>CBDFJF010000001.1:0-2577500 GCA_965248265.1 Candidatus Latescibacterota bacterium
AACCCAGACTCGTCAAGTGCCTGCTGAAACTTTGGAATAATCTTTCCGCTCTGTGTTGCTGACCCCTCCGCAAGTCGAAGCATTTCGAAGAAGCTTAGAAGAAACTCCGTGTGACTCTGCTCCTTGGAGCCCTCTTGGAGTAGTTCCATTGATCGTCGTAGCGGCTCGAACGTGTTTTCCTGAAGAGCCTTGATTTCCGCTGAAGTGCCTGAGTACTCCTCCAACAAGCCGTGGACTGAGCGGTTGGTTTCGCGTGCTGCTTCAGCGACACTGCGAATTTGATCCGCAAAGCGATCGATGGGATCACGAGCCACACCAAAGACATCGAGAACACCGTGCACAGCGCTCACACCTGCTCCAATCATGTCCCCACGGGCCAGGTTGGAGGCGGCCGAGAAGAACCCCTGCAGCTGCGGCTGCAATCGCGACATCACCCCGACCAGCCCATCAACGACCTGAAGCTCTTGCTGACGTCGTTTGTTCACCTCGGCCTGGGCAATGATGATCTCCTGCTCAGTAGTCAGTCGCTGTCTTTCTTGCAGATGGAGTTTGCCCAGCGCCTTGAGCTGCAAATCGTTCGCGCCGTCCATCAGCAGCTGAGCGGACTCGGCTGCCTGTGCTCGCCGCAGCTCAGCTTGAGCACGAGCGTCCAGATCTTGGATCGCCTGGAGTTCCAACTCCCGCTTCTTGCGCCCGATCGTCACCTCGACATCAAGGTTGCGACTGGGCATTCCGCCGCCCAGAGGAGTTCGCTCCTCCTCTTCGCGCCCAGGGTGAACCGTTATGCCTGGCAACATGCCAGTGCGGTAGCGTCGCTGCGTCTCATAGCGCCGAGGTCGCTCGGGGGTCAACCCCATCGGCTCGCTCATCTGAGGTGAGTGCTGCTCTTCGATGCGCCGCTGGCGCTCGTTCAGCTCGATGCCCAGGAAGTTTTTGGCGCTGATGTCCATCAGGTTCATCTGCCGGTTCAGTTCCCAGAACGCACGCACGTTGCCTT
This sequence comes from Candidatus Latescibacterota bacterium, assembly GCA_965248265.1. Classification (GTDB taxonomy): domain Bacteria; phylum Latescibacterota; class UBA2968; order UBA8231; family UBA8231; genus CBDFJF01. The sequence continues at coordinate 998 of CBDFJF010000001.1, forward strand.
CGGCTGCGCTAAGAAGATCCGTCACCAGTCGGAGTCCACCCGCCGCACTGTCCTGATCACCCAGGGCGATCTTCAAATTCGTCCAGGCCACAGCGACGCGGTCGATTTCAAGACTGGCACTGTTGGCGGGAACCTCCAGGTTCTTCAGCTTCTCGCCCATCAACCGAACGGCTTCATTCACCAGCGCCGTTTTCTTCTCCAGGTCACCCAGCCCAGCGAACATCTTGTCCGTCGCAGAAAGGATGATGCCGGCGTCGTCCAAAAACAGCACCGAGCCGCGCTGCAGTCCGGTGAAGATCGTCTGCACGAGTTGGTTGAAATCCTTGCCAAAAGCCAACGAGTAGGCGCGCAGAAACTGCATGGCAGTACGGGCCTGCTCGAAGGTGAGACCCGCATCGACCGCCGCGCCCACGCGCTGCATCAACTCCAGATCCGAGATCGTGCCTTGCGTCGCTTTGCTCAGCTTGGCCAGCTCAGTCGTCGCGTCGGTACCCGCTTTGCGAGCCAGGCGCTCGAACGAGGACGAGGCGATGTTGACCTGATCGTTGAGCTTGACGATGTCCAACTCGAAGGCAGCCAGACGACGTGCGACTTCGATTGAGAACGCACCGATGACGACCCGCTTGAGGGAGACGAACGACTTCTCCATGCGAGCAACCGTCTTTTCCGTCGAAGAGATGTCACCACGCATACCACGGAAACTGCGCTCGAAGTTGTCCGACGCATTGTCCTCGTATTCGGCCTCTAAGACGACTTTACTCGTCCTCATACTCTCCACCATCGTCGTGGTCGTTGCGCGCCTGGGCTTCGGCCTGATCTTGGGCTATGCGCTTCATCTCGGATTCCACTGTGTGAATGGCCAACACATCGTCCAGGGTCGTTGCCAGGTCCATCACCGGCACGCCTGCCACCTTGAGATGGGCCGCTTTCCAGATGCGCCGGAAGTACGGGTCCTGAAAGGCGACGTCCTTGTTTTGGTCGCTGGCGCGGCAATCTCTACAGGTCTGTTCAATGGCTGCATGCTCTACTTGCTCGATCATGGGACAACTCGAGCACCATAAGGTGTCTTCATCCATCACCAGATGGACGCAGTCCCTCAGGTGCTCGATCAGTTTCCCTCAGTCGCTCCCTTGCGTTGTGGCTGCCGGTACCGGGCCGCCCCTTCGAAGATGACATCGGCCATGCGATCGATGTGGCTGGGTGCTTTGGCCAACAGGAACAGCTTCCATAGTGGTAGCTTACCGATCCACTCACACCACGCTTGGCCGTACAGTTCCGTGTATTCCTTCACCACGTCCTTATGCCTGACCGGAATCTTCTCCACCTCACTCGTGAGCGGCACCCACTCGCCCTTCTCGTTGAAGAATCCGTATCCACTGTCTTCAGGCTTGGCCGCCGCTTGAGCCTCTTCCAGCACCGAGCACCCGAACTTGAGCCGGGTCTGGGCCACCTTGTTTACGACTACGCCGCCATCCTGAAACACACTCTCGTTCATGTAGCCAATCCGTTCCTGCGGCGTGGGATCGCGCGCGAACAGGCTCTGCGTGGTGCCACTGCGCTCCTCGTAGATGCACACTTCGGTACGTGTTTCCGATAGATCGAAAGCCATCAGTCCATCTCCCCCGTAAAGAGGTGGAGGTCCGCAGGCACGGGGGTTACTGCGGTAAAGGCCAGGGCCACCCTCCAACTCAACATCAATCTCCCCCGTTTCATTACGCGTGCAGGTAATCGACCTGCTGGTTGGCGACCTGAATCATGATTGGACCGTAGGTCGCATGCTGCTGGACGGCCGCCTCCTGGCTCAACGTCATCACCCCCACACCGCCACTTTGCGGAAACCCGTTGAAGCGGAACTGCGGGAGGATGAGCTTGACATCATAGGAGCCCGAGGCGCCCACCATCTGAATCAGCAAGTTGAGGTTGGTCTGATTGAGCACGTAATCGCGCTCGGTGGCATCGTCGAACTCCACATCCAGACTCAAGCTCTCTCGGCGCCGGCCACGCTCAGCACGTTTTGGTTTGTCGACGCCCGAAGGCTCGTAGACCAACTCGTCCGGGATGTCGAACTCGGACGCGTAGGTGAAGGAACGCACCTTGGCGTTGATGTTGGTGCCGCCCGAAAAGGTGCGGCCGTCGAAGGTGCCGGCGATCGTGAAGGCGCAATCACCCATCTTCAGATAGGTCTCCGAGATCTCGGCCGGACGCGCCGTGCCTGGCGTGGTGTTGCTACCCGAGGCGAAGATGCGTCCACCTAAGCGCACGAAGCCCTTGCGCTCAGCCGACAGCTCGAACCGAGACAGCATGCATCCCGTCCACTGCTTTTTGAGCGCTGCGCCGATGTGATCGAGGACCGTGAAGGACGGAACCAGATAGTCGTTGTCCGGCTGCTCGAGATGCAGACCCTGGTTGTCGGCCCAGTTGTCGTTGGTAGCCGTACCCGTAAAACCCGTGAAGGACGTTGCCGTCTTGCCGGTATAGGCACCGGCGTTACCAGAAGCCTCGTTGACGATCGTACCCGCCGATGGGAAGGACGAAGTGTCTTCGACGGTAAGGCTCGTCAGCGGCACGCTGGTGCCGTCCTGGGCGCCGTTGGTGAACGACTTCGGGTACGGCGTGATCGTGTGCGTCCGGTACCCTGCTGCAGGCTCATTGGCCGGAGACTGATTCAGGTTGCCGAAGTGGTAAGCGGCGTACAGCGCCACTTCGTGCGGCCGCACCCTGGGGATGTCTTCATCGCCTTCGGCATGCCGCGCCAGAATATCTTGCTCGTCGGCTTCCTCCGCCTCGGTGCCGATCAGCTCCGTGCCATCGGCCAGCTCCACCATCTCCGTGATCGGATCGGCCGCGTTGCGGAAGGTCGCCGCGATCGTGGCCGCCGAGTCGTAGCTGGATTCCTCCACCTTCGAGATCGAACGCCAACCTGAGAATCCACGCTTGGTCGCCATGCGCTATCCCTTCGCTTTCTTGCTGCGCGTACGCTTCGCCTTCGGCATCGTTAGACGATCCCACTCGGTCTGCCACTGATCGGCCGAGTCCTGGGTGTCCGGGCCTTCCCACTCGGTCTCGTCATTGATGCTGATGCGCAGGGTGGCGCTGATGGTGCGGCCGCGCGCGTTGCGCTCCTCCTCGCGCTCCAGGCGAATGGTGCTATCGCCGTTAACGACTTCCCGCAGAATCATTGCAGATAACCCGTCTGGTTCGTATCGAATACCGTCCACTCCACCGTGGGATTGGTGCCGTCGTCCATGACCAAGCCCTCACAGGAGACGATCTGCGTACCCAACCCACCCTGCACCCGCGCCTGCGTCAGCTTCACCATCGGGAACAGCCCCTGGGCACCGTAGTAGACGGTAGCGGCACCGGCCAACGTGGCCGAGACGAAGTCGAACTCCAACCCCAGCACGTTCTGGGCGGTGAGATAATCCAGGTAGGTGGCGTCCTCGAACTCGACCTCGAAGCTCAGCGTCTGCCCACGGCGATCGCGCTCGGCCCTGGCTCGGTTGACGCCGCTGCCCGGCTCATAGGCATCGTCGCTGATCAGATTATTGTTGTAGCGGTAGTTGAAGCTGCGAATCTTCGCCGAAATTTCGGTCGCCGGGCCTGGCAGATCTTCGGCGCCCTGGTTGTAGCTGGCCGGCAGCGTGACTCCTCCATCCACCCGGATGAACACCTTCATGTCACCGCACTTGAGCGCGGGACCATAGGTGGGCGCGGCGCCCAGGCTGCCAACGGTGACGCCCGTGGTCGCCGACTTGCCCGAGCCTACCACCTGCGCATTGGTCGTGAGCCAGCCCTTGCGCTGGGTCGACAACTCAAGGCTATCGACGGCCAGGTTGTGGTAGAGCTGGTAGAAGGTGGAGGTATGAAGGTCGAGGCCGGTAAAGGTGTTCTGGGAATAGTCGGTCGTGTAGGGCGTGATGATGTGGCGACCGGCTGACGTATCCTGAGACGAGGTGGTGACCGAGCCCAGGGTGTATGCCAGCATCGAGGCCAGAAACGGCGCGCGCGTCTTGTTCTGCCCCAGCTGCCCGGACACATCCCGCGACAACTCTTCCTGCGCCTGGGCTTCTTCGGCGCCGCCTACCTCGTCCGTGTCGTCAGTGAACTCAGGCGTGACCGTCAAGGGATCGGAGTTAACCCGGAACGGAAACAGATCGGCGTCGGCTTCGGCCGTGCCCCAGGTGTCCTGCGACTTGATGTAGCTGAAGTAAAACTTGCGGTCGAAGCCGCGTAGGGTAGCCATGTGTTATCTCCTCAGTCCGCGCTGATCAGTGTGACCTGCGCCAGGACGATCCCGTGAATAAGCCAACCCCCGTTTTCCTGTGGCCCGAAATAGTCGAAGTCCGGTGTGTCAAGGACGAACACGTCGCCATCCTCGGCGATGCCGTCGAGCTGGTCCGATTCGGCGTGCGTCGTGGTGGCGAACGTCTGCAGCCGCAAACGGCGGCGCAGGTAGGCCATGATCTTCTTGAACTCCTGGTCGACGGTGTCGAAGTCGGCCCCCGCGTGCCACACGTCGAACAGCAGTCGATAGCCGTGCTCCCACTCCTGCATGGCCGAGCGATCATCTTCGCCAGCGCCGATGCAGAGCACCCCGATGGCCGGTAACTCGTGATCGTAGTACAGGTCAAAAGGGTCCTCTTCGTGCCGGCGAATCTTCTCATGCACGGTGGTCACGTTGGCCGTATCCCCGAGCCAGGCGTCCGCCTGGACGCAGTTCTTCCCGGCCGTCTCCAGCAGGTTGAACGCGTTCTTGCTGTCGAAGGCTGTGGCCATCAGCTCTCCATGTGCTCCACAGCCATCTCCTCAAACACCCGCGTGTCGCGCGGCACCTCGAAAAACAGGAACGGGCGACTCTTGGCCTGATAAGCCGCGTAGGCCACGTTGCCCGTGACCATCTCCAGACTCATGCCGCCGCGTCGGTACCTCGCTGAGGCGCCCGCAGCAGCAGCCAGACGGCCCGTGTCGCGCAACAGGTTGGAAGCTGGTGTGATTCGACGTCCTGAGGGTCGGCGTCGCCCACGCACGGTCCCTGAGCCTCGTAGCTTGCCCACGCCCCCCCAAGCCGGCACCTCGACCCCGTCGCTGCGTCGATACTGAGGCTTGTAGAAGTCCCAGGTCACACCACGGAAGGTGCCCCCGTGCGCCAAGCGCCTGAACATCATCGCCGTGCGCCCGATCATGTAGGTGTGGATGCGCCGCAACAGGGCGCGCGGCTGTCGTAGCCGTTGCTTGAGCCGCACCTCTTGCTGGTCCATCTGGGTGTGCGTGATCTTGATTTTTAGGGGCATCAGTTCAATCCGAAATCGTCTAGCGTGCCAGCGTCCCCCTGCAGCACATTGTCCTTGTAAGCCCCGCGTGAGAACACGGCGTCATAGCCGTCCGTGCTGGACCACGCCACCGAGGAAGAGGCCAGATCCGCGCCCGCACTGTCGTAGATGTCGATCTTGCCATCGCGGATCGACTCCAAGGCATCATGAGCCATCTTCCAGTAGGTGGCCCCCTGCCCCGGATTCTTGGCCGACTTGTTGATCTCGCGCAGCTTGAGGAATCCGAAGTAGGCACCCAGCCACCGCGCACACAGCTCAATCCAAGCGGGCGTATCCGTGACATCAGCGAACTTCTGATTCGTCGACAGCATCGGGAACCGCGTGCCGACCATGCCATCCACCATCTTCGAGGCGTCCGTCACCCACTTGGTCTTGTCGGCCGCAGTGATCGAGGTCGGCAAGGTGTCGGGAAGCAGGGCTTCCACGTCAGTGGTGGTGGTGTAGCTAGGCATGGGCTATCGCTTGAGGATTTCTGGGATGAAGCGCGCCGGGACGATGCTGCTCTTCTTCTTGGGCTGAGGCTGCTTCATCATGTCAGTGATGTAGGTCTTGCCCAGCTCAGCAAATCCCAACGCGCGCACCATGTCCGCCTGCAGTCCTTCCGTCAACTGCACGATGATCCCCTGCGACCCATCCGGGTTTACGACCGTGGCGATGACCAGCTGATCGACGACGGCTTGTTCGCCGCCGCCATCAGATTGCCCCCGTGCGGGGCGCGCGGCCCCGTTATTCTTCGCCATCCGTCGCCTGTGCGATGTTCTCGACCAACTGCTCTTTGGTGACGCCGAATGGCGCCTCGACACCGACCTGCGCAGCGATCTCACGCAGATCGTTCATGGGCTTGTCCTGCCAGCCCTCCTCGAGCACGATCGCGTCGCCTATGGAGTCATCACGACCGGCTTCGTCTGCATTGGCGTCGTCTTCTTCATCTTCCTCTTCTTCGACGAACGGAGCCACCCAGGGCACCCACTCACCCCGGACGCCACTCTTGTCGTCCGCGTCCGGCTCCCACTGCAGGATCGTGGCGTCTCCGGGTACTTCCTCCAGCTCAACTTCCGTGCAACCCAGTCCGGTGCCTGGGTTTTTCAGCTCTTCCTCCAGGCGCACATTGAGCCCTTCGACGAACACGGGTTGGCCGGTCGCAAACTCCAACCCCCCCCTGCGGAAGCGGCCGTCCGGCCACTGTGCCAGTGTCAGTCTGTGTATGACCATTCCAAACCTCTTCGTTGATATGGGTGAAGGGATGCGACCCCATCACAGGGATCGCATCCCTCATGAACTTTCGAATCCGCTACTGCGCCGTCCTGGTTTAGGTCAGCGTCGTCAGCACCGCGAACTGCCACAGGCCGTAGCCGACGTTGTAGCGGCTATCAACCCCGAAGACCCACTCGCGACGCATGAAACCCGTCTCCGTGTTGTCGCCCAGCATCCCCGTGTGCATCGGCGACCCGTCATTGAACGCGCGCTGCTGGAAGATGAACGGCTTGATCGGTGCACCGACGTAGAACAGGTAGAAGCGATCGTTGTTCGTCAGGCGCGGATTCACGACCACACGGGCGACATTCTTGAGGATGTTGTCCGTGTTGCTGATCGTGCTCGTCTCCGTCGTTTGCAGTGCCGCCTTGCGATGTTCCTTGGGCACCATGCAGATGAGGTTGGAGCTGTTCAACTGCCATTCCTCCAGGAACGGCTCGTTGCGATCGTCCTTGAAGCCGATCAGGGCCTCGATGGCCTGGTGCAACGCCGCCTCAAACTCGGCCTGTGTCGGTGCCGAGGGCGTGGCCACGTTGTAGGTCAGGTCGTTGTCCTGCGTCCCTGAGCTACCCTCGGAGTGGTCGGTGTCGAAGAAGAACTGCGAGTCGTAACAGGTCGTGGACTCGCCGTCGATGATCAACGTCGACAGCAGCGAGTCGACATGGCGCCGGGTGCGCTGGGCCATGTCGGTGACGCGCAGTCTGACCTGTCCGGTCTGGTCGTCCTCCAAATCGTCCTTGTCGACGCTGATGGAGGCTTCGTAGTGCTTGTTGACGATGGTGTAGGAATGATCGAGCAGTCCCTTGGGAACCCGCTCATCGACCCACTCCCGCATCGTCGGGGCCGTACCGAGCCACGCGTACTTCTCCTGATCCGCCGAGGACGGAACCTCAGTGGAGATGTCAGGATAGATGGGGGTGGCTGCCTCGTAGGCCCGATAGAAGGTCGCCTTCAGACCTTTTTCGAGGACTACAGGATCAACAACTGCCATGTTTCATCTCCTTGCTAAAGCCGTCCCCCGTGGCGGCTGCGATTGAAAAACTCTCTTCTACGGATGGCCCCTTTAGTTCAGGGCGATCTCGAGCGTGACTCCGATGTCACCGGCCGTGGTCTCAGCCCCGGTGCAGTTGACGGCGAAGTACCATGCGTCGCCCGGATCACCGTCCAGATCAGCCGCCGTGGCCGTCAGTGTCAGATCGGCCGCCTGCTTGGCCGTGAGCCCGTCTACATCGTAGTCGGCGGCGGACAGCTGCTGCTTCTCGGCGGTCCCTGACAGGTCGTACTTGTATACGTTCAGCAGCTCGTCGGTGGCGTAATTCGGCTTCACCATCGCCAAGACTTTGCCTGCCAGCAGTGTTGCTTTTCGGCCGGCCGGAACGGTGAAAATGTGCCCGAATCTCTCGCCGACGAACGTGCTCAAGCTCCCCGAAGCGATGATCTTGTCGCCCAATGCCGCCTGCACGGCCGGCCCGATGTCGACGAGGACCTCGGTGGACGACACGAACTGGGCGATGATGCCACAGTAAACGTTGCCGGGTGTGAGCGTGACGGTTTGGTCATCGCTGACGTACACCCGCTTGCCGATGTCCGTGATCGCCATGCCGGTGCAGGCAAACGAGAACAGGCCGCTGCGCTGCACGCGTACCTCTTTGTCGCCGTTCGAGCCGCCCGAGTTGTCCATCTTCTCCCAGGCAACTCCCGAGAAGATGAAGGACGCGGTGTCCTGGGCGGCGACGGCGTACCCTGCCGTGTCGAGGGCGACCATACCGCCGCGGTAGACGATGTCGATACCGCCTTCCAGCTGGAGGATGTCGCCGTCGCGGCGTTCGGTCTGCCGATTGTCCGTAAGTGCTGCCATTTATCCTTGCCTCTTCAAAGCGTGAGCCCCGTGCCCGCGTTTATCGTTTTAGTGCGCACCGCTTACTATCAGCGGTCGATGCTGTTGGCCAAATCTTCCTCACTGACTTCCATCAGCTCGTAGAACTCGCGATTCTCGGCGAATTCGACTGCCGCCCTGGCTTGGGCATCGGACTGCGTGTCATCGGAGGGCCTCTTGTCGGCTCCGCCCACCTCCTTGAACTCCACCACCAGCTTGTTGCCCTTGGCCGCGTCGAGGAGATTGCCCAACAGCTCCTGGAAGAATTCCAGGGCCGTCTGCTCTTTGCCCTCGGCAAAGGTGATGGCCTCCCGGTAGTCCAACCGCTCCATGAACACCGCCAGGCCGGTGCTCTCATCGAGCAGCGCCGGAGCCATACCACGCTCCTTGAGGCGATCGCAGTAGATGCCGATGGCGTTGCGCTTCGTCTTATATGTGATGTCTGCCAACCCCTCCGAGACTTTCTCGTCGATCGTCGCGGCCGTTTTCTCCTCATATTGCTCAACGGCACTGGTGGCTGCGTCGTTGACGATCTCAGCCAACTCAGCCTTAGTCAGGGTGACAGTGCCGTCTCCGGCATCTGCATTCGGTTTGCTCATTGACTCGCTCCTTTCAGCGAAGGAATTGACTATCGTTTCCCCGTTTTCTTCGAGGAGCGAACTCAGCTCTTCGAACAGGGCGGAGACCTGACTCCGCTTGTCCTCAGCCGCCAACTCCTCATCGTAGATGATGCGCCACAGCTCGTCGGAGGCGATCCAGCGGATGCGCTCCAGCTGCTGCATGGCGTCTTCGCGCAGCATGGTCTTTTCGATCAAGCCCTCGTCCTGGAACAGATCGCGCAGATGTTGATACAGGCGTTTGAGCACATTGTTGGTGGCGCTTTCGTAGGTGACGACCTCTCCCGCATCCTCCGCCCACGCCACGTCCGGCAACCCTTTGACCTCGGGCGCGTCCGCACCTAGCCAGGCGATCGCCGCCAGATACTTTCTGCCCGTGTTGCGGAAGTCCGACCACATCTCGATGCTGCGTTTCTTCCACAGCCCCTCCTGCACCCATTCGACGAACTCATCAGGGACTTGCTTGAGTCGCGCCCACAACATGCCGTCCCGCTTGAACAGCTCATCCACCCAGCCGTAAGCCTGATCTCCAGGCTGGCGATCATCGCGGTGGCCCAACACGCAGGGCGCCTCGTGCACGGAGGCATCATACGTGGCGATCAATTCATCGATGTCCGCGTCCGTTATCACGCTGGTACCGCCGTGGTATACTCCGGGTTTGAAGATGGCCACCTCCAACCCGTCTGCGCTGAAGCGAATGTCTTTCATCCCAAAACTCTCCTCAGGCTGCGACGGCGCCGCCGAAGCCGTCGTCAGGGGTGGCGATCTTGCTGCCGATTAAGGCAGGTCCCGATACGACCTCCTCGGGGGGCAGCCTGCGCGCCTCGATTTGCGTTACCGGGATCACCTCGCAGCGGCAGTTGAAGCCGTTGGGCGGATACCAGCTCGACCAGATGGCATCGTCCTTGCGATAGATGCGCCCGTCCATTGCCGCGTGGGACGGCCGGGCATGGCCGTCCAGGATGGCCGAATACATCAGGTAGGGCACGAAGTCCTCGACGTCCGGATCGTCGAAGATGGCCCGGCGTCCCTCGTTGTAGGCCGAGAGCACGTTGGTGCGAAACAGCGTGCGGATGTGCTCCTCTTTGAGCTTCTCGCCGGCCAGATCCTGACCCGTCTCCTGGCCGATGTATTTAGCGCCGCGTTCGCGCACGGCGGTGGCGAACGTCTTCATGGTGCCGCCGTTTTCGATGGCGTCGATCAGCGCCTCCTGCACCAGCTTGATGATGCTGGCCTCTTCGATGCCGGCGACGGTGAAGTACTTGCGCCGTAAGGCTGCCACGGCGCGCGAGAATTCGGAGGGGCGAATGGGGATCTTGCCGCGAAACAGATCGATCGCCTCGGCCGGACCGACGATGTGGATTTCCGCAAACGACTCGAAACGCTTGTCGGGGAAGGTCACGCCCTTGTCGGCCAACTCGTCTGTGGCAAACTGCCGCCCGTTGAGATTGGCCATCACCGCCGTGTGCACGAGCGCATCGCGCAACCCGCGCACGTTCACGGACAGCTCGCCGTCGTAGCGCTTGTCCTCGATGTAATTCCCTCGACGGACCTGGTCGATCAGGCTGAAGAGGATCGTCTCAGATGCACGTCGTCCTTCGGCCGCGCTCGCCTCGATCAGATCGTCGAGTGCCTCACGCTTGAGACGCGACAATGCTGGGGGCTCGATCTGGTTGCGCGTGAGCGCACGCTCGGAAAACTCCTCACCCACTTCGTCGGGAAGCTTCTCGGGCAGTTGGAAAGGGCTGGGTGTCTTCTGCGCCGTGAGCACGGGCTCGTCATCCTCCGGCTTGGGATACCCCAAATCGTCGTGCACGTAGCGCTCCGGGATCTGCGCTCCCATCTTGACGAGCCTTTCGAGCGACGTCGTCTCAGCGTTGAGATCCTTGCGCGGTTTCAGCGGCAGCTTGAAGGCGGGATAGCCCTCGACGACAAAGTTGAAGTCGACGAGGCGGCGGATGAGTTGTTCGTTGAGAGTGGCCTCGAGCGAGTCCGCATCGTAGCGCATGATGTCGAAGCGCACTTCCTGATGCACCTCGCCCAGACTGCGTGCGCCCCGATCGCCCTGCTCCGTCGTTAGGGTTTGCCCCAACACCGCCTTCGAGATCTCCGCATTGCACACGGCGATCAGGTGCTGATAGCCGCCCTCGCCGCCACGCTGAGTCGCCTCCAGCAGATCGAGCTCGAAGCCGGGCGGCACGATCACGCCCGTCTCCTGCTGCAGCGACTTGAGGATATCCTTGACCTTCTTCTTGTCCTCGGGGGCGGCGTCTTCCGTGACCGTGACCTTGACGGTGGGCGAGCCGTAGCGCTCCAGGAACATGAGCCAAAACTTCAGGCCGCCTTCATTCTTGAACCATGAAAACCAGTAGCACAGACCACCAAGACCGCGACCGTATGGATTCTCTGCACGGCCATTGAACACGTAGTGGATGAACTTTCGGTGCGGCAGGCGACGTGAATTTCCGTCGCCGCCCCGTGCCTGCAGGTTATTGATAACGCGCTCGGATACCGCGTTGTTGAGGCGCAGCCCGTGCGAAACAACCGGGTTTTGCACCACCCCGTCATCGAGGACGTTATCGAAGTCGTCCAACAGGAAGCCGAAGTCCTCTTGCTCCTTGGCTTTGAGCGCGACTAGGATCGCCTTGCCTGCGTAGGGACCATCCTCGGCCAGGTCGTAGACGATCTCCGTTAGCGAAAACCCCTTGCCGAAGGCGTCGAGGATCTCATACAGATCTTGCGAGAGCGAGCCGCGCATGTGCTCCAGGTTCCAGCGCACGAATTCGGCCGCCTCGACGTCGACAGCATCGTCCGAGAACGGCTGGATCTCATACCCCTTGCCCAACAGCGCAAGCTTGCGCGTGGCCAGCACGGCCGCGTAGTGGCCGTCCTTGCGCTCCATCTCCTCGAACACCTTCAGGCCCTTTTTCCGGACCACCTTGTCGGGGTTTTCGAAGGTGACGCCGTACTTCACGTACAAGCTGTCGCCCGAGCCGGTGGCCAGCTCTTCGCCTGGCTTCCAGGGTATGACGGAAGTCTGGGTCATTTCTCCTGCGCTGCCTCCAGGGCTTCACGCACCTGCCCCAACAGATTGCCGTAGTGGAACTCGTCCAGCTTCTGCGTGCCCTTGGTGAGGATGTGCACCAGCTCCTTCTTCATGGGCTCGAACCGCTCATCATCCAGCATCCCCGTGTTGAGGATGTCGCAGACGATCTCGAACACCCGCAGCGAGCCCGAGTCCAGCACTGCGCCGCAAGCGTCCAGCAGCAATGGCGCGGCCATGATCGCCATCAGATCGCCCCGGTTGTTGTTCCTCAAATTCAGATCGCCGATCGTGTGCAGCCTGTCCTGACCTGGGGCGTAGAGGCGGTACTGCCCCTCCCCCATGCGCTTGGACTGCCAAGGGCCGGATGAGTGCGCCATCGCTATTGGCCTCCTTCCAACGCCGACTCCAACTGGGCAAGGCTCATGCGCTCGTAGATGCGCCGGCCGAGGATCATGTAGCCATCGAAGACGACGATGGGGATGTCCTCCACTCCCGACTGCCCCAACTCAATCCTCTCGCCACTGGCTCGCACGCTTTGCCCGCCTAGGCGCAGCCAGTCAAACCGGTTGCCCTCATACTCGAATTGCCCATGCGAGGTCCACAGGGTTGCACCCGGCTGGCGCCAGCTGGGCGCGTTCGCCTCAGCGCCGGTGACGCGGGCATTGTTGACCCCCGTACCATCCTGTTTGAAATGCCACCACTCGACGAACTCGAAATTGGCTTGCTCGCCTTCCGTGCCCTCGATCACATCCGTGACGCTCCTCACGTAATAGCCATCGAGCGATGGGGCATCAGAGCCGACGAGCGTCTCGTTGGCACATCCCAGAAACAGCAGCGTGAGCAAGAGCATGTGTTTCATGACATTCCCCGTGTCAGTATGCGAACTCGTTGAGAATCCCAGCCGTGGCGCGCGTGAGTTCGCTGCTGGGCGCCCGCCACGAATTCGGATCGTCTGTGACCTCGTCCACTGTCGCCGCACTCCGCTTCACGCCAGAGGTATCCAGCTGGCCGTAGTCGACGCGCACACCGCGACGGATGTCCGAGGCGATGCGCATGCTGTTGAGCGCCATGCCGAAGTGATTGGGAACGCGTTTCTTGTACTCCCAGCGCATCACGCCCTTGGCGTCTTCGACCAAATCCTTCACCAGCGTCTTGCACTGGGCGCGAAACAGTTCATACACGCGCAGGCTATCACCGGTCAGTCGTTGCATCTTGGGTAGGATGATGTCGCAGCTCTTGAGGGCATCCGTAGTCTCATCGAGGCTCTCTGTGCGATCGACGGTCACCTTGCGCACCGTACGCGCGCCCTCACCCTCTTCCCCCTCCTGTAGCGTCGCACCGGCGAAGTACTGGATGTAAAACGGAATCGATGTGGACCAGGCAATTCCCTTCATCGACTGCTTGTTCGGCATCGCATCACCCACACCACAGCGCACATTGAACAGCCGAATCAGATAGGGTATCCGGCGCCACTCGTTGGTGTGTTCCACGTGCACGACTTGCACCCGATCCTCACCCACGGGGCGGCCGATGACGATATGCAACTCATCGCCCTGGTCGATCCCCATGATGCAACCGTGCCCCTTCTCGTGGAACCCATCCTCGCCCTCGCAGTTGTCTAGGACCGCATCCGTGATCGGAGCCCGGTCCCCCGCGTAGGGAACGCCGATGATGGAGATGACGGCGCGGGCCTTGTCCATCGTCTTACGGGCACTCGTCAACTGCTCCATGATCCAGTCGGCCGGATCCGCGTAACCGACCATCGGCAACTGACGATACAGCTGCGAGACCTGGTACCCGCGCCGCTGAGTGACTTGCGGGCACAGCGCCACCCACTCGCCCTTGGACACATCCAACGGCTTCTCGCAGTGCAGACACGCCCGATAGAACTTCTGACCCGCAGCGGCCCACGACGCGCGCTCGGGCACCGGCAGGAAGTGGCGCGGAATCATCTGACCGTCGCGCTCATCCAGGTTGAGTTCGAAGCAAGCCCACTCGCCGCAGCTCGCGCACTGCATGTGCCAGTAGCGCTGGTCCGTGAGGCCGAAAGATTCGCTGATGCCGTAGTCGGGGATCGAGGGCTGCGATAGCTCCCTAACAAACTGGAGATCCGAGTGTAGGATGCGATCCATCGCGAAGCGCTTGTTGGCCTGATCCGCTTCGTCCAATTCATCCATGACCAACATGTCGCCATCAACGGCTTTCACTTTGCGACGGGTGAACATGCCGCGACAGAAGATGCTGCCGCGACCGATGTGGCGAAGGCCAACGTTGTCCCGTCCGCGCTCGCGCACATCCACCTGCTCCTGCAAATAGGGCGAGTCGTCGATGGCGATGTTGATGCGGTCGTTCGAAAAATCGTAGGAGTCGTTGTCCGTTGACAGGTAGTAGAGCACCTTGGAGCCGCGCTGGTCGGCCAGGTAGAAGCTCTCGTTGAGACAGCGCGTGCTGATGCAGACCTGGGCCGCTTTCTGGAACACGATGTAGGGATGCACGACTCGGTACAGCTCTTCGAGATAGGCGTGACCTTCCAGCGAGAACGGCTTCGAGCGGATCTGCGTGTACTCCTGCGTCCATTCCAGAAACGGCAGATCCGCGCGACGAGACTCCTGTCTCTTGGCCTGGGCGCCCTTGCGCAAATCGCGGTCCAGCTCGGACTCAAGCTGTCGTGGATTGAGCATCGATCACTTTCAGTGGCACTGCCTGACGCAGCATCGCGAACTTGTCCTTGAGGAACTGCTTGGCGCGCTCTTCCTTGAACCGGCCCCCGGCCGCGTAGACGCCCGCCTGCACGAGCAACTCGATCAGCATCGTCGGCGTCAGCGGCAGCGCCCGGCGCACACCAACGTGGTTGCGGATCTGCGCCTGCAGGTCGACGAATCGTTTCACGTTTTGCGAAAAATCCCCCGCCTCGCCGAGGATACGGGCCATCAGGATGTCGAACACCTGCAGGTTGCGGCGCATGACCAAATCATCGACCTCGTCGTCCGATGGCAGCGGCTGCGAGTCGTCGACGACGAGCTGGGCAAGGCGCTCGACCTCATCGCGCCAGCCGTGTTTGGTGATCCACTGCGAGACCGTTTGTCCCGAAAGGTCCTCCCACTTGGCCGGCAGCGCCCCGGAGCCTGCCATGCAGCGCATCATCCCCGCCAAGTGGCTGACGGGGATCCACGCGAACTGCAGGTAGACCTGCTTGAAGACCTCGCGATCGTCTGTGGAGTACTTGCGCGACATGGCTAAGCGACCTTCTTGATACGCTCCCAGTGCAGGATCTTTTCCAGCTTAGCCCGGACGATGTCCTCACCGACGTCGATACTGGCCTCCGTAGCCCGTCGCATGATGTCCTGCATTGCCGTTTCCCGCTTGGCCTTCCCAGCTTGCTCGCCTATGAGCGTCGCCTCTGTGTAGTGCACGGCGTCGGCGATGATGCGTTCCAGCTTGGCCTCTTCGCTTTTGTCGATCTCAAGTTTGAATCGACGGTTGAGATAGCCGATGCCCTTGGCGCTGGCCACGGGCAACACGACGGCGGTGACGATACCCACGATGGCCTTGACGGCCGGGATGAGAATGCTGTCGATGAACAGTTCCATGCTTCCCCCTATGTGCGATCGCTCAGCATGCGATCATGGCGATCGAGCTGCCGCTTCATGTCGTCCAACTCACGAGCATTGGCGCGCATCGCCGTGTCGAACACGCTCTCGTAGACGACGCTTTCCTTCAGGTTCTTGTGGCTCTCTTTGAGGTCAGTCACTTCCTGCTTGAGCTGGACTATGCTGCGATGAATCCACAGAATACCGGCGATGAACAGACCGGTGTTGGCGAGCATTGCCGCTCCCAGATCGATGTTCATGCAGCCTCCCGGTAGTCCCATTCATAGGGCTTGTCGCGCATGTCCAGATGCAAACCCCAGTCGTACTTCCCGATCCCCGTGAACCCCAACTCCTTCGCCTTTGCTGCGAATTGGTCGATGGCCTCCGAGATCGATGTCGCGTCGTGGGTCCCGAAGCCAGTGAGGTGGATGTCCGTAGCGAAACGGTCGTCTTCGTCGGGCGTGGTCTCAAAAAACAGCAGGTGCTGAGAGTCGCCCGCTCCGCCTTCGTTGGCATTGTGGAAGGGCGTGCGGTAACCCCAGCAGTCCAGGGCTTCGCCCCACCACTCGCGCAACTCCTGCAGGGTCACCATGTGCCGCCAGAACCGGTCCGTGATGCGAACCAGCCCCGTGCGACGGCACGCGGCCTCTGCCCAGGTGAAGTTCTTGGTGATGTATTTGAGCGGGTTGGACATGTGATCCTTTGCCCAGAACACAAAACGCCACCCACCCCGTACGGAGGGTGAGTGACGCTTTCGACAGGTGCAATGCCTTCAGAGCGCGGCCAAACGCCCTGGTTCAAGGATCACATGGTATTAGTGGATTGGCAACAGTTTGCGAAGAAAGAGTGTGACAAAACCCCAGAAAGTGTGACAAAACTCTCTGCGGACACCTAATCGGCGCACGAGCGCCAGTCTTCTGCCGATAATCAGAACAGGACTCGGTTCCCATCAGGATCGGGGCAATCCCCGGCAGCGTACATCGCCTGATAATCCGACATGAACACCTCGAAGCTATCGACAGCCGTGGGCTGCACGGGGGACCCGTTGGCATCCGTCAAGTCGTCCCAGCCTGCCACGAACTGAGGAAGTGCGATCACGTCCCAGAACTCTTCAAGCTCAGCAGCGTCACAGTCAACAAGCCCGTTGATGCCGGGGATAGCGACCTCTGTGCTGCACGGGAGAGCAGTCACAACCCCAATTGCACGGTCGCCAATCGACCAGGATATATAGCTCGTTAGGTCGAAATTCTGGAAGGCCAATTCCTTGCAGTGTGTCGACACGCCCTTCTCGTCATCTCCACCACAACCGATCAATGGAGCGGTGACTATCGCGAGGAACAGCCCGAGTGTTTTCATGCAAAAACCTCCAAGAAAAGCCATCTCGGTTCGAGAATTCGCATCAATAGGAACCGGATGTGACTCGCGTCACTCTCACCGTTAACACGCCAACCGTACTTCTAGGAAGACCTCTCCCCCTTGGCGCGCTTGGTTCTTTCTTGAGTGCGAGGATCAGACAACAATGCCAACAATGCCCGCCTCTGCATTGGTGAAAGCTGGTACACAAACCCCCACAACTCGAAGGCTTCGCTGTCGCGTTTGATGAATAGGTCCTCAAGCGATTCGGCCAGAGGTGGGTACTTCTTTGAGAACTGAGCAAACAACGCCCGCGCTAGGTTCTCATACTCAGTCGCGCCATCGTCGTCCAGTAAAAACTTCGGACCCTTTCCTGTTACCAACCAATGGATATTGATCCCAGCACCATCCGACACCGAAACCAGATAACTAAGCGACGGCTTCACTGTCCCTTGTTCGGTTTGAGAAACATAGCTGGCGGTGATCTTGTTTAGCTTTGCCCACTCTCGCTGGATCGTCCCACCTCTGAGCTGTCGAAGCCGGTCACCGATCTCTTCAATATCTGGTTTACTGTTTTTTTTCTTTGACATGACAACAGTAATCGTTATCTTTCCCGTTAATTAACCAATGTGCCACCCTACAACGCGAGAAGGGTTCGATGTCCCCGATTGATATAAAAATCCTGCTCCTTCGTGCGGAGATCAGGCAGGCCGACATTGCCCGCGAGTACGGGTGCTCGTGCGCGGCTGTCAATCACGTGGTGGCGGGCAGGGAGACATCCAGGCCGATCCAAAGGCTGATTGCGAGGAAGTTAGGCATCCCGGTCAATAGGATGTTCCCTAGAGCGGCGTAAGTAGGGCAGAAATTGACTCAGGTGCTTTCCTCTCGCACTTGACGTCAGGGACCGAAGGGGCGGTTTGGGATTTGGCCGTCACGCACCGCCCCTTCGGAAGTAACTACACAGAACGGCATCTGTATTTGTACGGATCACCGAGCCGTTCTGCGTTTGAAAGGTAAGTCCGTGTTTTCAATGAGACAAGCGCGAAGGTAACGGCAAAACCCATCAGCTTCAGGCCCACACGACAGGAGGCCGCTCAATGCCCTGGCAGAACACCTCGCCCGATGTTTACCAAGCTCTCCTCGAGCAGAAATCCATCCTCGCACGCCACACTCAGAACAAGTCTGCGACGGCCGAGATCATCGGCGTCAGGCCCTCTGCCGTGGATGGTTGGTGTGACGTCGGCAAGATGAATCCCAACATGCCCCTAGGGCTGGTCTCCCGGCACCCCGCCGCTCGAGAACTGTTGGAATACCACGCCGCCCAGATTGGCTACACCCTCATCCCCGCCCAGGAGCAGGAGTGCAATGGGCAGGTTGATGATGAGCTGATGTCCTCCATGAAAGAGCTAGGGCAGGTCGCTGAGAGCATCCAGGCCGCCCTGAATGATCATGAATCACCGGGTCGGGTGGATGGGCGCGAAGCGAGCATCATCACCGCCCATGCTCGGCGCCTGCAGCAGACGGTGTCCAAGCTTCTCACTGAACTGGACAAGATCATCGCCCCTGACGCGAGTGTTTGAAATGGAGACTAACTGATGGCCAAACCAATCAAATCCCTCAACAGGGGCCTTGAAGTCCTGGACGCGCTGCTGTCAGGACCGATGACGACGACCCTCGATCGTCTACATCGAGCAACTCAGATCCCGAAGTCCAGCCTTGCCTCGCTGCTTGAGAGCATGCGACAGTGCGATGTGGTCGAAAAACGGGGGGAGGCATGGTTCCTGACAGCAGAGTGGCTTTTGAAGGCCCAGGCACACACCATCCAACGACTGCTCGAGCTAGACAGCATTAGGAGGCGCAATGGGACGACGAAATAACAGCCTGGAATCGGTAGCCAGCGATAGCCCTGAAATGTTTGGAGAGGGCGTACCGGTCGAGCAGGCCGAAACGATGAGCGTGCCAACTTCAGAGGTCCAGGTGTCGTCAGAAAAGACAGGGTTCCTATTGGCGTGTGGAGACGGGCTGGAACTCTCAACGGAGAGATGCGAGATCGATGTCCAAGAATCTGCCTGTCGGATGCTGGAGGATGTAGTTCGTATCGGGAAACGCCTGCACATCCTGAAAGCCAAGCTCGATCCGGGGGGCTTTACCACATATATGGACGAGCGATTCCCCCTGTCCTATCGGACTGGACGGGAGGCCATGCTGATAGCACGCCGCGTCCTGGGTTCAAAGCTGGCGAACGTTCGCCAGTTCCTCACCGCCACAGCAGGGCAGTCCAAAACGAAGGCTGCGCTGATCATGGGCATCTCCGACGATGAACTCCAAACCGCTGAGGAGTCTGGCGAACTGTTGGGCCGCTCGCTGGAAGAGGTCGGCGAGCTGTCCTACCGCCAGCTCAAGGAGGAGATCCGCAAACTCAACCGTGACCTGGAGCGCACGAGGCGCCACCGGGACACCGCTGAGACGAAGAACGAAGACTTAAAGGAGGAGGTATCAATGCTACGCAGTGGGGAAGGCCAGGAAGACAACGTGGAGATCACGCCACTACAGAAGGAGTGCACGCAGCTGAGCCTGCTGATAGGCAAGATGATCATAGCGGCCGAAGAGGCACCTGACGAGGAAATCACCCGCGACGGTCCCGCCTTGCTCGCCCTTATCATGCAGGAGGTCACGGTGCTAGGGAAAGTCTTGCAGCCGTGGGTCCACCCCGAATCGCCACACGATGAAGAGTAGCGTCACCCTTCGCCTCTATAGGAGATCGTTGTGCCCCATCTCTCACCCGATCAGAAAGATCACATCGTCCGTGAGTGCGGGGGTCTCACGGGCCGCGAGCGAACGCGCATGGTTCGCGAGCTGTCCGTCAAGTACAACTGTCATACATCGACCATCTACCGAGCCCTACCCAGAGCCAGTGGACCTCGGCGCGCAGATCACGGCACAGAGCGATGTGACGTCTCGGAGGAGGCGTACATGAAGATGCTTGCTCTATCCACCACGAGAGATCTCTCGGGGGATGAGGTGATCGAACTGGCCGAGAACAGCGGCTGGATCAAGCGCGGCTCGGTATCGGTTCCTACGTGGAACCGATGGCTCAAGCGTCGCCAGCTTTCGAAGCGGCAGCGCGAACGGTTCATCAAGCCATATGTGCGCTTCGAAGAATCCTTCTCGAACGAGCGACACTACATCGACATCACTGGCTTCCCAGACTACTTCGTCGAGCCTGATGGCTCCATCGGATTTGAGTCGACGTTGAGTGTTTCGAAGAATCGCGCGGGCAATCGCAAACCGCGACTCCAGTTGTTTTGGTTGACGGACGGACACAGCCGCACCCAGTTCGCCCGTTTCTTTCAAGGCAAAAATACATTGAACTGGGTTGAATTTCTCGTAGAGGCGTGGGGTGTGAAAGAGGACCCCTACACCTTCCCATTCCAGGGCCGGCCCCGGCAGTTGTACTCTGATATGGAGAGCATCTTTTTTACGCCGCTGATGAAGCGGTTCCTCAGCGCGATGGACGTTCGATATCAACACCACGTCCCCGGCAACTCTCGCGCCAAGGGAAAGGTCGAGCGCCCCATCGGCGTGGCACAGAACTGGCTACGTCATTCCTTCGGGCTCATCAAGAAGCCGACACTAACCCAGGCCAACGCTCACCTGCAGGACTTGCTCTACAAGATTAACGGGCGAGTGCACCGAACGACTCACCAGCGACCGCTTGAGCGATGGCAAGGTGGCTTCCCATCAGACCATGCGATTCGACTCATGCCGGATGAGCGGGTGAGCGCGCGCTTCTTTTACACAAGTGTGAACAGAGTGATACAGGGCGACCTCACCGTTCAGCTGTCCGGGTTGAAGTGGCAGCTCCCGCGCAAGGCTCCGTTTACCAATTGGAGTGGGCAATCCGTGCCCGTCTTCTATCACCCAGGCGAGGGGCTCCGATCAATCTTCGTCGTACTAGACGAAGTGGAGTACGAGGTCGAGCACTCCACACCGGTGCCTGAAGTCGCTGGCACATTCCGCAAGATTCCTGCGACGGATCAAGAGAAGCTGCTTGAGGAGTTAGAGGAGGTCGATCTGTCAGACGCCCAAGTAGGCGGCCACAAAGAGCGCTATGCACGAAGGACCTTCCTTCCCGCGCCCGGAGAAGAGCTGGACGTTGAGTCTCTTCAGCTGCCACGCCGTGCGTTACCTCGCATCCAACTGATCCAGCGGCTTCAGGCGCTGGGGTTGGTATGCGTGCCTCCTTCGCCCTCAGAAAAGGAGTGCCTCGACGCACTCTATGCCGAAGACGCGCAGGTCTTCGAGGAAGACCTTGACCGAATCATTGAAGAGCTATCCGGCGGTTCGTCACAGTTCCGGGTACAAGCCGCTTCGTAATAGGAGGGATCTGAATGCGCAACATCCATCACATAGATATACCGGCCGACGAACTAGACAAGCTCGGATTGAAACGGGACCCATTCGCGTGGTTGCCCGAGCAGGCGTCCGATTACTTCTACGGCACGGACATGGGCCTGGTTGAGCTGGCGCTGCACCAGACCATACACCGCCCCGGCATCGCTGCTGTAACCGGCGAGGTGGGCTCAGGCAAATCCTCCACCGTCAGGCGTTTCGTAGAGGTCAACCTGCTGCCCAATAAGGAGTATGTGGTGAGCTGGGTGGATGCGCCCCAAATGAGGCGCGTCGATATGCGTCACGTGTGCCAAAAACTGCTTCACGATTTTCAGGGAGACCTCAACACCGGCCGCGCGATCATGAAAGTTGCCGAGAATGTTCGCGACACCGTGGAGGGATTGGCCGACGAGGGTATCCGTCCTGTCCTCATCATTGAGGACGCACAGCTGCTGGGCCTGCAGCCGCTGCGCGAACTGAAGTTGCTATACGAATTGCGCAGGCGGATCAAACACATCCTCGCCATCATCCTGATTGGTCAGCCGGAGCTGTTTGCGACTCTTCAGCGCCAAGACATGCGCCAGCTAGCACAGCGCTGCCGCATGCACCGCGTGCACGGACTCAAGCGAGACCTCCCTCAATATGTAAAGCACCGCTTTAAGAAGGCACACGCGAGTGCGGAGGATTACTTCCACCCGGAGGCGCTGAAGGAGTTGATCGCACACCCTGCGATCTCCACGCCTATGGAGGTGAACGTGCTGTGTGCGAAGGCACTCCGGTTTGCCTTCAAGCAGGGCGAGCAGAGGGTGAGTCGAGAGATGATGGTAACTGTGTTGAGTGCGCATGGCGGGGATGAGGGAGGGACACCAATCGAAGTCGAGATCCCTGCATCACCCACAAAGGCAAGGAGGGTGGCATGAGCCATCGATGCCAACTGTGTAGCTCCATCATGACACCGACTACAACGAGGCACGAGTGCTCAAACCATCGTTGTCGCACAACGCTTGAGGTCCCGCTATTAGCTGATTCTGTCCCACGCATCAACGGGGTTCTGGAGATCTCACGGGAAGACATCAAGCACACTCTACTGTGTTTGCAGAACGTCGATCGCAAGTCGTCAGCGCTGCAGAGTGGAGTATCTCACCGGGCTCATGCGCGCGCCCTTGTCTCTATGGCTCGCAAGCTGTTGTGCTATCAACAATTCCTCACAGGGCAATCGAATAACGAGGATCTGAGCGAGGGAGAGCGCAAGCGCCTCGAAATCACCCAGCGCTTTCAAGATGGAGAGATCAACGAGGCCAAGGCGGCCGTGCTGTTAACCGAGTTATCAGAGCAAGAAGCCCAGGAGGAATAGGCCCATGCTTCACATCCTACTTGTTGAAGACGAACCCGGCATGCGCTCCCTCATGGTAGAGCTGCTTCGTCGGCGCTACCCCGAAGCCGAGATCAACGTGTGCAACCGCGTCACCTCGGCCTGGAACGAGCTAAGTAGTCCCGTCCGCTACGACCTCGTCATCATGGACGGCAACCTCCTGGACGGCAAGGGAGCCCCGTTGGTGACTGCATGGTTTGGAAAGGAGCGCCCGCATCGGTTGGTCTTTCTCGGTGTCTCTGCGTCCCCTGAAGATCTCCAAACGCTTCAACGCGCGGGTTGCGAGGCAGTGTTACTGAAGCCCTTCGGAATCGATTCGTTCATCGACGTTGTGCACGAGCTACTGTTTCCCAAGGAGAATGATGATGAAAGCACTATCCCCACTGGCGATAGGCTGCCTATTCGCGGCGATGGGAATCGGGAGCTACCTGCTGCTGCGGCTGGTTGAGGTATTGGCCCGGCGATACCGCGCATCAAATCGGACACGGAGAAGCCGCGTCCGGTCGTTCCTCAAACAGATTGGTTAGCAGGCTACGCCTGCATTGGCACGGGGGTGCTGATCGGTTTGATCTACCAACACTGTAGGAGGCACACGGTATGTCAGAGTTGTCCCCCCACGAGAAGGCTAAACGCACGAAGCTGATCAACGAGGGTTGCGAAGTGCGTCAGATCAAGAAGGAAGCAGAGGCCCGGTTGAAAGAGATTGAGGAAGAGCTGTGGCCATTTGCTGAGACGGAGATTGGCGATGGCAAGAGCTGCACATTCACAACGGGCAAAGGCTCGTGCGAGGTGCAGCGCGCCGTCACCATCACCATTCCGGAGGAATCACTGGGCAACCTGCGTGCTGCCCTTGGCGAGCGCTTCGACGAGATGGTTAAGGTGGAAGAGAAGCAGAGCGTCACCAGCTCGCTCAAACGTGTGTTGTCGGAGCCGCAACCCAACGAGAGGACGTTGGCAGATCAAGTGCGCACCATGCTGCGCTTCCGCGAACTGCATCGCTTCTCATTCAAGTTGGCTGCTTGAGCCAACTCACTCTCACAACCCAGCTCCTGGAGCGTCTCTCGCCCGATGAAGCTCGGGTGTGGGACGTGCTCCAGGAGTATCGCGGTAAGGCTTCGGCGATCACGAACCGTCAGATCGCAAAGGAAGCCCAACTGCCCGTGCGCGAGGTGAGATGGTGCATCAAGACTCTTACCGAGGACCACCACAAGTCCATCGGCTCGCTACCCGGCCTGGGCGTGTTCCTCATCACCAGCATCGAGGAGCGTCAGGAAGTCCTTGACTTTTACAGGCACCATGCATTGTCGCTGCTGCGGCGCATGTGCCAGTTGTCTCTCTACGGCACGGCGGATCTGATGGGGCAGGTTCGCATGGAACTCTCGCAGATCGAGAAGGAGTTGTCTGGTGAAAAAGACAGCCAAGCAGAACCGTAAGATCTGGGCTATGCGTGGCGAACTCGGACTGGAGGAGGAGTCTCTGCGCGATATCGTCGAAGGCATCACCGCACAACGCCGCATTTCGGCGCTGAGCTTCGACGAGGCCCAGCAGGTGATTGAATCCCTTGAAGGACTGATCGCCGAACGAAGGCGCCAACATCGCCGCGTAGGGCCACCCTCGTACCTGGCAAGCAAGAGACAGCTGCGATTGATCAGGGATCTTAGCGCGCAGCTTGGGTGGGGCGAGTGGGGACTGCGGCGCTGGTTGAAGGCGCACTTCAGGATCGACCATGAAATATGGCTCACCCCCAAACGAGCTAGCGACGCCATCACCGCACTGAAGATCATCAAAGCCCGAGAGAAGGCGTGCGCCTGATGGGGCGACCCTCCGTGTTGCAGCGTGCAACTCCAATGACACAGAGACAAGTGCGGGCGCGATGCAAGTGGCCCAGGGCGCTACTGGCCAGAGTTCTTGGATGCTCGCGGCGAACGATATATCGCCTGTTCCCCGGCATTGGCCTCGTGGACTCCCACGATGTCCTGGTGGCGATCGAACGAGCCCAAACCTTCAACGAAAAGGGTACCTGATGAATCTGATCCTCGGAATTGCTTTGTGTGCGCTCTACGGCTTGCTGGCATGGATGTTCGTGTGGGCGAACAACAACCGCCCCGATTGTGAGTGCGATGAGGAGCAACTCGGGACATGAGTGCCAAGAAGAAACGCGCCTACTTGCTGGAGACGCGCTGGGCGAGTGGGTTCATCGTGTACCAGCGACTGAGGATTCATCGCTTCAAGGAGACGGGGTTGGAAGTCGAAGACCTGGCCCTGGTCGACTACGCGAGCGAGTGGGACAAGATCGATCGCCATATATACGACAGCATTCCTGCGTTGATGCGAGGTCTTAGTGGCGATAGACGCCGCTCCAATGGGACCGCGATGCCGATAAGACTGCACCCTCACTTCGAGTTGCAGATCCGCAAACGCCTACTGAAGGAGGCAGCGTAATGGCCGAACGCACGTGTCTTCCCATCTACCAAGAGGCGCGAGAAAAACATGCCGGCACCGACCCGGAGAAGCAGCGTGCCTTCGCGGCCGGGTTCCTACATGGACAGGCCGAGAAGGTCTACCTGGGTGCGTGCTACGCGGCCATGTTTCGACCGTCATCACAGGGCGCCGCATCGTTGCTCGAGCTGGCCGGAGAAGCGGCAACACTCTATGGGTTGGAGGTTGTGCATCTCAAGAACGGTGAGATCTGGATCACGACTGAGGGTGACGTCCATCAGGTTTGGCACATCGAGGATCTCGTGAAGGACTCTCCACAGTACCACCATCATCGAGGGTGGCTGTGTGGAGTTCCCCACCACGCGATTGATCCACTCTTCCATGAGCGCGACGGATACGACGGACGAGATGAGGCGTGCGCGGTTGCAAAGGCAAACGACCAATGAGCGGTTGCGCCACACCCGGCTGCAAGGGGTTCGGGGGCAAGCGCCCGTACTGCACTCACTGCGGCCCGACAGAGGCGATGGAGCGCCTGTTGAGAGCGATCGCGGACGGAGCTGTGTTGAGGGGTCGTCGGCGCGGGCTCTTCTCCTACGCCTGGCTGGAGCTGCCTGACGGGGTTCGCAAGGTCGTGAAGCTCAATACAGTAGTGGCCGCGCTGAAGCGTCAACTGTTGATCGCCCTGCCACCGTCCCCTAGTGATTGGAGGTTCAGGTTGTCGGCGAAGTCGGAGGAGATCCTGAGCCTGGACCGAGAGTAGTCTGGCGCACGAATCCCACGAGGTCCTTTTGCGCCTGGATGACGCCGGCAATGTTCAGTGTGTGAATCTGGAAAAAGATACCCGACGTCGCCGCTGCAATTGTAAGAGCCGATGACCGGTCCAGCGGAGCAGAGGGATCGGCAAACTGTCGCCATAGCAACCAGAGGCAGGAAACTATGCTCAACACGATTACGCATTTCGCTACCGTCGCAGCTTCCATTTTCCTAGGCGTTTGGTTGGAGCGGTCGAATACCCTGTGGATCAACTTGTTGAACGACTTCTGGGTCAGGATGGCAATTATAGTAGCGATGGCTATCCAATTCTCCGTGGTCATCTGGAAAGGGCTCCTCGTTAGGCGTACGCGGGGCAGTGCCGACGAAAAAGGAGAAAGCGAATCAGGCGCGCAAGCGGAGTCCCGATAAGGCCAATTATGGAGAGCCTGATGAACTCACATTCTGATCGGCACGATTCACAGGATTCAAAGGGGCACCTGGGTAACAGGCACGGTGCCCTCGTGTTCGTGGAGTTTTTCGCGTGGATCGCGGGATTCGTCTGGATCATTTGGTCGGCATGCAACTAGGGGCTTCCCACAGAGCCCCTTGCAGTATGCCAGCCACGCCCAACAGCACGGGGAAAATGAAGTCGTTCATGTGTTGGATTGCTGCTGCCGCGATGCTGACAAGTGGGAGTGAAGCTTCGCGCAATGCAGCATGCTCCGTCGGATCGTACTTGAGTTTTCGTTGAATTCTATAGCCAAGACGCCAACCTCGGTGGGTAGACATATGGAGCGCAAGGGCAAGGTTTCCCAGCTGCACGCGGTATGTCTTGAAAGTGATAAAAACGCTACTCCGCCACTCCCTATCGACGT
Organism: Candidatus Latescibacterota bacterium; assembly: GCA_965248265.1. Classification (GTDB taxonomy): domain Bacteria; phylum Latescibacterota; class UBA2968; order UBA8231; family UBA8231; genus CBDFJF01. The sequence continues at coordinate 27,895 of CBDFJF010000001.1, forward strand.
CGTAGGCGAGCGTCACAAAAGAGAGAAGGAAGTAGCCGATGGCGACGGCAAGGCCGCGCATGATGACAGCCTGCTCACCAGGACTACTGATCTCGATCCCCAACTGGCTGACCTTCGTTGGGACCAAGCCAGACATCGCCATTGCGATGCACAGCGCTGACAACAGAATCAGCACTCGGCGTGTGCGCCGTGCGCGCTCTTCGAGTCCTTGGGCTTTGAGTTCGTGGAGAAATTTGCTCCGTGCCGCTCTGAGTTCATGCAGGCACTGGTTGACAGTCTTATCAGAATCCATGCGCAGGAATGTAAGGACCGTGAGGCCAGTCGATCCAGATTCCCGATAACGCCGGTTAAAATGAATCAGCCGTGTGTTCCGCCAAGAAGCCCGTACAACCAGACTAAGACTCCTAATGCGAGCATGGCTGCCGGCCAGAGCAGGTTCGATCTCTCGCTTGCGAGCTCTCGGAATGTGGCATTCGTAAAGAAGAGGAAGCCGCTTATCGCGATCACAAATCCAGGGATGACGAAAAGAGACATGGCCCAGATGCTAAGGAGCAGCTCTCCAATCCCAACTGGCTCGTATCTCAAGAAATGACCTACACCGAGTACGAGAAGGACCGAGGCGATGCATGCAATCGCTGCAAGTTTCATGGATTACCTTAGCGCAGAGCTTAGATCGATTGTGGATTGGACACCATAGACCAACGATAATGCCATTTAAAGGGAGTCAACGGATGTACCTCGAAAGCACGGAAATCAGCGGAGAATTGTCGGTTGAGGAGTACCGCAACCAGATGGTGACAGCGCTTGAGCGTGATGTGCGGAGCATTGCCTACGCCATCACGGAAATACGCGACCTGTTCAAGTGCCCCGAATGCGACGGCGCCGGAGGAGCGCGTATCACAGAAGAGCCGTCTGAGGACAACGACTTCGAGGGCTGGAGGTTCAAGGGTTGCGCCCGCTGTGACCGCAAGGGGATTGTCCGCCCATGAACCGACAGAATGTGACCTGTGGCCCGCTTTACCGGCGTGTCCGCGAACTCTTCACCGGTGACGCCCCCGAACTCAATCGCGCCTTCGCGCAGGGATTCACGGCCGGCGAGGCTGAGAAAGTCTATCTCGGCGCCTGCAAGGCTGCCATGTTCCGCCCGACATCGTCGATTGGCCGCGAGCTGCTACGCTCCTGGGTATCAGACATTTGCGGCGTGTACGGGCTTTGCTGGACCACACTGGAGTATGTGGACCCGAGTCGTGATGGCGAGGCGGTATACGAGTTGTGGATCTGTCGGGACAACGATGCCGTCGATGCCGTCGAGTCAACAACCGCCATCGAAGTCAACAGTCTCTCCTGGCATCACTGGCGGGGGCTGCTGACAGGTGTGGCTGATGGCGAAATCGACCTCCACTTCCACGAGCGCCAGAGCGCTGGAGACATCGACGGAACATTGGCGGACTAACGATAAGAAACCTACTGAGGAGTCAACGGATGGGCGACGAATGGGAGAGAGCGAAGCCAACCGGGTGCCCTTTTCTGCGGTATCTCGACGCATACCCGATAGGCAACTGGGTTTCAAGGGGTGAGCCTCCATGCAGACAGAAGATTTGCGGGAAGGATAGTTGCTACCAGTACGGGCGCTCCTACAGAGACCGAGAGCGACTTCTGGTTCTCCCAGTTGGGACGCTGATGTTCAAGCTCTCTCCAGAGCTGGGTGACGGACAAAGCAGCTCGATTGTGAAGAACATCGATCACGCCATCGAGGCGGTACGTGCGTGGATGGAGGACAGGAAGCACGGCGATGACATCGGCGAAGAATGCCAAATCGAGTGCGTGGAGATGACGGAAGCCGAGATTGCGGCTCTGCCTGAGCTATGAGAATCCGCCCGCTCTTTGCCTGGTACGACATCTGGATCGGAGCGTTCTGGGACAGGTCCAACCAGCGGCTCTACCTGTTCCCGTTGCCCATGATTGGGCTGAGGATTGATTTCAGAGGGGAGTCAACGATCATGGAGGACAACTGGGAAACGACGTGCCCAAACCGCGATGACGGTCAGCACTGCAACTGCTGGTATGATGGCGAGCCGTGCTGTGCCTGTGGCGATGACTGCGAAGAAGACAGGCAAGACGAAAATTGCTTTGCGGACGCACGATAATTCCGATTACTGGGAGTCAATCGAACGAGAGGACATGAAATCTTGCTACCTCCATTTCAGGGGGACGGCACAGCCCCCACTTGAGATCAGCGCGACGGACGCTGCCACGATCATCAGATGCAACTATGCCTCGGTGGAAGCCGTTGAGCTGATGGAGGAGCGGCTTCGCGAAGGCAAGCGAGTGTATGTCGAGAGCGGGCACATCCGCCTGCATAGCTTCACACTCATTCACAGCAATTGAGGAGATCCTATGAGCGGGAATAGCAAGGAGCGGCGCAGGCTCAATCGCCTGACGAACGGGCTTCTTCCGAGACTCAATGAGTTGGAGGAGGAGGTGGAGTATCTACGGGAGGACACAGCGTATCTCGAAAGGGGTATTCACCAGTTCTCAGCTGGGGGTTGGTCTGTATTTTGGCGATGGCTCTGGAGTGGCTTCTCCTGGAAGTGAGCTGCGCGAGTTGTGGCGATCGAGGTTTCGTGTATGTCCAGGCTGATGAGCGAGTGGGACAAGGCCACGGCCAATTGGAGATCTGCCGGTGTGTTCGTCCTTTGTGCCGTTGCGGAGACCAGTCTCCCTACCTCTACTGGGATGAGGAGTCCGTGCGCCGCGACTGCCCCTGTAGAGCGCCTCGGCACCGGATACAGGTAGTGAACCACCTGGTCAAGATCTCGGGAGTGCCCGACCGCTATCGCTGGAAGTTCCGCACGGACTTCCTCGACGCCGAGCAGCCAGGACTGGCCGGCAAGATCCGGGCCTCGATCGCGAAGCTTGTGGACTCCCAGGAGCCGCCGAAGCAGGGCCTGTTCCTGCATGGCACACCAGGCACCGGCAAGACGCTGTTGGCCAGCATCGTGCTCAATGAGCTGATGTACTGGAGGATGAAGCGGGGTCGGTTCGTGAACCTGGCTCGATCGCTGTTTCCTCGACTTCGGCAGACAATGTCAGAGGGGTCTCAGGAGAGCGGGAAGCTCTTCCAGATCCAGGAGCGGTTGGCCACAGTCCCCTACCTGGTGATCGACGATCTGGGGGTGCAGCGCGGGACCGAGTGGGAGGAGGAGATCCTGTACGACCTGGTCGATGCGCGGTATGCGGAGCAGCAATTCACGGTAGTTACGACGAACACGCCTCTCGATGAGATCGAAGGGATCTCGCGAGGGCGGATCTACTCACGGCTCAAGGAGATGTGCCGATGGTTGAAATTGGAAGGGACGGACTGGAGATGCGAATAGCAGAACCGTCCGATCGGGGCCGTGTGGTAGCGGTCGTAATCCCCCGCTACCTCGAAGCATGGGCACTTTTGAATCCGTTGTCGAGCATGAAGACATGGACGATAACATGCGGTAGGTGTTCCCACTCTTGGCGAGAAAAAGTCCCGCTTGTCAGGGTCTGTTCGGCTGTGTGCCCGTGCTGCAGGACGCAGAACCGATGGGAACTTATCCTTGAGGAAGACTCGGAGGCTTGATCTCTTGCTGAGTGAGTCCTTCGAAGTACTCTGCACTGTTATCAGACTCGTCTACTATCATCACGTTCACCTCGGCCCTATCTGGCGAGACGATCAGGTAAGCCTGTCCGTGAGTTACTGGATCTGCCGCCCCGGTCTGTTTGGTACAGACACACTCCTGAGCGCGCCTCTTATTGCTGAGTGGGGCCAGGATGCGGTAGCAAACTGCTGGCGTCGGCCATGTGGGGAAAAGATTCCAAGCTGCAAATTCATCCGCGTGCAGATTCGCAGACAGACTCGCCCAAGTCCCAAAAGGTTCGGGGTGATTAGTGTCGCTGTCCAAGAAACCATCCACATATTTCATGAAAAAACGGTGTCTGCGCGCGGCTTCAGCATCAACTTTCTCGCTAAGCTCCTTCTGGGATCTCCGCTTTGCGCGAAGGTCTACCATCGTTCCCGCGACATTTTCATGGACGTCTTCTGCGCGCCTGGCTTTGTCCAACCACCCCTGTGCTTGGTCAAGAAGATCTGCACTGATGAGTGTCTTCGCCAGGTTAGACATTGCCAGCGTATTTCCAGCGTTGGCCGCCTTTTCGTAGTGCCCTATGGCGAGAGATTCCAGTCCGATCTTGTCGCAGCAGACACCCAAATTATTGATCGCCAGGTCGTAGTCGGGCCGAAAACTCAAACATTTCGTGTAGTGAAGCCGGCTGACCTCCGATTGGCCCGCGCGATAATAGGCAAAGGCTGAGGCAAAGCGAATGTCTACATCGTTCGGTGTAATCTCTAGGATCTTCTCAAGAATAAGCGCCTGCGCTAGATACTCATTCCTCTTGCCATGCAGATCGGCTACTCCTTTGTAGGTGTCGACCCTCGCAGCTGAATCGGTGAACGTCCCTATGGCGTTAGTCAAGTCCTCTATTGCCTTTTCCTTTTGATCTATCTCCCATTTACTCTTCGCTGCGGCAACGAGAGCTTTTGCGGTTGATTTCTCAGTATCTGCATCGAGTGCAGCTTGATCAAAAGCACGGACAGCAGCCTCATGATTGCCGGCTTCTCGGTAGCAGGCACCGACCAGAAATTGAGCATTGTGAGGAGGATTCTCACTGGCGGCCAGCTCCATCAGCCTGTCAAGTGCTGATTTGTCGTCTGCGAAGCGGAACCGGAGGGAGAGATACAGTGCTTCATTTCGGGCTTTTTCTCCAGTATTGGCCTCGGCGTCTTGTGCCTTGCGATAAGCCTCCTCCCCACTTTCTATGTTCCGCGTGTAAAAGTCCATTTGCATTTCGAGTATCCAGTGATCCGCGCTCTGTGGCCCCTGGCGCTGCTCCCCTTTGTCCTCCCCCCCCTCCTCTGGATGAGGGGCTTTGGCCAACCCTTCACTTGAATCTTGTACTTCAGTTTCCAGTGCCGCCGAAGTATCGACGAGATCAGCGGGTGGTGTGGTTCTCGCCTCAATTTCAGTGTCCTTGCGCTTCCACCGCAGCCGAAGATTCGGAAGAGCCTGTTTCACTTCCTCGCGAAACACGTACAATATGAGGACCACCGCAGGAATCCCGAGTAGGATGAGCAAGGCTGGCGCCGCATCCTTCAGCATTACCCCAATTGCCTCTACCATCTCCTTATCCATCAGTCGGTTCTCCCTGGATTTGGCCCCAAAGCATTGCCTTTCCACATCGCAGGGTCAAGCCCAGGATCTTCACGAAGGCGCTGCAAAATCTGCACCCATCTAATCAGATCCACCCGAATAGCATTCGGCACAGCCGAATGTAAACCCCCGAAATCGGTGTTTTAGAAATCGCCGAAAACCCCATTATCGCGATTTGCGTCTGAAATTATCGTGAGTAACAACACACGTAGGCCCTCAACGCCACATTTGTAGTTGACGAGTGGGCCTGTTTCAAGCATATTACCAAAAGTCCAAAAAACTCCAAAAAAACCAACTCTCTCAGGCTGGCATGGATCCCAAACCGGTACTGACCACCGGAGACGTCGCCTCCCACTGCCACGTTTCGCAGGAGACTGTCGCGAACTGGATCAACAGTGGCCAGCTCAAGGCCTACAAGACCCCTGGGCGTCATCGACGCATCCGGCTTGGCGATTTCGAGGAGTTTCTGGTCGAACACGGCATGCCCCCCCTGGGCACGTCGCCGAACGCTCCCAACCAGCGGCGGGTCCTCGTCGTCGATGACGACCCCGCTGTGGTCAAGTTGATCGTGCGCCTTCTGGAAAGAGATGAGCGTTACCAGACGGCAACGGCGGCGGACGGCTTCGAAGCGGGGATCCAGATTGCCAGGTTCAAGCCAGACCTGGTGATTCTCGATCTGATGATGCCGCACCTGGATGGCTTCAAGGTCTGTTCCAGTATCAGGTCGGCACCCGAAACCAGCGATCTGGCGGTACTGGTCGTTACCGGATACGACGACGACGAAAATTTACAGCGGGCACGTGAGGCGGGTGCCGATTACTGCATGACGAAACCGCTGTCTATGGAAGCCTTATCCAAGAAAGTCGATGAACTCCTGGAGTCGCGGGTACAAACGACGGTTACATCGACACCGTCATGACCGCGCACTCGAACCTGGTAGCGGATTGAGAAACCATGGCCCTGGGACTGCTTTATACCTGCAAGTGCGGACGGCGATACAAGGCCTACGTACCCAAACAGAAGCTCTTCCGTGGACTCACCGGTAAGCATGTCGACTGGAATGTCGTTGACGCCACTGACGAAGCGTGTGGCGACATCGATGAGGTGATGACGATGGCCGCAGTCACGGGTGCCGTGTTCGTCGATCTCCGCCACAACGGTGGCAAGGTGACCTGTGATGTGTGTCAATCAGAAGTGGATCTACTGGCGCACTTCACCGCCGTTCTGACACACCCTCGTGATCTAACGACCTCCTCCACCGCGGCGTTCAAAGATAGACGACTGCGCGCGTGAATCTTATGCGGGAAGCGGCGAAGAAGATTCTAGTAGTAGATGACGATGCCTATGTCCGGGCGCTGGTGATCAAGCTGCTGCAGAGGAAGGGGTTCGCGGCGCTGCCCGCGGCCGACGCATGGCAGGCTATGGATCTGCTGCAGCAACAGGATGTCGACCTGATCATTCTGGATCTGCGCATGCCGGGACCCGTCGATGGCGAGCAACTGCTGTTCGCGCTGCGAGACCAGGGCAACGACATTGCCGTCGTCGTGCTCTCTGGATGGGTGGACGATGAGATCAGCGACAACCCACCCGACTGCGTGCACGCCGTGCTCAAGAAACCGATCGACATTGATACCTTCACCAACACCGTCGAGCAGGTTCTGTCTGAAACTAGCGTGTGAACGAGATCCGCGGTTTCACCTGCATCCCTACGTCCCACGACCTGCCGATTCCCTCACAGCCCACGCCGGATGGTGATGAAGCGGTTGACGGTGACAGCAGTAACCGCCTGTTTCGTCCCATCCAACCACTCCACCTCAACTCTATCGACACGCTGAGCGTCGCCGAGGCCGAAATGGGCCCGCACGTCGCTGTGTGACAGGTAGCTGCCGGCTCCCTCGATGGTCCGGAACTGAGTGCGGCCACCTGCGACTACGCGCAGCCGTGTACCGAGACCCTCGGCGTTCACCTCTCCAGCGTCGCCGCCATCCAATTCCACGACGAGCCAGTTATTGCCGCCGCCCATATTGTTGCACAGCAGAGAGGGCGTGTCGTTCAAGTTAACGACGAAGACATCGACGTCCCCGTCGTCGTCGTAATCGGCGAAGGCAGCTCCCCGACTCACCTTCTCTATGGCCATGCCCGGTCCGGCCGCCTCGGAAATGTCGATGAACGCGGCCGAGCCATCTGTGAGGTCGTTGCGAAACAACTGATTGCGTTGGCGATAGCTGGTTCCGGTCGCAGCGTCATCGACTTGCGGAAACACATGACCGTTGGCGACGAACAGATCGAGATCGCCATCGTTGTCGAAATCGGCGAAGCGGGTTCCCCAACCCAACCGGTTCATGGTCACGGCTTCAATGCCCGCCTCAACGGTAAAATCGGCGAAGCGTCCTCCCCCGTTGCGGTACAGCGTATTGCTCTCACGAAAGAAATTGGTGACGTAGAGATCGTCGTCGCCGTCGTTGTCAAAATCACCGAAATCGACACCCATGCCGGCTTCCTCATCGCCGTCACTGCTGTAGGCGACGCCGGAAACGAGAGCAACATCGTCGAAAGTGCTGTCGCCCTTGTTCTGAAACAACACGTTGGGGGTCTGATCGTTGGCAACGTAGAGGTCGAGGTCGCCATCACCGTCGTAGTCGGAAGGCATCACGCCAAGTCCGTAGTAGCTGTTCGCCTGTGCGACACCGGAGGTGACGGTCACGTCGGTGAATCGATTACCTCCCTCGTTGCGATACAGCACATCCGCTCCTCCCACCATGCCCAGTGGACCACAATAGGTCTTGATCCCACCCAAGTAGTCGCAGTCAGTTCGGGGATTGTCCTGTAGGTCGAAGACGACGTAGCTGGCAGAGTACAAGTCGAGGTCGCCGTCGTTGTCGTAGTCGAAGAAGGCCGCCGCGGAACTGTAGGCTTCTCCGCCCACACCTGCCGCTGCGGTGATATCGGTGAAATGGCCGTCGCCACGGTTGTGGTAGAGAACGTTGGCGCGGTAGTTGGTGACGTAGAGATCACGGAAGCCGTCATTGTCAATGTCACCTACCGCGCACGCCGCGCCCCAGCCGGCGTCGCCGACGCCGGCCTCTTCGGTGACGTCGGTAAAGGTGCTCTCACCCCGGTTGAGGTAGAGGGAATTTCCAGGACCCGAACGACTCTGATAGTGCTCGAAGTCCGAACCGTTGACGACGTACAGATCCTGATCGCCGTCGTTGTCGTAGTCGAAGAAGGCAGCACCGCTGCCGTGTGCTTCGAGGATGTACTGTTTGTCCTGTGGGGAACCGGAGATGTTAATCGTCCGGAGTCCGGCGGTGGCACTCTGTTCAGTGAAATGCGGCTGCGCCATCGAGGGAGCCAGGGCGATGACCGTCGACAGCATCTGTCCGGCTGTGCGCAACGCGAGCGAGGATCTCAACGATCGAGCAGTCCTTCTATCCCCAGATGCTGGTGTTGGACGAACAAAGCCGGAACACCGCCGGTATGCAGGAAGGCGATGTTGCCCTCAGGCGCAATCTTGCCCATGCGAACATGCTCAACCAGGGCGGCCATGGCCTTGCTGGAGTAACTCGGATCGAGCAGGATCCCCTCTGTGCGCCCGAGCAGTTTGATCGCCTCCCGGCCGGCTTCGGAAGGCACGGAGTACCCGGGCCCCACGTACTCGGTGGTACAGTCGACATCCTCGAGGCCGACCTCGACATCGAGCCCCAGGATATCGGCACACTGGTTGGCTGTATCGCTTATCAGTTGCGGGAACGAGGACCCAGTTACGGGCTCCCCGATCGCCGACACCCCTCTCAGGCCAATCGATGAGCGCGTGAACTTCGCCCCTACCAGCAGGCCCGCGAGGGTGGTATCCGAAGAGCACACCCACAGCTCATCCAGCTTGAGATTCAGGGCTTCCGCTTGCTCCGTCAATTCGATGAATCCGTTTGCGTACCCCGTTGACCATACACCCAGCCTGGACTCATCCCCTACCCGGGCTACATAGACCCTACGACCTTCTGCTTCGAGTGCACGTGCCCTTTTGCGAATCAACTCCCCCTGCGTCGCCCAGTCATTGACGCGTACGATCTCCACCTGGGCTCCGACGATCAGATCGAGTAGAAGATTTCCCTGTATCGAATCAAAAGGATCACTCTCCAATTGTCGCAGGATCAGGTGGCACTGTAGACCAAGCTTCGCGCACGCCGCCGCCAACTGGCGGCAGTTGTTCGATTGGATCGCCGCCCCGGCAATGACGGTGTCTGCCCCCCGTTCAATCGCTTCGCCGAGAACGAATTCGAACATACGCGTCTTGTTTCCACCTGTGGCCAGACCGGTCAAATCGTCCCGCTTGATCCAGATCTGGGGGCCACCGAGTTCGTCCGATAGACGGCCACAACGCTCCAGTGGCGTCGGCAAATGGGCGAGCGTTACTCGCGGCCGTCGATCTATGGCTGCTTTCAGCTCCTGGATCTTCTGGGCATCGGCGTTGATCATTTAGCTAATGTGGACCCTGACCCTGTGGCTGTCCACGCAGTGGCCGATTACGCCTCTCCCCGTCGACACCTCAACGATCGGCAAACCTTGCCAGCGGTGTCAGGGCGATAGCACTAAACGAAGAAAAATCAGCCACTAACAGTACCCTGGAGATATATTATGTGGGCTGTGGGGTCAGTCGTTGATCCGCCGAGACGAATTCGCTTCTCCATAGGGCCCCTTGGAAACCCTTAGTGAGGAAGTACGTGTGATGAATGGACTCGGGAAACCTCTTGGGCGTGGGGCACGAGGACTCAGAAGCCAGCGCCGATCCATTGCCGCTGTCCGCCTCATTCTGGCCTCCGTTGTCATCGCCTGCTCGGCGTCAGCCCAGGAGTTGGATGACCTCCTCGAGATCTCGCTGTCTGATCTGGTCGAAATGGATGTGTCCGTGGCGTCCGGAATACCAGAAAGCATTCTCGACGCGCCCGCGGCCATCGTCGTTATATCGGATGAGGAAATCCAACAGCGTGGGTACACCAACCTGGCCGAGATCGTCGAGGACCTTCCCGGCTTTGACACCGTGCATGCCAACGGAATCCCCTATCTGTATGCCTATCAGCGGGGGTATCGCCAACCCTCGACGCAGCGCACCCTGCTGATGATCGATGGTCAGGTCGATAACCGCCTGTGGACCCATCAGGCAGTTTTCACTCGACGCTTTCCCGTTTCCAGTATCAAGAGAATGGAGGTCCTCTACGGACCGGCCTCTGCCGTACACGGCGCCAACGCCTTCCTCGGTGTCATCAATATCATCACCCATGACGGCCAGCAGGTAGAAGACGGTGAGTACGTCAGCAGCGTAAACTTCCAGACCGGAAGCTACGATTCCAAGGGCGTCGATGCTTCGGTACGGGGCAAAATATCGGAGGTCTCCTACAGCCTGTCTGGGCGCATGTTCAAGAGCGACGAGCCCGATCTTTCCGGCAAATTCGGTTTCCTCGACCCAGGGCAATACAGTGACCGGGCGGTGTGGGGACCGTTGCTGGACCTGCAGAACAACGGTCGCAACTTCGGCACCTACTACGATCCCACCGACGACAGCGGTGTTCTCGGCAGCCTGAGTTATCGCGGCGCCAAGGTCGGCTTCGTGCGATGGATTCGCAAGGAGGGCTACGGCGCTCAGTACACGGCCGACCACGTGCAGAACAATTCCCTGTGGAACACATCGGGAACTCTCATCTACACCGAAGCAGACCGCCGTCTCAACGACAGGGTGCGCAGCAGCTCTCTGTTGTCGTTTCGCAAGAACCGGGCCTGGGGAAGTTGGCCGGAGGCATTGCCGGACGGCCCGGCGGCGGACTCCTCCTACGTCAGCTTCACGCAGTGGAACTCGGTCAGCAACAGCTGGCTATTCAAGCAACAACTGGAGGTGGCGGCCGATGACCTGATCCAGGGTTTCGCGGTCAACGGTGGTTTCAAGTTCGAACGCAAGGAACTCACCCAGAACTATGACATCCCCGGATACTGGGGAGCCTTCAGCTCTACGGTGCCCGCAAACGAACCCGGTCCGTATGGTTTTGGTGTCGGCATCGGGCACAGCCGCGATGCCACCTATACCCCGCCCCCACTCCCCAACCCTGAGATGCCGCCGATCAACCTACTGTACACCGAAGATATCGGCGGATTCGTTCAGGGCATCTGGAACCGCTCGCCCTTGCGCTTCAACGCCGGGGTCCGGTTCGACCACAATTCCGTGTACGGAAGTTCGGTGAATCCGCGCCTGTCCCTGGTCTACAAACTCTCACAACGCGGCGCCCTCAAGCTCGTTTATGGAGAAGCCTTCAAGGAGCCGGCCCCCATACAGCTGTGGGGCGGATTCAGCGGGCGCAGGGCCAACCCGGATCTCAAACCAGAGAAAGCCCGCAACACCGAACTCATCGCCATGTACCAGACCGGCCACATCTTCCACGACGCCTCCCTGTTCTACTCACATTATGAAGATGTGATCAACCCGTCGAGCCCTCGTCGCACAGAAGCCCACAATGCCGGGACCAGGGACATCTGGGGGGTGGAATACCGCGGGCGATTCGCCGCGCCTAACCTGCTGACATCGGGTCCCCAGATCACCGGTTTCTTCTATTACACCTTCACTGATGTGACCAGTAGTACGCGTTATAACCATGGTAACGACGAGGACGACAGCGTCATCGGTTGGGAAGACGGCGACACCGAGTTGGGCGACATCGCTCCTCACAAGATCAACACCGGCGTCAACTTGCCTCTCGACCGGCGGTGGAACTTGAACCTGCGATCCAATTTCGTCGGCAGACGCAAGCTGTATTCTCAGAACCCGCTGCGAGCGCAGGGTGAGACCATCGATCCCTATATCGTCTTCAATGGGGTATTGAGCTATTCGTTTCATCCGTTCCGGGTGACGGCGAAGGTGTTGAATATGCTCGACGCAGACTTTTTCCATCCCGGCGTGGAACAGGCCGACAGCGGCAATACCTTTGACGAGCGAAGCCTGGGATTTCGCAATTCCCTCATCCCGCAGCCGGGGCGGTCGTACGTTCTCGCCTTCAGTATCGACTATTGAACGCTCACGAGACGGCCGACGCCATGAAGATTGGACCGGCACACCCCAACCATACCCTGCGGTACGCGTTGTCAGGCGCCCTCTTTGGTTGTTGTTTTCCGATCGGGGCCATGCTGTTCGATTCACTCGTCATCCGCGGCATGGAATTGAGTTGGGCCGCCGTGTTGTCCGTGCAGTCAGGGCAGCCCTTGCACTGGATAATTGATACTGCTCCAGTATTCCTGGGCCTGTTCGCCTCACTCGCGGGCCGCCGTCAGGATCGCATCACGCGGATCAATGCTGAGCTCGAGGAGCAGCGCAACCGGGCGCGACTGCTGGCAAAGTTTCCCGAAGAAAACCCCAATCCCGTGCTCCGCGTCGCGCAGGACTACCGGGTTCTGTATGCCAACCGGCCGGGTACAGACCTGGTCGAGGCGCTGCAGCCTGAGGGCGAACTGCCGGCAGAGTGGCACTCCGTGGTCACGGAGGCGCTCGCCAGCCAGCAGAACCAGGAGATCGAGTCGGGCAGCGGCGATCGAGTCTTCTCCCTTGTGTTTGCCCCCATGCGAGAGTTGGGATACGTCAACGTCTACGGCCTCGACATCAGCGAGCGCAAACGGGCGCAGGTGGAACTCGAGCATGCCAAAGAGGCGGCGGAGAGTGCCTCGTATGCCAAGAGCCAGTTCCTCGCCCATATGAGTCACGAGTTGCGGACGCCGATGAACGCGATTCTCGGGTACACGCAGCTGCTTCAAGCCGTCTCTGACCTGGCGCCCAAGCACCTGACAACCGTGCGAACCATCGCTGATAGCGGTGAACACCTGCTCTCGCTTATCAACGAAATCCTGGACATATCCAAGATTGAGTCCGGAAGGGAGGAACTGAACGCGGCAGCCTTCCGGCTGCACGAGCTACTGCAAGTGGTCGAAGCCCTGTTCGACGTGCGTTGTCGCGAGCGCGAGATAACCTGGAAGATGAAGGCATCCGGGACGACGAAGAGCGTCTTCGGCGATGCCAAAAAACTGCGGCAAATTCTGATCAACCTGTTGGGCAATGCGGTGAAATTCACCGATCGTGGTACGGTTTCATTGACGGTGGAAGCACTCGACAACGACCGTTACCACTTCGAAATCACCGATACCGGTGTCGGGATTCCCGACGATATTCGCAGTGAAGTCTTCCAGCCGTTCCGGCAGGGCGAGGAAGGGGTCAACAAGGGAGGAAGCGGTCTCGGCCTGGCCATTGCGCGCCGGCATGTGGAAATGATGGGTGGTGATCTCGCCATGTCATCGGAACCTGGCGTTGGAACCCGTTTCTTCTTTTCTCTCCACCTGCCACCCGGAGATCTCCAACAGCAGAATCGCCTTCCGGTGTCGTCCGCTACGCCTGACTGGAAGCGGGTGATCGGCATCCGGCAACCAGCATCGGTCCGGACTCTCGTCGTCGACGATGTGGACACCAACCGCGACGTGCTGGTACGGGTGCTGGAGAGAGTGGGCGTTACCACCGAGGCGGCTGACAGCGGCTCCCAGGCACTCGCCATGGCGCATGCCCGTCCTCCGGACATCGTCTTCATGGATATCCGCATGCCGGAGATGGACGGTGTTGAGGCGGCCCGACGCCTCACGTCAGAGCATGGCGAAGCGCTGAAGATCGTGGCCGTAACGGCTTCCGTACTCGAACAGGACCGCCGGAACTACCCGAGCGTCGGATTCGTCGGCTTGATCGACAAACCGCTTCGAGTTGAGCAGGTGTACCAAGTTCTGATCGAACACCTTGGAGTGCAATTCGATTTCGCCGTCGAGGATGACGGCATGCAATTGCCTGTCAGCGACTGGCGTGACATCGACCTTCCGGAAGAATTTTACGCGAAACTGCTGGTGGCGGTCGAGTCACACAGTGTTAGCGACCTGAGCCGCTTGGTCGATGAACTGGAGAACATGGGCAGCGAACCCGGTGGTGATGCCCTGGTCAGCCATCTACGAAAGTTCACCGATCGTTACGATATGGCCGGAGTGCGCGAAGCCTTGCTGGAGATCGCGCCCGGACGCCAACTCGACCAGGATCGGACCAACCAAAGACGGGCGTCATCACAACCATGAGTAAGTCAACGCTCAATCGAGCGGCGTGTGCGCTCACCCTTTGCGGATGCCTGTTTGCCTTCCATCCAGCGCAAGGGCTTGAGTCCGATGATCGCTTGAACCGGTTCAAGGCCGTGTTCCTCTACAACTTTATCGACTACGTGCACTGGCCCCCCGAACGCACCAAGGGTGCGTTCAAGCTTGGAATCCTTGGCACCAGCCCGGTCGAATTTTCCCTGCGCGAGATCTCACAGAAGAAAAGCGCCCGGGGAAGACCCCTTCAGATTGAAGTGTTCTCCTCGGTCAAGGAAGTGCGCCCCTGCCACCTGCTTTTCGTGACTCCCGAGTTCTCATCACAGGTAAGAAACCTGGGGCAGCATCTTGGCAAACAGGGCATACTGGTGGTTACGGACGCTCCGGGGATGGCGGCTCAGGGTGCCTGCATCAATTTCGTGCTCAAGAAGGGGAAGTTGAAATTCGAGGTCAATCGGGAGAGTCTTGAATGGGCCGGCCTCAAGGCCAGCGCCCAGCTGCTCAAGCTAGCCATTCTGGTGCCCTCGACGACGGCCGGCGACGCCAGTGGAATCCATTGACGATGACGATTCGAAACAAACTCGTCCTCATCCAGCTGATCACCGCCTTTACGGTTCTGGTGTCGGCCAGCGGCATTCTCTTCATCAACAGGTTGAGTCAGTTCCGGACGGACCTCGTCAACAGCTTGTCGTCAACGGCTATGCTCATCGGCGGCAACAGCGTCTCCACACTCGTATTCCTGGACGACCTTGCTGCGCAGCGAGTCCTCACTTCGCTGCAAGTCAAACCGGAAATCGTCAATGCTGGAATTTACGACGACACGGGCGCCCTGTTTGCGACCTACAGTCGAGAGGGTACGGCAACATTCACCTTCCCCGCGGCCTCCGACTCGCTACAATCGCACGCATTCGTCGATAACCACCTCCTGCTCTTCCAGCCAGTGACCAGGAATGGCGAAAACATCGGCCTCGTATTTCTACGCGCGGATCTGAGTCAACTGGATGACCTGATCGACCACTACGTCACCAGTGCGATCGAATCGGTCATCCTCG
This sequence comes from Candidatus Latescibacterota bacterium, assembly GCA_965248265.1. Lineage (GTDB taxonomy): Bacteria > Latescibacterota > UBA2968 > UBA8231 > UBA8231 > CBDFJF01. The sequence continues at coordinate 43,331 of CBDFJF010000001.1, forward strand.
GCATGGTGTTGTCCGCCTTGCTGGCCCTCCTGCTTCAACGAACGATTTCACAGCCGATCCTGGATCTTGTTGCCACCACCCGGGATGTCTCCAAGACCGGTGACTACAGCCGCCGGGCGGCCGCGGTCGCCGATGACGAACTCGGCACCCTCTCCGCCACCTTCAACGAGATGCTGGAACAGATTGAGGGACGCGACGCCTCTCTCAAGGAGGCTCGCGACACCTTGGAGCTTCGCGTCACGGAGCGGACGGGAGAACTATTGCAGGCCAAGGAGCAACTCGAACAGGCGCTGCAATCCGAGCACAACGCACGGGAGGCTGCAGAGGAAGCGCGCACTTCAGCGGAAGCGGCCAACCGGACGAAATCGATTTTCCTGGCCAACATGAGCCACGAGATCCGCACACCGATGAACGCCATTCTCGGTTACACGCAGATTCTCCAGGGAAGCACGGACCTAACCGCTGAGCACCGGCGGGCGATCGATTCAATCGCTGACGGGGGCGAGCACCTGCGGCGATTGATCAACGACGTCCTCGACATTTCCAAGATCGAAGCCGGAAGAGAAGAGTTTCGCCCCAGCGAATTCGACTTGCGCCGCATGATGGAGAGCCTGTCCGCGATGTTCGAATCTCATTGTGGCGAAAAGGGCCTGGCGTGGAAATTGGAACATGGCATCCGGGTCGACCGCGTATACGGCGATGAGAGCAAGCTCCGCCAGGTTCTGATCAACCTACTGGGCAATGCAGTAAAATTCACCGACCATGGGGAAGTAACCTTGACGGTGGTCACGGAGGACGATAGCCATTACCGTTTCTGCGTCGCTGACACGGGCCCGGGAATTCCCCGAGAGCGCTGGACCGAAATCTTTGAGCCATTCCAGCAGGATGAAGAAGGCCTGCGCCACGGCGGCACCGGCCTGGGTCTGGCCATCGCGCGACGCCAGGTAGAAATAATGGGAGGCCAGCTGCTACTGGAGGACTCCAGTTCAGCAGGCACTCGCTTTTCGTTCACTGCAACCCTGACAGGGATTGGCCAGCTGTCCGCAGATGAACCCTCTACCACCCCCCTTGCAGCCGACGACGAACCTCTCTGGGGGCAAGTGCGCGGGCTGGAAGACGGAATCGAGGTGCACGCACTCATCGTCGACGACGTACCCACCAATCGGGACATCCTGCAGCAGATGCTGACCCGAATCGGAGTAGAGGCCGAAGCCGTTGAAAGCGGCGAGCAGGCCCTCGAATCGGTGCGGATTCGAATGCCGGACATCGTCTTCATGGATATCCGCATGCCGGGCGGAATGACCGGTGTGGAGGCCATGCAGCAGTTGGTCGCGGAGCACGGGACCCATGCCATGAAAATCGTTGCCGTGACCGCCTCGGTTTTCGAACATCAGCGTCAGAGCTTCATGGAGGCCGGCTTCGACGATTTTATCGACAAGCCATTGCGTGTCGAGCAGCTCCATGCTTGTCTCTCCGCGCAACTGGGTGTGACGTATCGCTTCACGCAGCCAACCTCGGAGGAGACGCTCGAGCACTCCGATTGGCGCGGTTTCCGACTGCCCCCATCACTTCACGCGGGATTGAGCAAGGCAGCCGACGCCCATAGCATTACCGACCTCAACCGAGAGTTGGACACGCTGGAGCAAACGGGCGATGAGGGCACCCAGTTGGCTGCTCATTTGCGCGACCGCTGCCGGCTGTTCGACATCGCATCCGTGCAACTCATTCTGCGGGAGATTGAGGTCGAATGAGCGCGAACCAGAGTGATGCCACAGTGCGAGTTCTCCTCGTTGATGATCAGGCGATGATCGGGGAAGTCGTGCGACGCATGCTGGGGGTAGAAAGCGATGTGGCCTACCTGTTCTGCGATGACTCCAAGGCCGCCCTGGAAGCTGCCCGGAAGATCTCCCCTACCGTGATCCTGCAGGATCTGCAAATGCCGGATATCGATGGCTTCGACTTGCTCGAGATGTACGGTAAGGATGACGTCACCCGTGATGTGCCCGTCATCATGCTGACGGGAAAGGAGGACCCCGCGAGCAAAGCGAAGGCCTTCTCGCTCGGGGCCAGCGACTACCTGGTAAAGGTTCCGGACCGAATCGAACTCATCGCTCGTATCCGTCGCCACTCCGACGGGTACGTCAACCTCCAAGCTCGGCGGCGTACGGAAGAAGCCCTTCGAAAGGCCGAGGTCGCAGCTCGCGCGGCTGCGGCGGAGGCCGACAACGCCAACCGCGCCAAGAGCACCTTTCTGGCCAACCTGAGTCACGAGATCCGTACACCGATGAACGCGATTCTGGGATATGCTCAGATCCTTTCAGCCGGCGCCGACCTGACGCAGGACCAATATGACGGTCTTCAGACTATTCAGCACTCTGGTGACCATCTGCTAGAGCTCATCAACGACGTGTTGGATATTTCCAAGATCGAGGCGGGGCGCACCGAGCTCTCTGCCGTCGACTTCAATCTCATCGGCCTGGTGCGCAGCCTCGGAGCCATGTTCCAGCAACGCTGTCATGCCAAGGACCTGCACTGGCGGCTCGAGGAGGACCTGCCGCGCGCGCACGTGCACGGAGACGAAAACAAACTGCGTCAGGTGTTGATCAACCTGCTCGGCAACGCTGTAAAGTTTGCCACCCGAGGTGAGGTCTCCCTGCGGGTTGGAAAACCCGCGGAGAACGACTACCTCTTCGAGGTATGTGATACTGGACCCGGCATTCCTGAGGAGCACCAAACAGCCGTGTTCGAACCCTTTCACCAGGGAGACGCCGGACATCAGCACGGCGGCACAGGGTTAGGCCTGGCGATCGCCCGCAGTCACGTCGCGTTGATGGGCGGCAAGCTGCAACTCGAGTCGGTTCTCGGAAAGGGTACCACTTTTTCGTTCACCCTTTCACTGGCAAGCGTCGAAGCGAATGATGCCGGCGCAGACGATCGCTGGGACCGGGTACAGCGCCTTGCGGCGGGTCATTCGGTGCGCGCGCTCGTCGTAGACGATTCGGTTGGTGGCGAAATCTGCCGACGTTTTCTGACACGGGTCGGAGTCGAAGTCGATCTGGTGACCAGCGGTAGCGACGCAATCGCTCATGCACGAGAACGCCATCCAGACATCGTGTTGATGGACCACAAGTTGCCGGATCTCAGTGGGGCGCAGGTCAGACACAGGCTGATCCAGGATACCGGTGAAGGCGAGTTTCCCATCGTCTGCGCGACGACGGCCGTACTCGCTCATGAGAGGCGAATGCTTCAGGAGGACGGGTTCGAGCACTTCCTCGACAAACCACTTCGTGCGGAGCAGCTGTACGGTTGCTTGAGTTCTCTGCTGAGCGTGCAGTACGAGTACGAGGAGTCGACGGACGTGACCCAGGACCATTCCGCATGGAACAGGGTTTCAGTGACCGCCGAGTTGGCAGCGCAGCTTTCAGGAGCGGCGGAAAGACAGAGTCTCAGCGAGCTCAGACAACACATCGCCACCCTGGCCTCGCTGGGCACCTCCGAGGCCGGCCTGGCCTCGCACCTGGACAAACTGAGCCGGCGCTTCGACATGGAGGCCGTCAAGGACGTCGTGCAGAGTCTGCGATCGACCCCTTAACCAGCCGCCGTCGAGGATTCTGTCCCCTGCATGACGATCTTGTCCTCCAGGTGCGCGAACACGACCCCGTCCATCGAGTTCGTCAGGGTGATACTGGCGTCACCGATGCGAACCTCGACATCCGAGTCTACACGCCCTGTTATGTGAATCTGTGTTCTGTCGTAGATCGCTGATTGCAGTTTTCTCAACTCTTGTTTGCGTCGCAAGCTTTGGGTTCGCGTCTCCACCAGACTTTTGAGTCGACTTAAACAGCATCATCATCGGCTTGCGTTTCTCCGGCGGACTGCGCTCGATCAATTCCTTGAAATGGGTGGCATCGACTTCCTGAACCCCGAGGGTTCGGAAGACTCTCATCATGTTGGACCGGCACAGCTGAAGCCCTTCGTCAACCTTCCTCATACGCGCGGCGATCTCCGGATCAGGACCGATCATCAACCTCGTCGACGCTGGACCCCGGCTGATCTGGCGCGCTTCGATTCGGCTACCGGAGACCAGCTCTCCACCAACGGCGCTGCCTCCACGGGCCCCTTCATTCCCCGTGATCGTCAATTGCCTTCCCGCGCGCAACCGGCCATTCATCGAGTGCCCCACCACAACCACGTCGCCGGCAGCTGAGACCGTGGCGTTTTGCACCATCGGACACAACACGTTGCCGCGCGCGTTCACGATGGTCTCTTTGCCGACGATACCCTTGGCAACGACGACATCCTCACCGACGCTGATCCTGGCTCCCCCTTCAACTACACCGTCGACGACCACGCATCCCTCCGCCGTTACCGCTCCACCACCGCGCACCGATCCGCGCACATGCAGGTCCTCTCCCGGACCACTGTTGACGGGTGTGTGCACATTTTGATCGATGTGGGTCACCCGGTGCACGCGCAACACTCCCTTGAACACGCGGACGCGACCGTCGATCTCTGCATGGAAATACTGGCGTGCACCTCGTTCCTCCATCCTCACATTCACCCCGGCCGTCACCGCATCCGCCACTGGTAAGGCCGGCATGGCGTCACCCAACTCACCGCCACACACGTCCCTTCCCGGCTGCGGCTCCCGTGATGGAGTTACCTCGGCAACCAGGTCACCATTTTTCACGATAGTGGCTTCGATCTCGGCGGGGATGTCCGCGTCGTGCCGTGCTCCCGCGACTCCACTGCGAGCTCTCTGGAAGGGAAAGTAAGCGCTGCCTTCCTCCCCAGGCGTAGACGCTGAAGCCTTGGCGATCATGATCGAACGAGCCTTTTCCGAGGGAGCTGACTCCTGCAGCACCTGCTGCACCCCCCCCTCTGATACACCGTGGGTAACGCCAACCGCCTCCACAGCCTGCAGTATCCAATCTTCCGTCAGCATCACGTCCGGACCCGACTGCGGATAACGGATGAAGTGTACCGACATTCGATCGGATGAGACCCACACAGGCGGAATGACCGAAATCTCGCTTTCATCGAGACAGACATAGCCCAGCATGCCTGAGACGAAATGGTTCTCGATCAGCTGTACGTTCGACCCCGCCTGCAGTAGGCTCTCTGGGACGGAAGTCACACCTTCGGGTGGCAGGAACACGGCTAGCTCTTCACCAGGCATCACCATGCGTGCGGCGTTTGGGCCAGCCGTTGCCGCCTCCAGAGTCTCAGCATTGATGGCTGCTCGCAGCTCATCGAACGCCAGCGTGGTCACACCCCCGGGCACATCCTCGAAGCAGGTGTACGTCACGCTGCCGGTAGTTGCTGGGTCCGGTTCCATCCCGGAGGCGATCGGAAAGTGGCCTCGAATCACCCGACTCGGAGAAGCGGCTGCCTGCTTGGCCAATCGAGCCACCATCTCGGCGTCGATGCCGCTGTTGATATGGTACTGGTCTTGCAGAGCCTCCATCACATCTGTTTCACCGAGCGTGCCATCACCGCCAAAACTGATCACCTGCAGCACAGCCGTGCCCTGCGCCGGGAGCACTTTGACTTTCATCCATCCTGTGTTCTTCGGACCGAAATTGCGCCGCCTGTCCGTGGAACCGACATCCACACTCCGGACGGGGGCCTGAGGATGCGGCCGTGTAGGTTCACCACCGGGGGTGCCTGGTTCGTCCTCCACCGCCTCGAGACTCTCGGGTGTCAGCTCATCATATTCTGCCTCGGCATCGTCGACTCCAGGCCCGCCAACCGTCGTCGATACGCTACTCGCCCCGCGGCTCCGCTCATCGCGTAGCTCCGCGACGTCGGGGACAACCTCGCTCCTGTCGGTGTCGATGGTGACTTCGGAGATACCTATATCCTTCAGCGCTGTAAGTTGCTTTTCGGAGCGCAGCAGCATGCCCCCCATGCCCGAGACCTCGTCTACTTTCCGTCTCTTGATGCGCAGCCGCTTGCTGCTGATCTCTTCGAGAGCGGCATCGGAGAGTTCGAGAAAGTGGCGAATTTCGTTGCCAACCATCACGCTGAGAACATTCGCCTCGACGAACATCCCAACGCTAAGCGTATCTATGGGAATTCGGAGTCTCATCCTCCCTTACTCGCGTGGGCTAGCGATCACCGGCATCGCGCTCGGCATCGGATATTTCCTGCTCGATCTCAAGGACCTCGTCCAGCTGATCCTCCCACTCAGCCGGGTCCTGACGGACCTTCGAATCCTGAACAGCCACGGCGGCCTGTAGCCCGAAACTGCCAAGGGTGCCCAGATCCCCCTCCCCGATCTCGCGCCCACTTCGTGGGTTCTCGACTTCGATGAGACCGAGGATTTCACCCTCACGCACGATGGGCACCAGAGCCGCCGGATGGGTGGCCGCCACGATCACCGGTTCCAGTTTCTCGGTAGCTGCCCGCAGCGCCTGTGCCGAGGGCGAGGACGCCTTGAAGCGGCTCGATTCACGGTCTCCCAGTTCCTCACCGACCAGTCCAATGGCCGCTGCCGGCCTGAACTCACCTTCGGCGGAGAGATAAACGACCGCCTGATCCAGTTCCAGGATGTTGATGGCGACTTCCAGCACAACGGCCAATGTCTCTTCCAGTGAATGGAAGGTCAGCAAGTGCTGGGCGATCCGGTCCTTGCCCTCCAGTTCACGGACCTTTTGTACCAGGTCAGCTGTGCGTTCCTTGACCTTCAGCTCCAGCTCCTCGTTGATCGACGCCAGTCGACGGGCTAGAATGGCTCTCTCCAGATGCGTCTGAATGCGGACGAGGACCTCTTCCTTTTTGAAGGGTTTCGTGATGTAATCGACGCCGCCGGACTCAAAGCCCTCGACGATGCCTTCCAGATCATCGCGCGCGGTGAGGAAGACCACGGGGATGCCGCTGATGGAGGGCTGCGCCTTCAGCTGACGGCATGTTTCGTACCCATCGATGCCCGGCATCATCACGTCGAGGAGGATCAGATCGGGTTGCGATTGTTGCGCTACCTTGAGAGCCGTGGGACCGTCTGAGGCCACGTGCACGTTGTATCCCTCGGCATCGAGCGCCTGGAAAAGGACATCGAGATTGGCCGGAACGTCATCGGTGACCAGGATCTTGCAACCGGTCAGGTCGAGATCAACTTCGCTCATTGGACTCTTTCGGTTGTCATCACCATCGGCTGTCGAAACACCGACGGTTTGGTGGGGTGTTCAGGTACACGCATCAAGCACGGCGGTCCAGGACCCCCCGGATCTTCGACATCAGGGTGATCATGGAGACGGGTTTGTGGATCAGCTCGTCCGCACCTTCGAAGTCGTCCATGTCTCCACCGAGCCCGGTGAAAATGACGATCTTGGTTTGTGCATCTCTCTGCCTGAGCTGCTTGAGAACCTGGCGACCGGACTTGCCTGGAAGGGAGTGGTCTAGCAAAACCAGATCGATGTATTGCCGTTCTCGATCGAACAGCTCCAGTCCTTGGTCTCCGTCTACGGCCGTCAGTGTCGTATAGCCCTTGGCTTCGAGCATGTGTTGCGCGGTATAGCGAATCATCTCCTCATCCTCGATGATGAGGATGGTCTCCGTCCCGGTCGTCTCAGTTACCCGACTGACGGCGCGCCGCTCCTCCTGGGCAGGTGAAGCAGGCAGATAAACGCTGAACCTGGTCCCTATACCGGGCTCGCTGTCACAGTCGATCCACCCGCCATGATCCCGCACGATGCCGAAAACGGTCGATAGTCCCAGACCGGTCCCACGGTCTATTTCCTTGGTCGTGAAGAACGGATCGAAAATCTTTGCCTTCATTTCTTGGTCTATTCCGGGACCGTTATCGGAAACGCTGAGACGCGCGAATAACCCACTCCTGGCATTCGCAGCCGCTGTCGGCCGATCGACCTTGAGCGTCTCCAAGCCGACGCGAATGGTCGGATCGTTGCGCTCGACCTCTTCCAGAGCGTCGCGGGCATTGATGCACAGGTTCAGAACCGCCTGCTCCAGCTGCATCGAATCCCCGATAGCGAATTGACCGGGTTTGATATCGATGATGATCTCGATTCGGCGATCGAACGTCTTCTTGCAGATCGACACGACGTCCTGTGCGACCTTGGCCAGGTCAATGGCACGTTGGGTTCGACGCGAATTGGGACGGGCAAAGATCATGAGCTGGGTAATCAGTTCCCCCGCTCGTCGAGTCGTATCGAGTGCCTGGGTCACCGCATCATCAGCCACCGCGGGTATGCTCTGTGTTTGAGCTAGCTCGAGACTACCGACGATGGCCTGCAAGAGGTTATTAAAATTATGTGCAATTCCGGCCGTGAGCTGACCCAGCGCCTCCATCTTGGCCGTCTGCTGTTGACGCTGCCCATCCTCGAATTGCTGCTCGAGTTCGAGGTGGGATTCGTGCAGCCACTCCAGCCCTTCCAGGCGCTGGCGCAGTTCGCTGAGCTCGGAGAGGAGTTCAGTCTTTGGTCGTTGTTCATCAACCATGATATGGTGTTCACGGAGTGCGGGTGGTTGCGATCCTGGAAAGATAGGCCAACCACTGACAGAACACAGCCCTACGTCTCAATTGACCCTCTCATATTGATTTGATTTCCCGTTTTTTCTTGACATCGTTCAGGGTCCCTGGTAGCATATTTACTGACTGGCCTGCGAAAAAAACAATAATGCCGCTTCGGTACCAACCGAGGCGGTCGTAGTCGTCGAAACCAGTCCTCGAAGACGCCTACTTAGCCCCCTTCCGCCGTCACGCGGAGAAAGGGGATAGGTGGGCGTTTTTTTTTGAGGGAGATGGATCTATGCAGAAAACACCGATCGAGCAAGTGGAGCGGGTGGCCAGGCTTTACCGGACCAACAAGGAGGCCAGCTTGGCACTCGGCATCACGGTTCAAGCCTTCGGTCGGCTTTGCCGGCAACATCGCATCGAAACGCCCGGTGAGCGTCGCCTCAAGCGCCGGTTGACACAAGCTCGAGAATCAGCCCTTTAGTGGGTGGGTGTGCGGCAGCTAAATCTCGACGCCGACGGATCGTGCGGCCTGGACGAACAGGTCCCACAGGTCCTCCGGGATCGGTATGCCGTCGCGCTCACAATTGGCGCGGGTCGTGGCTTCTTTCAGACCCGGGTACAACACTTCATCAAAACCCACAGCAGGACCACTGTCGGTGATTCGATTCAGTGTGTCGTCAACCCTGGAACGAAAATCGGTCATCGGACTCAGGACATCGGCCTGCATCACGATGAAACTGACTCCCTGGTGCCCCATCAGGTTAGCCCCCTCGCCCTCCACCGCGTGACCATCAGCCCCGGTGAGCACGCGGCCGAGCAATTCCACCGCCAGCATGATACCGAAGCCCTTGTGACCGCCAAAGGAGCTCAGAGTGCCACCCCCCTCCATGAAATCGGCTGGATTCGTCGTTGGCTTGCCATTGCGGTCAGCGATAACGCCTAATGGCAGCTCCTCGCCACGGCGGTGAGCGTTCACGACCTTCACTGCGGATCCGTGGGTGGTCGCAAAATCGAGGACGAAGGGTGGACGCTGCCCAGACGGCACGCCGATGCAAATCGGATTGGTATCGAGTACCCGGTCGCGTCCGCCATAGGCGGCCGCCCGCGCCCCAGTCATGGCGTATCCACTGCCGAAAATCTGACTGACCATACCGGCAGCCGCGGCCATTTCAGCGTAATGCCCCAGACGGCCAATGTGGTTGCACCGGACCAGTCCGATCAGCGCAAGACCGTGTTGCCGAGCCCGGTCGATGGCGAGGCGGACGGCAAAATCAGCGCTGACCTGGCCGAATCCCCAGTTTCCTCTCACCGTAACCCGGTTTCCATCGTCGGCGACGACCTCGGGGTCGCTCGTCGGTAACAACTTGCCGGAGGCGATTTCTCTCAGGTAGTTTGGCATCGTCAACAGGCCGTGAGTCTGCACCCCGCATTGATCTGCATCCGTCAGGTGGGCTGCCACGATTTGGGCCTGGTCTTGGGCAGCTCCAGCCGCCTGCAGAACGCCCGCGATCGTCTGCCTCAGTTCCTCAGGTCGTTTGGTTACGGTCCTTATCACTTACTTACACGTTCACCTTCTTGAACTGCGGAAGATAGCGCGCATTCTTGCGGAACATCTCCACGACCATCTTGCGGATCTCTGCCAGTGACAGCTTGCTCGCCGTCAGCGGATCGTGAGCGATCGCCTGGAACACAAGATTAGCGTCTCCGGTGAGACAGCCTTCAACGGCCATCATCTCCGTCTGCGCGCTCAGGTTGGTAAGTATGGCACAGGCATCCGGCAACGCCCCCACCCGGATCGGTGACAGTCTGCCGCGGCTGGCGACGACGGGCACCTCGACGCAGGCTCCATCCGGCAGATTCGTGACCAACCCATCATTGGCGACGTTGCCGTTGAACTGGAAAAGCTCGCCGCCCAGATGGGCGTTGAGGATGTAGGCGGCGTACTCATGACCGCGTTCCAGATCGATCTGCTCACTGGCCAGCCACTCTCTGGAATCTGCCTGCCAACCTCCTGACTCGCGCCGCCGGTACTCATTCAGTATGTAGGCGTGACGACCGGGGTTCCATCCAGTTCCACCGCTGCAGTACTGCCGGATCAGATCCGGGCGCTTGCGGAACCACCAATTGTATTCGGAGTTGTGCCCGGAGGACTCGGTGACGTAGCTGCCCAAAGCCAGGAACATTTCGTTACGGACCTGCTCCTGGTTGTAGACCTTCTTGTCAGAGGAAATAACTCGGTTTAGGCGTGGGTACTGGTCGCGACCGCGATGCTCCAGCTTGAGGTACCAGGCCATGTGATTGATGCCGGCACACACGTAATCCAGCTTCGCCGGAGTGATGTTGAGCCAGCGCGCCAACATCGCCGCTGTTCCCTGCACGCTATGACACAACCCCGTGCCCAGGATCGACGACTGCCGTTGCATCGCGTGGCAGAGCATGGCCATCGGATTGGTGTAGTTGAGCATGATGGCCCGTGGGCACAGTTCCTCCATGTCACGGCAGATATCCAGCATCGTCGGTATGGTCCGCAACGCCCGGAAGATGCCGCTGGGACCCCGGGTGTCACCGACGTTGATGTCGACGCCGTACTTCTTCGGAATCAGTATGTCGTGCTGCCAGACGCTGACTGAACCACACAGGATCGTCACCAGCACGGCGTCGGCTCCCTTCAGCGCCTCCCGGCGCTCGGTCGTTGCGGTTACCGTGGCGGGGTAGCCTCCCATCTTGACGATCTTCTCGCACGCTCGTCGTGCGAAACTCAGACGCTGCTTGTTGATGTCGACGAGGGCGATCTCAGCGTCTTCCAGCAACGGAAAGGTCAGGACATCTCGTACCAACCCGCGCGTGAAGCCGAAGCTGCCGGCACCTATGAATACGATTTTGGCCATGGTAGTAGTGGACTCCGTGTGTGGTATAGGTAGAGTCAGAGCGCGATGATCTGATTGTGCGAATCGAGCCTGACGCTCTTAGAATAGTGGTAGACGGAGATTTCATCCGTCAGGGGCGTTGGTACCCGGACGATGAACTCTGCCCATGAACTGGTGTTGAACGCCACGTAGGCAAGTTCCATTCCTTCCAGCAGATCCTCCGGCTCCCGCGACAGGTCTGGAAACAACACCGGGCCTGTATCGGGTTGGTAGATGGCATCGCGTTCATTGGCGTTTATCGTCTTCACCGGGTACTCGATGAGGGCACTGTAGCGCTCCGTTTCTATCGTCGTAGTTGCGTTCAGCAATCTGTTCGACAGGACTTGCTCAACGATGGCTGCCGGATCTTCGAAGAGCTCCCCATCCATCTGTGGCACATCCAGACGAAGACTGTCGAAAGCGTCCTCTAAGGCACTCAGTTGGCGTGCGGACTGCTCACCCAATGACGGAGGATACAGAGGCACACTCATTCCCGCCCGTTCGTAGGTCTTCACCATCATGATATGCGTGGGACTGACGATGGGAATGAAATCAGCGTTCGGCTGCGTCCAAATATCTCGCTCCGTGCCGACGATCTCGGTCTTACAGCTCACCCCAAGAGCGAACTCCTGCGACTCGCCGCTTTTCTTGTCCGTGATCTCGCAACGGCAGTCGAGAGGGATGCGCGCGTTGTTGAGGGTATAGGGTGCCTTTCTGCTGCTGGTTATGGCCTGCCTCTTCGCCCGGTCTATCCGGAAGGTCAGCGATGAATGTTGAAAATCAGTCGTCTTCATAGTTCCCCGTCTGGGTCAGCCGACCTCCGAACCATCGAGGTACTCACGGACCGATTCGGCGATCAGATAGGCGGCAGACCGCGTTTTGTCGGCTTCCGATTTCATCCGGGACTTGGTCATTCCCAATGCCAGCTTACGGCTCGGATCGGCGAAGCCGATCGAGCCACCATGTCCGGGATGGCCGAAGGCGGCTTCCGACCTCCCCATTCGCACATCTCCACCAGTCTCCGGCGCACCGGCCAGCAGAAAACCCAGCCCCTTGCGAACCCGCACCCCCATTACCTCGTCTTCCGCGTCCGTCTGCAGCGAAGAGATCTCCAGAGCCCGCTCACCGGATAGCATCCGCACACCGTCGAGCTCACCCCCGTTCCCCAGCATGGCATAGAGCCGGGCGATGGCGCGAGCACTCATGATACCGCCGGCACCGGGGTACGAAGCTCGACGCACGTCCGGCCGATTCATGACCTCCGCTTTCATCAGGTGAGCCGGTGCCGCGCGCTCTCGCATTGTGGCTGGCGGCACGAATGTGCCATCGGGCACGGATGTGGCATCAGGCGTTCCGTCATCGTCACGCAGGGCTGCCACCCGTGGTTCGACCTCGTCGGGTATGCCTAGATAGAAATCATCTATCCCCAGCGGCGCACAGAGCTCCTCCTGCGCGAACTGGGCGATCGGGCGCCCATCAATTCGGCGAATCACCTCGCCGACGATCCAACCAAAAACGAGTGCATGGTAGGCCGTCCTCGATCCGGGCGGCCACAGCGGTTCGTGGGTGGCGATAGCCGTACACATCGCCTCCCAATCAGTGATCATCTCAGGGGTGGCGCCAGCCGGCATCTGCGGAATGCCTGCCGCGTGCGTCAGCACGTGTCGAATGGTGATGCCCTCTTTGCCATGGCAGCCAAACTCAGGCCAGCACGAGGCTACAGGGGTTTCGTAGTCGAGGGCGCCGCCCTCGGCCAGCAGGTGGATGCAGGTCGCTGCGAAGCCCTTTGTCGTCGACCAGGAGGTAAAGAGCGTGCCTCCATCCACCTGCCCAGCTCCGGAAGCACCGGACCAAGTGTCGACGACTTGCTCGCCATCGAGGTACACGGCTACCTGCAGCGCGTCCTCCGCGCCGATCTCGACGAGCTTGTCCAACAACCGTTGGACGAGTAGAGACAACCCGTTTGCCACGAGCTCGCGACTATTCCCCCACCTCGGCCTCACTGACGAGCAGGTAGTGACCGGGAAGCAATCGCGCCTTGAGCGAGACCGGTTTGAAATGCGATTCCTTGCCGAGAAAGAAATCCTGTCCCCTGGCGAATTGGAGGTAATGGTAGATCCGCCCCTCTGAAGTCTCCAGGTGATGCAGGTGGCCGAGTTTGCAGGAATGTGGCAGGTCGCCCACCCCGAGACCACATTGGCATTTGTTGATGCCTTCGAGTGCAATTTCGCGCCCCTTGTCCGTGCGGTACTTAGCGAAGTCTATGAGCGGCACCTGCGTCTTGCTCTCCAGGGCGTCGACATGCAGCAACGCCCCTTCCCGCAGCAGTTTGCCCTTTACCTGCACGACACTTCCATTTCCGGTGTTTGCCAGCATTTTCTCGTTTTCCGGCGTCTCCAGAAAGCCGTAGACACCGTCCTCTGTCACCAGGGCCTTGCCGGCTACCGATTCGTTCACAACGGCAACCTCCGACGCCGATTGATCAACGGCCGTAAAGAACGAGTGCACATCCACGATGACACCGCGCTCATCGAAAGCCACACTCGACTTGGCCGAATCTACACCGTGTACAGTCGAAGTGATCGTCATCAACAACAGATGGGCCAGGACAACCTGAAACGTGGAGGACTTCATTGGTGACTCTCCTTTTTTGGGCGGGGTGGTGCCACTACCCTGGGGGCCGGCCTGTTGAACCGCCCACCGTTCATGGGTTTCACCTAAGACTACTGTGATCGCCGGCGACCGCAAGTGGGCAAGTTTGATTGCTGCCCATACAAGGCTGTCCCTATGTTGTCGTCCAATCGTCTGAGTAGATGGTAGTCCACCCTGTTCCACTTCACCTACCGCGGGAGCCCCCATGTACGCCGTCGGCGATGAAGAGATAGAAGCGATTGCGCGAGTGATCCGCAGCGGGGAGTTGTTCCGCTACCACGAGGGTGGCGAGTGCCAGCGTTTCGAGCAACGCTACGCAGAATTCCTCGGCGTCGACCATGTGACCCTGACCGCCAGCGGCACCAACGCCCTTACCGCCGCCGTCATCGCCCTTGGATTGGGCCCTGGGGATGAGGTCCTGGTACCGGCCCATACCTACATGGCCACGGCCCTTGCTGTACTGGCGTCCGGCGCCATACCCGTCATCGTCGATGTCGACGAAAGCATCACCATCGATCCTGCTGCCATCGACGCCGCCGTGGGGCCGCACACCCGGGCAGTCATCCCGGTCCACATGTGGGGGGCGGTCTGCGACATGAACTCGATCATGGAGGTCGCAGCCAAACGCAGTCTGCGGGTCATCGAGGATGGCTGCCAGGCCGTCGGCGGCAGCTACGAAGGCCGCAAGGTCGGGACCATCGGCGACATCGGTGCCTTCAGCTTCAACTACTTCAAGAACATGACAGCTGGTGAAGGAGGCGCGGTGGTCTCGGATGATGCTGAACTGATCCGCAGAGCCAAGTGCGTTATCGACCCCTGCCAGTTTTATTGGGCCGGCCGAGAAGAAGACTTCATGCCCTTTGCCTCCAACGGCACCCGTGCCAACGAGTTCCAGGGTGCACTCCTCAATATCCAACTGGACCGCATCGAGGGCATCATCGACGCACTGCGTGCTGAAAAGCGTCAGATCCTCCGCCGCATCAGCCACCTTCAGGAACCCGGACTGGAATTCACACCGCAACACAGCCCTGAGGACGAATGCGCCGCCAAGGTCATGCTGCTGCTGCCGACATCGACCGCCGCAGAACGCTTCGTCGAGGTGTTGCCTGCCGTCATCGCCGGCAAAACCGGTCGCCACAACTATGTCGAGTGGGATCAGATCCTGATGCAGCAAGGCGCCGCCCATCCCCTGATGAACCCCTATAACATGGAAGCCAACAGGGGATGCCGGCGGGACTACTCAAAGGACATGTGCGCGCGTTCGCTGGAGATACTCGATCGGACGGTGATGGTGGCCACTGATCCGAGCCACACTCAGGAGCAAGTTGATCAGATCGTCAGCAACATCGAGGCAGCGACCATGGCGGCCCTGGGCAAGGAGGTCACAGACGCGACACCTGCTTAGCGTCCGAATCCATCGCTGTTGAAGACCGTCAGTATCCGGCCCTCTGTGTTGCCGTTGCCGATGATGGCAACCTCGAGGTCTTCCTCGCTCGCTTCCGGATTGGTGATTGGGCTGGTATAGGCCAGGTAGTAGATGCTGTTGGCGCCATCCGCGATCTCCTCCTGAATGCGCAGAAAAGTATCTGCCAGACCTCCCACCTCGTCCGCTTCAAAGAACCCATCCGTCGACAAAGACAACTGCTGTAATGGTCCACGCTCGAGATCGGGGCTGTCCAGCGCGGCCACGAAAATCTTCTTGGGGTTCCCGCTCAAATTCTGCATGGCCGTCAGCGCGTCCTGGACATCCAGATTGGGGTCGGCATTGTGAAAGCCGTCGGTGAAGATCACCAGACTGCCATCGGTAACCTCATCCGTGCTGATGACGTCCTCCCACCGGTTGGACACATGGATGATGGCGCCGAACAGATTGGTCGAGTCGAACAGTTCCTCCTCCTTGATCGATTCGATGGCACTGACCAGGGTTTCGGTGTCGTCGGTAAAGTCCACCAGTAACGTCGGATCCTGATCGAATACGTAAATGGCGAATACCTGTCGCGGTTGCTTGTCGTTCACGAGAGCGATCGTCGCTTCCTTGATCTGGGCGACCAGGCCCTCCACACTTGAGCTGACGTCGAGGAGGAGCACGGTTGGCACCGTGAAATCCAGCGCGTCAGTATCCAGTTTGAGATCAGCTTCGACGCCGGTCTTGCGACCGTTCTCGGCGACGACGAAATCGGACGCCGCCAACCCGGCCACTCCGCGACCGTCCTCATCCCTGACCTGCAGCAGAATCCGCACCGTCCGAGTATCCGGATCGACGTCGACACCGAACAACTGCATCGCGTAGCGCTTGTCACGATCATGGCGGCAGGTGCCGTTATCCTGCGTGGCACTGCGGTTGAAATTGGTGGCGGCGATGTCCGTACACCCCTGCACCTGTAGTTCATCTGGAAGACCAACAGGGTTGTCGTCGTTACCGCATGAGTACAAGAAGACGGCGACGATTCCTGCGACGGCGGTCGCAGTCCAGTTTCCTTTGACCATGTTATTTCCGTGTCACGGTGTGATGTTGGCGGGGAATCCAACAGACTCCACCCGGGGGGAGCCGGGAGGGAGAGAGTGCCTCATACTCAATGGTAATATACAAGGATGGAAATGCGCGAGCCCAAATTGTGGACCCCCGCATCGACTATCCGGGCCGGCGCGCCCGCATCAGGTCCTCTCCCAGGCGCTCGATATCAACGAAGCCGGCCTCCGACAGCCAGTGGCGGTACTCCATTTCGGTGTAGGCCTGACCGGCCTCATATATGTTGACGAATACCAGGTTGAAGGCCACGGTGTCAACCGGCGATTGCCTCGAGTTGTCGAGGATATGGCCGCTGATGTAGATGACCGCCTCCGGCCGCAGACCGGTCCACACGCTGGCCAAAGCACGGACAATCTGATCCGGTGCCAAAACCTGAATGAAATTGCGCAGAATGGCCGCCCCGAAATCGCCCTGCAGCGAACCTTCAACGACGTCGGCGGCCACGACACTGATTCGCCCAGCCGCATCGGCCTGCTCTATGAAATACCTGGTGTGAGGGGTCACCGCGGGAAGATCTACGACGGTGACTTCAAGCTGCGGCAGGGCCTCCGTCAAGCCGATAGCGAAGCCGCCGGAGCCGCCGGCTACATCGACGACAGGGCTATCGGCGGCGTCAAACCACGAGGCAAACTCCCGCCCGTCTGCCATGGCGTTGGGATGCAGTCCGCTGAAAAAAGAGCGCGACTCCGAAGCCGGCATGCTCGCAAAGTCCTTGCGGGCATGCGGGCGTCCGTCGCGGATGGAATCCGCAGTGTGACCCAGCGCTTGCCACAGCTCCGACCACAGGTGATGGCGCTCCAGCATGCTGCCTTCACGCCCGCGAACCAGATAATCTGCTGACTCCTCCGTGTTGGCAAAACACTCCCCTTCTACTGTGAGCAGACCGGCATTGACGAGAGCGTACAGTAGTACCCGTAGCCTGGACGCGTCGGTATCGGTGACAGCGGCAAGCTGAATTGCGCTCAGCGGCCCGTCGGCCAGCGCCGTGAACAGGTCCAGCTGCATGCCGGCCAGCAGTGCGAACGAAGGATACACGGCACTGCGCAAGGCCTCGATTCTCTGTGGCAGCCGATCGCTCATTCGATCATTGATCCAGCGACCGAGTGACGACGCGCGATTAGCAGACCCTCTTCACGAGATACCTGGATGGCGAAATCGAAGGTGTCGATCTGCAAGGCCATCTCGAGATCAGCTACCGGCTTGAAGGGCATCTCCGGCGACCCGAACCCATCAGCCTCGTGCCCGCAGCGCGCCAGGCTCATCACCGCCTCCGGTTCAGGGCGTCGGCCCTGAAGGCGGTTGCGCAGATAGAGGGCGCACAGCTCGTCTTCATCCCCGCGCACCACACCGCGACTGCCCATCGCCAGGATCGTCACCAGCTCCGGCGCAGCCTGCTGGATGGCCCGGCAAGTGGCTTCGGCAATGACGAAGGAAGCGGCGAACATGGGTCCACCAGCGGGCACGGCACAGGCTCCCACCGTGCCGGCTCGAGTCGACTGGATGATGGTCTTGCCGCGCACATCCGCATCCGGTGCTTGCGACAGCTCATGAGGTGAGTTGCCGAAATCGAAACCCTCCGGCCTCTTGCCGCCGACCTCTCCCATGCACAGCTCACCAACCCCGTCCTCGCGCAGCCTCAAAGCCTCTTCGGGTTCGGCCACCAGGACGATGCGCTCGGCCCCCTTGGAGAAGGCAACCGAAGCCGTGGTATAGGCCCGGAATACATCGATGACGACGACGGTACCGCGGGCACGGTGCGCCCCTTCGATGAGGCTCTCGATGCGTATGTCCACGGTGGGCTCAGCTGAGCTGCAGTGCGCTCGAAGGATGGAAGCTGGTCGAAGAAGCCTCGCTCAACGGCCGCTGCAGATGCTCAGGGGCCGAACCATTCAGAAGGCATCCCGTTTCCAGTACGGGGAAGATTTCATCCAACCGGGCGCTGTGTTCCATGTTGACACGCCGATAAATGAGCGTCCTGTTCAGTTCCACCAGGCTGTCGTAGCCGGCTGCGGCCATGAGTTCACGCACAGCCTTCACGGTCTCGCCGTGGAAAGCCTCTATGCGTCCGCGTTTGTCGGAGACCACGAGGCCAGCCGTCAACCCGGGTTGGTGGGTTGTAATACCCGTAGGGCAGCTGTTCTTGTTGCACTCCAATGCCTGGATGCAGCCCAGCGCCAGCATCATCCCGCGGGCGCTGTAGCTCATGTCCGCACCCAGACACAAAGCCCGGACGATGTGAAACCCGGTGAAGACTTTCCCGCTGGCGGCAACACGGATGTCCTTTTTCAGATTGAACCCGACCAGGGCATCGATGACGAACGCAAGGCCATCCCGCAATGGGGTGCCGACGGAGTTGGAGTACTCCGGGGGCGCTGCACCTGTGCCGCCCTCGCCGCCGTCGACGGTGATGAAGTCCGGACTTATGCCGGTCTCGACCATGGCCTTGCACACGGCCATGAACTCGCTGCGCCTGCCGACACACAACTTGAAGCCAATCGGCTTGCCGTGCGATAGCTCGCGCAAGTGCTGAACAAACTCCATCATCTCGATCGGCGTCGAAAAAGCCTTATGTGAGGCCGGGGAGATGACATCCGTCCCGGGTTCCACGTTGCGGATGGCGGCGATCTCAGGCGTATTCTTGGCAGCCGGCAGGATGCCTCCATGTCCTGGCTTGGCACCTTGGGACAACTTGATCTCAATCATTTTCACGGCTGGCGTGGCCGCGTTCTTGCTGAACAAGTCGGGATCGAAGGCCCCCTCCTTGGTCCGGCAGCTGAAATAGCCAGTACCGATCTGCCAGATCAGATCGCCACCGGGCTCGAGGTGGTACGGACTGAGCCCACCCTCGCCGGTGTTGTGCGCGAAATTGCCGAGCTTGGCGCCACCATTGAGCGCCAGCACCGCGTTCTTGCTCAGGGCACCGTAGCTCATGGCCGAAATGTTCAGAATGCTGGCGCTGTAGGGTTGGTCGCAGGCAGGTCCCCCAACGTCGACCCGCAGGTCTTCGTCCATTTCCAGGGCGTTCTTCGCTGCCAGGGAGTGGTTCATCCATTCGTAGCCTGCCCGGTAGACGTCAAATTCAGTGCCAAAGGGAATGGTGTCGGACGCGCGCTTGGCCCGCTGATAGACGACCGAACGGTAGACCCGGTTGATCGGCGTGCCATCCACGTCCGACTCGATGAAGTACTGGTAGATCTTCGGGCGCAGCGACTCCATGATGTAACGACCACGGCCAAACACTGGAAAATTGCGGACGATGCTCTTGCTCCTCTGAAGCATGTCCCAAACCCCGAGCACGAACACCGGTCCGACAACGACAAACAGCCATAGCATGGGCGTCCATACCACGGCGGCGCCTAAGATGGCGGCGATCAAGAGTAACGACACAACCAGAAACTGTGTTCGCATGCCAGGTAACCTTTCCTAATAATCCCGCTATCAGTTTCTACAGTTGATATGGTGAACGATCGCGATACTACTGCGGATCGCGATACTACTGCGGATCGCGATGCTACTGCGGATCACAAATACTACTGCGCCGTGTACCCCCCGTCGACGGACAGCACGGATCCCGTGACCATCGACGCTGCGTCTGACGCCAGAAAAAGCACGCTGCCGACTACCTCCTCCGGGTCGGCAATACGGCCGAGCGGCACCTTGTCGACGACACGCTGGCGAAACTCCGGTTCAGCTTCCATGGCTCCTCTCACCATCGGCGTGTCGAACGGTGAGGGCGCCACCGCGTTGACGCGAATTCCTAAGGGTGCCCATTCGACGCCGAGACTGCGTGTCAGCTGAATGACGCCCCCCTTGCTGGCGCAGTAGGCGATGCTGTGCGGCAGCCCAACAAGCCCGCCGATGGATGAAAAGTTGATGATCGAACCCTTCCTCTGATCAAGCATGACGCGACCGATACGCTGGCAACACAGGAACACACCCTTCAGATTCACGTCGATGACGTGGTCCCAATCCTGCTCCGTGAACTCGGCAGCCGGCATTCTCCGCGTGATGCCATGACTGTTGACGAGGATGTCAATACGGCCGAACTCGGCACACAATTGGTCGGTCAGTTCTTGAACGGAGTCTGACACCGTGACATCAACTTCGAGTGCCAGGCTGCGCCTTCCGGCGGCTTCGATCTGGGCGGTGGTTTGATCAGCTCCTTCCAGTGTGATATCGGCGATCGCGACGTCGGCGCCCGCCCGCGCTAGAGCCGCGGCGATGCTGCGTCCCAGTCCTCCATTGCCTCCGGTCACTAGCGCGACCTGTCCCTGCAGGTCGAACGGTGACGAAGCCGCTGCTTCAGCCATTACTCTAACCCCCGCTTTCCTCTTCTGTATCCGAGCCATCCCCAGGAGCCGGGGGCTCCTGAGGATCCTCTACCGTGATGATCACTTCGTCCGGTGTGCTCTCGAGGCTGCCGTCGCTGACAACCAAGACGATGATGAACTCTCCAGTCGCGGAGGCGACGAAACTCGCCATCTCTGCGTCAGCCTGTTGCAGTGCTATGCTCTCCGGGGCCTCCCAGCGATAGCTGACGATCTCGCCCAGAAAGGGATCCTCGCTTCCGGAACCATCCAGCTGCACGGTGTCCCCGAGTGCCACCGTCTGATCCGGACCGGCATCGGCAATCGGCTGTGCGTTCTGGAGAACGGCGATAATACGGATTCCGTCCGGCGAACTCGACGTACGGCCGTCGCTGACCACGAGGGAAAACTCATAGCGCCCGGAATCCGGAGCAACGAACGTGGCGGTCCCATCCTCCCCTGCCATGAGCTCGACTTCGCGGCCCGTCGTCTGTTCCCAGAAGTAGATGATCTCGTCTCCGTCGGGATCGACGCTGCCACGGCCATCCAGCAACACCGGGGTTCCAGCGGCGACAACCTGATCCAGTCCAGCGTCGGCGCTGGGTGCAGCCGGTCCCGGCCCCGGCGCCGTCACGGTGATGACGACGACTACGGGATCACTGCGAAAGACGCCATCGCCGACGGTCAGCGTGAACGTGTACACATCCTCCTCGGTTGCCGTGAACTGAGGCTGTGCGATCGTTGGGTCGTCCAGTGCGACTTCGGCGGGAGCAATCCATTCGAACGTCAACTCGTCACCGTCGGGGTCGCTGCTGGCGCTGCCGTCCAACTGCACGACGGTGCCGACCTCCACACTCTGACTGCCTGCCACCCTGGCGATCGGCGCTTCATTGAAGATCCTGCCCGTGATGGTCACACGGTCGGGTTCACTGTTCGATTCGCCATCGTTGACGACGAGATCGAACACGTAGGTCCCGACCTCATCGACCAGAAATATCGGTCGAACCCCGGCTGGATCAGAAAGCGACACCTCGGGACCCGTCGCCTGACTCCACGAATAGGTCAACGGATCTTCCTCTGGATCGCTGCTGTCGCCGCCATTCAATTGAGCTGAAAACCCGACCTCGATTTCCTGGTCGGACCCCGCCTCCGCCACGGGAGGTAGATTGATTTCCGTCGCGCGCACGATGACGGTGTCCGGCTCACTCTCGATTTGACCGTCACCGACAGTGAGCGTAAGCGTGAAGATGCCCTCCTCCAGTGCCGTGAACCGCGGCATCGCCGTGTCGGTTCCTGTCAGGTCGCCGGAGGGCCCAGATTGACTCCACGCGTAATCCAGATCATCGCCGTCGGGATCGCTGCTGGCGCTGCCATCCAGGGCGATGGTTGTCCCGACAATGGCTTCGACGTCAGGGCCGGCAACAGCCGTCGGTACGCCGTTGACGACGAAATCGACGATCAGTGTGTCATTGGCCGTGTTCAGCTCTTCGATCGTCGAGGCCGCCGGCACCAGCATGATGCGCAACTGATGCTCTCCCCTCGTCGTTTGCCAAGGATCGGTGGTGTAGGTCGAGCTGCGCTGCACCCCGAGATCCAGGGCGTCAAGCTGATAGAGCGGGGAGTCACTCTGATCCAGAAAGACCACTAGACTGAAGCCGTTGGAAGCCAGGCTGCCGGCATTCGACACGGCAATGCGAAAGGCGACGGCTTCCCCCTCGTGGATCTGTGCGATCACGATACCGTCCTCATCCTCCGCCTGCAGCCCCCGGACCTGCAGGTCGGGGCGGTCACGTTCGGAGACAGTTACCGAGTGACTGGTCGAGTCGACGATGTCGGGAGTGGCCCCGAAAACCCAGAGTGTGATCTCGTAGACGCCTGGCTCTTCATACGTAAAATTGGGAGGCGATTCCTCCTCGACCCGTTCCTCCGTCCCAAATGACCAGAGATAGGTATCGCCGTAGTCAGAACTGTTGGTCAAGGTCACCGTCAACGGCGCCTTGCCACCTTCAGGCTCGACGTTGAACGCAGCCATTGGGGCGGGACGCGGGACGGTAATGATCACTGAGACGGGCGCACTCTGCGCTGCCACTTCATCGATAACGACGAAGACAAAGCGGAACTCGCCGTAGGTATCGGGAGTGAAGGTCGGAGCACTGCTGGTCGAATCCGACAGCAGATCGACCCGCTCGCCTCGCCAACGGTACTGCAACGCATCGGCATCCGCATCCACTCCCGAACCGCGCAGGCGCCCGTTGCGGCCAACCTCAACCTGCTCGGGCGCCTCGATAACGGAAGCCTGTGGCGCGGTATTGGGAATGATCGCGATCAAGGTGTCAGGGGTGCTGATGACGCCGGTTTCCGGGTCTTGGACCTGCAGGAGAAAAGCGTAGGTCCCCCTGCCTACCGTGCGACTGAAAGAGAGTTCACGGCCGTGGACGGTGTGATTGTCAGGGTTCGACGCGACTACAGCGGTGGAAGCGATTCCTGGGCCCTGCAGCTGCGACCAATGGTAGATGATCTCTCCCTCGGGACGTCCTCTGCTGAGATCCGCTCGCAGCAGCACACTGTCTTGCGTTGCTTGTGAGAACAGGGTATCTCGGCCGGCCCCGGTCCCGGCGACGGCCGTCAACTCGAATGCATGGAAGGTCACGGCCGCGCTGTTGATCATTCCAGTGCGATCGCGCGCCTCCACTCTGGCCGAGAAACCACCGACCGAGGTGACGACGACCTCCGTCGTCTTATCCGTCGTCCATTCCACCTCGAAGATTCCATCATCATCCAGATCCCAACGCACCCACAGCGAATCTGTCCGGTCATGGATGTCGGTGACGGAAGCCTCCAGGCGAAAAACAGAATCAACCAATCCGACCTGCGGAGTAACTTGGGCGCTGAGAATATCGGGAGCGGTGTCGTCGACGCGCTGCAGGACCATCGTCACTTTGGCCACTTCGTCGGCTGTGATCTGGACGGTCGCATCCCCACGCCAGAGGATCTGGGCCGTCGGACCTTCGAGCCCGAGATCGACGTGACGCTCTCCCACGGGGATGCCCAGCACACGAGCCTCGATAACACCCCCATTGACGAACAGCAGGCTGTCGATCGTCGTCATGCCTTCGCCGGAGATTCGCAGTCTGGCGCCAGTGACGATGATACGGGCAGCTGGGGTGGTAGCACCCTGTGATGCCGGGCGGCTCGGCGCCACCGAAATCCGCAAGTCCAAGCCACCGGTCGCGCTCGGACCGGCAGAGGTTGAGCCGCCGTCGCAACCAAGCAATGCCGCCATGGCGAACAGCAGAGCAAACAGGGCTCGTGTGCCGATCATCGTTGGTCGCCGAGCATCAAGGAACTACAACCTCGATCTCCACCCCACCCGTCGACGGCACCTGGTCTCCATCGGAGCTGGCCACCGCGATGCTGCCGGCCACACCCAATCCAAGCAGCAGCCACAACCACTTCCTGCTCCGGGACTGCTCTTCGGCAGTCATGGCCAGGAGAGGGTTGTCGGTCCCCGGCTCTCGTTCATCGAAAAGGAACATGAAATCCTCACTCGACGATGACGAAAACCAGGGCACCTGGTCAGTGGTGGTATTGGTGACCAGAGCTCTGGCCGTGCGAAGAACCTCCGGCAACGTGCGCCCGGGAATGGCCATGCTTTTGAGAAGCATCTTCGTGTAAAGGCTGTTGCCCCCAGCAGGCGCTGCAACGTTGACGACGGTCCCCGGGCTCGTGGAGAATGCCACGAACACGCCATCGGATGATTCAACCCGCGCCAGACCGGTGGCGGAGGACGACAGCTTCCTGGCCCCCGGGTAGGGCCTGCCGGCTTCCAGAATGACGATGTTGATCCGATTCCCTGCCGTTTCCATCGTCGACACCAGCGCTCCGAGATCCACGGCCTCGAAAGCGGCCGCTGACTCGCTGTCGATGTTACTGCCGATGGGCACCAGATAGTTCCTGTTTGCGACCTGCACGGCGTAGCCGGCGTAGTAGAACAACCCGGCACCGCCGCGCCGGAGGCGCTGGCGAAAATCGCCAATGGCATCCGTGATGCCGCGCTTGTCAGCGTCGAGGCGTTGAATAACCTGAAAACCGGAGGCCTTGAGAGCACGGTTCATGGCCAGAGCGTCATTCGTTGCGGTCGCGAGTGGGCGTTCGGTGTACACCCCATTGCCGATCACGAGAGCGACTCTTGGTTCGTCGAGAATCTCCATCGACCCCCCGCTCCTGGCTGACACAAATCCAGCCTGGCACACGGCAATCAGGACAAGGGTGGACGTCCTGGCAAAAGCGCGTCCAGTCGGGGATGTCGTTGATATCATCATGCCAGTCTCAACTTAGACCTTTGACCGCAACCGGATAAGGACGCACCCAGACGCAACTATTCCAGCACGGGATTCAGCAAGCACTGATATCTGGAGTCGGTAACAGAGGAGATTGCGGGGCGCGGAAATCAGGGGCGGCACGCCTTCACTTGAGCAGAGTGGCTTTGTACGATTCGCGCCGCTCTCCCGCCCGCAGGCGGATGACGGAGACCCCGGTCGAAACCTCGCGACCACCGTCGTCCCTTGCGTCCCATTTGGCCCCGTAGCTCCCCGCTGTCTG
Source organism: Candidatus Latescibacterota bacterium (assembly GCA_965248265.1). Lineage (GTDB taxonomy): Bacteria > Latescibacterota > UBA2968 > UBA8231 > UBA8231 > CBDFJF01. The sequence continues at coordinate 68,807 of CBDFJF010000001.1, forward strand.
GCGACCGGAGACGAGACGGCGCACCGGCCTGCCCAACAGGTCGAAGACGCTCAGATCTACGGGACCTGTCTGGTCGATGCTGTAGTTGATGAGGGTTTCGGCGTTGAAGGGATTGGGATAATTGGGCCGGAGTTCAAACTGTGCCGGCGACACCTCCTCGATCTCGATCGCCGTCATCACACCGAGCACGATGCGCGCATCAGTCGTGTACACCGCGCGGTCGGTTGTGCTGGGACCGATACTCAAACTCACCAGGGAGACTTCCGTCTTGCCGGGGAACCCTTCCTCAACAAGAAAATCGATTTCCATCAGATCAGTCGGCCCCTGGATAGTCGCTCCCAGGATGGAATAGGCGAACTTGACCCCAGACTCTGACACGGACCCGGCGGAAACCGGGGTGATGGCATCTGCGTACAGACCCACAGCTCTGCTGCTGACTGGCGTCAGGGCAAGAGCGTCGTAGGCGAGATCGACCTCCAGCTGGCTGAAAGGACCGGGGTCAGCTAGCAGCGTCAACTGCAGCGTGATGGTTTCACCGACTCTGGCCTCGGGAGTCATCAACACACCCTGCGCCCCCGCATTGAGGTCGAGATCCAGGGCAATGCCAGGTTCCTGGGCGAGAGTCACCAGCGGACAAACCATCATGCATGAACCGACGATTACGGCTTTGAGTAGTGAACCCATTTCTCATTCCCTTTGTCTATTCAGTATTTCGGCAGGTATACACTGAAAATGTAACCGTTTTGCACCACCTCCGCCCCAGAACAAGATGGTCTACTTGCAACCGGCAAGCCGCCGTGTGACTGTTCTATGGTGAGAATGACGCCAACGCAGCCCAAATGGGATACTCGGACAGGCTCATGAAGACCGCCATGCACATGATTCGTCATCATACGCGCACCATACTGGTAGCGCTGTTGTTGCCTTGCGCTGCGACAGGTGGGGAGGGCAAAATTGGGCCTGATGTCGACTCGCTGTTGCGTCGCTTCGACGAGATGTATGAATCCTCCGGGACGATGGCACTCGTCGAAATTGAGATCACCCGGCCGGGCAAGACACGAAGCTTGCGCATGCGTTCGTGGAGCAAGGGTGCGGACAAAGCCCTCATCGTCATCGACGCTCCCTCACGTGATGCCGGCACGGCGACGCTCAAGGTCGAGCGCAACCTGTGGAACTACCTGCCCAAGATATCTCGCACCATCCGCGTGCCGGCCTCACTGATGATGGGCTCGTGGATGGGCAGCGACCTGACCAACGACGACCTGGTGCGGGAATCGTCGTACGGCGAGGATTACGAAGCAGTACTGACCGGCACCAGTGAGGATCCTCCTGGTTGGATCGTCGACCTCAAGGCCCGACCGGATATTCCGGGGTTGTGGGAGCGCGTCGAGGTCGTGTTCTCTCGCGACCAGTTGGTACCGGTGCGGTCACGATACTTCGATCGCAAGGGACGGCTGGCGCGTACCATGCACCTGGATGAAATCAAGACGATCGGGGACAAGCTGGTAGCGACCCGTATCATGGTTGAGCCCGAGCGCGAACCCGGGAAGCGCACGGTGCTGCGCTACCTGGAGGTAAATTTCGACGTAGAACTCGACGAGAACCTGTTCAGCCTGGCGCAACTGGAACGCCGGCGATAAGGGAGCGTCATGGAACCGACCTCCTCTACCTGGACGATCGCCTGGCGCAACCTCGGTCGCAACCGCAAGCGCTCCCTGCTCGCCTGTAGCGCCATCGGGCTGGGCCAATTCGCCTTCCTGTGCACGGCCGCCATCATGCACGGCTATGCCGAGCAGTACTTCGACTCGATCACCGGACCGATGATCGGCCATGTCCAGATTCATGCACCGCAATGGCGAGAGGACCGTGCCGTCGAACGAACCATCGAAGTTGAAGCCGCTCTCAACGCGATCCGCTCCGACCCGGCAGTCGAGCGCGCTGCCCCCAGGCTATACGCCCCGGTGCTGGCGGCTCTGGAAGACGAAGGGTTCATGGCCGTGGTCGTGGGAGCTGACCCCGGTGCAGAGTCCCATCCCAATGGTCTGCTGCCGCGAGCGGAGTTTTCCCGTTTTCTGAGTGAAGGACGCGTCCTCGTCGGACATGGATTTGCGCGCCGGCACGGAATCCAACCCGGCGCCGAGCTGGCCGTGATCGGCCAGGACATTGACGGTTCGATCGCCAGCGAACTGTATGAGGTGGCGGGGGTGATCGATTCCCCGGTGGAGCTCGTCAACAGTTCCGGCATCGTCGCCTCGCTGGATGACGTCAGAGCCCTCCTGCGCATGGGCGACGAGGCTCACGAGATCGTTGTTCATCTTGAGCAGAGCGATCGCGTCGCCGAGGCAGCAACACGACTGGCGGCCCAGCCGTCATTGGCAGCGACCGAGGTCAGTCCCTGGCACGATGTGGTGCCGCAGATGGCCGGCATCATCGACATGATGAACACCTACACCCTGATCATCCTCCTGATCGTCTTTCTGGCATCGGCCGCCGGCATCGCCAATACCTTGTTGATGTCTACGTTCGAGCGCCGTCGTGAGCTGGGCATGTTGCTGGCACTGGGGTCACATCCCACCCGTCTCGTCGGCATGGTCGCAATCGAGGCCGTACTGCTGGGTCTGATCGGGGTGGCGGCCGGCACATGCCTGGGAATCCTGTTTACCGCATTGACGGCCGGTCCAGGCTTCGACCTGGTCGTTCTAGGAGGGCAAGAGTCGTTCGAAGTCGGCTATCAGGGCGTTCAAGTCTCGTCCCGTGTTTTCCCCGAGCTCAGGGTCCAGGATGTACTCGCCGGCGTCGCCGCGGTAGTGGTGACCGCCCTTGCCGCCTGCGTCTGGCCGATGCTGCATATCTCCCGCCTGGAGCCGATGGAGGCGATGCGGATATGACGCTGAAACTCGCCTTGCGTTCGCTGGGTCGGAGCCGGCGGCGCACCCTGCTTTCGGTACTGGGCGTCGGCGTGGGGTGCGCGATCGCCGTGTTCTCGACGGCCTTTATGCGCGGTGGCCGCGAGTTGCGGGTGCGGGCTATTTCCGAGAGTGGTTTCGGCCATGTTCGCCTGGCTCCCGCCACGTGGGAGCAGAATCGTGACAATGACCTGCGCCTGCCGGAATGGAGCCGATTGCTGGCATCAGTCCGCGCCATCGAGGGCGTCGCCGTTGCGACCCCTCACGCCAGGGCGCAGGGGTTGTTGGCCTTCGGTACCCGTATTTCGGGAGTCGAGCTGCTCGGCGTCGATCCGCTCATGGAAGGTCGGGTAAATCGGCTGGTACGCGCACTTTCGAAAGGCCGCTACTTGCGGCCCTCCGACACCGGATCCGTCGTGGTCGGACGCGCTCTGGTCGAGCGCCTCGACGTGGAACTCGGCGACGATCTGCTGCTCACCCTGTCCCGGGCCGACGGTGAGCTCGAATACTCCATGCTGCGCATCGTCGGCATCGTCGAAACCGGCAGTCGTGAGATCGATTCCTCGATCTGCCACGTCACGCTGGAGCAACTGGAACGGCTGACCGGCCTTCGGGGCGCCGCGGAGATTACGGTGGTAGCTGCTGATCCGCTGCGCCTCGACCAGATGGCACAGCAGCTGGCACAATCGATGCCTGCGAGCGCACAGGTGCTCACCTGGCGGCAAGTGCTGCCGGCCATGGGTGGTGATGCCGCCGCTGACAGGGCCTTCACCAATCTGTTCATCGGCATCGTCATCCTCGTCGTCATTCTCGGAGTGACCAGCGCTCAATTGACGGCCGTCCTGGAGCGCCGCCGAGAGTTCGCAGTATTGAACGCTCTGGGCATGAAAGACATCCACATCGTGTGGCTGGTGTTGCTCGAGGCGGCAGCCATGGGGGCAGTGGGAACGTTGGTCGGACTCGCACTCGCCACTCCCCTCGTCTACCACACAGCGACTGAGGGCATCGACTTCTCCGAGCTCATGAGTGGCGACGTCGCCGTAACGGGCGTGTTCTTCGACCCGATCATTTACTCAGATATGGGTCTGTGGATGCTGCCCTATGCCGGCTTCGTGGGCATGGCATCGGCCCTATGCGCGGCACTCTACCCGGCCTGGCTGGTCATGCGCCAGAATCCGGCCGCAGCCCTTGGTTACTCGAATGGATAGAGGTATGGTCGAGGTACTGGTCGAGACAACCAACCTGGAGAAAGAATTTCGCACGGGTGAGGTACGGGTACAAGCGTTGCGCGGCGTGGATATGACGATACATGCAGGTGAATTCATGTCCATCGTGGGACCCAGCGGCAGCGGCAAGACCACACTGCTCAACCTGATCGGTGCCCTGGACGTGCCGACGGATGGCCGCATCCAGGTGTTCGGACATGATCTTTCTAATTTGAGCCGGCACGCCCGTGCTAACCTGCGGTTGCATTCGTTGGGCTTTGTCTTCCAGGCCTACAATCTGGTGCCCGTTCTCACAGCGCGAGAGAATGTCGAGTTCGTACTGGAGATACAGGGTATGCCCGCGGGCCAACGCCGCGCCCGCGCCGAAGAGACACTCAGTGATCTCGATCTGACAGACCTCGCTGAGCGCCGCCCGGGCGAGATGTCGGGGGGTCAGCAGCAGCGTGTGGCGGTGGCACGTGCGGTGGCAGCGCGCCCCCGGTTGGTATTGGCTGACGAACCAACAGCCAACCTCGACAGTGACAACGCCCATGCCCTGCTTGAGATGATGCGACGGCTCCGCGACGATCGCGGCATGACCTTCGCGTTCTCAACTCACGATCCACTCGTCATCTCCTACGCCTCTCGCGTACTGACGCTGCGTGACGGCAAGGTCGTCAGTGATGAACCAGGCGAAGCAGGCGGTTAGTCTCAGGTCCAGTGCGGCCGCCCTCTTCTGCCTGCTTTGTACCCCTGCAGCCGCGGTCGAGATTGGATCCAGTGGTGATGGCGACCAGGCGTGGACCCTCAACACGGCTCTCAAATGGACCTCACTCATGTCGCGCGCCCCGAGCGATGTTGCCCTGTATCCGGAGCCCTGGAGCAGCGCCTCCCTCTGGCGCGGCCGCCTCACTCTCGGCACTCAGGCGACCTCGAATGTGTACCTGGAGACCGCTTACGAACACCGCCTCCGCACGGTGTCCGACGGTGCGGAGGCCAGCGGTGGCAGTGGAATACTGGTTCCAGAGATACGGGCACCCTACAGGATCTGGCAGATCGATGATGCGCTGGTAACCAGCGGCCAATCGTTGTCCTACCGGCACGGCCTGGACCGCGCCGTGCTCGCAACCCCAATCGGATCCGCAGAGCTCCAGATCGGCCGCCAGGCGCTCGGCTGGGGCCGCGGCGTCCTGTTCGGCGCCGTCGACATCTTCGCGCCGTTTACACCTCTCGAGAACGACCGCGAATGGCGCCGTGGGGTTGACGCGGTGAGAATCAGCATACCGTTGACCGACCTGGTGGCGCTCGAGACCGTAGCTGCTTTCGGTGAGGACATCGACCGATCAGCCTTCGTGGCTCGCCTTTACGGATACATCGGCGACGTCGACGGCGAACTGCTCCTGGGCCGTCGCCGCCGCGACCTGTTCCTGGGTACTGCCCTATCAGCCTCACTCTTGGACGCAGAGCTGCACGGTGAACTGGCGATGTTCAACACAGAGGAGGAACTGCGGCACGGCGCTACCTTCGGCCGCGACGACGTAACCCTCAAGGCCGTCGTCGGTGGATCATACGGATGGGATACCAGCGGAGGCACGATGCTGATCGGGGAGTACCACTTCTCGGGGTTCGGTGTCGACGAGATCGAGGAAGTGACGCTGTTGCTGCTCGATCCGCAATACCGCCAGCGCGTCTTGCTTGGCGACACTCAGGTACTGGGCCGTCACGCAGCCGCGTTACAATTGTCCCGTGGCCTGGGGAGTGAGTTGCCCTCGACGTTGGGTTGGATCCTCAGTCCCGCCGATGGCTCGGGCGTGGTGACTGGTGTCACGTCCTGGATTTTCTCCGACAACCTGACCCTTACAGCCAACCTCTATCTGCCTTACGGCGCCGAGCCTGAAAACGGCATCCTGAGCAGCGAGTACGGAGGCGTTCCCGCCAGCGGATTGCTCCAGATCAACTTCTACTACTGAAGCGGGTCGCTAAAGCGGGTCGCTAAAGCGGGTCGCTAAAGCGGGTCGCTAAAGCGGGTCGCTAAAGCGGGCTGCTACTCCACGGCATAGAGTGAGTTCACGCAGCCGTCTACCCAAACGGACTCCGAGTAGTGATTTACGGCAATTCCATCAGCGATCGGCGTAGGCTTGTTGACGATGAACTCGATCCAGTCCGGGCTGTTGAAAGCCGAAAAAGCCAACCGAAAGGCTTCGGGATTGCGCTCGACCGGCTGTGAAAAATCCGCGTAGACGACCGGCCCTGTGTCTGTTTGATAGAACACATGACGCTCACTGACATTGATCGTCGTCACCGGATAGTCGATGACGATGCCATATCCATTCGACTCGTATTGGGTGCGGGCCGTTACCGGCAACGCGGCATCGACGGCCTCCACGACCTCCATCGGAGTGCCTAATTCGACTACCTCGATCGGCTTGGGCTTGATCTGATGCTTCCAGAAGAAGTCGGTGTCGATGAGCTGCCGTTCCGGCTGTTGCCCCAGCGACGGCGGGTCGAGCATGACGGTCTTGCCCTGCTGTGGCCAGCTCTTGACGATCAGCGAGTCCTTCTGTGACATGATGATGCGAAAATCGGCATTGGGCTGGGTGAAGATGCCCAGTTCCCTGTCGGATCCCACTCGTTCCGTCTTGCAAGCTTCTGACAGGTAATATTCGGAGACACTTCCCTGTGGATCGGTAAGCGTCAGATGGCAATCGACCCGTACTCGCGCGCGGTTGTGGACATTCTGTCGTAGATCGGAAACCGTTTTCGGCGGATGGGCTTCGAAGTCTGATTCGAAGAACAAGAAGGATCTGTCAAAATCGAGCATGGTAATTGTGACCATGGCCTGTCTCCCGTATTGTCGAGGACGATCCGTCCCTCAAGGGACGATCGGTTACTCAAGCCTGATCGTCGTGTCTTTGTGGAACGTACGCCACCCCAGGCCGGCCCCCGCCGCTGAACCCAGGCCACCGGCGAGCACCACCCCGGCTGCGTCGACGCTACCGGTCAGGGCCAGCACGCCGGCAGTCAGCGCCCCGATGCCGATCGCCGTTACCGCCGACAACAGGACCTCCGTGATCCCTGCACGCAGGATGACCCGGTCAACCTCACGAGTGGACACCTGCATCGTGTCTCCCGAACTGCTGCTGTGCAGGACAAATCGATCCCCATGCAGGGTCCGAAGTCTGCCAACCTTGAACTCGCCGCTGCGCAATACCATGGTCATTTCACGATCAGCGAAACGACGCACCAACTTGCGGGCGCGAACATGACGTGCCTGAGACAACTCGTCGTCGCGACGGACGGAATCTGCGGCGGCGGACTCCGTGGCAAGAGCGGGCTCGCCGCTCAGGCATGTAAACGACAGGATGAGGTAGAAATAGAGTCGATTCATGGCTCTCAGAGCTCGTAAAATTCCCAGTAGAGGGTTATGAAAGGTTTTTGGAAATGCATCCCCAATCGCAGCGTCTCTGACACGGCCATGAGCACGCCAAAGTCCATGTCCACTGGTCGGTAGCGACCACTGGGACTGTCGAAGGTGAACGGCTCACCGACGTCACCCAGGTAATCGTCCATCGCCTTTCCAAAACTCAGGTACTTGTAGCCATTGTCGGCCCACAGCCGTCCTATCAGTTTGAGTCGTTTGGACAAATCGTAGTCCGCGGCCACCCAGACCCGGTACGGAAAGCGGAAATCGGAATCCCAGGTGAAGGACGAGTCTTTCAGGGCCGGTTTATCGAAGGCCATGCCGTTGGTCGAGAATCCCAGGTGCCACCCCCACTTGCCCCGGCCCGAACCCAGGGGTTGGCGGTGACTGAGGACGGTGTGGAAGGTCCAGTCGAATTGACGTGCATCTGGATCCTCGAGTACGTCTTCGATCTCCATCGCATCGGGTGAGATCTCGTCGAAGCGCTGGTCATCGGAAACGATTACTCCATCTCGGCCCCTGCCGAGCCAATGGCTGTACTGCCGGTAGCGAGAGATCATGCGGTGGTCGCGAAAGAGCCCAAGCCCGACGGCAAGCGCGGTTTCCGACGCGCCTTGCGCCCGCTGAAAGACGGCGTAACGCAGTTTCACGTTCAGATCGCCGTTGAAATCGGGTCCGATGTTGGTGAAGACGTTGAAGCGTTCCGAAAAACCGTACCCCAGACTCAACCCGCTTATGTAGAAGGTGTGCGGACGCAACAGAAACGCTGTCGGATCGGTAAAGGTACCGGTCAAGGTCGCCTCCCCCTGGTAAAAACGCTTCTTCTCTTCTGCCCACGAAATGCGCTTGCCGCCATAGTAGCGATGCATCTCGCGAATGTCCTCCTTGGAGACGACGACATCGCCGTAGGCGCTGCGAACGACCACCTCCTGAGAATCCTCCTTCAGGACGGGACCGTCGTACCCGGTATCATCCTTCTTAACCACTTCTACCGTCTCCTCCAGGATCGCCATGGCCGGTATCCGCAGGGTCCCGTCGAGGGTCTCGATCGTGCACACGTTGACGCCGTCGATGTCGACGATCTTGCCAGTGACGGCGTTGCCGTCACGTAGGTGGAAGCGCTTGGACATCCCTATGTGCAGGGCCCGCGCAGCGCTTGAGGACGCCGGTGACACCAGCTCCAGAGAGTCCGCTTCAGGTGAGATGGCTCCGGCCCAGGTTGGCCCGGCCACGAGCAAAACAATGATCGTTATGATCGGTATCATCGTTATCATGGTAGTGGTGTACGAAGCGATCGCTTTCATGACCGAACCTCCCTGGTGTTGTTACGCGTTTTCAAGACATTGGCGAGAGTGCCACTTAAACCGTCGTCATTCGGACCGGTGACCGGTTGCCTTGACCTCTCCCCACGAAGTGGATGCGACAGCCGTTGACTGACCATTGACCCGCAGCGTCGAGACCACGCCGGCATGATCGGACGGCCACAGATCGGATGCCGTGCGGTTATCGGAGTCCGCACCTACGACGCTGGCCGTTTCGACTGAGCTGATCATCTCTGAGCGGGGACCGCCGAACAGGATGAGATCGATGCGCCGGTTGAAGGACACGGTCGGATTCAGCAGATCGTCGTCGTGACAACAGGTGTACCCCGCGGCCTCATCCTCTCCAGCCTCCTTCCATGCGTCGCGGAAGCCGGCCTGCATCATCATGCCGTAGGTATCGGTTGTACTGCCGTCGGCAGCCGAGTTGAAGTCACCCAGCAGGACGACCGGATGCGGTGAGGCCGCGGCGATTTCCAGCAATTGAGCTGCTTGTGCCATCTGCACCGGTGCGGCGGCTCCGCCGCGCTCTAGATGCGTGCTGACGAAGCGAAAGGTCGCGCCATCCGCGATTACATCGGCCGCCGCCCAACCTCGACGTAGCGTGATGGGGGGGCCCTCTTCGCCGCCGATGGGCAAGGTTAGATTGATGTCGTAATTGCCGGCCTCTCCGCCCTGAACACTCATGTCTGATCGGACCAGGATCACGTCGCGGTCGGTGAGTCGGATATCGTCCCCCGTGGAATCGAGCATCTCGACATCAGTCCCGATCATGGTCGAGACCTCATGATAGGAGGCACCACGAGCCTCCAACTCGTCGAGCAACAGGGCGAGGAAGTCGACGGCGACCTCGGTGGCCTGCTCGGGATTCCCCTCAAGGAAATCCCCCGGTGACTGAATGCGATACAATGCCACTTCCTGCAGCCCTACGACGTGTGGATTGGCGTCGGCGATCTCGGTGGCAATCACCCGGGCTCGCTGAGAGAAATCGGTAGCCTGAATGGCCGACCACATCTCCGTCACCAGCGGTGGGACCTCAGCCATGGACTGCGCCGCCAGTAGCGGATTGATCGGCGCCCCTATATAGATGTTGCGAGTCATCACCTTCATGTCTTTCGCTCCAACCACCACTGTGGCGACTGCGAGTGTCAATGGGATCAGGATCTTCCTCTTCATCGGAGCCCTCCGCGTGTGAGTTCGAATGACGGGGTTGCGCATGACACGTTGTCGGCGCCAACCCGGTCGCACCGCACACCTGGCAAAGTCGGTACCAGTAGCCGTTTCGAAATCAGCCTGCCGTCCATAACCTGTTAATTTTATGTCGGTTACATATGAAACTATCTCCCCTTTCAGAGCTTTCGTGTCCACGAAAATCGATTGCGCATATATGCGCGAACGTGCGTAACTTCTGCACACTTACCCAAATATGGCTTGCAATCAGAGACACCGAGGGTATATTGACGTTGCTAATCTTGCGTAATAGTGCGCTAATTTGCGTAATCATTGCGCGACCATGCATCCTGAGTTGCATTCGAGATTGCGATTCACATCCTATGAACCGTAAAATCAAGAAGTTACGCATCTGATCGAACGCTCGCTGTCAGTTGGTACATTCTTTGCGTAACCACTGACAGAAGGCCAAAACGCGCAATTCGATCGACAGGAATTCTAACTTGTGAGAGGTATACGATGACTCAGTTGGCAACAAACCCTGCGAGTCCGATGCGGGCGAGAGGCCCAGAACCTGCAGTCCTCAAGAGATTGCGCCGCGCAGTACAACGCGACCGTCTCATCGCCGACATAGCCGCCATGGCGCCGCAGGACCAGGCCCTGGTGCTGACCAATCGGCTCGCTCAGACCACCGTCCGCTACCTCACCTCCATCGATCAGATTACCGGCCAACGACTGGCGGAGGAACTGCGCTCGATCACCTCCCCGAGTGAGTACGATATGCTGCTGGAGGATCGGACCTACACCTTCTTTCACGTAGTTCAGTTTCTCTATGAGTACGCGAAACACTACGCCACGGTCTCTGACCGCCGCTTCTTCTGCTTCGGCATGGGGCGTGGAGGTGGTGGTATTGAAGTTGCCCCCGACACCGAAGTGGTCAGCTTGCTGGTGCTGTTGATGAGCGCCTTGCCCTCGGATTCCGACAGCCACAACCTCAATCTCGTCATGGAACAGCTGGGGCCGACCATTCTTCAGACGGTCCTGACCCCCTCCCTGTTCGACGTCGAGGTCAACACCATCGGCAACTCCGGTCTGCGGTTGACCTTGCGTTATTCTGATCGACGCCAGTTGGAAGCCCGTCTTGGCGAATACGGCCTTGAGGGTGACACCGGGCAGCTTTTCCTAAACACTGCCATGCATGTTCAAGGCCTGGTGCAGCTGGCCTTTGACACCTTCGTCCAGAACGCCGACGGGGCGATACGTACCGAGGGGCTCATTCAGGATCTGTCAACGGACGAGTCCGCGCAGATCGAGAGGACCTGCACCTGCCATTGGCAGATTGAGTGGGACTTGGATGTGGTACTGCGACGCGAGGCTGAGCCGCAACAGGTCCTGCAGCTGGGCAGCGTGATATTCCAGGCCCTGCACCGCAAGGACCTGCAGTACTACCATGAGCGCATCAAAACACTCGAGATGCAGGTCCAGGAGCTGTCACAAGATGGCCGCTTTCACGAGATGATCGGCCGCAGCTCGAGAATGAGACAGCTGTACCAGCTGGTCGATCAGGTAGCCACTTCGGACCAGACGGTTCTCATTCGCGGCGAGTCCGGCACCGGCAAAGAGCTTACCGCCCGGGCCCTGCACCAGAGTAGCCCGCGTCGCGACCTTCCGTTTGTCGCCGTCAATTGCGCTGCGTTTTCTGAAAATCTGCTGGAAAGCGAGCTCTTTGGGCACGAAAAGGGGGCCTTCACCGGCGCCATTCAAACCAAACCCGGACGCTTCGAGCGTGCGGACGGAGGCACCTTGTTTCTCGACGAGGTTGGCGACATCCCGCTCATCACGCAGGTCAAGCTGCTGCGCGTGATCGAAGACCAAACCTTCGAGCGTGTCGGTGGAACGGAGAGCATTCGTGTCGATGTCCGCATCGTCGGGGCGACCAACCGCAATCTCGAGGAGCTTATCGCGAGCGGCCAGTTCAGAGAGGATTTCTTCTTCAGACTGCACGTGCTGCCGATCGAACTGCCTTCACTGCGCGAACACGCCGAGGACATCCCGGAACTTGCCCAGCACTTTCTCGAGCAAATCGCCACGCGCTCCAAAAAGGAGGTGACCGGACTGTCCCGCGGTGCCGTCGAACGGCTCGTCAGTTACCCGTGGCCCGGCAACATTCGCGAACTCAGAAACGTCATCGAACGCGCCGTGGCGGTTTATGCCAGGGAATCAACGCTGAGCGAAAGTGACATATCCCGGTCGTTGGGCATGCACGAACGAGCAGCGCCAGTAGTACCACTGAACCTCAGACAACGCCGTCAGGTAGAGTTCATGAACGGCTTCCCGTCAGGCTCCACCATCGAGGACATTCTCGAGCATCTCATCCACGCGCAGACTCCAGGCAGCTCCCGGCGCAGCCTGCAGAACGACCTACGCAAGCTTTCCGACATGGGCTACGTCGTCTGGCTCAAGGACGGCAGCGCTCGAACCTACACGACAACGGAGCTGGGACGGCAGCTGTCCCAATCGTAAGCCGGACCCCTTCCTCGAAAACACACACTGGGTGTCTGCGCGGTTCTACAATCGTTAGATTGTGCGCTCCCCTTTTCGCGAAACGAGGATGCCATGGCCACCCAGGCGACGGTAGACGTCAGATCATTCATAGTCGGAGCGTTGGTCGGAGCCGTCGTCCTGTTCGCCGTTGGAGCGTGGTTCTGGGACCGGCAGGAAGCACCGTTACGGTGGAGTACGGCTGAGACCGAACGAGACCGCGCCGAGGAGGTTACTCCGAACTCGAATGTGTTTGATTACGCCGCCCAGTTCGAGCAGCAGCTGAAGGTCGAGGATGCGTTGCAGAAAAAGGCTCAAACCATGCTCGATGGGATTATCGGAAAGAATCGATCCTTCGTGAGGGTCAACGTCAGCATGGACTTCAGCCGCCGTACGATGGAGGCCAGCTCGGTGGAACCGGGAACCACCCAGACCGTGCTGAGTGAGGAGACCTCTGAGAAGAATTCAGCCGAAACAGGTACCGAAGAGAGCGTCGCGCGCAGCTACGGCGTCAACCGCTTGATTGAAGACACAACTGGATCCATCGGCACGATCACCAGACTCACTATGGCGCTGTCAGTCGACATGACCAAGGTCATTCACGACATCGAGACCAATGAGTTTCGCGAGGTCGACCGTCAACAGGAGGAGATCGACCAGCTGGAGCAACTCGTGAAGCAGTCCGTTGGTTTCGACGAGACGCGTGGTGACGAGAGCACCATTTTCGCACTGCGCTTCGACAAATCCCAGGAGATTCAGGCAAAGGAAACTGCCGTAACAAAGGAGCGGCGCGGGTTTTGGGTCAACGTTGCCAAGATCGCTGCCATACTCATCGCCCTGCTGGTACTGCGACGGATGTGGCGAAGCAGTGATTCCAACGATATCAGGAGATACTTGGCGGACAAAGACAGTCAAGCCGCGTTGTTGATCGCCGCCGGTGTCTTTCTGTGTGCCCACGCCCTCCACTTGTGGGGCGACTCTCTGAGCTGGGGTGAACTCGGCGCACTGCCCGGACTGTTCTTTCTACTGCTGGGAGTATCCAGAGTCTGCCGATGCTGCTCATCGCCGGAGGCACCACAGTCAGCGTGACAGACCCGAACATCGTAATCCCCGACAACGGCTATCCGCAGGTACTGCCCACCGCTTCCGGCGAACCCATCACAATCGTCATCGATGCCACCGCAGAGGCGTCGTTTCAGCGTCTGTGGGGGTTGACTTTGATAGAGCGGAGCGTGCGTCTCGTGGAACGGTTGGGAGCGCGATCCATACACATCTTCGCGCGCGCAGCGGATGAGGACCGGGCTCGACGCCGCAAGCTTTCCGGACCATCGGAGCCAATTATACATACTGCAGAAACTGTCTTCGGTGAGGAACTGGAGCGGTTGATCGGCGAGGCGCCTGGAGCGGTCCTCCTCCTCGAGGGCCATACAGTGTATGATCGCCGTTTCGTTGGGCTGATGTGGCAGCAGCCCGCGCCCAGTGTGGGAGTCAGAAACGACAACCAGCCGCTCGAAGCGCTGGCCCTGCTCATAGATGCCGGCTCGGCGTCCATCGTCGGCAATCTCGCGGATGGAAACGATGGAGATGAACGCGTTAGCACAATCCTGGCCAGCGGTTCGGTACGCAAGGTCGAGATGGATTCACTCGACCACCGCATCGCCCACCTGCGCAAATCCGTCGCTCCCGAGGTCATCCGCGTCGACGACAAGACCTCGCGCAAGCGCGCCGATGACTATCTGAAATCGCTCTCCGGCAAAGGCATCAATGATCTGGTTGGTGAGTTCATCCACCCGCCGATCGAGTTTTTTCTCACACGGCTCGCCGCCCGCTCCCCGGTCACACCCGATCAGATATCCTACTTGATCATCATCCTCAGCATCGCCGCCATTCCCCTGTTCGCAGTCGGACGCCTGTGGGAGGGTATCGCCATCAACCTGATTCGGGGAGTCGTCGACGGCGTCGACGGCAAGCTGGCCCGCCTTACCCTGCGCGAATCAGAAGGCGGCAACGTCCTCGACCACGGCACGGACACCGCCTACCTGCCACTGCTGTTCGCTGCCTTCGGGTATTACCTGGCTGATGGCGACTGGCTTTCGTCTGCCGCCATTTCCAGCTACCTCCTCCACTTCTTCTACTGGCACAACCGCGTGTTTACTTCCTGGTACCGCAACTTCTTCGATGAAGCGGATGGGGAGTTTCGTGCCAGCGATCGCATTGTCCGGCGGTTCCATCCCAAGCGCAACATCTTCATCCTCATGCTCATCATCGCGATGGCAGCCGGGCGACCGGAACTCGCTCTCTATGGCATAACGGGGTTGACCATGTTCATGCACTTCTTCCGCATCGCCCGCGTCGATCAGGAGGGACGCCGGCTCAAACGCGAGCGGGATTCAGCCAGGTAAGTCTTCACCTCCGCCTTCACTTCCTCCAGATCTCTCAGCCCTTCCCACCGGTCCAGGATGGTGCCCCGTTCATCCACGACAATTACCGTGGGAAGGCTGATCACACCGTAGGCCTTAGCCACCTTGTCTTCTTCGTCGAAGAGGGACGTTGTGGCGAGCGGATTGCGCTTCAGATAGGTCAGAAGGGTCTGCTTTTTCCCGAATGTATTGATCGCCAGCACCTGGAAACTCTCATCCTTGAAGGTATCCTGCAGCTCGTCCAGCTGCGGCAGCTCTTTCAGGCAGGGTGGACACCAGACCGCCCAGAATGCCAGGAGCAGGACGTCCCCTTCGTAATCACTGACCTTCCTTGCCTGTCCTTCCAGGGTCTGTCCCAGGTTCTGCGGCGCGGGCTTGGCCTTGTCAGCATCATGGAACCTGCTGTGAACCCACTTGCCTGGCCATTCCCACCAGCTTACCTGAGCCACCACTGGTGTATGGAGGGCGATCAATGTGATCAGGATAGTCAAGAGTACAGTCATTCATTTCCGCCATGTGCAGGATGCGCTTCTCACCCTCAGACGCGCCATCCTGCAGAAAGTCCCCGGGAGCCAAAGCTTCCCACAGTTCACCCTGACTCGGCAGCCTCCTTGCGCTTGCTCGCCAACGGATGCATTACGCCGGCACCGGCCGGCCAAACCCCCGGCTGTGCTTTCTGACATCGACTGATATGCTGCGCGTGCGGAGACAGGCGCTCCCACACCTCATGCGGCATGGTCATCTTGAATTCTCTCTCCTCAGCAGCCCACGCCGGAGCGTACTCGACATTGGGCATGGCCCGGACCTGGCGACTCAGATTGGGCGTGGCTCCGTGCCAGGCTCGATTGTGCTGGCGCAGGTGCTCCCGTAGAGCACTTCGGGATCGTCAAACACACGACGTATCGGAGAACGCGGATCCGCGATGCCCGGCCTGCGCTCCTCAGCGCTCAGTCGGCGCCCGTCCTCATCGACGATCTCGTTCGCTTCAGTTCGAGCGCACCATCCTACCGGAGTGTCTTCGTTATACGGTCAGACCATCCAGTTCAGTCAATCTGACGGCCGTCTGATTCATGTTTCCTAATTTACCCTGGCTGCTCGGGCGCGTGAAGGTCGGCCCAGGGCAACACCTCGAAAACGAAGGGAGTCCCTCTTTATCTTCAGGGGCATGTTAATGTAATATGCAAGAATAGTCTGTCGCTTCATTACCCGAAAACAATTGAGTTCCCATGAAGAGAGATTGGTGTAATCGTGAATTCCGCAAGTTCGTCGCCCTCGGGGAAAGCACCACGGCCGGCGGCTGGAGTTCAAGCCGGGAACGCTGCTGGGTATCGCGGCTACAAGAGTTGATCGACGACATCCAGGAGCAACCGGTCGAGGTCCTAAACGCTGGCATCGGCGCCAACCTGATCTCCACCCAGGCCCCCTGCTATTCGATAAGCGGTCAACCTGCCGCCGACGCCCGCCTGGAGAAACACGTAATCGCAGAGAGACCCGATCTCCTGGTCATCTCCTACGGATTGAACGACGCCCGGGGAGGCACGCCCCTCGATGTTTTTTGCCAGGTGATGGTCTCCCTCATTCGCCGCGTCCGCGAAAAGATTGACCCGGTCATCCTCCTGCCCGGTCCCTACTTCATGACCGATTTCAGCGTCGGCGGCGCCGACTGGAGCCATGCTGATCTGGACCTGTTCTCCACGTTCAATCAAGCCGTCGCCGGAGTAGCAGCCGAAGAGGATTGCTTGTATGTCAACTTGCTGGAGGCCTACGGCGGTGCCGAATGGATGGTCCACTACGACGGCGTCCACGCCAATGATGTGGGCCACCGCGTCGTTGCCAACCGGATGTTCGAGGTCCTGGCACAGAACTGTTCAGGCCTGGCCAGGTGGACGAAACAGCAGGAGAGAAGCATCCCGCGCTGGCGGGACGAGTCCAGCCTCAAGATTGGCTTCGCCGATCGTTGAGACGGACCCGGTCTCAGCTCCGCTCCCTGACACCCTCGCTCGCTGCCACGCCCTTTTCTCACCAGATTGTCCGAGCAGACAGCTTCCCGACTACAACGGGGTCGTGATGGCGACAACCACACACCTGACCACAGAGCAGATTCAGCACTATCGCGAACGGGGTTATATCGGTGGACCCCGGGTTCTCGACGACAACCAGATCGCCCGCCTGAAATCGCGTATTGACGGGCATCTAGATGGCAGTGTCACTCACCCCGCCCACCTGCGGGGCGAAACGGTGGAGCAGTCCCGGAAGAAAGGGCAACTCCCTTCGCAAAAGGTGGTAAACCTGTTCCGCCACGATCAGGTCTTCGCCGATATCCTGGCAAACGAGGCGATCGGCTCGCTCGCTCATGACCTGGGGGACGGACCGGTGCGCGTCTGGGAAGACCAGATGATCTACAAACCGCCGCGGGAGGAAGACGCGGTGCTCGCCTGGCACCGCGACTACACCTTCTGGGATCACGTCGGTCCGGCCGAGCTGTTCACCTGTTGGATCGCCCTCGACGACGCCACCGTTGCCAACGGCTGTATGCAGGTGATACCGGGTAGCCATTTATGGGAGATGCCGTTCACTCGCGAGGAGGTCGCCGTCGACGATCCGCACTGGGTACTCAAGCAGGGCGGAGTTCCCGACGGCGCCGATGTCACTCCAATGCCGTGTGAAGTGAAGGCCGGACATTGCCATTTCCACCACTGCAAGACGCTGCACGGATCGTACGGCAACCGCACGGACAACCCCCGTTACAGTTACATCCTGCACCTCAT
Organism: Candidatus Latescibacterota bacterium; assembly: GCA_965248265.1. GTDB lineage: Bacteria > Latescibacterota > UBA2968 > UBA8231 > UBA8231 > CBDFJF01. The sequence continues at coordinate 86,557 of CBDFJF010000001.1, forward strand.
GCCCGGCACCACGCGCCGCATCGGCGACAGCTGGAACGAGCGCATGGCCCGCGTCGAGAACGTCGCCGTAGGCGAAATCGTTCACGGGCCCCAGTACCCCGAGTTGGTGCGGGTTTAGGGGGGACTCGACACCAACCCCCAAAGCGATATAGACTAATGCCAATGACCGCCCGTCCGTCCGTGGCGTGAGGTATCGATGGCTGCGGTCGGCCTTCGAGCAACCAAGGAAGCAGCGCAAAATGAAACTGGCTGAGTTGATCATAGCTGAAGCCCACGATCGCGGACTGCGCCACTTCTTCGGGCTTCCAGGTGGCGGATCACCGCTGGACATGATGGAAGCTGGCCGCCGTTACGGCGTCGACTTCGTCAGCACCGCCCACGAATCGACCGCGGGCATAGCTGCTGCCTGCTACGGACTGATGAAGGAGACGGCTGGCCTGGCCCTGGCGGTGAAAGGAGTCGGTGCGGCCAACCTGGCCGGTGGTGCCGCCAACGCCTATTTCGAACGCCTGCCCGTGGTCTGCCTGTGCGAAACCTCGCCAAACTCCGTGACGCAGAGGGAGATGGTCCAGCACTGCGATCACGCCGGGTTGTTTGAGGCCGTGACCAAATACCAGGCCACCCTCTCTCCGGCGGAGGGTCCCGATCTAGTGCGGGAGGCGATCTTCGCCGCCACCGAAGGTCGGCCCGGTCCAGTGCTGCTCAACCTGCCTTCCGATCAGGGGACGGCCGACACCGACAGTTTTCGACCGGTGGATCCCCCGCCCACACCCTCCGAACCCGATGAACCCTCCCTGGTCGCGGCGCGGGCCTTTGTGGAGGAAACTCGACGCCTGGTGGTTGTCGCCGGCACCGATGTCCACCGCCACGGTGCGGCCGCACAGCTGCTGGAGTTTGTCGAGAATTCCGGAGCTGCCGTGCTCGTGAACATGGACGCACGTGGTGTATTTCCGGAATCCGATCCACGATGGGCTGGCGTGCTGATGGGCAACTACATTCCCGGCATCGCCGAGACCGAGATCATGGATCGGGCGGACGGCGTGCTGCTGGTCGGTGCCGACGCCATGATGACCCATGTTCCCTGGAAGAGTGACCTGCCCACCTGCGAACTGGTGGCCAACAACGAGTACGAAACCCTCTCACCCTCCCCACGGGTAAGAGTGAACGGCAACCTCAAGAGTGCGCTGAAGGCTCTGTCGGGGATCCGCCGCGAGGGACTGCCGGTCGCCGACATCGAGGCCTCGAATGACGTTGTGCTGCGGAATTTTAAGCGACCCGACGATGCCCGTTTCGCCCCCCACGACATCCTCGAAATCACCCGTACGCTGATGCCGAGTGACGGAGTACTGGTTGCGGAGACCGGCATCTTCGTCGCTATGCTCGAACGCCTGTGGCCGGTGGACCGCCGTGGCGCCTACCTGGGCACGGCCGGCGGCCGGACCATGGGCCTGACGATGCCTGCCATTCTGGGTGCCAAGCTCGCCCGGCCGGAAGTGCCCATGATCGGACTGGGTGCCGACGGCAGCCTGCTGATGCGGCTGGGCGAATTGGAAGTCTTGGCCCGCGCCGGCATCGCCGTCCCCCTTATCATTATCAACGATCGAGCCCTGGGTACCATGAAGTCGCGGCAGAAGTCCAGGGGAATGGCTGAGTACGAACTGGACCTGCACCCGGTGGATCTGGCCGCCGTCGCCCGGTCGTGTGGCCTGGATGGTATCGCGGTGGAATCGCCGGACAGCTTCGAACAAGCACTCAGAAACGCGCTGCATGCCGAGCGCACGACCCTCATCGACGCCCGGGTCGACGCGCAGGCATATCAGGACTGTTTCGGTCCCATGGTCGGTCTGTAACGATGCCCTCGAACTGGCAGGAAGCGTACACCACCAAGCGCCCAAAGAATCAGATTCTGTTCGACGATGCTCTAAAAGTCGTCGCCGGCGGCGTCGGCCACGACTTCCGCTTCACACTGCCGTTCCCCCTCTATATCGAACGCGCCGCCGGATCCCGCATGTGGGACGCAGACGGCAACGAGTACATCGACTACTGTATGGGGAACGCCGCCCACATGCTCGGCCACAACCCGCCCGAGGTGTTGGCAGCCATTCACGAGGCCGTTGACCTGGGCATGCACTTTGGCGAAGACCACCCTTTGCAGTTGGAATGGGCGCGGTTGGTGCAGCAGCTGATTCCGGTCGCCGATCGCGTCCGCTTCGTCAATTCCGGTACCGAGGCCACAATGTTGGCGTTGCGCCTTGCCCGGGCCTTCACCGGTCGGCGCAAACTCCTCCGCTTCGAAGGGCACTACCACGGCTGGCACGACTACGTCGCCATCGGCGTCGGCCCACCGTTCGACGAGCCGATGTCCGCCGGCGTCCCCGACTTCGTCCTCAACTCGGTCGTGGTCGCTCCCACGGACCTGCAGTTCGTGGAAGATACCCTGAAGCGTGACCGGGATATCGCCGCCATCATCCTCGAACCCTCGGGCGCTTCCTGGGGAACCATCCCCCTGCCCGACAACTTCATACACGGCCTTCGCGGCTTGACTGAACAGTACGAAGTGCCGCTCATCTTCGACGAGGTCATCACCGGCTTTCGCTACAGCCCGGGTGGTTACCAGGCTCTTTCCGGTATCACCCCCGACCTCTGCTCGCTGGGGAAAATCGTCACCGGTGGCATGCCCGGCGCCGCTATCGCCGGCCGCGCTGACCTCATGGACCAGTTCGACGGCCAACGGGCCCGTAGCGAGAGAGTCATGCACCTGGGCACCTTCAACGGCGCACCTCCCACGGCGGCAGCCGGTATCGCCACCCTCAAGCAGGTGGCAGACGGCCGGCCGAATGCACATGCTGACCGCATCGCCGAGCTGCTGCGTCAGGGGTTCAACGAAATCCTGGAGGAGGAGAGAGCCGCCGGGTACGCCTACGGTGAGTCATCGCACTTCCACGTCTACCTGGAAGCCCATCCCGGTTCCGGCAGCATCCGGCGCAGTAACCTGTTGACGGCGGATCCAAACGTATTGAAGGGAATCCCATCCGACCTGATCGGGGCGCTGCAGAAGAACATGCAGATCAACGGGGTGAAGTGGCTGTCCTACAACGGCGGTGTTACCAGTTCTGCCCACACCGACGAGGACGTGGAGGAGACACTGGTGGCGTTTCGTGCTACCGTGAAGGTGCTGGTGCAGGATGAGCTGGTGAGTCGGCTGGCCTAGCGGCGTTGCCCGCCGTCAGAGAAATTCAAGCGACATCTCCGCAACGACCCGACAGGCGTGCATCCCCTTCGGTGATGAAACGAGCACAGTCGCTGAGCGTCGGGCAATCACACCCCGAAACCCCTTCCAGAACCTGCTTCATGCGGCGCGCCCGTTCGATCCGCTGGTCGATCTCTTTCAGCTTGGTCCTGGCCAGTTTTCTCCAACGCTGACTCGCCGGGCTCCGCATCGACAGACCCTTTAAGAGCTGCTTCATCTCCGCGATCGTGAACCCGGCTTCCTTGGCCAGCTCGATTACGGCCAGGCGTTGCAGTACTTCAGCATCGTAAATTCGCTGACCACCCAGCCTGGCAGCTCTTGGCAGCAACCCCTGAGTTTCGTAGTAGCGGATGGCGGATGCAGCAACTCCTGATTGCGCTGCGACCTGGCCGATTCGAAGATCGCTCAAACTTTTCCTCTCCCTTGACTTGAAGTGCACTTTAAGTATTAACGTCTTCAAAGAAAGGAGATTACGCCATGGTAGCAAACAAGATAGCAATCCCGCGCTCAGGGCTCCTGTTCATCGTCCTCTCGATGGTTGGAGCCGAAGCTTTAGCTGCACAGGAAATTGAACCGGAGGACGAGCCAGGTATGTACTGTCGACTCGGCAGCGCCGAGATGCAGGAGCGTCTCGGAGAGATCAGAGGCAACTTCCTGGTACACGTTCGCGGAGTTGAAGAGCTGGAGAACGGATATCTCTACCGCTTCGAGAAAACGACGGACCGCATCCGAATGCTGACGGAGTTCATCGACTTTGAAAGCCGATGTTGTGCCTTCATGGGATTCGATCTTTCCGTGGAGCCGCGCGCTCAGGAGGTTTCCCTGAGTCTTACAGGGCCGGCCGGAACCAAAGAGTTGCTGGAGTCGATGATGACCTCGGTGGAGTTCGATTGGCGCGCGGAAGCCGGAGCCGATGGCGGTGGCCCTGTCATCAGCTCCGGAGGTCTGTCTGCTGAGATCGCCAACTGCCTTAGTCGCTTCGTCGGCGAATGAATAATACGCAGTTGCGACGAGCGTTTGTGGTTGGACTCTGCAGGTCGTCGAGGCCACAGGACGCCCCTTACTCGAGCGGCCCGAATGGATCGTGGACATGGCGCTGGAGTGGAAATCCCGTCATCGCCACCAGATGACATCCCCTCGGCATCATTGGCCACTGGTCCTCGACGGCTGGGTGGGTACGCACGAGTCGATGCCTCCGGGAGTATCCCCCTGACCGATCGGGTACGGTTTCGAGTTGCAGTCGATAATCTCTTGGATACTGAATACGACCATGCCGTCGGGGTCCGCGCCCCGGGAATCCTGCCACGGGTCGGATTGCACGGGGAGCTATAGTAAGCGCCTTGACCAGGCTGCAGCCTGGCGTTAAAACAACATCAGTCGCCCACCTGTCCTATAACTGTTGAGACCAGGTGTTCGAACAATTCTGCACGAGACAATGGAAAATTTCCGTCAACGCTGTACTGAGAGCCGCTCGTGAAGCGGGACGATCGACAACTACGAGTCGGGATTCTCGGCTGCGGTCCGATTGCGCAAATGGCTCACTTCGACTCTTGTGCGAAGGCGCGCAATGTCGAACTCCACGCCATCTGCGATGTCGCCGAAGACCTCCGAGGCAAGATGGAAGCCCTGTGGGAGCCCAAGGTGGCGTATGGCGACTACGATCAGATGCTTGCTGACCCACAGGTCGAAGCCATCATCGTGGCGGTCGCCGATCAGTACCATGTCCCGTTGAGTCTGAAGGCCATCGAAGCCGGCAAACATGTGCTGGTGGAGAAGCCGCTGGGCGTCAACCTCGAGGAATGTGAGGCACTAAGGTCAGGGGTTGCTGGTTCGAGCTTGACTCTGCAGGTCGGCAACAACCGTCGCTTCGATCCCGGAATCGCCTTCGCCAGAGAATTCGTCGACAACGAACTCGGTGAACGCATGGCCTTCAAGGCCTGGTACTACGACTCGACTTATCGCTATACCATGACGGACAATCTGCAGCCGATTCCGATATCCAGCAGCCAAAGTCAACGGCCCGAGGACAATCCCAAAGAGAACAAGCATCGCTACTACATTCTTGGCCATGCCAGCCACCTCGTCGACACGGCGCGGATCCTCGGGGGCGAGATAGTCAGCGTCGAAGCGCGATTACTGGAGCGGTTCGGGGCTTACTGCTGGTTCGTGGGGGTGGAATTCGCCGACGGCAGTCTCGGTCACCTCGACCTGTGCATTGCCGTACGGGGTGACTTCGAAGAGGGCTTTCGCATCTACGGCGAGCATGGCAGTGTCATCGGTCACGTCTACCTGCCATGGTTCCACAAATCCAGCGTCGTCGAGTGTTTTTCCACCAAAGACCGGCAGTACCGCCGGCCGTTGGGCGAAGATGCCTACACCTACAAACTCCAACTCGAAGCCTTCGCGGATACCATCCTCGACGGGGCTCCGCAGATAGGAGCTGGAATCGACGACAGCCTCGCCGCAATGCAGGCCATGATTGCCATTGCTCGATCCGCCGAGTCCGGGGAGCGAGTTCAGCTGGCAGACGTCACCGGAGCCGTGTAATTGGCGCTATCACCGCCCCTAAAGCCAAGAAGACGCAAGAATTTCTTGCGTAGAATGGTATGGAAGATGGACGAGTGCAGAGCTCTTCGAGAGACGCCGTCGAAGGGAATGCCACCCTCGACTTGCTGGCCGGGTATCGACTCTGGTAGTTGCGAAGTGCCGCAAGACACAGCGCTATCATCTGACCAGAAAGCGCCCGCCTGACGCGGAACTGCTCGCACTGCTGCTTGGACGCTCCGGAAAGCTCCGCGCGCCGGCCATGCATGTGGGGTCCAGGTTCCTGGTCGGCTATAACAGCGAGATGCTGACGAGCGAACTGTAGGAACGTGAGAGCAGCTCGCACTCGGCTGCTCAATCCTTTCCTAGCTCCACATGCAGTACCACCGGGAAGAGCGAACAGGTCACTTAGATCACCACACACGGCTGCATCCGGGTGCTTCGAATAGTTCTATGTTTTTGCCTTCCAGAAAGTTACGTTTGGCCTTGCACGACGCTATGATCCCGACTGCTCAGGAGGACTCGATGGCGAAAAAGAGAGTCAACTTGGGGCCCGATCGCACGCCTCGCCATCAGTGACATAGAGCTGGAAACCCACCCGAAATTCATACAGATCCTGCCCGAGCGTGAAATCGTCTTGCTGCTGGCATTCGAGGTCAACTCGACCAACATGTCAGGAAGGATGAGCCTCTGCTACCCCTTCCTGACGATTCAATCACTGCTTCCGCTGATGAATCGACACGGCTATACGCGGCAGACCGATCTATCTGATGACGAACTCAAACTCGAAAACCGTCTGCGGCTTGGACCGGCACAGCTGCAAGCTTCGGCGCAGATCGGCAGTGTGGAATTGACTGTGGAAGATGCCGGCAACCTGCGAGTCGGCGACGTCATTCGTTCGGGCACACGGACCTCCGACCCGGTGCCTGTCTTGATCGAAGGACAGCCGGCGTTCCTGGGTAGGCCCTTCGCCGCCGACGACGGCACGCAGATGATCAAGATTGCCGGAGACATGCCGGTGGGCAGCTAGTGTCCCGATTAGGGGTGGGACTATCAAGGTCTCCGCCTGGGCACACGCCGTCGCTCTACTACATGCGTTGCTCTCCAGAGGATTAGATGGTCTCGAAATTGCACACGAATCTTTGTAGATTTGTCGTGGAGCCTAACAGCTCCGGTCTCTTCACAGGGATAGCATTCGATGTCAGCTGATCAAGCTACAGAATTAACCGTCCGCGACGTGCTCTCACAGGTAGATCGTCGCATAGACCTGGTTGAAACCGACATTCTAAAACTGGACTCCAAGTTCGAAGCCAAATTCGAGGCCATGGACGCCAAGTTCGACGCCAGGTTTGGCGCTATGGACGCCAAGTTCGACGCCAGATTCGGCGCTACGGACGCCAAGTTCGACGCTAAATTTCGTGACCTGACAACGACCATGATTGCTGTAGCAGGAATCATGGTGGCGTCCGCCGGCGCCATTGCCGCGTACCTGAAGGTCTGACGCCGCTCTAGCTCGACCCTTACAACTTTACCACCCCCTTGATGTAGCTTTCATCCCCTTCCAGGATGCGTGCCATCAACGCCGGATAGTCCTCCAGCGAAGCCGTATGCGTAACGAATGGCTTGAGGTCGATGATACCCTTGTGGATTAGGCGGATGGCGGGCTCGAAGGTTTGCCGTAGCTTCGAACCGGGCGCCGAATTGGTCACCGTGAACCCCCCAAGGTGCCACTTGGTCGGATCGAATTGCGCTTTGTCTCCCTTGATCCAGCCGAACAGGTTGATGAGCCCTCCCCGGCGGACAATATCAGTGGCCAGGGTCGGGCACCTTCCTCTCGTAGAGATCGATGCTGCCGTCTGGCAGGTAGCGGATAGTCGTACTCATATGCTCGGTGTCTCCTGTGCTTGTCGACTACCTATAGCTGTCACCACTTCGCCCCCCCGGCCATTAAGCGCCGAAGCAGATCTGTTGTCAACCGGGGCCAAGGCCGCATATATTGCGCCATCTGACGATGGTCGGTCTCCAACCTGCAGTCTCACCCACATGCCACTGTTGAACTGATGACTACGAAAAGCTTCCGCGACAGCACCAAGCGGTCCTTCCCGACGCTTGAGGAGCTCAACCAGATGGACCGGGATCTCAGCTTTCATGCCAGCGATCCCGCCAACGCCGCCAGCCTGACGAAGGCTCAGGTTGAGGAGTTCAATCAGCGTGGCTTTCTCGCCCCGCTGCGAGTCCTCAGCGAAGACGACGTCGAAGACTATCGTCGGTACTTCGACGGAGTGCTGGAGCGAGCCCTTGCCGACGGCTATGACGGCTACTCCATCGTCTCCGCCCACATCAAACACGGACGAGTGTACGACCTGTTGTCTCATCCCAGTATCGTCGATTGGATGAGCGACCTGTTGAGCACGGATCTGGTCTGCTGGGGAGCCCACTACTTCTGCAAGGTCCCAGGCGATGAGAAGCAGGTCACCTGGCACCAGGATGCCAATTACTGGCCCATCAGTCCGGCGCGTGCAATCACGGCCTGGCTCGCCGTAGACGATGTCGATGTGGAAAACGGTTGCATGCGATTCGTCACCGGGTCGCATCGCCGCGGTCCGTTGCAGGCCCGCCCGGCGACTGCCGACGAAAACAGCGTGTTGGCACAGTCCGTGGACGGCGCGGAGGAATACGGTGAGGTCTACGACAACGAGCTCAAGGCAGGGGAAGTGTCGCTGCACTCCGACATGCTCCTGCACAGCTCTCAGCCCAACCATTCTACACGGCGCCGTGCAGGTCTTGCGCTGCGGTATGTACCTGTGGATGTGCGTGCCACTATGGACTGGAACACGGAAGGCGTGCTGGCAAGTGGAAGCGATCCTTCGGGCCATTGGGGAAACCCGGCCCGGCCAGCACAGGATTAGCTACCGATCAACTCCCCCGTGGCCCGCAGCAGTGATTCCTGTACCAACAGTTCGTGGTCATAGGAACGATCCGGCTCGCGCTTGCCCTCGATGACTTCCACGAAAGCGGCAAGTTCCAGATCGTAGAGATCCTGCCTTGTCGTGGTCGCCACCTCGACCACCTGCTCCCCTTCCACGTACCCATCCCGCGCCTCTTCCAGACACAGCCGAATCCGGTCGCCCGGTTCAAAGGGCTCGGTTATGATGGCACTCCCGCCAGTGCCATAAACCTCGAAGCGTCGTGCCATCGGCCTGGTCTCCATGGCGGCGATATCGATGAGTGCCATAGCCGAGTCGAATTCGAAGACGGCCAGGGTATTATCCTTGAAGGCAGGAACCTCACCCGTGTCGTTGCGCAGGAAGGGTGTAACCGTGTGCGGGCGGCCTAGCATCCAGAGTATCGAATCCAGCACGTGGCCGGCCAGGTCGTAGAGGATCCCTCCGGCGAAAACGCTCATGCGCTCGCGAGTCGCGCTATCGACCATCGTCGACATATGCGCCCGCACCGAGAACAGCTGCCCCAGCATACCCGAGCGCGCCCAGTCCACGACTAGACAAAAACCGGGATGGTAGCGGAACATGTAACCCATTTGAATCTGCAGACCGGCATCGCTCGCTCTCTCGAACACGAGCTGACACTGTTTCCAATCATACCCGGCCGGCTTGTCGTACCACACGTGTTTTCCGGCCTCGATCAAGCGCTCAGTCTGTTCCAGGCTCTCGGAGTTGTCTCCTTCTGAAGCTACGGCGCGTATGCTTTCGTCGCTCAGCACCTCCTGTTCATTGTCGAGCCAGCGCAAACCGTCATAGGCATCGTCATTCTCCGCCTCAGTGCGCCTGTCGGGGTCAGGTTCATAGATCCCGACGACCTCGACGCCTTCATGATTTCGCATCGATTTCATTTTTCCCGCCGCGTGACCATGGGCGGTCCCGTACTGTGCCATTTTCACTGTTGCCATTCTGCTCCCCTTACGTTGCTCATCCGATGTCACATTGCCCGCTCCCGCACCACCCGGCCCGGATCACAATATAGGCCAGACCGGCACTTCGTTGACCTGCCCAGCGCCCGGAGCCATATTCGATTTCCGCCAGAAAACACCCATCCGAGCTACCTTCCGGGCCCTCCAGGGGAGCCACAGCTATAAAAAAATGAGCAGTCTGCCTGTTTCCCGATTCCAGCACAACCATCGTTTCCACGGTACCTCAACTTCGGGAGAACGACGCGTCAGCTACGTCATTCTGCTGACCGGTATAATGATGGTGGTGGAGGTCGCCGCCGGCGTGATGACCAATTCCATCGCCCTGCTGGCCGACGGCATCCACATGGGCACGCACCTGGCCGCGCTCAGCATTACCGTCTTCGCCTATTGGTACGCGCGCCGACATGAGGACGATGGCCGCTTCACTTTCGGCACGGGCAAGGTCAGCACCCTTGGCGGCTTCGCCAGCGCAATCTTCCTGGCCGCGGTAGCCTTGTTCATGGCTGCCGAATCCGCTGCCCGCTTCTTCGATCCCCTCGACATTCAATTCGATCAGGCCATCACCGTCGCCTGCATCGGCCTGGTCGTCAACCTGCTCAGTGCCGTGCTGCTCCGAGACCATCATCACCACAGTCACGGGCACGGCCATCATCATCATGATCACGAACACGATGATCATCACGAACACCAGCATAGTCATGAACCTGACGCCAAGTTGGGCACCGATCACAATCTGCGCGGCGCTTACCTGCACGTGTTGGCGGATGCACTTACCTCACTGACTGCCATCATTGCGCTGTCCTCTGGCATGTTGTACGGATATGTCTGGATGGACCCGGCCATGGGGGTCCTGGGCTCGCTGGTGGTGGCACGCTGGGCTTACCTCCTGATCAAGGAGACGGCCTATGTCCTCGTGGATGGGGACCACCACGGTGAGATTGTCGACCAGGTGAGAGCCTGTATCGAGGCGGAGCCGGAGACCCGAATCGCCGACTTGCATATCTGGCGTGTGGGGCCCGGCCACCTCGCCGCCATCCTCTCCATCGTCACCCGCATCCCGCACCCACCCGCCTACTACAAGGAACTGCTGGCTCATAACGACAGCCTGGCTCATGTCACCGTCGAGGTCATCGAGCCGGTCGATGACGTATCGGTCGACACGACTGGGCGGCGCCGGGAAGAGCGCTGACACCGTTGAAGGATTCGAGCCACTTTCACGCCGGCATCATTGCGCCAATCAATGCCGTAGAGAAACCCCTGTTCTTCGCCTTCCACGACGACCGGCTGCTGGTCCACCAGAACACGGCAGTGTCCCTGCCTGAGCTTGGGTCTTTCGACGAGCTCGGCCTGTCCCACGGAAGCCTACACTTTCTCGGCTGTCTTGGAGCGCAACCCTGTTTCGCCGTCGATCTTGAAGAGGATCAGCCGTTACCCGACGGCATGGCCCTGTCGGGCCTGCGTCGCCTGTTCGGCGCGATCAACGAGGAGCTCTTTCAGATCGGTGGCCGCGCCTTCCAGGTCCTCAACTGGGATCGCACCCACCGCTTCTGCGGCCGCTGTGGCACGGCCACGGACTATCACGAGACAGACCGCGCCCGTGAGTGCCCGCAATGCGGACTGCTCTCTTTTCCGAGAGTTTCACCTGCCGTTATCACCTTGATTCAAAAAGGGGACGAGTTTCTCCTGGCCCGCAACGCCCGCTTTCCGGGCAAGCGCTACAGCATAATCGCCGGGTTCGTTGAACCGGGTGAAACCCTGGAAGAAGCCGTGCACCGCGAGATCAAGGAAGAGGTCGGCATCGATGTCCGGGACGTGCGCTATTTTGGCAGCCAGCCCTGGCCCTTCCCCCATTCACTCATGGTCGGCTTCACCGCCCACCACGCCGGTGGAGAGATTCAGGTCGACGGTGAGGAAATCGTCGATGCCGGCTGGTACTCGGCCGACAACCTGCCAGAGCTGCCCGACGGCATCAGCATCTCGCGCCATATCATCGACTGGTTTCTGGAGCAGCAGGGGTGAAGGCAAAGCGTCTGACCAAGGCCGAGAAGGCCAGCATCATCAGCAAAACCCTGGACGAACTCTTTCCACAGACACCGATCCCGCTCGATCACGCCGATCCCTACACCTTGCTCATCGCCGTCCTGCTATCAGCCCAGTGCACGGACGTACGCGTAAACCAGGTAACCCCGAAGCTCTTCGCCAAAGCCCGAACCCCCCAAAAAATGGCCCGCCTGTCAGTTAATCAAATTGAACAGATCGTGCGGCCCTGCGGACTGGCCCCGGCCAAATCCAAGAACATCTCAAGGCTGTCTCAGATTCTCGTGGAGGAACACGGCGGCGTGGTACCGGATACCCTTGAAGAATTGGAAGCGTTGCCGGGGGTCGGCCACAAGACCGCTCAGGTCGTCGTTGCCCAGGCATTCGGCCAACCGGCGTTTCCCGTCGACACCCATATCCACCGCCTGGCCTACCGCTGGGGTCTATCGTCGGGCAAGAACGTCGTGCAGACCGAGAAGGACCTGAAGCGATTGTTTCCGATCGAGGATTGGAACAAGCTGCATCTGCAGATCATCTACTGCGGCCGCCAGTACTGTCCTGCCCGGGGGCACGATCGCGACGAATGCCCGGTCTGCAGCAAGGTAGGACGCAAGTCCATGTGATCAGATTAGAATCGTCGACCTACCCCATGCCGGTAGCGTACCCGGTGATGGCACCGGCAATGATCAACCAACCCGGGCTGATCCGCTGCGACAACATGATCAGCAGCGCGGCCGCTGCCATCCACATGGAGAACTCATCGACCATCGCGCTCTCCGCCAGACGCACCAGCATCGCCCCCATCAGACCGACGGCGCTGACGTTCACAGCGTCCAGAAAGGCCGCCATCAAACGTGATGAACGCAGCTTTGCGATCACCGGGTTCACGGCAGCCACGAAGACGAAGGAAGGCAAAAAAATGCCAACGGTGGCGACGATGGCTCCTGCTGGCCCGGCAATGAGGTAGCCGATGAAGGTGGCCGTCGACAGCACCGGTCCGGGCGTGAACTGGCCGACGGCTACCGCGTCCATCAGCTGCACGCTGGTCAGCAGACCGAGATCGTGCACCAGACCGCCCTCGAGAAAGGCGAAGAGCACATAGCCACTGCCGTAGAGGACGGCTCCGACTTTCAGGAAGAACAGCCCCAACTGCCAGATCGCCACCCCCCCTGTTGTTGTCCCAACAGCTGCCCCTGCACCCGTGGCCGCGACAGCGACACCAGCTCGGAATGCGTCGCCCGAGTCCAGTGAGTCGACTGCTCTCAGGCTCTGTGCCTCCGCTTTGGCAGCGAGTCCGCCCCACCACGCAGCCACCGCACCTCCCGTTCCTTTGACGTACACCCACAGCATGCCGATGACGGCACCACCCAACAGAACCAGGACGGGGTGGCCTTCCCGGTAGACGATGGCGGCAACGGCGACTCCAACCATGCCCAGCCGCCAATCCTTGACCGCCGACCTTCCCAGACGCCACAGCGCGCCACAGATGATGGCGACGACGACCGGCTTGATTCCAGCGAGCAAAGGTAAGGCCTCAGGCAGCGCTCCGTAGCGCACATACCCCCATGCCAACAGCCCCGTTATTGCGGTGGCCGGCACAACGAAGCAGATCCCGGCTACCAGCAACCCACGCCAACCAGCACGCTCGTACCCGATGTGGATGGCCATTTCCGTGGAATTGGGTCCCGGGATGAGATTGGTAACGCCCAGCAGGTCGAGAAAGCGCTCGCGTGACACCCACTTCCTTCTGACGACGACCTCCTCCTCCATCATCGCCAGATGAGCCGCCGGACCGCCAAAACCAAACGTGCCCAGCTTGAGAAACAGGCGCGCCAGTTGCGAGAGCTGTGTATGGTTTTGTGCCACCGCGCTATGACCTCCCGGTCGCCGTGTCTGCCTCCAAGTGAACGGCCGCCATCAAGGTAACCGGCCTTAACTGCGACACCAGCTCCTTGTCAGCAGGTTCGTTGATGTTACATACAATGGTAAATCACAACTGAAATCTCATGGGTAGCCGCCATGCGTGCTGTTTCGATGCAGTCAAACACCGCCAGGGATCTCGCGGCGCCTCGCGCAACGACTTCGACCAGGCCATCGCCCACATCGAAAAAGGCGACATCCCCGTCGACGACCTCGTCGACACCTCCCCGCTCGAGGAGGCTATCGGTGCCTTCGACGACTCCATCGCCAAGACCACGCAGAAAGCCGTCCTGTTGCCGCTCACTCCGAAGCTTGCCCGGTCAGTCTGATCTCGATCGATTCTTCACCCATAGCGTTGCTCTCGAGATGGAGAGAGGCTGTGTGATGACCTGCTGCCAATGGTTCATACCCTACCTCGAAGGCGAGCGACTCTCCCGGCTTTACCGTGGCCCGTGAGGGTGTGCCAGGCGCCAGGTTGAAGGATGACCCCGTCAATGCGATCGTCGACAGTTCCAGCGTCTGCGTTCCGAGACTCGCGATCGTTACCCTCCTGTTCTCGCGTTCGCCGACACTCACGGATCCGAAGAGGACGATCGAAGGACTCACTTTCATGAGAGCGAACTCCTGCAGCGTGGTACGGCCCTTCGAAGCGCGCTGCAAGCTTCCCTTGCGCAGATCGAAATCCTCCTGCAACAGCTGCTGAGCTTCTCTGTAATACCCCGATTCCACGAGGGCCTGACGCAAGGAGTACCGGATCGCCCCGTTGTTCGGGTCCACCTTCTGGCCGGCACGCAGCACCTCCAGTGCCTCATTATGCCTGCCAACACTGAGCAATAGATCACCGTAGTAGGGAGCGACTTCACGTAGTCTGTCCGTCTTGAGCTCTTCGTAAACTGTGAGCAGCCGGGCGATTTTGTCCTGGTTGGGCTGGTATTCAGCGCCCAGGGGAAGAAACCTGGTGAGGTTGATGATGAGTCTGTTGGTGTCGGAGAACAGGATTGGCGGCAGCACCTGGAACCGCTCCGCGAGTTCATAGCTGCGCATCACCGGCTCCATGACGCAGCCTTCCTGAGCGATGTGGATGGCGCCGAGAACATGACCGATCTCGTGGACGAAAATGTGGGCGTTCATTTCCCGGTTGACGACAATGTTCGTCAGCACCCGGGCATAGCCGATGGCGCGGGAGCCCATGCGGGCTGGAACCGGTGGACCGATGCATACCAGCGTGAGGTCGACCTCCTCTCTCCCGGGAACACCAGTCACTGCCTCGGCAACGCCGAAGATGTCGGTTGCCGGCGCCGACCAGCGCTCGATTCTGTGTACATCGAGGGCGATGCCGAATTCCCGCGCCAGCGTCCGCGAAGCGATCGCCAATTGCGATTCGAGGTACCGCCGGGTGGGCTCTCCCGGGCCGTCCAGCCTCTGATCGGACAGTACCAGCAGCTGCAGGCGCCGGGTGATCTCGTGGGTCCTTGCCGGAAGATCCTGGAATACGTCATCGAGGTTGCCGTATGGTTCCACATGGAGGTACCTGGGTGGATCAAAATGCGGTGCACGCAGCTTTGCTTTCCACGATTTGAGTTTCTTCCCTCGCTCGGTATCTACCAGTCGCAGTTTGGCCTTAGCCGTATTCTCATAGGCCTCGAATCCCTCTACCTTTACCACGAGCACCGCTTCAGCCCCCAGCTCGAGAGCGCGGGCACGCGCTTCCTTCTCAGAGCTCACGTAGTACTGGTCGAGGTTGTAGGCGGTATAGCCCTTTATGTTCTCCAGGTAACCGGCCAGAAACACGCTGACATCCGGTGGGATGGCATCACCCTTCTTGATAACGGTGTACACCCCGATCGAGCGCAGCTGCTGCAGCGCATCGTCGTCAGCACTCGCAGTCGAGGCCAATCCAAACAACAGGATGATCGAGATTGTTCGGCGTAACATGATTATTAACAATTTGTTATATTGTCGGCCTGATGTCTACCATGATGCTGGATAAGCCTCTACACGGCGCCCGCGCGTGGACGGCCGCGACCATCGACGAACCCGCCTCCTGGCACTACGCCCTCGATGCAGACTGCCTGGCCGAACTGGATGCTCTGGGGGTGCAGGATGAACGAGGCGCTGACGGACCCGTTACTGATATTCGTATCGACGGAAGGCTGCCGGCTTGCGCGCGCTGTCTGCAACCGGCACTGGATGCCCTCGAGCAGTGTCGCGGATTCATCATCATCGATCCCCCCTCCGCCTCTTGGACCTCGGAGCAGCAGATCGCCGCATACTGGTTGCTGGGTCAGGTATTCGGCTCGCCATTCGAGCAGGATGTGGCCGGCACGCTGCTTTTCGACGTACATGACACTGGGCGCTCCGTGACCGAGGGGGCCCGGTTCTCCGTCACCAACGCGGAGAGCTCCTTCCACACCGATAGTGCGTTCAATCCCAGTCCACCCGATTACGTCGGATTGCTGTGTCTGCAGACAGCGAAAGCGGGGGGCGAGAGTCAACTCGTCAGCGGCCTGGCTCTACACGACGAGTTGCTGACCCACCACCCGGAGGTACTGCGCACCTTGTACAGCTCATTCTGCTTCGATCGCCGAGGACAGTTCACGGCGGACGAACCTGATGTGCTGGAGAATCCGGTTTTTGTTTGGGATGGACGGCAGATGGTGCTTCGCTATTTGTACTATTACATCCAGGTCGGTCACGAGAAGGCACAGCGGCCCTTGGATCGGAATCAACGCGAGGCCCTGGACCTGGTCGAGGAGCTTGTCAGAAAGCCTGAGCTACGGGTCGAGTTTCAACTCGAGCGGGGGCAGATGCTGATCACGAACAACCGCTGGATCCTCCACAACCGCACCGCTTTCGAGGACCACGCGGAGCCCGAGAACCGGCGCCACTACGTCCGCTTGTGGCTCAGAACAGACTGACCCACGCGCATCACTGCGAGCCTCTCCGCAAGCGCTTTATCTGCTGCTCGAACCAGGGAAAACCACTCAAGCGCAGCGCCTCTGCATAGCTTGCCAGTGCAGCACTGGTATCCCCCCTGGCCTCGGAACCGGAGGCCATCTGTGAATAGGTCATGTACGACTCGGGAAAGTGTTCGAGGTTGAGTTCCAGCATTCGTTGCTCAGAAGCGTCCTCGCCGGCCCTGCGCAGTCGACGTGCTACCGAAAGAAGTGCGAATTCTCCAAAATCGTACACGGCTCGTCCGTAAAACTCCTCTCGTAGACGCCCGTACTCAGCCACGGAGGCTTCCACGCCCTCCTCTTCGAGCTTCACAAGCAGCACGGACTCGAGTGTGCGAGGCTTTGGTTGACCGTGGTGGCAGGTAACACACTCAACCTGCGAATCCTCGCGGCCGGCCAACGGCAACAACTCCTCGTTGATCACCTGCGTCATCCGCATCATTTCGCGCGCAACCAGCTTCGGCTCCTTCTGGTCCGCGACATAGTCAAACTTCCCTTCGGCATTGTCGGTGTGTACATGGCAATAATCGCAACCCACCCCAAGAGCCAGCGTGAAGTCGTCCATCACCGTCATCAGATCTTCGTGATCGATGTCTAGTGGAAGGACCTGCAGATTGATCGGAATGTGGTGATCGGAGTGTGCCGGCACGGGGGAAGGCATCGCCCATGCAGTCGCCATCACCAGGAAATACAGGATAGGGCTACTGTTGACGATCAAAGCGGGGACTGTGAGTGCGGCCCCCACAGGGGGAGGCCGCACACAAACGAAATCGACTGCTATTGTACCCTACTTACTCGTGAGCGGTGCCGTCGTCGCCATGGTCGCCACCGTCGTCGTGACCCATATCGCCATGGTCGCCGCCGCCGTCATGGTCGCCGCCCTCGTCATGACCGCCTTCTTCATCCATCATGCGCATCTCTTCTTCCATGCGAGCGATCTCGCCGTGGATGTGCTCTACTTCACGCCTTACATCATCCCCGTGCTGACGAAGCTCTTCCTGCATGCGCTCGGCATGGCCGCGCATTTCCTCGATCTCGTGATGCATGCGCTCACGGTGCTCACCCTTCTGAGCCTCCCAGTGCTCGTGCATCTCCTGCTCCATGTGCTCGCGCATCTCATGCTCGACCTGCTCCCGGATCTCATGCTCGAGTTCCTGGCGGATGTGCTCGCGCATTTCCTCCATATCCGGCATCTCACCGCCATGCATGTCGCCCGGGGGCATGCCACCGTCGTCATGCATCGGCATCGAGGCGGCAAACTCCATGAACTCGTCGTGATCAACAGTGCCGTCTCCGTTGAGATCCATCTTGCCGAACATCTCGGCTGGATCGGGAGGATGCATTTCGCCTTCCTCATGGTGATCAGCCTGCAATGCTACACCACTACACAAAAAAGCCGAGGTCAGAAAAACTGCGAACTTGCTCATTTTGGTTCCTTTCTTTCCATGGTTACGCACCGCGCCAGCGAGCCGGTCTGGTTTCAGCTGGCAGCCCAACAGGCATGTGTATGGGCGTCGGTACTTGTGAGCTTGCTCACAGGTGGAGCAAAAACACCCTCCCGGGAGCATATACCTACAAGTCTGATGCGCAGTAATGTAGGGAATTTATAGACAAATACAGTGTTAAAGATCACGCGGCCACAAACTAATCGTCATGGTACGCGAACTATTGCAGAAAACCCACTGTTGTGGGCGGAATGCCCCATTTTGCCGGGCAATTCCGTCCTGAGCGCTCGCATCCAGGTCCGATACGAAGCCGACTGCTATAGCCTCCACGTTTTTGCGCACGAACCATTCGGGAACTCCATCGCCGACCGTGTCGGTGCCCGGCCCCCATTGACGTGCACGACCTGGACTAACTTGTTAATATAAACGCAGTTACATCCCTGGCATGAACCGCTACTGGTCGATCATCAGCAAAGGGATCGGCAACCTTTCAGGAGGCACTGGCAATGACAGCGTTGGATGATGCCGTGTGGGCTCCGTGGCCTTCCCCTTGAGGCGTTCCGTCGTTGCCGGCCTGACCATCGGCGCCGCAGCCTTCTTTCTTATCTGCGGCTACGAGTTCGCTCGCAGCGCCTCCTACTCCCTCTATATAGGTGCGTTCGGAGCGGAGCGGTTGCCGTTCGTGATGGCGCTGTCGCCGCTGGGTACGCTGGCGATCGTCTATCTCTACAGCAGGGCACTGTCCCGGCTGGGATCGCGCCAGACCCTTTTCTGGACAGCGATTGCTGCTGGCGCAGCCATGCTGTTGTGCTATGTGCTCATCGGGACCGGGGTAAGTCTTGCAGTAGCCGCCCTGTACATCGTCCGCGAGTCCTACATCGTGCTGTTGATAGAGCAGTACTGGTCCTTCATCAACAGTACCCTGACGCAGGAACAGGCGCGTCGTTTCAACGGGCCCATCTGCGGCGTCGGGTCGGTAGGAGGGATCTTGGGTGGACTGGCCGTGGGTGCTTGGGCGGAGCCGTTGGGCAGCGAAACACTCATCCTCTTCGCGGCTGTTTCGGTGATTCCGGCAGCGGGACTCGGATGGCTGGCTCACCGCTTGGGTGGCGATCCCGTTCCCGATACTGAAGCTTCAGAGCGACGCTCGGGATATCTGGCACTGGGTTTGTTTCGCCAACACCGGACCCTGGTTCTGCTCGCCGCGCTGATCGTCGCCACGCAAATCGTCGCCACTACCCTGGACATCCGTCTGGGAATCCTCGCAGAAGAAGCGATACCGGATACCGACAAGCGCACTTCCTACATCGGTTACCTGAACGCGGCTGTAAATGGCTCCGCTTTCCTGCTTCAGTTCGTAATCGCGCCGCTGTTGCTACGTCGCGTGCCTTTGTTCTTCGTCTTTCTCGCCATTCCGGTCGTGCATCTGGTGACCTGCAGTCTGTTGGCGATACAACCGAGTTTGACCATGGGCGCTGTTGCGTACCTACTGTTCAAGGCCCTGGACTACTCGATCTTTCGCGCCAGCAAAGAGATCCTCTACATCCCCCTGCCCTTCGACGCCCGTTACCGCGCCAAGGAAGTCATCGACGCCTTCGGTTATCGGGCATCCAAGGGCAGTACTTCCGCCCTGCTGGCCCTGGTCAGCGCCGCTGTTGAAAGGATGCCGGTGGCCGCCTACCCACTCATCGCCCTGGGCGCCGCCGCGACATGGGTATCCCTGGTGATCAAAATGGTGCCGCGCCCCGCTCCATCCTCTTCATCGACTCATTGACAGCCCGAGTCCCACGGATGGGCCCGCCCCTACGTTCTCTCCCGAAAAAATCGATTCGTATGACAGATCCACTGATACCGCACCGTGTACCTTCAAGGCCGTGCTTACCCCCCACTTGATGAAGTCACCCTCGGAAACCTGCATCGACATTGAATCCATGGCATCCATGAATCCACCGTCACCGATGAGGGTGTTGGTCCCCACCAGATAAGTTTTGGCGAAGACCTTTTCGTGTGGGGTCACTCCGACCTCCAGCGCGAATGGCACCTGCCTGGAGAATGGACCGCCCCGCAGACGGAAACCGAGTTCGGCCCCGACATAGACAGGTGCTGGGTACAGCGACCTGGAGGCCAGCAGACGGAACTCCAGATCCATATCCCCAGTTCCCAATGGAGGATTGTCGTCTGAGTCGTATCCGGTCGGGATTTTCCATTTCACGTAGGGCGCTACCACCACCGGTGCATCCAACCACTGATACTTGGCTCCGATCCCCAGGTCGCCTATCCCCCGGGTTGAATGGCGCTCCTGCGCTGTTCTGGAAACCAGTTCTCCCCAGTTGCCCTCACCCACCACCGTCAACCGGTCCATGGCGCCGTACTCGACGTAGAGAAAAACCTGATCGGCATCGAAAGAATCACCGGCCGTCAGCGCCTCTCTCTTTCCATCAGTGGTATAGTGCTCGTCGGCGTTGTATGAAATACTCGACAGCTTGGCGTAGTACTGGCCTTTCGTCTGTGCCCATGCTCCGGCATCGACTCGTTGTGGCAGGATTCCAGCAACAACCAGCAGGGCCGCCACGACAAAGGTCCGCTTGTTCCACCGCATGGTGACTTCTCCTCGAAAGGGTTGAAATCTTCCTGAGTTTCTGTCGGATGGTGCGGAGTATGATAACGCATTGGTCCCGCGATGGCGATGACTGTCAATTCCTCTCCATCGTCCCTATTTTTTCACCCTGAAGACGGGCAGTTTGTCGGGTGGCCTATCAGGAGCGATCATGCTCGAGATTATCGGTCTGAGTAAACACTTCGGCGACGTGAGAGCCGTCAACGATCTCAACCTGACCATCAACCCAGGTGAGATATTCACCATGCTTGGAGCCAACGGGGCCGGGAAGACGACGACCCTGATGGTGTCGCTGGGGTTCACCGAGCCCACATCGGGCACCGTCAGGATCTGTGGCATCGACGTAATGGAAGACCCCCTGGAAGCGAAGCGGCACGTGGCGTACGTATCAGAAAACGTGATGCTGTACGGGAATTTTACTGCAAGACAGAACCTGGATTTCTTCACCAAACTGGGTGGCCGCAAGGACGCGAGCGATGAAGACTACGAGCAGGCCATGGGGCGAGTCGGCCTGCAACGAGAGGCCTATCACCGCCGCGTCAAGGGATTCTCCAAGGGGATGCGCCAGAAACTCGGCATTGCCATCGCCATCATGAAGGATGCGGAAGTCATTCTACTGGACGAGCCCACCTCCGGACTCGACCCCAAGTCGGGCGCTGAGTTCCTCCAACTTCTTGCTGAACTGCGCGCCGAGAACAAGGCCATCTGGATGACGACTCACGATATCTTTCGGGCCAAGGCCGTGGCTGACCGGGTCGGAATCATGACGGAAGGTTCGCTGGTCAGGATTCTCACCAGGGACGAACTGGAGGAAGCGGATCTCGAGAAGATCTACATCGACTACGTCAGCCAGCCGGCTGACCAGCTCGCTTGAACCACACTAATTCATCCGCCATGCGCTACCTCTTCGCCACCGCCCCATTACTGCTCGCGCCCCTGATTGCACCCAACGCCGCGGCCGAGCCAGTGACCATCACCCTCGATCGCTCGATCGCGGCGGCCGCCGAACACAATCGCGAACTGATCCAGGCACGTACCCGTGTCGAAGAGGTGCAGCGCGGCGACCGCATCATCGTTCGTTCACGGTACATGCCACACTTGAGCGTCACCACGACCTACGACGTCGAGGCCAGTGCCAATACACCGAGCGGCAAAACCGAAGAGGAATTCGGCGGCCGCGTGGAGTACTCCCAGCGCTTATTCGAGTTTGGGCCGAATGCGACTCAGGAAATCGGCCTGCGCTCCGACCTGCGCCAGGCTCTCTTCGCCTACCAGGACAAGCTGCACGAGGTGCAGGCCCGGGTATGGCAGCTGTTCCAACTCGTTCTCCTACAGGAGGAGCAGATTCAGCTGCGCCGCGACTCACGGGACAGATTCATGTCAACGCTGGAGCGCCAACAAGCCCGTTTCGACAAGCGATTGGCCTCAGAGGAGGATCAGCTGAACGCTGAGCTCAACGTTCTCAACGAAGACCTCGCCATCAACAGACTCGTGCGACAACAGTTCAACAACAAGATGGAGCTGCTCAAGCTCACCGGCCGGCCGGCACCCAGGTGGAGCTCGAAGGGAAGTCCGTCCCTTTTCCCGTTGATCAGGAGGAGGCCGTCGCCATCGCGCTGGGACGGGACGTCGGACTTGCCATTCGAGAAGAAGAGCTGAACGAACAGCGACGCGCGCTGGCAGAGGTCAATTGGGAATACAGTCCGGATCTGTCGGTGCGTGCCGGGGTTGAGGATGGCCGTGCGGATGCCGAGATCAACGTCGATCGCCGGGCCGGAACCTGGGGCCTGGATGTCGCGTCAGGATATGACCTGAAGGAAAAGGATGATGCTGATCCCCAACCCGGTGACCCTCAGTGGTCCGCCGAGATCGAAGCGCGCATCCCCATCTTCGAGGGCGGCTCCAGGATCGGCCAAAAACGTCGCGAGCAAGCCAGGCTCGAACGCATCATGGAGGAAATTCGCGACCTGCGTGCCGGTGTTGATTTGGACGTACGCCAGGCGTTTCAGTCGATGCTCGAAGCCGAGGTGCAACAACGGATTCAGGAGAAACGCGTCTTTATCGCCCGTCGCCGGCTTGACATCAATCAGTACCTCAAGGATAAGGGCCGCGCTGACGAGGCCAAACTCGAGCAAGTCCGTGACCAGTTTTTTGGCGAGCAGGACGACCTTTTCGACGACCGGGTAAACTACATCAACCGGCAAGCTGAGCTACGCCGCCTTATGGGGTTCGTGGAGTAATTCGACGATTGCTTGCACCACTCGCCTGCGCACCGAGCGCAACAACCGGGAGACCGTAATGAAGTCAAGATTCATTCTCGCCACTGCAGCTGTCAGCATGGCAACCCTTACCGCCGCATTCGCCCAACCTCGAATCGGCTATATCGATTCCCAGGTGCTCACGCAGCAGCTACCTGCATTTCAGGATATCCAGCAACAGCTGGAGAACCTGCGACAAAGTTTCCAGCAAGAGGCAATCGATCGAGAAAGCAAGCTCAGGTCCATGCAGGAGGCCTTCACCAAGCAAGAGTTGCTGATGAGCGAGGTGCGCAAGGCACAGATGCAGCAGGAAATGGAAACGCAGTACATGCAGCTGCAACAGTACACGCAGGAAAAACTCGGCCCGGAAGGCGAGTTGGCCCGCAGGCATCTCGAGCTGTCATCCCCCATCTTCGCACACGTGAACGACGTCTTGAAGATGATCGCCGACGAAGATTCCTACGATCTCATCCTTGATGCTGCCGTGGGTGGGGTCATCGTTTTCGCCGACCCGCAGTACGACCTCACGGACAAGCTGTTGGCAAGGCTGCTGGCGGAGAAAGAGAGCGCTCAACCGGAGGAGGCGGAGTAAAGCGGCTCGCCCAGACTCTACAGTCAGCCGGGCTCCCGATCACGAAAATCATTTTCGTGCCGACGCCGACCGCTTGAACACCGGCCGGAGATCGGCGGATTCCTTCTTGTCGAAGCGGTACCCACCGACATCGAATCCAGAAAGCTCCCCGGGTTTCTTCACATTGTTGTCGATGATCCAGCGCGACATGAGGCCACGCGCGTACTTGGCGAACAGGCCCATTACTTTGAACTCGCCCTTGGACTCATCCTTGAACGCCGGATGGACCACCGGGCACGGAAGTTCGGCCTCCTTCACCGATTTGTAGTACTCCCCACTGGCCAGGTTGCAGATCCAGTCGGGCTTCTCTTCGACCAGAGCCTCGGTGATGGCGCTGCCCCAGAACTCGTAGAGGTCTTTTCCCCTCGGCGTCTTCAGCTTGGTGCCCATTTCCAGTCGATAGGGCAGGATCTGGTCGTAGGGTTTGAGCACGCCGTAAAGGCCCGAAAGCATGCGGATGCTAGCCTGGGCCCGTTCGATTTGCTTCGCCTTCATCGAGGGCGCGTCCAATCCCTGGTACACATCGCCGGTGAAGGCCCACAGGGCCTGCTTTGCCGGCGGAGGAACGCCATCCTTCGTGCTCCTTTTCTTGCCGGCCTGCTTGTGGATGAGGGTGGCCTCGAAACCCTGATAGCGTTCATAGTTGAGCCGCGCTAGCCCCTTACTCAAGCCCATCAGCTCGGCGAGGTCACTCTCCTTTTTCTTCTTCAGCACCCCGGCCAACGCACTCGTCTGTTCGTCGAGGAATCTCGGCACACCCGTTTTCTTCGTCGGTGCGGGCGTCTCAAAATCGAGTGACTTGGCGGGGGATAACAATATCAACATCAATCGTTTCTCCTGATCGGTGGTGGTCCTGGACGTGCGGATCCCGCATTGCATGGTCTAGTAGTCAGTAATGCCGTAGGTTGAAGATAACAATGGAAAGAGGAAAGGATAAACGATGCACAACAAGACCGTGTTTTTGGGAGAATTGACCCGAAAGGAGCTGGGAGAGGCCATTTCCAGCGGCACCGTTCAGGTGGGTATCGTGCCCACGGGCGCCACAGAGCAACATCAGGACCACCTGGCGATGATCCACGACACCGCCAGTGTCACCGAGATCGCACGGCGCGTGGCCATGCGCTTCTTCCCGCAAGTGTTGGTAACACCGACGATCTCAATGTCGGTCTCCGAACACCACATGAACCGCGGCGGGGCCCTGACCGTGCGACCGGAGATTCACGCCGAGCACCTGTACGACATCTGTCACAGCCTCAAACGGCTCGGCGTGCCGAAGGTCATCGTCGTCAACGGCCATGGCGGTAACAAGCTCCCCAAGCTGGAGGACAAAGCGCCAGAAGCCATGCAGAGGCTCAAGGAGCTGGAGGTGGAGTACGTGACGTATTGGCAGACAATACCTGCCGAGTTTTACGAGACGCACCTGGACAACGATCGCAGCGCCGGCCACGCCGGTGAATTCGAGACCTCGTTTGCCATGATCGCCTTCCCCGAACGCATCCGGGTCGATTGCATCGAATTCGAGTCAGCGAAGCTAGCCACGCTCCCCAAGGGCGGCCTCATCATGGATGCGGTCGTGAATGGGGTGGCCGGCGAGGTACAAAAGCTGCTGGATCGAGACTGAGATCCGCCCTGGCATGAGTCTCGTAATCTTTGATTGCGATGGTGTCCTGGTAGAGAGTGAGGCGATCTACGTCGCCGCGGAGCTCGAATACCTGTCGCAGGCAGGTTTGACCTTCGACCGCGGCGATTATTTGCGACAGTTCATGGGTCTGCCGCCCGATGTCTGGCAGCAACGCGTTTCCGAAGTGATAACGGCGCAAGAGCGCGGCGAACTCGAGGATGACTTTTTCGACCGGTTACAGGACTTCACGACGCGGAAACTGAAGAGCGAGCTGGTTCCGGTGGAAGGTGCCCGTAAGGCAATCGAATCCATCGAGATGGAGCGATGTGGTGCTTCCAGTTCCTCGCCCGAAGGGCTGCAATGGAAGCTCCAGCACACAAACTTGATCGACCTGTTCGAACCGAATCTGTTTTCGACCCAGTTGGTCGCAAACGGCAAACCAGCGCCTGACCTGTTCCTGTTGGCCGCCGAACGAATGGGGGTGCCGCCTTCGGAATGCATCGTCGTCGAGGACAGCTCGAACGGAGTACGTGCGGCTAGAGGTGCCGGGATGAAGACGATCGGGTTTACCGCCGGCAGTCATTGCCTGGATGGTCATGGGGATACGCTTCTTGCCGATGGTGCTGACGTGATCGTGGAGGATTCCTACAGCTTGCTGCCCGCCGCGATCGGGCGGCTGTAGCTATCTCACCGCTGCCAGCGCCCACACCGCGTGGTCGCAGGAATACCATCGCCACAAAGTGCTCATCAGGTGCACCGATCGCAGTCGCGTATTATTATAACTTATTGTAATTATTACGATTAGGTCTATATATTCTTGATTTATCATATTACTTGATATAAAGTAGTAAAGTTTAATGCCAGGGTGCCGATATGTCGGATAGAGCTTCGGATACTTTAATCCGATAGGAGGGTACCAACATGGAGCGTTTGTTGATGGTGACCGCAGCCCTGGTCATCCTGCACGTAGGTCCACCCGCGACCGATTCCGCAGTCCCGCCAGCGCAGCAAATCGAAGCAACTGACCTTCGCGAAAAAGGGGAACGCGAAGCCCTGGCACCAGCCAAGGAGGTCGATCCGCTGTTGGCTTGCAAGCAGCGTGAGTGCTTGGAGCTCGAGGATCTTCCTGCCGGCATACGAGAGCGGCCGGATTGAACCAGATTCTGAAGCTACTCGATATACTGCTCGAGCGCGCCGACTGAAATCCGCTCGGGCAGATTGCGTTCCGCCATGCGTGCGAAGGCTTCCTCGTCGTTGAACGCCGAACCGGTGATAAGGCAGACCGCCACTTCACCTTTTCGAATCACGCCTTCCGCAGCCGCTTTGAGGGCCGCCATCACCGGTGCCGCGCCGGCCGGCTCGGCGAGAATACCCTCTTCGCGCGCCAGCCTTGCCTGCACCCCGAAAATCTCGCTGTCGCTGCCGGTGAATCCGGTGCCGCCCGAAGCTCGAGCCATTTCAATCGCCGGCGCGGCGTCGAGCAGCACGGGCACCTTCAGCCCCGTCACTGCCGTGTGAGCCCGCTGCACCTCGTCCCCGCCATCGCGACCTTCACGCAGACAGGAGGCTATGGTGTCGCAGCCTTCGGGCTGGACTATGTGGACGGCCGGTTTCTGCCTGACTTCCTCGTTCGCGAAGCCTTTGGCCACCGCCAGGGCCAGGGCGCCTGAACCCGCAGGGATGAACACGTGGTCCATGCGCGACAGCCCGCTGTCGGCTTCCAGGAAATAGGCGATGGTCTCGGCGCCGCGCATTCCCTGCGGACACATCAGATAGTTGCTGACCAGCAGCGCCGAGTCGTCTCGCGCCTTGCATGCGGTCTCGAGCAGGTCGAATACACGCCGATCTACTTCGACGTCCGTGCCGAATCCGACGATCTCGACAATGTCTGCTCCAGCCGCCGCCATTTTACGCACTTTGCCCAGCGGGGTGCCGTCGGCGATGGCGATCGTGCACGTCAGATTGGCGCGGGCGCAGTAGGCGGCCACGGCGCTGCCTGTGTTGCCGCTCGATGTGAGCAGACAGCGGCTCTGATTATTGGCCACCATGTGTGAAATCGCCGAAGCCGCGAACACGGCCTTGTGCGACATCGACGGTTGGCCGGTGAGATCGAGGAACCACAGATCAACCCCGGCCTGGGGCCCAATGCGGACCGACTCCACCAAAGGGGCCGGCCCTTCTCCCATGGTGATGCGCGCGTGTGGAGGCACTGCGCCCTCAGGATCGATGCGCTCGGCCCAGCGCCAAATGCCCTTATTCAACATGTCTCACCTCCTGCACCTGAGCTTGGTAAGCCGTCGACCAGTTGGGGACATCTACGGCATCGGGATGCCATCACTCGACGAGAAACCACCGTTTCACCATACTAACGCACATTGAGGAAGTAAGCGACGTCGGTCGCGCCGGCAACGGGTACGCCGATGCAGGCGCCTTGGGATTGAGAGGGGTCACCTATGGAACTCGACGCGGATAAGCTGCTCTGGATCTACGAACGCATGACCCTCATCCGCGAGTTCGAAGAGCGGGTGCACGTCGATTTCGCCACCGGCGCTCTGCCAGGCTTCGTCCATCTCTACGCGGGTGAAGAAGCGGTCGCGGTCGGCGTATGCGCCAACCTCACCGATGACGACTTCATCACCAGCACTCATCGGGGCCACGGCCATTGCATCGCCAAAGGGGTCGACGTAAGAAACATGATGGCTGAGATCCACGGCAAAGCGACTGGAGCCTGCAAAGGCAAAGGGGGCTCGATGCATATCGCTGACATCGACAAGGGCATGCTCGGCGCCAACGGCATCGTCGGCGGCGGCCCGCCACTGGCATGCGGTGTCGGCCTCACTGCTAAGTTGAAGGGCGCCGACCAGGTCTCTGTCTGCTTTTTCGGGGACGGCGCCTCCAACCAGGGTACGACCCTCGAGGGCATGAACCTCGCCGGCATCTGGAGGCTGCCCGTCATCTTCGTCTGCGAGAACAATCGCTATGCCCAGTCAACTGGGGCCTCGTACCATGTTTCGGGCAATGACATTGCCGCCCGTGCCCGCGGTTTCGGCATACGCGCCGCCGCAGTGGATGGCATGGACGTGTTCGCCATGTACGAAGCGGCGCACGAAGCTGTAGAACGTGCACGCCGCGGCGATGGCCCGGTGTTCATCGAAGCTCAGACCTATCGCAAGTACGGTCATTTCGAAGGCGACAGCTTTCTCTACCGCCCCGAAGATGAGCAGGAGTCTCATCGTTCGCGCGATTGCCTGCAGCACTTTCGCGGAGCCGTCCTCGCCCAGCAGCTGTTGAGCGAATCAGCGCTGGCCGCTGTTGAGCAGAAGGTCCGAGACGCGATCGAAGAAGCGGTTGCTTTTGCCGGAGAGAGCCCCAAGCCCAGTCCGGCTGATACCCTGACCGATGTTTACGTGGACTTCCCGGATTCGGAGTTGTGGCCGTTTCAGGAGAGGCCGGTATAGGAGAGGGATGAATGTCATGTCTGACCGATCGCTGAGTTACAGGGAAGCGCTGAACGAAGCGTTGCGCGAGGAAATGAGTCGTGACCCCTCCGTGGTTCTGATGGGTGAGGATATCTCCGGAGCGCCTCACAGCGATGACCCGGACCATTTCGACAGCTGGGGCGGTCCCCTGGGCGTGACCAAACACCTCATCCACGACTTCGGGCGCGAGCGCGTTCGCGACACACCCATTACCGAGTCCGCATTCGTAGGTGCCGGAGTTGGTGGTGCCGCTACCGGCCTGCGCCCGGTTGTGGAGCTGATGTTCATCGGTTTCATGGGCGTTTGCCTCGACCAGATCACCAACCAGGCTGCCAAGATGCGTTACATGTTCGGGGGCAAGGCGAAAATCCCCCTGGTCATACGCACGATGATCGGCGCCGGGCTGCGCGCAGCGGCGCAGCACTCCGACTCGATGTACTCGGTCTTCGTCCACTTCCCCGGCTTGAAGGTCGTGGCCCCGTCAACGCCAGCCGATGCCAAGGGCCTCCTCACCGCGTCAATACGCGACGACGACCCCGTGATCTTCTGTGAACACAAAGTGCTTTACGACACGAAAGGTCCGGTACCCGAAGGAGAGCACATCGTGCCACTGGGCAAGGCAGACGTCAAGCGCGAAGGCTCGGACGTGACCATCGTGGCGATCTCGCGCATGGTCCACTTCGCGCTGGAGGCGGCCGACGAGCTCGAAAAGGAGGGCATCAGTGCCGAGATCGTCGATCCGCGCACTCTGGTTCCGCTCGACCAGGACACCATCCTGAATTCGATTCGCAAGACGGGGCGGCTGGTTGTCGTCGACGAAGACAACCCGCGCTGCAGCATGGCAACCGACATCGCCACCCTGGCCGCGACGCAGGCGGTCGAGTACCTGTGTGCGCCGGTCAAGCTGGTCACGGCGCCGCACACCCCAGTGCCCTTCAGCCCGGATCTCGAAGACACCTACATCCCTTCCCCCCGGCGCATCGTCACTGCCGTCCACGAAGGCGTCGCGTACAAATGACCTCGCCCACCGACGTCCATCCGATGCACCACTGAGGAAGGCTCATGGCTATCGAAGTCGTCATGCCCAAATGGGGCCTCAGCATGCTGGAGGGCGTCATCGTCCAGTGGCTCAAGCAGGAAGGCGACACCATTGAGAAAGACGAGCCCCTGCTGGAGGTCGAGACCGAAAAGATGGTCTCCGTCGTCGAGGCGCCTGCTTCCGGTATCGTTGCCAGAATCCTGCATCCTGTCGACAGTACGGTGCCGGTCAGTCAGGTGATCGCCGTAATCACCGAGCCCGGTGAGTCCGTGCCCGACATCGCTCCCTCGAGCGCACCAGTGCATGATACGGCCACACTGCCGTCGCTCGACGTTCCCGCCCCAACGCAGCCGCGAGAGCGATTGCCAGGCGACATCGTTCCGGCCGTTCCCGCGGCGCGACGCCTCGCCGGTGATCGCGGCCTCGACCTCGGCGGCATCCAAGGCAGCGGTCCCGCCGGTGTGATCACACGAGCCGATGTCGAGCGCGCCACGGCCCCTGTCCCCCAGGCAATTGAAAAAGCCACCTTCTTCAGCGAAGGTCATCGTCTCGACGGCCTGCTCTACACACCGCGGGACCTGAAGCCGGGGGAGAAGCGCCCGGCCGTCATCCTGTGCGTGGGCTTCACCTATCTCAAGAGCCTGGTCATGCCCGACATCGCCAGAGTGCTCAACGCAGCCGGCTATGTCGCCTTTATCTTCGACTACCGTGGCTTCGGCGACAGCGAAGGGCCGCGTTGGCGACTCATACCCGGTGAGCAGGTCAACGATGTCCGTGCGGCGTTGACCTTCGTCGCCGATCAACCGCACGTCGATCCCCAACGACTCGCAGCGCTCGGTGTCAGTCTCGGCGGCTCGAATGCCGTTGTTGCAGGAGCACTCGATCCACGCGTGGGTGCTGTGGTGGCGATCGAAGCGATTGGCCACGGCGAGCGCTGGCTGCGCAGCCTGCGTCGCCACTGGGAATGGCTGGAGTTCCAGGAGCGTTTGAGTCGGGATCGCTCTCAACGCGTGAGGACGGGTGAGTCTGATCGTGTAGACCCTCTCGAGATTGTGGTGCCCGATCCCGAGTCTCGAGAATTTCTGGAGGCCGTGTACCGGGAATACCCGCAGATGCAATGTGACCTGCCGCTGGAGACCGGCGAGGCACTGATGGAGTTTCGACCCGAAGCCCATGTCGAGTTCATCGCTCCGCGGCCAGTGCTGTTCATCCACGGCGAGGACGACCGCCAGGTTTCCGCCGACGAATCGCGCTGCATGTTCGAGCGCGCCACGGGACCGTCTGAGCTTCACGTAGTGCCCGGCATTGGCCACTTCGACTGGGTCATGTCCCCGAGTCCAGGATTCACCCGGGTGACCGGCCTGGTACTCGACTTTCTGCGGGCACACATGCCGGTGTGACGATCGACGACCCACACGTGACCACCGTTGGCATCATCGCGAACCCGGCTTCGGGCAGAGACATCCGCCGGCTGGTGACGCACGCCACCGTCCTCGACAACGAAGAGAAAGTCAACATCGTTCGCCGGGTGCTGCTCGGGCTCGAGTCGGTCGGCGTCGAACGGGTGCGGATCATGCCCGAATCGTACGGCATCGCACCCAGGGCCCTCGACGGATTGAAGACGCGCGTCGATGTCTCGATTCTGTCGATGAGCACGACCTTCACTCAAGATGACAGCAGCCGCGCTGCCGAGTTCATGGTACGGGATGGCGTCAGTTGCCTGGTCACGATCGGCGGCGACGGCACCAATCGCGCCGTGGCCAAGACGTGCGCCGACGTGCCCCTGGTGCCGATCTCCACCGGCACGAACAACGCCTTCCCCTCGATGATTGAGGGCACCATCGCGGGTATGGCTGCCGGTCTTGTGGCCCGCGGCGTGGCCCACGAGGCGGTGCAAACCATGCCGCGATTGGATGTGTTTACCGGTGTCGATGACGACTCGCCAGCGGACGTGGCCCTCGTTGACGCCGCCGTATATGATGGGCACTTCATCGCCTCTCGTGCGCTCTTGGATGCCACGAAGGTCAAGGAAGTCGTACTGACCCGCGCCGAAACCGGGAATATCGGACTGTCAGCCATTGGCGCTCACGTGCACAACGGCAGCCGCTCCCCCGATCAAGGCCTGTATTTGCGCCTGGAACCCGGCGGACAACGGGTGCTGGCTCCCATCGCCCCAGGCGTGGTGTGCAGCGTGAGCGTCGGGGAGCATAGGTTGCTGAGCCCTGGAGATGAAGTCGTGATCGAGCGATCCGATCCCTATGTGCTCGCCTTCGATGGCGAGCGTGAGATGGCAGGACCGTCCGGAAAATCGGTCCGCATACGCCTCAATGCTCGTGGCCCAAGAGTTGTTGACGTCGTCAAGGCACTCGAAGTGGCCGCCAGTGAAGGAGTGTTCGTCGAGAGTCCGTGATCGGTTCCTATTCTTCCTGATCCCCTGCTTTTCATTGCCAGATGCTCTTCATCCGCCACGCATCGAGAGATGTCAGCAGAGCGTCCTGGCCCTGTGCGCGTAACGAAACACCGATGCTGTCCTCCCTTTCCGGATAGACACGGACGGCGAGGCATTGAGTCCCGTTCGCGAAAACTTCGACAACACTCCGGTCGACAAAGATGCGTAATTCCAACGTTTCGCCTTTTGCCAGATCGAAAGGGGCGATCTCGGGCGGACGCGCCAGCACATCCGGAAAGAGTGACGATCGGGTCGAATCCAGGACGAGCGCATGTTCGCTGTGTGGCACCCCGAGTTTTCTCCGTTGGTAACCATCCTGAAGGAATTTGATCGACGTAGTCTCTTCCGCTTCAGGAGATCGACAGACTTCGACGCAGACTTCTCTGGCATCCTGTGGATCGATCCTGATCATCAGCTCCATCTCTCGACCAGCAATGCCATCCAGCACCACTGGTGTGTTGGCAGGAAGCACCCGCTCGTCCACCCGTCGATGCTCCATCCGCAATGATTCCAGCGCTTCCACCGGACCGGCCATCAACCTGCTCTGTGAATCGAGCGAAAGACGACGAGGCAGCGACATGATTTGATCCCAGGCGTCGTTCGGTTTCGCCCCGTTGATGTTGTGAATGACGTAGATGCCGCCGTTCCCGTCCGGTGTCGCCGACGGTGCGTGAACGCCGCCGTGCATCAGCTGGTTGAAATTGAAGCGGCCGTGCGCGAAGGGTTTGAATCGGTGGCGTTCCCGGTCGTAGTCGCCCAGCAGATACTGAGACCCTCTTTGGTGGCTGGCGAAAAGCAGGATGTGTTTGTCGCCGATCGGCCAGAAATACGGGACGGCGCCGTCTTCTCCCGGGCCGGTAAAGATGTCGCCTTCGATGAAATCGCCGAGATAGATCCAGCGCGTCAGATCCTGTGAAAAGAAGAGATATTCGATGACGCGGCAGTCCTCGAATAGCTCCCCTCCGACAAACCCCCCGGTCAGGGCATAGTAGCCCTCGTCCTCTCGCCAAAGAAAGGGATCGTAAACACGGGACGGGCGTTCGTTGACTGCCTCCTCCGGGAGGTTGGGAATGACGGGACATCCATCGATCTTCTCCCAGTTCAGCAGCAGGGGATCAGAAGAGACCGCGGCCATGCTCCCCGCGCTTGTTCCCTGATAGAACGCGATGACGCGGTCTTCTTCGACGAGCGTGCTGCCGCTGTACACCTTCTCCTCGATCCCCGGATAGATAGCCAACGGCAGATCTTCCCAGTGGACAAAGTCATCGCTCACCGCGTGGCCCCAATGCTGTCGGGGATCTTCCGGTGGATGAGCTTGGTAGAACAGATGATATCGGCCCTGCCAGTAGCACAGCCCGTTCGGATCGTTCAGTTTGCTCTCCGGATTCACGTAGTGATAGGCAGGTCGGTACGGGTCCGCCGAAAGCATCTTTCGTGATGCCGCAAAGCTCAGCAGCATCTCGTCTGACTTCAGCTGCTCGCGCTGCTTTTCGAGCGTCGTTGCGTACGTGCGCCCGGAAATCTTCGGTGGATATCTGATTTCGCTCATCGCGTCTTCCAAGCCTATGCTGGCAGCTCAAACTCGGTTTCAACTGCGCTGGTGATCCCAGCGACAGAGCCGCTGAAAGGTTCGTCGCTGTCGTTGCGTATTGTCGCCTCAAACGACCATCGTTTTGTCGCGAACGGAGGTGACGATGTTACTAGCACGCCGGCGTGACTTTCTGGAAAGAAGGTTGTGACGATGGCGGCGACGCGCAACCGCCCGGTGCCAACACGACTGTGGTCCGGGGCAGTGATAGGTGTTATTGTAGGATCCTTACTGTAAAGGGATATCATGGCCAGGAAGCGAATTGTCCAGCGCGACTTTCGCGACTACCAGCGCACCCGTTTCGTCGATGCCCAGACGAGCGCCACCGCCAGGCTGGCTCCCACTCTACTGCTGACCAACGAGCTCGGCGTCAACGGCGATATTCCAGACAGGCTAGGCCCGGACGACTGGGCCCGCGTCGAATTCGATGTTCCGTCGGCGCAGGTCAAGAGCGCCCAGCTGTTCTTCTATGTCAAGAGCCGCAACAGCACCCAGGAAAAACCGCTGCGCTTGCTGGTCAACGGAAGTCGCATCAACCACTACCAGAAGTACAGCAGGCTCGATCATCAGGGGTGGGACCTGGCGAAAATACCGGCTCGCTTCCTCAAGAAGGGCGTCAATG
Source organism: Candidatus Latescibacterota bacterium (assembly GCA_965248265.1). GTDB lineage: Bacteria > Latescibacterota > UBA2968 > UBA8231 > UBA8231 > CBDFJF01. The sequence goes on from CBDFJF010000001.1 coordinate 120,942, forward strand.
AGATCGTTTTCGGCATGAACGGCGTGCTCTACGTGGAACCGGGGCCGGGGGGCCGGAGCAGCCGCAGCTTCGACGGCGGCGAGACCTGGCATCCCAATGCGCTGGGGGGTGATGGCCGGATTGCGGGCGAATACCTGGTCCGATTGCGACTCAAGGGACATCCGCCTCGCGGCGAACTGGTGTCACCGGTATTTGACCTGGCCGATCCGGAGGGCAACGGTATAGCGCCGCGGGTCGATATCAGACGCCTGCGGTTGACACACGACAAAGAAGCCCCCCGGGGAACGCGGATCGACTTCGAAATGCGCTCGGGGTCCACCCCCGCCTTTTCACCGCGCCACTGGACGTCGTGGGTAGGGAAAACAGCGCTCGAAAGGCCAGGCCGCTTTGCGCAGTGGCGAGCTGTCCTGCGTACGGATTCGGCCGCCGCCACTCCGGTGCTCAAGAGCGTGGCGCTGACCGTCGACTATGTGGCGGCACGGGGTTCGCTGAAGGGCATCGAACTGCTCGAGCTCGATCAGCCCGACATCGTCTACAGCTCCTACGACTTCGATTATCTCGGTCCCCATCACCGCGTCGACCGATTGGTCAAGCAGTACCGCCTGGATGAGGTCATCGCGCCCGGGGAGACCGAGCTGGAGAAGTTCGCCCTGCTGCGTGATTGGGTTCACAGCCAATGGCTGGGCTGGCAGGCGATCAGTTACCCCTACTGTCCGCCGTGGGATCCGCTTGAGATTTTGGAGACAACGAAGGGCAACTGGGGCTTCGGCATGTGCACCCATTATGGGGCCGTCTTCGCAGCGTGCGCTTCGGCGCTGGGGTACGTGGCTCGTGTTCTCATAGTCCATGGTCATTGCCTGGCCGAGATCTGGTCCCACGATCTACAGAAGTGGATTCTGCAGGACCCCGGACCCAGCGAGGAGTACGACGCTACGTACGAGCGCCGTGGAGTGCCCGTCAACGCGCTCGAGTTTCACCGGCTGCACGCGGCCGGCAAGGCCCATCACCTGACGATCAACAAGCTGCCACAGAAGACGAAGGCGAAGATGACCAACGCCTGGGGCAGCACGTTCCGTCGCTTCGGCATCCCCCTGCGCAACAATCATCTGGTCAAAGCGGAGCCCGCCGAATTGCACCACGGCTACAGCGCTTTCCACTGGGACGGGTACCTGTGGTGGTCCGTCGGCATCGATCCGAAATACGCCGAGTATTCGTTGCAGACCTCACGCCCGGCAGATTTCTACTGGTCGGTCGACCAGACCCGCCTCTACCCTCGCGCCGGGGAGGAACCAGGGATGTTGGAAATAGACGTGGAGACGGCGACGCCGAACTTCTCGCATTATCAGGTCCGGATCGACGGCGGGGAGTGGGTGCAGGCCGAGGCACCGCTGAGTTGGGGCCTATGTCATGGTGAGAACGAAATGGAAGTGCGCGGGGTCAATGCCTTTGGTCGAGCCGGCCGCAGTGCGCGGTTGAAGGTGGGCTACACCGGGTGAAGGGAGAGTACCTGATTGACCTGACTGCGGGTGTCCCAGGCTCGGGATACTACATCGGATCTCATCTCAAAAATCAGAATGCTGGCAAGGTGATTTCAAGGGAGAAAGAGGGCTTATGAATGTCTTGGTGACCGGTGCCGGGAGTCACCTGGGGAAGCAGATCACCGCAGAGCTGGCCCCGCATCACAAGTTGCGTCTGTGGGGAACCGGGGAGGAGCCTTGCGACCTGGGCGACCAATCGGAGTGGTTGACTGGGGACCTGCGTGATGCCGGCACGGCGTGGCAGGCGGTTCGGGGAATGGAGGCGATCGTACACACGGGCGAACCGCCTCCCGAGCTACCTGATGGAGATCTGGAACGTGAGCAGGAACTATTGGATTTGGCGACACGAGGGACGCATGTGTTGTTCACTGCCGGCGTGGAGGCCGGGGTGAAGCGGTTTGTTTATGGAAGCACACTTCAGATTTTTGAAGCCTATCCGGACGACGTGTATATCACGGAGTTGTGGAGGCCGAAGCCCGCTCCGGAAATGTACCAGATGACCCGGTATCTGGGGGAACTCGCTTGCCGCGAATTTGCCCGGGATTTTCTGGTAGCGGTGACCGCGCTTCGATTGGGCAGAATGGTGGTGGCAGAAGACGTCGCCGGCCAGACACCCGACTTGATGTGGGTGGACATTCGGGATGCTGCGCACGCGTTCCGCATGGCTCTGAACCGGGATGCCCGCAACGAAGTGAAATGGACTCAGCGGTTTGCCCTGCATCACATCTGTGCAGATATGCCGAATGGCAAGTACCTGATCGGGACTCCAGGATTCCGACTCAATGGGTTTGAGCCGCAGCATCAATTTGAGACAGGGGGTGGGGTATGAAAAAGGTGCTCTTGCTCGGTGCATCGGGTCTGGTTGCTCCCAACATAACGGCTGGGCTCGAGCCCTACTATGACCTGCGCCTGGCCGATATCAAGCCGCATCCAGACAACAAACCGATAACGGAAGTAGATGTTCGGAATTACGATCAGGTGCTCGAGGCCGCCCGGGGGATGGATGCGATCATGAATTTCACGGTTGTTCGTCCCCATGACCCGGTTCTGAGTTTTCACGTCAACACGTTAGGAGCTTTGCATGTGATGAAGGCGGCTGAAGCATTGGGTATCAAGAAGGTCGTACATTCGGGCCCGCAGTTGATCCGGATTCATTATGATCTGGATTTTGACGTGACGGATGTGCCACGGGCAGCGGGTGTAAGCTACTATGGATCGACCAAGATATTGTCGTATGAGATCTGTCGGATTTACGCCAGGACCTACGGCATCCAGACCATCTGTTTTACGTTCAATGGCCTGGGGGCCAATCCTACCGAACAAGATTACGGAAAAGACTTCCCCCCATTCTTGATCATTTGGGAGGATTTACAACAGGCTTGCCGCCTGGCATTGGACATTGAAAAAGTCCCTGGTGATTATCAGGATTTCAATATGACGAGCTTCGAAGGGCACGGAAAATACAATGCGGACAAGGCCCGGAGGATTTTGGGATTTGAGCCGTCACAACGTTGGGAAGATTACTTCAAGCGGGAAACTTGATTTCAGGTCTCTGAGTAAATGGGTCAATCATCGACCAGCTTCGAGCAGGCATCTTGAGATTCGCGAGGAGCAGAGTAATGGATGCGCCACTTGAGCGCGGCCGCTGGTTCAACCGACTTCTGAACGACCCGGAGTACGCGACACCCAATAGGGACGTTCGCAAAATGGACTCGCTCCTGGAGCGGATCGACGCCCTTTGTCCCCAGATCGTTCAAATTCCCGAATTGGGTCCCCTGTTCTACAGCGCCCCCTATCCGCCTCCACAGGAAGAACATCACTACTCGAAGGAAGAGATTCATGAGCATCTGGAGCGGTGGCGCCGGTGCATTCAACAGATCCACCAGCGTGGTGCCAAGGCGGTAGGGGTCTTCAGCTTCTGTTACCATTTCGGGGACCTGAATCGCAGGTTGGGTTGGTTCGAATTCTGGGACAAGCTGTGGGATGAGGAACTCCTTGGACCCCAACCGGACGTAGATCCCACGACGCTCTTCCAGCGCAGCCAGAACGGCCAGCCGATCGAATTGAACAAGGAGGAAATGCCGGGGAATGTGTATTACGGCTGTCCCAACAACCCGGCCTGGCAGCAGACCCTGAAGGCGATGCTCAAGGTCGCCATCGACCTGGGGATAGACGGATTCATTGTCGGGTTCAATTTCCGCAACATCTGTCGGTGTCCGTTTTGTCGGGAGGAGCTGAAACAGTACTTCGGCAAGTACCCTCCTGAAACGCTGCTCGAGAAATTCGGGATCGCGGACCTGGAGGATCCCGCCTGGCTGAATTTCACGGCCGACACGTCAAAACCCGGTGATCTCAGCTCCGGATATCCCTACAGGGTACCCCAGAGCCCATCGGAGTGGCTGGGGTTGGAGGCGAGACGATGCCAGCATTACTGGGAAAAGACGCGTTTCGATGAAATCTTCATGGATTACGGTCGTTCACTGAAACCGGATCTAATCTTGTGCGAGTGGTTTCACTTCAACTTTACGGCGCCCAACGAACGGTCTCTGCTGTCCCGTGATCTGTGGGCCAAGGGAGAGGACTACATCTGGTACTGTCATTTCCGGGGGCCGACCAACCTGCAAGAGGGCCACGTCGCGGACTCGACGTTAGGCGCGAAATACTGCCGCGCCATGGGCCGGGGAAAACCCTTTTTGGTGAATACCTATGATACCCGCTACCGCGTGGGCGTGGCCGACCTTGTCGCCAATGGCGGCATTGCGTGTGGGGTCCAGAAACCGCCGGTGCACGAGGACGATATAGAGGGACTGTCAACCTACTTTCGTTTCTTCCGCGAGCAGGAGCAATACTACCATCCCGCCACTTCGTACGCCGAGGTCGCGCTGGTCTATGCCGATCAGGCAATGCAGCTTGGAAACGCGCCTCTTCTTCGCACCCTGCAACGCCTGGGACGCCGGTTGATCGATGGTCACGTTCCCTTCGACATGGTGATCGATGCAGATCTCTCGCCCGAGCTCCTGAAACCATATCGTCTGCTCATCCTGCCCAACGTCAAGTACCTGAGCGCGAGACAGGTCGAACTCATCCGCGCCTTCGTCGAAGGCGGCGGCTTGTTAATTGCAACGGACGAGACTGCCTGCAGCGACCAGAACGGAACAACGCTTCCCAATTGCATGTTGGAGGAGGTGTATGGTACTCGTGGGAACGGTGAGATCTCGTTGAGTGAGTTTGGCAAAGGCGCATGTCTCTATGTCCCGGAGGTGCCGCAGGACGAACGGAATCCCGGCGGCGGATGCAAGGATGACATACCTCCGAGGCCGGCGGCGGATGCCTTTGGTCAGGATTTCCTTCGCCGGCTGCATGAGCTGGCCGAGCCACCGCTTTTGCAGACGACAGCCTCTTGGAAAGTGGCGATCACGCCCTACATCCAGGAGGCGCAAAGCCGCCTGGTCGTGCACATGGTCAACTATAACCGGGATGAGAGTGCTTCGAATGAGGTCCCGATCCCAGAGCGGGATATCCGGGTCTCGATCCGTCTTCCAGAGAGCAGCTCCGCTGCCGATGTTCGTCTGCTGTCACCCGACCGCGACGCTGAGGAGTCCCTGCCGTTCGAGCAGGACGGAATGTATGTCCGGTTCATGATGCCGGAGGTGCTGGCCTACAATCTGGCCGTCGTGGACATGCGATGAGTGCTTTGGCGCCTACTTTGCGCGCCCTCTTCGTGGGTACGGTGGGAGCTCTGGCCATCGGCGTCGGGGTGCCCTACGGCAACATGGTAATGAGCGGCTCCCGCCTTGCTTCCTATTTCAACACTCCAGCCGCCATCATCCTGTTCTTTTTCCTCGTCTTGTTTGTCAACTCCGCGTTGGGGCTGATTCGCCGCACCTGGAGGCTGAACCACGCCGAACTGGCCTTGGTCTATGTGATGTGGATCGTCGCCACCGCCATCCCCGAAAAGGGATTGGTCTCTTTTCTGCTGCCGGACATCACCAGTGTCATCTACTATGCCACTCCCGAGAACAATTGGGACGAAACGCTTCGTCCGTTTATTCCCAACTGGATAATCCCCCACCACGACTTCGTTCGCATCCAGCACTTTTACGAAGGGGCTCCGGCGGGCCGGGGTGTGCCCTGGATGCTATGGCTGCCGCCCCTGGCCTACTGGGTTTCCTTTGTCCTGGCTCTCTACCTGGCCATGATCTCCATCATGGTCATCCTGCGCAAACAGTGGATCGAAAACGAACGCCTCTCCTTTCCGCTTGCTCAGCTCCCGGTAGCCATGATCCAGGAGGACGACGGCGGGGAAAGCCTCATCCGGCCTTTCTTCAAGAGCTGGGTCATGTGGCTCGGTTTCGCCGTCCCTGCCGTCCTCCAGAGCATCAACGGGCTCCATCACTATTTCGCCGCCATTCCACGGGTCGACATAGGCACCGTCGTTGGCCTGTTCGGTAACAGCGTACACCTGGAGCTCTACCTGAGTTTTCAGCTCCTCGGTTTCTCCTATTTCATCAAGCCCAGTGTCGCGATCGCCCTGTGCTTTTTCGGACTTCTCAACATCATCCAACGGGGAGTCTTGCTCATGTTCGGCTTCGGCGCGATGGATCCAGTCCTCGGCGTTTTCAGCTCCTACTCCAGTCCGATCATCGTCCATCAGGGATTTGGCGCTATGCTGGTGCTGGTGCTTTTCAGTCTCTGGACGGCGCGAGGCCATCTGCGCCAGGTATTCAGAAAGGCCTTCAAGGGGGACGAATCGGTCGATGACTCGGCAGAGATCCTCTCCTACCGAGCCGCCGTCTTCATGTTCCTGGGCAGCCTGACCCTGATGGGTGTATGGCTGTGGCAATCGGGGTTGCCTGGTTGGATCGTGCCGATCTACCTCTTCCTCGCCTTCGTCCTCTTCATCGGCATTACCCGGATCGTCTCAGAAGGCGGATTGGTCTTCGTCTTCGCGCCGATGATCGCCTCCGATTTCGTGGCAGCCAATTTCGGCACCCGCGCGTTGGGAGCTTCCGGAATCATCTCCCTCGCCTTCACCTACACGTGGGCAAGCGACATTCTCACTTTTGTGATGGCCTCCTGTGCCAACGGGCTCAAAGTGGTGGAAGAAACCGTTCAAAAAGGGCGGCGACTCATCTTCTGGAGCATGCTGATCGCCATCGTCGTCACCCTTTTCAGCTCCATCTACACCGTCCTTGATCTGGCCTATCGCTACGGCGGCGTCAATACCGACTGGGCTCATTTCGTCGAGCACGCCAACTATCCCTTTGACAACGCCGCCGAGCGGATGAAGTCTCTCCAGGGGCCCAATTGGGCGAACTGGGGCTATACCTCCATCGGCGTCATCATCATGACCCTGCTTATGATAGCCCACCAGCGTTTCGCCTGGTGGCCCCTCCACCCCCTGGGTTTTCCCATCAGCGGAGTGTCCACCTATATCCTGTTCAGCGTCTTCCTGGCCTGGCTGATCAAGACCCTCGTGTTGAAATACGGCGGGCCCGGCCTCTACGTGAAGACGCGCCCCTTTTTCATCGGCTTGATCCTCGGCCAGTTTGTCTCCGCCGGCTTCTGGTGGGTCATCGACTATTTCACCGGAACCAGCGGCAATCATGTGATGTTTGTGTAGTTCACGGTTTAGTGCCTGTCACGAAAGTAGGCTTGTGAAATGAGGGCGCCGAGTCGCCCGGCCTGCAAGGCGCGCGAGTGAGGCATATCAGTGGGATATGCCGATTTGAGCGCAACGCAGCAGGTCGGGATGAATCGGCGGCCGAATACAAGAATACTTTCGTGACAGGGCACTTAGGCTGAGCTTGGCAGCAGATCTGTCGTGGATACTCTTTCCGCAGGAGGCGTAGGATGCCGAAGGAACTCAAATTACGCAATGCGAAATACGATGTCGTTGCCTATGATCCGGTCACCAAGATCGCACGAGTGAACATAGATCTATATCAAGAAGCCATCGACCAGAACAAGCCGCCTTCGGACATTCTGTCCGGATGCAAGGTGATCAACCTGACCAAGCACAAGGCGGTGCCGCATCGAGTTTACTATACCAATGATCTGCAGTACGAAATGGAACAGGTATCGTGGCAGCCGGAGGAGGGAAACGAATACCGCATAGAAATATCCTCCGGGGAAGACTCAACGGCGAGGATGTTTCCCGCTGTCGGCGCGGGTGAGCCCTTGATGCTCGAAGAGGGCCCCTTGGACCTCGGGGCCTGCCATCCGCACCTCACTGTCGCTGACTGGGATGGCGACGGGAGACAAGATCTGCTCGTCGGCATTTCCGGAGAGGCGGGATACATATATTTCCTCAGGAATATGGCGGACGACGACAACCCGGCATTCCATGCGGGTGTTCGGCTGCGAGCGGATGGGAAAGTCATAAAGGCCGCCGACGAGGAAAGGAAATCTGGCATCACCCAACCGTGGGCAGGCGATTGGGACGACGACGGCCTTTTGGATTTACTCGTATTGTGCGGGGCGAAAGGCGAGGACTTCGAAAGCAGAATCACGTTCTACAAGAACGTCGGCAGCACGGGAAACCCACTCCTCAAGGACATGGGTCCGCTCCTGAACGAAAAAGGAGAACCTCTCGTGCTCAGTAGTGGAGCGCCCGGCTTCTACAACTGTTTCCATCCCACAGACTGGACGCGGAATGGGACGATGGATATTCTGGCCGTGATCCCTGACGAGCAGTTTCACGGCGAGAAGCAACTTGTGCTTTTCGAGAACGTGGGCACTCGTGCGATCCCGCGATTCTGCCAGAACCCCGTACCGATAACGACCAAAAGCGGCAATGGGATCAGTTTTCGAGGCCTGATCGATACATTCCTGCCCGTGGACTGGATCAGGGAGGGCTTCACCGACATAATGCTGGCCACCTGCATGCATCACCGCACGATCTTCCTCTATGAAAATGCAGCAAAGAGCACGGAGGAACGACCCATTCTCCTGGACAGCGGCCCCAGCCCGAAGTCTGGCAGCTCTGGGTCACCGGCGCCAGAGGAATTCCAGACCGATTATCCCGCTCCCGTTCTGAAGTTGCACAACGGCGAAGAAGCCTGTCTGCTCGACGTGTCTCCACAGATATCCTCCATTGAGGTGGTCCGCTGGGGCCCCTCCTCGAAAAGAGAACTGATCGTCGCCACCAACGAGGGCTACCTGTGTCGCTTCAGGAACCTGTCCGCTTCAGATCAAAAGCCGGTCCTTGACAGGCCTGAGGCGATCAAGGCCAGGCATCCGGCAATATTCGTGGGTGCATTCGCCGTCCCTGCATGTGCGGATTGGAATAACGACGGCAAACCTGACGTGATCGTGGGTTGTGAATGGGGTGAGCTGCAATACTTCGAGAACGACGGAACGCTAGAAAATCCCATGTTTATCGCCCGGGGGAAAGTCTGTGCGGACGGCGAGGTCATAAAATATCCGGGGTGCTACAGACAGATTCTCGAGAATTTGAACGGCTACAGCTCGCCGATTGCCGTGGACCTGGACAGGGACGGCCTGATTGATCTGGTCGTATCGGAGAGCAGGGGGTATTTCAACTTCTACAGAAACATCGGAACGCCGGAGAAGGCGGTCTTCGACCAGGGCAGAAGGCTGTACCTCGACGGGCAGGTGTTCCACAGTCCCTGGCGCGTCATGCCGGCGTTTTTCAACAATGATGGAGAAGGCTTCACCAACATGATCGCCAAAGAGGCGGACGGCACATTTTACTTTTACAGGAACCGTGAAGACGACATCCTCACGTTCACCAAGACTCGTTCACTCACCATGGAGAGCGGACAGGTGCTCACCGACAACATGTATGGCAGAACCAGAATCGCCATGGTGGATTGGGATGGAGATGGCGTCTATGATCTAGTTCTGGGCACCCACGGCCACCGGTTGATTGTCGAGGGAGATCGCTACAGGCTGGAGACCGTCGGCGGCGGCGGCCAAGGCGCCGGGCTGATTCGTTTTGAGAACACGGGGACCAATGCCGAACCGATCTACAAGCTCCCCCGGGAGATGAAGGTCGGCAACGATATCCTCAAGCGCGGGGGGGGACATGCTCTGAACCCCAGTTTCACTAACTGGTTTGGCCACGAGAAAAACGATATGCTGCTGGGAACGGAGGACGGGCGGGTTTACCTCTACAGGCGCGAACTCCTGTCCTGATCGAACAACCTGGCGGTGGGGTCGGCGTACGGCACCTTTCGGGAGTTATTCTTGACTTCCTTGTTTCCGTTCATCAAAAAAGCGCCTCACTTCCTTCGCAGACAACTGAGCAAGTAGCGCCTTCCTGTAAGCAACTAGCCGGTGCATGATATTTCGCAAGGATTGGGTTGCCGGCAGGAGCTCCAAAGCTACATTCCCCTGCTGGATCGCATCGTCCACTTTCTTCAATTCCGTCGCCGATGTCGCATACCGATCGACTGAGAAATACCGGCCCAACACTTCCGACCATATCTGGGAGACCCGGCCGTACTGGCCGAACAGGTCGGCGTCTTCCTCCTGGAGATTGACGACAAACCGCCGAAAGTCGACAGGCCGGAATGGGAGTGCGTCCAACAGGTTATTGTCTCCCAGCTGGCTGTACTGGTGGAAACCGAACGCAGTAAAGAACTCGAGGATCGGCCGGTCATCGGTGTGCACGGGGACCTCGCCGACATAATCGCGCACGCCGTCCTCATCCAACAGCAGAAAGTGCACGAACTGAAACGGATGCGTGATATTCACGTCCTTCAGGTCCGCACTGATACTCGAATTCGCAAACCCCTCCTGCAGGCGGTCGAGGTCGATCTCGAGCGGCTCTGGCGTGGCGACAAAGATGGAAAAGGTGGTGAAATCGTGATTCATCGTCCACACGCTCGGGTGTTCGAACACATCCGCAAACGTGTGGAGCAGGATCTTGAACTCGGCTTCGCTGAGCTGTACGTGCGGCGTCCAGGCACAGGCGATCCCCCCGCTGGCCAACCGCGATTTCATGAGCTCGAAATACTCCCGCGTATACAGATTCCCGTTCTGTTTGTATTGCAGATTGGTCACGTCCGTCGAGATCACATCGTAGCGTGTGTCGGTTATGTGTAGATGATTGCGCGCGTCATTCAGGATCAACCGGAAGCTGGGTTGCTGCAGGGCGTTGGTGTTCTCACGAAAAAACAGGGAGGCAGCTTGCACGACCTCGGGCTCGATTTCCGCACAGTCCGTTTCAATCTCGTGCAGCGTCATCGACCGCGAGGTCCCGCCGCTTCCAAAACCGACGGTCAAGGCCCGTTTGGGTTCTGGATGCAGCAGGAGCGGCAGATGGGCGAGCATTTTTGAATCGATCCGGTTGCTGAGCGAGGAGGCGGCCACGGCCTGATCGTCAACGTACAGGGTCGTCCAAGAGGACTTGCTGCCGGGCCTTGTAGACTGTTTGGCCATGACCGTTCCCGAACGGCCGGCCTTGTACAGCAACAGCGTGGTAGCTCTGCCGGAGTCGCTTCGAGCCGGCACGATCCAGTTCCCATCTCGAAAGACCACATTGCTGTTTTTCAAGAAGGGATGGCCGTGGACGCCATAGATGGCGGCGCCGACTCCCAGCAAGACGGAACAAGCCACGAAAGCGAACCTTCCGCGAATGGGATCGTCTTTCCCGGCCAGCAGTGTCAGGCCAGCTAACAGGCAACTGGCGCAGCACAAAAACCCCAGGCTGCCGACGAGGCCCAGCGGTGGAATGAGAAAGAAACCCAGGAGCACGACTCCTGACATGGATCCCAGAGTGCCGATAAAGTAGTACCAGCCACTCTGTTCAGCAGTCGACTCCACGCGCGGGATCAACACCTGGCAGAGCGCCGGATAGGCCAGGCCCATGAACACGGTCGGCAGGAAGATCATCACCAATGAAAAAGACGCTTCAACACTCGTTAACATGGCCGGTGTCAGAGCCTCCTGTTTTGCCGGCATGTCGATGAATACTCTCTTCATTGCCGGAAACGAGTATACCAGAGGTAACGTGGCAAAGATTGTGAGCGCCGTTCCCAGATTGGAGAGCACGAATACTGTCAACCCCTTCACCCATCGGGCCAGCAACGGAAACAGCAGAATGCTTCCAGTAGAAAAACCCAGCAGGTACGTTGAGAGGATGAGCGTGAAGGTGATAAGACTGTTGGTGGTGTAAATGGCGAGGATCCGGAACCAGAGGATTTCGTAACCCAGGGCAAGGGCTCCAGCGAAAAAATAGATAATGACGAGCGTTTTCGGAGAGGGAAAGGGTTTCATGCCGTTTTGGCTTTCCCGTGTTCCGGATCCGTCGACTTGTACTGCGCTGTCACGCCTCAGCCAGGCGTTGGACAAGGCGATTAGCACCACCACAGCGTTTACAGAGCCAGCCACATACAGGCTATTTTGCACTCCCAATTCGCGGATCAGCACAAAACCCGTGGCCAGGCAGCCGAGCACGGCCCCGATCGTGTTGATGCCGTATGCCAGCGCAACCCCGCCTCCGACGTCACGGCCCTGTTCTACCAGGAGTCGGTTCATTGCCGGAATCGTGGCGCCCATCCCCAGCGTGGCCGGCAGGACGACCATGACGGAAAGGACAAACCGGTAAAACAGGGACAACAGCGGACCGGGCTCACTTCCCTGAAACAAATACAGGTAGACATGGTCCATCGCGGCCAGCAAGACGGGTACCGCCAGCGCCCATACGCCTATCAAAAACTCCACCCAGCCGTAAAAGGCGAGGGTGCTTTTGATACGTTTCAGCAATCTACCGCCGAAGTAGCTGCCGAATGCGATACCGCAGAAGAATGCAGTCAGAATGGCGGTCGTGGCCGGGGCGCTAGCGCCGAATACCAGAATCATCTTTCGTTGCCACAAGGTCTCATAAATGAGAGCGCTGCAACCGGACAGGAAAAACAACGCCACCAGCAATCTGGAAGAGAAAATTTTCTCCGGATTCCTTTTGGCTTTATCCATGCCCAATCGGACTGATCAATAGACGACGGAGAGAGTGCCGATTTGCGCGTCGTCTGCGGCGGCGTCCAGCGCCAGTCGGTACACGTAGGTCCCGGGCGGGACGAGCCGTCCGAAGCGGTCCCGGCCGTTCCACCTGAATTCATCCTGTCCGCTTCTGGACAGATTGGGTGGGAGCTCCCTGATCCGCGTGCCGGCGAGGTCGAAGATCACCAATGATACCGGGCTGTCCGCCGTTACGTCGCGCAGCCCGTACGAAATGATGGCCGTGTCATTGATACCATCGCCGTTCGGCGTGAAGGGATTGGGGAACACGCCGATCCCCACCAACAGGTCGCCACCCACGGGGGTTGTCACGCTCAGGGTGTTGCTGGAAAACCGGTAGGTCGCGTCTCCCGGTTCGACTCGCTGTTTGACCTGGCCCGGATCCGTGCTGTTGGACACCCATCCTCTGAATTCGGTGCCGAAACGCAGCACCGCAATGTCGAAGGCGACCTCGATCTGCTTGGCACTGTCTCCTTCACCCTTGAGCTGGGGAAAATAGATGACGATACGGTCATCCTGTATGCCTGGCGGGTAACCCGTCGTGGCGTTAGGGTCAGTGTACGCACCCAGGTCTACCGCCACACCGTCCACCTCGACCGAGCGCACCGTGTCGACGCGCGAATGAGTGAGGATCTCCAGGCGATCGAAGCCCAGATTCTCAGACAAAAAGGTGGGACGCACTACGTAGGAGAAAGTCGTCGGTGAGAAGGAGTCCACCTCGGGGGGCCAGATCTCACCCGCGATCTCCTCCGCTGCGAAATCCGGCGATAGCTGCAGCGTTAGTTCATCGAGCCGGGGCGCGGTGTTGACCGTGGCGAAGAGCTCGATCTGGATCTGGATGTACCGGCTCGATCCCAGAGAGAGAAGAGGCGTGCCGTCTGTCCAGTCTTCGGGTGCTTGGGAGCGGTCGCGCAGACCCGCCTCGAACTCATAGGGCGGTGACCACGGGCCCCAGTTGTCAGTATCCTCGATCCGGACCTTTCCGGCTCGTGTGTCAACGGTAGCCCCTGCCCCCGCCGCAAAAAACGCTGCAGCGGTGATTTCGTCGTATTCCTCCTTGGAGATAGGGACGAGGTTGTCGTTGGGGTCTGTTTTGAAATACAGTCTCGGATCCGGCGTATTCCCCGCGCGAGTGCGGATCAGCACCCGCGTTCCTTCCGGCATGTCGCCACTCCAGCGGATCTTGCCCCAATTGACCTTCGCCCCGAAATCCAGAATGCGGCTCAGGAAGGCGGTCTCTCTGACAAATCCCCCGCCGTACACCTCGAACTCGGCGACCTCCCAACCGCGTTCGGTGTGTACTTTCAACGTCAGAAAGCGGATGGACCGGGGCGGGAAGCGCAGGTCCACGACCACATCCTTGCCCTCCGTCTCAAAGCGCAAAACTGTTGGCAGGAAGCGCTTTTGGTCGTAGGTCCAGATTCTCTCAGGATCCGGGTCGCAGGGGCCGCTGCGCCTCAGGGGGTACGAACTGTCGGCGACGCGGATTTCGTATTGGTCCACGAAATTGTCGGCAAAGCTCACCTTGCCGAAGGCCTCGTCCGGCGGTTTGGGATCTGCCAAACCCCGGATAAACAACAGACCGTCCTCGCTGCCGAGACGGGGATAGAAGCGAATGCGGTTGATGGGCAGATCCCCTCCCAGATCGATGACGGTCGGCGCCCCGTTCAGATCGTAGCCGCCTCCATCGGGATTCAGGAAGGTCGCAGTCGTCGGATCTCCGTCGAACATCGGCCTAACCAACTTCAGGAACCCGAATTCGAAGCCGCAGTCTCGGGCAAACCAGACATTCCCTCCCGTGAACGGCAGGGGAACCTTGCTTTCGGGTGACTGGGGATCGGTCAGCGTCAGGTTGACCGTTGGGTCGATAAAACGCGGTCTAAGGAAGCGGCTGTCGCGGCCTCCGATGGTGGTGTCCGCGAAATCGACCATCGACTCCTCGCCGCCGCCGTATGGCGTGGTCGTCACCGGAACCGCGCCCTCCAGATTGCCCTGCGCATCGAAGAGCTGGTACACCCCGGCATCCTCGGACAGGGCGACCTGCCAGGGGTTTCCATCCTCGCCCCCAAGTCGGTACTCCGTTCCCCCCGGAACATCGGAGGCGCTCAGCAAGAGACCGCCCAACCACAACGCTGAGGATCGTCTGACAAGCCGAGTCATCGCTCTCTTTCTCTCCCGATTCCGACCCTTCGAAGCTGTGGCCTTGCGCGCCATGGCGCGCCCTACCTTTTCAGCACTTGCTCGATCTGCTTCTGCAGTTCGGTCTGCGCCAAGGCGTGGATCCTCCGGGCTCGGTCCGTCCGGGCGAACTCCGCTGCGTGACGCCGCGCTTCCCTCACGTTTCCTGTCCGTTGGTAGACGTTCGCCAGTGCTTGGTGCACGTGGGGATCCTCCGGTGTCACCTCGAGGATTCTGCCCAGATGCTCAATGGCGGGAACGTACCGGTCCTGCCTCATCAGAAGCAACGCCAGACTCCAGCGAGCCTCCAGGTAATTCGGACTGTGCGCTACGGCTGAGCGCAGGTGCTTCTCCGCAAGATCCGTCCTCTCGGTCCGCTCCAATCGTACTGTCTCGCCGTCAGCTTTTTCGAGCCCGATCAGCAGATCCGCCATGCGAGTGCGAAGTTCCGGTTCTTGGGGAAACTCCTCCACCAGGGTTTTCCATTCTCCGATGGCGGATTGCGTGTTCCCGAGCCTTTGGTGCAGCCTTGCCAGCCGGTAGCGTACCGAGCTCGAGTCCGGGGCCATGGTCAGAGCGCGACCGTAGGCCTCCGTCGCCGGTAACAGCCGGCCCGCCGTCTCGTAGGCGTAGCCGATTTGAGCCCAAAGATCCGGCCACTGCGGCCGCCGGTCGGCGAGATCTTCAAAAACGGCGATGGCCTCGTCGTAGCGCTGTCTCCGGGCATAGGTCCTCGCCAGGCGCAACCCGACCGACAGTGAATCCGGTTGCCGGGCGAGGAATCTCCTGTACATATCGATAGCCTGAACCTGGTCCTGATCGTCGTACAACCTGGCCAGCCGCAACAGGGCCCCTTCGTGGTCTGTATGCCGTTCGAGGACCGACCGATACTCGCGGATGGCATGGGCTTTCATTCCACGTCTTTCGTAGTCCTGACCGAGGCGGTAGTGCTGGCTGCCGTCCCTGATCAGAAACACAGTAGCCATGCACATCAGGCCGATCAGAATCGCCAGGACGGCGTACCAGCGACGACGCATCTACTCGAGGCCGGCGTAAACGGTGATGAAGCTCTGAGTGATCGTCAGCGGCTTCCGCCCCCTGGGATCCCGGCGATCGATCTTCAGACCCAATTGGGTGATGAGCTTGTACCCAAGGTAATCGGAGACATTGGTGAACTGGCTGGCCGCGGCCACACCGTTGAAATCGTTGTCGTCCCTGACCAGATCATTCAGGAAGGTCAATTCCAGTCCCGCCTGAAACGTAGTATGTGTCAGCATGGGCACCGCCAGGATTACGCCGCCGATTTCGGCCAGCTCCTCTCTTTTGTCAGCTGAGACGAGATCGAGGGTCTGTTTTCGGTATTCGCTCTTCCAGCGGGGCTCGATCCACAGACGGCCCAATTCGAAGCGGTAGCTGGCTTTGTTGATCACGCCGAAGAAGTAATCGCGCTTCTCCAGATCCAGGACGTCGCGCTCACTCTGGGTCAGGCGGTGGTGATAGAACTCCCATTTCAGAGAATTGACAGTCTTCAGACCTGCGTACTGATAATCGTGGCCGATCCAGAGGGAATTCACCCAGGTATCCGGTGCGATCAGAGGATCGATGATCTTCGTCGCCTGCCCCAGGTGGACATCGACGTTTGGCAAAAATTGCAGGAGGTCGTTGGGGATATCGTCCTTCACCGATTTCAACATGTCGAATATCCTGAAACGACCGTAGCGGGGAAGGCTCCGGTCAACGGTGAGGAGAAGGTAGCTGATCTCATTTCTCTGGTCGGTGGAAATGAGCTGCTCACGCAGTACACCGGCCATGAGTCGGATACCCGGGGCCAGATGAGTTCCCCCATATACGTTGTACCCTTCGTGATCCCTCCGGTACGGAAAGTCTGGCTCCTCGTCGTTCTCGAACCGGTCCACCCAGACGTTGTTGTTGAGGTCGATGCCGAAGAGAAACTCGGGACGATCCACGTTGTGGCGCAGGAAAGCCTCGTCGTAGTCCGGCGTCAAATTGGGCAGGATGCGGTTGTCGTTCTGGTTGAAATCCGAGATGAAATCATTGTTCTCATCCCAGCCAGGAAAAACCGTGCGGTCGCCTGCCGGATGGTCTCTGCGCTCGGTATCCGGCTCACGATCCTGGTCGTCGTTGTCGTCCACGAATTCCACCACAAAGCTCCGTTCATCCTCGTAATCGAAGCGGCCATCGCGGGCGGTGACGAAGGTGCTCGTGTTGTAGCGGGGATCCATACTGTACGCTTCCCCAAAAGCGAACCAGGGGTACTCGTTTCGCGAGAGATTCACCATCCAGGCCGGAGCCGATCGTGCCCCTCTAATGCCGGACGAAGAAGAGTGATCCTGCGTGGATTTATTCGGGTATTTGGTGTAGGAATAACTCACATCGTATTCCCCGTAGAAGTCAAAGCCCTTCACCTGCTGAAGCTCCAGGGACATGCCCCAGATCTGCGTCGCTGTGGGCAGGCCGTACTCGAATTCTACGATCTGTAGATTGGTGTTGTCCTGAACGTTGCCCTTCGCCTGGGCGACCAGCAGCAGGACGGGCTGCTTGGTTCGATTCAGCTGCTTGCTCGAGGTGACCCAGACCTGGTAGTCATTCCCCAGGACGAGTCGGAATTCGACCTTCTTGATTTCTTCCTTCGGCCTGCTGGCCCGGGTGGCAAAACTCGGGCCGTTGAAATCGTAACGGAGGCGGATCTCTTCGGTGCCGTCGGCCGACAGGTGCCCCTCCTGTTCGAAACCGCCTTCGATGATGGGTCCGAAGCGGATCCTCTTGCCCTCGTCTACGGTACCGTCCAAGTAGGTGATGATGATGTCCGATCCGGCCTGAAAGAAGGCGGCGCCACCGGTTCTGTCTTCGGGGGAATCATCCCTCAGCACGATCTCGATGAAATCGATGAATTCGTTCTGGTCAATCGTCAACTCCCCTGTAATAGGGTTGCCGGCAAACCCGTCGATCAGCGTGTTGGAGTGGTGCGAATTGACGGACGTGAGCCCCAGGGTGGCAAAGTCTCCCACCTGAGCCGTGACCCGCCCACCGATCAGAGAGGTCGTATTCGTGACGAGTCGTTCGCCCGCGGTGGCCTGCCCCCCGGGCGAACTGAGCCGTGAGTATATGACCGTGGCCTCATATTTGTCGGCAGCATAGTCGAACTGCACTCCGTCCCAGGACGGTTTGGAGAAGGTCATCGGGGTGAGGGTGGTACGCAGCTCATCGCCGATCGTCATGGCGTAATTGTGTTGCCCCTTGGAGTCGGCGGAGATGACGAGGCTGCCGAACCATTCACCGAAATTGCTTGACTTGAGTACGGAGCTACCGTCCTGCTCGGGCTGGTTCTGCGAGTTGTTGAAGATCAGCCAACCCCGGGTTACGAAATTGCCGTAGAGATCGTAGAAGTAATCGCCCTGGAGCGTCGTGCTCACGTATCTCTGGTAGGCGTTCCTGGCGTAGTTTGAGTATTCCCACTGCCGCCACCGGTATTCGTTGTAGAGCTCCTGGGGTACGTACCATTTCTTCACCGCTGGATCCAGGGCCCCGAACATGACGCCCGGACCCTGCGGCTCATACGAGAGCTCCCCACCCCGTCTCACGGAACCCAGGCGGGCACCGTAGTCCTGGGCCGATACCTGCGCGGATGCCAGCACGAAACTGACACATACCAGGAGATGGACGTATCTGCTCACGGCACGCCTCCTCTGTTCAACCAACCACCGCCGCCAATAATTGCCGTTCAGTAAGCCACGGCGATTGACCGCAAGAGTGTGACGTCACCCGAGTCAGTCTCCAGTCTTATCTGGCAGATGTAGATGCCGGGCAGGACTCTTCGCCCGCGTGTGTCGGTGCCGTCCCATGGCATGACCGCTCGTCCACTGCCGACCATCTGGGACTTTTCGTACACCCGGGTTCCATCGAGCTGGTAGATTCGCATCTCGACACGGCGCCCGGCGCTGAGGTCGAGGATGTTCATGTGGACGAGGGTTTCGTCATTGATACCGTCACCGTTGGGCGAGAACGGGTTGGGGGCAATGTCGGACAACTCGATAGTCCTGGTCTCGAGCGGCAGACTGATGGAGAGCGTATTGCCCTCGCGCAGCTTCGAGGCATCACCGGCTTCGACGTCCTGCCAGAGGGCCGTCGGGTCGCCACCTCCCGCCGCGTTGCGGACGGCGACGGCGAGGGTGGTGCCGTTCCTGAAGACCGGGGCTGCAAAGCGCACCCGTATCTCAGGGCCTGCCCCGACGACTGTACCCTTCCTGTCCTGCGACAGCCGTCTGTGCCCCGTCGCATCGAGCGAATCACCGTCGACGCCAAAGGGGAACTGAGCCCCGTCCCCGAGCAACACTCGGAAATATCGTCTGGGCCCCCTCTCTTCTTCCTCCAGCTCGCCCCAGATCAACTGGGGGACCTTTTCTCCGACTGTGTCGATTTTCGTCAACCGAATCCCGCCGCCGGCGAGAAGGGTCTGGCGGAAGTACAGGATGTCTCCCTGCTCCTCCTCTTCGAGCGCTCCATAGGCTATGGCCGAGAGCGGTTGAGCTTCGTGGTCCACGGGAACCTGGTCGCCTGCGGCCGTGATCGCATTGTACGTCCTCTCGGCCTCACTCCTGGGGAGTATGTTGATGGTTGAAGACCATCGCACCCGGATGGAATCGGTGGAGCTTGTCAATACCTGTAGCTCCTCGCCCTCATCGTCCACGAAGATGCCATCGACTCCAGAGGGGTGGAATTCCTGTTTCGCTGCTCCGGTTTGGGAGTCGACACCCACGTCGATCCCGAGCAGGTCAACGGGTACTCCCGACGGCATGACCAGCTGCATTTCATCGAAGCCCTCGCTTCGAGATCCCACCGGCCGTTCGACGAAATGGGTCTGGATGAAGACCTCGAAGGTGTCCACCCGCCCCGCCACCGCAACGTGCGTCGGCCACAGCTCAGCGAGAAGGTCTTCGCCCACCAACTCCGTGAGTCCTAAGTCGATGGAACGGATCGACGCTGCCGCCTCGCGGGCTTGGCTTTTCAGCTTGACCTGAAGCTGCAGAAACTTCCTTCCCCCGGGCGACGTGACGGGCACGCCCGGATGCTCGTAATTGCGACTCCAGGCGCTCCAGCCGACGGTGGGTACGAAGGTCGTGTCTGACGTCCGCCAGGAATTGAGCAGACGATTCCAGGTGGCAAGGTCGATCTCGTGGCCGGTATTTTTGTTGTAGTAGCGGATTTCCTTCCCCAGGATGTCTCCCGTGCGAGTCCGGATCTCCAGGTCAGTTCCAGGCGGTGTATCGCCGACCCATGAAATGCGGGCCGGGGTGCTCCCGGAGGGGATCTCGATCAAGTCCGAGGTCAACACCGCCTCGGCGACATATCCCCTCGAAAAGAGCCCGTATTCGGCGATGCAGGCGCTAGTGTTCCTGAGTGCGTCCAGATCCTCTATAGTGGAAATTTTCATCTCCAGAAACCGCACCTGCCTGGGGGGATCGTAAACGTCCATGAATTGCTTGTAATTGTTCACCGAGTTTTCTGTGCGCTCCAGAGGACTGAGGGGTTCCAAATTAAACCCTCCGGTTACGTCCCGGCTGCCGTCTGAGCTGCGGTGTATGTATCCGTCGAAGTCCTTGCACGGGAGGCCGATAATATCCACTGCCGATACACGGACGACGTCCAGCCAGAAGGTGGCACCGAGATCGACCGTCAAAATCCCGGCAGGGTACCCCGGAATCGCGATCTCGTGATCGTAGTAGGTGCTGAAGTCTCCGTCGAAGGCAAGGGGCGGAGGATTCAACACGGACGGCAAGAGGAGACTGAAATTGCCGCCGCCCTCCAAAAGATTCGGGCTGATGTTGTCCCCGAAACCCCACACCTCGATGTCGGCCAGGTGGGGACGCTCGCTCCGGTAGTAGTCTCTGCGCCCCTGACGCGCCGCCGGCAATCTGTTGTATTCGTCCTTTTCAATCGGTTCCTCGACTCCTTGCGAATCTTTGACGAAATAGAGGACATCGCCTCGATCCCCATCGTCCAGAGCGGCCCATTCCGCCTCGGAGATTTCCGTGTGTCTGCTACCTTTGGTGTCGGTGACGACGATCCGGATGGTTTCGACCATCCTGCCTGTCCAGCCAGGGGCTGCCTCCAGGTTGTCCTGCAGCGGAACCGAGAAAGTCCGGGCTGTATTGGGCTTGTCCGTCCCCCCCACAACCTGCAACTGCAGCTGCCGTGCATTCTGTGTGACCGGTTCCTGATGGAGAGAAGTCAAGACCCTGAACTGACGGAATGGATCGCCCCTCCCCTCGTCTGCGAATTTGAGAACCAGCGAATCCACGGGCACTGTCCGACCGAGGTCCACTTCGATCCACCATCGCTCGATCGGGTCATCGGAATCCGGCTCCCAGCATGTCGCTTCGATGCCGTCCAGGATATTCGCGGCTGAGTCCGGGTTTGAGCCCACCCGGCTGATGCCAGGTTTGACGAAATACACGTACACCGGCACGTCCCGACCTCCTCTTTTCTGCGTGATGATCTCGCCCAGCGGGTCGCGCTTCACCGTGCTGTCGATGTTGAGGATGGCAACGTCGTCGTTCCGGCGTATCAGGTCCGGGAGCTTCCGGCTGAATGTCTTGAGATCGTCGAGGACGTTGTATCGATCTCGGAAGAGCTTCGGTTTGACCCCCGCGGAAGTCACTTCGACGGCGTGAGTGGGCATTCCCCAGTTCTGCCAGTGCCCTTTCGCACTGACGATCACCCTGGCTTCGCCGACGACCCGGTGCCCTTTGTTGCTCTGGGGGTGAACAGATTGCGGGGCAGTCAGAAAGAAGGCCAGTGCCCAGACATGGATGAGTGCGACCGGGATGCGGCTCGGCCCTGCACCCGTGGCGGGCGTGCTGCTGAGGAACTGCCTCATGCGTGCCTCCTGCGGACTGCTGACCTGGAGTCAATCGGCCAAAAGACTATCCGGTAGCGCTTCGGCAAGACGGGACTCGTACACCCTGACCTCGGCGGCGTATTTGTCACGCAACTGCGCCAGCAACGCCTCCATGCCTTCTTTCGCTTTTTCCACGAGCAGCGTCGCCGTAGCCTGTCTCTTCGCCGTACCATACGGTTGCACCGTCCGCGGCTCCACGCTCAGCACTTTGAATACCGACCATCCCCCTTTCACTTCGATGGGGCCGACGATCTCTCCCTCGGGCGCTGCCATGATGGCCGACAAAAGCCGGGGATAGAGAGCACTTTGGCGATAATGAAAGTGAAATCGGCCGGTGGACTCCCGGGCCCCCTCCCTCAAGCTGCTGATCGTGAAGTCCTCCCAAGGCTCTCCCGCTGCCAGCCGCCGATGCACCTCCAGCGCCTCGTCCTTGGTCAGCAACAGCACCTCCTTGATATATGCCGAAAACTCGGTCATGAAGAATTCGGGGTTGCTGTCGTAATACTGCTTCACTTGCTCCTCGGATAGGCCTACGCGCTCGGGTGCGACGGACTTCCTGATCATTTCGAGCAGGGCTTTCTTCGCGGTTTTCTCCTCGAACTCGCGGACCTCAGGTCTGTCGTACAACCCGGCCTGCCGGGCCGCTGCGTCGAACAGGGCGGGACGGAGGACTGCCACCTCGAGGGTGGAGACGGCCTTTGCGCTGTCCGCCAGCTGTCGGAAATGGTCCGGCCGCTGCATGACTTCGTAGGCCTCGGCAACCGTTACCTCGCCGCCCTCAAATCCGTACAGTACGACCCCGCTTTTTTCCAGTCCAGTGGTCTCCTTCGTGCGATAGGCCTCCCGCAGTTCCGTCAGTCCCCCCGGATGAAGCCTGACCCCAAAGGACTCCCTGAGCGATTCGAAGTGCTCCGCTTCCAGCTGAGACATCATGTCACCCAGGAGGTGAGACCTTGCCGCGCCCCGGTATCTCTCAAACGGTACCGGGCGCTCTTGTGTGAATCGGAGGACGGACCAACTGTTGTCCACAGGCTGAGGTTTTGAGACCTCACCCAGGGGCAGAGAGACAAAGAGATCCAGCGGGATGCCGACCGACCCTACTCTGTACCGGTCCACCCACGTATAGTGCCCTCCCTGGCTGGCGGCGCGCTCCTCCGTGGAATACTCACGGGCGACTTCCTCGAAAGGACGACCCGCCTCCAGTTCACCCACGACCTTGTCGATGTCTGCCCGAGTATCCACCACAATCGCGGTGAACCAGCGTTCGATCTGGAAACCGTGATGGGCGGAGAATGCGCGCAGCTCATCCTCCGTGACCTCGATTCTTGACAGGATTTTGTCATGGCGGTAACGCGCCCGCACCTTCGTGGCAACCGCATTCCGGACCGACTCCCGCACCGTCAAGGTCGTGTCCAGGCCACGGGATCTGGCCTCCATCAGCAACAGGCGGCCGTCTACGAGGGACTGCAGGTAGTGTCGCCGTGCTGCCTCGCCTGTCTTCTCTGTGCGCAATCCCGGCGCCAAGCCGCTGACGAATTCTCGCAAGGCGGTGGGCGTGATCTCGTGCGATCCCACCACGGCCACCACGTCATCTGGCTCCGGTCGACTGCAGCAGGCCAGGAAGCTCGCGAAAACGGCGATGCCGAGCCGGAAGTAAACCATGCTTGTGCTCTCCTCACGCGTGTGCGTGGACAGTTCCCCACCTGTTTGTCGAATGGTACTCCATATCACACCCTCACACAACATGGTCGGCAGAGCGTCTTGTCCTGTGCGCGTAGCGAAACACCGACGCTGTCCTCAGCCATCCAGCAGTGTCCGCATCTCCTCCGCCACACCCTCCACCGCCGCCTCGAGAATGGCGCCGCCCTTGGCGGTCGTCGCCTTCTGCGCGTTCTCGTAGTTCAGAGAGTCGGCGCGAATGCGCTCCGGGAACACGGCCATGGCGAAGGAGGTTTCGAACTCTCCGGCGTGGCCCCCCGAGCGCTCCAGCTCCAGGTTCGCCTCGTACCACTCCTGGCTGATCGTCTCCCAGTAGGACACGTAGCTCACGCCCATGGCGTCGAGCCGGGCCATGGTATCCGGCGCCACGGCCGCCATTTTCTCGCGCTTGTTTCCCCCGTGACCGTTGACGACCATCACCCTCGCCACTCCGAGCCGCACCAGGCTGTCGCACACGTCGTGGACCGTCTCCACGTGGATCTCGGGGCGCACCGTCAAGGCGCCACCCCGCGCCATATGGTGCTCCGACACCCTCATCGGAATGGTCGGGGCCGTGCACCGGTCTGGTTGACGGGGTCTGCAAATCTGTTCCTCACGGACCGTACAACGCCAGCGTCTACGCGTACAGCGGCGAGGCCGGCTACGGACTGGCACTAGCGCCGGCGCGCGGAAAGCAGGCGCTCCAGCTCTCTGCGAGTCGCGGTCCGCGTCGAATCGACTTCGAGGGCTGCTCTGTAGGCGTCGATGGCCTCATCCATCTTGCCCTGGGCCGCATAGACCTCACCGAGGTTGCTGAGGGTCGGGGCCAGTTCCGGTCTCAACCGTATGGCCCTCTGGTAGGTCTGCACGGCGGCTTCGAGTAGCCCCGACTCGAAATACGCCCGCCCCAAATCACTCAGGGCCTCCACGAGGCTCGGGTCGACTTCACCGGCTTTGATGTAGGCCTCTATGGCCCGCTCGAGATACCCCTTGTAGTGGAACGCTGCACCCATTCCATAGTGCGCCATACCGTGGCCGGGATCGAGCTTGACGGCCTTCGCGAATGAGGCGAGGGCCGCGTCGAAACGCCCCTGCTTGACGTAGGCCCGGCCCAGGCGGTAGTGCCATTCCGTTACATCCGCGTACTGCTTGATCTTGTCCGTGTACAGGTCCACCTGGTCCTGCACACGCTGCAGCCGTTCGAAAATCCGTTGCTCCCGTTCAGACGTTTCGCGTTGTCCTTCAATCTCGTACAACCGGACCAGCTGCAGGTGCGGCGCCGGCGCGTAGGGAGCCACCTTCACCGCCCTCTTGAACGCTTTCTCCGCGGCCGCCGTGTTCCTGAGGCGCAGATAAGCGAGTCCCATCCGAGCATGACTCTGCCAGGGCGATGGCTCCAGGGCGATGGACCGCTTCAGTGATTCTATGGCCCTTTCAGGCTCGTTGAGACCCAGATAGACCGCCCCCAGGAGCGCCTGGATTTCCGCCCACGAGGAGTCCTGTTGGACCGCCTCTTCGAGGACAGATGCGGCTTCCCGGGGCCTACCCAGTCCGGCATGGAGAGTGACCCCGAGGGCGTAGTAGGCCTCCATGTAGTCGTGACGCAGCTGAATCGCACCCCTCAGCCAACCCAGGGCCTCCTCGTGACGTCCCTGGTCGTAGAGCCCGGTGCCGCGTGCGTAATGCTCATCCGCCGTCAAGCTGGCGTCCACGACGTAGGCATTCGGCTCCTCCGGCTCGGGCTCCGGCGCCGATGTCGTGACCTCAATCGCGACACGCTGCTGCTTCGCTCCCGGCCCGGCGTACATCGCAATCACATTTTCCACACCCTCCCGCACTACGAGATAGTTGCGCAGCTGTGGATCCTCCAGCACCTGCTGACTCCCCGATGGCCAGCGAATCTCCACGCGGTCTACCCGCTCTTTCCCGCCCAGACCGAAGATCAACCGCGGATCGTGCTGCGACTGGAACCCGTATCCGCGATGCACCTCCCGCACCTGAGCCAACGTGCCGGCCACCACCCGTACCCGCGCTCCGATCGCGTCCCGGTTGCTCTGAACGCCCTCGAGTTGCAGACCGAACCAGTTGTTGCCGTTGCCGCCGTCGTTTTGCAGCAAGGACGGCTTGTCGTTCAAGTTCATCAGCAGCACATCCACGTCGCCATCGTTGTCGTAGTCCCCGAGAGCCGCGGCCCTAGTCACCTTGTCGATGGACCAGCCGGGACCGGCCTTCTGCCCCGCTTCGGCAAAGCGGCCGTGCTCATTGTGATGGAGTAAGTTGCGCTGCGCATAACGCATGCCGGAGGGGTACTCCTCCAGCTGCGGATACAGATGCCCGCAGGCTGTGAACAGGTCAAGCCAGCCGTCGTTGTCGTAGTCGAAAAAGCCGTTGCTCCAACACAACAGAGGGCGCACCCTCTCGAACAGGCCGGCAGCGAACGTCATGTCCGCGAAAGTGCCCTCGCCCTGGTTCTGGTAGAGGGTGTTCACGTCGTCGGAGAAGTTGCTGACTACCAGGTCCAGATCCCCGTCGTTATCGTAGTCACCGCTGGCCACGCCCATGCCGGCCTGGCTCCTGCCGTCTTCGCTGTAGGCGACGCCGGCCACAACCCCAATCTCCGGCAATTGCCAGTCCCCGTCGTTGCGCAAAAGCAGATTGGGCGCCGTATCATTGGCCACGTAGATGTCGAGATCCCCGTCATCGTCGTAGTCGCCGAAGACTACCCCGAGTCCCGGATGGGCGACCCGGTCCAAGCCTGTGGCCGCGCTCATGTCCGTGAAGCTGCCGTCCTTGTTGTTGCGGTAGAGTACGTCCGGTTGGTGCGGCATGGCATCGGGACCGGCCATGACCTCGAGTCCCTTGTAGAGTGCGACACCCGGCGGGTTCGCCAGGTCGAACCCGAGATAGTTGGTGACGTACAGATCGACAAAGCCATCCCCGTCCACATCCCCGAAGGCCGCGCTCGATCCCCATCTCTCATCGGCCACACCGGCGCTCTCGGCGAGCTCGACGAAGCCGCCATCACCGTCGTTGCGATAGAGCCGGTTGGGTCCCCAGTAGGTCACGTAGAGGTCGGGATCCCCGTCATTGTCGTAGTCTCCCACGGCACAACCCATCCCCCAGCCGGTATGGCCGACGCCGGCCTCTTCTGTCACCTCCCGGAAGACCCGCCTTTGCTCGCCCTCCCGTCCTGGCGCTGCTCGATTGTGGTACAGTCTGTTCGTAGCACCTTCCACAGGACCGTCCAGCCTCGTGCCGTTGACGACGAACAGATCCAGCCACCCGTCGACGTCGTAGTCCAGGAAGGCGGCCCCGGCCGACATGCTTTCCAGCACGTACATCTGAGTCGGGCCGCCAGACACGTTCTCGAAATCCAGTCCCGCCTCCTCGCTCACATCCACGAACTGGACGTGCCCCTGTGTCGACACGCCATCCATCCCGCCGTCGTCCTGCCCCGAGCGTTTGGAACAACCCGGGACGAGGATAAGGCCGATAGTGATTATGTACAGCCTCTCAAGTAATTGCCGTCTGTAAGCGCAACGACTCACGAGGCCGTGTGCCATGTGTGACAGTCGCGATGTCCGATGGTTTGTGTGGTCGTGATGGGGATGCAGCGGTGTCGGGCCGGCTTGTCTCAGGCGGCAAAGTCGAGCTTGTCTCGCGGATGCGGCCGTGGCAGAAGATACTTATCCGCTTTGAAGAGTTGCTTGGCCATTCTCAAAAATAGACTCCAGCCATTGCCAATAGGCTTTCATCTCATCCTGGTGCTTCTCAGACCTGCTCACCAAAAGCATATAGGAGTCAAAAACCTCTCTGGCCCCTTCTTTTTCGTTCATTTTAAACAATAAATATAACCTCAGCTGATAAGACTTCTCTTTATAGGTCCAATATCTTCCGAGAATCTCATAAAACTGCACGGCCAATGCGAATTGACGCTGTACAATCATGCCCGTTGCCAAGTGATTTGTCATATTCAGTAGTTCCTCCACAACATTGACTCGTTTTTCCCTCTTTTCCAGCGCGATAAGCTCAGCCAGTGCCTTAGGTGCTTGACCATAACTCATGTTTTCTTCATTCAGCACCTCTACTAATATGCGTTGAATAAACACATCGGAATTCAGCAAAGAGAAAATTTCGTAATCTGTAGTATGCGGATTTGATAAGATCCAGTGCAGTTTTTCAATTCTTTTAAATGGTGTTTCATGGTTTAAGTTATGGATAGTACGCTTGGCTGAGAAATGTGGCCTCGTCTTTTGCTGTATCTCTTGTGGCCAAATAAGATCAATATCTTTACTATCAAGAAAGATATTCACAATGGACGGATCTGCTATAAACGGGCTATAAACCTGCGCCATTTGTTTCTTGGATTGCTCCATATCAATTGATAATCGTTTCGGATAATTATCCGTCAGCGGTTTTGCGTTCTCCAGCCATTGTTCAATGCGTGCTCGATCCGCGATAAAATTTGATCCTAATTCCTCTGGAGAGTGCATACCCAATGCTCTCATTTCAAGGGATACTTCTTTGTCTTTCCACTGTCTCACAAACTGCTCCAATGGGACTGACCTTTTCGGCCTCTTGATTCCAACCATCATCCAATTGTAACCGCCGCCATCCCATAATGTGCAATGTTCAAAGACATTGCAAAATCCTCTGAGAATAGATTTGCTGCTTGTCAAACTCATTTGCGTTACCGGCAGCCAATAGGTCACGATTCCCTGATCGTTAAGTTTATCGTAAGCAAGCTGAAAATAATCCTCCGTATATAAATTATCTATCCCCTTATATGGTGGTGGTGGCGGCTCGCCTGTGATCAAATCGTACTTTTTCTTCGTAGTCTGTAAAAAGAACCTTCCATCCTCAACATGAACAGTAACACGCGGATCATGAACCGGATTATCTTTATTTTTCGGAAAAATATGCTTGCTCATCCTAAAGACATCATTTGATATATCAACAAAATCTATCTCTTCAATAGACTTAGTGTCCGTCAAGGCTTTGGCTGTTTGTCCGGCTCCAAAGCAGATAAGAGCTGCCCTCTCAATATGTGGATGAATGGCAACAGGCAAATAGACATACATCTTCATATAACGCCTGGGTAAGAAGCGCGTCGACGACATAGGGTGTCCATTCGTAATCAATCGGACATAATGTGTAAATCCGAAAAATGATCTTCTCAAATATTGAATGGTTTCCGTCAATCCTTCCCTGACAGCAATACGCCTCTCACCGAGCTGCTTGTATGTCTTGGTGGGAATATCAAGATACTTTTCAATGGTGCCATGAGGGAAAAATATAAGTATCGGCGCAATACACACGGCATAAACCTTGAGGGTATTCTCTATACTCAGATAGTTCCCCTTAAGCTCAAACATGCTTCCTGCCAACAGAACATAACCAACTCCAAGAATGATAAGGGATGTCTCTATTCCGAATTGTGGAACAAAAACACTCCCGGCAACAAGCGCACCAATCATACTTCCGAAAGTATTACAAAATGTTAGCACACCCGTTGCAGCCGCATCATTGTTAACATGTTTGTGTATCAATTGTCCCAGTAGGGGAAATACTATTCCTGAACAGATGGCAATGGGACAGGCAAGAAAGAGCGCCGTTATGACAATACCGAAAGGATGGGTTTTGGGCACATTGCTATAGACCCACGTAAAAATGTGGATATATCCTACATATGTCAGAATGACGAAAATTCCTGCACTAAGGAGGCTATAGCTTACCGCGTTTTTTAGTGATACCATCTTGCTCAATTTTGATCCAACAAATCCCCCAATACTTATCCCTAATAACACGACAGCCAAGATTATAGCAAAGAATAAGCTGAAGGCATTCATAGACAATAGCATAAATCGAATCCAGATCATCTCTAGCGCTAAGAAAATTAAACCTGAGAAAAAACTGACAACAAGGATTCTTAAAGGAAGGTCTTTTTTCAATCGCAGGAAATGAATATGAACTTTTTCCTTTTGTTCAACTATCCTTTTCCCAAATTGAATAAATACAACTAGAGCTATTATCAGATTTATACTCACAGCCACCAAGCCCGATCCAAAAATACCTAAGAGCTGCACTAAAGATAATTCCGGAACCAGTACTCCGACGACAGCCCCTAAAGTATTCAATCCATACAATAGGCCTAGGGACGATCCAAAATCTTTTCTAAAATCATTCAGCGCAGCTACGAATACAGGCAATGTCGCTCCCATAGCCGTCGTCGGAACAAGCAACAAGCCGAAGGCAAGAAGAAATCTTAGTGAGTTCAGCTTTATTGGTTGATCTAAGAATTGTTGAAAGAGTTGGGCAAAAGATTGATTAAGGAGTGGAAAAAATATGAGAATACACAGTGCGCTGGCTGCAATAATGATCTCAAGAACACCATAAAGAAATAACGGCCTTTTGATCCTCTGGCCCCAAATCATCGTCGCTAAATTTCCCAGGGCTATCCCGCCCATAAAGCTTGCCAAGACAATGGCAGCCGCCCAGACACTATTGCCGAAGACGAGCCCTGTTAATCGAAACCAGATATATTCATAAATGAGTGCAGCCACACCGGAGAGCAAAAAATGATGTAGAGGGAAATGCGATTAGTCATGAATAAAAAGTTGCTGATTGCTAGTGGATAGTTTGTACAGTGATAGTAATTGCCTGACAGTCGCCCTGCTCGGGCGAATGGTTAGGCTGCCGTGTTTTGGGTGTTTTCGACTCCTTGTTTGGCGGGATTCCAGCCCCTTCTTGAATGCGGCCGAAGGTCATGCCGTTCATGTTCCGGCCCTGATGCGAATGCTTTTCGTCGTACTTGACGAGGAAAACATCCAGGTCTTTCTGCATGTCGTCAACGGTCTCGTACCACGTCTTGCGTCCGACTACACGAATGCTCGTCGAGTAGGGTCCCCGGCGGCGAAAACGGACCCGAGGTGCGGTCCAAGTCCACCCATCATCCCTGTCCTCATCGACTGTCCTGGTGCCAGTTACTGGCGCGCGTGTTTTCGATTGACGTTTCAGAATGTCCCGACTGGGGGTGCAGATGAAAGGGAAGTTTGCCAAAGGCAAGCTTTGAGAGACCGGTCTCCATTGTTGCTACCCTGACGGACCCCGCCTCGATTCGGTCATACCTCGAGGGCATCGGCCGGGGCGACCGCCACCTACCGCACCCGCACGACCTTCGCCCAGCACGAGCTCGATTAGGTGCAGCACCGGATTGTGTGCACGGGCGCGCCAGCTGCAAGGTGAGGCCGGTGTCCCGTAGCCGTTTGTCACGTTTGAGGCAGCTCGTCACTGCACATAATTCGAAGGGGTCGTAGGCTGTCTCTACCGCGCGATTGACGCGGGAAAGGAGGCAGCTATGACACTCGAAGACATCGTGCGCTCACCCGAGCCGCTATCACCAGCCTGGTCGCTCGGGCTTTTGCCAAGACGGGCGTGCCCTCGCCCCACCACGGTCCTCATGCCCTGCGTCATGCCTGGGCCACACGCATGCTTGAAGAGGGCGCCCACTCAAGACCATCGCCGATCTACTCGGCCACCGCAGCTTGGAGACCACTCGCATCTACACGAAGGTAAATGTAGGCCAGCTACGCACGGTGTCCTTGCCGTGGCCGGAGGAGGTGGTCTCATGAGCCGTCCGACATTCACCAGCGCGCTGGCCCCCACCCTCCGGTCTTTCACCGAAACGCGACAGGCCCTCGGGTACGGCGACCGATACATCGTCGACAACCTTGCGCATTTCGACCGTTACCTCACGGCTCGCAGTTGGACGCTGGCGTATCTCACACGAGACGTGGTCGAAGACTGGGTCGCCTCGAACGCCGCCCTCAAGCCTCGCACCCGCGCCCTGCGCCTGCGTAGGTGGCGCCTGTGAAACGCTTCGCCAGACTCGCGACAGTGTGCTGAGTACTCGCGACACCGGCGCTCAGACCTTCTCCGCCAAAAAGGGTCTTTGTGCGTCCTATCCGTCTCACCGTCGCTGTCGTCGATGCACAGGCGCAGATCGCGCCGCGCCGCCAGCTCGGCCAGGGATTCCAGGGCATGAGAGAAACGCGCCAGCGCCGTCGCACTCGTATCGAGACCGGGTACCAGGTACGCGGTGGAAGCCTGCAGGTGGGCCGCGTGGTCCAGCCCATGGACGGCGTGCTCGATCGCGGCGCCTTTGGAAGACGTGCATCCGACGGCGGTAGAGGCTACGAACTGGGGACTCATCAAGGCTGCCGGTGCGCACCGTGTGCCTTGGGTGACAGTCGCGGTGTTTTTGTGTATTGTGTGACTGATGACAGAACGCACCTGGCTCGAAAATACTGTGTGCTGCGCCTATAGGCACGGCGCCATTTGACGAAGGTCGTCAGTTGCAAGAATGAGTGCCGCTCTGCGTTGCCTGCTCCTGCTTGCGCTCCTCTTTTCCCTGCCGCGATCCGGGTCTGCGCTGGAGACCTTCACAACCGGAGAGGGCGGACAGCTCGACTGGCACGGTGAAGGAATCGCGCCGATCGACATCATCGCTGCGGTGCATCGCGATTTCCTCAATCGCCGCACAAGGGGTCGCGACAGCCTCGTGGTGGGAAATGCGCCCGGGAACCTGATCGGATTCGACACAGCGGATTCCCCGAATGCCGTTCACATCCTGCGCATCGGGGATGGTGAGAACATCGCCCTCGGCACAATTGAGCGACGTGGCAGTATTCGGTCACCCAATGTCGCCTTTCTTCCGCCAGGCACGCTCGAGGAGCTCATTTCGGACGAGCCGGAGGGGCTGTTGGAGGCGTTCGAACGCAAGAGTCCCGAAAACCCTCTGGGCATTATCATCTTTCTCGACCTCGGGGCGCGCTTGGGCGTCGAGAAAATCCGCTTTTATCCCCGCAACACCATGCACTCATCCCCAACCACTCCCTTCGAGATCGACTTCCTGCGGGCTTTCGACCTATCCGTCAACGACGGGATCACCCTGACGAAAAGCGGGAGTCCGATTTGGGGTGTGCCTCTGGTGTCGGAAGAAGACAACCAGGATGCCGTTGTGGTGGTGGAGCTGGACCCACCAAGGGTGATCCGACACATACGCCTCATCTCTCGCTCGCCCGTCGACTTCGAGATCGACGAGCTCGAAGTGATCGGCAAGGGCTTCCTGCCTTCTGCTCGCTACATCTCCGATATCTTCGATGCCGGACTTCCCGTTGTGTGGGGAAACCTGCGCTGGACTGAAACCGTGATCGGCGATCCCAGGTACTCCAGGCTGGCAATTCGGACGCGTACCGGAAGCGATTCCTCCTACTTCGTCTACAACCGCAAGCGGGTCGGCGATCCACTGGCTCCAGAGATAGCCACCTCCGTGCAGGACCCGATGCGTGAAATGGATCTGGCCGAGTATCTGGGCCATTGGCCGCAGCGCGACAGCAGAAACCGCGACTGGACAGCCGGTTCCGTGACCGACGATCAGGTCAACTGGAGTGGGTTCAGCGCCCCTTTCCCGGAGCATGCTGCCAACGGGCCCGGGCTGCCCGTGCGCTCTCCCAGTCCCCGTCAATACTTCCAGTTTCAGGTTGACTTTCTCAGCAGCGATCTGGAGGCCACCCGCGTTCTTCGGTCCGTCTCCCTTGATCTGCTGAGGCCGTCCATGGCCGATTCCCTCATCGCCGAGATCTACCCGCGAGAGGTCGAGGTGTCCGAGGTCGCTTCCTTCACCTATGCCGTGCGCACGTGCATGCGGATCGACGGCGTCCTCGGTTTCGACATCATCGAGGTCCGCACACCCGCCAGAGTGCACAGCATCGATGCGGTGAGCATATCAGATTCGAACGGAGAACCTGTAGCGGCCCGCGAGTTCGCCGGTATCGACGATCCCTCCACAACCGCCGGAATTGCGATCCTCTCGGTGGCTGAAGACCGGTTCAGTCTCAGCCTTCCCCCTGTCCGGGAAGACGACACGCTCATACTGATTCAATTCAGCGCCGAGGTCCTGACCTATAGCACGACCTTTGCCGGATCGGTCAGACTCACCGACGAGCCGGACATCGCGCAGGCTGTCACCTCGGGGGATGCGACATCTCTTGGAGAGGACGATGATCCCGACTTTTCCGGCACGACGGTTCTGAGTCCTCTTGTGCTGACGGGGGGACAGTTGCTCGGCCAGTTGTTCGACGATGTGGAGCTGGCGCCCAATCCCTTCACACCGAATGGGGACGGTGTCAACGACGAGCTTTCATTGCGCTACAGCCTGCTTTCTCTTGCAGCCGCCCGTCCCGTCGGTATCAGCGTCCACGATTTGAGCGGCCGACTCGTACGAGTCATTCACGACGGCCCCGAGCGCAGCGGCCGTTACCGCGACAAGACCTGGGATGGACTGGATGCCTGGGGTCAGCTGGTCCCGCCGGGACTGTACATCGTGCGAATCTCGGTGGCAGGAGACGCCCTTGCAGAGGAACAAGCCCGGGTAGTAGCGGTCACGTATTGAACAAGGCCGATGTATAGCGCTCTATGGTTTTCTTGGACACTTTAGGAGTTGAAGGGCGCTCGTTGAAAGCAGGGGTCGATGTTGCGTCTCCTGCCCCGGTGGGGACCTTGAGCTGGTGTCCCGAGAGTTGGGTGTGACGGCGGCGACCCTGAGTGGTTGGCGGGAGCAGGTCCTTGGGTCATCACCGAAGGGCCCGACGAGATGTGGGGCACCGACATGGTCACCACCGTGACCTCCCAGGAGGGCACGGGCACGGCCTTCGTCACCCGTCGACCACTGTAGCTCGGAGCGCATCGGCATCCATGCAGCGTCCACACGCGCTCAGGGTGTTCTCTTGAAGTAGGCTTCCCATTCTTCCAGCGGTTCAAAGCCCAGAATCCTTTTGGCCTTGTCTATGCAAAATTTCCCGTGGCCTACATAACTCAGCATGTTGAAGGCCTGGAAGTTGTCGGGCACCGACTCGATCTCCAGGGCTAGCCGACAGGCGTGCTGCAAGTCTTCCCAGAGGATCCAAAAGGTCTGGAAGTCTTCCCCGGATATCTTTTTCGTGGGTTTGGGGCCCAGGCCGGCAAAGAGAAAGCAGATGGTTTGTATGCCATACGCGCGAGCGTAGATTTGGCAAATCTCCATGCTGAGCAACTTGGTTAGCTTGTAGTATCCGGTCCCTGCCGCTGGGGGTACATCGACGATGTCAAAATCGTGCTCATAGGCTGGGAGAACCAACATCGGACCGGTGTGGATGACCTTTTTGATGCCGTGCTCAGCCGCGGCCTTCATGACGTGCCAGGCGCCCTGGGTATTGACGTGGAAGCTCTGCACCGGATCATGGCGGACCACGGTGAAGTTCATGATGGCATCCATGCCGCGGGCAGCTTCGAAGACCTGCTCATAAGAGGCAATATCCACCGTAGTAACGGGCTTGCCCTTTGGGTTAGGTTTGATATCGGCCAGACGGAGATCGTAGTATGGTTCCAGGCCCGGAAGCAGATATGGGGCGATCAGGCCAGAGGCTCCGAGAAGTAGGACTTTTTTCATGATATCCTCAACCTTTTGAGGTTGGCTTTTTTATCGTTCAGAACCAGTTTGTCCAATTATGACGCCGCATGCCACCGGTGTCTGTGTGTGGGCGAGACCCCGCTCGACGAACTCGGCGCAGCGCTTCTATAGACGTTGGCTGGGAGGGACTGCGCATACGACGTGGCTCGACGATCGGGCCAGGGATGCCGTCGGAATGAACAGCCTGTCCTGCGTGGAGCGACCTGCAGAACCCAGCTCAGGCGCATCGGCGTAGAGCGCTACGAAGAGCTTTGCAACACCGCGTACCAGCGCGCCAAGTAGTGCGGGCGCCTCACGCGCAGCTCGCACGGTTTCGCGATGAGGGCGGCCAAGCGGCCGCCCTTCTTGGGTCGCGCGCCTGGGCCGCCTGCAGCACATTCCAGGTGGAAATCGTATTGACGCGAAAAACCGCGTTGGGGCTGGCATGCGGGCTGGCGCGTGCCAGGTGCACTACCGCGTCGACACCCTCGAGGGAGTACAGCGTCTCGGCGTAGTCGGTGACGTCGGCCTGCCGGTAGTGGGGACTGGGCGGCTCCGCCCGGGCGGGGAGGTCCACGCCGATCACCTCGTGATCCGCCGCGACCAGCTCTGGGAAAATCCTGCGGCCGGCGCGCCCCCCACCACACCGGTTACCGCTACGCGCATCGTCTGCGCTCCTGGTGTGCCGGGCGGCGCCTGGGGCGTAGGTCGGTCATCTCGGTGCGAGCGGCCTTTCGGTCGCGGCCGGCGCCAGCGTGTTGACCGCCTGCGTCAGAGCCTGCATGTAGCCGATAGAGTAGCCAAGGCTTGCTCGCTCGCCGCCCGCGCCGGTCATACTCGGGACGTGGTCCGGGATGGCGCAGCCGTCGAATCCGACCTAGCGCCGCCATCACCAGCCAGGCCAGTGAAATAAAGAAACCCCTGTCTCACTCCCGCCTTCGGGAACGAAACAGGGGTCGGTTGTCAGCGAAAAACAGCAGGATCGGAGAGACCTGCGTTTTTCCAGAATCCGACGATCTTATCGATTCATATGCCGGCCTTGATAGTGCCCCAGGTCTTGTCCTGGATCACCGTAAAAATATCCGGCTCCAACGGCGCTAATGCAAAATCGGTTTTGGGAGGGTTGTCCGGTCCGGGAGAAATTGACCAGATGCCACTGTATAACGACTCCCAGGTTTTCCCACCAGCCGCTTTTATCTTGGGGTCCCTGTCTGGCATCATGATGTTTATGTGGTAGATATCCCCCTCCACGAGATCCACGAGTGGGGGGAGTGGTGAAGGCGGATCTCCTGAGGGTGTGGGTTCAAAATGATGATAGGACAGCTCGTAGTAGTAGGTCGACTCGCCGAACATTTCGCCGTCGAAACTCCAGCCGAACTCCCAAATCTCCGTGTTCCCCTCTTGCAGAAAATCTGCAGCAGTTGACCACGGAAAAAAATCGAAATACCCGGTAATGCCTACCGACCCACCCTCGATGGGGGGAACTGCGATGAGGAAATGCGAGAGGTTTAAGTCCCCATCGGTGGCGCCCTCGTTCATGTCCTCCCACGGAATGTTGGTTGCCACGCGGACTTCCCAGTCGTCGTCATCCCACAAGCAATTGCTCTCGGAGTCCCGGTCGTGTTCGTCGTCAAATACCAAGGTCGCGAAATAGAGCCGGTCAGTGTTGTCATTCCACCCGATGCGGTGGCGTATGAACATGTCGTCCGGGTCGATCTCACCCCGTGGCGTCCCAGCATCGCCCAGCGGCCCAACATCAAATACCTGGAAAAGCAACGGGTTGGTGATCTCGTAAGTCGGCGGCACGATATCCCATTCCGAGAGGTCCCCATCAATCTGGGGAATTGCCCCATCCGGCCACTGGAAGACGAAGTTGACCTCACCTGGTGGGGCGTGGGCCTTCGCCATTCCCGCCATACCAACTACGAGAAGCGCTGTCATACCCAGCAAACTAATTCTTCTCATCAGATGACCTCCTGGGACTGCGACGTCCCTTACAAGTGACCCTCTTGTCTGCTTACTTAATCTTAATAGGTAGTCAATGTATTGAGCGGCTTGCGCGAAGTCAACAGGTTTGTCCTGGAACAACCTGCATGTCTCTGTTTTTGAATGAGTTATTCGTGCCATCCTGACGATGCCCATATCGCGTACCTATGGCCTGCGCGGAGGGATAAGTCCCCCGAATCGTG
Source organism: Candidatus Latescibacterota bacterium (assembly GCA_965248265.1). Taxonomy (GTDB): domain Bacteria; phylum Latescibacterota; class UBA2968; order UBA8231; family UBA8231; genus CBDFJF01. The sequence continues at coordinate 157,938 of CBDFJF010000001.1, forward strand.
GCCTTGTGTCGTACAGCGCAACGGCGGCGGTCCGGTAAGACCGGGCGATGCCCCGTGCTGGCCGCAAGGAGAAAGAGCTGACCAAATCCGCGGCCCCGCCGTATGTTTGGGATGGATGGGGTGCTGGGGCGAGGCGGAGTCATCCTGACTGCGGGGAGCGTCTATGGGTACCGAGAATGGAGGCGTGCGTGTGGCCGGCCGATGTTTCAGCCCGCGGGAGCTGGGCGTGGTCGCGCGGGTGGTCGCCGACGGGGAGGGGTTGAGCCGCACGCAGTTGATGGATCGGGTGTGCCAGCGCTTGGACTGGCGTCGGCCCACGGGCGCTTGCAAGATCCGGGAGTGTCGCACCGGCGGCATGGGTATGCGCCGAAGCGGGTGCTGAGGAATCATCTACGATGATCGATATCCAGCTTCAACCGCAGGACTTCAAGGCCGTCGTCACCGTCGACGGTGAGCTGTTCACGGCGTACCGCTACGGCCACTTCGTGTGCAGGCCCTACTTCTACCCGGTACTGACCCCTGGCGGCCAACGCCTCACGCGCGGGTACCCGACAGAGGAAATCGAGGGGGAAACCGATGACCACTATCACCACCGGAGCATCTACACGGCCCACGAGATGGTCAATGGATTCGATCTATGGGGAGAAGGTCACGGCCATGGCGCCATGCTGCAGCGGGGCGAACCGGTTGTGGGACTCGCCGGAGACGCCGCCGCCATCGACGGGATCGTGGACTGGTTCGGCCCCGAGGGACAGCGCCTGCTGGAGGAACGACGCACCATACGTATACGCGCAGTCGGCGATCTGCGAGTGATGGACCAGAGGAACGAGCTCAGGGCGAGATACGGGGACGTGACCCTGGGCGATACCAAGGACGCAGGGCTGCTGTCCCTGCGGGTGGCGACTTCGATGGACGCCACCGGCGATGGCCGCATCGAGAACTCGGAGGGTGTGGTCTTCGACAGCGGCCGTGGCGAGGAGGTGACATGGGGAAAGCGCGCTGCCTGGTGTGACTACTCCGGCGCCCTGGCGAACGGGGAGGAGTGGGGCCACACCATGGTCGACCATCCGAAAAACCCCCGCTACCCCACCTACTGGATGGTCCGCGGCTACGGTCTGTTCACGGCGAATCCCTTCGGCGTCTCCCGCTTCGAGGCCGACGACAGCATCGACGAGAGCATGACGATTTCAGCCGGCGACAGCGTGGTGTTCTGCTATCGCCTCATCATCCATCCAGGCCGCGGTCCCGGGGATCCGAAGGTATCGGAGTTGGTCGAGGAGTTTGGGAAAGAGGGTTTCGTGATCCAGCTGTGATCGGGGTCCGGGTCGTCGTAGAGAGTGCTGGCGTAGGTGAGGTGATTGCCCTCCCAGGGGCGATCCGGCACCAGCGTCGGCTCCGATTTCTCGGCTTCCTGCACCGCCAGCCGAACTCCCTGCTCATCGTCATGGCAACCTTTCGGACTGATCAATAAACGACGGAGAGAGTGCCGATTTGCGCGTCGTCTGTGGCGGCGTCCAGCGCCAGTCGGTACACATAGATCCCGGGGGGGACGAGCCGCCCGGCGGTGTCCCGGCCATTCCACCTGAAGTCATCCTGGCCGCTTGTGGACAGATTGGGTGGGAACTCTCTTATCCGCGTGCCGGCGAGGTCGAAGATCACCAGTGATACCGGGCTGTCCTCCGTCACGTCGCGAGGCCCGTACGAAATGATGGCCGTGTCATTGATGCCATCCTCGTTCGGCGTGAGGGGATTGGGGAACACATCGATCTCCACCAACAGGTCGCCACCCACGAGGGTCGTCACGCTCAGGGTGTTGCTGGAAAACCGGTAGGTCGCGTCTCCCGGTTCGACTCGCTGTTTGACCTGGCCCGGATCCGTGCTGTTGGACACCCATCCTCTGAATTCGGTGCCGAAACGCAGCACCGCAACGTCAGATAGAAGACCCACAGGGGTACCTGCACGATCGGAAAGGAGAGTTGCTCTCCTTCTTCAACACCCCTGCCGCCATCGTCCTCAGCCGTGTTCGAGCGCCGCCAGGCGCGCTCAAGCGTGTCAGCTACGGCGCAGGTACAGGACACTCATTCCGTAGACGATGAGGCGTGGAATCGTGAAGCTGAGGTTCGATCCGCTCGTTTCGTGTTCCAGCACAACCGGCTCTCGCATCTCCGGATAGCGCCACTCCACCCGCTCTACCTGAAAACCGTCCGGGACCTCACACTCGGCCTGCAGCGGCCCGATTGGAATCGGTATTTCGATAGCGGCCTCCTCGTCCTGTCGGTAGTTGATCCAGTGCAGGACCAGAGCGTCAACTGCGTGCGGACGCCATGCCCGCACACGCACGAACCAGGGGGCATCCGTGACGAGCCGGGGGCCGCCGACGAGCTGTTCCAACTCCGTCAGGAACTGTTGACCAAAGGTGTCGTCCTCGAGCCTGGGGTTGATGGGCATCTCGGCGTCGAGTCCCTTGATCAACACCATTTCCGGGCGCCAGGGGCCTGTCGGAATGTGCATCATCCGACCGCGACCAGATTCTACGAGAGCTGCGATCGATCCGACGGCGGGTGCTCCACGCCATGCCTGGAGCAGTGGCTCCTCGTGCGCCGACCCGTCTGTGTCGCGACGGCCCGTATTGCCGGTGAACACCAGAGAGCCGCCGGCGCGGACAAACTCCTGTAACCGTTCGCCCTCTGCAGCGCTCAGCCGCTCAACGTCCGGCAATATCAGCACATCGTAATCACCGGCGCGCTCCATCAGCTGTTCGTCGAGGATGATGTCGAAGAGCCAGTGCCCGCTCTCCAGGAGCTGTCCCAGTCTCTTGAGTGCGTCGAGGCAGTCCATCTCCGCCAGCAACTCGGCTCTTCTAGGGTAGACCAGGGCTATTTGGGACCACGACATCGCCGGGTGGAGTAACTCCTCCTGGGCCGCCATGAACCGCTGGTACCGAATGACGGGGCCATAGTAGTCCTCCGGCGCTACGTTGCCGCTATCTTCCTCCTCCAGCCCAGGCGGCCCGGAATGAAAAGCCACTGCCGTCCCGTGGTGAGCGCATGCCTCGGCCACCAACACTCGCCAGCGCCGGTAGTCGTACTTGTTTATGACGAAGGGTCGGCCTCCCCCGGCGGCGTACATGAAGCGGGCGGGCAGGCCCATATCGGCCAGGTACCCCTGAGAAAGTGAGCTGCCCCATTTGTAGCGTCCCTGACTGTACCAGATAAAATCCTCACCCTTCGCCCACAAATCCCGAGGTAGCAGGCTGCGCTCGTCTTGGGGTTTGAAATCGTACTTGTGATACCACTGGGCTAGCAGCAGCCCCGGTTTGAGAGAACGGCCGTATCCGGCGAAGATTTCGTCGAACGACTCTTTGCGCCGGTACGCGGCCCCCTGGCTGAGGATAAACTCCAAATGAGCCTGCGCCTCCTTGGAACAGTCAGGCCCCGGTGAGAGGAGATCCGTTACCTGCTCAAGATCGGCGTTACCGTAAATATGCTGGAGTTCCTCCTCCTGCAGCCGCGTACGGAGCCACGAGCTGGCGTATTGCCGACAGTGTCGGCAGTGGCAGAAGGACTCGAAGTGGTAGGTCGCGTTAAAGCCGTCGAGCCCAATTTCGATTCCCTTCCGCACCATGGCCTTGAGGACATCGAGCCACAGAGGGTTGTACATGCAGCCGTGATATACGCGATACGGCCAACCCTTTGTGCTCTGCCACTTGAGCGAACCGTCTAGGTTCCGCTGCGATACTTCCTGGGCTCCACCACACGGCGGTGAGCCCAAGAGGTCGTCAGTCCACAGGTGCTGCCAGGTCTCGCCAAACAGACCTCGCCCCCTCTCGTGGTCACCGAGGAACATGGCAGTCGAAAAATGGCCGACGACTTGCGCACCGGCCACATGTATCTGCAGAATTACATCCGCCGCGAGTTCCAGGTTGGCCTTCGTGCCGACTAGTGGCATTCCCACCCACCATCGCTGGACCTTGTCGTCCTCAGCGAGCGAATAGAAATCCGCCCCAAAGTGCCCGACCTGCACTACCTGTATCTGCGCACGGCGAACGTGATCGACGACCTGGTCCACCTTGGGTAGTATCCAGTGTTCGATGATACGGCTGATGTGGCGATACTCGTCCATTTCTCTGCCTTGGTTAGATGCCAATCTGAACCTCACCGCGGCGCGAACAGTCGCGCGTGGTGAACATCCCAGGCAGCCAGGTGCGCCAGGAGGCCGCTGCGTTCATATTCATGCTCGCCGCGCATCGCGCTCCCCGACTGCGGTGCATGCGTGGCCTGCAAGCAGACACGACACTAGCTGCGTTGTTCAAAAGCCTCGCAACGGTGATCGGGGATACACCTCATCCATACAACTGGAAAGCGGCCGCATCTTCACGACAAGCTACGCGAAAAACGCCCGCGGCATTACTGAAATCCACGGGGACTCTTGGGATTTGCCGTGGGCCTTATTGGTGCGTTCGGAAAGCGGTGTCTGATGGCCTTTTCCGTTTATCTGAGCAGACTCCTGAGCGCCCACCGAAATGAAAATCGACCCCCAGCAGGCCAGACCCGATTCAGCATGGTCCAAACGGGAAGGCTTACCCCGGCGTAGACAAATCACCCAATCGTGTTAATGTGTTCCATTTGCATAGCCGGTCAATAGACAACAGAAACGATGCCGGTTCGCTCATCACCTCTCTCGACTTTGATTGCTAATCTGTATACATAGGTGCCGGGCGGGACCAGCGCACCAGAACTATCGTGCCCATTCCATTCAAAGTGGAACTGGCCGCTTGCACCAATTATGGGAGGAAGCTCCGTTATCGGCATGCCTGCAAGATCGAGGACCTGCAGCGTTGCTACTCGCTTCTCCGTGACGTCGCGAAGTCCGTAGGCGATAGTTACCGTCTCGTTGATGCCATCCCCATTCGGCGTGAAGGGGTTGGGAGATACATCCACATTGACCAACAGGTCACCAACCAACGGGGTAGTCACGCTGAGGGAGTTGCCGGAGAACCGGAATGTTGCATTACCCGGTTTGATCTGCTGCACGAATCGGTCGGGATCTGTGCTGGTGAACACGCCCCTCTGAATTCCGTGCCAAAACGCAACACAGAGACGTCGAAGACGACCTCGATCTGTTTGGCACTATCCTCTTCGCCCTTGAGTTTGGGAAAACCTACCACGACCCGGTCCTCCTGTATGATAGGCGGGAACATACTTCGGTCGACGTCCACACCGTCGACCTTGATCGACCGGATCGTATCGACGCGGGCATGAGTCAAGATTTCCAAGCGATCGAACCCCTCATTGCTCTCCAGAAGTGTGGGACTTACCGCGTAGGTAAAGGTGGTTGGTTCGAACGAATCTACCTTGGATGGCCAAACCTCCCCCACAATTTCGTCGGCTGCAAAGTCCTCTTCTAAGCGCAGCGTCAACTCGTCGAGCCGCGGCGCTGAGTTGAGTGTGGCCCGGAACTTGATCTCGATCTGGACGTACCGGCTCCTTGGGAGAGAAAGAAAGGATGTCCCGTCCTTCCAGACCTCGGGGAAAAAAGTCGAATTGCGGAGGCTGGTCTGAAAGACAATGGCGAGTCGAAGTACAGTGGTGCCTGGTCAATTTCTCCCGGACCGGACAACTGGCCGGAAGTCGACTTCGTGATGGCGGAGTTGGAGGACGTTGACTTTATGACCGCGATCGAGGACAAGACCTGGGGTACTATCAAGGCCGGCCTATAAATCAATAAGATCGTCGGACTCTGGAAAAACGCGGGTCTCTTCGATCCTGCTGTTTTCCGCTGACGTTCCTCAACCGACCTCTGTTTCGTTCCCGAAGGCGGGAGTGAGACAGGGGTCTCTCTATTTCACTGGACACCTGCCGATCGGTGACCTGACATTGTGGCTTATCCACTCTGCTGCTCGGGGAAAGGGGCCCGCAGATCGTAGCGTCCTTCCTTCAGGACCGGTAAGGTGTCGTCTGCGACCATCATGTCCAAGGGGCACTCGCGCGTCGTCAACGGCATGGTCACGACGCCCTTGATGCGCAGGGACTCGAAGATCGCCATCATGATCTCAAGCGTGTAACGCGCCTGCCCGGCGTTGCTGCGGTGGCTTTCTACCCGGCCTTCGATCCAGTCGATTAACTCTTGATACTGATCGGTGGAAACGGGCGGGGGTTCGATCTCTCGCCAATCACCCTTGGCATCGCGATGCAGCATCAGTTTGCCCTCCTCTCCCCGGGCGATCTTGCCTTCCGTGCCGGTAATCTCGGGCATCGAGATCACCGGGCCCGGCAGATCGCCTTCATAGATCCCACGAGCCCCACCTTCGAAACAGACCAATCCCATGCATAGATCCTCGCACCTGCTGCGTCGCTCCCAGCGATCGGTGGTGCGGCTGACTTGGCCGATGACCCAGAGTGTTTCGGGGTCCGAGAGGTAATAGCGCCATGAGTCGATGGCGTGAGTGGCGGTGTTGAGCAGCCCGGCGTCGGGTTTGGCGATGTAGTGGACGATCCGCGGTTCGCCGATGGCGCCGGCTGCAACCAGGCGGCGAATCTCATTCAGGTCCGGGTCGAAGCGCCTATTGTGGCCGATGGCGAGCTTGACGTCGTGCTCGTCGCAGGCGGCGATCATGTCGTCGGCGTTGCCGAGATTGTCGGCGATGGGTTTTTCGCCGAGGATTGCCTTTACCCCGGCTTCAGCGGCGGCGACGGTGGCCGCCGCGCGCGCGCCCTGCCAGGTAGGGATGCTGACGATGTCGAGATTCTCATTTTCCAGCATTTCGTCGTAGTCGGTGTAGGCCGCCGGCACCGAATACTCTGCGGCCAAGCGTTGGGCTGACTCCTGCGAGATGTCCGTGGCCGCCATGACCTCGGCATCGTCGCGTTGGCTCCAGCTTCTGGCGTGCGAACGGCCCATGGCGCCGCAGCCGATGATTCCCACTCGATAAGTCATTGGCTTGTGTTCCCCCCGTGGATGGTGAGCGCCATCAACATCAACGCCAAGATAGCGCATCGACGGTAGCATTAGTAGGTGTCAGCCTGAACACATTGACGGGTAAACGCGAAGGCGTTTATGTTCCCGAATCACCATGGGCACCCCATCTGAGCGATCGGCTTCCTATCCGCTGCGCGCGGTTCCCGGGTACTACGGCACCCATTCCGGCATTCAGATCGGCACCTACGTCCCGGCGCTGGCCGGCGACGACGAGCTGCGATTCCTTCAGCAGCTCGGCGTCGAGTGGGCGATGCTCGCCGTGCCCGACCAATCGCTTCACAGCGTGGCGAACTACAAGGCCTGGATTGACCGGTTTGCGCGCTTCGACATCCAGATCTACCGCATCGCGAACCAGAGCGTGCACAACATGGAGGCGGTCACTCTCGGGCTCGATGCCCGGGACCGCAAGATCGACGAGTTCATCGCCTTCATCCGCGACCTCAGCGCTGCGGGCATCCACTACAACACCTACGCGCACATGGCGAGCGGCACCTGGACTTCCGGCCTGACCACCGGGCGTGGCGGCATCGAGGCGCGCACGCTGGACCTGCGCGACGCATGGGGGCGCTGGGACGGCAAGCGATTCGATGGCGAACTGCCTCACGGGCGCCGCTATACTGAGGACGAACTGTGGGACAACTACGCCCACTTCATCGCCAGGGTGGCGCCGGTGGCTGAGGACGCGGGGGTGTACATCGGTATCCACCCGGATGATCCGCCGGTGTACCCGCTCGGCGGGGTACCCCGGTGCATCTTTGGCACGTTTTCCGGCTACCAGCGGGCGCTGGAAATCGCCGCCAGCGACCACATCGGCGTGTGTCTTTGCGTCGGCTGCTGGCTGGAGGGAGGTGCCGCTGGTATGGGTGCCGACGTGGTCGAGGCCATTCACACGTTCGGCAAGCAGGGCAAGCTGTTCAAAGTGCACTTTCGCAATGTGACCAACCCGCTGCCGGAGCCGTGGCGAGAGACACTGATGGACGAGGGCTACATGGACATGTCGCTGGTGATGGAGGCGCTGGGCGAGGTCGGATTCGACGGCTGCGCCATCCCGGACCACATCCCGAGTATGACCGGCGCGGGCGGCGACCAGGCAGGCCTTGGTTATTCCATCGGCTACATGCGGGCTCTGACACAGGCGGTCAACACGCTGGCGCCACGCGCGCCGCCGTGATCGACCTGCGCCCCAAGCGCCGCCCGGCACTCCAAGAGCCAATACGATGCGTGTAGCGGTAACCGGTGCTCTGGGACGCGCCGGCCGCTGGATCGTCCCGGAACTGGTCGCGGCGGATCACGAGGTGATCGGGGTGGACCTCCCTCCCCGGGCGGAGCTATCCGGTGCCCGCTACCGGCAGGCCGACGTCAACGAGTACGCCGAGACTCTGTTCGCCTTCGAGGGTGTCGACGCGGTGGTGCACCTGGCACGCGCCAGCCCGCATGCCAGCCCCAACGCGGTATTTCGCATCAATACGATGACCACCTGGAACGTGCTGCAGGCGGCCGAGGAGCTCGGCCTCGGCAAGCTCGTGCTGGCCTCATCGGTCAATGCCATCGGCGCGGCATTCAACCTGATGCGAACGCCGCCGGAATACTTCCCGATCGACGAACAGCATTCGACCCGCGCCCAAGACCCTTACAGCATCAGCAAATGGGCCGGTGAGCAGATCGCCGACGGATTCGCACGACGGCTCGCGGCGCAGGGTCGCACCATACAGATCGCCAGCTTCCGCCTGCACGCGCTGCTCGACGACGAGCGCGTCGCACGCGCCGGTGCCGAGCGCGGCGACCCCGAACAGCACGCTGCAGATTTCTGGAGCTATACCAGCCTTCGCGAATGCGCTCGGGCCTGCCAGCAGGCCCTGAAGTCGTCGTGGCGGGGGCACGAGGTGTTCATGGTAAACGCCGCCGACACGACGCTGAGCATTCCGACTGAGCAGGCCATCGCGCAATGCTACCCGGGCGTGCCGATGCGCCGGCCGCTGCCTGGCTTCGCCTCGGCATTGGACACCCGCAAGGCCCTTCACTTCTTCTCAGATCAGGGTCCCCACGTTCAAACTTTCGCAAAAGGAGGTGCCGGGGTCTGGCACCTCCCCCGAGCGGTTGCACTCAGAAGTTGAACACGAAGTCGATGTACGGAACTCCAGGAAAAAAGGCATCTTCACCCATCGGAGTGAAGAAGGCCAGGTCGACGCTCAGAGCTTGTCCGAAAAAGCGGATCCCATAGGAAATCACGGGCTGATCCACTTTGGCGAACATCCAGTTCTCCGTGACAAACGCCATACGTCTCGATATTCGCTTCTCCCCTCCAAGCATCAGCATCGGGTTTTCGGCCAGATCTCCATCGACAGATCCATAACCTAAGCCAGCAGTGATGCTGTTGTCCGCTGTCCCGTAGGTGGCTACCCCATAGAGAATGCGGACCAGCGATGACTCATGAGGCACTTTCACGAAGAGAGCTCCTGCCGCAACATTCAGATTCTTTGCCACCGTTGACCCGACTTTTGGTGAGAAATACAACATCTGGTCCATATAAGGAAACAGAGATATTCCACCTCCGATCGTGATGTGATCGGTCACTCCATATGCAACGCCTGGAAAGAAGAGATAGTAGTCCGAAAAATAGCCCTGGCCGCGCTTCAGCATGCGCCCGGTGGGAGCAAAGTAGAGTCTTGTAGCGTTGGGGTTTGCGAACCAGTATCGCCCGTTTCGTAATGAAGATTGCGACACCTCACTCAGCTCATCTATTTCCGCGATAGGGATCGCTACCGTTCCAAAGGCTGTTTCGAACTGGACATTATCCTCACCGATTCCCACGATGCGGCCAATATTCGTCGATCCGTCTTTCGCGGTTAGCATTTGAACACGGGTCGAATCGGAGATGCTCAGGCCTTGGATGACCGCCGTCTGTTCTTTGGCATGTGCTTCCTCTTTGGGGAGTGCAGCCAGGGCGATCCAAACACCCAGAAGGGTACCTGTGGTAGATGTCATTTTGTTCATGCTGGCCTCCATCGTACCCCATGGTTTGTCCTGTGCCCAACCGACCCACTTGTCGTTGAAGCCGTCCGTAACAGGCTTCGCATCTCCCGAAAGCGGGAGACCAACCCACCACGTAGATTACTCAAATTGGAATACAACAGGGCAATCTCCGTGCCAAAACAGATTCCCACTCATGCGCTCTCCAGGGGCAGGAAAACCACCTCTGCGAAGCGGGATGTGCCCTTGTCCGAGCCCGTAACTGCCCCAGTTTTATTGCACGTGAAAGCAAAGTCTTGCACCTTTCCCCCCTTCCGAATCCCAATGTTCATGGCACACAGTTTGCAGTTCTCTTCGGCGTGAAAAGACGAATTGCTCCAGGCCGGGAATGGAGTGAGGACACACAAGTTGGTGGTGGTGAATAGGGGAAGCGGCATTCGGTACTGAGAGATAAATGCAATGAGCATACATGCTATAAGCTGTCAGGCCTGTCGGGGGAAGCTGAATCGCCCCGGGTTTTTCGGAGACTCGGTTAGTTGAGTCCCGCCACCATGGCTTGGGACTCTTGGTGATCGTAATGCAGCTGCTCAAACTCGACGGGAGGGATGTTGCCGATCGGCGCCAGCAGCCGTCGGTTGTTAAACCAGTCCACCCATTCGAGCGTGGCGAATTCGACGTGCTCGAGATTGCGCCAGGGTCCTCGGTGACGGATGACTTCCGTCTTATACAAACCGATGATGGTCTCGGCCAGGGCGTTGTCGTATGAATCGCCAACACTGCCCACAGACGACTCGATACCAGCTTCGAGTAGACGCTCGGTGTAGCGAATCGACAAATATTGGACGCCACGGTCGCTATGATGTACGAGCCAGTCGCTCTCGGGGCGAGCGTACAGGGCTTGCTCCAGGGCATCCAGGGCCAGGTCACTGCGCAGGGTAGTAGCTGCGCGCCAGCCCACGATCATGCGTGAGAAGGCATCGATGACGAAGGCGACGTATACAAAGCCCGTCCAAGTCGCGACGTACGTCAGATCCGCCAGCCACAACTGGTTGGGTCGTTGCGCGCTGAAGTCGCGTTCGACGAGATCGGCAGGCCTCGACTCCGTCCAGTCCACGATCGTCGTCACTTTGAAGGATCGGCCGCGTGTGGCGCCCTGAAGCCCCATCTGGCGCATCAAACGTTCGACGGTGCAGCGGCCGACATCCCAGCCTTCACGGCCGAGCTGGCGCCAGACCTTACGGGCACCGTAGACCTGGAAGTTGTCGTTCCACACCCGCTCGATCTCGTCCCGCAGCAGCGCATCACGACGGACGCGGGGCGGTATGCGAGAGGGATCTGCCTGTCGAGCCTTGTGCTCGTAGTAGGTGGATGGGGCTATCGGCAGGACCCTGCAGATGGGCTCGACCCCGTACTCCCGGCGATACTCATCGACGAAGGCCACCATCACTACGGTCGGCGGTCGAGCTCCGCCTGAGCGAAAAAAGCCGAGGCCTTGCGAAGGATCTCATTCGTACGCCGCAGCTCACGAACCTCGCGTTCCAGATCCTTGATCCGCGCTTGCTCGTCGCTGGTCACACCGTCCCGGCGGCCCGTGTCGACCTCGGTCCGACGTACCCACTTGCGGAGTGTCTCCGCAGTACAGCCGATCTTAGCCGCGATCGAGTTGATGGCCGCCCATTCGGAGTTGTACTCACTCTCGTGCTCGAATACCATCCGTACCGCCCGCTCGCGTACCTCTGGGGAATACCTCTTTGAGTTTGCCATGACTCCAATCCTCTCAAGAAATGGAGCCTCCGGCAACCCCGGGGCGATTCAAGCTGGGAATGCTATTAGTCCTTGTGCTACTTGTGAGCATAGCGAGCCAGCCTAGGAGTCGGGGTTAGAAGTTGGATGTTGGGGCTGCAAGTACCGTTGGGTGTCCGTATGTAGCAAAGGGGTGTTACCCAACCTGGCAGGCACTGGAAGAAAGACCGACCGCCAAGAGCCCGCTCTTCAGTTTTCTCTGTATGTAGACAATTCTCGCACCATACGCGGTGAATTTGCGGGCGCTTCATCAGAGGGTAGAGTGTTCGTTGACGCAGACTGGTGATCCAAAGTCAGATGACGTGATCAAGAGCGAAGTAAAGTTGTTTGAACGCAAGGAGGAGTTCGTGCCTTACTTTCCTGAGGCGGAGTACGTATTCACAATGAAGAGAACGGCGGATAGAATCGTCCTCCTGGAAGGACACCCTGACATCTGTGATCGAGGGAGAGTCCCTGTGCAATGAGCCGGTTGTTCAACATGCTTGTGCATTGAAAGAGGCCGGGGACTCGGTGGCTGTTCTTTCCGATGGCCAGACATTTACAGGATCGTTCTGGAAAAATTAGCTGGGCGGGACTGTTCTGTTGACGCTTGAGATGTTCCTCAAGACTCTATTTACCTTTCTCGTCGGCGCCGTTATGTGGACGGTGGCCATGGCCATCGTCGGCGCCATTACAGGAATTGGCATGGTCTGGCTGTTGCGACAACCAGCTCTCGATCATCGATGATGCCGACCCTCAACACTGCAGCTACACCCTGAACGAAAGAAACCTGGAGAAGCGACCATGCGAGTACTGATCACGGGCGCCGGCGGCGCCATCGGATCCCACCTGGTAAAGGAGCTGGGGGAGCGCCATGAGCTGCGTGGCCTGGACTGCGTGGAAATGGAGGCACCCCAGGACGCGATCGTCGGTGACATCGGAGACCTGGATTTGTTGCTCGAGGCGACTGAGGGTATGGAGGCCGTAATCCACCTGGTCAGCGTGACCGGCGGGGACGAGTGGAGCAACGCCCTCAGGAGCAAGATCGGAATGTACAACACCTTCGAGGCAGCCAGACGCAACGGTGTGCGCCGCATTGCCGTCGCCAGCCGGGCGGGCGTGTTGTCGAGGGCCTACTACGGCAGCACCCGCAGGACACCTGATATGCTGCCGAAACCGGGCAACCTCTACACCATCACGAAAATATTCGCCGAGAGTATCGGGTATATGTACGCGACTCGCTACGATATGGAGGTCGTGGCCCTGCGAATCGGCAACTTCCACAGAGACCGCGACCAGCCGACACACCCCCATCATCTCAGCCACGGCGATTGCGTCCGGGTCTTCGAGCAGGCCATCACGCATCCCGGCGTGCAGTACGAGGCCGTATTCGCGGTCTCGGACAGCAACTGGCCGTTATACGATCTTGAGCACGGGCGCCAGGCGATTAACTACCATCCGCAGGATCGCTCGGAAGTTCCCGAGGAAGAGCAGGTTTGGTAACACGATGGGTGGGTGAAGATCGGCCGTCAGAGGAACGGCCGCTCGGAACCTTGTCAATTGTAGGGCTTGCTTGAATCCAACGCTCGGGCTGCCAATAATTGAGGGCATCCGGATGTTCTCTCAGATCCCCTTTCTTGTTTCGCCCGCTCGCCGATACAGAGCTTGATGACGCCATCAGCGAACGCTTGCACCCTTCGAGGCCTCATCGTCGGCACCCTCGGGTGCCTGGTAGTGGGTGGGGGTTTCCAGTACACCGACCTGGTGCTCCACGTCACCGCGTTCGCCACCTGGTTCTACACCCTCGGCGCCAACATCATGCTTTTCATGATGGCGCTGCTGGTGAATCCGCTCCTGGGTTTGGTACGGCGCAGCTGGATGTTCACGCCGGCGGAGCTGGCGCAGATGTTCGTCATGTGGACGGTCGGCTCAGCCGTGGCCACGACTGGGTTCATATCCTATTTCCTACCCGAAATCACGACGCTCGCGTACTACGCCGGCCCCGAGAACAACTGGGCCGAGGTCCTGCTGCCCTTCGTACCGGACTGGATCATCCCGACCAAGGAAGGCGAGCTGTTGAAGGATTTCTACGAGGGCAGAAGCGACGGAGCCATCCCGTGGGCTCTGTGGCTGCCGGCGCTCCTTCACTGGGCGCCCTTCGTGCTGAGTCTGTACGTCGCCATGATCGCCATCGTCGTCATCCTGCGCAAGCAGTGGATCGACCACGAACGGCTCGTTTTCCCGATGATGCAGCTGCCGATGGCGATGATTGAGGATGACGACAGCGCGCGGCCGTCGTTGATCAAACCCCTGTTCCGGAACTGGCTGTTCTGGTTGGGCTTCGCCCTGCCCTTCATCATCGGCATCAACAACGGCCTGGGCCGGTACTTTCCCATCGATCCGATCCATGTCGGTGGCACCTACTTCTATTTCTTTCGCGAAGCCGTGGGGCTGCGCATGGGCATCAGTTTCATGATGGTCGGCTTTGCCTACTTCATCCGCCGCGACGTGACCCTGGGCCTGTGCTTCTTCTATCTCCTGTATGTCATCTACGAGATTATCACGACCCTGCAGGGAGGCGGTGAGCACGATCCCATGCTGAGCTCGTGGTCGCGGGGCGCCTCAACCTTCGCCTACCAGGGTCTGGGAGCCTTCGCCGCCCTGGTCGGCGTCGGCCTGTGGAACAGCCGCGCCCATCTCGCTCGCTTCGTCCGCCACGCCGTCAGTCGAGGCAAGAGCTCAAAAGAGGGTGATGGTGTTGATGACATAACCGAGATCATGTCCTATCGCACGGCCCTGATCGCCGCCGTCGGCAGCCTGGCCTTCATCTGCTTCTGGATGTGGCGCGCCGGCCTGCCGGCCTGGATCGTCCCACTCTTCGTGCTGATCGCCTTCATCCTCTACCTGGGCATCACCCGCATCATCGCCGAGAGCGGCATTCCCTGGTTCGTGACCCCCATCATCGCCGCCGATGCCGTCGTCGGCGGTGTCGGCACGCGCGCCCTGGAAACGGACGGCATCATTGCCCTCAGCTTCACCTACCCCTGGGCCTCCGACATGATCATCCTGGTGATGGCCTCGGTCGCCAACGGCCTCAAGGTGGTCGAGGAGACCATACGCCGGCGGCGCCGGTTGATTTTCTGGAGTATGGTGATCGCGATCGCCGTGAGCCTGTGCTCCGCCGCCGGCCTGACCCTGGACGTAGCCTACGAGCACGGGGGCTTGAACACTTCACACTACTTCCGGGGTCAGACCCTCTACCCGTGGGAGGATGCGGCCACCCGGTTGGAGACCATGACCGAGCCGGGATGGTCGTACTGGAGTCACGCCGGCCTCGGCGCCGTGTTCATGGGGCTGCTGATGCTGGCCCGCCACCGCTTCGTCTGGTGGCCGTTCAATCCCATCGGCTTCCCCATCAGCGTGGCCGCCGACAAGATGTTCATCAGCGTCCTGCTCGCCTGGGCGATCAAGAGCGCCGCCATCGGTTATGGCGGCCCCCGCCTCTACCGCAGGCTGCGCCCGTTTTTCCTGGGCCTCATCATGGGCGAGTGGATGCCGCGGGGCGTGATGGCGCTGTACGAGTTCGTGCGTTTGAGCCAGTGATTGCCCGCCGATCCGCCTCCGGTCGGCAGACGGTCGCACTCGCGAAGCCGACTCCATTCCCTGCCTCACTCCCATGTATACGAGGAAGAGGGTGAGATAGTCGGATGGTCGCATGTTCGACCTTCCTGGCCTGAAGGCGTATGGATCCTCGTCTGGAATTGCATCCTTAGGCTTGCCATCCAAATACGTCGTCAGAGACGCTCCCCTCGCGGCGAGTTGGATCCCATACTCCCGATGTGATTGTTTGACGGCTTTCGAAGCTACTCCCACTTTGGCGTGGCGATTCTGGACAATAGGAGCAGCCCAATGGACGAGAAGAGGAGAGCCGCGCGCTGGCGCAAGCGTCGCATCATTTACAACAATGATGGAAACGACGTGAGAGAGGCGTGGACGGGAGTAGAACATCGCCATGACGTCGAGGAGAAGCTGTTCGCGCGCAGCGGGGCTGAGCTGATCGATGACTTTCTCAATGCCCGCAGCACGGCGCTGGTTGGGACCCAAGTGGACAGTATCTGGTATTGCAGTTGCATGGCCGGCGTCACGTTCTCGCACCACACGAAACTAGGTGGGTTCTATGGAGAAGGAGTTCCGCAAGAGCTCGTGGAAAAGTATGGACGCGACAACCTGCAGATTCAAACAGATTTCTGTCACGAGAATGACATAGAGGTATTCTGGTCATTGCGCATGAACGACGCAGCCGATTCGTTTCCCAAGGGTTCTCGCAGATGGACATTCGCTTTGGATCACTTCAAGCGGGAACATCCCGAATATGTGATGGGCGAACCGGAGGAGTGGGTTGAGGGGCCGGCACACAATAAATACTGGTCGTATCTCGACTTCAGTTATCAACAGGTTCGGGAGCACATATTCTCGTTGATCCAGGAGGTAGCCCAGAACTACGACGTGGATGGGATAGAGATGGATTTCTTCAAGAGATTCCCCTATTTCCGCGAGACGGTAGACTGGCTTCCGGTAGAGGAGCAACACCTGGACATGATGACAGACCTGGTGCGGCGATTGAGGAAGATGGCAGACGAAACAGGACAGCAAAGAGGGCGTCCCGTGCTGCTGGCGGCACGTGCACCCTTCAATCTTTCCGATGCACGTTTCATTGGGTTGGATCTGGAAAAATGGCTGCAAGAGGATCTCATCGACATTCTGATCCCAGGCGGTCACTACGAGTCGGAAATGACCGAGTCCTTCAAGGAGATCGTGAACCTCGGGCACAAATACGATGTACCGGTGTATCCCTGTATCGACTGGTGTTTCTGGGATCACTGGGCTTTTCTCGATCTGGGAGCGGAAGAGCACCGCAGATTTGAGTCGTGGTTGAGCACCCTGTACGGCGGACAGCCTGACCGTGGGGGGAAGCCGTCTTATGCGGTGACGCTCAATTCGTGGGAAGGAACCATGGCGGCATGGCGTGCTGCAGCGACGAACCTGTTCAACGCCGGTGCAGACGGCATCTACACCTTCAACGCCTTTTTGGCCAAGCACGACCTGTGGCGAGAGATCGGAGATCCGGCAGCTATGGCTGGTAAGGACAAGATATTCGGCGTGGACCGATTCGCCGGTGACTCCAGCTTCGAAGACGTGTGCGAACTGGAGCTCGAGCAAGGAGAGCCCGTCAGCGTGCACTTTCAGGTAGGTGAGGATGTGGAGTCTGGCAATGCCGCCGAGTTGCGATTTCGTCTCCACCTCTGGGAGTTCACAAGCAATGATGACATAGACGTAGAACTCAACAATGAACCTCTCGATGACCTCAAGCCAGCCGGCCGGCAGATACACTCGGCGGGGCAGTGGCTGGAATGCCAGCTGAGACCCTCTCAGGTCAACAGGGGCAAGAACAGGGTTGAGATAGTTACGAGGAAACGGGATGAATCCATGCAGACTCCCCTCGTCCTGGACGCGGTGCAGCTACATGTTCACCACAAGGGATAGACGAGAGGCCTGGGGCTTCGCATACTGGGTGACCGTCAGATAATGAGTGCGATGGCGGTACCGGCTGTCCAGACGACTCCCGATTCAGAAGCCAGACCTCGGGCTCGGTGAGGGCAGCCACGATTTCATGAGCCAGCCACAACTGGGGCATTGGGTGACGTCGATGTCGAACACGCGTGCGAGCAGCTTAGCCCAGGGTAGACGGTGGGCACACGGCTGGTTGGTCGAGCTATCGCCGGCACGCCCTTGGCTGGCCCTTATTTGACCAGTATGAGCTTCCTGGTCTGAACTAGCGACCCGGATCGCAGGCGGTATAAGTAGACGCCGCTGGCCAGCCCTTCAGCGTTCCAGGTGTAGCTGTGACGGCCAGCCGCCAGCTCTTCCGACACGAGCGTGGTCTGTCGGAGCGGGAGCAGAGCCTGTTCCGTCACTTCAAGCCCTACGTAGAGGGCATGTCGTAGGCCTAGTGCTCTGTTAAAGAGTGGGCATTGAGTTTTGGACTTTGGCCAGCTTGGCGTTGTCGGTGTTCTTGTTTCGCCACCTCAGGTACTCCTGCATGCGCTGGCCGACTTCTCGATGATCGTTGGGATCGCTGTTTTTAATGACGAAATAATGGGCTGCGGTGAGGTGACATTCGAGCCGATTCATCCATGACGCGTTGGTGGCGGTGAAGACCGGCGAGACCCGGTTTCGTCGGCACCACTGCAAGATCGGCGGTGTCTTGTGCGTCGACAGATTATCCATGACGACATAGATCCGCTTCGCCGTGCGATAGCGGAGCCGAATGGCCTTGAGGAAATCGAGTACGACCGACGCGTGTTTCTTGGGTTTGTGATGCATCCACAGGATGTCCTCATGGACGTTATAGGCTCCAAAGAAATAGCTGACGCCGCCGTGGCGGCTATAGGTTGCCCGATGCCGGACCGGGCGCTTGTGTGGGGCCCAGGAAGCACCGGCATGCGGCTTGATCTGGACTGGTCCCAGTTCGTCGAAACAGACTACGACCGTGTCTTTCGGCGCCCGCTTGTAGAGTCGGTTGATGCGTTTTTTTTAGAGACAAACTCCGGGTCCTTTGATTCTTTCCAAGTGCGCGTGCGTTGATAGGTAACCTTATGTTGATCCAAGATTTTTCCGATGGTCACATGCGAAACCTCGGGAATCATCTGCCGTCCCACCAGGCAGTCAGTCAGCTTGCGCAACGACCACTGGTTGAACGGCTGGCCGAACGCGCGAGGAGGCATCGTGGCAATTTCCACCACCACGGATTCGTCTTCCGGCGTCAACTTCGAAGGACGCCCCGGACGTGCCCGAGTGCGCAAAACCGTCAATCCCCCTTCGTTGTACTGGCGGATCAACTGGCGAACGTACTCCTCATGCAGATGCAGTGTATCCGAGATCTCCTGGACGCGCATGCCCTGGGCGCTGAACGAGATCAACTGCCCACGGCGCATCTGCACGGCGTTGCGAGGCCGTTTCAGCCACCGTCCCAGTTCCTTAGACTCCGCCGCGTTCGGCGAACGAGCATGGAGACACATAGCATCACCCTCCTGAAGGATTCACCATATGTATCCATGATACCACGACTTACGACAAAGTACAAGCTCGATTTCTTAACAGAGCACTAGGCAGGCAAAATTGCCCCCGGAAGGAATGCCACCTGTCGTATCCGGGAGCGATCAGCTGACCAAACGATCACTGCTTTTCGGCAATCAATTCTCTGACCTTGTCGTGATCCACACCGAAATGGGCCAGCAATTGGGCCGATATCGCCTCCTGGTCGCTGAGCAGGGCGAGCAAGACCCGACAGCTCACCATTGTTCACTTCGGCTCGCAAAAACAACTGACGTTCCGTCACCAAATGCCGATTAAGGGAGGAGGAGGCCGCGTGCCCACGAGAAAGCGCTGGTAAGCGCTTAGGCGGCCATCATCCTCCAACACGGTACAGCCTATAGGAACTGCGAACGATACCTGGAGACTATCGATGGACTCCGGGATCTGGACCATCGGACCAGATGGCCCCCGAGACAGAATCTGAGACAGCTCGGGTTCACGGACGTTTCTACAGGAGTAGCGCATGTACCGGTGCAAGTCCATCGCCCCCACGGCGATGTCCCTCAACGAAAAACGCCTCATCCGTCCGACTCTCCGCACTGGCCAACTCCAGCATCACCTCAGCGAGTTGGCTCTCTCGTCTTGCCTTCACGACATGAAACGACGGAAACACCGTGAGTTGTCGCTCAACACCAAAGCGATGCTGATGTTGATCCTGTTGATCGGGGAACACCCCCCTGAGCCTGCCGAGGGCGAAGTACTAGTGGCGGAGGCCTCGTAAGGACAGCCGCGGATGGGCTTCAGCCCAGTGATGGGCAATCCGTAGCGCTCCCAACTGAGTAATGCCGGGCGGGAATCAGTCAAACCTGTGATGGCTCGCCGGGCGTCACCGTGATATTCCGATGGTCGTCCGAAGTGAAGCTACAGATACGACGCGTCAATGGGGCCTACAGCTGCCTTGCACTCTTCCGCCTAAAGAGATAGATAGTTAAGATCGGTTTGCGGCTTGGTGTCGAAACGAAAACTTGAGGTTTTTTTTGAGGGGCGGGATTGGTATATGGGGCTTGCCGGATCAAGCGGTGCTGCGAATCGGATGGAGGCCCTCGGCGGCTGAGAGCCATGCTGACACTGAGACAATCCATGGAATTGGCCGGGACGAATCTGCTCAACTCCCTGTCAGCCGACGAAGACCGTCTGCCCCTGTGGTCGGTCACCATCGACCCCGACATGCGGGCCCGACCTAGCCTGCGCTGGCCGGAGCACAACGTCGGCAGATGGTGGGACGCCATGCTGCGGTTGGAAGCAGCCGCGGGATTCGCGCCACCCGCCCACACGGAAGCGGCCATGTTGCGGCACCTGGGAAGCTGCCTGGACAATCCACTGGCAGTCTGCGCCTCCATGGACACGACGGCGAGCTGCTTTGACGACCACTCGCAACGGGAGGTCCTGTTGGCCCTGGCAGCCCTGGTGCGCTGGCGCGACAACGACTGGGCCGCACAGGCGGGCCACCGCATGGTCCTTGCGCTCGACCGCTTCATTCAGGATGACGGCTCCTGGGATCGCGTGCTGATGAACGAGACGGCCGCCAAGGGAGGAAGACACGTCGACGCCCCACCCGCCGACCCCAAGGCCGACAGGTCAAAACCGGGAATCGAGCTGACGGGCTCCCACGGGCGCATGATCGAGGCGCTGCTGGAGCTCTACACCGCCACCGGAGACACGGCCGCCATGCTCCTGGCCTCGCGTCTGGCCGAGTTCCACCTCGAAGCATCCACGCGCCCCGACGGCACGGTCCCCGAATACAGCGGTTACGTCCATACCCACTCACTGTTCGGGACCTATCGCGGACTGCTGATGTACGGCCAGTTGACTCGCCAGCGGCAGTACATCGACCGGGTCGCTGAGACGTACGCCTGTACCGTTCGAACGAAGGTCTTCCGCTCCGGGTTCATCTCCCACGACTGGGGCAGCGAGCAGAGGGGCGAAACGACCTCACCGGGCGACGCGGCCCAGCTGGCCCTGTGGCTGGCGCAACTCGGTTACGGGGAGTTCTTCGATGACGCCGAGCGCATCGTCCGCGCCCGCATCCTGCCGTCGCAGATTACCTCGCCGTTGGGGCTGCAACCGGCGGACGACGACGATGGCCCCCCGGAAGATCTCGACGCGCTGACGGTGGGCGCCTTCGGCGGCATGCACACCCATCCGCACGGCGGCATCCTGCCGACGACGGACATCACCGCAGCCGATTTGCACACCCTCTGTGACATCTACACCCATGTCGTCGAAGAGACAGAGGCCGGACTGGTCGTCAACTTCCACTTGGACTACGAGGACGACCTGGTATGCGTTGAGACGACCCGCGGGGACAGTGGAAGGCTCACTGTCCAACCGAAGATCGCCAGGCCGGTCCTCATCCGCATCCCCGGTTGGGCGCCGCCTGGATCCGTCGAGCTCGAGGTCGACGGCAAGCGCGAGGCCACGTCATGGATTGGTCATTCGCTGCTTGTATCAGCACAGAACCCACCGGCGCAGATCGAGGCGTGTTACGAGTTGCCAGTAAAGAAGACGGTAGAGCACATCGATGGCGACGACTACCATCTCACCTGGCGCGGCGACGACGTCGTCGGACTCGTGCCGAACACGGACTTCCTTCCTTTTTATCCCACCCCGGACTAGCCGTCGAGTATAGGACCGATAAGGACCCGTCCGTGCCCGGCTTCGGACTGCGCCCTTTACGCAATCGCATTCGCGGTTCGTGTCAGCCAACTCCCGAGGTCTTGGTTATGTTAGGCGTCGTCGTCGCCGCGGCTCACGCGGTGTTTTTGCATATCAACAAAGGACGCTGAGCGAGCGTGCGTGCGACTTTCTGTCGCGGGACTTTCCAACCGATAGCCATCCGTCATCTCTCGGCGACTGCCAACTGAACAGGAGGTTTATCATGATTTACGGTGAAGGGGACTATCGCTACGATGAGATCAAAGACTGGGCGCAGCTGCCCGAAGGCTGGGTATTCGCGCAGGTATCGGACACGGCAGTTGACTCGAAGGGCAGGATATACGCCTTTACGCGTGGCAAACACCCGATCGTAGTCTTCGACAAGGACGGGAACTTCGTCACCTCTTGGGGCTACGGGGATTTCGGGATCTCGCCCAATCTCGTCAGCCAGTCCCACGGTATTTTCATCACACCCGACGACAAGGTCTACCTCACCGACTCCCTCCAGCATATCGTTCGTCGCTACGATCGGCTCGGCGAACTGGAGCGCGAGTGGGGTACCCGAGGCGTGCCCGGGGCGAGCTTCCATCGCCGCGAGTACAACATGCCCACCGGTGTCGCCTTCGCGCCCGACGGCCAGCACTTCTACGTCTCCGATGGCTACGGCAGCCGCTGCGTGCACAAATACGACAGCAACGGGGAGCACATCCACGTGTGGGGTGAAGGCGGCAGCGGGCCAGGGCAGTTCGCCCTGGTACACAACATCGGCTGCACGCGCGACGGGCGCGTCCTCGTCTGCGACCGCGAGAACAACCGCATCCAGGTGTTCGACCCCGACGGCGTTTTCATCGAGCAGTGGACCGATGTCATGATGCCGGGCGATGTGGCCATCACGTCTGACAACACCGTCTACGTCGCCGAGCAAGGCGGCGGCGGACGTATCAGTGTCTGGTCGGCCAACGGAGAGCTCATCTGCCGCTTTGAGGACAAGGCCGCCGTCCAGTCGCCTCACGGCCTCTGTGTTGACAATGACGACAACATCTACGTTGCCGAAATCGGCATGGAGGGCCAGGGGCAAAGGCTACAGAAGTTCGCGAGGGTGTGAAGACCGGTAGACTGAAATTCGCGGTGGGAGAGGTCTCCAGAATGAGCTGAGAGACACCGCATTTGCGCGATTCAATCACTAGGTTAGGTGACTGAGAGGCACTCGTGGAATAAAAAGGCAACCCGTATCCGCCAATCTATTTTGCCGTTTCGCTTGCTCTGATGGTCACGTTGCACTATCTCGCTCCAATCCATCAACTGCTTCCAATGCCTTTCAAATATGCCGGGGTACCGCTTGTACTTGGCGGCATTTGCGTTACTGCGGTCGCGGCTAGGGCATTTACGAGGGTTGGAACACCCGTAGTTCCTTTTGAGAAATCAACCGTAGTTGTAACAAATGGGTTGTTCCGGTTTAGCCGCAATCCAATGTATCTGGGTATGGTCATGGCACTCGTTGGCGTAGCAATGCTTCTTCGTAGTGCGGCTGCGTTCGGTCCAATTCCTATTTTCGCGTGGCTAGTCTATCACCAATTCATTCATCCTGAGGAACAGTTTCTAGAGGAGCTTTTGGTGAGGAATATTCGGCGTATAAGCGTAAAGTACGGCGATGGGTATGAGTTGTGCAGCTACCAGGGCATCGAGCGGATGCAGCAACTCTCTCTGCGCGCCATCCGACGCTTGGCGTCAGGGACAGCTGCCGACTCGGAAACCACGACGCGTAGAGATTCGGCAAGCTGAACTGGCCAAGAACGCCTCCCGGTACCTGAACCGAAGTGGTTTCCGAGAACCCTCCTCCGGTTGTGTGCGAAAGTCCAAACTGCGTGCCCATCTCGAGGCCCGAGGCACGGTGGAAGCCTCCGTGGCCCAGCAAGACTGCCATCACCACAGCAGCGATCGAAGTAAACTTCACGGTCTTCCTCCTTTGCAAAAATTGCAATAGCGTCCTGACCTACTTGTCGAGCTTGCTCTTGGGTAGGCACGCGGGTTTCAAGGGTAGATATGTCACTACTCTCTCTTTCTTCTTTCTCTATCTCTCTCTGACATTTCTACCCCTCAAAAGGGATGTGAGGTGATTTGGAGAATAGAGTTGTCACCATGGTTATTCCTCTTTCTTTGTCTCATTCTCTCTAACATTTCTACCCTTCAAATAGCGCACGAGGAGGAAGGCACGTTCGCCTACTATCCCCGTAGTCGATCAAGTGTTCTCTGAGGCCATCAGACGGCCCAGAATCGTCGATCGGTACGTAGGTGGCGTACGGGTACCCGTGGACAGTATAGAGCGTCAGAACGGCCGTGAGAACGCAGTACACCGGGACGCAATCATCTCCGTCCTATACTCGATTTGCGATTCAGGCACATAGACACACCAAGACGGAGGTTTCAGGAAAGTCTGTATATAGAGCTGTATAGAGAAAGTTTGCCGAAACCTGTGTCGGGGTGTGTCGTGTCAGTGGCTAAGCGCCGTGATGGTTCGTGAAAGTAAGGGCTGATCGTTCAGATTGCAGTCGAGGAAGCTGGCGCTGTTCAGTGCCTGAAACTTGCCGCCGCCATGCAGAAGACAATTTCGATTCTGAATCAGGCATATGTCGGCTCTAGGACGGATTGGTAGATAGATCCTTAGCAGAGTTCACCTCTCGACGAACTCGAACCGCAGAGCTACCATACTCACCTCCGTCCGGCAACATGCTGACGCGTAGAGGCAAGGCCACTTGCTCCCACTTTTCATTCTCCACTGCTGAGCCCATAGCGCCGCCCATACCGCCGCCAATAAGGGCACCGGGGAAACCTACAATTAATGCACCGACAAAAGTAGTTACAACAACGCCAACCGCATCCATGCCATGGTAAACGCCCAAGGAGTGGCCTAACCATGATCCCACAGTTCCGCCAATGAGAAGACCAATGAGCGCTCCTTTGCTTGCCGCCGCGTCACGCGAGATCCCACCACGACTGACTTCCAAGTGAGCCAAAATGCTCAGAGGAATAGCTAAGGTAGTGCCTCGGCTTCTCAGTACGAGCGAGTCAGCTGATATCGACACAACTGTTCCTATAAGCCAATGTTCACCTATGTACATGAAACCATCATGCCGAATACCGGGAGAACGCACTTTGATCCGCACCCGGTCCCTAGGCTTAATCGACGGGGCCTCTTGCACCGCAAGATCCGTCCACGAAAGCAGGACACCCGGCAGAGATACTTCCTTCCATCGTTCACCCAATATTCCACCTCCCTGGCTGACTTCGAATTTGGTTATGGAGTCGAGAGGGATTGCAAAAAAGGTCCGTTGATCTTCGGCGTTCAGCACGACGAGAGTGTCGGTGTCCAACGATACTACAGAGCCTATGAGTCGGTTGATGGTATAGGAGGGAGCCGAGACACGTACCCGTGTCCCACGGTGGACGAGCAGCGTTTCTTGCGCCGCCAGGTCCGTCAGCGGTATCAGCAGGAGAGCAACGAAAAGCAGTCTCTTCATGTGGCTATTCCGGGCAACGAGGGTGGGATCATTGGTGTCAGTCATGCCTCCACCGCCACAACCACGCAGGTCATGTCGTCAGCCTGCTCCGCATCACCAGCAACACCTTCACCTTATCAACCAGCCGATTGATGACAGCACTCGCCGGGAGTCCACTCTCACGCCGTTCTCAAAGTTTCCTTCGTGCGCTCCGAACCCGATCGCCAATCAGCACACCGCTCCTCATCTCGCCGCCAGCTTTAGTTGTGACTCCTCCAGCCTCTGAACGGCAGCGGTTAGCGCGTCCAACTGCGTTCGCAACTCAATGTCCCTCTGCTCCAATTGTTCGTTGCGGGCGGTGAGTCGCGCTATATCCTGCTCCAGTGATACATTGCGCGCCATCAACTCCCTCGTCTGTGAGTCGAGTTCCTGCACGGCGGCAACCAACACCGGACGCACGCTATGTGTATCCACTTGCAGGTACCCGGTGCCGTCGTCCTGCACGCTTTCAGGAAATACCTCCTGAAATTCCTGGGCAATAAAGTTGTAATAGATGCGGTTGCCAACCGATGGATGCTCCCGCTGGTAATCCTCGTTATAGCGGAATCTGACCGGCCTCAACTGACGAATCGTCTCCATGCCCTTCTCAACTTCCTCGATGTCCATCTTCAGACGCCGGTCGGAGTTGGCAAGCCAGTCACCGGCTGCGGTTTTGGAGGCATTACCCTCGACCTCGAACGGATTGGCCGTCGGTGCTCGGCCAACGCCGACCTCTCCACTGTTGGCAATTGTCATCCTGGTTGAGGGTGCGGTATTGA
Source organism: Candidatus Latescibacterota bacterium (assembly GCA_965248265.1). GTDB lineage: Bacteria > Latescibacterota > UBA2968 > UBA8231 > UBA8231 > CBDFJF01. Next base: position 183,793 of record CBDFJF010000001.1, read on the forward strand.
CAGCGCCTGTCTGGAACGCAATCGTGCCGCCGAGAGCCAACGCAATGGCCGTCGTCCCGGCGCCTACATTGGAAATCACATCGGCACCAGCATCGTCCAATTCATAGTTGGTTGATAGGACCATCGCGTTCGTATACGGGCCATTCTGGTTTCGCCAGATGTAGCCAAAGAAGTTACCCAGGGCCATTCTGAATCCGTGTGTTGTATTCGTCGGTCCCGCTATGTAAACGTCCCCTTCGTCTATCTGAAGCTTGTAAGTCGGGCTTGTCGTGTTGATGCCGACATTGCCTCCGAGGAACAGTCCGGCGTAGCCGGTACCACCGTCCAGTACGCGGCCGTAAACTGCCACACCAGGTTTAGTGTAGCCTGCAACTCCAAACCAGTTGTCATCGAAGCCCCCGAGTGCACCGTATGTGTAGGCGTTTGAACCCGCATCCGCTTCCGCGTTTGTCGTCAAGCCGGTCACTGATGCGTGTTGAAGTGTGTGTGGTGCGGTCGCCGCCAGACTACTCCCAGAGTTGTCCAGGACACCGATCGCTGATCGAGTCTTCAGATTCGTGCCAGTAAAGGACCCGCCGATCACGTGTAACCTGCTCTCCGGCGCTGTCGTGCCGATGCCGACGTTGCCGTCACCTTGGATATGAACCGCGTCAACCGCCGTCCCTCCGGTCTTGGTCCTGAACCTGATGTCGCCGTCCGCGTTGTTGTAGAGGTTGTCGAAATACGTGTGCCCCGTGTTGTAGTCATGCCACATCTGCAAGCCTGTTGTCGCGCCGTCGTCTCTCGTCAGGAACAATCCCACGTCACCAGCACCAACCGACCGCATATCCAGCACCCTCGCATTGCCGGAATCAGAATTGAAAGCGGCCGGCAAATTGCCAGCCGGAACCGTCGTGTTGATGCCGACATTGCCCGTAGCCGTAATGCGCATCTTCTCCACAGCCGTGGCGCTGTTCGACGTGAAGAATCGCATGGACGTGCCGCCAGCTGTTGAATTCGATGCAATATCGAGTATCCCGGTACCTGTGTTGTAGTTGATGACGCCAATGTTTGACGTGGTGAGATCCGTAGCCGCGGAATTTGTGATACGCATCTGACCACTGTTGATGTGCAACGCGTCTCCCGGGCTCGTTGTGCCGATGCCGACGTTGTTGTTGTCATCAATCGTCATGGCTGGTGAGGCCAGTGACGTGGTACCCGTAAGTCGCAGTTTTCCGTCCCCATCGTGGATGCCCAAACCTGCCCAGTTCGCGGTGCCGTCGTGGTCCGAATCGAACCACAGCTCGCTGTCATTCCCGGCACCCGCGCCATTGTTCGTCAGAAATACAGCATTCACACCGCTGGCCTTGTGCAGGTGGAGTAGTACATTCGGATTTAATGTCCCAATCCCCACATTGCCGTTTGTCAGCAAACCCATCCCGGCAGTGCCACCTGGCGAGATTTGCAGATGTTCGGTGGCAGATGTCGAAAGAATGCCAAACCCGCCCGCCGATTCGAGCCGTATGTGTTGTGCGGGAGTTCCCGTAAGTGATGAGCGTATCGCACCTTCAACTTCGAGCAAATCGTTGGGGCTGCTTGTACCGATGCCGACGTTGCCGTTCACGGTGAGTCCGCCAGCCCCAGCGATGTCTACCGCTCCATTGTCCGCCGTAATCGTACGCCCAGCGCCGGCACCACCCTCGTCGTAGGCCCCGTCGAGGGTGTTCTGGGTGTCGGTATCAGTATCCGTGTCCGTAGCGTTGAAGGTCAGGGTGTTGCCCGAAGGTGCGATGGCCATGTTGGTACCGGCAGCCAGGGTCACGGCATCCGTAAGGCTGTTCACCGTCTTGACCACGGCCCCTGCAGCCACATCACCGGCCACTATGGTAGCATCGGCAATCTCAGCCGAGGTGATCGCACTGGCGGCGATCTTGGCGGTCGTGACAGCGCCCGCGGCCAGTTCCGTGGTGCCGACCCCGCCTGCAGCGATATCGAGGGTTACATCACCGGTAGTGCCGCCATTGGCAAGGCCCGTACCCGCCGTTACCCCGGTAATATCACCGCCAGCAGTGGCATCGATGGTAAGCGTGTTACCGGTCGGGGTGATGGCAATGTTAGATCCCGCCGCCAGAGTGACGGCGTCTTCCAGGCTGTTGACGCTGGTGACTACCTGACCGGCGGCGATGTCGGCAGCCACTATGGTTCCATCACCAATCTTCGCCGAAGTGACGGCGTCAGCGGCCAGTTCCGCACTGTCCACAGCACCAGCCGCGATTTCATCAGCGTCCACTGAATCAGTCGCCAGGTCGGCTGCCGAAATGGTGCCATCGGCGATCTTGGCACTCGTTACGGCATCGGTACCCAGATCAGCCTCCGCGATCGCGCTGTCGATGATCTTCGCACTCGTGATCGAGTTATCCGCGATGTCGCCAGTACCCACTTCATTACCACCGGTGGTCGAAATCGTGATGTTCTGTCCGACTCGCTCAATGTCGATGTTGGCACCTTCGACCAGGGTTACATCATCAGTGGCCTGGTTCAGGCTTGACACAGCGGCCCCAGCGGCCACCTTGGAGGCCGTTACCGCAGCGTCCTGAATTTTGGCCGTCGTCACGGCATCAGCGGCAATCTGCGTGGCCGTTACAGCATCGTCGGCCAGATCCACGGTTGCGATCGTGCCATCGGCCAGTTTGGCCGAAGTCACCGCGCCATCAGCCAATTCGCCTCCAGAGGCCGTGATCGTCACCGTATTACCGGTAGTGGCCACGGTGACATTGTTGCCGCCCGCAATGGTGACGCCGTTGGCAACGGTATTGACGCTCGTCACCACCGCTCCAGAAGCGATGTCTGCGGAGCTTATGCTGCCATCGGCGATCTTGGCTGCGGTCACGGCATCGTCGGCCAGCTCTTCATCGGTGATCGCAGCATCTGCAATCTTGTCGCTGGTCACTGAGCCTTCCGCAAGCTGCTGCATACCCACGGCGCTCGCAGCGATCTTATCCGCAGTCACCGCACCGTCTTCAACATCCTTGGCGTAGAGGCTGTAGGGAGCCGCTACCAGCGCAATGCGGGGCGACAACTCATCGCCTGCGCCGATGGAAATGCCCAGGTAATAGGGCCGGTCAAAGGGCACTGCATCCAAGGACTCGCTCTCGCCCAGTACCACGCTGAAGAGCCCCTTGGCCGTCGTAACCGTCCGCGTCGACTCCCACGCCGCAGTACCCCCGGCAGCCTGCTCGTACAGGCGGAAGGTGATCTCATGGTCGCCATCTACGACCACATCGCCCGCGGCATCGCTCAGGTAGCCCATGTAGGAAATGGTCTTGGGCACGGCCTCCTGGGCATGGACGGTCGATAGCGAAATTGCCAGGTAAAACGCGGTGGCAAGTAGGCGTTTCATCACAACAGCTCCTGAGTGAGATTTCGTATTGCGAGTATTACCAGCTTATGCCAGTGACCACACCACCAGGTTGTATAGTGGCGGGGTGATGGTACGGAGATTCTCAGGGTGGACCAAGCGGGGGACAGCCCCTTACGCTCATACGCCATCCCCAGGGCCATCAGCGTCACAGCCGAGCGCTGCATCTCGCGTGCACCCTGCAGACAGGCAATGGCGAAGTCGATCTGACCGTTCAAAGCCCGTGGAGACGAAATCAACCATCGACGTTGATTGGGCGAATATGTTCCTTAGAGGTCTGTCTGTCCGTTACGCTTGATGCAGCTGCAAGGACTCCCTTGAGTAGGGGATAAGACGATGATTTGTGGAAAGTTACGATCACATCTTAAGACGTCGACCGCACGGAAATCTTTCCAACGCTTCGAAGTTTCAAATGATCGCTTGCCACGACGGAGCACCGTCGTCAGTCTCTGTGGGCTTGGCTTGTTATCGAACGAAGGGGATGGCCGATCTGTACCGGCCGGTGGACGAAGCGCGAGATATTCTCCAGTCCGTCGATCAAATAGTCGTCGAACAGCTGGCGTTCGTTGCCAATGTCCAGGACTACCGGCCGGCGGGGTACTGTGGGTTCGGCCATTGTTGGCTACTCCTTCGCACGAACCCGCAGCTGCGCTGCGTCAAGCACGACCTCAGACGAAGCGGACTCGCCGCGGTTCTGCACCGCCACGTCCAGCTGATTCTCACCGCGACGGATCTGTCTGGCATCGAGCTTGCCCTGCAGCCACTGACCTTCCTTGGGTTTTCGGTCCGGATCGGCCGGTTCCAGCCCCTCGACAGCGGCGCCGTTGAGTTTCACCGAGAAGTCGTCACCGGGAGCCCAATCCCACAGATGCAGGCTGAAATCGATGCTGCGCGCACCGGCAGATCCGACCTCCTCGCCCACCTGAAAACCCGCGGACACGGGGAGGGTAATCTCCGGGACTTCGGTGAAGCTATTGGGGCCTACAAAACACTCGATTCCGTAGAGCCTGTCTTTTCCCGCAATAGTTGCCGGTTCGCCGATCTCGCCCCACCATTCCGGCTCGCCGAACGCGGGATTGAAGAGGTAGAGCCCATCGGCGCCGGAATTGAACAGATTCGAGGCGGCTCCCCGCCACGCGGCCATTGTGCCCTCCCAGCTGTTGAACACGAGAATAAACGACGGTCTGCCGACGCGCTCGGGCTGAGCTCCGCAGAGGGTCTCTACCCACGACCCGAACTGTCTGTATTTGCCATCGGTAAGTCCGAGAAAGGCCCAGCGACCCCAGAAGCCCCAGGACACGCAGGGATAGACCGGAACCTCGTACTTGTGTCCCAGTGCGATCATATCGTTGTAGGAACTGCAAAACACCGATTCCAAGTTGCCGCCGGGCATGAGCAGATCGATCAATCCCTCCGCCAGCCACGTTTCCAGGTCGACCCCCACGTGTATCGAATCGGCAAGGCTGAACGGCGTATGCGCCGCCAGCAGCAGTGGGCGGCCGCGGCGGTTGGCCTGCTCGTCGGCCATGTCCCGGATGCGCCGCAAGAAATCGTTCATCAACTCCAGATGCTCCGGTTCGACGGGATTGCCCTCCAGTGACTCACGGAAGAAGGGCCAGTACTTGAAGAACTCCATGCCGATACAGTCCACGTCGTAGTTCTGCGCCACCTCCTGAATGATGCCGAAGATGTGCTCGCGCACCTCCGGAATGGCGAAATCCATTTTCGTCCAGTAACAACGCGGGTGACCCCTCGGGTATTTCTCCCAATCGCCCTCCGTGCCCATCATGTATTGCGGATGGTCTCGCTTGAACTTGGCCAGACCGTAGGTCCATCGACGCGAACCCATGGGGAAGGAATCATGGGGATCGTTCATGCGCAGGCACCAAGCTGCTTCCAGGCCATGCTCGTGGCTGAAATCCAGCTGTACCTGCAAGCTGTCGCGCCCGTATTTCTCCACCAGCTCCAGCGGGATCCCCTTGCCGTAGAATCCGCCCAACTTCGTATGGTGTGAAAAGGTGAGGCCCGCCATGCAGCTGGCGAACCAGTTGCTGTCCACCTGGGTGCCGATCAGAGGCGTGCTGCGGGCATCGAGAAAATCTTGTACCAGATCTCCGGTGGCGCGTACCGTCTGGGCTCCGGCGACGTCATACTCATGTTCCACTCCGGAGCGTGCTTCGATTACATCGTCGCCGTCGTTGTTGTAAATGATCCGGCGTTGCCGCCAGCGCGCCTTCATCCGGTCTGCATTCACGTCTCAATCTCCTCGCTCTCGGTTAATTGGATCCGGTAGTACTCGCCGGTTGGAAAAGTTCATGCTGATGCCGTCCGGATCTTCCATATACACGCCCCAGGCCCCCTTGTTCACACCCGCAGTGATGTGGACGGGCGACGAGCGAAATTTCACGCCCGTGGCGCGCACCGACGACTTTCATATTCCTCCTCTTCAGAAAAGCTGATACGCTCCCCAGCCGCCGTCCACCCACAGCACTTCCCCCACGATGTAGGAAGCTTCGTCGCTGGCCAGATAGAGCACGGCTTCGGCAATCTCCTGCGGCGTGCCCAACCGCCGCATGGGGGTACGACGCTCGTACATCTCCTGCGAGGCGGTGCCTTCGGCCAGGCCTTTCTCGACCATCTCGGTCAACACCACGCCCGGCGCCAGCCCCACTACCCGCACACCGCGATCGGCCCACTCGATGCACCCGACTACCGATGCTCAGTGGGATGAGGGAACGGTCGAGAAGCTGCAGAAGTGGGCAGCCGACAAGGAGGCAGTGCGTGCCGTACTTCTCACCGGCAACAGGGCAGGACCGCCAGGATCATACGATGCGTTGTCGGATTTCGATGTCGTTCTGGTCGTTCGAGATGTCCATCCTTTCCATGTGGACCGAATCTGGATAGGCGACTTTGGCGTCGTTCTGGTGACCTACTGGGACGCACTCTATGCGGACCAGGAGACTGGACTTGAGATCTTTGCCAACGTCGTGCAGTACGAAAGTGGATTGCGGATCGACTTCACGCTTTGGCCTGTCGAAAAGGCGCGCCGGGTTGGCCAGACCTCGGAGCTCCCTGCTGGCCTTGACGTTGGTTATTCGGTGCTCGTTGACAAGGACAATCTTACGACGGGCTTCAGGGCCCCAAGCTTCATGGCGTTTGCCTCAGCAAAACCGAGCGCAGTGGAGTTTTCGCGGTTCGTTGAAGAGTTCTATAGCGATGCGCCGGCTGTCGCCAAGTTTCTGATGCGCGGCGACTTGATGCCGGCCAAGTGGGTCCTTGACCAAGACATGAAGCAGGTCTATCTGAGGCGGCTTCTGCAATGGCAGATTGCCCTGGACACTGACTGGAACGCGCAGTTCCGATCGCTTGGGAATGATCTACAGCGACGGGTATGTTGACACGAATGGCCCCGAAGTACGCACCTCTTGCCGCCCCACCGATTCCGAGTCGTCCCTTGTAAGTGGCGGCATCCGTCTCAGAAACGATTTCCGCAGCGACTCCTAGTCCCAGCAGATCCTCGAGCAGTCGCTCACCTATCCTGTCCTTTATGGCTTCCATCTAATCCGATCTATGGACTATCTATAATGTGCCTTATCTTTCCCACCCTATCACCCTGTCTAGACCTCGATACTGACACACTGACAGAGTCCGACACAGTATCGGGAAAGGTTTTCATAGAGGGGTGAGATCCAGTATGGAGAGACTACCCGGAAGCTGGGTCTGGGTACGTCAGTGTGTCAGTCATGCCTCCACGGCCACAACCACGCAGGTCATCTCCGGCAATGCATCACGAGTCGAGTTTCTTGGAGAAAATTGCACTGGCCTCCTGGCACGTCGCCGCGTCACTGACTGGAATCTCGACCCACTCTCCACTGCTATGTAGGACTTCCAGTCCGCCCTCAGCCTGCCTGCAAGCGGAGAGATCGGTCCAACTGATGAAGTCGGATCTCTTCTCCTGGGACGGGTCCGTTTTTGTCGTGCGCTCGTCGGCATCCTTTACCTTCGGTAGCAGAAAGCCAAAAAAGGGGGTGCGAGATTTTGAAATCCCATCCGTTCCCAGTTTGTAGTGGATCGGCCTCGTGAGGAACTGAGAGATCCCGAAAATGATCGCCAGAACTGCAGCAAAGACACCTCCTATCTGCCTCGTCGTCATGCTCCTGGCGGTGTGTTGCACATCGATAAGGGCGAAGGCAATCAGCAGAAGAGAAAACACAGCGGCGAACACAAGCCATACCATGTATCGCGCCGCAGCTGGCTTCGTGTACTCCCACTCCAGGAATATCTCATCCTCCCACTTCGGGTAGGAGAGCTTCTTCCAAGTTGGCGATGACCGCATAACCACGTCCACCTGTTTCGCCAGTCGTACTTCGTCGACCTACCGCTCCGTCAGAGCGCTCTCCGTATTCTCAAACACTCCCACATCCTGACTCAGCTCCACAATATCAAACACCTTCCTGAAGTGCTGCTTCAACTTTATGGATTATGGGCATTGTCGTCAGCGAATGATCATGCTTCTTAGCTCTCGGACTTGGCATTGAGCCGCTGGTCAATCGATTCCAGGCCACGTATGACTTCGTTGAAGCCCTTTTTCATCGCAATCAGAATCCCCAAAAGCACTGTCATAATTGCAGCAAGCAAGATGGTATCGATCATGATGGGTCCTCCGATGACCAATGGCGGTACGTGATCAGGCTTGTGGGTGACTTCGGCTGTGAGCTCGCTCATAATTCGACTCCTACGACCACGATCGTCTGATCGTCCTCCTGCGTGTGGTCGTCTCCGAACCCTTTACTTTTCCGCCAGAAGCTCCTCCACGTGCTTCTGAAAGTCGAGCATATCGGGAGGAGTCCCGACGTAGGCATAGCGCACGATTCCTTGCTTGTCGATCACAAAGCTCGTCGGTATGGCCGTCACATTGCCGTAGTCCTTCTGTACTCGATCGTCTCCCATCAGTAACGGGAAATTCAGTTCTTCCTTCTCCGCGTAAGACCGGACTTTCTCAGCCGTGTCGTTGATCGCAATGCCAATGACGCTGAATCCGTCGTCCTCATATTGATTCTGGAGCGCGAAAAAGGTCGGCATTTCCTCCCGACAAGGGCCACACCACGTAGCCCAGAAATCGACAATCAGGACGTGTCCCTCGAAATCGGCGAGTTTGACTTCCTTGCCGTCGATATCCTTCAGGACAAAATCAGGTGTTGGTTGGCCGACAAACTCCGCTTTGTCCTTGCTCCTCCCTGGAGGCCCGAACTCATCGACCAGTTTTGACCCTTCAGGCAGGGCGAAGGTGAAGGTGTCCTCGGGAAAGGCCGGATCGATCTCGATGGCACTGTGACGCTCGGTGACGACCATTTTCTTGGGCATCCACTGCCGTTGCTCCTCCGGCATCTCCTTGGCCATCTGTGCCATATCTACCTCAAAAGCCACCTGGCGGATCAGGTGATCTTTCTTGCCAATCCAGAGCCGTAGGTTGATCGGCTCATCCATCCCTCCCCTCAACGGGATGTGTGCTCCTTCCAGCGAACTCACTGGCACTGTCAGCTCGAAGACAGTAACGTTTGTGCCGTCCAGCTTCTCACGACCTACCTTCTTTACCCCCTCGGCGTCTTCCATCAGCTCTTTGAGCGGGTCGTCGCTCATCAAGATGGGAAATAAGTAGATACCTCCACCGAAACCACCCATTCGACTGCGTAAATCAGCGGCTGTGGCTTTCTCGGGCGCTTTCTTCTGAGTGTACTGCTTCTGTCCTTCCATCCACCTCACGTCGAGGTAGGTGGTCAACATTAGCCCATCGCTGACCATAGCGGTCTCATGCCCATGGCCCTTGGTGTCAAGTCGGAACCGATTGGGACGCTCGAAGGCGAACCACGTCGGTGTGGTCCTTTTCGTTTCCTCACCAGGCCGCTCCTGATAGATCTCCATAGTCGTGCTGTCGCGGTAGCCTCGAAGGGATTGGTATCTCGCGGCAGCCATCGCCAGCTCCTCGGGCGGTTTGATCGGAGTCGCGGCAAAATCGATAACCATCTGTTCGCCAGCGTTGAATCTGGAGACCAACTCGGACTGAAGTCGGTCCAGCGCTGGCCACAAAACCCCAGCAAGGGTCCCTAAGTCAGCATAGCTTTCCAGCAGACCCTCTGGCAACGTCGGTCCCACAGCCACCTCCAGGCCTTCGTAATCCTGCACGAAAGCTAGATCGCCTAAGCGATCTGGACGCCCTCCAGGCGTCCAGGTAATCCAATTGCCGTCTTCCGTACCATCCGCATCGTTTACCACGACATTGAACCCAATAGTCTTTCCCGCCTGGATCTGGAGGCGTTTCGAGGGAAAGTGTTCGAAAAGCGGGATGGACCACTCGTAGATCAGGCTCTCTCCCAGGCGCACAAAGGCGGCCTGCACTCCTGAGAGCTTCGTATCCCCTCCACCAGACAAAGCGGGATTCCCATCCACCAGTGGCTTGAATCGACTTGGTCCGGGGACCATGACGTACTTCTGTGCGTCCTTCTCTCCTCCACTTTGGAGGTCTCCCGGCCTGGGGCCGCTGTGGTCGGCATCCACGTAGATCTCACACAGGTCCTGGGTCACCACATTAGGTGCCTCTGGATGCACCACCAGATCCTCGTCCCGGACCACGATAGCCAAGTAGAGAGAATTGACCTCCAAGTCATAGCCGACGAAAAAGCCTGCCGTCAGATCCTCGGGTCCATCTGGCGGTGTGGATTTGTATGCCGAGGACACCCACTCAATGGGATACGAGGCCATGTGATCAGGCCAGTCGTCTAGCTTACCGTCGATGGTGATGCCCGGCAGGGGAATGGCGTAGGCGGTCCTCTTGTTGTGGGCGTGAGAGGGGCCGTGTATGCCCGTCAGGAGGGCTATTGCAGCACAGATGGACGGATAGGGGATTCGCATAAATCGCATCGGTGTCAGCTCAGAGTTGGCCGATAGGGTACGGAGATTCGGAGGGTGGACCAAGCGGGGGACAGCTTAACTCATTATAGTGGCCGTCAGACGGGCTCTGAGGCTATCTGACGTCAGTGCAGACGTGCAGATACTTGGATTAGGGTCCCCCCACTTTCACGAATCCGCAAGAAGGGGTGCCGGGTCTGGGGGGGCGAGGTGGCTGGTGGAGGGGCACCCAGTGGCCAGGCGTGCTCCGAAACGCTGCCGAAGGTACAGAGGAGGTAGAAAACGACGGCCAGCCAAACGGAGAGCTCTAACTAACTCCCTGTATTTTCAGGGATTAGATCCTCACTCACCGCACTCGGACACCAGAACTTCTCGATCTGCGCAGGGGATATGAACCGGTATGAACTGGCCGGAACCACCAGAGGTGGACCTGCAACCCGACGATAAAGCCGCCAACGAAGAAGCTGACGATGTGCAGCAGTCCCTGTGAGAGGAATTGCAGGCTGATCGACATGTAGCGGCTAATCAGCACGTCGCCAATGAGTCCCCCCAGCAGTAACTCAACGGCGATGAATATCCCCATGCTGGCGAACATCCAGACCTTCGAGAAAGGCCGCGAATCGTTCACTCTGTCTCCTTCTTCCACGCGTGGCAACTTAGCGGCTCCACACAAGAGCCAGACAGGCGTCCAGCGGGGCATCGCTTCACTACCCTGTGTGTGGATCAATATCCCCCAGTACTCGTTCCCGAAGTCCGGGTCGTGGCGACTGGTCGGCGCGTAATTGACAACGTCCCTTCCATGCCCTGTGCCCGATGGCCGGGAACGGCGCAGTAGAAGATATAGGTCCCTTCCGAGACGCCGCTCAATTGCGCGCTGGTCGTGTCACCTGCTGGTATATCCACATTGACGTTGAGAGCATCGATAGTGAGCGTATGGCCCATATCCGCGCTACTCAATCGTATGGTGACCTCGTCTCCCGGATCAAAGGCAATCCCTCCCGGATTGAACTGGAACGTACTGGCGGTCATCTCAATGACGCCGTTCGATGGACGGGTTGGCCCGCCGCTATCATCTTCACAGGATGTGAGAAGGCAAGAGGTGAGGGCGGCGATGAAAACACCTGCGATAGTTTTCATAATTCCGGATTCTTCACTTTTGTCAAATAGCCACAATCAGAAGGAACCGTGTCACGATCATTCCTCCTGTGCAGTGATGCTAAGTGGGGGCAGGCGAGAGTTTGATGTGGCGAGGGATGGGCGTCAAGCGTATGTCCGGATAACGAAGGAAGTGCAGAATGGTTGTCCGAATCTACGGCCTGCTACCGTACTTTAACTCACCCCAACCCCTTGGTGTGACAGCCGTTGGCGCGTCACCCATACGCAACACACGAACACCAACGAAACCACTTTCGCCGCGTGGGGAGCCGCCAGCCCGAAACGCCGAGCGAGTGCTTCGGCCTGCATTGCGGAAGTATCCGCCCCGAAAGACACGGACATTGGAGTCTGTTTTTGGCGTTAACGGGTCAATCTGGGGGTCATTCGTGTACATTCCAAACCCGTCCTGTACCCACTCGAACACATTCCCGTGCATATCATAAAGACCCCATGGATTCGGTAACTTCGAACCCACCGGCTGGCCATACTGCAAACCTATGTCCCAAGCGTTCTTTCCATACCATGCGTAGTCTTCTAACTGGCTCTCATCATCGCCGAAGGACCACAGGGTGGTAGTTCCGGCTCGACACGCATATTCCCATTCTGCCTCTGTCGGCAATCGATACAGTTCCTCGCCCTCCATTTCGTTCAAACGGCTGAAGAGTATCAAGGCAACGTTATACGAAATGTAAACCGCAGGGTGGTCCGGGTTGGACTGCACGAAGTCCTGGCCTGACCACGGAGTCCTACCCATCACCGCCTCCCACTGTCCCTGGGTGATCTCAAACTTCCCCAGATAAAAACCCTGACTGATCGTCACGCTGTGTGCGGGTTGATCCTCTTGGAACTCGCCGTCCAACACTTCATCTCCCAGTGGGCCAGAGCGGTAAGCTTGCGCCTGTTCTTCAGTCGTTCCCATGACGAATGTGCCTGGCTCAATCCACACCATCTCCATCGTCGCGCCGCCAGGTAAGTCCACGGTGATCTCCGTGTTTGCGCTTACGCTCGTCACCGAAAGCATGAGAATGCATGTTAGCTTTTTCATCATGGTCCCTTCACCTTCGCATGATCCAACGCCCACTCCAGTACGCCATCGTCGGAACACGGCTCGACGTACTGCTGCAACCTGCCCAGCAGATCTGTCATCGTGACTGATTGAATCCAAGGTTACCATCCAGCGCCACCCTTATGTCGTGCTACTCCGACTCGATCCGGTCTGGACTCTGGACGAACCAATCCACGTGGCCGCAATTCGCACAGATCAAGGTCGTGGCGGATTTGTTCGCCCAGTCCAAGTTCAAGAGCGTCAAACCGGCCGTATTGAGCTGTGCCGATCCCTGCTCGAACTCTTCGAGCCCGCAGTGAGAGCAGGTGATGAGCTTGTCCTTGAGAGTAAATCGACCGGGAGCGAACGAGGTCGCTGCGGCCTGTACGCCCCTTCTCAAAGCTGTCAGAAGCTTCGCCATGGTCTCCTCCAGATTGCGATTCCGATGTGGGGATTCGGGAAGATGTGTACGCAGCCTGCCATTGTGATCACGAGTGTAGTCGGTGGGAGTGAAGGGTCAAGAGTGGCGCACTATCTCAGCAGCAGGAGCTTCCGCGTTTCCACTCGCTCGCCAGCTTGTAATCGATACAGATACACGCCACTGGCTAGCTCACGCTCGTTATCATCTCGACCGTTCCATCGAAGGGTATACGTCCCCGCACTTCGATAACCGCGCAGCAGACTCGCCACCTTCTGTCCTGCGAGGTTGTATAAGGATAGATCAACCTCGTCGGCGGTAGGCAGGGCGAAGCGAATGACGGTGTTGCTATTGAAGGGATTGGGGTAGTTCTGCCGTAGCGCAATCTGGTGCGGCAGTGTCGGCGCTGGTTCTTCTTCCACGGCAGTCGGCAACGGGAGTGCTGGGTCATGCGCCGCGAGCATGGCTTCGCGGTATTCGACCGGGAGAAGCGGCCATTCGTCGGGACCGGGTCGCCTCCAGAGATTCACGTTCTGACTGTAGACCCAGACATATTCGTCGGTGTGCTCGAGGGCGCCTCGCAACGCCGTGGTCAACTCGGTAGGTGAGTAGTAGTTGCTGTTGAAATTCTCGGTGGAGAAGCCGCTGGAGCTGCTGCCGATGAATATGGGGAACGCGATCCGGGCGTGGCGGTCGAACTTCTCCGGCACCCTGCTGTGAGCTCGGACTTCGGTCTTGAATTCCATCGCCACCTCCTCGAACTGGGCGGCCGTCTTGAACTTGTAGGCTTTCTCCGCGCCATCGATGATCATGGCCTCGCCAGAGCATTCCGACAGCAGCCCGTCGAAGAACGGGCGCGTGAGATCGAAGTGGTCGCGCGACGCCCCAAAGTTCGAGTGCACCGGCCCGAGAAGGGTGATTATCCTGATGTCCGGGTAGACGGAGCTGACGGCCCGCATGATCTCGGCACCGCGCTCGAATACCTTGTCGTAGTATGCCTCGATCGTCCTGGGAGCGAGGTGGTTAACGCGTTGGGAGTCCCACAGGTTCGTGGCATTGTAGGCCTCGTTGTCGAACAAGAAACCCACCATGCCGGCGCGTTTGCAGTACTCGGCGGCCACCTTCCAGTTGCTCACGACGGCGTCGAACTCAGAATCGAACCAGTTCGGCACCTTCAAGCCCGCTATGCCGGGGTCGAGGTAGACGAGAAGGAAATTCTCCATATACAAATTCGTATCAGCCGACCGCATGAGCTCAATGCCGGTATCGAGATCCACGAGGCGGTGGAAATCTTTCCGGAACAAACGGCCAACTGCCTCGGTGCGGAGGCCGTCCTTTTCGGTAATCGGGTAGATCGTAACGCCGTCGACGACTGGCATGACTCTTTCCATCTCACGCACATCGTCGAAGAACATGCGGGCAGTGGGTCTGCCGCTGAAGGAGATGACTTTCTTGCCGGTGTGAGCGGGCTGACTCCATCCCGGAATCGCGAACACCAGGATCAGGCCCAGGACCAGCAGCGAGCTGACGCAGCACAAGGTGCAATACCATTGGATGAATCGGTTCATATGATGGTCCCCTTTGGTGGCTGTAGGATACACTTTTGCAAGAGACGTGCCAAGAAGGGCGACAGGAGAGTCAGGCGGTGCTAACTCATTGTTGCTGTGGGGATTGAGGTTAGCAGACTGTTTCCCGGACACATCGAGGCCGTGAGTCCGGTTTTCTGGACGGATTTCGTGGGTAGAATAGTTACGGGCTTCTCCTTCTCTACTCTCTCCCTCTCTCTGACTTTTCTACCCCTCAAAAGGGATGTGAGGTGATTTCATGGGTAGAGTTGTTACCGTTGGTATGTCTCTTTCTTTCTCTCATTCTCTCTAACATTTCTACCCTTCAAATCGAATGGCATGCGACTGAAGGTGCTCCCCCATCAGTGTCGATGTCGATCAAATGTTCTGTGAGGCCACGAAGTTGCCCACATTCGTCGATCGGTATGTAGGTGGCGTAACAGGTACCCGCAGACATTATAGAGCGTCAGAACGCCTGTAGAACGCCTCAGCGCCATCTTCATCAACATCTACGGACAATTCGACCCGGATCTATACACACTGCCGATGTTGCCTTACTGCAAGTCAGGCTTCCGAGATAGCGTTGAATGGTTCATAAGCCAGTAGCAAAGGACGCCCAGACCGGGAACCGAAAATGCGAGTAGCGACCATATCCACGGACCAAAATCCATAGCCAGGGACGGTAGCTGATGGGCATTCTTTTGCACCGAGATACCAATCGCTATTTGAACAACGACTAAACACACGACGGCCAGAATGAACGGGGCGTAGATGACGATGAAAACAAATGGTACAAGAGCCATTTCCATGTGATCAATCTCCTCTGACGTTGCTACCAATCATCGTAAGTTGCTTTTCATATGCGTGGGACTGACACACTGACACAGTCCGACACAGAATTGGGGTAGGTTGCTATAGTGGGGATTTGCTGTATTGCAGAGCTTACCCTACAACCGTGTCGGGGTACGTCAGTGTGTCAGTTGAAGCAGCATTCACGCGTTTACCCGCACTGCCAAACCGGTAACGTCGTCGCCCTGCGGAGCCGATCCCAGAGAAGGTCGAAACATGACTCGCTTCATCGCGCCGCCAGCTTTAGTTGTGACTCCTCCAGCCTCCGAACGACAGCGGTCAGTGCGTCCAACTGCAGTCGCAACTCATCGTTACTCCGAGCCAACGTTTCCTTTTCGGATCGCAGTTCCGACAACTCAGCCTCCACCTGAGTCAATTCGGCACTACCAGACGCGGCCTTCTCGTGCTGTTGCTCGATGATCCCTTGCTGTTCCTGAATAGCCTTGACGAGAACAGGGACGAAATCGGAATAGTAAAGGCCCAGGGTCTGGTCAGGATCGTCGCCGATGTGGACGACCTCGTCGATTACAGTCCGCACCTCCTGGGCGATCAAACCAAGCTTCCTGCCCCGTTCAGGCCGGTCCTTCCAGGTATAGGAGACAGGGTGCAGACGCATCACTTCGTTGAGCCCATATGGACTGTCCTGGATACTCTCCTTCATCCGGCGATCTGACGTGTTCACCGAACCACTAACGGCGAATACGTCCGTCCATCGATTACCCGATGCACCGCAAGAAATTGTGTTGTCAGTGAGCGGCCTGATGTTACCACCGAAATCGACAATACCAGCACCGAACTGGATGTTATTTCCAGCCGGTTGGATCCAAAGCTTTTTGCTATTCAGCGACTGTATGTAACCACCATTTGCATCAACGCCAACGGCTACCTGACTGAGTGCTCCGCCACTCTGTCCGTTAGTCGCCATTATGTGCTGCCCGCTGCCGCCCGGTGTGGCATCTACCTTGGATACCAACAGCGGGTGAGATCCGGAAGGACTCGTCGTGCCGATGCTGACGTTGCCACCTGTGGGTTGCAACACTATCTCAGTGCCGCTCTGTGATAGGAGTTCCAAATCTCCTGTTGTCCCATCACGTGTTATAGAACCGGATGTTGCGGACGCGAAGAGAAGGGACAGATCCACACCGGCAGACTTCAGCAAAACATTACCAGTCACTTCAAGCTTTTCTCCTGGTGCTGTGTTGCCGATGCCGACATCGTTGGCTGACGTGATGCGCATCGCCTCACTGCCACCCGTGTGGAATAGGATGGGAAGGCTGTTGGATTGAAGATAAAGGGCGGATTCGTCAACAGGTGAATAGAGCCATCCCTGCAGGTTCGCATCCTTCATGACCCGAAAACCACTATTGAGACTACCCGCGGATTGAGCCGTGACATCGATATAGGTCGTGGCCGCACCTCCATCCACAACCAGTTCCTCTGCCGGACTCGTCGTGCCGATGCCGACGTTGCCGGCTGCGCTCACGGTCATCCTCGTCGTCGAGCCCGTCTGAAATTGAATGTCACGGGAGCCCGAGTTGTGTCCGATCTGTAGTCCAGTGGCATCAATGTGATCGACCGTGCTGGCGAAGCTTGCACCTTCGAGCTTCAGCCCAACGGATCCAGAAAGCACATCTCGGGCGTGTACCCGAGTAGTCGGTGCTGTTGTGCCCACGCCCACGTTGCCAGCATCGTCCACGACAAGCCGATATGTGGCGACACTCGTCTCGGCCTTATCCCGTACCTGGAAGAGCCACCAGGCGTTCTGCAATGCGGGGATGGCCGAATAGGCATCGGACCAGACTCCACTTTGCCACTTTATGTTTCCGCTCGTTCTGTCGAAATACTCGATCGTCCCATAATTATTAGTACCGTCATCATACCGCATTCGCATCGTGAAGAATGGTCCCAGGTCAACGTCTATTGGAGTAATAGGGCTTGTTGTTCCGATTCCGAGCCCCCCATCCTTCCAGTACATATAGGCTTCCGACAGATCACCTTTCCAAAGTGCCAGGTCGTCTATGTTGTTGCTCTGCTGAAACCGGACTTTGCCCGTTCCCCTTGTGAACGTGAGCTGATCGCCTCCTGTTCCTTCGGCCACGTGGAGTTTTGCCAACGGCGAAGTAGTGCCTATACCCACGTTGCCATTCACCGTCAGTCCCCCAACTCCTGCGACATCGACAGCACCGTTGTCCGCTGTGATGGTGCGGCCAGCTCCCGCTCCACCTTCGTCGTAGGCTTCGTCAAGTGTATTCTGCGTGTCGGTGTCGGTATTGGTGTCGGTGGCGTTGAAGGTGAGGGTGTTGCCGGAAGGAGCGATGGCCATGTTAGTACCAGCGGCCAGAGTGACTGCGTCAGTAAGGCTGTTCACCGTCAGAACCACCGCACCTGCGGCAACATCGCCTGCCACTATGGTCGCATTGGCAATCTCAGCCGAGGTGACCGCACCAGGGGCAATCTTGGCAGTTGTGACAGCGGCGGCGGCCAGTTCCGTGGTCCCAACTCCACCTGCGGCGATATCGAGGGTTACATCGCCCGTGGTGCCGCCATTGGCAAGGCCCGTACCCGCCGTTACGCCAGTGATGTCACCCCCGGCGGTGGCGGCAATAGTCAGGGTGTTACCGGCCGGGGTGATGTTGATGTTAGATCCCGCGGCCAGAGTGACGGCATCGGTCAGGGTGTTGAGAGTGGTGACCACTGCGCCACCTGCTATATCGCCAGCGCCGATGGTCGCATCGAGGATCTTCGCACTCGTCACCGCGTCATTGGCCAGATCGGCTGTAGCAATGGTGGCGTCCAGGATTTCATCGGTGGCCACAGCGCCTGTGGCAATGTCAGTGGCGACAATGGTTGCGTCGGCGATCTTTGCACTCGTTACCGCATCGGGGGCCAGATCAGCCTCCGCAACTGCACCGTCGATGATCTTGGCACCTGTGATCGAGTTGTCTGCTATGTCGCCAGTGCCCACCTCATTTCCACCGGTGGTCGAGATCGTGATGTTCTGGCCGACTTGAACGATGTCGATGTTGGCACCCTCAAGCAGGGTTACGTCGTTGGTGGCCGAGTTGAGACTCAATACCGCCGTGTCCGTGGCCAACTTGGCTGCCGTCACCGAGGCGTCCTGGATCTTGGCAGTCGTTACTGCATCGGCCGCGATCTCTGCCTCGCTCACGGCATCGGCGGCTATCTGCGTCGCCGTTACCGCATCGTCTGCCAGATCAACGGTTGCAATCGTGCCGTCTGCCAGTTTGGCCGAAGTCACCGCGCCATCGGCCAGGTCAGCAGTACCAATGGCACCGTCGGTGATCTTGGCGGAGGTCACCGCATTGTCAGCCAATTCAGATCCGGCTGTAGTGATCGTAACCGTATTACCGGCAGTGGCCACCGTGACGTTATCACCACCTGCGATCGTGACCCCGTCGGTGACGTTGTTTACGCTCGTCACTACCGCTCCCGAAGCGATGTCGGCTGAGCCTTGCTGCCATCGGCGATCTTGGCTGCAGTCACGGCATCATCGGCCAGCGCTTCACCAGTGATCGCTGCATCGGCAATCTTGGCGCTGGTTACTGAGTCTTCCGCAAGCTGCTCCGTACCCACGGCGTTGGCAGCGATCTTATCCGCAGTCACCGCGCCGTCTTCGACATCCTTGGCATAGAGGCTGTAGGGAGCCGCTACCAGTGCAATGCGCGGCGACAACTCATCGCCTGCGCCAATCGAGATCCCCAGGAAATAGGCTCGGTCGAAGGGCACCTCATCCAGAGACGCACTCTCGCCCAGTACCACATCGAAAAGCCCCTTGCTCGTCGTTACCGTCCGCGTCGCCGTCCACACGGCAGCACCCCCTGCGGTCTGCTCGTACAGGCGGAAGGTGATCTCATGGTCACCATCTGTGACGACATCGCCCGCGGCATCGCTCAGGTAGCCCATGTAGGAAATGGTCTTGGGCACGGCCTCCTGGGCGTGGGCGGTCGATAGGGAAATTGCAAGGCAAAGTGAGATGGCAAGCAGGGATTTCATCACAACATCTCCTCAGTGAGATTCTTATTCGAGCATCTGGTGCAGACACTACACCATAGTGGCGGGAGTGATGGTACGGAGATCCGGAGGGGGAACCAAGCGATGGCAGGATAGCCTGCATTCCATCATAACCGCTGCTACAGCATCGCCATCACGAGGGCTCTGAGGCTATCTGGCGGGCAGATGTGCAGATACTTGGATTAGGGCAGGTGTGCAGATGGGTGCGGATGCATATCAGGGTCCCCACTTTCACGGATTACAGAAAAGGGGTGCCGGGCCTGGGGGGCGAGGTAGGGTAGGGGGAGTCGGGTCAGTCCGAATCGACGTCTTCGTGCTCCCTCGGTGCAGAATTTCGGAGTGATGTGGTACAAATGTGGTACGCCGAAGGACTTTAGAACCGTAACCTGTTGTTATTATTTAGGATATCCCAACTCACCGCACTCGGACACCAGAACTTCTCGATGTACCCAATAACAAGCTGAGTCCCCTCCTCATGTCCAACGTAAGGCGGGGTCGCCGGATTGTACATCGCATCGGTGAGATCCCGGATCAGGGTCACATCCAATCCCCACTTGACCATCTGCTTGATGCCGAAAGTCCGGTTGATCACACACATGTTCGTGTGCACTCCCATGATCAGTAGATGGTGCACGCCGCGTGACGCCAGAAAGCTGTAGATCTCACCACCGTCATCGGCGATGCCGTCACGCACTTCGTCGATGTCGATACCAGGATGCTGGCTTGACCAGGCTTTGAACGACTGCACTTCACCGGTGTCGGAACCACCATTGGGCGCACCGAAGGGGAGATCCGGGTCCTCACGCTCGGTTTCCGCCGGCGGCTCCACCGGCTCACATTCTTGAATCCTGAGACGCGCCGCGTTGTCGGCGTAGAATTCGAGCGTATCGGAGGGTGCATGCACGATGGTAACACCGCGATCTCGGAGCGCATGCGAGACTTCGTTCATGCGCGGAACCATCTCATCCACGCGCTCGGTTGCCCCCTTGGTCCAGTGCTTGTCCCACACGTCGCACAACAAGAGGGCGGTTTGCTCACATGGCAGTCCGGCTTGCTGCTCCAGCACTTCCCAGTACGCACGATCGGCCGCATCGCGCTTCATCTGTTGCCAGCGCCGATTGATCTTGATGACTCCGGCCATGTTAGTGCCCTGTTACGGAAGTAGGTTTGTGAAATGAGGGCGCCGAGTCGCCCGACCTGCAAGGCGCGCGAGCGAGGCATATTGGTGGAATATGCCGAGAGAGCGCAACGCAGTAGGTCGGGATGAATCGGCGGCCGAATACAAGAGTACTTCCGTGACAGGGCACTAGAACGTGCCGGTCACATCCATGGTCTTGCTGGCAGAGGGATCCTTGCTCACCGTCGAGTTGGCGATGCGCTCCTGCAACTTCTCGTAGTAAAACTCTTCATCTACCGGAATCGTCACCCAGTCGTCCGTCCATGCCGACAGCAGCATGGCGTTCGAAAGCTCCACGCCGTTGATGCCTTCCTCGCCTGGCGCCAACAGCGGCGTGCCGTTGCGGATGGCATCTACCCAGTTGGTGAGAACGACGACGTGTTCCTGCTTGCCTCGGCTCGAAACCGGGATCTCGCACTCCCAGATCTCCGGCTGGCCGAAGCCGTTCGGATGCTCCTTGCAGAATTGGCTGATCCCCTCGCGGGTGCGCCAGAACGTGATGCGGCCGTTCTCCACCACCACCTTGCCCCGGTCCGCCGAAATCTCCAGCCGGTTCGTCCCCGGCGCTTCCCCCGTCGAGGTCATGAAGATTCCCGTGCCGCCGTTTTCATACTCGACGTAGGCGGTCGTATCATCATCCACTTCGATGTCGTGGTACTTGCCGAATCCGACAAAAGCCCGCACCCTCACCGGCATGCCGCAGACCCACTGCCACATGTCCAAATTGTGCGGGCATTGATTGGCCAGCGCCCCGCCGCCTTCCCCGGCCCAGGTTGCCCGCCAACCGCCCGAATCGAAATAGCTCTGCGCCCGGAACCAGTCCGTGACGGTGTAGATGGTACGCTTGATCTCCCCCAGTTCCCCGGATGCGACCAATTCCCGCAGCTTTTGACTAATCGGTCGCGCGCGCTGGTTGAACATGATGCCGAAGACCCGGTCGCTTCGGGCGGCCGCTTCGTTCATCTCACGCACCTGTTTGGTGTAAACCCCGGCCGGCTTTTCCGACATCACGTGCAGGCCACGCTCCAACCCCTGGATCGCATAGGGCGGATGGAAGTAGTGCGGTGTCGCAATGATGATGGCGTCAATCCCACCTGCCTCCATCAACGCCTCGGCGCTGTCAAACGTGTTGATGCCCGGATGGCCATCTCTCACTGCCTGCAGCTTGCTCTCATCCGTATCGGCCACGGACACCAACTCGACGCCGGCCACGGCACCGCCGGCCAGGTGACGGATGTGCGCCGTGCCCATGCCGCCTGCTCCGATGACGCCAACTCGTACTGAATCCGTTCGGTCTCCCATAAGGTCTCCTACGTCAAATCTGATTCTGACCCGATGGCGGGACGACAGGCTCGCCACCGCGACACACGACGGGGAAATGAGCTCCAGCTCCCGACATCAGATCACCATTCGCCACCTCGACGAACTCTTTCATCAAATGGTCGCCGCTGGCATCGTAGTGCGTTTCGCCGGTCATGTAGTGAATGGCGATGGCCCGGCGATCCCTGTTGGATTGATTCGCCGGCGACCCATGCCAGTTGAGCGAGTGATGGAAAGACAACTCCCCCCGCTTCATCGGCCACGGCCGAGGAACCGCCTCTGCAACCTGCGCACCCTCTGGTGGAACAAAGGGCGCGGTGACGTTCTGGAAGTTCTCGAACTCCTTGCCCGTCAGATGCTCCCGGATGAAGGCGATCTGATCGCCCCACTGATAGCTGCCCGGAACCATCCACATGCAGCCGTTCTCTTCATCGACATCATCCAGGGGAATCCAGGCTGAAACGGAAGTCATCGGCTTGATGATCGGCCACAGCGGTGCGTCCTGATGCCAGCTGAGTGCGCCGCCGGTGCCGGCTGGCTTGTACTGCAGCTGATCGTGCCAGACCACTAAATCCGACTGACGCGTAAGTTGGCATAATGCCCCCGTTATGGCGGGATGGTACAACAACCGCTCGAAGGCCTCCGATGCTTCCCAGATATTGACAATCTGCCACACCGGATGCTCGCTCACACCCCTGCCCCCGGCCAGATCCCGAAAGGCTACCGGCTTTGACTCGCCCTCGGCAAAGCCGTCCGGACCGGTTTCCAGAACACGGTCCAGCTCACTACGCAGCTCCTCGACCTCGTCCTGCTCCAGCAGTGTCCCGGCGTTCAGAAAGCCGTCGGCATCGAATCGCGCAATTTGCTCTTCGTTCAACATATATTGGACCCCAACCTCTGTATGATGGACCCCAGACCGTTTCTCGGTTCTTAGCGGGATCGAGCGTCGAGTTCTGCCATCCCCTCGCGGAACAGCGCTATCAACCGCGCTCGCACAGCCTCATCCTTGAACACACCGATTTGTTCAGCCCAGGTCACACCACCCTCCATCTGCGTCAGCAGGTACTCGCCGGCGGCAGGTTCGAAGGTTTCACGCCCACCCACGTCGATGTACACGGGCGATGAGTGCGCCATCACCGGCCCGGCCCCTGTCCCATGCGGCCCCCAACAGCGCGCCGTGACCCAGCAAGGCGTCTCCGTCTTGAGCTTGTGGTCGAGAACGATTTTTCGCGGGAAATCCGGATCAGCCTCCTCGCGCACATCCGGAACGCCGTTGACGACCAGCTCGACCGCACTCAACGGCCATACGCTTTCAGCCGTGGCCTGCACCTCAACCGTGCCGCCGTTGCCCGGCAGGTGAATCTCCTCACCCATACTGGCACCTTCCACCTGCAGGTCAATCATCGCGCCCGTGCTGGCGAAGGTGTTGCCCCGGCGTACTCCGCGGCACCAGTTGTCGAAGGTGAATTCCTCATTGCCGTCGAGCTTGGCGTAGGTGCGCGAACAACCCAGGACCCGGTCATTGGACATCTTGTCGGTCCCGCCGACGATCGGCAGCTTCTGGCCGACATTGAGCCAACGGTAGTAGCCGCGCTCGCCGGCTCCGATGGTTTCTCCCTGCCAGATCCAGCACATCTCGGCCGCATCAGCCTGGCCAAGAACAATGTTGGCGGCGTTCTCAAAGTCAGGACTCGGCATGTGGGGCATGATGACGAGTCCCCCCTGGCGCCGGCACTCCTCGGACCAATCCGCCATCAAAACTTGAACTTCACCTCCTACCCAATCTTCCTCGGGGCCTCCCGTGCACATCGGTGCGACCATCTCCTTGAGGCCCAGCAGCGAGATATGTCCGAGCACGTGCTGGCGGTTTTCCTGGCTGACCCAGATCAGGTGGTCTTCACTCGATGTCGGTGACAGCCCACCCGTGAACTCTTCCCAGCTGGTGAATAACCTCCCCCACTGGCTCGCCAGCAGGTTGACGACGTTCAGATCTTCGGCCGCCGCTTCAAGATGACTGGATTGGGACGACAGGAAATGCACGTGGGTGTCGCCGGAATAATAGCCGCGGCTCTTCATGTCGAAGGCCCGCTGCATGCGCAGGGTCAGATTCCGCTGCCCGGGCTTGATCTCCAGCTTCTGCCGTAGCGGTTCGTACTCGAAGCCTCTGACGACCTCGACGTACGCCTTACCCACCGGCAGTTCGATCTGACAGGTGCCGTCTATGTAGGCGTAGGGTGTGCCCTTTATGGTGCAGTCGCCGCCCAGATCCTCGAACCATGCCGTGTTGACGTCGGCCTGATGACCGTGCGGCGCCAGATAGGCCCCCGACTCGGAACGGAAGTGCACCCGTGATCCCACCGGCTTTCCGGTGTCGGCATCCTCGACCCTCACATGCACCCACTGCTTGCCGCGAACGCCAATGACCTCGATCCGGACCTTGCCCTGTCGTTCGCTGCCGCTTTCCAGCACGTCTCCCCAGCGAAACTCGGCATCGGCTTCGCCATCGGCCTCGCCCTCAGGTCCTTCATTGATGGACACGCGGCCTTCCGGCGAAGCGTGCACCTCGGCGTAGCCTCCCTCACGCACCTCCTGCCCCCCGGTCCCGAACCCTTTAACTTCCGTAGTCACGAAATCTTTCCCGGGGACAAACAATCGATCCTGACGCACCAGCACTCCGCGATCCACCTTGACCTGTGGGGCCTGAGTACCGTCAGCATCGTCGATGGTGATGGCGATCTCCTTGCGCGCCGGCCAGTCGAAGGGGTCCTTTTCTTCCTGGCAGATCGTGATCGCACCCAATGCCATCGCCACCATGCCGGTAGCCAGTACCTCAATCTTATCTATGATCTTGTCCGTCGGGTTGACCCAGTCTAGGAGCCACCAGCCTTGCAGGCTGCCGCCGTTGAGGGTCGTCGTCCCCACCTGGGTTCGCCCCCAGGGTCCGGTCATATCGCCGATCGGCACGGAACGGAACTCCCGGCATATGCGGCAGGCGAACGGGTGGTGTCCCCAGCGGATGGAAAAATCATGAATCTCGAAGCGGCGCCTGAGATTCTGTTCAACACTGGAGCCGTCTTCGAAGTGAATCCGGTACATGCCGACCTGCTGGCCAAACGCGTCAGGGTCATCTGTCGCCGGAGCACAGGCGTGCGCGAACAACAACCTGCGAGCTCGGTGGCCGACAGAAATCGTAACCGACTCGGGCACACCCTCTATTTCCGCTTCCGCGCCACAAACAGTGACATATTTCAGCGAGGCATCATCCGCTGCCCCCTTGAACGGCACCCCCCAAAACAGATTTTCCCCCGACGGCATGCGCTTGAGCTGGGTGTTGTCGGGATCCTTTCCATCGAAGGGCCACATCCAGCCGTCGCCCGAGCGCACATTGGCGTCGCCGGCATTGCAGGAGTCAGTCAGGTCGAGTGGTTGGAATGGGTCAGCCAAGTTGTTAACTCCCGTGTGACTCTGATGTTGTGGCGCGACCCGCGTCACAGGTTTCCTCTTCTGGTACACAAAGTAACCAAGACCCCTCGCGCACCAAAGACCGCTCAGTTTGCCGGTTGTGAGGACCGGGAATACATTCGATAACTATGTCAAACAGCATGCCGAACAGCCCTCTGACTCGCGGTGATTTACCGCCGGAGTACGGTCTTCTGGTCCTGCAGGCCGAGCGACCCGAGCAGCAGATCTACGTCCGTTATCTGATGTTGATTCTCAACTACCGCTTCGGACTGGACCTGATCACGGTCAAGAGTCATGTGGAGGCGTTTTCGGCGGCGCGCAAGTACGGCCGCAAGATCCGCTGCACCGTCATCGTCCAGGACACCAAGATCGACACCAAATCGACGATCGCGGCCCTGAGCCTCGAAGACGCCATCCCGTTGATTGCCGTACTGCCTGCCGGCTTGATCGAATCACACCAGGATCTCGTCCAACGCATGACCAACGTCCATTTTTGTGCCTGGGAAACGGCGTTGGGAAAATCGGACGCCGCCCTTCTGCCGCTGATCTTGAAGACCTTCGCCGCCAACGGCATCGGTGAGCTCTTTGGTGAAGACGCACAGCAATTGCCGTTCGAGGAAATGCAGGCTCGCGTCGAACGCCGTCTGCGCAACCTGAAAACACTGCCGACCCTGCCCGAAATCGCCGTCCGCATCATGACCATGATCCAGGATCCCAGACCCACAGTCGAGGATCTTGAAGAGGTACTGACCAGTGACGCTGCCATCGTCCACAAGCTGCTTCAGGTCGTCAACTCCCCCGTCTTCGCCGGCAGCGGGCACAAGGGAAGTTGGTCACTGGGGGAAGCTATCGTCCGGCTCGGACGCAACAAGGTCGGTGCCATCGCGCAGCAGATCAAAATGATGAACTCACTGGTCAAGCCGGAGCAGAGCCTTTTCGACCTGCGCCGTTTCTGGGAGCACTCGGTCGGCTGCGCCCTGGTGGCCGACCGGCTTTACCGAGACAAGCTCCTGAACCTCAAGGAGGAGATCGAGTTCAACGACTACTGGATCGGCGGCCTGATGCACGATTCCGGCAAGGTCGTACTGGGCTTCTTTTTTTGGGAGCACTTCGAGGAGATTCTCACCCACATGGGCAAGGAAGAAACCTCCTTTCGCCAGGCCGAGAAAGATTTGTGTGAGGTTGCTAATCATGAATTCCTGGGTCAGCTGCTATTGCTCAAATCGAACGTTGGCGAGCAGCTGGTGCGCGCCGTCGGCGAGCATCACTCAGGCAGCAAGGATCCCAGTGACCTCGTCTGTCTCCTGCACGTAGCCAACAACCTGTGCAAGGACCTGGATAAGGGATACCTGCAGGAAGAGAGCAGCCTCTATCGGGTGGAGGTGCTGCAGAAACTCGGCATCACCCGGGAGGACATGGAGCGGATCCGTGAAGAACTCGGAGAGCGGATGGTGAAGGAGATCGACGATCTCGTCGATCGCTGCGTGCAGCCGGTTTGAGGCGCTACCGGTCTACTGGCCAAGGATCTCTGCGTAACGACTCAGCGTTAGATTGCCCCCACTCAGAACACCGACAACCTTTTTCCCGCACAGTCTTTCCTTCCCCAGCTCGAACGCCGCCGCCAGCGACACCGCACCAGCGCCTTCGGCGACCAGGCGGGCACTCTGGGCCAGCCGCCGCACGGCCACGTCGATGGCATCGTCGCCGACCAGGACGAACTCATCCAGCAGCTCCCACATCATCGTCATCGTCATCTCGAAGGGCACCCGTGTTGCCAGGCCTTCACTGGTGGTGTCCGCATCAGCCTCGACGTCGAGCCGACGCTCCTTCCAGGCCATCCAGGCACCGGGTGCCTGTTTCGACTGTGCGCCGATTACGGTTACATCCGGGTGCGTTTCTTTGACCGCCAGACACAAACCGCTCACACCGCTCCCCCCTCCCACCGGGCCGATGATGATGTCGACGTCCGGCAGTTGCTCGAGAATCTCCAGTCCCATCGTGCCCACACCCGCGATCAGGCGAGGCTCGTTTGCCGAGTGTACGTAGCGCCTGCCCTCGGCACGGGCCACGCGCTCGACCTCTACCCGCGCCTCGTCAAAATCACGACCGTACAGTCTGACATCCGCGCCCAATTCCCGCATCGCCGCCAGCTTGCGTTCGTTGACGCGCTCAGCCGGAGCATAGATGATGACGGGCACACCGAAGAGCCCGCCAGCCATGGCCATCGATTGGCCGTGATTGCCGGTGCTGGCACTGATTACACCTGCTGCCTTTTCCTCATCGCTGAGACGACCAATGAGGTTGACACCGCCCCGGACCTTGAAGGCGCCGATCGGTTGCAGGTTCTCGCACTTGATGTAATAGTCGCAACCCAAAGCGTGCGAGAGCGACTCACTCTTTATTAGAGGAGTTGGTGGTAGGTAAGGTGTGATCAGCTCGCGCGCCGAAACCACATCTGCGTAGGTAGGTCGACTCATCTGGATCCCGCTCGGATGCGCTCTATAGCTGTGCTCAGGACAGCGGCGTTGTCGCAACGCTCCACAATCGATAACAATTCGGCTTCCGCTGTCTCCGCTATGGCTTCAACCTCGGCCACCAGTACGGGCAGAGCCCGGGTTACGTTGTCGACGATCGTGATCGTGGCCTGCTGCGCCGTCCGCGACAGCGGGTTGAGGTCGACGGTGATGACTTCCTTGCCTGCCTTCACCAGCGCTCCGCAGCGATCGCCGTCTTCCAACGGGACGAACACCACGTCGGCGATCGCCAGACCGTCGGGGTGCACGAAGCGGCGGTTGGAGTCGATGTCGTCGAGGACCACTTGCGGGTCGGGAAGCAGAACGACCTCGGCTCCCGCCTGCTTCAAATGCTCGGCAATGGCGCGCTCGCGTTCCTCTGAGGCATGGAAAATATTGACCTCAATCGGGGCCGGCACGATCCGGCTCAACTGCACGATGTCATCCGGCACCAATGCGGCCGTGTTGCCGTTTATTGATAGAACTGGGTGCTTTGCCGTAAGCAATCGTGCGGCGGCAGCGCGGATGGCCTGGCTGGCAAAGGCATGCGTCTGTTCTCCCAACAGGTAGTCGAAGGCTTCACCGCGCCCGTGTGCGATGAGCCCATGCGGTGAAGTGATGCCGCTTTCCACACCATTGACCATGGCGTCACGCAGGCGCAGCGAGGTATAGCGCGGGTGGCTTGTTGGTACGTCTGTCACAGCAACCCACCCCGTCGCCTGGCCAGAGCTGTCTCCTGGCAGCCCTCGAATCGGCTGGTGCTGAAAACGGCATTGCCCAGCATGATCATGGACGCCTCTCCCCCAGTTGATTCGATATTCTCGATGAGTCCACGCACTCGATCATCTCGCAGGAGTCCACTGCCTTCGGCGAACTGCCGGCACACCCGGATGCACTCGTTCATCTCGACGCGCTCCCTCACGCTCAATTCTCCGAGCGCTGTCAGTGCCACGTCCGCGGCGGCATTGATGCGAGCCGCCTGCTCCGTGTCGGAGAGCACGTCGCGAGTTCGAATCGGACCGAAGTAACGGTAGAAAATCGCTTTCCCCTCCTCTATCGGCATCGGTCGGGCGGCGAGTGGTTGACCCGGAGTCAGCTTGACCAGGCAACCGCCATGATACTGCGCACACACATCCCCGAGTCCGGTGAGATTCTCCACTTCGGCGACATGCGCCATCATGGCGAGATCCTCTTCCCCATAACCCAGGTCGAGCAACGCGTTGAGCGCGTAGGCACAGGCCAGTGCCGAAGCCCCGCTGAGGCCGAAACCGGAACTCAGCGGCAGAGCAGACTCTATCCGGACCGCAACAGGCAGCGGCGTCAGTTTCTCTATCAGGTTGTTTACGGTCGGGAACTCTATGATCTCTCCGTTGAAGTAAACGCTCGAATCACTGCCGCTATCCTCCTGGCTGGCGACCTCGACTTCAACCCCGTCGCGAACGGTGAATCCCAGACCCAGAGAATGCATCTGAGCGGGAGACTTATGCGGGATGATCTTGAACACCCCGGACATGTTCCCCGGCGCGAAGGCAGCTACCGTCTTCATCGAATGAACCAGGCCTGATACGAGAAACAGGGGTAATGAAAAATGGCGTAATGAACAATGGGACAATCAGCGATAAGGTAGGTAGGACACGACGCCTTACCCACGTCCAGCGACAATCTGCTCATGCCGGTAGCAATCGATGGTGTGGTCGTTGACGATGCCCGTCGCCTGCATCAGGGCATAGCAGATCGTCGGGCCCACGAAGGTGAAGTCTCTTTTCTTCAAATCTTTGCTGATGGTCTCCGCCAGCGGCGTCAGAGCGGGAACATCGCTCATCCCACGCCACCTGTTCTGAATTGGCGTTCCATCCACGAAAGCCCAGAAATAGGCATCGAAGCTGCCGAATTCCCGCTGCACCTCCAGAAAAGCCCTGGCATTCCTGACCGTACCTTGGACCTTGAGCCGGTTGCGGATGATGCCCTCGTCTTTGAGCAAGCGAGCAATCTTGCGCTTGTCATACCGGGCAACCTTGCTCGCATCGAAGCCATCCAACAGCCGCCGATAGTTCTCTCGCTTCTTGAGAACCGTCGACCAGCTCAGTCCCGCCTGCGCTCCTTCCAACACGATAAACTCGAACCACACAGTGTCGTCATGTACAGGTACGCCCCACTCATCATCGTGGTAAGCCACGTACTGATCGTCCGTCCCCTTTGCCCATTCGCAGCGAACGAGTTCCCGCTGGCCCCGTGCCATCAGCGGTGTTCCTCGAGAGCCATCAGCGGTGTTCCTCCAGATGTCGTCTCAAATCGAATAGATAGGCTTCGAGCGTGGCCGTGTGCCCGATGAAGACGGCGGCGACGAAGCGAAATATTGGATCGTAGACCTCGCCCTCTTCCACGATGCGGATGTAGGTGCCCGGGCCGTCATCGTCGAGTTCGAAGGTCCAGGTGCCGGCAAACGGCAAATCATCTTGAGCGATCCTGGTGACCAACCGGCGCGGTGGGTCGACCTCGACAGTCGCCAGCGTCAATGAGTCTCCCCAGGCATCAACCTCGACCCAGGTGGTGACACTGTCCCCTTTTGACGAGCGGACGACGACGGCGGCTACATCACTGCGCCATCGAGAGTGTTGCGGCCAATCCGTGATCGTCTGCCACACTCGCTCCCTCGTGGCAGGTAGTTCCCCGCGCACGGCTGCGACGTGGGCAACCGGCAGTATCGATCCGACGACGTAGGCGATGGCAATCAGGATCAGCAGTGCGCTGCCGAGCGTGAGGGTTACGACCTTCATCACCTGCCTGCCAGTCATGCAAGACCCTCAAGCTCCAATCGCGTTGGCCAACCTCGACAGAGAACTCTCCCAGCGCTCCTCCATTTCAGCGGCGCCTGCCGGGTCCGTGAAGCCGGTATGTGACAGTTCGATTTCCGTCAACGAGCCGCGATCGTGAAACTCGACGCTGACCGTCGTCTCCTTCTCACTGGGCGGCTTGACACCCTCCCAGCGGTCCGTCAAGACTATTTTGAACCGCCAGGTCATGACCAGCCGCAACGGCCCGTCCACCTCGGTGAAACTGCCGTCCGCCCAAAAATGGCGCCCCGCTGTCGTCGCGTGGTAGCGGACGACTCCGTTCAAAGTGAGATCCATGTCGATCCGCGTGTTAGTGGAATCGGGCGGCGGCCACCATTTGACGATCTCATCCGGATCCGTCCATGCCCGAAACACTCGATAGCGAGGAGCAGAGATCAGTTGTTTCAGAGTTACGTCCGTCACTGCGCACTATCCCCCAGATCGCCGCCGCAGGCTCGGATCAGCGTTTCCTGGGTCAGCAGATCGTGCTCGGGAGAGTAGATTGGCTCGCGTTCGCCGCGGATGATCTGGATGAATTCCTCGTGATCGCCGACATACCGCGGCCTATCGGTTACCTCGATCGACTGCCAACCGGTACAGTAGCCAGCCTTGGGTAAGCGCAGACTCATCTCCAACTTGGGAGGCTCGATCGGTTCGAGGATGACACTGCCATCTTCCCCATGGACCTCGACCCGACGATGAGGTCCCGCGTCGCACTCCATCGAGGTGGTCTCGATGACGGCCATGGCCCCATGGTCGTCGAACTCCAGCATGACCGAGGCGTTGTCGACTCCCGGAGCTATGTCTTTGAAACCCTTCGCGTCGGAGCGCAGAAACGAGGTAATCTTGTCAGCCCGGCCAAACATGGTGACGGCCTGATCGAAGAGGTGACAGGCCTCCTCCTGCATGATACCGCCTGGATAGCGATCCACGTGGTTGCGGTGGAAGTACTCCGGGGTGCTGCCGGCCCGGAAGCGCGCGAAGAACACCCGTCCGAGCAACCCCTCCTTCACCTTTTCCTGGATGAATTGCAGGCCCGGATTGAAGCGCCACTGATAACCCATCTGCACGCACAACCCGCGCTTGGCGGCCAGATCCAGCAGGGATTGCAGCTCCGGCAATGAGGTTCCCGGCGGCTTGTCCAAGTGGACATGCTTGCCGGCTTCCAGCGCGAGCCGTGCCCACTCCACGCACTCCCACGGCCAGGTCTCGATGTAAACGGCGGCGATGTCGTCATCGGACAGAATCTCATCGACGGACTGGAACCAGTGAACGTCGGCATACTCCTCACGGCCGCGACGAGCATCCCACATCTCACGTTCGGGCTCAAAAATGCCGCAGAGCTCGACCTTCAATCGCGGCCACAACTCACGAGCCGCTTTGTCTACCGTCTTCGTCGCGTGCGTGTGCGCGATGCCGATCTGCCCCAGCCGCACAGAATCACTCACAATGCTTGGCTGCCTTCTACTTGCGTGCCTTCTTCAGAAAGTCGGCTGCCCCATCCGACAGCCATCCTTGCGCCGGGGTCATCAGGAAGCGGATGCCCTGGTCAACCAGCGCCTCCGCCGTGTTGTTCCAGGCCAGCGCCCCGGCGGTGCGCCCTGAATCCACGATCTTGCGCAACGCTTTCTCCAGGACTTCGACCGCCTCGGGATGATTCGTTTTACCCGTGTGCCCCATGGAACTGGCCAGATCCGATGGGGCCACGAAGAACACGTCGATGTGGTCTACTGTGAGAATCTCATCCAGGTTTTGCACGGCGACGATGTCTTCGATCAGGACGATGAGCAGGGTCTCGTCGTTGGCGACGGTAAAGTAGTCCTCGACGCCGAAACCCTGACGGCCACCGAACATGCCGCGCTTGCCGATAGGCCCGAACTTACCCCCCTCAACCACGTTGGCTGCTTCTTCTTTGGTGTTGACGTGCGGTACCACGATCCCCTGCGCGCCAAGGTCCATCGTGCGGTAGATGAGATTCTGATCATTGCGGTTGACCCGCACGATGGAGGTCATGCCCCAGATGTCGCATGCACGCGTTAGGTTGCCGATTTCTGATGGTTCGGCGGCACCGTGTTCGCCCTCGATCCATATACCGTCGAAATCGTTGGGGCCGAAGCCTTCAACATCGTTTGCGTCCGTGATACCTGTGACAGTGCAGGTTACTTCCCCCGCATCCAGTTTTCGTTTTACTCGATTCGGTCTGATCTGCATTCGAATGTCCGTCCCGTGTTTGTATGATTGTTGCCTATTTCAATGGATACTAACCGTTGAGCAATTCAACCTGAGCGGCGAGAACCTCTTCTACTGACACCTCGCCGTCTCCCTTCTTTACGCTGCACTTCGTCCCCAGAAAGCTGCTCTGCGAGGATGCCGTCAGCGCTGCGGCGCATTGGCGCGCATCATCGAGCGTGAAACCACTTTCCGGATCGAGATGAGAATTGTGCGAATCCATGAATCCGTCGGGTGATGCGCCGGCGCCTGACAGAATCACGCCGCACAGCCGCGTGCCGGAACCGAGCACCTTGTCGATGACATCGAGCGGGCGATCTCCATTGATGAGCATCCGCCCCCAGTTGAGCATCAACGACACTGGAGTGTCGCCGTCAAGCTCTCCATTGACGGCCGCCAGGACCTGGATTATGGCATCCACATCCAGTGCAGCCTTCTTGGCCGCCGGAAACGGGATCGCGTGATCGGCCGGCAGGCTGTCTGCCACCTCGAGGGTGAGCTCGCCTTCTGGTAATGCCGTCTGTGCCACCTGCACCAGTTCACTCAAACTGCGGTGCAGGGCTATACAATGTTCGATGGACCCTCCGGTCCGCTGTCCGGTATGGACCGCCAGGGCTCGAACGCCGACTCCTTTCGCAGATAAATCGAAGTACTGCTGTAGAACGGAGTGAGTGTCCAGTAAGGCATGACGCCGGGCGCCTTCGACGCTCGATGACAGCCCGTACGCCGGATTGGCCTGCCCCTTCCCCGCCCAATTCGCCACCATCGTGCCGACGATGGAGGCGCCGACCTCGCTGAATACCTCTACCAGTTCCGGCAGGAGGGCTTGTCCTGGGAGAATCGGAACCTCGAAAGTCTTGATATTCCATTCGGTAACGGCTTGGCGGTACCACGCCGCCTGTTCCGACCCAGACAGAGAGCCGACTGCAGCATATGCGCCCAGTACCTTTTGGGAAATCATTCCTCGCCTCCATCATCGCGTGTTGCTGATCTGTGTTGGTGCCCAAACACCCGAAATTCGATGCCCGAATGGGCGGAATGACAAAACGGGTTTCCATCTCCTCAGTCAAGGGTGTAGGCCAGGTTTAAGGCGATGAGTGGGCATGCAACTGTTGACCCGTCGTGTCGTAGACACGTCTTTTGGTTTTCAATTATAGGAGTACGGCAAGAGGAGGACGTCAAGGAATGAAGAGTTTTAAAGGAGTGGTTGCGGCACCCGTGTCTCCGATGACGGCAGCCGGCGATTTTGACGAAGCCGCGTTCGCCCGCGTGCTGGAGTTCAACCTGCAGGCCGGCATCCACGGTTTCTGGTTGGCTGGCGGATCGGGTGAAAGCATCATGTTGGATGACGACGAAAACAAACGATTGGCGACCGTGGCCGCTGAGGTGGTTGGTGATCGTGGGGTGAACATAATGCATGTCGGCTCACCGACGACCCGCCGGTCAGCCGTCATGGCCGAGCACGCCGCGTCTGTCGGCGCCGACGCCATCTGCTGCGTCCCTCCGTTTTTTTACCGGCGCACGGATGAGGAGATCGTCGAACATTACCGGGTCGTGGCGGCCGCTGCCGATCTGCCTCTATTCGCCTACAACCTGCCGAACTTGACCGGTGTCGAGATCACCGTCGACCTGATGCGGAAAATCGTTGATGCGGTGCCTCAGTTGAGAGGGTTGAAGCACTCAGCTCCGCATTTCGGCACCATGATGGAATTCCTGGCCATGGACCTGGATTGTTTCATCGGCAACTGTGGCCTGCTGTTGCCGGCGCTGGCCGCTGGCGCGGTCGGTTGTGTTGACGGACCTCCGACCATGGCTCCGGAGGTATTCGTTGAAGTGTGGGATACATTTAACGACGGCAATCTCGAACACGCCCGGGAAGCTCAGCAACGCGGGATCGTGATCAAGAACATTCTCAACGAGTTCGGCCCGGAGCGCTTCCACTCGGTATTGAAGACCGTTGTAGCGGAACGCATCGGCCTCGATAACTCCGATCCGAGACCACCGGCCCTGCCACTGAGCCCACAGGAGCGCGCCCATGTACTCGCCAAGGCCGCCGCACTCGGCCTGACACCAGTAGCTGTGAACACCTGACTCTCGAATCAACTCAACCCCCGTCACGCACAGGCATGGACGCGGCTTTCCTGCACGGCATCGGCGATATCCGTATTAGCCAGATTCCGGTGCCGCAGCCACAGGAGGACGAGCTGCTGTTGAAGGTCCGTGCCGTCGGTATCTGCGGCAGCGACCTGCACTGCTACGTCGACGGCGGCACGGATGGCTCTGACTGGGGTGCCCCCCTTATCCTGGGTCACGAAATTGCCGCCGAGGTTGTCGGCGGCGGCGGAACCTCGGCCGGCCTTCCCACAGGCTGCCTTGTGGCAGTCGATCCGGGACGCTCCTGCGGCCACTGTGAATGGTGCCACCGCGGCCATGCCAATTTGTGCCCTGGTATCCTGTTTTCCGGCTCTCCTCCCGACGTCCATGGCGCGCTGTGTGAGTACATCACCGCTCCCTTCACCAACCTCTACTCGGTTCCGGAGGGATTCTCGGACGCCGACACCGCCATCCTGGAGCTGTTGGGGGTAGCCGTGCATACCCTCGATCTGGCTGCCGTGAAACCAGGCGAGACTGTGCTCGTGTTGGGCACCGGCCCCTTGGGGTTACTACTGGTTCAATTGAGTCGGCACCTGGGCGCCGCCAGCATTTTCGCCGTTGACCCGCTTGAGTACCGCTGCTCAACGGCCAGCCAATTGGGGGCTGATGAGGTCGCCGTCGCCCATGACGCCGTCGCAGCATGGACCGATGGCAGAGGAGTCGATGTCGTCCTGGAGGCGACCAACTCCGGCAATGCCATGCAACAAGCTGCGCAGTGTGTTTGTATTGGCGGGCGCCTGATTCTGGCCGGAATCCCGGATAGCGATCTGGTCAGCGTTGGCGCCTCGCTGATGCGACGCAAGGGATTGACGCTCAAGGCGGTCAGACGGATGGCGCCGGGTGTCTATCCACGGGCCATCGAACTCGTGAGTTCCGGAGCCATCAACCTGCAGCCATTGGCGACCCACTCCTTCTCGCTGCAACAGACAGCAGAGGCCTTTGAGCTTCAGGCCAATCACCGCGATGGGGTCATCAAGTCCGTCATCGAAATATGATGCTGCCGCTGGCGCTGTCACGCTGAATCACCAACAGCAGATCGCCCTCCCCGACCCGGATTTCCACAGGTCCCGCCGTCACCTCGTTGGAGATGCCGGCCCGCTCCGGTCCCAGCGTGTCACCGAATAGCTCCCATTTCAATCCCTCCGTTTCTATTCGACTCACCGGCCCCTCTAGCGGGCACAGCGAAAGCTTCTGGCCGGGAGTGGCGTCGAAGCGAATGCCTCCTGGACCCACCAGGCGAATTTCACAGTAATCGTCGAGCAGGCGCAGCTCGATCCGATCCGCGAAGGTCTTGAGCTGGCTGAGATTCCACAGGGTGTGGTCGGTTCGCCGCCCGGTGAAGCCGATCAAATCAGCCGTAACAACGCCCATGGTGACGGCATGGTGCAACACCTTCTCCATGTCGGTCGCGTTCTGGTCCATGACGGAAATCTGTAGATCGTCGGGTACCGCGGCTCGAGCTGCGTCACCGAGCGAATCCAGGTCACCGATAACGAGGGCGGGACTGTAGCCGTATTCGGCCGCCGTGTTGGCGCCACCGTCCGCACAGATCAGCGTGGTCTTTGTATCGGCCATGAGCTCGGCGAACAGCGCCTTCGACGGAGGCTCTCCGTTGCCGACAATCAGGGCGTGCATGCCGTAGCTCTCACCTCATTGCCTCAATTCTGCTGGAAGCCCACACTCAGGGTGACACCGAACTGGCGAGGATCGCCGTGGGCGATGTACCTCGTATCTCCGACTTCAGCACGCGGATCATTGTCGAAGAAGAACCCGCGCACGGCGTAGCGTTCATCGAGCAGATTTCTTCCCCAGGCGGCGATGGTCCAGCTCTTCCAGTCAAACCCCAGCCTCCCGTTGAGGAGCTGATAGGCCTCGGATTTCTGGTCGTGACTGCCGGAGAAATAGAACTCGTCGACGGCAGAAAGCTCCAGTCGACAGAAAAGGCCGCTCCGGTCTCTGTATTCACCTCCGATTCGAGCGGTGTATTCCGGTGCGTGCGCAGCTGCACGGTCTCCTCTCGTTTTCTTTCCGTCTTCGGTCTCGTACGCGTCGACATGCGTGTTCAGGTAACCGAGGGCGCCGAAAAAGCGAATTCCGTTGACCGGACTGTAGGTCTGCTCCAGCTCCAGACCGCTGTTCCGCCCACCCTCTGCATTGGCGATGAAGAAGAAGAAGCTGTTCGGGTCATTGGGATCCCGCTGGCTGGACAGATCCACCTGCTGCCCGGTGCGCAGCGAGTGAAAGAGCGTCAGGACTGTACTGGTTCGCGCACCCAATGAACGGAGACCCGCCTCCATGTTCAGGATGTATTCTGGATCGAAAGGCCGGCTGCCCGCAACGAGATGGGGGTGCTGATTCACCCCTCCCGCCTTGTAACCCCGAGACACGGCCGCGTATACACTGCGATCTGTGGACAGGTTGTACTGCAGGGCGAACCTGCCGCCGAGCAACGCGTCGTCGACATCGAAGTTGACCGCCGTTCCTCCGGGATTCGTGATTCCGGTGTACGAAGTGGATTGCCGGTCCAGTCGCGCGTTCACAGTGGCGGACAGCTTGCTCGTCAACTCCAGTCCGTATTGGCCATAGAGGGCCACATCGGTCATGTCGAAGGTGCTGGTCAAGGCATCCGCGTCGCCGCCAAACAGGTAGCCGTTACGCTGGTCTGACTCCTCCATGCTCTTGAAGTATGCGCCGACGACGAAGTCGTCGCTCCCGGTGACCACACGACTCTTAAACAGACGCAACTCCTGCGAGAGAGTCTGTCGGTCTCTGAGCGTGCGGTCGCTGAAATCGTAGTTCCACCCCTCGGTCTCGGGGTCGAAGTTGTACGGATCGGCAAGCCAAAAGCTGTCGTTCCC
This sequence comes from Candidatus Latescibacterota bacterium, assembly GCA_965248265.1. GTDB lineage: Bacteria > Latescibacterota > UBA2968 > UBA8231 > UBA8231 > CBDFJF01. The sequence continues at coordinate 221,707 of CBDFJF010000001.1, forward strand.
CCAGTCCCCATCGAAGCTGTGCTCCAGTTCGGTATCCGAGTAGGTCGTGATCGACACCAGATCGACTCCGGGTTTCTCGAGTGGCAATCCACCCCTCAGAGACACAGCGGAGGTCAACTGGCGGTCCTTTCCCGGATTGTCCGAATAGGTAATCAGATCCTCGTTGTTGTCGGGGGCCCAGGCGTCGAAGCTGTTGTCGGCATCTGCACGGAAAAGAGTGCCGACCCAGGTCATGCCGCTCGCCTTCTGGTAGCGGACCTTCGCGCGCACGAGATTCTCACGCCGTCGATTGGTGTCATCGCGACCCAGAAAGACGTTGTCCCTGAAGCCGTTCGCACGCGCGTCGTGAAAACTGAAGCGCACGGCGATCTCATCACTCACGGGTAGATTCATGCTGCCGCTGTATCGGAGCAGAGCATCGTTTCCGGCAGCCAGCGAGACGGTCTGCTGCGCTTGCCCAGGATCTGCCGATTGCATGTTGATCAACCCGGCCATGGCGTTGGGTCCGAACGACGACGACTGCGGACCTTTGAAGACTTCGATCTGGTCCACGTCGGCCAGCATCGCTGCCATTCCAATGCCACTCAAGTCCACGTCGTCCATGACAAAGCCGACGGAGAAATTGGGTGGCCCCTCTTCGGCGTAATGGCTGCGCTCACCGATGCCGCGCACCTGGAAGTAACGCGCGCGCGACGTACTGCCGGCCCAGTTAAGGTTCGGGACAGACGGCACCAGATCCTGAAAGTGGCCGGCTTCCAAAGAGGCGATCTCATCCGCCTGCAGTACCGTGACGCTCGCCGGCACATCGGCCAGGTCCTCTTCGACCAGACCGCCCGTAACTCTGACCGCCGGCACGGCAAGAGCTCGGGGCTCTAGTCGGATGACCATGGATTCGGCAGACACCGCAATTTTGACGGACCGGTAGCCGATATGGGACACAGTGATCGAATCACTTTCGGTCGCGACACCGATCTCGAAACGACCGAAATGGTCAGTCGCCACCCCGCTGCCATCACTGCGGACAACGTTGGCGTTGACGAGTGCCTGATCCGTGATCGCATCGAGAACGCTGCCGCCGACCGTGATGGACGCACCCGCGCCCGATCCCGGGATCAGCAGCAAAGCCGCCATCATCAGGAGTGAATTCGGGATGATTCCTCGCATCCTGGCGAGTTTCGTTCGCGGGTGCACGAGGACCGCTCGCACATTCGCGCTGAGCCTTCTGCTGCTCATGCTCTCTCCTTCCCGTGTCACAAAAAAAGACCGTCTCTCCCTACGCAGGAGAAACGGCCCGTGCACGTGCTCGGTACGTGCGCTCGTGCAGTTCCGTGTTCCCTACGCTGGCATCATCCAGTTCAGGTTCGAAGGGTGTACGATCTCAGGCTCGCGATGCGAGCCACCCCCAACGGAAACTATTATTTGCTGTGAATATACCCCGGCGCGCCTGCCCCGGCAATCAGCCCAGTTTTTCCAGCACGCTGCCCATCGCCTTTACAAGCCCGTCTATGTGTTCGGTCTCCATCGGCAGGGAGATGCCATTCATGCCCATGGCGTAGCACATGTTGAAGCCCTGTTCCAGCAACATCAGGTAAGACGGCATGACCAGCTCCTTGTTGGCCCCCGACATGACGCGGTAATTGAGCAACTTCTCGGTAGTAAAGTGAATGCTGAAAATCGGCCCATTATGGACTGCCTGGGCCGGAAAACCGGCATCCTTGAACAGTGTGTTGAGTCCCGAGCACAGACGAACCCCCAGGCCTTCAAGGTGAGCGAACGCCGCCTCATCCAACACCGTGAGCGTTGCCAGGCCGGCGGCCATCGTCACCGGGTGTCCGGAGTAGGTCCCACTCTGAGAGAAGCCGGTGGCCCCCTTGCTCATATCAAAGCGCTCCATGAGATCGGCTCGTCCCCCAAAGGCCCCGACCGGAAACCCACCGCCGATGATCTTGCCGAAGGAAGTGAGATCCGGCTTGACTCCAAAGCCGGTCTGCAAGCCACCGACACCGGTCCCGAACCCGACGATCTCATCGAATACCATCAGGATGTCGTTGTCTGCAGTTGCCTGGCGCACGAACTGGACGAACTCCGGTCGCTGCGGCATGATGCCGGCCTTGGGATCGAACATGACGCAGGCCAACTCGTCCCTGTGTTGCTCGATCAAGCGCTCAACCGACTCGGGGTCGTTGTACGGCAGAATGATCGCCTCCTCGACGGCGCGCGGAACGATACCCTTTGACTGTGCAACCGCCGTCGGCGCCGTCGCCGGCCCGGCCTGGTCCAACGGCGGCCCGACGCTGATTTCCACCGCGTCGTGCTGACCGTGATACCCACCCTCGAACTTGGCGATCTTGCGGCGTCCGGTGATGCCACGAGCCAGACGGACCAAATGCAGAGTGGCCTCAGTCCCAGAATTAGTGAAACGGACACTCTCCACGGACGACACTCGCCGGCAGATTTCAGCCGCCAACTCCGCCTCTGTTCCCACAGGAGCGCCCAACACAATTCCCTTCGTCAGCTGCTCCTCGACAGCCGCCATCACACTAGGATTCCGATGCCCTATGATTTGCCCCGTGTGGTGGTTGACGAAGTCGACGAACCGCCGGCCATCCACGTCCCACACGTGGCAACCCTCTCCTCTGTCCATCGAAAGCGGGTAGGGCTTGTGGTAGTAGGCTCCCTTTGCCGCACCCGGCATTACCTCGGCCGCCTGCTCGAACATCTGGCATGATCGGGGACTCGAAGCGATATAGCTTTTTTCCAACTCTGATGAGAGCCGGGCGATGTCCTTGGTCATTTACCTCTTCTCCGGTTAGCTCTGGGTGTCGATCAACACCTTCATGATGTCCCCGCCCGACTCCATCTCCTCGAACACTCCTTGCAGGGCATCCAACCCTCGATGCTCCGTGATCAGCGTGTCCACAGGCAGCGCGCCCTGTTGTGCCAGCTTTATTGCACGTTCGAAATCTTCGTGTTCGTACACCCGCACGCCGTACAACTGCAGCTCCCGCAAGAAGAACTGCAATAAATCGATCGTTGGCGCTTCGGCGAATATAGCCACGATTACGGCCCGGCCTCGCGTGCGCAGCAGTTTCGTCATAACGCTGGCACCCGCCTGGGTACCCGAAACCTCGAAGACGACGTCGGCACCGCCACCGCCCGTGCGCTCTTCAACCGCCGTTACCAGATCCTGCTCTTTGGGATTCACCACCTCGAACCCGAGATCACGGGCGAACTGCACACGAAATGGATTGACCTCCGAAACCAACACGTTGGCGCCGGCGTTGCGTGCCACCAATGACACGATCGTGCCGATCGGGCCCGCGCCGATGACGACGGCTTCTTCACCAGGCTGCAGCCCGGCCAGACGAATGTCATGACAGGCCACCGCCAGCGGTTCAATCAAGGCCGCCTGTTCGAAGGACAGTTCAGCCGGTAACAGATGGAGGGTATGAGCGGGCACCGTCCACGACGATTGGAATGCTCCTGGCGAGTCGATGCCGATGAAGTTGAGCTTCTGGCAGATGTGCCCGTGCCCCCGCATACAGGCAGGACAGGTGCCGCAAGAATCGATCGGCCGCACCACCACCCGTTGTCCTCTCTCCCAGTCATCGGACCCGGGTCCGATATCGACGATAGTCCCCGACATTTCATGACCCATGACGTGGGGTCGCGGCACGCGCGCATCCATGTGCCCCTGGAAAACGTGGAGATCCGTACCACAGACGCCGCAGAAGGCTACCTCGATCTGGACTTCACCGGCGGCCGGCGGGCGAGGGACGCAATCTCCCACCCGTAACGAACGTTGACCCTCGTAGTATGCTGCTTTCATGGATGAGGTGATTTCAGTTTCTGTGTTGGCAACAAAAAGGGGGCCGACGCTTCTCACAGCAGCCAAAGCCCTGAAAGAGTCGAGACCCCCATTTTGGAGTTGCAACCGAACAGGGGGAGAAAAAGAGTTCCTGCTCGGCACGGCTTACGGTACGAGGCGAATCCTACCGCAAACCCGATCTCGCCACAGGGAGTTCCCGTCGTTGCCGTCGGGAAATGACGCGATCCGCGGAACGCGATCCGCGTCCAGAACCGTACACCCGCGGGGTCGGGCTGTCAAGACTTAGATCGGGGTATATAAAATAAGGGCCGATAGGATCGCCTCTGTCCTACCAGCCCTCAAACAACGCTCGCGCACCGGATCGAGCGTGACTGAAAAGTGATGTGTCAATACTACTTGGTTGGTGAAATCCTGTCAAGCAAAAATCTAGGCCTAGACCTTGTTTTTTATGCTAGTTGTACTCACATGGGCATCTCGCGTATGCGGCTCTGTACAGGATTCTCCGGGTCGCCGGGAACCGCATCCAGCCGTAGATTATTCCGCCCGATAATTGACCCGTTCTCTTATTTTTCAGGAAGTGACACGGAAATGGCCAATCAGAGCAGCGAGCGCTATCTGGTGACCGGCGCCATGGGATGCGTTGGAGCCTGGGCGATCAAACGCCTGCTTGATGAAGAATTGCATGTCTCGTCCTACGATCTGTCCGCAGACCGCTACAGACTCGAGACCATCATGGATGATGACGCCATTGCCTCCATCAACTTCATTTCCGGCGACATCACCGATCTCGATGCGTTTTCGAGAGCGGTTAACGACAACGATATCACCCATATCCTCCATCTGGCGGCCATGCAGGTTCCGTTGGTGCGTGCCGATCCGGTACTCGGGGCACGCGTGAACCTGGTTGGCACCACCGTCGTGTTCGAAACGGCCAGGCAACTCCAGGAACTGGTGCAAAACGTCGTGTTCGCCAGTTCGTTCGGCGTCTACGGCGAGCCGGAGGCCTATCCACCTGGACCACTGGCACACGATGCCAAGCTGTTGCCGCCCACCCTCTACGGCGTGTTCAAGCAATGCAACGAAGGCACCGCGAGTGTGTACTGGCGCGAGAACGCCCTCCACAGCACTGGGATACGGCCATGCGTCGTCTATGGTCCAGGCCGCGATCAAGGCTGGACTTCGACACCTACCAAAGCAATGCTGGCAGCTGCCCTCGGCCGGCCATACCACATCACCTACGGTGGCACCCTCGTCTATCACCATGCCGATGATGTTGCCGCCGCCTTGATCACGGCGTCCAGAACCAGGCTCGAAGGCGCCCCCGTGTTCAACATCGGCGGCAGCACCGTGTCCATGGAAGAGATCGTCGCCGCCATCGACGAGGTCGTGCCGGGATCCGCCGCCTCCATCAGCTTCGACCCGACACCGCTACCGCATCCTTCCAGCGCCGATGACAGCGCCCTCAACCAGGCCCTCGGCCCGCTCGCCTACCGACCGTTGGTCCAGGGCGTTCGCGACACCATCGCCACCTTTCGCAAGGCCATCGACAGAGGCCGCCTCGATATCGAGCGTGCCCTCAGGGCCTAGCGATCGAGTCTCCACCATGGCGGGCGTCGCCAGCGGCCATCTGTGAAACGGATTCGAGCAGTTGCTGCCGCGTTCGAGTAAACCGCTCTGGATCGCGAGTGAAACCGGTGACCCCTTGACCCACCACTTCGTCACAGAGCCGATCCGCGCGCCCGGCATCATGGCCGGCCAACATTCGCAGTAACTCCAGATCTTCGATCCCATCCCTGATGTTTTCCAGCCGTATGCTCGTCAGGGGTCCGTCAGGACCGGGGTACAACAGGCAACCGTCGCCGTTGGCCGTGCCGAAGGAGGCTGGGTTCCACCCCCCCACCTTGTTGCCCCGTTCCGGCGACTGCAGCGGCCGTTCATTTCCGGGCCAGCGATTCAGCGTGTAGTAGAGGAAGCCGTCCACCCGCTGGCGATGCGACATCCACCACAACAGCCGCGCCTCCAGCGCCGGGTACTCGATGAACCAGTTCGCGTGCGGATGGGTCGGCGCGATGCAGATGTACCACCACACCTGTGCGCCCGCGGCGCGGGCAGCGGTGGCGGCAGCGGGATCGTGGTGGGCAGTCAAGGGGACCCATACATCGACGACCTCGTCCAGGCCTGTATCCATACCGAGGCTGGGATCAGCCGCCGTCGTCGCCGTCTTCAACCCGGGATAGCGCTGCTTGAAAAAAGCGAAGACCTCCTTCAGTTCGGAGAACTCGTCAACGCGCGCTTCATCAAAACCGTACAGAAGCGCCTGCGGCAACAATCCGAGGCGATCGTACTCGTTGACGTAGGGGGCGAGGGTTTCGGCGATCTTGTCTAATTCTTCGGCGTCATACTCCCTATCTCCCTCCACGTGCAGTGCCACGAAACGGTTGAGTTGGCCACGCTCGCGCGATGCCAACAAAACCTCCGGGGCAGGGGGCGTACCGGCGTAGATATTCGTCGCATTGAGACGGTGCGCTCCAATAAACTGCCGATAGAGGGGCAGTAGCTTTTCAGCATGGCTGTCACCATACACTTGCGACAGCGAGCTCTCGTAGAAGGAGAACGCCGTCTGTACGGTCGTGACAGCGGGTACGGCGACCGGGTACACATGCACCTCAAGCGGTATGGCGAGTACGTCCGATCGTCCGTCGACGTGCACCTGGATCTCGCCTCGGTAAAAACCGGGTCGCTGAGTTATCGCTGACTCCAGCGCGATCCACACTGGCGCATTCTCGCCCGGCTCGACGATAAGGCGAGCGCCAGGCACCAGCGGATCAGGCCACCATCCGCTGTAGTCGACGTTGTATTCCTCCGGTTCGTGCGCATCCACGTACAGCACCCGGCTCACGGATATCGCTCCCTCCGCAAACACGGCGCCCCCGTCGACGTGCTCGATGGCTCCGACGGTGACGTCGATGCCGGCGAGTGTGTCCTTCGTGCGGAACACCACTTGAAAGGCCTCCGTCTCGCCCTGACCCATGGCCAGCTGCAGCGCAGTCTCCCCGGATTCTGTTTTGCCCGGTTTGAATACAGCCCGGTCCGCTGCCGGGAGGTCGTGCAGGAGCACCTTGCGTGTAGAGGGCTCCGCCCACCCCACTATCGAAGAGAATCCCTCACCGGGTCCGTCAGCACTGTCCACGAATAGTGACCCGAGGGAGCGCACGGTGGTGGAGCCGTGATGCCCGAGCAGGCGCAGGGTAACGGTGTGGCGTCCAGGAACAGACGTTGACAGTACTTCGCGCAGATGCAGCCTGGTACCGTTGCCGGTGTATGTGGCAACTACGTGCCCGGCTGTATCAGTGACGGCAACACGCCACGATGCCCGCTTGTTGAAACGGGCTCTGACCACCAGGCTGCCGTGCTGGAAGGGATCGGTAGTGAGTGCGGCTTCTTCAAGGGCGACCGACGCCGCCTCCAACCGCAAGTCATCGAGATCGATTTCGTAATCCGCCGACGGTTGGCTCATGTAGAAATCGACTCGTCGCACGTGTTCGGTGTCGATGTCGTCCGCCAAGCCCGCCAGTGAAATCTCGCAGGTACCCCACTTATTTGATTCGATCGGAATGATGCGGATGGCCCGGCGGCCGTCACCATCGTCGATGCGCAATTTCAGGTGGACGACCCTCGGGTGGCGGGCTCGGGCCTCGAAGCGCAGGACCGAATAGAGGCTCCAATCGCTGGTGCGGAACTGCCCGTCACCATGCTCCAGGATCACTGCCGGCCACTTGCCTCGCCATGGCGACCACCGCGGGTACACCAGACGGGCAGCCCGTGCCGAGCCAGCAGGATCCGGAGACTGGCGGTCGAACACATTGAACTCGGCCTGACGCGCTGACCAGTCATCGTCAGCGTCGTGCCTTTCGAAGTCCTCGAGAACTACGGATGCCACTCGCTGATCGCTGCTGCCGGCGCTCGCCGTCCCAAAACCGAGCAGGAAGACAGCGCCAGTGGCGAGCGCGTTCGGCAGGTTCACCGAATCGCGATAGGTCTACCCGGTGAACCCGTCGCCCCTCGGAAACGAATCGGCGTGAAGACGAAGAGGAACTCGTAGACCTCGTCCGCAACCAGGTCGTCGAAGCGCATGTTTTCGAGGTTCCAGATGCCGTTCTTCGGGATGAGCTCGACATGAACGGGAATCTCCGTCAGTTCGCTCAGAACCTCCGTCCCCCATTGGTCGGAACCGATCATGGAGGCGTTGCGCTCGACGATCCATTTCGCCACCCCGAAGCCGATTCCGGGCGGGTTGGTGTTGTATTTCTCAGCGTCGGTCCAGTACTTCGACCAGCCATAGCGAAAGAACAGCGCGTCACCGTCTTCGATGTCGTCCTCTCTCATACCCTGTCTCTTCAGCGCCGCACGCACATCGGCGACCGTCACCTCATAGCCATGATCGAGGGCCTCGACTCCCTTCTGACCGGCGATGTCGATGAGGATGCCACGGGTCAGATAGGGTTTGATGTGCTCCATGCCGAGCTTTTGCAAACCATAAGTCCCGGCACCTTTGGCGTGCATATCAGTCCGCGTATACCCGTTGTAGAACACGTCTTCGACCTGTCCATCGGCCATGGTGACCTGCACCCCGATATGACCGGGACCGTCGAACTGGGTGCCGATCTGACCGATTTCACCGCACAGAAACTCATCGTGGTAGACCCAGTTGTCCGCACCGAACGGCCCACCGGAAGGTGACCCCGGAATCGTCAGCGCGTAGGTCCGGTTGCCAAACAACGGCATGTTGTGATCGTAGATTTGTCCCAGCTCATAGACGTTGCCCTTTTCCACCAGCTTCAGCGAGGCGACGATCTTTTCCGGGGTTATCCAATTCGAGGCTCCCGCTTGATCGCCAGCTCCCCAAAGGGCGTGCGGCCACCACGGACCCTTTTCCGCCGTTTGCGCCGGCGTCAGGGATGGGCAAGCCAGCAACATGACGACGAACATCGAAACGATTCTGAGTATGGCAGAGGATCGAGTCATCTTTCCGTAACCTCCTGCAATTTGGGGATCGGACTTCAGTTGCGCCTAGGCTACGAATTGGGCTGCCCACTGGCAACTTACATCAGCCACTTCCTCGAACACCTCCTGCTGTGTGCGCCCCGACCTTTTCAGAACCTTGTACCCATGGTCCGCACCTTCCAGCCAGTGCATGCGAAAGCGATCGGACAAACCGGCCAGGACCTGCTCCATCAGATCTCTCTGGCAGAGACTGTCTCGCGTACCGTTGAAGCACAGAACCGGAACCTTGATATCCGGTAGATGAGCGTCGCGGAGCCGTTCTGGTCTGCCTGCCGGATGCAGGGGGTAGGCGAGCAGGATCAATCCATCACAGGCGTCCCCCTCCGCCGCCAGCATCGACGCGGTACGGCCACCCATCGACTGGCCACCGATGAGGAGGATCTTCGGGTTCAGCTGCGAGCGCACGTACTCGATGACACAACGGTAACTGGCCATCAGTTTCGGCATACGGTCCGGCGCCCGACCTCCCCGATGCGTGTAGGAGAAATTGAAGCGGACGACGTCGAACCCGGACCTGGTAAACGCCCGTGCGAAGGCCACCATGGTCTTGTGCTCCATGTTGCCACCGGCTCCGTGGGCCATGATATAGACGATATCGCCGGGGGAGTCGGCTAAAACGTCATGGATTGCCGTGGTCTCCCCATCATCGCCGCCACCGATGGTCCAGATCTGCGTTTCACTCATACCCGACTCCATCACAATGGTTGTTTTTGACTATTCTCCTCGAATCATGACACTGGCGCAACTCAACGATCTGCTGTCCAACAGGTGCCATACCGGGCACGTCTGGCTCGGGGAACGCGTCCTGCCGGAGCTGGCGAGGTTCACCGCCACCTTGCCGGAGGCTTCCGCCCGCCGATGCCTTGTGGTCGCTGACACCATCACCTGGGATGTAGCCGGCGCCGCGATCTACGAGCATCTGCGCGAAGCCGGGTACGGTCTGAGCCGTCATCTGATCGATACCTCACCGGATCGCGGCACCGTCAAGCCCATTTGTGACGACGAGCAGGTGAATCGGACCTCACAGCAGATTCACACAGTCGATGCCAGTCTGGTAATCGCCGTTGGTGCCGGCACCGTCAACGATGTCGCCAAACTCGCCGCCTTTCAGTCCGATCGCCCCTATCTGGTCATACCCACGGCCACGTCCATGAACGGCTACACCTCCTCCACCGCCGCCGTCATGTCTTCAGGCATCAAGGAGAGCGTCCCCTGCCGCGGACCGATCGCCTGCCTGGCGGATACCGACATCCTGCGGCAGGCCCCGGCACGCATGATCGCCGCCGGCCTCGGCGACCTGGTGTCTCGCAGTGTCAGCGTGGCTGACTGGTACCTCAGCCACCGATTGCTGGGGACGGAGTACTCGCCCACGGCTATTGCCCTTATCGAGGAAAGCGGCCGTCTTTGTGACGACCAGGAACAGGCGCTGCCCGGGCGCGACCGCATTGCCGTGGCCAGCCTCATGAGTGCCCTGTTGATCTCCGGGGAGGCCATGACACAGGCCGGCTCTTCGGCTCCTGCCAGCGGCGCCGAGCACCTCATCAGCCACTACCTGGACATGACCCGCGGCCTGACCGATGCCGGTGATCTCCACGGCTGCCAGGTTGGCGTCGCTACCATCACTATGGCTGCTTTCTACGAGCAACTGCTTGCCTTGAGGCTGGACCGGGATCTCGACATGGCAGGTCTGACTGCGTCACATCGTTCCTGGGCTGAAGTGCAGAGGGACCTGCAAGAACATTTCGGAGGTCTGGCCACGGCGATGCTGCCGCATGCCAGGCGGAGATGCCTGTCCCGGTTGCAATTGAGTGAGCGGCTGACCCATCTGCAGTCAGAGTGGCTTTCAATCAAGGTTGGATTGACTGCCCTGCTGCGACCTTCCGCCAGTGTGAACGAACAACTCCGGGCAGCGGGAGCTCCGGTTTCCTTCAGCGCCCTGGGAGTCGAGCCGGCCCGCGCCCGCGCTGCCGTGCGGTTTGGTCGCCACATTCGAGCGCGCTACACCATACTCGATCTGCTGTCAGAAATCGGCTTGTTGGACGGGTGGGTCGATGCGTTGCGCTTGCAATGAGTCGATTGGCGTACTATTGCTCATAAACCATTATAAACCATATAATTAGATGTAACAGTAATCACATGTAACGATTGACTATATGTCCCCCGACGTTTTTTGATGCCAACCCATGAACAGCCCTGAAAATCCGGACAAATCGAAGGAAGAGCTGCTCGAGGAACTCGAGCGCCTGCGCGACACGCTTGAGGCCCTGGAAGCCCGGGATCCCGTGCAGGAACTGGCCGTGTCAGAGGCCCGGTACCGCGCCCTGGTAGAGGGTAGCTCCGACTTCATTTACGTCCTTGACAGCGAGGGCCACTTCACCTTCGCCAACGGCCAGGTCGACAATCTTCTGGGCTACAGTCGCGAGGGTATCATCGGCAAGCACTACTCTGAGATTCTACACCCCAGCGACGTCGAGAGTCTCGGACATGCCTTTGCCGAGCGCCGTACGGGAGATCGCGCCACCAAACGGATGGAAATTCGGCTGCGCTCCAGTACCGGCGACACCCGCGAAGTCGAGATGGACGTGCGTCATTTCTCGATTAGCGCCAGTGGTCTGTACCGGGGCAGTGACTTCGTCGGTACCCACGGGGTCGCCCGCGACATCACCGAGCGCAAGTACCTGGAAAAGAAGCGTCTGGTTCTGCAGCGGGTGCGCGAGGCCGTCTGGAGCATGGTGACTGCGGAGGAAATCAATCAGGTCCTGCAGGCCATCCACCAGGGACTCGACACCATCGGCATCACCTTCCAGCACTGCGCCGTCAACGTCGTCGACATGGGTGAACCACCGATGCTCTACACCTATAGCTCGGTCGAATCATCCCGGCTGAGCAAGCCGGACGAGCGCATGATCGCCGACACCGAGAGCTACGCCGGCACCATCGCCGCCATCTGGCGACAGGCCTCACCGGCCTACAGGCCCGACCTGAAAGAGGACGACCCCTACGGTGAACGGGAGCGCATAATCGACCTCTATGGGCCCGTGCGATCGATCATCGACGTGCCGTTTTCCTTTGGCACCCTGACCATCAACAGCGCCATCGCCGATGCCTTCAGCGAACGCGATCTAGCCTTCTTCGAGGAACTGGCAGAGGCTCTTTCTGAAGGCTTCCGCCGCATGGAGGATCTGCAACAATTGGCATTGTCCGAGCAGCGTTACCGCACGCTGGTCGAAACACCCAATTTCGTCGTCATGTTGCTGGACACCGAAGGCAACTACCTCTATGTGAGCCCTCAAATACAGGAATGGCTCGGGTACTCGCCGGAGGAATTCTACCGCGATGCCGACATTCGCAAGCAGATCATTCACCCGGACGATCTGGTCGCGACAGAGGAGTTCCACCAGGCCGATCTTGCCACGGCGCCGCAGGCAATGGCCTACCGATGGCGTGACAAGGACGGCGAGTACCGCTGGGCGTCGGGAGCTATTTTTCCGATCTATGAAACCACAGAGGATCAACAGATCCATCGTGCCAGCATGATGCAGGTAGTCGTTCAGGATATCACCGAGCGCAAGGTCGCCGAAGAGCAGATCAAGACCTCATTGGCGGAAAAAGAGGTCATGCTCAAGGAGATCCACCATCGGGTGAAGAACAATCTGCAAATCATCTCCAGTCTCTTGCATCTGCAGTCTTCCAAACTCGGGGATGACCGTCTAACCAGGGCCTTCGGTGACAGCCAGCATCGCATTCGCTCGATGGCTCTCATCCACGAAGAGCTCTATGAGTCGGCTGATCTCGCCCGTATTGAGTTCGTCGGATACCTGCGGCGCTTGACCGAACACCTGTTCGAATCCTTCGGCGTCGATGAATCCCGCATTCGTCTAACCGTCGACGTCCAGGATGTCCTGCTCACCATCGAGCGGGCGATCCCATTGTCCCTCATCATCAACGAGCTCTTGTCAAACGCACTCAAGTACGCCTACCCCGGCAACCGCAGCGGCGAGATCCGCATTCAGTTGCGGGATGAGGAGGACGGTCCCTTCTCGCTGATCGTCAGCGACGATGGCGTTGGTTTGCCAGACATCGACATCAACAGCCCCGATTCCCTCGGCCTGCGACTCGTCAACACCCTGGTCTCTCAGTTGGGCGCTGAGATGAGACTCGATCGCACCTCGGGCACCGCCTTCATCGTGGAGCGCCGTTGAGCGGCGGTCCCGCGGCGACTTGAGCAGGATTCACCGCCGTGCATTGGTCGTTCTTACTTCTGGATCTAATCCCGCTTTTCGTCTTCGTCGTGCTAGAGAGCATGATGACCAATCTCCGGTACGCGCTGTTAGGAGCTGTCTGCAGTATCATCTTATTAGTGGGGTGCGACCTCTACCTGTTCGGGGAGATCGACGAATTCACGATCCTTTCCTCCGGCCTCGTGATCTTGTTTGGCCTATTGGCACTGCGCTTTGACAACGCCGCCTATTTCAAGATGAAACCGGCGGTCGTCAATCTGATTCTGGCCGGCGTATTCCTGACAACCCATCTCCAGGGTTCGCCCCTGCTGCTCACGGCCCTGGACCGCTATGGCGAGACCTTGCCGCCGCAGTTCCAACAGGTCCTGTCCCGACCGGAAGTGCGCCCGATGCTGGAACGCACGTCACTCTACCTCGGATTCGGTCTTATCCTACAGGCCGCTGTGGTGACATGGGCCGCGCTGAAGCTGGGGAGTTGGTGGTGGTTCGCCATCCGCAGCGCCGGGTTCTACATGATGATCTTTCTGGTTGCGCTGGCTGCAAAATGAAATCCGTTCTGGTCACCTTCGATTACCCCCCCATCGTTGGCGGTATCGCCAATGCCCTGGCCACCTTCGTGGGGTTGGCGCGGCCGGCCGGCTGCGTGATCCTGGCTCCGCAGGCACCCGGGGCTGCGGAATTCGACGCCGACTTCCCCGTGCGCACAATCCGCTTTCCCAACTGGACTCGCTTGGGTTTTGTGGGCAAAGCGCTCAGCTTCATGGCCGCCGTCGCCCGAACGGGCTTCACCCTCATCCGCATCCGACCCGACCTGTTTGTCGCCGCCCAACTCGTGCGTGCCGGCCCGATGGCCTTAGCGTGGCACCTGTTGAGCGGAAGGCCCTACGACGTGTGGGTGTATGGCGGTGAAACCAGCTCCCAGTTCACTTCAATGCGTTGGCTGACCCGCCTTCTCCATGTCGTCCTTCGCCGCGCCCGCACGGTGTTCACGAACAGCCAGTACACGACCCAGGAGATGCTGGCATTCGGGTTGCGCGAAGGCGCCGTGGTCGAACTGCCCTTGGGCGTCGACCGCTCCGTGTTCTTCCCACAAGCGAAATCGTCGGCTCTGCTGGAACGGTACGCCCTGGCTGACAAGATCGTGTTTACGACCATCGGCCGGCTCGTCGAGCGCAAAGGTGTAGACACGATGCTGAGCGCGCTGGGCGAGTTGCGTGACGAGATGCCGCCATGGCACTACCTCATCGTCAGCGACGGCCCTTATCGGCATCGACTGGAAGAAATAGCACGCGAGCTCGATTTAGTGCCGCATGTGACCTTTACCGGGTACGTCGACCAGGAAGAACTGGTCACCTACTACAACCTCTGCGACGTGTTCGCGATGCCCAACCGTCAAGTGGGACATGAAACGGAGAGCAGTCTGTCGGTAGAGGGTTTCGGCATGGTCTTTCTGGAGGCCGCCGCCTGCGGCAAACCCGTCATCGCTGGACGGTCTGGGGGCGCGGTGTACGCTCTCGAGGATGGGTATAATGGATTCAGCGTGGATCCCGAGAACGTCGAAGAGCTCAAACGCGCCATCAGAGGGTTGCTCGATCCAGATCGGCGCACAGCCATGGGGGTCGCTGGAATCGACTTCGCCAGCCGCTTTGACTGGGGCAAATCGGCGGAAATTCTGCGCTCATATATTTGATTGCTTGCCCTTGTGAACCGAGCTTTTTTGACACATTTTAGTGTATCCTATCCAACGATGTAAATCCGGTCAGGCCGCGCCCATCACGACCCGGACGAGCCTTCGGTTACTTTCTCATAAATGCTTTAAAAACAGAGATTTAGTCGCATAGACTCCGACAAAGGTATGGCGGAAATGCAGACCAAAAAAGCCCTTCTCATCTCCCCCGCTTTCCCGGACGACTCGTTCTGGAGCTACAAGCATGTCATTCGCTACGCGGGACGGAAGGCCTCTTTTCCACCCCTGGGCGTGTTGTCGTTCGCCGCGATGATGCCGGAAGACTGGGATTTTGAACTGCTCGACATGAACATCCGCCACTGGTCCACACGGACTCTGCGCAAGAAAATCCAGCAAGCCGATGCCGTCTTCGCCGGCGCCATGAACATTCAACGCGACTCCCTCGTGGAGTTGCTCGAAGGGCCGGCCAGGGGCACGGACACGCCCTGGATTCTCGGCGGCCCCATGGCCTCGACTTATCGGGACACGGTATTGCACCCGACGACCGAATCTGACCAGATACTGCATGACGGACTGGATCTGTTGGTGTGGGGAGAAGCTCAACCATGGATTGACGATCTGGTCAAGTGGCTGGAGGAGCACCCCAAACACCGCGACGAAACGCCGCATCTGTTGATTCCCGAACGCGTGCTACAGGAACCGGAGGGATCACGCAAGTACTTGCTCGACAAGGAAATTTTCAAGCCGCTGGACAATCTCCCGGTGCCGCGCTGGGACCTGATCAACGTTCAGGACTACCGGGCCATGATGATCCAGACCACAGCCGGTTGTCGTTTTCGCTGCAACTTCTGCGACATCGTCCAGTTCAATGGTGGTTTCGCCCGCGCCAAGGACAAAACCAGTGTCATGCGGGAGCTGAAGAGCATCTACGACTCCGGATTCAGAGGCTCCGTCTTCACCGTCGATGACAACTTCGTCTCAGAGCCCGAGGCGATGGAGAACATTCTCGAGGGGATGATCGAGTTTCAGCGCGAGCACGATTATCCGTTCAATTTCTTTACCCAAGCGAGCGTCGATCTCGGCAAGGAAGGGCTCGAATACCTGGTACCGATGATGCGTCAGGCCGGATTCACCGCCGTCTTTCTCGGCATCGAGAATCCGGATCCCAGCGCGCTGAAAGAGATGAACAAGATTCAGAACGTGAAAACCAGGCCGGAGGACACGGTCCGGGTTCTGCAACAGCAGGGCATCGAGGTCTTCGCGGGATTCATCTTCGGCACCGATGGCGACACCCGTCAAACAGCGGATCTGATCGTCGACTTCGTCACCAACAACGGGATTTTCTCATCGATGACGGGCAAGCTGACGCCGATGCCTCACACGCCCCTGTACGTCGACCTGAAGGAACAGGGACGGTTGATTGGAGCCGTGGACGCGCGTAACAACATCGACGAGTCGGCCCAGTTTCGGCCCACGATGGGGGCCGAGCAGCTGGATGAGGGCTTCACCCACATTTTGTCGACGCTGTTTGACCGCAAGGCGCTCTACGGTCGCGCGCGCGATGTCCTCGATCGCGTCGATCTGCACATCTTCCGCGGCCGCGTACTCACTCGCGGTGAGTACATGGCGGTCGGGCACTCAGTTGTCAGACAGGGCCTGAAACGCTTGGACGGCGAGTACTTCCGCTTCCTCAGAGAGGCCTTGAAGCGTGATCGCCTCAGTTTGCAGGAAATCCGTGGCGAAGCGACACGGTTCACGGACATGTGGAACTCGGTGAGACAATCAGCTCGCGACCGCCTCGAGCTCGAAGAGCAGGACGTCAAGCGTTTCACGCAGATGCTGCAGTACGCACAGGACGCGTTGGTCCGCTATGGTCCCGACAAGGGGCTCGCCGAGGTACGAGATTTCGTCCAGGGGTTCAAGGAATCTCTCGGCAAGGGCGATGTCGCGTTGGAGCAGGGGCGCATGGTGTATGAAAGAGCCATGGTTTACTGCGAGGCCAGGATGGAGCACTTCAAGTTTCCGGGAGTCTATCTGACGCGTGCCTTCGAACTGTGCATCATCGGCAACCACTACAGGATTTGTGCCGACAATGTGCTGCGGCGTGCTGACAGCGACAACATGATGTCGCCTGTATAAGCGGACATCCTGTCCGTTCTCGAGCTGACACTCGAGGACTTAGCGAACATCCTGTTCGCTCTCGAGCTCCGCTCGAGGTTGCCTCGAACTAGCGTTCGAGGAATCTATTTGAAAAACTGCGCTCACTAACGCAAAGAGCTTCTCGAGCGCAGTTTGAGAACGAACGCAGGTTTTGAGCGAACAGGATGTTCGCTACATCTGTGTCAGCTTGAGCTGGCGCATTCGGCGATAACTCTCGCTGCCGACCCAAGCCAGACATGACCCTGCGCAGGCGAAAGCCAGGGCCTGTTGCGGACTTCCGGTAACGCCCCAGGCTGCCCCCATCGTCGCCACACCCACCAGTAGCAGTTTATACCATCGAGGAATCAGGCTCGCACCGCTGCGCCATTCCTTTTCCCGCAACGCTGCCCTCGATTCGGGAACCATGCCCGCCAGGAGATCGGCGTCGGGCAAACCGGGTCGCGGCGGCGGCTCGGCGGCTCCGCGGAACGCACGCGCGGACACGGCGACGCCGTGGACGGCGGTTCTCAGCAACAAATCTTGCGATCGCTGCTCGTCCTCCTCAGCGGCAGGATCGTCTGACCCTGCCAATATGGCCTCAGGCGTCGGTTTCTCAGCTCGCTGCAGCATGGTCTCGACTGGTCATGGCATGGGGCGCCGATGATGCGTCACGGTGACGACTGTCAGTGACTCTAATCAGTTGCTGTAGTCCTCCCTGCACGGCGAAGACGCCAGCCGGTTGACCGCAGACACTGAAGGAGATTCGGTGGGGAGAAAAATGAGGGCAAGCACCGACGCCTCGACGGTACGGGCACCTCGCTGAGAAGATATTGAGATCGACGAGGCGCGCGCAAGGTGCTCGGGAACCATGCTGGCCACCCGAGCCCCGCAGAAGCCGTCCGGTGGGCGGTAAGTCGATAGTGACAGGGCACTTAGATATTTTCGAATGCTTTGCGGAGTTCGGACAGCATGCGGTCGACTCGCACCGGTTTGCGCAATACCCCGGCAACATCGGTCTGCTGACCCTTGCGCTCCTCCGCTGACTGTTCGACGCAGACGATGATCCTGACCTTGGGGTCGATCTTGTTCAACTGCGCGATCACGACCTCGGTGACCTTCTCCGATTTACTCAGGTCAATAAGGACCAGCCCGATCTCCGCGTTCTTCTCCTGAAACAGCATCAGGCCCTGCGACGCATCTTCTGCTTCGAAGATCTCATACTTGTAGTACTTCAGGTTCTGCACCAGAGTCTTGCGCGCTATGACCTGGTCGGCGATGACGAGGATGGGCTTGGCGACACGTACCAGCATTACGTGTTGAACCTCAGGGTGTTGAGGGACCGACGGGTGGAGCGCCGTGACCGCTCCCGGCGCTCATTCCCCCGTTAACCTGGTACAGGTGGACGGATTCCAGCAAATCGACGAGATTTGAGGATGCGCGCTCCGGTGCACGAGCACATCTGAGGATGATTCATGCCTTTTTTTATGCATTACAAAGACAGGGACGAACCCCAGGAAGTCAGCGAGGGCGAAGCGCGGCATATCCTTGACCTCGACCTCCCGGCCTCCAAGGACCAGATGTGGCAAAAATTGATGCGCGGTGAGCAAGTCCACGTCCGATTGGGTTACCTGATCTGGGAGCGCCTGGTGTCTAACTGACCATCCCTTAGAGCCTGCAGACCTCATACGCCTGCCGCAGTGATGCCACGGGGTCTCCCAGGGGCACGAATTCGTGCCCGACAAATCCGTCAAAACCAGTTTCTTCGATCGCCTTGATGACAGCCGGATAGTAGATCTCCTGGTTTTCATCCAGTTCGTTGCGCCCTGGATTGCCGGCGGTGTGGTAGTGGCCGAAGTACCGGTTGTACTCACGAATCGTCCGAATCAGATCCCCTTCCATGATCTGCATGTGGTAGATGTCGTAGAGCAGCTTCACCCTGGGTGATCCCACACGCTCTATCACCTCGACCCCCCACGAGGTACTATCGCATTGGTACTCGGGGTGATCCACTTTGCTATTGAGCAGCTCGAGAACCAGGTCCACCCCAGCCTCTTCCGCGGCGCCGGCTACCCGACTCAACCCTGCCGCCGTGACCTCGACTCCCTCTTCGTCGTCGTCAACGTGGCGATTCCCCGAAAAACACATCAGCCCGTGAATTCCATGCTTCTGCGCGTGCTCGAGATTCTCGAGAACTTCGGCCTCAATACGATCATGATTCGACCGCTTGTTCAGCCCGTCCGTCAAGGTCGTATGGCCGCCGATGGCCGCGATCTCGAGGCCGGCATCTCGGATCGCCTGCCAGTGTTCGGCCGGAACTAAATCGAAGCCGGCGTAGCCGATATCAGCCACGGCCGCGATCAGCTCATTCGGGCTCAGCTGCTTTCCCCCGAAGCACCACCAGGAAACTGAATGACGTATGGTCAACTGACAGACTTTCGCGCGTCTTCGACGAAGCGCTTGATGCGGGGGCCAAGGGCTTTGATCAAGGCCGTCAACTCGTCCTTGTTCAGCAATGGCTGTTCGAGGAATCCCGCTGGTAAGAACCCGCTGACCGTGTGTAGGGCATCCTCTTCGACGGCAGCGGCGACCGGGAAGGCTGAATCCTTGGGAAAAGGGTGCAGCACCTGGCCGAACACATCGGCGATGCCAACCAGGAAGGTCAGGGAATCATCAATGCTGGGCTGGTGGTGTGACAGCACCACGTTCCCCAGTTGCTCCCCCAAACCCCACTTGCGGATCAGGATTTCGCCGGTCACTGTGTGGGTCAGTCCCCCCGCCACCTCCTGTTCGGCATGCAGCATCGATGTCGCCCACTGCTGGGATCGCAGTTCATCCAACAACAATGGGAACAGGCCGGGGTAGGAGTTCACCATCACCCCTTTGCCGATGTCGTGCATGGTGCCGGCCACGAAGGCACCGGCCTGCGTTGGGTCGAGCCTCAATCGCTTGGCAAAATTGATCTGTTTGAGAAGATCCATCGTCGGGCTGTCCAGCCCGAGGGTCGCCAGTTCCGAGGTACCTCCCTCTTCGTCGTCGCCACTCTCAACCGGCAGCGATAGAACGTGCGCAGCAAAGCCTACGCTGAGATTGTGTAACCAGAACTCCTGAAGATCGAATCCCACTTCCTGAATGGAGGTAAACGTCTTGCGCATGGCTTCGCTGGCCACCAGTCCGGCCACCGTCTTCTTGCCCAGCAGGACCACAGCACGGTCGACTTCGTTCACTTCGACGGTTAGTCCCAGCGAGGCCGAGTTCGCATGCTTGAGCAAGGTCGCACTCGTCATCGGATCGAGCTTTATGACCTCTATCCATTCCTTGAGATCGCTTTTTGGATCTCTGGACAGGGCTGAAATCTTCTCGAACACCTGCGGCAACGACGGCAGCGTCGCCATGGTCTCGACGTCCTCGACGATGCGGCCACGCACAGCCTGGGGACTGACTGCATCGGCTTCAGCCTTCACCTTGCGCTTGGAGACACTGGTCAGATGGGCGGCGAGAAACTCTTCGAGTTTGCCGACCAGGGCGGAGCGGCGGACGACTTTCAGACCGATTTTCTTCAGCCCCTCCCGGTGCGCCGGCGGGATCTGATTGTTGTCTTCCAGGATGAGGTA
This sequence comes from Candidatus Latescibacterota bacterium, assembly GCA_965248265.1. GTDB lineage: Bacteria > Latescibacterota > UBA2968 > UBA8231 > UBA8231 > CBDFJF01. The sequence goes on from CBDFJF010000001.1 coordinate 242,278, forward strand.
GATCGGCAGTGTGGCACCCTTGTTGATGTGCATCATCCGCGCAATAACGACCGGGTTTCCGTGGCATTTGGACGAGATCAACAGCGCCTTCAACCAGACCTTGGAGGTTTCCTTCTTCAGGAACAGGACGATGTTGGTGGTCTGGCTTTCGACCATGTAGCCGGCATTCAGTCCAACCTGAGACTGGTTGCACTTCTGTAATCCCTGCCAACCCCTAGCCAGGTACTGGGCGACAGCGTTGTTGGGAGGTGCCATCAGCTCTTCGAGTGAGTTGATCGCTTCGCCAAACAGGATGTGTGGGCTGGTAATGTTGTCCTTGTAGGTGGAGCGCCCCTCCCACAGCTGGGTGAGTTGATCCTTGAGCACAACTCGCTGGTGGGAGCGATGAACCTCGAAGATCTTCTTCTTCAGCTGGTCCGCCTGGAATGGCTTGGCCAGAAAGCCGTTGACCCCAGCCTGCGACGCGGCCAGGATGTCTTCCTTACCCGCCTTGCCCGACACCACCACGATGGGCAGGATCTTGAACTGCTCCGCTTCCCGCACTTCGCTGACCAGCTCGATGGTCTCGGATTCCGACAATGGCAAGTCTGCGATGAGCATGTCGAAGGAGGACTCGTAGAGAGCAGTCCGGGCACGGTCGCAATCCGGCGCCACTACCGCATCCAAGCTCCACTTGCCGAGCAGCTTGACCAGCGCGTCGCCGATTTTCGGCTCTTTTTCTATCAGCAGGATGTTCATCGCGGATGTTGGCGGAATGCGGAAGTCGATTCGGGTGCTACGTTTCCTGTTTGCCGACAGCGCCGGTGATCAGTGCTTCCGCCCGTTTGGGGCTGACAAGATTCAAGCCGAGCAGGGCCTTGAGCTTCCAGGGGATGATCAAGTCGCGCTGCCGGTTTTGCATGGCCTTGGCGATGGCGGCACAGGCGTCTTCGACAGAGACTGACTCCTTGCTGTGCTTGCGCGACGACTCACCCAGGGCATCGCCGTCGGCGCCAAAGGCCCGTTTGCGCAAATCGGTTCCCCGCAGCCAATGGGGCAGGACGGTCAACACGTCCACGCCGCTGTCGACAAGCTCCATTCTCAGAGCCTCACAGAAGCCCTGCAGAGCATGTTTCGAGGCAACATACCCAGTGTGGCGGGGTACCCCGATTTTACTCTGGATGGAGGTAATCGCCACGATCATGCCCCCGCTGGCCTTTAGATGGGGCAACGCATAATAGATGCAGTTCACGGCGCCGAGGTAATTGACCTCCATCAGTTTGCGGAAGATGCCTAGATCCTCGACATCCTCGAACGAGGCCCACATGCTGATCCCGGCATTGGCTATCACATAATCGACGCGGCCGTACTGGGCCACCGTCTTGTCGATCAACCCCTTGCAGTCCATCTCATCAGTCACATCGCCGATCACGGCCTGCGCCTGACCCCCGAGAGAACGACAGCTCTCCGCCACCTCCTTCTGCCTGTCCTCTTCCGGCGAAAACAACGTCAGGTTGGATCCAGCGGTGGCGAACTCCTGCGCCAGTGCGGCGCCGAGCCCGGATGAGGCTCCCGTGATGATGACGGATTTGCCCTCGTGACCCATCAGCTCGCATCCGAGTCGCCGGCGAAGACGCCGTTGCCGATACCGAATACGTTCTGCGGATCCATCGCCTTTTTCGTCTGCCGCATCACGGCGATCGCGTTCTCGGATTGCACCTGGGGCAGGAAGCCGTGCCGCAATTTACCGACTCCGTGGTGGTGGGAAAGAGAGCCACCGTTGTCGAGGATGACCTGTCGCAGGGCACGCTCAATGTCGTGGTAAACATCGTGAGGGTGATCCAGCCCTTTGGCGGAAAACCCCAGCGTGAAGTAGATGCACACCCCGCTGTGGTAAGTCTGGGTCACCCGATACGCCAGGTACGGCATGCCGGCGATACCCGCCTCCTGCGTTCGCTTGCTGAGTTCCTCCTGCACAGCGGCAGTGACGACATGTATGCGATCCCACGGAACAGAGGTCTCGAAACTCTCTCCCATGATCTGAAACTGGTTGAAGAAATCCCGGATGTAGGCGATCCCGAAGGTGAGGGTGTAACCGCGCTTGCCGTTGCTGGCACCGGCGCTCAACGCTCCGTGTTTCTTCGCGAGTCTGAAAATCACCTCGCGTTGGTGATCGACCTCACCCTTGGTACCCTCCATCACGATCGTCGAGGCCACCATCTCGAATGGCTTGAAACGCTTGATGTGCAGGACGACGAACTTCTGCACCTTGTCCATGATGCTCTTGAAGAACGACGGGGCCGGCTTGAGTGCCTGGCCGAAGCGAAACTCGAAATTGTTTACCAGGCGGATGCTCGCCGGCAGCCCACCTTCCTGCCGAAGGTCCCGCAGAAACTGTACTCCGACTTCGAACCGGGGGAACACCAGCGCTCCGTATTCACGAACGTCGGGAAGTGGATGGATCTTGATTGTCGCCCTGGTGATGATACCGAAGTTGCCCTCACTGCCGAACAGGAACACCCGCGGCTGAATGCCGACCGAGTTGCGTGGTGTCGCGTGACGGGTTTCGATCTCTCCCGTCGGGGTCACCAGGGTGGCTTCGAGGACGATGTCTTCGATGTTACCGTAGCGGTTCTTCTTCATGCCGCTGGCATTGGTGGCGATCCAGCCTCCCAGGGTCGACAACTCGACGCTGTCGGGATCATGGCCGGAGGTGAAACCGTGCTTGCCGAGTGACCGCTCCAGTTCCTTGCCCGAAATCCCGGCTTCGACGCAAGCTACCTGATTGGCTTCGTCGAGAGAGACAATGTGGTTCATTCGCCGCATGTCGACGGAAACGATCGTTCGCTGCTCGGACGCGGGGAGGGTCAAGGCTCCGCTGACGTTGGTGCCGCCGCCGTAGGGCACCAGGCACATGTCGCTGTCGTTGGCCAGTTCCACCAGGCGACTCACGTCCTCGTCCCTCTGCGGATAAACCACCACATCAACCAGCCGGCGCAGCGGACCTATGTACAGGAGGCGATAGACCTCGTCAACGCTGACTTGGCCATGGCTGTGAACCAGGCGATCCTTGTCGTCGACGGAGATTTGATCCGCTGCCAGAACCTTGCCCAGGGCGGCGCGAAGTCCCTCATCCAGTTTCGAAGGAGCGATCTTCTTGTCGGCGATTTCCGGAACGACATCTTCCTGTCGAATCGGCAGCCCCAGTACTTCCTCGGCGAACGGTATGAAATTGGGCATGCTGTACCCGGAAAGCGGGTAGCGACTGCCCGTGACCTTGACGCTTCGGGGGCCGTCGAACTCGAAAACCGTGTCGGTGTACCCCCAACGGTGATTCTGCCGCTCGCCATCCGACTGGTCGTAATAGACATCCAGCGTGTCCTGATCGCCCTGCTTAGCCACCAGGAAGAGGACGACTATGACAGCCAGTGCGGCGGGAATCAAGAATTCCATAAGCAAACTCTGAGCGCAACACGAGGTGAGCCAGCATTTCACGGGACCCGGGTGTACTTCTCAATAGTTTAAGGATCAGACAGAAGTACGCCAAGCGGGAATCGGTCTTTGCGGTTGTTTTTACGTCGGTTACGTCAGCTACTTACAACGGCCATACACTTCCCGCCATGATCCCACCGTCGACGTAGATCACCTCGCCGGTCACAAAATCAGAGGCCGGAGCGGCCAGAAAAACAGCGGTACCCACCATATCCTCAGGTGTACCCGGCCTCCGTGCAGGCGTTCGATCGATGCACCATTCGCGGAAATCTGCCTGTTCCCACATGTGGGCGTTGATGTCGGTCATGATGAAACCCGGTGCCAGTGCGTTCACCTGGATATTGTGTGGCGCCAACTCAACGGCCAATCCCTTGGTCATCTGCCCAAGCGCCCCCTTGCTGGTGGCGTAGGCCGAAATCTTGGGCAGCCCCATACCGGTCGCAAGAGAGGCCACATTGATAATCTTGCCTCCACCCCCCTCTACCATCGACCCGCGCACTTCCTTACACAGGAAGTACGGCCCCTTGCTGTTCGTGTTCATGATGAGGTCGTAGCTCGATTCTTCCACCTCCTCCAGCGGCTGGCGAACCGTGGTCGCGGCGACGTTCACAAGGATGTTGATGGGGCCCAGTCCCGCAGTAACCTGTCCGACCGCGGCTGGGATGGCATCCATCCGGGAGACATCCAGAGGAACAGCCAACCCACGCACGCCCGTTTCCGCGATCTGCGCCACGACGGCGTCTATGTCACTCGCGGTCCGTGCCCCCACCGCCACATCCGCCCCGGCCTCGGCCAAGCCCAGAGCGATCGCCTTGCCGATGCCACGACTGCCGCCGCTCACGAACGCGGTCTTGCCGGATAGATCGAAGAGCTTCATACCGTGTTTCCTATTCGTAAATCCCCAGGAGCTCGATTTCGAAAATCAGTACCGAACAGGGCGGGATCGTCGGGGTGTCGTCATCCCCGTACGCCAGTCGAGGCGGGATCGTCAGCTTCGCCATGCCCCCGCCCTGAAGCATCTGGAGTCCTTCGGTCCAGCCAGCGATCACCCCTGAAAGCGGGAAGGAGGAAGGGCGCCCGCGTTCAATGGAGCTGTCAAAGACGCGGCCCTCGGCGAAGCGGCCCTCGTAATGGACCTGCACCCGGTTGTGTGGTTCCGGCTTGGGACCGTACCCCTGTTTCAGTTCGAGAAACACCAGTCCTGATTCCGTGCGAATCGCTCCCTCCTCCTCCGCGGCGGCGGCCAGCACCGCCTCGTTCGCCGCGGTGGCGCAGGGATCCTCGCAAGCGACCAGGAGGTGGCCGAGCGCGATCCAAGCCATGGCCTGGCTAGAACTTTGGAGCAACGGCCTCTTCCTTCACCATCACTTCGATGAGCGCGGGACGCCCCTCGTCGTTGGCAGCCATGCCGCGTTGGAAGGCGGCGACCAACTCGTCCGGCGACTCTATGCGCTCGGCGTACGCGCCCAGAGCCTCTCCCAGCTTGGCGTATTCTCCTCCAAGCTTGTTGGCGTCGTGATGCTCGGCGATGTAGGGCAGGTAGGAACTGTATTCCGTCATCACCCCGTTGTTGAGGACGACGGTCATGATCGGAATGGATGCCCTGACAGCGGTCTCGATGTCGAGACCGGCCATGCCGAAGGCGGCATCTCCCATGACATTGACGACCGTCTTTTCCGGTGCGGCCAGCTTGGCTCCGATAGCGAGTCCCAGACCGTAACCAAGCTGGGTTGATTTTCCCCAACCGATATAACCGCGCGGCTTGTTGCATTCCCAGAACGGGACCATCTGATTTCGCGGGTAGCCCGAATCATGGGTGATGATGGTGTTATCGACGTCCACCGCCTTGGCGAGTTCGGTGATCACTCGGTACGGATTGATGGGAATCTCATCCGAATGCAGTCGAGGGTCCCACTCCTCAAGGAACGCGCTTTTGACGCTGGCGACTTCGGCCACTACGCCAGCCGTATCGGACCGGCCCTCGGCGCTTGTCTGTCGTTTCACTTCTTCGATCATCTGTCGCAGCACGATCTTGGCATCCCCCAGGGCACCGCAGTTGATGCGATGATCCTTGCCGATCTCCTCACCGCAATTGGTCACCAGACCCAGAGTCACGCCTGGAGGAATCGGCGCTGTAAAGTTGGTCTTGGAAAACCCGGTGCCGATGCCGAGGACAAGATCGGCCTTGTTCAAGAAATGGCTGATCATAGGCGGGCCGGTGTTGCCGGCGGCACCCAGGGCCAGCGCGTGGCTTTCTGGAAAACCGCTCTTGCCGCACAGCGACGTCATCACGGGAATCTTCGTCAGCTCGGCGAACTCCACCAGCTCCTCCGTCGCCTCCGCCCACATCACACCGTGGCCGGCGCAGATCACTGGACAGGAGGCGGACATCAGATCCTCGACCAGGTTGCGCACATCGTCGTCGTCAGCCGCCGAGCGGTAAGTCTTGACCGGGGTGTAGGCAACGTCGGCGGCGGGATACTCCTCATTGCCTAGATCATTCGGGACTTCGAGGATTACGGGCCCCGGCCTGCCGTGGCGCAGCTGACTGAAGGCCATGTGCATGAATTCGGGGATGCGGTCTACCAGGTTGATCTCTCCCGCCCATTTGGTCACTCCCCGGTAATTCGGCGTAGACTGAAAATTCGGATGGGTCTGGGCGCGGTCGCGAGACTGCCCCCCCGGCAGCAACAGCACCGGAATCGAGTCGGCGTATGCCTGGGCGACACCACCAAAGGCATTCTCCGCTCCCGCACCGTACTGCATCACGAACACGCCGATGTTCTTCCCGTTGGTGGTTCGGCTGAAGCCGTCCGCTATGTTGACGCCGGCCCGCTCCTGACGGCAGATGATCGGCCTGATGCCCTCCTTCGCCGCCTCGTCCAGCAGCGCGTTCATCGGGAAGGCCGCCAGCCACTCCACCCCCTCCGCCTTGAGGATCTTCGCGATTGCCCTGTTGCCATTCACGATGGCTCTCTCCAGCTGTTAGTGGTGATGGTCCGCATGGCAGCAGAATACTATCTCAGGGCCGCGCCCACCAGTGCTCGGCCTCTTGCCATCGGATCCCAACAGTGTGCCTTTCCCTCTGCCTGATCCAGCGAACTTGCCAAACTGGCCTGCGGACCTAGTTTTTGTGGTATGCCAGACAATCCAGTCATATCCGCCGACCAACTGCGTCAATTCGAGCAGGAAGGTTATCTGCTCGTCAAAGGCCTGTTGGATCCGGCAGAGGATCTCGAACCGGTAATCGCCGAATACGCCGAAGTCCTCGATCAGCTGGCTGGAGAACTGTTCGCGGACGGCGTTATCAGTTCGACCTACGGCGACCTGCCCTTCGGCGAACGTCTGATCGCGGTGGTCAGCGACAGCGGCCAGGTCCATCAGCAGTATTTTGATTTCTCTCTGCCGCAGAACGGGGTCGAGGCTGATACCCCGTTCTGGGCTGGTCCCGCTGTCTTCCGTATGCTGCGGAACGAACGGTTGCTGGATGCCGCCGAGTGCTTCGTCGGTCCCGAGATTTACTCCAACCCGGTTCAACACGTGCGGCTCAAGTCACCCGAGCACGTCAACCCGGTCAACGAAGCTACCGGAACGGTAAAGGATGGCGTAACCCCGTGGCATCAGGATACGGGTGTGGTGTTGCCTGAAGCTGATGAGACGAACATGCTGACGGTGTGGTTTCCACTGACCGATGCGACACTCCATCACGGCTGCCTGCAAATCGTCCCGGGCAGCCACCACGGGGGTTTGGTGCGGCACTGTCCCGGGAGGCCCCATGGTCTCGAAATCCCAGAGAACGTCCACGACAGGGCGGGGGCCATCCCGATGCCGATGGAGCGTGGCGACGTCCTCTTCCTGACCCGTCTCACCATTCATTCATCACTGCCGAATATCAGCGACGAGGTGCGCTGGAGCTTCGATCTGCGCTACCACCCGATCGGACAACCCACCGGCCGCAGCATGTTCCCCGGCTTCATTGCGCGCAGCCGATCGAATCCCGCAAGCGAACTGCATGACGCGGTGGAATGGGAGCGCATGTGGCGCGACGCCAGAGACCACCTCGCCCAGATCGACAAAACCCCGTTCAACCGCTGGGCTGCCGGTCACCCAGCCTGCGCCTGAGCGAGTTCCGCCAACAGCGTTCCGGCTGCCGCACGTATACGGGCTCGCGGCCGGTCACCGTACACCAGGTGATTCTCAACTACCTCCTCAAGTTCAGTGCGGGCGGGATCGCCGATGTGCCGCACCAGATCGAGATAGGTCTCGTAGTTCTCCGATCGGTCCAGGCGCAGGAACAGACCCGCCAGAAGGCTGAGTTGCCGCGGTGAGCTGGGCGCGTGTTCCTTGAGCTCGACGAAGCTCACGAGGCGGTTACGGAAGCCGTGCGGATCGGAGGTCAGTGGTATGGCGCCGTCTGGAAGGTGCAACGCCAGGTTCTCAACCTGGGGCCTGATGTCCTCCATGACCACCGCCGTCTGATCTCCCTTGAGGGTGCGATACTGGGCAAGGAACACCGTGTGGAACAGGGGGTGGGCATCAAGGTTGGCCAGAATTCGGCTCAGGCAACCCGTTTCCAGATCCTCACCCCCCTCTTTCTCGTCGTCCCTTTTACGATCTCGCAGCAGATCCTCGCCGGTCTCGATCAACAGACGAGCGTCGTCGAGGAACTCGATCCGGCGCCTGAAATCCGGAACATCCTTGGCGCTGAGCCTGGTCTCGACGACGCGACTCAGCATCTTCTTCATCAGGTAGGCGTTCTCAGCCTGTGAGCGCGGCGACAGCCCCTTGAATTCCTCGAGCAGTTGGCGTCGTTTGAGCCCTATGAAATAATTGTATAACCGGTCGCAATCGCCGGCTACGCCACCCGGCTCTCGCGAATGTTTACCTGCCACGTACCTCGACAGAAGCTCCCCGAATCCAGTGCGGATATCGTAGCCGTCGTAACGGTTAGCCGTGACGTATTCGTAACCGTAGGTCACCTCTTCGGCCACGGTTTGGTAGAAGGTCCTTATACCGTCGGCCCCGAATTCGATGAGCCGTTCCATCAACTCCTCCGTCTTCACGGAGCGGCTGCGACGAAAGCGTGCCTCATCCCACAGATCGTGAATGCAGTCTTCGGGCTTCTGCGGTTCAAGTGGGACCGACAATTCCTCCGACGCTCGAAATGCAGCGCCGTGAACGATGTCCCGGTCTATGTGGAAGTAGGTTGGGTAGCGGTAGGCCGTGGCCAGCTCGTAGAGCTTGAGATTGCCCCATAGACGCTCGCGGCTCTCGTCAAAGAGCTCATCGGCTATGTCGAAGGGATCGCAATCGACGATGCTCCGATCCAGGCAGAACACGGCATCACTATAGTGGCGGAAGAAGATCTCGAATTCGCATTCCGGATCTTCTTCTTCCAGGCGCCGATGATTGTTGAGCTCCTCCAGGGTCGACCTGACGAAGCCATAACCAAGGGTGTAGAGGGTCCTCAGTCGCACCTGGCACCGACGGACGAATTCCAACAGCAGAAGGTAATCCAGCAGTGGCCATGTTTCCGTTACGATGACCTCCGTGAGCGCCCAGTAGTCGTAGCCGTTCTCCCACGCAGCCCGCAACACCTGGTGTGGCATGTAGACGGTGCGCCGTGTCCGACCGACGTGGAAGGCCTGGTGTTCGCGCGGACCGCGGAAGACCAGCAGCTCGGGACCTTTTACCAGAGTCACTGCCACGTCGCTTTCGAGCAAGGCCGTCACGAAGTAATCGGGCAACTGCCGGATGGCGCCGTAGAAAAATTTGACCATGTCGTGACCGGCGTGGAACCGCGACAGCCGCCGATCGGGCAATCTCACTCCGTCGCGGATCCGAGTCTGCTGGCCGAAAATGACGGTCATGTCCGCGGCGCGGATGGCGTCATTGACCTCCTGGTGCGTTATGTGGCCTTCCCGCATGCCGCAGTTGGGCCGCTCGTCACCGCGGCGATGCAGCTGCTCCTCCTGGGAGGTGGCATCGGGGACCTCCAGGCTGCGGTACAGGCGCCGGTCGCGCTCGCTGGAGGATGCGAACATCGGGGCATTCAAGGGCATGCGGGAAAGGTAGCGCCGGCACCTGCGAGACCCAAATCCTTTGACGGATGGCTGGACGAAACCACCCCTTTATTTGATGTTAGAGATGGATACTTTCCGCGGAGAGAACTGACCACGCGTCAATCGAGGATCCGACATCATCCATCCGGGTCATAGAACCAATTGAATGAGGTCGCCTCGGAATACGGGCTCTTCGGCGCGCTGCTGCTGGCCGGTTTCATCTTCGGCGTAATCCCCTGCGTGGTTCCCCTGGTGCTGTCCCCACGCTCGCGGGGTAAAAAAACACGCGACACCTACGAATGCGGCGTCGACACCATCGGCAGTGCCTGGATACGCTTCGACATCTCCTACTATCTATTTGCCCTCATCTTCGTCGTGTTTGAAGTGGATGTCCTCTACATACTGCCCGTCGCCATGGTCTTCAACGACAGCCAGTACGTGTGGCGGGACCTGATTGAGCTCTCCCTGTTTGTAGGAATCCTGTTTCTCGCCATCCTGTACGCCTGGCGCAAGGGCGTCCTGCACTGGAGATACTGACGATGCCGGAAATGGACGACAACACCGAGGAATTACTGGAGCAGGTAGGCCCTCTGGTCCACCTGAGCAAGCTCGAGACGCTGCTCAATCACGCACGCGCCAACTCGCTTTGGCCTTTGACCTTTGGCCTGGCCTGCTGCGCCATCGAAATGATGGCTGTCGGTGCTTCGCGCTTCGACCTCGATCGCATCGGCGCCGGCGTCTTCCGCCCGAGCGCCCGTCAGGCGGACGTGATGATACTGGCCGGCACGATATCGCGGAAGATGGCCCCGGTCATCCAGACCCTGTGGGACCAGATGCCCTCGCCCAAGTGGGCCATCGCCATGGGCGGCTGCACAATCGACGGCGGACCATTCAAGTACCCGGGCCAGTACGCCATTGTCGAGGGCGCCGACAAGATCATCCCCGTCGACGTCTACGTTCCCGGATGCCCCCCACGCCCCGAAGCATTGTTCGCGGGGGTGCTCAAATTGGAAGAGAAGATCAAAGCCGGACGCAAAGGCCCGGAGATGGTCAATTGATCACGGATGTGCTGAGCGCTGTCCCGGGCATCTCCTCCAGTTCCGAGCAAGACTACGATACCAAAGGCTATCACTATCTCCACGAAGCCGCCCCGGGGGCCTTGCCCGCCGCTGCTGCCGTCTTTCTCGAGCAGGGGTTCCACCTCGAACACATGACCTGTCTCGACATGCGGGCAGACGACGACATCATGCGCCTGGTTTATCAGTTCAACCGCTATGGTACCCCGGAACGCCACGTCTTTCATGCCAACCTGCAACCTGGTGAGGCCGGCACCAGCATCAGCGACGTGTTCGCCGGGGCGAACTGGTACGAACGCGAGGTCTTCGACATGTTCGGCGTCGGCTTCGACGGACACCCGAATCTGGAGCGCATCCTGATGGGAGTCGACTACATCGGCCACCCGCTGCTCAAGGATTTCGTCGACGCCGATCCCGAGAGAGACGTGTTCGCCGTGGACGTCGAGTCTGACGGCGAGGGCGAGGGTGAGGATGAGTAGCATTCCCGGCCCCGCCATGGAGCTCGTCCGCGACGACGAGGACCGCGAAACCTACTACCTCAACATGGGACCGCAGCACCCCTCCACCCACGGCGTGCTGCGTCTTCAACTGCATCTGGAGGGCGAGCGCATCCTCGCAGTCTCCCCCGTCATCGGTTACGGCCACCGGGCGCATGAGAAGATGGCCGAGAACCGGGACTTCCTGATGTTCCTGCCCAACACCAGTCGGGTGGACTACTTGTCCGGCATGATCTACAACCTCGGGTACTGCCAGGCCATTGAGAAGATCATGGGGATCGAGGTTCCCGAGCGAGCCGAATACATCCGCATCATCGCCGGCGAGCTGAACCGAATTTCCAGTCATCTGCTGTGGCTGGGGACCTACCTGCTGGATCTGGGAGGCATCACCCCGTTCCTCTACTGCTTCGACGACCGCGAGCGCATCCTCGACATCCTCGACTCGGTCACGGGGTCTAGGTTGACCTACTGCTACGGACGCTTCGGCGGCGTCACCATGGATGTCGACGATGCCTTCCTCGAGTCCACGTCATCGTTCTGCTCCTTCTTCCACGATCGTCTCGACGAGTACAAGGATCTGGTGACGGATAATGTCATCTTCCGCAATCGCACCGAGGACGTGGGGCCGTTTTCCGCCGATCTCATTCAGCGCTTCGGCCTTTCCGGCCCCTGCCTGCGCGCCTCCGGCATGGACCGCGATGTGCGCAAAGATGAGCCCTACGGCATTTACGATCGCCTGGATTTCGAGGTGCCGGTTGGGGTAACGGACAACGGGGACTGCTTTGACCGCTACACCGTGCGCATGGCGGAGATGGTGCAGAGTCTGCGGCTGATTGAACAGGCCCTGCGCGACATTCCCGAAGGACCGGTAATGGCGGCGAAGGTTCCCAAGAAGATCAAACCTCCGGCGGGTGATTATTACTTCGCCGTTGAATCGGCGCGTGGGCATTTCGGCATGTACATCTACAGCGACGGCACCGACACGCCGTTTCGCATCAAACTGCGGACGCCATCGTTCGCCCACGTGTCGACGATGACGGAAGCCCTGGTTGGCACCATGCTGGCGGACACCATCTCCATTCTCGGCAGCATCGACATCGTCATCCCTGAGATCGACCGCTGACGGGCTATGAAAACTGATTTCATTCAGCTATTTGGCAACCCGTGGCTGGCGATCGCGGCGGCCGCAGCCATCGTCATGGGATATCTGACGGTGAATTCGCTGATGTTGATCTGGCTCGAGCGCAAGTTCAGCGCCCGCATTCAGCGCCGCCTCGGACCAACGGAAGTGGGACCCTTCGGCTTGCTGCAGACAGCCGCCGACATGCTCAAGCTCATCAGCAAGGAACTGCTCACGCCCGCGCACGTGCACCGGCCGCTCTACCTGATCGCTCCCATACTCGTCTTCGCGCCGATTCTAGCACTGTGTACCCTCTTTCCGGTATCGCAGTCTTGGATCATCTACGACTACGACCTGGCACTGGTACTACTGTTGGCATTCAGCGGCCTGAACGTCATCGGTATCTTCGCGGCGGGTTGGGGATCGAACAACAAGTACGCCCTGCTGGGCGCGGTGCGCGCCGTAGCTCAGAACATCTCTTACGAGATCCCGCTGATACTGGCGGTGTTGCCGATCGTTCTCATGACACGTTCGTTGAGCTTCTACGAGATCGCCTCCGCGCAGGCGGCCTTCCCATTCATCGTCGTGCAGCCCCTGGCCGCCCTCATCTACCTGATCTCGGCGACGGCCGAGACCAACCGCGCTCCCTTCGACATCCCGGAAGCCGAGTCGGAATTGGTGGCCGGTTTTCACACGGAGTATTCCGGCATGCGCTTTGGCTTGTTCTTTTTCGCCGAGTTCTCCAACATGGTCATCGTCTGCGCCGTCGCCACAGTACTGTTTCTCGGTGGTTGGAACGGGCCAGTTCTTCCTGGATTCATATGGTTCTTCATCAAAGTCTACGCCCTCATCCTGGTGATGATGTGGGTCAGGTGGACGTTTCCGCGTCTTCGTTTCGATCAGTTGATGACCTTTGCCTGGACCGTTCTGGTACCGCTGGCACTGATCAACCTGCTCGTGACCACGGTCGCGATAAAACTGCTGTAGGTAAAAGCCGATGCTGACCAATGCGCTTAAAGGAGCCCGCTCACTGCTCACCGGCATGACGGTGACGCTCAAGCACTGCTTTCGACCGCCGGTGACGTCCAGGTATCCGCACGAGAAGATCGAGATGTCGCCGGCCTATCGAAACGTCATCGTCCTCAAAGAGATTCCGGAAATCGGCTCGCATGATTGCATTGACTGCGGGATGTGCGTCCGGGTGTGCCCGTCGTATTGCATAAAGGTCGAGGGCGAACGGCCCGAAGGCATGAAACGCAAGCGCGCCACCCTGTTCGAGGTCGACTTCGCCCTGTGCAGCGAATGCGGTCTGTGCCTCGACGTCTGCCCGACCGACACCCTTGGCTACAGCCGTGAGTTCGACCAGGCCGGTTTTGGGCGCGGTGACTTTCTCTACGACTTGCTGGTGCCCTGGCGCGACGGTGAGGAAGCCGTGCGCGACCGCTTGCGTGCGGCGGAAGCGGAAAAACAAGCAACCCGCGATGCTGCCAAGAAAGCCAAAGCTGCAGGCGAAGCGAGTCCGACTGACGCCCCGACCCAATCCGATGATTGAGCAACTGGCCCTCTACCTGTTCGTTGTACTGGCGTTGGCCGGTGGAGTCATGGCTGCGGGCATGCGGCACATCCTCCACGCCATCATCGGCCTCGGGATCAGCCTGCTGGGGATAGCCGGCCTGTTTCTCCATCTGGGCAGTCCGTTCGTCGCAGCCATGCAGATTCTCATCTACATCGGCGGCATCGTCGTCGCCATCGTCTTTGCCATGATGTTGTCGCTCTCCATGACGGTGCAGCCGCCCCGGGCCAATCGCATCAAAGCCTGGTTTGCCGCGATTTCCTCAGCCCTGTTCCTGGTGAGCGTAGCACTCCTGCTATCCAGGGCTGAGTTCCAGACGATCCAAACACCGCCGCCGGCCGACAGCTGGGCCGTCGCCCATATCGGTCACGCCCTGCTCAACCGCTACAATCTGGTGTTCGAAGCCCTGTCCGTTGTGCTGCTGCTGGCCATCATCGGCGCCATCCTGATCGCCAGGCAGGAGAAGCCGGCGTCATGACCCTGCAGACCTACCTGCTGCTAGGCCTGATCCTGTTCTCCCTGGGGCTTTACTGCGTACTGTCCCGGCGCAATCTCATCGGCGTTCTGATCGGCATCGAACTCATGATGAACGCGGCCAGCCTCAACTTCATGGCCTTCAACCGATTCAGCGTCAGCGATCCTTCCACTGGACAAGTCATCGTCCTCATCGTCATCGGCCTGGCAGCGGCGGAAGTGGCCATCTTCCTGTCGATCATCCTCAACGTCTATCGCATGCGGCGGGCCATCGACGTCGAGGAGCTCAAGGAGTTACAGGGATAGTGCCGGGCGCCCTCGACACACTGACGCTCCTGCTGGGCACGATCTTCGCGCCGTTGGCCGGTTTCCTGGTGGCGATCCTTTTCCTGATGCGCTCGGCTCGAGCGGCGCAGGTCATCGTGTTGGCTAGCACCGCTGTTTCGGTTGCCGGCTCCACCACACTGCTGATGCGTGGACCCGCTGAGCCATTGCGATTCCTCTGGTTCGCCAGCGGTGATATCCAGCTGCGGTTTGGATTCCTGCTCGATGGCGTCAGCCTCATGTTCGGGGTCGTCGTAGCCGTCATTACCCTGTGCGTCATGGTCTACTCGCTCGGCTACATGGGTCATGACCCGGCAAAGACACGCTACTTCGCTCTGCTGGGTTTCTTCGCCTGGTCTATGCTCAGCTTCGTCTACGCCGTCGACCTACTGCAAGCCTTCATCTTCTGGGAACTGATTGGTCTGTCTTCCTTCTTCCTGATCGGTTTCTGGTATGAAAAGCCGAGCGCCGCCAACGCCGCCAGGAAGGCCTTCCTGATGACGCGGGTCGGTGATGTCGGCCTGTTCATCGGAATTCTGCTGATTCTCCAACTGGTCGGCGACTTCGACATACCGGCATTGCTGGACGCCGACTCCGGGCTGGTCACTTCTGTCTCGCCGGCGGCACTGACGGCAATCGTCCTGCTCATCTTCGTCGGCATTGTCGGCAAGAGCGCCCAGTTCCCCCTACACACCTGGCTGCCCGACGCCATGGAAGGCCCCACGCCGGTCAGCGCTCTCCTGCATTCGGCGACGATGGTGGCGGCCGGTGTTTTCCTGATGGCCCGCTTGCACCCCCTGTTCATGGCCGACGAGACCGCGCGCACGGTTGTCCTCTGCATCTCCGCGTTAACCGCCTTGCTGGCGGCGACGATGGCGATGGTCGACCGCGACATCAAGAAGGTGCTGGCCTATTCCTCCATTAGTCAGTTGGGCTTCATGCTGATGGCCCTGGCGGCCGGCAGTCTGTTTGCCGGCGTCTTTCACTTGATCACGCACGCCTTCTTCAAGGCGCTGCTGTTCCTGTGCTCCGGACTCTACATCCACCACCTGGCCACCAACGACATGGAAGAGATCGGTCGTCTGGGTGGCAGGCGCATGCGCTTTGCTACCATCGGACTCGTAATCGGCGGCGGTGCCCTTGCGGGTATCCCTCCTCTGAGCGGCTTCTTCAGCAAGGAAGAGATTTTCGCTCAACTGGGCCACGATGGGTTCACTCTGTTTACGGGGGCCGCTTTCACGGCTGCTTTTCTCACGGCCTACTACACCTTTCGCATGGTCTTCCTGGTTGGTCGACCTGCCGCCGACGATGTGCGCGAAGCCGCTCCGGAACACTCCGGACCCGCAGAGCCCTTTAACATGGTGGCCCCGGTGGTGTTGCTGACGGTCGCCGCCGCCCTCATCGGCTTTGCCGGAACCGACATCGCCGCCGGCCTCGGCCTGAAACCGGCCGTGCACAGCCTGGCATCAGCCCTGCCTGCCGTGATCGTCGTTTTGTTCGGTGTCGCCGTCGCCTGGTTGGATTTCGGTCGCCGGAACGCACAACGCATTGGCTTCATCAACGCCGTACCGCCACTGCAAACCCTCTTCGTCAATCAGTGGTACATCGACGCCTTCTATCGAGCCATCATCGTCCGCATCACGGTGACGACCGCCGCGGTGTTCCATTGGATGGAAGTCAAGATTCTCGATGGTGGCTTCGATCACATGGCGGATAGCATTCTCGCCTGGGGCAAGCGCTCCACCCGCGTTCAAAACGGCTGGGTCCAATTCTACGGGGGGTGCGCCATCGTCATGTTCGGTGTCCTGGCCCTGTACCTCGGCGCGCACGGAGGGTGACCGACTGATGCCGTTGCTCAGCGCCATCATCGCCTGCCCATTAGCCGCGCTGGTCATCGTCCTGTGCGCTCCCGCAAGTGCGGTCCGCCTGATCCGCTGGGTCAGTGCCTTGAGCGCGCTGACCGCAGGCGCTCTGAGTCTTCATCTGTGGCACAGCTACGACGCGGCCACCGCAGGCCAGCAGTTCGTCGAACGCATCCCCTGGGTAGCCAGCGCCGGTATCTCCTACCACCTCGGCGTCGACGGCTTCAGCACCATCCTGGTGATGCTGAACTCGATCGTCTTTTTCACCGGTGTGCTGACGATGTGGGACCTCGAGGAACGCGTGAAGGGCTTCTTCGCCTTCATGCTCCTCCTCGTCATCGGCGTCTACGGCGTTTTCCTGTCGCTTGATCTGTTCTTCTTCTTTTTCTTCTACGAGATCGCCGTCGTTCCGATGTACCCGCTGATCCTGATCTGGGGTAGCGGCAACAAGGAATACGCGGCCATGAAGCTGACCCTGTTCCTGCTGGCCGGCAGCGCCCTGTTGTTTCCCGCCCTGCTGGCGATCTATCATACGGCCGGGCTCGGCACCTTCGACATGACCCTGCTGGCCGCGCATGCCTTCGATCCCGAGTTCCAGGTCTTCGTCTACCCCTTCGTCTTCGTCGGTTTTGGAGTTCTCGCCGGCATGTTTCCGGTGCACGGATGGTCGCCGACCGGCCACGTCGCCGCCCCTTCAGCCGTCTCCATGCTCCATGCGGGTGTGTTGATGAAATTAGGCGCCTTCGGCATTCTGTCCGTCGGCATCCGCATTCTGCCCGAAGGCGCCGTGTACTGGGCGCCCGTGTTCGCGGTCCTGGCCTCCATCGGCATCGTCTACGGCGCTTTCGTGGCCATACGACAAACCGACTTCAAGTTCGTCATCGGCTTCTCATCGGTGTCGCACATGGGCATCGTCGTACTGGGACTCAACCTGGCCGTGTTGGGCCAGGCCGGAGCCGATGCCCTCAACGGCGCCGTTTTCCAGATGTTCGCTCATGGGATCATGACGGCCCTCTTCTTCAGTGTCGTCGGTTTCATTTATGATCGTTCACACTCCAAAACCATCGCCGACTTCGGGGGACTGGGGTCGCAGATGCCGCGCGCCGTCTCCGTCTTCATCGTCGCCGGCCTGTGCGGTGCCGGCCTGCCCGGATTGGCCAGCTTCTGGGCCGAAATGCTGGTCTTTCTAGCCGCGCTCAAGACTTACCCGGTCATAGGTGTCTGCATCATCGCCGGGCTGGTACTCACGGCCGTCTACGTGCTGCGGGTGTTCATCCAGGCCTTCTTCGGACCGCCAAACCCGCGTTGGCAGAAACTCGAACGCATGGACCTGGATGGATGGGCCATGCTCCTCCCCCGAGCCCTGCTCATCGCCGTGCTCGTGTTCTTCGGGTTTGTGCCACGAGCGATCTTAGATGTTATCAACAGCACCACCCTCAATCTGCTCTCAACTTTCTGATCCATGGCTGACGTCATCCTTTTCCTGCCCGAGATCGTCTGCCTGGTGATGGCCTTGCTCCTGTTCCTTGCACCCGTCTGCTCGCTGCGCTACAACACGGCCTGGGGCATGGCCGTGATCGCCGGCATCCTCGCCGTCGCCGCCAGCCTCTACACCTGGCCGCTGTCGGGCGAGCCGTTCTTTGCCGGCATCTATCGAGTCGACTTTTTCTCCCAACTGGTGAAAACGGCCCTGGCAGTCGGCTACCTGCTCGTCGTCGTCATCAGCAAGGACCCACGCACCCTGCGCGCCGCTACATGGCATGAATTCCCATTGTTTCTGCTCTTGTCGACGGTCGGGATGATGATGATGGTCAGCGCCACGGAATTATTGACCCTCTATATCTCCATGGAGATGTCGGCCTACCCGCTCTACATCGTCGTCGCCTTGCACCGCAATCGCACCATCGGCTCCGAGAGCTCGACCAAGTACATGGTCCAGGGAATGGCAGCATCAGCCATCTCCCTTTACGGAATGAGCTTCCTCTTCGGCCTGCTCGGTTCCACCTATTTCGATACACTGGGTGCTCAGCTCGACAGCGTCGCGCTGCAACCGGTCTTCTGGCTGGCCGTTGCGTTGATCCTTTCCGGGTTCCTGTTCAAGCTGGCCGTGTTCCCCTTCCACTTCTGGGCACCCGACACCTATCAGGCCGCGCCCCACGAAGTCGTCACCTTCATCGCTACCGCTTCCAAGGTCGCCGCCGTGGCCCTGCTTTGCCGCATCGTTTCGCTGGTGATACCAGCCTCGGAGAGCCTCCTTCACGCCCGGCCGGTATTGATGTGGCTGTCCATCGTCGCCATGACTCTGGGCAACCTGGCCGCTCTGAGACAAAAAGACCTGAAGCGTCTGTTGGGCTACTCCGCGATTGCTCACGGCGGCTATATCCTGATAGGCCTCCAGGCCTTGTCCGGCCTCGGACTCACCGCGGCCCTGTTCTACGCCCTCGGTTATGCCGCCATGTCATTCGTCTGTTTTCTGGTGGTTTGTGAGGTGGGTCGGGACCAGGACGTCGTTCCGATAGATTCCGTGTCCGGGTTGTACAAGCGCTCGCCTTGGCTTGCGGCCGTGCTTCTAGTGGGCCTGCTGGGACTGATCGGCCTGCCGCCGACGGTCGGCTTCATCGGCAAGTGGTTCCTGTTCTCGGCCGCCCTGGAGCAGGGGCAGTTCGCCCTG
This sequence comes from Candidatus Latescibacterota bacterium, assembly GCA_965248265.1. GTDB lineage: Bacteria > Latescibacterota > UBA2968 > UBA8231 > UBA8231 > CBDFJF01. The sequence goes on from CBDFJF010000001.1 coordinate 261,408, forward strand.
ATCCTGTTCGCCGCGATCAACGCAGCCATCGCTCTTTATTACTATCTGCTCATCATTCGCCAGGCCTACATGGTAGAGCCTGCAACCACGGAACCGATCCACCTTCGTTTGCCAGCGCTGATGACGGCAACGACCACCACCGCCCTCGTCGTCGCCATGGGAACATTTCCAAACTTCTTCTGGGACTGCGCGGAGCAAGCCGCTGCGCTGCTGGTCAGATAGTCTTACGGGAGTCATCATGGAGATCATCCTCAATTCCAAGTTCTTCGCTGAGCTCTCGCCCGCCCAGTTGGGTGAAGAGATTAAGTCCTTCGGGTATGACGGCATCGACGTCTGCGTGCGCCCCGGTCACCCCGTTCACTTCGGTAACGTGACCACGTCGTTGCCCGAAGCCGTGGCGGTGTGGCGAGACCAGGGAGTCAGCTGTCCGATGGTCAGCTCCCCCGTCGACTTCACCGACCCGCATTCGGCCGACGCCAAAGCCCTGTACGCCGCGTGTGAGGCGGCCGGTGTGGGTCTGATAAAACCTGGTTACTGGCGTTTCAACGACGGGGATGACTACTGGCAGGTGTTGGAACAAGCCCGTGAAGGATTGGCGGAGTTCGCCAGACTCGGAGAACAACACGGTGTCAAAACCTGTTGCCACATGCACAGCGGACAATGCATTGGCTCCAACTGCGCCGGTCTCATGCACTTGATCCAGGGATTCGATCCGGCGCTGGTGGGAGCCTACGCCGACTTCGGACACATGGCCCTCGACGGCGAGGACATCGCCATGGGCATGGCGATGATCCGCGATCACCTGTGCGTCGTCGGCATGAAGGACGGCTTTCAGGCCTTCAGAGAGGGAGAAGAGCCGTCGTACGGTCCCAAGTTCGGCCAGCTCGGAGCCGGCAGCGTCGACTGGCGCCGCGCCCTCCGGACACTCGCGGACATGAACTTCGACGGACCCATGTGTGTTCATACCGAGTATGAATTCGACGAAGCCATCATCCGCGAAGTTGGTTACGCCGACCAAAAACCACCGGATCTGGAGACCGTTCCCAAAGAGGACGCTGCCTACCTGCGCCGGCTCATGAACGAGTTGTGACCTCGCCGTCGACAGTCGACCCTGCACAACTCGACGCACCCGCCCTGTGTTCTCGACTACCGGACAATCGAGTCAGCACGGCTTAGAGCCCGTGCACTCTCGCGCAACCCTCGCGCTACCCGGTGCAATCCCGCGCAACGGACTGCGCATTCGGCATGGAATCTCCCATCCTTCCAACACCATCCCGCACAGCTGATTTCGACTGTACGGTCCATGATCCTCTGCATTGGCAACGTCTTTGCATATACAGCGTACATACAAGGCTGACCAACATGCAGACGACCCCAATCCCGATGCCCCGAGTTCGAGAGCTGAGCGCGCTTGTCCTTGCTCTCTGTTGCGGCGGTTGCATATCGGTTCACCAGACCAATCTCCGCTCACCTGTCCCCCACCCGCCAGTTCATATCGTAGAAAAAAGCGATGAGCTTGTACTTGAGTTGAAGCCGCGGCTTGATATCAACTTCGATCAGACGCTCGAAACCGCGATTGATCACTCGGATGTCAACACTACTTGGCAACTGCCAAAAGCCCAGATCGGCCTTGATGGAACCCTGTCGCGATCCGCTTTGCAGTTGTCTGCTGGCATCGGCTATGCAAGGATCGAAGAAGAGGGTTATTCATTCGGCACCGTCGAACTGGGGGTCAGGCCAGTTTCGCTGGGTAGCTACCTGGGACTTGGGTTCAGATGGCGAAAAAGCTGGTCGGAGACTGATTACACCTACTCCTCCTCAGGTGCTTTTGGTGCTGAGCAAGGGGATGGTGGTGCGACAAGCCAACGACTACTTGAAGGACCTGTTCCTCCATTTCTCGCACAACTCCCCCGCGTGGGGTGATGGTGGAGGCTATTTCCTGAGCGTCGAAGTCGGCTTCATAGAGCTGCTCCGTATCCAGGACAGGCGAGAAAATACAGCGTATGCCAAAAAAATGGGCTCCTTGACCGTGGGCGCCTATCGGGACATAGACCCCTCACGGCGATTAGTGGCGGGGTTGCGTGTGACTCGGCTTGTCGACCGACATCTGCCCGAGATCGTCGCTCAAATCGACTGGAAGGTGGGTCGACGGGCGTTCAAGCACTGACGTTGACTCGCGGCCGATGCACTGGCTGAACCCGGATTCAGGCTGTCGCTCCGTGAGCACGCAAGACAGATACCGCACCCCAACTCGCAGTCACCGCGGCGGCGCCAGGGTCAGGTTTCTAGATCAAACAGCTTCGCCGCGTTGTTCCAGAACATGTCTTCGATGGCACTATCACCCAAACGCTCCGACCAGCAGGCAAACTTGAGGGCACGCAGCGTTTCCAGCCCGCTGTGTATGGGTTTGAGCATGTTGTGTTTTTCCTCCCATACCGGGGTGTTCTCGTACAGCCAGAGAAAAGAATCGACGACGCCCAGTGAGCGGCCGCGGTTGCCGAGAAAGTCTGAGCCGTTCATCAGCTTGTCGTGACCGATGATGCGGATGATGGATTGGTGCGCTATCGGCTCGCAGACGGCGCTGATGTCGAAGTAGAGGTTATCCAGTCCAGTGAGTTGCGGCAGCCCCTCGAGATTGTGCGACGGCTGATGGCCACGAGCCGAATGCGCCAGAATCAGCTTCATGTTCGGATAGGTCTCACAATAGTGCCGAATCCAATGGATGTTCGCCGGGTCGGCAACCGCCCGGGACTTGACGATGTGGAGCATGATCACCCAGCCCTCTTCGTCGGCGACCTTGATCAGCGGTTCAGGTAAGTAGTCAGGAATATCGGCCTCCCACGTCGGATCGACCTTCGCCCAGGTGTGATAGCACTTGAGCCCATGCAGCTTCAACCGGCGCACCTCCTGCCGTACCCACTCCGGATCGTCGTCCGGAGTGACGAGAAAGGTGCCTCGGCACTGTGTGTCCTTTGCGGTATTCTCACCGATCCACCCGTTGGTGCGCTCCTGGATGTTGGTGGTGTTGCACGGACCGTCCGGAGTGGGATAGGGCCAGGGCAGGAACAGCGCCGCCACCGGCCGACCATGGTACAGTACATCCAGCATCGGTTTGTATTCGTCGTAACCGACTTCCTCCAGTGACTGGCCGAAGGGATTCTCGAAATGGTCCGGATGCCACAGGTGCACGTGGGCGTCGAAGACGCGATCTGGAATAAAGGATGCCAGTTCGCGCTCGTAGAACTCGATGTCTTCCTCTCGTATGTGCCCTGCCGTGGTTGATACCGTCATCTCAGTAATACCTTTGAAATTGGCCTGCTCTGTATCGATCCGGTCGGACATAACTTACGGTCCATGCAATGGTGTGCGCGAGGACGGCGTTCCCCAACCAGGATCTGCAGCGCATGGTTTTGCATCACCCATGATCATCCGCCGACAGCGCTTGTGGGCCACCTTCGATTGTCATAACATCAGCCCGGTATCATCCTGGCACGGCCCGGGTAGACCACCCCCGGGTTGATGCCATCCACTACCTCAGTTCCATCAAATCCGGGAGGGTCAAGATGAACATCGGTAGATTGTTGTGCGCGGCACTTGTAGGGGGTGCCGTCATGTGGCTTCTGGGTGGCCTGTGGCACATGATGATCATGGACACCTTCTATAGCGGCAACAGCGCCTCCGTGCGCCTCGAAGAACCGCTGATGAGGTGGATCATCCTTGGGTACGTGATCCTGGGGCTGCTGATGGCCTACATCTATCCCAAGGGATTCTCTGGCGGGGGCGCCGTGAGTGAAGGCCTGCGTTTCGGGGCGATTGTCGGGCTCCTCTGGGTCCTGCCGCACGCCGTAATCCTTCACGGAGTCTATTACGGCGCCACGGGCAGGCTGATCTTGATCGATGCTGCTTGGCACATGGTGGAACAGGGAATTGGGGGAATCGTCATCGCTCTCATCTATGGCTTGAGCGCGAGGACGGAATCGACGCAATAGGCGCGGCTGCACGACCACGCGAAACGGCCCCGACTTGTCCGGTTGGGGCCGTTTCGGCTTTCAAACCGAATTCGTCACACGATGCCTCCTTGTGCCAAATGCAATCCCGGTTACCTTGCAGGTAACGATATTCCAGCTAAGCCTATCTCATCCACGCCCCCTTCACTTGGGTCGTGAGGAACGATTCCAATGGCCCAATACGAAGACCGCGGCGACAACGAAGATGGCGGCGGTGAAGGCGAGGAGGAGGAAGCTGGGATACCGACCATGCAGAAGGTCGCCATTCTCTTCGTCGCTCTGGGGCAAGAAACTTCTGGCGAGGTGATGAAGTTTCTTAGCGACTACGAGATCGAAGAGATCACCCAGTCGGTTGCGAATCTTAAAAATGTCAGCGTAGAGCAGCAGGACAGAGTGATGGAGGAGTTCGAGCAGCACCTCCTCGCTGGAGAATGGGTCAGCACCGGAGGCATGGACTTCGCGCGTGGCGCTCTGGAACGAGCCGTTGGACCCCGTAAGGCACAGGAAATACTCGACCGCGTCGCCAGCACCGTTTCTTCCGGTTTCTACATGCTCAAGAACGTCGCTCCGGAGCAGGTCGCCCCGTTCATCTCGCACGAGCATCCGCAGACCATCGGATTGATACTATCGCAGTTAGACCCCGCCCAGGGTGCCGGTATTCTGGCCCAGCTTCCGGAGCGCATGCAGTCAGACGTCGCCTACCGTATCGCGACCATGGAGAACATCACCCCGGCTATCCTAAAGGAAATTGAAGAGGCCCTCGAAGCCTCACTGCGCGATATCCTTGGCGGTAATCAGGATGTGGGTGGACCCAAGGTGGTCGCCGACATGCTCAACCTGACTGGTTCGTCGGTGGAAAAGAACGTCCTGGACCAGATGGACGCGCAGGATCCGGAAGTGGCCGAGTCCGTGCGCAACCTCATGTTCACCTTCGCCGACATCTCCAAGCTCACCGACCGCGAATTGCAGGTGTTGTTGCGAGAGGTCGACCAGAAGGACCTCGTCGTCGCCCTTAAGGCAGCCGAGGAGGAGTTGAAGGACAAGATCCTCGGCAACATGTCCGAGCGCGTGCGCACCTTCATCACCGAGGAAATGGAGTTCCTCGGCCCGATGCGTCTCAGCGAAGTGGAAGAGGTCCAGCTGCGCATCGTGCAGCAGGTACGTCAGCTCGAGGAGCAGGGCCAGGTAACCATCGTCCGCGGCGACGCCGATGACTCGTTCGTATAAGAGTCCCGTAGGGACTTTCGACTTCCGCTAGGAAGTTCTCGAGCTCCGAAGGAGCTTTTCAAGTTCCCGCCAGGAAGTTTTCAAGCTCACGAGGTAGTTTTCCGGGTCTCGCTGCATCGGCGGAACTCATGGCTCGCTCTCCTCAATAATGGGCGATGGTCACACCCTCGCTCAGCCCGTATCAGTTGGCCCCGCAGCTGTTAGATCTCGCGACGCGAGCTGTGCCGCTTGTATCGTGAGGCCGATCCCAGTGTACGGATAATCTTCGCGCGTGTGCGACCTCTAAAAAATCCGAAAGATGCGCTATGCGCGGTCGTGGAAAGGACTCGACATGGCGTGCGCACTGCGTTTACGTATGCAGACTGGCCGTATGCAAGAAAATCGTAGAGCACCATGGCGGCCGCATCTGGATGACCCCCAACGCGTCGGCCGGCGCGACGTTCTCCTTCACCTTGCAGTGCGGGTAGCGGTCATTTCTCAGCTTGCCGGTTCGGACGCAGGCCTCCTGCGGATTGTCATAGTGTGTATGGAACCTCACTCAGGAGACTTTCTGATGAAGCGCTTGCTACTTGTCACACTATTGAGGCTCGCTGCCCTTCCGACCGTCTCAACTAACACACTGACCACCAGGATGTTGGTTTCCGGCGATCCGGCACGTTTTAATTGACGCACAAGACAAGGATGATACCATGAAGGACACGTACACGGCGCTGGTGAACGCAACGTTACAGAGCCAGGAGTCGGGCCAGGGTCGTCAGTGGCAGCACGCGCGCGTTGTACTGGGCGACCTCGTAATCCTTGCTACCCATGTGGACCTGGTAGAAATAGGGAATGTCGGTGCGCTCGGCGAAATAGGGGATATTCCGGCTCAAACCCTGCTCCCCACTCTTGCACTCCACCGCAAACGCCGGCCGCTCGTTCTCGACGACCACGAAGTCCAGTTCCCGGCCCTGGGCGTCCCGCACAAAACGCAGTTCCACGTGATCTCCGTCGAAATCCTCCCGTGCGTGACAGTGCTTCAGTAGATGGGAGGCCACCATGTTCTCAAACCGCGCTGCCGGGTTTTCGCATAGCGACCAGTCCCACATATAGAGCTTGCGCTCCTTCCGAACCGCGCGCAGCCGAGGCAATTCGTACGGGTGGATGCGGAAGCATAAGTAGAGATTTTCCAGGATGGTAATCCACCGGTCGGCGGTTTCGAAGGCCACCGACAGGTCCTGTCTCAGGTTGTTGACAGAGAGCGGGGAGCCTACCCGGTCGGGTAGACTATGGGCCAGCAGGTCTAGTTGGGACACCTCCTTGACGTATTCGAGGTTGATCAGATCGTCTTGAATGACCCGGCTCTGGCGCTCCCGCTGCCAGCGTTTCCAATGCCGGGCATTGCCCTTGAGAAAGGGCTCGGGAAAGCCGCCGAATCGCAGCAGGTGATCGACATCTGACGGCGTGGGGACTTCGCTGGTCTCGTACAGCGAAAGGGGGTGCAGGCGATGATAGTGATAGCGACCCTGTAGCGAGTCTCCCCCCCTTCGGTAGTGGTCCAAGCGGGCCGACCCGGTGATGAGAAAACGTCTACTTGACTTCGTGCTGTCATACAGCCCTTTTACGAGGTTCCGCCAGCCTTTGTACTTGTGAATCTCGTCCAGGATCACCAGGCTTTCGTCGCCGGGAAGGGCACCCTGGAGCAGCGCTTTCTGGGAGGCGATAACGTCCCAGCTCAGATAGGCCGGATGCTTCTCGCTGCCGCCTTGGAGGAGATTGAGGGCCAGCGTCGTCTTGCCGACTTGCCGTGGGCCGCCGAGAAAGACCATCTTCTCTTCCAGATCTTCCGCGATCACGTCCTCTAGATAGCGCTTCATACGGGCTTCCCTTGCACATGCTTTAATTCATGTGTCCTCTAATATATACGTGTACATATTAGAGTCAAGACGAATTAATACACAGTTCCGGATCCGAAGGCTGAGAGCGGCCAACATTAAATAAGTGTATATGAAGACCGGGGGCCGCGATGGCAGACCGATCGACGGCGCCGTATGGTGGTCATGCAACCGGATTGAGATCCCCTTGGGCGTTGGGCACGACTCGACGCACTGTCTGTACGAGATCGAAGTCGCGATCGAAGCTGCAGATCCCGTCCAGATCGTTCGACAGGACGACTGCCGCGTGGATGGCATCGCGAGCTGCCATAGCTGGGTGCTCATCCAGCAAGTGACTGCCCAGAATGGCAACTCTGTCAGTGACGGGCAGGATTGTGTTGAACAGGGCGCACGTGATGTCGAAGGCTTCCCGCCCGCCGGTCTCCCATCGACCCAGGCTGCGGTAACGATGCATGATTTCCTGCAGGGCTTCCGCGTCGATTCCAGCATCAACTACACCTGTTGCGATCTGTTCCATCAGGGCCAGACAAGGGCGCTTGTTTGGATGCTCTGAAGCTGTCGCGTACATGACAACGTTGGTGTCGACCAAAATCACGGCTGGGGTTCGTCTGGATCGGGTAACGATTCGCGTTTCATCTGTTCAACGGAGCCTACCGGCAGATTTAACGTGCCCAAGCGTCGAACAACCGCGAGCCTCTCCTCCACGGACAGGTCTCCGTACTGCTTCTCGCACGCTTCTCGCACCAATTGTCCCATGCTCGTATTCCGCTCCGACGCGAGGCGAGCCAGGCGCTCATGCATGTCGGGAGACAGCAGGATCGTAGTTTTCTTGGTTAATTCCATATCCACCTCCATATATGGAGAAGATAGGCTAGGCCTGTTTTGGGGGACTTGGCAACGGTATACTGTACGGTTTCAGAGCGGTGAGGTCCCCAATATTCACGACAGAATAATCTTGACATTGTAAAGCCGGAATTGCCGATCTGACGTCAAGATCGTCATGGATTCAGCCTGAGCAACCGCGATTAGTAACCTGTCGAAGGGATCTCGGTGGTAAGCGGGGAGCACGGCGACCCTTGCTGCGTGCTGGTGCTGAATTGGGAGAGATTCTATCCCATCTCTGATCAGTCTCGGAAGGACAAACTCCTCCGGTGGCTGCGGCAACGTTAACTTTCCGAGTTGATACTTAATCGAGATTTCCCAGGTGCTCGCAGCCGATAGAACCAGCGTGTTGTCGGGATCGTCCACGATGCTGGCAACCTCGTGGCCCATCCGCTGTGGGCTGACCAAGCTCCAAAGCCAGATCTGAGTATCGAGCAGATACTTCACGATTCAAAGGCCTGAAGCTCGTCCTCCGGCAGGGGAGCATTGAAGTCTTCCGGGACTTCGAACAGCCCCAAGTCTCTGCCAAGTGTTCGCCTGGACTTTGCGTCGCTGACAGGCACAAGTCTAGCAAGAGGTTTTCCAGACTTAGCGATAACAACCTCTTCTCCCGTGGCAACCTGAGCGAGGAGCCGCGACAGGTGCGTTTTAGCTTCGTGGATATTGACCTGAATCATCTTTGGTCCTCCATCTTTTGATGTGACTAAGCTAAGTATCCATCTTAGCTAAGTCAAATAGCGCGAATCTCATCGATCTGATCGATGAAGATTTGCACGCCGTGTGGTGGTCATGCAACCGGACTGAGATCCCCTTGGGCGTTGGGCACGACTCGACGCACCGTCTGCACGAGATCGAAGTCGCTCGAAGCTGCAGATCCCGTCCAGACCGTTCGACAGGACGACTGCCGCGTGGATGGCATCGCGAGCTGCCATAGCTGGGTGCTCATCCAGCAAGTGACTGCCCAGAATGGCAACTCTGTCAGTGACGGGCAGGATTGTGTTGAACAGGGCGCACGTGATGTCGAAGGCTTCCCGCCCGCCGGTCTCCCATCGACCCAGGCTGCGGTAACGATGCATGATTTCCTGCAGGGCTTCCGCATCGATTCCAGTATCCACTACACCTGTTGCGATCTGCTCCATCAGGGCCAGACAAGGGCGCTTGTTTGGATGCTCTGAAGCTGTCGCGTACATGACAACGTTGGTGTCGACCAAAATCACGGCTGGGGTTCGTCTGGATCGGGTAACGATTCGCGTTTCATCTGTTCAACGGAGCCTACCGGCAGATTCAGCGTACCCAAGCGTCGAACAACCGCGAGTCTCTCCTCCACGGACAGGTCTCCGTACTGCTTCTCGCACGCTTCTCGCACCAATTGTCCCATGCTCGTATTCCGCTCCGCCGCGAGGCGAGCCAGGCGCTCATGCATGTCGGGAGACAGCAAGATCGTCGTTTTCTTGGTCAGCTCCATATCCACCTCCATATATGGAGAAGAAAGACCTTCTTGAGGGACTTGGCAACGCCGTACTGCAGTCAGCTCGCCCCGTCCGAGCCCCATTTGCCAGAGCAGTTTGCACAGCGGCACCACAAACCGGGGCAGCCGCCCATTGGAGCTATCCGAAAAATGGTCTTCTCCCCTAAATCTGGTCCACTTCAGATGAGAGAAATTTCTGGTTATGTTGCGGGTCCAGGGAGAAGAGAAAATGAAAAAGCGTTACACCGAAGAGCAGATTGCGCTGGCGTTGCGGCAGGCCGAGGGCGGCACAGCCGTTGGGGAGATCTGCCGCAAGATGGGGGGTCAGCGAGGCTACGTTTTACCGCTGGAAGAAACAGTTTCAAGGCATGGGCATAGCTGAGTTGCGCCGCCTTCGCCAGCTGAACCGTGGCCGAAGCCGCCTCCTTTTGTCAGCGCATGCCTCCCGGGACGCTCGATTTCCTCGAGGAGCCGATCCGCGATGAGACCCCCGACGCGTACGAATCCCTGCGCTCCATGGTGGACGTTCCCTTCGCTATCGGCGAGGAGTTTGCCAGCAAGTGGGACTTCCTGCCGTACCTGGAGCGCGGTATCACCAACTTCGCGCGCCCGGATGTGTGCATCGTGGTGGTCTCACCGAGGCCGTCAAGATCGCCGCCATCGCAGAGGCTCACTACATCGATCTCATGCCGCACAACCCGCTGGAACCTGTCTGCACCGCCGCCACGGTCCATCTGGCCGCCGCCGTTCCGAACGTGTCGTGGCTGGAGATTCGCGAGTCGCCAACCGAGCATGTGGACCGGTACGACACGGCGGTCTACCCGGTACAACCGGTGGCGGACGGTCCCAACATCATCGTGCCGGACGCACCGGGACTGGGTGTGGAGGTGGACGAGTCGCTCCTGCGGGCCCCGTCGGACTCGACCCGGGAGTTGAGCCTGCGTCGCCGCGACGGATCGATCATGAATTGGTGACCTGCGGCGGTCTGCTCGCTGAGCCCGACTGCCGGCGATGACTTCTCGATGAAAGCGCAGACACAAGACGCCTCAAAGGCGTCCGAGCTCTGGTCGATCACACCCCGCGGCTTCATCATCGGATGCGTCGCGGCAGCTACTCTTGCCATCACCATTCCCTACGGCGGTATGGTCATCCAGGGTTCTCGCCTGGGATTGAGCGCATGTACTCCCGCCGCCTTTTTTCTGTTTTTCGTTCTGCTGATCACGGTTCAAGTCGTCCTCGGTATGCTCAGGCGGGCGTGGCTCCTCAAGCCGGGTGAGTTGATCGTCGTCTTCGTCATGATGATGATGGCCACCGCCATCCCGACCCGCGGCGTGGTGGGCGTGCTCCTCCCGATGATCACCGGCACCTTCTACTTCGCCACACCGGAAAACAATTGGGCCGAGCTCATCCATCCCTTCCTGCCGCGCTGGATGGTCCTCTACGATACAGAGGCGGTCAAGGGATTCTACGAGGGCACGAGCTCTGCGATCCCATGGGAGTTGTGGACGCCTCTCCTGCTGAGATGGCTGGTCTTCTTCGCAGCCTTCCACCTGACCCTGCTGTGCGCCCTGGCGATGCTCAGGCGCCAGTGGGTCGAGCACGAGCGCCTGGCTTTCCCTCTGGCTCAGGTCCCCCTGGCCATGATTCAGGATGGCGAAAAGGCCGATTCCATCGTCAAGCCATTCTTCAAGAACCCGGTCATGTGGATCGGCTTCCTGCTCTCCTTTTCCCTGAACAGCACGAATGCGCTGCATCACTACGTCGACTACATCCCTGCCCTTTTGTCCGAGTACCACACGAGCATTTTCCGGGGCCACGTCGGGCTGACCTGGCGCATCAACTTCCTCATGTTGGGCTTCGCCTACTTCATCGGCTCCAACGTCTCTTTCAGTCTCTGGTTCTTCTACCTCCTCCACCTGATCCAGGAAGGTGTTTTCAACATCGTCGGTATCGGCAATCCCGAGCAGCTCGGGCACTGGACCGATTCGGGTCCCGTGGGCGCCATCATGGCCCATCAGATGATGGGCGCCCTCATCGTCCTCGTCCTCTTCGGTCTGTGGACCGGGCGCTCCCATATCCGGCAGGTGCTGTGGAAAGCCTGGGACCGGAGCGCCCCCGTAGACGATTCCCGCGAGATCATGTCATACCGGTTCGCCGTTGTCGGGTTCCTCGTCGGACTCGGCGCGATGTGGGTGTTCCTGTGGAAGACGGGAATACCCGCCTGGATCGCGCCGCTGTTCATCTTCGCCGCTCTCATCATCTGGATCGGACTGGCTCGAGCCGTCGCCGAGGCCGGCATTCCGACCATCACGCCCTCCATTGTCCCGGCCGGCTTCGTCATTTCCGGAGTCGGCACTTCCGCGCTGGGCATAGAGGGCATCGTCGCCACCGGGATGACGCTGACCTGGGGAGGCGACCTTCTCGCCTTCATCACAGCCCCCATGGCCAACGCTATCCGGCTGGGCAGCGAGGTGGCCAGGCACCGACGAGCCGTGTTCACCGCCATAGCCACGGCCCTGCTCATCAGTCTGGTGCTCTCCGCCTGCTTTCTCGTGTTCCTCGCCTACCGGGACGGCGCCCTGCATCTGCACTCCCAGTACTTCACGGGTTTTGCTCGCTACCCCTCGGACATGGCCGCCACCCAGCTAGCCAACCCCACAGGTCCCAACCTGGTGGGATGGTTGTGGACGGGCGCCGGTGGGCTGTTCATGGCCGGCTTGATGATTGCACGTCACTTTCTGATTTGGTGGCCCTTCCACCCGATCGGTTTTGCCGTGAGTGCCGGCTGGGTGCTGAATCAGACTTGGTTTTCCATCTTCTTGGCATGGCTCATCAAGCTCGTCTTCTTGCGCTACGGTGGTCCCAGCATGTACGAGAAGACGAAGCCGTTCTTCATGGGCATCATCATGGGGCAGTTCGTGGTGGGGGGTTTCTGGTTGATCGTCGACGCCTTCACCGGCATGCAGGGCAACGTCATTCGGGTGTACTGATCCCGTCACGGGGCAGGCGAGCGCCGTGGGCCGCACCAGCCCGATCACCTTCCCTGATACAGGTGGTCAGCGATGGTGCCGATCTCAAGCTGGACGCGCTCTTCAATCTCTCCCCTGCGCTTCTGCCTCTGGTACGTGGCGAGCGCCCTTCGCGCCTCATCTTCCCGGCCCAGCTCGTTGTACAATGTGCCGAGGAACAGGTACGCACGCGGCCCGATCCACTCGGCTTCGCGCAGCGCCTCGACGTAGGCGAGCGCCTCCCCGTGTCGGCCCATGCGGTACAGCACGGCTCCCAGCTGCCACCTGACGGGATCTGATTCCGGGTCCACGGCGAGGGCCTCTCGCAGCAAATCCTGGATAGACAAAGAGAAAGCCCTGGGAATTAAAATGGTGCCGTCCCAGGGCTTATTTGATGGTGGGCGATGCCGGGCTCTCACCAGCGACCCCCTGCTTGTAAGGCAGTGGTTTGTGTTAATATTTACAGTAAGTTATAGATATGTATCCCTCCGTGTAACCATTACAGTCCACGCTTCCCACCATAGAGGTCGTATTCGGCCCGAACGACATCTGCAAGCCGGAACCTGATAGTCTTCGAGCCAAAACGCACGCCTGGCAGGTGAACACCAGACGGGTGATTTCCGTTGGCGATCTTCATCACTTCCTTCCTACTGATCTTCCATCGATCCATCAGCATCTCGGGCGCGACGAGCTTTTCGCCGTTGATGATAGCGTCGGCCTCTTCGCTCGCGTAATCCTCATACGTAGTCTTCATCGGCATCAACCAATATCACCGTCCACCGCATCCGACAAGGTGGCAATGTTCCCGATTGGTGTGAACGGTGCACCTTGGTGAACCATTTCCCGGACTAGCGCTCGAGAGTCCTGAATCCAAGTTGCTATCCTAACTTGTGGTTCACGAAGGTTCACAAGGTTCACTCCCGAGTAGGCGAAGGCCTCTCCACCGTACGCCTGATCTTGTTTTGATTCTCTCGAAGCCACGTTCTCTTAGCCGCGGGGCAAGGGCCTTCTGCGAGATGTTAGTCCCGCTCCATTTCCGGTAAGCCTCAACGAGTTCTGTCGAACCTACCTTCGCTGAGGGTTCTATAGAGCAGTGTTCAGAGAGAAATCCTGCTAGTATGTCCTCCTCCGCCCGATAAGCGGCCGTCGCTTCGGCCACCTCGTCTGGTATTCCCAAACCGTTAGCTGCCCACTCAAGGCAGCCGCGGACGGCCCAAGCCAAAATACCGGGGAATTCCTCCTTCAGCTTGGCAGGCAGGGATTGGTCCTGCTCACCTCGGGAAATCGTGACATTGAAAGGTATCAGGTGGATCCGGCGCCAGATGGCGTTGTCAGTCCCTTTGACATTGGGCTTGTGATTGGCCCCGAGCCAGGTCTTGTGGGTTGGCCAAAACTCGCGAAAGTCTTGCCTCATTTTACGGGCAGTCAGTCGATCGCCGCCCGTTATCTGCTTTACTAGGCTCTCAGCGAGCCGTCGCCCATCCTCGATCTCCATGGCCACCGCTAAGCGCGCCCCCTCCAGGTCGGCCAGTCCGGTTGGATGCGCGTCTCCGTGTCGGACCAGCAACAGGTCTGGCTCGACCTGTTTACCGTAGGCTCCGAGCAGAGACAATAGGACGTTCAGCATCGTGCTTTTGCCATTGGCTCCGGCCCCGTGAAGGAAGAAGAGCACATGTTCTCTGGTGTCACCCGTCAGCGAGTAACCAACGGCGCGGCATAGGAACTCCACCAGACTTGTGCTGCCGCCGAGGACTTGGAATAAAAAGCGATCCCAGACCGGGCATGTTGCTGATGGGTCGTACGGAACCTTGATGATGCGTGTTATCAGGTCATCTCGGCGGTGAGGTTTCAACTCTCCCGTGCGGAGGTCTATCGTGCCATTCTTGACGTTTAGCAAGAAGGGGTCACAATCGAACTCTTCTAGTAGGACCGGGATTCCAAGTTCGCTCTCTGCCAGTTTCAACATGGCACGCAACTTGGGTTCCGACTGCGATCGCATTGCGTGTTTCACAAGCTCTTTGCACTTGTCATTGTCTTCAATTTTCGCGGCCTCGGTTAAGATGTCGAGGGCCGTTAGCTTCGCGAAACGCATAACTTCAGCAGTCTCATCGAGAGCCCACCGCTGGCCGTCCCAGACGTACCACTTGCCATTGGTATGGCAGAATCTGAGTTCGCTGCTAAGCTCGAACACTAGGCGGCGTGCGTTGCCCAAGTCAGTCAGATGTCTGGGGGTAGGGCCGGTCTGTGAAGGAAGAGTCTCCTCGATCTGCTGATGACCGTTGGACTTGTCAGGGGCGGAAGCGGCCGTTGATGTCGGTGACGCAATCGCACGTGCAGCTCTCGCCTGGGCCTGACGCCTCTTGGGTGTTTCTGGAAACAGATCCTTCATCGCCAACCCCCGGGCTTTCATGACGTCGCGGGTTTCGCAGCCCGCGTGGCAGTTCACTAGGCAGACCCCGTCCTCCGTGAGTTCAACTGAAAGAGAAGGTTTTCGGTCATCGTGTGCCGGGCAACAGACCGTAAACTTGCCGTTCCGAGGCCCTCCGTGGGGAGGGAGGGCCTTGAGAATGTCGTAGGCTCTTGCTATAGTCATTTCATCGGATCCATACGGCCCGCCGCTTTCGCCTCCCAGCTTAGTGACGGGCCGTTTTTCTGTTATGCAGCAGGACACATCGCCCTGCTGTTTGGTTTCACACCACGTTCCGGTCCGTGATTAGGTGGCGTAGTCCGACGGCAAGGCGCTGCCTTGTACGGGTAGTCGGACGGCAGATGCGACCGTTGAGGAGGCGGCTCAGGTAGTAAATCGACAGGCCTGTCTCCCGAGCGAGATCACTGTTGGTGGCCTCGAGCGCTTGCAAGATCATTCTGATTCTGAGCGGGTTCATCAGTTCTCGTGGGTTTCGGGGAAGAACAAAAAAAAGGGGCTCGCGGTCTGTGGCACGCACTCCGACCCGTTCCTCCACGGAGAAGTGAATGCCACTGACCGAGAACCCCTACCCTCATCTATGCGATGACCAGGGAGATCCCTGCTATGATGCTTTTACAATACCAAGCCCTTGTGTCTTTGGCAAGACAAGTATTTGCTGTTCCATGTAAAACCGGCTAAACCGGCGGTCTGATCCGGTCGGCGCCCCGGGATTGTTCCACGGCAAGTCCCGCAACTTCTTGCCTTGCTTAAGAAGCCCTAAAGCCCGTCCTGCGTTCCTCTCAGCGATTCGAATCGCCGGAACGCGGCCCGAGCAGCTTCAGGGTTCACTTCGGCGTACTGAAGTGTCGTCCTAAGGCTGCGATGCCCCATGAGTTGCTTGAGAGCCAATGAATCGATCACTCCTGCCCGTTCGGAGCCAAAAGCATGGCGCAGCTGATGAATTGTGGCCGCCTTTCCTCCGCTGGTCACGCCAACGGAATACCGTCGGAACAGCCGATAAGCCATGTCGTAGCTCAGTGCCTCGCCGCTCGATTCCGAAAACTGCCGCGAGATGAACAGGGGCCCATTCGAGGGGTTTCCTCTCTCTCGGAGGTATCTCTTGATCAGAGCCACAACTCGCTGGCTGACGAAACCTTGGCGCTCTCGTTCACCCTTGCCCCATACCCGCATGGTCCCTTCACTCAGATCCACGTCCTCAATCCTCAGAGTTAGGGCTTCGCGAATCCGCAGACCTGAATCATACAACAGCGTGAAAAGTGCCTTGTCCCGTGGTGCCTCGATGCGTCCCAGGATCACCTTGACTTGATCCTTCGTGAGAGGGCGGGGAAGTCGCGTAGGTGTCCGTTTCCGCTGCAGGCCCTCCATCGGGTTTGCACGCAGGGTCGCCCTGGTTCTTAGTGTTGGGACTTCTGGGAGTTTCACGATCCAGTTGAAGAAGTTGTGAAGGGTTCCGAAATGCCGGTTGTATGTGGCGGGTGACACCGGATTGCCCTCCGCCGTCGTAAGATTACCCAGATACTCGGAGATTTCGGTGCCACTGACGTCGGAGATGCGCCTGTCTCCGAATTGAGCCTCGAAGCGCCTAAGGTCCGCTCGGAAAGCCTTCCCCGTGTTCACGCTGAAATCGTGATCAGGGCTGCGAAATTCCTTCGATGCCTTGCTGATGGTGAGGACTTTGGGCTGAGGTCTTCCGGGGCGCCCGAGCTCCCCCAGGCTTGGATTGGGTGTCGAGTTCAAGATATTCTACCAGTTCTGCCCCAAAATAGGGGCCGTAAGTTGTTGTATTGCCATAGCGGAATAAATGCGAGTTCAAGATACCTTGTCAAGTATCTTGAGCTCATTTACATCAGGTTGCCCGTCCTGCTCAGATCGGGTTCGAAACCGTTGCCACAGACTCCAACAAGGATATCAGCCGTTCGTGGATCGAACGCCAGTCGTCGGCGAGGTTGACTGTAGCCACACGCAGCGGGTAACCTCGGACCACATAACGCAGGTCGAGATCATACTCGACAGTCGGATAGAGAAGCATCCCCTCCGGGGTGGTACCCGAAGAGCAATCTGTATTGGCGAGATAGGCATGCATCTGGTAGAGATTCGCCGAGTGTACCGTCTCGCGATCGTAATTCGACTGTAACGCCTCGTAGTAGTATTTGGTGTCGATGATCATGTGACGGTTCTTTGATCGTAGTGAGACGTCGGTCCGCATCCCGGGGAGGAATTGAGAGCCGTGTTCGCTTAGGGATACGGCGTCCCAAGAGATCTTCTCGGAGCCTACTGTCGAGAACTCCGCCTGCTCGCGGGCGTAGAAGTTCCGTACAAAGTCCTCGAAGAGACGCTCCATCTGCCGACGGTCTTTCGTAAAGTCCCGGAATCTTGTGCGGCCCGTTTCCTCGGAGACAAATAGGTTCTGGTTCACAAGGGTGCAGAGATCTATCAGAAACCCATAAACTTTCGACTGACTGCCTATCTGGACAGCCCGGAAGGTCAATCCCGATACCGGTATGACCTCGATCCCATCCAGTCGCCTGCACATACCACCGCAGAGCTCGCGAGATTGCTGATCAACACAGTGTGCTCGAGCCAGCCGCCATAGGGTGCTCTTGATGATCCTGTTGGGTAGAGTGTCATAGCTCAGTTCGTCGTAACGGCAATGGAGCCGCCCCAGCGGGGCCAGTTGTCGTTTGACCGTCTCCGAGAAGTCCAACCTGCCTCTAAGTCCACGGATGTCAGCTGTCGTCTCAATGTAACCCCTTCCCATACCCCTACGTATCAGGTGCGCTGTCCCGTTCGCCAGAACCCTAGCCAGGAGATCAAGAATGCCGACGCCTGACTGAGTCTCAACGGCGGTCAGCTCTCCCTCTTCGAGTCTATTCCATGCGTAGGAGAGCAGGTAGTAGACGTTTCGAATAGGTATCTGGCGTGGGTTACTCACTTCAAGAGCCCGTCGATCTCCGTGTCGAGTCTCTTCTGGTCGCCTTCGTCAAACCAGTATTCTCTTAACAAGGGCGCTATCTCATGTCGGATCTTGCGCTCATACCAGGCATTGTCGAACGGGCCTACTTCGCCGGGTTTGGGGCAGAAGAAACTATGCCCGATGCAGTACCCTGTGCCCAAGTCCCGTGTGTTCTCCGAAATCGCCTTGTTCAACGCGCCCATCTTGGAAACGATTCTGTCGACGAGCGGACCTCCGACGCCAGTATTGATGAGCACATCCCTAAAACGTGTGCTACGGAACGCCGGCTTCATGTCCACGAAAACGAACCTCCGACGGAGCGCGTAGTCAACCATGGCGAGGGACCGATCTGCGGTATTCATAGTCCCGATCAGAAACACGTTCTCTGGTACATAGAACCGGTCTCCATCTGGCTGATAAACTAGACTGACTCCTAACGCTGGATCTCGTTTGTCGTGCTCGATTAGCATGAGGAGTTCACCGAAAATTCTACTGAGATTACCCCGGTTTATTTCGTCGATGATCATCACATGTGGGTCATTAGCGTTCTTGAGGGCGTTCTCCACGAATTTGAAGAAGATCCCGTTCCTTAGCTCAAACCCCCCGGTGTCCCTTGGCCGGAATCCCTGGACGAAGTCTTCGTACGCATAGGATTGGTGAAACTGGACCGTGACTAGCTGCTCAATCCGCTCTTGTCCTAGCAGAGTCTTCGCGATTCTTCGGGCAGCGAATGTCTTCCCTACTCCTGGTGGACCCTGCAAGATTAGATTTTTCTTCTCACGTAGCAGCCCGAATGCTTCGTCAAACTCACTGGGTTCCATAAACAGGTCCGCGAGAGCGTCTTCCCGCGTGTAGGGAACGTCCCCCGAAGGCTTTGGTGCGGAGTCACGCGTTTCCGCCCAGGCAACGTAGGCACCTAGAAGCGAGGCCAGTTTGTTGTCCAGGTCAGATTGCGCCGAATTCTCTATCTCCATCTCACTTATGAACATCTCTAGCGACATTGCCAGGTAATAATCCCGCCCTAGTGTTCCCTTGGCGGGTTCCACCGTGGGGCGATTGGTAGTGTCATCGTTTGCTGTCCAGAAGCTCTCAGTAAGTGCGGAAAGACCGTTGAGTTCTTCTGCTACCGTACGTGCCTTGTGCGTACCGGTTTTGCCGGGATTCTCTGTTGTTGAGGCGCCGATGCCCAGGCGAATCCCCGGGCCGTCCGGGCTTCCATTCTCAGCACCGAATAGGAAGTGCACCACGGGATACACTCCCGTCGTAGGCTTCGACGTAACGCGAGTGTCATACACAGCAACCCATGGCGTGACCGCCCAATTCCCAAGCCCGCAGGATGCACCACCCTTCCAGTGCTCGTTCGGTACCAGGAACTGTGCAAGTTTCTCAAACTCTCGAGCAAGGTCTTTACTCAACTGATAGATTTCTGTGTCAGAAGAGAAGGTCTCTGGTCTGTCTGGATAGACCTCCAGGAAAAGCTGGCAGAGTTCCCAGAACCCATAGGAATCGCCAGCCTCATCTGTACCCGCCTCCACACCAACCTCACGTACCTCACCTGGCCTACGCTTGTTCTGCTCGAAAGCCACAAACTCTGGAAATCGCCTCAAATAGGGGTCGGTTATCCTATGAATCGCCCCGGGGTTGCCGGAGGCTCCATTTCTTGAGAGGATTGGAGTCATGGCAAACTCAAAGAGGTATTCCCCAGAGGTACGCGAGCGGGCGGTACGGATGGTATTCGAGCACGAGAGTGAGTACAACTCCGAATGGGCGGCCATCAACTCGATCGCGGCTAAGATCGGCTGTACTGCGGAGACACTCCGCAAGTGGGTACGTCGGACCGAGGTCGACACGGGCCGCCGGGACGGTGTGACCAGCGACGAGCAAGCGCGGATCAAGGATCTGGAACGCGAGGTTCGTGAGCTGCGGCGTACGAATGAGATCCTTCGCAAGGCCTCGGCTTTTTTCGCTCAGGCGGAGCTCGACCGCCGACCGTAGTGATGGTGGCCTTCGTCGATGAGTATCGCCGGGAGTACGGGGTCGAGCCCATCTGCAGGGTCCTGCCGATAGCCCCATCCACCTACTACGAGCACAAGGCTCGACAGGCAGATCCCTCTCGCATACCGCCCCGCGTCCGTCGTGATGCGCTGCTGCGGGACGAGATCGAGCGGGTGTGGAACGACAACTTCCAGGTCTACGGTGCCCGTAAGGTCTGGCGCCAGCTCGGCCGTGAAGGCTGGGATGTCGGCCGCTGCACCGTCGAACGTTTGATGCGCCAGATGGGGCTTCAGGGCGCCACACGCGGCCGATCCTTCAAAGTGACGACGATCGTGGACTGGACGGAGTCGAGGCCTGCCGATCTCGTCGAACGCGACTTCAGCGCGCAACGACCCAACCAGTTGTGGCTGGCGGATCTGACGTACGTCGCGACTTGGACGGGCTTTGTATACGTCGCCTTCGTCATCGATGCCTTCTCACGCATGATCGTGGGCTGGCGCGCAGCTACTACCCTGCGCAGTGACCTGGCCCTGGATGCCCTGGAGCAAGCCCTGTACGCTCGCCCCGAGAGCGACTGGCTCGTACATCATAGCGACCGTGGCGTCCAATATTTGTCGATTCGCTACACCGAGCGTCTACTCGAAGCTGGTATCGAGTCGTCTGTGGGCAGTGTTGGCGATTCATACGACAACGCCCTGGCCGAGACCATCATCGGTTTGTATAAGACGGAAGTCATCCGTCACCGAGGACCCTGGCGCAATCTCGAGCACGTCGAATTCGCCACGCTCGAATGGGTGGACTGGTTTAACAACCGACGGCTGCTGGCGCCGATCGGCAACATCCCTCCCGTCGAGTTTGAGCAGCTGCATTACGATCACCAAGAGTCCCAAGCCATGGTGGCGGGACTCAACTAACCGAGTCTCCGAAAAACCCGGGGCGATTCAGTTCCGTATGCGATTGTAGGATAACTGGGTCACATACCCTCTGGCGAACAAATCGCGAGTGGCCTCAAGCTCATGTCGCAGGGTGTCGGCTGCTGCTCGGCGATGAGACAGTAGCAGGTGACGCTCCCGGAGCTCCAGCTGGCTCAGCTCCTGGTCCCTCGTCAACGCGTCCGCAGAAAGCAGGTCAGGCACGATGAGAATCACCAGCAGGGTGATTGCGGCTGAGAGACGGATTCCAATTGGCGAGTGTGTTCGCACGGACTGGGGCCTGGCCGGATCGAGGGTGGTCTTCGTCAAGAGGGTCTACGGGCGGGGCAGGTGGGAGAGGTTAGCTATCGCGGGACCACAAATCAATCATCAACGATTTCGAATCGAAACTCCAGTAAGATCCCGGTGCCACTCGCTTGTCTGTTTGTGGGTATTTTTGTGCATTTGTAGGGATGTCAGCCCAACTGGGGCGTTGTTAGGTTGGCTCCAATAGCACTTAAAGTTATATTTGACCTCATCTTACGATTTTCATGGAGGCTCCGCGGTGGTGCTGTCAAAGCTAGTCTCGGTAGCCTTCTCTTTGCCCGAATAACGGCGGTTCTCCAGGTCAATTCCCGAAGCGCGCTATGTCCAAGACTTCCAGTGATGGTTTAGCCCGTCTACAAAACGAAAGCAGGATTCCCGCTTCGACCTGGCGGCAGTGGTGTAATCTCTTGAAGATGGACTCAATGGAGGCCATCGATGTGTGGGAAGAGATCTGTCACCCCATCATGATCGCCAACAGAAAAGTACCTGAAATCCCATACATCCTTCAGCTGCGCTCCCAACGGCCACAGCTCGACATTTTCGAGTTCAAAGAAGAAATCGCCAAGGTCCTGAACCTGATCACCTTTCTGTACACTCTGGACGATGAGTGTCTGGTTAAAGGCAAGGTCAAGTCGGCGTTGCTCAAGCTCTACCGCAGCATCTCCACGAAAATGAGCCCGACTGAACCCTACACAGCGTTCATCGATCGCTTCTTGATCGAAGCGTTAATGATGGTCTTGGTGACCAAGGTACTCAAGGGACCCAACATCAGTCTGGCGGGCGTATTGAAGCCTCTCGTGGAGGGTCGTGGTTCCATCGTTCAGGTCATGCGCCTTGGGACGAAGTCGTTGGGGGAGGAGCCGTACGTCGACACAGTTCGTGAATGCCTTCAGGAGCATTTTCTTGACCCCGGTGCCAAGGTTTCCTCCGGCCCAACTAATGGAGCGTCATCGACATCAACGGATGAAAATGAAGAGGATGACGATGAGGCCGACGCCGGCGTTGTTGACGACGTAGAGGACGAAGATGATGAGTACGACGAGGATGCTGAAAACGATGATGACGACGTTGCTGACGATGATGAAGATGATGAAGATGATGACGAAGCCGATGAGGATGACGATGAGGATGCTGGAGACGAAGAAGAAGATGATGATGATGACGACGAAGACGATGGGGATGCTGGGGACGAAGAAGAAGATGATGATGAGGAGGAGGATGATGATGAAGATGATGATGAGGACGAAGACGACGATGATGATGATGATGAATACGGCGACGACGACGACGATGATGATGACGCCGACGAACCGGTCGAGATCTTTCTGCTGAAGTTCAAAACCGCTCTACACTCCATCTACGAGTTTGAGTCAGGGGTTACCGATGACGCGGAGGAGATTCCTGAAGAGGACCAGGTGCTGGAGGCGCGCCTGAAGGCGACGGCAGTCTTCGATCCGCTCCACGCATCAATACCCTCGATGGAAGAGGCGCAAAACATCGCGCGCCGAGCTGAGCTCGCACGCAGTCCCAGGAAGCTGCACAAGGTAGCGCCAGCGCCCATAGGAGGGGGCGCGAGTGCCGGCGGCGCAGGTTCCGGCGGTGGCGGTGGCGGTGGAGCTGGTGGTGGAGCCGGTGCCGCAGGCTCTGTTACCGCGGCCGTTGCCGCAGCGAAAGCCGCTTCAGCGAGCGCCAAACATCCCTCAGATGCCGTCAAACCGAGAGCCGCGCCCCGAAAGGATGGACAGGCTGAGAGCCGGGTCAACATGGACAATGTCCAGGATGTTGACATCGACGCAGCTGACTACGTGGACGCGGCCGAGGTGACGTTCAATGAGTTCAGCGAGCGCGTTCATCAGGT
Source organism: Candidatus Latescibacterota bacterium (assembly GCA_965248265.1). Lineage (GTDB taxonomy): Bacteria > Latescibacterota > UBA2968 > UBA8231 > UBA8231 > CBDFJF01. The sequence goes on from CBDFJF010000001.1 coordinate 284,346, forward strand.
CTGCGGCCAACTGGCCGGTGTAGAAAAAGCGGACCAGTCGGTTTGGGCCGTGTTCATCGACCCTGCTGGCGATATCGACAATCCATCACAGCTGGCGCGCACAATGTCGATGGAAGGAACGGACGCGTTCAAGGCCTACGCCGTTATCAAAATGGCTTCCCAGTACCTGCAACTGAAGAATCTGCTGTCCATATCCGATCAGATCCTCAAGAAGGATCGCAACTTCATGATCGAGGTTACGCAGATGTTGAATCACGTCAATAACGCGAATAAAACCCTGCAGCCTGACAGTCGGCAGCTGGTGCCTCTGGGCAAGACCCTCGACCATGCAGCGGCATCGCTGGTCAGGCTGGAGGCTCTGAGGATCAACTACAAATTCGGCCATGAGCACGGGGATGAGTACACGAAGGACTCTGTCACCGTTTACTATGAAGAAGCTCTGCGCTCCCTGACGGACCTGACGGACCGTGATCTGCTGGCCGCGGCCAGACAGAAGGCGGACGCCGACACCGTCCAGATGCTGAAGGTTTTCGAGGCGGCCCGCTTCGTCGATGCCGTGAAGACCACGATCCGTGACTACGTCAAGGAACTGATTGACGCGGGACAGGGGAAGTCGGCGCCGGCCGTAGGGGCGCACACCATCGCTTCTCCGATAGAATTCGAGGACGCGGAAAAGACGGACGCAGATCCCATTCCACCCGAGTTCCTCAAGCCGAGCGACCTGGGCGAAGCCTACGATGCAGTTTGCGCGCACGTTTGCACGGAAAGTTGGTCTTACATGACACCCGTGCATCAACCCGAACAGGCGATGGATGACATCAGGGCCATCGTAAGGGAGTTGATGGTGGGCGCTGCGACCTTCCAGCCAGAGAAGAAGCGCCATCAGGAGAAACCGGCAATGGCGTTCTCCGTCGTCAGCCTGGACAAGGTCTCCGGCAACGCCAACCTCAAGGATCTGTTCGTGCGGCTCAAGGAGGATGGTGAGATCAATTTCGTCGAAGACTATGAAGATGGCTCCTTCGTCGACCTCTTCGAGTTGCGGGAGTACAAGCCGGCTCGTATCGCGACTGCCGCCAAGAAGAAAGCGGAGGCTGAGGGCACAGAGTCTCTTCAGACCGGGCGCAAGTATCTTTATACCTTAGGCCGAACCAACAAGCTCTTCGGAGAAGCCCCGGCCGATATCATCAACAGCTGTGTCCGAGATGAAAACGGCGGACCCAAAGTGTTCGTCACCTTCTGATATCAATGGCCCATCACCAGTTCGAGCCGCAGCATTACTACACCGCACTCGGAAGTCACCCTCCAGTGCTGGAGGTCGCTCCCGGAGACAGCGTATCGACCACGACCGTCGACTCTCAGGGCGGTGATGCGCGCGGTCAGCAGGTGACCGAGCGCGGCAATCCCCAGACTGGACCCTTCGCGGTCAAGGGCGCAGAACCCGGCGACTGTCTTGTCGTCAAGCTGGATAGGCTCCACCCTAACCGCTCACAGGGCTATACCAGAGGTGTGGTGGCCCCAAACGTGCTGGACCCCGGGTTTGTGCCGGAGTTCGACGGCGAGGTGGAATACGTGCGCTGGTCCGTCGACACCAACGCGGGCACGGCGCAGGTGTTGGAACCTGAGGGGTTGCTGACAGGCTTTTCCCTACCGCTGGATCCGATGGTCGGGTGCTTTGGAGTGGCCCCGCCGCAATCCCAGGCAATCTCGACTGCCACGTCCTCCACCCACGGTGGCAACATGGACTACCGCGGGTTCAGGCAGGGGGTGACCGTCCTCTTTCCGGTTTTCGCCCACGGGGCCCTGTTCTTTATCGGGGATGGACACGCGATCCAGGGCGATGGTGAGATAGTTGGCACCGGCATCGAGATATCCTTCGACGTCACTTTCACTCTCGACCTGATCAAGGGCAAAACCATCGGCTGGCCACGCGCCGAGAGCAGTGACTACCTGATGGTCGCAGGCAACGCCAGGCCCCTGGACCAGGCCGTCCAGCATGCCACCACGGAAATGGTCCAATGGTTGCAACAGGACTTTGCTCTCGACGCCAGGGCGGCGCATGTGCTGATGGGACAGGCCGTGGAGTACGACCTGGGCAACATCTACGATCCGGCGTACACGATGATATGCAAGATGTCGAAGTCGGTGCTGGCCGGGCTCAACTAGCGTCAGTCGAGGCGGGGCGATTCGGTTTGCGGCCGTTGTCCGATACTGGGCGATTCAACTGCAGTGGAATATCGATGTTTCGACCCTGCGCCATGTCCATGAGAGCCGTCTGGAAATCATACGAGGGCTCATGAGGTTGCGGCCTCACCCGTCGGTAGGTGCCATCCGCCTGCAGCTGTCGCGTCTTCAGACGATCCCCAAGGCAAAGCTGCAGGTCCCGCCACAGACGCTCCTTGTGCTTATCCTCCAAGATCGGGAACACGACCTCCACGCGGCTGCGCAGATTGCGGTTCATCCAATCGGCACTACCGGCCCAGATCTCCTGGTCTCCACCATTAGCGAAGTGGAATATCCGTGAGTGCTCCAAGTAGCGGCCGATCAGGCTGAACACCCTGATGCGGTCGCTCACGCCCGGTATACCAGGACGTAGACAGCAGATTCCGCGGACGATCAAGTCCACTTCCACTCCGGCCATGGAAGCCCGGTAGAGCGCGCGGATGACCTCCTGACTCGTAAGACCATTCATCTTGGCGATGATGGCGGCTGGTCGTCCAGCGGCGGCATGTTCGATCTCCCGGTCTATGCGCGCCAGCATCCCGTTCATCAGCGTGGTAGGGCCGACCAGCAGTTCACGAAACGATTCCGCTGAACCGGCCGTCAACAGGTTGAAGACTTCAGCGACCTCACGAGTGAGTTCCTCACGGGCCGTGAACATGCCGATGTCGGTGTAGAGACGGGCTGTGGTGTGATTGTAGTTGCCGGTGCCAAGATGGGCGTAACGGCGCAGGCCGTCTTCCTCCCGTCGCACGATCATGGACAGCTTGCAGTGTGTTTTCATCCCCACCAGGCCGTAGACGACGTGCACGCCGCTCTCCTCCAGCCGCTTTGCCCACTCGATATTGGAGGCTTCGTCGAACCGGGCCTTCAGTTCGACGAGGACGGTCACTTCCTTGTCCTGCTGAGCGGCATCGATCAACGCACGCACGACCTCTGAATCCTCGCCCGTTCGGTACAGGGTCTGCTTTATGGCAAGGACGCGGGGATCTATCACTGCCATCCTGATGAACTCGATCACCGAGTTGAACGACTCGTAGGGATGGTGCACCAGGACATCGGCTGAGCGTATGCTGTCAAAGAGCAGGTCGGGGTCCCTGTTCAGTTGGCGCTCGACAGGTGTGTAGGGCTCGAATTTGAGGTCCGGCCGGGGAACCTCGGAGTAAATCGTCAACACTCTATTGAGGTTGACCGGTCCATCGGCGACGTAGACCTGTTCATCTTTCAGCTTGAACTGCCGCTGCAGGAAGCGGGTCAGCCGTGCCGGTGCCCCTGCCTCGATCTCCAGTCGAACCGTGTCGCCCTTGCGTCGGTTTTCCAGCGATTCGGCGATCTCGACGAGCAGGTTGTCGGCTTCCTCCTCGTTGACGTAGAGTTCGCTGTTGCGCGTGGCCCGGAACGAGGCGGAACCGGTAACTTCGTAGCCTTCGAACAATTCGTTGAGCTGATGGGCGACGATGGCGGCGAGGGTAATCAGGTGAATGGACGAGTCTTCCGTGCTGGGTACCCGCAGAATTCTGGGCAGCACTCGCGGCACGGTGACGACTCCGAACATGGTGCCCGCGCGCTCGGATTCCAGCATGACACCGATGCACAGTGCTTTGTTCAATACCCTGGGAAACGGGTGAGCCGGGTCGATGACGATCGGGGTCAGGATTGGTTCGAGCTCTTCCCGCCAGTACTGGGTGATGAAGGCCCTGTGCTCTTCCTGGAGATCGCCCGTATCCCAGATATGGATCCCTTCCTGTGCCAGGGCGGGTAGCAGGTCCTCATTCCACAATCGGTAATGGCTGGCGACCGATTCGTGAGTCCTCTTTGAGATCTCCCTCAACTGCTGGTCCGGAGTAAGCCTATCGGGCCCGGTGGCACCTGCGCCACTGTCGCGCAGCTGCATAAGACCGGCCACCCGAACCTCGTAGAACTCATCCAGGTTGGAGCAGACTATTCCAAGGAACTTCACTCGCTCCAGCAGCGGGTTCCGGCGGTCTTCCGCCTCCTGCAGCACCCGGCGGTTGAAATCCAACCAGGAGAGTTCGCGATTGATGTAGAGATCTGGTTTGGTAAGGTCGATGGTCATGCCTCCACATTTCTGTCAAGGGAGCCAAATGTCTACAACGCAACAAGATATGTCAACAGCCAGAGGCCTCATACGGAGCCTGATTCCTGGTAATTGACAACCGAATCGACTCTCGTTTTGCTTTATCGCACGCAGTCTTGCAGGTTAACTTCCCTCAATCATGGCGCGACGCCCAGGCAAACCTCAAACGGATCGGACACATGGCTTCAAACGCAAACATCAGAGCGAACATCGTCATACCCGGGGATGATCCCCCACAGATAGCCGGTTCTCCCCATCTCGACCGCCTGCGGACTTTCGGGGACGTCACCCTGTACGACAACAAACCGTCTGATACTTCAGAACAGTTATCGCGGGTGGCGGATTGCGATGTCATCATCAACTCACGTGGCGCCGTCACCTGGAGACAGCAGCAGCTCAGGGAGCTACCCAAGCTACGCATGATCGCGACGTGTTCGATCGGTACCGACATGATCGACATTGATGCGGCCCGCGACCTCGATATCGTGGTGTCGAACCAGCCGGGACGTACTGCGCCCGTTGTCGCCGAGCACATGTTCGGGTTGATGTTCGCCGTGGCCAAGAGGGCTGCCTTCCAAACCGCACAGATCCGGGCAGGTCAGTGGACCCGGCGCATGAATCACATGGTGCAGGGCAAGGTCCTGGGTATCATCGGCACCGGCAACATCGGTGCCGAACTGGGAAGGTTGGGGAAAGCGATCGGCATGGAGGTGATCGCGTGGACCTTCCGCCCTTCACCTGAGCGAGCCGCGGATCTCGGGGTTCGGTTCGTAGAATTGGACGAGCTGTTGAAGACGGCGGACGTGGTCAGCCTCAATGTGGCCTTGACGGAGGACACGCATCACATGATCGGCCAGAAGCAACTGGCGATGATGAAACCTGATGCCATATTGCTCAATGGCGCCCGCGGGGACGTCCTGGACATCGATGCGCTGGCTGAGGCACTGGTCGGCGGCCATCTCGCCGGCGCCGGACTGGATGTGTTTGCCGAAGAGCCGTTCGCCAGCGAGCACCCGATCAAAGCCTGTGAGCAGGTAGTCTTCACACCGCATGCGGCGGATCAGACGCCAGAGGGAATCGATCTGCTCAATGAAGGGGCCGTCGACAATGTCATCGCGTTCCTGGAGGGGAATCCGCGCAATAATGTGGCGGCGTAAAGCGCCTGCCCTGCAGTCGCATACGGCTGTCGCAGGGCCGTAGCGCTAGCGGATTGTGCGCTTGACCTCGCGTTCGAACGCCCGGATCTCCCGGGCCCCGTCGAGGACACCCAATTCGATGTGAAAGTCCCTGGTTTCGCCCGGTTGCAGGTACTCCAACATCCGACGCTTGCGGTTCCAGGCGCGACCCATCACGCTGCAATTCCCCGGTTCTATTCCCGTTACGTAAGTCCCCTTGTGGAAGTGCTGCCACTGGTTGACGATGGGGATTTCTTTGCGGGGAAACTTCCAATAGAGCCCCAGCTCCAGACGGTCGTTGATCAACCCCATGTGGACGTTGCCCTGGCGATCCGCCTTGGGACGATGGATGTAGACGTCGTCGTGCATGGTGGAGCGGGGAGCCCGTGCCACACTGTAGTCTTTGGGCTCGACCTCCTTGTCCTGCAGCCACTCCGTGCTCCTGCGGGTGTGCAGGACCAGACGCGTCCCGGCGTCGAGCAGCGGGAAGCCGGGGTTCGTATGGTAGACGATCATCAGCGGTGAGGGATCTGCCCCCAGGTTCTCGATGCGGTCGTGGATGCGGATCGACTTCTCGCCCAGGACCGTAGAGATCTCCCGCGTCATCTCGAGGCAGGCACCGAACATGATGTTTTCGCGCATCTTGCCCCGCACACGGATGACGTAATCCTCGTCCTCCCAGTTGCTATCCGCGACAACGCCCTTGGCCGGTAAATAGGAGAGACGTCCGTGCAGCCCGAGTTCCTCATTCTCCTCCTCGGGATCGACCTCAGGATGACCGACGAAGGTCATGCCGCAGGTGGTGACCAGGCCCATAAAGGATCCCCGCATCCAGTTGAAGCCTTCGGGCTCATAGAACGCCGGCCCGACGTCGCCGGACTTGGAGCGAAAACAAAGCGACATGCCCTTGTAATGGGCGGAGGCTACATCGAGGGCCCTGCCCGGCAGAAGCGAGAAACACAGTCCTGAGGCGTTGAATACCTCGATAAGGTCGGCGCCACGTTCGTTGCCCTCGACGAGTTCAGCCCGTCGGGCCAACGCTACCTGACTCATGTCACCGACGAGATCCGTGACTTGCTGCCTGGTGTAATTCTTGCCGAATAGTTTGGGCATGGTGGATAACCTCTTGATAGCGGCCAGTTGTGTGCCGGTGAAGGGCGCAATAATAGCCACCTGCCCAGAGCCACACAAGGAATCGGGAATCGCGAAACCGGTCCCGGCACGAGTCGATTGCTCAGGCTGTATTTTGTTTTTGATCTTGACAGCAGGGTACCTATCAAGGGTAATTATCACTCGACGAATGCTGTCTCACTACTGGCCGCTGCGGTGCCTTCACCAGGCAGCGGCGAAACGATGCGATGAAGAAACTGATTTCCATCGAAAACCTGGCCGAGGGCATGTTTCTTGAGGCGGATGTCGTCGTCGAGGAACGCGATGGCGAGGAGCAGCGGTTTCTGGCGCCGCGAGACAGCGTCAGTACTGGCGGACAGTCAAAGCGCGCCCGGCTCACCGGCAAAATGCATGAGAAAATCGAGGCCCAGGGCGGGATCAAGATATCCTCGGAGGGTCTGGTCGAACGGTTGCGCCAGACCGGCCTGACCATGGTGTCGATTGATACCGATAAAGGCAGCGACCTGCCAGAGGATGTCAAACCGCTCACTGACCCGACTCGAAAGCCACCCCCTGAAGGTCGTCTGGTTCATTTCGACGAAGAGATCGAGCGAGCCTCTGAAATCCGCGGCGAGACCACCGAGACACTCAAGGCAGCCATGGACGACGTCGCTTCCGGCAAGGGAGTTGACGTCGAAAAGGTGAGTGAGGCCAGTATCGTGATCACGGACAGCATCATGCGCAATGTGGACGCGATGGTCAGCCTGACGCGGATCAAGAAGCACGATCCCTACACGGCCATGCACTGCATGAATGTGTGCACCTTGGTCGTTGCCGTGGCTCAGGCCGAGGGCATCGATGCCGGCACCCTGACGATGATCACAACCGCGACCCTGCTTCACGATGTCGGCAAGACGCGCGTGCCCCTGGAGATTTTGAACAAACCTGGCCGCTTCGAGCCCGAAGAGCTTGAAGTAATGCGCCAGCACGCGACCTACAGCGGTGATATCATGAGAGAAGGCGGTGAATTTCCCGAGGAGGCCATCGCCATCGCGACCCAGCATCATGAGATGTTGGACGGTAGCGGCTATCCAGGGGGGCTCAAGGGCGACGAGATTCATCCGTACGCGCGCATGACAGCCGTGGCAGACGTCTATGATGCCCTGACTGCCAAACGGGTCTACAAGCCTGCCATGCCCATGCACCAGGCCCTGATGCGAATACACAAGAACAAGGGCACGGAATTCGACGAGCATTTTGTCGAGCTCTTTGTCAAAGCTCTCGGTGTGTACCCCATCGGCAGTCTGGTTCTGCTGAACACCAAAGAGGTGGCCGTCGTTTTCGAACCGAACCCGACCAACTCATTCAAGCCGACCGTCGGTCTGTTGACGATGCCCAATCAAAAGCCCAGGGCGGCCCCCTTTATCTGCAACCTTTCCCGCCGGTCGGAGGCCGAGGGGCGCGAGGTGACCAAAGTCCTGGATCCTGACAAGCAGGGCGTGGACGTCGAGCAAGTCATGACGCTGATCAAGGATCGCGGAGAGCGCACCGAACGCCGCATGCGCGGATAGCGTTCGCTGCGTCCAATCATATCCACTACCTGAACCACTGTTTCCCGCTATTAGGATGACCGTCTTGTTACTGACGGCTACCGCCGCCGAGCAGGCCGAAGTGGCCGCCCGCCTGGACGATTCCGTTGTGAGACGCCGTCACGGCCGGGACCAGCGTCACGGGAGACTGGCTGGAGTACCTGTCCGACTGGTCGAGACCGGAATCGGGCTCGTGAATACGGCGCAGGCGCTGACCAGCACGCTGTCCATGGACCTACCGGACCTGGTCATCCATTTCGGTGTCGCTGGAGCGTACGGGGATTCCGGCCTCGATGTCGGCGACATCGCGGTCGCTGATTGCGAGATCTACGGCGAGCTCGGCGTGCGTACCGGTGAGGGTTGGCAAGGAGCCAAGATCATCGGTATTCCCACGGCGCGAATCGGGGCACCGGAGGTTGATCATTACAACCATTTCGCCGCAGACACCAACCTGGTGGCAGCGGCTCTTGCCCTCCTCGATCGGGATGAGACGTGGTCGACTGGTCGGCCGAGAGTAAAAGCCGGCCCGTTCGTCACCGTCCAGGAGTGCAGTGGCACAACGGCTCTGGGCGATGAGCGAGCCAAGCGGTTCGACGCCATCTGCGAGAACATGGAAGGGGCTGCCAGCGCCCACGTCTGCGCCATGGAGAGCATCCCGTTTCTGGAAGTGCGAGGAATCAGCAACCTCGTGGAGGATCGCGACCGGGATCGTTGGGAACTGGCGACAGCTTCGGCGCGGGCACAGCACGCGGTCGCGGCTCTGGTCCAGGAGTTTGCTGTTGGAGGGCTTCCATGAGCGCCAGTGACCGGCTATCACTGGGGTATTCTCCCTGTCCCAACGACACCTATGTCTTCTACGCTCTGGTGCATGGCAAGATTGCCGGCGCACCGTCATTTACGGAGGTGCTAGAAGACATCGAGACGCTCAACGGCATGGCCGCGGACGAGCGTCTGGACGTGGTGAAGGTCTCCTTCCACGCGCTAGGTCATCTTCGTGATGATTACGGCCTGTTGCACTCGGGTGGGGCTCTGGGTCGAGGATGCGGCCCAATGGTCATCTCCCGCGAGGAGATTCCGGCAAGCGAGTTGGCCTCATATCGAGTTGCCATTCCCGGGCAGATGACGACGGCCGCTCTGCTGGTCCGTCTGTTTTGTCCCGAACTGCAGCACGTGCAGATCCTGCCATTCCACCGCATCATGGAGGCTGTTCGCGATGGTGAGGTCGACGCCGGGGTCATCATACACGAGAGCCGTTTCACGTACCCGGAATATGGTCTGCGCAAGGTCGTCGACCTGGGGCAGTGGTGGGAGCAGACCACCGGACACGCCATCCCACTCGGTGGGATCGCGGCTCGTCGTGGGCTGGGGGCCTCCCGGGTGCGCGATATTGACCGGAGCCTGAGGGCGAGCGTCGAGTACGCGCACGCGCACGCCTCCCAGGTGCGGGACTACGTCGCCGCTCACGCCCAGGAGATGGATCCGGAGGTGATGGCCGCACACATCGATCTCTACGTCAACGAATACACGCTCGATTACGGGACAGAGGGGGAGGCCGCCATCCACCACCTGATAGACCGCGCGGCCGAGGCCGGAATTCTTCCGGTGACCGATACGCCGCTTTTCATAGAATGAGGAGACTGGTGACATGAAGCTGGTACAATTTGCCGATGGCGAAGGCCGGGAACACGTGGGTTTGATCGAGGACGGTGAGGTCGTCGACCTGAATGCAGATGGCAGCGGACCGAGCTCGCTGTACGACGTTTACTACGATCACGGAGGATGTGAAACCGGTCTCGAGGGCACACTCGAGCGCCTACGAAAAAGCGTCAACGCCACGGACAAGCAGTCCTTTGCTGATCTGGCGCGGCTTCCGTGCGAGCCCGGCGCAGCGCATCTGATGAAACCGGTCAGCGGGCCCGTCGCCGACCCGCACCGGTTGCGGGTTTGGCTGGCCGGGGTGACCCATGAAGACAGCGCCAAACTGCGCGAGATCGAAGCCAAGCAGGCGACGGGCGATCAAGTCAACGTGTACGAGCAAAAGTACCGCGAGTGCGCGGCCGGCGGCCGGCCCGAGCTTTTCCAGAAAGGAGAGCCGGACACCGTGGTGGGGCACGGCCAGGCGCTGACGCGACCAGCCGATACACAGCGGTTGGTGCCCGAGACCGAACTGGTCAGTATCTATGGCTTGACCAGCGCAGGGCAGGTGGAGTTGCTGGGATTCACCGGCGGCAACGATGTTACCGACAACGGCATTGAAGCAGCCAATCCGCTCAATCTCCCCCAGGCGAAGAACTGGTCCGGTGCCTGCGCCAGCCTCGGGCCAGTCATGGTGACTCCAGGGGAATTCGACCCGGGTGAAATCGAGGTGTCGTGCGAGATCCTGCGTCGCGGATCGCAGAATCGCGGATCACGGGTCGCATACAAGGAAGGCAAGACGGGTGAAGCCCATCTCAACATGCCGGACGGCCTTTTGCACATGGAGCGTACCCTGTTCTCGCGGATTCCCCTGCAGCACAGGCAACTCCAGGCGCTCTATTGGGGGACCCCGCTTGTCTTTGCCGAGTCCGATCTGGCAGACGGCCTGCAGGAGGGGGATTCGGTACGGATGTCATTTTCCGGGGGGATTGGCGTGCTGGAGAATCCGGTGACACCGCTGGTACCAACGGGCCAACTGGCGCAGCGCGAATCAATGCGGGGGGGGTGAGGTACCCGCGGCCGGAATACAGTTTGGTGACCTACAGGTCCTCGACGGCCCGATCGTTCTCTTCTCCGGTCTCCAGATTTCGGACCCTAACCAGGCCCTTCGACCACTCATCCGGGGCCAGCAGCACCATGCGCTGTGCCCCTGCCATGTCGGCGTGTTTGAAAGCCCATTTCAGCTTCTTGTTCTCGAGAATGAGATCGACGCTGCGGCCCGCATCCCGGAGTCGTGCCGCGACCTGGGTAGCGGCTTCGCGCAGGCTCTCGTCGAAGGCGAAAACGACGTCCTGGACGAACGGCGCCAGGGTCGGCAGCAGGTTCTTTTCCTTCAGAAGCTCTGCAATGACGGCATCCCCGAAACCCAGTCCGCATGCCGGGACGTCTTTGCCACCGAACATCGACAGCAGGTGGTCGTAGCGGCCCCCGCCGCAGATCGCCCTCAACTCTCCTTGCAGGGCGAAGGCCTCGAAGACGATCCCGGTGTAGTAGGCGAGACCGCGAACCAGGCTGGGGTCGAATCGCAGCCACTCATCGCAGCCGTAGCTGGCGCTGAGCGCGAACAGGTGCTCGAGCTCATCAAGACCCGCGCGGGAGCCCTCCATGAGTTTGGAGACGGCCTCCAGCGAGTCGCAGGCACCAAGCTCGACGATGGTGTCGACGATGCCCTGGTCAACTCCCAGCTCGTTGAGCTGCTGCTTGATCACATCCTCCGGCAGCTTCTCGAGTTTGTCGATGATGACACAAACGGCACCGAACTGGTCTTCGGGAACACCGGCGTCTTCGAGCACTGCCTTGAGAATCTGCCGGTTGGAGACGCGAATCTCGACGTCCTGCGGGCCCAGTCCGATGCGGCTGAAGAAGGTGACGATGGCGCGGATGAGCTCGGCCTCGGCCGTGGCGGTCTCCACGCCAAGGATGTCCATGTTCCACTGATAGTGCTCGCGCCTTCGCCCTCGTGTCATGCGTTCGTACCGCCAGCACTGTGGAATGCTGAACCACTTGATCGGGAGGGCAAGTGATCCTGCTTTTTGCAGCACCAGACGCGCCAGTGATGGCGTGATCTCCGGTCGTAGCGCCAGATTTCTACCGCTCTTGTCTTCAAACGCGTACAGCTGCTCAACAATATCCTCACCCGCTTTACGCGTGTACAACTCTACGGATTCGACCACCGGAGTGTCATACTCCTCGAAGGCGAAAAGGCGAGCAACTTCACGGAAGTGGCCGAATAACCAGTTCCGGAAACGCATGTCCTCAGGAAAAAAATCACGGGTACCTCTGGGCGGAGAGAGATTCATTAGTCGATCAATGCCATCGTCGTAGGGTGATGAGTGAGCGCAAGTGCCTTACGAACTACCATTTACTATAACGACTCACCCAGAATAATCGCCAGCAATCCCAGGATCATGCCGACGGTGAGGGTGCGTGACAACCGGTGATCGGTCAGCCTGCCCCCGGTGCGTATCATCCTGAAGGCCACCGTTAGCAACAGCAAGTCCATGAACACGATGGCAATGAGGTACGGGACGCCGTACACCTCAAGGACCCACGGTACCAGGGTTGCGATCATGACTACGACAAACACGGCAGTAGTCACGGCACTGGCTCGTTTTGGCCCCAGTCGAAATGCCAGGGTGGCAACTCCTTGATGCCGGTCGCCGACTACATCCTCCATGTCCTTGATGATTTCCCGGCCAAAATGGAACAGGAAGGCGAACGCTGCCGGGAGCCAAGCACGGCCGATATCTCCGGCAGCCAGGGCGCCGTATGGAAAGGCGGCAGCAGCCAGAGCACTCACCATGAGGTTACCCCAAAGCACTGTTGATTTCAGGTAGGCGTTGTAAAGGTACAGGCTCACAGCGACGCCGGATGCGAGGGCGCAGAGCTGAGGACCGAGCCACCAGCTCAGCAGCCACCCAGCCAAGCCCAAAACGGCTGCTTCGATGGTAGCCGCCCTTGTGCTGATCCTGCCAGCCGGCAACGGCCGTTGGGGCCTGTTGATGCGGTCGATCTCGAGATCTCTCAGATCGTTGTGGATGTTGCCGGCGGCGGTGATCAGGGCGGCTGAAGCCGCAGCCACCATCACCTGCCGCAAGTCTGCACACAATCCGGATATCAGGCCGGATATCAGGCCAGATGTCAGGGCTCCGACCCCAACAGAGACAGCCGTAATCAAGCAGTTGAAAGGGCGCAAAAGGGCCCATCCGGCACCTGAGAATTCAGCGAATCGGCGCTGCAATTGGATGGTCCGAGGGCCGGAGGCGTATTGGAGCGGAAAAAATCGTCATAAATATTTGTTTTGTATTAAGTTAATAGCGATTGCACGGCACCAATCAATGGCTGATTTGGTGTGGGCTCCAGAAGGGGCGTTTTTCTTCTAACCTCTCGAAAAATAAAGGTTTCGAGAGATAGATTTTTCTTGACACCTGATATTGGCTACCGTACTTTCTCACAAAGCTTTAATCCACAATAACTAATGTCACTTTTGGCCCTGTGAAGTTGGGATGTGGTGGGGCGCCATTGCTGGCCCTGGAGAGTTGCTCTTGTCGACCATAACGAAGAAGGATCTCGCCCTCCTCGTTAGTCAAAGCACCGGGTGCAAAAAGAACCTGGCGGCGAAGATGGTCGACAGCCTTTTCGTCGCCATGCGCGACAGCCTGATTCAAGGCAACCGCATAGAAATTAGAGGTTTCGGCGTGTTTCAGGTCAAGGATACCCGGCCGAAGCCCGCTGCCAGAAACCCACGTACAGGCGAAATCATCTACGTCCCAGCCCGCCGCAAGACCCATTTCAAGCCCGGACGCCTGCTGAAAGAGGCTCTGCACCAGACACGTGACGAGGCTGCCAAGCAGGGACTTCCACTCGCAGACGGAAATTCTGGCTCGTCCGCTGCCGATTCACAGCTCAGTGGCTCACCTCAACCGCCCTTCGACGACCATGATGAGGACGGCCAGCAACAGCCGTGATCTCGGCGGCATCCTGCGATCCTTACTCGTCCACGAGCAGGCCTGCCAGCTTCTCACGCCAGTCCTCCGGATAGCGCAACCCACCTTCCAGGCGAAAGTCCGCAACTAGAGATCTCAGCAGCTCCATGCGGGCGGCGCGATCGCTCATCTGCTGTCGAAGATGCTGGCGTACCCGGCTCAACTGGACGATGTATTCGACGAATTCCTCGTCGAATAGTTGGTCCAGGTCTTGCCTCAGGCGGCTTGCGAGAGCGGGACTGGCGTTGCTGGTGCTGATGCTGATACGCAGCGGCCCGGGGTGAACGAGCGCGGCCATGCCGAAATTCGAATACCCTGGTTGGTCGTAGGAGTTGAGCAGCAACCGGTCTCGGCATGCACGCTGGTAGATCTGCTCAGCAAGGGATGTGTCTTCGACCGTGTTGACGACCAGGTGTACGCCATCCAGGTCATCCATTCGAAAACTCCGTCGATGCCACAGCAGGCTGTTGTCTTCGGCCAGTGATTCCAATCGCGGGGTCACGCGTGGAGACACCACAACCAGCTCGGCCCCTGCGTCGAGCAAGCGTCCGGACTTGTCTTCCGCTTCCGTGCCACCGCCGATGATCAGGCAGGGCTGTTCAGCGACATCCAGGCCGACCTGGAAGTACGGGTTGTCTGATGCAGGGCTCATAGCTTCGGCGAGATCGTTGCAACCATGTTGGCGAGCTCAGGCAGGACCAGCCGGTCCATGGCCAGTGCGGCACCTCCCGGTGAGCCTGGCAACGCGATGATGATGCGGCCTCTGTAGGTCCCGGCTACGGCGCGTTCCATCACGGCAGAGGAACCGTTTTCCTGGTAGTTCAACGTCGCGAAGATCTGTCCGAAGGCATCCAGGCGGCTGTCCATGATGCCGACGACAGCCTGGTAGGAGTCCTTGCTGCCGAACCCGGTACCGCCCCCGAAGATGACCGCCTTGCAGGAGGATTTCTCCGCGACAATGGCCAGTTCGCCTTTTATCTGACGAGCCATGCTCTTGACGATGGAATCATGAACGACTCGGTACCTGCCTTCGGCGTCCGCCGTCAGGCGGTCCACGATGACCTTGGCGATTTCGATGGTACGGGGCCTGTTGCGATCGCCCAGGGCGATGACGGCGCATCCGATGCCGGTCTCCTGGGGCGCTGAAGTTGGCGAGGTCATCGGCCTCCACTCATGGCAGCGTAGTTCCGATCTTCCGGATCACCGTAATCGACTGGCAGGCCGAGCTCAAACCACCCCTTCTGCAGAATCGCTCCTGAATCGTCCCGCGCGCCGCCGAAGCCCCCCGTGACATTGTGGACCGCGCTAAAGCCAACCGCCAGCATGGCTTCGGCCGCCCGCGCCGACCGAGCACCTGATTGGCATCCGAGTATCAAGGGTGAATTGTGCTCGAAGTTGATCTCCATAACCCGGAGAAAATCCGCATTCGGCACCATTCCCATCGGTTCACGGTGCATGACGGGCACGTTGACCGACTCGGCTGGATGGCCGTTGCGAAATTCCGGCTCCGAGCGCACATCGACGTAGGTGTAACCGCCCTTGTCCAGCAGCTCCTTGGCCTGCTCAGGCGTAATATCCTTGTAGCTCATCGGGTAGGTCTCCTGACGGACGAATTCCCCCTTGGAGGTATAGAGAGCATCGTACGATCTGGGCCGGTTCTTGAGGTAATCGAACCAGCAGGTGTGAGAACAGAAATACAGCGTGTTGCGCTCGAGGAAATTCTCATTGAACGGTTTCGAGCAGACCGGGCATTGAAGATTGGCTTTCCTTTCGATGGCCGCGCGGCCGCGATCCCGCCGGGCGTCGATCAGTCGGTTCAGATAGTAGGCGCCTCGCCAGCCGAGCGGGATGAAAAGGGCGAATTCCACCAGTGACAGGTGGGCCACCGCCAGGAAAACGACGGCACCAGCGGCTGCTATCCAGAATGAAATGCAGTGAGGACAGCGAAACAGTTTCTCCAACACACTCGAACGGGAAGAAAGCTTGGTGCGAAGCCCTTCAGCATAACTGGATTGACGCAAAACCCGCGTCAATACGGCCGTCAGGACTATCAGCAGGAGAATCTGAAGCGCGACCACAACACCCTTGAGAGAGGGGTACTAAGTGACGTACTGAGATGACGTAACAAATGACATGGACATTGACGGCAATGTATTATTTCCAAAAAGGATAGACAAGATTCCGGGTAGCGGTCTCTAGCGGTCAGCTGTTCCATCCCTGACCACAAGCGTCAGTTCGTACGCCACGGGACTGCACCCGGTAGCCGTGCGCTGAATCCCAGGCAACGGTGATGTGACAAAGCCCGCCAACTCCGTCGGCAGGGGGGAGTGGGAGCGAGCCACAAACAGCAGCGTCTCCGGCGCCGCCGCTGTTTCAAGGCCGGCCAGGCGCACGAACCGGGGATCGGCCACGGTGTAGATGCTTCGCCCGGTCTCTGGGCGGGCGTAGTAGGCGGTCGTGAACGGAACGTTGTACTGTGTGCTGACAAGCGCCACGGAGAGTGGCAAGCCGGCTTCGCTGATGGAGTGCTCAAGTTTGCCCGTAAACGTCCGCCAGCCCGCGTACTCGCACAACCTCTCATTCCACGAACGCGTGGGTTCTCGCGTCTGATCCACTGGAGATACCAGGCGAGGATAGGACTGGTCGAGGATTTGCTGAATCCCCAACGTGCGCATGATGCTGTCCGCGGTACCCGGGGACTTGAGGGCCAGACCAACGGCCGCGGTCTGCATCAAGCCAACGATGATTACAGCCAATAGCAATCCGGTTCCTGGCTGTCGATCATCCGAGCCCACCGATGTTCGGGCGCCGAAAACATACGGCCACAGGGTCAGAAAGGCAGGAAGAATCCAATTGCCCTTGACCTGTCCTCGGTAGAGGGCGAAGAAACCGAAGCAGAGAAGGACCATGGAGGCGGGTATCAACGCCAGAAGCAGGCGACCATGTGCTCGCATGCAGGTTGGGCGCGAGGCAATCGATGCGCTGTGCAGGGCCCTGCCGGCAGCCAAGGCGATGCTGCACAGCGTTCCGTACAGCAGCCACAAGAGTAGGGGTGACACGAACAGCAGCGGGGCGACCAGGAAGAGTCCGCCGCGAGCAAAGATGGATGTTTCTCCGGCGATGCGTGACAGAGTGCTCAGGGCGCGTGGCAAGTGGAAGCCATCGCTCCAATGGGTCACGACCAGCGGTGCCATACAGACGCCGAAAGCAAGCAGGCTGCTGGCTAGAACCCGCCTTCGCAGTTCCAACGGTGTACCGGCGAAATACAGCCAGATGAACACCGAGGCTGCCAACAGCGCACCCGAGTACTTGCAGTACGGGGGGATGGCCGTGACCAAGCCCATGCCGAAACACGACACCGGTGTCCACGCTGCGTTGGCAGCACGGTGAGCCAGCACCAGCACCAGAAGCCAGGCCGGTACGAGAAAGCCGTCAGGGTGCAGGAAGGAGCTCGAGTGCCAGATCCAATGGCTCGTGGTGAAGGCGGCGGCAGCCCACAAGGATCGTGTCTCGCTTAGGCCGTTGCTGCGGCACCATTGGAACATCAGCATCGTCGCCAACATTCCGGTAACGACCGGGCCCGCGCGCAACACCCATTCTACACCCGGAGCCAGCGTATGGGCCAGGCGGATGAGGGCGAAGGGAAGGGGGGCGTAGGTGAGATCCCAGTTGAGACTCCAATACCAATACGCCGCCTCATCCTTACCAAGCTCGACGCCGAGGGTCAACCACAGCTTGCATGCCGCCGCGACGACGACCAGAGCGCCGAGAATCAGCCCGGATCGGTTGACCCTGTACAGGGGCGCTGCTATATTCACGATTCAGTCGGAATCCCGCGAAAAAGTTGCCAGCAAGGAGTCGGAAATGGCCGAGAAGGAAGAGGGGTTACTCAGCACGCTGGAAGAGCGAAGTATAGAACACTCCCTCCTGAAAGCGCGCAAGGTCTTCCTCTGGTCACCCGTTGACGATGAATCCGCCAAGGCCATCGTCACGCGCTTGTTGTCATTGGATGCGCAGGACCCGGAAGGGGAAATCGTCCTCTACATCAACAGTCCGGGGGGCACGATCCATGACGGTCTCGCCATTTACGATGCCATGCAGGCGATCAGTTGCAAGGTTTCGACCGTCTGCACCGGCATGGCCGCCAGCATGGGTGCCGTGCTGCTGGCCGGCGGTGAAAAAGGACGCCGCTTTACCTGGCCTCACGCCCGGATAATGATCCATCAGCCATTGGTAATGGGCACGATCACCGGACGCGCCACAGACCTCGATATTCGAGCCCGGGAGATGATCGGCTACAAGGAGGAAATCAACCGGCTCCTGGCCGGCCACACCGGCAAGAAGGTCGAGCAGATTGCCGCGGACACCGACCGTGATTACTTCATGTCGGCGCCGGACGCCGTGGAATACGGACTCGTCGATGCCATCATTACTACTCCAGGGGTGCCGTCAACCAACGGCAAGGGCTAAGCAGCTGGCAATCAGCGCTGGCATTCAGGGCAGTAGAAGCTGCTGCGTCCCGCAAGAACCAGATTGCGTACCGGCGCGTCGCACACCGTACAGTTTTCATCTGCACGACCATAGACTGCAAGCTGCTGCTGGAAACGGCCCCCGCTGCCCGAGCCCAGGTAGTCACTGACGGTTGTGCCTCCCTGGCGAATCGCCTGCCGCAACACCGCCTTTATCTGTTCCACAAGCACAGCCACCCGTTTTTTGCTCAGCCGACTGGCACGAATCGTGGGCCGGATGCCAGCCCGGAAGAGGGCTTCGCTGGCGTAGATATTGCCGATGCCGGCGACGACATGTCCGTCCAGGAGAACGTTCTTGATCGGCCGTGCGCGGGCGCGGCACACCGACCACATGTAGTCGACGTCGAAGGCCGCCGACAGGGGCTCGGGGCCGATACGCTGCAGGTAACGGCATTGTTCGAGCTCATCCGGCTCCAACACGAGTACCATCCCGAAACGCCGTGCGTCCGAAAACACCAGCTTGGATCGAGTCAACTCGGATTGACTCAGGGTGGAGTGCTCTATACCAAAGACGACGTGGTCATGCAGCTCGTGGTTGTTTCTGAACAGGAGATTGCCGGTCATGCCGAGGTGGACCAGCAGGGTCCGCTTCGAGTCGACCTCGAGCAGGAGGTACTTGGCGCGACGCGTCGCCCGAGTGAAACGGTCTCCTACCAGACTGTCGAGGCGGGCTCGGGGCACCGGCTCACGCAGGCGCTTACGGCTCGTCCACACCTCGCTGATGCAGGCGCCGAGAAGGTGGCGCTCCATGGCGCTGCGGACGGTTTCGACTTCGGGCAGTTCAGGCACGGGATAGGGACGGTCGTGAGAATGGTTGATCGGAGCGCAAACGCGGGTCGTTCGCGGTCCAAGTTACCCAGGCGAGTTTATCCAGACAAACCCAGGCCAGCAAGGATTATCGTAAGTTCACCGACGCCGATACTGACACAGAACGAATCTTGAGGAGTGATTCATGGACCTGACACAGCAACCACCCCGCCGGCCATCCAACAGAGCCATCGCCGGCATCGTCTGCCTTGCACGGATGACGGACAAAGCCAGAGGCCACGACGCTGAACTCATGGGCGAGTACAAGTATGGCGATGACTCGGGAATGGATAGCGAAACCCTGTCTTTTTTCGGCATGGTGGCGGGGGAATTCGAGGAAGCGGCCGTCGATAACGACGATGCGCAGTTGACCGACCTCGTGACGGAGAGAATGGCAGGACGCGAAGCCGAGATCACTGCGTTCAACGAGGAGTGGCTGGCGCGGAAGCCGCAGGACGAGCTCCACCGCCGGCTTCTGGCCGAACGCCTGGCCAGGTACGCTCCTGAGCGCACCGATATAACGACCGTCATACAGTCCATTGAGCTCGATGACTGGGGTGCCTTCCGCGACCTGGACCTCACGGCCGGACCTCCCCGTACGCCGTACCTGCGTTCGGTGGCTGGTGTCGCCGGCGCGGCGCGCATGGGGGACAAGGCCCGGGCGAAGGTTGCAGGGCTGATCGGGGAGTACAAGTACGGTTCCGACTCCGGCATCGATCGCATCATTCTGGAATTTCTCGGAGTTGGAGAGGATGAGTTCGCTCAAGCCGCGTACGCGAACCCGAATGACGACGAGCTCAGCGACTGGGTGAAGGTGCACGGCGATCTGTCCGCACCGCGGATTGCCGCGCACAATGCCCGTCTGAGCGCCCGCGGCCTCAACACCCCCGACGTAGGCGAGCGCTTTCTGCAACGCCGCGCCCAGATCGCTCCTGAACGCACGGATATCACCGCATTCTTCGACCTCATCGACCTGGATGACGAACTGAGTTTCGGCATCGACCTCAACCGGCGCCCCCCGCGGAGCCCGTACGACGACAGTCTTGCCGGTTTGCTCGGGCTCGCCCGCATGATCGACAAAGCGAGGGCAGCCAATGCAGGTAGACTCGGGCTTTACTGGTATGGCCAGGATTCAGGCATCGATCGACGTTTGCTGGAACTGCTGGGCCTGTCGCAGGAGGAGTTCGCCGAAGCTCTGGAAAAACGCGACACCGACGACGCCGTGATCGAGTGGCTGGGAAATCGATTGGATAAAACCCCGGCCGAAAAGGAGGCGTTCAATGACATGCTCATCAACCTCCGTCCAAGTACGGACGGTCAGGAGGCTTTCCTCAGATCAATCGTGCGCAAATACGATGCTGATCGCACCGACATAGAGAGCTTTCTGGCCGCGGGTGTATTGGATGACGAAATCACCTTCGCGCGCCTCAAAGCGAAGGTGTGACACCATCGATGGAACAGTTTCCCCTCATCGGGATCACGACCGACATTCAGCAAGAGGATGGTGAGCGGCGTGTGCAACTAGTGGATAATGCCTATGTCCAGGCCGTCGAGCGTGTGGGGGGCACCCCTCTCATCATTCCCATCGTTGACCGCATTCAGTCGCTCGACGCCATCGCCGACCTGTTGGACGGAATCATCATCACGGGGGGACGTGGGATCGAGCAAGGGATCGTAGGTGAGCTTCCCAGTGAGCTTGCCCCCGTTGATGAGCTTCGCTACCAGTCCGACGCGACCCTGTTACGGGCTGTGCGCACTCGTTCCACGCCGGTACTGGGCATTTGCTACGGCATGCAGCTGATCAATGCGCAATTCGGCGGGACTCTCTACGGCGATGTCGAGCGACAGTTGCGCGGGAGTGGGTGCCACACTCCCAAGCGCAACGACGGGCAGGTGGTGTCGCATCCGATCGAGGTGGTTGCAGGGTCGAGGCTGCAGCGCTTGATTCGCGAGCGCGCTGCAATCCAATCCAAAGCACCAGAGCCCGGCGGCTCTTCAGAGACAACGCACGCGAACAGTTATCACTTCCAGGCCGTGGACCGAATTGGTGAAGGTCTGCGTGCCAACGCCAGCAGCAGTGACGGTGTCATCGAGGGGTTGGAGAGCGACGATGGCGTCATCATGGGGGTACAGTTTCACCCCGAGCGCATGGGTGGAGACAGTATCTGGGACTGCCTGTTCGAGGACCTGAGGGAGCGGGCGGCGCGATCCAGAGCGCTACGTTGAGGCCTCCTCGGCGAGGTCAGTGGACACTCTATTGTTTGCTGGCCACCTGCACGATCCGGTTTTCCCCGAGAATGTAGGCGCTCAACGAGCCTCCGTGTACGCAGCCGGAGTCGAGGCCAAGAAGGTAGGGTCTAGTATCATCGCCGTTCGCTTTCTTGACCACGAGCCCTCCCGGAGCATCGTGGCCGAAGACGATGAGGGGGAGGTGGCAAGAGGCGGCGTCGATGACATCGTGCCAGCGCGGTCCGGCCAGGCCCTTCACCGGAGGCCAGGTGCGGATGGTGAGGAATTCCGCTCTCGACGTTCCCTGCACACCCGTTTCCGGGTTGATGCCGGCGTGAACGAGCAGGAAGTCGTCTTCTTCAATACACAGTGGTACTTCCTCGAGCCAGTGTTGAAGCGGTTCGGCGACAGGGGCCAACTGGTCAAGGGTGAATTCCTGGTCCACGTTGGAGAACGAGGCTTCTTCTCCGGCCAGACTCTGCATCAATTGCCGCAAGAGGCGATCATCATGATTCCCCAGGACCATTTCAGCGCCGGTCTCGCGGATGATCTCCCAAACGTGCAGGGGGAGCGGGCCACGGCTGAATGCGTCTCCGGTCAACAGGAGGCGGTCATCACTTTGTGCATACCCCACCTCGTCGAGCAGCTGTTCCAGTTCCTGCGCACAGCCATGGATATCACCGATGAAGATCGTCGACATGCGGTTTCTCGAAGGATGGATTCGTCTGATTGCGACACTCAGGGTACTGGCCTATCATAACCCTGCTCAAGCACGGTCTCGATAATCGGTTACGACTAAGTTTTTCGTCAACTGCCGATGCCGCAATTTATTTGATTTACACCCTTGATTTACACCCATGAACAACACTGCTCCGACCGCTCCTGCGCCATCCGCATGCCACGTGATGGCGAAACCTTCGGGCTCGGTCTGCAACATAGACTGCGAGTATTGCTTCTATCTGGAGAAAGAGAAGCTGTACCCGGAGGTTGGGCAGGACTGGCGCATGAGCGACGAGGTGCTGGAACGCTACGTCCGCCAGCAAATCGAGGCTCAGGATGTTCCGGTCGTCGACTTCGCATGGCAGGGAGGAGAACCGACCTTGATGGGGGTCGACTTCTTCCGCCGCGCAGTCGAACTGCAGCGGCAGTACGGTGACGGCAAGGAGGTCACGAATGCTTTCCAGACCAACGGCATACTCCTCGACGACGATTGGGGGCGATTCCTCAAAGAAAACGAATTCCTTGTCGGTCTATCCATAGATGGCCCGAGGGCATTCCACGACCGCTACCGAGTTGACAAGGGGCAGAAGCCGACCTTCGACCGCGTGGTTGCCGGCCTCGAGGTGCTCAAGCAACACGGGGTCCAGTTCAACACGTTAACGGTGCTCCAGCGCCACAACGCCGATCACCCAGAAACCGTGTATCGTTTTCTCAAGGAGATCGGCAGTCAGTTCATGCAGTTCATCCCGATTGTCGAACGCTCCACGGAAACCCCTGCGGCTGATGGTTTGGAGTTGATCGCCCCAGACTTCGACGGCGAGGCGACTGTGACCAGGTGGTCGGTCGGATCGGTGCAGTACGGCAAGTTTCTGTGCCGCGTCTTCGACGAATGGGTACGAGCCGATGTGGGAGAGCGTTACGTGCAGATATTCGATGTTTCCCTCGGCTCATGGCTGGGTCAGAGCGCCAGCCTCTGCATCTTTGCTGAGACCTGCGGCAATGCCCTCGCCATCGAGCACAACGGTGATCTGTATTCGTGCGACCATTTCGTCTACCCGGAGTTCAAACTCGGCAATGTCGCAGATCACACGATACGACAGATGGTTGCCAGCGAGCAGCAGCGCACCTTCGGTCAGGATAAGAAGGATACGTTGCCCGGATATTGCCGGGAGTGTGACTTTCGCTTCGCCTGCAATGGGGGATGTCCCAAGCATCGGTTCATCAAGACACCCAGCGGGGAGGATGGCCTGAACTACCTGTGCAAGGGGTACAAGCTCTACTTCGCCCACGTCGCCCCGTACATGGAGTTTATGGCCCAGGAACTCAGGCAGCGCAGGCCCGCGGCCAACGTGATGGAATGGGTGAAGGAACGAGATTTCGCCAAGGCCAACCAGGCAACCAGGCCGCCGGGTCGAAACGACCCGTGTCCCTGCGGCAGCGGCAGGAAATTCAAACGCTGCTGCGGCGACAAGCAGCCCGCATCAGCAAGCTGATTTCACCAGTCGGAGCCAACCAAGACTTCACGCGAAAGACTGCATCCCCATGATCGAAGCGCAACTCCAAACGGATGATTTCAAAGTCTGCGTAACCGTCGATGGCAAGCCATTCACGGAGTACCGCTACGGGCACTTTGTCTGCCGACCCTACTTCTATCCTGTGCTGACGCCGGACGGTCAGCGCCTGACTCGCGGGTACCCGGCCGAGAAGGTCGAGGGCGAAACGGATGACCACTATCATCACCGTGGTATCTATGTGGCCCACGGTGATGTCAACGGCCACGAACTGTGGATGGAGAAGGAGGGCCACGGATGCATGCTGCAGCGCGGGGAACCGGGGGTCGGTGAGACGGATGGGGCCGTTTCCATCTCCGGCATCGTCGACTGGTTCGGGTGCGAGGGGGAGAAGCTGCTCGAGGAGGCACGTGACATCCGCATATGGGCGGAGGGCGATATGCGCGTCATCGATCACCGCAGCGAGATGCGGGCGCTCTACGGGGACGTCAATTTCGGGGATACGAAGGAGGGTGGGTTGATAGCCATTCGCGTCCCCACGTCCATGGATGCCCAAGAAAAGGGGCGGATCGAGAACTCAGAAGGTCTCGTCTACGACAGCGGACAGGGTGAGGAAGTGACCTGGGGTGTGCAGGCTGCCTGGGTCGACTATTCCGGTCCTCTCGCCAATGGCGACGAGTGGGGATACACCGTAGTCGATCACCGTTCCAATCCACGCCATCCCACCTACTGGCACGTGCGCGGATACGGATTGTTCACGGCCAATCCCTTCGGGGTCCATCACTTCAAGAACGACAAGAGCATTGATGCGAGTTTGGATCTGCCGGGCGGGGAGACGGCCGTCTTCCGCTACCGGATCATCATCCATCCGGGGAGGGGGCCAGGCGCCGCCAGAATCGGCGAGTTGATCGAAGCTTTTCAGTTGTCGCCGAGGTAGCTGCGGTAGAGGGCTTCCGCGTCGCGCAATGTCGGATTGGTATTCTCGACGGCGCCAGCGGCAGGCAGTGCCTTCGCCGCAACCGGCTGCGCAGGCGAGGTCACCGACAAGGTAAAGGAGGACTTGATCACCTCGTCGGCATGGATGGTGAGGCCAAGGATATCGAAGTCGCCCTCACTGTCGCGGGGCAACACGTAGCGACCGTGCCAGATGCCCGGGCCCTGATAGGCCAAGGCCACATCCCGCCATCCTGAATCCAGCACCCTCAGCAGAGGCTCACGACTCATCCCGCGTTCGCTGATGGCGAATACGTCCACGAAGGCCGGTTGAATCGGATTTGGAATCACTGCCAATCGCAAGGTTGCGGGGGAGTCGACGCCGTAGGAGCCATCCACTGGATAGGCCTCCACAACGATTCGGGCCGTCGCCTCCACGCCGCTCCGGTTTCGAGCCGTCAGAGTGATCATTTCGCTCCCAGGCGGGAATTCATCCGTGGAGATCCTGAGCACATTCGCATCCGTGTCATGTATGAGGTCGACGGGGATCAGGGCGTCGGCCTCCCACACCAGATTGGCCGGATTGCTACCACCCTCTACCAGGGTCTCTATGTCGATTTCCAGCTGCCGATCTCCTGCAAAAATGGCGATTTCGACCAGATCACGCAGGACCAGCTCGGCTGGGGGAGGGAGCACGGTGATGCCGATGAAGGCCTCGAGCACGACGTCGCCAAAGGGGTCGGTTCCCCGAAGGATGATGATCTCATTGCCGTCCCAGCCCTCCTCGGCGAGAACGGTCAGGGCGAGCGATTCGGGGTCTATGATGGTCTGAGTGTGGACGCTGCCCGAAATCTCCCAGCTCCAATCAGCGGCATCGAATCCACTGACGAAGTCACCGATGAAGATGCTCTGATCGAATTCACCGGCGGCGATGGTCAGCGCGGGAATAGGGGCCAATTCAGGGATTTCCAACTCTATTGGATCCTGACCCGGATCGACATTCGGGCCCCGGACGCGGATGACCAGCAATTCGCGGGCTTCGTTGCCATCCGGATCGGTGACCAGGAGCTCAATATCAACTCTTCCCGGTGACACGGACTCAGCGATGGCGATCGTCAACACGTGCGTCGTGGCGTCCACGCGCAGCTCGATCCCTTCCTCCGTTGCAGGAAGAAGCCACTCCATCTGACCGGGATCGTGATCCAGGTCAAAGACGTAGCTGTCCAGGTCCAGGGAGGCGTCGATGCCGCCGACGGGCAGCTCGATTACGGGAAGAGGGGCAACCGAGGGTTCACCTGTGGCCGAGGCCGCGAACACGGTGAGATCGAAGGACGCGGTTTCGCCCGTCGGGTCGCTGACCGTGAAGCGCAATGTTTCGGTGTCGGTGAAATCGGGAGGAGCTTCGATACGGGCGTCGCCGCTACTACTGAAACGGACGTCGAGGGCGCCCTGCCCGCTGACATGCCATGAAAGATCCTCGGTTTGATCGTCCGGGTCGACGACCAGGCCGCCCAATTCGAGAATGGAGTGCGTCCCGGGGAACAACCCCAACCGTTCTGGTGCGGTCAGGATACTGGGAGCAAGTGACGCAAGCACGGTAACCGTCAGCGGGACCGTGTCTGTCAGGCCCTGGCTATCCTCGACCAGCAAGGTGATCGTCTCCGTCCCCATCCAATCCATCGGTGTGCTCACGACCAGGCGTGATCCACGCCGTTCGAGGCTCACCTGGTCCTCGCCAGTCCACGTCAGACTCAGGGTGCCGATGTCGTCCTCCATGTCCTGGATGAGTGCACTCATGGTCAGACTGGAGTCTTGTCTGCCTCTGACAATCTGGAGGTTCGGGGCAACCTGGAACGCAGGCGCGTCGTTAAGGGCAGCGACTGACACCGGGATCGATGTTGAATCGGCAAAGCCGAATTCGTCGGTTACGACCAGATGAACCTCTCCTTCGCCGCTCCAGTTCGGGTTCGGCTGAATTCGGACGACGAACGGTGGGCCGCTGACGCTGGCCGTCAAGTTTTCTGTCGCCGTAACTGTCCAGGTGAGTTTGGCAGCTGGCGAGTCGGGGTCATCGACCCAATCATCGACTGTCAACTCGAAGATGGTATCCTCGTCGATGTCGATAGAATCCAGCATCTGGCCCAGTGTCGGTGCGGCGTTCACGAACACATCCACCGTGGTGAGTGCGGACTGGCCATCAGGATTAGTAGCCATCAGTGTGACACGCTCCCACAACGACTCATCGCCCGGGGCCGAGAGCAGCCGCCGCCCCGTCTCCACATCATGTGTGAGCGACAGGGCACTGCTGGACGTGAAAGACCAGACGATCTCCTCGCTGCTGTAGAGGGGATCGAACACAGCCCCGTCGAGCCGAAGGCTGGTGCTGTCGAGTTGGCCGCGCGCCAGAACGATGGTGGAGGGCAGTCCCTCCAGGGTGATTCCCTGAACAGTGACGCTCAAAGGCGTGATGAAGCGGAAAGGGCGGTGGTTGCCGTCGGGGGTGAAAAAACGCGTTTCGCGAATGCCGGTCTCGTCGATCCTGACGACGGATTCGGCCGTCGGCGCCTTGGCGCGAAGTCGCAAATAGGCTGTCGCCCCGGCCCCCATGTCGGTGGCGCGGACGACGCTGAAGTCCAACTGGGTCCCGGCCTGGCTCGCCGCAGGGTCATCTGCATCCAACAGGTCGTTGCGGAAGATCTCTCCGTTGCGCATGAAGATACCGGGTGCGAAGGGTTGGAAGCCGCTCGAAATGGCATCGCGGTCTTCCTCGACCAGTTCGAAGACAGTCTCGTCGAAGGTCAGGAATATCGCCGCTCCAGAGAGAGACTGGTTCTCTGAATCGACGAAGAGCTCGAACTCGATCTCCTGGCCGACCATGGTATTGATTTCAGTAAGGCCGGACTGGACGTCGCGCAGTTCCAACTTGGCCGCCAGTAGGGGATCCTGGGCGATGCACAGGAAAAGCATCATCGCGGCCCCGGTTAAGGCCCCCGGTCTGAGAAACCCGCTTCGTTCCATCGCTTGAATCGTTCCTTCGCTGTGATAGACCACCTCAGAGTCGTGACTACTCCCTGGGTGGATACATGTTTCCGTGGTGGAATCGGCAAGAATCGTGCCACCTAACCCAGTGAGGATTCCATGCCTTACTGGTCCTTCAGATCAGCAGGAAATGCCACCTCGAGGAACAATTTTCCCGGCAACGGAGTGCCCTCACCCAAGGATTCGGGGGTGTCAGGAAGGATAGGGAGGGGCGGATCATGGCATTGATCTTGCTCAAACTACCTACGAATACCGTCAGAGCTCCCACCGCACGATGCGGGGGGTCCTGAGCCATCC
Organism: Candidatus Latescibacterota bacterium; assembly: GCA_965248265.1. Lineage (GTDB taxonomy): Bacteria > Latescibacterota > UBA2968 > UBA8231 > UBA8231 > CBDFJF01. Next base: position 312,281 of record CBDFJF010000001.1, read on the forward strand.
TCTCCTCAACTGTGGTGGTCCGGGACAAACCGAAGGAATGGAAAGTGAAACACCAGAGCCAACACAGCGTCCTGTCCCCAGGGCGTAGCAGCAGTTCCGGCCGGCCGACTCGTGGGTGGAGTCCGTATTCATCCCGCTGCGATACGCAACGGCGTCCTCTATTGACTGCCATTGCCCGGTCGATAGGCGTTCTTATCGTGGCCTGTGTTGCCACCGTGAACGCGGCTGTTCCCACCTTCGAAAACCAGACTCCGACCGGATTTTCGGCTCAAGACAGTACCGACAAGCAAGACTTCGTCGAAGGGCAGGACATAACAGTCCGCGTCGATCTGAACCAGGCAGCGACACCGACCTACCCGGTCATCGGCAATTTTCACAATCTGGAAACCGCAGAAATACTAGAGTCCCGCGACGTTGATGGTTTACGGGCGGACGTTGTTGTATCGGACGGTGGAATAGTTCACACGGCCTGGATCACTCAGGAAGTGGTGTCGCCGGTGACAACTCCTGTCTACAACGTCCGTTACGCCCGCAGCAACGACGGTGGCGACAGCTTTTCGACTCCCGTCAGCGTGTCTGGTAGCTTGCGTTTTGACCTATTGACGATCGACGGCGCCGGACCCTCGTTTTCGACTGTTGACATCGAAGTGGACAGTCGCGGCAATCCGCGCGTCGTCTACGCCTTCAATCACTCGCCCGACGGTCACACGGTTGGCTTCGCGAGCAATCCGGACAATGTCTACTTCAATCACTCCGAGAACGGTGGAGCCACGTGGCTGCCGAACAACTCGGCCGTTCGTGTCAACGACATTGACGTAGTGGGCGAAGGCGTGTTGTCGGCCTTTCCGCGCATGGCGATCGATCAGCGCGACAACATCTATATCACCTACGTCCGCGGAACGACGATAACCGCTGCAGGAGGCGACGACGTCATGCTGACGAAGGTGGACCGGTCGACGAGTCCGTTCACGATGGAGCAGATCGGCTCCACTGGAACTGTTGGCAGCAGCGGCGGTGTGCGCATCACCGGTGACGCAGAACGGCACACGGGACCTGACATCGACGTCGGCACCGGCGATGTACTGCACGTCATCTTCTTTCGAGAGGATGCCGTCAGCGCCAACTCCACTATTGAGCACAAGACTCTGCTCGGTGATTTCTGGAATGTCGTCGATGCCAGCGGCTGGAATCAGGGTGTGGACGGAGCCCAGCTGGATGTATTCGATCCGGAGCCGGCGACAAACGCTTCGCTGGAACAAAGGGCCACGTTCTACTTCCCGAGCATAGCCGTCGACCAGGTGAGTACGCCTGATCGGATCTACGCGTTCTACAAGTCAGGCACTGCGGGACTGGAGACGGTCGTTTTCAACAACTACGTCTACGACAATGCTATTGGCGGCAGTGCCGGATGGCTGCAGGCGCAAGCATCGACCGTATGGAGCACGGCCAGTTCGGTCGTTTTCGCGGATGGTGATCTGGCCTACAACATCGAGCTGGATTGGACCGTGACCGAGCGGGTTGAGGCGGTCATCGACGACCGCCGCCCGGACCGCGGCGACGTCCACATCGTCTTCACCGCCGGCTACAGCAATAACGCGGGTGGCGCCAGTGAGCACGACATCTATTACGGCTTTTACAATGGTGTGACCTGGACCTTGCCGGAGAAAGTCGCCGACGACGACTCCGACAGCGCCACCGAAGATGGCATTCGAGCCACCGACACCTACCTCGTCGCTCCGACCATCGCCAAGGATTCCGACAGTGAGAACATCTACATGGTGTTCGGAGGAGGGACCGCGGAGGGGCTGGGCGTCAGCGGTGTCACGGACGCCAATCACCATGCCTACTTCAAGGTGTTAGGCCGCGCGGTGACGTCCGAAGATGTGTCTGTACCCGTCGGTGGGTTTCAGTACGACCTGGACTATACCCCTATCAACCCCCACGACGCCACCGCAGACATCGATAACCAGCCGGTGTGGGTCCATGTAGCCGACAACGTTGACGGAGACGGACTCGGAGCCACGGGCAAGCAGGGGGATGGCTTCCTCGCCGGTGACTGGGAAACTGTGGCCGCTTTCACATTGGCAGATGACGACAAATTCTTTGAAGGCAAGGTCAACGAAGACGCGTCGAACACCCACGAGTGGGGGGACGACAATGACAAGATCGGCTTGCTGGTCAAGCTCAACGTGCTCGGGAAGGATTCGGCCACTAACCTGCAGGTAGTCACCAACAGCACAGCGAGTGACGCCGGCAGCGGCAAAGGGGCCCGGACAATCAGTGTCTCAAATGCGAATCCGACACTGAACGTGGACACCTTCATCTCACCCCTCGATTTCTTCCTCCTGGGAGCAGACATCGACATCGTCGATTCGAACACCTCTCCCACGGTGGCGGTTTTTCAACCAGACGGTGTAGGGGATATTGCCAACGACTCCTACTCAATCAAGTACACCCTGAAGGATCCCGACGACGACCTATCCACCGGTGGCTTGCTCGCCGCGCTCTATTTCTCGGAGCACAGCGACCTGGCCTCGGTCCAGGACATCCGGATTTTCGGTACGCTGATCGTAGACGAGAACGACAACAGCACGGTTTTCGCCAGCGGCACCGACGATTTCAGCGAAGCAGCCAACGAGAGCTACCTGTGGGACGACCCCTCAGCCGCGCTCAAGGGCAAGCTGTTTGCCAGCATTCATCAGGTGCCCAGTGGCACCTACTTCATTTACCTGGTCGCCGATGACCAGAAGAATTCCGCCGTTTTCGCGCGCAGTCCGGGCTCGGTTACCGTCCTGCACAAGCCCATCGTTCAGTATGTCGATCCAGCCGGTATCGATACCGTGGACACGGGCGTGCGCAGCGGCCGTCTGGCCAATCCCTACGACTTCGATTTCTTCGTCCAGGATTTCGATCTCCAGGGCGCCGCCGAAGTGCAGTTGTTCTTTTCAGCCGTGAGCGGCTTGAGCTCGATATCGATCAGCGGGTTTTATCCGAACCAGAATTTCGTGTTGGGCAAGAGCCTGTCGGGAAAACGAGCGACGGCGATCGAAAACTCGGATTCGTTGACTACCTCGGATGTCGAATTTTCATGGGACCTCACCGATTCCGTGTGTGTGGCCTCGGTGTGCGCGCCCGGCGACTCGACGATCGTGCGGGAAGGCTCCTATTTCCTCTATGTCGTCTCCAACGATTCGGTCAACACCACGGTCGGACAGAGCAAGGGCTCTCTGATCGTCAAGCACTCGCCCCAATTTACGTTTTTCGAACCGCCACGCGACACGCATCGTCCGATCAACACGGGCTCGCAGCCGACCTACACGATTCAATGGCAGAAGGGGTCGGGTGACGATGACTTCGATGACGATGCCACCATCGACCTCTACTTCACCACTGACAACCCGGCGACGACCAATTACGAGGACTTTCCCGATTCGCTCCTCCGGGACCTCGACACCAAGGTCGTTGTGACTGGATTGAGTGAGGACGGCGAGGCAGCGAACGACATGTACATCTGGGATTTCCGCGATCCTCCTGCCGATGTGCCCGTAGACGGCCTGAAATCATACCTGTACGCCGTGATCACGGACGACACCGGGAACAAGGACGTGGAACTGGGTGGTGCGCTAACCTTCGACCATACGCCCACGATAATCATGACCAGCTCAGATCTCGCAGATCTGGCGAGCTTCGATCTGAATGATGTATTGCGCATAACCTGGGACGACTACCTCGTCGACGACGCCGTAAGCACGGACGACGCCTACATCCGGCTGTACGCCGATGACTCCGGGGGTAACTTCACGACGATCGCGGCAGTGGACGCAGCCGTGGATGGGGCTTCGACGTTTCTCCTCAATAGCTCCAATGGCGATATCACCGGCACGATCGACACGCTGCGCGAGAGCAGTGTCAACTACTTCGACTGGAATACCAAACTATTCGGGTCGGCGGCGACGAGCTACGACATCTACGCAGCGATCAGCACCGATCCGACGTTCAGCAACAACACGGCGGGCAATCCGCAGCTACAAGTGAGTTCCACGCAGCTGTCGATCGTCGGCGCGGCGGGTACTCCTCCCAAGGTCAGTATCAGTCCCACCGATCAGGCCGTTGCCATCGGCGACACCTTCACCTTCGACGTGATGGTGCAGCACAACAAACCGATCAATCTGGTGCAGATTGTGATGGAGGTTGGCAGCAACGACTTCCAAGTACTGGACCAGGACGCCGACCAGGGCGGGACCCAACCCTTCGTCGACCTGGACAACGTCTTTACCGGAGCCACGCCGATCGAGAATGCACTCGATGGCGCCAATCTGCGCTTTGCCAAGTCCTCATTTGGAGGCGAGCTGGTGGGCACTCCGACCGAGCCGGTACGCTTCGCCAGCTTTCAGCTGGCGGCTTTGAACACAATGGACAGCGCACCCTCCCTGAACTTTACCGGAGGCACCAGTGGTACCGTGTTCGGGTTGGTAGGAGACAGCGATCCGCTGACCACCCCGGCCCTGACCGCACCGGAAGCCCAACTCACGCGGGTCAGGCGGGGCATCATAACGGCAACTGTTGAGCTGGAGGGCCGGACCATCCCGCCGGCCGCTGGTGACCATACGACGCTGCTCGACGTGCACCTGCGCATACCCGGAAGCACCATTGATCTGACGGACGACAACTATGTCACCCGCAATGATACGGACTTGACGACGGCGGATACGCTGGAAGTCGAAACGGACGCCTCCGGGGCGCTGAGCCTGTTCAGCATTCCGGCCGGGCGTTACATACTCACCGTGAAGGACTCCAGTCATGTCAGCGGCCGCAGCGACACCATAACCGTGCGCAACGGGGAAACTGTCGATATCAACGCCAGCAATCTGGGTTTCTTCGGCTCAGATCTAAGAGGCGACCCCACGATCCAATTACCCAATACCGGCGCGGAACTGATTGCCGGAGATGCCAGCGAAGACAACGAGATCAACGAAGACGACGTCAATATCGTCATAGCCGCGTGGGGTACCGACGACACCAAGCCGTCGTTCGAACAGGCGGACATGAATAACGACGATGAGGTTGGGGCTGCCGATTTGACGGTGACGACCTCCAACTTTGGCAACGTGACCGGATTCGGGGCGCCGCCCGTGTACAAAGCACTCGCCAACGATGTCGTGGATGTGGAGTGGCCCGAGCGTCTCAACCCCCGGTCTGGGGTAGGAGACAACAGCGGCGTCGCACTGGAGCTTCGCCCTCTCTTCAACCCCAAGCAACGGCTGCTACCGGGGGACGAGATCGGATTCGAAATCGTGGCGCGGGATCTGGACGATCTGGCCGGCTTCGAGTTGCGGCTTCGCTTCGACGAACAGGCTCTGACCATTCTATCCGAAAAAACGACTCGGGGTGAAGTGTTCAGGCCCAACCGGCGCGGCTCAGTTTTTGAGACTCAGGAAGAGGGAGGCGAATTGCGGATCATCAGCTCGCGCGTGGGTAAGGAGTGGGCGGCAACAGGTGACGCCAGTCTGGTTGAACTGTGGTTCACAGTCGCCGATGGCAATATGGACGACGCCATCGAGATGGCCGAAGGGCTGCTGCTGAATCCAGCCTATATACCCGCGAACGTTAGTTGGACCGGCAGTCTGTCGGACTTGTTTTTGCCAGGTCAGATGGAATTGGATCAGAACTATCCGAATCCCTTCAACCCGTCGACGACTATACCATTCGCACTGCCCAGCGCGCGCGGCAACCTTCGGCTAGAAATTTACAACGTGATAGGCCAAAAGGTGAGGACCCTGATGACTGGTCCAATGGACGCCGGGTTTCACTCGATCGTCTGGAATGGCATGGATGATACCGGTCATTCAGTCGGCGCTGGCCTCTACTTCTCCCTCCTGGAAGTGGGTGAGTTCACCCAGACCAGGAAGATGCTCCTGCTGAAGTAAGGCGGGGTACTCATGTTCAGATTCTCATCCTACATTGCGGCGATCCTGTTCGCCGGACTCGGTGCTGCAGAGGCGACACCACCGATCTTCGAGAACAGGACGCCGGTCGGGTTCTCGGTCGAGGACAGCACGACGACGGAGGATTTTATCGTCAGCAGCGAAGTCACCGTTCGTGTGGATTTGAACCAGGCTGCGAGTGAGGAGTATCCGGTAGTCGGCCACTTTCATCCACTCGAACAGAGTCTTCAGATCGGTACAACGGATACCGATGGTATGCAGGTTGACATCGCCATGGTGAACGTGGCGCCCTTCGGAGTCAACGCCAATCAACCGGATGCCGGCGACACGACTCTGCAGATCACTCCAGTCATCCACACGGCCTGGATCGAGGAGTCCATCTACGACACCGGTCCCATCTACACGGTCGGAGCCACGCCCGCGTACGAAGTCATGTACGCGCGAAGTTACGATGGCGGCGACACCTTCACGACGCCGATAAGCGTGTCCAGCGGAGTCAGCTATTACCTGCTGACCGTGACCGGTACCTCGTTTTCGACGCTCGATCTCGAAGTGGAGAGCGGTGGCAATCCGCACGTGACCTTCGCTTTTGTGTCGACGGCCGACCGCGTGCGCAAGAGGAATGTCTACTACACGCGCTCAGCCGACGGCGGGACGACATGGGATACACCGGTGACCGTGAATGACCACAATACCGTCGGCAATCTCGAAGGACGCAGGGCGGCGTTTCCGCGGATGGCCATCGATGACCGCGACAACATCTTCATTAGCTACGTCCGCGGAGCCAGTCGGGGTACCGGCACGGGCGACGTCATGCTGGCGAAGGTCAACCGAGATAATTTCGGGATTGTCGGCATCGGCGAGGCCGGCGTTGCAGGCACCGGTGGTGTGCGCCTGACCGACGATGCCAAGAGGCACACGGGCCCGGACCTGGCGGTCGGTGACGGCGACGCGCTGCACGTGATCTATTTCAACGATGATGATGATGTGGTCGAACACAAGCGTTCGAGTACGGACACGACCTGGATCGACCTGAGCTCCACGGGATGGGACCAGAATGTCGATGGGGCGGTCGTGGGGGCGTTCGTCGATGAACTCGTGAACACAGCGGTGGAACAGGAAGCGGATTTCTACTTTCCATCGGTCACCGTGGACAGGCTGATGTTGCCTGACCGGGTCTACGCGCTATACAAATTCGGCGATACCGGCGAGGAGACGATCAATTTCAACCAGTATGATGACGATGGTGGCACGGTTGCCTGGGGCACGGCCTCTGCCGTCTGGAGCACGGGCGGTACGCTGTTCCTTGATGGCGACACGGACTACAACATCGAACTCGACTGGACCATCACCGAACGGGTATCGGCCGTCGTCGACGACAGGCTGGAGGACCGTGGGGACCTGCACATCGCTTTCACTGCCGGGTACAGCAATACCGCCGGAGGACCGAGCGAACACGATGTGTTTTACGCGCGGTACAATGGCGCCAGCTGGACGTTGCCAGAAAAAGTCGCCGACGACGACTCCGACGGCGTTGGCAACACCTCGGATGGCATCGCCGCGGCCGACGCCTTCCTCTTGAGTCCGGCCATCGCACAGCACCCGGATTTCGACAGCATATTCCTGGCCTTCGCCGGAGGTACGGACGAAGGGTTCGGAGTGAAAGGTGTCACGGACGTCAACCAGCATCCGTATTTCAAGATCCTGGGACGGGTAATCTCCTCTGAGGATGACTCGGTTCCCATAGGGGGCTACGAGTACAATCTTTCCTACACGCCGACGAATCCGCAGACGGTAGCTTCGGAGGTGGCGGACAATCCGATCTACGTCCACGTGGCAGATCCAGACGATGGTAGTGGCCTCGGCGCCGACGACAACAATGACGATGGCTTTCTGACCGGCAGTTGGGAGAGCGTGGGTTCGACGCTGGCCGACGACGACAAGTTCTTCGAGGGGTTGATCAACGAGGATTCGAATTCGACCAACGAATGGGGAGATGATGACGACAAGATCGGTTTGTTGCTCAAGTTGAACGTGCTGGGCGTCGATTCCACGACGAATCTGCAGGTTGTAACCAATAGCACCGCAAGTGCCGCTGGCACTGGATTCGGCGCACGCTCCGTACGCGTCGGATCGACACCGGTCGTCGGTTTTACCAGCGGAGCCTACTTTGCTCTGGGAGCGAACATTGACATCGTGCCGTCGAACGCAGCACCCACAGTGGCTGTGCTGGAGCCGGATGGCACCGGTGACACCGCAGACACGTCCTTCCTCATCGAATACGACCTGAACGATGCCGACGACGATCTCGACGCGGGTATGACTGCCGCGCTTTATGCCTACCCTTCTGATAACCTGGGGACGGTGAGGGATATCCGGATTTTCGCGACACTCATCGCGGATGAGAATGATGTCTCGGCGAACAATGTCAACGGCACCGACGATCTGGAAGAAGGCAACAACCGGGACTATACCTGGGATGACCCCTCTGACGCTCTGAAAAGCAACCTGTTCGCGTCCATCTTCCGCGTGCCGAGTGGCTCTTACTTCATCTATCTGGTCGCCGACGACGGCAACAACCCGCCGGTATTCGCCGTCAGCTCAGGCCCCCTCAGTATCGTACACAGCCCGATCGTTCAGCAGGTCGACCCGATTGTTGCTGACACCGTGGATTCCGGAGTGCGTACCGGCCTCAAGGCGAATCCATACGACCTCGACTTCAGCGTCGTCGACCACGACAGCGATGCCCGCGTGCAGCTGTTCTACGCCTCGGTCAGCGGCATCACTTCCGTTTCCGTGACCGGTTCCTACCCGAATCAGCGTTTTGTCCTGGGAAAAAGCGTGGCGGGCACTCGCGGCATCGCCATCACGGATTCGACGATTTTGACGGACCTAGACAGGGAGTTTTCGTGGGATATCACCGATTCCGTCTTCGTAGCGGGAGACTCAGCCATCGTCGACGACGGGACCTACTTCCTCTATGCGGTGGCGACAGATTCGATAAACGTCAGCGTCGGCAACAGTGCCACGTCCCTGGTAGTCAAGCACTCGCCCTCGTTCGAATTCTTCGAGCCTGCTGAAGACACCCAACGCAGCATCGACTCGGGCTCCCAATCCGCTTACACGATCCAATGGCAAAAGGGACCCGGGGACGATGATTACGATGACAATGCCTCGATCGATCTGTACTTCACGACGGATGATCCGGCCGTCGTCGATCATTCGACTGAGGCAGGCGCAACGACGGACGCTCTGATCAACGATGCCGACACCAAAACGATCGTCACCGGCCTTACCGAAGATGGGGATGGATCCTCTGACATGTACGTGTGGAATCTGCAAACGCCACCCAATAACATCCCCGTGAGCGGCGCGCAGGTGTGGGTTTACGCTGTCGCGATCGGTGCCACGGATACGACCGTGGCCCGGGGCGGTTCAGTCACCATCACGCACACGCCATACATGCGGTTGAATACCCGGATGCCGGAGATCAACCAGGGTGATGTCATCAGGCTCGAATGGGAGGCCTACATGGTGGACGACGGATCCAGCACGGACGATGCCTACATCCGACTGTACGCGTCAACGAGCAGTGGCTTGACCACGGCGCAGGACCTCGAGGCCAACCTGGTAGGAGAGGGTGGGGCTGATAACACGTATATCATCAACAGTAGTGACGGCACTGCCACCGGGACGATCACGTCGATCCGTGAGACGGACGGAGATGCCTTCTCCTGGGATACCAACACCAGCACATTCACCCTGGATGAGGGAAACTACGCCATCTACGCTGCCATCAGTGGGGATGCCACGTTCGTCGACAACACCCGGGGCAGAGTCAGTGAGTCTTCCAACCTGCTATCTGTGAAGACCAGTCAGGGCACTACGCCCAACATGGTTGTCAGCCCTAACGAGCTTATCGCCAGTGTCGGTGATACATTGACATTCGAGGTGCTCGTACAGACCGACGGCATCCCCGCCACTATGGTGTCGGCGATCATGGATTTTCCAACGAATCTCGATACGGTCAGCTTCAGTCCATTCACCGATCTGGGTGAGGTGTTCTCCGGAGGCTCCGTGATCGAGGACACGACCATTGGCAATCAACTTCGCTATACGAGAACGGGTACCGCAGAGATCATCGGAACCACGGAAGATCCAGCGCGCCTGGCCAGTTTCCAACTGGTCGTCACCAGCCCCTTCAACGGGAAAACCAGCATTTCGTTCGACGATACAGAGGCGGCCCTCAGCATCGTCGGCCGCTCGGCTCCTCTGACTGAGACCACGGGGATGTCTGCCTTTGACGCTGAGATTCAATCGGCTCCGCGGGGGCGCATTCTGGCCACGGTCCTGCTCGAGGGACGCGCGCCCCCAGTGGGTAGTGGCAATCACAAGACTCGACTGGACGTGCACCTTCGTGTGCCCGGTAGTACGATAGACATCGGCGATGCGATATTCACCGCAGCCAACGACGACGTGCCGGGTACGGCTGACACCGTAGAAGTTGAGACCTCGTCGGCCGGAGGACTGGCCCTCTTGAGCGTGCCGCAGGGTCGTTACGTCCTCACCTTCAAGGATTCGAGCCATCTGAGTGGTCGCACGGATACGCTGACGATTCGCAACGGTGAGACGATCGTGTTGAGCTCCGCAGAAGGGTTGTTCGCATCCGACATTCGGGGCGATGCTTCGTTCCTGCTCAGTCAGGACGGCAAACTGCTCAAGGCCGGTGATGCAACCGGGGACAACGAGATCGACGAGGACGACGTCAACGCCATTGACGCGGCATGGGGTACCGATAACACGAAATCGGGTTTCGCGCGTGCCGACCTCAACAACGACGAGCGTGTCGGAGTCGAGGATCTCACAGTGACGACGTCCAACATCAGCAATAGCACTGGTTTTGGAGCGCCGCCTGTATTCAAGCGCATGGGGCCGGGCCCCCAGTCTGTCGACGCACCTGCCTTGGCACTGTCCGCTCCCGGTTTCAAAGGCCAGTGGCGCAGCGGATCCCAGATCGAGTTGCTGTTTACGGCGACCGGGCTGCGCGATCTAGCCGGGTACAGCCTGGAATTGGATTATGATCCACTCGAGATGGATCTGGTGCGACCGCCCACTACCAGCAGCACCGGACGGCACATCTTCGCGTCCAATCCGAATGGCTATTTCGAGCATCTCAGTATCGAGCCGGGACGCGTGGCGGTGGCAGCAGCACGCCTGGGGACTGACTGGACTGCCGATGGCGACGGGGAAGTCATGCGCCTGCGCATCAGGTTGAATCGGGATGGTTTCCCCGAGTCGCTGCGCGTTCGCGAAGGAAAACTGTTGAGCGCAGCCTACGAGGCCACCGAGTTGAACCTCGCCGGCGATCCCTTCCTGCTGGCACTGCCCAGGGAGTTGGCGGTGCGGCAGAATTACCCCAATCCGTTCAATCCGACGACGACGATTCCGTTCGAAGTCCCGGCGGCTCAATCTTCGGCGACGGTGGCTGTGCCCGTATCAGTCGAGATTTTCAATACACTCGGACAGCTGGTTCGTACCCTGGTGCGGGAGGACCTGCACCCGGGATACCACCGTGCGTCCTGGGACGGCCGCAACGGCTCCGGACACGGCGTCGCCACCGGGATGTATCTGTACCGCGTGCGGGCTGGAGAGCTGAGCAAGTCGGGCAGGATGACGCTGATCAAGTAGTCATCACGATGCGGCGCGGCGACGCATTGGAGAGCATGACGCCGATCCTCCATATTTCATGACCGGCGTTGGGGCAGACATTGGTAGGGCCGCCAACCCGAAAATTCGGAACGGACGAATGATGGATACCCCACCACTCGCGCTCGTCGTCACCGCGCGCCACCTGCGATCGTTGATCATCGTCGCAACTGGTCTTGCGATGATGGCGCCGGCGGAGAGTCGGGCCGAGTTCGATCCCCCGCGGATCACGGATGTCATCCGTCTTGTCGATCGGGGTGCTCTCAACACCTCCAGCCTGCGAAAGCTCTACAACATCGACAAAGGCCAGGAGACCAACATTACCAACGGCGACACGCTCAATGTCTACCGCGAGAAACGCATCTCCTCGCTTGTCCAGCAGCAAGTACGCATCTTCGTGGGAACGCTGACGATCACCGACGCTCATGAGGGATCTGCCCTGGGTGTTTTCGAGCCCAACGAGATAGCGGGCAGGAACCACGCGGTTCGGCACAAGTCGGCAATGAAGGGTGATTTCGTGATACCCCGGCTGGTGCTCGACTCCAACGTGCTGTTCCAGGCGGCGAGGGCAGAACTGCTGGGAATCGCCCGGCAGGAGTTCTTGAAAGTGGCCGACTTCATCAAGTTTCATTCCCCCTCCAAGCTCATCATCGAGGGGCACACCGACGCCGATGGCGATGATGCTTACAACAAGGACCTGTCGCAGCGACGGGCAGAGTCCGTGCGCAGGCTACTGGTCGATGAAAATGATTTCATAACCGAGGACATGATCGAAGCCAAAGGCTACGGTGAGGAGCGGCCGCGGGTGAAGAACGATACCGCAATCAACAAGGCGCTCAATCGCCGCATTGAGGTACTCGTGTGGTGGGAGAGCCTGGAAGAGCGCGTCGACGCAACCGAGTTGGAACTGGATGAAGAGGCGCTGCTCGAAGCTGGAGTTGAAGAAGAATAGGTGCATGATGCAGGCAACAACAGGATGAGAGCTATGACCAACTACTCCAGAGCCGAACACCCGGTGGGACGGGCCAGCGGCCTGCTTTTCGCACTGGTGGTGCTGTCCGTTGTGGTTTTTACCGGGGACAGCAATGCACAGTTCAAACCACCCCGTATCATTTATGTGATCAATGCCGCCGATCTCGGTATCGCGATACCGGAAGGCGCCGATGACCGGCAGTACTACATCGATCGCGGTCAGGAATCGAACATAAACAACGGTGATACCCTCAACGTCTATCGCGAGAAACGGTTGTCGCGGCAGATTGCCAGACCGCTGAAGGTTTTTGTGGGTACGCTCGTGGTAACGGACGCGCAACAGGGATCGGCGCTTGGCAACTTCATAGCCAACGCCTCGATCATGGACAATCCCCTCATCCGTTACAAGGTCGGCATGAAGGGGGACCTGGTGGTGCCGCGTATCGTCATCGATTCGAGTGTGCTGTTCAGCGCCGGCAGTGCCGGCCTCGAGTCCGGGGCAACGGCAGAGTTTGACAAGGTAGCGGATTTCGTCCAGCTCTACTCGCCTTCCAAGCTGTTCATCGACGGCCACACCGACTCGGACGGGGATGCGCGAGCGAACAAAGAGCTTTCCGAGGATCGGGCCGACGCCGTCAGGCGGGTCCTCGTAGAGGGGTACGACCACATCACGGACGCCATGGTCGAGGCCCGCGGCTACGGTGAGGAGCGACCGATGGTCAAGAACGACACTAAAGCGAACAAGGCCCTCAACCGGCGTATCGAAGTCCTGGTGTGGCAATAGACGGTCGCAGCGGGCTGGAACAGCAGATCGGCTTCATCCTCGAAGTCGAGAAGCTCAAGCAGGTCTTCCGGCAGACCCTGCTGGTGGATGACAAGCGGCGGGAAAACGACGCCGAGCACTCCTGGCACCTGGCGTTGATGGCACTGCTTTTGGAGCAGCATGCAGCCGGGGAAGTCGATGTCCTCCGTGTAGTCAAGATGGTCCTCATCCACGACATCGTCGAGATCGACGCCGGCGACACCTTCGCCTACGACGAAGCGGGTCAGGAAGGCAAGGAGGAGCGCGAGCGCGAAGCTGCCGCCCGCATCTTCGGGTTGCTACCGGCGGAGGACGGGAATGAGTTGGTGCAGCTTTGGGAGGAGTTCGAGGCCAGACAGAGTGCCGATGCCCGCTACGCCAACGCCCTCGACCGCTTTCAGCCCCTGTTGCTCAACTACCACGCCGGTGGTGATACCTGGCGCCGGCACGGCGTCCGCAAGGATCAAGTCATCGCACGTAACCGCCACATAAGCGAGGGCGCTCCGGCGCTTTGGGAATACGCTAAAAAACTGATCGACCGAGCAGTAGCTGAAGGCAAGCTGGACGTCTGAGTGAATACAGGATCCTACGGGACCGACACTGGCGCGAAGCGATCCAGTTGCCAGCGATCGGCCAACACTTTGCCCAGGCGTACCCTTACCCTCACATCACCGGCGTCGTAACTGCGCTCCAGCACCTCGCCCTGCTCATGCAATTGCGATAGCAGGCGTCCTTCACGCTGCGGAATCAGCAATTCCAGCGTGACGTCCTGCTGACTGCAATGGTGGAGGATGATCTCCTTCAGCGCATCGAGGCCGGCGCCACTCAACGCGGACACCGCCACTCGGTCGCTGGGCGCCGACTCCTGTGTGGGACGCTGGTGTTGCTCACCCTCCAATTGGTCGATCTTGTTGAAGACGAGGACGCGCGGCTTGTCCATCACCCCGAGCTGGGCCAGAACCTTGTCCACGGCATCGATCTGCGCTTCGTAGTGGTCATGGCTGAAGTCGACGACGTGCAGGAGCAGGTCGGCCTCCTCGGTCTCGGCCAGGGTGGCTCTGAACGAGGCGAACAGGTGTTGAGGCAGCTTGCGGATAAAACCGACAGTATCCGTGAGCAGGATGCGCTTGCTCTGATCCAATTCGACGGCTCTGGTGGTTGAGTCCAGGGTGGCAAACAGTTGATCCTGGATCAGCACCTCCGACCCGGAGAGGGCTCGCATCAAGGTCGATTTGCCGGCGTTGGTGTAGCCGACCAGGGCCACCCGGAAGGAATCGGCACGGCTCTTCCTTCCTGTCCTCATCTGGCCGTCGATGCGCTCCAATTCCCGCGTCAGGGCGCTGATCCGGTCGCGGATCAAGCGACGGTCCGTCTCCAACTGGGTCTCGCCGGGACCGCGCACACCAGCGGCTCCCATGCCTCGAATGGCGCCGCCCCCCGCCTGGCGCGAAAGGTGAGTCCACTGTCGGGTCAGTCTTGGTAGTAGGTATTTGAGTTGAGCGAGCTCTACTTGTAATTGCGCGGTGCGGGTGCTGGCGTGTTGGGCAAAGATGTCGAGGATCAGACCGCTCCGATCGAGAATGCGCATGTCCGTCAGTGTTTCGAGGTTGCGCATCTGAGCCGGCGACAGGTCGTCGTCGAAGACGATGAGACCGGCTCCAGTACTACTGGCCAGGGACTTCAGCTCAGCCGCTTTCCCCTTGCCGATGAAATGGGTAGGATCGATGCGTCGGCGCGCCTGAACCACGCGCTCGACAACGGTCAGTGTGGCCGTGTCAGCCAATCGATCGAGCTCGTCAAGAGAGTCTTCCGTCTCCCATGACGGCGCGGTCGTCAGTCTGACTCCAACCAGCAGGGCGGACTGTCCCTGAAGCTCTTGTGAAGAAGGTTCACCCAACGAGTCGGCCAATTCACTGAAGAGGATGATTCAACTAAGTGTGTTATCGAGCAATATTCGAGGCGCCTTGACTAATGTCAAGCAAGACTCTTGCGTTAGAAAACACTCTACGAAGGTCATGCCGTGAAACAGATCCCGATCCTGCCCCTACGCAATGCGGTCGTCTATCCGTTGATGCCTCACCAGCTGACGGCGGGACGCCAACGCTCAATCCGCGCGCTCGAGGCGGCGGCTGAAAACGACAACATCATCGGTCTGTTCTCCCAACGCGATGGAGGGATTGAAGAGCCGACTAAAGCGGATCTCTACCGCGTCGGTACGCTGGCCAAGATCGTGCGCCTGTGGCGCATGCCGGACGACAGTGTGCGCCTGATCGTTCAGGGTCAGAGTCGCGCCCGGCTCGAGGATATCGTCACCGAGAGGCCGTTCATCAGCGGGCAAGTGCGCAGACTGCGCGACAAGGGTGATCCGGCGGGCATGCCGATCAAAGCCCTCGGGCGCACGGTCAGCACCCAGTTTCAAGCGATCGTCGATCTGTCAGCGCAGTTGCCGGACGAACTCAAGGTAGTCGCCGTCAACATGGAGGACCCGGGCCGGTTAGCCGATTTCGTCACCTTCTACGTAGACGTCCACCTCGAAGAGAAGCAGGAAGTGCTGGAGCTGTTGGATATGCGCAAACGGCTTGAGTACGTGACCGCGCTGCTCGCCCGCGAGCAGGAGATTCTGGAGGTCGGAGCCAGCATCCAGTCACAAGTTCAAGAGAAAGTCGGCAAGTCCCAACGCGAGTACTACCTGCGAGAGCAGCTCAAACAGATTCAGAAGGAGCTCAGCGGCAGCGACCCGCTCGCGGCTGAGACTGACGAGTTGCGCAGCCGCATCGACGAGGCCGATCTGTCGGAGGAGGCTGCGGAGGCGGCGCAACGGGAGGTCGGCCGGCTCGAGCACATGATGCCTGGGGCGCCCGAGTATTCGGTCGTGCGAACCTACCTCGACTGGCTGTTGGAACTGCCGTGGAGTCACGGCACCGAGGATCAGCTCAACATCCGTCGCGCTCTGCGCATCCTCGACGAGGACCATTATGGTCTGTCGAAGGTCAAGGAGCGAGTCCTCGAGTACCTGGCGGTGCGCCATCTGCGCCAGGAGATCAAAGGGCCGATTCTTTGTTTTGTCGGGCCTCCGGGGGTGGGCAAGACATCCCTGGGCCGTTCGATCGCACGCGCCATGGGTCGAAATTTCACGCGTATCTCATTGGGCGGCGTTCATGACGAGGCCGAAATCCGGGGGCACCGCAGGACCTACATAGGGGCGTTGCCGGGCCGCATCATTCAGGGCATCAAGAAGGCGGGCTCCAACAATCCCGTGTTCATGCTGGACGAGATTGACAAGCTTGGCAGCGACTTTCGTGGCGATCCAGGGGCCGCATTGCTTGAGGTCCTCGACCCGGAGCAGAACTTTTCGTTTGCCGACAACTATCTGGATGTTCCCTTCGACCTGTCCAAGGTGTTGTTCATTACGACGGCGAACCTGTTGTCCCCCGTTCCGCCCGCGCTACGCGATCGCATGGAGGAGATTCCGATTCCAGGGTACACGCCGGATGAAAAGATCAGCATCGCGCAGAAGCATCTGCTGTCCAGACAACGGGTCGAGCACGGCATTACCGGGAACCAGTTGAAGATATCCGATCGCACCATGTTGCGGATGATTCGCGAGTTCACCCACGAGGCGGGCCTGCGCAATCTCGAGAGAAGCCTCGGGACTATTTGTAGAAAAGTGGCCAGGCGGTTTGTGGAATCCGGCAGTAAGCGTTCCGTCAGTGTCAGTGCACACCGACTCGAGGAATACCTCGGGCCAGCCCAGTTCTTTCCGGAGGTCGCCGCGCGCAAGCCCGAGGTAGGTGTTGCCACCGGGCTCGCGGCAACGGCGGCCGGCGGGGAGATCCTCTTCATCGAGGCGACTCGCATGCCGGGGGGCAAGAAGCAGTTGATTCTCACCGGACGCCTCGGCGAGGTCATGCGGGAATCCGCCCAGACCGCCTTGAGCTACCTGCGTGCCCGATCAGAGGAGCTGGGTATAAGCCGTGAGGATTTCGAGGAGTGCGATATCCACCTCCATGTTCCGGCGGGAGCCACTCCGAAAGAGGGGCCCTCAGCCGGCGTCGCTCTGGCCGTGGCGCTGGTATCCCTGTTCAGCGGTCGCCGCATTCGCAGTGACGTTGCCATGACAGGCGAGATAACGCTCCGTGGCCGTGTGCTTCCCGTGGGTGGCATCCGCGACAAGGTGCTGGCCGCCCAGCGCGCCGGCATACGCGCCGTCATACTGCCCGCCCGCAACGAGAAGGACCTGGAGGAGGTACCGGCCCGTGTGAAGGAGCAGATCGAGTTTCACGCGGTCGAACATTTCGACCAGGCGCTGGAGGTAGCGGAGGCGACGACGCGGCGCCGGGGGTCAACGTCACGAAAATCGAAGCCCAGGAAGAAGAAAGGGCAATGATGGCTCAGGCCCTGCAGGATGTTGGAGGCCCGCTACAGAGTGCCCTGGACCAACAGGATGGGCGCAATCCGACCGAGAAGCGCGCCGGCTTCTGGCGTGGTCAGATCGAGCGTTTGCAGAGAGAACACCGCGAGGGTGCCCCCGGGTTGGAGATCGCACGCGCCATCGCCGACGTCGTCGACGTGATCGTGTTGGACGCTTACAACCAGACGACGGCCCAGACGACGGCCCAGACGACGGCCCAGGCAACGGAGGGACAGGACGGGAAACCGTTCGCGCTGGTGGCTCTCGGGGGTTACGGCCGTCAGGAGATGTCTCCGTACTCGGATGTCGATTTGCTCTTTCTCCATGCCAAGGACAAAGACCGGACTCCCGAGCTCATCTCCGGTGTCTTGCATCCGCTCTGGGATCTGCAGTTCGACATCGGCCACAGCAGTCGTACGATTTCGGAAGCGGTCCAGATCGCGCGCGATGACATCGAGTCCTGTACCGCCATGCTGGACGGCCGTTTTCTGGCCGGCGATCAGGGCCTGTTCGAGAAGTTCAGCCAACGCCTGTTCAAGAAGCTGCCCAAGAAAACCGTAGCCACATTGAAAAGCCTGCGCGACAGGCGCGATGCCCACGGCCACTCTGTGCAGCTTCTGGAACCGAACGTGAAGGACAGTCCAGGTGGGCTGCGAGATATACAGCTCCTGGAGTGGGCGCTGAAAAGCCGAGCAGGCATGCGTATTCCGGACGAAGCCTGGAACGAGTACCTCGACCATGAAGACGTGGCGGCTCTCAAACAAGGTCGAGACTTTCTGTGGCGGGTGCGCCATGAACTGCACTTCACCATGGAGCGCAAGCACGATGTTCTCGACAACGTGGCCAAACCTCGGATTGCGCTCAATCTCGACTACGCCGATCGCTCAGGCGCCATGATCGGTCCAACGAAGGAATCCGGTTCGAATCATCGGGTCGGACCTCCCGATCGAACGGGTGCGGATCGCGGTCTGGAGCTTTCTGTGGAACAATTCATGCGTGACTATTACCTGCACGTGCGGGAGATCGTCCAGCTCGTCGACCTCGGGTTCGCCCACCTGGTGCGTTCCCAGAGTCGCGGTCGCCAACTCCTGCTCGAGGAAGGTGTCATCGCCGTCGACGAAGAACTCAGCCTGTCCACCGGCGGGACCTACTTTGAACAAGATCCGCTGCGCCTGTTACACATCTTCGCGGTGGCTCAAAACCGCAGACTGCGTCTGGGCGCGCAGGCGCGCCGCTGCATCATGCAGTCGGTGCATCTCATCGACGACGAAATCCGCAGCAGTCCCAAGGCTCGCGATCTGTTCCTGCGCATGCTGGGTCGCAAGCGACGGGCTGCCACTACCCTCAGGTCGATGCACGATCTCGGTGTACTAGGTGCCTACCTCCCGGAGTTCGGTTCGCTTACCTGTCTGGTACAGTACGACATCTACCACACCTACACCGCCGATGAGCATACTCTAGTCGCACTCGACAACCTCGCAGGGGTTGCCGGCATGGATGAGCGCAGCACCTTGCGGCGGGTTTACGATCAGATGCAACGGCGCGACATCTTGATGCTGGGGGTGTTGTTGCACGATGTCGGAAAATCGAAGCGCGAGGAACACATCCGCTGCGGTATGGAGATGGGGGAAGCGCTGCTGGCGAGAATGGACCTGCCAGAGGCGGATCGGATGTTCGTTCTGTTTCTGATCGAGCATCACCAGGACATGGTCATGATGTCCCAGCAGCGGGATCTCAACGATCAGAATATGATCGCCGATTTCGCCGCCTTGTTCGCCAGCGAGGAGTGGCTCAAGGCGCTTTACCTGATGTCCTACGCGGATCTGACTGCTGTCGCCACGGATGCCTGGTCCGATTGGCACGGCGCCCTGCTATGGGAGCTCTACCACAAAACGGAACAGCAGCTGCAATCCGGCTTCCAGACGCTGGAGAGACGCGAGTTGAGCAGGGCAAGACTGGATGAGCATCTACGTGCCGTGAAGGGCCTCTGGCCCCCCTCCAAGGTCATGGCCTTCGAAGAGCACGCGCAAAAATTTCCGCCACGCTACCTGGTTACGCATGAGCGTGAGGAGATCGAGCAGCATCTGCAGCTCATTGAGCGGGAGCAACGCTCAGGCACCCAGGTCGATTTTGACCACTTGTCCGACCGCACCCAGGTATTGATTTGTACTCGCGATCAACCGCGCATATTGTCCCAGATCTGTGGCGTGCTTGCCGTCAATGATATTAACATCCTGCGTGCTGATGTGAACACGAGGAACGATGATGTCGTCATCGACGTTTTTCAAATCACCGATGTCGACGGCAACCCCGAAGTGCCCGAATACAAGCAGCAGCGAGTTCGAGAGCAGCTGACCCAGGTCATCGAAGGCGCCGTTGAGATCGAGACCTTGTTCGACAGCTACAGTGCCCACTGGAGCCGGCGCAAGGCGGGTCAACCCAGACGTGAGCCCGATGTCCAGTTCGAGAACCAGGTTTCAGACAGCTACACGGTCATCGATGTTGAGACTTTGGACGGCGTTGGGGTGTTGTACGAGATCACGCACCTGTTGGCAGCGATGGGGCTCGACATTCACATGGCGATCGTCAACACGGTCGTCGACCGCGCGCGCGATGCTTTCTACGTCGTCGACAATCAGCAGCAGAAGATCGCCAACTACGAATTTCTCGAGACCGTCAGGCATCGATTGATCGAAACCCTGGCTGCCGAGGGCTGACGATCAGGACGGTATGGCGGCGATGGTGGTTACTGCAGAAACAAGATCTTCCTGGCAGAAACCCGATGGTTGGTCTCCAGCCTGGCTACGTAGACCCCCGTGCTAACCTCACTGCCGGCGTCACTGGTTCCATCCCAAACGACCTCACTGTAACCGGCGAGAGTCCGTTCCTGAAACAGGGTGCGTACGCTCTGCCCCGCAAGATTGTAGATGGTCAGGGAGGCGTCCCGGGTGGAGACCGGTACCAGCAAAGGGATTACCGTGGCGCCATTGAACGGATTCGGCCGGTTTGGCAGGAGCTCAAATTCGGCTGGCACCGGCCGCGCATCCGTCTCCTCCACCGCCGTCATACGGCTGATGTTTTGTGGTTGCCCGCTGACATCCATGCGTTCGATGACGGCCGCAGCCGGTTGGCTGAAGGGACGTGGGTCCTCGGGGTCTGGCTGGACGAACGGATTGCTGCGGATCTCACGCCCGTCGGCCAGCGTGACGACGAGGACGATGTCTTCCAGGCGAGGATCATCCGGGTTGAAGTTCGGGCATTCCAACCGGGCCGTCGCCCGGCGCACATTATCGACCCCATCCAGATCCGGATTGAACCCGAACACCGGGTCCAGGGTCATCTCGTCTGCCGACAGCGTCGTAAAGAGCCGTGTCAGGTAGTCGTACTCGGAAAACAGTTGCTGACCCTTGCGCAACGGTGTGACGACAACCTCGTCTAGTGAGACGACAAAGGCCCCGGCGTCGAACTCGATGTCGTCGTTGTACTGGCGGTAGGATTCCATGTTGTTGTAGAAGGATTGCTCGGCCATCGCCAGAAGGGTCCCGTTCTCTTTCGCCTCCCGATAGGCTTCGACGTCCCCTCTGAAAACGATTTCGAGCGCTCCCTCTTCCAGGACGATCTGCGGTATCGGAATATGGCGGCGCAGCAGGGCCTGCATCTGTGAGTCTGCCCGTGGAAATCCCTGCCGCAACAGTTGGTCGACGAACCCCTGGGGATCCTTCGCCTGGCTGAGGGTCTCCAGATCGTAGCGATCCTCCCAGAAGAGGCGCTCGTCCATGATCGCCGGTGACCCCGCGTAGTCGGTTGCAAAGGACTGTCCACCCGCTTCATTGGCAGCCTGGGTGACGACGTCGGCATAGTTGAAGCCGCCGTTGAACCAGTCGATGAGCGCCTCGTTGATCTGTACGTGCAGGTAATTCGTGGGTACGGCGCGTGCCGGGCCCAGGACCCAGGCGAGAACGCCGAGATCAGGTTCCGTGGCAACGGCTGTAAGGCGGATAGGTATCATCGGGTGGTCGCCGGCGTAGGTCATGGCGATGGGTTGCAGATCGCCGATCTCCCTGTCTGCCGACAGGCGCAGGGCCAAGAACAAGAATCCATCCTCGACGTACGGAGCCAACAGCTCAGCCCCCAGGTCACCGAGTTCATATCCGTTTGACGTCAGCCAATCCAGGATGGCCTGGGCATCGTCGGAGCGGATGACGGCCGTTTGATAGGGGCCGACGCGGTCTTCACTGACGACATCCACATCGCGTTGGACGACAACCGCATCCTCCTCCGGGCCAAGGGTCCAGACGCGGAAGTCACATTCGCTTTCTTCCGGCCAGTCGAGGACGAAGGCTGGTTGAGTGGCGAACTGCAACTGACGGAAAATCTCGTTGTGGCTGACGGACAGTTCGGGCACGGATGGAACCGGCAGCACCCAGGCGAAATCCTCAGCTGTGCCGGCAAACTGGATCTGCACGTGAACACTTACTTGCCCGTCCTCAGCGATGAACAGAATCCGCTCGCTGGTCTGGTTCATTGGCAGGTTGGAACAGAAGAACCCGCCGCAAGACCACGACGGTGACGTGGCGCCGTCGAAGAGAAAGAAAAGCAAGAGAACGGCAGCCGAGCAGCCGAACCGATCAATCAACCGTGTACGTTCAATTGGGACTCGATGTTTGCCTCGCATGGGTGATTCCTCCGTCTCATTTTGACAGGTCCGTTTTCAATACAACACTGAACCTGGCCTTATGTGTCACTCGGGAGCCCACTTCATGCAGTGACAGAGGAATGACGGCGACGGCCGGACGATGTCTTTCACGACGCGATGAACTCCTCGATCATCGGTACGAAGATGCGCATCCAGGGCGAGATATCCTTCTTGCCTCGTGCGCACACCAGATTTCCACAGCGGACGACCGGTTCGTCGACGTACTCACCCCCACAGACTTCGATGTCGAAGCGGCACTTTGGGATGGTCGTGGCTTTCCTCCCCTTCAGCACACCGGCCACACCGAGAATCTCGATTCCATGGCAGATGGAAGCGACCGGTCTGTTCTGTTCGAAGAACCGGCGGACGATCCGGAGCAGGTCCTCGTCGTAACGCAAGTACTCCGGTGCTCTGCCTCCGGGAAGGACGAGGGCGACATAGTCATCCGGGTCCACGTCCCTGAAGGCGATATCTGACTCCAGCCGGTAGCCGGGCTTCTCCACGGTGACGTCCCAGCCCGGGCTCAGTTCATGAATTACGGTGTGGTAGGAGTCGACTTCGAGCGCAGCAAGGGCAACGGCATAGTCCTCACCCAACCGATAATAGGGTCCCATGGTGTCCAGGACTTCAGTGCCGTCTCCGATGACGAGAAGGACTGCCGACCCGGTGTCACTGCCATCGCCGTGTCGAATGCTTGATCGCAGGTCATGACGGGGAGAAGCTTCGGTCATATCTGAGCAGCCCTGTCGGACAGTTGGATGTGGGTCGGCGCGAGATTACGCCGACACACAAATAATACATGTGTGTGCCTCCGTTGGCGAGCAAGGCCGTGCTCAGGCGGCTGCTTCGATTGCCGAGATCACGGCCGTACCTCATGGTTGAGGGCGTACGATCATTTGGCAATCAGCAGGGTGCTCAACCGAATGCCATCGAGTAAGGCGGAAATGCAGATTCAGATAAAACCGATAGCATCCAGATTCATCACAGGTTTTCATGCAGCCCTGGATGCCGTTGCCCGCGAAGGTGAGTACCTGGTGTTGACGCGGGCTCCTGCCATCGAGTCGACGCGGCAATGGGTCGAAGGCAATATCGGGAGGGGGATTCCCCAGTACGTGGCCCTGGTGGAGGAGACAGCCGTGGTCGGCTGGTGCGACATCATTCCCGACTCCCATCCGGGCTTTGAACACGGTGGGCGTTTGGGGGTTGGGGTGCTGCTTGCCCACCGGCGTCAGGGGATTGGCAGGCGATTGGTGTCCACGGCGGTCGACGGCGCCCGAGAGTTTGGATTGACACGGGTGGAGCTGGAGGTGTTCTCCTCAAATGAGCCAGCCATTCGATTGTACCGCGAACTCGGCTTCGAACGTGAGGGATGTCGCCGGCGTGCCAGGCGGATCCGGGGTGGAGGATACGAGGACGTACTGACCATGGGTTTGCTACTCAATTCCGATGGGGCATAGGGGAGTCCTTCCGCAAGATCTGCTTCCTGCCGGGTCCGACTGAGATCCATTTCACCGGCAGGTTTACCAGTAGTTCGATGGTTTCGACGTACAAGCGCGCGTTCGCTGGAAGATCCACATAGGCGCGGACGTTGGACAGGTCGCAGCGCCACCCGGGCGTGGTTCGCCAAACGGGTTTGGCGCGCTCCAGCCTGTCGGTGGTGGGAAACAGGGCTGTGCTTTCGCCATCTACTTCGTAGGCCGTGCACATTGGAATCTCATCTAGGTAGCCGAGCACATCGAGCAAGGTCAACGCCACCTCGGTGGCGCCCTGGACCCGGCAGCCGTAGCGCGTCGCCACGGCATCGAACCAGCCAACGCGGCGCGGCCTGCCCGTCGTCGCCCCGTATTCACCATCGGATGCACCCCGGCGGCGTAGTTCTTGCGCTCCTGCACCCTGCAACTCCGTGACGAACGGACCCGCCCCGACGCAGGAGGAGTAGGCCTTGGCGACCGCGATTACCGTGCCGATTTCCCGAGGGGGAATCCCTGCTCCGACGGTGGCGAAGCCGGCCAGCGGTGAGGAGGAGGTCGGGTAGGGGTAGATCCCGTGATCGGGGTCTCGCAGGGCCCCCAGTTGCCCCTCGAGCAGGATGTGACGACCCTCAGCGAGGGCATTCTCCATGAGGGACAGGGCATCGCATGTGAACGGAGCGATCCGTTGGCCAGCATCCAGCAGCAGGGGAATGAGGTCAGCTACCGACAAAGCAGGTCTGCCGTACAGGTGTTCGAGTAACGGATTCTTGATCGAGAGCGAATGTATCAAGCGTGTCCGCAGTCTGTCTTTGTCTGTGAGGTCGGCGATCTGCACTCCGAGCTTCAGGTATTTATCGGCATAGAAGGGGGCAATTCCCGCTCGGGTCGAACCGAACTGCTGCGCTCCAAGCCGTTCCTCCTCGCACTCATCCAACAGGCGGTGGTAGGGCAGGACGATCTGTGCGCGATCGGAGATCCGGACATCCGGTTTGGGTATTCCGCATTCCTGGAGGTGTGCGAGTTCACCGAGCAGAACGGGAATGTCGACGGCGACGCCGGGACCCAGGACATTGACCACGCCTTCGTGGAAGACGCCGGATGGAAGCAGGTGGAGGGCGAACTTGCCGTGTTCATTGACGATGGTGTGCCCGGCGTTGCTGCCACCCTGAAAACGCACGACGAAATCGGCGCCGGCCCCAAGAGCATCGGTGATCTTGCCCTTGCCTTCGTCTCCCCAGTTGGCGCCGACGACTGCGGTAACCGGCATCTGTCTTCGCTTTGTAAGAGGGAGCAGGCACGTGAGTGCCGGCGGTGGATGACAGAAGCAAGGTACGGGCGGCCAACGAGGAACAAAATTTAATGTCCTGATCTGCGCGATTTGGCGGGTTTATGGACCTCCCGCGTTAACGGGATTTGAGGCTGAGATGCCCGCGCTGGATATCAATCTGCATCAGCGCTGAACCGGCCCCCAGCTGACCGGCGACCGTCTGTCCGCCTTCCCCGTTGGCAGTTACCTGGAGAGGCAGATCGGTCTCGACGAAACCCCGGCGCACGTAGCCGTTCACGTTGAGGGAGGAGGCTTCAGGAAGGTGAATGTGGACGTTGCCACGTCTGTTAGAGACGGTGCAGGACGCGTCGATTGGTGTTGTTGATGTGATAACAATGTCGCCCTTCTCATTGTCGACGAGTACCTCGCCGCCAGCATCCGTTATCGCGATAGGGGATCGGCTGCTGCGTACGACGACGCGGCCGTTTGCCGATTCGACTCCGATGCGCCCGCGGTCGCCATCGACCGTGGCCTCGGCCCCGATGTCGATCAGACGCACTGAGCCATGGCTGTTCTTTATGGTCGCACTTCCTCCGACCTTTTCAACGATGATACCTCCATGGCTGTTACGTGCCACGAGATTTCCAACAACATCCTTCACTTTCAGCGAGCCGTGGTTGTGGCTGGCGCACAGGCTACCTCCTACGCCTGATATTTGCGCGCTTCCGTGATTGGCATTCAGGGTCAGGGATCCTTTGACGGATGCCAGCTTCACTGGGCCGTGGCTGGATTCCACGGTCGTCTCGCCACCGACGCCATCGATTTCTACCCGGGCGTGGAGGCTCCTCAGCTTCAAATCGGCGCCGCTGTTGGAGACACTGACGGGTCCGTGAGCCTGGTCAATGGACAACTCGCCTGCGATCGATTCAGCGGACGTCGGTCCGTGCCGGTTGATGAGCTTCGCATCGCCGTCGAGGTTGCCCACTTTCAGATCTCCGTACTGGTTTTCCATGACGATATTGGCCTGTCTGGGGACCATCAGCTGAAAGTCCAGTTGGGCACAACCATCGGCATCATCCACAGTTTGATTGTCGCGGAGCTCAGGCCGCAGTTTCAGTGAGCCAGTGCCCCTCTCGGAGTGCAGGAAGACCGCCTCGGCCATCGAGTGCGCAGCTGTCTCAGTCGGTGCATGCGCGCTCACGTGGAGGCGCACCCCAACCTCATCACGATCCCAGCACGCCACGGTGATGCTCCCACGCGGGTTTTCCAACTGCAGCGAGGAGCCGCTTTCTAGCGGATACGTTTCGTTCACCTCGCGTTCACATCGATGCGGAAACGCGGTGTCGTCGACACCAGCCGACCAGCTCTTGAAGGCCATGCCGACGTTGCGCCCCATGTCTTCCAGCATACTGCCGATATCGGGCAGGCTCGACGTGGCCTCGTCGATGATCTGGTCGACATCGGGAACCGCCTCCTCGAATACTCTCTTCATCCGAGGCATGGATACCCGCACCGCCTGGCCGGCGCGTGAGAACGACGACCGTATGTCGTGGTCCATGTCGCCGAAGACATCCTTCATCTCCGAGAAAAAACCCTCGAACTGCGGCCAACCGCTCGTCGATCCAGGATGCCGATCAGCGGGTCCGGGTTCACCGAGGGCTCGCAGCAGTCTCTCTGCTTCATCGATGGTGATCTTTCCCTCCGACAGCATTTCCAGCACCTTGCGACGCTCTGCGCTCATGATTCGCGAATGCCCTTTCTCCTCTTCAGTGATTCCAGTTCAGCAATGGCAGCGTCGGCTTCGATCGAACCCTCCTCGAGGTGAAGGAGGATGTCCTTCCGCCGATCCTCATCCCTGTCACTGTCTTGCTCTGACCGCCCCGGCCCAGCCTCGAAACCCAGTTCCCGAATAACCTCGTCGAGGCGTCCGCGAACGGTGCTATAGGGAACCTTCAGCTCTCGTTCCATTTCTTTGACATTGCCCCGCAACCGTACGAACACCTCGACAAAAGCGAGACTCTCCGGAGACAGCCGGTCAAATGGATTCGGAGAAAACCGGCCAGAGATCTCGGTGTCGCACCGCCCACACTGCAGGTGAGTGACGGTGAGGTCGCCGCCACACGCCGGACACCGCTCAATTACTTTTCGCATATTTGCAAGCCTTCGATGATAGCCAGGCGAGAAACGTCAACCCGTGGAGAATTTCATCACAAATACGAATATTTTAATATTATGGTAAATATTTTACAATTTTTCGATAAAAAGTCAAATATTTTTACTTACAATTAGGAAAATACGAGACTAATTTGTTGGAGAGTGCACCGGATTTGGATGGTTCTTGGGATCGGCGCAGCAAACACCGGGTGGCGTTCAGTCGCTCTCAGGGGGTCAGGGCTTTGTCGGTAGCCTCGAGAAGGCGTTGCGGAAAATCACTCTCCTTGGCCACAAATCCTGCCACTCCGTATGGACTGAGTGCAGTCACCGTATCAACAGTGATTTCGCCTGATATGACTACAATGGGGGTATCGTTCATCAGCCTTTCACGCAGTACGCGGATGGCATCCTCTCCCCTGGCATCGGGCAGGTTCAGATCCATCAGGATCAGGTCGACTCCGCCCTTGGCCAAAACGGGTACGGTGTCTTTGACCAGGCCGACGGCTGACACGGTATGTCCACGCGGCTCGAGAACGCGCCGAACCACCTTCTGATACATTTCAGAGTCTTCGACAAGCAGGATGAATGCCATAGCCCCAATATGTTCATGTACCTCGACTTGCGCTCGGAGAGGACGTGGGGTGGGTGGTCGATTATCGCCGAGCGAGATCATCCGAATTACCGAGCTGCAAAGGTGGTTATATTGGTAGATATACGGCTTCAAAGGAAAAGCAAATAGAACCAACGGGGAAGATGGGCTCATGAATGTGCCTCGGATCGTAGGTGTTCATGCAACCTCGATCCGATTCTGTCTTCTTTTCATGTGCTACCTGGGCCTGCTGGCGCTGGCGCTGGAGTGGCGCCAGGACCTGTTTGGCACAGCCTACATGTACCCGGTATCCGCGGTAGCCGCCTTCCTGCTCAACACCCTGGGAATTCCGGCCGAACTGCTGACGGAGCAGATCCCTCACGGCTTCTGTGAGCTGCTGGTCAGCGAGATCATCTACCGGGTTACGTTCGATTGCACTGGCATCTTCGCGCTTCAGGTCTTCGTCGCGCTGACCCTGGCCTACCCGGCTGCGACGCGGGCAAAAGGCGAGGCACTGCTGCTGGGGGTTCCCGCGATATTCGTCTTTAGTTCGCTTCGACTCGTGGTGCTGGGGATGGTAGCCCAGTTCCAGCCTCAGTGGATCGATCTGTTCCACGTCTACGTCATGGAGCTGGCCACCCTCGGGTTCATGCTGTTCGTGTGGAAATACTGGATCGATGAGCTGAATCGATGAGATGGTCTTCAGTTACGGACTGGCCGCTGCCAGTCCCCCTGCAGTTTCTGGTGCGTTTCGCTGTGGTGGCGGGTATGCTCTTCCTGTTCCGTGAACGCCTGGCCGAGCTCTACCTGTCGACTATGGTGCCCACCGTCAACGGCCTTTTCAATCTCGAAGAGCTGGGAGTCGTTTACCGGCAGCAACGGCACGTATTGTTGCTGGTGTACGAGGAGCTGGGATTCCATTTCAGGGTCCACGACATCATCTATCAGAACGTGATGGTGACGATCGCACTGTTCGCGGCCACACCGGGCTATTCGCTGCGCTGGCGAGCAGGATGGACCGCGGTGGTGCTGGCGTTGCTGTGGTTAACCCACGCGGCCAGCCTCTACATGGGAGGGTATGTGATAATATGGGACTACCTGGAGAGTCTGGGCGCAGGGGAGAGACAGGATCTGGCACGACAAATAGGTGATGCCTTTCCCCGGGACCGGGACTGGCTCTTCAGCCATCTGTTTGGGTTGTGGCACACCTGGGGACGTCCTACCCTGGCCCTGCTCATCTGGCTCTTCGCGGCCCGGCGCTTCCTGCGCCTGTCCACGACGAGAGAAGAGGGATGAAGCGGTTGGTTACGAAGAGGCGGAAGCGACATGCTGGCGCAGGAGTTCCTTGGTTTGACGTTGGGCCATTTCCAGGGTGCGCTGGCTGCGTGCATGCTTGTATCCTGCCTCAGAGGTCGTCCGCCAGGTATTCGATCGGGCTGAGGGAACGGCCGGCGTCATGCTGGTCTGAAGCTCCTGAATGCCGATCAGCGCCGTCGTCACACCGAGGAATACGGCCAGTCCAATGCCGGCTAGCCAGACGCCTCGAACTATCAAACGGAGGGAGTTCAGGAGCCGGTCGACGGCAGTATTTTCCCTCCACGAGGGCTGAGCACAGCTGAGCATGCGGTGCGTTATCTGGGTCATAATCAATTGTTTTTAATATAGTTAGCTTGTATTCCTGTCAGTGGGACACAATTGCTCGTGGCCTTCGGCAAGAAATGACGAAGAAACACACGCAACTCGCGTGCCACGAGGACAGCCGCGTGCGCGAATAGTTGGCCAAACAGCAGGCTTTGACTGACGATAGTGGGCACTTATAATGCTTGAAGGGTACTCGCCAGGCTAATGTTGTTTGGTTTGCGTAACGGAGAGTGGTTTTGATAAGACGGTTGTTGATCTACTCGAGCTTTCTCACGGCTCTGCTGTGCTGCGACGCAAGGGAGAGTTGGGCCCAGGCCTGGTTCGACGAAAGTGATCCCTTTGCCAGCGGGGATCAACTGAACGCCGTCGCCAACGATGGCACCAACGTGGTGGCGGTGGGCCAGAACAGCGCCATTTATCGCAGCGCGGACAGCGGCGACATCTGGTTCGACGAGACTGATCCCTTCGTCAGCGGGGATAACCTGAACGCCCTCATCATGGATGGCACCAACGTGGTGGCGGTAGGCCAGAACAGCGCCATCTATCGCAGCGCGGACAGCGGCGACACCTGGATCGACGAGAGCGATCCCTTCGTGAGCGGGGATCAACTGGACGCCCTTGCCAATGATGGCGCCAACGTCGTGGCGGTGGGCAAGAATAGTGCCATCTATCGCAGCGCCGATACCGGTAACACCTGGTTCGACGAAAGTGATCCCTTCGTCAGCGGGTTACAACTGAACGCCGTCGCCATGGATGGCGCCAACGTGGTGGCGGTGGGCAAGACCAGCGCCATCTATCGCAGCGGTGACAGCGGTAACACCTGGTTCGACGAGAGCGATCCCTTCGTCAGCGGTGACCAGCTGGACGCCGTCGCGATGAGTGGCACCAACGTCGTGACGGTGGGTAAGAACGGCGCCATCTATCGCAGCGCTGACAGCGGCAACACCTGGTTCGACGAGAGTGATCCCTTCGTCAGCGGGGACAACCTGACCGCCGTCGCCATGAACGGCACCAACGTCGTGACGGTGGGCCAGAATGGTGCCATCTATCGCAGCGCCGACAGCGGCAACACCTGGATCGACGAGAGTGGTCACGGCTTTGGCGTGCTTCAACTTGACGCCCTCGGCTTCTTTGGCAATGTGGTGATTGCGGTGGGCGCTACCAGCACTATCTATCGCAGCACCAACCGCGGCAATACCTGGAGCAACGAGAGCAATCCCTTCGGGAGCGGGGATAACCTGCTCGCCATCATCTCAAGAGGTGTTACAGTGACGGTGGGCCAGAATAGCGCCATTTATCGCTATGTCACCCCTACTCCTACCGGTACTTCCATTCCCTTCCAGAGCAAGTGGCTGCTCGTCCTGATCCTCGTGGGATGCAGCCTGTGGGCAATCAACAAGCTCAAGACTGGTTCTGGCGCGTAACCGCATACAATTTCTGGATTAATCGGGCGAAGAAGAGCGCACGATGGGTCGGTACGCCTTCACAATTTTCATGAGTGCCTTCCTGTTGTTCGCGGTGCAGCCACTGATGGGCAAGTACGTACTCCCATGGTTTGGCGGCGGCCCAGGTGTATGGACAGCATGCATGCTGTTCTTCCAGTGCGTCCTGTTGGCCGGCTACTGCTACGCGCACCTGATAGGCAGTAAACTGCGTCCGGGCAAGCAGAGGATGCTGCATCTGGGCGTCCTTGCCCTATCACTGTTGCTTCTGCCGATTGCGCCGGAGCCGAGCTGGAAGCCAACGGGAACAGAGCAACCCACGCCATATATTCTGTTCCTGCTGTTGGTCAATATTGGCGCGCCTTTCGCGCTACTTTCCTCGACGGGCCCACTGCTCTCCCGCTGGTTCAGCCACTCCTTTCCAGATCGATCACCCTACCGACTGTATTCGTTGTCGAACGCAGGCTCACTGCTGGCACTGTTGAGTTATCCATTCGTGGTAGAGCCCCTTTTGGCGTTGGGCACGCAAGCCTGGGTCTGGTCGTCAGGGTACGGCGTGTTCGTGCTGTTGTGCGGGTGGTGCGCATGGCAGTTCGGCCGCTCTGGTGAGCAGACCTCACAGACACTGAACGACCCGATGACGGAGAAGGCAGAGCTGAGCGCAAACCCGAGCGGCACGGACAGGGTGCTGTGGCTGGGTCTGGCTGCCTGCGCTTCGCTCATGCTGCTGGCGACTACCCACCAGGTCTCTCAGGACCTGGCGGTGGTTCCGCTGCTTTGGGTGCTGCCATTGGCGCTTTATCTGTTGTCCTTCATTCTCTGCTTCGATCACGACTGGTGGTACAAGCGATGGATTTTTGCGCCAGCGTTGGCGGGTGGGGCCCTGGCGGTCGTGTACATGATGCCGCGGGATCTGACACTGAGCGTGTGGATTCAGATCAGCGTTTACTCAATAACGCTGTTTGCCTGTTGCATGGTTTGCCACGGCGAATTGGTGCGAATCAAGCCCAGCGCCGACCATCTCACAGGATTTTACCTCATCATCGGCATCGGCGGAGCACTGGGTGGCGTCGCGGTAGCCGTGGTAGCACCCATTGTACTGAAGGACTACTGGGAGTACCACCTGGGGCTGATGGCGACAGGTCTGTTAGCGATGGTATGCGTGCAGCGGGATGCCAAAAGACGCAGACCTGGCATGTTTGAAAAAAGCCTGAAGGATAGGTTCCTGGCGAATCCACGACTGTCGTTGGCATGGGGAGCAACCCTCTTAGTGTTTGCCGTAGTGGTCGTGGGCCTGGTGCGGGATGTGGTTCAAGATCACGAAAGGGCCATAGAATCCGCACGGAGCTTTTTCGGAGTCATTCACATCCTGGAGACCGACAAGGTGCGGTTGATGGAGCATGGCCGAAGCCTGCACGGTACACAGTCCCTCCATCCCAGCATGCGGAAGGTGCCAACCACCTACTTCGGGAGAAAAAGTGGTATAGGTATCGCGCTGGATGAGTACCGCCGCTTACAGACGCCTCGTACTGCATCCGGGCCGAATGATACCACCCTTCGAATTGGGGTCACTGGCCTGGGAGCAGGAACCATTGCCGCCTTGACCCGGCCCGGCGACTACCTGCGTTTCTACGAGATCGATCCGAAGATCGAACCCATAGCCCGCAAATACTTCACGTACCTGGATGATGCCGCAGCGGAGGTGGATGTCATTTTCGGCGATGCCCGCATGATGCTCGAGCGCGAGGCTCAGAACGGCCTGTACCAGGGTTTTGATGTGTTCGCCATCGACGCCTTTACCAGCGACGCAGTACCGCTGCACCTGCTCACCCGCGAAGCAATGGAGCTGTACCTGGCGCACCTCAAGCCCGATGGTTTACTGGCATTCAATGTCTCCAACCGCTATGTGAATCTATCTGCCGTGGCACGGGGCCTGGCAGAGAGCGCAAATCGCCAGTCAGTGCGAATCTACACGACCGGACGGGGCATGTTTGAGGCGCTCCCCGCCGACTGGGTCATCGTCACGGACAACCCATCCTTTCACGCAGCCGAAGCGGTTCGGGTGATGGCCACGGAGTGGTCCAATGATGAATCTCTGCCCATCCTGTGGACGGACGAATACGCCAGCCTGTGGCGTGCGGTGGCAGCTAATGATGGTCGTCACAAAGGGAAATGGGATGCGGCGCCTAACAAGGGTCAGTTCGTGCTGGATAATGCCCAATTGATATCGGATGCCGACTTCGATGGGATCCAATGGTTGTGTCGAAAACTCTACCACGATACTGGTGGTACGCGTGCGATCATAGTAGCGGCGACGAAGGCAATACCCAAAATTCGGGGCCGTTCGATTTCCCCTTACGACTATACAGAGTACTTGTACCGAAAGCTCGGATTGTCGGAACGCGAAAGGATTTCTGGCCTGATAATCCTGATATCCACTACCCACGACCTCGCGTTTATCAAGATGTCTGAAGACTGGCCACCAGACCTACAGCAGCAGGTAACACAGGTCATCTCCACGATGATGGCTGACGGAACCACCGTCAGCGTGTTCTCCGAACGACTGCTATCGGGTATCGAGACCCTTGACGACCTGGTACGCCACGCACCGTAGCCGACGTCACGCGGTCCGGGGGACGCGCCGTCACCGTCGATCGAGCGCATTCCGAATCCCGTCGCGCAGCTCCTGAAAAGCGACCGGCTTAACGATGACGGCCTCCACACGGTCGATGAGCTCCGGGTCCGGTTCATGGCCCGTGAGCAGGACAATCGAAACCTTGTCGTCTCGTCTTCGGAGTTCTTCGAGGACCTCCTCTCCCGACATCCTGGGCATCGACAAATCGAGCAGGACCAGATCGATGACGCCCCGTTCGCTGTCGAAGGTGCTGAGGCCCTCCTGTCCGTCAGCGCTCTCAAGCACGGTGTACCCGGCCCGCTCCAACATCAAGGCGATCGTCCTGCGGACGGTAGTCTCGTCCTCCACCAGCAGAATCGTCTCTGTGTTGCTGGATACGGTGCGCCGAGGAGTTTCCTGGTTTTGAACGGCGGGCACGGCCGGGGGCGAAACCGGCAGATATACGGTGAAGGTGCTGCCCTCCCCAGGCTTGCTCTCGCAGTCGATCCAGCCCCCATGCTGCTCGACAATGCCATAAGCCGTCGACAGACCAAGTCCAGTGCCCTTACCGACCTCTTTGGTGGTGAAGAACGGCTCAAATGCCCGGCGCTGGGTCTCGTCGTCCATCCCGACGCCCTGGTCCGAGATCCGCGCGCGGATGAATTCGCCATTGCGCTCTCGGTTACCGGCATCGCCGTCGCTCGGCAACGTCTGGACATCGACTTCGATTCCCATGGAAGGAGAAGGATGCCGACTCTCGGCGATGGCGTCCCGGGCATTGAGGCACAGGTTCAGGACCACCTGCTCGATCTGCTCCGGATGGCCACAGACCGGCAGCAATGAACCCGTCTCTAAACGGATGGTGATTTTGGGATCGAACGTCGAGATACAGACTCGGTAGACGCCCTCGACTACGCTCGCGAAGTCGAAGACGACCCTGCCCTCGTCGACGGGTTTGCGTGTCAGGACCAGCAACTGCTTGACGATCGCCGCACCTCTAAGACTCATGTCCAGGGCGTCACCCAGGTAGCGCTGTGTGTCTGCGGGAGATCCGGAGGCAGCCAATTCGAGGCTGCCGTGAATTCCCTGAAGCAGGTTGTTGAAGTTGTGCGCCACGCCGGCGCCGAGTTGGCCAATCGCCTCCATCTTCTGCGACTGTCGAAGTCGCTCTTCCAGGCGCTTGCTGGTAGTGATGTCGATGACGATGACTTCAACGGCGCTGACCTCGCCATCCGCATCGAACACGGGAAAGCAGGAGCCGGTAGCCCACTTGACCTCCCCACTCTTGTGGATCAAACGGAATCCCTGGTTCGTCGTGGTTTCACCCCGCGCCGCGTTCCTGAATGCACTCAGGCCGCCGCGGTGATCTTCTCCCCGCGTGAGGCGCCAACCAATCCGGCTGTCCGAGTAGAATTCCTCCGGGGTGTATCCAGTCAGTTCCTGCATCTTCGGACTGACGTAAACGTAGCGGCCGGACAGGTCCATCAACATCACGCCCAGACTGGGCATTTCGACCAGATTCCGGTAGCGTGCCTCCGAGGCCTCGAGCCTTCCAAGGTCAAGCAATCGTTGCCGCGTCTCTTCATTGAGCTCTCGCCAGCGGCGAAAGCTGAACACGCCAAGGGCAATCGCAAGCACAACGAGACCAGTCACAAGCTCCTCGAGCGGCCAACGGTTCTGCGTTTGAGTCAGTGACGCCAGGCCGTCGAAGAGGTCGAAGTAGGAAACCAGGCAGAAGGCAGCGGCACAGCCCAACAGAGTGAGCACGAGATCCTTCTTCGCGCTCGAAGCGAAGTTCGCGAAACTAGCGTGGCGCTCGCTCACGGCAGCTGGGTAGTCCGGTTAGCGGGTGGTGAGGGGAAGGCGATGGCTGAGCTAATTTACCAAAGGCCGGGACTTCGCCAAACTTGCCGAATCGAAAAGGAGGCTCGGAGGATGGCGAAGTTGCGAATGGGGGTGGTCGGTCTTGGTATGGGGAGAGGCCACGCGCAGGGATATCTGGAACATGACGACGTAGATGAAGTTGTGTTGTGTGATGTCGATGTGTCGAGACTGCAGACTGTCGGGGATGAACTCGGCGTGAGTGAGCGCTACGGCGACCCCACGACCATGTTCCGGACGGCAGGCTTGGATGGTGTCAGTATCGCAGTACCCAACGTCCTGCACGCGCCGTTGACGATTGACGCCCTGAAGCAGGGACTGCACGTGTTGTGTGAAAAGCCGATGGCGACGACGGTGGCCGAGGCCCGCAGGATGACGCTGCGGCGGCCAAGGCTGAGCGCAATCTGATGATCAACTACTCGCAGCGGTTCACGGATGCCTCAATGGCGGCCAAGGAGCAGGTCGACGCTGGTGCTCTGGGCCCCGTCTACTTTGGGCGCACGGTCTGGCATCGGCGCCAAGGGGTACCCGTGTTCGGTGGCTGGTTCGGCCTTCAGGCGATGTCAGGCGGGGGACCGCTGATGGACCTGGGCGTACACCGCCTCGACCTCGCCCTCTGGTTGATGGGGTACCCCGAACCCGTCGCGGTCAGCGGATCCACCTACGATGTGATTGTCCCGCCCCTGGCCCGGAAGCAGAGGAGGAAGTTCGACGTCGAAGACCTGGCATGCGGTTTGATCAAGTTCGACGACGGCGAGACGCTTATTCTGGAAGCCAGTTGGGCGGTAAATCTTCCCGGCGATGACTACATGATCACGTCGCTCTCTGGTGCCAGGGGAGGCCTCGTGCACCGCTACGGGGCGGAGATTTATTCCGAGGAAAACGGCAGCCAGTTCACGAAAAGGCTCGATCACCGCGGCACGCCAACACCCTCGCCCTTCGCAGAGTTCGTAGACAGCATCGTTCAGGGGCGCCCGCCGTCGGCCACCGGAGAGGAGGGCCTGAAGGTGGTTAGATCCTGGAAGGCATTTACCGCAGCGACCGAAGCGGACGGGAGGTGCGGTACCAACCCGGTCGTTGAAACACCCTGTCAGATTGATCAGTCACCCATCCATACCTATTTTTGGATGCCAACTACAGGTTGCTTGCAATGTTACCTGCAGTATCGCACAGTCGGCTCAGGTGTCGTCCTTACCCACCAGCCGCACCGTGTTCCTGTTCACGTAGGCCGCGTCCGCGTCTCGAGCCGCGCCGTAGGCATCCGCGCGCGTTTCAACTCGTGCTTCCAGTCTGCCTAGATCGGGCCACGATCCAATCCATCCATCCGGTTTGATCCGGATCTCTGGAGGCGTCCATGTCTGTCCCCCGAATAACGCTGGTTGCTGTTGCTCTACTGTCGCTGGCCTGTGCCGAGGCCGAGGCTCCTGAAGTCACCGTGGAAACGGAAGATCAAAAACTGATGCACGCCGTCGGCATGGGTGTGGCCATGCAGTTTGATTTCGGTGGTCTGTTTACCGAAGAGGAACTGGTCTTCATCAAACAGGGGCTCAGCGACGTAGTGTTGCAGCGACCCACCGCCATTTCGGTGGACGACAACTTCATGCAGAGCATGAACCAGCTGGTGATGGAGCGGCGGTCCGCCGCCAATCTGGAGTCAGGCGCAGACTTCCTGGCGCAGGCGGCCTCAAAGGAAGGTGCGGTGCAAACCGCATCCGGGTTAGTGTACGTTGAGCTCGAAGCCGGGGCCGGGGCCCACCCCGGGGAAACGGATTCGGTCACCGTCCACTACGAGGGAAGCTTCACCGACGGCCGCGTTTTCGACAGCTCTCTCAAACGCGGAGAGCCCACGACCTTTATGTTGGGACAGGTAATTCCGGGATGGATCGAGGGGCTGCAGCTGATGAAGCCAGGAGGCAAGGCGAGGTTGGTAATACCAGGAGAGTTGGCCTACGGACCCAAGGGCTACAGCAACATCCCACCCAATGCCACCCTGATCTTCGAAGTCTCGCTGTTGAGTATTCAGTAGGAAGGGGTCTCGGCGGTGTCGCTTTCGTGCTCTTCGCCAAGTAGCAGCTGTATGTTGGAGACCAGCTGTGACACCTTGATCGGTTTTTCCAACACCCGTGTTGCGCCGATAGCGATGAGGTGCTCGACGTCTTTGTCGTCGAGGTAGCCCGTCAACACGATTATCGGGATGGTGATTCCTTGGCTACGGACGATTTCAATCGCCCGCTCCCCGGAAGTTTCCATCACCAAATCGGTGATTATCAGGTCGATGGTAGTCAGGTCGACTTCGGCCAGGGCAGGCGTGGGATCGTCGAAGGCGAGGATTTCATAACCCTGCCGTTGCAGCAACTCGGTCAGCATATCCCGGAAGCCGGCTGAATCTTCGATGACGAGCAATCGCATAGTCTTTGTCGGTTTCGCGACACGGTGTAATCAGATATTGAGGTTCAACATAGTACGGTCTAAGAGCCCTCAAGGCCAGACTTTTTCAAAATATCTGCCTGCTTGATCGGGATAGAGTTTCCAACAAAGGTTCAGAGCCTGTTGATGCGGATTACTGTTCTTTGCGCGATTCTTACAGGGTTTGTGCATAACCCAGCACTCCTGAGGGCGGAGGAATTCATCTCCGTCGACGAGGTCAGGCGTGGAATGCAGGGTCATGGACTGACGGTTTTCGCGGGCACCGAGATCGATACCTTTCGGTTTGAGGTTTTAGGTGTAGCCAGAGGAAGCAGTCCGCAGCGGGATATCGTGTGGGGATTGATGGACGGGGGGCCGTTGGCGGAGTCAGGAGCTGTAGCCGGCATGAGCGGCAGTCCGGTGTACTTAGAGGGAGGTAGGCTGCTGGGAGCAATGGCCTACGGTTTTTTTGCCGCCAAGAAACCCTACGCCGGAATCACTCCTATTGGGCAAATGCTGCAGGTGTTGGATCAGGCTGGTGACGGTGGTGCCTCCGATGCCGGAATCGGGATGACGGGTAAGGCCGGCCCGGTTGACGACGCGGACGCGGTCGGCAGCCTGGAGTGGATGCGTGATGTGCTCTCACTTGCCAAGCCGCCTCCCAGTGTCAGCGTTTCGGAGGCAGGAATCCGACTGGAGCCCCTGGCCACGCCGCTGATGGTTTCCGGCGTGGGTTCCGAGGCCTTCGCATTGATGAGCCCGGTGCTGAGCGAGATGGGTTACATGCCGCTGGAAGCGGGCGGCACGTCGATGGGACCGGCAGAATCGCCACGGCTTGAACCCG
Organism: Candidatus Latescibacterota bacterium; assembly: GCA_965248265.1. Lineage (GTDB taxonomy): Bacteria > Latescibacterota > UBA2968 > UBA8231 > UBA8231 > CBDFJF01. The sequence continues at coordinate 351,123 of CBDFJF010000001.1, forward strand.
GCGCCATGGTCGGTGTCCAACTCATTCGCGGGGACTGGAACATCCATTCCTACGGCACGGTGACTCATCGTGACGGGGATCGCCTGGTGGCTTTCGGGCATCCCATGTTCTGGAGCGGCCAGACCGAGTGGCCGATGATCACCGTCGACGTCCATTTCATCGTCGCCAACCTGTTGCGCTCATTCAAATTCGGCTCAGCAATCAAGGCCGTCGGGACGGTAACGCAGGACAGGGCGTCGGCGATCGCCGGCATCGTCGGTACCCCGCCACCCATGCTGGCCGTAACCATCGATGTTGACGGGCGCGAGTCGCGCAGCTTTCGTTTCGAAGTGGTCCGCGACAAGGTTTGGACTTCCGTCGCCACCCTGTTCACCGTCATCGGCAGTATTTCCTCGGCGGGAAAGCTGTCGGGTGATCATGCGGTCGGTCTCAAGGCGCGAATCGATGTGGCCGGGGGACAGCACGTGGCGGAGCAGAATCTCTTCAGTGGCCCATCGGCTCCTTTTCAAGCCGCCGCCGCCGTCAGCCGGATCGTCGGCGTACTGCTCGACAACCGTTTCGAGCGCCCTCGACTCGACAAGATCAACATTCAACTGGTGCTGGAGGAGCGCAATCGGGAGGCCGTGATCGAAGGTGTGAGACTGTCCAGGGGTGCGGTCAGGCCTGGTGCTCTGATTGACGTCGCCGTACTCGTTCGCCCGGTGCACGGAGATCTCAAACGCCATACCGTCACTCTCGAGATTCCCGAGTCGACGCCGGAAGGTCACCTCGACTTGCGGGTCACCGACGCGCGCACCGCGCGGTTGTTGAAGCACAAAAGGGCACCGGGGTCGGGTAGGCCCCGTACCATGGCGCAACTGTTGGAGGTGCTTGAAACGTCTCCGGGAAACAACGAGATCACCGTCGACCTGCTGCTGCGGCGCCCTGGGGTCACGATCGGCGCCAAGGAGTTGGTTTCAGTCCCCGGCTCGATGCTTTCTGTAGTGCGATCGTCGAGACACTCGGGTGAAACCGTGTTTACCCAGGGGGCCGTGTTGGCTACGCAGACGTTGGTCACCGACTACGTTGTCTCAGGCCAAAGGCAGCTTCCCATCACCGTTGACCGGAGGGCTCGATGAGGAAGGTTTTCGCAGGAATGACAGTGGTGGGGTTGATGGCAGGTGGTAGCCTGGCGGCGACTTCCTCCTTCTGGACCGTCACCACACAGGAGGGGTTCGCGGCCGGGGAGTTGACCAACGCGTCCGTCAACAGCGGCGGCAGGGTCAGCCTGGCTCCGCCACTGGAGCAACTGGCCGACACTGAAGAGCTGTACGTCTGGTCCATGGTGCGCGATGCCGTGGGCAACGTCTTCGTCGGGACGGGCAACAACGGTAGGGTGTTCAAGATGTCACCGGACGGTGCGTTGTCCCTGCTCGCCGACCTGGAAGAGCCCGACGTTCTGTGCCTGTTGATGCGCCTGGACGGTGAACGCTTGTACGCGGGCACTTCCGGCGGCGGAACCGTCTATGAAATCGATCTGTCGGGCTCGGTGAGCTCATTCCATGACACCGCGGAGCGCTACGTCTGGGATCTCGCCTTCGACGACGAAGGCCGCCTTCTCGCAGCTACCGGGGACAATGGCCGCATCTACCGCATCGACGGATCAGGCAATGCGACCCTGTTCTTCGACTCTCCCGAAACCCACATCATGTACCTGGAACCGGGCAGTGATGGAGTTGTGTTCGCGGGGGGTGAAGGCAAGGGATTGGTGTACAGGTTGTCGCCAGGCGGAGATCCGTTCGTCCTGCACGAAGTGGCCGAACCAGAGGTGTGTTGTTTGCTCCTGGGCGCAGACGGAGCATTGTACGCCGCGGGGATCTCGGTTCCGGGAACAGGTCCGAGGGGTTCGCCTGTGCCCGTGGGCCCGGTGCCCGCGCCAGTGGCGCCCACGACCGGGGCTCAGGGCATGGATGAGCCGCAAAACGGGACTCCTCCGGTAGCTCCACCTGGTGTCATGCTGCAGATGGCCCCACCGGGTGCGCCCCGTGGCCCGGGGGGAGGTCGTTCCACCATCTACCGCATCGATCCCGACGGTGTGGTCACACCGATCTGGCAGTCCTCCAACGACGTCGTCCATGCTCTCCACCTGGACGTCGACGGCAGCTTGATAGCAAGCACAGGGCAACGTGGCCGTCTTTACCGCATCGACCCGACAGACCAGACCTGGGCGGTGATGGGAGAGGTGTCAGCGTCCCAGCTGACGAGGATCGTCGACCTGGGAGGCGGTGAGATGTTGTTGGGTGCTGCCAACATGGGAACGCTGTTCCGTGTCGGTTCCGGCCATGCGCGGGACGGCACGCTGGAATCCACCGTCTACGATGCCTCGACCTGGTCGACGTGGGGACGGCTGTCCTGGCGTGCAAAGACCCCGGGAGGCACTTCGATTGCATTCCAGACCAGGTCAGGAAACAGCTCGGATCCGGACAGTTCCTGGAGTCCCTGGACGCCGCTTGACAAAATGGATGACGACGGGGATGACGACAGGGATAACGGCGGCGGTCAGGCAGCAAGCCCCAATGCCCGTTTCGTGCAATGGCGGGCCGAGTTGAGCAGCAGCAAACAAGCGCACACACCGCTCTTGCAACGGGTGTCGCTGGCCTACATACAGCGAAATCTGAAACCGGAGGTCCATCGCGTGGCCGTCATCCCGCGGTCCAGTTCCAGGAACAACAGCCGGCCACCGGAAGCAGCCAACCCGGGTGGTGGGCAACCTGACTCGAGTCCGGCGCCAGGACCACCGCCAGCGCCAACTGACCATCCTGTGAGGGGATCGTGGGTAGTCAAGTGGCAGGCAACCGACGGCAACGCGGACCGGCTGCAGTACGATCTCTACTTCCGGTCATTCGATGAGGAAGAGGACTCATGGCGTCTGTTGGCGGAAGACTTGAGCAGCGAATCCCACCGTTGGGACACGGCATCCTTTCCCGACGGGTTCTATGAATTGAAGGTTGTGGCCTCGGACGAGCGCTCCAATCCGCCTGAGGTGGCGTTGAGGGCACACAAGACCAGCGAGCCCGTCCTCGTCGACAACACGCCGCCGGAGATTCGAGGTCTGAAACTGAAGTCTGGTGATGACGGGACCGTTCACGTCAGTGGAGTGGCGCAGGATGGCATTGGGCCGCTCACGGAAGGCTATTACCGCGTCGACGCCGGCGACTGGGTACCGATGTTCGCTGCCGACGGCATCTTCGACTCAACCAAGGAGCCGTTTGCGTTCGAGGTATGGTTGGGCGAGGGAAGCGGACATGCCCTCGTCGTCCGCGTAGCCGACGTCGCCGGCAACGTCGCCCTGGAACGCGTCCTGCGTTGAACCTGTTCCGCGACTACGCTACGGCGAAGCGATGCAGTAAAGGGAATGATGGCCGCGCAGAAATATCTGGTCGCCTGATATGGCAGGTGAGGCACTGAAACTGTCGTCGAGTTGGTTGGTGGCGACCAGGTTGAATTGTGCACCGTGCCGCAGCACGGCCGTGACGCCATTGGTGCCAACGACGTAGACATGGTCGCCGGCGCCGACCAGCGAGGCGTAAACGCCGTCTATTCCATCCAAGCGCTGCTTGTCGAAAACGAGTGTGCCGTCCGTGGTGCTTACCGCTGACACGATGTTGCCGTTGCGTTTGATCAGATAGAGGGTTTCGTCATACAGCAGCGGAGATGGTATATACGGTGTATCCTCGTCACGTCTCCAGGCAACCGCATCGGTACCGGTGATGTCCCCTTTGGCGGCGGACAGTCGAATGGCCATCAAGGAATTGCCGCGAAAGCCGCTGGTGATGAAAACCAAATCACCGAGTGCCACCGGTGTCGGAATCACGTTCACGGTCATGCCTCCACTCTCCCACAGGGAACGTCCTGTGGTCAGCTCGTAGGCGCGAATCCGGTTGGTCGCACTCGTGATGACTTGAGGTGTGCTGTCGACTTCGATGATGAGCGGCGTAGACCATGAAGTGGCTTCGTCGCGTTGCCGTTTCCACAGCTGCGCTCCCGTGTTCTTGTTCAAAGCAACAATAAAGGACTGACCTTCGTGGTCCCAATTGATTACGAGAGTGTCACCGTGAAGGGCGGGTGAACTGCCTTCGCCGAATCCACGGCGCGTCTGCATGTCTCCCAGGTCCGTCTCCCAGATAAGTGTTCCGTCCATATCGAAGCAATAGATGCCGGCGGATCCGAAGGAAGCGTAGAGATGAGTGCCATCGGTCACCGGTGATGCCGAGGCCCAGCTGCCGGCGGGGTGGATGGATTCGTGTGGTTGCTGAGATCGGGCAACGCGCTGCCACAACAAAGATCCGTCCAGGCGTGAAAAGGCCACCACGGTGTAGTCGTAAGCTCCAGCCGGCTGCACGCCACGTCCATGTTGTTGGCCGCTCTGTGGCGGCTCCTGAGCCGCAGGTTCCACTTCCGGTTGCGGTACGGCCGCGCACACGAAGATGCGGTCGCCCCACACGACTGGTGATGAATGACCCTGTCCGGGGATCGACACCTTCCACCTGATATTGTCCTTCTCACTCCAAGTCAGGGGCGGATCAGCCGCCGGCGCCGCTCCCGTACCGTCGGGTCCTCGCCACTGTGGCCAGTTGTGTAGTGCGTCAGACGGCTCTCGTGATAGTAGTGGGCTGGCGAGCGGGAGCAGGAGGAGAAGAGCGATCATCAAGGAATCTTCTGCGACGCCAACGCCAGGGTGTTTCCATCCGGGTCCTGGAAGAAGGCCATCCACTCTTCGTTGCCGGCCGCTCCGAATGTCCCCTCCGCGTCGCGATGAATCATCTGGGGCTCGCCTTCGAATTCGATACCGGCTTCAGACAACGACTGGTAGGCCGTGTCGATATCATCCACTCGGAAGTAGAGTGCAGCGTTGCCCGAGCTGGTATCCGATGCCATGCCTGAGAGCAGCAGTCGAACTCCGTTGAAATTGAAGAAGGCGAGACCTGGCGGATCGAACTTGACGATCAGTTCAGCCCCCAGTTTGTCACGGTAGAACTCGACCGAGCGGTCGATGTCGGAGGAGGGGATCGAAATCTGATGGATGGTGCCGAGGGCAAGATCGGTGGCGGCCATGGCTGCTCCAATGCGTGGTGAGGGCGTGCAATCCTGGTGAGGACGACAATATAGACCAACGACCTTTCTCATATCGCGGATATTTTGTCTTCCATACTCGTAGTCGGAGCCGTGCGTCGAAGGGCAAGCAAGGTAATCAGACCCACCCCCAGGCCGATCATGGGTACGAGTAATGGCTGCCCGCCGGGACAGATCGAAAAAAGCATCGGAATGCCGTACCCGAGTATATAGCCCAATCCGTAACCGATCACGTTGACGATTACCCAGCGGGCAAAGGTGGATCTCAGACCCAGCATAAGGCCCTGGGCGACGCCGACGAACAGACCGATAGGCAGACCGATCCATGCCCGATCATCCGTCCAATTCAACCAGTCTACTATGAACTCTGCTGCCGCCCAGCCAATGGCAAAGCCTATAGCAGTGGCCAGACTCCAGCCGACGACGAGTCTTCTCAACAGGACGACACCCTGCGCCAGGCCTATGAAGACACCGACGGCGGCACCTGTGATGATGTTGGCGATGTAACATCCTGCATGGGGTTGGGCGTAGTAGTGTACCCAGTAGAATGAGTAACCAACCGAAACGCCGATTACGTTGGCCAGCGTCCAGGTCACAGCGAACCTGGCCCCGAAGGGATTGAGTTCGGCCTTCATGAATAGTACCTGAGGATCAGTCTTCGTGAGGGTGTTTAGGATTATTCCCGGTCCGAATATCAGAGACGTGCCAACGTCTGGCCAGCACCAGAAAGAGCAGTGACAGGAAAACGGTCACCCACCCGACGACAAAGGTGCTGCCTGCAATGCCGTGGTCGAGGGCCAACCAGCCGAAGGCCAGATTGAAAGTGATATGACCGATTTCTCTGCTGAAACTGACGACGGAGGTAACGGTTGCCCGCGCATCCTGTTCGATGGCTGATTGCAACCTCGAAGCGAGCAAGATATCAACGAAGGCGAACGCGAAGAAGAAGAAACCCAGGAATGGCACAACCAGGTTCCGGTCAACACATAAGGTCTACAACGATGCCCCCAACACTCTTGTCACTTCTCGCGATGTGACTTCCTCACAGAAGGGGTCTTGATCCCATATGCCGGCAGGCTTTTCACAAAAGAATCCCCGATTATGCCGAAAACTGCAATCGCGTTCTTGTTCAACTTGTAAACTGAAGGACCGATAAGGGGTCACTGTCAATAGACTATATCGGTTGAGGCTTGGAGTCGAGTGGGATGGGAGCTTGTCTGGGTGCGAATGGGTATTCGGCGGCATTGCGAACATGGATTCAGGGCGGGCTGGTATTTCAATGCTCGAACACGTGGAGGAAGGTCTCAAGTCCCTCGGCCTGAAAGGACGCTCCGTCACCTGCTTTCTTCCGTGTCTGAGTGCGCAAACCACGGATCGAGGTCAGCTCACACTGAGGTCTTCCTCACCGATTCCAGCACGCTCAACACCGAGTCCATGTCGAACGAATCGACGTGGGGCTTGAGCAGTGCGGCCAGCTTCGCTTCATCCTCGCTCGCACACGCCATCTCCGCAATCACCAAGCGCAGTTCGGTTACATTTGCCACCTCAGCGGCTGCCCGCACACGCTCGTGCAGGTCAGCAGAAACTGTAGTCGATTCCAAGACCGCCGGTCCGGCCTCTTCGGGCGCGGCCTGATTCGCCGTTTCCTCAAATGCGACACCCAGCATCTGCTCGAGGCACTGACAAATTTGGCCAACCCGTACCGGTTTGCCGATGAACTCGTCGAAGCCAGCCGACAGGTAGTGTTGCCGCTCGTGTTCCAGAGTTGAAGCGGATACGGCGACAATCTTGAGAGCCAGGTCCGGGTCCGCTACGAGTTTCCGCATAGCCTCCATGCCATCCATCTCGGGCATGCGGATGTCCATGAATACGATGTCCGGTCGCTCACGTCGACTGATCTCGAGCGCTTCGATACCGTTGACGGCGGAGTGCACTTCGACACCGATCGCCCCCAGCAACTGCTCCAGAATATCCCGGTTCTCGGGCACGTCATCAGCCACCAACGCTTTCACCTGACAGCCGCCAGCCAACCGCCTGACGCGGCCATAGTCTTCTTTGTGCTCGCGCACTCCTCCTGCCGCGGTCGAAAGCGGCAGAGTGAAGTAAAAGCGTGTGCCTTCGCGAGACGATTCAAACTCCAGTTCCCCACCCATCAAGTGTACAAGACGGCGCGAGACGGCCAGGCCCAAGCCTGTCCCTCCGGTGTCCCTGCCTGCCTCTCCTTGCTGGAACGGCTGGTACAGTGTTTTCTGTTCCTCTTCCGAGATCCCTCTCCCGCTATCGATAACCTCGAAGAGATAAGTCTCACCTCCAACCTGCGCGACGCGCAGCGTTACGTCTCCTTCCTGCGTGAACTTCACCGCGTTGCCCAACAGGTTGATCAGCACCTGCATCAACTTACTCTCATCGCCATATACCAGAACGTGTGACTCTTTCAAACTCTTGAGCTTCCAGCCCAGCGCCTGCTCGCGGCATCGTAGCTGGAACATCTCTGACACACTCTGCAGTAACCTTACCAGGTCGAAGTCGACGGCGTGAACATCCATGCGGCCGGCTTCGATCTTGGAGATATCCAGTACCTCGTTGATCAACCTGAGCAGGTGATCACCACTCGCCTGGATTGTTTCCACAGCCTGTCGATGGTTGTCCACCAACTCCGGACTGCTTTGCATGATCTGCGCATACCCGATGATGGCATTCATCGGGGTCCGGATCTCATGGCTGATATTGGCCAGAAATTGCGACTTCGCCTGGCTGGCCAGTTCGGCGGCCTCCTTGGCCTCCAGCAGCCCGGCGTTGGACTGTTCGAGCTCGGCGATGAGGCGATTCTGGGCATCCGCGGCCTCGGTGAAGTCCCGGTAACGTGCGTGCGCGAGGTCGACGACTTCGACGAAATCCTCTATGCGGGCGATCTCCCAGTTGCTGAAGGGCTCTGCTTGTCCACGCCAACCGCGGCGCACACAGATGACGCCTGTTTCGAATGGAACGTCCAGAGCCCACACCGTGCCTGATGCGGCCAGTCCCACGTCAGCAGTACCCGAAAGCGGCGCCCACACCTCTTTCTCTCGAGGATCCATCTGTCGTGGTTTGGGTACGCCCGTGCGTGCCTCTGCCAGGAAACGTCCAACCTCATCCGGGTCCGAGATCGTGGACCTCTGCAACGCGCCCGCCGAGTCGACCTGCAACGCCTCGACGTGCGAGGTACCCTTCGGCGTGCACAGGGTGAGCTGGTCGAAATGCAGGCCGACGACCAGCAGTTCGTCCGCAATCTGGGCAAGCACTGTCTGCAGGTGCTCCGGCTGTTTCATATCGAGCACGGTTTGCCGTACGCGCTCCCGTGCTTCCTCGATGGTGAGGCTGCGTAGATGCCCAGCGACCTCCTCGTCCTGAGTCTGAACGCTTTCCAGGACGTGGCTGGCGACGGAACGTCCAGCAACATTGAGGACCTCGGCAAGCACCCGCGGTCCGCCGACCTCCTGGTGTGCGCCCGGCACATTGCGAAGGGTGTGTTCGAGGTCTTCCTCGATATCCTTCAATACTGAGGGAGTCACGTTTTCCATGGTCGCCATCCGGTACGACACATCAGCCTGCAGGCGTGGTGAGAGCTGGGCCAGCATGGCTCCAGACTGTCGCGGATCCACTTGCGAGAGGATGAGAGCGATGGTTTGGGGGTGCTCGCGTGAGATGTGGAGGGCTACGTGCTCAGGGCTGATGTTCTTGAGGATGTAGGTGCCCGATGACGCGGTGCTGGTAACGCGCGCAAAGATCTCATCCGCCTTGCGCCTTCCGACAGCATGCTCCAGAGCGTTCCGGGTGAACTCGGTGCCTCCGCTTGCCATCCAATCGCCAGAGCGCAGACGCCCAACGAACTCGTCGAGCTCACGGGCGTGAATCTCGGCGGACACGTTCTGTAACGCCGCCATGGACTGGGAGACCACTTCAATCTCGTAGTCGGACAGGAGCTTGAGGATCTTTCCAGTCAACTGCTCACCGAGCCCGACCAGGACGATGGCAACCTTGACCATTGACGGCAGTTCCTCTGAGGGTGAATCAGCGTTTTCCTCGAGGGCCATGGTGCGAACGATCCGAGCAGCGTCAGCGATGTGGTGGGCAACAAACTCTCTCGGCGTCAGTGTCGCCTGGTCGATCTCCTGCCGGGGGGTGGGTGGCGCTGGTTCGCCTGCAGTGCCGCCGGTCGATTCGTCGGACAGCGGTTCCGTGTCGGCAGCTGGCGGCGGGTGTAATGCGTGTTCGGCAACGCCGGGCACGAACCTGGGTGCAGGCTGGAGCCTGGGGGAGCCCGGTTGTCGGCTCGCGGCGAGCAGTGAGGCGGACAGGCTCCATGCCGGTTCCGGGTAGGGTGGGGGAAGTGGCATGGCGTCCACCTCCGTCAGGGTCAGTGGCAGCCAGTCGGCGACGGTCGCCCGCGCTGTCCTGCCAGCGGCGAGTCCCAGGATCCGTGGCTCAGTCTTGGGAGTCATTGACGTTTCTCCTCACCCGCCGCGATCTCGACCGCGCTTTGCGCCAACCGAAAGCCGATGTGCTCGTTCGCATGGTCCTGCGGCGCGCTGTTGCGATGGATCGTCCTCACGTTGGGACGGGTCTCGGCATAAAAACCGCCCCGGATTACTCGCTCTTCGCCCGTGTCGGGTCCCTGTGGGTCCAGGTCAGGACTGTATGGGTAGTAGTTCGACTGGTAGAAGTCAGCGCACCACTCGTAGGCGTTGCCGGCCATGTCCCAGGCTCCGTATGGGCTACGGCCAAGGGGAAACTCATCGACCGGGGTTGTCGTGCCCACGAGATTGTTGGAATTACATCGTTCGCCATCGACGAAGTGATTCCCCCACGGGTAGAGGCGTCCGTCGTTGCCGCGGGCTGCCTTCTCCCATTCCGCTTCGGTCGGCAGACGTTTGCCGCGCCATCGGGCGTACTCATTCGCGTCTTCCCATGAGACGTTGACGACCGGATGCCTCGACGTGCCCACGGGGTATGTTCCGTCGTGCCAGGCAGGCGGGGCGCGGTGTGAAGTGGCGTTCACGAACTCCTGGTAGCTGTGGTTGGTCACGGGATAGGCGTCGATGTAGTAGGGTGACATATCTAGTGTGTGAGTGGGTCGCTCGTTGTCCGGGCTGTCGCCTTCGTTGCTACCCATGACGAAGGAGCCGCCCGGAACGGCTACCATGCCCATCACGTCTTCCATCAATTCTGGTCCGCGCTCGATGGCTTCATAGGCGATGGTTTCGCGAAAGGCTCGAGTGATGCCAGATGCCTCCGGCGCAGCGATCTGCTTGATCCTGCAACTGATCAGGTCGCTGCCGACGACGATGTCCCCATGGGCGAACAAGCGATCGTTTACTCGTACATCGTAGGATCGTCCTACGCGCTTGTTGAGCGTGATAAGGCCGCCGGGCTGCAGCTGCGCAAAAGCGTTCAGGCTCATCTGTAAGCGGCCGAGCTCGACCCTTACTTCAAAGCGGATATCTCTGAGATGAGCCAGATTGCCGATTTCACGATCGACCATCTCTCTGGCGTCCGCTTCCGTAATCTTGCTGTTCATCAGACGGCCCCATCCCTTACGATTTCGGTTACGCGCACCCCGAAGTTCTCGTCTACGGTAACCACCTCTCCCCGCGCTCGGACTCTGCCGTTGAGCAGGATGTCGATCGGCTCGCCCACGGCTCGTTCAAGCTCGAACAGGGAACTGTCCCCAACCTGCAGCAGTTGATCCAGCGTACAGTTCGTTCGTCCCAGCTCGAAGGCAACGGTCACTTCCACATCGCGCGTGAAATCTTCGACCGCTGACTCCTCTTTCCGCGGGGGTTGTCTTTGCGTTGGAGTATGCTTGTCTTTGCCAGCCATGCTGCAATCTCCGTGTTAGTGTTGGTGCGCCGTGATCACTCGTTAGCGAGTGGCTGTAGCGCCTCGGGAATCTTCCCCACGGCTTTCACGGCGATGCGTCCGTTGTCCGTGGCGAACGGTCGCACGTAGAACTTGGGCAATCCTCCCACGCGCAGGATGAGAGGTTCGGTTGTCTGCGTGTCGCAGCAGATGATATCATCGACCTGCAGGCTGTCTACGTCGGCCAGGGGCAAACGCTTGCGCGCCATCTCGACGGTGAGCGGCAGTTTCACGGGGCCCAATGCAGCGCGGCTGCGCCGAGTCGCCTCCTCCTGTTCGCGGCGCCCACGGCGCACGTGGGTCTGCTGGCCAAGGAGCGGCAGGATCGACTCCAGGGTGAGGTAGGGGTAGCAGAGGCTCACCAGTCCGGATGCAAGGGGCGAATTCACCTCGAAACCGAGCACGACGACAATCTCGGCGGCGGCGGTCGTGTCCATGAACTCCGGGTTCGTTTCCAGTTCGATATCTGAGATTTCCACCGGCAGGATCGGGTGCCAGGTGTGCTCCAGATTCTCCACCACGCGCTTGACGAACTTGGCGATCACACCCATCTCGATCTGTGACATCTGTCGCTCATCGACGCCCTCCGACGAACCCTTCCCTCCGAACACGCGGTCGACGGCGGAAAAAACGAAAGGCATGGAAAAATCGAGAATGGCCTGGCCATTCGTCGGACCGAGCATGAACTGATAGGAACAGGACGGGTTTGACAAGGAGGTGATGAAATCAGCGTAGGTTTTCTGGGCAATGAAGGCTGTGTCAACGTCGACGACGTCACGCATGGACGCGGAAAACGTCGAACTCAGCTGCCGCGCGAAGTGGTCATGTAAATTCTCCAGGGTGCGTAACTGATCCGTGTTGACCTGGGCGGGGTGCCTGAAATCGTAGGTAGCAACGATCCCATGCGATTCAGTTTCTGTCGGTGTACCATCGGTCACTGCTGTATTTGGAGTGTCACTCATGCCTTGCTCCTCCTGGCGTGGTTTCTGCAGCCGTCCTGTGCAAGTCCGCAGGGTCAACCTCGTTGCGCAACACCCGGTACAACCGGTTTCGGCTCGTTCCCAGCTGACGCGCCGCCTTCGTCACGTTGCCATCGCTCTGCTGCATGGCCACGCCTACCACCCACTTCTCCGCGCACCGCACAGCCCGATCCAGGTCCAGCGGCAAGTCGGGAGCCCCCGGACTCCTGTCACCTGAATCTCCACCTTCGCCGTCCGTCGTCGCTCGCGGAACGCGCAAGAAGTGCAAGTGATGCGGCAGTACTTCAACGCCCCCACTCTCGATCAAGGCGCGCTCCATGAGGTTTTTCAGCTCGCGCACGTTTCCCGGAAACCGATATCGTTGCAGAATTTCCACCGCATCCAAGCTGAGATCCGGTACCTCGCGCCCCATCTCTTCCGCGAACAGCTTGAGGAAGTGGCGCGCCAGAATCGGAATGTCCTCCGTGCGCTCTCGCAGCGGCGGTGAGGTGACCGTGAACCGCGCCAGCCGGTAGTACAGATCCTGCCGAAAGCTCTTCGCCTGGAGCCGCTGTTGCAGCTCGACGTTTGTCGCCGCCAGCACCCGCACCGCCACCTTCTTCCCCTCGGTTGCTCCGATTCGCCACACAACGCCGTCCTCCAGAACCCGCAGTAGCTTGCTCTGCAGCTCCAGTGGCATGTCGGCGATTTCGTCCAGAAACAGCGTGCCGCCGTCGGCGATCTCGAAGAATCCGAGCCGGTCGTCACTGGCACCTGTGAATGATCCCCGGTTATGTCCGAACAGGGCCGATTCGACAAGGTCCGCCGGAATGGCCGCGCAGTTTACGGGCACGAAGGGCCCATCCTGCCTTGCCCCACCGAAGTGGATGGCCCGTGCGATCAGCTCCTTGCCGGTTCCACTCTCACCAGTGATCAGCACCGAGGTCATCGGGCTGTCCTGCATCAGATGGATCTCTTTGAAGATTCTCTGGATGGTAGCGCTCTGTCCTACGAAATCCTCCAACCCCCAGCGTACAGCTTCGCGCTCGGAAATCATCGATAGACGTCCCTTGAGCGCCTTCCGCTGGACGATCTCAAGCTCCAGCTCTCGATTGGTCTCTGCGAGTGCCGCATTCTTCCTCTGCAGTTCCGTCGCCAGCCGGCTCAGTCGCACGTGCGTTTCGACTCGAGAGAGAACCTCCTCTTCCTGGAATGGCTTGGTGATGTAGTCGACCCCACCGGCCCTGAAACCGGCAATGACATCCTCTTTTCGGTCTCGGCCGGTCAGGAAGATGACGGGAATCCCGGCGGTCTCTTCAGTTTGCTTGAGCCGTCTGCACACTTCGTATCCATCCATCTCGGGCATGACCACATCCAGCAGTACGATGTCCGGCTGGCCCCGTACCGCTATATGGAGAGCATTCTGTCCTCTGGTTGCTACCATTACGCTATTATTCGCTGCCTCGAGAAGCTCGAGGAGGACTTTGAGGTTCGTCGGATTGTCATCGACAATGAGGATTCTCGCTCCCCGCGGAGTGGATTGTGGCTCAACCATCTTTATCCTCCAATGCAATGCCTGTACCAACTCGACTGGATGCTGGCTTTATATATTGTATTTAATTGAGTTATGACATTTTAAAAGGAGTTCGTATGCCCACTGGAATCGTACCGAATTCGTAGCAGTGTAACAAAATCAGTACAGATGACTGTCACGCAATCGGAACAAGGATTGGGGAGGTTAGCTCAAGCGCAAGCTATGGGCAAGGGCGTGCGGCGATCCCGGATAAGGAAGGAGGCCGCATAAGGTTGCATCGCGTTTGTGGTGCTTTTTACTGTCCGTCCGCAGTCGCTGTCTTCCTCAGGGCAATGGACCGATTTATCGCAGCGCTTCGTTTGTTGCCCTTCGTAACGAACCCTCTAACCCTTCCTCACGGGCAGGGTGTTTCTCGTCACAAACCGGGAGACTTCCAAAGTACAACGCCGGAAGCGACTGGCGTTCGATAGACGACACGCATGCAGGTGGGGCTGGCAAGATACCGTGGAATGGCAAGGGTCGGAACGGGAAGCGACGGGATATATATTTACCGCTTGCGCTTGGAACCAGGTGGCTTCCAGGAAACTACTGCTCCTAAAGTGATAGGCGAGCATCAGATTGAGACAACGTGGGCTTGTAACAATACACAGCGTGCTGCCGTCGCGAGAACCCTGGCGGCAGAGGCAAAGGTCTTTGACTGGCTTTCGATAAACGGAAGGTGACTCAGATGCGCGACAAACGGCAAAACCCCTACGACGACCTCTGCGGCGGTCGCTGGCTGCGCGGGAATCTCCATAACCACCCTCGACCACTCGATAATCCCTCGTCGATTTGTACTCGCTATGCTCAGTTCGGGTATGGCTTCCTCGCTCTGACCGAGCATGACCGCACCTGGACCCACGGAGAGATCGTCGAGTGGGACCGCTGCGGGATGGTGCTGTTGCCCGGGAACGAGGTGAGCAAGAATGGGTGCCACATCCTCCACGTTGGAGCTAACTGCCATGTGGACCCGCTCGAGGATCGCCAAACCGTCATCGACCAGATCAACGCTGACGGCGGCTTTGCTGTACTGAACCACCCCAACGGCGGCGTCCGCCATAGCCACAACCCTATTGAGCAGTTGGAGGCCCTGCAAGGATACCTTGGGATCGAGATCTACAACGCGGGTGGTATCAAGGGCAAGGGGTCACCGCTGGCCACGGACAAGTGGGACATGCTGCTCACCGCCGGCCGTCGCGTGTGGGGCTTTGCCAGCGACGATTACCACAGACCGGCGGACGCCGGCCGTGCCTGGATCGTCGGGTACGCCCGCGATCGCACTGTCGACGGGGTCATGGAGATGCTGCGGGCTGGACGCTTCTACTGCTCTACCGGGGTGACCATTGACGAAATCGAAGTGGACGGTCATTACATCCGTGTGCGAGCCACCAACGCCGGTCGCATCGCCGCCTGGCGCGAGGGCAGTGTGGGCGTTGCCGTCACCGATGGCAGCTCGCTGGAAGTCCACGTCCCGGACACGGCGTTGTACGTCCGTTTCGAGTGCTACGGCGACGCGGGACGCAGTGCCTGGACGCAGCCGATTTTCTTCGGCGAGGCGTGAGCCACGGTCACTTCGGATACACGGGCAAGGGCTACGAACGTCACACTGAGCATCCGTTACCTCCTCCAACGTGGGTCGGTGATGGTTTGTTGGTTACAGCTGCAATGAGTGTTGACTGGTGTCCGCCCAACGCTCTCGCCGATAAACCACCACTGGCTTCCCGGCATCCACAGCAGAAGGTCGACTCCTTTTAACGAGGGTTATCGTGTGTCCAACTCGCTTGGTGGCGGTAGAATCATGATATTTCTCCCCACAGGAAACGTTATGGGAAAGCGTTTTAACAAACCAAAGTACGTGACGACGTTGCTTGCTTGTTTCGGGAAATTGATAGCTCATGGCCTCCACACCGAATCACCATAGGGCGATCAACACGATAGTGCTCGCACTACTTGCTACAGGTGCTGGAAGTCTGCTTAATGCCTTCCTCCATCGGATCGAAACTGAAGATACCCTCCCCATTTGGCTCTCACTCGCGCCTGTATATCCGCTTCTCGTTGTTTCGCTGCACTTGGGCGTCCGAGCAAAGTTCCACCGCCCCAAGTTCTTTCATAAGGACACACCAGAGCGATTTGTGGTCCTTCACTCAGCGATCATGGCAGCCATCGGCGTGGCCGACAGACTCGAAGGAGCCCCCTCGAGGAACGCCGTGGAGGTAGGATCGCGCAATCAAGAAGGCCTTCCATGAAGATCACGGACATCGAGCTGTTTCCGATACATCCTCCGCTGGCCAAGCGGTATCGCCACATCCCGAGCCGCAACGGATGCGAGTTCCGGATCGCGGCCAAGGTCACAACCGACGCCGGCATCACCGGGTACGGCGACTACGACGGACCTCCGGGGAGGCACTTCTCCCCTGAATTACTCGATCCCCTCATCGACACGGACCCCTTCGACTACATCGGGTCCGACGCACACCCGGCCGTCATCATGGCCCTCTACGACATCATGGGCAAGTACCTGGAGGTGCCGGCGTACAAGCTGGTCGGCCAAAAGGTGAGGGACAGCATCTCCTGCGCGGCCTGGTGCTGGGGGGGGCCGACGAAGGAGGAGCTGGCGACGGACGTCCAGCGGGCGGCGGACGAAGGGTACATGATTTTCAAGATCCACACCGCTGCGATCCAGGACGTCTTCGAGAGAGTCCGGGTGTTCGAAGAGGTCGCCCCGCCGGGCTTCAAGGTCCACCTCGACTTCACGGGGCGCCGCGGCCGTTCCCTGGGCGCGGTGCTGCCCATCGTCGCCCGGCTGGAGCGCGAGCACCCGATCGTCGGCTGGATAGAGGACCCCTTCGACCGCACGGATATCGAGAGCTGGCGCGTCCTGCGCAGCCGGACGCAGCTGCCGATCGTCCACGGCGGGGCGGCCGTCCTCGGCGGCGCACTGGAAGCCCTGATGGGGATGGCGGACGTCTACATGATGTATCCGCCCATCGGCAGCCTGATCGCGATGACGACGGCGATGGGCCGCCTCAACATGCAGGTCCTCTTCCAGATGTGCGGCGGGACCCTCGCCAAGTCGATGGCCATGCACATCGCCTGCACCATGCCGACGGCTACCGGTCACTCCGTCCACCTGGACGACCAGCTCGACGCCGAGGACGACATCACCCACAAGCGGTTCGAGGTGGTCGAGGGGTTCTCGCGGGTGTCGGAGGAGCCGGGCCTCGGCTTCGACGTCGACGAGGAGCTTCTGTACAGATACCGCGACAACGTGCCCAGGGAGATCGCACCCTTCGTCGGTGTCGTCCGGTTCAGCGGCGGCCGCATCCTCCACAGCCACGGGCAACCCGACCTGCCGCGCATCATGGGCCGGGAGGAGGGCACGGTGGAGGGCTACAGCTACGAGCAGTGGTTCGACGACGGCTCCGAGGAGTGGGCGAAGGCGTACGAGCGGACGGGGAAGGAGGGCTGGTACGTCGAGTAAGATCGATTCCGATTCATCGCGAGGGGGGGGGGAGGGAATCCATGGCGGACAGGCAGTACCGCATCGAACACCTCACGCGGCGCGAGTTCCGCGAAGCCCATGACGCCGGCCACTTCAACGCCGCCATCGTCGCCACCGGCGCTGTCGAGCAGCACCTGGAGCATCTGGCCATGGGCCACGACATCCACAGCAGCACCCGCATCGGGGAGATGGTGGCGGAGGGGCTCTACCCCGACGTGCTGCTGGCGGTGCCCATCAACGTCGGCATCTCCGAGCACCACATGTTCGCTTCGGGCACCCTCACTGTGAAGCCGTCGACCTGGCTCGCCGCCGTCTTCGACACCGTCGAGACCCTGCAGCGGCACGGCATTCGCAAGGTGCTGATCCTCAACGCCCACGGCGGCAACCGCCTTCCTGGCAGTTGTCCTTAGCGTTGCCCGTTTTCTTCCATCTTCCCCTTGGTTCGAGTATGTTCCTGTTGCAGAACGTTAAGGTGTCTGCAAGCGGACTATGAATCCACAAGTGAGGAGGCGGCAGATGAGACGCGTTTTCTGTCTTGTCGCTACCATGTGCGTTATCTCTTGCCACGGTGAGAATCCCGAGAGCGTACTCACTGTTGTTCAACACCACGAGCCGGATCGAGTCGTGGATACAAAGCTGGGCACCTTGACGTTTGCCGATCAATCTTGGGGCGTCCAACAGCACGTTGAGGACGATGGGCAGCCCTTGGAGATGTTCTACCGAGCCGAAGTGTCTTTTGAGCTTGCCGAGGAGGCGGAGGGACTTGAGGTGTGGGTTCCCTATAAGATCCATATGACTTATTCATCAAAGACGGCTCAGGAGGAAGGTATGTCTGCAACCAAGGGCTTCCATCCCCCGAGGGTGATCCTTACCCCCGATGCTGCTCCATGGACGGAAGCAAGAGCGACGATAGATTTTGCGAGGCCGGTTCATGATCCTTTGGCGTACGCTAGGATGCTTGATTCTCTCTCGATCAACCGCGACCCCCTTTTGCTCCCAGCGGGTACGATGAAGCGAGCCTACGATTCTTTTCAAGAGACGTTCCAGCTCCATCTCCTCCGTCTGCAATGAACCGCTGCACGCAATCGTCCCTCGGGTAAATGCCCTGCGCATTGCCGTACAGCAGGATCTCCTCACACCGCTGGACATCGGCCTCCGGGCCTCCGGTGACCAAGCCGTACCCGCTGGCGTGCTATGCTCCTCATTAAGGGACATCCTGGCACTGCCATACTATCTCCTTTCAGTTATCACGCCTCTGCGGTAAACTCGTTCTAACCGGCAATTATCGGGAGTCTCCGCATTTCAGATTTCTATGGCAGCGCTCGAAACCTTGGGGCGTTTCTCTCAGTCTCAGCGTGAACACCGGTAATCGTCCTCATTATCCGTGGGGCACGACCCACGCCAGAGCACTACGCTCAGCTGCTCACCTCGATACCTGCTGTCGGGCTGAGTAGGCGACTGTGGACGAGCTTCCCGAGCCCAATATATGGCGTAGTCATGGATGGATGGCACGATAGGTTGTGTGATCCTCCAGAGGTCTGTCCAAGGTCATCCTTGTCGGGATGAACGAGCTTGATGGAACAGTCACATCGGCGGTCACGTTGTGGGCCTGCCTACACGTTACCGGATCCTGAGGAGGAAGTACTCACCAGACAGCGAGGACCGAGGGATGAAATGGACATTGGCAGCGGTAGCGTTGTTGATGGTGGGATGCGCGTGCTCGCCAGAGGCATCCGGGGCGGCTCCGGCGGACCGTCCGAGCGAGAACATTGCCTTGGGGGCGAGCTACACGATGGAGCCGGCGCCGAATTATGAGCATTGCACGGACGCCGCTGATGTCACGCAACTGACGGACGGGGTGTACCATCAAACGGAGGAAAGTCTCTGGACACAGCTGTCGACAGTGGGCTGGGCTAGAAAGAAGCCTGTGATCCTGACGCTGGACCTGGGTACGGTGAAGCCGATACGGGGTGTTTCGTTCCATACGGCGGCCGGTGTTGCGAACGCGAGGTGGCCGGAGGCGATCCTTATCTTCACGGCGGGTGAAGACAGGGAATTCCATGAGATCGGGGAGCTGGTGGGGTTGAGCGCGGCACACGGACCGCCCTTACCGACGGAGTATGGGACGTATGAGACGCATTGGTACTGGACGGACCAGTTGCGGACGCACGGCCGCTATGTCTGCCTGGTTGTGTGGCCTGTGGGGCGGGTCGCGTTCGTGGACGAGATCGAGGTCTACGCGGGAGAGCCGGCGTGGGTGAATGAGCCGCTGCCGGGGCCGGGTTTTACGGACATGAAGGCGCATTCGGGCCAGCTCGCCATCCAGGCGGGGATTCGGAGGCGCTTTGTGCAGGACATCCAGGCCCTGAGGAAGGCGGCCGAAGAGGACGGTGTCCCGGTCCAGACACGGCGCAACGTGCTTGGCGAGTTGGCGGCCGTGGAAGGGGAGTTGGGGCAGGCCTGCAGGGCGTACGGGGATGATTTCCGGGCCGTACTGCCGCTGAATTCATGGCATGAACGGGTGTTGCGTGCGCAGGCGTGGCTGTGGCGCGCCCAGGGTTTGGAGCCGCTCACGTTCTGGCGTTCGACTCTGTGGGATCCGCTTCCGCTCATCGGCATGCCGGACACGGCGGGGGAATTGGCCGTCGAGGTTCACCTGATGCGGAAGGAATACCGCGCGGCTGCGTTCAATGTCAGCAACAGCAGTGACGGGCCGATGCAGGTGAGGTTCCGGTTGAGCGGGCTTCCCGGGGGCGACAATCCGGGGTATGTGACTGTTCACGAGGTGGCCTGGACGGACACGCGGACCGGGGTGCCGGTGGCGGCGGCCCTGCCGGAGGTTTCTGCTGAGGACAATCTGTATACGGTGGCCGTGCCGTCGGGAATGACGCGGCAGGTGTGGTTGACCTTCCATCCGGTGGACGTTGAGCCGGGCGCGTATGAGGGCGAGGTCATCGTGGCGTCTGTGGCCGGGGGCAAGCGGTTTCCGCTGCGCATGCACCTGTATCCGCTGGATTTCCCGGAGAAGCAGTCGCTTCATCTGGGCGGATGGGACTATACGCATGAGATGGGCGGGTATCATACCAAGTTGGTGACGGAGCAGAACCAATCGCTGATCGTTCAGCACCTGCGCGAACGTTTCGT
Organism: Candidatus Latescibacterota bacterium; assembly: GCA_965248265.1. Lineage (GTDB taxonomy): Bacteria > Latescibacterota > UBA2968 > UBA8231 > UBA8231 > CBDFJF01. The sequence continues at coordinate 371,311 of CBDFJF010000001.1, forward strand.
GGACTCGACGTGGGGTTCGCCTCGGCTGGTGAGTCCGTACTACGCGGATGTGCGGGGCACGTATGATGCGCAGGGGGCGACGACGGCGCCACCCAACACGACCAAGTTTGATGCGTGGCTCGAGTTGTGGCCGGATGCAGCGCAATACCTCGTGTTCGTGAGAGTGGGCGATCGTTTCACGCATGCGGGCGACAAGTCCTTGGAGCCTCTCGACTCATGGGCCATGGGCACGCCGGAATTCGCGACGGCGGTGAAGGCATGGGTGACGTTCTGGGCGGGACATGCGGTGGAGAAGGGGTTGAAACCGGAACAGTTGGCGCTGCTGCTGGTGGATGAGCCTGATGAAGACCCGAAGCGGGACCATATCATTCTGGCGTGGGCGAAGGCTATCCGGGAAGCGAATACGGGGGTCCGCATCTGGGAGAATCCGAACCACCGGGACATGAGCCAGGCCATGGAGGCGATGATAGATGCGTGCCATGTGTTGTGCCCGCACCTTGGTATCTTCCGGAATAGTAATACACCTATACGGCCTCCTGACGCGGCCCAGGAGTATCGCGACTATTACCTGAGGAAGCGCGATCAGGGGATCGGGTTGGAGTTCTACAATGCTGATGGCCCGGCGCGGCTTCTGGATCCGTACGCGTATTACCGGCTTACGGGGTGGTGGTGTTGGCGCTATGGGGCGACAGCGATGTACTTCTGGGCGTTGACCGACACGGGCGGTGCGTCATCGTGGAACGAGTATCTGACCGCGAAGATCGCGTACGCGCCTTTCTTCATCACGGAGGACTCGGTGACGGCTGGGAAACACCTGGAGGCGCAGCGGGAAGGGGTGGAGGATTACGAGTATTTCGCCATGTTGGATCGGGCGATCCGGGAGGCGTCTGCGCAGGGGGCGAGAGGTCCGGAGGTGGCGGAGGCGCGTCGGTTGCTGGAGAGCCTGCCGGCGAGTGTCTGTGAGGCGGCGGGCCAGGAGACCAATTGGCTGAGCGAGAACGTGGACCGCACGTTGGCGGACGAGGCGCGGATTCGGGTGTTGGCGGCGTTGACGAAACTGGCCGAGCGCTAGCTGGCGGTTCGTTTTCAACCCAACACCCAGCCGTTCAGCCTCCGCTCCGCGCCCGCGCCGCTTCACGTTTTTTGGCCGCGTAGGTGTCGGTCTCGAGTTGCCAATAGAAGTCCGGGGTTCCTCCAGCGGTGGCCGACTCACCTTGAAGCCGAGCACGAACGCCCGCCGGGGTTCCTCGGAGGTGTTAGGCGGCGTGTAATGGCAGGTCTTGCTGTAGTGGAAGGTGGCTCCGCCAGCAGGCAGTGGGCAGGCAACGGCCGTCGACACGTCGAAGTAGCCCTCGTCCATCTCCAGGCCGTGGATTTTGGGATTGTTGTCGATGTGGTGATGTGGCGCCACCTCGGCGTGGTGGGTCTGGGGGATGAAATGCATGCACCCGTTTTCAAGGGTGGCCGGTTAGAGGGGCAACCACACGCTCAGGGCCAGATCGTTGCTGGCCGACGCCGACGCGCGCAGGTTTGAGGATGGCGTGAGCGCCCACGACGTGGCATCCCGGACCCAGCAGCTGAGTGCTGATCGCCAGGGCATTGGCCTCGTACAGCGTGTCCCGCAGATCGTCGGCGTACTTTCGGGGTTCCAGGATTTGCGGCAGAGCGGGCTCGGTGCCCTCCTCGTCCGGGCCGGCAAGGTCGTACTCGTGGCCCTCCTCGCGGCCGGCTCGGCGCGCGAAGATCTCGTCGTAGGCCGCGCGCATGCGCTCAATCTCTTCGTCGGTGGTGATGCGCTCTACGGCCAGGTATCCCTCTTCGTGGAAGAGGTCGACTTGCTCCTTGGTAATAGTGATCGTCGACTGCTGGCTCATGATATCGGATCCTGAGGTCACTACATCGTGGGCGAGGAGCGCGTCTAACCGGGGTTTGAGATCGATTCCAGATGGTTACGTGCGATAGCCTGCGACATAGGATTATGCTGACAAAACCATATGCATGCTATGCGGTTATTGGTGTTGGCTCTCAATCGCGCGCCAGGGGATATGTATGAACGATAATATAGCTGACATCGTTGAATCACCGGAAGCGGAGCTGCTTGCCACAGGCTTTACGAAGACGGAGGGGCCCGTGTGGCATCCCGACGGCTACCTGATGTTCACGGACTTCCCCAACAGTCGCATCTACCGCCTATTGACAGATGGAAGCACCGAGGTTATCCGAGAGAACAGCGGAGGCACCGATGGCATGACCCTCGACCTTCAAGGCCGGCTCGTCATGTGCGAATACCGCAACCGCTGTGTGACGCGCATGGAGTGCGATGGCTCTATCACGACAATCGCCAATAAGTGGGAAGGTCGGCGGTTGAATAAGCCCAACGACGTGGTAGGTCGTTCGGACGGGACGCTCTACATCACAGACTGTAACCCGGTCCTTGAAGAGCAAGGGATCGACGTAGACCACGGGATCGTCTACCGCATCACTCCGGACGGCGAAGTGAGGGCTGCGATACCACGGATGGTGTACCCCAACGGGATAGCGCTATCCCCGGATGAGAGTATTCTCTACGTATCCGATAGTAGCTATGGCATGTACATACTCGCCTGCGACGTCCTTCCCGACGGCTCCGTGGCCCATGAACGCGTGTTTGCCAACATGCCCTCCAATGAGGCTGGCAAGCCCGACGGCATGAAGGTGGACGTCGAGGGCAGGGTCTACTGCACGGGTCCCGGCGGAACATGGGTATTCGCGCCTTCAGGAACATACCTGGGCACAATCCGCACCCCTGAGATACCGCTCAACGTCGGGTGGGGTGGCCTGGACAACCGGACCATGTTCTTCACAACCCGCAACTGGAGGGGTGAAGGCGCGTCGGTCTACAGCATGAGAATGAAGACAAAGGGGACAAGGATACCGATGGCGTAGAGGTTTAGCGTGCTTCCACAGTGACGTGGAGTTTCAGGCCAGAAATACAGAATAGAGAAAGTACAAATAAAAAGGCCCTCTTGCGAGGGCCTTTTCAATGGCGGGACCGACGAGACTCGAACTCGCGACCTCCGGCGTGACAGGCCGGCGTTCTAACCAAACTGAACTACGGTCCCGCTTTCGTAATGACGCATGAAAACTACCGGTCAGCCGCTTTGTTGTCAACGCTGAGTCGGCGCCTCACTAGCCAACGGGCAGGTGCCTGCGATCCCAGGTTTCACCCTCTTTTTTCAAGCGCTTGAGAGCCCCGCGCAGCAGTTGCCGCTTGAGCGGGCTGATGTGATCGACGAAGAGGATGCCGTCGAGGTGGTCGATCTCGTGCTGCAGAACGCGGGCGTAAAAGCCTTCGGCGCTGAACTTGAATCGAGCGCCGTCGCGATCGAGCGCTTCCACCTCGATGTTGGTGTAGCGCTTCACATCGCCGTACACCTCCGGGATACTGAGGCAGCCCTCCTCGGCGATTGACATGCCCTCGCCGATGGTGATGCGCGGATCGATGAGGGCAAGGGGCGGGAGGTCCTTTTCCGAGGCGGATACATCGACGACGATGACTCGCTGCGAGACGCCAATCTGGGGCGCCGCCAGTCCGACGCCGTCGGCTTCTTCCAGCGAGTCGAACAAGTCCTGGATCAGAGACTTCGTCGCGGCGTTGACGCCATCCACGGGATCGGCTTTTCGACGGAGTACTTTGGAGCCGTATTTGATGATTTCCCGAATCACGATCAGGTGGTCAATTGCAAGGCGACGTAGTGAACGTCTGGCGCGGAAATGGACTGCTGCACGAACTCGGCGCGAAGCTCCGGCTCGGTCAGGCGTGAGATGTCCGCACTCTCCAGCTGTACGACCAGAATCTGTCCATGGCGCGTGTCGGCGAGTGGTTCCAGATGCGGCAGTCGCTCGGTATCGGCGGCGCTTGAGACGGTCGAAGCGTCAATCGTCAACACCTCATTCAGACTGCCTGAGCGAAACCCGCGCAGGTCGAGGACGGCCAGCGTGTAACCCAACCCTGTCAGTTCGGTGGCGACTTCCGCTCGCAGCGCCGCATCAGACAGCATCAACGGCATCTGCTCGGGCATGAGCTCGATTCGTGCGATGTCGTCATGGTGGCGTACCCGCAGCTGGGTGAATCCGTGCTCCCGCAACATGCGCTCGGCGTTGTCGATCATGCGCAGACCACGCGCCGTCACGGGTGTGCCGTACGGGAAGCGGGAGGACAGGCAGGCGGTCGCCGGGCGGTCCCACACCGGGATGTCCCAACTCCGGGCAAGCTCGCGCACGTCCGCTTTCGTCATGGTTGCCTCCAGAAGGGGCGCCCGCACGCCGAACTCGGTGGCAGCCTGAGCGCCGGGGCGAAAATCGCCCACGTCATCGGCATTCTGACCATAGAGCAGGTAGTCGACACCTTCTTCGATAGCGATTTTTCGCATGTGGGTGAACAGCTCGTGCTTGCAGAAGTAGCATCGGTTGACCGGGTTGCTGGCATAATCCGGATTGTCCAGCTCACGCGTGTGGACGATGCGGTGGGGAATGCCAAACTGCTGGACGATGGCAGTAGCGGCCTCCAGTTCTCCACGGGCGTAGCTTTCCGAATCCGCGGTAACAGCAATGGCGTCGTCGCCGAGCACGCGGTGTGCGGCTACGGCCAGCATGGCGCTGTCTACGCCGCCCGAGTAGGCGACCAACACCCGCCCCATCGAGCTAAGCGCCTCTTCCAATGAGCGCAGCTTGGTCTGGAGGGCTGCCCTGGTCGCGGCGTCGACGGCGGCAGAGGTCGTTGTCATCGCATCAATCATCGTCAGAGACAGCACACGGCATCAGAACCGCGTCCGTCATGCCGTGGAGTATCTTCTTGTCCGCAGGACAGACGATGGCCTGCATACCGGCCAACTGAGCCTGACCATCGTGGATGAAGTAGTAGGGCCGCAACAAGGCTCGTCCGTGCATCGTCCGCATCGAGTCTTTGTAAAAGTCGTAATAGTGGGCCTCGATACGGGCGGCTTTCTGAAAGGCCTGCAACAGGTATGGGCTTACCGGAAAGCTGTCCAGCGCCGTTTGAACCGCGTCGCCCCAAACTTGCTCCGGCTCGTCGTGGCCAATGGTGACCCCTTTACTGTGGTATGCAAGGTCTGAGAAGCCAGACGGCTTGACCACCAGCTCGCGCTCCTTCTTGGTACATTTCTTTAGCTCTTCCCACGTGCTCACCGGCCGCCCACTCAGCGCCAAGTCAGGGATCACGGTGTGTGGCGGAGAGGGGGTGGAATCGAGTACCCAGGTGCGCGGAATCAGATCTTGCAGGCTGGACCAGGAGTCGTGTCCGAGTTCCGTTTCCCAGAACGCACGAAGCTGCGGATGGTGAAACAGGGCCATCCACATCTTCTCCTCCAAGTAGGCCTTCATCGGCGGGGTGACGCGGACGGCGTTCTTCTTGGAGAAGTAGGTGATGAGCTCCGCTTTCGGGATGTTGGCCAGATCGAACAGCTCAAAGAAGCGGTAGACGATGTCGATACGGATCCGAGTATCGCCATCGGCGACCATGATGCCATCGTCGTCGACGTGAAGGTCACGTGGATGGCAACAGTGCACGGGCAAGCCGCTGTCTCTCAAATGGCGGGCCAACCATTCGAACTCTTCGCGATAGGCCTCCGATTCGTCCGAGACCACCACCGCGACTACCGGTTCATCGTGCGGGAACGAGCTGCGTATGGCTTCGTACAGGCCTCGCGGCAGACCGTCTGCGCCGCCGATAATGTCGTACCCAATATCGGCGTAGAGCCGGGAGATCTGGCCGGTGAAGCCGATGCCCCCGGGGACTGAGTCGAGTTCGGTCACACGGACGCCGTCAGCGGTGAGCAATAAATCAGGCCGTATGACCAGAGGCAGGTGCGATTTGACGCGATTCATCCTGCCCAGATCGATGATCCGGTCGGGCTTGCCGGCATCCAGGTAGCGATGAATCCACGCCGGCTGAATGCCCTTGACGCTTTGCTGATAAAGCAGGTTGGATACCTGGTAGAAGCGGTACAGGACGGGACCCAGATCGACCAGGAACTGATGTTGCTTTGGAGTCAACCAGAACGGCTCGGGTGAGATACGCCATGGCAGACGGCTGTCGGGATGGACGTTGCTGCGGTCACCCTGGAAGAGTCCGCCCTCCGGTGAGCGCTCGTTGATTCGAAGGCAGAGGGTCTTGGGGTCGGTCTCGGTAATGGCGTGTGACATCGAGAAATCGCGCGTTGGGCGGTGTGAACCTGGTCTGAAAAAGCGGCTGTAAATGTAGATTAATGAAGTATCTAGGTCAATTTCATCATGGTGTAACAGCACATCATCTGTACCTTATCATTTGTCGCGGTCGATGCAGCTGAGCGCACGACCAAAGCCAAGCCGTCCACCGGGATTGAGACAGAGGCAAGGATCATGCAGAAGACGCTCGATGGCAAACGGGTCCTTGTCACGGGCGGCGGTCGGGGCATCGGCCGAGCCATCGCTCTTGCCATGGCCGCGGAGGGGGCAAGCGTGGCCGTGCTGGCGCGCACGGGTGATCAGGTCGATGCGGTTGCTGCCGAGATCACGCAACTCGGTAGCCAGGCGCTGGCCGTGCGCGCCGACCTTTCGCGCGACGATGAGGTGGAGGCCGGGATCGCCCAGGTGCTCTCTGAGTGGGGTGGCATCGACGTCCTCGTCAACAACGCAGGCATGCTGGGTCCAGTCGGACTCACTCAGGACCTCGACCCCGAAGCTTGGACGGCCATGTTCCAGGTCAACCTGTTTTCTTGCTTCAGGTGTGCGCAGTTGGTTCTCCCGGGAATGATCGAACGCAACCAGGGCAAGATCATCAATCTGTCCGGGGGCGGTGCTGTCGATCCTCGACCTCGCTTCAGCGCCTACGCGGCTTCCAAGGCGGGCGTGGTGCGGTTCACGGAAACGCTGGCAGCGGAAGTGGCTGAACTAAATATCGATGTCAATGCGATCGCCCCCGGCGCGATTCACACCAGGATGGTGGACGAGCTTCTGAACGCCAGTGGCGCGGTTGAAGAGGACCGCACTGAAGCGCAGCAGATCATCGACAAGGGGCAGGAACCGGATCGCGCGGCCGCGCTGGCGGCGTTCCTGGCGTCTTCGCGCTCTGATGGTTTGTCGGGCCGGCTAATCAGTGCGATCTGGGACGATTGGGAAAACCTGGACGTCGGGACTGTCATGAGTTCGGATCGATTTACGGTGCGCAGACTAACATGAGGGCGCGAAGGCGACAAATGGGGACCCAGCAATGATGCGTGTGGGCTTGATCGGTTCGGGGGGAGCCGGTTCAAAGCGGGCCAAGGCGATCGTCGCGGACGGCCGGGCCCGACTGGTGGCCATCTGTGATCGCGATCGCCAGGCGGCTCAGCTGTTGGCCGCACAGACCAGCGACTGTAGCATCCACGATTCGTGGATGGAGATAACCGACAACCCGGAAATCGACATCGTCGTGGTTTCGACCACCCACGACAGCTTATCAGAAATCAGTCGCCACGCGTTGAAGCAAGGAAAGCATGTGCTGTGCGAGAAGCCCCTCGGGCGCCACCCCAGCGAGGTTCACCGGGCTGTCGAGGCGGCACAGGAAGCAGGACGCTGCCTTGGTGCCGGCTACAATCACCGATTCCATCCGGCGGTCGCCAGGGTGCGACAGGCCTTCCTGGAGGGGGACATCGGGCCTATCGAATTCATCCGGGCCCGCTACGGTCATGGCGGCCGTCCCGGGTACGATCGCGAGTGGCGTGCCGATCCGGCGCGCTCGGGAGGAGGGGAGTTACTCGATCAGGGCGTCCATTTGATCGATCTGTGCCTGTGGTTCATGGATCCGGTGCACACGGTCAGCGGGTGCACGACCACCAGCCATTGGGACATCGCCCCGCTTGAAGACAATGCGTTCGGGCTCCTCCAATCCGAATCCGGTCAGATCGCCTCAATCCACGCCAGTTGGACCCAGTGGAAGAACCTGTTCTGCTTCGAGGTCTTCGGACGCGACGGCTACGGCATCGCCCGGGGGCTCGGTGGTTCATACGGCCCTGAGTCCGCCGTGATCGGGCGGCGCAACCGTCAAGGTGGGGCGCCCGAGAAAGAGGAGCGCTTCGAGTTTGGTGGAGATGATCTGTCGTGGCAGCTGGAGTGGAGCGCGTTTCTGCACCAGATCGAGTCAGCGGCCGACGACTTTGACCCCACCGGGGCCACCGGCCGCGACGCTTTGGTCACGATTCAGTGGGCTTTTCGTCTTTATCAAGCAGCGCGGGAAGGACGGGCCAGCAGCGTGGACGAACATCCATAGTTCCGTCTTCGCCACCGCTGCGGCCTTGTTTCTGCCTGTATTATCAACCACTTGGGAAGGAGCACCGGGTTGCCGGGCGGCGCGAAATCCGGACGATTTTGGGGAGCCGTGTTCACGGCCAAGGCTCTTCATTTTTTTCTAAAATCAGAGAAAAATGCCGTACATTGAGTACGGATTGAACAAGCTAAATCATCCGTCCATGTCAAACCTGGAAAGGCCTATGAGACCTGATCAGGATGCAGCGCAGACGGAAAGAGTCTCTCTTGCGTACCGCCGGTTGGCTAACGCCATGATCTTGAGCACATTGAGGGAGATCTCTAAGACCGGGGATGACGAAGTCCCCGAAGTTGCCTTCGTGGAGAGTCGTCGGATCGATGCCTGGTGTGAGCTTGCCGGATTGGAGCCTGATCTGGTCAGGCGTGCGGCTCGCAGGCTGGTCGGAGAGGAAGCTCTCCCATAGAAGGAGGAAGATTTCGAATAAAAAGCGCCCCGGGAGGTTGGTTTCCCGGGGCGCTTTTTCGTTCTTGGACGACCTGCCGCAAACTCAACGTCGCGCGCTGAGCTGTCTCTGGCGCGCATAGTCCAGCACACCTTTGACGATCTTCTCGGCATCTCGGTGACGCAGCTGCTCAAAGCGCAGTGCCCAGGCGTGGTCTACGTAGGCGAGGTTTCTAAGCTCGACCAGAACCTTCACTCCTGCGGGGTTGTTCCGCAACACACCCAAGTCCTGACCCCGGGTGCGGGCTCCGGCCCCGAGGGCCGGCAGCAGAGATTGGGCGAATCGCCTGGAGGGGTTGTCTCGTCGTCGTCCATCGCGGCTCTCATAGTAGAGAACCAGCGGGGCTTCCGGGGCTCGGGGTTCTTTGTCTGCGTGAAACGACAGAAACACGCAGCGATTGCTGGGAATTCCGGATAATGCCTCCCGGGCGATGCGCACGCGGGCGTCCAGGTTGCCATTTCGGCCACCCACAGGCCAATTCCCTCTCCGGTTGCGTTTGTTCAGGCCGAGGCTGTTGTAGACTTCGTTCTTTTCATTGACGAAGGTCAGCGATGGCGGCCCATTCTGGCGAATCAGGTGATTTGGACTCAGAAGGGTCATGTGCACTCGTGCACCGTGCAATCTCAACAGCACGTAGGCCCGCAGGGCGATGTCGTACACGTACTCATCCTCAACCACGTACAATTCGTTGCCGTTACCATCGTGGGTCTTGACGACTGCACCGGGATCGAGTCCACCATGACCCGGGTCGAGAACGAGGTGCCATCCCTGCAGCGCACTGCTTAGCCTGCCAAGTCGCTTGACCGCCCGTTCGAATCCCTCCCAGACTTTGGTGGCCTGCCTGTAGGTGGCCAGGGGAGATCTCGGATGCTCCTCGTAGTAGGTGAGTGACCGCTGTTGATCGGCCTTTGGCCGGGTTTTGAAATAGGGTCCGTTGCCGAGGACGATGCGGTTCAGGCCACGCGGCGCAATCTGGAGATCGGCCCACCGAATTTCCGACTGCTTGAGCCAGTTGCGGTTGCCCAGGATCGGACGCACCCGGAGCTGTTGGCCCGGATGTATGACCGAACCCTTAATGCCGTTGAGTTTCTTGATCTCGCCCACGGTCATCTGATGCAGCCTTGCGATCTCGCTGAGGTTGTCTCCCTTGATGATCTGATAGACGGCGTGCCGGGACGCCCGCTCCGAGTTCAAGGTGAGCTCCTGTCCCGGATAAATGCGATCCGACGTCAGACCGTTGAGTTCCTTGAGCTCACCCACCTTCATGCCATAGGCGCGCGCGATTTCCCACAGGGCATCACCGCGCTCGACCACGTGTGTCGCCGTGGACACCTGTCGCAGCCGCAGCTTTTGCCCGACCAGGATGCGGTCTCCCTCGACGCCGTTGATCTCCTTCAGCGCGGAAAGCTTGAGTTGGTAGCGCACCGCGATTTCCGATAGCGTCTCGCCGCGCCGCACAATGTGGACACCCTCATCCTCCCTCGAGGGCCGTACGCGGAGTTTCTGTCCCGGCAAGATGCGATCCTTCTTCAGCTGATTGAGTTGTCGCAACAGGCCCAGGCCGACGTCGAAGCGTTGGGCGATTTCGGAAAGGGTGTCGCCGCCGCGGACGACGTATTCGCGAACTTCCTCCTCTTCGGAGTCGGTCGGAGTAGGGGGAGGGGTGTTTCTCGTGGACATCGCAGGCGCAGATCGTCGACGCAGGACGAGGCGTTGGCCGATGGCGATATGATTTCCATCCACGATGCCGTTGAGTTTGCGCAGAGTAGCCAGTCTGACACCGTACAACTGGCTAATGGCAGAAAGCGTCTCACCGCGTCGAACTGTGTGGTTGGCCGGCTCCTGCTCCTCACGCGCATTCCTGCCCGGCAGGCGCAGCTTCACACCGACGGTGATGCGATCGTGAGTCAGACCATTGGCCCGTTTCAAGCGGCGGACACTGACACCGGCCCTAGCCGCAATACCCGAAAGAGTATCTCCACCGCGGACAAGGTAGTGACCACCCCCGCCAGACGCGGAAACAGCCAGCTGTTGGCCGACAAGAATGCGGTCACTGGCTAGGCGATTCCATTGTTTCAATTGGCTCACACTGACTCGATAACGCAGGGCAATGGTGCTGAGCGTCTCCGTCGCCTGGACGGTATGCCCCCGCCTGTGCGGCGGTCTGTCGGCCTTTCCGGCTTCCAGCTCGGTGTCGAACAGCAACACGACAACGAGCGCTGCGGCCAGGACGTAGCAGTACCTGGTCATGGACCAATCGAGTGCTATAATGTGATGGTTGAGGAACAAAAACAGGGGGAGACAGCGGGGGGTGAAGCACCGTAAGTATAACTCCAACCTGGCGATAGCGCAAAGTTTGCGCTATCATCCTCAAGGTGAAAGAAAGCGTTAAATCGTTACCCTCCGTGGACCAAATTCTCAATCTGGAGTCCACAACTGAGCTGCTGCGCAGGTACCGGCGGGAGCACGTCACCGCGACGGTTCGCCGGGCACTGCAAGAGCTGCGCGAAGAGCTGATCGCGCAGGTGAAGGCTACCAACGGCGCATCCACGGCGCCGGGGTCGACTACCCGTGACTCGCTGACGGCTCGAGTCGAGTCCATGATTGCCGTGGCCCTTGGCGCCGAAAACCAGGCCAGCCTCCATCCCGTCATCAACGCAACCGGAGTTATCCTTCACACCGGTCTGGGGCGCGCGCCGCTGCCGGCGCAGGCTCTGGAGGCGATCCGAGATGTGGCCGGGAGTTACTGCAACCTGGAACTCGACCTGCAGTCGGGTGATCGGGGTTCGCGCTTCGTCCATATTGAACCACTGATCTGCGAACTCTCCGGCGCCGAGGCGGCCGTGGTCGTCAACAACAACGCGGGAGCGGTGCTGCTGATGTTGAGCGTTCTCGCGTGTGGCCGTGAGGTCATCGTCTCCCGCGGCGAACTGGTCGAGATAGGGGGCTCCTTCCGAATTCCCGACATAATAGAAGCCAGTGGCGCCACGATTCGCGAAGTCGGAACAACGAATCGAACCCATTTAGCCGACTATGAAAATGCGATCTCCGCGGATACCGGACTTATCCTGGCCGTCCATCCGAGCAATTACAGGGTCGAGGGCTTCACCTCGGGAGTCGATCTGACCGAACTCGTCGAACTCGGAACGCGCGCCGGGGTTGCGGTGGCCTACGACCTGGGAGGAGGTGCCCTGATGGATCTCGCAGAATGGGGTCTGCCGCGCGAACCGGTCGTCGGGCAGGCGCTGGCGACTGGCGTTGACGTGGTCAGCTTCAGTGGGGACAAAGTGCTCGGCGGCCCCCAGGCCGGGATCATAGCCGGCAAGCAGGGCTGTGTGCAGGCCATGCGGAATCATCCGATGATGAGGGCCTTGCGCTGTGACAAGCTCATACTCGCCGCTCTCGAGGCGACCCTCAAGCTCTACAACCTGCCCCCCGCTGAGATTACCGAACTCCATCCCGTGTTGCGCATGCTCTGCGAGCCGGCAGACCTGACGCAGGCGCGAGCAAGGCAACTGCTCGGCATGCTTTCCTCGCGAGCCCGGTCGCAACTGTCGCCACAGGTCGAAGCCTCGAAAGCGCAAGGCGGCAGCGGCGCCCTGCCTTTAGTGGAACTCCCCAGCTGGGCCCTGTCATTGGCGCCCCGTTTTTGCACCATAGTGCAATTGGCGCGGGCACTACGCAACGGCGCCGTGCCGGTGGTCGGACGAATACAGAAGGACAGGCTCCTCCTCGATGTGCGCACGGTGTTCGACGGTGATATCGAACTCCTCGCCAGTGCCCTGGAGGCTGCACTCCCAGCCCCGGACGGCACCGACGCGTAGGGGGAGGGCAAGAAGGTGACGGGCCTGAGGAGTCTGCTTGTGGTCAGTCGCCTGGTCTTGATCTGCGGGCTCGCCGCTTGTGGGGGTACCAGCAGTACGGCGCCGCCGGATGACGATGGGACGCCCGAAGACGGCCGCATTCTCGTCGCCAACGAAACGATGGTGAACCTGGAAGTTGCCTATCTCAGAGAAGACGAAGCCAGCGGATCGCGCCTGGTCCGGACGGAGGTGGCACCAGGAACCATAGCCGATGTCAGTGGGGGACGGGGACTCCTGCCGGCAGCTACACGGCTTGAGCTGGATCTGGTACTGGGGCCGGTAGACGACGGGTTGACTCGCGTGCGGCGCAAGGTGAGCGTCGACGTCGATGGCGAGGTCCTGGTGACGATCCGGTTGCTCGATCCAGAGGATCTCTTCAGCATCGAGATAGAGGTAACAGCGTCGCCAGCGGCCTGATGATCGATGGCCTCACGCCCGGACTACCTACACGAAGGTGTCTTCGGCGCTGCCGCGTACGATCTGAATCTGACCCTGGTCCTCCAGCTGGCGGACCTTCTGGACGATGCGCAGTTGCACTTCCTCGACCTCGCTCAGTCGCATCGGACCGGTGAATTCCATCTCTTCTTCGATGAAGCCCCGGACACGATCGGACATGTTGGTGAGAAGTTTATCCTTTACCTCTTCGCTGGCGGCCTTGAGTGCGATGACCAGATCCTTCTGCTCTACTTCGCGCAGGATCGTTTGCACTTCTCGGTCGGTCAGTTTGTGGATGTCGTCGAAGACGAACATCATGTTGCGGACGATTTCAGCCACTTCTGGATCCTGAGCGTCGAGTCGGTCGAGGACATTCTTCTCCACCGAACCGCCGGTCAAGTTGAGAATGTCGGCGACTACCTTGGGACCACCCACATCCTGATTGCCACCCAGGATGTCACGCAGGTTGGCCTCGAGGCTCTCCTCAATCTGCTTCAACACATTAGGCGTGATGTTTTCCATCACCGCGATCCGGTAGGCGACTTCGGCCTGAATACGCTCGGGTAGCTGGGCGATGATGCCGGCCGCCTGCTGCGGCTCCAGTTGCGACAGGATCAGGGCAATCGTCTGTGGGTGTTCATGTGAAATGAAGGGAGCAAGCTGTTCGGGGGGCACGTTCTTGAGCAGGTAAAACCCGGAGCTGACCGTGCTCATGATCCGGTCGAGAATCTCTTGAGTCTTGCGCGGGCCGACGGCGCGCTCGAGGGCGCCGCGAGCGAAATCGACGCCGCCCTGGCTCATGTATTCGCCAGCCAGCAAGTGCTGCTCGAAATCGGCCAGGACCTCGTCCTGGAGCTCGATCGGCAGATGCTTTAGTTCGGTAATGGTGTGGGTAATGTCCTCGATCTCGTAATCAGTCAGGTACTTCAGAACCTCCCCGGCGTTCTCCTGTCCCAGGGCGACCATGAGTACGGCGACTTTCTGGCGTGGATCGAGGCCATCGTCCTCGCCTGCGGCCAGTTTCATGTCATTCTCCGGTCCATATTCCATTTTGGTAACCTCGCTCAGAATAAACGTCCCCATGCACAGAAAAATATTTCCCTGCATAGGCACTCGGTACGCCGCTTTGTCTTGTCCTTGTAGGCCGATCGATAGCCGATCCGCAGGGACTTGCCCATCACCTTGCAAACGGGGGGCCAAGGTGTGGCCGTCGAGCCTGGCCATGCGACTGAGAAAGACAGGCAGAACACTAGCGTAGGGTTAATGTCCGCAGTCGCTTAGGTCAATTTCGCCTTGCAAAACAGCCCAAGACTACCTATTATTGACTAACATTGTATAAAATATACAGTTGCTACTGGTTCTCCTCCCTGTTTTGTAGTATCTCCTCCCTTCCATAAAAAATCTCCCTGCGTCAGGACCTCCGCGTCACCCACGCGGACTGTCGATGAGGTGGGATAAGACCATGCAGGACGTAGATCTACACGTTCTTCCGGGTCCGCCGCACGCGGGACTCAAACGCCGTATTCTCGATGAATTGATGCGTAATCCGTTTCTGGACGACGATCTCCAGATGTTGTCGGCGAGGCTAGGAACTCCACGCAGGGAGCTTTCAGAGGCACTTGCTGGCCTGTCTACGGCCCGGTTTGTGCACTCAAACCGGCCGCAACAGTTACATGCTGGATATGGAGATCGGGAGTGAAACTGTAGGAGAAACAGCGACAGAGGAACTGTTGTGGGGCGCAGAGCCCAATGCTGACCTTGCTGCGGTCGAGCCGATTGTCACCGAAGACGTTGACGAAGATGGTGACGAAGGTGTCTCCGGCACGGTCCTATTCCTGCCCAATACGGAAGCGCCTGCTACAAAGAAGCTGGTGGAAGCGCTGCCTATCGGAATTGTCGTCCTCAACCAGGACGGCATTCTCGAGTTGGCCAATCGCAAGGCCTCCGATTGGCTCGGGTTGCCCGTCGACGTGCTGGACGGAGCGACCTTCGAAATCGTTACCGGCGTGAACCCCATGGCCGTCCTCTCCGGCGAGCCGACTGCCTCGCCGATCACTTTTTCCGTGAAGGAGCCGTCGCCTGTCGAAATCACGATCCGACCCTGTCTGATCGAGTCTGGGGCAGCGGTCCTCCTGATCGTCCGGGACACTACACTGCAGGAGGAGGTCTCGAAAATTCAGGCCAATCTACAAGAAGAGATCTTCGATCAGATGCGCGACGAGATCGTCGATCCGCTCTTCACGATTGAACAGTTTCTGGATCGGCCAGATGGGACTACGCTGGTGCAAGCTCGCGCCGCCATGGAGCAGGTGAACTGGTTCATGCGGCAGTTTTTCTTGCGTGACGAACCGAAAAAATGATACGGCGCGGCTGAATTTGCCCGCGTGGGTGGAGGCTGACTGAAATGGTACTGGACATACGAAACGTGAACGGAGGCACGGGTGAGGCTGAGCCCGAGGATGTGACACTGCCGACTTCGATTCCGGCTGTCGATGAGATCAGCAAGGACACGGGCGTGGCTCAACCGGTAGCGCTCGAGGATCTTCTCGATGTCGTCGTCGATGGCGAGTCACTGCAGGTCCGGGCCGCCGCCGCCGCTCAACTTCGATCCCTGGTCCCGGCTGACGAGGGTGTCGAACTGTTGTGCCGGGTGGTCGAGACCCTGGATGATCCGCGCAGGAACACGGCTGCCCAGATTCTGGGACATCACCGTCAATGGCTGGGATCGAAGCCCGGTCTCGAGAGAGCCGTGGCTTGGTTGCGTCTGGAGCTCGATCCAGAGGTGGCCACCTCGATGGCGTGGGCCCTGCGCCACAAGGATGTCCTGGTGGAGTTTCTGTTGCATCCGGCCGCCGGCGTAGCCCGCGAGGCGGCTCTGGGGTTACCGGTAACAGCCAAAACGTTACCTGCTCTGGTGCGGGTGCTGTTGATGGGACGTTCACCCGACGTCGATCGCATCCTGTCGGAGAAACTGTCGGCCATCCACAACAACCAGGCGATGAGCGTTGCGCAATTGTTGCAGGATTGGGAGGGGGAGGTGGGCGAAGAGGAGCTCAATACCGCCATCGCCTGCCTGCCCCAAGTGCCCTTGTTCGTTGAATTCGTCGAGCAGGCAGGGCAGGCAGACTGGCGTCCCGCGCAGACGCCGACGGAAGCGGATCACGCCCGAAGCCGGCATCGTATCACCCAATTGATCGAACGCAGCTTGTTGCGCTCGCCTTCGGGTGAACTCGTCCGGCACATGGTCAACCGCATCGGCCAGGATGACGGGTTCGCGCGGCGTCACACCTCCTTCCTCAGGGCTGCCGCCACCAATACCGACGCCGTTTTCGGCGCCGAATTGGTGGATGACCTGGCACGGTTGACGATCGGCGCGTCCGAGGAGAAGCTTGCACGGATGGCCCAGATGCTGATGGAGTTGAGCAACAAGCTTGACGTCGGTTCGAAGCCCCAGGCTCAGGCTCTGATCGAACAGTGGATGACGAAGTCACCGAATCTGAAACTGAAAATCTATCACATGCAGCAGGGTATCAGCTGATCGGTATCCCGATCTACACCGCCTAGGTGTGGGCCCGCCGCATCATGAACGCACCTAGAATGCCTAACAGCAGATTCGCGATCCATGCACCCAACCATGGGTCGATGACGGCATTCCATCCCAACGCCTGACCCGCCTTCACGCAGCTGTAGAAGACAAAACAGATCAGCACGCCGATGCCGAAGCTGTTGGCTCGTCCACCACGGGCGTTGGCCGCCACCGGGGCACCCAGTAGCAGGATCACGAAGCAGGTGAGTGGGAAGGCGATTTTCAAATGCAGGTCCACGAGATTGCGGGTGGCATCCTCACCATTGGCGATGGCTCGGTCAATGTAGGCCCGCAGTTCGCGGTAATTCATCTCTTCCGGCTTTCTGCGCTGGCGCGCAAAATCGTCCGGAGCCAGGCTCAGCGAGCCCAGGGCCAGCGAATCGAATGACGTCACGCGCGGCTCTCCGTCCCCAAAGCGGAATTCGTGACCGTCGAGGACGACCCAACCGCCGTCACCGCGCCACTGCAGCAACCTGCCGGTTACTCGCCGCGTAGTAGAGGCATTCTGCCGTCGCTCCCACAATACGTGATGAGCGCGGCGCTTGGCGTGTTCGTAGGACCTGGCAGACAACAGCTGTCCCCCCGTATCCTGCAACAAGACCTGCCGGCGTGAACCGTCGCTGCGCCGATAGGAGCGGATGTCGTCGCGCATGTCATTGTAGCGCTTGGTCGCCACTGGTACGACGAAGTCCGTGAAGGCGAAGGCCAGCCCGCTGAAGCAGAGTCCGAAAACGAAGAGAGGCAGCAGCAGGCGGTACAGGCTGATACCGGCTGCCTTGGCGGCAGTGATCTCGTTGCGCCGGGCCATCGATGTCAAGCAAAACAGGGTGCTCAGCAGTACCGCCACGGGGAGCGTCAGGATGAGCCAGTAGGGTGTGCGGTAAGCGTAGTACCGCGCGAATTGACCCAGTGAAGCATCGTGGTCGATGAACATGTCGATGTTCTCGTTGAGATTGACCACGAAGGCGACCAACCACAACGCCAGAATACTCATTCCAAGCCACTGGACATAGCGTTGCAACACATAGCGGTCGAGTCTGGTCATGGCTCGGATCGCGTAATCGCGGATGGCAATCTGCGCAGCCATCCCAGCAGGGGGCGGTCTTCGGCGACTGCGTGCGATAGGGCCAGTCCCAGGCCGCCGAAGAAGAGGTTGGGCGCCCACATCGCCAGCATCGGGGCGACGAAGCCACGGTCGGCCAGCTTTTCGCCGGCGATCAGGAACATCCAGTAGGTGAGGAAGAACACCAGGCTGATGGCCACCGAGACCGCGGCGCCGGAACTGCGAACCAGCGCGCCCAGGGGGGCTCCCAGCAGCACGAAGACGAGACAGGCCGTCGGGATAGAGAACTTCTTGTGTATCTCCACCAGATAGGACTTACGGGTGCGCTCGCGATTCTCCTGCATGCGCCACTGGCGATCAAATCGCCGCACGAGTTCCTGCGCCCGCTCACTCATCTCCCGTTCGCCCACGTGCGCCTCCACGAGAAAGGCCTCCAGACTGGAATCCATGCGCGCGAAGGCGCGAGCCTCTTCAACGTGGGTTCCCTCCACGGTGGCGTACATGTCGGCCACGTCCATCTCTCGATCGTTGCGGTAGGCAGAACGGTAGTCCTTGAAGCCCCTCTCTGCATCCTCGATATGGACGACCTGTTTTTCGAAGGTGCCGAGGACGAAGTGCTGCGGGTCATCAGCATCGATCCGGTGAAACTCGCCATTGTACAGCGTCAGACGTAGGTACCTGCCCTCCTCAAAGATCTCCAACTCTCCTTCTGCCGCATGCAGGGCGGTTGGAAAGCCCTTCCTGCCACTGTCATAGAGGGTGATGCCGTAGAGTTTGTTGGAGCTTTCATCGACGCGTTGGATCAACAGACTGTTCGAGCTGATGTCACGGATGAAGACGCCTTCCTTCTGCTTGAGAACCACGGCCGCTTTGCGGCGTTTTAGGTTGGCCAGGATGTTCCTCGCCTGGTGGTTCCAGTCGGGCAGCACGCGGTCGTTGAAAATGATCATCAGCACGGTCAACCCAGCGGCCGCGATGAGGATGGGTAACAGAAGGCGCACGAAACTGATGCCGTTGGATTTGACGGCCAGGATTTCGTTGTCCGCTGCCAGCCGTCCGAATGCCATCAGGACGGATACGAGGACGGCCATTGGCACCGCAAGCGCGATGATCCAGGCGAGGTTGTAGAGGAACAGCTCCGCCGCCAATCCGAACCCCAATCCCTTGCTCAACACCTGATCCATCATCTGCAGAATCACGTCCAGAATCAGGATGAACAGGATCAGCGCCAGTCCGAACAAAAACGGACTGGCGTGCTGTCGCAGGACGTATTTCGAGAGCGCCGTCAATGATTTCGTTCAATCAGGATGGGGATGTGAAGGCTACAGATCTGTGTGTCAGAGGAAACACTTCCGTCCGAAACCGGTGAGACCAATATACTCAGGGCACCGCCTTGTCGAACAGTGAAAAGCCAACGGATCGCGGAATCGGGAACGGAATTTGCAAGTTTGCGGCCGAACCGAGGTCCCATCGCATTGGAACGCGGCGACTGGAGCCGAATCAGCTTGATCCATATTGAGCGTTATGCTATGTTTAACAACAAGTTATCAACCGAATCGCGCGCCTGTACCGCGCCACGGTACCACGCTGTCAGCAGGACACCTCCCTCTTTTCGGAGTCCGCCTATTCCGGAGCGTTAACGCGTCTTTTTCCGCATGAGCCAGGCAGGATCACTTTGGCCATGCAGATTGTGCGGGCATCCGCACTCATTGCTCAAAAAAAGGCATCTGAGCGACCCTGGTCTCTCGGGAATCCGAGACGACGGACCCAGCCGCGTGCGAGTGCACGTGCGTCTTCGTCAGGCACAGGCACTCGGAAATGAATGCCGCAATCGCGTCGACGAGCCGGCCATGATACACCGTAACCAGACACAGTCACTGCAAAATCCGCCCGGGAGAATTCAGGCAGGATGACACATCCTCCTCCCCCCGTGTTGCGAGTTTTGCCCTTTGTTATTGGTGCTGCCACCCTTTTCCAGAGCGGCGTGGAGGCCAAGATAGGCCTTAAGCCGTCGGCTTTGCCGACTCCTCTGTCGCAACTCTACACAGAGCCACCCGCCAATGCGCCGCTGACGTCGCGCGGACCGGGAATGTTTCGCAGCCGGGCCACCAAGCCGCTACTGGAGCTTTCGTCATCGTTCACGGACAAGCGGGTAGTCGTGGATCCCACCGGCGCTCATTATACGCCCCACGCCGCAGGGTTTCCCACCGGTCCGACGATCACGCTGCCGCTCGAATCCTACCTAGGGTTGGGGCATTCGCTGATGTTCCAACGCCGTTGGCGCGAAACCGTGCGGTCCGAATTTTCCCGGGCCGCCGCCCGTCAACAGCGTCAAGGGAAATCGCGTCTTGAATGGCGTGTGCCGCTACCTGCGCCGAAACCGTTGCGCCGGTTTATCGGCGACGAGGGACAGCTGAAGATCAACGGCAAGCACACGGCGACGATCGGTGGCAAGAGCCAGTGGACGGCTGGGGAGGTGCGCACGCTGGCAGGCGGTCCGTCCAAGTTTCCGGCACTGACCATGGATCAGGAGTCGCAGTTCACGGTCGAAGGCAAGGTCGGTGAGGCCATTAACATCCGTATAACACAGGATACCCAGCAGTTGGGAACGTCCTTCAGGGATCAGCTGGCCAATCAAATCAAGCTGGACTACAAGGGAGACGAGGACGCCGTATTCCAGGAGGTGCAGGCAGGCAACACCACGCTGGCCTTGCCCAGTACTCGCTTCGTCGGCTTCAACCAACAGCACAAGGGCTTGTTCGGCATCCGCGCCAGGGGCCGCCTCGGACCCCTCGGGTTTACGACCATCGCCAGCCACGAAAAGAGCGAGAGCAAGCGCAGCACCTTTCGCGGCGGTGCGCGCGTGGACACGATGACGATAAAAGACTACGAGTACCTGCCGCGCACCTATTTCTTCCTCGACCCTGTCTACGGCGAGCGCCTGGAAGACTATCGTGAGGTGGCGCGGGCGCGGCCCCAGGATTTCAATCCGGCCGACATAATCGACGAGCGCAGTCTCGAGGTCTACATCAACGACTTCAACGTCAACAACGACCCCGAGCAACTGGCCAAACAGGGAATCGCCTGGGTGGATGCTGAGTACACTGCGAATCGGGTTAACGGTACCTGGGGTCAGCACGAGATCGACGAATCAAGCGGCTACTTCGAACAAGGTACCTGGCATCGCCTGGATCCCGATGACGACTACGGTCTGGTGGCAGAGCTGGGGTATATCGTCATGCGCACACCCATCGCAGAGAGACACTCGCTGGCAGTGCGGTACCGCACCGTCGGCAGCGCGGCAGCATCCGTCGCCGGGGAACAATTTGGCGATACCCGCGGTGATACTCTACAGCTCAAGCTCATCCAGGCGCGCGATTCGCGCCCCAACTTTCCGACCTGGGACCTCGAGTGGCGCAATGTCTATCGCATAAGTCGCAGCTTTGCCCGCGGCAAGAAGTTCGAAGAGGACAAGATCCGCGTGCAAGTCCTCAAGGAGGTGGCCGGTCGTGAACCGCAGACGTCGCAGGACGGCAAACGCTATCTGCAGATCTTCGGAATCGACGAACACGGACAGGATCCAGGCACCCCCCCCGACCAGATAATCGATGCCGATTATATCGGATTGGATGGCGTGCGCGGGGTTTTGATCTTTCCCGCCCGCAAACCGTTCGCCCCGGTAGAAGGGGCCCCGGGATTCGGGGAGTTGCAGGACACCGTAGAGGAGATCTACACCAGTCAACAGGACCGGGACAAGATCGAGGCCAGCACGTACCTGATACAGGTTGTCAACAGCTCCGGACAACAGCGTATCAACCTAACCCAGGGGCGCCTGGCCGGTGTCGATCCAGAGTCCGTCGACGTGCGCCTCAACGGCAAATCCTTGACGCGCGGGAAGGACTTCCGGGTGAGTTTCAACGGAGAAGTCACCTTCATGGGCCAAGCACAGTCGTCGGTCTCCGATCCAGGCGCGGACTTGGAGATCAGCTTCGAGTCTGAGGACCTGATCGGCATCGGGGGGCAGCAGAAGACCCTCGTCGGCATGCGCACGGAGTACGAATTCTGGGAAGGGGATGGCAGCATCGGGACCACGGTCCTCTACAACAACGAGCGCAGTTCGGACAAGAGAGTCCGTGTGGGCCGCGAGCCGGCTCGCACCATCGTTTGGGATACCGATCTGCGAGCGAATTTCGAGGCCCCGATCCTGACGCGCATTGTCGATGCCCTGCCGCTGTTGAAGACGGCTGCCGCGTCGAAGGTGACGGTCCAGGCCGAAATCGCCCAGAGCCGACCCAACCTGAATACCCGCGGACAGGGGTACATCGACGATTTCGAGGGCAGCGAGCGACCGGAGATCCTCAGCATGTTTCGAACCCGGTGGACGCCGGCTAGCATACCCGAAGATTCCGGTCTCGACGAGACCAACCGCGGTCGAATGATCTGGTTCAACCCGCTCAACAAGGTTTCACGCCTTGAGATCTGGCCGCAACAGGAAGGTCAGATCGACTCGCGCAATAACGACATCGATATCCTGGTGATGGAGTTGACGGGCGGCCGTCCATTGGAGCCGTCCTGGGAAGGGCTGATGACCCCATGGACCGGAGGCGTCAGAGATTTCTCCCAGTCAAAATTTCTCGAGATATGGGCCCGTGGCGACGAGGGGAGCGTGCACATCGACCTGGGCGACATCAGCGAAGACTACACCCGCCGTGAGCTGGATGAGGGTGACATGGCCGTGCTCTCTCTCGAGGAGAAACTGGCCAAGTTGAGGACCGGGGACCGCAAGTTGGACACCGAAGACAAACCGCTGCCTGGACGGATCAGCGGTGACGGCGTGGCTTCGATCGAGGAGGACATCGGTATCGATCGACGCACTGACGAGCAAGAACTGAACTTTTATCTGGCTCTTGCTGACGCCGATACCAGCGGTTCAATAGAAGACCGGCGCCAACTTTTTCGCGCAATCGAAGAGTACTCCGGTCGCCGGGCCGTAGATCCGGAGGGTGACAACTGGGACTTCAACGAACGCAACTACGATCAGATCAACGGAACACAGGGAAGCGGTCGCAGCGAGACGCAACGCCCCGATTCTGAGGACATCAACAACGACGGCATCGTCAACACCGCCAACAATTACTTTCACCATACCATCGATCTGGCCAACGACGAGCACGTTCCAGGCACGCGGAGCCTCTCAGGCTGGAGGTTGTTTCGACGACCATTGTTCGACGGCGCAGTGAAGCGCATCGGCTCTCCGGATTCGAGCCGGATCGAGTCCGCCCGTATTCTGTTCGTCAACGACGGAGCAAGTCTGGATGAGGTATCTCGGCTCGAAATCGTCCAGCTGGAAATCATCGGCAACGACTGGCAGGAGAACGACATCTTCACGTTCGGTCAGGAAACAGACGTGATCGGAGACACCGAAGAGATGTTCAACGTCGCCATCATCGGCACCGACGAGAACGCCGACTACGAGCCGCCGCCGGGAATCAAGTTGCGCCGACTCGGCAGTTCCCGAACCAGGGAGCGGGAACAGTCGCTGGTGCTGGATTACGAGAGTCTGTTGCCGCAACATCAGGCTTCGGCCTCAAAGGTATTGTCAAGCAACAGCGACTACACCAAGTACACCCGCTTGCGCATGTTCGCGTATGGGGATACCGCCGATGTCTCTTACGTCACCAGCGACACCACCAGCGACATCCAGTTGTTCGTACGATTCGGTCGCGACAGTGCCAACTACTACGAGTTTGCCACGCCGGTGTTTCCCAAGTGGGACCGGCGCAACTGGGTCGATGTCGACCTGCTGACAATGTCTCAGCTCAAGGCGCAATTGCAGAGGCAGCCGGAACTCGACTCACTTGCCACCGTCATCCGGGATCCAGCCGTGCGTGATGGCTTGCCGGCCGTCTACCTGGTGCGCGGCAATCCATCCATGCAGCAGATCAAGCAGTTGACTGTCGGGGTGCGCAACACCAGTGAGATCCACTCCTATACCGGCGAGGTCTACACCGACGAGTTGCGCCTCGACGAGGCGCGCAACGATGCCGGACTGGCTGCTTTCGTGCGGGTGAACACGTCGCTGGCCGATTTCATGAGCGTCGACGGGTCCGTGGATTGGCAGTCCCAGGATTTTCGGACATTAGCAAACACAGCCCGAAAAAGTGAGGACATGCGTACGAGTTTGACGACGACGACGAACGTCCATCGCTTTCTGAAGGGAACGTGGGGTTTCTCGATACCCGTCAAAGCCACTCTCAGCCGCAACGTCAGTCTTCCGCGTTTCGGGCCGAACTCCGATGTCGAGTTGCTGTCGAACGAACGGGATTCCCTGCGCACTCAAACCACTAAGCAATTCTACGAAGTGTCGATGAGCAAGCGGAAGGGGAAGGCCTGGTACACGCGCTGGACCATTGACCAGATGAGCATGAGGATGTCGTCGTCGACGGAACGCGGAAGGTCTCCCGTCGTCGAGCGCAGCAGCAAGCAGATCAAGACGGGTTCGTTCAAATACCAGGTGCCGTTTCCGAAGACGGCTGGCCGCTTTCTCGAGTGGTTGCCAGAGTACATGCCGAAGGGAATGCGGAGGGCACGGTTGAAGTATTTCCCCTCGAATCTGTCCTACACCATGAATGCCAACAAGACGGATGAGTTCTCAAAGCGAACGACGGATCCGGCACCCACGACGCGCGATGCCTTCGAGCTCAAGGAGACCTACACTTCCAAGTTAAATCCCCTCAGCATCGTCGCTGGCGACTACAGCCTGCAGGTGACCAGGGACCTGCGCAAGAAATACGATCTTCAGAAACTGAGCTTCGGGCGTGAGGTAAAGCGCAACCAGAAGACGGGTCTCAAGATGACACCGCGGTTGATGAGCTGGTTCGATCAGAACTATTCGTTCCAGGCGACCTACGAAGAAAACAGCGATCCACGCAGCCGGCGCACGAGCGCCGTGACGGATTCGGTGACGGGGTCGATCATCCGTACCCGGGACATCACGACCAAGAACGAGCTCAACGCGCGCTGGAATCTGAAACTGCCGACGCTGTTGAAAGCGGTCGGCAAGCCGGCGGGTAAAACAAGGGGGGCTGTGCCCAAAGCCAAGAAGAAGGATACGGAGGACAAGCCGCAGGACAAGAAGGATCGGGACAGAAAGCCATTGTTCTTGCGACGGTTCGTGTTCTTCTCAGCGGCGTACGTCGATCCATTGAGCAGCTCGTGGCGACGCAACGTAACCTCACGCAGCTTCAACCTGGTCGATCGTCCCTCTTTCATGTACCAGATAGGCCTGGAGGATAATCTTGGGGTGTCGAGGGCGGGAACCGGATTGACCCAGCAGGACAGCTGGAGTCGCGGCACCACGACCGAAACCGCTTCAGGGTTGAAGCTGCCATTGGGTGTCAGCGTCAAAACGAGCTTCAAGCGCAATCTTACCAAGCGCAGCGGCAGCACCCAGACTCGGCTCCGGGTTGAGGAAGACACCAAATTCCCGGAAATAAACGTAAACTGGGGCCGAGCTAATCGATTGCCGTTGCTCCAGCGGTATCTCAACAGCGCCCAGGTCAACGTCCAGTTCAGGGAGTCGCAATCGAAACAGGGCGAGGGCAGCATTCAACCCCGAAGTCTGCTCCAGAGGGGCACGAATCAGGAATTCTCCGGTTCATGGACCGGTCAATGGCGATGGGGGCCGGCCACGACGATTCGCTCGTCACGCAGCAACGGCGAGGACATTGACTTTGAATTGCCGACCATCGATGACGAGGCTGATGATCAGGGACTGGACCTGACTCCGCGCGTGAGGGGGCGTGGGTTGACGGAGCGCAACAATCACAGTCTCGAAGTCAAACACAATCTACGACCACGTTCATTGCCGTTGTTCGGTCAGTTGAAGAGCAATGTGGATTTGCGTCTGAAGTTCGAATTGGAGGACGAGATCCGCTCCAGCGCCACGGGCGACGAGGAACAGGCGCCGATATCGATCACGGAGCGCTGGCGCTTCGAGTTCAAGGCGGATTACAAATTCAGTGACCTTTTTCGCGGCGGTGCCTTCATCCGGGCGGAGAACAACACGGATGGGCTGACGTCGAGAACGCGCAAGGTGCGTGAAGTTAAAGTGTCAGGCATTTTCCTCTTCAAATAACGGCAACAGGTGCCGGGCGCCTGTGCCAGGCGCGAACGATTGCCAGACTGAAATGCACGGGGTATCTTCCATGTTCAATGGCCGTGAGCGCGTTGCACTGTTGTTGCTGACAGCATCTTTATCGGTCGGTGGGACGATGGCGCTGCTGGATTACGGTGCCGCGGATCGCTTCGAGGATTTTCATGTCGTTCGCGGAGCAGTCGAAGTACCGAGCCCAGTAGCCGCTGCCGAGAGCCCGACACATGTCGCTGGTGAACCCGTTAAGCCGAGCAACCCGGTCGCGCTGAACTCAGCTACAGCCAGGGAGCTGGAACGGTTGCCACTTGTAGGGCCCAAGACGGCGGCGCTGATTCTGCAGTATCGTCGTCGCCACGGTCCATTCCCGGACCTGGAGTCGCTCACGCAAGTCAAGGGGATCGGCCCGCGTACGTTGGAGCGCTTGCGGCCTCTGATCGTCTTACGGTAGTCGTCTTGCAATGACGATTGCAGGCGGGCGAAGGACTTCAAACCGCGAAGGACTTCAAACGGCGAAGGAACATGAAATTGTTCGGACACAGGGACAGACGCTCCACGGGTATTCACCTGGGCGACGGCGGCCTGCAGGTTGTTGAGTTGCGACGACGTGGAGGGGGGGCTGTGTTGGAAGAAGCCCTTCGCCTCAATATCCATCAGCTGCGCTTTCCACTGCCCTGGGTAGATCCGAAGTTCCAGCACGACATCGCTGATACGATTCGCAGCGCCAGACGAGAGCACGGCATTCGGTTCAAGCATCCGTATTTCGCTCTGGATGAACGCTCGGCGATCGTGAAACGACGGGCACTGCTGCCCGGCAAGGTCCAGGACAATCGTGAGAATCTTGAATGGGAAGCTCGTCAGTTTCTCACCGACGACCTCGCCGAGTACGCCATCGATTATCTACTCACGACCGAGTTTGGCTTCGTCGTGGCCGTTCGCCGCGCTGCCATGGATCGTGTACGCGGAGTCTGTCACCACGCCGGTATACCCCGGCCGGAGTTTGATCTGGCCCCATTCGCTCTCTACAACGCCCTCGAGGCGAGTGCTGGACTCTCGAGTTCGGGATGCGAACTGCTTCTCGATGTGGGCGTGAATACGGCGCGGTCGATACTCCTGATCGAGGGGAGCCTACGTTGCGTCAGTGCCGTCAGAGCGCGGAGGTTGGTGATGTTCGCAAACGGTTCGACGACAACCGCAGGCGGCGGCGAAGCAGAGGTGCAGGTGGGAGACCAATCCACCACCCCGGAGGACGATTTCGAAGAGTGGATGGAGACCCTGGCTCGCGGAGCCGAAAAACTGGTGCGTGCGGAGCAGGGCGAGTTGCACATCGACCGCTGTTGGTTGAGTGGCAAACACGCGGTGCAGGCGCAAGACCCGCTGTCCCGGCGACTTGGCCTGGAAACGCAACTGTTGGATCCCTTCAGCCGAATCGATACCGGGATGCAGGAGCTGGATGATCCGTCCGTGTTCGCGACGGCTGCCGGGTTGGCCTTGAGAGGGATATCCGAGTCCTGAAGGCGGACCATGGCCATGATCCGAGTTCAACTGCAGCGCCAGCGGCACCGACGAAGATTGGTGCGAGCCGCGATCACACCGCTGATTACCGCTTGTATCTGCCTGGCACTGGTTCACTGGATCGACACGCGGGTGGGCCTGCTGACCCTGCTGCAAGGGTTGAGTCTTCCTGCATTGAGAGGCCCAACGATCGATGCGCCTTCGGCAACGTTGGAAGAGGTCATCGAAGATGTGGAGCCCGTTGTCATGGCGGATGATCCGTCTCCGCCAGTCCTGCTGGAGTCACAATCGGTACCAAGACGCAGCGATGCATGCCACCGGGCGCTTGAGCTGTACGGGCGTTTGCCCCGCCGTCTGAGTTTTACTTCGCTGAGTGGCAGGGCAACCGATGGTGGGGGTGGGGATTACACTCTAGAGGGCATCAGTGAGCCAGAGGAAGTGGTGACGCTTTTCAGTTTCCTGGATACGCTGAAAACCCTGCCTTCGGAAGTCAATCTTTCGTACTGGCGCGAGGGTGGAAAGACGGGCGGGAGTTATCGATTTACCTTCCACGGCACCTTCGGTGATCCCGAGTTCACAGGATCCACTACGGTCGCCATGACTGGAGACGGAACCGGGCTGTTGTCCAACGTGTCGACGATGGCTGCTCGGGCCGGGCTTGACTCACTGATGACAAAGGGCCCCATCAGCACGCCGTTGGCGAACGGCCACGGACGCCTGCGTCAGAAGTATTGGGCCGTCGGCTCCTATGCGCAGATCCGGACGTTCGCGCGCGAGCTTGAAGAGATGCCTGGTAATCAACCCGTGTTGGCAGAGCTCGTGATCATGCCCGGGCACGGAAGCTCGAAGAATCAGTCTCTGCAGCTATACGCCGCCCTCGATGTCGACGTCGCGGGCGACGATCGTTGACACACACCGCGCAGCGCCCATCGGGCGGCGGCGCCTCAGCGCAAGGGAGCACAGCATGAGCCACGCCTTGTACCCCGGGAGTTTCGATCCAATCACGCTGGGACACACCAATATCATCGAGCGCGCACTGACGATCTTCGAGAAGATCACTGTTGTCGTCGCCGTGAACCCGCAGAAGAAGTCTCTCTTCGATCTCGAAGACAACCTGGAGTTGATCCGTGAAGTCACAGCCGTATGGCCTCAGGTTTCCGTCGATTCCACCGAGGGGTTGCTCGTCGACTACGCCAAGGAGCACGGCATCACGCATGGTGTGCGCGGTCTGCGGGCGGTGACGGACTTCGAGGTCGAGTTCTCCATGGCGCTCACCAATCGTGGGCTGTCCGAAGAATTCGACACCGTCTTTCTGATGACGAGCTCCGAGTTCATGTACCTGCGTTCCTCTATCGTACGTCAGGTAGCCAGTCTGGGTGGAGATATCAGCAAGTTTGTCCCGCCGATCGTCGATGAGCACCTGAGGGCGCGGTTCCACAATGTTCGTAGATGAAGTTGAAATCAAGCTTGGCTCGGGCGCTGGCGGAGATGGTTGCATGAGCTTCCGCCGGGAGAAGTACGTTCCTCGCGGCGGTCCCGATGGAGGAGACGGCGGCGATGGAGGCAGCGTAGTCTTTCAGGTCGATACGAATCTGGCCACGCTCGTCGACTACCAGCACCAGGCGCACATCACGGCAGGACGCGGGACCCACGGAAAGGGCAAGGATCAAACAGGGGCTCGCGGACGCGATGCCGTCGTGCGGGTTCCGCCCGGGACCATCGTACGCTCGGAAAGCGGTGAAGTGGTAGCCGACCTGGTAGACGAGGACTCGACCCTCATGCTATTGAAGGGAGGGCGGGGTGGACGCGGCAACGCCCGTTTCGCGACTTCCCGGCAGCAGGCGCCGCGGCGCGCAGATCCAGGACAACCGGGAACGCAGATGACCGTCCGACTCGAGTTGAGCCTGCTGGCTGACGTCGGTCTGGTCGGCTTTCCCAATGCGGGCAAGTCGACCCTGCTGTCTAGATTGTCTGCGGCACGTCCCAAAGTTGCCGATTACCCCTTTACAACGATGTCCCCGAACCTGGGGATTGTACAGTGGGCGGAGTACGAGAGTTTTGTACTGGCGGATCTACCCGGCCTGATAGAAGGAGCTCACACGGGCAAAGGGCTCGGGACGCGTTTTCTTCGCCACATCGAGCGCACCCGAACCCTGCTCTTCACCCTGGAGTGTGTGAGCGATGATTCCCGAGCCGAATTCGAAACCCTGCGGGAGGAACTGGGCGGATTCGATCCGGGATTGTTGACCAAGCCCTATGCCATCGCCTACACCAAGGCCGATTTGCTGTCGCAAGATCCGGCGATCGATCCACTGGAGGATCTTGCTGTACCGCGTTTCGTGGTGTCGGCCGTCAGCGGCCGCGGGTTGAAGGAGATGGTGGCCCACCTCGGAACAGAAGTTAAACGGATCCGAGAAACTGAAACCGCCGATCAGGAGTCGACGTCATCGCTGTGAACGACGTGGGTCACCACGTGGATCGCTCTGAAAGTGACGAGGTCGTTGCACTGATGGCTCTGTCCAGGCTCAGCGGCATCGGAGACAAACGACGGGCAGACCTGCTCGACGTATTCGGTACGGCCAGGGAGGCCCTCAACGTGCCGGCGTCGCAGTGGGCACCGGTGTTGGGACTCAGCGTTTCGGTGCTGGAGAAAACTCGAAACAGCCTGGATCGTTCGTGGGCCCAATCACGGCTGGCGATGCTCGAGGGGCGGGGAGGGCGAGCCGTTCTGCTTCAGGACCATGGTTATCCCGAACTGCTACGGCAGCTGGCGTCTCCGCCGCCCGTGCTGTTCGTCCTCGGAGCTCCTGCCCTGCTCTCACAGACATACTGCGTGGCCGTGGTAGGTACTCGTCGGCCGAGCCGGTCAGGAGAGGCCATGGCTCGCCGGATTGTGACCGGATTGGCTGTCAGGGGCTTTTGCGTCGTCTCGGGCATGGCCATCGGTATCGACACGGCCGCTCACACCGGGGCGCTGGAAGCAGGGGGAAGGACCATCGCCGTGCTCGGCAGTGGAGTCGATGTCGTGACTCCTCCAGCCAACGGCGATCTCTACCACCGGATCGAGCGACACGGGGCCGTGGTTTCTGACCTGCTCCCTGGGACGCCTGGTAACACCTACACCTTTCCGCGCAGGAACAGGATCATCAGCGGCCTTTCACTGGGAACAGTCCTGATTGAGGCGCCACGCGTCAGCGGTGCCCTGATCACGGCTCGCAACGCAATCGAGCAAGGCCGCATGCTGTTCGCAGTGCCCGGTGATGTGGCAACGGGAAAGAATGCAGGTTGTCACCAGTTGATCCGGGAGGGTGCTCAGCTGGTAGAGTGTGCGGAGGAAGTCGCCGAGGCCCTCAAGCCGCTGTTACCAACCGATGTTGAGCTCCCCAGCGTGGCCGCAGCACGATCCCCGGCTTCTGGCTCCCAGCTCGACCCGCGGCAGCGACTGGTTCTGGGGCGGCTGGAAGCAGAACCATCGTCCGTTGACGAGCTGGCGGTCGCCAGTGAGTTGAGCACGGCTCAACTGCTGGACGCGCTGTCGAGACTCGAACTTGCCGGCCTGGTTGACCAGCTTCCCGGGAAACGATTCTGCCTCAGTGAGACGGTGGCTCCCTCTTAGCGGTGCTGCCAGCGTTGATGTCCGTCTCCGCCGGTTCGATCTGAATCAGGCCCGAGTCGTCGCCACTTCGTCCGCCACAGGAGTCTACGACGCGTCCGATGAATGGGCGCAACAGGCGCCACAACACCCATACGCCGCAGCTGGCCGCTATGAGGATGGCTGCTATTGCCTGCCACTGATCTGCAATCGTAGTCAGGATCATGTGCACGGCCCTACAGCAGACGCGACATGAGCTGGAAGGTCGCCCAGGAACCGATGTAGGCCAACGCTGTCATGTAGGCGAAGGTAAATGCCGGCCACCTCCAAGACTGCGTTTCTCGCTGGATCACGGCCAGGGTCGACATGCATTGAGCACACAGTGCGAAGAAAACCATGATGGATAGGGCCACCGGCACGGTAAACACGATGGTGCCATCCGCGTGTCTGGCGTTCTGCAATGCCTGTCGAAGTGCCCCCGATTCCTCGTCGTGCTCGCCTCCCAGACTGTAGATCGTTCCCAGTACGGATATGATGATTTCCCGCGCCGGAAAGGAGGCCAGCGTGGCCATGCCGATGCGCCAGTCCCAGCCGAGTGGACGTACCAGTGGCTCCACTGCCCGTCCGGCGCGCCCGAGATAACTGGCCTCCAGCAACGCGGCGGCCTCGGCCTGATCGACCGCTTCGAGCTTGTGGGGGGCGGACTCCTCGATCGCCGTTCGCTGCGTTTCGAACTGGTCGATGATTTCCTGTGGCCGGGGAAAATAGGCCAGGGCCCACATGACGATGGTCGTGGCCATGATGATGGTGCCGGCGCGCAGGACGAAGGCCTTGCTGTTGTGGTAAACACGCAGGCCAACTGTTTGCGGGCTCGGCCACTTGTATGACGGCAGTTCCAGCAGGAACGGGGGTGGGTCACCCTTCAGCAAGGTCTTCTTCAACAACCAGGCCACGGGAACGGCGACGACGACACCGACAGAATACATGGCCAGCAATGTGAATCCCTGTACGCCAAACCAGTTGCCCAGCAGCGGGCGCTCTGGAATGAAGGCTGCAATGAGGAGGACGTACACGGGTAACCGTGCCGAGCAACTCATCAGCGGCGCCACCATCATGGTGGCAAGGCGATCGCGGCGATCCTCGATGGTCCGGGTAGCCATGACCCCGGGGATGGCGCAGGCGAAGCTTGAAAGCAGTGGCAGGAATGACTTACCAGAAAGTCCACAGCGAGTGAGCAGGCGGTCCATCAGCAAGGCGGCACGAGCCATGTAACCGCAGTCCTCCATCACGGCGACGAAAAGAAACAGAATCGCGATTTGAGGAAGAAAGATGAAGACGGCTCCGACACCGGCTACTATTCCATCAACCACCAGGCTGCGAAGGGCACCTGCGGGGATCGCGGTTCCGACAACAGTGCCGAAGTCAGCGATAACGGAGTCGATCGCATTCATCAGCGGCGCCGCCCATCGGTAGATACTCTGGAAGACGAATGCGCTGATCGACAAGAAGATGAGCACTCCAATGTAACGGTGGGTCAATACTCGATCGATCCGATCCGACGCGCTCGCCTGCATCTCTTGGGGGTGCTGCATGCACTCTTCGAGGATGCCGTCGATCCAGGCGTAACGGAGTTCGGTCTCCAGGGTGGTCAGCGGTGCTGCAAGGTGCAGTCCCTTTCTCATCCCGGCCAGTTCCTGTCCGGTGCCGACGCCGTGTCGCTGGATCAGTCTCTCCTCCACATGGCCGCCCTCATCGATGAGCGCCCGCAAGGCCTCGAAGGGGCGGATGGAGTCAGGGGTTGACGTCAATCGGGCAACCAGCTCAGCTACTTCAGGCGGAAAAATGACTGCTGAGTCCGCCGCTTGGCGCGGTTGCTGCACAGCCTCGGCGACGGCTGTGGCCAGAGGCTCGAGGCCCTGACGTCGGTTGGCACACAGTGGAACTACCGGAACGCCCAGTTGGCTGGACAATTCCTGAGCGTCAACGTGAATGCGGCGCGACTCGGCAATGTCGACCATGTTGAGTGCGACAACGATCGGTATCTGAACCTCCAGCAGCTGTGACAACAGATAGAGGTTGCGCCTGAGATTACTGGCGTCGACGATGACGACTGCCGCATCCGCGTCGGGATCACCGTTCTGCCCGCCAAGCAGAATGTCGACGGCGATCATTTCGTCAGGTGAGCGAGCTGCCAGGCTGTAGGTTCCGGGAAGGTCGAGCAATTCGGCCGTCTGTCCGTCGGGCAGTGACCATGCCCCCGATTTGCGTTCGACCGTGACGCCGGGATAGTTACCTATCTGCTGAGCGAGTCCGGTGAGTGCGTTGAAGAGAGTGGTCTTGCCGGTATTGGGATTGCCGATCAAGGCGACGAGCTTGCGCTCGGGAGCACGAGGAGGCAAGGGTTGCGGAAGCAGTCGCTAGTGCCCGAGTGCGGGCTCCAGCGTCGTGGCTGCTGCTGCCAGTACCGGGCTCACCAGGATCGCCTCGGCGTCACGTCGTCGGATGCACAGGCGCAACTCACCCAGTTGCAGCATGAGTGTACCGCCTACGCGTAGTACACGAACCGCAGAGCCTCGAAGGCAACCGAACTCCCTGAGCCGGGTGGCGAGTGGAGTGCTTCCACGGATCTCAGCCACCGTGGCTTCCTGGCCTCGGGAAAGTGAGGACAGTCGTGTTACGGGAGTTGACGAATCAGTGTGCACGATTGATCAGCCTCGTTTGGCTAGGCTACGTTGTGTTAGGCTATGCCACAATTTGTTTGGCATATCAAACAACTGATTGGTAAGCCGAATCTGTGTAGAAATATACCAGCAGCCATTAGCATGTCAACACTTTTCTGTATATCGACCAGAATGCGTAATCTCCCCACAAATGATCGACTTACGGTAGTTGTTGACACCCACCCAAGTCAAGTTTAGCTTACCGTCCATAAGTTTGGTATGCCAAACTTATGATTTGCTTGCCAATCTATTGGATGCCTTGCCTCCCAGGCGGTTGTACTGTCAACCCGCTGATGCCGGTGTACATCGACCCTGTGAAAAGCATCTCAACGGCGTAGGAGAGAGAACCAATGGCCGGATGGAAACTCGCGCGATTGATTCGATGGAAGCTCACGCATTGTTCCATGGTGATACTGGTTGTGGTTGGGATGGTGCCAACATACGCGGCCGCGGACGATCCGCGTCCATCGGTACCGGGTGGCGTTCATGACAAGCCACACCTCGATAGCTCTTCCCCAGAGCGAGGGACCGTTGTTGGGGGGTACATGGACCACGAGCTGTTTTGGAATGGTGACACGAAAACATTCGATCAGCACCGCTTCATTCCCTTCATCCACGGCACCGTCAGCGATCGCATCCACGTCGCGGCCGAACTCGAGTTCGAGCACGGGGGAAACGTGGCAGGCGACGGAGAGATCAAGCTCGAGTTCGCCGTCTTGGACATCACCTTCAGCGAGGCGGTCAACTACCGGGGTGGGGTCATCCTGTCTCCACTAGGTCGCTTCAACCTGATCCATGACAGTCCGCTCAACGATTTCAGTAACCGGCCCCTCGTCAACCGCGAGATCATTCCCACAACATTGAGTGAAGCGGGCATGGGGCTTTTCGGTGTGCTCTATCCCTCCGAATCGGCGTTGCTTGGCTACGAGGTTTACCTGGTCAACGGCTTCAACGAGGCGACAGCGGGGAGAATTCGTTCGGGACGCGGCAGCCAGAAGAGTGACAACAACGATGAGAAATCGGTCGTTGGCCGGCTCAACTACAGCCCGGTGCTGGGCCTGGATCTGGGTGCCTCCGGGCATTTCGGGGCCTACGATGACGCCGGGCAAGAGAACCTGACGATCCTCGCTCTGGATGGAAGTTGGAACCGAGGTGCCTGGGATGGAAAGGCGGAATTTGCCAGGGCGTCGGTGGGTGGGGCACCGGCCGACACGCGTTTGGGCTACTACGCCCAGCTGGGTTACCACTTCCTCACCGAAGCCATTGACACATTTCCCAATTCCGTGTTCACGGCATCAGCCCGCTATGACTACATCGACCTCGATTCCAGCGATGAGAGCCGCTACACCTTCGGACTCAACTTCAGGCCAGAAGAAGACACCGCGATGAAGCTCGACTACGAGATCTGGGACAAAGACGACGACAAGACAGGTGTCGTATTGTCGGTTGCATCCTATTTTTGACTTATATGAATTTTCGCGAACTAAGCAGGGTGTTAGCCCTGGTCGTGGTATCGTGCGTGCCGATGCTGCTGCCGGTACGGCGGGCCGCAGCTGATGACACGTCAACACCGATTCGGGTATACTATACCGCCGATGAGGCGCGACAAAGGATCTTCCCAGAGGCTGTCAGGTTCGAGCCGGAGACCCACACCATCCCACGGCAGGTGAAGCTTGACCTGGAGGGTCAGCTGGGACGATTGTTCGCCGAGGACAGCCTGGAAGTGTACCTGGCCTACGACGCGGACAACCTGGTTGGGTACGCTGTAATCAGCAATGAGATTGGCAAATACCAACCCATCACCTTCATGGTAGGGGTAACCGCGGACTTCCGCGTGCAAGGTGCCGCGATTCTCGTTTATCGCGAGAGTCGTGGTGGAGAAGTCCGGCGCGCGCGGTTCTTGAGGCAGTACCGCGATAAGACGTCCCGCGATCCGATTCGGATCAATCGGGATATCGTCAACATCTCCGGCGCCACGCTGTCCGTGCGTGCACTGAATTTCGGGGTGAGGAAGTTGCTCGCCATCACCGAGCACCTGTACGGCCACCGGACGGCTTTCAAATGAAGTACTTCACTAACAGGTCACAGCTCGCGCGGATGGATTTTCACACCAAGCTGATTATGACCTACTTCCTAATCTTCACGCTGCTGGCCATCGGATTCTCCATCTACATGTCGGTGCAACGTACCGGCCTCAGTGTGCAGGGCGCGTCGGATTATTATCGTGGCGCCGAGGAGCGCATGATGTTCGCAAAGGAAGCAACCGAGCTGACGGAGACCACACACTTTCATGCCTTCATCATGCCCGTCATTTTTCTCACCACCGGGCATCTGTTTCTGCTCAGTGCCTGGGGTTCCCGGTGGAAAACCATCATCATCACCGGCGGGTTCTGCTACGTCCTCCTCGACCTCGCCAAGCCGTGGCTCATCCGCTACGGCGCGCCGGGCTTTGGCCTGCTGGCTCCGGTCAACTCGGTGCTGCTTTCGGCGACCTTCCTGGTGTTCATTTTCGTCCCCCTGTATGAAATGTGGTTGCTGAGTCCGAATCGCTCTGACTCCGGGGCGCGTGAGCCCACACTGGGGGATTGAGCTATGCAGTGGATCGCGCACACGCGGATCGTGGCGTCCATTCTATCCCTCGCAACAGGAGTTGGAGCCTCCGACTTCTATGAGCACTGGGGGGATGGCCGGGCTGAGGTGTCCAGCTATGATGTGGTGGAGTCTCGTTACGGAGAGTTGCGTAGCGGCTACGGAGTTCTCGTCTACGTCACCGAGGACATCGATAGCAATACCCTCATCAAGGTCGAGTCGCAGCGCGCACCCGAGGCCAGGATCTACACGCTCAAGCTCAATAATGTTTTGAAATTCACCACGGGAATTTACGACTACTCGGTCATGACCTCCGTGTTCAGTGCCGTGAAGGGCAGTGGGGGACCGCTCGAACTCAAGAAGATCACGCTGAGTGCGCAGGAATGGTGCGGCCACGTCTTCGAGGAAGTGCGCTTCGATGACGACGGAGGTATTCGAGGAGATCTCAACAGTTACTTCGAACGCGAGGGCAAACAGGAGTACCAGCTGGATGTTGCCGGCGAAGAGCACTTTATCAGTGAGGACCATCTGCTAATCGCGATTCGCGAGCTGATGGGTCCCATGATGGACGTTGGCAACCGTCGTGCGATAACGCTGTTACCCAGCCTGTGGCACTTGCGGGTCCGGCATGCGCCGCGATCGGTCGTGGAAGCCGAACTCTACAAAGGAGTGGCGGAAATCCTGACGGTTGCTGGAGAGCCTACGGAGGCCATCCCCTGGCATTGGCGCGCGGTTGGAGCCGACATCGACAAGACCGTATGGGTAGAAACCGCTCAGCCGCATCGGATCCTGGCCTGGAAGGATGCGGATGGTGGCCGCGGAGAATTGCTCAAGACCCTGCGCTTGCCCTACTGGCAACTGCACGGCAACGCGGACCTGGTTTACAGGGATAGCCTGGGTATCCCCTAGTGCTCTGTTAAAGAGTGGGCATTGAGTTTTGGACTTTGGCCAGCTTGGCGTTGTCGGTGTTCTTGTTTCGCCACCTCAGGTACTCCTGCATGCGCTGGCCGACTTCTCGATGATCGTTGGGATCGCTGTTTTTAATGACGAAATAATGGGCTGCGGTGAGGTGACATTCGAGCCGATTCATCCATGACGCGTTGGTGGCGGTGAAGACTGGAGAGACTTGGTTTC
This sequence comes from Candidatus Latescibacterota bacterium, assembly GCA_965248265.1. Lineage (GTDB taxonomy): Bacteria > Latescibacterota > UBA2968 > UBA8231 > UBA8231 > CBDFJF01. The sequence goes on from CBDFJF010000001.1 coordinate 408,746, forward strand.
GTTGGCACCACTGCAGGATCGGCGGTGTCTTGTGCGTCGACAGATTATCCATGACGACATAGATCCGCTCCGCCGTGCGATAGCGGAGCCGAATGGTCTTGAGGAAATCGAGTACGACTGACGCGTGTTTCTTGGGTTTGTGATGCATCCACAGGATGTCCTCATGGACGTTATAGGCTCCGAAGAAATAGCTGACGCCGCCGTGGCGGCTATAGGTTGCCCGATGCCGGACCGGGCGCTTGTGTGGGGCCCAGGAAGCACCGGCATGCGGCTTGATCTGGACTGGTCCCAGTTCGTCGAAACAGACTACGACCGTGTCTTTCGGCGCCCGCTTGTAGAGTCGGTTGATGCGTTTTTTTTAGAGACAAACTCCGGGTCCTTTGATTCTTTCCAGGTGCGCGTCCGTTGATAGGTAACCTTATGTTGATCCAGGATTTTTCCGATGGTCACATGCGAAACCTCGGGAATCATCTGCCGTCCCACCAGGCAGTCGGTCAGCTTGCGCAACGACCACTGGTTGAACGGCTGGCCGAATGCACGGGGGGGCATCGTGGCAATTTCCACCACCACGGATTCGTCCTCCGGCGTCAACTTCGAAGGACGCCCCGGACGTGCCCGAGTGCGCAAAACCGTCAATCCCCCTTCGTTGTACTGGCGGATCAACTGGCGAACGTACTCCTCATGCAGATGCAGTGTATCCGAGATCTCCTGGACGCGCATGCCCTGGGCGCTGAACGAGATCAACTGCCCACGGCGCATCTGCACGGCGTTGCGAGGCCGTTTCAGCCACCGTCCCAGTTCCTTAGACTCCGCCGCGTTCGGCGAACGAGCATGGAGACACATAGCATGACCCTCCTGAAGGATTCACCATATGTATCCATGATACCACGACTTACGACAAAGTACAAGCTCGATTTCTTAACAGAGCACTAGCGAGCTGAAACGGCCTGTCCAACGGCACCACCCATCTCCTGCCGGAGCGCCTGGCCTGCCACATCACCGCAACAGAAGGAGCTTCCGCGACTCTGCTTTGTCTTCGGTCTCCAGACGGTACAGGTATACCGGACGCCAGTTCGTGGCCGTCGTCATCGCGGCCGTCCCAGCGTAGCGTGTAGGCTCCCGCCTCGCGTACGCCCTGTACCAACTTGGCTTCCGCAACTCTGCTTTGTACGGGAACGAAAAGCGGGCTTTTTTTACCTGTCAGCTTGTTGCCCGGGGATTAGAGAGAGCAGTGGTTGTGTCCTCTTGCCAGCGGTGGTGCTCTATTTTTCTGCCTTCCTTTTCCGCCAGAGCTTCGGCGTCCAGTGCCTTCTCCCACATTCGCACCCACTCTCCGTGATCGGTCAGCACAGAGTCCGGATTGGAGCCACTGCGAACAACGAAGTCCGGGTAGAAGGACCTGCCAGAGGGGGTCCCTGGCTTCTGGTAACGCAGGTCCATACTCCATCGTATCCCATTCGAACGGTTCTCGGTTGAACGATGGGGAATCTGTTTGTCCATCAACAGCACTGAGCCCTTCTCCATCTCCAGAACGAGAGGCTCGATATCGGGCATCTCATGGTCAACGATGACGGTTCCCGTTCCCTCCACTTTGATGTGCTCCAGAAGGCCCTTGCCGTGGGTGCGCGGCAGGATCTGCAGACAACCATTCTCCAGTGTGGAGTCCGTCATCGGCAGCCACACCGTGAGAATTAAATGCGGGTCCGATTCGTCGAGGATGACGCCCATGTCCTGATGCCAGGCAGCTACGTGGCCAAAGGGACCCGACATCAGCCGGGTGGGCAGCTTGGCCCGCAGGTGCTGGACGGGGTTGCAGGTGATTTCCGGCCCCACGATCCCCTCCACGATGTCCAGCAAATTCGGGTTTCCCAGGAATTCAAAAGCCGACTTGGCTCGAAGCCTATAGATATCCATTTCCGGGTAGATATCCATGCTCTCCTCGCAGATGAGTGCCAGTCGCTTGTCGAATGGCGCCTCTTCGTGGAGTTGGGTGATCTTCCCATCGGCCAGCAGCTCGCGGGCACGACGATCGATGTGCACCTCGTATTCGGCGATCACCGGATCGATGTCGGCGTCGTCAAGGGCGTTCTCGACGATAATGAACCCACTCTCTTCAAACTGTTCGATTTGTCTGGCGCTGAGTTGCATTGTCCGTCTCCGTTTGGAAATTCGGTTGTCCAATAATGGGGCCAACGGCCACTCTTGTCAGGCCCCAAACAGGGCGCGACGCTGGCCGTGATGGGTTTGGTCTCGAAATCGGTTATTTTCATGTCGTCATCCGCATCAGCACGTTACATCAAGCAGTCCACTACGAGATCACAGGACAATGCCCCATGGACACCCCGTCACGGCTCCTCCAGACTACGGAATCATCTTCAACCACGACGGTACCTTCCACGGGCTGTCGGAGTACCCGTAACAAGTCGGTGACTTGCTCAACAAGGTGTATGGACCACTCGAGGAGACCCAGGTGGGCGCCATGTTCTGGTGCGTCGGCACCGACGAGGCGCGCTGGCCGTCAGAAAAGTTGCCGATGGACGGCGACGCCGAGGAGCGCTGGTACTCGTCTGTCAAGGGGATGCGGCGCTCTGAACGTGTTCGCGCCATGTTCGAGCGCGGCGACGATCTCTACGGCTCGATGGTGCGCCGCGGCCACGAGCTGGGCATGGATGTCTTCGTCTCCTTGCGTATGAACGACAACCACTTCTGGTCCGATTCGGCGCGCAAAGCCCCTCCCCTCGCTCCGGAGGAGATGGCGCAGACGACCCGGCCACACTTGACTCAGTTTCGCAAGGACCACCCCGAATGGGTGCTCGGCATCGGCAATGCGCCACGGTGGGCGGTAACATCGTGGAACATGGCGATTCCTGAAGTGCGGGAGCACTCCTTGATTCGCATCCGCGAGGCCTGCGCTCAAGCCGACTGGGACGGCATCGAGATCGACTGGCAGCGCCACGCGTTCCACTTGCCCGAGCACGACGCCTATCGCCTGCGCTACACGCTTACCGACTTCATGCGCGCCGTCCGCAACGTAACCGACGAGTTCGCCGACAAACGCGGCCGGCCGTTCTATTTGGCGGTACGGGTCGGCGCCTCCCGCGAGACCAACCGACGCATCGGCTACGACGTCGAGACGTGGATAGCGGACGGTCTGTGCGACATCGTCGCGACGAACGCCAACTCAGGTACAGACCCCGGGGTCGAGGTCGACGAGTACGTGGCGATGATGGAGGGCACGAACGTCAGGCTGTATCCCGGGTACGATAGCCACGGCGAGTTTGGCACAGGCCATCTGGTTTCGGCGAATCCCTGGCGAGAGGCGTGGTTCCGCGGACTCACCAAGGGCTACTACGACCGCGGGGCCTCGGGCGTTCACCTGTTCAACTGGCAACGCCAGGCCAACACGCTCAGGCCCTGCTGGAGACCCTTGGCTCGCGGAGGACCCTGGAGGGGTGCAGCAAGATCTACGTCACTGTCAAGCGCCACATCCGCGACAAATCCGAGATCCGATATGGCGCAGAGAGAGATGACCGACTCCTGGGTGAAGTGCCGGTCGAGCTCCACAGAACGATCACGGGGATCGGTCCGACCTTCCGTGTCAGCGTCTACGACGACGTTGTCGCCGCGGCTGACGCCGGCACGCTGGACAGCGCCGAGCTCCAGATTGACCTCAACCACTGGTCGCCATCAGATCGTTTCAAGGTCAACCTCGATGGTGACGAACTTGCCGCCGGGAAACCGGTTTCTCCCGCTTCCAGGGACATCACCGACCCCAGCGATGTCGCCGAAAACACATGGCTCGTCTGGGTTTTGCAACCCGAGCAGGTTGCCTACGGAGCGCACGGGATCGAAGTCGTCCTGCTCGAGCGCGACCCCCGAATCCGCGTCCCCGTCGTCATCGACAACGTCGAGATCCACATCAACTATGCATGAAGGAGCGCCCCTTGGCCACTGCGCAACACCCCTGAAACGGTGACGAAACTGTCGGAGTGTACGATGGCCACCGATGATCTCATGGAACGCATTGCTCGAGCGCCGATGATGTGTGATGGCGCCATGAAAACACAGCTTGTGGAGCAGGGTTTAAATCGAGGCTTGATCTCCGACAAGCAGATGAGCTTCAGCACGGGGTATTGGAACGTCGATCACCCCGAAGTGGTTGACGCGGTTCATCGAGATTATCTGGACGCCGGTTGCGAGCTGATCCTCACCAATACGTTCAAGATCAGCTCTTTCCATGTTTTGATGTGGGACCGAGTCAAGACCCTTACCGAGGCGGCTCGTGTCAGCGTCAAGCTGATTGAAGCGGCCACGAAGATCGCCCGCGGTGTCTGTCGTGATGACGCCTGGGTGCTCGGAGACATCGGTCACTGCATCAGCCAAATGCCAGGGTTTGTTCGTCCGGAAAGAGAAGTATTGCGCGAGGAATACAAACGACAGGCTCAAGCCATGCGCGATGCGGGGGCTGACGCGATCATCGTGGAGTACATGGCAGACCCCCTGGAGTTGGCCGCGGCTGTTGAAGTTTCAAAGCAAGTCGCCGACTGGCCAGTCATGGCAACGCCGGTGTACACCAATCACGGAACCGATACTCATCGGGACTACCGGACGCATCGCTCGGTTCATGCCGATGAGGTCGCAGGCGTGAGCCTCGACGAAATGACCCGTGTCGCCATTGAATCCGGAGCCGACGTCGTCGGGGCACACTGCGGTCACTCACTCGATGTGTCGGATTACCTGGCCATTGCGGAACAGATCCTCGCCTCACCCCATCGCCCCGCGCAAACGCCGGTGTTGATCCAACCGAACGGGTCTGAGACGGGCAAGCCGCTCGCCGAATCGGTCACTCGATTCCTCGATCTGGGTGTACGTATTCTAGGCGGATGCTGTGGCACAACCCCCATAGACTTACGTGTTATGTCTGAGACGATGCGCGAGCACTGAGAAAACCAGCCCGGTCTGCCTACGCAGCCCAGTGGAACACTTCGGGCAAGCCCTCCGGATAGGGGTTGGCAGCATCGTAGTCTTCGCCCTCTGCATTCTCCATGATGGGTGCCATATATTCCTCCCACTTGACGGATTCCGGGCTGGCCTCGAGTATGCGACTGGCCTCGGCATAGTCATCGACTTCCATGTACAGGAATAGTTGCTGGTCAAACATGAAAATGCTCATCTTGTGGATGCCGGCGCGTCGCATGTCTTTCTGGATTTCGGGCCATATGTTGTCGTGACGCCGGATGTACTCCTGCTCCTGACCTTTTTTAACCCTCATCGCCAGAGCGATCCTGTCCATCGAGTGTTCTCCCCGTTATCTGGAAGTCATCTGGTTACTGGGCTACAACAGTACTAATCTGTGAAAGGCGGAACCATCCCGTGCACACGATCTTTCGGTTGCCCGATTCAGACGAAGAGTTCGCCATGAGTGGCGACCACCTGGCCAAATGGGAAAAGTGACCGAAGCCAGCGGCAGGTACAAGGAGGTCTGCGGCCAGATCGACGCCGAGGCCATTGCCTGTGATACGCTGGAGTTCGTGCGAGTGCAGAGCGAGACTGGAGCGGAGGCTGAGGGCAGCCGTTTTATGGCGGATTTGCTGGATCGAGAGGGTTTTGACGTTCGCTTCGACGAAGTCGAACCAGGGCGCCCCAACGTGTACAGCACGATCGAAGGCGCGACAGCCGATGGACGCGCCCTCGCCTTCAACGGTCACACCGACACCATTCCGATCGGGATCTCCTCTCCACCGGAACGCGACGGGGATTGGGTGGTCGGGCGCGGCGCCGAGGACATGAAGGGTGGCCTGGTGGCCATGGTGCACGCCGCCGCCGCCCTGCGCAAGGCCGGGGTGCAGCTGGAAGGCGCCCTATCGATGACGGGCGTCGTCGGCCACGAGACGCCGATCGGCAAGAAGGAAGGCCCCAAGAGATTGATCGAGCATTTGCGGTCGGGGGCGATCGCCGCTGACGGAATCATCATCGTCGAAGGCCCCAGGGCGATCTGGTCGGCAAGCCTGGGGTCAACGATCTTCACGGTGAAGATTTCGACGGACCGCGGGCCGATCCACACGATCAAAGTCCCGTATGCGGAAAATCCGGCTCTGTGGGCGGGTAGGCTGTTGGCCGAGTTCGCCAACCTGGAACAGGATTTCGCGACGGCTGAAGAGCACCCCTTGTGCGGTCGCGAACAGATCAACGTCGGACTCCTGCATGGTGGGGATTATTTCAACCGGCTGCCGACCGAAGTCGCCGTAACCGGGACGCGCCGCTGGACCCCCGGCAAGACCTTTGCCGAGGTCACATCGCAATTGAAACAACTGTGCGACCAGTTGGCGAATGAATCGGGGCTTGCCTTCGAACTCGAACTTGAAGGCAATCGCGAGCCGTTCGAAACACCTCCGGATCATCCCCTGGTCGTAGCACTGCGGGGGGCCAGTGAGAATGTAGCAGGCGTGCCAGCAGACCGGATCGGCATGGGGCTGGTCGGCGACGCCAACCTGTACGTCAACGACGGCGGTGTGCCCACCGTCTACTACGGGCCCGCTCACGAGACCGCCCACTCCGACCATGAGCGAGTCTCAGTCACCAACCTGGAACATTGTGCCAGAGTCTATGCTCTCAGCGCCATGGAGTTTTGTGGCGTGAAGTGAGTGACCACTTTCAACTCTCAAGGAGAAACCATGGCAGATACCAAAGCCCTGCTGGCCGAACTGGCCAAAGTCGATACACCATCCGTCACCAACGTCGTAGCGACCTATCCGAAAAATCCACTTTGTCTGGGGCTCTACAATCCGTGGACTGAAAACTGGTACACCGATCAGACGGTCAAGTGCATGTACCCGGAGCTTGGAGCCCGGGTGGGGTTCGCGGTGTCCTGCGTCTTCGGCATGCCCGATCCAAGTTTCAGCCGCCTGACATTCATGGATGTACTGGACGTCATGGAGGCGTCTCCGCAGCCGACGATTCTGGCTCTGGAACAGAAGTACCCGCCTGAAATTCAGGGCAAGGTGGGGCTGGCGGGTGGCGTGATGACGACGATGATGAAGACGATGGGCTGCCTGGGAGTTGTCTCCAACGGTCCGTCCAGAGACATCGACGAGATCCGGCCGATGGGGTTTCAGTACCTGCTGAGCGGCATTACCGCCGGCCATGGGGACATGGCGGTGCATTCGGTCAACACCCCCGTGCATATCGCTGGCATGGATGTGTCGCCCGGCGAGATCATCCACATGGATGAGAACGGCGCCTGCAAGTTTCCGGCCGACCGACTGGAGGAGGTGGTCACCAACGTCAAGGCGCTGCTGGCCGATGAGGAAGAAAAGATGGCTCGCATTCGCAAGGCCACCAGCGCAGTACAGATCAGGGAAGCCATGAGCGGCCACAGCTATTCAGACGAAAAGAAGTAGCACGATCATGCCGGAGTTGCCCGATGTAGAGCTCTACCTGCACGCTCTGCGCAACTTCATTGGCGGCCACAGTATCGACAGCATTGCGCTCAGAAGTCCGTTCCTAGTGCGCTCGGTGGACCCGCCTCTCGAGAGCGCCGTCGGCAGGCAGGTAGTCGGCCTGCGCCGGATGGGGAAGCGCATCGTCTGGGAACTGGAAGACGACCTGTACCTGGTGTTTCACCTGATGATCGCAGGCCGCTACCATTGGAAGAAGCCGGGTGTCAAGCCGACTCGCAAGGTCGACCTGGCTGCCTTCCACTTTTCTCCGGGCACCTTGATGATGACGGAGGCCAGCTCGAAGAAGCGGGCATCGTTGCACGTCGTCAGCGGTGAGAAAGGGGTGAAGGAGCATGATCCGGGTGGCCTGGAAGTGCTCGAATGCGACGAGGATGAGTTCAAGGCGGCTCTGACCAGGGAGAACCACACTCTCAAACGCACTCTGACGGATCCGCGAGTTTTCAGCGGCATCGGCAACGCGTATTCGGATGAGATCCTGCACGCGGCTCGCCTGTCCCCGGTCAAGTGGACGAGCCGCTTGTCTGGCGCGGAGATCAGCCGCCTCTACGTGGCCACCCGCGACACCATGATCCGGTGGACGGAGATGCTCAAGGCGGAATGCGGTGACGAGCGCTTTCCCGAGAAGGTCACAGCCTTCAAGGAAGGCATGGCTGCTCACGGACGCTACGGCCAGCCATGTCCGGTATGCGACACACCCATCCAGGAAATCGTCTACGCTTCCAATGAGACGAACTACTGTCCCCGTTGCCAAACGGGCGGCAAGGTTTTGGCAGACCGTCTGTTGTCGCGGCTGCTGAAGGATGACTGGCCGAAGACGATCGAAGAAGCGGAAGAGCTGCGGGGGAGGATGGAATAGCTCCATTGCCGCAGTCAGTCAACTGCTCTATCTTCACCCGTTTCGCCAGCAACTGACAAATCTTCAACGAGTTAGGGCTATCCGATCAGGCCACCCTGCCAATTGCGAACTATGATCGAGTACGACGGATACAAGATTGCGGAGCCGGATGCGCTCGAGACCCCGGCGATGGTCGTCTTCGCTGACAAGCTGGATGACAACATCGCCGCGATGTGTGAAGCCGCAGGTGGCGGTGGCAATCTGATGGTGCACGTAAAAACCCACAAAACCGAGGCGATCGTCCGTCGACAGATAGAGGCCGGGATTGCAGGGTTCAAGTGCGCGACACTGAAGGAGTTGGAAGTGACGATGGAGGCGGGCGCTTCCGAGGCGATCCTGGCCTATCCTCAGGTGCAGCGCCGCAAGGTCGAGCGCCTGGCCAGTCTGACGGACACGTTTCCGGATTGTCAGGTTCACACCATAGTCAGCGCCGACGAACACGTGGCCGTGTTGCGCGACGTCGCGGGGGAGCAAGAGCAATCCCGATCCTTCAACGTCATGATCGATGTCGATGCCGGAATGCATCGTACTGGAGTGTCCTTTAAGGACGCGGAGACACTGTATCGAGTAATCCATGAGGACGATGACCTGGTCGCGACGGGTATTCACCTATACGACGGCCATGAGCATTTCTCGGACCCAGCGGAGCGCGAAGCAGCCGCCAACAGGCAGATCGCCAGGCTGGAAAAACTGAAGGCGCAGCTCGAACAGGCCGGCATGTCTGTTCCGCGGATCGCCGCCGGGTGCACCTTTACCTACCCCTACTACGCACGCACCGAGGGCATGCACGGTTCGCCGGGCACCTGCACCTACTGGGACCTTGGCTACGGCAACACCCTACCGAATCAGCCCTATCAGTTCGCTGCCATGGTGCTGACGCAGGTCGTCGATCGTGATCTCGGCCATCACACCATAACGACTGATCTGGGCAACAAGGCGATTCCAGCTGATCCCCCCATGCACCGCAGAGCCACGCTGATGGGCCATGAGGATGCCAATCTCCTCATGCAAAACGAGGAGCACGGGGTCTTCGCCCTGCGCGGCGGCGAGTTGCCCTGTGTGGGCACCTACCTGCTGGCCATTCCCTGGCACGTGTGTCCGACGGCGACGAAGTACCCTGGCAGCTATCTGCTGGATGACCAGGGCGCGCTGGTAGACTTTCATCCGCACACCGCCCGGGACCGGTATTGATGTCTCGCCGGCGTCCCCACGGCGCGTCCTAGCGCCGCCGATTCCACGCTGAGGATGGGCGGCACCCTCGCACAGTCTCCGTTTTCGGTCAGCTGGCTCGTCCACCGCATCACGCGCCAGTACATCGCCGCGGCGGCGAGTAGCCATGCGAAGGGCTTGCTCCTCGACATCGGCTGTGGCCTGCGACCCTATGAACAGTTGCTACTGGGTTACGCGAGTTCGTATCTGGGTCTCGAAAGCGATCGGGGGCGTTACCGGACGACCCCTCCTGATCTATGGGGTAGCGGATTGAATCTGCCTCTGCGTAGCGAGAGCGCTGACACCGTCGTCGCCTTTCAGGTGCTCGAGCACGTTCCCGATCCGGCCCAGTTGTTCGCGGAGAGCTGTCGAGTGCTCAAGCCGGGAGGGTGTCTGATTGTCGCGGCGCCGCACATCTGGGGGGTACACGAGGAACCCGAGGACTACTTCCGGTTCACCGGGTACGGCCTCGCGCACCTGTCCCGTCAGGCCGGTCTGCGGGTTGACAGTGTGAGGGCGATGGCCGGCTACTGGGTAACGGCCGGCACACGGCTGTGCTACTACCTCCAACACTTCGAGAAAATCGGCCTGGCCTTCCTCCTACGTCCTCTTTACGCCGTCATCCAGGTTGGCGCCATGGCATTGGATCGACTGCATCGGGTTGAAGGGGACACGTGGAACTTCCTCCTGGTCGCGAGTAAGACAGATGACGGCGCTGACTGAGTCCGTTTTCCTTCATCCGGGCAATCGCCGTCTGCTCGCCGGCGTGTGTGTCGTGCTCGTCGGCCTGATGGCCGTGCCGATGCTGTGGTCGGTGGGGTACGCGCTGCTGATCGCCCCGACCATGCTGGTGACCGGACTCATCCTGTTTTCCGTGCCACGGACCCTCCTGGCGGGGGCGGCCGTGACCATTCTGGTTCCGGCTCCATACTACATCCAGATCCAGTTTCCGCTTGATTTCCGTCTGGCCGAGGCCTGCCTGATCGCTGCCTCGCTGTTCGCCGTAGTCGAGATCACGCACCGAAACGGCTGGAAGTTGAAACCAAGCGCCGTCGACGGAGCCGTAGCCGTGTTTCTGCTGACGGCTGTGGTGTCCGCTGGGGTGGGCTACTACTACGGCAATGAGACCTCGCTGATTCTGCGCAACCTGCGATTTCCCCTGTACTATTTCGTCTTCTACCTGATCACCCAATCCATGGATTCGCCCGCGGCGGCAGCGCGTTCCTTCAGCACTCTGGCGGTTCTCACTGGAGTCGTCATCAGCATTACCTTCATCCTCGAGTTTGTCGAGCTCATCGACCTTTCCGGGCTTGAGGAGGAAAGCTTTCGCGTGACTCGCCGCCAGGGCATCCTGTTGCCGATCGCTCTGTTGTTGGCGACCAACCAGTTCCTGCACGATCCCCGGCGCTACGGCCGGCTGCTGCCGGCGGGCGTTTTTCTGGTGACGGGTCTGGGCCTGTCGCTGACGTTGGCGCGCGGCATGATGATCGCGACCATCTTCGGTTTCGCCGTGGCGGTATGGCTGCGTTACCGGGAACAGTACCGGGCCTGGCGTTCGCTGCTGATGACCCTGTTGGCGCTGTCGCTGCTGATGGGAACTGCGTTGATGTTTCAGCGCGTAACCGGCACAGCACTCACGGCCCATGCGGTCGAACGGTCCCGAACCTTCGTCGACTACCAGAGCGACGTCCTGTTCGTGAGTCGACTGCTCGGCTATAGCGAGGCGCTCGAGGCGATCCAGGAGCGCCCCATTCTTGGAAGCGGACAGGGCAGCACCGTCACCTCCTACACCTTCGACATCGACTCGAAGCAGTTCGAACGCTGGATCTCTTGGACGTTGGACAGTTTGTACCTGACGTTGTGGATGAAGATGGGGTTGCCCGGTCTCATTGCCTTCGTCTATCTGTGCACGAAAATCGTGTCCCTGTCGTCATACACATTGAAACATTCCGAAGACCCACGGCTGAAGGCGTTCGCAGCCAGCACCGTCTCCATCTTGGCGGCCTTTCTCGTGCTCGGGTTGAGCGACGGCACCATGGTAAACGGGCGCTTCACATTGCTGTTCGGCATGCTGTTCGGTTGCGTTGCCGTGGTCGCGCGCGTAATCGAACGGCGTCAGTCTTCCGCGTCGAGTGTGAGCACATGAGCGATCTTCGGACCTTGTTGATGAAAGAGACGCGCCTCATAGTGGGCTTGATGACGGGTACCTCCACCGACGGGGTGGACGCTGTGTTGGCCGAGATCGATGGCAGTGGTGAGGCCACGAGGGCGGAGGTGCTGGCACATCTGTCCAGCGAGATCCCTGCTGAGTTGCGCGGTGATCTGTTCACTCTCTTCATGCCCGATGCCCAGGTCGAGGACTTGTGCCGGGCCAATTTTGCCCTGGGCGAGGTGCTCGCCAATGCGGCCCTGGCCGTCATCGAGGAAGCCGGTATGGCTGCCGAAGACGTCGATCTGATCGGCTCGCATGGGCAGACAGTGCGGCATCTACCAGCCGGCGGAGAGCCGTCGACCCTGCAGATCGGCGAGCCGGCGGTCATCGCCCAACGCACTGGGATTACCACCATAGCCGACTTCCGGCCGGCTGACATCGCCGTTGGAGGGGAGGGCGCTCCCCTGGTGCCGCTCGTCGACTACCTGCTGTTCTGCGATGATGAGGTCGGGCGCCTGATGCTGAACATTGGCGGCATCGCCAATGTTACCGTCTTGCCGGCCGCGGCGACGCCCGATGCAATCCTGGCTTTCGATCTGGGACCAGGAAACATGGTCGTCGATGGCGCGGTGGCCCACTTGACAGGGGGGGTGGAGCGCTACGATGACGGTGGCCGTAGAGCTGAGCGCGGAACGGCCGACGAGTCGTGGATCGCAAGGCTGATCGAGCACGAATTCATTCGGAGAGAACCGCCCAAATCGACGGGACGGGAGGAGTTCGGCACTGAGTACCTCGCGGAAGTGTTGACGCGAATGGACCTGACGGCGGATGACACGATCGCCACGCTCACGGCGTTCACGGCGCGTACCATCTGTACTGGGATCAAGCGGTTTGCCATCGACACCTACGGTGAAGAAAACCTGACTGAAGTCTGGGTGAGCGGTGGCGGTGTGCACAATCTGTACTTGATGAGCCTGCTGCGGCAGGAGTTGCCGGGATTGGCCGTCGCGCCCATAGATGAGTTGGGTGCAGGCGTCTCGGCGGAGGCCAAGGAGGCGCTGTGTTTTGCTGTGTTGGCGAACCAGACGATCGGAGGCCGTGCCGGCAATTTGCCCGGGGCCACGGGGGCGGAGCGACCTGTGATTCTGGGGAAGATCGTTCTGGGAGATCGTTTCTAAACGATCGTTTATGAAGGTCCCACTGACTGACATGCAGAAGGGGAGTACCTAGATGACGACGAACGGTGCGTTTGAGCTGGTTCAGAGCAGGGAAATACCTGAGCTGAACACGCAGGGCTTTCTGTACCGGCATCGGCCCACTGGCGCCGAGTTGCTGTCGCTCGTCAATGACGATGAGAACAAGGTGTTCGGCGTCACGCTGCGCACACCACCCACCGATTCTACCGGAATAGCGCACATTCTGGAGCATGCTGTGCTCTGTGGGTCTGAGAAGTACCCGGTGAAGGAGCCCTTCGTCGAGTTACTCAAGGGATCGCTGAAGACCTTCCTCAATGCCTTCACCTACCCCGACCGGACCTGCTACCCGGTGGCCAGCACCAACCTGCAGGACTTCTACAACCTTGTTGACGTTTATCTCGACGCTGTCTTCAGCCCGCGCCTGACCCCACAAGTCCTAAAGCAGGAGGGCTGGCACTACGAGTTGGAGCGGACGGAAGATCCACTGACCTACAAGGGTGTTGTCTTCAATGAGATGAAAGGCGCCTACTCCGCTCCTGAGCGGGTGCTGGCTGAATACGCTCAGCACTCCCTGTTTCCAGACAACACCTATGGTGTGGAATCCGGCGGGCACCCGAGAAGCATCCCCGATCTGACCTTCGAACAGTTCGAACGCTTTCACACGACGTTGTACCACCCCTCGAATGCGCGGATTTTCTTTTATGGCGACGACGATCCCGACAAGCGTTTTGGGCTCGTGGAGGAATACCTGGAGCGCTACCAGCGCCTGGAAGTTGACTCGGCCATCGCCACGCAACAGCCGCTGGACGGCCCACGGTCAACGGAGGCGACGTACGCGGCCAGCGACGAAGACGAGGGTGGAAGCAAGGGCATGGTGGCAGTGAACTGGCTCCTTCACGGTGATATCGACACGGAGACCGGCCTGGCGCTGCAAATCCTCGACTACATCCTGATCGGAACGCCGGCATCACCGCTGCGCAAGGCATTGATCGAGTCGGGGCTGGGCGAGGATCTGGCCGGCGTGGGCATGGAAACGGAACTCAAGCAATTTTTCTTTTCCACCGGTTTGCGCGGCGTCGAAGCCGATGACGAGGCGGCCGTCGAGGCGCTGGTGATCAGGACCCTGCAGGAGCTGGCCGACGGCGGTATCGATCCGCAGACGGTGGAGGCTGCCATCAATACGTCGGAGTTTCGGCTGCGTGAGAACAACACGGGGTCATACCCCAGGGGGCTGGTGTTGATGCTGCGTTCCCTGGCGAGTTGGCTCTACGACAAAGATCCGTTCGAGCCACTCGCCTTCGAGGCTCCGCTGCAGTCCGTGAAGAGCCTCGCGTTAACCGACGGCTATTTCTCACAGCTGATTCGAACCCACCTGGTAGACAACCCCCACCGCACCACGGTGCTGTTGCGTCCGGACACCAAGCAGGCGGCTCGTGAGGAACAGGAGGAGCGCGAGCGGCTGGACAACGCTCGCGCACGGATGTCCGCCGCGGATATCGACGACGTCATTGCCCAGACCGCCGAACTCAAGAGGCTGCAAGAGGCTCCAGATTCTCCGGAGGACCTGGCGAAACTGCCCCGGTTGAGGTTGGAGGATCTGGACACCAAGATCCGCACCGTGCCCATCGACGTTATCGAGCAGGAGGGCGCCACAGTACTCTATCACGATTTGTTTACGAACGGGATCGCCTACGTCGATGTGAGCTTCGATCTGCGTACCGTGCCCCAGGAGTTGCTGCCTTACTTGTCACTGTTCGGGCGGGCTTTGACTGAGATCGGTACCTCGAAGGAAAACTTCGTGCAGCTCTCGCAGCGCATCGGCTCGCGCACGGGCGGCATCTGGGCGAGCCTGTTTCTGTCCTCGCGACGAGATGACAGCCGTGCCGTGACCCGGCTGTTCCTGCGAGGGAAGGCGATGCGGTCGCAGGTCGACGATCTTCTCGCCATCATGGGTGACGTACTCCTGGACGTCAACTTCGACAACAGGGAGCGCTTTCTGCAGATGGTGCTGGAAGAGAAGGCCGGTGAGGAGGCCGGCCTGGTTCCCGGTGGTCACGGGGTGGTCAGCATGCGGTTGCGTTCGCAATTCGATGAAGCCGGGTGGCTGACCGAGCAGATTGAGGGCGTCAGCCACCTGTTTTTTCTACGGTGTTTAGTCGACGAGATCGAAAACGACTGGGGGGCGGTACGGGCGAAGCTGGAGCAAGTACGGGCGCTGCTGATAAACGGAAGCACCGCCTTGTGCAACGTGACGATGGCGGCCGCTGACCGCGCGTCATTCGAGGGCAAACTGTCGACCTTGCTGGCCAAACTGCCAAATGCCCCCATCGAGCCGGCCGACTGGCAGCCGCAGCTGCGCGAGGTGGAAGAAGGCCTGGTGATCCCGGCGCAGGTCAACTATGTGGCCAAGGCGGCGAACCTCTACGACCTGGGTTACCAGCTGCACGGGTCCGTCGGTGTCATCACCAGGTTCCTGCGCAACACCTGGCTGTGGGATCGAGTGCGCGTCCAGGGAGGGGCGTACGGGGCTTTCTGCGCCTTCGACCACTTCTCCGGGGTCATGGCTTTCGCCTCCTACCGTGATCCAAACGTCGTCGCTACCGTCGACAACTACGATGCCTGCGCGACGTTCTTGAAAGATCTGGACCTGTCCAATGAGGAGCTGACGAAAGCGATCATCGGCACGATCGGCGAGCTGGATTCCTACCAGCTGCCCGATGCCAAGGGCTACACGTCAATGGTTCGCTACCTGACCGGAGTGACGGACGAGTTTCGGCAACAAATGCGTGATGCGGTGCTGGGAACGTCAGTAGGGGATTTCAAAGCGTTCGCGGAGGTACTCGACAGGGCGAGCGCCGCTGGGCGGGTCGTCGCGATGGGCTCGCGCGATGCCCTGGAGGCGGCCAACGAGGGCCGCGGCGGAAACTGGCTCGATATGGTGAGGGTGCTGTAGGGGAACGAGAAGGAAAGTGCTGCTTCCTTGCCGGAACTTATATCCCCAGCTCCTCCTCATTCAGCATGTAGGGCTCCGCTGTGTTTTGCCACAAGCCACTGAAAAAAGCGGTGACAGCGACAGCCAGAGGGGCCAGAACCAGACCGGACAGCACGAAGATGAGTGTCGTAGCTTTCATAGGAATAACCTCCCATTTATCCCTAGTATCGGACGCGCAGGGATATTCGTTAGGACCAATTGCCACAGTAGGCCGAGCAATCGATGTACCAACTGCCGCGGACGCGCGTAAGGCGATGCTGGGTGCAAGTGCGGGGAGGTCTGCCAGAATGCGGATCGGGGTGATCTTAATGGCAGTATTAATAATTACTTATCAAGTTTAGCAAATCTTGCCAAATACGGCAACCGGAGGGGAATTCAATCACTCCACCCACACCTCCTCGAACAGCCGCAGCCAGTTGCGACCCAGAAGCTTCTGGGTCTCCTCATCCGTATAACCACGGTCCAGCAGCACCTCCGCCAGGTGGGGAAATTCCGACGGCGTTTCCATTCCCTTCGGTTGAAAGCAAAGCTCGGTGTAGGGCACGGAGGCGTCGGCAAAGGTTGACGGGAACTTGGTGCCCTGCTGGGCGGCGATATAATGCCAGAACTCCAAAGGCTGGTCCTGAGTGTTATCCGTTCCCACGCCGACGTGGTCGATGCCGATTCGTTCCACCATGTTGTCGATCGCGTCCACGAAGTCCTCTATAGTCGAATCGTGGCCCTTGGGCAGGAAGGGGGCGAAGGAGCAGGCGCCGATCACACCGCCTTTCTCTGCAAGTAACTTCAACGACTCCTCAGTGCGATTGCGCGGGTGGTCACAGAAGGAGCGGGCGTTGGCATGCGTGATCGACACTGGTTTGTCCGAAGTCTCGATGGCTTCCAACGTCGTCCGGTCGCCGACGTGGGAGAGGTCGATGAGGATTCCCAGCTGGTTCATCTCGCGCACGGCGTCGATGCCGAAGTTGCTCAAGCCCTCGTCGCGCCGCTCCCAACAACCATTACCCAGCAGGTTGCGTTCGTGGTAGGTCAGCTGGATCGTGCGCACGCCGAGGGTATGGAAGAGCCCGAGTCTGTCTAGGTCGTTCTCTATGGGTGACGCGTTCTGAAAACTGAGGATGATGCCCGTTTTGTCCTGGGACTTGGCGGCATGGATGCTGTCGATGTCCGTCACCTGCATGATGTCGTCGCGCTCACGAAACCGGCGCATCCAGACCGTGATATGGTCGATCGTCTGCAGGAAATTCTCCCAGGTGGACACGGTGGCGTTGATGGCGGTGACGTTGCCTGTCCGCAAGCCCTCAAACACTTCGGGGCTCTCCCAGTTGCTGACGTTGAGTCCGTCGATGACGATGGCCTGGTCGTACAGCTGTTGCGCTTGCGTCTGCATCAGTGTTCTCCTCTGAAGCGGTCGCCGATTCTGAACAGTCTTCCGAGCGGGTTGTCCCGGTCTTCGACGGCATCGGCGATCACGGGTCCGATGGCGCCGCCGAATTTGAAACCGTGGCCGCAGCCGCAACCGGCGATCAGCACACGACTGGAATCCGGTGCCCAATCGACGACGAAATGGTCGTCCGGGGTGTTGGTGTAGAGGCAGGAGCGGCCGCCGACGAGCTCCCCATCGGACAATGCCGGTATGCGCTCAGCAACGAACTCCCGGGCCTCAGCCAAGAACCGCTCCGTCGGTTCGCGGTCGCTGTCGGGATCGGCATCCAGTACCTTGTTGTCCTCGGCGACCTTGACGTAACCCTCGTCGAGGAATGGGAAGCCGTACCAGGCATTGTCCGGCGCCAGAACACTCCATACCGGGAAGACCTCCCGACGGAATTCCTGCGGGTCTGGCGGAACAAAGAAGGCCATCTGTTGCCGGGTGATCCGCAGATGTCGCTGCAACCCCGGGAATAGCCGGATCAACCAGGGTCCGGCACTGACGATGGCGCGGTCGCAAGAAACGGTGTCGCCATCCGCACCGACGACGTCGACCCGATCTCTCTTTTCGTCCACCTCCTGAACAGTCATCTGTTCGCGAACCTCGATGCCGTCTGAGCGGGCGATGGTGGCCAGCTGTGTCAGCGCTTCGCCACTGCGCAGGTAACCGCTCCAGGGGTCGAAGAAGATGGTATCTTCAGCCTTCACGACGAACTGAGGAAAGCGCCTTCGGGCCTCATCAGCAGAAAGGGTCTCGATCTCGGCGCCGAGCCGCTTTGTTGTTTCGAAGCCGCTATGGACCTTGCTGTGAGCGGGCAAGTCGTGGGAGATGCTGAGAAGACCCGGCTGGTGGTAGATAGAGGACCCTGAGCGCTCCTGCCACCGCGCCCACTGCTCAGCGGCTCGAGTCACGAGCTCGACGTACTCTTCCTCTGGATAGTGAACGCGCCGGATGGCCTTGGAGACATCCGTCGAAGAAGCATCGGGGGCGGGTATGGTTCTGCGCTCGCATAGAGTCACCTGGTGACCCCTGGCACGCAACTCGATGGCCGCCGCCATGCCGAAAATTCCTCCTCCTATCACACCCGTGTGCACGACGCATATTCCCCGCGGCTAACAAAATCCCTTTTTGCCAGAATTATCCCTATTTTATCCCTACATTTGTGACTCCATCGATCAAGTTAGGGATTCAGCGAACCCCTTGCGAGAATTTCCAGCCTGAGCGATCATTAATGGGGCCTAATTACCCGTCCGGCATGTCTTTAGGGCCCCCAGGCGACAGGATCGCCGTGAGGACAGTCGGCAAGGGAGGGAATACCATCGACGCATCGCCCCAGACCAAAATCACATTTTCCAATCGTGGTGATTTCAGAAGAGTTCTAGCCCAGCGTGTAGAAGAATACTTCAGAGACCGCAATCTCAAGACAACCGGCAACTGGCGGATGTACCTGAAAACGGCTCTCATCCTGATCTGGATGCCGGTTTCCTACGTACTGCTCGTATTCTACGCCGATACTCTGCTCACTGCCGTCATAGCCGCCTTTGCGCTGGCCCAGGGGTTCATTCTCGTGGGCCTCAACATCATGCACGACGGCAATCACGGCAGCTTTTCGAGCAGTAAGAAAATCAACTCGATCATGGGATTTACGCTCGATCTGGCCGGCGGCAGCAACCTGATCTGGCGTCAAAAGCACAACATTATTCATCACACCTACACGAACATCGACGGGGTGGATGAGGATCTGCACACGTCAGGTATCCTGCGACTGAGCCCGAACCAGCAGAAACGTCGCTGGCATCGTTTTCAGCATGTCTACGCCGTGCTGGCGTACGGCTTCCTGACGCTCACCTGGGTCTTAACCAACGACGTTCGAAAGCTCGTGGCCGGGCGCATCTTGGATTATCGCTTACCGCGGGCCTCGCGGTCTGATCTGGCGGTGCTGTTTCTGGGCAAAGCGATCTACCTCGGCTACATGATCGTCCTGCCGTTGTTCTTCCATCCCTTTCTTTACGTCGTCATCGCCTTCATCGGCATGCACATTGTGCAGGGTGTCACCCTGTCCCTGGTATTTCAACTGGCTCACGCGATGGGAGAAAACGAATTCCCGGAGCCGGAGCCAGCAAGCCGATCGATTGAAAACGAATGGGCCGTACACCAGGTCGAAACAACGGCCAATTTTGCGGGGAGCAACAAGCTGGCCACCCTGTACCTGGGCGGCCTGAATTTCCAGATTGAGCATCACCTCTTTCCCAAAGTCTGCCATGTTCACTATCCGGCGATCGGCAAGATCGTGAAGGAAACGTGCGCGGAGTTTTCGTTACCCTACATCACTTATCCCTCGGTAACCTCTGCGATTGCCGCCCATTTTCGCTTTCTGCGGGCGATGGGGATGAGTCAGTTGGCCCCAGCCGTTCCTGCTCGAGGGCAGGACGTGGTATCACGAGTCCAAAGGAACGAGCATTAATTGAGAATATGCGTACGGAATCTTCCGTCGGATGCGACTGACGAAGACCTGCGAATCCTGTTCGAGTTGTTCGGGAAGGTATCTTCGGTGCAGGTCAGAGGCTTGCAGGGACAAGGTTTCGTTGAGATGCCGAGTAAGAGTGCCGCTCGCGATGCCATCGCTGGGCTCGACAACCAGAACCTGCTTGGCTCCGATATCGAGGTACTCGAAATGCAGGAACGGCGTGGCGGACCGCCGAAGGGTAAACCGCGCCGCCGCCGCCGCCGCTAAGCCCGCTACGGCAGGGCGAAGGCCATGATGCCCGCCGCACCTCCGGCATCGGGAGAGTTGGTCGGAATCGCGATAAACTGCCGTCCATTCACTGAATACGTTATCGGGTTTCCTGTCGCGTTGCCGGGCATTGGCAAGCGATCGAGCAGGCGCCCATCCTCCAGATCATAGGCCCACAGATAGCGCTCGGCATCGACGTCGAAGGAGTGTCCACCGCCGCGCAGCCATTGAGCGTGCTCGGCGGTGACCAGCAGCGACGTCGGCGTGGCCAGCACGAAGAACCGTCCGCCCGACCCAAGTGGCGGCAGCGGGCCGAGTGATTTCAGTGCGGGATGGTTCACGGGTCCGGTGCCGGTCGGTACCATCCACATGTGATCCCCCGAGTTCAGGTCGATGGCGGTGATTCTGCTGTAGGGCGGCTGCATCAATGGCAAGCCTTCGGGGCCATGCAGGGTTTCGTTCCGTTCGGCGAAATAGGTAGTGGTGGAGGAGTGAGCACCGGTTTCGCCAAGTTGAATCACATCCGGCTTGGTGTGGGATGGGATGTAGAGCCAGCCGGTACCCGCATCGATGGCGCCGCCCGTCCAGTCGCCTCCACCGACTCCACCAGGCAATGCTACAACCCCTCGTTGCGAGGGAGGGGTGTAGATGACTCCATGGTCGTACTGGGAGATGATCTCCAATGCCTGCTGCCGCAGAGCGGGGGTGAAATCGATGAGATCCTCTACCATCAGGCCCTGACGGTCGAAGGGGAGAGGGCGTGTCGGGAAGGGTTGGGTGGGCGAGACCTGTTCGCCCGGAGTCGTCGACGCCGGCACGGGTCGCTCTTGCAGTGGCCACACCGGATCACCGGTGATGCGGTCAAAGACGAAGCAAAAGGCCTGCTTGGTAATCTGTGCTACCGCCTTGATGGGCCGTCCGTCAACGACGAGATCAACCAGGATCGGTGGCGCGGGCAGGTCGTAATCCCAGACATCGTGGTGGGTCAGCTGCTGGTGCCAGATCCGCTGGCCGGTGGCGGCATTCAGGCACACCAGGGACGAGGCAAACAGGTTGTCCCCGGGACGCTCGCCACCGTAATAGACGTTGTTGGGTCCACCGAAAGGGACGTAGACATATCCCAGCTCCTGATCCGAGCTGATGACGGCCCAGGCGTTGGCACGGCGGCCTCGTGCGAGGGAGTCTTTCTCCCACGTGTGTGCGCCGAATTCACCTGCTCGGGGTACCGAGTGGAAGGTCCACAGCTGCTCTCCCGTATGCACGTCAAATCCCCTGACATCCCCCGGCGGAGCAGCCTCGGATGTATGACTATCACCCACCGATGAGCCGACGACGACAACGTCGCGGCAGATCGTCGGCGGCGAATTGAGACTGTACTCGAAACGCTCTACAGGAACGTCGAGCCCGTCAGTGAGATCGACACGTCCGGCGATTCCGAATGTTGAATCTGGCAAGCCGGATTTGGCATCGAGGGCGTAGAGGAAGGCGCTGGCGGTACCGAATAGGATACGGTCGTTACCCTCGCCATCCGACCAATATGCCACTCCCCGATGGGTACTGAAGTGATTGCGTTCCTTCCACGCTTCAGGATCAAAACTCCACAACTGTTCACCCGTGGTTGCGTCGAGGGCGGCGACCATGCTCAAGGGGGTGCTGGTGTACAGGATGTCGTCAACGACGAGAGGTGTAGCGCGGTTGAATATGGGATACAGGCGCAGGTCGTCGCGCTCGAGAATGACTGCATCCGGAGAGCGCCATTGCCAGGCCAGCTCCAGTCGCGACAGGTTAGTGCCGTCTATCTGACGCAGCCGTGAGTATCTCGTGCTGGCTGGGTCAGCGCCGTAGTAGGCCCAATCGTGGGAGCCGGTCTGTGCGTTTGTAAGGTTGGGCGGCAGGCACAGGCATGCAACTATCGCGGCTGTGCAGGTAGATTTCAACGTCAGCTCAGGAGGGACCGACCGCCCTGATAGCCAAGAGCATGTCGCCTACGTACAACGATTTGATGGCGAACGAGTGAGACTGGAGCAGGCGGGCCATGCCACGCTGGTCCATGTATCGCTTGAACACCTTGAACTTGCGGCCGTCCTTGATAACCCGCTCCTCGACACTCTCCTGCTTGCGGTACTTGCTACGGCGCGAATTCCACAGGCTGTCGATGACCATCAGCTCGCCGCCGGGTTGCAGGATCTGCTTCAGCCGCTCGAAGAAGCCGATTTCCTGGTCGCGGCTGAGGTGGCTGAGCAGGATACTGACAAAAGCCCGGTCGAACACGTCGGTTCCCAGGTCGATGTCGAAGAAATCGGCGTGTATGAACTTGGGAGGCTTGAGGTTCTGGTCTTTGATTCTGGTTTGCGCCTGACTCAGCATGTTGGCCGACTGATCCAGGCAAGTGATCTCGTCGCATTTCGAGGCATAGAACGGGGTCCAGTAGGCCGTGCCGCAGGCGATGTCGATCAGGTGTTTGCCACCGAAGTCGGAGACCGCCTCACCGATTTGGGCGAAATCCTTGACGTACATGCCGCCATAATGCTGGATGGCTGGCCCCTTGCCCGCGTAGATGTCGTCGTACTCCTCCGCGCGCTCGTCAAAATAGAGCAGCATGTCCTTTTGGATGCTGGCATTCATTCGCTGCCTCTATGGTGATCACACTGCAAGGCCGTCTTGTCGCGCAATAGCTGCCTTTGGGGCAGAAGGACAGCGAAGCGTCTTGGGCCGGTGTAAAGTACACCGACAAGCCGAGATATCAAAGCGGAGTTTGTGCCGCGGGGGTCTCTGAGCTTTGATCTGAAGGTCGTCTTATGCGTATCGTTGCCAGGATGACTAGCCGTTCACAACTCGTCGTTGGACTTGATCTCGGCACCGCCGGGATTCGCGCGGTCGCCGTAAACGAGCGCGGAGTGGTTGTGGCGCGCTGGGGTACCGCGCTGGAGCTCAGAACGCAGAGCCTGGCGGCGGGAAGGCACGAGCAGGATCCCGAGGCCTGGTGGAAGGCCACGATGGAAACGCTGGCCGGGTTGAGCCAGGAGTTGAAGGGCTGCGGATACCACGGCGATGCGATCGTCGCTCTATGCGTCGACGGAACTTCCGGGACGCTGGTCTGCACAGGCTCGCAGGGCCAGGCGCTGAGGCCGGCGATCATGCACAATGACCAACGGGCCTTAGAAGAGGCGCAAGCGCTGCGTTCCAGCGCCGCCTCCACCAGCAGCAAGCTGGGTTACCGCATGGCGCCTTCCTTCGCGGCGGCGAAAATCCTGTGGTTGCAGCGGCACGAGCCCAGCATCTTCGTAGCAACCCGCTGGTTCGCCCACCAGGCTGACTTCATCAGTGGCCGCCTATGTGGCGAGTTCGGGGTTACCGACTACAGCAACGCACTCAAGACCGGCTTCGATCTTGTCGATGAGTGCTGGCCGACCTGGTGGGGGGACTTTGATGGCATCGAGGGGCGACTGCCACGTGTGGTCGCACCGGGCACTCAAATCGGCGTGTTGGATGCGACCGTTGCCGATTCCCTGGGATTTCCCTCCGCGGCCGTGGTCAGCGGGGCTACGGATGGCACGGCAGCGTTTCTCGCTTCGGGTGCGTGTGAAGCCGGCGCTGACAACACAACCCTCGGCACGACTCTGGTTTTCAAGCGATTGTCACGTCAACTGGCGGCCGATGACGACGGCCTGGTGTACAGCCATAAATTGCCCGGTGGATTCTGGCTGCCAGGGGCTGCCAGCAACACCGGTGGCGAGTGGATCCAGCGGCACCACGGCGAAGCCGATCTGGGCCGGCTCGACCTCCAGAGCAGCGAGCAATTCCTACCCTGCGACCACGTTGCTTATCCGCTGGTCTCAGTGGGTGAACGCTTCCCGTTCCTGGCCGCGGATGCGCGAGGATTCTGCCATCCGGAAACGAGCGATCCGGTTGCGCGCTACGCGGCGAACCTGCAGGGGACTGCCTTCGTGGAGCGACTGTGCTACGAGGTTCTCGACCGGGCAACGGGTACGGATGGTGGTGACATCTATGCCACGGGTGGAGCCAGCCGCAGCGACATCTGGCTGCAGCTGCGGGCGGATGTCACTGGTCGACGCATTCACCGGCCCGATTGTGCGGAATCCGCTTTCGGCAGCGCGGTGATGGCAGCCTCGGCGGTGTGGCACGATGATGTGTGGTGCGCCGCTCGGGATATGGTTCACATCGAGTGTGCCTTCGAGCCAGACCGCTCACAATCCCAGGAGTATGAGGATCGCTTTCTGCGGTTCCGCGAGTTGATGGAAGAGCGTGGCTACATCCAACCAGTGCACGGAGTAAACCGATGACAGAGGCCGTAAAAACCCTGGAACAGCTGGTATCGACCGCCAACGAATTGAGCACAGCCGGACTCGTTGCCGGCGCCGGGGGCAATGTCAGTGCGCGCGAGGGAGCCGGGATGTGGATCTCGCCCAGCGGGTTCTCATTCGGTGACGCCAGGCCGGAAGACTATCCGTGTGTGGCAGTCGAAAGCGGCGAGATCACACGGGGAGCGCGGCGGCCATCCTCCGAGGTCCTCATGCATCTGGCCATCTACCGGCGACGGCCGGAGGTCGATGCGGTCATACACACGCATCCGCGCTATACAATTGCACTCACAGCTGCCGGCCATGATTTGAAACCAATGTTTGCCGATTACTACGTGTATTTGGGGGGGCACGTGCCGCATCTTCCGTATATCACGGTAACCACCCCGGAGCTGGCGGAGGCGGTCGGGGTCGAGTTCGAAGATCAACGCTGCGTCGGCGCCGTGCTTCGCAATCACGGTGCGATCACCGTCGGAGCTTCGATCCGTGAGGCGCTCTTCCGGACGCTGGCGATGGAAGAGCAGGCCATGATCCAATGGCAGGCACTGCAGGTCGGCACGCCGACCTTTCTCTCCGATGAGGAATGCGCTCGCCTGGATCAGCTGGGCAGCGAAACCTACCGGCGCCAGCTTCTGGCGGCGATGCGCACGTAGGTGGCATGCACATGGAAACGATGACTCCCCGCGCCGTCCTTTTCGACCTCGATGACACGCTGTACGGGTATGAACCATGCAATCAGGCGGGGTTGCGAGCGACATCGCGGCTGCTGGCGCAATTCGCGGCCGGTCTCACCTACGAGCGGTTCATGGCCGTGCACGACGAGGTGCGCGACCAACTGGCCGCCCAACTGGGTGGAACCGCAGCCAGTCACAATCGAGCTCTGTTTTTCAACATGATGGTCGAGCGGGTCGCCTGCCAAACCAGCCTGGCCATCGATCTCTATGACCTCTACTGGCAGCAATTCCTTGAGTACGCACGCGGGGGCGCAGGGGCAGCAGTCAAGGTCCTCACCGAACTAACCGCACGCGGTTACCTGCTCGCTATCGTCTCCAACCATGTAGCGTTGCCCCAGTTGCGCAAGGTAAGAGCGCTGGGTTTGGAGCCTTACTTCAAGGCCATCGTGACCAGTGAAGAGGCGGGTGCGGAGAAGCCGGAGCCGCGAATCTTCGGGCAAGCTCTGGACCGGCTGGGAGTCAATGCCGGGGAAGCCGTCTTCATCGGGGACAATCCGGCCGGCGATATCCTCGGTGCTATCGGGGCCGGTATCGGCATGACTATTCTGACGGTGGAATACTCGGGGTCCGCGGTTTGCGAGGAAGCCGATCACACGGTGTCGAAACTCGGAGAAGTTCTGGAGATACTTCCCTGACGCGCGGTTTGCTGCACGGTCTCAAAAAACGCCGTCGCGAGACTGATATTTCGTTGGCTTGCCCAGGCTACATCCGCCCGTATCCACCCAGTGGGCGACCCAATCTGCCATCTGCATCAAGGGGGTCGGTGGGGTTCCCAGCAGCTTGAAAAGTTTGCTCGAGTCCCCGAGTAGGGCGGTCTCACTTTCGGTTCCCTCGAACACCGGATCGACTCCCAGTCTGTTGCCCAGGGCGTGTGCGATTTCCCGTACGGAGATCACTTCTGGTCCGGTCATGTTGAGGACGGTCGCAGGATCGGTGGCCTTTGCCACGACGCGCGCGAGGTAAGCATTGGCGTCTCCCTGCCAGATCTGGTTGACATGCCCCATCGTGAGATCGATCGGGGTGTGCGTGACGATGTTGTGGGCGAGATCGTGGAGGATGCCGTAGCGCAACTCGGTGGCGTAGAACAGGCGAACGATGAGCAATTCAACGTTCAGGCGCTCCGCCATGTAGGTGGCCAGCCGTTCGCCTCCCAAACGAGACTGCGCGTATTCACCGACCGGATCCAGGATGCCGTCTTCGTCGGCGCCTCCTCCATCCACCGGGGTGTAGGCATACACGTTGCCGGAGCTCACGTAGACGATTTTGGTGTCGCGGTAGCGCTCGACGACCCGGGGGGGCAGCAGGGCATTGGCGGCCCAGGTCAGCGTCTGGTTTCCGGTGGCACCGAATTTGAACCCCGCCATCAGGTAGACGCAGGCTGCGTCCGGCAGGGTTGTGAGGGCGGAGTCGTCGAGCAGGTCGGCCCTGATCGTGTCCACTCCAATGGCCTGCAGGTGCAGCTCTACGGCCGGTTCGCTGAACCGGGAAACCCCGATGACATGCCTGGCACCTGCCCTGATCAGCAGCTCGGCAAGGGTCGGCCCCATCTTGCCGGCCACGCCCAGGATGACGATGTCGCCGTCGATGGCGCTGACCGCGCTCTCCACCTCCGGGGTTGGCCTCGTCATGACTTCGACGAGGGATTCCTCGGATTCGATCAATGAGGCCATGGGCTGTGGCCGTTTCATGAAAGGTAGCCGAGCACGGTGTCGAAGGCTGCCAATTGCGCGGCGATCCGCGTTTCCATCTCAACGCCACTCGGTGTTTCGAACATGACGGCATGGGCTGTGTGGTGGGCCAACACGTAAGTCAGTAATCCCTGCTGGCCCCAGGATGGCTGTACGCAGAGAACGCCGGGTGAGACGGGATCGCTGTCCTCACTCTCCTCGCCGTCCGGATCGATCGGTATGATCGCACCGACTCGTTCAATGATGGCCGGGCCAACCCCGACCCCGCTCTCGCAGGTCTCGTACATATAAAAGCCGGAGGCCTCCCAATCTTCATGGAAGTCGACATGACAGTCGAAGCGCTCGCCCTTGAGCAGCTGCTTGATGATGCGGACCTCCTCTTCAACGTCCGCCTCGAATGACCGGTTGATATCGACTCCTCTGCTATTCTCTCGCGTGTTGCGCACGTATCCGGTCGGATTCACGCAGGGCACGACGACAAACTCGAAGCCGGGATAGGCCGGGTGAGCGGATTCAAAAAAACAAAGGACCGCTTCGATCCCGGCCGGCTCGTCGCCGTGGACGCCGCTGGTCACCAGCAGGCGTTGCGTCCTCGTCGACGAGGAATGCCGCACGAAGCGATGCACGGGCAGGTCTTCCACTGATCCAATGACGGTAACCTCGGAGTCGGCACGCTCGTCGAGGGTCGTGACACGATCGGTAATGCCGGAATAATCGCGGGAGGTCATGAATCCTCGGCCGTCGGCAGTGGGACCTTGACGCCGTCGTCGTCGACGCGCACATAGGTGACTCCGGTCGAAAAGATCGGCTGCGAGTCATCCTCGTTGGCGTTGAACACGTTCACGGTATACTGAACCGAACTGGTGCCTACCCGCGCCTGTTGTACCTGGAATCTGAGCACCGTGCCCTGCAGGACGCTCCGGCGGAATTCGACGTGATCGAGGGCGACGGTAACCAGATTGCACCGGGGAAAGTCCAGGCTGGCGGCAATGTAGGCGTATTCATCGACCCACTGCAGCATGCGGCCGCCGAACAGGAATCCGTGGTGGTTCAGGTCCTCGGGCATTACCAGCTTGTAGTTTTCCAAAGACGGCGTCTTGCGGTTTGTGAGGGAGGGAATGTGTTCGAGTTGCCGCGAATCAATGTGGCCAAAACCGGCGTTGTATTCAATAGATCGATTCGGCTACTCGATGTGGCTACTCGATTAAACCCGACTCGCTTGACCCACGGTCGCGGGCGCGGCAGTTTTCGCCAGACAAGTCAGTTACCCGCAAGCAAGAGAGGCAACACGTGCACTTTTCCGAGCTCGATACTCCGGCACTCGTCGTCGATCTGGACGGACTCGAGAACAACATTGAGACCTTGCAACGCGCATGCAACGAACTCGGCATCGACCTGCGTGTTCACACGAAAACGCACAAGACGCCCGAGATCGCGCGGATGCAGGTGGCTGCTGGAGCCATCGGCATCGTCAGCCAGAAACTGGGCGAGGCGGAAGCCATGGCCGCCGCGGGGATGGAAGACATTCTCATCGTCTACAACATCGTCGGCAAGCCGAAGCTCGAACGCCTGACCCGCCTGGTGAAAAGCGGCACGACGATGCTGACGCTGGCCGCGGATTCGGCGGCGACGGTGGAGGGGATCTCACGGCAGGCTTCCGCCGAAGGATGCAGTGTGCGGTTGATTGTCGAGATGGACACGGGCAATCACCGCTGCGGCGTGCAATCGCCGCAGGAGACCCTCGAGCTGGCGCAACTCATAGACCGTCTTCCCGGCCTGGAGTTCATGGGAGTGATGACCTACGCCCACAACGACGGCGTCGGTCCTTTCATCGACGAGGTGCGTGATCTGACCCAGAAATCCGGCCTGCCGCTACACATCGTCAGCGGCGGTGGTACCGGTAGCGAGTTGTTCTGCAAGAAGATCGGTTGCACGGAGACCCGCATAGGCTCTTACGCCTATGAGGGCATGACCAGGGTAAGCGAGCGTGCGCACCTGCAGCCACAACGCTGCCCACTGCGCATGGTCGTTACCGTGGTCAGCACCGCCGTGCCAGGACAGATCATCATCGACGCCGGCATGAAGGCCTTTGCCAGCTATCCGCCCATTCCGTACGGCTACTGCATCGAACATCCCGAAATCGAGATCAAAATGATGTCCGTCGAGCATGGTCACGTCGACGTGACGGCCTCATCTCACGAGTTCCAGGTCGGAGAGGTGCTGTCCTTCATCCCCCTTCACGGCGGCATGACGACGAACCTGCACGATCGCCTCTACCCGATGCGCGATGGCGAAGTGGGGGATCCGTGGATGGTGGCAGGACGGGGAAAGGCCCAGTAAAACGGGAGCCCAGATCACTGAGGGGCGGGCTGGAACAACTCCATGGTGATGCCATCGGGGTCGACGACGTAGGCTCCCCAGGCCTCGGTGTTGGCACCGACATCGATTCTCACCGGCGGGGACTTGAAGTGAACACCCTTGGCACTGAGCTCTTCGTAGGCGGCCTGCAGGTCCTCGACGATGAAAGCGACGTGGGAGTTGCCCGGGTTGTTCGTGCTCATGTCGACGGTCTGGCCACGTGGGTGCGCGTACTCGAACAGCTCGAGAATGTGGTCGGACCCGGGAATGCGCAGCTCCACCGCCTTGACGACGCTGTCGGAGAAGGCGACGATGTCACGGAAATATTGGTCCGTGATCTCCCGTTCCCAGATGATCTCGCAGCCGAGCAGGTCGCGGTAAAACGCTAAGGAGCGTTCCATGTTGGACACGGTGTAGCTGGTATGATGGACGCCGCTGACCTTCATCGGGTTTTTCCTCCTTCAGTTTCAGATCCCAGTTTCAAAATAGTTGGTAGGCCGTCCAGCCACCGTCGACGCGCAGGGTCTCCGCGGTTATGTAGGAGGCCTCGTCGCTGGCCAGATAGAGCACGGCATCCGCCACTTCGTCGGGTGTCCCGAGCCGCCCCATTGGTGTGCGGCGTTCGTAGGTGTCGAGGCTGGCCGTGCCCTCTTCCAGTCCTTTGCGGACCATTTCCGTCATGACGACCGCTGGAGCCACACCGACGACGCGAACGCCGCGCTGCGCCCATTCGATACCCAGCGCCTCGGTCAGCATGATGAGCCCGGCCTTGGCTGTACCGTAGGCGACTCGGCCTTCGATCGGATGGCATCCGATAATCGAGGCGATGTTGACGATGACGCCCTGGCCGCGGGCCAGCATGGGGCGGGACACGGCCTGGCTGCAGTAGAAGGCGCCCGACAGCATCACGTCGATGGTCTCACGCCACTGGTCAGCCGGGAGCAGCTCGGCGGCAGCCTTGTGGGCGACGCCGGCGTTGTTCACCCACACGTCAACGGCTCCACACTCTTCCACGAGCCGCTCAACCAGAGCCGCGCTCTCCTCCGGGGAACGGACGTCGAGAAGCTCGAAGCGAGCATCCGTGCCCTGGTCGCGAAGGATCTCGGCGGCACCCTCTCCCTGCTCGGCATTGATGTCGGTGAGGACAACGCGGGCTTGTGCTGCTCCAAAGCGGCGACCCATCTCCAGACCGAGACCGCGGGAGCTACCCGTGATTACTACTGTATAGCCGGAGAAATCGGTTGGCGCGGCCATTAATCCTCCTTCTCCGGAAAACCGGTGGCATCCAGGTTGCCCCAGGCCACCCAGCCGCCATCGGCGCGCAGGTTCTGACCGGTGATGTAGCTTGCCCGGTCCGAGGCCAGAAACAGCACGACGTCGGCGATCTCGTCGACCTCGGCGATACGACCCATCGGCGTGCGCCTGTTGTACTGTTCCAGACTGGTCAGTCCGCCGCGGACCGCCTCGGCTACCATTTCAGTACGGGTCACTCCTGGTGAAACGCAGTTGAGACGGATGTTGTACTGGGCCCATTCGGTGGCCAGCATTTCGTTCAGCTTAATCACGCCGGCCTTGGCGGCCGTGTAGGCGGAACGCATCGGCCAGCCACCCATTCCGGTGATCGAGGCCAGTTGGACGACGCTGCCGCTGCACTGTGGGATCATCGATTCGCGCGCGACCGCCTGAGTCATCAGGAAGACCCCCGTCAGCAACACATCGATCTGCAGGCGCCAGTCCTCCTCACGGACATCCTCCGACTTGCCCGGCACGAAGACGCCGACGCTGTTGACGAGCAGGTCGATGCGGCCATGCTCGGCGACGACCTGCCTGGCCAGAATGGCACAGGATTCTCCCTGGGTGATGTCGAGCTGGATGGCCTGGGCTCGCAAGCCCTCGGACCGCAGACGAGCTGCCGCCGCCTCGCCGCGTTCAGAGACCAGCTCAGCGATCACGACCACCGCGCCTTCGCGGGCGAATCTCTGGGCAATTGCTTCCCCGATGCCCTGGCCGGCACCGGTGATGATGGCGACGCGGTCCTGGAGTTGCAAGTCGTCGATGGCGGGGACTTCAGGCATGCTCGAGAGTGGCTCCTGTGGAACGGGAGGTCACGCAGTGGCTATCATTATAGGCAGCACGGCATGCTGACACGAGGGATGATTGGATCGGAATGGCAAAAAAGGGCGACCCGGAGCGCCGGACCATTGGGATACACTGCGCTGGATGCCGGAGTCTGCTGTACAAGTATCGGAAAGGGGGCACCGGCGGTCTGGTCAAATGTTTCGTAGAGCGGATCGTCGAAGACCACACCGAGGGCAACCTGCATTGCCCGCAATGCGGTCAGGAATTCGCGCGTGAGCGAATGTTTAATGGCAAGCCGGCCCACAAGATCATCCAGGGCAAGGTCTTCGTCCGCGGGATGAGGCGCAAATGAGGGAATCACACACAGGAGTGACCCGTTCAACCTACGATCGCATTTCAAGAGAGTTCCTCGAGCGTACCGTGGATCGACGAGGGGTCCGTCACATGAGAAGGCAGTTCATGACTGCCCTGCCGCGCGATGCTCTGATCCTCGACATCGGATGTGGTCCTGGTTTTGACGTCGACCACTTTCGCGCCGAAGGCCACGGTGCCATTGGCATCGATCTTTCGCATGGTATGTTGCGACTGGCCAGCGAGGAATACGGAGCGGGCGCCTATGTGCAGGCGGACATGCGTCATCTGCCCTGCGGCCGTACGGCGGACGGCATTTGGGCTTGTGCGTCCATGTTGCATCTTGAACGGGAGGACTTTCCTGACGCACTTTCAGGTTTTGGGAAGGCGTTGAAACCAGGGGGTATTCTGTGTTTCAGCCTAAAGGCGGGTGAAGGCGATGAGTGGGATACGCGCTACGGTGCTGACTGTCGGCGGTGGTTTACGTTCTGGTCTGAAGCAGACGTCGACGGACATCTGCGGGAGCATGGCTTTGAAATCCTTGACCCGGAACAAGACCGCCCTGACAGGCCCAGCTGGATCCGTCGACTGGCGCGGCGGCGGTGAAAAGCCCAAGCGTCACCCCCGCCTGCCCCTGCACGAGGCCGTCCTCTGGGTCCGCTACTCGTTCACATGGCGTACTGGATCTCGAACACGCTCAAGCGACCAATCCGCGGCCCCGTGAGAAATTCTCGGTGTCGGTTGCCAAGCAGGTTCTGCACCGAGATCCGGTAATGGATGCCGTGAGTCGCCTCGTAGATCAACCCGAGATCGACGACGGTGTAAGAAGGCACGGTCCCACCGAATTGAGCCTCGCGAAAATCGTGCTCAGCCACGTACCGCGCCGACAGGTCGACGGCCGTTCTCGGAAAAACGAGATCGTTGGCTGACACCCCGAAGTTGACGATGGCACCAGGGGTATTGAACGGTACCTCCATGCCGCCATCATCCTTGAGGGTGCCGGCATCGATCAAGGAGGTGTTGCCGCGCAGGACGATCCGCTCCGTGAGGTAGGCGCTGGCGCCAAGGTCGAAGCCGATGACAGCCAGCTTGCCGAAGTTTACTGTCGTCAATGTTTTTTCGCCGGAGCGTAGTTCGCCGTTCTCGTCGAGGGTGACTATTCCCGCCTCAAAATCTCCAATCGGCGTTGTGAAGGGACTGCTGAAATTCTCGTGCCGGCTTCTGTAACCGCTGATGTCGATGAAGAGCCGATCCGAGAGTGCTCCCTTGAGGCCGAGTTCGACCGTCGTGTTCTGTTCCGGCTCGAGGGCGGCGATGCCGTTTTCGAACTGGGCAGGCAAGGGGTCGCCAGACAGCGAACCGAAGCGGAACCCGTCGCGATTCCCTCTGATCACTTCTGGAGGTATTCGCGGAATCAGGATATGCTGTTCGAGCACGGTAGGACTCTTGAAGGCGCGGTTGACTGAGGCCCGCACAGCCATCTTCCTGTCCAGCGGAGAATACACCAGGGCAATCCGGGGGCTGAGTTGGCTGCCGTATTCTTCGTGCCAATCAAAGCGCGATGCCAGGATCCCCTTGAGCGCCCGTGTTATCGTGGCTTCGGCGTAACTGAACACGCCGACCTGATTGAGCGTGACCTGGCCGCCTCTGACGAAGTTGCTCTTTTGATATTGCTGGCGCCAAGCGGACCCGATGATGAAACGGGTACGCGGCCATGCTGCCACGCCGAAGCGGTACCGCGCCTCGACCTCTCGCAGTGCGGATTTCCCCCTGATCATGGCACTCTGGCGAGCTTGCTGTGGGGGCAGGCCATATAGAAGGCGCAGGTTCGCCTCCTGGTCAAGGAGGAAGGAGTCTCCGACGTCAGCGCCGGTGTTGTAAGCGCTCAGATAGAGGCTGGGGGTCTCATAGGCAACCTGCTGGTAGTGGTAATAGCTGTCGATGACCTGGACCCGGCCGGTGAGCGTCGATTGTGAAATGCCGTTGACGCGCGTGGCCCCCGCGGTTGCCCGAACCGTGGTGCCGTCGTCCGGATAATAGTACAAGCCGATTCCGCCGACGATGATGTCGGTGTCGAAATCCGGCGTCTCGGTCACCGAAGATGTGCCGTCGGTGTAGGTATTGGCCAGTTCGAAATCGCGGCCGCTTTGGTACTCGCCGGAAGCTTTCCAACCCCATTTCCCGTTGAAGAGTTCGGCATGACGGACGCGCCCCTTGAACACCTCGCGGGTACCTCCCGAAATCGCCGCAGTAGTGCTCTGGTCGGTCCGTGGATCACTGGATCGCAGGCTGATGATGCCGGACACCGCATCTGGTCCGTAGAGGGCGGATCCAGGGCCGGTGATGACCTCCATGTCACGCACGTCGTCTTTGGTTGTGGCCGGGTTGTAATAGGGACTTCCCCCCAAGCTCTCCGTCACCCGGCCGTCCGTTATCAACAGCATGCGTTTGTTGAAGGCGGCGTTGAGTCCACGTGCCGCGAAGCGCTCCTGGAACAGACCGAGTTGCTGATAGTCGATGCCTCGGACATGGCGCAGGTCGTTGATGTAGGAGTGCCCGCCAGCGTTGCGCCGTATTTGTGCTGCATCAATCCGGGTCACGGATACCGGCGCCTCGAGGATGCTTTCGGGCAGGCGGCTGCCGGAAACGACGGTTTCGTCGAGTTCAAGCGGTCGAGTCACCATCTGCAGCAACAGGATCGCCGGGTTCCCGGCCGTGATGCTGACCTCGCGTGGAGTTGAGCGGTAGCCGATGTAGGTCGCCGATACTGAATAGGTTCCTGGCGTCAGGCCGTCGAAAGCGAAGTGGCCTTCGGCATCACTGACCGTGCCGAAGGTCCCGGACGTGGCCAAGTCACTGACTATCACATTGGCCGCAGCCAGTGGTTGGCCCGTGTCGACAGAGATCACCTGGCCACTGATGCGAGCTCCATCCGCCATTGATGAGGAAGACAACACCAGGAGGAAAAGGAGAGCGCGGAACAAGGGTCTACCGTCCATCTTCACCACCAGCCTTCCTTGCGACCACTCCGTACACGGTCGCCGGGTTGTCGTGGAAACAGGTCTTGGGCAACATCGATGGCCGTCGACGGAGAGGTCGAGCCTTCCTCGATCATCTCGGCCAGCACTGCGGCGAAGTTACGACGTGCCATCTGCAGGTGACGTAGATGGTACCCAAAAATGGCATCCAAGTGCACCAGGTCGTCGCCGAAGGCGATAATTTATCACACGGAACCATGCGCAACCACTCCTCTCAGCGCGATGCGGCGATGGGTGAGATATCACGGTCAAGGCACTTGTGGCTGCCACTGACGAACAAGGTGCCGCTATCTCCGGGCAAGCGCATCAAGCCGCTGCCGTTGTGAGTGTGGAAACGACCGACACCAGGTTCGCGCACATGGAGAGGTCATCTCCATGCGAAAATCCCTGGCACTCTCGCTCATTACCGCTGGCACCACGATCCAGCCCTGGTGGTCTCCTCGATAGCCTGGCATAACTAATTGATTTTACTCGGCATGTGCAAGGTGGTCCCGCGCGGTCCCGTCAGCGGCAATACTCGGGGGAGTGACACTTTTGGACGCTCGGGGTGTCGAAACAGGGCAGGAACGACATATTCATCCCCGTGGCGAGAGTTCTGTCGTCCGATCTGGAGACTATGATGAAAACGATACAGTGGTGTGCAATCGGAATCGTGAGCGCTGTCACAGCCGGTTTCTCCGAGCCCGTGGACACGCGGTTCGGGTTTGATGAGACGGCCTCGATCGAGTGGATCACGGGTGAGCGGATCGAAATCGAATGGAATGAGATATCAGATTCGCGTTGCGCCACGGGCGCGACCTGCGTCTGGGAAGGCCAGGTTACCGTGTCCGTCGATGTCGTCGTCGACGGCGCGCGCACTGAAGATATCGAAATCACCCTCCACGGTGAGGAGTTCGAGCGTGCCGTGGCGACGGTTGCGGGCTTTCGCATTCAATTGGCGGCCGTGGGGCCGTACCCGGTGCTGGACGAGCCGACCGAGCGTTCCAGCTATCGCGCTACCGTGGTTGTGTCACCGGTCACGAACACCGAGTTGCGCCACGGAATGGCGGGGCTCAACAGTCGATGGCGTCTCGAATTCTTCGGCCTGATAGGTAAAGAGGCGCCGGCGTTGGAGAGCACGGAGGTTACCGTCCTGTTCGAGTTGTCCGATTCCGGAGTGGGAACAGTTTCGGGATCCGGTGGATGCAACGGCTTCACCGGTAGTGTTCAGGTTGCGCCGATCGGTGCGATCGCGTTGAGCGACCTTGGTTTTACCGACATGGCCTGCGACGGTCCTGGTCTGATGGAGCAGGAGGATCGATTCTTCACCGAGTTGCCCAACGTCATCGGCTTTACGATGACGGAAACCCGGCTGGTCCTGCCGTACGCAGGGGGAGATACAATTGGCACCATGATCTTCGGCCGAATGGACGGCATCCCAACTGCGGTCGAAGTGAAATCGTGGGGCCAGGTAAAGGCCGGTTCATGAGGCGTGCCCGCCACCAGTTGATCGCAGCCGCTGTCGTGCTGCAAGCCTCAGTGCTCGCTGCTGAAAGCAATCCGCCCCTGCCGGGATTCGATGAGGCTGGATCGGATCCCCGGGCGATCGAAATCGCCGATGCCGTGATGGAGCGGCTCGGTGGGCGTGCCAACTGGGATACCACGCGCTACATCACCTGGCGTTTCTTCGGCCGACGCCTGCATGTGTGGGATAAGTGGACGGGCGACCTGCGCTTTGAACAGAGTGATCTGGTCGTGCTCATGAACATCCATTCGCGAGAGGGCAGGGCATGGAAAGAGGGACAGCTGGTTGTTGATGCCGATACCCTGGCAGCCAGATTGGACGATGCCTACCGCGCCTGGATCAACGACAGCTACTGGGTAGTGATGCCCTACAAGCTCAAGGACAGCGGGGTCACACTGAGGCACAAAGGCAGTGGCGAGACGGTAGGTGGATTGTCATGTGAGGTTCTCGAACTCACCTTTACAGATGTCGGTGTAACGCCGCAAAACAAGTACGATGTCTACGTCGATTCGCAAGAGCACCTGGTGCGCCAATGGGTGTTCTACGCCAACGCCGACGACGAAGAGCCGAGGTTCGTTAGTCCATGGTCAAACTGGAAGCTGTATGGCAGGATCTGGTTGGCTGACGATCACGGCAGGAACCGACACACGGATGTCTCCGTCCTCGAGGAGGTACCCCACGCGACGTTCGAAGATCCCGCGGTCGGACAGTGGTGAGGGTTGAGCGAGTACTGACCGCTCAGCCACCTTCAACATACTGCATGATCCCGAACAGGTTTCCCTCCGTATCCTGGCAGTAGGCGAGCAGGCCGACAGACGGGATCTCCTGTTTGGGGACCACACATTTCCCACCGGCCGCTTCGATTTTGGTGACGAACTCGTCGACGGAAGGTACATCGATTGTATTGCACGCCCCCCCATGTGTTCCTGAGCGTTGCACAAGGGCCCCATTGATGCCGGGATCCGCGTCGCTTCCCGTCGTGACTACGGGCCGGTAACTTTCCGACCACCGGTCGGTTTGCCAACCGAAAACGTCCGTGTAGAATGAGATGGCCCGCGACAGGTCATCGGCGGGGATCTCGAAATGGATGACTCCTGGCATTTGAACCTCTCAGTGGCTAGCCGTCACCGAACCGCATCCTTGCCGAAGCGGCAAAAGCCTTCGGCAAAGGTACACTCGGTCATGCCGGCGGTGAGTTGGGCTTCGAAAGCCCGGTAGCGGGCCAGTATTTCGTATTGCGTTGGCAGCAAGGGTTGCGCGGCCAGCGCTTTCATGGCCTCGATCTTGCGCTCGATCGTGCTGTCGATATCGACGAAAAAATCAGGCAGAAACTTGGTGACTGGGCTGGCCCCAAGTTGCGTCTCATAGCACACGTATTCGGGCGATGGGCAGGGTCCGTTCGCTGTTTCGATGCCGGGGGTGCCACAATATCGTGCTGCCCACAGGACGCCTTGTGCCGCTTCAACGTGATCGGGGTGAAGGAAGTCGTCTATCCAGTGGCACAGTACGACGTCCGGCGCGAAGGCACGGATCGCGTCCATGACTTCCAGTCGGCGTTCCGGTCCCAACAGCAGCGGGCCATCGCCGTAGTCGAAGCAGTCGATGGTCGCTCCTAAGATGCCTGCCGCCGCCTTCATTTCTTCCTGGCGGATGGCTTTTATCACGCCGATGGGCGGTGGGGGATTCTGGTCCCACAGGGCAGGAGATTCCATTATCTCCCCGAAGGTGAAGTCGTGGATATGCACGGTTGCTCCAGCATCGGTGAAGCGGGCGATGGTTCCCCCCGCCCGCGAGCAGAAATCCGCGGCGTGAGCGCTGAATACGAGCACCTTCTTGTGGTCCAGGAACATGGTCGCTCTCCAGGGTCTTGTTGGTGTGCTCGGCAAGATGCAGCAAATTAGCCGTACAGGTCAACCAGAAGTGATTGTGATTTGCTATGGCAGAGAGATGCCCAGCGTGGCGAGCTGTTTTTCCACCTGTTCAGCCCAACCGCGATTGGCGGCAGGGCTCGCCGGCGAGGGATGCAGGATGGTGCCGACTGTAATCCCATCGCCGGCAGCCTGCCGTGCCCGTGCCTCGGCGAACTTGCCAACTCCCAGAACATGCGTTGGACCGATGAAGTCGATGAGCGCCCTCAGGGCGCGGTCACAGGCCTCGAACAGTGGCGCACGCTCTTGGGGAGGTAGCTTGTCGGGTGTGCGATTGCGGCCGGAGTCTTCGAGAAAGGCCAGGGGGCAGTAATTCCAGACGAAAAATCGCTCGAAGAATGATTCGGGTGATCCGAAACGGTCGCGTGCCCAACCCCACAGACGTTGTCCGCTGACCTCACTGCGGCGGCAGTCGAAACCATCGATTGGCCGCTTGGGGTGTTCGGCCGCTGGTTTGCGGATCGCAGCGCTGATGCCGAGCCAATCTTTGACGAGATTCACTTCACCAAAGGGTACGCCGGTTTGTGCCATTCCCCAGGGCCCGGGGTTCATACCCAGAAGCAGGGTACTCACGCGCGGTCGGCAATAGCGCGCAAGGTAGGCCGCATGAGCCTCGGCAGCATAGTCGAGGGGGTTGTAGACATGCGCAACCGGATCGTCGAAACGCAGGCGGTTCACTTCTTCACTGAGGGTGCGCGCGATCTGCAGCGGCACGGAACCGGGCATCTATGGCTGTCGCACGACGCTCATCACCGCGTCATCGCAAACCGGTTGGGTTCGAACAGGGCTTCCAGGGTGCGGGTGATGCCGGCACGGGTTACGGCTCGTCCGCCGCGATGCAGGTCCAGGTACTTGTCGGCCAGGACCTTCGACAGAATCTCGCGAAACCGTTTCCACTTCGGAACCAGGTTCTCCATGACTCGGGCATCCGAGTTGAAGGCGATGAAGCGGGCGCCCATCATTTCCAGGCGCATGCGCAAGTCGGCTTCCACCAGGCCGGGGTGCAGGTTGAACCACCAGTGACCGACGACGATGACGTTGTCGAAGTGACAGGTCATGACGCTGGCGTCGTACTGATTGGCGTTGTGCAGAGGGGTGATGAAGAAGGCGTTGCGCGGGTGTTGCTGGATCAGTTGCTGATAGGGGCTCATGTCGCACAGACCGACGCCATCTCCGGCATCGCCCCAGGCCGGCGACAGCTGACGGATGGGCCCGGGCATCATGAAAAAGGGCAATTTCAGCTCTGCCAGAAATGGCAACACCGCGTGATGGAGGATGGAGCCCTCCTGGGTCTGGGTATCGTTGACTCGACAAGTGGGAGGGAAGGAGCAGGCGCCGTAGACGACGTTGTGAAGCTTGCCGTGCCAGTCTGACAGAAAGCGACGGATCTCCGCCACCGAAGTGGCGGATGCCGGATCGTCGTCGACTTCATAACCCCAGGATTTCAATTTGGGGACGGCACGCGGATAGTGCAGGACGAGCTCATCCAGGCGAAAAGCAGAGTAGTATCGATCGTCCCATTCGCCGCTCTCGTAGAACTCGCGCTCATCGTCATTGAACACATCCTGGGTGCCGACGATACGGTTGACGCCAGCCAGTTGCATGCAGCGCTGCTGGATCGTTTCCGGGTCCGTGTCAGCGTAAAATTCGCGCGCTTCCGTCAAGGTCGACGCATTGGGGTCCAGGCCGAGCTCCCTCATCGCCACACTCACCCCGTGACAACCCTCGTCAAAGCCGTCGGAAGGGGCGTCCACGAACAGCGTCTGCCAGGTAAAATCGCCCTGTTTTTCGAGATCCCAGCTGCCGAACTCCGCAGGGGAGACATGTCCTCCCGCGAAGAGCTTGCGTCTCACGTAATGGTACGTGAGCAGACGGTCCACTCCATGCAGGGACAGTGAGGGACCGGCGAGGGGGCTCAACAGGTGGGTATGCCAGTCATCGACGATCAACCGTTGCGGTCCCGCTTCCTCTTCTACGACGGCAGCAATCTCATCGGCCGTGAGCGGGGCGTCATCTGGTGATGCGCTCACGTCGCAGTATCCTCATTCAACGTCGTCCTCCTCTTCATCATTTTCCAAACCAGGTGGTCCAGGGAGCTTCTCGCCGCGCAAGTGCTGGTACAGCTTCTCGAGATCGTCGTAGACCGATTCCAGCAGGTGTCCGATCGAGGACTGTCTCCCCTGCGCTCGTGACATGGCCTCGTTGATCTGACTCTTCGTCTTCTGCAAATTTTCGATCTGCTGTTCAAGCCCGCGTTCCTGATTGCGCAGCGACATCAGAGCGGTCCGCATGCGGGCAAGCCTCACTTCAGTAGTTTCACGAAGCACCAGGCAGCCGATGAGCAAAGCTATTCCAACGCCGCCGAATATGAGAAGTTGAGGATCCACTACTTGCTTTCAATCTTCTCGCCGGAGCTGAGTCTGGACGCTGTGTGCTGAATGATCTCGATGTCGCGGCGAATGCCACTCATGTAGTCATGGGCGTCTTCGAG
Organism: Candidatus Latescibacterota bacterium; assembly: GCA_965248265.1. GTDB lineage: Bacteria > Latescibacterota > UBA2968 > UBA8231 > UBA8231 > CBDFJF01. The sequence continues at coordinate 449,303 of CBDFJF010000001.1, forward strand.
CTCGTGGCGGATAGACTGAACCAACTCCACTGGATGTACTCGGTCGCTGTCGAGATCGACCGTGTATAGTCCGCCGACCTTGCCGATGATGCCGTCCCCCATCCCCTCCTCCTCCTCCTCCTCCTCCTCTTCCGCGTCAGGCTCTTCAACTCCCTGGGCCTCGTGCGCCTCGGCGTCCAGTTCGGCGGCGGTATTGCCGGCGTAGCCGCAGCGAACCGTCTGCTCGGCCATCAGCTTTTCCAGCTTGGAGACGCCTTCTTCACTCGATCCGCGTATCTGTTGACCGAGCTCCTGCAGGTTGTCCTTGTGTTTCTTGATACGCTGGTTCAGGGGATCCTGCACCAGAAACATGCGGTGGGCCCTCGTGCGATAGCTCATCAGAAGCTTCAGCAATATGACCACTTCGCATACCAGTACGACCACGATGATCCAGATCATGATACACTGCCCACGTCAGTATGGAGATCAGAGGTTTCGATCGTGATACGGTTTTTCATGTTCGGGCCTGGTTGCTGAACCCTCAATTGCGAGAGCCGTTGCAGGGAAAATCTCCGAGTACCATCAAAAATAGCGATTGCAGGTGTAGTCTGCGACTCGGAATCTGCAGGGCAGAGGGAGGTTGAAGGAACCGTCCTCAGCGGACGCAGCCGGGATAGCTCTTTCCCTTGATGGGAAAATACTCGGGTTCCTCACCATCGCCGCTGTAGTGCGCTCGGGCCGACATGTACGACAAGGCGATGGCGCGACGCCAGGCGGAGGAGCGGTTCGGAGCCGTGTAGTGGGGCAGGAGCGAGTGGAAGAACACGCCACCGCCTGCCCGCACCGGTGCCATGACCATGTCATCGAAATCGAACTGGCCATCCTCGACGACGAAATCGTCCGTCACCGACACGTGGGGCAGTGCACCCTTCTTGTGCCATCCGGGGATGACACCGAGGCAGCCATTCTCCTCAGTCGCGTCATCCAGGGCGAACCAACAGGAGCACAGGTCCATCGGCTCGATGGGCCAGTACGGAGAGTCCTGGTGCATGCCCTTCTGAGAGCCAACCTGCGGCGGCTTCAGCAGTAAGGCGTTCCTGAACATCTTGAGGTCGGAACCCAGAATCTGCTCGAGGATGCCGACGATGTTGGGATTCAACCCGAGGGCATGGAACAGGTCATCCCCTTCTACAAGGCCGCTGACCTTGCGAACGCCGTCGCCGGGATGTGCCACCTCCAGTTCACCGCGTGAGACGCGGGGTTCGGCCTGAAGGGTCACTGCGTCGGAGCGTCGATCTCCGTGGGTGTATTCACGCAGGCGCACGCCCAGAGCCTCGACATCCTCATCCGGAAGCAGGTTCTCAACCACGAAAAAACCATCGTGGTGGTAGGCGTCAAGTTGATCTTGGGATAAGGTCATTGGGGTTAAAGCTGACGAATATTTCTCGGAAAGCAACCCTGATTCCGCTCGCTCCTAAGGTTGCGATTTCGCGGCATGCCGATTCATGCGCATTGCAACCGATGGGCCTACGCACTAACCTGATCCTTGTTCGAACGCAGACAACACGTGTGGGCACGTAGACACATGGTATTCGCACGTAGACTTCCATCCGTCGCCGGAGTTTTTCGATACGATGTACCAGACAATGCACAAATTTCGTGAGATGCTCGACTCGGGTCGCCTTTGTCTCGGCTCAGGAATCACCCTCTCCGATATCGCCGTGACCGAGGCCCTGGGTCCGAGTGTGGATTTCTTCTGGATAGACACCGAGCACTCTCCGATCGGTTATGAGGCGCTGGCAGCTCATCTGGTGGCGGCGCGAGCAACCGGGACGCCGGCGCTGGTGCGCACTCCCAGTTCAGAGAAATCGCTCGTCAAACGAGTCCTCGATGTCGGGGCACCCGGCGTGATAGTCCCTCAGGTCGAATCGGCCGATGAGGTGCGTCAGTTCGTTCGGGAGTGCCGTTACCCGCCCGAGGGTCGCCGTGGATTCGGACCACGCCGTCCATCAAACTACGGGCGTGAGGGCGGACGGCAGTTTCTGGACGAGGCGAATCGCGGCGTCTTCGTGGTGGCGCAGATCGAGCGTGTGGCGGCAGTGCAACAGCTGGATGAGATCCTGGCGATTCCGGGATTGGACTCGATCGTTCTGGGTGGCCACGACCTGGCTCACGACATGGGCCATGCCGGCGATGAGTCGAATGTTGAAGTGCGTAAGACCATCGAAGATGTGGTGACTCGTGGCCGCAAGGCCGGTCTTTACGTTGGCATGGGGATGGATGAAGACCCCGAACAGATTGTGTGGGCGGCGGGTATCGGAATTCAGTGGGTTCAACCGGGCGGGGATTGCAGCTACATGGTGTCCGGATGCGATGCGTTGTTCACGACCGTTCGCCAGGCGCTGGGCGAGAGGTAAGGGAGGAATTACCTCAGTCGAGTACGGCGCGGATGTGGGCGATCTTCACGGCGACATCAGGCGGATCAGGGAGTCTTTCGGATCCAGGTGGGGGATCACCTTCTCGAGGAAGGTGGCCAGCAGTTGCTCGGGCGATAAATCCGAAGTGTCGATTTCCAGACGGCGATGGATCCAGGACTGCTGCACCTCCTCCCGGAAGCGTTGGAGGATCTCGTCTACATCGGAAGAGGGCACCAGCGGTTTCGGGTGTGGCGCTCTCTCCATGCGCTGCTGGATGACTTCGGTCCGGGCGTGCAGATGAACCAGTATCACATCATCGGGCAACTCTGGTTCGTACTGACGGACTTCGACGCTCATACCCGGGTAATAATAACGCGGTCCGTAAACGGCCTCCTCGATGTGAAAACCACCAAGCAGGCAGTGCTGGTGCCGGTCTAACACGCGGATGTGGTAGACGATCTGAAAACGCTGGAAGCGTTCCTTAATGGCCGGTAACATCTCCATCATGGCCTGCTGCTCCTCAGCGACGAGGTGGTAGGCATCCGGGATCGTGAAGTGGTCGTCGAGGTGGTGGTGGATTCCCCTGCTTTTACCCCACTGATCGATCTGGTCGATCAGGGTGCTGACACCGGAATACTCGCAGCCGACGGCGACGATGCGCATGGGCGGGCTCCCGTTGGGTTCGGTTGTGCGCGGATTCGTCAAACACGGACAGAATCGTAATGCATCTCACACGAGCGAGCCAGCAGGTTCAGCCGGGACTCCGCCATCGTGGGATCGACTGCCTATCTGATAGTCGCTTTGACGGCGCCCCAGCTGGTGGCTCGAATGGCTGTGCCCTGTCCGTCGGCGGCGGCCTCCTCTTGCGAGTCGAGTGCCTGGGTCAACTCGTCCCAGGCCTCACTGCTCGAGAGTCCATCGTCATCGACGCGTGAGGCCAGGTTGCTGCGCAGGGCCAGCAATACTCCGCTGTCCGCAGCATCCCTTTCTGACACGTGTTCGGGGGCGCCGGAATCAGGAGCGCCAAAGGGGATGTCCCAGCCCTGTTCTCCGGCCACCGCTGCCAGTCGTTCCCAGGCCTCTTGCGGGGTCAAATCGCCGTTTTCTATCAGCACGGCCAGCTCGCGCAACAGTTCCATCATCTCCAGCTCTGCCGGGGTCGGCTTGTACTCCGGAGGCATTGGCCGCGGTTCGGTAGGTGAAGTATCCGGTCCGGGCAGGATGACGATGGTTCCATCCTCGTCAATCAATCCCAGCTCGTCGGCCGCGTCGTAAAACAGCTGCTTGGCTTCTTCTTCCGTCAACGTGCCCTCTTGGACCTGGCGGTTGAGATCTTCGCGCAATGCCAACAGCTTCTCCTCGTCCGGGTTTGGCTGCGGCTCAGGATCGATGGGGGTGATCTCGCTCCCTTCGATGATGCCGAGGGACCTGGCTATGTGTAGCAATTCCTCCTGAAGATCCTTTACCTCAAACTCGTCTGCCGCGTACCACATGCTGAAGTCCCGTGCCATGTACACGAGTTCGGCCTGATCCATCGACAGGTTCATCTCCGGATTGGGCTGGATCTCAACGTTCTCGCCATTTTCGAGGAACTCGGCGAAGGCGGTAACCTGCTCCCGCACCTGTTCCGTCGTTAACGCCTCGTTCTGCGCCAGAAATCCCAATATCTCTTCGAAGCGCCGGAGTGACGTTTCGGGATCGACCTGCGGCATCGGTCGCGGCTCCTCCGGTTCCACCGGGCGCCCGTCGATGGTCTCAATCAATCCCAATTCGATCATGAAATCGATCAACTGGGCGTCTGCTTCATCAGCAGATAGCTCACCGGACTGTACCTGCGAATCCAATTCCTCAAGGAAGTCCTCCAGTAACCGTTCGCGCTCGTCGATTTCATCGATGTCGATGTCGATGACGTCATCGGGTTCACGGCCAAAGCCGAGGCTCTCCGCCAGTTCTTCAAACAGTACCAGCGCCTCATCCCACGTCAACTCGCCGGCTTCGACGCGTTCGGCCAACTCGGCGCGAAAGGCGATCAGCTCTTCTTCTTCCGGACTCACCTCCTGTCCCGGTTCCGGGGCAGGTTGGAAACCTCCGTCACCGTCCGGCTCCCGCTCGTCTGTGCCGGTAACCACAGAGGAAGAGCTGCCCGAGCCTTCAGTCGGAGAATCGCCGTCGGCCGCAACCTGCGCCATGGCCAGTCCCGGGATCATCAACAATGACAAGATCAAGAGCCGTTTCATCACTTATCTCCTCAATCTCAAGTAGCCGGTTCGTGCGGTGCGTCGGGGGAAGCAGTCGCAAAGACACCAACCATCCCTTGCACCTGTTCGTTTCTATGGAACACCCATCACGGCTGAAAGTGTCACTTGGAAGGGGCGACTATGCCCGGCGGATTACGACATACAGGACACGATCGACAGGGTTTTGTCGATGACGAGGCGCTCCACGTCCTTCGTGAACGGAGCCGGGCGCAGGAAGTAGCGGTACGAGCCGTCGACCTCATAGCCGCCAAGGTCATAGGCGTTTTCGCTGGGTACGTAACCGATGAGGCCATTGCTGTACCCGGCGGTCACGGTGTGTGCCGGCTGCAGCCGGTGCTTGAGGTGCATGCCGATTTCGGAGAGAATTTCGCCGCCGAGGAAGACAACGCGCAACTCAGGATTCAGTTGCAGAATCTGGATTTCCTGCACACAGGAGGAGGGTATGCCGCCGGCCTTGTCCAGCGACAGCATGGCCCGGGCCCACTTGCGAAAGTTGGGGTCAGATCCGGCCTCTGCCTCAGACATCGATTCACGAGAAGGTAAATCGGTGTAGGGCAGGTTGTGGTAGTCGCTGGCGAGCTGGAGGTCGCCGGCATCAATCTCCGCGGCTCCGTCACGGCTGGCCAGGACGTCGTCGGCCATTTCAACGCCGACCGCTTCGAGCTCGGCGAGCGAGGGTCTGCTGAAGTCCTTGCCGGCATCTTTGGTGTACCAGGGCTTGACGTCCCCTCCGCAACCGGCGGCAAAGAATGCGGGCGCGCCCGTGGCCTGTTCGAGCGCCGTGCACAGGTAACCGGGATAGTCAGGGCCGACCATGTGATCACCCAGGCTGGTGGCGTGGCAGCCGAATACGGTAAGCGTTCCAAGAAGGCCGCCGTCGCTCGCGGCAAACCACAGGGTGTCCAGGTCCCGGTCGATGGAGCCGTCGGGGTACGGCGCAAATTCGACACCGCCTCTGCCATCGGGCAGGCGCCGGTTCACGCCAAATTCCGAGCGTCCCCGAGAGCATCGGATGCCACCATCCACCGCATTGGCACATGCCCCAATCGCTATCTCGACGAGGCGTTTTTCCAAGAATTGGGCATAGTCGGACTCGATTTCACCCGGCAGCCCCCAGGGGTAGAAGTAGGGCCCGCCATGGGTGTGCGTGGCCGTCAGTACGATCTGGCGCGGCAACAGACCGGTCACCTCGCCGATCCGCAACTTGATCCGGGCAGCCGTGGGCAGGTCGAAACCGATGAGGTCGGCGGTGATGATCAAACCGGCATCGATCTGACCTTTGAGATAGACGGCCCCAGCCCGCAGGGGGTGATAGACACCTTCCGACTTGTGGTCTCGGTGCCCGTACCCGGTGAGCCAAACAGATTCGCCGGGCGTTATATCACCGCGTGCGACCCCGACCTTCATAGCTTGTCCGCGTGCTCTCGGGTTTTGGCGATGGCATTGGCGATGTCGCGGGTATCACCTTCTTCGCCCAGCAGCAGATTCTGGGTGAGCCAGACGGACTCTTCGGCACAGATGCGCTCGGTTACGGGGTACTCGAAGCGGCTGTAATCCGGCTTGCCGGAAAAATAGGGTGTCTCGAGGGGGTAGTCGGTGAACGAATTGGTGAAAGCCGCCTCTCGATACAGCGGTCGGTACCCGGACGCGCACGGTATGCCCTCGGCATTCAGGGCTTCGAGGAAGCGCTCTCTTACAACTCCGCCGAAACCTTCCGAGTCGAAGCGCAAGATGTAGAGATGATAGGCGTGCGTCGTCACCCGGTCGTCCGTTCTATACGGCGTGACGCCCTCGATACCGGCAAGCAGGGAGGTGAGCATCTGGGCATTTCGCGTGCGTGTTGCCATCTGCTCATCCAGGTGCTGCAGCTGGGACAGCAACAAGGCAGCATGGAATTCGGACATACGGTAGTTGCTCCCCAGGCGGGGGTGTTCGTACCAGGCTCCCGCGCGCGAGCGGCCACAGTTGTGGTACGACCAAGCCCGGTCGGCGAGCTCACGGTCGTTGCTGATGACAGCCCCACCTTCTCCTGCAGTCAGGTTCTTGCTGGCCTGGAAGCTGAAGGTGCCGAGATCGCCAATAGCCCCGACCTTGCGGCCTTTCCAGGCAGCACCGTGCGCTTGAGCCGCGTCTTCGATGAGGGCGATATCGCGATCCTTGAGGAGCTCCCCGAGGGCGTCGAGATCGGCCGGTTGGCCGCCGATGTGGACGGCAATGACGGCTCGAGTTCGCTCCGTCAGTGCCTCCTGAGCGCTCGCGGGGTCGATGTTGTAGGTGTCATTGAGGATGTCGACGAAAATGGGTACGCCACCGACGGCGGCTACCGCGGATGCTGTCGCCACGAAGGTGTAGGATGGTACGATCACCTCATCGCCGGGGCCGACTCCAACGGCGGACAAAGCTACCTGCAGCGCCGTGGTGCCACTGTTGAGAGAGATGCCGTACTCTGCTTCCTGGAAGGCGGCAAAGGTGGCTTCGAACTCGTCGATTCGATCGGCCATGCCCCATCGTCCGGAATGGAGCACTCCGGCAACGGCCCCCTCGTCGGTTTTACCAAATTGTGGCCAGGAGGGGAAGGGCGTCGTCCTGGTGGGGGATCCACCGTTGACGGCGAGGTCAGTCATCGTGTTTCTCCGGTTATGGTCGGCGCGAGTTACATCTTCAAGATGTACTCGTGTCCATCAATATAACCGGGTCAACGGAGGGTTCAATCAGGCGGCGAGATCCTCTTCGATAGCGACGTCTTCGCCAAACATCTCCCGCAGAATTTCCCGCTGCTCTGCGTAGGTGCGCATCTCGTAAGCCTCAGGGCGCAATTCTTCGTGCGTGACGAGATACTCAGTCCACGTCGGTATCTCTTCGCCTTCATCATCGGTGGCGGCCCCATCACCGGTGGCGGCCTCATCGCTGGATTGACCGAGGATCTCCGCGTCCAGTTCTGCCTGCAGCTCTACCTCATCGACCGGAGCAACCGCCGGTTGCAGGGTTTCGGCCCATTGGACGCAGAACTCTTCGACTGCCTGGGTAACAGCATTACCGTGAATGCTGCGTTCAAAGGTAGAGGCAATTACGTGGGCGGACAGCCGATCGAGATCCGGGGAAGTCTCTTCGAGAATGACTTCAACCAGTTCGTGCAAGATCAGGGTCTCGAAGATGGTGAACCCTTTCTTGGTGCGGCCCCCTTCCTCACCGTCGCCGGCCTGCCATTCATCCATGTACTCATGCAGACCACCGAGCAGGTGAATGGCCCCCTCGCGTTCGTAGGCGACGCTTCGGGACTCGAGCAGCGGATACTGAACACTGTGATCGGCTTTGTCTATCACTCTCGTAAAGATCGACAAACGTGTCTGGTGCCCCGGGTCCAGGCGTTTGGCCATCGTCCGACCAACTTCGACCGGCCTGTTGATGATGGAATCCAGCAAGCTGTCAGCGCGCGGGCTCCAGATCTCCATCAGCCGACGTACCTGCTGGGTGCAGGCTACCTCATCAGCCTCATCAGCCGGGTCCGCGACTACGGCCTGCAGCTTGGTTTTTCGGGCTTCGGCCGACTCTCCTCGGCGAAAATGGAAGGAACCTGTGTGCTTCAACACGGCGAGGCGATCCACCGGAGTTTCGCAGAATCTAGCCAATGCATTCAGCAGCTGGTACAGTCTCTTTTCGGGATTTGGCGCCGACCGCATGGCGGCTTGAGGCTGCAGGCCGAGCAGTTGGCTGCGCAGCCGCGTCATCATGTTCACCCATGGACCGATCTGCCTTCCCGCTTCCTGATCGTAGGCGCATCGCGGATTGGGATCGGCGGCCTCGAGCTCCTCGAGTGCTGCCGTCTCTGGCATCGCTGTGCCGCCATACCAGAATCTAGGTGCCGCCAATGCCTTGCTGTCGCGGTTCTGGGAAGTTGATGTGATCGAATCGGCCATGTCGTATCCCTTTTCGGGGTGGTATCATTTTGCGGTGAAAAACACCGCATCCTGTTTCCTTTATCGGCCGATTCAACGAAAAACGAGTGAATTTCATCACAATTGTGCAAATAACCCATTTTCTACTTAACTAATGTATTCACATATGCTTATGTGATATACCGAAATCGCGCTCTCTGGTGAGTCCTGTTTGGGAAACAGGAGCCGCCTCAAACAAGCGCCCATTGCCTGACCGGGGGAATTCCGCGTGATTCTCCCCGGGTTTTCTCGAACAGGATGAGCCACACGGCATAGATAGCGATGGCATCAGAGCACCAACCCAACGTGCTGTTGATAACGGCCGATCATTGGGCAGGACACCTGTTGGGGGTGGAGGGTCATCCTTGCATCCAGACCCCCACCCTGGATGAACTGTCGCGTTCGGGGACCCGTTTCACGCGGGCCTACACCGAGTCTCCCGTGTGCGTGGCGGCCCGTCGCAACCTGATGACCGGATGCCCTCAGCGTCACAATGGGGGCCGAGTGTGGCAGGCGACCGCAGAAATGGCGACCGTGCCGACGCTGGCTCAAACCTTCCGCGATGCAGGGTATCAGGCCTACGGCGTGGGCAAGTTGCATGTCTATCCACAGCGGGATCGCATCGGGTTTGATGACGTGATCCTGTCCGAAGAGGGACGCACGCAGTTCGGTGTTGTAGACGATTACGAGATGTACCTGGCCGAGCAGGGCCACCCCGGTCAGTATTTCACCCACGGGATGAGCAACAACGAGTACGTGACACGACCCTGGCACCTGGCCGAGGAGCATCACGTCACCAACTGGGCGACACGGGAGATGGTGCGGACGATCGTGCGCCGCGACCCTACCCGCCCCGCTTTCTGGTACCTGTCGTTCGTGCATCCGCATCCCCCGCTGGTGCCACTGCAGGCCTATCTCGACATCTACCGGGAGATGCAGATCGACATGCCTGCTGTCGGAGAGTGGGCGGCGGATGTGGACTCACTGCCGTATGCACTACGCCGCGCCCGCGCCCATGGCGAGCGTATCAGCGATCACCAGATGCGGGCGGCGAGGCGCGCCTTTTATGCCCTGTGCACGCACATCGACCATCAGCTGCGCGTCGTCATCGGCACGCTGCGTGAGCACGGGCTGCTCGACAACACCATCATCCTGTTTTCTGCCGACCATGGAGACATGCTGGGCAAGCACGGGTTGTGGAAGAAGCAAGTGCACTACGAGGAGTCGGCCCGGGTGCCGATGATCCTGCTCGGACCGGAAGGTGACTCGCGGGTCAGGCATGACCGGGTCGACGATCGCCTGGTCGGACTCCAGGACGTGATGCCAACCTTGCTGGATCTGGCTGGCGTCGACATTCCGGACTCCGTCAAGGGACAGTCGATGGTATCTTCTCAGCGTCGGGAGCATCTGTTCTGCGAGCACTCGGAAGGCGGCTCGGCGACACGGATGGTGCACGACGGCCGGTTCAAGCTGATTTATTATCCCACTGGCAACCGCTTGCAGCTGTTCGATATGGAGGACGATCCCGAAGAGCTCGTGGATCTTCATTCATCAGAGAAACACCTCTCGGATAGGGAGAGGCTGACATCCCTGTTGGCGGGGGAGCTCTACGGCAGCGATCTCACATTCATCCAGGACGGGAAATTGGTCGGTGATGCGGATATGGTTTACGAAGAGGGACCCAATCGCGGCCTGACAACCCAACGCGGAGGGCACTGGCCGCTACCGCCCGTCACTGATTGACCAACCGCGTACGCGTCCACCGCCATCAACGAACACGCAGATGAAGGGCCATTTCTAGTGAACAAGGCGTTAACAATCGTGCTGCTGTCGTTTTTCCTTGTCCCGGAAGCGCGGTCCCAGGATACGGCGCTGGAACTGCCGTTGTCCGGTCAATACGTGAGTCTGATTTCCGTCACCGGCGGCCCGTGGTTGGCAACGGAGCCGGGGCAGCAGGTGAATTTGATCTTCACAGCTGATGGACTCGTCGACGTCAAGCAGTTCGATTTTCTCGTTCGCCTGGATCCACCCGAGGCTTTCGACATTACCGGCGCCATCTTCCGCACGGATAATCCGTTTCTGAATCCCTTTCCCGGCGGTGTGGACCTGCTCTCTGATACGGAAATCAAGATGGGTGCCGCCATCCTCGGTACGAGCGTCGTGAATGGGGAGAGAATCCTCGGTACCCTGTCGATACCGACCAGTGAGACGTTCACGAGGTCGCAACCAGCGCGGCTGGTGATACAGTCGTTTTCCGTCGGTCCATCCTCCTTCGATCGCGACACCTACGGCGAAACGGATTTGGAGCTTAGCATCGTCGTCAGCGATGCGCCCGTCGACCCAACCGTGGTGGATGTCGGTTCCTGGGGATCGGTGAAGGCACTGCAGGACGAGGAGGAGGAAGGAGAGGCCGATGCTGATTGATCGCCTGGATGTCTACTACGTCGTCATGCCATTGCTCTATCCCTGGCGCACCGCCTACGGCGAGGATGCCGACATTCACTCGGTACTGATCAAGGCGACGACCAGGGACGGGGCTGAAGCCTGGTCGGAGAGCACATCCTTTTTCGCCCCGACTTATCTGTCCGAGAGTGCCGGTTCCGTGTTCTACCATGTCAGCGAGGTGTTCGGGCCTTACATCGTAGGCAGGGAGTACGAGACGGCAGCTGAGCTCAACACCAGATTGCAGGTCTTCAAGGGCAACAGCTTCGCCAAGGCGGCCATCGAGATCGCCTGGTGGACGCTGCAGAGTCGGATCACCGCCACCCCGCTGCACCGGCTGCTGGGGGGTCAGACCCGCGACGTGGTCGCCGGCGCTGATTTTGGCATCCAGGACTCCTTCGACATGCTGGTCGGCAATATCCAGAAGGCCGTCGATGCCGGGTTTCCCCGGATCAAGCTGAAAGCGGGACCGGGGTGGGATCTCGAGATGCTGAAAGTCGTTACCACGACTTTTCCGGAGACGACCTTCCACATCGATTGCAACTCCGGCTACACCCTGGATGACCTGCCGTTTTTCAAGGCCATAGACGACATGGGGCTGGCTTTCATCGAGCAACCCCTGCACCACACGGATATTCTCGACCATGCGGAGTTGGCAAAGCAGATTCAGACGCCGATCTGCCTGGACGAATCGATCATCGATGTCCGTTGCGCCGAACAGGCCATCCACGTCGGTGCATGCCGCTACATCAATATCAAACCTGGAAGAATAGGCGGACTGTCTAACGCGCTCGCCGTGCATGATCTGGCGCGCGACGCTGGAATTCCGGTGTGGATTGGTGGGATGTTGGAGAGCGCTGTGGGTGGGTCGATCTGCGTGGAGCTGGCGACCCTGGACAACTTTACCTATCCCGGCGACCTGTTCCCGTCATCCAGATTCTATCAGCAGGATCTGGCAGATCCTGCCTTGGAACTCAGCCCCGGTTGCGTGTTCAAACCCTTTGCCGGGGAGTTGCCCGTTCCCAATCCTGACAGACTTCAGCAACAGACCCTGCGCCATCAGGTCGTGACCTCGGACTAGGAGCCCGTGGCCGGGCTTATTCCGTATTCGTCATGATGTGGTGGTAGATCTCGACTGCTTCGAGTACCTGCTCACATTCCACCCATTCAACGGCACCATGCGCCTGGTCGATACTGCCGGGCCCCAGGACGATGGCCGGGACTCCTGCGTCAGCGAACGGACTGCCATCCGTGCCGTAAGGGACGCCGGCGATGGTGGCGTCGCCGAGAACGGCCCGGCAGGCAGCGACGGAGCTGTTGACGATGGGCGCATCCTCGGCCGTGCCCATCGCTCCACAGGCAAACATCAACGGTCTCTCGATGCGGGCGTCCAACTTGGAGTCCTCGGCACCGGCGGCTGAGATGATCTGCTCGAATGCACCGACGACGCTCTCAGGCGTGTCTCCGGGCAGGATGCGGCAGTCCACGGCAGCGCGGCAGCTGTCGGGGACGAAGTTGATCTGAGCGCCTCCTTCGACGATGCCGACATTGAATGTGGGGTTGCCCAGGAGAGGGTCGCTCCTGGACTCGTACTGCGGACCCAGTTCATCCTCGAGGCGGACGATGAGCCGCGCCATCTTGTTGATGGCGTTAACTCCCAGGTACGGCTTGGAACTGTGCGCCGCCTTGCCGTTGACGATGATATGGAAGCGGATGACGCCTTTGTGGCCGCGGATAACTTCGAGATCCGTGGGTTCGGCGATGACGGCGGCTTCCGCATTCACCAGCGGAGCCATGTGCCTGGCGCCACGCATCAGGTGCTCTTCATCCACGGCGCCGGCATAGGCGATCGACATGGGCGGCACGGTGCCAGTCTCAACCAGTCGTTTCATGGCATGAATCATGGCAACGCCGCCAGCCTTGGTGTCGCATGAGCCACGGCCATAGAGCAGGCCATCGCGGATGTGCGGCTCAAACGGGGGGATGGTCATGACTTCGGCTGATGCCGTATCCATGTGGCATTCGAACAGCAGGATGCGATCAGGATTCTGGCCTTGTAGTGTGGCGACAATGTTGTTGCGTCCCGGCAGCGCTTCTGACAACTGGTAGGGAATATTCAAGTCGGTGAAAAATCCGGCCAGGTAGTCGACCATGCCGGCCTCGCCTCGGTCCTTGCCCCCTGGAAGCGAGGGATTGACGCTGTCGATGGCGACGACCTCTTGCAGGGTTGCGAGAATCTCGTTTTCACTGCGCGTCCAGGTAGCCATGAGCAATCACAGAATCCTGAGGACTGAGTTGACGAATGTGGCGAACACGTCGATGCCGAAGAATAGCCTGAGGAGCTCGTGGACCGCCAGCGGTGAGGCCAGCAAGAAAGCCAGTGGCAGGCTGCTGTGCAGGGAAAACTTCTCGCGGTTTGCGTGAAACCAGGCCCACAGGATGATCAGCAGTGACGCCCCGATGATCAGGCCACCCAGCAGGTTGAGAATCCAGACCAGAGCAACCGGAAGGCCCCAGATCGAACCGATGATGTTGTAGGAAAATGGCAACAAATTCGCCCAGAACAGGCGGTGGTCACGGAGGCCCCGTAGACGAGAACGCCGACGCTCAGACTGCCTCCGGCCAGAGCAAACAGGTCGAGTGGCTGGCGCATTGCGGCGTGCCACCACGTCACCGTGGCGATGTGGAGCCACATAAAGAACAGCGCCAGGAAGAGGGCCCTGGCATGATTCGGGGGAGTGAAGGACATGGGTGTCGGTTTTTGGCGAGTCAGTTGCTCTGAGGCATCTCTTCGAGTGGAATCTCCTTGACCAGTTTCTCTATTTGCCGGGCCTGTAACTCGCCCAAATCAGCCTTCCTGTCCTCCGCACCATGTCTACTCACAAACGCGCGCATCTCCCGCATCAATCGCATATGCAGACCCGCCAGCAGACTGCCGCTTTCGACATCCCTGGCAATGTGCTGGTCAAAGAAGCGCTCCGCCGCCTGACGCACGTCGGGGTCGTTGTATATCTGGAGGTGGTCTTGCTGGACGGGAGACAGGGTGAGTGACACCAGCTGTTCGATGAAGCGCTCGCGAAAACCGGACATGTCGGGCCGGTTGGGCTCATAGGAGATAAGCTCGCCGATGTGGCGGCATCCCAGTGCCGTGTAGATGCGATCGAGCGTTTTCAGGTCGATGCGCTCGATGTCGCCGTTCACCAACCGATTAATCTGCTGCCGTGGCACACCGATCTTGCGCGCCAACTCGGCCTGACTGGGTGAGCCGGGCCGCTCAAGAAGGTCCTTCAGTCTGAACTTCATCATAGTGGTCATCCACGTTCCATGTTATTTACCCACCTTCCGTGGCTTTTGCACAACTTACAACTCTACAAATATCGAGTCAACAGATTTATGCACATATGTCATCAAAAGAGTTGACATTCGTAAACACATAAATTACCTTGAGCGCGAAATTCATCCATCCCATGAAACTTTGTGGGTTATTGTTTTACTATTTGACACTAAGGAGCGCTCATGTTTCAGACCAGCTTGCGCTACGGCATTCAAAAGGCGATGGAGTCCGACGTAGAGCCGGAGCAGTTGCGCACAACGGTAGGGCAGCAAAGGTAGGGCAGCAAATCGAGTATTTGCTGGACGAGTCAGATGATCCGCAGGTAACCGCACAGATTCGCCAGGCCCTGCGGGATCCACAGGCCACGATCGAAGTGAAGTCTGGAAGCCAGATTCAGACGGCTACTCCCAACATGCCTCTGCGTGAATTGTTGCCACCCAACAGCGAGAAGATCGAGATCACGGTTAGCCAGCCACACGCGGGAGGCTGATTCACCCGTGAATGGTGGTCCCACAGTGCGTCGCCTCCACCGTGAACGGGAGGCTCGGATCGTGCAAGCACGGATCACGCAACCGTACGGGAGACAACGCACTACAAGGCGGCCGCGGGCCCACAACGGGAGGGCCAACACGCCAGAGATCGAGCCCGGGTATTTGCACCACGGATTGGTGCCGCACCCGGAGCTGGTCGTTCCCGCGGCTGCATCGCCGAAGGCTCCATTCCCGCTCAGCATCGTCAGCGTGCTCGGGGCCACGGGCAATTGTGATGGCGTGTTCGTCCTCGACGGTCAACTGGGACGCTTGTCCCAGCACAAGCAGTCCCCGACAGACCTGTTTGTCGAATACGGCGGCATCAGGCAGTACATCCACTTCCAAGCAAGCGTTGAGGAGCGACTCGGAGAGACCGTACGTGCGCGGCTGCCCAGCATCTGGCAGTGGTTCAGCCAGGCGGGAGCTCGGCGCTATGCCGAACTGGATGGTTGGAGCACGCCGCTGTCGGCTGTGGCGGTCGATCGGGTTGACGGATTCGTCGCGGAGCGGCTGATCCCCTTCATTGAGGAGCACGTCGAGGAACAGGGTGCACTGGAGCAACAACCGAGCGCGTTTTCGTTCGAGTCCGTGGTTGATCGAGTGATGCCAGGCCTGGCAGGCTCCTTCGCCTTTCTCGCTGGCCGCTGGATGCGTTTGATTCCCTTCTTCGGCAGGCCCAGGCCAGGACAGCCACTGCTTCGGGTGGGCAACGAATACCTGGTCGGCATACAATCGCAGCCTTCAGCCGTTGCCGTGGCGACCTACGATACCGCGCTGCGAGATGCCGTGTGCGCCGCCTGCGCGGCGGCGGCACGCGATGGTGATCACAGCGACACCCGCAGCGGAGGCGATCTCTACAGACAGGAGCCCTACGCCGTGATCCGCACGCCGCGCGGCCGCTGTTTTGTGTGTCAGCGCCTGCCGCCGTACGTGGTGGAGGGAATGGACAAGAAGCTCTACTACTTCGATGGCGCCGAGATCGGCATTCACGTGACAACGACCCAGGTGCAGAGCGTCATCACCTGCGCCTGTGTCCAGGTGCTGCATTCCTACAAACACATGTTCGTGGGCACACTGGGCACCGGCAACTTTATCTGCATGCCTCGAGATCATTCCTACTACCAGGCCCTCAACCGGGAACCGCTCGAGCGCGCTCTCATCGAGCATCTGGAGTCGGCGCGTATGACCCTGTGTGCCGGCTACCAACCAGTCAACTCATCAGTCCACCGTATCCAGAGCGTGGGACGTCGGACGATCAGTCTGTCCGAAGTCCGCAGGAGAAACCTGCCCGTCTACTGGTATTACGAACCACGCCGGAGCGCGCGCTCGAAAGTCATGTCGATGTTCGTGTGATGGAGCGATACGCACGACAAACCGTCATCGAAGGATGGGATCAGAGCCGATTATCGGCGGCGACCGTCGCCATCGCGGGGACCGGCCCCACCGCTTTCATGTGTGCTCTGCTCTCCGTGGCCATGGGCTTCGGTAGGGTAGTGCTGATCGGCAAGGCCAAATCAACCGAGGCCGCCACCAAAGATCTTCCCGCACTGATGCAGTCATCGAATGACCTCTGGGTTGAGTTTCTGGGGCAAGTTAATCCGCAGGTGCGCATCTACCCGGTAAGTCGAACATGCTCACCGGAGTTGATTCGCCGATTGCCGCAGCTGGATGGCCTCGTGGTTGCCGGGAATGATGCGCGGGCGCTCGGGGTTGGCTGTCAGGTGGCGAGTGACGGCGCGGTTCCCGTGGTCGCCGGAGGTAGTGCCGGGCCTGTCGGTGTATGGGGTGCACCACAACTCGACGGCCTTACGAGCAAGTTGTCGAGATATCCCGAATCGCCGTTGACGGCCCAGATCATCGCCGCGTTGCTAGTGGAGGAGATCCGTAAGGATCTGCTACCCCTGTCGAATGAGGCGGGCCGTTCCTCGACCAGGAGGATTGTCGCCCTCTCGCGGCTGGCTCCAGAGAAGGCCAACGGTCGAGACCGGCTGTTCAGACTGACGACGGACCAACTGCACATCGTCGGAGCAGGGGCCCTGGGAACCTGGTTCGGCATTGGCCTGGGCCTGGCCGGAGTGCGGGCTCAACTACATATCTTCGACGGGGATCACGTCGAGGAGACCAACCTCAATCGCCAGGTCCTGTTCGCCGGCGCCGTGGGAAAGCCTAAAGCGACCGTGCTGGCTGCCCGCCTGCAGGATCTGTTTCCGACGCTGCGGACCAACGGCTACGGGACCAGAGTCGCCGCCGACACGGAAGAGATGATGGAAGGGTCAGGCGTGGTCGCCGCGTGTCCGGACAACTTCCAGGTGCGCGCCTTTCTCGCCAGTATGGCCATGCGCCGCAGGCAGACGCTTCTCAACGGAGGCACCAGCGCCGTCGGCGGATCCTGCACCGCTTACGTACCCGGGCACACCAGCTGCCTGTCGTGTCTGATGGACATCGAGCGCCTCGCCCTGCAGGAGATGGCGCCAACCGGTTGCGCCCAGCAGGTGGAGTCGTCAGTGGTTACGAGCAATGCCGCCATCGGCGCGCTGATGGCCTGGAGCTTCAAGGAGATGAGGTGTGGCCGGGTGCATCCGGGAATCTGGGAATACGACGGGCGGTCGCACGGTGAGCGCATCGGGGTGCACTCGGTGAGGCCGGCGTGCGAGTGTCATATGAAGGATTGACGCTGAAGTTCATGACGGGAAACAGGCACCTACGTTGCCATCACGTAATTACCTGTTTATCGCAAACAAACATGGTGGCTCCTCGCGGAATCGAACCGCGGACACGGGGATTTTCGGTCCGGTCCCGAAGAAAACAAGATCAACCTCTAACACGCATTAAGACACTAGTGGACACCTGCTTGATCATGCTGGGGATGATCTAACCGCCCCGTGCTTGGTCCACCCTCCGAATCTCCGTACCCTATCGATCAACCCTGAGCCGATATCCATGCGATCTATTCGAACTCCCCCTGTGTCGGGGTGTTCGGGAAGCCTCATGATGCATGACGAGTGACAAGAACAAGACAAAGGCGCAACTGCTGGTTGAGGTGAAAGAGTTACGTGAGGCGCGCGCAACCAGTGAATCAGCGGAACGCATTCGAGAGGCAGTGCTGTCGATGCGGCACAGTGATGACTTGATGAACGTAATGGGGTTGATGGTTGTGGAGTTGAGGCAGCTCGGAATAGAAGATATATGTTGCGGCATCAGTTTTTTCGATGAAGAGAGCGATCTCCGAATCGATTATTACGGTTGGGACAATCCACGCCATTACGGCATTTCCTGGACCTCGTCTGCGGTGAGGGAGATAACCGACACGGTAGCGGGTTACAAATTTGAGCGGAAACTATCGGAGAGTCCCTCGAAAACATTTGAAATCTGGCGCCGGGGCAAGGTGCACCACGGCGGAGAGGGGATGAAATATTGGATTGAACGGACCAGTCGCGAGTTTGTGGAACGGTTCGGGTTCAGCCGTCCTCTACCTTGGTTTGATCGGGAGGATGTGAACGTGACATACGTGCCTTTCGAACATGGAATAGTTCACGCTCTTGGCAGTACGTTGTCAGCTTCCGAGGTGGGGTTCGTAAAACACTTCACTACAGCTCTATCCCTGGGGTACGTCCGCTTTCGCGACTTCCAGTGCCTTGAGGAAAGAGCACGCCAGCTAGAACAGGAACTGGAGACAGCCCGCGATCTGCAGATGGCGCTCATGCCAACGGATTCTCCGGCTATCGAGGGACTACAGATTGCAGCTCGTTGCATCCCCGCCACACAGGTAGGTGGTGATTTCTTCCAATACTTCCACACTGACGATCGCCTCTCCATTTCCATAGCAGACGTGACCGGCCACGCGATGGAAGCCGCCATCCCCGTAGTCATGTTCGAGGGTGTACTGTCCAGCCAAATGCGTATCGGACCGGATCTGGAGAGCCTGTTCACTGCCCTCAATGACGTAATGGCCGATAGGCTCACAGGCCGCACCCATGTCTGTTTCTCCATGGCTCAGATCGATATCAACACCAGAGCAGTTCGCTTCGCCAATGCCGGTTGCCCGTATCCCTACCATTACAACGCGATCTCAGAGACCGTCACCGAGCTTGAGGCCAACGCATATCCTTTTGGTGTACGCGCAGGCACGACCTACCAAGCCGTCGAGGCCCAATTGGAACCAGGCGATCGACTCGTGTTCTGCTCTGACGGCATCATGGAGGCCAGGAACCCTGAGGGTGAGATGTATGGTTTCGACCAGACGGCTGAGACGGTCCGCCAGGGCTGCCAGGACGGTCTGGCCTCGGAGGCGTTGCTGGATCGTATTGTCGTCGACGTGCGATCCTTCAGCGGCGAGCAGCCCCAAGAGGACGATCAGACTATCGTAATTATAGGCGTTGAATCTTGACGTTAGGGTGGACCTGACCACGAATGAATCGACTGATTAGACAGGCCGTTCTGATGCTCGATCTGTTCTGCGGGTAAGCCATTGCGTCTTCTGCAACAAGGAAGGGCTCAATAACGCCGCGGAGAGAGCAGGTACCCAAGTCTCACATGACCACGAAAAGAGTGCGATCCAACAGCTTCGGTACCAAGATAGTCGCCACAAGACGCAAAAGACTGCATAACAAAAAAAAGGCACCTACGTTGCTATCACGTAAGTGCCTGTTTACATTAAAGAAATATGGTGGCTCCTCGCAGAATCGAACTGCGGACACGGGGATTTTCAGTCCCCTGCTCTACCGACTGAGCTAAAGAGCCACCAAGTCCAAAAAAATAGTACCCCCGGCCACATTCACTGTCAAGAGAATGGCATGAGCGTCACGCTAATACCGTTCAGCATGCCTGAACCGATGGAGATCCCCGAACACATTGTCGCCTCTCTGCGGGCGATGGCCCCCGATGAGGCCGTGCTCAAGGGCATGGAGTTGCTGGCGCAGATCGACGCCGCCGAGCTGTTGGTTTACGACAAGGTCGTCGACGAACGACTGATGCTTGGCTCGGTGTACTCCAAAAATGGCGATGGGTCAGAGCTGCAGCAGAAGCTGAAAAGTGAAGCCTGCTACGGTCAGGCGCTCGACGCCGATAGTTCTCTGGCAGGCAGTGCCTTCGCCCAGGGTTCGGCGCTGCTGGTAATGGGACAAGCCGAGGAAGGAGAAGAAGCCGGACCGTTTCCTCAAACCCTGAAGGAAGCCATCCTGAATGGCGCGTCCAGCGGCGATGTCGGCTTCAATTATGTATTGACGTTCAAGGGTCAGGATGGACGCGCGCTCGGGGCACTGACGTTGATGCGGCCGCACGGCAGTGGCCCCCTGAACCACGAACAGCCGAACATAACGGAAGGGTTACGTCGGCTGCTCGGTGATATACTGCAGGATGGTGCCTGAGACTCTACTAACTGGCCACTGTCTCAATAACACCGTTTTCAATCAACCAGGTTTCCACTTCTTCGCCACTGACATCCGCGAGCATCTGGTCGTTGACGACGACGCATGGAGACAGAGGCTGTCCGCTCTTCTGAACCATTTCGGCATAATTCTCAGGATTGTTGATGATGTCCTTGTCTTCGTATGCCAGATCGTATTTGGAGAAGACTTCGCGGACACCTGCGCTCCAGCCGCAAACCGGTTTCAAGAAGGCGGTGATCTTCGGTGCGTCAGCCATCGGAATTCCCTTTTCGAAAATGGTGGTCTGATGTACTGGCCCGACGTACTGCCATGACGGGCCATTCATGGTGCTTGGCGCTAATATAGGAAGCCGTATCTATCTGTCAAGCCAACCTGTTACGACGCAAAACGACAATTGACGGAAACGCTCCATCGCCGTACATTGGGCACGCAATTTTCGCAGTCCCTAGCGACCATATTGTGACCTTTCTCCATGCCTTCCCCGAACCCAATCCAGATACGCGAACCTCAATAGCGAGTACATCATGGCGGCTGAAGAAGCTCTGTACATAGAGGGGGGCAAACCGCTCAGCGGCGAAACCGAGATCCAGGGCTCGAAAAATGCGGCCCTGCCGATGATCGCAGCATCGCTACTGGCCGAGGAGGGCCAAACCGTCCTGCATCGGATACCGCCTGTGAAGGATGTCCTGGTCGCACTGGAAATACTGCGGCAGTTGGGCGCCAAGGTTGACTACGATGCCACCGAGGGAGTGGCGGTCATCGACGCCGTCGGCGTCGAGCGCACTGACCTGTCTCCAGAACTGTCCGGTCGCCTGCGGGCATCGCTGCTGTTCGTTGGCGCTCTGTTGAGCCGGTTTCACCGGGTCACTGTCGCCGAGGTTGGTGGCTGTAACATCGGCGAGCGCTCGACGGATTATCACTACCGAGGTTTCGCCCGCATGGGGGCCAAAGTCACGGGTACCGGTACGGGCTACGACGTCACAGCGGACACGTTGCGTGGCGCCAACATGTATTGCGACCTGCCCAGTCACACGGGGACGGAGAATCTCACGATGGCAGCCAGTCTGGCTGAAGGCGAGTCAACGATCGTTAATGCCGGCTCTGACCCAGAGATTTCCGATCTGGCGCGGTTGCTCAAGAAAATGGGAGCCGACATCGATGGTGTCGGAACGCGCACGGTGCGTATTCGCGGTGTGAAAAAGCTTCGGGGCGCGGAGCACACGGTCATGTACGATCGCCTGGATGCCGCCACCATGATGATGGCAGGCACGATCACGGCCGGCGATATTCGCTTGAAGGGCGTCAATCGCCATCATCTGCAGATCTTCGAAGCCAAGCTGTTGCAGATGGGGGTCCATATCGAGCAGGTTGGAGGCGAATGGATTCATCTTCAGAGCCCGGAGAAACTGCACCCGATCAACGTCGTCAGTACTTACTACCCGGGTTTTCCGACTGACCTGCAGCCCAGCATCACCGCACTGGCTTGCCGGGCGGAGGGGGACAGCTACATCCGTGAGACGGTTTTCGAGGACCGTTTCGGACACGTCAAGATGCTCAGAGCATTCGGGGCGACCCTCTCTCCGGAGAAGGACCAACTCCTGATCGTACCCGGGCCGCAGCAGTTCAAGGCTGCCCGCGTTCGCGCCAGTGACATACGTGCGGGCGCCACCTGCGTCCTGGCGGGCCTCTCCGCGCAGGGCAAGACCAGCATCTCCAACCTGTATCAGCTCGATCGCGGTCTCACGGACCTCGTCGGAAGGTTGACTGAGTTGGGTGCCGACGTAGAGAGAATCTGAGTCCCGGGCGAATCCCCGCCCCCTCGATCGTCAACATGACAGCGGCGCCGAGCAAGAGCCTCAGCGATTACCAGCGCGATGTCGATGACTGGGTTCGCACGATCGGTGTCCGCTACTTCTCCGAACTGACCAACACAGCCATCTTGATGGAAGAGGTCGGCGAAGTTGCCCGCTTGATGGCGCGCCAATTCGGCGACCAGAGTTTCAAACCGGGTCGAGAGCAGGATGCCGATCTGGGCATGGAAATGGCCGATGTGCTTTTCGTTCTGATCTGTCTGGCGAATCAGACAGGCGTCGACCTGGAGGAGGCCTTCGCACGCGCCATGGAGAAGAAGACGTCCCGGGATCGCGAGCGCCACGGTTCGAACCCAAAATTGAAATGAAATCCTTTTCACGCATGCGATTGAATGCCATCCTCGTGCTTTCGTTGACTTCTGCCTGCGACCTGATTAATCCAGCCAACAGTCAGGATTACAATCCGAGCCGGCTCCCCGTCGGGGAGTTGACCCTGTCTACGTGGTTGCCGGCGGGCCTTCCTGAATTTCGCCTCACAGAACAGGACGAGTCCAACCTGGCCAATCTTGGGCTCACCGAAATCGAATGGCTGCAACGAACGGGCAACGGTGACAGCACCGCCGAGGAACTGGCGATGGCCTTCTGCGACCGCGCAGGCTTAAGGATGCCAGTATATTACGAGCCTCCTGGTTTTTCGCCGTACGACAAATTGCACAACTGGGCGACGAAGCCGGAGGTCGGCCCCGACTTCGAGGAGGCCGTGCGCGAGAGGGTGCTCGGGCTGAAATCGCGTTGGATGGGATCAGCGGGTTTCGGTGGCTACCTGATCGGTCACGAGGACTACTCAAACCGATTCTACGAGGCGCTGGGGCGAACGGTTTCCGTGCTGCGTTCCGAGGATCCGGGACGGCCCGCCGTCACGGTCGGTAGTATCGACCACTACTCACAGGTAGATCGATTCCTTGACGCGTTCTTCGATGAAGAAGGGGTTCCCAACATCTTCCAACACGAGCACTACGTGTTCAGGGCTTCCACCCCCACCAGCGGTCGTGGTCTGCAACGGAACCTGGACGATCTGGTCGCTGGCTATGGCAGAGTTGCGCGCCATTTACAAGATAGGCTCGGTCGTTGGCACGCCATCGTGCAGGTTCAGAGCGAAACCCGGGACGGGAACGGGGAACAGGGGCTGTATTACCGCAAACCGACGGGCGCTGAGATCGGCGTGCAAGCTGGAATGGCGCTGGCTCGAGGCGCGTCCGGCATCGTCTACTTCCTGTACAGCTCCGGGAACGAAGAGGTCCGCGACGGCGACGGCGATCTGCTCCAGCTGCGCAGGTACCAGGGCATCGTCGATACCGATGGAACGGCTACTCCGACCTATTCAGCGGTGCAGCGAATCAACACACAGCTGCGCTCGCTGAGTCCTTACCTGGCACCACTTCATTTCCACGGCGGCTACGCCTCTTCCCGTGGCCTGCCCGATGAGGCACCCGTGGTCAGCGCGGACGATGACCTGGAGTTGGGGTTCTTCGGTAATCGAGAGATCGAGACGCACGTTCTGGTGGTCAACCGCCGGCCCGAGCAAGCACGAGAGGTGCGCCTGGTGGTCACAGCCCAGGGCGTACAGGATGCACTGTCGGGTGTTGCGCTCGCGGTCGTTGAAGGAACGGTCACGCTCAATCTTGAGGCAGGCGGGATGCAGTTGATCGAGCTAATTCAATCAGTCGGTAGCGAGTCGGGCGGCTAAAAGCCGGGCCACTGAAGTCGGTCAACAGAAGAATCAAAAATCGAGGACCTGTTTCAGGCACAATTCAACAATCCGCATCAGCTGCAATGAGGCCGGCGCCAAGCGTTTGATGGGCTTGCCAGAATCCGCATCATACAAACGCCGATTGTCGATCGCCCTGATCTGGTCGATCAGAATGTCGGACGGTTTGAGGCCCTTTGTGCGCGCAGGAACCCGAACCCTAAGGGGTTCGGCGTCGTCCACTATGCGAGTTGTGAGAGGAACCACGATCGTCGAAGGATGTCCCGTGCGGCTCAGGAGATCGCTCTGCAGAACCAGGACAGGACGCGTTTTTCCTGGCTCCGTTCCGCGACGGGGGCGCAAGTCCGCCAGATAGAACCAACCGCGTTCGATTTGCATCGTCGTAACGCCAGTCGTCAACGCCGGGATTCGATTTCCTCGTCGATATCGAACTCGGCCGCTTCCATCTCCCGGTTGACCTCGAGGTTTTTTCCTCGGCACTTCATGGAGGCATCGAGAAATTTGCTGGCCAGCACCTCCCTCTCGACAATGGTATTGTACTGCGCGATGGCTTCACGGATGTATGATGTACGCGTCGTAGATCGGCACCCGGCCAGGTAATCGGTCTTCGCCAGCTGTTCTGAGTCGAGCTTGAGGTTAATCTGAGCCATATCGCACCATCATGAACATAAGATATGAACATATATTGTATATATTAAAAGAATACGTAATTTCAATACTTTCGCAAGTTCGGACCATTCCTCCCCTGAACAAGCTCCGTACCCGATCGTAAAGGGAGAGATCATGGCGTCATCGACCAAGGCCGCATCCAGGAAGAAGGGCAAGGCCCCTGCCAAGTCCAAGCGTCCGCGCGGATCCGGAAAGCCGGCCGCCGTCGAGGCAACGGCGGATTCGTCCAAACCACCGAAGCCCAAAACCAGCGGCAACGGCAAGGCCACTGCGCAAACCATGGCGCTCAAGCAGCGCGAGATTTCCGTCTCCGAGTTCTTCAGTCGCAACCGTCATCTGCTCGGCTTCGACAATCCGCGGCGCGCCCTGTTGACCGGGGTCAAGGAAGCGGTCGACAAGAGCCTCGACGCCTGCGAAGAGGCTGGCATCCTGCCGCAGCTCATGGTCGAAATCGAATCAACCGCCGAAGACCGTTACATCATGCGGGTTCAGGACAACGGACCCGGAATCGTGAAGACGCAGATTCCGAATATCTTCGGTAAGCTGCTATACGGTTCGAAGTTCCATCGTCTGCGCATGTCACGTGGTCAGCAGGGGATCGGCATCTCGGCCGCCAGCATGTACGGCCAACTCACCACGGGTAAACCGACGCGGATCATTTCCCGCATCAGCACCCGCCGGCCGGCACACCAGTACGAGATCGTCATCAACACGACCAAGAACAAACCCGAAGTCATCCGTGATATAGAGATCGAAGGTGATGAGTACCGGCGGGGCACGATGGTAGAGATAGAAATGGAGGCGCGCTATCTCAAGGGGCGGCAGTCCGTCGACGAGTACCTCAGGCAGACGGTGTTGACGAATCCCCATATGGAGTTGCTCTTCCGGGCTCCTGACGGCACGGAGACAGTCTACGAGCGCTCAACCAGGGACCTGCCGCAGGAGACGATCGAAGTAAAGCCGCATCCACATGGAGTTGAGCTGGGTGCACTGATGAAGATGATGCAGGATACGCCATCCCGCACCGTGCAAGCGTTTCTGACCAGCGAATTCTGCAGGGTGTCGACAAGGGTCGCAAAAGAGTTCTGCGACACGGCACAGATTCGGCCCACGGCTCGCCCCAAGAGCATAGCCCGAGAGGAGACGGACCGCCTCTACAAGGCGATCAACAATACGAAACTGATGAAGCCGCCGACCAATTGTATCGTACCGATTGGAGAAGAGCTGGTGTTGAGCAGTCTTCAGCAGAACGTCGAGGCCGAGTTCTTCACCTCGACGACGAGGCCACCGGCCGTGTACCGTGGCAATCCGTTTCAAATTGAAGTGGCGATGGCCTACGGTGGCGACATCGATCCCGAGGGGACGCTGACGCTGATGCGTTTCGCCAACCGCGTCCCTCTACTGTATCAACAGGCCGCGTGTGCGATAACGAAGAGTGTGATTGACGTGGACTGGCGCAAGTACCGGATGAGCCAGAGCGGCAACGCGTTGCCGACGGGTCCCCTGGTGGTACTCGTGCACATGGCCTCGGTGTGGGTGCCGTTCACCTCCGAAAGCAAGGAAGCCGTCGCCCATTATCCGGAGATCATCAAGGAGATTCGCCTGGCACTGCAGGAGTGCGGGCGGAGAGTGGGTGAGCATTTGGGTCGCCAGCGCCGAGCCGAGGAAGCCGAGCGCAAGCGCGATTACATTCAGAGTTACATCGGCCACATAGCTGACGCTATTCAGGAGATTACCGGCGACAGCGAGCGCAAACGCAACACCGTGGAAAAGTCGTTGCGTACGATTTTGGAGAGGAGCCGCTCATGAGCGCGCTGGTGAAGAGGATCGAGAAGGAAGCGAAGAGCATTCGTGACAAGATTCTGAAGAAGCAGAAGCCGTCGATGAAGTTTCCTCTGCGCAGCCTGAGCAACGTGCGTTTCGATCCCAAGGCCGGGTACTTCGAGATGGGACGCAAGACGAAGGAGCGTACGCTGGCGGTGGCCAGCGTTAAGACGTTCGCGCAGTCTCTCAAGATGGTGTCTCTGTCGAAGAGATTGATCGAGACCGACGACATAGCAACGAAGAGAGAGGCCTATTACGTCGCCAAGGGCTGGGATCCAGAGATGCGCTTCAGTGAGCAAGATGAGTCGGATACTGTCCTCGACGACATCGAGGCCTTTCTTCGTGTCAATCGAGAGCAGTTGGGGTTCGTACCCGAGGAAAAGGGTGGTGAGGTCGCCGGCAATTTGACCGTCATTGACCAGGACAGTGATAGCGGAGACGAGCTCGAGATCGACTGCACGAAGTTCGGGTCCGGGGCTTACTCGATCCCGATCTCGGTCGAGCACCTGGGTTTTCGCTCAGACGCCAAGTTCGTCCTCGCGATCGAGACCGCCGGCATGTTTCAGCGCCTGTGCAAGCATAACTACTGGCGCACGGCCGAGTGCATCCTGGTGTCCATGGGAGGAGTGCCGACGCGGGCGACGCGCCGGTTCATCCGGCGTCTGTCCGACGAGCTCAAGATTCCGGTTTACGCATTCGTCGACTGCGACCCCTACGGCATCTGCAACATCTACCGCACGCTGAAGGTGGGCTCAGGCAACGCCGCCCACCTGAACGAGTTTTTCTGTGTGCCCAAAGCCCGTTTTCTCGGAGTGACCCCCGACGATATCGATACCTACAGTCTGCCGACGCATCCGATGACGGAGGTCGACATCAAGCGGATTGATGACGCCCTCAAGAATGATCCGTTCGTTCAACACTACAAGCGATGGCAGGAGGCATTGACGGGGCTCAAGCAGCGAGGGGAGCGTGCGGAACAACAGGCGTTCGCGGTGCATGATCTGAATCATGTGATTAATACTTATTTACCGGAGAAATTGGAGAGTGCTGGGGCGTTTTTGCCGTAGGAGGGAGCGTCGTGTGTGACGACTGCGCTTAACCTCGGCGATCCATCCATGGATCGCCGAGCATCGGCTGTTGCCTCGCTTCGCAGTCCTGCTACGCGAGGCAACAGAGCGACGCTTCGTCGTCACACACGACGCTCCCCATCGCAAAAGCTCGGGGGCACTGTACGGGAAAGCTGAACCAAGCCAAACCAAACCAAAGGCAAACCAACCCAGCCGAATTCCTCCAGCCGACAACCAGACAAGGAACCAAAACGAAGAGCCTGAAACCACACCAAGACCCAAAACCAAACCAGAACCAAGACCAACCTGAGCGAACTACAGGGTCGAGCTACCCAACCCAAAAGTACACAACACCATGGAGCATCGTGACCAACACAGGCGCCCCAAAGGCCCCCAACGAGGTTCCATGCCTGATAGTGGTATTTCATGCAGGTAAACTCTGATGGTGACGGCACACACATTCTTGGTGGCTTCGAGTGTGGTAGTTGTGGTGGTCATGGGTTGCGGATCTTTCGCGGGGGTACCGGAGGCCGAGGAGTTTACAATTTCTTTCGGAACGGGAGGTGGGTTCGTGGGGTTGTATGAGGGGTGCCGATTGCATTCTTCTGGAGCGGCAGAGCGTTGGAGGAAGGTGGGGGCTGGTGAGGAGCAGGTTCTGTGGAGTGGGGATGTGTCGGTTGAAACAGCAGCTGGGTGGCGGGATAGATTGGTGGAGGGTGGGGCGTTGCAGGTGGTGGAGCGAGGGACCGGCAACATGACAACGCGGGTGACCTACACGCGCGGCGACACTACCTTGGGCTGGTCGTGGCCGGTAACGGCAGGCGAGGATGGGCAGGTGCAACCACTTCGACAATGGCACCAAGAGTTCGCCGAGTTTTGCAGGAATTTGAGTGAGGAATAGCTAATGCCGGAATGGTCTCGAACCAGATCCAGCTTGAGTGGTCGTCGACAGAGTCTGACAACGCTTCGCCTGGGTGGAATAGCATTGATGCTGGTGGTGGGCATGATACCATCTGGCGTTTTCGGGGCCTGGAAAGTCAAGCCGGCCCTGTACGAAGCGAATAGTGGTCAGTCGGTTTCGCGCCATGAGCTGGTCAGGGCGAGCTCGCTGCTGCGGGAGCAGATCGCAGCGGGTCAAAGACGTGCTTTCATGGCAGGCAAGCAGCTGGCACCTCGGCCGTCGCAGTTGTCGAGTGTCGTTGGCAACGGCCGTGGCCAGAGCTTGAGGTTGCCCGGAGTGGTGGCCGAGGGTTGGGACATCGTCTGGAACGAGCGGAACGGGACACCCGTTTTCATCTCGACTTCCGGTGCCGGCGGGATCGCTGGAAAGGCACTAGGAGATGGGACTCCAGGAGCCGCTCCCGACCATGCCGCACTGGAATTCATTCATGAGAACAGAAAGCTCTTCCGCCTTGACAACCCACTCGATGAGTTGTCCGTCGCCGCCATCAACACCGATCGATTCGGCAAACAGCACATCAGGTTCCGGCAGCAATACCAGGGTGTGCCAATGTGGAATCAGGAGATCGTCGCACATGTGGCGCCGACCGGGGTTGTGTACGCGATCAACGGTCGTTACGTACCGACTCCGCGCGGATTGCCGGCAGTGGATTCGGTGATCACGGCGCCGGAAGCGATCGATGTGGCACGGGGGGAGCTGGGGTCGCGGAGTCGCATCAGCGACCTGAGTCCGAAATCAATGGCGTTGTTACAATACGATGGACCCAAGGCCGGTCAGTGTATCTGGGTGCATCCCGACACCGATAAGCCTCACCTGGTGTGGCATGTAGTCATTCGGCCGAATCTCCGAGATCGCTGGTACTACTTTGTGGATGCCCACACTGGCGAGATTTTGCAGCGCTACAATGCCACCGCAACCGAGGGACCGACGACGGCGCAAGCTAGCGATCTTTTCGGGAATACTCAGACGTTGCAGGTATACGAGGTGTCCGACGCGTTCGTCATGATCGACGCATCCCGGCCGATGTTTCAGGAAGTGCAGCCGAACATCCTCAACAATCCCCTCGGAGTGATCTGGACACTGGATGCGCAAGGTACGGACCTGGGTGCGCGCAACGAGGTCTTCCACGTGTTCACCGAAGACAACGTGTGGACGGACGCAACCGCTGTCTCCGCCCACACTAACACGGCGCAGGTGTTCGAGTACTTTCTGAACACGCATGGCCGTCTGGGTATCGATGGCGTCGGTGGTACGATGATCTCGATTGTGCATGTGACGGAGGAAGGCGAGCCCATGGAAAACGCCTTCTGGAATGGCATAGTCATGGCCTACGGTGATGGCGACGTGGTGTTTTCGCCGTTAGCCGGTGCCCGTGATGTCGCCGGACACGAAATGACGCACGGTGTCATCGAGCGCACCGTGAACCTGGAGTACGCTTTTCAGTCGGGTGCGTTGAACGAATCGTTCGCGGATGTGTTCGGGGCTATGGTCGACCGTGAAGACTGGCAGATAGGCGAGGACATCACCAACCCCAGTTTTTTCAGTACCGGTGCACTGCGCGATCTATCCAATCCAAACAACGGCGGTAGTCGCGGCGACAATGGCTGGCAGCCGGCCCACATGGATGAGTTCGTCGAGCTCGACATCGATACGGATAACGGCGGTGTGCATGTCAACAGTGGCATCCCCAATCGGGCCTGCTTTCTGATCGCGGACGCCATCGGTCGCGAGAAGACAGAGCAGATCTACTACCGCATTCTGGACGCGCGCTACCTGAATTCGAGGGCAAACTTCTTCGACATGCGCCTGGCGGCAAGGCGCGCCGCCGCCGAACTGTTCGGCGATCCCTCCGCCGAGCTCGATGCCGTCGAGTCCGCCTTCGACGCGGTCGGAATCGAGGGTTTCGAGGGGCTGCAGGCTCCCGAGGACATCGCGCCGCGGGAAGGCGAGCGACGCATAGCCTTCGTCAATTCCGAGGACGGCAACACGCTCTACCTGGCGAGTTCCGAGGCATCCGGAGAAGACGTGTTGATCAAGCTATCCGATACCGAAGTGTCGACGGTAAGTGGCAACCCGGTCACCGTTTCCGCCGACGGGTCCCTAATCCTGTTTGTCGATGCCGATTTTAATCTGCGTCTGGTGCGCTCGGACGGCAGTCGCGAGCTG
This sequence comes from Candidatus Latescibacterota bacterium, assembly GCA_965248265.1. Taxonomy (GTDB): domain Bacteria; phylum Latescibacterota; class UBA2968; order UBA8231; family UBA8231; genus CBDFJF01. The sequence goes on from CBDFJF010000001.1 coordinate 479,851, forward strand.
ATCGTCAGTGACACCGGTACCTGGCGGTCGTTGGCGTTGTCTCCGGACGGGCGCAAACTGGCAACGACGACGGTTTTCGCGGACACGACCATTTTCATCCTCGACCTCGTCGACCCGGATGCCACTCAGTCGATCAAGCTATCCAGTCCGACCACACAGGACGAGTTGGAGGCGAATGTGGTCGTCTTCGCCGATGCCATGGGTTGGGATCCCAATGGGGATCTTCTCATCTACGACGCTTACAACGTAATTCCGCAGGCAGACGGCGACCCGATTGCGTACTGGGATGTGAACATTCTCAACGTCGCAGAGGAGGTTATTGTGCCACTGTTTCCTCCTCAGGCGGCCGGTCTACAACTGGGTAATCCATCCTTCGCCAACACCAACGAGTCTTTCATAGTCTTCGATTTCCTTGATGCTGAGAACGATTTCAACCAGATCATCGTGTTCGATCTGTTTACCGGTGAAGGTACGGTTCTGGAAACTGGTGACGTACTTGGTTTTCCGAGCTTTTCGCCCGATGACACGGAGCTGATCTTCGAACGCCGCGACGCCGACACGGACGCCCTGTCATTGGCGCGCATTCCGCTCTCCGAGGGACGACTGGAGACGACCGGAGCGACTGAAACGTTCCGGTTGAACTCCGAGTCGGCGCGCTGGTTCGTCGTTGAGGTTGAGGACCCGCCGACCGATGTCGACGAGGTTGAGTCTGACGGCTTGCCTGCCAGTCTGGCTCTCGAACAGAACTATCCAAATCCCTTCAAACTCCAGTACCGTGATCCGCTATAGCCTGGTCGACGAGGGCTTCGTGTCGCTGGTGGTCTACGACCTGGTGGGCCGCCGCGTGGCAACGGTTGTATCGGGCTACCAGAGCGAGGGCTTTCACACCGTCGGCTGGGACGGTGTGAACCAGCAGGGCCAGCCTGTGGCCAGTGGTGTCTACCTCTACGAGCTTGCCACGACGACCAGTGACGGCGCCCGGCAGACGAGCGAGGCACGCAAACTGGTGCTGTTGCGTTAGCACGACGTGTTTCCTTATCACACGGACAGTGCCACGCGGAAGCCGTAGTCGGTGAAGTGCCGGTCGGGCGGGATGCTGCTGCGTGCAGCGCAACGGGTCACCTTGATGCGGTGGCGCCATGAACCTCCGCGGGAGGCGCGACGTACGCCATCGGCAGGGCCTGCCGGGTTACGCTCGGGCGAATGGGCATAGTAGTCAGCTGAATACCAGTCTGAACACCATTCGTGAACGAGATTGGCCATGTTGTGCAGGCCAAAATCGTTGGCCAGGTCCTGGCCTACGGGGTCTGGTTTCTCGATACCATCTCCCCTGTAGTGCGGATCATCCATCCACTCGGGCAGTCCATCTCCCCACGGATAGTCCAATCCTTCCATCCCGCCACGGGAGGCTTTCTCCCGTTCAGCCTCGGTCGGCAGGCGGTATGGACAGCCGGTTCGGGCATCCATCCAGGCGCAATAATCGGCAGCATCGAACCAGTTGGTGGCGACGACGGGCTGTTCATCCGTCGAGAACCGAGGGTCATTCCAGTAGGGCGGTGAGGGACGATCGGTTGCGGCAAGGAAGGTGGCGTATTGTTTGCGAGTGACCGGGACGCGTGCTATGGCGAACTCGTCGACGAAGACTCGGTGCTCTGGCCGTTCATTCCTGCCGCCCGTTTCGCTGCCCATCAGGAACGTCCCGGCGGGAATGACAACGGCGTCTACTTCGATCATGGAGCCACACACAGTCACCAGCGGAAATCAACGTCCGGCATTCGCAAGCTCTGGTTTTCGGCCTTCACTCCGAGCCTGGAAGCGAGGTGGTACAGGGGCCTGAGAGCATCGAGGGCGCGTGCTGTAGTGGAGACGTGGAACGCCGCCTGCTCACTGTTGTCGGAGCCCTCCTGCATCAGCTCTTCGAGGATCACCTCGATCGGTTCCTTCTCCCGAGGGAAAACAGTCAGATTGATCGCCGCGTCGTCCTCGAGACCAGCCTCCGAACGTGCCAATCGCAGTGCCACGGTGTACCCACCGAGAGCGTCGATCAATCCTCTGTCGACGGCATCAGCTCCGCTCCAGATTCGACCTTTGGCCGACTCCAGTACCGAGTCGAGGTCCAGGCCTCGGCCGTGTGCCACCTTGCCAGTGAAGTCGGCATAGATGTCGTCCATGAGGGCTTCGATCAAGCTCTCCTGCTCGGGCGAGTAGTCGTTCAAGCCCGACCAAATGCCAGCATTGGCACTCGTGCTCACGGCATCCCAGGTGACGCCGGTATGCTCGCGCCAGAAAGCGCGGGTCAGCATCTTGCCCGTGACGACGCCGATCGATCCGGTTATCGTGCCCGGATGGGCGACTATCCGCGCCGCCGGTGCCGCCACGAAGTATCCGCCAGAGGCGGCCACATCACCCATCGACACGATCACCGGAATCCCCATTTCCCGGGCTCTGGACACCTCGCGCCAGATCACATCCGACGCGACGTATGAGCCACCAGGAGAATTGACCCGGAACAGGATGGCCACCACGTTTTCGTCTCGGGTCGCCGCGCGCAGGGATGCGGCCACCGTGGTACTGCCCATCGAACCGGACTGTCCCAAAGGATCGTATTCGCTGCGGCCGCGGTGGATGGTGCCGACCCCGTAGATCAGGGCGATGGTCGGACCGTCGTCGTGTAAGCGGCCGGCGCGATCCAGGTACTTGTGCACGTAGAGTAGTTCGGCTCCGTTCGAGCGATCGCGTACGAGATCGAAGACCTGGTCACGGTACAACAGACTGTCGACCAGTCCGTTCGACACGGCGGCGGTGGCTCGAAGTGGACCCGCGTCGACCGTAGCGGACAGGTCCGAGTGCTCTATCCCACGCCGGGTGGAGATGCCACCGAGCATCTGGTCGAAGTGTGATTCCATGACGGCCGCGAGAGCTTCGCGATGAGCGTCCGTGAATCCCCGCCTTGTGAAAGAATCGGCCATGTTTTTGTACTGCTCGCGCTGAAAGAGGCGCGGCTCGACTTCGAGCTTGTCGAGGGTGCCGCGCAGGAAGGCGCTTTCGTAGATGAGGCCGGTCAGTCCGATGCCGCCCGAGGGTTGCAGGTAGATCTCGTCGAACGCGGTCGCCAGATAGTAGGCACCGTTGCCCGGTCCGAATTCACCGAACGACTCGGCAAAGGCCATGGTGAATTTGCCACTCTCACCAAAGGCCAGCGTGGCATCGCGCAACTCCTGAATCGTGCCCATACCCATGGGTGTGGCACCGACCTTGGCGATCAATCCGAGAACACGCGGATCCTGACTGGCGCGCTCGAGCGCTTCGACAACGTCGCGCAGGACGGTCGGCCTCTCCTTGAGCTCCAGCGCCTGGGCGAAGGGGTCCTGTGGGACATGCTCAACGATGCGTTTTTCCAGGTTCAATTCGAGCACTACGCGCTCGGGCACCGTCTTGATCGCCGCTTCCTCCATCCCCGCGATCCCCGCCATCATCGTGAAGATGATCAAGCAAAAGAAGGCGAGGGTGATGGCGCCGATACCGACGAGCATGGGCACGACCACCTTCTTGAAAAACCAGGCAACGCCGCCGAAGATGCGTTCGATCAATGCGTTCATCATCTACCCTTTCACTAGGAGCCTGCCCGAGTATCCCATTTGGACTGCTACAGAGCGTCGAGCCACTGCCGCATTTGTGCCGGATCCTCTCCGAACATCAGTGATCCAGGGACAATGTAGTCAGCGCCGGCAGCCTTGAGCAGCGGCACGGTGTGCCGGCGAATGCCGGCGTCGGCCTCGATTTCCACGCTCAGACCGCGTTCGGCGACGATCTGGCGGCAACGGGCGATGCGCGCCGGCACTGAAGGATCCATGCCAACACCCTTGTTCCCGCTGTCCGTGCCCATGATGGTGACCAAGCTGATTTGCTCCCAGTACGGTTCCAACAGATCAAGGGAGTCAGCTACCCGCAGGGAGATCCCCACTTGCTTCCCGTGCGTGTGAACCCGGTCGATCATGGCGAAGCCGTCCTCGTCGCCGCCCGAATTCAAGTAGAAGATGAAGACATCGCCCCCCGCATCCACGAACGGATCGACCCACCTGCCCGGATCCTCGGTAATCAGATGGACCTCGAAAGGAAGGTTCGTGTGTGGCCGCATGGCCTTCACCAGGTCGGGGAAGAACAGAAACTTGTCGATGAAACAGCCGTCGGCGACATCGAGGTGGAAGCGCTCGCTGTAGGGTTCCACCCGTTTGATTTCCGCGGCCAGGTTGGATAGATCCGCCGACCAAAGGGACGTCGAACATTTCATTGCGAGAGCCTATTCTTTGGTATAAATGGCAGTTTAAATCGGATCGCCTAAATGGGATTGGATGAAGGAGACGCTCTGCGGAGCTTGCTCTTCCGTGAGACCGTGCAGGATGAACGGGACATTGGGATATACTTCGGCGAGCAGATTTAAGTACAGTGGATAATTCAGGACGCCTGTGCCGGCGGCCACATTGCCGGCTTCCCCATCGCGCTCCAGGTCCTTGCCATGCGCCAGTACGGTATCGGAACCCAACGATGCAAAGGCTTGGCGCAGCATTTCATCCATGCGCGGCAGCTCTCCCTCGTGGAAGATATTGGCTCCGTCCATGACGACGTTGAGTCGCGATGACCCAACCTCGTCGATGATCCGTCGCGCCTTCAGAGCCGAATCGACGACGTTGGAAACTTCCGGTTCGAGGGCCAGGTCAACGCCAAACTCCTCTGCATAACCGGCGGCTTCCCTCATCGACGCAACGGCTTCGTCCCAAGCCTGCGGTGTGTCGTTGTCCGGATGGTGGCCCCACAGGTATTCGGCATTACGTGTTCCCGTACACAGGGTTACAACGGAGGTGCCCAGGTGTTGACAGGACCCGATGATCTGGCGCAACCGTTGGAAACCGCGCCTTCGCTCCGCCATATCCGGATGAATGATGTTGAAGGTCCCTGAGACGGCGGCGACCGAGACTCCGGATTCAGCAGCGGCCTTGGCCACACGCTCACACAGTTGATCGCCGATGCTGTCGGGCATGCCGGATAAACCGGCCGTTTCCCAGTTGAACTGGACGCACGTCAAGCCATGAGAGGCAACGGCCTCGAAGGTCTCCTCGAGGCTCTCGCGCGGGAAGGTTTTCGAGAATATACCCAGTTCCACCTAGTGTCCCGTCGCAGAAATAGGTTGACAAAATTCGGCCGCCGATGCGACCTGCTCGCAAGGCGCCTGAGCGAGTCGTATCAGTGGGATACGGCGAGCGAAGGCGCTCAGGGACGAGGCCGAACTCCAAGAGTTCGGTCCCACGCCGCGAGCGGGGATGGATCGGCGGAAGAATGTCGACATATTTCTGCGACGGGACACTAGCGGCCTATCGGTTGATCCCCGACTATCCGTTTCCACTCGTCAGCGCTGTCAGCCATCGACGAGGGATTCGACGCGCTGCGGGCGACGAATCCGGGAACACTGTCGCGACCCGTGGGCATGGCCGGATCGCAGTAGCGCAGGTCGAGGCTCCAGCGGATGCCCTGGGTGTTATTGGGTAGTGCGCGGTGGATGGTTCGCTTCTGTAACAGGACCACACCACCAACGTCGATTTCGCACAGGACCTGCTCACCCGGAGGCAGTTGGTGGTCATGCAGTCCCTTGAAATTGCCGGCAGGTCCCAGGCCCTCTTCATGCTCGATGAGGTCCACCAGATGGGAGCCGGCGATGACCTCGAGGGTGCCATTTTCGAGGGTGGCGTCGACCATCGGCACCCAGAAATTCACCATGAAGGTTTCTTCGGCTCCCGGTTGCAGGTAACCCTCATCCTGATGCCAGGGGACGACAAACTTGTCCACGGAGGGCAGTTTGGCTCTGAGGTTGAACTGGGGATGGGCAAGGATCTCCGGTCCGATCATGGATTCGACGATGTCGAGCAACCCAGGCGCGGTGACAATCTGGAACATGCCCGGGGTCCGAAGTTTGCCGTTGAAGATGCCGTAGTGCTTCTCCGGGTACCCGAGGGCGCGATCGATCAGGGCCAGACGCTGTTCGAAAGGAGCCTCGGCGAAGGTCTCGGTCAGTTTCCCTTCCGCGAGCGCTGTCTGCGCGAGGCCGTCGATCAGGCCGTCAATTTCATGGATAAGCAGGTCGAAGGTCGAGGGTGGGATGGCATCTTCGACCAACAGGTATCCCTGGTTTTGGAAGAAATCGACCTGGTCCGCGTCCAATCCGCAGATGAAGTGCTCAGTCACGGGGACCCTTCGATGCGATCGACGAGATCGACGGTGTTGACGACGTCCCGCAGGTCGGTGAGCGGGACATTGCCTTCGCGCACGCACTCGACGAAGTGCCGATGGGCCGTCAGGGTGCCCTCGTACTCATGTACATCAGCCTCGTCCACACCGTCCACTTCCCAGCCGTTGACGATGGTGACTTCGTTGTCTTCATGTACCTCCAGCCGTCCCGGGATCCTGGCATAGCAGCCGATCCCGACACCGTGCAACTCGAAACCCAGCACACGGCCGCCGGAAGCGCGATTACCGAAGAGGACGCCGGTCGCGCCATTGTCGAAGCGCGTCAGTGCGGTGTAGCAATTGCGACTGTCGCCCCCGAAGCGATCGCGGTAGGCGGTGACCTCGTTGGCCTCACCGCCAGCCACGTAGCGTAGCAGATCGACGACGTGGGTCACATCATTCCACAAAGTGGTGGAAAACTCCTTGCCGTCCCCGCCCAGTATCTGCTTGTTGAACGTGGCCGTGGCCAGCGACACCGGGCCTTTGGCTGCGACTCGCCGCATGGCTTCGCGTGTGACGGCGGCAAAGCGGCGCTGATACCCCACCATCGCGTAGACGTCATTGGCGACGGCGGCATCGCGCAGCTGTCGCGTCTCGTCACTGTTGGCGCCCGGGGGCTTCTCGATGAAGATGTGCTTGCCGGCGTTGAGGCAGTCCAGGGCTGGTTGCAGCAACCACTTTTCGTTCATGATGCAGTAGACGATGTCGGGATCGACTTCCTCCAGCATCTTGCGGTGGTCGTCGTACACATGTTCGAAAACGTACTCCTGAGCAACTTGCCTCAGGCGTTCCTCGTCTATCTCACACACGCCGACCATGGCGACGTTGTCGAGCCGGGCGACGTTCGGGTAGTGGGCTGAGCGGGCGCGACCGCCGGCGCCGATGAAACAAGCTCTAAGCATGTCACCCACGGTTGGGCGCGTCGTCGACGGCGGGTTTGACGATGGCGCCCACGAGCAGGCCAGCGACAGCTCCCTCGACAGTGGTGCCGATGAACCAGGTCAGGGCGACATCGTGCGGGAGTGGCTGTACCGCGTAGGTTCCGTATCCCATGGAAAACCCGGTGCCCAGTCCGAACAGGATGCCGAACATCACCCCCGCGTTGATGCTCTTATCGGTGAAAAAGCGAGAGTAGATGTAGACGAAGACGAAGGTGGTAAACGCCACGACCGCGTATATCAGCTCCATTTTCATCTCTTCCATAGGTCGCCACATGTTGGCGGTAGCGGCATAGTCGTCGCCCAGAATGAGCTGATGGATGACGAAGTCCATCACCGACCAGGCGACGAAGATGGCAACCATTGCCAGGAGCGAACGTTGGGAAATCATGCCTTCTCCCTCCTCAAAGGGTGGAATCGATATATGCCAACGGTGGACTGGCGTCAGCTACTCTTCAGACTCTTCGCCTTCGGATGCTCCAGCACCTGCGGATTGAGCAGATTCGCTGGAACCTTGCCTCGCAGCGGATCGATCACTTGACCAACGGTCGTCTCGTCCAAACGATTGGCCGAGGCCGTGGTCAACCCGGCATTGTGGTTCGTACAAATCACACGCGGATGGTCTTTGTGGACTTCCCGCGTCCCATTTACGGGATCATCGACGACATAGTAGTAGAGGCAGCCTTGGGCCAGGGCCCGTTGCACGGCGTCATCGTTAACGGCCACACCGCGGGCAGCGTTGACGAGCGAAGCGTGCGGCTGCATGGCCTGCAAATGCTCATCATGAACGACGGTTTCGCCCCCCGCCAGATGCAACGTGATGCAATCGCTGCGTGCGAACAGATCGATTGGATTGCCGACGGCTTCAGCTCCGAAGCGGTCTGCCAGGTCCTCGATGTCGTCCCGGACGTCATGGATAAGCAGGCGACCCTCGGTTCCAAGCAACGGCAAGGCCAGCCTGGCTACGGCCTGTCCGATGCGTCCGAAGCCGAAGATGCCCAGGGTAGAGCCCCTGATCTCCCGAGTTCCCATCAAGGCGAACTCTCCGGCGTGAGCATTGCGATTCAGGGTGTAGACGCGTTTTGATGTGGCCAGCCATTGGGCCACGGCGTACTCGGCTACCGTGTCGATGTGCTCGGCCGCCGTGGTCACGAGTACTCCTGATTTCGTGGCCTTGTCGAGATTGACGGACTCGAAGCCGACACCGTAACGGGCGATGATTCGCAGGTCAGTGGCGGTGTCGTAGAATTCGGGATGGATCAGCAGGGAGCTGGCGATCACGCCGATGACGTCGTGGCCCTGGTCGGCAGTCAGCTCGCCGGTGTAATGATCGATGTCGGCGAACTCGGCCAGCCGGCCAATCGCCTGTTGACGCTCAGGGCATTCGAAGTCCTGGAGGGACCAGATGGGGGAGAGTAGTATTCTAGCCACTAGCGGCTGCCGATCTGAAGGTTCAAGTCGAACTGTCTCGTCCATATAAGTGCGACAAAATAGCCTGAGACATAATAGCCTGAAACTATGCAAAACCAAAGCCGTGTGCGCCGAGTCTCCATCACGGTCGCTGCAGGTAGGCTGTCAGACTCAACTTGCGCGGCTCGTGATGGAGCAGATGAAAACAGACCCCGAGCAGGCACAGATTCTTGACGAAATTACTGCGCTGAAGGATGTCCCACATCCACAGGCAACCTTCCGGCAAGGTGGGAGGGTAAGAGAGCAAGGCAGGAGCATGTACAAGAGCGGTAACGCCGACGACGAAAGCGCCAAGGGCAATCGCCGACCACTTGAGATGCCATCCCAGCAGAATGAAACTGCCCCAGAAGACCAGCCATAGACCGCACGCAGCCGAGACGAAGCGCGGCCACGGGACCCATGCCGGCATCAACAATCTGATCAGATCGTCCTTGAACAGGTGCTCCGCTCCGAGGCCGATGAAGATGACACAGAACAGGATGCGAAACAGGAATTCGGTCAGGTCTTCCCTGGAGATCACTACGGGCATGTTATCGTTTCCCCCATTCGGAAACTCCTGGCAGGCTGTGGTACAGAATCCAGTGGTAGAGTCGACGCGGCAGCACTCGCCGCAGCATGTCGAACACATAGGCATCCGGCGTGGCGCGCACACGCAAGGGCGGGTGTCGGCTCGTGACTGTCTTGAGAATCTTCCTGGCCACCTTTTCCGGGGTTGCGATGGTCAGATCCATCATGCGCTCGATGAACGGTGTCATGTGGTGGTAGTGCATGTAGTAGGGATCTTCGGTATCGCGTTCGGCATGGGACCCAAGGCTGGTGTAATGGACCTTCTGGAACGACGAGGAATGGACGAAACCGGGCTCGATCAGGCTGACCTTGATGTTCCAGGGTTTGACCTCGTAGTAGAGTGATTCGGTGGCGCCTTCCAGAGCGAATTTGGAGGCGCTGTAGACGGCCATCGTCGGCATCGCCATCATGCCGCCGACCGATGAGACATTGATGATTCTGCCACTGCGCCGTTGCCGCATGTAGGGCAGGACCAGCCGCGCCAGCTCCATCGGCGCCCTGAAGTTCACGCTCATCTGCTCTATCCGTTCTTCTTCGGTCACGTGTTCGACGACGGAGCGGTAGGCGACTCCGGCGTTGTTGATGAGCACGTCGACGCCCCCGTGCGACCGCGTGATCTGTTCGACCACAGCCTGACGCTGATCGCCGTCGGTCACGTCGAGGGCTATCGGCAGGATGCGCTCGCCGCTCATGCCCTCAACCTCAAGGCGTGGCAACGAGCTCTCGCGAGCCGCCAACACGAGGACGCTGGCCGTGCGTTCCAGCAGGAGCTTGGATAGGGCGAGCCCCAATCCAGTAGTGGCGCCGGTTACGAGGATCGTCGACATGAAGACTCAATCGACGGCGTGAGGAATCAGAGGAGAGACTCCGGTCGCTGTCCGCTGAGGAATCTGGCCACGTTGTCGGCGGCGAATTCGGCGCGTCCGCGTGAGACCTCCTCCGTGCCGCCGCCGTTGTGAGGGGTGGTCACGACCGTTGGCAGCTGGTAGACGGGCAAGGTCGGGTCCGGCGGCTCAGAGGCGAACACGTCCAGACCGGCGCCGCCAATTTTTCCCTGTAGAAGGGCATCATAGAGGGCGTTCTCATCGATCAGGGCTCCCCGGCAGACGTTGATGACACAGGCCGTGGGTTTCAGCATGCCGATCCGGCGGGCGTCAATGATATGATGGGTCTGCTCGTTCAGGTGCAGGTGCACGGAGAGGAAGTCGCTCTCGGCGACGACGCGGTCGAGCTGTTCCGGAGTGCCCATGAACTCAGGTTGGATCTCATCAATGATCGCCGCATCGATGTGGCGTACGTCGATCCCCATGATGCGCATGCCGAAGGATTTGGCCCGCTTGGCCAGTTCAGCGCCGCTGGCGCCAAAGCCGACGATGCCCAGCGTGCGGCCGCCGAGCTCGTAGGGACACGGCTTGTAGTAGGTGCCGTTCCTGAAATTGTCCGCCGCCTGCCGGTAGCGGCCGGCGAGCATGAGGATGAACATCATCGCGCTCTGCGAAAGGGCGAATTTGTTGATCTCACTGGGACAGTTGGAAAGGGCGATGCCGTGTGACTTGAACAGGTCCACATCGATGTGGTCGATGCCATTGGTCTGTGTCTGCACGTATCTGACTCCGGCTGCCGCCGCCGCGCTGACGTGTTCGGGAGGCATGGTCAGGCCCATCTCGACCACGGCTTCGTACCCTTCAAACTGCGGTTGGGCAGGCTGATCGTGATTGAATAGTGTCATCTCAAAGCGCGACTCCAGCACTTCAACGAGGTCCCGCATCCAGGTGGTCTCGAGGAAGTCGTCGGGCCCGCAGTAGACGAGGACCTTGCTCTCAGCCATCAGTCACTTCTCCCTTTTCTTGCGTCGGCGGCCGGTCCGCCCACTCGCCGAGCCCGAAATGGCGCTCGTCCGCGGCCTCGGCCAGGGTCCGGTAGCGCGGGCCCCGGCCCCAGTGAGCTTCGCCTTCGAGCAGGGTCCTCAGCTGCTCGGGAATCTGGCTCCTGAATTCGCTGCTGAGTGAGCCGTAGTCCCAGTAGGGAAACATGGAAGCGCCGTACCCGGTGATGATGATGACGCGCTCGTTGTCCGACACAATGCGGCCGGTTGCATGGATGAGGGTCTCGCTGAATAACAGAGTAGACCCGGCAGGAGCGACGACCTGGTGTATGAGCGTTGGATCGTCATAGGCCAGCTCGATCAACGTCTCAGACGGCACGTCAACCTTGTGGCTGCCGGCAATGACCACGGTGCCGCCATCGTCCGGACCCAGGTCGGTCAAATTGGTTAGGGTTTTGACGAAATTGCAGTGGAATAGGCCGGCGTTGGTGTGGGTGCCAAAGGGAATATCGGTGCCGCGATGAAAGCCGTAGCGCCCGTCCGCGCCGTAATCGGGATCGCGGCTGTTGATGTGGGCGTTCATCTCGACGATCCGTGCCTCGCCACCCAAAAGCTCCTCGGCCATGGATACCAGCCGCGCGTGGGTCGCGTACGCGGTGATGGTGGGATCGGCCTCGACGATGTTGGCGATGAATTGATGGTTGGATTTGTTCGTCTCCACGAACGCGCTGCGCACTCGGGGGCCCTCACCTGAGGCGTCTTTCAACTGTATGAGTTCGCTTCGCAGCTGGTAGAGGGCTCGGCGCAGGGCTTCGACTTCCTCTGCTGTGAGCGTGTTCTTGACGACGACGTAACCGTAGACGTCGAGGTGGTAGCGCTGTGCTGCTGTCAGCGCCGGAAAAGGGCGGTCGAATGTGGCTTTTCTGCGCTGGGGCACGGGTAGTCTCCCTTACGGCAGTATGGCGATTGCCCGGCCGGGGCCGCCATGATTGCCGGCGATCTTCGGGTTCAGGAAGATGTAGAAGGAACCAGTGGCGGGCAGTTGCCCGACCCCGGTCAGGAATTCAGTGAAGATCATGCCCTCGTTGACGGCCATCCAGTGCGTCATCGCCGATTCCCTGGCGTCGACGGAGCCCATGTCCGGGGTGTCGATGGCTACGTGGACGATGCCCTTATCTGCGAGATAAGCGATGGCCTGGGGCGACGGTGCAGGCCAACCCTCGGATATGCCATCGAGAGGTGCCTTCACGCACATCTCGGCCTGGCCACGGGTGAAGGAGGCAAAGTGGGTCGAGGTGTGGCCGGTTTCAAAGATGGCGACTTGGCCGGCTGCTAGCCCACCGTGCAGGATCTCGTGGGCTTTGATGTCGTCGACGGTGATCACCGGAGACGCTGGCCAGTCAGCGGGGTCCGTTGTTCCTACCAGATGGCGGACATCGATGACGCGCGCCGGCCCGACGAAGTAGTGGATGGGCACTCGGTCCGAAGTCATGTCCGTCGTTGACAGCTTGCCGTGGGCCGCTTCAAACTCCTGCAGCCAACCTCTTGTGACATCGTCATAGCGGGAAAAGTCGAAGCCGGGCGGCGGACCATAGTGGGCCGGTGGGTCGACGTGAGTGCCGGTGCGAGAGTCGAGAAAATGGGCGTTGACCCAGTAGGGGCCGAACGGTCCGGAGAAATCGTTGACTGGATCGACTGCGTGATAGGGAAAGGCGTAGTTGCCCAGACCGCGGCCCGGCCACCACACGGGATGCTGCATCGACAGAATCACGGAAAGATCGACGACGCGTTTGGCGCGGACGGCAGCCGTCAGGTGTGCGGCAAGATCGAGATCCGTGATGGCTGCTGCCCGGGTTTCAACCGTTGGTGAATTGCGGTGGTTGACTGGCAGACTGATGTAGAGGGAACCGTCCGGTACCTGATCCAGGTTGATGAGGCCTTCCGTGTGTGACGCTCCGTGCTTGAAGTGCCCGAGGTGGCTCTCCAGGGCAAGCGGATTCTGGAACATGCCGGCTGGGCCCGCTTGAGTGTATCCGGGTGATCCCAGGCCACCCATGCTCGGGCTGTCGATGCCCATCAGCCATACGCCCTTGCTTCCGACGTAGTCAGCGGCGTCAAAATCCGGGGCCGGCCATCCCGGCAGTCTCCCGGCCAGCGGGTCGACGATGAGCCTGCGGTCATCCGGTCGGGGCCGGTCGCGGACATCGTCATAGCCGCTCCAATACAGAGCTGCGTCTCCGGCCCGCAGCGGACGTCGATTCGCTTCCGCCTGCTTTATCATCTGAACTGAAAACAGGGGACTGGTTCCCTCGGGCGCTTTATCCAGAATATTCCGGCCGTCAATCTTGAAGACTTCGCCCACCCAACCCCAGGCCGGAACCCGGTCGCAGGTCAGCGAGCCGTAGTAGTGGGCGTTGGGCAGGCCGCTCTCCTGCGGCGGCATCATGTGCGGGGGGCAGTCCGTCTGCGTGCCCGTGTTTTCGTCCAGCATGATCAGATCGGCAGCCAGCGGGCCGGGGCCATGTTGGAGGTAGGAGACCAGCAGAGGTTGATGGTGGAGCTGGCCGCCCGGCCAGTTCTGGTAGTGATCCGTCGATACGGTTGGAGAAAGATCCACGACATGTTCCGGGGCGACGGTATCGTATCCGTACGCGCACGGTGCCGAGATGACGAGGATGGCAGCCGTAAACAGGGGGTAGGCGGCGGGGAGGTGGCTACAATGCTCTCGGCGCATGAGTGTTCTCATCCTCTCAAGGTGGTTTGCGAGTCCAATGTAGGAGTACCGACGACTTCAGAAAATGGGATATACCATCGGTTCACCCTCTTCCGTCAACACGCATCCTCCCATCACCTCAGCCAGACTGGCGCCGAACGGCTTGTTGGTGCGTCCCAGGGAGTAGAGGTAACTCGACCCGACCTGTAGTTCACCCGAATCTTCTGCGGCGGCACGCTCTTTGGCCCGGGCGTGCATCTGGCGGCGCTCGTTCTCGCGCAACTCGAACAGGTCGACGTAGCTGCCATCTTCAAAGTCTTCGATCACCAGTAACTTGCTCTCGACATTCACGCGCACGAACAAATTGGCCAACTCTGGATTTCCTGTCAGCATGTCCAACCCGATGACGGACAGGGCCACGCGCGGGTTGCGGTGGTGCCGCTCTCTGCGAGGCTCGAAGCGGGCGAACGCAGACAGATCCCTGCGAATCAACTGTTCCAGTTGCCTGATGACATCCGTGCTCTCGTGGACGGGATGCGCGAACGGCCAGACCGCGCGGAACAGGTAATCCCGTACCGCGTCAACGATTTCGCCAAGGCCGCTGGTTCGCAGGCACTCCTCCGGCAGTGCCCCCGCATCCGGCGCCGGTTCCAGGCCGTCGAACAGCAAGGGCGTGGAGGTCGTCGCTTCCTTGAGCGTGTCGACATCACTCAGCCGTTCTTCATCTGTGAGTGTCTGCAGGTACTCCGCGCTGCCCGAAACCAGGACTTCGACCAACCTCTTGATGGCAACCGCTGCAGAAAGGGTTGCGATGTCTTGGTCGGCCTTCTCGCGCGATGTTCCCATCTGAGTGCTGTCGGCGAGATGCGTGATGTTGCTGAGGATATCCTCGTAGCGCTCGGTAGCGGCTGCCACGCTGAACCCCTGGGGATCCTCGCGGATCATCAGCACGGCGCTGCGCAGGGCTTCGAGGCGAACGAGGCAGGCCGCCGCGTGATCGAGGACGCGGGGCAACGGGATCAATTGCCGGCTGTCGACCTCAAAAACCCTGCGAGAGGAGCTCACCGTATTGATGAAGCCGGTGGCTTCCAGTTCGAATCGCAGCACCTTCAGCCGCTTGTCTGGTGGGAGGTTCAGCAGACTCTTCAGGTGCTGGTGTTGGGCTACGAAACGGATGGAACGATAGGCATCACAAGCCCCGCTATCAGCCGTTGCCAGGGTTTCCGCCAAGTCGGCAGTCTCCTCGATATCGGCCTCGGGAGAATGGAACAGCGTCCACACTCGCTCGTCACGCCCTTCCAGGGCACCGAGCAGTTGGCCGATGTGGAAGACGATTTCGCCAAGGTCACTCGGTGCCACCTGCACCGGTTGGAGAACGTCATAAGGCGAATCTGGCAATGGGGGCAGTCCATCGGATTCTTTTTCAGAGGATTCACCGTCGGTTTTGGTCCCATCGATGTACGCCGCACTTGGTTTGGCACGCCGTTCGTCGCTTGACCCCTGCGACCCGGCCGATGGAGACTTCATGCCCCCGCCGGAACCTCCTCGAGGACCCGCGCTCCCTGCCGTTGAAGGCCTGCCGCCAGACGGCTTACCCAGAAGGGGATTCGCTGATCTGGAAGGGCCCCTCTGACGCGCTCTTGAAGCGTTGCCTCCTCCTCCTCCGGTTGCCAGTTGCCGCGCCTCCTCAACGGAGGGGATGCGGGCAGCCAGGGGGTCGAACTCGACAATCGCGCGCTCCCTGGCCTCAGGTGACTCCGCTGTATCCTCATCACCCGACGCCTCCGGATCGTAAATCGCAGACAGAGTCAGTCTGAAGTGATCGAGGAACAGATCGAGTTCGTCCTCCTCGTCATCCTCCTCGTCCTCTTCACCCTCGTCCCCTTCGTCCCCTTCGTCCTCGTCCCCAAACTCAACGTCGTCGGCCGGCTCCGGCTCTTCGACAAACTCCGAGTCTTCCGTCGAATCCTCCTCTACCTCCTCTTCGTCATCATCGTCAGCGGAAGTGGTCGATTCCTCCTCGACTTCGGTGTCGACGGAGTGTTCCTGTACTACGGAATCAAAGTCACTGAGGGCCTGCAGAAAGTCGACGATCTCCGCGATAGGCTCGGCCTGCGCGACCATCGAGCATAGGGCCTTGCGAGATGCCCGTCCTTCGCTCAACAGTCGGGCCAATCGGGTGAAGCTGACATTCTCTCCAGGCAGCACCTTCGTCAGCAATGCAGTCGTACACAGCTCGACTATCGTATGACGGACACACTCGCGCGACGAAATCGAAGCCGGCGGTGAGCTGGCGACGTAACGATACAATTGCAGCACAGCGGTCCGGTACTTGCCGCCCGTGATCGACTCATCCTGGAGTGAACCCAACAGGGCATTGGTGTGCAGGACGGGGGCGAGCTCTTCCTTGAACTCCTCCAGGTCGAGGTCAGGGCGCGTGGCGCGCATCTGCAGGATGTAGGCGATGTCCGGGATGCTGCGCGACGCCACCATCATCGGAAAGCAAATGACATCCCATATCTCTGCGACTTCCCCGATATCCAGTCCGAGAACGTCACACCATTCCTTCCACTGAGTTACAGGAATGCGACTCTGCGCCTGGATGCGAGTCAATCCTTCGGCGTCCACTGTCGGCATACTGGTTACGGTCTAGGGAGCTGGTTGATGGCGGAGAACAGCCGCTGTGAGGGGGAGACGGCAGCTTTCTGCAATAATATGACAGCTCTTCGGCAGCGTAAAACATGAGCCAGGTCACGGTGGCGCTTCAGGACCGACGTCTTCGGGATGACGCATCCGAAAGCTTTGCAACACCCGGTGGAACCCCATGTCGTGCAGTGGGTTGCCCGGCATCGCGAACAAGTGGGTGGGGCAGGAACAATCCGAGGAGCCGAAGTCGCTGCAGGGTGTCGTTGAGATCGGTTCGAGTGCTCGAGCCAGGTCGCACTCAATACGCGTGGACGAGCGAATGGGCAGCGTGATCACCTCGGAGGCTGCAGCGCGCAGGTAATCGACGTGCCAATGACAGCGTTTGCGGAGCCGTCGGTGCCGCGCCAGTCGTGACGACAGATTAGCCATGGCCGAACCGACGTACAGATAATACCCCTTCGGGAACACCCTTGTTCCGAGCGCGCCAACGTCAAGATGGCGCTGGCGTTGCAGTCGCATGAGCAGGAGATATCCACCGCGGTCTTCTCCGGCCTCGCGACGCAGGTAAGCCCACGGGATTTTCAGCATTCTGACCGGTTTGGCCAGCGAAAGGTCCCGGTTCCACTCGATGGCCGCCGGCAGGATTCGTACCCCGCGATCGTGGGCGGCGATCAAGGTCTGACTGAAGGCCAGGTCCGTGTGGAAATCCGGCATGAACCAGCGCGCATCCGGGGCGTGCACGACGAAGAGGACGGCCACGTCCATCCCGGACTGTCGCAATGCCATCAGTTCGGTGAGGTGTTTGCGGCCTCTCTCAGTCACAGCATCCGGAAACATGGCGACCCCGTTGCCGAACAAGGTTGTCGACTTGACCTCCAGCATCAGGTCGACATCGTGGTTGCGCAACAGGAAATCGAAACGGCTGCGGCCGACGGTAACCTCGCTCTTGAGCACGCGGGCGTCTTTGAGCGCCGGGATGCCACCGCTGTCGATCAGATGTCTGGCCAGGGCGTTGGCATGCTGTGTATGCAAGACGATGGGCGCACCATCGCGCTCCACTGCGAGTACCGTATAGCTGGTCCGCCGCATGGCGCGCTGCCCGGACCCCCGGCGCGGTTGATGTTGAATCGACAGGAGGACGCCGGGCAGCAGCAATTCCCACATCCGCCCCGGATTGGGCATGAAAGCTCGAACGAGCTTTCCGTCATCCTCTCGTCGGCATCGAACCAGGAACTGGTTGGGACGGTCGACGAAACGGGCGTTGATAATCTCTGCGGCGGCGCAGAGTCTGAAAGCTGGCACGTTCACGAATAAGTATCTAACGTACCCGTCTCTCCCACGCGAATAGCGCACGAAAGGACTGCACGGAAATGGCAAAACCGGAATTCGGATACGACGATACGCCAGCCCTGCCTGGCTCAAAGTGGCGCGTACATGACGGCCGCCGTCCGCAACCTCGGATCGTGACTCCGGGCAGTCCGGACGGAACGCAACACTTCGGCACGGCCCCGTCGGATGCCACGGTCCTTTTCGATGGCAGCGATCTGAGCAAATGGAAAAGCACCAAAGAGGGCGATGCCCAGTGGAAAATCAAAGACGGCTACGTCGAAGCAACGCGGACAGGCGACATCGAGACCCGCGAGCACTTCGGCGATTGTCAGCTCCACGTCGAATGGGCTGCGCCGGCCGAGGTAAAAGGGGAGAGTCAGGGCCGCGGCAACAGCGGCGTGTTTCTGATGGGGCTGTACGAGATCCAGGTGCTGGATGGCTACGACAATCCTACTTACGCCGACGGCATCACCGGTGCCATCTACGGCCAGTTTCCGCCGCTCGTCAACGCCTGCCGTCCGCCGGGGGAGTGGCAAGTGTACGACGTCATCTTCGAGGCTCCCAAGTGGGTCGGCAAACGATTCCACCAGGCGGCCACACTGACCTTGCTTCACAACGGCGTGCTAGCCCATCACTGTCGACCCGCTCTCGGGCCCACTGACCACAAGGTATCGCCTTCGTACCGTGAGACCTGGGAGGAGAGTGGTCCGCTGAGGCTGCAGGATCACGGCGACGACGTGCGCTATCGCAACATCTGGATTCGCCCGCTCACCGGCTACGACGCCGCCTAGCTCAAGGTCCAGCCAGGCGCGTCAGTACCTGTTCGACGAAGCGATACGTAATCCCCCACAGCAGTGGCTTCTCTGGACCCAGGGAGAGCGCGGGAAAGCGCCGCCCTTCGACAGTGAGGTGGGTCCGCCTGTTGATCTCAGACAAGCGTAAGAGCGGTACCCAGAAGCAATCCTCGACCTCCTCACTGAGCCGGGGTTGATGCCGCGGCGCCGAATAGGCGAAGCCGGAGACAACCAAGGGGCTGATGGTGGTCTGCAGGTCGTCCAGCTGTCCGAGATAGTCGGCTCCTGTCAGATCCATGCCGATCTCCTCTCGTGTCTCCCGCTGTGCCGTCGCGCGCAGGTCGCGATCACCCTTGTCTTGCTTGCCCCCGGGAAAAGCGATGTGGCCGGACCACGGATCGTGCGGGTACTCGGCACGCCGGATGAACAGCAGTTGCGGCTCGGGCGGCTGGAATACGACGGCGACGGCGGCCTTGACGTCACTCGACAAAAGTAGCGGCGGGCGCTGTCGCAGTGCTGCCCGAAGCCTCCCAAGGGGAGGTGTTTCGGCGTCTTTGGCGGAAGGCGGCATTTGCCAAATCAAAGGAGATCCTTAGCTTGACGCACGGTACCATGCGGATTCACCCGAAGTGAACGGCAAGGCGCAACCCTGACGCGCCACGCGGTCCCACAACGCCAGGAAATCATGGCTGAAGAGCCGACCGAGCAAGATTACGCCCTCATTATTCAGCAGCCGGGGAAAGCCGAACAGACCCTGGCCAAGTTTGTCAAGCTGTTACTGAGCTACCAGTACGGCCTCAACACGGAAATCGTCTCCGACTTCACCAAGGTGCGTTCGGTTCTGCGGCAGGGAGCCGATCGCATGCGTTGTTCCTTCGTCATTCAGAGCAAGGCCGTCAGTGCCCGCAGCACCGTACCGGTGCTCACCGACAAGGGCAGGATTCCGATCTTCCTGGTTCTGCCCGGGTACGTGGCCAACGAGCAGAAGGAGGACTGCGAAGAGATGGAGAATGTCTTCATCTCGCCGTGGGAGATGTCGTTCACGACCGGAGCCGGTTCGCTGCAGTCCGTCATCGCCATGGCTCTCAAGCAAGAAGAGGATGCGTTCGGGGACGGCGAATCCGACGAGTTCGAGGACCGCGTCCGCAAGCGGCTCGACAACCTGGACACGCTGCCGACGTTGCCAGCCATTGTTACCCATATCATGCGCCTCATCAACGATCCGAAAACGACCATGGCGGAGTTGGAGGAGCTGCTTTCCTCCGATCCCTCCATCGTTCTCAAGGTCGTACAGATTGCCAACTCGGCCGTGTTCGCCGGCACCACCACCAACCGGCGCTGGAGCCTCAACGAGGCGATCGTTCGCCTCGGTTTGCGCAAAGTCGGCGCCATCGCCCAGCAGATTGCCCTTATCAACAGCTTCGTCCGTCCCGACGACAGCGATTTCGAGTTGCAGCGCTTCTGGGAGCACTCCGTGGCTTGCGCCATCATGGCTGACAAACTCTGCGAAGGCGGGCATATCACCCTTGCCGACGAGGTGCAATTCAACGACTACTGGATCTGCGCTCTGTTGCACGACAGCGGCAAACTGGTACAGGGGTTCTTCTTCTGGGACTGGTTCGAGCGCATCCTGCGCACGATGGAGAGCGAGGAATGCACCTACGCTGAGGCCGAAACCGAACTCATGGGTGGCATGGTCAGCCACGAGTTCATGGGTGAGCTGCTGCTGCGCAAGGCCAACATGCCCAACTCGCTGGTGCGGGCGATCGGCCTGCATCACGTCACCAGCGAAACCCCCGGGACCCTGGTCTCCATCATCCACGTCGCCAACGGACTGGTGAAGGAACTCGGTCTGGGGTACGCCGAAAACGAGGCCAGCGAATACACTCGACATGCCCTCGACTGTCTGAAGATCGGCAGGCCCGACTTGAGCCGGCTCAAGGACGAACTCGGGCCCACGGTACAATCAGAAGTCACGGCACTCGTGAAGCAATGCATGAGCTGACGTACTTCATCTGGTCCACGATCCTAAGACGAGCCAGCAGAGGAGAAGGATGAGCAAGAAGGTTTTGCTGTCTCCGATCATGGAGAACCCGGATTACGACTCCTCGGACCGGCGCGCAGCCCTGGCGAAGCTCGGGCAGATCGCCGAACTGGAACCGTACCCGCGTGGCCAGGAAATGAAAACGGAACAGGCCGAGGGTGTCGTCGGTGTCATCGCCGACTCCTCACCGTTCCATGACAGCTTTTACCGAGACGGCAAGGACCTGCGTTTGGTGACCCGTTGGGGCGTGGGCTTCGACAAGGTCAACGTCGAGGCGGCCACGGAACTGGGTGTCGTGATCTGCGTAGCCCCCGTGCACATGGACACGGTCGCCGAGTACACGATCACGCAATGGCTGGCGACACTCAAGCGCGTCTACACGCTCAATCATCTGTCACATGGTGGCGATTTCTCCATCATCCGCACCTTCGACGCCCAGGCCACGACGCTGGGTCTGTACGGGTTCGGCCGTATCGGTCAGCAGACCGCGCTGCGGGCGAAACCGCTGCTGGGGGAGGGTTCTGGGAAGCTGCTCGTCTACGACATCCGACCCGACATCAACGAAGTGGCGGCTCAGTTCGGCGCTGAGGCCGTCGATGATCCCATGTGTCTGTTTGAGTGCTGCGACACCGTATCTCTCCACGTGGCTGGCGATGACCCGATCGTCTCCTACGAACATCTGTGCGCGATGAAGCCGCACGCCTCGTTGATCAACCCATCACGCGGCAATCTCGTCGACGACGAGGCCGTCAACCGGGCCATCCGCGAAGAAAAGCTCTACTACTACGTCGTCGACGACCCCGTGAACGGCCCCCGCGCCATCCACAAAGACCACCCGCGCATCATCTGCACCAATCACAACGGTGGCATTACCCAGGAATCCGTCGTGCGCCTCGACCTGCAGACGATTGACCAGGTGACTGATGCCATCAACGGCCGAGAGCCCGCCCACATCCTGAACCGCGACGTGCTCAATCACTCGCGGGTACGGGCGTGGCTGAAGTAATATCCGGTCTGGAAATTTTTGTAACTCAATAAATTACAACTACTAAAGAGAAATATCAGGAGGCGCGAGCAACGTGTCATTCTGTTGTTGACACGGCTGCGCCCGGCATCTATAGTATACAAATGAGCACTTATCGAACACTGATTGAGAGTCACTGACCGACCATTCCTCCCCCGAGCCACGCCAATGTCCGGATACGTTCCCCTGCACTGCCATTCATCCTTTTCATTCCATGCGGGCGTGCCCTCGGTGAGCGAGCTGGTCGCCCGCTGCAAGGAGCTCGGCATGACGGCGGCGGCGCTCACAGACACCGACCGGGTCAGCGGCCTCATCCTGTTCTACACGGAGTGCCTGCGGCAGGGGGTCAAACCGATTCTCGGAGTCGAACTGACGGACCCCGGTCCCAGCGCCCAGCGGGTTGACGGGGCCGGCGTGACGGCCAGGCCGCGCGTCTTGGTGCTGGCTCGCAACGCGGACGGCTACGGAGACCTGTGCCAGCTGACGACGCGCCGCCACCTTGAGGCCGCGCGTTTCCGCCTCTCAGAAGAACTGGCGAGGCCCCTGCCCAACCTCATTCTGATCACGGCCGACCCATCGATGCTGGGAACGCTGGCCGGCGGGGCGAATCGAGAACGGCTATTCGGCGAGCTGATTCACCACTGCGAGCGGACACGGCGCCGCAGCGCGCAGCTACAGGTCACGGCGCGCGCGCTTGGAGTGCCGCTGGTAGCTTCCAACGACGCTTTTTTTATTCAGCGAGAGGACTGGGAGACTCACCGCATTTTGACGGCCATCGGTCTCAATTCCACCCTGTCCCGCTTGCAGCCAGAGGAGCTGGCCTCGGAACGGGCTTTTGTGTGCGGGGTCAGCGAGATGAAAAGCGCCTTCGACGCCCAGCCCGAGGCCGTGGCGAACACGCTCCATGTGGCCGGATTGTGCAACGTCGAACTCGATCTCGGGCACTGGATCATGCCACGCGTTTCCGTGCCGGCCGGGCATTCCCCGGAGTCGTACCTGGCGGCGCTGGCCGCCGATGGACTGGAGTCGAACTACGGCTCGTCCGAGGTGGCCACGAAGGCGCGGGCCATGGCCATCCAGCAGATGGAGCTTGAGGTGATAACCAAGCTCGGATACCCATCCTACTTCCTGATGGTGAAGGAGATTCGCGACTGGGCCAATCATCGCTTCAGCCACCGCTATCGCCGACCGCAGGATTGCACGATTCTGCGCGGCAGCGCGGCGAACTCGATCACGTTCTACAACATCGGCGTCAGCGACCTGGACCCGATTCGCTACGATCTCTACTTCGAGAGGTTTCTCAACGAGGAGCGCGCGTCGCCGCCGGATGCCGACCTCGACTTCGGCTGGGACGAGCGCGATCAGGCCCTGGAATTCATGGTCGAGCGCTGGGGAGAGGACCGTGTCGCCGTCACCTGCACGACCAACCATTTCCGCGAGCGCGCCGCCTTTCGCGAGACCGCCAAGGTCTTCGGCTACACCGATGAGGATGTGAGCCAGATCCTGGCAAGTTATCGCACCCGCTCCAAGCGCATCGAGGACGCCCAGATCGACCGTATCTGGGAGCTGGCCGATCAGATTCGCGGCAAGCCCCGATTCCTGGGCCAGCATCCCGGCGGTGTTCTGGTGACGAACGATCCCATCAGCCGCCACGTCGCATGCGAGTGCTCCGGCGGTGAGAAAAATCGCACCATCACGCAAATCGACATGCACAATGGCATAGATGAGCTGGGCTTGATCAAGTTCGACATCCTCGGCAACGGCTCGCTCTCGGTGCTGCGTGACAGCCTCGACCAGCTCGCCGAGCAGGACATCGCCGACCCCAACGTCTGGGATCTGGACAAGTGTTACGGCGACGCGGCGGTCAAGGATGTGATCCGAAGGGGCCGCACCAAGGGGATCTTCTACATCGAGAGTCCCGCTCAGCGGCGCCTCAACCAGAAGTCACTGGCAGAGACCTTCGAGGAGATCACCATTACTTCGAGTCTGGTCCGTCCCGCCGGCTCGCAGTACACGCAACTGTTCGTCGAGCGTGAACGCAAAAGGAAACAGGGCGTGCGTGACTGGGATTTCGTCCATCCCTCGTTGGAGCCGATTCTGTCGCAGACCCACGACGTGTGCGCTTTCCAGGAGGACGTGACCAGGATCTGCCATGAAGTTGCCGGGCTCAGTTTCAAGCAGGCCGACAAGATTCGCAAGATGATGAACAGCCACCACGAGGGCGCTCCGACGGACGAGGTGTGGGCGGATACCGCGCGTGCCTTTCTGGGTGGCTGTATCAGTCACACCGGATTGAATCCGGAGCAGGCCGCCGAGTTGTGGGAGCGCGTCAGTTCGTTCACCGGTTTCAGCTTCTGCAAGTCCCACAGTGCCACCTACGCGCAGTTGTCCTTTCAATGCACTTATCTCAAGGCGCATTATCCGGCACAGTTCCTGGCAGCCGTGATCAGTAATGGTCACGGATTCTACCGGCGCGACGTTTACCTCAACGAGGCCAGGCGCTGGGGGATCACGGTCCTCCCGCTGGACGTCAACGAATCCGCGGCGCGCTATCGCGGTCGCGGTCGCTACATGCGTCCCGGTCTCATGCACGTGCGCGGCTTGAGGAGCAGCATCCTGAACCGCCTCGTCGACGAGCGCGTCGCCAACGGGCCTTTTGCTGGCCTGAGCGATTTCTGTCAGCGTCTGCGACCGCGCAAGGGAGCTGACGGCATTCACCGGGCCGAGGTCGAGCGACTCATCCTGGTTGGCGCCTTCGATCGGTTCGATTTGACCCAACCGCAGTCTCTCTATCTACTCGACGAACTGATAGGCCACCGTGACGACGGCATGGATCTGTTTTCCGCCGCTGGCAGCGGGGCCGTCCCGAGCTACGTCCCCATCGAATCCGTCGACTACAGTCTGGCCGAGCGCTGCCTGCGTGAACTCGAGCTTCTCGGGTACATGCTGTCGGGAGACATTCTCGAGATCCTTCGACTACACCCCGGGGCGCGTGACACGGTCGCCGCCCGCGACCTCGGAGACTACGCCGGCAAGGGCAGGGTCAAACTCTTCGGACGCCAGGTCACCGAGCGCATGCACCGCGTGCAGCGCAGCGGGGATCCGATGATGTTCCTGACCATCGAGGATCGCACCGAGAGCGCTGACGTGATTCTATGGCCGGACGTGTTCGAGCGTTTCGCCGACATCGCGGCCGAGCCCGGACCCTTCGAAGTCTGGGGGCGCGTGACCGAAGACTGGGGCACCTACTGCCTTGAGGCCGACTCCATTCGATGCGTCGATTGGGAGCCAAACCAGATCGACCTCGAGTTGGCCTCGCGCCACCTGGAGCGGTCATTTTCGGGAAGCGAGTTCGTCTATGCTGATATCGACACGGAAGCAGCCTGAGCCGCTTCATTTGGCGATCGAGGTCGACCAGTTCGCCGCACAATCCATTGCAGCGCGGCGAGTTGATCTGCGCGGACGGCCCTTCGTCGTGGTACAGCAAGACGCCGACAGTCATTACGCGGCCGTTTATTCCCGCTCCACCGAGGCCGCCGATTTCGGCATCGAACCGGGGATGCCGCTGTTCGCCGCCCGTCGGCGATGTCCGGAGGCCGCCGTAGTCAACCGCGACCGCACGCTCGAGGCGGCGGCCCGGAGGCGGTTGACCCGGGCCCTGAACCAGTGGAGTCCGGGTGTGGTTGTGCGGGACCAGGCGCGCTGCAGCCTGGATTTGTCGGGAACGCCCGCGCAACGAGTGTGGGGAGGCGCCGACCGAACACCTCTTCGCGTTGGCCAGCCGAGTGCAGTCGGACATCGGATCGCGCGGTGAGCTGCACACACTGGCCGTCGGCATGTCTTCCTCTGCCCTGATTGCCCGCATGCTGGCTCGGCAGGCATTGCCGCATGGCGTTGCCGTGTGCCCACCCGGGTTCGAACTGGACGAGCTCGCCAGCAAGCCGGTTGACGTGCTACCGGGATTGTCGGCTGCGGTGAGAGAGAAACTGCGCAAGTACGGGTTGCAGTACGTACACCAGGTTCAGCGGCTGGAGCGTCGGTCCCTGGTCAAGCGATTGGGTCGGCACGACGGTGGCAAGCTCTACGGCATGGTGCGAGGAGTCAGCGATTCGATGCCGCGCGAGAATGAGGTCTTCCCCGCGATTACGGCAGAGACGGTTCTGCGCACCGACCTGAACGAAGATTTTCTCTTGGCCCAATGCGTACGCCTGACCGCCGATCGCATGTGCGACAAACTGCGTAACGCGAAGCTGCTGGCGCGCCGACTCACGTTCAGGTTGTGGCACACCGACAATCGATGCGTTCAGCGGACGACGCAGCTGGCGCAGGCGACGGCTGATTTCGGCACCATCGAAGCGGCCGCCCGCCGCCTGTTCGCCGACGCCTATGTGCGAAGGGCCGCCATTAAATCAATGAGCTTGAGCGCCACCCGCCCCAGTCACTCGACCAGGCAGATCGATCTGTTCGAGACGACGCACGATCGAAAGCTACAATCCCTGGGCGCAGCCATCACAGACATCCGCCACCGCATGGGGTTCGAAGCCGTGCTCAGCGGCGCCTCATCTCACCCCGATCTGCGTGCCGCCCTCCGGCACATGGGAGCTCCTCCGGCGCCAGTGTCAGATCCCTGAGGCTCCATGTCACGGTCGCGTGTCCCTGGCTTGACCATCCTGTGGGGCGCGTCTACCTTGTGGCTACAACGTTGGTCATCTGCAAGATTAGACTGCCGTGCCTCCCCATTGCCACCCTTTTATCTCTTTCGCATCCGACGCTGCCCGTCGCCCGCAGCAGGCTGGTCCGCACCTGCAAAGTGGTGACCGAGCTCGCCGCGCCGCGCCGGTCCCAGGTAGACGTTCCTGCAGCAATGGCCCCCGCACGGTCCTCGCAGTAACGCTTGCGCTTGCTGGTTGCGCGGCCGCTCTGTCGTGCCGGCCGGGCGTTCCCGCTGAGACCGAAGAACTCGCCACGGGTGTCTATCACCACGCTGTCAGTCTCATAGATGGGCCCTGGGCGATCCATGTAGTTGAGGTCGATTTGCGCCGGGCCTGGGAGGAAGGCGTGCGACTGCGTACCGTGAGGGCGTCGGCGTCCCCGTCGGGCCTTGAGAAAACGAGTGCGATGGCCCGGGGCGCACTCGCGGCCGTCAACGGCGACTTCTTTCACGACAGCGATCCAGCGCGAACACTGGGTCTGCAGATCAGCGAGGGCGGGTTGGTTGAAAACCCCCGTCGGGGATCTGCCTTTGCCATCAGTGATGCCGGGCATCCGACCATCGCTGTCTTCAATCTGCGCGCGGGGTTGATCACCGCCGCCGGCGAATCGCTGCCCATCGCCGTTTTCAACCGGGACCCCGGTCAGGCTGCACTATCCTACTACAATCGGCATGCACAGGGACGGCGTGACTCCGTTCGCGCCGCCGTTGGATTTCATCTGCAGAGTCTGCGTACGGCATCCGCGATCAACGACACGGTTGAAGCGCGCGTTCTTCAAGTGCGCCGACAAGCTTGGCCTTTGCGTCTGGGCGCCGACGAGTGGTTCGTGGCCGCGGGAAGCGAGCACGCCAACATCGAAGCTGTAGCTGCCGGTGATACCGTGGGTCTCTACTGCCTCCTGCCGCCGGTCGTTGACCATCTGGTGGAAGCGATCGGCGGTGGCCCCAGAATAATCAGAGACGGCGAGGTCTCGGTAGAGCACCAGCAGGAGAATCTCGGCAGCGAATTCGCGCAACAGCGCCATCCTCGCACTGCCGTGGGCTATTCCCGCGACGGTCACAGCCTCTTTCTGGTGACCGTCGATGGCCACCAACCCGGTTACAGCGTCGGCATGAGCCTCGAGGAGCTTGCTCAGTTCATGGCGCACACCCTGGCCTCCTTCTCTCGTACGCGCCAGAGCGCTTATCAGGCTTTGAACCTCGATGGCGGCAAGTCGACGACGATGGTTGTCAAGGAGCAAGTCGTCAACCGGCCATCCTATCCCACGGGGGAGCAGGCCGTTGCCAACGCTCTGACGATCGTGGCGGCGAAAGCGATCCAATCTCCGCGCGATACCTCGGTGGAAGGGGAGGGTTCGCAAGATGCCGCGCTTTAGGCACGAGGCACTGCGCGATCTGGGTGCAGCTCTGTTCGAGGCCGTGGGAACGCCGGCCGTCGATGCTGAGTTGGTGGCCGAGCACATGGTCGAATCGGGCTTGATGGGTCACGACTCTCACAGCGTTCTGCGCTATCCACAATACGTGGAAGCCGCTCGTAGCGGTCGCATTAAGTGCGGCGCCTCGATGAATATTCTCAGTGACAACGCGCGGACCGCGCAGGTGAGCGGTAACTGGAATTTCGGCGCGGTCACGGCGACCAAGGCGGTCCGGCTGGCGATGGACAAGGTTCGAGGAGGGGCTATCAGCGCGGTTACTGCCAAGGATTGCTGGCACGTGGGGCGTCTTGGTGGGTTCGCGGCGACGGCCGCTAGGGAAAATCTGGTTGCCCTTCTGATGTGTAACGGTCAAGGTGGCGATCTGTCGGTGGTTCCGTTCGGGGGCAGGGAGCGCCGTCTGCCCACGAATCCACTGGCTGTGGCCCTGCCAACGGGGCGGGATTGGCCGATCGTCCTCGACATGGCGACGAGTATGACGTCAGGCGGCGCCATGCGCGTGTACCGCAATCTTGGACAGCCTGTGCCCGAGGGGTTTGCCGTCGATGCGCAAGGCAATCCGGTCACCGATGTTGAGCAGTACTATGGCCCCCCAATGGGAGGAATGCTGCCACTTGGTTTCCCCGACGCGGGCCACAAGGGATTCGGACTGAGCCTGCTCGTGGACATGCTTTCCGGGGCACTGTCGAGAGGGGGGTGTTCGCAGGCTGATCCGTCTGATCCGGGCAACGCCCTTTTAATAACACTCCTCGATATCGAGGCGTTCATTCCCATCGACGTATTTTTCGAGGAAGTCCAGCTGTTTATCGATTGGGTGAAGTCGGCTCCACCGGGTGAGGGGTACCAGGAGGTTATGCTTCTCGGAGAAAACGCCCATCGGGCCTACCTGGAGCGTTCACGGGACGGTCTCGTCGTCGACGATCAGGCCTGGGAGCAGATCCGCGAGGTCGCTTCTGAGCTTGAGGTGCCGTTGCCGCAGGCGGTCTAGCCGACGGCTCCGTTCAGGTTGTACTCTGCACCCTCTCTGGCCGCCTCGATAATCAGACTTTCACCCTGGTGGGCAGCGACCACCTGATCGATCCCCGCGTCGTCGCGGTCGGGATGATGGTGAAAGAGCAACACCCGGTCCGCACCCGCCGACCGGCCGATGTCGAGCGCCTCGAGGTCGGATGAGTGACCACATCCGGTTCGCGTCTGGGTGGCATCCGTACTGGCATAGTGGGCGTCGTGTATGAGTACATCCACCCCATTCGCCAGCTCCAGACTCACCTGCCGCTGCGAATCGTCCGTGTACTCCACATCGGGAATGTAGGCCAGCGACACACCACCACACTCCAGGCGATACCCCAGACACTGTACGTCTGGCACATGGTTGACCGGTCGAGAGGTCACGTGGGTCGATCCGATATCGAATTCGCCGCCGGTGTTTCCAAGGTCGAAGATGTCCAGTTTGGCCCCTATGCGGTCGTCGAAGAAGTTCGGTACGGGGCAGAAGGTGGAGTCCATCTGTTCAACCAGAAGTTGGGAAAGGGGTTTGTCCGCGCGTCCGGGTCCGTAGATGGAGAATCGGTTTCCATCCACCAGCATGGGCAGGAAGAAGGGGATTCCCTGGATGTGTCCCCAATGAGTATGGCTGACGAGGACATGAGCATGACCACCACCCTGCGAGAAACCCGCGTCCATCAGATCATCACCCAGCCAGTGGAGTCCGAGTCCTGCATCCAGAATGATGATCTCGCCGTCCGCTGCCCGAACCTCAACACAGGGCGTGTTGCCGCCGTGGCGGGCATTCGATGCAACGGGAGTGGCGACCGATCCTCTGGTGCCCCAAAGCTTGATACGCAAGGATGTTCCCTTCAGAGGGTGATTTCCAGGCCTTCGCTGGATCCGAGGACTTCCGGCTCGCTCCCCGTCTGAACTCGGCAGCGATCCACTATCGCATCCAACTCGGCATCTTCGCGCCCCGGGCGATGATGATACAGGGCAACGCACTTTGCCCCGGTCTCGGTGGCCAGGTGCAAAGCGTCGTCGACGCTGCTATGGCCGAAATCTGGCCGGTACTCGTCTGGCAGGAAGAATGTATCGCAAACCAACAGGTCGACTCCGTGACACAGATCACGTGTCCCCTGCAGCAATTGGCGTCGTGCCTCGGCCTCGTCATTCATCTGAGCGGGCAATTCCTGGGCGAATAGGGTTTCGCCGTACACGTCGGTGTCACAGACGTAGGCCATCGTGTGACCGTTCGAATCCAGGCGGAAGCCGCCCGTCACGGTGGGGTGATTCAATTGCCGGCAGGTGACCCGGGTGTCGCCGAGATCGAAGGTGTCGCCGTCGTCGTGCTCGACGAATTCAACGTGGGCAGCTGCCTGGTCGAGAGAGACGGGAAAGAAGGGAGCGCGCTGCTGATCGGAAAGGATCTGGCGCAATGACTTGGCCTGACGCTTGAGGGCGTGTATGCGAATGCTGGTGGAGGCGTCGTAGAGTGGCGCGAAGTGGGGGAGACCCTGGATATGATCCCAGTGGGTGTGACTCAGCAGCAGCTCCACCTCCTTGGACTCGGTACGGGCCGCTATTTCCTTGCCCAACTCACGAATACCCGTTCCAGCATCGATGACGATGGCCGGGTCATCGGCCGTATGAACCTCGACACAGGAGGTGTTGCCGCCGTAGCGCATGTACTCGGGCGCAGCCACCGGGAACGATCCTCGCACTCCTCTGAACTTTATTTTCATGCGCCTTTCGTCACTGCCTCCGGGAGGAACCGGAGTGGGAGGGGATGGTTGGTGCAAATATCGCAATAAACGGACAAATCGGCCTCATACAGCCTAAAATAATATGAAGGAGCACAGCGATTTACAAGCATTGCCGCAGGCGGCGAGGTCTTGCGAGTGAGGAACCTGAATGCGCCCTGATCGGTTTTACATTGAGATGCCCTTTTTTTATACTGTAGCTGAACTTACGCACGGTTAGGTACGTAAAACGAAGGCAAGTCATATGTCGAAGGACAGGGCAAGAAAAACGCCTGAGAAAGGCAATTCACCGACCGAGCGCCCGACGGGTGCAAGGGAGTACGGTTCGTCGGTATTGATCGCCGTAGCCCTGGCCCTCCTGATCCGGAGCACGGTCGTTCAGGCGTTTTACATACCCTCTGGTTCCATGGAAGACACGCTGTTCGTCGGAGACTACCTGCTGGCTAACAAATTCGTCTATGGTGCACCGGTCGAAATCCCATTCAAGAGTGAACCGCTTTTTCGTCTTCCCGCGCTGCGGGATCCCAGTCCGGGCGACATCGTAATTTTTCGCTCGCTCACTGATCCGGGACGTGATCTGATCAAGCGCTGTGTGGCCGTTGGCGGCCAATCCATCCAGGTCGTCGACAAGGTGCTCTACATAGACGGCACGCCCTTTCCCGATCCACCCAAAGCGAAATACGAGGACCCGGTCGTCTTTCCGCCGATGAGTCGTCCGCGTGACAACTTCGGTCCCTACGTCGTCCCCGCGGAGCATTTCTTCATGATGGGAGACAACCGAGACAACAGCCACGACAGCCGTTGGTTCGGGCCCGTTCCGCGCCGCCAGATCAAAGGTAAGGCCATGATCATCTACTGGTCGTCGGATCTGGTGGATGCTCCGGCGTGGATGCGCGCGGCCGGCCTGCCCCAGCTGCTGCAGGATACGGCGAGTTTCGTCTGGAACTTCCCGACGCTGCCACTGCGCACCGAATACGGCCGGCTCGGAGACGTAATCCACTGACGGCAACGACGGCCGGTTCGCCGGCCTGCAGGAGCTTCTTGTGACAACGGAAGACTACTTCGAGCGCCCTGAGGATGAAGACCGCGCCTATGACTTGGGTGAGGAACCGGAGTCTCTGGGTCCGGAGTCTGCCAGTCAGGATGAATTCGACGACGAGCCTCTCCGTCTCATCGACCAGGTCTTGATCCAGCTGCCCGACCGGGATCCGTCCCGGCCGATGCTTTACCAGCTTCGCCGTCAGGTGATGGAGCGGGAGATCACCCTGCAGGAGGCCCGGCGCACGTTGGTCGAGCTGGAGGGTGCACTAGAGAAGGTCACGGCGCCGGCCAACCGCGTCGGCATCTACCTCGGCAGTCCCGACGAGGGCATCGCCACCATCTCGGTCTCCGGTTCCGACTACTACGCCAATGTCGATCCCAGGGTTGATCGAACTCGACTCAAGGTCGGAGTGCGGGTGCTGATCAACGAGGCCTACACCGTAATCGGTGTCCTCGGACACAACCCTGCAGGCCCTGTGGTCAAGATCACGGATCTGCTGGATGGGAGCAGGTTGCGCATTGGTCAGGACCACGGGACCGGGGATCTGATCATGGAGCGCTCGCACGAACTGGCGGACGTCGACCTCAAGGTGGGTGACGAGGTGCGGGTGGATCCGTCGATGAAGGTGGTGATCGAGCGCCTGAAGTCGAAGGACAGCAAGGAGTACTTCCTTGAGGAAATTCCCTCGGCTTCGTGGGACAAGATCGGTGGCCAGGAGAAGGCGATTCGGGCGATCCGTGACACCATCGAGTTGCCGGCCCTGCACCCGGAACTATTCGAGCGTTTTCAGTACTCCACCCCGAAGGGATTCCTGTTGTACGGTCCGCCCGGATGCGGCAAAACGCTGATCGGTAAGGCCACGGCATTCAACCTGGTGCAGCATCTGCGAGAGGCGGAGGGTCTGGAGGTGCGCGAGTACTTCATGCACATAAAGGGCCCCGAAATCCTCAACATGTGGTTGGGCGAAACCGAGCGACTGGTACGCGAGATCTTCGCGCAAGCGCGCCAGAAGAGGAAGGAGGGCTACCTCCCCTTCGTCTTCATCGATGAAGCCGAGTCCATCCTGGGCACCCGCCGGTCGATGCGCAGTCACAACATCGCCAACACGGTGGTGCCGATGTTCTGCACCGAGATGGACGGCATCGAGTCCCTCCAGGATGTCGTCATCATCCTGGCGTCCAACCGTCACGACCTGATCGACCCCGCCATCCTTCGTCCCGGACGCATCGACCGCAAAATCAAGGTCGAGCGGCCCGATCAGGATGCCTCGAAGGAGATCTTTGGCATTTATCTGAACGAGGAATTGCCCGTTGATGTGACAGAAATCGAACGGCATGGCAGTGCAGAGGCGGCTCGTCAGGCGTTGATCGAAGAAGCGACGGCGGCGCTGTTCGCGCACACAGAACACAACAAGTTTCTGGAAGTGGCGCTCAGGAGCGGACGCCAGGAGAGCCTCTATTTCGGCGACCTGGTGAGTGGTGCTCTCCTCGACAACATCGTCCAACGAGCCAAGGAATCTGCGATCAAGCGGGCGATCGCCGAGCAAGATGCCGAAGCCGGAATCCGGCTCGAGGACTTAACCGATGCCCTGAACGCAGAATACCGGGAGAACGAGGTGTTCCCGCCCAGCGACAGTGTCGAGGATTGGTTGAAGCTTCTCGACTACGACCCGGAGAACGTGGTGCGGGTGGCGCCGGTGCGCCACGACGATGCTGCGGACGCGGTCAACCCCAGCAACGTCATCTGAGGCCTGATGCTGACGGGCAAGCGTCTGTTCGGTCTGGAGACCGAGTACGGAATTCAGATCGAGGGCGTTGGGGGAGACATGGATGTCGTGGTCGAGTCGATGGAGCTTATCCGCGCCTACCTGCGCGAGGATTTTGTCGCGCTATGGGACTACGATCTCGAGAATCCTCGTATGGATATTCGCGGCTTCGAGGTCGATGAGTTGCTCAACGACATCGACGAAACAGTCCATCTCCAGCGAGATCGCAAGCGCAAGATTCCCCGAGCCGAGCTCAAGAGCGATCTGATTCTCACCAATGGCGCTCGACTCTATAATGACCATACACACCCAGAGTACTCAACGCCGGAGTGTTATTCGCTGACGGACCTGGTAGCGTCGGATCGGGCCGGTGAGCGGATTCTGTTGCAGTGCGGACTGCGTCGCACTCAGAGTCTGGCCAATGGCGTTGTCAGGCTTTACAAGAACAACACCGATTTCGAGGGGCACAGCTATGGTTGCCACGAGAACTACCTGATCAGCCGCGCCTTGCCGTTCGAGCGCGTCATTGACGGCTTGTTGCCGTTTCTGGTGACGCGGCAGGTGTTCGCCGGCGCCGGGAAGGTGGGTGTGGAAGGCGACCGCGGGGCAGATCCTGCGGTTTTCCAATTAGCCCAGCGTTCCGACTTCTTCGAGACCATCGCCAGCGTCGATACCATGACCCGGCGTCCTCTCGTCAACACGCGAGACGAACCGCATGCGAGCGCGGCGGATTACCGGCGTCTGCACATCATCATCGGTGACTCAAACATGTCGGAGTACGTTACCGCATTGAAGGTGGGCAGCATGTTGCTCGTGCTCGATTTGATTGAATCCGGCCAGGGTCCGGATATCGTCCTGGCTGATCCGCTCGGCGCGCTCAAGGAGATCGCCCGCGACCCGTCACGCCGTTGGCACGTCGAATTGGTCAACTCGCGTCACTCGGACGCGCTGGAGGTTCAACGGGCTTACCTGGAGCGCGCCCGGGCCATGGCCGCGGGCCGGGATGAACAGACGGACTGGGTGCTGAACGAATGGGCGAACATGCTGGATGGCCTCGAAAACGATCCGGTAGAACTGGTTGGACGCTGTGATTGGGTGACCAAGAAGTGGCTCCTCGACGCCTTCGCCGAGGCGGAAGGGCTGGATTGGGGCAGGCCCGAAGATCGAGTCTGGTTGCAAAGCCAGGATCTGGAGTACCACAACGTCGATCCCGAGGCGGGGTTGTACCAGATGCTGGAGGCGGACAACGAGGACTGGCGGCTGACGAGCCACGAGCAGGTACAGCGGGCGACGCAGAAGGCTCCACCCGGTACGAGGGCCTATTTTCGCGGCCGTGCAATCGAGAAATTCGGTAGCTCGGTCCGAGCCCTGAACTGGGACAGCATCGAGTTTGATTTGGACGGCAGGACGGCGGTCATCGATCTAAAGAGTTTGGTGGACGGTGATGTGGCCGCTAAGTTTAACGGCATACTGAATGCTTCTGCCACGGCACAGGACCTCGTGGCAGCACTTGAAAAAAATGAGGGAGCGACGCCATGGACAGACTGACGATGGAATCTCGCGACCGGGCTCCGCGCCCGCGTAAACCGTTGGACGGCGGCGATGGCGGTGAGGAAGATTCGGGACCTCGTCGCCCCAAGGTAGAGCGTCCGAACACGGACGACCTGCTGCGCCGCATGCGTAAGGTGGACCCCAATCAGGCACGCCGGTATCGCCAGCGTACGGGTCAATGAGCGACGGCGTCACGGAGACAGACTTCATCGCGCTGCTGCGGCAGCATGGGCAGTTGCCACAGGCGCGGATCGGAGAAACCCGGATCGGAGACCACGCATCCGGCATCGAACCGACCGAGGGCACGACCATCCTCGCGGTCCGCTATCGCGATGGGGTTCTGGTGGCCGGTGACCGCCGTGCCACCATGGGGAACACGGTCGTCTACGATCGCGCTGACAAGGTACTGTCGGTCGATGACCGCTCCGTGATCGCGCTCGCGGGATCGCCGGCGAACGCGTATGAGATTGTCCGCATGTTGGAGATGTCCTTCCAGCACTACCGGCGCAGCCAGCTGCAGGAATTGAGCCTTGAAGGCAGGCTGCGCACGCTGTCGCGGTTGCTGCGGGAGAATCTGCCGATGGCCATGCAGGGGATCGGTGCGGTCATTCCGATCTACGCCACCTACGACGCCGCGGATTCGGCGGGGAAGATTTTTTTCTACGACATCCTCGGCGCGCAGTTTGAGTCAGTCGACTTCTGCACCACGGGTTCGGGCTCCACGATGATTCGGGGCGCGCTCTACTATCAGAACCGGTGGGAGCAGCCACTGGCGGACATGGACGAGAGCCAATCATTGGAGTTGATCCTGAAGATGCTCGAAACAGCGGCAGAATTCGATACGGCGACTGGCGGCTTCCGGCCGACCGCACGCGTGTTTCCGCAAGTCATGCGGGTCACCGCCGCCGGTATTTCCGTGATCGAGGAGTCCGATCTGGAGTCACTCTACGAGACTCGATTGAGCGGGCGGGGCTAAAGGCAAGGGACATGCTGGAAGAACCCTACCGTTGGGTCGAAGCCATTCGCAATCGACGTGAGTACATCGACGATCAGCTCAAAGCGGCCAGCGCCGTGGTCGGGTGTGCCTATGAGAACGGCATCCTGCTGCTGACGACGACCCCCGGACCGCGAAAGTTGTTCGAGATCTATAACCAGCTGGCCTTCGCCGCCATCGGTCATCCCGCTGACATCGAAAAGCTGCGCAAAGCGGTTATCGATATCGCCCATCTCGAGGCGTTCAATCTTTCCGCGCACGACATCTCGCTGCAGCGACTGGTCCATTTCGGCATCGGTCCGCTGATAAAGAGCGCTTTCGACGAGATATTCCGCTCGCCGTACCTGGCCCGTGTGCTGGTGGCCGAACTTGATCCATCTGAAGACCAGGAGTGCTTTTTCAGCGTGGACGCGGACGGCTCCTTCGTCAGTGGGCGTGAGGCTGCTGCCGTGTCCGGTGTGAACGGCGCCAATCCCCTCATCATCGACCAGCTCAAGGCGGGCGCTGGACCGGAGGCGAGTCTGGAGGATGCTCTGGATAGCGCCCTGGATGCCTGGGCGCGTGGCCATCTACCGCCTGCTGAGGAAGGTAAGGCCAGGTCTGACGACGACGCGGATCGCAACGACGCGGATCGCAACGACGCGGATCGCGTGGCCGCGGATCGCGATTCCGCGGTTCGGGTTTTTTTGAAAGAGTCCCTGTCCTCAGTCAAGCTCGAAGTGGCCGTCCTCGATCGCACCCTGCCGACAACCTCAAAATTCCGTTTGCTGACTGCGGCGGAACTCGAACCCGTCCAGGCTCGGTACAACGGCCAGTAAGCGCCAAGTCACATGCGTAACCGCATCTACGGTCTGGAAGTGGAGTACGGCTGCATGCCACCGGACTCCGACCCTTTCCTCAGCCCGGATTTCATCTCGGTCAAAGCCAAGGACTGCGTGTTCTACCGCGAGGGCCTGGGGATCGTCGACATCCACTACCGCGGCCGCGACGAGCCACCTGGCAACGGGGGTTTCCTGTTCAACGGCGGTCGAGTTTACATCGACATGGGGCATGTCGAGTACGCCACGCCCGAGTGTCGGGGACTGTTCGATCTGCTGGCGTCGGATCGGGCCGGCGAGGTCATCGTGCAACGCGCACTGGATCAGCTCGGGCTGGCCGAAAAAGCCTCTTTCTTCAAAAACAACATCGATCATTACACCGGCGCGACCTTCGGTTGCCACGAGAATTATTTGGTGCGCCGGGACGTGCCGTTCAACCAGGTCCTGCTCCCCGCCATTCTGCCGTTTTTCGTCAGCCGGCAGATCTACTCGGGTAGCGGCCGGGTGGGATGCCACACCGACATTTTCGAATACGGCGGCACAGACGACGGGGAAGAGGTGTCCTACCAGATCTCGCAGCGAGCCGACCACATCGTCACCGAGATCTACCAGTGGATTCAGTTCAGCCGCGCCATCATCAACACCCGGGATGAGCCTCTGGCCGACTGGGGATTGTACCGCAGGCTTCACCTGCTGGTGGGTGATTCCAACATGTCAGAGTACGCGACCGCTCTCAAGGTCGGGACCACGGCTCTCATGCTTGAGCTGCTGGAGGAGCGTATCGTCCCGGACGTCAAGCTGCTGGATCCGGTGCAGGCGATCAGAGACATCTCCCGCGATCTGTCCTACCGCTGGGAGGTGCAACTCGAGGACGGGCGCTATACCACCGCCACCGAGATCCAGGCAGAATATCTCGAGCTCGCCGAGCGCTACCTGCGCGGCAAAGACCCCGAAGGTGACTGGGTGCTGAATGAGTGGCGACTGGTGCTTGATGCCCTGCGGCATGACCCCGAGGTCCTGATCGATCGCATCGACTGGGTAACCAAGAAATGGTTGCTGGAGTCGTTCATGGAAGAGGAGAGCCTCGACTGGCACGACACCTGGGTTCAGAGCCTCGACTTAGAGTACCACAACCTCAATCCCGACAAGGGGTTGTACTTTGATCTGCGGCGGCGCGGTGTCGTGCGCAAGCTGTTGGATGACGAACTGGTAAACCAGGCAATCGTCACCCCGCCTCAAGACACCCGAGCCCGAGCGCGATCAGTTGTCATGCGGGCGTTGACCGGACAGAAGGCTCGTTACGTCATCGACTGGGATTCCATATATGTCGAAGATGAGAAATACCTGAATATGGACGATCCGTTCATGACGTACGACATGGAGTCCGAGGACTTCATTCAGGAGTGCACGGGCCTTCCTGAGGTCGGGTAGTTAATGGTGGCTTGCGGCCAAAAAAAAGACAATATTAGCTGAGACAATGGAAATCCTGGACTAAAACGGTCATACCCTCCGATGCTGCAACCCACGCAAATAGTTGACAACAGCCTGCCACTTTCCGTGCGCCTGCGGAACTCGCGCCAGAGCGGCCGTTTCGGTGTCAACAGGGTAAAGGATGGCCACACCATCAACACCCTGCGCGCCACGGGCGGTCCACCCGCCAGCACCAGCCTGTTTTCCTCCACAGGAACGGGCTCGGTGGCCGCGATCAGCGCCGATGACCGCGGTCGGCGATCCACGTCACTATTCGATCTGCCCCGCAGCGGCAGTAGTGTGCTCTCCAAGCTGCAAGGGCAGGCCAAGAGTAGTAACCCGCTGCTTTCCGGGCTGACGGGAGATTCTTCTGCGGGCGCGGGTTTGACCTCGCTAACGAACAGGCAACGCTCATCCCGTTCGTTGGCCGCCGCGCACTCGCAGGCGGCGACCTTGCGGCAACAGTCTACGTCGATCGACAGCCGCAGCCGTTTCATGCAAGCACAGACAAGCCTTCTGCGATCCTCCGGGGGCTTTGGTGCGACACTCTCCAGTACATTCAACCTCCTAGCGTGAGCAGGTCTGCTTCCTGCGTAAGCAGGACTGCTCGCCGGGCTCATTCGAGCAGGACGATCCCCAACCCATTCAACAGCGCGACGGTGATTCCGTTCGAGCTGCCGCATTTGGCCGTTGTCCAGCTGACGATCTATGATGTCCTGGGTCGATCGCTGCGGCAGCTGTTGTCGCAACCGCTGTCAGGCGGGTACCATCGCGTGATGTGGGATGGTCTGGATGATCGAGGCCGGGCGGTCAGCTGATTCGTTCACGCAAAGCGGCCGCATGTTGCTGCTGCAGTAACTCCCCCTCACACACCGATCTGGGCGCGCAACAACTCTTGAACCAGCTGAGGGTTGGCCTTGCCGCCGGTCGCCTTCATCACCTGCCCCATCAGGAATCCGATCGGTTTCTGGTTGCCCCCCCTGACCTTCTCGACCGCATCGCCGTTGTCGGCGATAACCTGGGTGACCGCGGATTCCAGTTCCGAGGTGTCAGAGATCTGCCTGAGGCCGCGCTCGTCGACGATGACGGTGGGCGAGCCGCCACCTTCCCACATCAGCCCAAACACTTCCTTGGCGGCAGTTTGGTTGACCGTGCTGTCCTGCACGAGGCCGATCAACTCGGCCAGGTGATCCGGCTGTACCTTGACCTCGTCGATTACCATGGCGGTTTCATTCAGGCGCCGGAACACCTCACCGGTGATCCAGTTGTTGGCCAGCTTGGGGTCGGCCCCGGCTTGGAGAGTATCTTCATAATAGGCGGCCACGCCCTGGTCCTCGACCAGCAACCGGGCATCCTCTATATCGATTCCATACTGGTCCACGAAACGGGACGCCTTGTCATCGGGTAGTTCCGGCAGCCGTTGACGCGCGCCGTCGAGCCACTCTGGTGACAGTTGCAGATCGAGCAGATCCGGCTCGGGGAAGTAGCGGTAGTCATCGGCAAATTCCTTGCTGCGCTGCTCCCGTGTAGCTCCCGCGCCTTCATCCCAGCCCATCGTCACTTGCCGAATCGACTCACCCGCTGACAGCGCCTCGATCTGACGCTCGACCTCGTACTGAATGGCGTTCCTCACCGAGCGAAACGAGTTGAGATTCTTCACTTCTACTTTTGTTCCGTACTCGCTGGAGCCTTGGGTGCGCACGGAGACATTGGCCTCGCAGCGCATGGCCCCTTTTTCCATGTCGCCGGTGGAGGCACCAAGATACCGGACGAGTTGGCGGATTTTCTGCAGGTAGCAGAAGGCCTCTTCCGCGGATCGCAGGGAAGAGTCGGAGACGATCTCCATCAACGGCACGCTGGCGCGATTGTAGTCGACGAGACTGCAGTCCCCATCGTGAACGAGCTTGCCGGCGTCCTCTTCGAGGTGAACCCGCACGATGCCGACTCGCTTGTTCTGCTCCTCTCCACTGTCGATATGGGTGTAGCCGTCAACACACAATGGCTCTTCGTACTGTGAGATCTGGTATCCCTTCGGAAGATCCGGGTAGACGTAGTTCTTGCGCGCGAAGACGCTGTGGGGGCGGATGTCGCAGTTGAGGGCCATGCCGGTCATGACGGTCAGTTTGACCGCTTCCTCGTTGATAACGGGTAGGGCGCCAGGTTGGCCCGTACACACCGGACATACATGTTCGTTGGCAGCGATCTGGAAATGATCGGCCGCGCAACGGCAGAACATCTTGGACGCCGTCTGCAGCTCGACGTGTACTTCCATGCCGACCACGGTTTCGTACCCCCCCATTGTGCTGGTGCTCACGACTTTTCGATCAGCTCGATCTTGACGTTGTCGGGGCCATCGATGAACACCATGCGATTCGGGGCCGTGTTCTTCGGACCGAACCATACCGAGACCCCGAGCTCCTCGATCTTCGCCATCGTGGCGTCGAAGTCATCGGTGGCCAGGCAGAAGTGATCCAATCCCTTGTAGCGGAACAGCTCTATGTCAGAGGCTTCGCGTCCTGTTACGGTGATCTGGACGTCGCCGATATGGACGAACTGCCATGGCGCGCCGTCCTTGACGAAGGGCTCATCCGAGGTGGCATCGAACACGGACTCGTAAAATTTGACAGCGGCTGATACGTCGGCCGCCTCATGGTGGATGTGATGCAGGCTGTAGCTGGGCATGTATGCACTCCTGAAAGTTGGAATCCTGACGATATTAGGAATGTAAGGGATGTGGTGAAATCCGGTGCCGCAGTCAATTCAGGTCGGTACATTCTCCGAGTCCGTCGATTGATGTATCTTTATAGAAGCCGAGAACTGGAGCCATGGAAGCAGATGGAAAAGAGCCCGGAACAGACTGTCATCGATCCCGAGTGGGTGAACCTCTTCGCCGAGACCAAGCCCGAGACCGGCAAGGAATCCCTGGTGCGGATTCTCGGGACGATTCCCATTCTCAGTCTGCTCCGTGCCTCCGAACTGAAGCTGCTGTCGCGCATCGTCCACGTCCGCACCTTCGATCAGGGTGAGACCGTGATTCAGCGGGGTGCCCGGCAATCCGGGTTCTACCTGGTCAGGGCCGGGTCAGTCAACATCGTCCGTCCCGGGGCTGATGGGCCCCGGATCGTCGATACCCTCCGTCCCCCGGCACTACTGGGGGAGTTTTCCCTGGTCGATGACGCACCACGCAGCACTTCCATCGTCGCTGCGGAACCCAGTGAGCTCATCGGTTTTTTCAAGCCAGACCTGATGGATGTGCTGGTAACCAAGCCGGGCATGGGGTGCGCGATCCTGCTGCGACTGGCCGAGGAAATGAGCCGCAACCTGAACCAAGACTACCAGAAACTGTTCGACCTGGGGTACCCTTTCCTCGAATCCGAGGATGCCTCAGCGGAACTCGACCCGACCACGAGCGAGGTTCAGTAGGATCATGAAGCCGGCCAAGAAGAAGAAGGGGAAGGCGAAAAAGAAGCCGCCGAATTCGCTCCTGACGCGCCTGCTCAAGGGCAAAGACAAAAAGAAGGACAAGGGAGACAAGGCGGCCTCCGCGGCGGGAGCGCGGTCCGCTGCCAAGGACAAACCGCCGACCCCGCTGGACCGTTCCATCAGGGAGATCAAGCAATTGCTCGGAGTGGGACAGTCAGACCCCGAGCGTCTGGCTCTGCTGTTGAGCAACATTCTCGGCGCTGAGAGGGAGAAGCAGGAAAAGGATCAGCAGAACTTCGATCAGATGGTCTGGGACATCGTCAACCGCAAGGAGCAGAGCAACGGCGATGGAGACGGCGGAGCCAACGGCGCGGATGGTCCATCGGCGAACGGCAACGGCAGAGAAGGGTTGAACTAGTCACGTCACAGCAGTTCCAAGATCCCCCGCAGGTACTTGAGACTTCCGGCCGCAATCGTTCTGGGGTCGGGCTCAAAGTCGAACACCTCCACGGAGACATAGCGGTCGTAGGACATCTCCTTTAACCGCCGCAGTACGGACACGAAATCCGTTTCTCCGAAGCCGGGACCGCGTTTGTTGGCGTCGTTGACGTGAACGTGGTAGAGATGAGGGCCGGCAATATCCAGCAGATCGGCCACCGGCACTTCCTCCGTTGAACCGCTGCACACATCCACCATCATCTGGAAGTTGGGGTGGTCGATCTGCTCGACCATCTTGCGTGCCTCCGTCGCCGTGGTGATGAAGTTCGTCTGTTCGCTGCTCAACGCCTCGATGCAGAGTGATACATCATTGCGTTCACACAGCGTCAAACAGTCCTCAAAAACTGCTCGCG
Organism: Candidatus Latescibacterota bacterium; assembly: GCA_965248265.1. GTDB lineage: Bacteria > Latescibacterota > UBA2968 > UBA8231 > UBA8231 > CBDFJF01. The sequence goes on from CBDFJF010000001.1 coordinate 522,288, forward strand.
TTCGATTCCACGTCTCGCCGTAGTCCCAATCATCCTGAACCGTTCGCTGCTGCGGCGAGCCGACGATCATGACACGGCCTCCGAGATCACCGCAGAATTCGACCAATGCCTTGAAGTAATCTCGCGTACAGTTGCGGATTTTGTCGTCGACATGGTTGGTGTACAGCCCCTTGGGGCTCACTAACAGCCAGTGAAGGCCGATGATGTCGACGCCGGCGGCAGCGGCGGCGTTGCGGATCTCTGCACGCCGTGAAGAGGATACCTCCTCAACTGAATCAGCCAGCGTAAAGGGGGCGATCTCGACTCCCTGGTAACCCACCTGGGCGGCGTAGTCGAAGACCTCCTCGAGCGGCCAGTTCTCGAAGTACTCATTGCAGGTGCCGAATTTCATACCGCAAAAGATAGAGTGTAGTGGGTGGGTGGGAAAGGAACCACATGCTACCTGGACGCTACACAGGAGCTTCCCTGATTCCATTCGCTTTCCCCCGGAGCCGTCCGGCGTTCGTAGGCACAGCGTTTGCCCAGCGTCCTGGACGACCACCCCGACAGGCGCTCAAGCCGATCGGGGAATCAGCCAGCGGGAGGGGATGCGCTTTGCGCAGCAACGGATGCACAGTGGTGACCATCGCGTGCCTGGTCTTGGCTGGTGGTGGGGCGGAGGTCAGCCTTGGACAGCATAAAACGCTGGGACAGCAGAAGACGCTGGGTCAACAGGAGACGAGCTCGGACACGACGTTTCTCGAGAGTGCAGACGGAGCGCTGCTGGAGGCCATGCTGGCCGACACCGAGCAGGGCATCGGTGAGTTGGCGTTGCGCACCAGAGTTCGCCAGCCGTCGATCTCGGTAGACCAGCTATCCCTGTATCGCAGGGCTCGGTGGACACTTCCCTCCGGCCATCAGCTTCACGTCGTGGCTGAACGAGATGCTGGAGAGCCTGACTGGCATGACTTCGTGGCAATCTACGGTCGCTGGCAACTGTCTGAGGCGGTGCAAACGCATGTCGGCGACCTTCGTCCCGGCTTTGCCCAGGGGCTGGTGTTCAGTCGCGGCTCGCGACGGGGTGGCACGGTAACGCCGCTGATGCGGGGCGACAGTCACGCCATCGGGTACCGCGCTTCGGGAGAGAACCAGGCCCTGCGCGGGGTCAGCGTGCGGCTGCACCACCGTGGTGCCGTTTCTACCCTGATCGTCGGAAGCCTGCGGCGTGATGCCCGCTTGGATACTGCTGGAAGAGTGATCTCACTCCCCGAGAGTGGTCGCCATGTCAGCGAGGTGGAGCAGGTGGGGAAAAACCAACTCTCCGGCACGCTTCTTGGGTTACGGTTACACAAAAAAAATCGCAGGCTGCAACTGGGGGCAACATTGTACCGCCTTGTCGCCGACAGTAAAATCGACCTGCGGCGACCGGAGAGCCGCCCCGAGGGGTTCGAAGGTGACAGCCAACACCTGGCGGGCATCGATGTCTCAATCGGACACGGCAGGCGCGGGAGTGCGGTGGTGTTTGGGGAGGCTGCCGTGGATGGACGCCGGGAGTGGGGCCTGGTGGCAGGCGGCCGTGTCGCCCGCAACACTGTGAGGTTCAGTGGTCTGGCGCGTTATTACTCCTCCGGGTTTCACAGCTTCTTCGGTGGTTCCGCGAGCTCTGTCGGCATGAACAATGAACTGGGTCTGGCACTGGCCGTACGAGGCCGATGGGGTCGGCTGTTTCGGTGGCGGCTGTTTCACGATCGCTATGAACGTCCGCTGCTTCCCGCAGGGGCGAAGGGTGCAGCGACCTCGAGCGTCTGGGGAGGCGCCCTGCAATCGCAAATCGGCCGCCATTGGCGCCTCGACACGACCCTGCAGCAACGCCGGCGACTGCGATCAACCGGCTCACCACACGACTACAGTCTGGCCCTTCGTGTGGATGCCATCCGGGATCCTATCGGGCAGGGGACGGCGATCCGCCTGCGCACTGAGTGGAAGCGTGTGCGCGTTCAGTCGGAGGGCCCACAAGCTGGGGTCAACGTCTCAATGAGCTGCAAAAAACAGCAGGACAGGTGGCAATACGTAATCCACCTGAGCCGCTTCTTCACTCAGTCGTACGACGCGCGCATCTACGAGTACGAGCGTGATCTTCCCGGATCGGTGAGCATTCGCCCGCTCTACGGAGACGGTTGGCGGGGGGTCGCCATGGTGCAGGGTGAGCTGGGGCGAGGTTTTTCCATGACACTGCGCTGCCGCCACCAGCGCGCCGGTGGAGAACGCCGCCGCCGAGACACCCTGACAGGATTGCAGATCGACTACGAAGGTCCCGGTTAACCCCTCCTCACAGATCATTGACACCTCGCAAGTGCCTGAATACCTTGGACATGAACGCTGTGCGAGGGGACGCAAATGCCAACGAATGCGACACGACGTGGAGATCTCGAAGAGTGTCTCCGACGACTCAACGAGATTGGCTCCGCGCTCTCAGTAGAGCGCGATTTGCGAACCTTGCTCGAGCGTATTCTGCTCGAAGCACGGCGCTTCACCGGGGCTGATGCCGGAACCCTCTTCCTGGCCGCAGAAGATCATCTCACCTTCGAAATCACCCAGAACGACACGCTTGGCGAGTTTACCGGCAGCCGCGAGGCCCCCAAGATACCGCCGGTACCCCTGAACAAGGAAAGCGCCTCCGGCTACGCCGCGGTCACCGGCAAAAGCCTCAACATCGAAGACGTCTACGACGAGACCTGCGAGTACCAGTTCGAAGGGCCCAAACTCTACGACCGCCTGACCGGGTATCGGACGAATTCGATGCTGGTCATACCGATGCAGGATCACGAAGACCAGGTCATCGGTGTCCTGCAGTTGCTCAATGCCCGCGACGACGATGGCTCTTTCGTCGCGTTCTCGGATCAGGACGAAGGGCTCATTCAATCGCTGGCATCACAGGCAGCCGTGGCCGTCAACAACGTGCGCCTGATCCAGGAAACCGAGCAATTGTTCGAGTCGCTCATCCAGGTAATGGCGACCGCCATCGACGAACGCTCCCCGTATACAGGCGGACATATCCGCCGCGTTGCCGAGATGACGATGGAGCTTGCCAGGGCCGTCAACGCCTGCGACAGCGGCCCCCTGGCTGAGGCTCACTTCGATGAAGAGCAGCTGGACGAGATCCGCATCGCCAGCTGGATGCACGACATCGGCAAGGTCACGACACCGGAATGGGTCGTCGACAAACCCACCAAGCTGACGACGATCTTCGACCGCATCGAGCTTTTGCGTACCCGCTTCGACGTCATGGCTAAGACCGCTGAGGCCGACATGTTGAAGCAGAAGGTAGCCTGCCTGGAGCGGGGTGAGCTGTTTCCGCTGGACCTTGAAGAGGCTTGTACGGCGAGACTTCAGCAGTTGCGGGAAGATTTCGAGTTTCTCGCCAGGGCGAATCAACCGGGCGAGTTCATGGATGATGATGATCTCGAGCGGCTCAACCAGATCCGCACCAGGAACTATTCGATGGATGGTAACGTGGGGGTGGCATCTCTCACGGATGACGAATTCGGGAACCTTAGTATCCGCAAGGGTAGTCTTACTGACGGGGAGCGTCAGAAGATCAACGACCACGCGGCGATGAGTATCAAAATGCTCGGGCAGATTCCGTTCACCCGCCACCTTCGTCAGGTGCCCGATATCGCCGGGGCCCACCACGAAAAGCTCAACGGCTCCGGTTATCCTCTGGGTTTGAAGGGCAGCGAAATCAGTCTGCAGGCACGTATCCTGGCCCTAGTGGACATCTTCGAGTCCCTCAGTGCCGACGATCGGCCGTATCGCGCCAGGCCGATGCCGAGAGATCTGGTTTTGCGAATCCTGGAAGAGGAAGTGGACGCCGGACACCTCGACCGTGATGTCTTCGACCTATTCATGCGAGACGAGTTGTATGTCAAACTCGACGAGATCAAAGCCCAGATGGCGCAGAAACCTCAAGCGCAGTCTTGACCCGCGGCCTCCTGAGGCAGCGTTGCGGTGTTTTTATTACGCTGCTGGCGGCGACCTTCTGTTCAGATCCTCTTGCCGTCGACTCGCAGAGCACCTTGACGGCGCGCGGGCGCATGTTCGCGCTGGTCGTTTTTGCTCAATTCGCTGACGAGGGCAGTGGTCAGGATGCGCCGCCGTCATTCGCTGGCGATCTGTTCGATCCAGACCTTCCAGGCAGCCTTACCCATTTCTTCGACGAGATGTCGCACGGGCAGTTTCAACTCGATGGCCGGGTTCTGCCCAGATGGTATCGTTCCAACAGCACCGCGGCTTCCTATCTGGCAAGCGAAGTAGGCGTCCGTGGTGAATTCGGCCGTTTCGTGCGCGAAATTCTGGCGGCTGCCGATGCCGATGCCGATCTGACCGAGTTCGACAACGACGGTCCCGATGGCGTACCCGATTCCGGAGATGACGACGGCTTCGTGGATTTCGTCTTCGTCATCACGCGCTCGACTCCACCCGGATTCATCATCAACCAGGCGACGGGCATGGCGCGTCTGGGTCTCGAATCGGCCTTCCTCACGAATGACCGGACGATCGATGGGCGAACCCTGCGCATTCGAGCCGACTTCAGTACACCGGTTGGCGGTGTTCTGCAGCGCGGGAAGAATTTCGCCGAGGCCGTAGGCAGCATGGCGCATGAGTTCGGCCATGTCCTCGGCCTGCCGGATCTGTATGACACCGATTTCAATTCATCGGGGAACAACATGGACCCGGCAGAGGACTCGGCCGGCATCGGTTACTGGGGCCTGATGGGACACGGCACCCGCGGTTGGGATGATGCCGGGGGGCCGAATCCCTTGAGTGCCTGGAGTCTGGCGCAGCTGGGGTGGATTGGACCGGCCAACGAGCATCTCGTCATCCTGGAGCAGGATGCCGCCGACCTGGCATTCGAAGACGCGGAGGGAAACAGCCTTGTCTACAAACTGCCAGGCCCTTCAACGGCTGATGGCCCATCCCCTGTTTACTATCTGGTAGAACACCGTCGGAACGGCTCCAGCTATTATGAGCGCGATCTCCCGGGTTCAGGTCTGTTGATCTGGCGTGTCGATGAAGAGTCATCAAACGGTAGGAACAGGGTCGAGCAAGCCAAACTCGTCGACCTGGTGTGTGCCGACGGCTTGTTCGACGATGCCGGAGCGCCAATCGGACAGAGACCGAACCCCGACGCCGGCAAGGACAATTTAGATTTCTGGGCACACGATCAGGCGTACACCGCCGAGCATGCCGGCAATCTGGGTGACGAAGGAGATTTCTTCGATGGCGAGGAAGGTGCCGATGAATTCTCGGTGGTCTCGAACCCTGCGGCTCCGTCCGGCCGGGGCCTCGTGATCGAGGCGATCCGACGACAGGGGAATGGAATGCGTGCAGATGTCCGATTTGATGATCGCAGGCGGGCAGGCCGTATTGACGAAAACCAGGTATGGCGGGACACCATCGAAGTCGCCGGCGACCTCAGCATTGGCCCAGGTACAACATTGACCGTGGAGCCCGGGACGGTGGTGCTGATGGGTCCCGACCAAAGAGCGTCGGGTCTGGATGCAACGCTGACGGAACTGGTCGTTTTCGGTACGCTGTTCGTTGCCGGTGGCCAGGACGGCGCGCTCTTTACCTCGGCGGCTGCGGTTCCGAGTCCAGGCGATTGGTATGGCATCCGGGCCTCGTTCGGCAGTCTGCGACTCAACCGAGTGGCCTTTGAGTACGCCTCTACCGCATTGAGCGGGGACCTGGGAGTCTCAGGCAAACTCGATCGCCTGGACCTGGTGACCGTTCGGGAAACAAGCAGTGATGGCATTGATCTGCGGGTGCGCGGCCAGGTAGAGCTGGACAGGGTGGTCGTCGTGAACGCTGGTGGTACTGGCATGCGTTTCACCGGCGATGGGCAGGTCATCATGGAGGAGTGCGAGGTGTCTGGAGCCGCCGACCATGGGCTGGCCAGTGAGGCCCGCTCGTTTGCGTGTACGAACTGCCGGTTTTTATCCAATGGTGTGTCGAACATGGAAGCTGCCAATCTCTTGTTCGACAGAAGAGCCAAGGTCACGATCACCGAGGGCACTTTCACGGGCGGGATAGGCATTCGTCTGGAGCGGGCCGGTGAGGTTCTAATCAAGGGTACTCAATTCAACGATCATCGAACGGCAGTCATTTCGCGTGACACCCAGCTGGAGTTCGAGCGAAACTGGATCAACAACTGTGATCTTGCTTTTGAAACCACCGGAGTCGGTGCCCGGGTCCTCATTACGCTCAATTCGATAGAGGGAACCCCTCGACTGATTGAGAACACGAATAGCTTCATCGTTGCAGCAGGGCAGAACTGGTGGGGGCGGGATGATGAGTCCTGGATCGAAGAGCGCATGATCGGCCTGGTAGAGTGGCGGCCGGTGCTCAACTTCGATCCCCGACTTCCAGTCGATTTCGCACTGAATCAGAATTTCCCGAATCCGTTCAACGCCAGCACGGTCATCGACTACTCCGTGGGTATTCGACACGCGTCTGCGAGCGCTGACATGACCCTGGAGATTCGCGATGCGGTAGGGGGTCTGGTTCGTCGCCTCGTTGACGGCCCTGCGGTACCGGGAATCTATTCGGTAACCTGGAATGGCATTGACAGTGAAGGCGAAGCCGCCGCCAGCGGCACCTACTTCTATCTATTGGAAGTGGGGCCCGCGAGATTAAGCCGCAAGCTGATGGTCATTCGTTAGCTTTGAGGTAGGCAATATTTGCCGCCGCTGGATACGATCAAGACAGCATCAGTCGGCGCCTCTGCCCGGGATATTTTACACGCCAGATGGTGGTATCCGAGTCTTCCTTGTACTACATATGGCGGCTTTCGGGCGACAGATCGTGCGTGGGGTGGAACCTGATATGCTGATCCGGAAATGCTAGGGAGGGGCCCACGCGGGGGGCATTAACTTGCTTATTTTCTTAAAGATATGTGGTTTCTTACCGATCAACTGAGCGTCGGGAAAGATGCGGATGGCCCGGGCTTTGCTGATTGCAGAGTGGGAAGTCCTTGGGGGACGCGCACGCCGGCTCAGGCGATTGGCGGCTCCCACGGCAACAACAGGGTACCGCACAGAACCAGATAAAGAGAGACGTCATGTCCAAGACCCAGCGGATGATTGCTTTCGCTGTCGCCGTCGTTGTCACGAGCTGGCCCCATGTGGGCGAGGCTGGAGAGGCTTTCGTCACCAAGATCAGGGGGACGAGTCTGACCATCGACAAGGGCGCCGAAGAAGGTCTCGAGGTTGGCCTCGAAGTCAAGGTGATTCGGCCTCCCGACGAGGCCATCATCCATCCTCTGACCGGTGAGAATCTGGGTGCTCCCGCGATCGAGCTCGGCACAGGGGAGATCACCAAGGTTTCAGCTCGCGCCGCTTCGATCCATCTGGAGAGTTCGCCGATTCTCCCCGTACGTCCTGGAGACGTAGTCAATTACATCACCCCGGACGAAAAAATGGTGATGGAACAGGAGATGGTCACGGTGACGGCCGAAAAGGCGGCAGCGGAGCGGAGCTCGATCCGCAACAAAGCCTCCAGCCTGGCTCGCACCATCGGTGCTGTCCAGGGCACGATCAAGGCGCTGCAGCGCTCCATCAAGGAGTTACAGCGCTTCGACAACGACGTCGTCAAGCCCCAGTTCAACAGCATCAACCGCGAAATGGAGACGATCCAAGCCGAGCTCAAGGAATTGCGCGAATCCGTTACCTTGATGGGTTCCGTGGCGATCGACGGTCTCGAAGGAGAAGGGGTCGAGGGCGAGCTCACCGATATGCAGATCGAGAAGCTGCAGCAATTGATCGATGAAAAGCTGGTTCTCCTGCAGACCCAGATGCCAACGGGAATCACACCGGGCGAGCCGCCGATGCTGGATGACGAAGAGATCCTAATCGATCCCGAGGCAGAGGAAGAGGAGGAAGGTGGGTCACTTTGGATCTATCTAGTGGTGATCGCGGTCGGTGTTCTCGCCATCGGAGCCTTCGTCTACATGAAGATGTCGGCCGGTGGTGATGACGATGAAGAGGACGACGAAGAAGATGACGACGAAGATGACGGCGATTTCGAGGACGAGGATGACGAGGATCTCGAAATCGAGGAAGAAGACGAAGAAGACGACATCGTCGTTGAGGAGACGCAATAACAATGTTCTACTGCCTGTTCGATTGGATGCGTGAATCATCAACAAGGGTGGGTCTTGCCGGACTACTTGTCTTTCTGGCAACCAGTACCGCGGTGGACGCCGACGGCATGGTTATCCGCGTCCAGCAAAGCTCCCAGAGTACCCTGGTGTTCATCGATGTAGGCGCCAACGACGGTGTCATGAGAGGCGATCTCTACAACATCATCTCGTCGGAGGTACTCTCGCATCCACTGACCGGTGATACGCTGGCGGTGACGCCGATGAATGTGGGCGCCATTCAGGTTCATCAAGTAAACGAGAAACTGGCGATTGCCAAGCTCCTGCACCTGATGCCAGGTGAGGATGCCATGTTGAAGCCGATCGCCAGGGTCCAGGATCCTGATCGTCTGGCGGAAATAGAGAAGCTCGTGTCACGAGCGCGCTTCAAGGCTATGGGCGGCAGTGCACCCCGAAACACAGCACTGATTCCTGGCATGTACCAGATGAAGGTCGGGGAGAAGACAAAGGGGTGGGCCCTGCTCGCCTCCGACGCCGTCGCTCTTGTGGCGGCCATCGGCTATCGCACCAATAGCAACGACTGGAAGGATCAGTACAACAATCTTCCCGCGGGGCTGCCGGACAGCCAGTACGAATACTACTTCAGCCGTGCTGAAGATCGCCGCAAAACCAGCAACCGGCTGTTCTGGTTGGCTGGCGCCATCTATGCCTACAACTGGGCGGATGTGCTGTGGTTGGGGGAGAGCGCCAAGATGATGGCACACACGGCCCCCGCCAACCAGACTCAGTTCGGTCTCGGCGCAACCAGTGACGGTAATCCGCTCTTCAGCATCCAACACAGATTCTGAGTCACGCAGCATACCGATGATTCCCGCTCACAAACCCGTCGTTCTTCACGTCCTCTCCGCGGCCACCTTCGCCGTGCTCTTCAGCATCGGTTGTGGTGGGCTGGAGCGCGACAACCCTGTCGATCCATTCGTGACCGGAGGCGCTTCGCTCAGCGAGCAGCTGATCGGCACCTGGACCCGGCGAAGCGGAGCGCAGGCACAGGATTACGGTTTCAGCATCGGACAAGGCGTCATGCGCGTCGACTACACGGCTGTTTCCGGGGGCACCGTAGACCGCCTCGACTCGTGGTCGACCACCCGCGCACACACCTTCCGGGGGATCTACGAGCTCGAAGGCGATCAGCTGACGATGACCTACAACGATGCCAACTCCACCGAACCCGGTGAAGAGCTCACGGTTCCAGCCGCCTCGCAGGTTGTCAGAATCACCATCAGACGCAATACCTTGACGATGGAAGAGGCCGGCAGCACCCTGCAGTTCCTGCCGTTGCAACCTTAGGAATTGGGTTCCTATACGGGTTGGGGCCGGTCCTTGCCGGCCGCATCGCTCTCTCTATATTCTTCTCGACAATAATAGTCACTGATTCCACGAGCCCGACGCATCGTCGCGTAGTCCGGCTCTTTCCCGTTGATTGATCGCCCTCTCCCCGAGGGAGTCCTGCCTTGAGAAAAGGCATCGCCGTACTCGACTTCGGCGGGCAATACGCCCACCTCATCGCCAACCGCATAAGACGCCTCCATGTGTACGCCCGGACGCTGCCTCCGGATGCTCCTGCGAGTGATTTCGCGGAGGCGGATGGCATCATTCTGTCCGGGGGGCCCGCCAGCGTTTACGATGAGGACAGCCCTCCGTTCAATAACGCCGCCCTGGCGTCGGGGAAGCCGATTCTGGGTCTGTGCTACGGACATCAGTTGTTGTGCCACTCCCTGGGGGGCACGGTCGAGCTGGGCGAGACGATGGAGTATGGAGCGGCTCATCTCGATGTCGAGTCGCCCACAGGGATACTGCAGGGGTTGGGCCGCAAAGAGCGAATCTGGATGAGTCACCGCGACACCGTCACCGGATTGCCGCCGGGGTTTCGCGCTCTGGGATCAACGGATGACTGTCCGATCGCGGTGATGGCGGACGACGAGCGCCAGATCTTCGGCATGCAGTTCCATCCCGAGGTGACGCACACCGAGTCTGGCATGAAGATTCTGGAGAATTTTGTCGACTTATGCGGCAGCGAGCGGGACTGGACCATGGAGAATTTCATCCGCGACTCGATGAAGCAGCTGGAGGAGAAGATCGGAGACCGCAAGGTCTTCCTGCTCGTCAGCGGCGGTGTCGACTCCACTGTCTGTTTCTTACTGCTCAACAAGGCTCTGGGCACGGAGCGGGTACAGGGGTTGCATATCGACAACGGATTCATGCGCCTGGGGGAGACGGCCCTGGTGGAGCGCCTGTTGCGAGATTCGGGCTTCACCAATCTGGAGGTCGTCGATGCCAGTGCCGATTTCCTGGCGGCCGTGGAAGGCATCGCCGATCCAGAAGAGAAGCGCCTGAGAATCGGCACCGAGTTCATCGAAGTGCGCGACCGTGTTCTGGACCAGCTGGGAATGGATCCGCAAGAGTGGCTACTGGGACAGGGGACCCTCTACACTGATACGATCGAATCGGGTGGCACTGACCATGCGGAAGTTATCAAGACGCATCACAATCGGGTTGGAGTGATCGAGCAGCTGCTGGCAGAGGGCAAGGTCGTTGAGCCGCTGGATCAACTCTACAAAGACGAGGTACGCGAACTCGGCGAAGCCCTGGGATTGCCCCATCACCTGGTGTGGCGTCATCCATTCCCCGGGCCGGGATTGGCCGTGCGTGCCCTGTGCGTCAATGGCGAGGCGAAGGATCAGGCGCCGGCCCAGGCCGAGACGGCAGCGGAGGAAATCGCTGGGCGGTTCGACCTGGATGCGTACATCCTGCCGTTGCGAAGTGTGGGTGTGCAGGGAGATGGACGTACCTACGCGCACCCTGCGGTACTGACGGGCAAGAGCACGGATGGTGGCGCCTTGATACCGCAGCAAGGTGGCGTCGAGTGGTCGTCGTTAGAAAAACTGTCCACGGAATTGACCAACGCCGTGTCCCAGATCAATCGTGTGATTCTGCAGCTGGGACCTGAACGCCGTCTACGGCAGCGTCTCAAGACTGCGTACCTGACTCGTCAGCGTCTGGATCTGCTGCGCCAGGCCGACGATCTGGTGATGACGGCTCTGCAGAACCACAATTTGATGGAGCAGGTGACGCAGATGCCGACCGTGCTGCTGCCGCTGTCGTCCGATGGCATTGAGGAAAGCGTCGTGCTGCGACCGATCACGACCGATGACTTCATGACGGCGCGGTTCGACCAACTGCCCGTGTCTTTTCTCGAAGAAGTAACCGCGGGGTTGCTCGCACTCAACGGCATCGAGGCAGTGTACTACGACGTCACCAACAAACCCCCCGGTACCGTGGAGTGGGAGTAGAGCGGTAGCTGTTACTTCACCAGGAAGTACTTGCTCTTGCCCCGGCGGATGACCAGGTACTTGCCGTGTAACCCATCTTTCGTGCGCATGGTTCGCTCCATTTCCTGACAGCGATCCCCATTGATGTAGATGGCGCCGCTGTCGATGTCCTGGCGTGCCTGCCTTTTCGAGGAGGAGATACCGGCGTTGACGAGCAGGTCGACGAGTCCGACTTGGGGCTCGTCCAGGTTGTAGGTGGGCACGTCATTGAAGCCCAACTCAAGCTCGTCCTCTTCCAGTTCCACCAGATTCCCGTAGAACAGAGCTTGCGAGATTTTTTCTGCCTTGCGGGTGCTCTCCTCACCGTGCACGAGAATCGTCAACTCGATGGCCAGGGCGCGCTGGGCCTCGCGCTTGCCCGGATCCTGCTGTACAGATTCCTCCAGTCCACGGATGGCCTCCTGATCGAGGAAGGTGAAGACCTTGAGCAGGGAGAGGACGCTGGCGTCATCGGTGTTGAGCCAATACTGGTAGAACTCGTACGGAGATGTCTTGTCGGCATCCAGCCATACGGTACCGGCTTCGGTTTTGCCGAGTTTGGCACCATCTGCTGTAGTTATCAGCGGATAGGTCAGGCCATAGGTCTTGGCCCCCTTTACCCGCCTGATCAGATCGGAACCGGCCGTGATGTTGCCCCATTGGTCACTGCCACCGATCTGCAGCTCACATCCTTTGAGCTCGTGTAACTTGAGGAAGTCGTAAGACTGTAGAATCATGTAGCTGAACTCGGTGTAGGAGATACCGGTCTCCAGGCGCGAAGAAACCGAGTCCTTGGCCAGCATGTAAGGGATCGGAAAGTGCTTGCCCACGTCCCTGAACAGGTCGATGGCGGGCATGTCGCCGAGCCAGTCGAAGTTGTTGACGAGTTGGGCCTTGTTAGCACCATCAAAGTCCAAAAATGGCTCGAGCTGCTTTCTGATCTTGACGGCCCACTCTTCGACCGTATCCCTGGTGTTGAGACTGCGCTCCTCTTTCTTGCCGCCCGGGTCGCCGATCAGACCGGTGGCTCCACCGACCAGGGCGATGGGCACGTGGCCAGCCTGCTGGAAACGCCGCAGGACAAGGATGGCAGCCAGGTTGCCGATGGTGAGGCTGTCGGCGGTAGGGTCGAAACCGGCGTAGAGGGTGATCGGCTGCGACTTGGCCAGCCTTTCGGCCAAACCATCCTGATCGGTTACCTGGTACACCAGTCCTCTGAAGTATAGATCTTGTAGCAGGGTCATGGCAGTACTCTCATGAGTGTGTGTTTCACCCAACAAAAAACCCCCGACCAGCAGGCCAGGGGTGTATTCGATTGGATCGACGTGCAAGCGTGACGACTAATCGAAAGCCCCCGGTGAACGGTAGTATCGATAATAAGCGCGGAGCCTGTGCGTCGTCATTGTTTTCGCCGTAATCGGTTTGTCGTAATCGTTTCAGGACAACGGCAATATACCCAGGTCGCAGATGTGGGTCAATGTGTCGGGTGGGGTGCCGATAATAGGTACAGGTCCGAAAGCGCTACCCCCATCGTCGCCAGAGGTGACCGGAACGTGCCAGAAGACGCAATCACAGCCACAGGCATCTACCCCAACATGACCGCGTGTCACGAGGCCTGGTTTGTCGACGATGTCAACCAGTTCAAGATGCTGGTCGCGACATGCCGCATGGATGTGTCACGACAGGAGTACGACTGGTGGGTCCATCAGATCGCCGAGAGCCTGATGGCTGATTGGGCCGACTCCGTGGCCGTCTGAACCCCGCAACAGTTCCGATCTGGCGATCCTAGCGGATCGGCGCCAGGTCCTTTACCGTTTTGACACTGCCCGTCTACCCAAGCTCCGTATCCACAGCTTCCACCGAGGCGATCTGATGGCTCGATGTCCCCCGGCAGACAGCCCGGTCGCCGAAGAGCAGAGGTGGAGCGACCTGGACCTCGTCGTGGCCGGCCAGACGGTCCTGCACGATGGGGAGCATCCTTCCCTTCTGATCCTGCCGGTGATTTCGGGAGCATAGAGTACGGCCCGCACTTCGCCTGCCATCGACCACGGCATAAGTCGTCGCCTCATCCGGATTCGAGACCAGGCTGTTGCGCCCGTCGGCCGGGGCTCAGAGATTGCGCTTGCCCTGCACAATCTCCGAGACCACACTCTAGAGGCCAGTTCAGCGAATCCGAACCAGAATGCCTGCGGTCCCGGCTCCGGGCGCCCGACATGGATTGAGCCTGTCATGCATCAGACACTGAAGAGATTGACGGACTACGTCGAAGAGGCGGTCACCACCGAAGCCGATTCGAGCGAGGAGAGGCTGCGCAAGAAGACCTTCACGCTGATCACCTTCCTCAAGTCGGTGTGCTGTGGTCCTTGGGCGTTGATGTACGCGATTCTCGGAATGAGCGCCGCCGCCCTTTTGCCACTGTCGTATGCAGCCATTCTGCTGGCTAGCATATTGATGTTTTTCATCACAAAGAATTTCGGCCTATTCGTCAACGTCCCGGCCTTTTTCATGCTGCTGACGCCGATTGCCCTGCAGTTTACCCTGGGCGGTTTCGCCGCCTCCGGGGCGGTCATGCTCTGGTCCATTCTGGCCCCCCTGTCGGTGCTGGTGTTCCGGGGCGTGCGTGAGGCCAAGCTGTGGTTCGCCGCGTTCGTCCTGATGGTGATCGTCGCCACTATCTTCGAGCAGCATCTGCCTTCAGTCGCAGATCGACCCGGCTGGGTTATCAGCCTCTTCTTTGTCATGAATATCGGAGCCGTCACCGCCATAATCTTCGCCACCGTGCTGTATTTTGTCGGCCAGCTCAGAAGAGAGCAAAGGGTAGTCAAAGAGAAGAACGAGGCCCTGGAATCGACGCTGAGCCAGCTGAAGCAGACGCAGCACCAGCTGATTCTGACGGAGAAGATGGCGACGCTGGGAAAACTGGCGGCGGGCGTCGCTCACGAGATCAACAATCCCGTCGGGGCCGTGCGCAGTGCCGCTGATGTATGCGGGCGATGCCTCGGCAAAGTCGCCGAGATGGTGGGCTCTCGTGAAACGGCTCAGGAAATCAGAGATGATCCACAATACCAGAAATCGCTTCAAATGATGCAGAGCAACAGCGACATCATCGCCACGGCGACCGAGCGCATCGCCACGATCGTCGACAACCTGAAGGACTTTTCGCGCCTCGATGAGGCGGAATTTCAGTCAGCCGACCTCCATTCTGGCATCGACAGCGCGCTCACGCTCATGCAGCACGAGATTGGTGATGATGTTCAAATCGTCAAGGAATACGGCTCCATCCCGACGATACCCTGTTACTCCAATCAGCTCAATCAGGTGTTCATGAGCCTCCTCTCCAGAGCTGTGAATGTCATCGACGGCTCGGGTACCGTCACCATCAGTACCCACGCGGACGATGACCATGTCTGCGTCTCTTTCCGCGATACGGGCGAGGGTATTCCTCCCGGACAGATGGATAATCTCTTTGAGTTGAGCTTTGAGGCGGCGGACTCACGAGTGAGTCTGGACACGAGCCTGCCCAGCGCCTACAACATCATCCGGGCCCACGACGGTGACTTGACCGTGGACAGTCGGGTGGACGGGGGGACGGAATTCAAGATATCTCTGCCGAAGCCGTGATTGGCTCTGGCCGATTTGGGATCCTTGCGGATCGGGGTCGGGTCCTTTACCATTCTAACACTGCCGCCAGAGTTCGAGACAACGCTGGCGGCTTTTCTCATTGGGGCGATTAGCTCAGTTGGTCAGAGCACCTGCCTTACAAGCAGGGGGTCGCTGGTTCGAGCCCGGCATCGCCCACCATTAATTGGCTCTTTGGATTCTCTGTCCAAAGGGCCTTTTTTATTTAAAAACAGTATGTTATATTATCAATGAACGAGTGGAGAAAGGTCGTCACTGACCTGTCTCATCCAACGTCATTGAGACCGGAATTACCCCATTTTACCCCATTTTGATGGTTACAGTGATGGTTACACGCCAATGGCATCAATGAAGCTGTATCCTGCGCGCAACTGCTGGCGGGTGCGGTATACGGTCTATTTGGGTCACCAGAAGCATCATCGATCCCGTTACTGCAAGACGAAGGCGGCGGCAACATCGATGAGGACCCGGCTTGCGGACTTGGAAGGCGCCACTCGTGATCAGGTTGCAAGCAACGCCCAAATCAAGAAGTGGATCGATGATGGCGTTCTGACTCGTGGTGAGGCCGCCTCAGCGTTTCCTGGTTGGGCAGACACGGCGGCACGTGACCCCGACAGCTCCGGCACCGACTACAAAGTTATCCTCGATGCATACGAGAATTATGCACTCGTACACAGCAAGGCCAACGACCCGCACCGCAAGACCCACCTGAACAACATGGCGATGGCTCGCCAAGTCGTGGAACGGCTTCACTCGGACTATCCCGATCTACGTCAGTTACGGGTCAGGGACTGTGAGGCTTACCGTGCCGATTTACAGGACCACTACTCGTCGTGGAGTGTCCACCACTACCTGACCAAGCTGCGCATTCTGTTAGATCAAGCCGTCGATATGGGCATGATCGCCACAAATCCAGCTCGACTGCTCAAAATGGGCAATCCGAAGACGGCCAAGGTCCGACGTATTCTGAGCAGCGATGAGGCGCGGATGGTGATGGATACGAGCCGGGAGTACCAGCAGTGGGTCTATGGTGGGCTACCCACTGCAGTCAGACTGGGCTTGTACGCTGGTCTCAGGCCCGAGGAAATGTGCTGGACGCAATGGTCATGGCTGGACATGAAACGTCGTACCCTGACTGTGCAGCAGGCGCAGGACGTGATGGGCCAGGTGTGGCGACCGAAAGATTACGAAGCACGTGTCCTGGACGTTAGTAAGGAACTACTCGATTGGCTGAAAGCTCAACATCAAGACGGCCGTTTTATCCTCCGTGGTAAGCATGAGGGCCGCCCGCTGCATCCATCATCCTTGACTCATGGATTCAGGAAGATGGCTGACGCTGCAGGATGGGACACAACAATCTCGTTGTATTGTGGTCGCCATACCTACTGCACTGAGTTGCTCAGAGCCGGGGTAGACCTGGCCACCGTTCAGCGACGGATGGGACACGAGTCGATCCGCACTACACAGACGTATCTTCATGCCCTCGGGGCAGAAACTCCTGTGGCTGACAAGTTGCCGTACTGAGGCGCGGGCTTTTTTTCGGATGAGAGCGCTGATACACGTAAGTGTTTCCACAAGGAAACACTATCCCGAAGAGCTCTGTGGCTGTCCCTCTTGCTATGCCTCTGGCACAGTTTCTGCTGATGGTTGCTGCAGCAATCTGCTACAGCAAACGACAGCAAGGAGCGATCAGCATGTTTCCGAATATGACCTTCTGCATAATGTCTACCGACCCGGACTTCGTCTCGGACTTCACACAGCTTCTTCACAGTTGTAGCGCGGAAGTCTACATTGCTACTGACTTCGAGGAGTTTAGGCGACTACAAGAGGAGGGTGTCGCAGCCGAGATGCTCGTAGTCGACCCAATCTTCAAATGCTCCTGAGGCTTGCCTCGCGGCGGAAAGCTCCAATACTGGGATAGCACCGCGACACGTGAAGGGGTTGAGGCAGTGAACCAAACCACAACAGTCCGAAAACTGCTGCTAACGGAGGTGCAAGACCTCTTGGACGAAGAGGGATTGCAATGCACCGATACCTCTCAGACAGTGACGGAACTCCTGGCACTGCTAGCCCACTACTCAGAAGAGCAACACAGGCTCTTCCCGAAAGTCATCATCTGTAATCGTGTTAGTGAGATTCGTGGGGTGCTTGGTGGTGTTGACGAGATTCCTATCGGTGAAGGCGATATCTCACCTGGAACGATGCGGCAGGCCCTGAAGTCTTGCGCGCCATTGGCCGGTCTTAATTGGCTCCTCTATTTGGAGCGCGGCTATGGCAAGATGAGATATGGACTTCTCAGATCGGGCCTTCTGCCCACTGCCATCGACCCTAAGGCAAGCCTCCACGAATCTGACGTAGATGCTCTCTTAATTAGCCGAGTTGGTGCTGGTACTGTTGAGGCCGTTGGAGCCCACGGTAATCGCTATCGGGTCGTATTCT
This sequence comes from Candidatus Latescibacterota bacterium, assembly GCA_965248265.1. GTDB lineage: Bacteria > Latescibacterota > UBA2968 > UBA8231 > UBA8231 > CBDFJF01. Next base: position 539,871 of record CBDFJF010000001.1, read on the forward strand.
CAGCAGCGAAGGAGATTGCGGTATCCGCAAGCGATCATGTCGACACGCTCACAAGTGTGATGGTTAGAGGTTTAGCCGCTGAGGAGGCCGAGACGACCGCGTCGTTCTTTCGGTCCGTTCTGAATAGCGTCGTCGAAGTAGCTCATGGCACCCTAATCGCGGTATGCTGCCATAGCTACCGATGCCTTGGAAAAGACGCGATCTTCTTCGACCCTGAGATCAATTTCTCAGGATTCGCGGTCCGGGCTAGCACTCCAACATCTAACGGTGGGGATGTGGCCAGTGCAATGTCCTATGCTGAGCTTCTGCGAGGCATGCTATCGAGTGAGGCATTTGCGTATTCGATATCAAGGGCAATCTTTTGGGTTATGCTGCTTTGTGAAATCCGAACATGCCGAGCAGGAAGTCGGTGGGGCTAGACGGCGTGCATATAGAGTTCTCAAACGCCTAGTGGACTCAAAATGTTTGGCAGCTGTTTTTTACCAGTCGTCTGATGGTCCCACAGAACTCTACGGGGAGTAGGAAAATGACAGAAGTCGTCCTGTGGAAACCTAATGTGCCGGTGGCGATCCCAGGGAGCGCCAAGACTCCTGCGGAGATAGCGGATTATGCCAAGCAACTAACGCCTCGAGATCGCAGCCAGCTCCTAAATGCCTACGAAGCCGAGCACTACGAGATGGCGACTCAGTTCGTCTGGTCGCGTGCCATGGCAGCATTGAAAGCTCAGTTGGGGACACTCGGGGCAGACTTCATTGGCGAGCTACTCGACAGGCAAGACATCGGCGCTGAGACGTCTCTGGGTACGGCGATCACTGACAACGAAGCGATACAGCTGGCACAGGAGTTAGGAATCCTTGGGCCAACCACTGCGCTGAAGCTTCGTCACCAGATGGAACTGCTACTGCATCTTTCGTCGCCCAACAAAGAAGGCGAAGAGGAAAGAGAGATGTACCCTGAGGACGCGATCCAGTGCCTTCGCGCCTGTGTACAGAGTGTTCTTGGGACTGCACAAGACGAAAGTGCGGTTCGCTTCAAGCAGTTTCGAAATAGGCTCGAGTCCGAGCCTCTCACGCCAGACAGCGCGGAGGTCGTTACCCTTCTCAGTTCATCGCAGTTCTTTGTCCGGACTACCATCAAAGTGCTACTGACCATGGCGAAGGCTTCTCAGGGAGCCAAGCTAGAGCATACCCTTGCGAATCTGAACCTAATCCTGCCAAAGGTCTGGGACAGGCTGCCTGAACCTGATAGGTGGTCCGTTGGCCGCGGGTACGCCGAAGTCAATGCAGCAGGCCACGTGCAGGCTGCGAAAGGGCTCAAAGCTGCACTGACCAAGGTCCAAGGATTCGACTTTGTTCCTGAGAGCCTCCGCTCTACTACATACATTGCGGTTGCTCGGGCTCTTGTCGAGACACATTTCGCGATTGACAATTTCCACAATGAACCAGAGAAGATTCGTGCACTGCACCAACTAGGCAAGTCAATCCCCTCGGCCGCATTGAGCCATTGTCTGACGGCGGTTCTGTGCGTGGGGCTTGGCAACATGTACGGCATCTCGTATGGAGCTCAATCTTATGTGAACCGTATCCTGGGATCGCTAACTCCGGATCGATGGAAGTACTATCTCGACCAGTGCCTCCCAGTAGACCAAGTCATTCTTGAGAAGCTGAAATACGATGGTCCCTGGGAGCGGTGGTTTGGTGTAGTCACTAAATACGGTCTGCGCGACTTGGAATTGGAGCAGACATCGGTTAAGCGGCTTTTTGCGTTGATGACGGGTACCGAAGTCCGGGGAATACCAGCATGGCAGATAGATAAGATGCTGGTTAACGCAGGCCCACAGGAGTAGACCGCGTGGCGATCCCAGACTACCAAACGATAATGAAGCCACTTCTGAGAGCCATCGGAGACGGTGAGGAGTGGAACATCCGTGAGCTCATTGGTGTTCTTGCCGACGAATTCGGGCTCACTGAAGAAGAAAGACAGACACGGCAGCCAAGCGGGGCAGCGCGTCTATTTGATAATCGGACTCACTGGGCACGGAAGTACCTGAAGGAGGCTGGTTGCCTTGAGGCGACTAGAAGGGCACATGTACGCCTGACGGACCGGGGCCGCGAGGTCCTTAGGGACAACCCGGATAGTGAATCGCCCCGGGGTTGCCGGAGGCTCCATTTCTTGAGAGGATTGGAGTCATGGCAAACTCAAAGAGGTATTCCCCAGAGGTACGCGAGCGGGCGGTACGGATGGTATTCGAGCACGAGAGTGAGTACAACTCCGAATGGGCGGCCATCAACTCGATCGCGGCTAAGATCGGCTGTACTGCGGAGACACTCCGCAAGTGGGTACGTCGGACCGAGGTCGACACGGGCCGCCGGGACGGTGTGACCAGCGACGAGCAAGCGCGGATCAAGGATCTGGAACGCGAGGTTCGTGAGCTGCGGCGTACGAATGAGATCCTTCGCAAGGCCTCGGCTTTTTTCGCTCAGGCGGAGCTCGACCGCCGACCGTAGTGATGGTGGCCTTCGTCGATGAGTATCGCCGGGAGTACGGGGTCGAGCCCATCTGCAGGGTCCTGCCGATAGCCCCATCCACCTACTACGAGCACAAGGCTCGACAGGCAGATCCCTCTCGCATACCGCCCCGCGTCCGTCGTGATGCGCTGCTGCGGGACGAGATCGAGCGGGTGTGGAACGACAACTTCCAGGTCTACGGTGCCCGTAAGGTCTGGCGCCAGCTCGGCCGTGAAGGCTGGGATGTCGGCCGCTGCACCGTCGAACGTTTGATGCGCCAGATGGGGCTTCAGGGCGCCACACGCGGCCGATCCTTCAAAGTGACGACGATCGTGGACTGGACGGAGTCGAGGCCTGCCGATCTCGTCGAACGCGACTTCAGCGCGCAACGACCCAACCAGTTGTGGCTGGCGGATCTGACGTACGTCGCGACTTGGACGGGCTTTGTATACGTCGCCTTCGTCATCGATGCCTTCTCACGCATGATCGTGGGCTGGCGCGCAGCTACTACCCTGCGCAGTGACCTGGCCCTGGATGCCCTGGAGCAAGCCCTGTACGCTCGCCCCGAGAGCGACTGGCTCGTACATCATAGCGACCGTGGCGTCCAATATTTGTCGATTCGCTACACCGAGCGTCTACTCGAAGCTGGTATCGAGTCGTCTGTGGGCAGTGTTGGCGATTCATACGACAACGCCCTGGCCGAGACCATCATCGGTTTGTATAAGACGGAAGTCATCCGTCACCGAGGACCCTGGCGCAATCTCGAGCACGTCGAATTCGCCACGCTCGAATGGGTGGACTGGTTTAACAACCGACGGCTGCTGGCGCCGATCGGCAACATCCCTCCCGTCGAGTTTGAGCAGCTGCATTACGATCACCAAGAGTCCCAAGCCATGGTGGCGGGACTCAACTAACCGAGTCTCCGAAAAACCCGGGGCGATTCACAGCTATGAAGAGGCTCGGCTGAGAGTCGAGGAAGCCGAGATCGAGCTTGAAGAAACCAAACTTGCCCTGCTCAAGGATGCCACTCGTGTCGCGGTACGCGAAGCGCGCAAGTACCGGCAGGCAAACGGCCACAGCTTCGTGGACCTGTACCTGGAAAACGCATCCGACGTCGATCGTGCGCTGCTTGTGGATCCACAGTTGCAGCAGGAGGACATAGCGGCCCTCCTGCGAGTCGAAGATGTGTTTGTCTCTCTCACGCACGGTCCCATCGTAGCCGAACCCTACGAGGTCAGAATCCCTGTGCTTGAATTGGGGGATCGACAGAAACTGACGTTTCGGCTGCTGAGAGACGAGAACGCGGTCGTCGTCTCCCTCTCTTACTTGGATGTCGTCGGTGAAACCAGATCGATTATCCTCAAGAAGGGTGGCCAACTGGGCTTGCCCATGATCAACTCCGCTCAATTCTCGCAGGCGGGAGAACTGAAACGGAAGGTGCGCTACGACCTGTTGCTCGAGCACCTCGCAGAGGATGAGAGCAATTTCGCCCTGGAAGTCGTCGGCCTCGCTCCGGGAATCGATCACGCGTTCATGGCTGATGGCGCCCGCGTCAATCGTGTCAGCTTTGACGGTTTCAGCTCCAACGACACGTTGTCACTCGAACTCGCCATCCCTGCCAACCTCAACCCCAGATTCATCGGGCAGCCGCGCACCTTTTTTGCGACCATTAGCGCGCCGGGCGAAGTCGGTGTCGTGCGAGACCTCAATGTGAGGTTCGGCGATCGGCCTGTTCCCGAAGAAGAGGTGCTTGCGCTCAACGCCAACTACGTGTCGCTGGAGTTGACGCCCAGAGGAGCGGGAGAGCTCGAAGTTCTGGTCGCGAACCGCTACCAGGAGATTGGTGCGGGAAGTGATTTCCATCTGCAAGTGCAATTCGCCAACCGGGGAACGGCAACCGTGCACAACGTCGAGGCAGTCATCGACCTGCCGTATCGTTGGGGGAGCACGGTCGAGCCGAACTTGATAGAATCGATCGAGCCCGGCCGCAGAATCTCCATCCTGGTGTCCGCGAGCCCACCAGATGAGGTCGCCTCCGCCACCTACGAAATGGGGATCATGGCCCGTGGCCAGGTCGGCAACGAAAACGTCGAATCACGCAAAAAGAGCATCACCATACGCCTGCAACCGTCCTCCGGAACAGCGACAAAATTGCTGCTGGTTGGTGCGGTACTGACGGTGATCATAGTCGTCGGTGTTGCCGCCGTAAGGATAACTCGGCGATGATCAAAGTGACATCGACAATCGCAGCACGCGTCGGTCTGCGGTGGCTGTCAATCGTGTTGGCGATCGGCGGCAACCCAGTACCCGCACAAGAGCCCGGTTTCGATTCCTTTGCTCAACGACCGCAACAGGTGAGAACGCAGGCGCAGCGGCTATACGACCTGCAAGTACACAAAGCCCGCTGGAAGGTAGACCGTCAGAAACTGGAAATGGAAAGCAGGAAAAGCGATTACGAAGCAACTCGCGACCTGTTCGATCAAAAGATCGAAACACTCGATCGCCTGCATAGAGCGCTGAGCGAGTACCGGCAGTCGAGCCTTGCGTTCGAGGCGGCACAACTGCAACTGGAGCGCACGCGCCTGTCGTTTCTGACCGATGCCACGCACATCGCCATCTTGGAAGCGAAGAAGTACCGCACCGCCGACGGACGCAGGCGTGTCGACCTCCTGATCCAGAACGATTCTAATCTCGCTCAGGCGACATCACTCAATCCAGATAGAGCAGTTGACGACGTCCGCAAACTCCTCGAAGTCCAGGATATCGAAGTATCGCTGCAGGAACAGTCGACAGGCCTCATCATCGCCGAGCCCTACGAGTTGACAGTGCCGTCGCTGAAGCACGGGCAAGTGGAGCGCTTGAGTTTTCGATTGATGGAAGACCATGATGACGTCCTCGTAGCGATGGCGGTTCATGGTAGCCGAAGACAAAACAAGCACATTGTCCTGCGACGAGAAGCCCTGCAGGAGATGCCCTCGCTGTCCTCAGCCCAGTTCTCGCAGGAAGCCGATCTCAATTCGAGGGTGCGATTCGACCTCGCCATCGAACGACTGGCAGAGGAGGAGCGTGCCTACCATTTGGCCGTGGTCAATCTGCCACAGGAAATCGATGCCTTTTTCTTCGACCGGAAGACTGGGGCTGAGCTGCCACAGATCAAGCTCGACGGAAAGACCACCAGACGTGAGGTCGACCTCGAGTTGCGTATCCCAGCGAAATTGGATTCGCAGTTCGTCGGCGCACCCCTCGTGTTCTACGCTCTGGTCACTGACCAGGAAGGGATCAGGCGAATCGGGCATCTCGGCGATGAGTATGGTGTGAGTGCGATCCCGGTTACCCGGATCATCGAGGACGGCGGGAACAACACACAGCGGTTGGAGTTGACGGCGCGAGGACGCGCCGGATTGGAGATCGTCGTCAACGAGCGCTATCACGAAGTCGGCAGTGGAGATCCAGTCTTAGTGCAGGTTGACCTGTTCAATCCGGGTACACAGCGAGTGATCGAAGTCCGCGTGGATGTCGCCGTGCCACTGGGCTGGACCTACATGATGGTGCCGGATGAGATCTCGGCACTGATGCCGGGCGAGCGCGAGTCCATGAGTGTCACACTGACCCCAGGTTCGGCAGAAGGAGTCAGCGAATACGACATTCGCCTGTTCGCCCAGGCCGTCGCGGGCAACGGTGAAAAGATCGAGGCCACCGAGGAGGACATCGCCATTCGCATAGAACCCCGAGCTGCCGTATGGACCAGTGTTCTCATCATCGCTGCGATGCTGTGCCTGGTCGTGGCCCTGGTTATTGTCACTATCAGGACCAGCCGCCGCTGATGCCCTTGTAGACCCTGATTTAGCCCCTTCGAGCAGGAAGATAGCCGCTTGCCGAATCCTACCTTGTGGTGTAAGTTGCAGACAATGGTGAGGGGGATCCAGGGAGGGAACGGGCGATGTGCGATGGTCAGCACGCCAGTGTGGACATCCCGCCAGTACGCGACGATGTGGTGAGTTGAGAATGAAAGACGATATTGGCGACCTGCTGAAAAACTGGCCCTTCGATCCCGACGAGTTCATCGCCCGGCGGATAACGGCCAGAGACGGTACCGAAAAGATCCAGATCCGCATCGACATGGGTGTGCTGCAGCTCGAAGTCGAGGGCCGGCCTGACGGTGAACGCCCCCACGATCGCGCGTCGCTGCTATCCTACTATCAAAAGCAAGCAGAGGAATCGGCAGACGTCACATCAGAGGCGGGTACCAGCCCGCTCGACGAAGAGGCATGCGAGGACCTGTTCCAGGAAGCCTGGCAGTACTACCAGCGTTATTTGAGCCTGTTTTATCTCGAGGATTTCGCCGGCGTCGTCCGTGATACCCAGCACAATCTCGAAATCTTCGATCTGGTCCAGAGTCACGCCGACAGCGACGAGGCCAAGTGGTATTTCGAGCAGTACTATCCCCATGCCGTGATGATGCGCGCTCGATCGAGGGCCATGCTTCATCTGGAGGAAGAGAACTACCCCGCGGCCCTGACCGAGGTCGAGGGCGGCATCGATCAGATCGAACGCTTCATTGAAGAGTGGGAAGGGGAGATCGCCGACGAGGAACTGCCGGAGCTGTCGTTCCTGCGTGACTGGTACGAAGAGCTTGAAAAGGAGCGTCCGTTGTCGCGCCAGGAGGAGTTGGAGAGAGACCTGACCGTGGCCGTCGATGCCGAGAACTTCGAAGAAGCTGCCCGCCTCAGAGACAAGCTCCGCATGATGCGTCCTGTTTTTCGGGGACCCAATCCCGAACGGTCTTCGTCCTCCTCCGCCTGATCCCGACGCCCTCAGCCGGACAGCACGTCCCCCATATCATACAGCCCTGGCTCGGCATTCACGACAAAACGAACTGCTCGGATTGCGCCAACTGCGAACGCATCACGGCTGGTCGCATGGTGGCGTAGCTCGAGGTACTCGCCCCCAGCTCCAAAAAAGACCGAATGATCGCCGGCGACATCGCCCAGTCGCAGCGCATGCATGCCGATCTCCTTGCGCGTCCGCTCACCCACGGCCCCTTCCCGCCCGTGGACGATGACCTCTTCCAGGTTGCGTCGAAGACCCCGTGCCGCGCCCTCAGCCAATCTTAGGGCCGTTCCGCTCGGGGCATCCACTTTGTGTCTGTGATGCGCTTCGACCACCTCGACGTCGTAGTCGTCTCCGAGAATGCCCGCCGCCTCTTCCACCAGTCTGAACAGCACATTCATCGCGGTACTGAAGTTGGGAGCGAACACGCACGCGACCTGTTCGACGGACCTCTTGAATTCGCTCAGTTGATCAGCACTCATCCCGGTCGTTCCCACGACCAGAGCGCAGCCGTGGCGGGCGCAAACCGCGGCATGTTGAACCGTCGCTGCGGGGGCCGTGAAGGCGATGACGACATCCGCGGCGGCGATCACCGTCTCCAGGTCGTCGACCACCTCACCAGCAGCCTCCCCCCCGCCGACCAGCGCAGACACGGGCGAGCCGACAGCCTCGTGACCCGGAGCCTCAACACCTCCGACGAGCTCCAGGCCTTCGCCCTCGATCGTCAGAGCAGCCAGTCGCTGGCCCATGCGGCCGGCAACGCCGGTTACGACTACACGTATCCTCAAGATTTCCTCTTTTCAGTAGGCGGCGTAGGTCAGCCCCTGAAGCGCGGTCGCGTCATTGAGACGGGCTTCGACATCGACGCCGAAGCATTCGCCTATTGGACTCAGCACAGATGGGTCGTTGGCGTGGACGGCCAGAGCCGCCTGGACGATCACCTCCAAACCAGCGGGTGTCATCTTGCCCAGGGGTCGGCGGCAGGGCCCGGAAGGCATGCCCAGAACGGTCATCAGACTCTTGACCGGCACGGGATTGCGCGCCTTGCACTCGACGCTGCCGTGCGACGACGCCTCGGTCGTTGTGACGCCGACGCAGCCGAACAGAGGTTGCAGATTCGCGGCGATCTGTTCAGCGCCGGCAATATCCCCGTCGTTCAGCATCTGGGTCATGTTCACCAGCGGGCCGGGTATCACGTTCGACATCACGGAGATAACGCCAGCCGCCTTGATGTCATCGCGCTTCATCATCTCCACGGTCTTGTCGTCGTCCCCCGACAGGATGCTGAAACTGTCACCGCATAGCCGGCGCGTCTTGGCCATGTTGTCGAAGTCGCCGGTGGCTTCCTTCACCGTGGTGACATTGCCGTGAGATTCGGCAAGAATAGCGAGGTCCTCTACGTGCATCATCGTTCCCGTGCGCCCGGGAATGATGTATGGGATGATCGGCATGTCGGGAAACTCCGTGGCCACCGGTTCGACGTACTCGCGGCGGATCTCCAGAGAGCTGGGGCCGTTGTAGTAGGGGTCCACCAGCAGTACCCCGTCTGCGTGCACATGCGCTGCGTGCTCGGTGCCGGCGAGAGTTTCGCGCGTGGAGTTGCTGCCGGTACCCGCGACCAGTTGACAGTGTCCTTCGGTGGCGCTGCGGCTGCGCTCGATCACCTCGTTGTGCTCTTCCCACAGCAAGGTTGGACTCTCGCCGGTGGTGCCAACCGCTATGATTCCCTGGATTCCGTTGGCAATTTGAAATTCCAGCAGGTTATCGAGCCCGTCGTAATCGACGCTGCCGTCATCACGCATCGGGGTTACCGAAGCCGTGTAACATCCTTTGAACATGATATCACCTTGAGAGCTTGCGAATGATCTGCGAAGAAAGTAGGGTTGAGAGCGCCCGTCACAGCTGTAACGGGGCGAGCGTCCATGATATAACGCGCAGAAAATACAGTGTCAACGTAGTCGCGCCCGGGAACGGCGCGTTCGCAATCAGTGGAGATCACATGGCTGAAGAATTGAGCATGCGTTACGGAGTCAACCCGCACCAGGCTTCAGCCCGCTGTACCAGCACCGGAGCCATGCCGTTGCGCGTCCTGAACGGCTCACCCAGCTACATCAACCTGATGGATGCGCTCAATTCCTGGCAACTGGTGCGGGAGCTGAGACAGGCTTGCCGTCTGCCCGCCGCTGCCTCCTTCAAACACGTCAGTCCTGCCGGTGCCGCAGTCGGAGTACCGTTGAATGACACCTTGCGCGATGCCCTGTTCGTACGCGCCACCGGTAACGGCGAGCAGGAGTTGAGCCCGCTGGCCACCGCTTATGTGCGTGCCAGGGGAGCTGACCGCATGGCGTCATACGGCGACTGGATCGCACTGAGCGATCGCGTCGACGCCAGTACCGCACAGGTTATCAAAGCGGAAGCTTCCGATGGCGTCATCGCCCCTGACTACGACCCGGACGCTCTTGAAATACTGAAGAACAAGAAGGGGGGACAGTACCGGATTCTCGCCGTCGATCCTGACTTCGAACCCGAGTCGTCGGAGACCCGCCAGATTTTTGGTCTGACACTCGAGCAACACCGCAACGATTTCGTACCGGATCGGTCTTTCTTTGAAAACATAGTGACGCAGAGGCGCGAACTCGGCTCCGATGCGATCCGCGATTTGACCGTCGCCACGATAGCGGTCAAATACACCCAATCGAACTCGGTCTGTCTGGCCATGGATGGCCAGGTGATCGGCGTTGGGGCCGGACAACAGTCGCGCGTGCATTGCGTGCGACTGGCCGCGGACAAGGCGGACCTTTGGTACCTGCGCCAGCACCCGCGGGTACGTAGTGAACTGAAATTCCGCAAAGGCATCAAACGCCCGGAGCGGGACAACGCAGTGGATCTGTTTCTTCAGAAAGAGGTCTCGGAAATCGAGCGACCGGCCTGGCTGAGAAGCTTTGCGGAGGAACCCCAACAACTCACCGAAGTGGAGAAACGCCAATGGCTGGACGGCCTCAAGTCGGTCGCATTGAGTTCAGACGCGTTCTTTCCATTCCGTGACAACATCGATCGAGCCAGCCGCAGTGGTGTCGAATACATCGTACAGGCTGGCGGATCGATCATGGACGAGCAGGTGGTCAAAGCCGCTGACGAGTACGGTATGCTGATGGTCCATTCGGGCGTGCGCCTGTTCCACCATTGAAAGAAGGACAGCCGCTGGCCTTTCAGAGCGGCGCCAGCCACCCTCCGTCCACAGGCAGGGCAGTACCGGTTATCCACTCCGCGTCCTCCGAGGCAAAAAACACACAGGCGCGACCGATATCGCGGGGCAATCCCAGGCGCGGAAGTGGGGTCTTGTCCCGGCACCATTCGATTTGATCGGGCGTCAGATAGTCCTGGATCGGGGTCTCGATGTAGCCCGGGCAAATGGCGTTCGCCGTCACCCCGTCGGCCCCGAGTTCGACAGCCGCGTTGCGGGTCATGTTGACGACCCCTGCCTTCGCGGTAGCGTAGGCAGGGCCGCCTCCACCTCCGAATGCATGAATCGATGCGATGTTGATGATGCGGCCAGCCTGCGACTCCTTCAGGTGAGGAATGCAGTACTTCGAAGTAAGATACAGGGCGCGGAGATTCACCCCGACGACCCGATCCCAGTCGGCCGTCGGCATCGATTCAGTCGTTCCAGGAATGTGGATGCCGGCGTTGTTGACGAGGATGTCAATACCGCCAAAACGCTCGACGGTGGTTGAAATCAGACCAGCAACGGCCGTCTCGTCGGCGATGTCGAGCTGGACGAAAAGTCCTTCGCTGCCGATTTTTTCGATTTCCGCCACCGTCGGAGTGACCAGATCACGCTCATGGTACTTGCCTTGTTTTGGCTGCTCCTGGACATCCGCGACGACAACACGGGCGCCCTCGCGCGCCAGTTCGAGACAGATGCCCCGACCGATTCCTGAGCTGCCCCCGGTGACGATGGCTGTGCGGTTTTCCAGTGACATGAAGACGAACCCTCTCAATCCGCTTAGTGGCGTCGCTGCAAATCCTGGCTGCGACTACTGCCCAAATACTGCGCCCGTGCGTCCAGCCACGCAACCACCGGCCACTCACCGCATGATTCTTGCATGTGTGCTGGCGGTGCTGTTGCTCTGTGTTGCCGTGTCGGTGGAAACGGCCCAAGCGCAGGTTTCTGACATCGGCATGGAGGCCATAGCCGTCTCCAGAGCCGCCAAGGACAGTCTGTTCCGCTCCTCCGACCCGAATTCACCGATTCCCGCCGAAAGCCGCAATAGCTTCCCGGGCCTTTCCTATTTCAAGCCCGACCAGGCCTATAGCTTCAATGGAGAATTGCATCGCTACGGCCGGCCGCGCCAGGTGGAGTTGCTGACAAATACCGGATCCCACCTCCCCTTGGAGCGCTTTGGCAGGCTCTTTTTCCGCTTCGATGGAAAGGTCTTCTGGTTGGAAATCCATCGGAATATGGAAGCCGGAGAGTTGTCTATTTTTTTCACCGATGAGACCAACGGCGACCAGACCTATTCGGGAGGCCGTTACGTGCCGTTGACGGCCTTGGAAAATGGGACCTATCTTGTAGATTTTAATAGATCTTACAACCCATACTGCGCCTACAATCCCAGTTACATCTGTCCGCTACCTCCAGCTCACAACCATTTGCCGTTTGCAGTGTTGGCCGGCGAGCGCTCATATGGTCCGAATGTTGCTCATCCGTGAATCGGACCTTACTGTTCTATTGGTTAATGCTGGAACGGTACACTGTAATTGCATGCATCAGCGCCAAGCACAGGAGGTCCATTGATGGATATTGCCAGGCGGCTTTTCGCCAGGGAAGTTGACTTCAAGATTGAAACGACGGAAAACTCGTACGCCGCATGTCGCGCGCTGTCAATCAGGGCGCGACATCTGAACTCCCGCTTCAGGGATCTACCCGAGGGAGCGGTCGACGACAGCAACAACCCGACTGTGGGCGCGCTAAAGGATTACTCACAAGGCCGGATCGTACTCTCGGAAAATGAGGGGGAGGCCGCCCAGGAGTAACACCTCGCCGCGGGGCCACGGTAGCCGTCGCCACCTGCACACGAATCGAATATGTGGCGCTTTCTAATCGTATCGGCCATCGGAGCCCTCGGCATTCTGGTAGGCCAGGCTGTCCTGGGTTTAGGTCTTTATCCCGGCGCACTGGCTCCTGTCGCAGCGCTGTTCCAGGGAGCCGTCCTTCTCATCGCGGGTACGGCCCTCTTCGTTTCCGGCATGCTCGGCCTCGCCCAGGGCTACGAGCAGGTCGCCAGCACCCTGCAACACCTTCTCAATACTAAAGACACCACAGAAGATCCTCCAGCCGTTGCCGATAGTGAGCAGCTCGGCCATCGCAACGATGGTTTCTGGCGCGCTTACCAGAGATCGGCCGTTGGCATCTGCCTGTTCGTCGGCGGCCTCCTTGCCCTTGTGATCGGACTGGATCGGTACAGCTTCAATCTGTATGTCACCGCAGTCGGTTCCGGTGTCGGCATCCTGGGATTAGTGGCGTTCGCCTTTCTCGTTCAAGGCTGGAGAGGGATGAGACGCACCCACAGTGACGTTCTGCAGTCTTCGGCCGCACTGGGAAAATTGCCCGATATCAGTACCGAGAAGGAGCCCGGGCCACGCTCAAGGCCCAAATTTGCCCGTAGGTACACCCTTTTCGAGAAAAACCGCGGGCATGGGAGCTCCGATTTTCAGCAGCAGCGCCGCAACCGTGCGTCTGGCCTTTGATCGTACGTCCACCCCTCTTTCCTCCCATTTACAGCCCTTAGGCAGAAATTTCTGCAGCATTGGGAAAGACTTTCCCGTATCATTAGTGCAGAAGCATGTCGACGGCGCTTCATGTTCCTAAACATAAATTAATTATTTACTGTAACTTAGGATCGTTATAGTACCTTTTTTCCCGTCGGGATGAAAAAAGGTACCGTTTTGCGAAGGTGCTGGCGACATCGGTCTGTTCAGCACCTGGCAGACATGGTTTCAGAGCTTAGGCAACTCAGAGCAGCTCGGGCCCACCTTCTCGAGCGAAACAAGGACACATACAGGTCAATGACTGATCTCCGTCAGCTGGTTGAAGGGACTGAGTCGGAGCGATCCGACGGCTTGTGGGACGACCTAGACAATGCATGTGAGGCCGCCTTCGGGATCTCTCAGCATCTGAGTGATCACCTCGAGAAGGAGGCCTCTGCCGACGAATGTGTGCCCCTGCTCCAGCGCCAGTTGGATCTGGCAGAGAGAATTCGCCAGGGTATCGGCCGCCTGCGGGTCCAGCGCGACTCCGGACGCCCTTGGGCGTCTGATGGCGCCCGGACACAGCAACTTGTCGGTCGACTCAAAGAGCTGCTCGATCTCGAGCAACAAAACTACGACCTGCTCACCCGGCACGGCATGCGGCTCAAGGGGCCCATGGGCCGTCTCGGATAGGCCACACAGACATGGAATCCACTGATCTTCCTGAGCATACGCTGGAACTCGACCATTCCGAGGGACAGCTGGAGGAGGCCTTCGCTCACTCCTACATGCTGTTCAACGAGACCACCCGCAAATACGTGGAGGCGTACAAACAACTCGAGGAACAATTCGAGTACCTCAACGTCAAGCTGGAAGAGACCAACATCGAGCTGCGTAAGAGCCTGGAGGAGAAGGATCGAGTCAGCAACTATCTGAACAATATCCTGACCAGCATGACCGGAGGAGTGCTGGTTCTCGATCTGGACGGCAACATCACCCTGTTCAATCAGTCGGCCGAAGAAATCGCCGGCCGCGCACAAGAGGACGTGTTGGGCCAGTCCTACGAAAGCATCATGGGCCTCGAGGCGGGGCGAGAGAAAACGGCCCTGCACACACTCGAAACCGGGCAGGGATTGGCCAACAAGGAGAAGGAACTCAAGCGCGGCAACAGCACGATTCCGATCGGCTTCAGCACGTCATTGGTGCGCGATAAGGACGGGCGCGTCCTTGGTGCCATAGAGGCCTTCAATGACCTCACGGAGGTGAAACGCCTCGAGGCACAGGTCAGACGAATGCACACCTTGGCAGCTCTCGGAGAAATGGCGGCCACGGTGGCCCACGAGATCCGCAATCCACTCGGTGGCATCGCCAGCTTCGCCAACCTGCTCGAAAGAGACCTCGCAGCCGATGACCCGAGTCGCCGGCTGGTGCGCAAGATCACGGAAGGGGTGGCGCGTCTGAATCGCATCGTCTCCAGCCTGCTGAGTTACACTCGCCCACTGAATCTGAACACCCACTCCATCGATGTCTCCGAAGTAGTCGAGGAGGCTGCCGCCTTCTTCGAAATCGACACGGAGCGCACGGCAGGCAAAATCGCCATCGTCAGACACTTCCCGGATGAACCATTGGTGTGCCACGTGGACACGGAACAATTCCAGCAGGTGATCTTGAACCTGCTGCTGAATGCGACACAGGCCATGCCCGAGGGCGGCGATATAGAGGTCGAGGTCTACCCGATTAGCCATGCGGACGGCGGAGCGACGCTGTGTGTCCGCGACCACGGAGTTGGCATCAAGGAGGAGTATCAGGAGAAACTGTTCACACCATTTTTCACCACCAAGGAGGATGGTACGGGCTTGGGGCTCGTGACCTCCAGAAAAATCGTTGAAGCCCATGGAGGGCAGATTCGAGTCACCAGTAAACCAGGTGAAGGCACGAGCTTCTTCATCGACTTACCCAGTTAACGCGACAACCAAACAAGGAAGATTATCATGGCTGCATCGAAGCGCATTCTCGTCGTGGACGACGACGCCTATGTCCGGGGTGCCACAGAAGAAATCCTGCTGCGGAGAGGGTATGAAGTCGATACCGCCTCCGAGGCGAAATCCGCACTGCAGAAGCTGGAAGAGGGTGATTACGATCTGCTGTTGTCCGATATCAAGATGCCGGGCATGAGTGGACTGGAACTGCTCAACCAGGTCAAGGCGAAGTGGCCGGACATGCATGTCATCCTGATGACGGCATACGGCACAGTCGAGGATGCCGTGGATGCGATGAAGATGGGTGCCTACGACTACATCCAGAAGGGTTCGGAATCGACGACAACCGAAACCGAGATCGTCGTGGAGCGAGCACTGAAGTTCCAGGACACGGAGCGCGAGAACCGCCGCTTGCGATCGGAGTTGCAGACCAAATACAGCTTCAGCAACATGATCGGCAAGAGCCCCAATATGGAGCAGGTATTCGACTTGATCTCGACGGTGGCCGACAGCCGGGCTACGGTCCTCGTCACGGGAGAGAGCGGCACGGGCAAGGAACTCGTGGCGCGCGCCCTTCACTACAACAGTTCCCGCAGGAACGGTCCCTTCATACGACTCAACTGCGCCGCCCTCCCCAAAGACTTGATGGAGAGCGAGCTTTTTGGACATGAGAAAGGTGCCTTCACTGGAGCCATCAAGCAGACCCGAGGACGCTTTGAGATGGCGGATGGCGGAACCCTGCTGCTGGATGAGATAAGCGAGATCGACCCTTCCCTGCAGGCGAAGCTGTTGCGAGTATTGCAGGAAAGAGAATTCGAGCGCATCGGTAGCACCCAGACGATCAAGATCGACGTGCGAATAATCGCCACCACCAATCGCGACCTGAACAAGGAAGTCGAAGAAGGACACTTCCGCGAGGATCTGTTCTACCGCTTGAACGTCATCGACATCGCCCTGCCGGCCCTACGTGAACGTCGAGAGGATGTTACTGCACTAGTCAAGAGCTTCATCGACCGCTACAACTCCGAGAACAACAAGGACGTCGTTGGCATCGACGATGAGGCGCTGGAGTTGCTGACGCAATACGATTGGCCGGGCAATGTCCGCGAGCTCGAAAACTACATTGAGCGCGCGGTCGTCGCCGGCGGAACCACGCTCGGACCGCAGGACTTCCCCACCAGGCTCTCTGCAGGACCGATGGGCCGGGAACGGGACGAGGGGCTCCAGGTCGGCATGAGCGTCCATGAGATGGAGAAACGGCTGATCATGAAGACGCTGGAATACTACCATGGCAACCGCACGGAGGCTGCCGGCCAGCTCGGCATCAGCACCCGGACATTGAGAAACAAGCTGCACGAGTACGGCGCCATGGATGCCTTCAAGGAGAGCGGAATGGGCGGGGTGGAGGCAGACCAGCCACATCCGGATCCGGCCATGGCATAGCTGCACCGCCATTCATAGCCGTCGCAGAGGCGGCGCTGATCTACCGAGGGCCGTTGCCACGAGGCAATGGCCCTCTGCTAGTTGATTTCTATTGCTCCGACAACTAATTTATCACGTCGCACAAGATCATCGTCTGCCCACACATAGCAGCAGGAGGCGTCGTTGCCCGAAGAGACAGCGAACGCACCGGGCAACCCCCTGATCGTAATGGGGGACAAAATCGCCCCCAAGCCCCACCTGACCGCCTTTCTGAAGGATCTGCGCACTGAAAATGCGATGCTCGATCCCGAGGAATCGATCATGTATGCCGTGTGTCAGGACAGCAATCAAGTCGCCCTGACCCTGAAGAGGCATCTCGACAACGTCAAAATGGTCTTGATCGGGCCCGGCCTCGTCGGTAACGGCGTGACCGTGGCGCGCATGCTGGGAAGCAAGGCGCATATCGTCATGGTCGTGGATCCGAGCGTCAATCCCTTGGGGCCCGATCCGGAGACCTACACCAAAATCCAGCACAATCTGGAGGAACTGGGCGTCATCATCGTCCTGGCAAAGGACGCCACTGACAGCTTCTACCAGCCCCTGATTCAGCAATACGTGCTCTCCGGGATGGCAGCCGGTGCTGATTTCGGTGAAATGAGCCCGGAAGAGCGCGCCGCCATGATCGACAAGCGACTGGAGGCGGTTAACTCGTTCCCCTCGCTGCCGGACACCCAGCGCAAAGTCGCCGAACTCGATGACCTGGACCCACCCAAGAAATGGGCCGAGGCCATAGATCCGGATCTGCCGACCAAGACCGTCATCTTGAAGATTCTCAACAGCGCCCGCTACGGATTCCGCTCCCGCGTCGAAACCATAGACCAGGCCGTGGCCCTGGCCAGCGCCCGGACGATCCGCGAAATCGTCACCGCCTGTCAGATCCGGCAGATCTTCTCGAAGACGGAAGAGACCACCATCGACCAGTTCTGGCGCCATTCCCTGGCCGTCGGCTTCCTGGCCAAGCTGCTTTCGCTGCCAGCGGATCCCGCTGAGCAGGACTCCCAGCAAAAAACAGAATTCGAGCGTTACCAACTCGAAGAAGACCAGGTCGCGGCCCTGCAGGAAGCCCAACTGTGGAAGAAACTGAGTCTGGAACCCAATGACGATGCCTTCACCGCCGGACTGCTGCACGACATCGGTAAGGTATCGATGCAGATGTGTCTGGAAGATTCACTCGAGCTCATCATGGCCGTGATCGAGTCTGAAGTGCAGGAGGCCCAGGGGGAGAGCAAGCTGTGGGCGAACCGTGTCATCGACATTGAGCGCCTTTTGATGAAGGATCTCGATCATCAGGTGATTGGCGGACGTATCGCCGAGAAGTGGGAGGTGGACGATTCCATGCAGGCGGTGGTGACCCGTCTCCACGACCTCCAGGAGCACTCACCTGACATCGTCAAAGTCGTCGCCTTCGCCAACGTCGCTGCCAATTGCCTTTTCCCCTACCCGGCAACGGAGACCCAGCACCCCTTCCCTCAGCTCTTCGCGCGCATCGACGCGGCGGTCAAAAAATCGACCAAGAACGGGGCTGAAGCCGTCGAGGAAGCGATAAATGAAGAGATATTCGAAGACCTCGTCGACGTGCTCAACCGCTTGAAAATCCCTTCTTTTCTCTGGGAACTCATCGACTTCCGAACTTTTTTCAAGCTCGCCCATATCCTTTCTCCGAAAATCAAAGCAGCCACCATAGGATTCCTGCAGCAGACGGGCGGCTGAGCCGGCGGATCTAGAGCCGGTGGCTTCTGCCGACGCCGCCTGTTGTCGGCCGGAATAATCCACCATCGGAGCGGAATACCCACCCACTCCTGGTGGGTATTTTGGCGAGCACAGCCTGGAATCCCGGTGTCTCTATTCTATAGCAATCATTACCCACCAACACGGAGACAACCATGTTGATGGAAGGCAAGACCGGCTTCATCGCCGGCGTGGCAAATCATCGCAGTATCGCCTGGTCGATCGCGCGAGCACTCGACCGGGAGGGTGCGAAACTGGCACTGGGATATCTGAGTGACCGGGAAAAACAGGGTATCGAGAAGATCGTCGGCCAGTTGTCGAATCCACCCTTGCTGATTCAGTGCGATGCCAGTAATGACGAATCCGTTCACCGCGCCTTCGACCAGGTCTCGAATGCGTTTGAGCGCATCGACAGCCTCGTCCACGCCATCGCCTTCGCCAAAAAGGAAGACCTGGACGGACGCTACGTCGATACTTCTAGAGAGGGCTTCCATCTTGCGCTCGATGTCAGTTCGTTCTCCCTCAACTGCCTGGTGCGGGCAGCCGAGCCGTTGATGAGCGAGGGGGGCGGGGTGGTCGCCCTCACCTACCTTGGCAGCGAGCGCGCCGTGCCGAAGTACAACGTCATGGGAGTGGCCAAGGCGGCGCTGGAATCTGCCGTGCGCTACCTTGCCAGCGAACTGGGAGAAAAAGGAATCCGCGTAAACGGACTCTCTGCCGGCCCCATCAAGACCCTGGCCGCGAGAGGCATCAAGGACTTCACCACGATGCTCCATCTACACGCCGAGCGCGCGCCTCTGCGTCGAAACGTGGACGTCGAAGAGGTCGCCGACACGGCATTGTTTCTGTGCAGTTCACTCAGTCGAGGCATCACCGGCGAAATTCTCTTCGTCGATGGGGGCTATCGAATCATGGGAATGTGATGTCGCAGAGCATGGCGAGGGCAGTTGTAACCGGTTCAGAACCCGCAGGCTGAACTCACCTTCGCGTCCTCCAGCCTTTCTGATGGCTTGCAGGTGGACTTTGAGAAAGGCCGCTTCAGCTGGCGAATCTACGTCGTACCAAGGAGGCAGAAGGCCGAGTGAATGGTCGTGGACCTTGCTCAGCGTCTGCTCCAACACGTGACCGGTGCTCCAGTCAACCTCGCGGAAGACGCGAGCGTCTGGAGAACTCTGGCCCAGCAGGTAATACCCTCCGTCCACACTCGGCCCCAGGACCAGAGGATGAGCACCCAGAAGCGAGAACGCTTCGTCCACGATCGAGCTCGGGAGAGACGGACTGTCAGAGCCAACGACGACGACCTGCTCGACCCCCTCGTCAAAGCGATCCCTGAACAGCGCCTCCATGCGCTGCCCAAGATCAGCGTCGGGTTGAGGCACGTATTCGAACTCTGTAGCCGTTGTTCCTGTCAGCAGATCGCGGACCGCTGCGAGGCCTGAAGCTGGAGTGTAAGCGATTACCTTCCGGTGGGCGTTGGTTTTGGCGAGAGTAGCAGCCGAATCCGCGACGAAGGCTCTATACAGCTCGGCGGCCTCCGTGGGGCTGAGGTGGGTGTGCAACCGTGTCTTTACGGACCCCGGAATCGGCTCCTTGACAAACATCATTGCACAGGTCGTCATCGTGGTCAGAAGCTCGCGTCATCGATGGCTGCCAGCAAGCTTCTTGGGTGCGCAGGAATGCGAGGGCCGATGGCGATTGCACAGCGGCCTGTTCAAGATTGTGCGTAGCGGAGGATGACGAAGAAGGACAGGATCGAGTATTCGGCCGGAGGGGGGAGCCGATCAGAAGGCGTTCTTGCGGTAACGCTGCGAATTGATGCCCAATTGATCGCGGTACTTGGCAACGGTGCGACGCGCAATTTGCAGTCCGTCCTTACCCAGAATGTCGGCGATTTCCTGATCCGAGAGCGGTTTGTCTTTGTCCTCGCCGTCAATCAACACGGAAATCTGCTCCTTGACGCTGCGCGCTGAGACATCTTCACCGTTGTCTCGCTGCACCTTGGAATCGAAGAAATACTTGAGTTCGAACACTCCGTGTGGCGTCTGCATGTACTTGCCGTTGCTGACCCGCGATATCGTGGAAACGTGCATTTCCACGGCGTCCGCGACGTCCTGAAGGACCATCGGCCTCAGATGGGCAGGGCCCTTCTCAAACCAGTCCATCTGGGCACGGACGATGTAGTTGGCCACCTTCAGCATGGTCGCACGGCGCTGATTGATCGCATTGATGAGCCAGCGGGCATCACCCAGTTTCTTGGACACGTAGGTGCGAATTTCATCCTTGCTACGAGCACCATCCCGCAAAAGCTTGGCGTAGGCGCTATTGACCCGAACGGATGGCAGGGTGCCGTCGGTCAGACTGACGATCCAATCCTCCCCCGCTTTTTCGACAATCAGATCCGGAGTGACGTAAGAGACATCGGTGTCGAGGGTCAGCAACCCGGAGTAATCGCTGGTGCTCGTGATGCCGGGATTCGGCTGCAGCTTCTCGATCAACTCGACGGCGGCTTTTAGATCATCATTGGTGATCGCCAACCCCTTGATGATGCGCGAGTAGCGCCGTTTCGTCAGGTCGTCCCAGTGGTAACGGATAACCCGCAACGCGACATCTCGTCCCGGCTCATCCCGGAACGCCAGCTGTATGGACAAGCACTCCTGTAGATCGCGGGCGCCAACGCCGGGAGGATCAAACCCCTGGATCACCTTCAGGTTGCGCTCGATGTCCTCCAGCGGCACCCCCAGGGCTTCGGACACCTCTTCTGACGAGCAGGTGAGGTAACCTCGATCGTCGATGTTACCGATGATGAATCCAGCAATTTCCACGTCTTTGCCCGCCAAATCACTCAGAGTAAGCTGCTCGTACAGTTGCTCCACGAGCGGCGGCATCGTGGTGATCCGATTCTCTTGGGGTTCCCTGTCCTGCTCCCAGTTCGGATCGTACTCGCTGTTTTCATTGTTATAGGAGCTGGAATCAAATTGGTCGTCTAGCAGAGCATCCCAGTCGACTTCGTCCATGCTCTCGGGCACCTCAGCCTCTTCGTCGAGGGAATCGGTCGGTGCCTCTTCCTCAGTCTGCTGCTCCTCCTCACCGTCCTCGACCACATCGAGATTTTCCTCAAGCAGCGGATTGATCTCCATCTGCTGCTTGATCTCCAACTCGAGTTCGAGAGTCGACATCTGCAACAGCTGCAGCGATTGGATGAGCTGAGGAGCCATCCGCTGCTGCATGCTGAGGTTTTGTGAAAGTCTGAGCATCTCTTCAGTATTTTATTAACTTGTTTATTAACAACAGGTTATAATAATATGCAACCTGCTGATCGCCGAAGCAGTATTCATGCTGCGGTAACCACCTTTCCGTAAGGTACATCATTTGCTTCCCGACGCGCAAGGTGGAGCGGTGGGCATAGAGGGCGGGGTGCAGGGAGGGTTGGCGGGTGCGCGTCGACGAGCGCAAGGTGGAGCGGTGGGCATAGAGGGCCGGGTGAAGGGAGGGCGGCTGGGTGCGCATCGACGAGCGCAAGGTGGATGGGTGGGCATAGAAGGCGGCGTGCAGGGAGGGTTGACGGGTGCGCGTCGTCCAGCGCAAGGCCATCGGGTCCTACCAAAAGAGCCATGCCAGGGTGCATACAATTGACGCGCGTCGACAAGCGCAAGGCAATCGGGGTCCTACAACAAGAACGAGGTCAGGGGTACCTAAAATTGACCCCCGTCAATCCAGGCGAAAGCTGTCGCCCAGGTATCTGCGCCTGACCGTGTCATCTTCCGTGAGCTCACGGGCCGTGCCTTCGGTCAGAATTTCACCATCCGCCATGATGTATGCCCGGCGAGTTATTCTCAGTGTCTCGCGAACGCTGTGGTCGGTGATCAGGACTCCCAGGCCCTTGTCGGTCAGGTGGGAGATGATTCCCTGAATGTCCTCTGCGGTGCGAGGATCGATGCCGGTGAATGGTTCGTCGAGGAGCAGATAGCGTACATCCACGGCCAGCGCGCGGGCGATCTCGACCCGGCGCACCTCGCCGCCGGAAAGTGTATCAGCGCGCTGTTGGGCTCGATCCTGCAAACGCAGCTCTTCCAACAATTGACCGACCCGGGCGTTGCGTTCAGCCTTTCCGAGACCGCGGACCTCCAGAACCGCGGAGATGTTTTCTTCCACGGTCAGGCCCCGAAAAATGGAGGTCTCCTGAGGCAGGTAGCCGATCCCCTCCTGAGCCCGGCGGTACATGGACAGGCTGGTTATGTCGGCACCATCGAGGAGTATGCGGCCACCGTCCGGCTTCAGAAAACCGACGATGGTGTGAAAGGTCGTCGTCTTGCCGGCCCCGTTGGGGCCCAACAGCCCCACAATCTCTCCTTGCTCAACGGCGAGGCTCACCCCCTTCACCACTGGCTTCCTGCCGTATCCTTTGACGAGCTGATCTGTGGTCAGCGGCAAAGCGGAATCAACCTCCGTTTGTGGTCTCTGTTTTCGATGAGGCAGGCACGAATTCACCTTCAACTGACTCTGACGCTTTGACCTCGAATACAGCTCCATTCTCGATGGTTATCTCCAGGCGATTGCCGGCAACTCGGTTGACGGAGCCAGCGCGGTCGGCTCCATCCGGCACGCCCGAGTCGGTCGATCGCTTGGCCTCCTCATCCGCCAGACGCGACTGGACCACAGCGCCCCCCTGAGCGATCACCGTAGACAATTCGCCATCGGTGAAGTTCATCTCGATGTCTGCGGCCGTAAAACGGTTGATCGCGTTGCTCTCGAGACTACGGTGGGTAACCCTGGCGTCGCCTGTCAGCGTGATCGTTTGAACACGCTCCGAATCGAGGAGCAGGTGACCACCTCCTGCGAACCAACTTGCCTGAGCTTCGCTGGTCGCGACCGATCCCGTCAATGAGGCCGGCAGCATAACGTCCGTGACCACCCCGTCCACCAGGGTCACGATCATGGAATCGGCATGGATGGTTTCCGACTCCCTTGCGGTCAGTTCGACATCCCGAGATAGGGTCAGCCTTTCGGATCTGGAGTCGAAATGGCCTTGCTGCGCCCTCAGCGCCAGTGCTCCCGTGATCACGGAGAACGGGGCGTCCCCCGCCACATGCTGCTCCGCAAGATCCAGCGTCAACGTGCTCGCAGTGATGACGAGGGTGTCCGCCGCTCGCTGCCTGATCAACCGGGGAGATCCGCTCAGCTTTGCCCGCTCCGTGTCCAGCCAGAAAAGCACGTGCCGCGCCTGCGCCACGCCAGCAAACTCTGGCCCAGTGAGAGCGACCTCGCCGGCAGCCTCCACGCGACCGGCTTCCCGATAATAGGTGAGACTGTCTGCGACCAGGAGCCGCTCACCATCACGAAATTCGATCTGTCTTGCCGTTGTCACGTCGCCGGTTGCGGCAAAGGATGCAGGTTCGATTCGACGGTCGTACGTCAGATGTGCGGCCCTGAGGCTGCGCTCTTCCCACTCCACCTCTACCGGCGCGCCTGACGAGACCCAACGCCCGCCATCCTCATCGACACGAATTGCTTGGGCCTGCAGGCGCCAGTCCCCTTCCGCCACCACGACTGACCCGTACGCGGATGACGTCCCATCGCTCAGATCATGCTCCAGCTGATCGGCGTTGATCGTCCGCATCGAGTCCACCAGCCCTACACTTCCGGAGAACGTGATGAGTCCGTGTTCGGCATCGAATTGGGCTCGCTCGCTGCCAATACTCTGGTCGTCCATACGGACCGTTACGGTTTCGTATGCAGCCTTCAGGAACCCGTCGCGGGGTCGACTGCTGCTGTCACGCTTGGCGCGAAGTTGCAATTCGTACGGCGCCCCGAGCTTGGTCGTGCCAGTGAGTGACCCGCTCACGTTTCTGGCGGACCACCGCTCAAGAGAGGTGGAGGCCGATAGATCACGAAGCCGGAGCGAACCGCCCGGTCGGACTACATCGGCCCAACCGGGTACCTGCAAAAGATCGTCGGTGCGGGACCATCGGAGGCTGTCGCTGGTCAGCAAGACTGAGTCGGAGGTGACGGCAACGCTCCCCGCGAGAGTGAATCGATCCGTATCGTGCTCGAGCACGAGCCGTCGTGCACGGAGCTGGATTCTCGCACTCCCGGTGCTGTCCCTGGCCTTGTCACGAAACTCGATCGACACACCACCTTCGCCCCGAGTAACCTTGCGTTCATCGAAATCCTGAGCGTAGGGCAGTTGGACAGTGAGGGTTGATTGCGGGCCTTGCAGGTGAATGGTCGAGTTCCAGGATTGTCGGTCCGCCTGTGGGACTGGTTCGTTGGGGTCCGGATCACCCAGCTCGTCGCTGTCACCACAGCACACCAGACAGGCGGCCACGGCTGCCCATGCTGGCAGCGCAACGGGCGTCTTGCGCATCAACCAGTGTGATGGCAACGGGGAGGAATCCCGGCCGCTACGACGCAGCCGCTTGCCCCTCGGACACCCGTTCCTGCTGGAAAGCCAGAGCGGCTTCGATGAATCCGGAGAACATGGGGGCCGGGTTGTCCATGCGCGACTTGAACTCGGGATGGGCCTGGGTGGCCATGAAAAACGGGTGAGCGGACAGCTCGATGAACTCCATCAACCGGGAGCCGTCCATGCGCCGGTGGTGGCCTGAGAACACCAGTCCCTCATCTTCGAGCAACTCGACGAAGCGCGACGACACTTCGTAGCGGTGACGATGTCGCTCCAGCACAACCTTGTCGCGCTGGAGCATCACGTGTCCCACGCGAAAGGCCTCGTCAGGATTGCTCAACAACTGATCGATGCGGTGACGGTCTTCGGTGAGCCGGCCGGCCTGTTCGTACAGCTGCAACACCCGGCTGTCCTTCTTCAGGACGGCGGCGTAGGCTCCCAGCCGCATGCTGGCCCCGTAACGACTGTTGCCGAGTACCTCCTTCTGCGCCTCCTGCACGGAAACCACCTGGCAGTCCGACTCCGCGTCGAACTCCCCCGATGTCGCGTCGGCGATGTTGGCCACGTTGCGAGCGTACTCGACGACGGCTAGTTGCAGTCCATAGCACAGTCCCAGAAACGGAATACCGTTCTCGCGGGAGTAGCGAATCGCTTCTATGACTCCTTCCGCTCCACCCTCACCAAAGGCACCGGGAACGATGATTCCGTCGTAGGTCTCCAATTCCTCTAGGTCGAGATCGCCGCGCTCGAACCGCTTGCCGTCGATCCAGGTTATGTCGACGCGCGCATCAGAGGCTACGCCGGCGTGCATGAGTGACTGATTCACCGAGATGTAGGAATCCGTGAGCTGAAAATCGCCCGTCTCGACATACTTGCCGACCATGGCCACGCGGACCTCGTTGGTGGGATTCTTGCTACGCCTCAACAGCTGCTCCCAGCGGCCCCAGTCCGGGCGCTGACGGACCTCCAGCCCGAGTATTTCCAACAGTTTTTGCCCGAGATCCTCTTGTTCGAGCGTCAACGGAATATCGTACACGGTCGCCATGTCCGGTGCTGAAATGATATGCTCGGCCGGCACGTTGGCCCCTACCTGGATTTTCTTTTTCCGGACCTGGTCCAGACCTGTTTCGGCGCGACAGACGATAAAGTCAGGGAAGATACCGTGTTCACTCAGCATACGAATCGCCTGCTGGGTAGGCTTCGTCTTCATCTCACCGACGTGGTGGGGTACGGGTAGATAGGTTATCAGGGCGAAGGCGAAGTGCTCCTCGCCGATCTCCCTCTCCAGGGCCTTCACGGCGAACAGGAACGGCTCATTTTCGTAGTCCCCCACCGTACCTCCGATCTCGATCAAGACGACATCGTAACCCTGAGCGGCCTCTTTAATCCTGCTCTTGATCTCATCGGTGATATGTGGAATCGGCTGTACGGTCTGACCGAGGTATTGGCCGGCGCGTTCGCGTTCGATGACGGTATGGTAGATCTGTCCGGTAGTGAGGTTGTTGCGACGAGGGAGATCGAGTCCCAGGAACCGTTCGTAGTTCCCCAGATCCTGGTCTATCTCCCCTCCATCGTCGGTGACCCACACCTCGCCGTGCTCTGTCGGGCGCAACGTGCCAGCGTCGAAGTTGATGTACGGGTCGATTTTGACGGCCGTCGTCGTATAGCCGTACTCCTGCAGAATTCGACCCATCGAGGCGGTGGTCAATCCCTTGCCGATCCCACTCATGACGCCGCCTGCTACGACGACGAACTTCGGTCCGGAGTATGTTCCGTCCCCCACTGGCATCCTCACTGGTTGTATGTGTTCGCCGAATTCGCTGCGAACAGCAAATTCGGTGTAAAAAAAAGGGGCGGCGACATCACTGCCGCCGCCGCCTCAGTCCAGAATCCGCGGTACCTTGTAGTAGCGTTCCTGCATTTCCGGAGCCTGTTCGAGGAGTTCGCCGATATGGGGAAACACTTCCGCCACGTCGCTGCGGAATGCGTTCACCATCGGCACAACGTGCGAAGTAGGCTCCACGCCATCGGTGTCGAGTTCGTTCAGCTTCTCCATGTATTGGAGAATGCGATTGAGCTCGAGGACCAGCTTCTCCTCCTCGCCGGACGAGAATTGCAACCTCGCGAGGCCCGCCACGCGACGGACGTCATCCACGGTAACAGCCACCTTAACCGTGCTCCCTTCTAAATTGACGGCCCAAATATGCCGTACTGCCATGGCCGGCGCAAGTTGACGAAAATCTCCTTCGAAGCTCCGAAGCCGCCTTGCCCGGGCTCCACCCCCACGCTATAATGCCTGGCCGAATACCTCACACACGTCTAAGGGAGCTTGGACCCTCTGCCCAGCAAAACGTTCACAGTCGACGAAGCAAACGCCACGGTTCGCGTCCTCGAGGAGGTTTTCGAGCGCATGGACAGCAGGAGAGCCGCGCTGTTCGCTCAACACCAGAAGCTGCAGATGCTCGAGGTCATGTGGGGAGAACAGATCCGCAAGAGCGAGAACCCGGATCACGCCGAATTCAACGAGCTGCGCGCCGCCTTCGACGGAAGCATCGACGAGTTGGACCAGTTTGTCACCCGGGAGATTCGCGACCGTGGCTTGCGCTTCCCACCTGGCGGCCTGGAGAACGGGCTCATCGATTTTCCTACCACCTACGAGGGCCGTTGGGTGTTCCTTTGCTGGCAGCGGGGCGAACCACAGGTGAGGTACTGGCATGAGATTGAAGCTGGATTCCGCGGTCGCCAGGAAATCGCCGCCGAGCACGTCATCGCCATGGGCAAAGACGATGCCGATGACGAGTTGCATGGAGATCTCTGAGTCTCAGGTCCTCCCATCTATGACGAAAGCGGCGACGAGCGCGCTCGCCGGGACCGCGTCATCGTAGCGGATCACCCACGCCGGACAGGACTCCACGACCCGCGCCAGCAGCTCCGTGCACTGCTCCCCCAGAGATTCGAGATTGTAAGTTTCCAGCAATAGGCGCCGCGCTGCCTCGGCCTGGCCCAGGCGCGCCAACGCCAGTCCCTCGCCGGGCCGGAACGAGGTAAATAACAGCTGAGTCAGAGGCACGATCGAAGCGGTCGATCCGGATACAGAATCCAACCGATTGGGAGGGACGTGGCAGTGATCGGGGAAGCGCTTGAAACACGGTTCTTCACCGTAGGCCGAGTGCGGAAAGAGGCGCTGCGTGCGTCGGTGTACGATCAGATCACGCCGAAACGGAATCAGATCGATCTCGACACCGTGCGTGTCGGCCCGTAGCAGCCCGACTTCGTCGGTGAGGATGGTGGCGCCGTGACCGGAGAGCCCGACTATCAGAGAGGTTTTACCCGATCCCGGCGGCCCGCAGACTAGAAGACCGGCCCCGTGCATGGCGACCGCACCGGCGTGCACCTGAATCAGCGCCCGGCAACCGCTCATGGCCTGTTGCGTCAACGTCCATTCCACGTCCAGGAAGAAATCGGCCAGATTGCGCTGACGGCATATCTCGACGCCTGCGGCACTCATGCAGTACGCGTCTACACCTGCATTTGTACCATTGTCGTCAGCGCGAGACAATCGAAAGGCGATGTCGGCGGTGCCGCTGTCCACTCGGGCCGCAGAGTAGACGGCGTTAGCCAGCTCGTGAAGTTCTGAGTCCTCCCCTTCGAGGGAGAGAAGATAGCCACCCACGCTGTAGAGGTTCATCCAACCGCTATCTCGCATGAGCCCGGGTGGGGTCAAGCCAGGCGGTTGTGTGCGTTCAGGCGGCACGGCGAGCAGGCACCGAATCGGTGTGCTCGCGCAACTGGCGCAGGATCTGCGTCTCCACGCGAATGTCTTCGGCGACGAATGATGCTCTCAACTCGTACTGGCGCTTCTGATTGCGCGTCTGCCGCAGATCCTCCAACAGATCCGCGCAACGCGTCCGCAGCTGGCCGTACTCTTCGTCGCTGGCTATGAGTCGATTCCTCAGTATTTCGATCCGGGAGGCCACCAGATAACGGGCCACCAGGGGCACCGCCAGCAGCAAGGCAATGGTCAGCAAAAGGATCCTCTCTTGGTGTACTGGGATAAGCACTGCAGTTCGGACTACTATGTAGTACCACAAAGGCTCCTCTTATTTATCGGCTTGAGCGCCGAACCCTTTGGTTTTTGGCCGCGGCCCCTTCCTTTACTCGACCTCCTGCCGCTCCAGATCGCTCAACAGCAGCTTGGCCAGCCGACGTTCGCGTTTGCTCGCCGTGGCCATGAGCGCGAGCATGAAATGGCAGTTCTCATCGGCGCCATACTTCTCGACCACCGCATCCACGAGCTTGCGTTTCTCCTCCGGCAGCGCCGCCCGGACATCGTCCATCAGATCCGACAGTTTCACACCGTATCCTCCAGCTTCGGTTGGTCGTCCTCAGCAGGCGGCCAATTTAGCCCCGGGCACATCGGTGTCAAGGAACCCGCTGGCCACAAAAACCTTGACCTCTATCGCAACATATGGTAAGATATGCCCGGTCGTGCACTAGGTATGGTGGCTTCGTCGTCCTTCCCCCTCCCCCGAAGCTGATGCTGGAGTGCTATAGGACCAAAAGCGTCCCACTCCCCCCAGGACTATCGCCACCCAATCCCGAAGCTATCCCAAAACGTCATGGATGCGCTCGGCCATGCCCCGTTTTGATGCATCTCACGGTACGGGCACGACCGGCACCCGAGGCAGATAACCGACAGGAGTCCGACACTTGCGTCTGTCCAGCATAGAGGTATTCGGTTTCAAATCCTTCCTCAGCAAGGTTGAAATTCCGTTCGGTCTTGGCACCACCGCGATCGTAGGCCCCAACGGCTGTGGTAAATCGAATATCGTCGAGGCTATCCGCTGGGTGCTCGGTGAGCAACGGGCCGGGGCCGTCAGGGGCCAACGCATGGAGGACGTCATTTTTTCGGGAACCCGTGAGCGCAAGGCCCTGGGCATGGCGGAAGTCTCCGTTACCATCGACAACTCCAGCCATATCCTGCCGATCGAATACAGCGAGATCACCATCACCCGACGCCTTTTTCGCTCCGGCGAGAGCGACTACCTCCTCAACAAGGTTCCCTGCCGTCTGCTCGACATCCAAAACCTGTTGATGGACACGGGGTTGGGACCCGGGGCCTACAGCGTCATGGAACAGGGGATGGTTGATGAGATCATCAGCGAAAAGACAGAGAATCGACGACGCATCCTTGAGGAGGCGGCGAGTATCACGAAGTACAAGGCCCGCCGTCGTTCAACCTGGAACAAACTCGAATCGACCAACGCGGACCTCACCCAGCTCGAACTCCTGATCACAGAAGTCAAACGGCAGGTTGATTACCTCGGACGCCAGGTCGGGCGGGCCCGGCGCTATCAAACGCTGAAGCTGGAGCTCGACGAGAAGGAACTGCTCTACGGTCGCTTTCAATACTTCACGATCCTGGCGGAAGTTCGGCCGTTGCGGGAACAGTTCGGCGAGCTCAGCAAACGCACCGAGTCTTCACTCAGCCACTTCACTGCGCGAGAGGCCGAGCTCGAGAGCAGCAGGTTGGCTGTACTCGAGGCCGAAAAAGAACTGCAGGCCGTCAACGTTGAGTTGAACCAGTTGGTGGAGGGCATTCACGCCAAGGACCGCGAGCTCATCGCCACTCGCGAGCGACGGGAAGCCAGGGAGGAATTCGGTCGGCGGTCGTCCTCGGAGCGCGATGAGTCTCAGCGCCAGCTCGAGTCCACGTTGGCACAGTTGGATGAGACCTCCCAAAACATCGAAACGGCACAGGGTGCCCTGGCCGGATCGGGTGAGCGTCTCACTCAGGGTGAGGAGGAGGCGGCGCGACTCGATTCATCTTGTGAATCAACGCGGGCAGCCTTGGATTCGGCTCGGCGCAGTTTGCGGGAGCTGCAGCAGCAAAAGGGCGAGGCGACCCGGGGGCTGGAACGAGTGCGCACGGAGCGGGAGTCGTTGACGACGTCGGGTAGCCAGATCGAGACCGACATCGCTCGCGTCAGCGCTGACCTGACTTCCTCACACGAACTAGCGGAGGCGACCGCAGACGAATTGAGCGAGGTGCGTGACCGCGTCGCGGCCCTGAAGGAAGATCTAGCCGGTGCAGAAGAGCGCGTGCGTGAGGTCGAAACGAAGCTGCAGGGATTGGTGAAAAAGGAGAGTTCCGTCGACCGAGGCGTCGAAGGCCATCTTGCCCGCTTGCAGATTCTGGAACGCGTGCAGTCCGGATATGAGGGAGTCGCCAGCGGCGTCCGCACCCTGGCCGTGGACTCACCACTCAAGGATACCTTTCAGGGTGTGCTCGCGGACCTTATCGAGGTCGAGCCTCGCTATTTGAAAGCCGTTGAAGCGGCCCTGGGAGATGCCCTGGAAGCGCTGGTCGCGGACGATGAGACCGACGCCCTCAAAGCCATCTCCCATCTCAAGCAGCACACCGGAAGAGCGGCGATATTCCCGCTGAAATGGGCACCACGCGAAGGGATAGACGCCACACCCGTCGCACCGACTATCGGGGTCGTCGGTCCTTTGCTGGACCAGGTTACCGCCACTGGTCCCGTAGCTGACCTGCTGTCTCACCTGTTGCGGAACACCTATCTCGTGGACGACCTGGCAACATCGGTAGCGGCAGCCAAAAGCGTCCCTCACCCCATTCGTCTCGTCTCTGCGGAAGGGGACGGCGTCGATATCGACGGTCGGTTCTGGGGGGGGACCGAGGACAGTTCGGAAAGCAGCTCGCTGGCGCGCCGGGTAGAGATCGGTGAGTTGAGATCAACCCTGGCTGGAGAAAAGGCACGCCTGACGGCTCTCACCTTCAATCGCCAGGGTGCCGAGTCCAGGAGATCCATTCTCGCCAGTTATATGACGGAGTTGGACGAGCTGTTGGCGGACCTCAAGTCGAACGAGGGCGACCTCGTGTACCGCCACGACTCTGCTCGCAGCGCCCGTGACCGCCTGACGGCCGAGCTGAGTGCTCTCGAAGCAAAGCGCGACGAAGGAAGGCGGCGAGTGCAAGGTCTTGAAGAAGCCGCGATCGGTGCCGAGGAGCGTGCCGGCACATTGCAGCGAGAGGAGGAGAGCCTGGAGCAGCGCATAGCCAGCGGAGAGCAGGAACGCCATCGGGCCGAGGAGGAGCGTCGGGAGAAGCTGGAAGCCGTGGCCGCCCTGCGCATCCAGCAGGCCCGCACGGCAGAGCAGTTCGAGGGCTTACGCAGAGACGACGACAGGCTGGGCGATTTGCGGCAGTCGTACATCTCCACCATCGACCGTCTCGACCGTGAGATGGAGCAGGCGGACAGTGACCGGGAGAGCCTAGGCGCCGGGGAAGAACGGATCGCCGCAGAAATCGCCGAGTTGCACGGCACGCGCGAACGGCGGGTTCAGGACTCACAAAGCAAGCAGCTCAGGTGGCAGGAAGTGAAATCCCGGGAGCGGGAACTGGGTGATGAGATCTCCAAGATGCAGCGGGAGCTGAGCACGGAACGCGAGCGCCGGCACGGGATCGAGCTGAAACTTACGGAATTGGACAATGAATTGTTGCGTATCCGCGAGCATCTGCAGGAGGCCCTCTCCGTCGAGGTCGAGAGCCTTGGGCCGTTGGAGGACGACGACTTCGACAGTGAAACCACTGGGCAACGAGTCCAGCAGCTGAGAACCTCAATCCAGCGGTTGGGGACCGTGCACGTCGGAGTGCTGGAGGAATACGAGGAACAGAAGGAGCGCTACGATTTCCTCGTCCAACACCGAGATGATCTGCAGGCGGCGGCGGCGGACCTGCGCAAATCGCTGCAGTTCATCGACCGCACGGCCCGCCAAATGTTTCGGACAACCTTCGATGAGATCCGCGAAAAATTCCGCCACACATACGCCCGCTTTTTTCCAGGAGGAGAAGCGGACCTCGTTCTCCAACAGGATGTAGATCCGCTGGAATCGACCATCGAGATCGTCGCCCGGCCCAGGGGAAAACGGCCCCAGAGCATCAACCTGCTCTCAGGTGGCGAGCGAGCGCTGACGGCGATCGCTCTGTTGTTCGCCATCTACCAGGTCAAGCCGAGCCCATTCTGCATCCTCGACGAGGTCGACGCCCCACTGGACGACTCCAACGTCGACCGCTTCCTGCGAGTGTTGACTGAATTCTCGCAGACGACCCAGTTCATCATGGTGACGCACAACAAGCTGTCCATGGCGGCCGCAGACACCCTGCACGGTGTCACCATGCCGGAAGAAGGCGTATCGCAATTGGTCTCGGTGCGGATTGATGAAGCAGAGGCGCTTGGGGAAGCAGCGGGTTGATCAGCGATTGAATTTGATGGTCGTCAGCCGGATTCCAATCCATACGGGTCCTCGGCGAGGAGCAGTTTCGCGCGCTCGGCGGTTCGCACGTCACCACTGTTGAGCGCATCCTCGATGAAACTCGGATTGTCTTGCAGGAATTGCTTCATCGCCCCGTCGGGATCCTGAAAATAAGCCTGCAGGCGTCCGTGTTGAGCCGGGTCGACGAGTCCAGACTCGAGGAGGGCGTCGAAAAGCGTTCCATCCACCCGTAGCAACGCGCCGGCATTCACACCGTGGCTCTGGAGGGCGTCGATCCCACCCTGAGCGCGATCGACGACGTTGACGGCAGCGCTCATGTCAGCTCCGCGATCCCGCAACGCGGGGATCCATGACCGCAGGTAGCTGGACGCCTCGGTGACCAGATCGGCTACATGTATGGTCTTTGAACCGCTCAGGTCAGTCGTCACCTGCGCGCCGTTTTCCTCCGACCTAACCGTGGCATTGAGGTCCTTGTAGAGGTAGAGATGGGGCCGTTGCAGCCGGGCAGCCACCGCGACGGAGAAAAACCAGTCCCTTCGCTGACCTCCCGAGATGTAGTCGCAGGCCTCCCCCGTTTCTTCGACGGCGTCCGCCAACCGATCGATGACCGCGCTGTACCTGGGATCCCGCGCGTACATGCCCGCTATTTTTTCTTGTAACTGCGCCGCGAAGGAGTCAGCATTGGGGTCGGCGTTTTCCTCGATGAAGTCCAGAAGCGCCGCCGCTTGCTGAGGACCTCCGAAGAGAAAGTGGGTGTTAATGTAATAGGGCCCGACCTTGCCCGATGTGTACCAGAACACTTCGCTGGCGGGAGCCACTCGCAGAGCCTCGCTTTCGACGAGAGCCCGGATCAATTCATGCGAGTGTGGGTTCATGCTGGCAACGACTCTTCAGCGATCTCGTCGAGGCGGGGGTTGGTGGCATCACGCTCGGACACCAGCGGTGGCGAGGCGCAAGCCCAGTCGAGTCCGAGAGCCGGATCGTCCCAGGCCACACCGAACTCGTCAGCACCTCCGTCATAATACTGATCGACGACGTAGATCAGTGTGATGTCGGTGACCGCCAGGTAGCCGTGAGCGACGCCGGGTGGTATCAGCAGCCCCTGCGGGCGATCGCCAACCAACTCAAGCACGTCACCTCGGCCCCTGGTGGCTGAACCGACCCGCATATCGAACAACCCGACGCGGAGCCTGCCGCTTATGCAGTGCCAGTAGTCAGCCTGTCGACAGTGGAAGTGGAGGCCGCGCAGCACGCCGGCGATCGATTCCGAGCGATTGCATTGCAGCCGGGTCCAGTCTCGCTGCGGAAACCATTCCACACGGAAAGTCTCCGCGAACATTCCCCGCGGCTCGGAAATCCCGTTGAGATCGACGGTGTGGACACCTTCGATGCGATCGGACTCGACTCCCTTTGTCGCACTCATTTCCCCATTACCTTGTCACTGCTTCCTTGTCACACCTTGCCGCAGCATTTCTTGAATTTCTTGCCACTGCCACAAGGGCATGGATCATTGCGGCCGACCTTGGGCTCTTCACGTCGATAGGTTTCGACTCGCCCACCCGGAAACAACCGGCCCCCATCCAGTAGGTCCTTGGGCAGCTTGCCCTCGAGTCCCACTCGTGGTGTCTCCAGCCACTCATCCTGGAGCTCCTGCAGGGCGCCGTCGGTGGCGACCCCCTGCCCCTGGGTCTGCTCCGGATCCACCCCCTTCTCTTGACAGAAGAGGCCGAAGTCGGCGATCAGAGCCGCCCGGGGGGATGCCATCAGTTGCTCGAACTGGCTGCGATCGATCCCTGGCGGCAGCTCCAACCCATCCATGACCTGGGCAAGGTCCGCAGGCGCGCCGGCCTCGGGATCGATGGGGACATCCTCCCTCTCACCCGTGGCGACCACGGGAACGGCCATCTCCTGCAACAGTTGCTCGAGTCGAGAGACGGCTTCGGATGACCCCTCGGAACGTACCTGGTCGATGATCCAACCCGAATCCTCACCGTCGTCGAGCAACTCGACGATTTCCTCGGCCGAGAACCGGGTGATCCCGCCTTGCTCGCACAGATCACGAAGCTGTATCAATCGTGAATTTTCCAAAACGGTCGCCTTTTGATCATGACACTGCCAAATGCCCACGGCTGGTTTCGCCAATCTATCTTCGGTCACCGGTCATGTCAAAACATCAGAACTCGCCATAAGATGGTGAGACCGGACTGGCATCTGGTGCATCAAATAGTTGAGAGAGCCTCAGAATTCTGACCCGAGATGCGACCGAAATCTGCGAGTTCTCAGCTATTCGAGAGCCTCCCGTTGGAGTTGATTCGGCGCCACCCTCGGTCAAAAAAAAGATTCTATATCGAATATTAACAATGTGTTAAATCTGCTCTCAATGGCTCTTTGCAACGACTTTGTGATAACGGGCACACCTCTTGCTCAAATGCTGTGTGATTGAAGCTCAAACCCAAGCGGACCGAAATAATAGAAAGGGCACTCTCGTGACTCAGACCCTGATTGAAACGCCCGAGCAACTATCCGACAAAGCGGTTCTCATGAAGGCCACAACTGACGCGAGTTATCTCGCCATTCTCGTCCGTCGCTACCGGATTCCATTACAAAACTTCGTCTACCGATTTGTGGGTGATCGAGAAACGGCCGAGGACATCGTGCAGGAGACCTTTCTGCGCTGCCTGAGACATCGTCACCAGTACCCGGCCATCGAGCAGGTTTCAACCTGGTTATACACCATCGCCGGCAACCTGGCCAAGACTGAACTGCGTCGCCGCAAGCGCTGGCACTGGGTACCGATAGGCCCCAACGAGGATGACGAGGTGCGCACGTCGTTTTACGAACCCGTCGACAAGGACGTACTGCCGGGTGAGATCACGGATACCAAAACGGTTCAGGGAACCGTCGTGAAGGCCATTCATGCGTTGCCCGAGGAGTTTCGTGAGGCCGTACAGCTACGGGACCTGAATGGACTCTCCTACGACGAGATCGCCAAGATCATCGAATGCCCCGTGGGCACGGTGAAGTCGAGGGTGAATCGGGGCCGTATCCGCCTGCAGCGCAACCTGCGAGGATTGGCTGAGGAAGTCATCGGTACCCTCAACCGCAATCCAGCCCTGAGCGTTGGCTGAAACGCTGCCAGCGCGCTAAAAAGCGCGCTGGACGAAGAATTCGAGCATATCCCTGAGGCGGTCTCTGGCACCGCTGGCAGGGATGTGTTCCAGATGAGCCAGCGCCTTCGATGTCATCTGTTCACTAACACCTTCTGCGTATTCCATCGCGCCGTAGCGCTCCGCCAGCTGAATGACTTCCTCTGTTTGAGCTGTCGTCGTCTCCTGCCGCTCACTGTGCAGGATCTCGAGAACCCGTTCCCCTTCTTGTGCCGAACACTTTCGCAACAGATCGATTATGATCAAAGTGCGTTTGCCCTCGGCGATATCTCCACCTCGCTCCTTGCCGTAGGCGCCCGAAGTTATCCCGGGAGCGTGATCAGCGTCCTGAGCAGAGGCGGTCAGGTTCAGCAGGTCATCACGAATCTGGAAGGCAATCGCCGTTGCCTGACCGAAGGCTGCGATCGAATCACGCTGGGACGACGTCGCCCCGGCGATGATCGCGCCGGCCGTGCAGGGGCCGTGGCCGGTGTACCACCCGGTCTTCTTCCTCAACATGGTCATGAATTCGTCTTCGCTGGGAACGTAGCGCTCACGAATCCAACCCACGTCGTAGGCCTGTCCTTCGAAGGTTTCGCGCGAACCCCGGATCATTTCCTCGATCAGCAGCAGGGTCGTCTCACACCCCA
This sequence comes from Candidatus Latescibacterota bacterium, assembly GCA_965248265.1. GTDB lineage: Bacteria > Latescibacterota > UBA2968 > UBA8231 > UBA8231 > CBDFJF01. The sequence continues at coordinate 576,645 of CBDFJF010000001.1, forward strand.
GCAGTTCGCTATTCGCTGCCAGGACCTCGAACACCTTGGCGTAGAGGGCGTCGCCGATGTTGATGCTGAGTGGAATCCCGTGCAGCTTGTGAATGCAGGGCTTGCCGCGACGAAATTCCGAGTCGTCTTCGATGTCGTCGTGAAGAAGGGCGAACGACTGAAACATCTCGAAAGCGGCGGCCGTGCGCAGCGCCTTGCCGGTGTCGCCGCCCAGAGCCTCGCAGGCCAGCAGCACCATCGCAGGCCGCGAGCGCTTCCCCCCGCGTTCGGGGTAATCCCGCATCGGCCTGTACATGTAGCCTTCCGGTTCGAGTACCGGAAGGAAGGAGAACATCTCCTTTTCGATCAATGGGATGAAACGTTCGAGAAACTGCTTGAGTGCCGGCGAGGGATCCGACATCTCAGTCACCGCCGGCGATGCGGAGACGGTTGAGCGCTCTGGTAAGGGCGACCTCTGCTCGCACCGCATCCACGCCGTCACGCTGATTCAGGCGTTCTTGAGCACGCTCTCGCGCTGCCGAGGCACGGGCTCGATCGATCTCGTCGCCGAACTCGGCGGCCTCCGCCAGCACGGTGACGCGGTCTCCCCCAACCTCGACGAAGCCGCCGCTGCAGGCGAGAGTGCGTGGCTCGGTGCTGCCTTCTTCGACGAACCCGAGAGCGCCGACCTTCATCGCCGCGATCATGGGAGCGTGCCGTGCCAGCACTCCGAAGGAGCCCTGGCTGCCCGAGGCCTGCAGGCTTTCAACCGAACCGGAGTAGATCGTGCGTTCGGGCGTGACGATGTCGAGAGTAAATGCCATGCTACTACAGCGTCTTGGCCTTTTCAACTGCCTGTTCGATGCCACCGATCATGGAGAAGGCCTGCTCGGGAAGATCATCGTATTCCCCCTCGACCAATCCTTTGAAGCCGCGCACGGTGTCGTCAATCTTGACGTACTGGCCCGGCATTCCGGTAAAGGCCTCGGCAACCGTGAAGGGCTGCGTCAGGAAAAACTGGATCTTGCGAGCACGCTGTACGACCACTTTGTCGTCATCGGAAAGCTCGTCGATGCCGAGAATGGCGATGATTTCTCGCAGATCGCGATAACGTTGTAGAATCTCCTGAACTCGCTGGGCAACTTGATAGTGTTCGTCGCCGACCACGCGCGGATCCAGGATTCGCGAACTCGAAGCCAGCGGATCGACGGCTGGGTAGAGACCCTGGTCCGCCAGCGAGCGCTCCAGCACGATGCGCCCGTCCAGATGGCTGAACGCAGTGACCACGCCAGGGTCGGTGTAATCGTCGGCCGGCACGTAGATCGCCTGCACCGAGGTGATCGATCCGCTCTTCGTGGTCGTGATGCGTTCCTGCAACGCGCCCATTTCCGTCGCCAGCGTCGGCTGGTACCCGACGGCTGATGGCATGCGCCCCAGCAGCGCCGACACTTCCGCGCCGGCCAGGATGAAGCGGAAGATGTTGTCGATGAAAAACAGGACGTCCTGGCCCATCTCCTCGCGGAAGTACTCAGCGATCGTCAGACCGGTCAGGGCGATGCGCTGGCGGGCTCCGGGGGGTTCGTTCATCTGGCCGAACACCATGGCGGTCTTGTCGATAACCCCCGAATCGCTCAACTCATGCAGCAGGTCATTGCCTTCGCGCGTGCGCTCGCCAACTCCGGCGAAAACGGAATAACCACCGTGGCCGGAGGCCACGTTGTTGATCAGCTCAGTCAGGATGACGGTCTTGCCGACGCCGGCGCCGCCGAACAGACCCAGCTTGCCACCGCGGGAAAAGGGGCAGACCAGGTCCATGACCTTGATTCCCGTCTCCAGCATCTGATCCGTCGTCACCTGCTCCTCGAGGGCCGGTGCCGGCCGGTGGAGGGGAAGCCTCGGCGAGTCGTCCGGGAAACTGGCTTTGCCGTCGATCGGCTCACCGATGACGTTCATCAACCTGCCCAAGGCGTTCTCGCCCACGGGTATGGTGATCGGCGCGCCTGAATCCGTTACCCTGGCGCCGCGAACCAGGCCGTCCGTCGAGTCCATGGCAACACAGCGAACCATGTTTTCACCCAGATGCTGCTGCACTTCGAGGACCAGTCGTCCCTCATCCGCCTGACGGTCTTGGACTTCGAGGGCGTTGTAGATGGCCGGCAATTCCTGGCCAGTGAAGTCAACGTCGACGACGACGCCGATGATTTCCTTGATGGTGCCTGCATTCATGGTAACGTTCCTATCCCCTCTGACCTGCCGGCCCTAATGCGCTACGGCTTCGGCGCCGCCGATGATATCCATCAATTCGAGTGTGATGGAGGCTTGGCGCTCCTTGTTCATTTCGCGGGTCAAATCCTCGATCAATTCCCCGGCATTCTTCGTGGCATTGTCCATGGCGGTCATGCGTGCTGCCTGCTCGCAGGCGTTTGATTCCAGCAACGCGCGCCAGATCTGAAAATTGACGTGACGCGGTACCAACTCCTCGAGCAGCACCCCTGGATCCGGTTCGAACAGATAGTCCAGACTGGTCTCCTCCTCCGCCCCCTCATCGCCTGGAACGATTGGCAGTAACTGCCTCGCCACCGGTACTTGCTGCGACACGGAGCGGAACTCGCTGAATACGATGGTCACGCGATCGGCTTCGTCTGACAGAAATCGTCGAGTCAGGTCCTGGCCGATCTGGGCGGCGCGGCTGAACACGAGGGAACCGAACACGTCCTCATGATCGTGGATGACGTTGTAACCTCTGTTGCGAAAAAAATCACGTCCCTTGCGGCCGATGGTGATCACTCCGGCGGACTCGCCCCCTGTTTCCTCGCTCAACTCGCCCTGCGCCACGCGGCACAAATTGCCATTGAAACCGCCACACAAACCGCGGTCGGATGTCACCGTGACGACGATGGTCTTGTTGACGGGCCGCTCCGCCAACAAAGGGCTCTGCGACACGTCGACGCTGCCGTGCAGGCGCCTGAGCACACTGCTCAGCTGCTGCGCGTACGGACGCGCGCCTTCAATCGCCTCCTGGGCTCGCCGCATCTTGGCGGCGGCAACCATCTGCATGGCGTTGGTGACGCGCTGGATGTTGGAGATGCTGGCAACGCGGGTGCGCAGCTCTCGAAGAGTGGCCATCGGCTAGTAGGTCATCCCCCGGCAATTCATGATTGCGACGGTTTGAAATGGCTGACGAAATCGCGGATGGCTGCGTCGAGTTTCTCTCTCATCTCATCGTTCAGTTCGCGACTCGACTGGATCTGCTGCATCAGATCCTGCTGACGATCGCGCATGTGGGCGAGCAACTCGTCCTCGAAGCGCATCACATCGGCCGTTGGCAACTCCAGCACATGGTCGATGGCGGCCAAAGCCACCGTCTCATCCGCCAGTGACATCGGCTTGTACTGACCTTGCTTGAGGACCTCGAGCAACTTCTCGCCACGATTGAGCAGATTGCGCGTGGACTGATCGAGATCTGAGGTGCCAAACTGGGCGAACGCCTTGACCTCATTGTAGCGCGACACGTCGCCCTTGATGGTCTTGGCAACGGCCTTCATCGCTTTCGTCTGGGCGTTGCTGCCGACGCGTGACACCGACGCGCCCACATCCATGGCTGGACGGTTGCCGGCGTAGAACAATTCGGGCTTGAGCAGGATCTGGCCATCGGTGATGGATATGACATTGGTCGGCACGAAGGTCGAGACATCACCTTCGAGAATCTCGATGATCGGCAGGGCTGTCAGGGAACCCGCTCCCTTGTCGTCACTCATTTTGGCGGCACGCTCGAGCAACCGCGAATGCAGATAGAACACATCACCAGGATAGGCTTCGCGGCCCGGCGGACGCCGCAGTACAAGTGACATCTCGCGGTAAGCCCAGGCCTGCTTTGACAGATCGTCGTAGATGGCCAAGGCGTGCTGACCACTGTCGCGGAAATACTCCCCCATCGAGGCACCCGAATACGGAGCCAGAAACTGCAGCGGCGCCGGATCCGAGGCGGTTGCCGACACCACCGTCGTGTAGGACATGGCGCCGTTGGCCTCCAATTCGGCCACCACCTTGGCAACGGTGGATGCCTTTTGCCCGATTGCCACGTAGATGCACTTAACGTCCTGGTCCTTCTGATTGATGATGGTGTCCACGGCGATGGCCGTCTTGCCCGTCTGTCGGTCACCGATGATCAACTCTCGCTGGCCGCGCCCGATGGGTACGGTTGAGTCGATGATCTTGATACCGGTCTGCAGGGGCTCCGTCACCGGCTGACGCTCGATCACGCCCGGCGCCTTGCGCTCTACCGGCAAGGTCTGGTTCGACGCCACCTCCCCTTTGCCATCCAGGGGCTGACCGAGTGGATTCACCACCCGACCGAGCAGGCCCTCGCCGACCGGCACCTCGACGATGCGTCCGGTGCGCTTGACCTGGTCACCCTCACTGATCAGGGTGTCGGCGCCAAACAGCACGCAACCGACATTGTCCTCTTCCAGGTTCAGGGCCATCCCCATGATGCCGTGGGGAAATTCCACCAACTCAGTGGCCCGCACGTTCGACAGGCCGTGAACGCGGGCGATGCCGTCGCCGACGTACAGCACGGTGCCGGTCTCGTAGACATCGATCTCCTTTTCGAATCCCAGCAGCTGCTGCTTCAGTATCTGGGATATCTCATCGGGTTGAACCATCGCTTCTGCGGGCATGTGTCGGTATCCTCTTTAGTGTTCGCCGAGCAGTCTTCGGTGCAGGCGCTGCAACTGCGCTTCAACGGTGCCGTCGAAGACCGTGTCTCCGACCGTGGCGATCAAACCACCGCGCATGGCGTCGTCGACGCTGACCTCGAGCCTTATCTCGCCGCCGAAGTACCCAGACAGCTTTTGCCGCAAGTGGTCGGTTTGACTCTGATCGAGCGCTGTGGCCGAACGCACGTGAGCCGTGGAGACCCCGGAGCGCTCATCAATGATCTGCAGGCAAGCCTGCGTGGTTTCCTGGAGCATCTCTGCGCGCCTACGCTGGACCAACAGGCGCATGAAATTCATCGCCAACGCCTCGACCCGCCCTTCAAACACCTTCTCAAGAGCGGCCTGCTTTGAATCAATACTGACCAGTCGATTCTGCAGAAAGTCACACAGTTCGCTGGAGCCGTTGAGCGCCGCGTCGATCCCTTCGAGATCACGACGCGTATTATCCAGCGCACCGGTTTCCTCTGCTGCATCCAGCAGGGTTACGGCGTAACGTCTGACGACTTCGGGAATGTTCATGCTTCGGGAACCTGGGCGATCAGATCGTCCACCAGCTTGCGGTTGCTGTCAGCATCGATGTTGGCGTCGATAATGGCACCCGCCGCCTGCACGGCCAGGTCAGCGACTTCGCGTCGCAACTCGCCGATGGCGGCCGTCTTTTCACTCTCGATGGTACGCCGTGCCTGTTCCACGGTCTGCTGCGCTTCCGAGCGTGCCTCTTCGACAATCCCCTGACGCACCTTCTCCGCGGCCTCTCGGGCCTCGGCGATGATCTGCCGGGATTCAGCTTCAGCGCCGGCGAGCAACTTCTGATGCTCCTCCAGTGTTGACTGAGCGTCCTGGCGCGCGCGGTCAGCGCCTTCCAGCGCATCCCTGATGCGCGCCTCGCGTTCGTCCAGCGCGCCCAGCAACGGCTTCCAGACGGTGCGCTTCAGCACCAGCAGGACGACGACGAAAGTGACGATCGTCCAGACGATGAGTCCCGCGTGGGGGGTGAGTAACATAGTCGTGTCTCTCCCTAGGTAGCTATCCGTGCCACTATGTCGTTACGCTTTCCTTCCAGACCTAGACGTGATCTGCCAGACGTGATCTGCCAGACGTGATCTGATAGACGCGAGCACACGACGTCGAGGTCGGACGAATCGCTATTTCGTGACGACTATCAGGACACAGATGACTGCACCCAACAGAGCGACTCCTTCGACCAGAGCAGCGGTGATGATCATGTTGGTGCGGATATCACCCACAGCTTCAGGCTGTCGCGCGATGCCCTCCATAGCGCCGTTACCGATTAAACCGATGCCCAGGCCGGCACCGATGGCGGCGAGACCGGCACCGATTCCGGCACCGAGGTAAGCGAATTCCATGTTAGAGCTCCTCTTTATGTTGCTGACGTAGCGCTCTCATCACTGTCACCAACCAAACCGCCCACCGCCCTAGTGATCGGGATGAGCGGCCATGCTGATGAACAGTGCCGAGAGCAGAGTAAAAATGAAGGCTTGGATGAAACCGATGAAAATCTCAAGCATGTAGATGGCTGCTGCGAAGGCGATGGAAAACGGGGCCAGATAATAGCTCTTGAGCATTATGATCAGACCCAGAAAAACCAGTATCGCCACGTGTCCGGCGATCATGTTGGCGAACAGACGGATGGCCAGGGCGAACGGCTTGGACAACAGGCCCATGATTTCGATCGGAATCATGATCGGCAACAGCCAGGTAGGCATTCCAGACGGCACCAGGCTGCGACAGTAGCCGACGAATCCGTTGTTGACGATGCCGCTGACCTGAGTGACCGTGAAGGTACACAGGGCCAGCGCCGCGGTAACGCTGATGTTGCCCGTTGCCGTGGCACTGTAGGGAAACAGGCCGATCAGATTGCAAAACAGGATGAAGAAGAAAACGGTGAGCAGGTACGGCATGTATTTGCGGCCGTCCTCGCCCATGATCGGGAGCACTACCTCGTCACGGATGAAAAGGACCATCGCCTCGAACAGGTTGGCCAGCCCGAAGGGCACGGCTTTGGGCCTGCGGAAGGCTACGGTCAACAGCAAAATCAGCAGGCTGCTGGCCACCCACATCATCAGGACGTGTTTCGAGATGGATAAATCGATGCCGTAGATTGGAGCGAACTGCGGCAAGTTGATGTGCCCGTCGACCCAGTTGTGGGCGTTGACGAAGGGCACGTCCAGCTGCTTGGAATCGAGGATGTGCCCGATGATATCTACTTGACCGTCTGACCCTGCGTCACCCGCCATTCAATCACTCAGCCAATATCGTCAGTGTTATCTATCAGTTGATCTTGCTATCAGTTGATCCGGTAGACGACTGATCGTCACCTACCAAACGTTCAAAATTATGACGCTTGATTGCTCTGGTCAACCCGAGCAGGATCGATCGGCTGTCGCCTCTCGCGCTCGTTGCGGCGCACGACCGCTACGATCTCGACGATCATAGCCAGGATGCAGGTCGTCCCCAGGCCGGCGACGAAATAGCCCGGATGGATTGGCGTCACCAGGAGCAGGATGGCGGAGGCGGCCGCCATCAGCACCAGCCGGAGCGCCATGCCTCCCAGAAACACCTTGACGAAAAGTTGCGGCCGGCTGTTCCAGGTCCACCGGATACTCAACCAAGCTATGGCCCCGTTGACGAGCGCCAGCCCGATACCACAGGCCAACCCTGCCCATATCATTCTGTTTCCTCTCCTTTGGCTTGAGGGTCCTGGTTCGTCGCAGGCCCATCGCCGTCCTCGCTGTCTGGACGGGTCAGCATCCGGTAAAGATGGTAGAAGGCCGCCGTCGCCCCAAAGAGCATGCCGGCGATCAACAGTAAGGGAGATGTAGATAGCTTGTCGTCCAGCCACCATCCTCCGATGGTCGCGATGATGATGGTAACGGCAAACTGCAATCCCGCTCCCAGCAACAGGCCGGCCTGGGCCATGCCTGCCTGTTTCTTTGTCCGCTTGTCATCAGCGGTCATGGCTGCTTACCACTATTCCTCACCAACCGATCAAGCCGGCCTGGCGAGCGGCACTTACCAATGGTTCTGACCACACACCACCTCCTACCGAAAACAAGAGCATCAATACCAGGGCGGCGGCGAGTGGGGGGTCGACATGGACGGCCACCGACTCGCCAGCACCGGGAGGCGATAGTACTCGGACGATCAACCGCGCATACACGTAAGCCATCAGCAGACTGTTGATCAATATGCCTAGGGCGAGCCCGCCAAAGCCGGCATCCAACACCGAACTCAATACCCAGTAGCGGGCAGTGAATCCCATCGTCGGCGGCACCCCGACCAGCGCCAGTAGCAGGACCAGCAGCGTCCCTGCCAGCAGTGGGTGTCTACGTGCCAGGCCCAGACAGTCGTCGATCTCCAGCTCCGTTTCCCGCTGACGGCAAAGCGCCAGCAGCACGGCGCAGCAACCACATACCGCCATGCCGTAAAAGGACAGATAGAACACAACCCCGCCACCACCGCGACTGCCCATCGCGCAGAGCCCGGCCAGGGCGTAGCCGATATGAGCGAGTGAGGCGTAGCCCAGCAGGCGCTTTAGCCGGCGCTGATTCATCGCCAGCAGATTGCCCACCGTCATCGTCAACACGGCAGCAACCCAGGTCAAGGCGACCGCATACTCCTCGACCAGGTCGAAGCCGACGGCGCACAGGCGCATCGCCACGGCAACGGCCGAAGCCGTGCCAGCGGAGGCCAGCAGCGCCGATACCGGTGCGGGCGCGCCATGAAAAACGTCGGCAAACCACATGTGTAAAGGGACGACGCCGATGCGGGCGCCGACAGCAACCGCGAGCAGGGCCATTCCCGCCAGCGTCAACCGGCTCACGGTGACGTCCGTACCGTGATACGCGGCGACGAGTTCCGCCAGGTCGGTCGTACCGGTCGCCCCGTACACGAGGACAAGCCCGAGAAGGAAGAACGCACTGGCGACGGCTCCCGTCATCGCCAATCGGAGACCGGCCTCCACGGCGATCCGGCTCGACTTCCCGCAGATGATGAGAGCCTGTAGGGACAGGACAGCCAGCTCGAGACTGACAAACAGCAGCAACAGGTCATTTGCGCGCACCATCACCATCATCCCCAGCACCGAACACAACAGCAGAGGATAAAACGCCAAGCCCGGGGAATCTGTGTCTGCGCCGCGGTGGCGAGAGAGAGACATGAGGATGGTCAAGCAGGCAAAGCTCAGGATCAGGACGGTGCAGTAGGAGTAAAATTCGGCGGCGAAGCTCTGTCTGAGCGCAACGGCGAGAATGGCGAGACTACCGAAAAGACTGGTATAGCCCATGCTTGCCGTCACCCTGGAGCCCAGCGACGTAAAGAAGGCTTCGAGCAGGACCACGGCGACGATCAGAGCTGCCAGCAGTAGCTCCGGAGTTGAGAAGAAATCCATTAAGGATTCTCCTCGATATTGACTGGATGCTGAGTGCTGTCCGTAGTCGCCGGTGCCAGCGGAGGCGCCGACTCGTCGTTTCCAACTCTGATGACGGAATACCCGGTCGTCGGCAGCCAACCGGTGATGTGGTCGACGGCCGGTGCCGTAACCTGCACTAGTGGCGCAGGGTGGAGGCCCAGAAACAGAACCAGTCCCAGGATGGCTACCGCCATCCCGGTGAGCGCGCCCCTGGAGCCGCCGGCTCCAGTCGAGTCGGCCCCAGTTGTGGCGGACAGCAGGGTGTAGGCAGCGACTGACAACCCCAGGAGCGTTGCTACAGTGTGGCCTGGAAACGCCGCGAAGCCGGCGACCATGCACAGGATAGCTCCGCTGAACGGGGCCGATGCTGGAAAGCCGAGGAAGGCGACGACAGCACTCCACCACAGCAGCGCTTGCCATCGCCCGATCCGCTCGCCGCCCGCGGCCAGAGAAACTGAGAGGGCAAGCGCAACCAACAGCGCCCGCACGAGACCGTGACTGAGAGCATACAGGAAACTGCCCTGGATACCCTCACCCGTGAGCGTCCACAGGCCCAGCAAAATGACTCCGTTGAAGCCCAGGCACAGGTAAGCCAGCCGGCGACGCAAGGAAGAGCGCTGCCCGAGAGCAAGAGCCCCACCGTACAGAGCAACCCAGGCGGCCAGTGCACCTCCCCAGTGAGCACCGATCTGCTCGACGGGTTCGGGACACAGTGGCATGGCAAACCGCAGTATCACGTAAGTGGCTATCAGGGGCCAGCCGCCAACGACCACGACCGCGACCAGCGGATTTTTCGTGCGTAGCGCCAATAGATCCACCAACCAACCATGAAACGGCGCGATCGGCAGCTGGATGACCAGGTACAATCCGAAGGCGGCGGCGATCCACATCTGCGCCTCAGCGGGCAGCGCAAGCGTCAGCAACTGCTCTGGATCGAGTTGGGGGCTGCCTGTCTTTTGCTGAGCCGTCGAGCGCACCGACAGGGCTGCAGCCAACAGCGCCAGTGTGGCCGCGTAGTTAAAGAGGAGAAACCTCAATGCGACCCGGCGGCGCTCACTGCTGCGCACGCCACCCCCTGCCTCGTCATCCTTGGCCATACAAAGAGCGAAAAACAGAGCGAAAACGGCGGCCTGAGAGAACAGCGTCAGCAGCAGGAGGTTGGCCGCGACGAAGACGCCCTGGAGCGATGCCATAGCCACCAGCAATCCCATGCTTGCCCCCCTACCGCCGACGGAATTTGCTGACATGGCGATGAGAAACAGGAGTGGGATGACAACCAGCGCGAAGACATTGAGATGGTCGATCCCCAGCTGCAGGTCGAGGCCCAGTGAAGGCGCCCATGGTACGCTGCCGGCGACCCCCACGGCCTGCGATCCTGCTGATCCGAACAATTCAACGGTTGAGTGGAACTGTTCCGGTAGATCCAGGAAGTTGCCAACAGCCAGTAACCCTAACGCCAATTCCAGAAAGGTCACGGCCAGCAGGACCAGACGGCGGCCCTGCCCCGACGCGGGTGGCAGGAGAGCGACAACGGCTGCGCCGATCAGAGGCACGACCACGAAACTCGACAGGATCAGGGCGGGCATCATCGGCTCGTCAACCACACAACAGCCACAAGAGTGATGGCAGCGCTCAGCACGGCGGCCGTGACGGCCGAGGAAAAACGGCCGTCGTGCAGGGTTCCGATCAACCAACCGCAGACGCGAACGCCTGCGCCGATCCCGCGCAGGCACAGCAACTCGACGGCCACATCGACGAACGTCGATACCCGGTCCGCCAACCAACAGACGGACCGCGCAATGGCCGTGTAGAGATCGTCGAACAGCAATCCATTTCCTAGCAGATGCCTCAGGAGGTGCGGCGGACGGCCGGTGACACCCCTGGGGCTCGGTCTCAGGCGCCCCACCAGGACCCACGCCCATCCACATCCGGCGAGCGTGAGCACGACGCAGGCGATTCCGACCGTGGACTCCACCAGCACCGCCGAGGGCATCGCGCCGACGTCAGCGAAAGCCCGCGGGATTGCAGCCGCCAGACGGATCGGAGAAGCCTGGTGACTGATTAACATCGCAATGACAGCAAGACCGGACAGACAGGCCATGAAGGCGACAGGAACTGTGGTCGAGCCCTCGCGGATCACAGTACGGGGATTGACACCCGTGAAAATGCCGAACAGCAGGCGGAAAAGGTGGAGGGAGGTAAGCAGCACGACCAGGCTTCCCAGAATCGCGAAGGGAGTGCTCTCTGCCGCAGCTGCCTCCAGGAACGACAGCTGCACCCAGAAACTCGCGAACGGGGGCAACACCAACACGATGGTGGCTACCAGAGTGAACCGGTACGCCGTCTTCAAGTGGACCCGCAGACCACCAAGTGTGGACAGCTCAAAGGCCGCCGAACTCGCGCGCTCGGCCAGGCCGGTGGTGAGCAGGAGTACACATTTGACACAGGTATGAATCGACAACTGCAGCAATGCCACGGCCGGCATTCCCATGGACGCGAGGGTCAGGGCGATCGCGCCCTGGCTTGAGGTGGAATAGGCCAGCGACCGGCGGGGGTCGCGAGCGGCCGCGGCACAAGCCGCCATCAGCGCGGCACCGGCCAATCCAATGCCCGACAAACCTTCCGGAGACATCAGCTGCCAGGATCGAACCAGCAGGTAGAGACCGAGCGGGACCGCGAAGACGACCTGGATGAAGGTGGCTGCCGGCGTCCCTAACGACGCGCTTCGCTCCAACCAGGGATGCAACGGCCACATGCCAGTCCGGGCAATACCAGCCACCGCAATCGACAGGCCGATGACGGCAGTTGTCGAACCCCCCAAGACCTCCACGAAGGCGACGGAACCCAGGTGCAAGAGCATGAACACGAGCGCGCTCAGGAGTCCCAGCGAGGCGAGGCCCTGGAAGACCAAAGTCCGCGCCGCGGCCGGACCGTCGCCGCGCAAACGGACCAGCAGCCAGGTCGACAACGCGACTCCCTCCCAACCGGCATACAGCATACCGTAATTGTTGGCGATCACCGCCAAGAGTGCACAGGACACTCCGAAGTGGACGACGGCGTCCTGGCGGCGCTGCTGATGGAGTTCCTCAGTCTCAAATGCCGATTTGCATACATGGACCGCCAGGTTGGTCGAGGCCACGACGAAGGCTGTGATCGCGGACATTGGATCGATGAGAAAACCGGCCGTTATGACGGTGTCCTGCCCCAGGACGATCCAGGTCATGACATCCCAGTTTGCTGTCACCGCTGTACCGCAGCTCAAGACCAGAAGCACCAGCGCACACAGCCAGGTGAGGGCGGCAGTATTGATACCACGCATGCGCAACGCGCCTGTAGATCGCGCGCCCGCTGTGGCGACGGCTCCTGCCAGTGGCGTGAGCAGAAGACCGTATGCGGCTATTTTCGTTAGCAGAACCAACTGCATTTAGCCCTCGAACTCCGGCGATCGCTTGTCGAGATCGGTGTCACCACCGCGACGGTGGCGCAGGCACAGCAATGACAGCAGGACGACGGCTTGCCCTACACCGGCGGCCAACGTGATCAGGGCCATCACCTGGCCGGAATCGTCAGCATGAAAGTGTGCGAAGGCTGCGAGGGTGACGACGGCTCCCAACCCCATCAGCTGAAACCCCAGGATGACGGCCAGAACGTTGCGCCGCAGGACGATGCCCGTTAGCCCGAGCCCGAACAGGAGCAAACCAAAAAGCGTAGTCACCTGCAGGATCGCCGCGCTCATGGACCCTCCCCGGTACTGGCAGGATCATCTACCCGATTGGATTCGACAATCGCCAGCGTGGTGGCGAAAAGGACGAAGCCGATGACGATGAATGACACCAAGTGTCTCCTCACCAGTAGACCGGTGAGTGACTCGCTATCGGCAACCACGCCATCGGCGACGATGGCGGCAGTGGTCTCCCCTTGGACGGCGACCGTTGGAGCTATCCCTGGAGTCGCCGCAATGACACCGAGCGCGACTACCAGGATTGCGGCCGCGCACAAGATCAGCCTTCGCCTCTTGGAATCCGAGGCGGCTCGCGGACCTTGCCGCGAGTGTCCCACGAGCGGAGTGCCCGATTCTTCTTGATTGACAACCATGTGACCTACGAGATAGACGGCGGCGATGACACCACCCTGCATCAGGACTAGCCCGATGGCAACCAGTGGCGCATTCGCGAAGATCCCCACGATGCCGGCTGCGGCCAGGACCACCACGCCGAGAGCGAGAGCAGACCGAGTCACCGATCGACTGGTGGCGACGACGACGGCGGCGGCCACGGCGAGTGCTGCCAGTAACACGTACAGGACCAGACCGGAGATCACGCGTTTGTCATCATTTTCAGGAGCCGCGAACCGACCGCTACCATCAGCAGATTGGCAAAAGCCAGCGGCAGCAGGTATTTCCAGCCGACGGTGGCTGCGCGCTCGAGTACCAGCGACGGCAGGCTCGAACGGACCCAGAGAAACAGCAGGACGACAGCGGCGGTTTTGATGACGGTTGCGCTGGCCTGCACATGCGGCACTTCCCCGTTGCCGACGAGTCCGGGAATGTGCCACCCCCCCAGGTACAGGGTGACGAGGAAGGCGCTGGCGGCTATCAGATGCACCCGCTCCGCCACCAGCATCAAGGCCAAGTGGCGGCCGCTGTAGAGGCTGCCGAGGCGGCCGCCTCTGGTCGGGTCTCGCTGGGTGAGTGGACGCCAGGGGATAATCTGCAGGAGGGCGGCGAAGCAGACGACGAAACCCAACGGTTGAACCATCAGGTTCCAGGCGAGGATGACGTGTCCGTCGATCGCTGTCTGGGCGGCGATGATCTGGTCAAAACGAGCTGTTCCGCCGGCCGTTATGACTCCGAAAACGGCGACCCCGAGCGCCAGGTAACAGCTCAGCTGGCGCGCCACCAGACGCAGTCCTCCGAAATCACGAAAGCCTCCTATTTGAGCGCGGGTTCCGGCGATCAGACCAACCTGGAGAGCGATGAAGCCCAGGGCCATGACGTAGACGACCCCCAGGCTGGTGTGCCCTCCCCACGCCGCCAGCGCTGTCCAGAGCCCACCACCATCACTCTGGCAAAACGGAACCACGGCGAGGGCGGTGAACGAAATGGCCAACAACAGAGGGGCGGCCCACTTGCCGCCAGCTCCAGCCGCGGCCCGTGGCGATCTCTTTGACGCCAGCTTGATCAGATCGGCTACGGGGCGCAATCCGAAACCCGCCCGCTGGCGCCTGCCCGGCGCGGTCCGGTACTCAGCGAGCATGATCGCCATGACTCCGATCGCCGTACATAACAGCAGCGCGCCGTTGGAGCCCAGCGCGTTGATGAGTGGAAGGTCCTGGAAGGCCAATTCAGTCGGTATCCGCCGGCCGCTGTCTCGACAGCCAGTCTCGTTTGTTGTGATCGTCAACGGCCAGAAAACCACGTCGTTGCAGAGCGGTGGACCATCCACCGCCGTAGGCCTGTGCGATACCTGCCGCACCGAGCCCCGCACCCGGGTCCCCCTGATTCTGATCGAGGACAGTCTCGGCTTCCGCTATGACGGAGTTCGGCGCCGCGAATCGAACCGCCACTCGTTTGAGAATCTCGATATCGTCCAGGCACCCGGGAGCGGGTCCAACGGCCTTTTGCAACCGCTGAAGGTGCCCGTCGGCGTTGGTCATGGTACCGGCTTTTTCTGGGAAACTGCATCCTGGCAGCACGACCCGCGCCAGGGCGGCCAGTTCGTCCTGCAGGATATCCAGGACGACCAGATTGTCGGCAACAGCACCCAGGGCGCTGAGCTCGATGTCGTCCGGCCGAACGCCCGGTCCCCCACCCACAACGAAGGCCGCACCGATCAATCCCTCCTGCAGTGCTTCCACCATCTGATCCATCCCCAGCAAACTCTGGCCCAGCTCTGCCGCCACCCCTTTGATGCCATGCGAATTCGCCGCCTTGTCGCCTCGAATCGTGAATCCACTCGGGTAGATCGTGTCGCCTTCCGTAGCGAGGGACTGCCGCAAGGATATCAATTCGGTGTCCCAGCCTTGAGCAAGGCGAATCAACAGACGGGCTTCCTCGTTCGTCATCTGGCCGCCGAGTATGACTCCGATCTGCTGTCCCTGAGAGCGGCAGGCGGTAAAAGCGAGATGAATGGCCTCGCACGCGTCCTCCCAAGATGCGACAACGTCTGCAACGCCATCAGCTGACTGGATCAGGGGATGCGTCAACCGCTCCGAACTGTGGACGTAGTGCCATCCGTGACGTCCATCATCGCACATCCAGTACTCGTTGACATCCATGTTCACGCGGGGCTTGAGTCTCTTCACCTGATCGCCGGCAACATCGATGCGGATGTTGCATCCGGAGGAACAGCCGGTGCAGATCGAGTCGACACCGCGCAATCTCCAGGCCGGCTGCAGCTGGAAACGCTTGTCGATCAGAGCACCGGCCGGACACAGATCCACGGTGTTGCCGGACAGCCGATTGTCCATCTTTGACCCGGGAAAGGTAGCGACTTCGAGGCGGTCACCTCGATCGAACATCGACAGCTCTTCCGTACCGGTGACCTCCGCGCAGAAACGGACGCAACGGGTACAATGGATGCATTTCCCCGGGTCTATGGCAACGTGATCTCCCAGATCCCGAATTTCACTCGCGCCCTTTTCGGGAAGCACGTATGGACCGTCGCCGCCGTAGGCGAAGCTGAATTCCTGTAACTCGCACTCTCCCGAATTGTCGCACGATGGACATTCCAATGGGTGCCGCACCAGCTGGAACTCAAGCGCTGTAGCTCGCGCCTGCCTTACGGCCTCCGATTCCGTGCGCACCACCATGCTGTCCTGTACCTGCGCATCGCACGCCGTCGTCAAACGCCAGCCGTCGTCGTCTCGCACCTCTATCGCACATAGCCGACACAGTGCCGGAGTAGACAGGGCCGGATGAAAACACAGATGGGGGACGAAAATTTCAGCCTCGAGAGCGCCCATGAGCAGATTGGCCCCGTCCTCGATCTCCAGCGCTCTGCCGTCCCATGTTATTCGGGCCATGTTAGTAACGCACGCTTACGCTATCCGGCACCCTGAACCCGGGGTCTTTCAGCTCCTGCATTGGGCAGGCTCCTGCCGTAGCGTGCGCCTCGAATTCGGCTCTGAACGAATGGAAGAAATCCTGCACGGTCCAAGCGAAGGCGCTACCGAATCCACACAGCGCCGTGGTCTGCTCAGGCCGGAGCCGGGGGGCGATCTGACGCGCCACGGATTCGATCAGCTTCACCTCGTCGGCGTCACCCCCCTTACCCTCCTCCAGTCGTTGCAGCAACTGGAGGATCCAACTCGAGCCCTCCCTGCACGGCGCGCACTGCCCGCACGATTCCACCGCATAGAAGCGCATCATCTGGATCGCCGTGTCCACCATGCAGGTGGTATCATCCAGGACGATGACCGCGCCGTTGCCGAAGGCTCCATCGATCGGTCCTGCGCCGGGTATCGCCCATTGTTGGGGGTCGAGATCGACATCGAGCTGCTGTGGCTGCAGAACCGTCGACAGTGTGCCACCGACGATGACCGCCTTGAGCGAGCGACCATCGGGTACACCACCGGCGTAGTCGTCTACCAACTCCCTCAGCGTCGCCTCGCCCAAAGCCAGTTCGTACAAACCTGGACGACGCACGTGCCCGCTGACACAAAACACGCACGTACCTGGATAGGCATGCGTGCCGATGGTCCTGAACTCGACCGCACCGGCTGACAGAATGTCAGGTAGATAGGCCAGGGTGCCGACGTTGTGGACAACGGCCGGCTCGCCAAAGAGGGTGCGTGGGGACGACGCCGGTGCCGGCTCAGGTCGTCCCCCTTCGAGCCCCTGTAGCAAGGCCGATTCCTCGGCGGCAATATGGGCACCACCCCCTGGATGCACGTAGACATCCAGGTCGAAACCACTGCCGGCAATATCACGCCCCAGCCAGTTGGCTTTGTAGGCCTCGTCTATTGCCTGGTTGATGACGGTGGTTGGACGGGCAAGTTCACCTCTCACGCATAGATAGGCGACCCGTGCGCCAAGAGCTCGGGCGGCGATGAGTATACCTTCGAGAAGGCGATGAGGTACGCGCTCCATGAGCTTGCGGTCACGAAACAGACCCGGATCGGCATCGTAGGCATTGACACACAGGTAGGGCGGCGGTGCCGACGTCATCGCCGGCTGCGCCGACCGCCGCCACTTATCCGCGACCGGCTCCCAACCGCCGCCACGACCGCGCAGACCACTGGCGGCGACTTCCTCCAGCAGCTGCTGTTGGGTCATGGCCAACGCCTTGGCCGCTCCCCGATAGCCGCCGTGGGTGAGGTAGGCCTGGATGCCCTCGATGTCGGGGATCTCGATATTCTTGAGGAGCAGTCTGTGCTCAGCCATGGCCTCAGTCCTCGATACGCTCTACGGTACGCTCTAGTAATTGAGTCAGTTTCTCGAGACTCAGGCTTTCATGCAGCTCGTCGTCTACGAGCATCACCGGAGCCGTGCTGCAGGATGCCAGACACGGAACACGTTCGAGGGTGAAATGGCCGTCCAGGGCCGTGTCCCCCGGCTCAATGCCGAGCGCGACACGCAGTTGGCCCAGAACCGTTTCAGCACCCATCAAGCGGCAGGAGAGGCCATCGCACACCCGCAGCCGGCTTCTACCAGCCGGCTTGTCAGTCCTCAGCAGGGGATAGAAACTGGCCACGCCGGCAGCTCGAACTGGAGGTATTGCCAACAGGTCGGCCACGTGGCCGATCACAGACGGTGAGCACCAGCCCCACTCTCGCTGTGCCAGCAGCAGGACCGGAAGAAGCGCACCGCCAGCCTCGGGATAGCGCTCCCGGATGCGCTGGTACTCGGCCTCCGTGTCCGGACCGAAAGCCAATTTGTCGATGGTCTGCTCCATCACCGGTCCATCTCCGCAGGCACCACATTGAGACTGCACAGAGCCTGGCGCGCTTGTGCCATCGGCAGATCGGCGACCAGGCCTCCGGCGACCTGAAAGTTCAACAACGAAGGCGAGCGCAGGTGGAGCCGGTAGGGCCGGTCGGTGCCGTCTGCGCACAAGAACACGCCGAGCTCGCCATTCGGACTCTCGGTCGCTTGGTAACACTGGGCGCCCGCCGGCAGGCGAAGGCCATGCCCCTCCGTCCACAACTGCATGTGGCGGATCATTACCTCCACGCGTTCGCGCACTTGCTCGGACGTGCCCGGAAAAACGCGGGCGTCCTCGGTGCGCCAGGCACCGGTCGGCATCGACCGCAAAGCCCGTTCGATGAGGCCGGTACTCTCCACCATCTCCTCCATGCGCACCCGGCAGCGATCCAGCGCGTCGCCGTTCGAGCCAACGGGCACCTCGAAATCCAGCTCGCCATACGCCAGGTACGGCGTCGTCTTGCGCAGATCCGACTCCGTGCCGCAGGCACGCTGGACCGGACCACTCAAACCCCATTCGGCGGCTTCATGGGCGCTCAGCGCTGCCACTCCGTCGACCAGGTCACGCCACAGGCGATTGCCCATGAGCTGCTTGTGCAACCGTGCCACCGCAACTCGTATCGACCGCGACAAGGCCAGCGCGCAGTTCATGAAATCATCCGGAAAATCGGCTGCCTGTCCCCCGATAGCCAGTAATCCGGTACCGGTACCCACACCTCTCAACCGACCCATCGTCTCCAGTACTGCAGCACGCAGCTGCATGGCTTGTCGCCAAACTCTGTCGGCGCCGGCCGTCTCGGTTTGGATCGACAGCCAAGCCAGGTGTCCCGCGAGGCGGGAAAGCTCGGCGATGACGACACGCTGAAAGTTGCCTCTCGGTGGCACCTCGATTCCCAGCATCGCCTCGACCGCCAGTGCGAGGGTCAAGCTGGCGGCGTGAGGGGACTGGTCGTTCAGGCGTTCGCACACAACCATGTTCTGTATACAAGTCAACGACTCGGAGAGCTTCTCGATGCCACTGTGGGCAAATCCAGGCACCGGAGCAGCACGCACCACCCGGCCGGCCACCACCTCGAGGCGCATGCGCAGTGTCGGTATCGGCGCGACCAGAGCCGCGGTGTCCGGGCCAGTTGGCACAGGATTACCGGTTTCGCCCTCACCGAGCAAGGGATAGCGCTTGCGCAGCGGGTGAACGGAGGAGGGGGAGTGCAGGATCAGGGCTCGGGTCGTGGATCTGCCGGTAAAGCGGACCCCGAACATCTCCGCCACCTCACGCTCCTGCCAGTCTGCGCCCGGAAACAGATCGGTGACGCTGGCCAGCGTGGTTTCTTCTGGATCGAAATCAGCACTCAATTGCAAACACGCAAAGGGTGTCTGGACTGACCGCAACTGGTAGACTATCCGCAGAGGCGCCGCCTCACCGGCGAGAGCGGACAGATCGACTGCAGTCATATCTGCGAGGGTGTAGCTTCCGTCCGTCCTCAGCGAGGTGAGCACCTCGTGCACGGCATCCGCTTCCAGTACCAGCAATGTGCGTCCAGCAACTTCACGGATCTCGGCCGTCGGAAAGTTGACATGCAAGGTGGACAGCACGGTGTCGGCCTCGGCGAGTGTTTCAGCCATCGGAATCCGTGACGGGCGAGCGCTCTTCCCAGTCGAAGGCCCGTCGACGGGCAGCGTACACGAAGGCGCAGAGCAGGACGATGATGAAAACGGCAACGACACCGAGCACGGCCGCATCACCATCCAGCAACTGATTGAACCCGAGAGCCCATGGCAACAGCAGGACGAGCCCTGCTTGAAAAACCGCTGCGATGAGCGCGATTCGGTAGAAGGGCAGGATTTGAGCCGGTGTGGACTGCGTTTGAGAGTCCCGCGCGGACGCCGTGTCATCGGCTCTATCGCGGCTGAGCAAGCGTGCCCCGAACAAGAAAGCCGCCGCAAACAGAAGGATTGCGACGGCTGAGATCACGGCAGCTGGAATTTCGATTGCGACCTCGTAGGCGGGAAGAGCCACTGGTGCCGGGTCAACCGTCTCGCCGACACTCGGTCACGACTGTGTCAGGCTGTAATGTGGGGAACGGCCATGGAACTCATTGGGCGGCGCCCACAGCCGCCGGCACGGCCTCAGGCGTGAATACCGCGTCCTTGGCGGCGTCCTCCGAGGCGCAGGAGTCGCCGGGAGACGCGCCGCAGTCGCACATCGGCATGCCCAACTCGTCACGCATGTTTCCCAGACCACCGCAGGTGCCCTTCAAGGGTCTGTCACGAAAAATCACGCCCACAGCCATGCCGGCCATGACGATGCCGATGATGATGAAGGCTGGAATGAGGAGTTCCATCGACCCGCTCCCTGCTATTACCCTAACCGAAGTCGTCGAAGCGGATCATCTCTTCTTCCACTCCGAGCTCGTCCAGCATGTTCATCACTGCTTGCAGCATCATCGGTGGACCGCACAGATAGTACTCGATGTCTTCCGGAGCCGCGTGGGAGCTCAGATAGTGGTCGAGGACGACCTGGTGAATGAAACCCTGGTACCCGGTCCAGTTGTCTTCTGGCAGAGGCTCCGACATGGCCACATGCCACGAGAAGTTCGGGAACTCCTCGGCGATAGCCTCGAAGTGGTCCTCGTAGAACAATTCCTTGGAGGATCGAGCCCCGTACCAATACGACACCTTGCGACCGGTCCTCAAGGTGTGGAACAGGTGAAAAATGTGCGACCGCAACGGTGCCATGCCAGCGCCGCCACCGATGTAGACCATCTCGCGCTCGGTTTCCTGGATGAAGAACTCCCCGTAGGGACCGGAAATGGTAGCCTTGTCTCCAGCCTTCAGATTGAACACGAAGGAAGACACGATGCCGGGGTTGACCTTCATCCAGCCGCCGATGCTCGGATCGAATGGCGGCGTGGCGATACGGATGTTGAGCATGACGATGTTGCCCTCGGCCGGGTGATTCGCCATCGAGTAGGCACGAAAAACCGTATCGGCGTTCACCGTTCGCAGATCCCACACCTTGAAACGGTCCCAGTCGCCGTGAAAACGCTCGTCGACTTCGAAATCCCTGAAGGAGCACTGGAAGGACGGTACTTCTATTTGGATGAAGCCGCCGGATTCGAAATTCAGGTTCTCGCCTTCTGGTAATTTGAGGACGAGTTCCTTGATAAAGGTTGCGACGTTCTTATTGGAGATGACCTCGCATTCCCAGCGTTTGACCGAGAACACCTCGGGCGGCACTTCGATCTTCAAGCTCTCCTTGACGGCGACCTGACATGAGAGCCGATCCCCTTCGCGGGCTTCACGCTTGGTGATCTGTTCCAGCTCCGTGGCCAGAATCTCACCGCCCCCCTCGTGTATCTTCACGACACACTGGCCACAGGTACCGCCCCCACCGCATGCCGATGAAACGAAAAGCTGGTTATCTGCCAGCACGTTGAGCAGCTTGCCGCCCGCTGGCGTGGTCAGGGTGCGTTCATCGTTGATGACGATCTCGACGTCGCCGCTGGCAACCAGCTTGGAACGGGCTGCCAGGATGACGCCCACCAGCGCCAGCACGACCATCGTGAACATGCCGACACCGGCGGTTATTTCCACGGCCATCATAGTTGAATACCCGAGAAGGCCATGAAGGCCATCGCCATCAGGCCAACGGTCATGAAGGTAATCCCCAGACCCCGCAGGCCGGGGGGAACGTCACTGTAGCGCATCTTCTCGCGGATACCTGCCAACGCCACGAGGGCGAGGGCCCAACCGATGCCCGACCCCAGGCCGTAGACGACGCTCTCTCCGAAGTCGTAGTCGCGTTCCACCATGAACAGCGATCCACCCAGGATGGCGCAGTTGACGGTGATCAAGGGCAGAAAAATGCCCAACGCGTTGTAGAGCTTGGGAACGTACTTGTCCAGGAACATCTCGAGAATCTGGACGCTGGCCGCGATAACGCCGATGTAGCTGATGAGACCGACGAAGGTCAGGTCGACCCCTTCCAGGCCCAGCCATACCAGCGCGTTTTCTTTGAGCAGATAGTTGTAGACGAGGTTGTTGATCGGCACGGTCAGTGTCTGTACCACGATTACAGCCACACCGAGCCCGAAGGCGGTGGAAACTCGCTTGGAAATGGCCAGGAAGGTGCACATGCCCAGGAAGAAGGCGAGGGCGATGTTCTCGACGAAGATCGCCTTGACGAAGAGATTCAGATAGGCCTCAAACATCGGCTCAAGCCTCCTCTTCGATCTGTTCGGTCTTGAAGGAACGCAGCACCCAGATGAAACCGCCGATTATGAAGAAGGCACTGGGAGGCAGCAGCATCAATCCGTTGGGGACGTACCAGCCGCCCTCGGTGTTGAGGGCCAGAATCTCCAGACCGAAGAAATTGCCGGCGCCGAACAGCTCCCGCAACACTCCCACGCACAGCAGTATGACACTGTAGCCGAGGGCGTTGCCCAGGCCGTCCAGCATGCTCATGCCGACACCATTCTTCATGGCAAATGCTTCGGCGCGCCCCATGACGATGCAGTTGGTGATGATCAGCCCGACGAACACGGACAGCTGCTTGCTGATATCGAAGGCGTAAGCCCGCAGAAACTGGTCCACGATGATGACGAGTGAGGCGATGATCGTCATCTGCATGATCATGCGGATGTTCGACGGCATGTGATTGCGAATCAGACTGACGGCGCCGTTGCTGAACACGAGTACGAAGATGACCGCCAGACACATGGTCACGGCCGTTTCCATCTTGCTGGTCACCGCCAGCGCCGAACAGATTCCGAGAATCTGCAGAGCGATCGGGTTGTCGTCGAGAACGGGACCGAGGAGAGTTTCCCGTGCCTTACCCATTGGGTTTTCCCGTGTTTGATACCATGTTTGATACCATTGTCTATCCGGCTCCTTGCGTCTTCAGTTTGGCCAGGTAAGGACCGTAGCCGTCTGCACTCAACCAGTAACGCAGCATGTAGTGAACACCGCGTGATGTAATCGTGGCCCCGGAAAGGCCGTCCACCTTGAATTCGGATCCCTTGTCGGCGGGATTGACGCGGCCCTTGATGACTGAAATTTTCGCCTTCCCCGTGGCATCAAACGCCTGCTTGCCGTTCCACAACGCCTTCCACGTGGGATTGTCGACCTCGCCGCCCAGACCGGGAGTCTCTGCGTGCTCGTAGAAGACGAGGCCCTTGATCGTGGTCAGATCAGCGGCATCGAGAGCCAGGAATCCGTAGAGGGTCGACCATAGCCCCTTGCCATGAACGGGAAGGATGACTTTGTCGAGCCGGTCACCCTTGCTCACGATATAGACGGACGCGTTTTTAGCGCGCCGTTTGATTCCAGCCCGCTCCAAGTCCGAGGTCTCCTGACTCGTGGCCGGGTCAGCAGCCGCCTTGCGCGTGTCGTAGGTCGACGCGTCGATATCCTCAGCATACTGCCCCGTAGACAGGTCGACGACCTTGGGCTCGATGCTCTGGTAGGCGGCGTCGATGTCGATTCCCTCTTCGTACAGTCCGGCGGCGGTGAGGATGTTGCGTTTTTTATCGAGCGCCTTGTTGATATTCTGCGTTGGCCGCAGCACTACCGCCGCACTCGACACCAGCACCGAGCAGGCAACGCAAAGCAGAAAGGCGACCGTGAAGGTCTTGGTGATCGTATCTCGCGGCACAGGAATCGTCCCCTGTTAGGCGGCGGTGCGGACAAGCCGCCGTTTGATGTTCGCCTGGACGACGAAATAGTCGAAGACCGGGGCGAACACGTTGCCGAACAAAATTGCCAGCATCACACCCTCGGGAAAAGCCGGGTTGACGACGCGAATCAGGGCCGTCATGATGCCGATGACACCTCCGTAAATCCACTTACCGCTGTTGGTGAACGAGGCAGATACCGGGTCCGTCGCCATGAAAACGCACCCGAAGGCGAAACCACCCAGCACCATGTGCCACAGTGCGCTCATACCGAACATCGGGTTTGTCGAACTGTCGACAGTGGCCAACAGGGCTGAGAGCACAAACGTAGTCAATGTCATACTCAGCATGATGCGCCATGATCCAAGGCCGGTCGCGATCAGAATGAAGGCTCCGATCAAACACGCCAGCACCGAAGTCTCTCCCATGGATCCTGGTTGGAGACCGAGAAAACCATCCCACAGGGTTACCGCGCTACCCGAAACCGATCCGCTGTCCATCGCGCCCATGCCCTCGGCCGCGACCAGGCCCAACGGCGTGGCGTGAGAGAATCCATCGACGGCGACCCAAACCTTGTCACCGGTGATCTCAGCGGGATAAGCGAAATATAGAAATGCGCGAGCGGTTAGCGCTGGATTGAGAAAATTCTTGCCCGTTCCCCCGAAAATCTCCTTGCCGATGACGACACCGAAACTGATCCCAACAGCCACCTGCCACAGCGGTATTGTGGGCGGGAGCGTCAGCGGAAACAGCATACCGGTAACCAGGAAACCCTCGTTGATCTCGTGGCGGCGTATGATCGAAAACAGAGCTTCCCAGAAGCCGCCGGCCATCTGACAAACGAGGAACACAGGTATGAAATAGAGGGCACCGTGGAAGATGTTGGCGAAGAAACTGTTGGGACTGTAGCCGATCTCCAGCGCGTCGATGATGACGCCGCGCCAGCCCCCGGCCGTTTCCGCTCCGAGACTGGCCAGCGCCAGATTGGTCTGGTAGCCGGTGTTCCACATGGCCATGAAAATGCAAGGCACCAATGCCCCCACGACCATGATCATGGTACGCTTGAGGTCTAGGCTGTCGCGTACGTGCGAAGCACCCTTGGTGACGTCGGCCGGCGTGTACAGGAAGGTGTCTATCATCTCGAACGCGGGGTACAACCGTTCGAGCGGCGCGCCTTTCTTGAACGCCGGCTCGGCCTGATCCAACATCTGCCTTAGCAGCTTCATCAGCCTTCTTTCTCGAGAATGTCCAGACTGGAGCGCAACAGTGGGCCGTACTCGGTCTTCCCTGGACAGACGAAGGTGCACAGACCCAGATCCTCTTCATCCAGTTCCAGGCAACCCAGATCCTGGGCCCTGTCGACGTCGCCGACGATGAGCGCCCGCAAAAGGAAGGTGGGCAGAATATCGAGAGGCATGACCGTTTCGTAGGATCCGATCGGTACCATGGCCCTGACGCTGCCTTCCGTCGAAGTCGTGAAATCAAACCTCTTGCCGTTGCCGAGAAACTTGGAGAGGAAGACGCTCTTCACCGAGAACTTGTCCAGACCCGGATCCTGCCAGCCCAGAAACTCGCGCTGCGTCCCCTCGCTGACCGCACCCACCTGTAGATGGTATCGACCCAGGAAATCACCCGAACCTTCGGCCGTCCTCCCTGACAGTGCAGGGCCACTGATCAAACGGTTGTGACCGGCCTCCACCTGCCCGGCTGCAAGTTCGCTGATGCAGGCCCCTACCCGGGTGCGCAACAGCCTCGGCCTGTTGACGACCGGCCCGCTCAGTGCGATGACGCGCTCGGTCCAGATGCTGCCGGTGGTCAGCAACTTACCGATGGCGATGGTGTCCTGGTAGTTGATCCAGAAAACGGTCTTGTTGACGCCTGCTGCTTCCAGAAAATGGATGTGAGTGCCGGCCAGTCCCGCGGGATGAGGACCACCGAATTCCGCGATGGAGATGTTGGGACCCTCCGGCTCCGGCATACCTGAGCCCGGCGCCTTGCAGACAAAGAGCTCGCCCTCGGTGAGCTTCGCCAGTGCGCGTACGCCAGTGGCGAAGTCCTCTTCATGGCCGGCGGCGGCGATGCTGGGATCAGCTGCCAGCGGATTTGTGTCCATGGCAGTGACGAAGATGGCCCGCGGAGCCGTGTCTGGTGTCGGCACCTTGCTGAAGGGACGTGCCCGCAACGCCGTCCACAATCCCGATTCGACCAACAGGTCCTTGATCTGGTCGGCCGTGAGATCTGCAGGTGCGGCCGGAATGTCGAAAGTCTGCGCCCTCTCTTGACTGGGTAGGCTCAGTTCAACGACAACCGACAGCAGTGCCCGCTTGGCGCCGCGATTGATCGCCACCACTTTGCCGCCACCCGGCGAGGTGAACTTGACTCCCGGGGTGCGCTTGTCTTCGAACAGGAGCTGACCGGTTGCGACATCATCACCTTCCTGAACGGCCATGGTCGGTCGGAGCCCGTGATGATCGGGGCCGACGACGGCGACCTGCGTCACGGCGGGCGCATCATCGATGGCCTGGGCGCAGTCTCCGGAAATTGGCAGATCAAGACCCTTCTTCAGGGAAAAGGATCGACGCTCACCCATACGTGACTGTCAGACCTCCACAGATCGCCTCGCGGACACGGTATCCAGCCCAGGAACCATGGCGGTTGCTATTATTGTCGGAAAGAGAAAGATTGGAATCGCTAAATCGCACTGAACGCTGTGACCATGGTTGTGACCAAGGGCAGTGATCAAAAGGCAGTGATCAACAATGGTGGGCTCGTGGAAATACCGGCCGTAAATACCGTAAGTGCCGTAAATAAAACAACCTAAGTGCAGTTGATAACATCCTATCCTAAGGCGATTTAGGGCTGATGTCAAGGAGTGTTAAAGAGCGCTGGCCTCGTGGTAGTTTTGCTTTCCCTGCGAACATCCAGGGCTCAGCCGGTGTCTACCGAAAATAAGCCCTGTTGAGCCAATACTTTCCCGCAACCGGATGGATTAGGACTGATGATTCGATCCTTGCTCATGTGCCGAAGTGGCATGGCTGTGTGTTTGGTAGGCATTTTTGCCACCTCGAATGCCGTTACTTCCGAAACACCGCCTCAACGTGAGGCTTACCTGCTGCCAACCGTCTACGTCAGTGCCTCACGCATGCCTGTCGACGGGGAAGGGGCGCGAAACGTCCTCGTCATCGATAGCGACGAGATCTCCCGGATGGCTCCAGAAAGCATTACCGACCTGCTCGCCGGCCTACCTGGTGTCGACGCCCGGACCCGAGGACCCTTTGGAGTGCAGACCGACCTGGAGGTGAATGGCGCGACCTACAGTCAGGTGCTCGTCCTCGTCGACGGTATGCGAGTGAACGATCCGCAGACTGGTCACCACACCATGAACCTGCCGTTTACTCCTCAGGATCTCGAACGAGTGGAAATCACTTACGGACAGGGGTCCGCCGTCCACGGACCGGACGCCCTGGGTGCTGTCGTCAATCTGGTCCCTCGGGACGATGCAGCCAATCGGCTCAGTCTGACTGGTCATTGGGGCGACACCCAGGGGGGTAACACCTTCGACGATGCGCTGGAGGTGGCTCGCGGCGGCCAGGATGCCAGCCTGAACTACGGACTGCGGGGAGAGTGGGGGTCCGTCTGGGCGGCGGTGGGAAAAAGTCGCTCGGGCGGTTATCGCCCCGACACCGACTTCGACGCGGATCGGGCGATGGCGTCAGCACGCCTGCCCCTCGCCGCGGGACACTTGAGCTTGCTCTGGGGTGTGCAGGACAAGGCATTCGGAGCCAATCAGTTTTACGGTGACTCCAACTCAGTGGAGTGGACGAGGAACTGGCTGTACAGCGCCCGGTACCGTAGAGCCACCGCGAGTTCGCGCTCGATTGAGGCCGCCATTTCCTACAAACGGCATCGCGATCGCTTTGTCTGGATCAGGGGCAATCCAGCTTATTCCGAAAACATCCACACCAGCGAGTTGGTCACGGCGCAGGTCCATGCAACGGTGGCTTCTGGGTCTTGGGGAGCCGTGGTTGCTGGCAGCGAGGTCGCTCAGGAAAAGATCGACAGTAACAACCTCGGCGATAGACAGCAAAACCGGGGCGGCGTGTTCTCCGAGTACGTCGGCGGCGCGGGTCGCTGGAGCTACAGCGCGGGCGCACGCTTGGACAACCACGAGGAATTCGGCTGGGAAAGCTCGCCGTCGCTGGCTCTGAGCCTTCGGCACACCCCGAAAACCAGGTATTTCGCCTCGGCTGGACGTTCTTTCCGGGCTCCGGACTTCACCGAGCGATTTCTGAATTCTCCCGCGAACACCGGCAATCCCGATCTCGAAGCGGAGAACGCCTGGTCCTACGAACTTGGTGCCCAGATCACCCCAGCCAAGGCAGTACAGGTAACGACGACGGGGTTCGCCCGTTTCGAGAAAAACCGGGTCGACTACATCAGCCGCGTGGACCCAGTGCAGTGGAAGGCAGAAAATTTGGGCGAGATGCGCACCCTGGGTATGCAACTGTCTGCTTCCGGAAGCTGGCCGGTCGTGCGCACACGGCTCGACTATACACTCGTGGACAAGGAACAGACTCTGGAGAACGGCGTACAGTCAAAGTACGTGTTCACCCAACCACGCCATCAGTTGGGCCTGCGATTCGACCACGCCCTTCGCGCCGGATTCGAAGCGGGTTGGATCCTGACTGCGAAAGAACGCAGTGTGCAGGAAGACTACATGGTGATAGATCTGATCGTGCAACGGCGTTTTGCCCATGGCCGCTCGTTGCTGCGCATCCGCAATCTGACGAATCGGCACTACGAATCTGCCCTCTATAATTCACATCCACCCCGCGGCATACCGATGCCGGGGCGCTGGTTCAGTCTGGAGACTCAGATCGACCTGTAACGGTTCAGCATCCAGGCACAGTAGCGGTACGTGATTCTTGACCCGTGCAAAGCGGGGATCTATTATTGGCCAACGCCGCAAAACGAGCCTGCCTGTGCTGCAGGCCGGCGTGCCCACGACCATCCCTTTTTGTGCTAATCCTGTCCAGTAATTTTCCACAAGGATGAAAATGCCGATGCTGCCGCGCGTGCTGATGCTGTTGATGCTCCTGTTGATTGTGACTGGGGACTCGACTCCCGCATGGAGCGCCACCGGAGAAGAAGCAACGACCTTGACCGAAGATCTGGACGCGGCCTTCGGTTCCATCGTGAAAGCCCTCATCTTCGTCATCTTTGCCGACTTCGGCACTGGACTGCCTCTCGTCGTCGCCGTGCTGTTGGGAGGTGGCATCTTCTACAGCTTTTACTTTCGCTGGTTGCCGATCCGCGGCTTCCGCCACGCCATCGACGTGGTCCGCGGACGCTATGACGAGCCGGATGACCCGGGGGAAATCAGCCACTTTCAAGCACTGAGCAGCGCCTTGTCCGCAACCATTGGACTGGGCAACATCGCCGGCGTCGCTATCGCCGTGAGCCTGGGCGGTCCGGGCGCCGTGTTCTGGATGCTGATCACGGCCGTGTTCGGCATGTCCTCCAAGCTCGCCTCGTGCACCCTGGCGGTGATGTATCGGAAGATCAACCCGGACGGTCATGTATCGGGTGGGCCGATGTATTACCTGGAACAGGGGCTGGCGGCCAAGGGTCCAGCCTGGGGCGTTCTCGGGCGCACACTGGCCGTCATCTTTGCGATCCTGACCATCGGCGGCAGCCTTGGGGGCGGCAACATGTTCCAGGCCAATCAGACCCTCGAGATCTTGAGCACCGTTTCCCCGGTGTTTCGTGAGTACAACTGGGTGGTCGGCATCGTCCTGGCCTCCTTCGTGGCCCTCGTCATCATCGGCGGCATTCGCCGCATCGGTCACGTGACCTCCCGCATAGTACCGTTCATGTGTGTGTTGTACCTGTTGACGTCGGCACTGATCGTCCTGTCACACGCATCCCTGATACCGGACATGATCGCCAAGATCGTCTCCGATGCTTTCACCGGGCCGGCGATGTATGGAGGATTCGTCGGAGTGTTGGTGATGGGCATTCGCCGCGCTTCGTTTTCCAACGAGGCCGGCCTCGGATCGGCCGCGTTCGCCCATGCGGCGGCGCGCACCAATGAGCCGGCGCGCGAGGGCATGGTTGCCATGCTCGGTCCGTTCATCGACACCATCGTCGTGTGCATGATGACGGCGATGGTTTGTATGATCACTGGGGTGTACGCTGACCCGGAGTTCCAGGCCTCTCAGGGATTTTTGGTCGGCTCCAAAATGACCGCCGCCGCGTTCGAGTCCTTCATACCGGGTGCCCGGTATGTTCTGGCCGTGGCGGTTTTGCTGTTTGCCTACTCGACGATGATCTCCTGGTCATACTACGGTGAGCGCGCCTGGGAGTACTTGTTCGGCATGGGCTCCACGCTGATCTATCGGATCATCTTCGTCTGCTTCGTGTTCGTAGGCGCCGTAACGGCCCTCAGCAACGTCCTCGATTTCTCCGACATGATGATCCTGGGTATGGCCTTCCCCAATATTGTCGGCGGGGTGATACTGAGTCCGCGGATCAAGGCCTGTCTGAACGAGTACTGGGATCGCTACAAGAGCGGTGAGATGGTGCGCATCAAGTAGAGTCCAGGTGCTCGCCCATGACGTCCGGGCCATCGGCGGGCTTGGCCTCGACCTCCTCGAACTCAAGGTCCACGGCGTCTGCTCGGGGCGTGGGGGAGGAAGAAAGGAAATACCGCATCGCCTCCAGGGCGGCCTCGTACCGATTGCTCGGATTCCACAGCAACCAACCGGAAGCCCCGCCTTCTCTGGCCGCCCGTAGTTGTTCCGCTACGTAGAGGGCCGAGTAGTCGGTTACCCCCCAGGGAAACGCCTGGATCCACGGGCGCAGCGTGACACCGTGATGGGCGGCCGTGGCACGGGTTCGTACACACCCTCGGTAGACCAGGTCGAAAGGCCGTTGCGAGGGATCTTCTATCTCGCCAAACCCAGCGGAAAAATGAGAAGGGTACAGCATCGGGCTGACGATGTCGAGAAACGGCAGCATGCGTTGCAGATCCTGACCGGTCCGGTGAGAGTCCTCCTCGTGCGCCCAGGCGGCAACACCGAAGACATCGGCCGACATCTGTACTCCATGCGCCTCAGCCACGGCAGAAGCCTTCTCCACGAAGTCGGTAATGATATCGGCCCGTGAGGGCTCCGAGTGCCCGGGCAGCGCACCGTCGCCGACCGTGGGAAAACGCACGTAGTCAAGTTGAAGCTCGTCGACTCCCAGCGACGCCGCTTCCTGTATGAGCTCGAAGAGATAACCCTGAACCTCTGGCAGATCCGGATCAACCCACCTCGAAGACCCGTGCTGGGACCACGCCTGTCCTGTCGCCGTGAGGGGGACCAGGTCAGGCCGGGACGCCGCCAAATGGACGTCTTGGAAGCATACCAGGCGGGCGATCACGTACAGACCGAGCTCGTGCAGTCGCTGAACGAAAACACGGGGATCGGCGATTACCGTCTCCCCGGTGGCGCCGAAATCCACGGCGAAATCCACGCGTGAATGGTAGGTCAGCATGCCATCCCGGTCTTTGATGTCGAAGACGATGGCGTTACCCCCCGCCTCCTTCAGCCGCCGGGCCATGCCAATGCCACCGGTCTCCCCGGACCGACGCACGTTGATGTAGATGCCGCGTACGGTTTCACCGCCGATGGTCGAGTCTCGCTCCTGCGTTGGACGGGGATTCAGTCCGAGCGGACCCAGTGGTATGCGCAGGGACTGTCCCGTGGTCAACACATCGCTGGTCAAGCGGTTGTGGTAGCGTGTCCAGTCCAGCATCTCATGGGCGGTGGCATAGTCGCTTGTTAGAAAATGCCGCATCACGACTTGAGACAGACTCTGCCCCCGGCGAACGATTACCAGCGTGTCCCGCACGGCCGACAGACTGCCGTCCGCAACCACCGGAGCTCGCGCGGCGACCTCAGGAGTGCTCACCGCGAGGCCTAGAAGAAGCAAGGCCTGACAGCGGAGTGACGCCTTCATGGCATCCAGCCCTCGGCGAGAAAACGCTCTTCGATGGTCAGGTCCGCGAAACTGGTGAGCCACTGCTCCGGTGCTACGAGCTCTTGCTGCTGCTTCATCGTCAGGCGTGAAAACATGATCACCCGGTTCATGGCAAAAGTCACCGTGGACACCTTGCCACCCTCTAGAAGAACATCAAGATCGTGCCTCTTACCCTGGTACCAAAGTTGGAGGGAGTGGGGGCCGGCGCTGAGATTGTGCAGCAGCAAACCGTTGGTCGCCTCCATTGTCGAGTCGATGGCGTTGCCGTCGTCGAGTCGTAGGCGCAGTCCGTTGCTTATCAAAGACCCCAGCGGCGAGAGGACTACGGCCAGCGACGCGTCCAGGGTCTCCAGCATCTCCGGGTCCATCCAGGATTCGGTGGTACCCGCCAGCTCTTCTCGGTACGCGCCGGGTGTGCGCTGTTCCGGTCGTGACTGCATCCAGGATGGCGGTGACCGGCGCACTACCGGACCATCGGTGCGTTGCAGAGCGTGGGCGACGATATTCACAGCCGCCATGAGGGAGGGGCCGGTGGTGACTTCTTCCCCTTCAGCGTCCACACCACCAACCCAATTGCTGTGCAGACCGAGATCACTGACCAGTGCGACCAGACGTCCGTCGAGTTCGGCTCCGTAGAGGCCGAGCGCGGGCAGGGTCGGCTGCGCCGGTGGCGCCGGTGTGACGTCTCGTCGGCGCCGGACTCGGACATCGACGGTCGCCGTCGGGGCCAGCCTGCCGGGCCGAAAAGCCCCGGGATAATACCACGAGGTCCCCGGTAGCGAAGCGAAATCAGCAGTTTCCTCTTTGTAGTACTCGCCCGGAAAGCCCGCGTCGAAATCGTAGTACGAGTGATAAACCGGGTGCGTGGTTGGCAGTGGCGCGAGTCGAGCACCGGGTCCGAGTACCTCGTGCAGCACGGCCAGCGTCTGGGTGAGAAAGCGATAGCCGTGTGGGCTTACAGGATTCGACTCGATGAACAGGAATCCCCCCTCTCTCAGATAGCGCCCCAGTAACGTCTTCTCAGCCTGGTTGAAGTTTACAAGAATCGCATCCTGCGAGATCGGCATTCCCCCACCTTCCAACAAAAAGTGAATGGGGTCCTTCAACAATTGTTCAGACACGAAATGGCGGTGCTGGACTCCCCGAACCCGGGCAAATATTCCAGTGTAGTCGCGCAAATGACGGGCCACGCCTTCCAACTCACCTGTACGGCCCGCGCCCACCCCGTAGAGGTTGAGACGCGTGAAGTTGATGAAACCGCGCGTATCCCGACGTCCGAGGGCGCCGACGATTATGGCGGCTCGATATCCGTCTGCTTCGGCGAGATCCTGAATACGAAGCAGATCCATGGCGGTCTCCCCCTCTGCCAGCCCTCCAGGCCCGTGCCTGCCCGGAGACATCATACGCTGGCTGGTGATCGCCAGGGTATCGGCTCGCATTCCCGGGTTCGGTGCAACCAGATCCGTCGCCAGGACGGTTGACGCATCCAGAGATAGTCGCGGCGGTGGTGCCTCATCAGCATCCTCAGCCTTGCGGGACATCGGCTCTGATGGCACGTATGCAATCTGGGGTGCCGGGCGCGATTTCGGACGCACAGTGGTCAGTCGTCGGGGTTCGAAGCGGGGGGTCAATGCCAATCGGTAGCGGAATGCCTCGCCCTGCCGTACCTCGCTCCACCAGATATCGGCGAACCAGATCACCAGAACATGCAGGAGCGCGGAGGCGGCGATACCCACCACCACTGCACGGTCACGGGGAGATCGTTTCACTTGCTATGCCATTCTGACTTCGTGAACACGGGCGTGCGATCGCACGCCAGCCCGACACCGAAGATATGCTGCTAACGTTAATAAAATCAATTTTTTATCGATCGGCGCAAGAGCGCTTCAGGGCCGTTTTCGGCTGCCTTACGACCCTTGCACGACAAGGCCCCTCCCGTATATTGTCTTGCTCTCGCAGACCCCGTCCTCGCGATCATCAAGATGATCAGTCACCAGGAGCCTGTCCGAGTATTCGCTTTGATAGGCGAGGGGGCGTCATTGTCGTCGATGGCAAGGCGCGTGATCGATCTGAATTGATGAATTCAGAGAGAGAAACGGAACGCTGGCAGCGGCGGCAATGACGCCCCCGCAGCCCAAATGGGATACTCGGACAGGCTCCTAGAGAGGTTGGATCCGAATTGAGTCAGGAATCGAAACCGGATACCCACGAGTACGCGCTGGAAGAGCAGGAGTGGCTGGAGTCTCTGGATTATGTCCTCGCCACCCATCCGGCGGAGCGAGTTCAGCAATTGTTGCGGCAATTGCTCGACCGCGCCGAACAGACGGGCGTCCAGTTCCCCTTTTCGGCCAACAGGCCTTACGTCAATACGATCAGACGGTCTGAGCAGCCGGCCTTCCCCGGCGATCGAGAGATCGAGCGGCGAATCAAGAGCCTGATTCGCTGGAACGCCATGGCGATGGTGGTGCGAGCCAATCGGGATGCCGAGGCGTCTCCTGGAGGGCACATTTCAACCTATGCCTCCCTGGCCACCCTCTACGAGGTCGGCTTCAATCACTTCTTCAAAGCCCGCGGCGACGGGCACAGCGGCGATCAGATCTATTTCCAGGGGCACTCCACCCCGGGGATTTACGCCCGCGCTTTTCTCGAGGGACGGCTGACGGAGCGCCATCTCGAAAACTTCCGGCGCGAACTGCGAGAAGAGGGCGGTCTGTCATCCTATCCACACCCGTGGTTGATGCCCGATTTCTGGCAATTCCCAACGGTGTCGATGGGGCTGGGACCGATTCTGTCGATCTACCAGGCTCGTTTCAACAAATACCTGCACGATCGCGACCTGGTGACCACCGATGGTTCGAAGGTATGGGCCTTTTTGGGAGACGGAGAGACCGATGAGCCTGAGGCTCTGGGTGCCATCAACCTGGCCTCCCGTGAACACCTCGACAATCTGATCTGGGTTATAAACTGCAATCTGCAGCGGCTCGACGGACCAGTCCGCGGCAACAGCAAGATCATCCAGGAACTCGAGGCGGCCTTCCGGGGCGCTGGCTGGAACGTCATCAAGGTGGTCTGGGGTGACGACTGGGATCCCCTTCTGGAGCGAGACAGCGAGGGCGCCCTGATGAAGCGCATGGGTGAGGTGGTGGATGGCGAGTACCAGAAATACACCGTCTCCGATGGCGCCTACATCCGCGAGCACTTTTTCGGCACGGACCCGAGGATGCTCAAGCTGGTCGAGCATCTGACGGACGATCAGCTACAGAAGATGCGCCGCGGCGGACATGATCCGGAGAAGGTCTACTCCGCCTTCAAGGCCGCGGTGGAAAACAGCGGATCGCCAACAGTCATTCTTGCGAAAACGGTCAAGGGATACGGGTTGGGAGAGGCGGGTGAGGGCAAGAACATTACGCATCAACAGAAAAAACTCAACGAGGAAGAACTCGGCGAGTTTCGTTCCCGCTTCGGCATACCGATCTCGGATGACGACGTTGCCGCCGCGCCGTTCTACCGCCCTCCAGAAGACAGCCCGGAGATCCGCTACTTGCATGAAAGGCGGGAAGCGCTCGGAGGATACTTGCCCGATCGCAAGGTGCTGGCGCAACCGCTGAAGACCCCGCCGACCGATTTCTTCGAGGAGTTCAAGGAAGGCTCGGGCGAGCGCGAGATTGCCACGACCATGGCTTTCGCCCGGGTGCTGACGAAGCTGATGCGGCACGAGGAGATCGGCAAGCTGATCGTCCCCATCATCCCGGACGAGGCCCGCACCTTTGGCCTGGACGCCCTGTTCAGACCATTCGGCATCTACTCCCACGCCGGGCAGCTCTACGAGCCGGTGGACCGGGATACCCTGTCCTATTACAAAGAGGCCAAGGACGGGCAGGTTCTCGAGGAAGGCATCACGGAAGCCGGAGCCATGTCATCGTTCATCGCCGCCGGCACGGCCTACTCGACACACGGCGTCAACACCATCCCGTTTTTCGTCTACTACAGCATGTTCGGCATGCAACGCATCGGCGACCAGGTCTGGTTGGCCGGGGACATGCGCTGCCGCGGCTTCATGATCGGAGGCACGGCCGGCCGCACCAGCTTGAGCGGCGAAGGCCTGCAGCACAACGACGGCAACAGCCATCTGCTGGCCTATCCAGTTCCGAACCTGATGGCCTACGATCTGGCCTTTGCCTACGAAATCGAGGTGGTCATCCGCGACGGCATCCGGCGGATGTACGAGGAGCAGGAAAGCATCTTCTATTACCTGACGGTGGAGAACGAGAACTACGTCATGCCACCGATGCCGGAGGGTTGCGAGGAGGGCATTCTCCGCGGCCTCTATAAGTTCAAGCCGTCGACGAAAAAACGCTCAAAGCTGAAGGCCCATCTGCTGGGCAGCGGTGCCATCGTCAACATGGCTCTCGAAGCCCAGGATATTCTGGAGGAGCGCTATGGCGTCGCCACCGACGTATGGAGTGTGACCAGCTTCAAGCAACTACATTACGATGGAATCGAATGCGACCGCTGGAATCGAATGCACCCGGGAGAGGAGCCGCGTGTGCCTCACGTTGCTTTCTGTGTCGGCGGCGAAAAAGGAGTGTTCGTCGTCGCTTCCGACTACGTCAAAGCTCTGTCGGAATCGATTGCCCGCTGGTTCCCGAAACCGCCGGTGTCACTGGGCACTGATGGCTTCGGGCGCAGCGAAGGACGTCGCGAGTTGCGAGATTTCTTCGAGGTCGACGCCCGCTTCATCGTGCTTTCCGCCCTCAGTGCCCTCGCCTCCGAAGACAGCATCGAGGAAAACGTCGTAGTTGACGCCATGAAGGACATGGGTATCGACCCGGAAAAGCCCAACCCCGTTATCAGCTGATGGCATCGTCTCTATGAGTTCGATTGAGTTCAAACTCCCCGATCTGGGAGAAAACATCGAGGCCGGAGAAGTCTTGAGTGTACTAGTCAGTGCCGGCGATCAATTGGAAGAAAACCAACCGGTAGTCGAACTGGAGACCGACAAGGCCGTGATCGAGGTGCCCTCATCCGTGAGCGGGCGGGTCACCGAGGTCCATGTGAGTCAGGGTGACCGGGCCGCGGTGGGACAGCTGATCCTGACCGTGGATGGAGCGGCTGAGGGTGACTCCGAACCCCCGAGCGCGGCAGCGGAACCGGCCACCTCAACCTCCGACGAGACGCCTGAGCTGCCAGCACCGGCGCCAGAGCCGGTTGCCTCAGCCGCAACGGCCGGGGGCTCGCGCGCCGAATTGCATCTCCCGGAACTGGGCGAGGGCGTGGATGGCGGTGATGTTATCGGCATTCTCGTCAATGTCGGGGACAGCATCGCCGTGGATCAGCCGGTAATCGAAATCGAGATCGACAAAGGAGTGGTGGAGATGCCCGCGACGGTGGCCGGCATCGTTGAAGAGATCCATGTGAAGAAAGGAGACCGCGCCACGGAGGGACAGCTGATCCTCGTGATCAATGCTGCCGGCGTCTCCCCAGCTGTCGAAGCCGTTGCGCCCGTGGAAGCAAAAACCGCGACGCCGTCCCCTGCACCGGCTGTGCCACCGCCGGCTGCTCCAGCACCGGTGGCTGCTCCGGCACCAGCAACAGCCCCAGCTCGAAAGTTGATCCCCGCCGCACCTTCCGTACGACGTTTCGCGCGCGAGATCGGCATCGACATCGCACAGGTGACTGGGTCAGGTTCACGAGGACGGCTGTCGATCCAGGACGTTAAGACCCACGCCAAGGGGCTGAACACCGGCCGTACTCAGGGGACCTCCTCCACCGTTGAAGCGGCGCCGCTTCCTGATTTCACCAAATGGGGTGAGATCGAGCGCGAACCGATGAGCAACGTCCGCCGAATTACTGCTAACCACATGGCGCGAGCCTGGGCGACGATCCCGCACGTGACCCAGTTCGACAAGGCCGACGTCACTCAGCTGGAGGTGTGGCGCAAGCAATTCGCCAAGCGAGCGGAGGCCGCCGGTGGCAAGCTGACGCCAACGGCAATCGTGCTCAAAATCGCCGCCGCCGCACTGCACCGGTTTCCGCAGTTTTGCGCCAGCATCGATATGGCTGGTGAAGAGGTGATCTACAAAAAGTATTGCCACATCGGTGTCGCCGTCGACACACCCAGAGGACTGCTGGTACCGGTCGTTCGTGATGTCGACCGCAAGAATATCATCGAATTGGCAGTCGAATTGACTTCGATTGCCGAGAAGGCACGCACCGGTAAGCTCTCCATCGATGACATGCAGGGTGGCTGCTTTACCATCAGCAATCTCGGGGGAATCGGCGGCACCGCCTTCACCCCGATCGTCAACGCACCGGAGGTGGGCATCCTCGGTATCGCGCGCAGCAACCACGAGCCGGTACTCACGGACGGACAGTTTGAGCCGCGCCTCATGATGCCACTGTCACTGTCGTTCGACCACCGTCTCATCGATGGGGCGGACGGGGCGCGCTTCCTGCGCTGGCTCTGCGAAGCCGTCGAGAATCCGTTCCTGCTGGCCCTCGAGGGTTGAGGGTTGATGGGAAACAGCACTCAACTGGTCGTCATCGGCGCTGGACCCGGAGGCTACGTCGCCGCCTTCAAAGCAGCGGACCTCGGCCTCGACGTCACCCTGATCGATCTGGACCCCAACCCCGGAGGCGTCTGCCTCTACCGGGGATGCATCCCATCCAAAGCCCTGTTGCACGTTTCGCGCCTGCTGACCGAGTCGCGGGAAGCAGAAGAGTGGGGCATCAAGTTCGCCGAACCCGAAGTCGATCTGGACCAATTGAGGGCGTTCAAGGATCGCGTTGTCGCGCGCATGACCGGCGGCCTGGGGCAACTGTCCAAAGCCCGTAAGGTCACCTACATCCAGGGCCGCGCGCGTTTCAGTGGCCCGCACTCAGTGCAGATCGAAAAGCAGGACGGCAGCGAATCCGAGTTGACCTTCGAGCACGCCATCCTGGCTACGGGATCACGACCGGCCATGCCGAGACTGTTCGACATCGGTGACGACGTCGGTAGAGTCATGGATTCGACCGACGCCCTCGAACTGACTGACATTCCAGCGCGTCTTCTGGTAGTCGGCGGCGGCATCATCGGGGTGGAGCTGGGATCCGTCTACGCCGCCCTGGGCTCGGCTGTGTCCGTTGTCGAGATGATGCCGGGCTTGGTACCTCCGGCTGACCGCGACCTGGTGAAGCCGCTGCATTCGATGCTCGACAAGCGCTTTGAGAGCATCATGGTGGACACCAAGGTCACCCGCGTGGAGGCGGAGGGCGATTCCATCAGCGTCGAGATGGAGGCAGCCGACGGCACCAAATCATCTGCCCAGTATGACAAACTGCTGATCTCGGTAGGGAGAATCCCCAACTCGCAGGACCTGGGCCTGGAGACGACGGCCGTCGCCGTCGATGAGGCTGGCTACGTGCAGGTCGATGGACAACGTCGCACCGCGGAAACCTCGATTTTCGCCATCGGCGACATCATCGGTTCGGGCCTGGCCCACACGGCATCCCATGAGGGCACGGTCGCGGCGGAGGTGATCGCCGGCCATCAGAGAGTCGTCTTCGAACCCAACGCCATCCCCAGCGTCGTTTACACGGATCCGGAGGTCGCCTGGTGCGGGTTGACGGAGGAGGAGGCCAGAATAGAGGGCCGCGAGATCGTCGTGTCCCGCTTCCCCTGGGCAGCATCGGGAAGAGCCACGACCGTCGACCGCAACGAGGGCCTGACCAAGATCATCGTCGATCCCGAAACGGATCGGGTGCTTGGGGTCGGTATCGTCGGCGTCGGCGCCGGCGAACTCATTGCCGAGGGCGTTCTGGCCGTCGAAATGGCTGCCCTGGTCAGCGACCTGCAGCTGACCATTCACCCACATCCCACCCTGTCGGAGACCGTGATGGAAGCCGCTGAGGCCCACTACGGCCAGAGCCCCCATATCTACGCCCCAAAGAAGAAGTAGCTACACCAACACCCATCGCCCACAGCCCGCCTGCCCCGGCAAGGTTTTCCCACACCAGATGCTGGATAGTGGGAAATCGATTCCACTGCCATCGACCCGACTGGGTTCTAGGTAGGTCTATTAAGACCAATAAAAACAAGAGGTTGTATTATTTACGTCCTGTCCCCCAGTCAATCTGATGAAGGGCACGGTTTTTGCGGGTTTTTGCGATTGAGAAGAGTGATTGACAGATACTACCGGTCCGCCCGGGCGATTGGGCCTCTGGCGCTAGGATTGCTCTGGATTCCTGACCGTGCAAACTGAGATGAATACTTCGAACACCAACGTCATCGGACGCAGGCTGGACGAGCTGGATCGCCAGATCCATACCTGCCTCAAGGACATCCGCAAGAACCTGAAGGAACTTGAACAGGTGTCCAGCCAAGACGATTCCACTCCAGCCGGCGGCTCGGCCAAGACCGGTGCCGACAAGCGTTTCTCTACCCTGTTCAAGGCCGCTCTGCAGGATCAAGACCCCCCGGCACCCGAATAGCCACCACCCCCCACAGACCGGTCGCCAGGGTCATCCTTCGCTGGCGGCCAAATTATTGCCTCACGGTCTTCTTCCATATATCCGATAAGTTTGTTGTCGGGGGTAACGGCACCTACTTATCTTTGGCCACCCGTCTTCAGGCTGTATCTCGAAACGCTCCATCCTCGAAACGCGAGCATCCGTCGATGCCCCCCAAATCCTCGAATATGCGGCTGGCTCTTGGAACCGTGGGGTTGATGCTGATCGTCCTGCTGCCGTTCGCCGGACGCGTGTTCCTCTTCGACGCTGGGGTCGGTAAGAGGTCGACTCCGAGTGTGGCAGGCCAGGAGAGCACGGCCTCAGAGCTTATGGCTGCTCATCGTTACCAAGAAGGCTGTGGCGATCTGGCTGACTTGAGCGAGCAAGGTGTCAGCCAGCAACAGCAGGTTCTGGCCTTTCAGCACGCCATCTGCGACCAGCTTCTGGGCAGACCGGAAAAGTCATACGTACGCTATCATCGGCTGCACGGGGTATTGCCGCTGCTCGACGACCATCGACGGCTGTGGATGGGACGGGCCCTCAACAGTCTTGGCGATCAGGACGCCGCGCGCCTGTTGTACGAGGATCTGTTGCTGAGTTCCCGCAGTCAGGCAGTCGCCGACTCGGCGCGCATCTACCTGGCTGGCATGATCGGTGAGCTTGGTGAGTATCACCGCGCTCTCGAACTGTACACCGATTATGCCGAAGCCAATCCAGCCAGTTGGCCCGAAATCCTGTACCGTATGATCGAGGTGCACGACGCCACGTCTGACGACGAGGCATCGCGCCAGACTCGACTGCGGTTGATGGAAAAATACCCTGCCCATCGCAGTGCCCTGGATGCGCTCAGGTTCGGCAAGAGCTCCGGCACCGACCGCGAGCAATACGCACGGGCTATGGTGTATTACCGTCACGGACAACAGAGTCGTGCCCGCAAGACCCTCGACCGCTTGTTGCGCTCCGACCCCGATCATGCGATCAAGGAAAAGGCGCGTTACCTGCAGGCGCGCTGCTATCTCAAGAGCGGCGAGTACCAGCGCGCGCGCACGGGCTTCGATCGGCTGTTCCATGAGTACGGCAGCGCCGCTGCTCTCTACCGCATCGGCGGCATCGAGATCAGGCTCGACCAGGAACAGCGTGCCATCGAAACCTACGCCCGTTTCGTGCGCTCCTTTCCACGCCATGAGCTCGCCGATGACGCCTTGTGGCAAGCGGCAAAGGCGGCGGAGCGCCACAGTCACTTCGACCAGGCCCAAAAAATCTACCGCCAGCTGGCCACCGAGTACCCGGAAGGCGATTACTCCGATGAAGCCCGTTGGGGCATAGGCTTCATGCAGTACTGCCGGCTGGAGTTCTCTGAAGCTCTGACCTATTTCAAGGCCGCTGGTAGCAGCGCCAGGGAGCCTCACATCGTCGACCAGTCCCTGTTCTGGGCCGCCAAGAGCGCCTTCAAGCTGAACCGACTCGAAGAAGCTCAGCAGCTGTACGAGTCAGCGGCGAAAGGCTTCCCGCGATCTTACTACTCGACGCGGGCGGTCCAGATGGGCTATGGCGGCGGCGATCTGCCGCTGCAGGCGAAGAGTATCACCCAAAACGCGGCGTCGACACGAAAACTGGCAGGGCGCGACTATCTCGAGCGCGCCGAACTGCTCCGGGTGTTGGGCATGCGCTCGCATGCGGAAGCCGAACTCTTGCGTGCAGAGCGGCTGAACAAAGGTGACAGCCCGGCGCTGCGAGTCATCCGCGACCATTATGAGCGTGCCGGCATCTTGAACCGCGCTTTGGTGCTGTCAGTGAAGATATTCGCGGCCGAGGGCGACGACATGGAGATCGCCAGGGTCTATCCCAGCTACTACTGGGATCAGGTCGCCGCCGCCTCCAGGGAGGCCTCCGTCGACCCCTACCTGGTGCTCTCAGTGATTCGCCAGGAGAGCTTCTTCAACGAAGATGCCGTGTCCCACGCCGGAGCCATCGGCCTGATGCAGATCATGCCACAGACGGGCCGCAGACTTGCCCGCAGACTGGGCATGGGCCCTTTCGACCGCAGGCAACTGTTCAATCCGCAGCAGTCCATCCGCATGGGCAGTTATTTTCTGGCTGGTCAGGTGCGTGACTTCATGGAGGGTCCTACCAGGACGGTGGGTTTCGAACTGGGACTCGCCGCCTATAACGCGGGGCCGCATGTCGCGCGGCAGTGGGTGGACCGGTTTCCCTTCGAGGACCCGGATACCTTCGTGGAACGCATTCCGTACCGGGAGACACGTCTTTACGTGAAGAAGGTGCTCAAGAATTACACCATCTATAAATCACTGGCGCAGGCATAGCGAGCCGATGGCGGAAACTCCACAGACACCACAGACACCTGAAGAAAAGAGGGCGAAGGTAGTACGTCTGATTGAGGACGCCTTCATCCTGCTCTGTATCCTGACGTTGTGGCCGGTGATTCTGGGTTGGACCGGTGTGATCTACGAGGTCCTTCTATATGTTGCACTCGCCGGGCTGGTTTTCATCTTCGTGCGCCGCATCAGACGCTTCCGCGCGTCGCGTTTGGAATTGGAGAACGACTCGGCCCAGTCCCCCGGCTGAAAGCTGACGCCACCTGGTCCGCCGTACCGCGACCAGACCTGCCGACATGTTCCCCGGTACCATGCTGTCAACCTTGTTCCACGCCAGCTGTACGCCCCAGTCGTTCAAGCAACAACACAGCCGCGATTCCGACGAGCATCAGCAACACCGTGACGATGACCTCACCATCGAGGCGGTCCGGGAAAACGCAGTCGTAGTATTGCGTCGTCGAATCTGTCGTCTGCCCATCGACATTCTGGTAGCGTTTGAACGGCCACACCCGCCGTACCGAACCCGCCATTAACCCCACCAGCAGCGTCATCGTCAGTGCGTGATAGCGCGCGAGCAGGAACTTGAGCACGCGCGAGAACGCCAGTATGCCACCGCCAAAGCCGATCCCGAATACGATCAAGACACCGAGATCGAACTCGTGCACCGCGCGCATCACCTGACCGTACTTCCCCATGATCACGAGCAGAAACGAGCCGCTTATTCCGGGCAGGATCATGGCGACACTGGCGATGCTCCCAGACAGCAGGAACTTGTACCACTCGCTTCCGGTTTCCATCGGCCACAACAGCGTCACGCCGTAACCGGCCGCGGTACCGGCGATCAGCAGCGCCAGCCCAGCCGCGGTCCATCCCTGTACCCGGCGGCTGACGACCAGCGCGCTGGCCAGGATGAGACCGGTGAGAAAACCCCACAACGGTACCGGATGATGTTCCAACAGATAAGTGATGCCGCGTGCGAGTGAGACCACGGCGGCGGCGATCCCGCACAACAGGGGCACCAGGAAACCGGCGTTGACGTGAGCCCATAAGCCAGCGATACGACCGCGAAGCACGAGGCCGATCAGCCGGGTGTCGATGCCGGCAATGGTGCGGATGAGTTCGTCGTAGATACCCGTGATCAGGGCCACGGTGCCGCCGGAGACGCCCGGAATCACATCCGCAGTACCCATGGCGAAGCCGCGGACAAACAAACCTGGAGTTCGCCGGCGCAGTTCAGCCGGTGCGTTTTCAACAGCCACGGATTTTCCTCTCGGTGTATGACATCGGCAGCAGGTCCCGCTCGCCCTTGTCAGCGAGCCCCTCTAGAATACGGCGATCGGCGCGCGGCATCGGATAGTCTTGCAGTTGCGACGGCCGAATCCATTTCAGGTCAGCGCAGCCCAGTGCCCGCGGCCGTCCTGAAAGATAGTGAGCCTCGAAGGCGTGCAGGGTGATGCTGAAATGGGAGTAGGCGTGGTCGACCTGGGCGAGGTGCACTCCGACTTCGATGTCGAAATCGAGCTCCTCCCTGATCTCTCGCTTCAAGCATCCGGCCAGGGATTCTCCGTCTTCCTGCTTGCCGCCGGGAAATTCCCACAATCCGCCGAGCATGCCGTCTGCCGGTCGTTGGGCGATCAGCAACCAGCCCCCGCGCTTCCAGATCATGCCGGCCGTAACCT
This sequence comes from Candidatus Latescibacterota bacterium, assembly GCA_965248265.1. Lineage (GTDB taxonomy): Bacteria > Latescibacterota > UBA2968 > UBA8231 > UBA8231 > CBDFJF01. Next base: position 620,899 of record CBDFJF010000001.1, read on the forward strand.
CGAAATGCGGGCGCGGTTTTCTTCGACCCTTCACGGGCAGCTGAGCCGGATCATTCAACTCCGCTCGGGCGCGGCACATGGAGTTTACCGGGCAATTCGTACAGTCGGCCCTGGCCGGCTTGCACACGCGCGCGCCCAGTTCCATCAGGGCCTGGTTAAAGTCGCCCGGCCGCTTGCGCGCCAGCAGCCGTTCGGCAGCGGCGATCAATTCGGTCTTTACCGCTGCGGTGCGCGGTTCCTCTTCAATTCGCAGAAGACGGCACAACACGCGAGTGACGTTGCCGTCCAGTACCGGGTGGGGAGCGTCGAAGGCGATGCTGCTGATGGCAGCCGCGGTGTAGCTACCGATCCCGGGCAGACGCAGCAGCTCGTCGTGATCGCGCGGCAGGCTGCCGTCGCCATCGTCCACGAGACTGCGGGCAGCCCGATGCAGATTGCGTGCCCGGCTGTAGTATCCCAGCCCTTCCCAGGCCTTGAGCACCTCAGCTTCGGTGGCGTCGGCGAGCGCGCGAACGGTCGGGAAGAGGCTGATGAAGCGCTCGTAGTAGGGCGCCATCTGGTCGACGCGAGTCTGCTGCAGCATGGTCTCGGAAACCCAGACCTGGTAGGAGTTGTCCTTATCGCGCCAGGGCAGATGTCGTTTGTTGTGATCGTACCAGCGCAGTAGGCGAGCGCGAAACTGGCTGCAGGCCTTGCCGTCGTCGAGCAGCCCGGTCATGTGCTCAACGGACGCGGCGTTGCCGGTGAGTACGGACCAGCTGCGGCCATGTCGACGTCGGCAGCGTACGGTGAGCATTGACGAGCCCCGGTCGATCGGGAGTCTGGGGTATATCTAGTAGCACATCTGATAGTGGCCGGGCGGCAAGCAGCCCGTTCAGGACCGCCTCCTCGCAGGCTTCGGCGGCCGCCGCAAACAACGCTGGCAACTGCCGCTCCGATGTCGTCTTCATCGATGAAGTAACCCCGGACTCACCCCCGGCGTCATCGAGACCCGTCGTCGACAGCGCAATGACGAGTCCATCCGTGGTGAATGCGTCGAGCAAGCCAACCCGGGTGAGGCCAAGTGCTGCTCGGCCCGCCAGGCGATTCAGTTGCCCGGGATCACAGGGCGCATCGGTGGCGACGACAGCGGTGGCCGTTCTCGGCACGCCGGGCGCCGCCGGAATGATTGATAGTTCGCCCCCGGCCGGCACACCATCGACGCTGAGCTTCTCGGGCTCTCCAGCGTTGGCAGCCACCAGTACCCCAACGTGAATCCGCTTGCCGTCCAGCTCCACCCAGCGGGATGCCGTACCGACGCCGCCGCGCACGCCAAACGAGACCAGGCCTGCGCCGATGCCGACGGCACCCTCCTCAACTTCCCCTGTCCGCGCATTCGCCAATGCGGCGTCGAGATGACCCTGTGCAATACTGGCATGCGCGACCATCGGGTCGTTGATGCCACTGTCATCGACGCCGATGACGACGGGCGGCCAGCCGGCATCCTCTGGCAGGCCTTCGGCCAGGCCGAGACCGTAGCGGATGAGTCCGTCGTAGACCTTGCCGACGGCGGCAGCCGGCGCCAGCACGATGGGGGTGGACAGAGCGCCGAAATCCTCGGTGACACCGAGTCCGGTGAAGCCGTCCCCACCGTCCAGGGCGTAACGGCCGGCGAAGAAACGCCGGGGTGTGCGCGGGTACGGGATTACCGCCGTTATGCCAGTCGCCAGGCTGGAGATTGTGTTGTTGGCAACAATATCCGCGTGTCCGACGCGAACACCCGGTACATCCGTTATGGCATTGGCCGGGCCGGGTTGACCGCTTCCAACAGCGATATCGAAATCCCGCAACCGCATTACTTCAACCGGCCGTGCCGTCTCATGGCGTCGACGAAGCGATCCAAGGGCAGAGCGAAGATGCGGTTGTCGTCGCGGCCGACCATCGTACGGGCGGCCGTCAACGCGTTGAGGATGGCCTCTTCGGTGGCTTCGACGACGGCCTGGTGCAGACTGGTAATCTGAGAGAAATGGAGCATCTCCCCCTTGATAATGCCGGCATTCACGCTCTCTGTCGTCGCTGTCGAGAAGGCGATCAACAGGTCACCACTGCCATGCGTTGAAATACCCCCGGTGCGCGCCATGCCAAGGGCAGCCCGCTTGCACAGGCGCTGCAGCTGAATCGGCAACAGAGGTGCGTCGGTGGCGATGGCGATGAGGAGCGAATGGCCAGTGGCAGCGGCCTTGCCCGGGGTCGGCAGCAGATCCGGAATCTCGGTGCCGACGGGGACTCCCTGAACCGTGAGTTGGTGGCGGCGACCGTGGTTGGCCTGCACCAGGACGCCGACGGTGTACTGCCGGGCCCGGGCTTCCTCGTCCTCGCCGTCCGGGGCACAGGTGACAACTCTCGAGGAAGTGCCGATGCCGGCTTTGAAGCCGTACGCCCGCATTCCGGTCCCACCACCCACGGAGCCTTCCGCAACCACGCCATTCCCGTCACGCTCGGCGGCGGCGAGCGCGGCCCGCACCTCGGTTCTACCGACGTGGCGGCCTGCCGTGTCGTTGAGAAAACCGGCCCAGGTCTCGCCGACCACCGGCTCAGGCCTGAATAACTGCGAGAACACCTGTGGGTTGCTCTCCAGCAGGTGCCCCATGGCAGCGTCGTACACGGTGCCGATGCACCCGGTATCGGTAAAATAGATCGGGCTTCCCAACAGTCCCTGCCGGCGCACAGGTCCCAGGCCGGTGAGTTCGCCATTGCCATTGAGCGTCCAGTCCGCCGCGCGCACGGGATGGCGCGAAACATCGTCAGCGCGAGGCAGAATCACCGTTACCCCGGTGCGCACGGGACCTTCCCCAGCGACCAACGGGCCGTCCCCGCGGATGATCGTGGCGTGGCCGACGAGAACTCCAGGAACGTCAGTGATGGCGTTGTACCTGGCGGTGGGCAACGATCCGATAGCGATGCCGAGATCGCGCAGGCGAGGGCGCTCACCGACACCCGCCGTCACCGCCATGACCTGACCGACCTCGAACGGCATCCCACCCAGAATGGGTACGGAGGCGGCAGCCAGGCCAGTGCGCAGAAAGTGGCGTCGCTTCATTTCATAGAGCCGCCACTCATAGAACTGCCACGATCGCCTGACCCATCTGGCTGGTCGTCATGCGTCCGCCCAAATCAGGGGTGGCGTTGTCGGGAGAGGTCAGTACGCTTTGCACCGCCTCCTCAATCCGGGCTCCGGCCGCGGTGGATGCGTCGTCGTCGTGGCGCTGTCCGAGCCAGCGCAGCATCATGGCGGCCGACAGGATGGTCCCCACCGGGTTGGCCACCCCCTTGCCGGCGATGTCGGGGGCAGTACCGTGAGAAGGCTGGAACACGGCCGCATCCTCGCCGATGTCCCCGGAGGGCGCCATGCCCATGCCGCCGATGAGGCCGGCGGCCAGGTCCGAGAGGATGTCCCCGTACATGTTCTCCGTGACCATGACATCATACAACTGTGGCTGTTCGACCAGGTGGAAAGCCATAGCGTCGACGTACTCGTACGCACGGGCGATGTCGGGATAACCGGCCGCAACCTCGTCGAAGACGCTGCGAAAGAAGGCCATGGACCGGAAGATGTTGGCTTTGTCAACGCAGGTTACCATGGCCTGGCGTTGCGAATTCCCGGTCTCCTGTCGTCCGCGCGCCAACTCGAAGGCGTAGCGGGCGATGCGCTCGGTGCCCGAACGCGTAATCACCATCGAGTCGACGGCGACCTCACCCCGCAGTTCGATGCCGGCGTCCATCGAGGCGAACAGGCCTTCCACGTTCTCACGCAAGATGACCAGGTCGATGGCGCCCGGACCCAAGCCCTTTAGCGGCGTCAGGTGCTCCGCGTACAGGTAGATCGGGCGAACGCCAGCGTATAGATCCAGCTTGATGCGCAAATCCACCTGAGGGCGCATCTCGGTGCCGTCCGGCCACCGGATATCGGGCCGGCCCATCGCACCCAGCAGCACAGCGTCTGCAGTACGACACGCCCCCAGAGTCTCATCCGGCAACGGTGTGCCGCATTCCAGGTAGCAATCGGCCCCGGATGGGTACTCACAAAACTCGAAACTGACTGCACTGCTGTTGCCCAGCGCGGTGAGAACGCGGAGGGCCTCGTCGACGACATCGGGACCTATGCCGTCCCCCTTCAACACAGCAATACGGTAATTCGAGCTCATGTGTTCTGGCTTTTACGGGGAGTGGGGGGAGAGAGCCAAAGGGTACGGCGGCCACGAACGACCGTCAACAGGAGTCATACTGGCCTGTCGTTTGCTGTACTCAAGTATCAGGCTTTACTGCAAGTGTCAGGCTTTACTCAACTCTCCAATGGTTGCTCAGGTGTACCGTGCAGCAGACATTAATGAACACAATGACTGAACAGACTAACATGACGACGGCCGTCGCCGAGGAGCGCCAGATCAAGATCCTCCTGGTCGATGACGATGAGATGATCCGCAAGAGCGCGGGCGCTTTTCTGCGCAAAATGGGGCACGAAGTCATCTTCGCCACCAACGGGCGAGAGGGCCTCGAACGTTTTGAGCAGGAAGGGGCCGATATAGTCATCAGCGATATCATGATGCCTGACGTGGATGGCCTCGATTTCATGCGTTCGCTCAAGGAGCGTGGCTCCGACGTCGAGGTCATTCTGGTCACGGGACATGGGGATCTCGAGACGGCGGTCGAGGCATTGCGAGAGGGGGCGTTCGACTTCTTTACTAAACCAGTACGGCTCGAAGAACTCAAGGCTGCTCTCGAGCGTACCCGTCGCTACCAGTCCATTCGCCGGGAGAAAGATCGTATCCAGGCCCGGCTCGAGTCACTGACGCGGGCATCCGACTTCGACCAGTCGGACATCATCGGTGAGAGCGACGCCATGGGGCAGGTCGGGGAGTTGGTAGAAAAGGTCGCCCGCACCGAACGCACCACCGTGCTCATCCGCGGTGAGAGCGGCACGGGCAAGGAACTCGTGGCCCGTGCCATTCACCGCTCCAGTCCGCGGGCCAACGCCGCCTTTATCAGTATCAACTGCACGGCGGTGCCTGATAGCCTGTTCGAGAGCGAGTTGTTCGGCCACGAGAAGGGCTCCTTCACCGACGCCACGCAATCTCGCAAAGGCATGTTCGAACTCAGCCATGGCGGCACCCTGTTCCTGGACGAGGTCGGCGACATGAGCCCGGCGTCTCAAGGCAAGATTCTGCGCGCCCTCGAGGAGCGGGTGATCCGGCGTGTCGGCGGCGTCGAGGAAATCCCCGTCGACGTGCGTCTGGTGGCGGCTACCAATCAGGATCTCGACGAGCTCTTGAGCAACGGTGCCTTTCGCCAGGACCTGTTTTTCCGTCTGAACGTATTCACCATTGACCTCCCGCCTCTGAGAGAACGCGGTGACGACGTCCTGTTGCTGGCCTATCACTATCTGGGCCGCTACGCCAGAGAATTCCGCAAAGACATTTCCGGCATAGACAAGGAGGCGACCCGCCTCTTGCGTGGCTACGAATTCCCCGGCAATGTCCGCGAGCTGCGCAATCTGGTGGAGCGGGCCGTCATCCTGGCGGACGGTCCATCGCTCACGGTGAGCGAGTTAGCCGATCTGCAGACGACCACAACCACGACGGACGCCGCAGGAAGTGACCCCGGCCAGCCGCTGACGCTGGTCGAGTTCGAACGTCGCGCCATCGTGCAGGCTCTCGAGAGCAGCGGTGGCAACCAGACTGAAGCCGCCCGCCGTCTGGGAATCGGTACCGACGCCCTCCGGTACCGCCTCAAGAAGCACAACCTGTAAGCAGCCAAATCACCGCCTCGATTCCGCTATTTGGCCGGATTCGGCCTCGATTCACCTGCCATTGCCCCTGAAAGCTCCTGGCACATCAATTGCGTCCGTTAACGCAAGTCCACGGATCTTTGGGTGGACCTGACCGCCATCTCCCCGAAATGGAGCTGAATCCCCGTGCGAGTACTGATCGTCGACGACGAACCCACAATCAGGGAGTTCTTCACGCAGATGGCACGCAATCGGGGGTGCGATACGGCACACTCGGTTGATTCGGCTGAGGCAGCGCTCTCCACCGTACTGCGTCAGTCGTATGACCTCATCACCCTGGATATCCTGATGCCAGGCCTGAGCGGGCTGGAGATCATCGCGGTGTTGCGAAACATGAATCCTCACGCCGTCATCGCAGTGATTTCGGGCTTTATCCCTGAACAGATTCCCGAAGAAGTGGAAGGCTGCATCGACGTACTGCTGCCCAAACCGATCAGTGTCGAAACCTTCTCCGAGCTCATCGACATAGCGAGCCGGATCTCCCAAATGCTGGAGGAGTTACAAACGCTGGGCGTATCCACGGAGGTCTCGGTTCGATGAAGCCAATCCGCTAACCACCACATCTCCCACCCACCCACTCACACACGCTCTCATGCCCTCCCCCCTGGCAGGCAGATCCCCAGCGGCCTCGGAGTTGTTCGATATCCAGACCGTGGCCGCGGCAGTGATGCGATCATCCGCGTTGACGGAGACGTCGTTCGATGGCTCGGACGGCTCGTCGACCTTCGTCGACGCGGGTGATGCGGATCTATTGATCCGTGAGGACATATCGGGGCCGGTGCTGATAAAGGGCAAAGGCTCCGTTCTGATTGAAGGTGACCTCATCGGCGAGCCGGGTGCTCCCTGTCGCATCGAGGTTACAGGGGACGCGGTGGTCAACGGTGAGGTCAGCCACGCCGCAGTCACCGCGGAGCGTGTCTTCGTCAAGAGCGACGTTTCCGAGGTGCACTTCACGGCCGGAGAGACCGTCCGCATTGGAGGAAATCTCACAGCTTCGCGGTTGACATTGGGAAGCTATGACGAGAATCGCCGCCGGATCGACCGCTGCGGTGTCGTCATCGACCGTGCCAAAGAGAGTGCGGAGGGAATCAGCCGGCGAGTCGACCACGAAGAGAAACGCATGGACAAGGCCTGCAGGGCCTTGCGGGTCCCACTCGACTTCAACGTCGGCAACGTGGTCCAGCATGATGAGGGCCGTGTCCGCGTGGACCTGAGTAATTTCTACCGCTCGGTCGAGGACAAGGAAGCCCGGCCGGAAATCGCCCTGGCTGAATTCTTCGCTAAAGGGGTTGTTGGAGTAGTCGCACGCACCAATCGCAAGTACCTCCTCAACTACCCGGCTCGCGAGAAAGTCTTCATGCAGTTACTCAAGAGTCTGCGTGAACTCCTCGAAATAGTCATGGAGCGGGACCGCCTGCTGGAGGAAGTGTCGACCTCGCGGGCCGAGTTGCAGGACCTGATAAGCGACCTCGCCCAGCGTCAGCCGACCGTGGCAATCCGGGGACGCGTTGCACCGGATCTCGAAATCGAGTTCATTCTCCCGCAGTCGATCCCTCTGACCGGCGGTGGATACGACTTCGCTCACAAGAGCGCGGGACTGCAGGCGCATCAGAGCAGCCTTCCCGGTCAGCTCGATTTCATCACCAGAACCGCCTCCGGCGAGCGCCGAAATGTCCTTCCTTCCGATGTGCCAGACCTGCGTGGCATCCAGCTGTTCGTCCGCGATGGTCATATCCGCTGGGACAACATCAACACCATGGAAATGCAGCACGCCTGACGTCAACCCGGGACGACCAACCTCCCCCTCCTCCCGCAACACAGGAGTTGCGGTGCCGTGCGCATCGTAACGGGCACCCTGAAGGGAAGGGTCATCCCCTTCAACCCGCGGCGCCACGGCGATGTCCGGGGCACCTCGTCTCGTCTCAAGGAGTCCCTCTTCGCCATGCTGGGCGCTGACCTCGACGCCACGGCCTTCCTGGATCTGTGCGCCGGCACCGGTCAGATGGCTCTGGAAGCCGCCAGCCGCGGATCCCGCGTCGTCGCCTCCGAGCCGGACCAGAGACGGTATGGGTTTCTGAAGAAGCTGGTCAGCGAGTGGAATGTTGAAGCCATTGAGCTGATCAACGCCAAGGCTCAGACTGTGATCGAGCGCCTCCAGGAGCAGGAGGAAGGGGCATTCCATTGCGTCTTTATCGATCCCCCCTACGAGGCCACGGCCGCAGGAGAACCGCTATCTGTGGTCCTGTTGAACCGTGTCGCCGAGGCCAACCTGTGCGCCGCTGACAGCATCGTCGCCGTGCAACACTTCAAGCGACTGGAGCTGCCCGAAAGCAGCGGCCGGCTACGCCTGCAACGCCAGCGGCGTTTCGGTGACTCGCTGTTGAGCCTGTACGAAATGGGCCCTTCTTGATCCCGAAACGGCGCTCCAGTATCCTTGCCTGAATGAAGATCACTTCCGTCACCGCTACGGCCGTGAGCGTGCCGAGGGTGCAATCATTCCTGAGCAGTCTCGGAACCCACACCTACACCGAGAATGCGGTGGTCGAAGTCACCACGGACGAGGGCATTTCCGGTTTTGGTGAGGCCGCCAGCGTCTGGGAACGCAAGGGCCGCGGTGAGGCCGATTCCATCAACGATGCGTTGGCCAACGTCGTCATCGGCACTGATCCCTTCCGCATCAACCAGACGGTGGCGCTCATGAACCAGCGCCTGCCAGATGCCTGGCCCGCCAAATCCGGAATCGAGATGGCCTTGTTCGACGTCGTCGGCAAGGCTTTGGGCCGGCCGGTCTACGATCTGCTGGGAGGCTGTGTTCGTGACCGTCTGCCGCTGAGTCGCTCCCTGTCGATGGGTCCCGTCGACGACGTCGTCGCTCAGGCGCGTCTCCTCGCGGACGAAGGCTACAAGACGCTGAAAGCAAAAATCGGCCGGGATGCGGTAGCAGACCGGGCCATTGTCGCCGCCCTGCGTGAGGCCTTCCCGGAAATCATATTGCGTGTCGACGCCAACATGGGCTGGCAGCCTGATGATGCGGTGCGCCACATCCGCGCCCTCGAGGAGTTCGATCTGGAACTGGTTGAGCAACCAGTACCCGGTGACGACCTTGATGGCATGCGATTGATCCGGGAGGCCGTCGAAGTACCGATCATGGCGGACGAATCCGTGTGGACATCCGCCCACGCGCTCGCCTGTATCAAGGCCAATGCCGCGGATATCTTCAATGTCTATGTCGCAGAAGCCGGCGGTCTCGCTGCTGCGACTGCCGTTTTTACCCTCGCGGAAGCAGCGGGTATCCCCTGCGTGATCGGCTCGATGCCGGAACTCGGCATCGGCACCGCCGCCCAGGCCCATCTCGCCTTCGCCATGCGCAACATCGGTTTTGGTTGTGACGTCAATGGGTTCGTCTATCAGAGCGACGATGTCTGTGACCATGGGTTGAGGATCGAAGACGGCTATCTTTACCCCCCTCGCGGTCCGGGACTTGGCGTCGATGTCGACAGGGCCCGGGTCGACCAGTACCGCGTCGCCTGAGGCAGCTGCACTATGCGCTTTCGACCTTGCATCGACCTCCACCAGGGGGTGGTGAAGCAGATCGTCGGTTCGACTCTGGAGAATGGCACGGACACGCCGGAGACCAATTTCGCTTCCAGCGAGCACTCTGCCGCCGATTTTGCCGCTCTTTATCGGCGTGACAACCTGTCAGGCGGCCACGTCATCAAGCTGGGGCCCGGCAATGATGAGGCCGCTGCCGCTGCCCTGGCGGCATACCCGGCAGGTCTGCATCTGGGTGGTGGTATCACGGGCGACAACGCTGAAGACTGGTTGAGCAAGGGTGCCGCGGCCATCATCGTCACCTCATACGTGTTCAGCGATGGCCAGCTCAATCGAGACCATCTCGAGCAGCTGGCGCATAGTGTAGGGACCGACAAACTGGTGCTGGACCTGAGCTGTACCCGACGTGGCGATCAGTATGTCGTGGCCACGGAGCGCTGGCAGAATCTGACGGATTTCGTCGTCGATGGGGCAAACCTGAAGTTCCTCGCGGATTATTGTTGCGAGTTTCTCGTCCACGCCACCGAGCGCGAAGGTAAGCAGGAAGGGATCGATGCGGAGCTGGTGCGACTACTGGGCGCGGAGTCACCGATCGCGACTGTCTACGCCGGCGGCATCCGCAGTATGGAGGATATCGAGACGGTGAGACAGCAAGGTGGAGGCCGCCTCGACTATACCGTCGGCAGCGCCCTGGACATCTTCGGTGGCAACGGCGTCCGCTACGACGACCTCGTCAGCCTGAATCGGAGTTGACGGCTCAGCTGCCGCCCGTCCATTTGAGGTAGAGGTTGATGGCGGTGAAGTTGATGATCACCCAAATCGTCAGCATCAAGCCCAGTTCCGCCCACATCGGCATGCGAACCTTGCTGGCCGTGCGCATGGCTAGGTGTACGATGCCGTACGCCAACGGGATCAACAACAGGTTGTTGGCGTTGGCCCCCAGCAGCAGCAGAAAGAACGGATTCTTACCGTACCCCCAGAGCACGAACAACCACAACAGCGGAAATCCGATCTGCAGCGCACGCAGAGTCATCCGCCGGGCTTCTTCGCGATCCAATGCAGCAACCCCTATGTGGCGCAGGAAGTCAATACCGATACGACCAGAGCTGGCGGCGAAGACAAGCAGCGTCGAGAACAGGGTACAGAAGGCACCGAAAAGGAAGACTCCTTCCGCCCAAGTCCCGATCGATTCGGTGAATATCAGCGAGACCTGTTCAACGACCTTGAAGCCCTCGGGAATGACGTTGAGCTTGTTCAATATGGATGCACCCAACAGGTAATAGGCACACGTGATCACCAGGGCGATCGCCGTGCACACAGAGGCGTCGGCGACCAGCACACGCATCCAGCCGCGATAGCGATCCCGCCAGACATCTGTATCCTCCTGAGGCCCGACGAAATCGGGGTAGCCCTTTTCCCGGATCCAGTAGGGATACATGAACAGCTCGACAGCCGTGGCTCCCACTGACCCCATCACGGCCAGTGCCACGAAGGCACCTTCGGCTGGCATGGCAAAGCGAAAGCCAGATAGCAATTGCGCGCCTGTGATCGAGTGCTCCGTCGCCTGCAGCATCAGTACGGAGCCGATGACGATCAGACTGAAGGCGGCCACCAGGAAGGTTACCATCTTCTCCAGGTCGTTGTAGAGGCCTCGCCATAGCAGGATTGACAATAGAATCACGACAGGTAACGCCCACGCCTCTTTGCTGATGCCGTCGAAGACCGTGTTCATCAAACCGGAGACGGCGCCGAGAATGCCGACCAGAGCGAGCATGACGCCCAGGTAACCCGCCGAGCACAGCCAGGCGACCCACGAGGTGTTGCGAAAGCGGAATCCGGCTATCCGGTCGAGTGCCTGAATCGTCGTCTGATTGTGCAGCACGCACTGCCGTCCGAGCTCGACCTGGATGAAGAACTTGACCAGACAAGCGACGATGATGCCCCACAGAAACACGAACCCGACCTCCGCCCCCATGCGTGTGGTCACCAGTAACTCGCCGGAACCCACCACGGATCCGGAGACCACGACCCCGGGACCGATGTTGCGCAATAGTCCAAGAAGGCCACGCGGTGCTTCGCGAATCTCTCTTGCTACTGGCTCGACTCGATCTGACATCGTCTTAGTCCTGTGCAGGGTTGGTTGTGATTGCGCTATCCACTCGCGGAATACCTGCGCGTGTTCCCTTTCGCTCGGAGCTACTCGGCGAACAATTGGGCGTTGCCGCGCTTGCCGGTCACCTGCAGGGCGCCCATGCGCCTGAGGCAATAGGTCATCTTGCCGGCGAGCGCCAGGCGATAGCGCGTGGCCTCGGCGAGCTCTCGATTGGTAAACGGCCGCGGCAGGTCTGCCGGCACAAAGGCGAGGAAATCGTCGGCCTTCTCGAAGATGCGTCGTTCCTCGACATCCACCAGGCGGCGGTCGTGTCGCCGCCACTCCGGGTGACGCCAGCTCCCCTTACCGTCGTAGCAGCGGACCTCTTCTTCCTGAATCAGCAACAGCTCCAACGAAAAACTGTCATGGTTGATCAAGTCCGGAATGCTGACCAGCTCTTCGAATATGTGCTCGGCCCGCCCGCGCTTGGGTGAACGGCGGCGTCCGATCTCTTTTACCCCGTCCGCCGCGACGCGCACGATCCACTTCATGGCCGCGATCGGATGCACGAGACGCACCGTGTAGTCAGCGGTCAATTCCCGCAGCTTGCGCTTGAGCGGTGCAAACCCTCCCGTCTGGATCTCGATCAGGGTGGTTTCGTCGCGCACGATGTCGACGACATAACCGTCCACCGCGTGCTCGAGACGGTCCCCCGGACTGGCGTACCAGTCTTTGACGGCGGCGTGCAGGGACTTCTCCTGCAGCGTACCGATGCCGTTGGTCAAATGATTCCTGGCCTGCGATTGCGGAGAGAGAAAACGTTGAGGGAGTGCAGCCACTCGAGTGAGCAACTGCTGAACTGAAAGGTAAGGTCAGTTGTGCAGGGCTGTCACGCCGCCTTCCCCGTCACCGGCAGGATGATGGTGAAGGTGGAGCCCTTTCCCGGCTCGCTTTCGACGTCGATCCGACCAGCGTGATCCTGCATGATCTGGTAGCAGATCGACAGTCCGAGACCCGTTCCCATGCCCACAGCCTTTGTGGTGTAACCCGCATCGAAGATCCTGTCGATGCGCTCGGGGTCGATACCGACTCCGTCGTCAGCGATGGCAACGTGGACTTCGTCATCGGCCGCCGATGTGGTGATGGTGATCAGGCCGGTGCCGTCGATGGCCTGCTGTGCGTTGTTGAGAATATTGAGGAAAACCTGGTTGATGCGTCCCGCGTGGCAGGAAACCAGGGGCAGTTGCCCGTACTGCTTAACCACTTCGATCCTGGTCTTCGTCGCATGATGAATCAGCATCAATGAATCCTCGAGGCCCTGGTGTAGATCAGCATCCTGCATCTCGTCATCGTCGTCACGGGCGAAGTTGCGCAGGCTGCGCACGATCGTGGCGACGCGTTTGGACCCGGTCTCGATCACCTTGTGCGAATCGTCGATGACCTTCAGTGCGCGCTCCAACGGGCCACCTTCGCGACAGGCCTCCGGGCTCTTCTCCTCCACCTTACACCTGAGCTTGCCGACGGCGCGCATCAGCGTCTCGTGCATGCTGTGGATGGCGCCCACCGGGGTGTTGATCTCATGCGCGATGCCGGCGATGAGATTGCCCAGCGCGGCCATTTTTTCCGAACGCACCAACCGGTCCTTCATCTGCAGAAGCTGGGTGTTGGTCCGCCGAAGCTCCTCGCGCTCTTCCTGTCGCAGGCGCTCCTGCTGCTTGCGTTCCGTTATATCGCGCGCGAAACCGACGACGCAGTTCAGCTTTTCGTCGCTGCCCATGACCGGAAAGGCGCTGATCTCTATCTCGATCTCACGTCCATCCTTCGTCTTCGACGTTACTTCACCACGGTAGCCGCCCTGCTCCAGTTCCTTGCCGACTTCCTCGTAACTTTCCTGACCGCAATGACAGGCAGGTGTCTGGCCCTTGAGCTCCTCGGACGTGTACCCGAGCATGCGCTCGTGGGCAGGATTGACCTCCAGGTAGCGCCCTTCACAATCGTATATGGCGACGGCATCCTGGGAGTTCGTGATGATCTCTTTGTAGCGCTGCAGCTGTAGTTCAGTCTCTTTGTGCTCGGTCACATCGCGGGCGATGCCCTCGCCGCGAACGAACTCTCCGTCTTCGAACACCAGCCGCCGGTGCACCTCGTAGTGATGGGTTTCGCCCTCCTTGTCGACCATGCGCGCCTCGATGGTGCGCACCTCCTCATCCCGGCGCCGGACACTCTCCTCTATTCCGGCTCGGGCTTTCTCGAGTTCATCAGGATGGAGCAAGTCGAAGATGGACTTGCCGATCAGCTCGGAGGGAGCATACCCGAGAATCGGACCGGCCGACTCGTTGATGGATGTCAGCTTACCCTCGGCATCCATCGTGTAGACGACGTCGGGAGCGCTGTCGAGTATCAACGATATCTGGCTTTCTACATCCATATGCACATCACACAAAGGCTTTGAGAATATCCGTCTGAATCCCCTGCAGATCGGAATACGCTTTGTTGATTTTGTCGATTTTCTCTCGCAGGGTGCTCAGTAATTCTTGCTTATCGAGGCCATTTCGTATTACCAGAAGCAGGTCGTCGTTATCCCAGGGCTTTTCGAGGTACTGGAAGAGCCCGACATCGTTGATCGCCTTGATCGCGTTCTCCTTGTCGGCGTATCCCGTCAGTATGATACGCGTCACGTCGGGCTTGAGATCGCGCAGCTGTCCGAGAAAGGAGATTCCGTCCATGTCCGGCATCAGGTAGTCGGAGATCACCAGGTGGATGTCATTTTCCTTCGCGTACTCCAACGCCTCCAGTGGTGACAGAAAGGTCTGAACCTGGTAGTCCGTTTCCAGCGAAAGAAAGGACTCCAGACTGGTGAGAACCATCTGCTCGTCGTCGACGATCAGTATGCTCGGGATGCGTTCCTGTTCACTCATGAGAACGCCTTCAAGATCTCCGTCTGGATTCCCTGCAGATCGGAGTGCGCCTTGTTGATCGCATCGATCTTGGTCCGCAACTCCTTTATCAGCTGCTGCTTCTCCAGGCCGTTGCGTATGATCAGGTGCAAGCGATCATTGTCCCACGGCTTTTCGACGTACTGGAACAAACCAACCTCGTTTATCGCCTTGATGGCATTCTCTTTATCAGAATACCCGGTCAGAATGATGCGCGGTACGTCAGGTTGAACGGCTTTCACTTTGCCGAGAAAGGTGATGCCATCCATCTGCGGCATCAGGTAGTCCGAGATCACCATGTCCACAGGATTCTGTGCAACGTGCTCGAGAGCTTCCTCGGGGTTGGTGAAGGTCCGGACCTCGTAGTCTGTCTCCAACATCAGGAAGGAATTGAGACTGTTGAGGACCATCTCCTCATCGTCGACGATGAGGACCACTTCGTTGGCTGGTGAGCCGTTGCTGCTACTTCCGTTCCCTTCGCTCATGTCAGATATCCTATTGGGTTTTCCTTATGTCCGCTACCGCTCGCCGCCGACACGACCGATCAGACCTCGCACGCGCGAGACCAGGGCCTTCAACACGCCCTGGGTGATCTCGACGTTGTCGGCGAGCAAGTCTATGAAGTCATCCTTGTCGAGGCGCAGCACCATGGCATCTTCGCGTGCGGTCGCAGCCGATACCCTCGGTTCCTCGTCGAACAGGGCCCATGTGCCGAAGGCCTGGCCGGGACCGGATTCGGTGATATCGAGCTCCTCTTTGTGCAGCCGCACCTTCCCCTCGACAACCAGGTACATCGAATCGGCGGCGTCTTTGTCGTTGTAGGCGGCGTAGTCGTGCTCCGTGACGATGGCAGCCAGGTAGGCCAACTCCTCCGCCGAAACCTGCGAGAAGATGTCCACGTCCTGCAGGGCGATGACTTTTTCAATTGTCGTCATAACTTCATCATAATTAATCGTTTGGCAAGGTCAACTGGACCGGCCCTCAGGACTGTTGTCCCTGGATCAGCTCAGCGGCCTCACGCACTACGATATGTCGATCCTCTGCCAGGCGCCGGACGTGGTCTCCGTATCTGTGTGCAGAATCGCTGCAAAGACTGAAGGTGGCGCATGCCCGCAGCCATGGATCGCGATCGGACAACAGGAACTCGAGAGCCTCGTCCACGTCCGAGAAACGGTTCCCGAATGTGCGTTGCCCGTGACTGATGGCGGCTGCGAGTGAAGTCATTTCCAGTAGAGGCATCAGCAGCTCCTTGGTTCCGCGGTCGAGGACATTCTCCAGGAATTCGAGGGCGCTGGCCCGTGTCGATCGCTCGCCACTGACGAATCCCATGTACGCGTTGAGCATGTCCTTGGGCGGATGCCGCAAAGCGAGCAGGCGAAATATGCGCTCGACCTGTTGGTCTCGCTTCTCTCCAAGCGATCTGGTCAACAGGCGCACAGGGGGACCGTCGGCGATGCCTTCGTACAGGTGCAATATCTGTAGTTGATCGGAATAGGTCTTCGCAGAATGCCGCAGTGCGGCGTCCACTTCACCTGCGGCAAACTCCAGGCGCGTACTCTTGTTGCGCAATTTATTGAGAGACTTGATGATACCGTACTGCAGTTGCGGCTCTACACGCTCGAGTTGCTCCAACAGGACATCGACCGTTTCCTGCTCGACGATCTCCGCCAGCACCCGTGCCGCACGCATGCGCCTGGGCGTATCGAGTTCAACAGCGGCCAGGCGCTCTCGCAGAACCGGGAGCACCTGGGTGCCGAAGCGCGCCAACGCCTCCCTGGCCGCGCGGCGAAACCTGCGGTCATCCAGCCGATCCAGCAGCCATGAAACATGCTGAGGATCCCTGAGCTCACCGAGACTCTGGATCGTCTCCAGAACGACGGGAGGATCCGGCATTTCCATCAGCTGGCGAATCGTCTCCTGCAGGTAGGGACGGTCGCTGTCGACGAGCGTGCCGACGAGTCGTGCCGCCTGCACCCGGACCTGGGTACCACCCTCGGCATCGGCGAACAGTTGTCGAATGAAGGACTCGTCGATCAGATCGTGCTCTTCGTCGGTGCCGTAACCGGCTATGCAGCCGACCGCCGCCTGTCTCATGCGCAGATCGGAGTGAACCAACGCGGCATGCAGGCGCTCACTGCGATCCCCTTCTCCGTGCAGACACATACAGTAGAGGGCCTCCACCCGCACCTGGAGATCCTCGTCCAGTTGCAGAGCCTCGATTTGCGCCAGCGGCAGGGCTGCCGATTCCTGATTCTGCAGGACCTCGATTGCCCGCCTGCGCACCTCGGCGGACGGATGGCCCAGCAGCGCGCTGACCGGGTCGACCAACGGTGCCGCGACAACTCCCGAAAGCATGTCCAGCCCGTAGACAAGACGTCGTTCGTTCGGACTCTCCAGCAGCTTGACGATACTCTCCATGGCGGCCGCTTCGGTGATATCGACCGTGTAGTCTCCGAGATCGATCTCCCGACGTTCCAGCGCCTGACGGAAAGAGTCCACGTAGGCGCGCCGGCTGCGGGCGCTCAAGCCGAACCACAGGGCGATCAAGCCCAGGGTTAGGTAACTGAGATGTTGGTACGGCATGCCGAACAGCTTCAGAGCGATCAGCACCAGCACGGCGCCCGCTCCTGTAGCCAGATTGTCGACGGTGGTGTCCAGGAAAACCTTGGCGCGGCGCTTGATGTGCGCCGGTATGGGCAGGTAGAGAATCTCCGTCGCCGATTTGTGGATGGAATGGCGAAAGGCTCCATCCCCGAACTTTACCAGCACTCCGGCCAGCAGCCCGGGCACCAACAGGATGGCGAACGAACCCAGGGCCATGCTCAAGGGCAGGAACATCAAGGCCGAGGCAACTCCCCAGCGACGCAAGACCCGTGACGTGACTACCAGCTGAAACACGAAGGCGAAGGCGCTCAGGAAGGCGAAGAACTGTGCGAAGAAGGCGGTCTTGGCGTCGGTGCTGGGAAACGCCTCATCAACGATTTGATTGAACTGCACATCGATGATGGCGGCGATCATGGCCACCAGAGCCGCCACCCCGCCCAACATCTGCACCAGTTCAGAGCCTTTGATGGCATCGACGATGCCGCCGCCCCGTTCCGCATCAGCCTTGGTACCGGTCTCTCGCACCCGCACCGGATAGAGGGTCAGCAGGCAGGCACCAAGCACCGCGGCGCATACCAGCAGCAGGTTCTCGGTGCCGACGATACTGACCGCCCAGCTGGTGAAGGCACCGCCGATCACGGCCCCGAGTATGCCGGAAGTACCGATCAAGCCGAACAGCCGGCGCCCTTCCCTGGCGTTGAACACGGCGTTGGCCAACAGCCAAATTAGTGAAGTAGCCAGCAAACCGTAGATGTTCACCCAGACGTAAAACAGGTAATAACTCCACGACCACTGCTGCGGCAGGATGAAACGAAAACCGATCAGGCAGACGATGAGAACGAGGTAAGTCCCCAGAACCAGGCGGTCGATGCGCAACCTGGAGGTGAAGCGGGTGAATACCAGAGCGGTGGCAGCGCCGATGGCGGCGACCAGGATCAACACGAACGGCAGCTGGTCGATGCCGAGCCGATCGAGAAACAGGGCGTTGCGCGCAGGCTTGAGGATGTAGAGCGAGGCCATCACCAGGCCGTAGGCCGTCGTCAACGGCAGGATCCGATAGACCTCTCTTCGGCGCACACCGAAGAAACGCTCCAGGAATCGTGCTATCGAAAGACCGGCCATGACTTACGGATTGTACTGAAATCCCTTGAAGCGAACCCGGAAGAACAGGGAGTACAACACCGGCACGACGCCCAGGGTCAGTGCCGTCGCGAACAACAAACCGAAGATGATGGCGACCGCCATCGGTTGAAACATCGGCCCCCCGCCGTACCACAGCGGCAGCATGCCGCCGATGGTCGTGCACGTCGTCAGTACGATCGGACGCAGACGGCGTTGCGCCGCCTCGATTATGGCTTGCTGGGGCTCCAGGCCGTTCACCTCAATCTCGATCTTGATACGGTCCAGCAGAACGATGGCATTGTTGATAACGATACCGCTGAGTGAGATGATTCCGAGAAAGGTCATGAACCCCATGACTGAGCGCGCGACCAGCAGACCGATGACGACGCCGATCAACCCCAGCGGGATCGCCATCAAGATAATCGCCGGCCGCCGCAATGAGTTGAACTGGCCGACGAGGAGCAGCAGTATGATGAGCCCGGCAATCGGCATCTTCACACCGATGGACTCGTTCGCTTTCACCGAGGCCTCGTACTCGCCGCCGAACTCCCAGCGGTAGCCGAGCGGCCAGTTCGGGCTCGCCCCGTCCAGCCAGATTCCCAGTTGACTGAAAATCGCCAGCGCAGTCACCTCCCCTTCGATCGCGGATGACACCGTCACGGTCTTGAGGCGATCGCGGCGCAGAACCTTCGACGGTTGCCAAACGACCTCGATGTCGGCGACCTGCTTGAGCGGCACCGATTGCCCCGTCAACTGCGAGAAAATGTTCAAGCTCTCCAGCTTGCCGATGTCCTTGCGATCCGCCTTGACCGATCGCAGGGTCACCGGAATCAACTCGTCCCCCTCGCGGTACTCGGTGGTCTGAAAGCCGCTCAGAACTGTCTGCAGAGACACCGCCACGTCGCGACTGGTCAAGCCTGCCCGCCGGGCCCGCGCCTGGTCGATGTTGACGACCAGCTTCTTGGTTCTTGCGCCCCAGTTGTCGCTGACATTTTTTATTCCTTGAATAGTCGCCATGTGTGCTTTGACCTGGTCGACTATGGCGAACACTGCCTGCTCATCCTCTCCGGAGATACGCACCTCGATCGGATCCTGCACGGGCGGTCCGTTGAGCATCTTGCGTACGTCCGGGATCACATCCGGAAAATGGTCCATGCAGTAGCGCTCAATCCGCGGAATCAATTCGTCAATGACCTCGAAAGAGCTCGTATTCATCAGCAGCAGGGCGTACTCGGGACTGGCCATCTTCGGCGAATAGGTAAGGGTGTAACGCGGCGGCCCCTGGCCGATAAAGCTGGCCCAGTTGAGAACCCCTTCTGGCTGGCCCTCGCCTACCTGCAGTTCAGTCTCGACGAAACGCTCCAACGACGCCACGACTGCTTCTGTACGCTCGATCGGCACCCCGATCGGCAGCTCGATCTCAGCCGTCATCATCGGCTGGTCCTTCTCCGGGAAGAAGATATTCGGGACGTAACCGAACCCCTGCATCGCCACCATGAAAACGGCGATGACGACGACCACGCTGATGGCGCGATGGCGCAACCCCAGCAGCAACCATGAGCGGTAACGCTGGTAACTCTTCGACTCGAAACTATCGCCCGTCTTTTGTTTCACCTTCATGAACTGAACGCATAACATCGGGATCATGGTCAGTGACAGGATCCAGGAGCACAGCAGCGCGATGGTGACGACCTTGAACAGCGGCGCGGTGTACTCACCTACGTCTGATTCGGCCAGGTAGATCGGCAAAAAAGCCGCCGCCGTGGTCAGCGACGCCGTCAACAGCGGCACTCGAAGCTCTGCCGCCGAGGCGATGGCAGCATCGGTCGCACTGTCACCGCGTTCCATGCCGACCATGATCGATTCGGACATGACGATGGCGTTGTCGACGAGCAGACCCAGCGAGATGATGAGGGCGGACAGTGACATCTGATCCAACCCGATTTCGAACCAGGACATCACCAGCAGGCTCATCACCATCGTCATCGGAATCAGCGTCGAGACCACCAGACCGGTGCGCACCCCCAGGCTGATCAGCATCACCACCATGACGATGGCCACGGCCTGTAGCAGGTTGCGGGTGAAGTCGTTCACCTTCTTGTCGACAACATCCGGCTGAAAGGCGATGACGTCGAATTCCAGCCCGATCGGGTAGCGCTGCTGCAGGCGGTCGATCGTCCCCTTCACATCCTGTCCCAGCGTGATCAGGTTTCCGCCCTCTCGCAGGGAAATGGATATCGCCAGGGCCGCGGCACCTGAGGAGCGCACCATCTGTGTCGGCGGATCGACATAGCCGCGTTCCACGCTGGCGATGTCTTCCAAGTAGAGCAGATCCGAACTGCCGGGCACACTGATGATCGTCTGCCGCAGCTCCTCGACTGATTCGAAATTCCCTGATGGCTCCAGTACGATGCGCTCGTAGCCCGTGTTCACGTCGCCGCCAGGCAGCACGATGTTCCTGTTCTCGAGCGTGTTCATTAGCTGGAAGGCTGAGACACCGAGCTCGGCCAAGCGCGCGTTATGGTATTCGACGAAAACGCGCTCTTCCTGTACGCCGTGAATCTCCACCTTGGCGGCGTCTGAGATTTTCAGTAGCTCATTGCGAACCTGGTCTGCGACTTCCTTGAGCTCGGCGTAGTCGTAGCCTTCTCCGGTCAACGTGATAATCGTCCCGAAGACGTCGCCGAACTCGTCATTGACGAAGGGGCCGATGACGTCTGCCGGCAGCTCCCTGCTGGCGCGCTCGACCTTGCGGCGCAGCGAATCCCAGATTGGCCGCATGTGGGTTTCGCTGGCCATGATCTGCGGAAAGACCAGCGACACGCCACTGCGGGAAGTGCTGGTGACAAAATCCAGCTCCGGCATCTCCTGGATTGTCTTTTCAAGCTTGTCGGTCACCAGCTGCTCGACGCGATCCGGACTGGCGCCCGGGAAAAACGTCATGACCTGGGCGACACGGATGATGAACCCGGGATCCTCCGATCGCGGCATCCCACCGTAGGCAGTCATTCCCGCCAGGGCGACAACGATCAAGCACACGAAGGTGACCCGGTTCTTCTCTATGGCTGCTCTGGTAATGTTCATGACGGTCGCCTCTACTTCGGCAGCAGGCGAACCTCTTGCCCGTCCGTTATGCGGCTGACGCCGGCGGTCACAACCAGTTCGCCGTCGGCCAGGCCCTCCTGAATCTCGATCAAGCCCTCATCGCCGAGCGTACCGATGGCGACCCCTCGACGTCGCGCGTGCATGGTCCCGCCGTCATCCTCAACGACGAACACGAAGCGCTCCCCCTGTCGATCCTCGCCGACCGCTACACTCGGAACGTAGATACGATCACGATCTCCCCTCCCACCGAAGCGAAGGTCCACCTCCGCGGCCATGCCGGGACGGCAGTCCGAATCCTCCTCGTCCATACGCACGGTCACGGGAAAGGTCGTTGCCGCGCCGGTGGACACGACACCGACCTCGGTGACTCGAGCCCCGAAGGTCCGACCTTCTATGGCGTCGAAGCGGACGACAACTTCATCACCCTCCCTGACCTCGACTATCAGTTGCTCAGGAATAGCCACCTCCACCTCCAGGCGTCCTCCGGAGGTCAACAGCACCACCGGCTGCCCAGCACTGACGTTCTCGTTCGTTTCCACCGGCACATCGGCGATCGAACCGTCGAGCTGTGCCTTGAGTTGGGTATAGCCCAGCGTGACCCTGGCCAGCTCCGACCGCTTGGCGATGGAGTTGACGTTCTGTCGTGCCGAGATCGCGCCGGCACGAGCAGCATCGAGATCGTTTTTGGAAGCATTCCTGTTTTCGTAGAGTGACTGCACGCGGTCGTAGTTGGCCTCAGCGTTTACCGCCTGGGCCTCGGCGCTGGCCAACCCAGCTTCAGCTTCCTGCGACTGCAGGCGATAGTCTTCGTCGTCGAGCTCGGCGATCAATTGGCCCACCTTGACCTTGTCCCCAACCTCCACCAGCAGAGATTTTATCGTTCCTGGCAGTTTGAAACTCAGCCTCGACTCGACTGCGGCCCGGGCGGAACCGGAGAATGAGCGGACACGGCCGCCTCCCGTGGCATAGACGGGCTCGGTGCGCACTGGCCTGATCTGGGGCGTCGGTGGCGCCGGCTCTTCTCCGCATCCGGTTAACAACAGCGGCATCACCGTGGCCACCGCCACACAGGCGGCGATCGATCGTATCATGTCATTCCTCCGTCTGTTGCGCTTGGAAAGCTCGCTGAAAATGGGCATCGGCTCGGGCAAACCAGGCCTCGACTTGATCGGCCGAAGCGAAGAAGAAGAAGGTGCCGTGCGCACGCTCGACCTCCATCAGGTCTACCAGAAAGTCGTAGACCGAATTCGCCGCACCCTCCTTGGCCACGATCGCCGCGTTCTGCGCGTCGAGCAGATCCAGGATCGAGACTACGCCCCGTCCATAGGCATCCTTGACCAATTCCAGATTCTTTAGGGCAGCCACGGCCGCGTCGCTGGACAAGCTTATACCCGCGTAAGCAGCACCAGCGACATGGAGCGCCATGCGAATGCGTTGCTCCACGCGTTCGGCCACCGCCTGACGTTGAATCCGCAACCGCTCCAGCTCTTCACCCGCCTGGCGTGCCTGCGCGAACTTGGCACCGCCACTGTATAATGGTAGGCTGGCGTTGACCCCGAGGGTCCAGTTGGCGTCGCCACCCAACGCTGGCAGCTCGGAGCCGATCCCTTCGCGGGAGATATGGCGGGTCGCATCAGCCTGCAGCGCGACCGTCGGCACGTAGGATGCGCGCTCGGCTATCTGCAACGCCCGCTCCTGTGCCGCGATCGCCGCGTCCAGTCCCTTGAGTTCCGGAGACCACTTCAGACTCTCCTCAACCATAAAGGAGCGGAACACACCGAAGTTTCGCTTGTTGTCGATGAAGCGAATGAACCGAGGATCGTGGGTGACCAGGCTCTTGTCGGCAAGACCCGTCTCCATCGTGGCGAAGGACTCCTCCAACGGCCGGTGCAGCAGCTGGTTCAAGACAATTTCCGCAAGGTTGCGCTGAGTGTTTGCCGCTATTGCGTTATTGCGCACGATCGCCATCTGGCTCTCCCAGCGGTAGACTTCCGCCGGGCCAGAGACGCCAATATGACGTCGAACCCGCGCCAGCTCGAGATTGGAGCGCGTCAGCTGAAGATTGTCTTTTTGTACCCGCTCGAAGGTCTTCGCCCGCAGCACATTCAGGTAGGCCGTTGCCGTCTGTTGGGCGATGTCCAGCCTCACCTGCTCCCGTTCCTGCTCACGCGTCAGTTGCAGATTCTGCTGGATGCCGTAGTTCCCCCAGGCCGCGTCGGAGTAGATGACCTGGGACAGAGTGGTCTTGCTAGACACCGTGCGCTCGGATTGAAACGGCCCGGCCAGACCGTCATCGACAACCGAACCGTTGGCATCGAGATCCAGTTGCGGCAGCAGTGTCGCCTTGGACTGGCGCACCTGCTCGGAGCCTGCTGCCACCGCACGCCGGCTGATCTCGAGATCCAGGTTGGTGCGAATGGCCTCTTGAACAGATGAAACCAACGTCAATTCGCGCTCCAGAAGCTTGGACTGCTCCTTGATCTGCACGGCCTCGTTGATGACGCTCCAGCTGGGATAGATGCCCATGGCGCGAGCCGTGGCCATGTTGATGGTGAGTCGGTCACTGCGCTTGAAGACGACTGGTAGAGAACCGGCGTCCTCTTCGAGCAGAATGCGGTGCAGATTGAGAGCCACACGCCGCGCCAGGCGTGACAGATCGACCTCGGCGTGCAACCCGACCATCATCCCTGCTTCGATATGACGGGTGCCGACGCTGGAAAAACTTGGAAGTCGTTTGTCGATGAGCCCCTGTACCAGTATCTCGATATCCCCTTCTGGAAAGTGCAATGGCAGTGCCACCAATACCGCGTCAACGTTAGATGGCAGATCGGCGAGGACTCCGCTGGCCGACTTGGCCAGAACGATTTGAGCCTGCACACCAACTTCCTCGGCTGCGGCCAGGTAGTAATCTTGTAACCCGGGAATGGCAGCAGCGATGTAGTGGTTGAGGACGATGGCGACCGATTCGAACGGCACCGTATGGCGGAATTCCTTGAGATCGGATCGCGGATCGGACGGAAAGGCGACGTAGTTGAGATTGCGGACACCGCTTGTCGCGCCTTTGAGGGGTACGCCCTGCAGATCCGTGTCGAGGACGAACGGCGCGATGGCCGGCTTGGGCAATCCCCCTCGGTTGCCCAGCTCACTCGCAACCACATGAGAGCCGATGGCGCCGGCAGCGATGACGATATGGACGTCGTCGTCATCTAACAGTTGATCAACAACTGCCCGTACCCCCTCGATGGTTGCGTCTCCCTGTACCATCTTTTCATAAGGGATCCGCACATCGAACTCGGCGCGAGTCAACTCCTCCAGCTCGGGTTGTAAGAGCTCGATGACGAGCTGACGCAGGTCCAGGTCTCCGTCCAGTGCGATGCCGATGTTGACGACCGGGCGTTCCGCACAAACAGCTGGGGCAGCTATCAGAGAGACTAACACTATCACCTGCGATATCGATCGTCTCATAATCACCTCTGTAATGCCGGATGACCGGTCAGCGCCGCCCAAAACACGATCAACATGACCCACAACCCTACGGTCACGGCCATACCGCGCCGGTGTGGCATCCCGATCATGACGGAAAGGCCGATGCCGACGACACAGGCCTGCCACAAGTCGAACAGATCTGCATCCGAGAGAATTCGGCCTACAAATGTGTCCTGCATCTCGTCGGATAGCATGGCACCGGGACTGAGCAGCACCTGGGGTTTGTTGTATAAAAGGATTAGCAGTGCCTTGACACAGTACCCCGCAGCGGCAATGAGGGATGCGTAGGCTTTGATGACCAGCATGTCGCGCAGTGTGACGTCACTGCGAAAAACCCAACGCGAGATCGCCAGCAGCACCAGGCTCAGAATGACCAGATAGGTAAAACCGTCAACCAGCGGCGTGGTCATCCAGCCGTGTTCCCGATGAAACTCCATCAACGCAATGCGCTGTTGCCGGACTTCAGAAGGCAGATCGGCGACCTGCTCCTGAAAGGCGGGCAGGTTCGGATCCGTGATGATATCAAGGGTCAGCCAGTTCGTCCCTACCCACACGATGACCATCACGGCAGTAGGCAGAAACCAGTCGTGAAACCCGGGATCGCTACGAACGGCATCGAAGGTCGTGGAGGGCGCATAGAAGACACGCTTCATGCGCTCCCACAACGGCAGATCTTCGAAGTTGGAGCTAAAAGGGACGTTTTCCATAGCCCACGACAATAGCGGCTCGGGTGCCGCCGATCAAGTGGACGAGCCTGGGCTATGACTCAACTACTTGTATTGCATCGAGTTGACACATATCAGCCTGATTTTTACTTTCTCTTGCTGCCGAAAAATCGATATTGGCCCGTTCGTCTAGAGGCCTAGGACGCCGGCCTCTCACGCCGGTAACACGGGTTCGAATCCCGTACGGGCTACCAACTGTTGCGACTCATCGAACTTCTGACACGGAGTATCGATGAGCGCGAGACGAATCTTGTCGGGGGTCCAAACGAGCTGGTTGACGCGGAGCCGAATTAGCTCCCGTCGCTCTTCTGGCAGGGCTTCCCGATAGAGATCATCAAAGGTCGTCAGGGACTCGGTCAATGACTGGGCACTGACGGCCTTTGCTTTTGTGGCTTGGATTTCGAAGTCAACCGCCAGAGTCTCGTCTTCGAGCTGCTCCTGCCGATCTTCGAGTTCTACAATCCGTCTGCCAACTGACTTGATCTTTCTCTTGCTGGCGATGCCATCCACGAGAGCTTCAATCTGTTCCTGGATGCTGCGACTCTGGCTCTTCAGCTCCGTTTTTCGCTTCCTCAGATTCCCAAGCAACTCGTCGGCTCCAGACATAGCCATCTGGACAATCCGTTCGATCGTGCGGTCTTGTTTGCTCAACTGGATCAGACGCTCAGCGATGACCTGCTCCAGTGGCTCAGCAGGCAGCGGTTTCGTCTTGCAGGCTTCCGTACCACGGTGGTTCCGGTTGGTGCAAGCGTAGTAGCTGTACAGCCGCTTCTGTGGGTTGTAGCTGAACGTGGGCGTCATATAGGCCCCACGGGTGGGGGCGCTTCAATTGATGAAGCACACTCACCGGATAATCGGTCCTGCGGACGCTTGTACGATGGACCCTGCTGACCAGCCTGACTGCTGACCGGTTGTCGGTGGGAGATGAAACGCCCATGTCGAGTAGCCGAGGCCCTGTCATGCGGCCCCGGCCCTCACCAGATCCCAGCGAGCAGATTTCCCGCACTGGGCTCCTCCATTGACACGTCTCGCGGTTAGGAAAACCAGATCGATACAACGATCCGGGGTCTTGGGAGTGGATACTGCCGGAGCAACCCCCGGTAGTATCGCTCCCACGTCAGGCGCGATCGCTGGCTACGTCGATTCAACCACTTGTACCACGCAAACATCGCTGCGGTAGTGAGTTGGGTTACGCTGTTCCCATTCCCGCTGATACCGAAGTAGTTGATGTGGCCTTGGATGCGCCTTACGAGGTCGGCGTGCTGCTTTGGTATCGGCCAGTTCCGATGGCGACGGCACAGCCGATACAGGGCCTGCACAGACCGCTTGAGCCGATCACGCCGTGTCTTGCTCGTCAGCACCCATCGACCATTCGGGGCTCTCCGCCAAAACCACGTGAAACCCAGAAGGTCGAAGGTACCTGGCCCTTTACCCTTCGTCTGCTCCTGTGGTGGCCGCTCGAAAGGGATGAGCCGGGTCTTGTCTGGCTGCAGGGTTAGTCCGTATTTGTCCAGCCGCTTGCTCAGCACTGCCCTCACGCGCTCGGCATCCTCCGGCAGTTCGAAACCAATGATGAAATCATCGGCGTATCGGACCAACGTTGCTCTACGACGCAACCGTGGTCTGATCTCGACTTCAAACCACTCGTCGAGGACGTGGTGCAGGTAGAGGTTGCCAAGCAGTGGCGACAAACAGGAGCCCTGTGCGGTGCCTCGGTCCGGCGTAGAAAACTGTTCGCCATCCAGCACCCCAACGTGCAAGCACTTCCCCACGAGCCGGGTGATCGACCCATCGGGAATCCGCTCCCGGAGAAACTCCATCAGTTTGGATCGATCCAAACTGTCGAAGTAGGATGTAATATCCGCCTCCAGAATGACCTTCGCTTCCCCGTTCATCACCACCCGATTCAACACCCGCAGAGCGTCGTGGGCACTGCGTCCCGGACGGTAGCCGTATGAGCAATCCCGAAAGTCCTGCTCGTAGACCGCCGACAGCACCTCGCGTAACGCCTCCTGGACAATCTTGTCCTCGAAGCACGAGATGCCAATGGGACGAGTCTTCTTGCCTTTGCCGTCCTTGGGGATGTGGACTCTACGAATGGGCTGGTGGCGCCACCGCTTAGTGCGCAGTCGCCGGTGCAGATCCTGCAGATTCCTCTCCAGGTCCTGCCCATACTGCTCCTTGGTCACGCCATCTACCCCGACTGCAGCGCTCGGCTTTTGATGGTCGAACGCCCTACGCAGAGCTTCCACGTCGATCAGGTGTGCCAGCGAGTGAAACTTGGCCTGCGGCTCTCGCCTCGCTCTCTCCGCTACCTCCAAAAGTCCCGGTGACATGGACCCCGAAGTCAATGCATCGGTCATGGTGCCCTCCTGAAGTTCGTGTCAACACGGACCGCCTTGGCTCCGCCGGGTCCAGCTGCCAACCGTTCCCCGACTTCTCAGCTACTACACGGTCCTCCGACTCCCCATGCTCCATCGGTCGCCGCTCCGGTTCCCCTCGCAAACGACCTACCACGGTGCCCACGCTTGTTCTTAATCGGCCACGCGTGCGTGTGCTGACGCGTGGCGCGTCGGAGACTTCTTCACCGGCTCTCCGTAGCACCGGAATCAATCCGTGGAGAGGCTGGGGCCTCCCAGGTTCCTGGGTCATCCTCTGCGAGCGTGCCCTGGTCGTATCACACCCCGCCGGGGTGTCGTCGCCTTGCCCACATAACGCCGACGACACTGCTGCCTTCAGGTAATCCGGCACCCTCAGCTATCCCGGAACGGTCTCATTTCAGGGCCGCAATCCCACAGCCCGCTCGCTCACTGCCCTACTGCTTCGCCTGCCCCGTTACCGGGAACACACGCAAGGGCTCGTTTCTGGCCTGCCGGGCTCAGCTTTGGCCAGGCGGGTTTTGCACCCGCGGGACGACTAACCGTATTTCAAGAAAGTATCACCTCCTTCTATTCCTACGGACCAGACTTGCCTGGTCGCATCCGGACCCTGAATCTGATTCCCTAGCTGAGGTCTCGACCTACCCTTGCCACTGTTGTCGGCTGCATCCTACTCTCTTGACCACTAAGAGCGAAGCCAACAGGGTGCCCCTTCCCACTGCGGTGCAATGGATCTTCCAGAGGGAAACTGAGTGAGTGATCGCCCTTCGTTGAACGAGCTGGATCCAGACCTCGTTCAGGGAGCATTTCGAGAGTCAGTTGGCGATGCCAGGCTACTCGATTGGAGCCAAGCGCCGATCCAGGTAGGATCGGTGGGCGAGTTGTACCGTGTCAGCGGTAGAGTCCAATTGAATACAGGCACCGCAACGGCTTGCTCCCTCGTGCTCAAGATCCAACGCAGATGGGAACGTCGTGGTGATCCCGAATGCTGGAGGCGGGAGGCTCTGGTGTATCGATCGGGAATCTTCGACGAGCTCCCCGAATCGCTCCGAGTCCCTATATGTTACAGCATCCAGGAGCGTGAAGACGAGACGTGGTACTGGTTCGAAGAGGTCACTGGCACGACAGCAGGCCAGTTTGACCTGGACCACTACTGTCAGGCAGCGCACCATCTTGGCCAGTTTCAAGGGCCCTACATCGCTGGCCGACCCCTGCCAACCTACCCGTGGCTCAGTTCACGCAGGTGGATTACCCATACGGTGTCCAACTGGGGAACGGGCGCAATCCCTTGGCTCAATTCTTCTGACAGCTCATCCCTGACCAACTCAGTTCGAGAGCAGGCAATGACGATCTGGGCGGAGCGTGATGGATTCCTTGATGTCGTTGATGATTTGCCCAGAACGGTGTGCCATCGTGACTTCAATCCAGAGAATCTCTTCCTCCCCGAGGCACTGTCCGGTGCAAATACCACGGTCATAGACTGGGATTGTGTCGGAATCGGCGCTCTCGCCGAGGACATAGGTGATCTCGTGGGAGAAGCTCTCGTATTTCAAGAATGGGATATTTCTCGTGCGTTGGATCTGAAGGAGCAAGTGCTGGCGGCGTACCACGAAGGGCTTGTCGAATCGGGCTCTAAGGTGAGCCCTGAGACCGTACAACTGGGTTTTGCGACAGTATCTCCGCTACAGTGGTGCTTTAGGTTGATATGCCGCTATAAGGACGCGGAGGACCCCGCAACCCGAGAGCGTTATGTGGCCATCCTTCAGTTCATGCTGGAACTGGGACGCGATGCACGTCGGTTGGCTTCGTCGCGGCCGAACCGCGGATGACCAATCCGATTTACCTATCCCACCCAGCGGATCCTCCTCGACCGTGGTGCCAAGATAGCCAACCTGTATCTTCTCTCGTGACAACCAAACCGGATCCTCTGGCCATGTCGATGTTGGTCCTGCTCACGTATGGAGGAGTTCACGTGAAGACACCACTGCTCACAGCGTTGGTGCTGGCATCCGCGTTGATCCTGCCTGGCAGCTCGACAGCGGCGAATGCAACGGACTACACGTTCGTACTGCTGGATCAAGCAATCTACCGCGGCGGAATGGCGCATGTGAATGCCGCCGGACAGGTTGCCCTCTCAACAATTGACCGAGAAAACAATCCCCAGGCGTGTCGGTGGTCAATCACTGAGAAAGAAGCTCTGTCTCTGGGGACCTTGGCGTCTCACGATCCGCGCTCACTCGCCAAAGCGATCAATGACCGTGGACACATAGTTGGGACTGTGCATGAGGAGGAAAACAACCTCGTCCATGCATTCTATTGGACTCCCACCAGCGGCATGCGGCGACTCCCTTCGTTTGGTGGATCCCAGACTGTACCAGTTGATATCAACGACCGGGATCAGGTCGTCGGCCAGTCAATAAATGCAGATGGCCTGGAGCGAGCTTTCCTGTGGACCGCCGATAACGGAATCAGAGACCTTGGCTCATTGGTGGAAGAAACCGAGAAGACGAGATCACTCACCAAACAGGACTCCGCCAACATCGGCACCGTGGCGACAGAACTGGGAGAGCCCGTTTTGAGTCCCGGCGGCAAGGTTTTTAAACAAGCGGTGATATCCTCCGTACTGAGAAGGCAGAGCGAGGCTGGGGCTGTGAACGAACAGGGTTGGGTGGTCGGCACCTCGAGAGCCATCGATGGCCTTGATCATCCCTTTCTCTGGAAGCCGGAGACCGGGATGATCGATCTGGGAATACTGCCAGGCTATGTCGGAGGGGCGCCCACCGGTATCAACAACCGGGGACAAGTCCCCGTTGTCCTGTTCAAGCGCCAACCTTTCAAGCGTCGCTCCTGGTTCCTGGGATCCCCGTTCCTGTGGGCGGACGACGAAGGCCTCGAGCCATTGCCATCGCCGCCTGGTTTCAATGACATCCGGCCAATAGCGATCAACAACAGCGGCGACATTCTGCTCTGGGCACGGAAGATACCGGAAGGAGAGCCCACGAATAAATCGATCGAATTCACCGGCTTCCTCCTGTCTGGCGACGGATTGTCCGAGTTGCCACAGTTGGAGGGCGCAGACCTCACTAAATATTCGGGCATCAACGACAGAGGACACCTTGTCGGGAGTGCTACGAACTGTGAGTTCGACACTGATGGTGAGGTTGTCAGCAGGTCCGCAAGAGTCTTCGTTGCGGTACCCACCGGCTCGCGTGCAAGCATCGAATGATTTGGCTGTTCGTGCCCATCGTTTGCCCACTCCGATGGGCGGATTTGCTTGCGATCGTATGAGACTCTCACCGATCTTT
This sequence comes from Candidatus Latescibacterota bacterium, assembly GCA_965248265.1. GTDB lineage: Bacteria > Latescibacterota > UBA2968 > UBA8231 > UBA8231 > CBDFJF01. Next base: position 652,028 of record CBDFJF010000001.1, read on the forward strand.
CACACATAGATTGTTCATCTAAGCGAAGGAGATGTCATGACTATGTATCGGCTATTTGACGACCTGCTGAGCGCAAGTGACGCCAAGATTGCAGATCTTTTGCACGAATCCACTGAAGAAGACTGCGTGCTCGCTCTTTCCGGAGCGTCCGCTGTGATGAGAGCCAGATTCCTTCAGCAGATGGCTCCGCCGCTCCGGACCCACATGGTTGAGCGCATTAACCAGAATATCGTGCCCAGTGACTCGAAGGCCGCTCAATCAAGAATATTGGATATAGCCCGGCAGCCCTGAGTCGACCTGTACGGCCTGACCTCGTCCAGACAATCCGATGGTCGGCTGGCCAAGCAACCGAGATGAGACAGCGACGTCAAATAAGGTGGATTCCCACCTGACTCTGAATCCCTGGACAGCGCACGTATATGAAAATTCGCCTGGTCGATTTTCTTAGGGGCTTCTCCCGAACGCCACTGCGTGGTGGCATTCTGATGCTAGCCGTCACGATATGTCTGATTCTGGCGTTCGGTGGCACATTCGCCATTGCCATTTTCGGGCCCGAAGTCGCTCAGTCCGTACTTAAGCCCTGGGTCGTCATTCTCTTGTTTGGCATCCTTGCCCCTGCTGTTTGGGCCAGAATCGCTGCAGCATTGCCGCCACAGTTCTCATTGCCACAGATTTTGTTTGTCTTCTGCATCGGCGTCCTGCCGGTGCTGCTTGGAACGCTGTATCAGTACTATTTGCTGGCGACAGTTGGTCCGGAAGGATGTCACGGTGGGAACATCGCCGGGTTGTTTCTCGGTACTCTGGCTGTGATTGGCGCCGCTGGATCAATGGTGGTGGGATCAATTTTTCGTCGGTAGCTCCGCCGCCCGTCGTTCAGGTAATGCGATGGGCGTTAGAGCATCAGAGCCTTCACTTCCTCTTGTGAGTATGTTCTGGCACAGACACGGAGGTGGATGCAAACGACTGCCAAAACCGCTCCAAGGAGGACCGATCCGTGAATTACATACCTGTTGAACTCTGGCGCATCTTCATAGGTATTGGTGTTGTCGTCATGATTCGCGGATTCCTTTTCTTGCGAGAACCAACAGTGGGGTCGGCGGAGATCGCAGGCAGTCTCATCTGGGTTTTCATCGCTGCCATCACGTTCATGGTAGCCTACCGCGCGAAGAACGCTGGGAGTGAAGCGGAGCCTTTACGTTTCATAATCATGGTGTCCGCCGTGGCCGGTCTGAGTACGATAGCCACTGCGTTTTGGCTGTTGATGACGAAAGGGTGAGCGTCCCGCTCCTCCGTTCCTTCCCGTCTCGCATACCATCGCCAGCCTGTCGCCCTTCGTTTCAGCGCCGGTTCAGCCTGGCGAGGTAGCGACCCTGGTGTACCGGGCATCACCTTCACAATCCGCAGGGCGCTGGTACTGAGGACGGCGGCGCATGGCATATGCGGACGTCACGGAATACCCCGTATTACCCCGCTATCTGGATGCAGGTGAAGATCCCTGGCCTGCTTGAGCGGGCCCATCAAGCAGGCTATCCTTCTCGGCAAGATCGCGATACGAGGAGTGATTCCCATGACGGCATCTGGCGCCAGCCCGCCTCGCGGGACCCACGGGAAGGATGATGCACACTTCCACATAATCGATATGTTGTGTCAGAAAACATGAGAACTGCCACAATAGCCATCATCGGTGCGGGATCTAGAGGCACCACATACGCCGGCTACGCGCTTGCGCATCCTGAACTGGTCAAAGTCATCGCTGTAGCTGAACCGCGTGATGCATGGCGTACACGCCTGATGAAGGCACACGGGATTGCCGAGTCGGAGGCCACAACCGACTGGCGCGACCTTTTGGATCGCCCGCGATGTGCGGATGCCGTCGTGATCGCAACCCAGGACGCCATGCACGTGGAACCGGCTGTGGCCGCGGCACATAAGGGGTACGCCATTCTGCTGGAGAAACCGATGGCCCCGAATGCAGATGATTGCCGCAAGATTGTCGCTGCTCTTGATGAGCATACGCCATTCGCGGTCTGTCATGTTCTCCGGTACACACGTCACACCCAGAAGATCAAGGAGTTGATCAATGCGGGCGTGATAGGAGATGTGGTGAATGTGCAATCCCTCGAGCCGGTAGGCTACTGGCACCAGGCGCATTCCTTTGTGCGCGGCAATTGGCGTTGCGAGGCGACATCGTCTCCCATGCTGCTCGCGAAGTGCTGCCATGATCTGGATTGGATTCAATACATCATGGGCAACAGATGCACTTCTATTCAGTCCTTTGGCACATTGAAGCACTTCCGGGGCGACCAAAAACCATCCGGAGCAACAGCCAGGTGCTTGGACTGCCCGCATGAATCTTCCTGCCCGTACTCGGCCAAAAAGATCTACCTCTCGCGCGGCGTGGCGCAAGGTCATCTGGGATGGCCTGTCAATGTTCTCGCTCCGGAGCCGAACGAAGCAAGCGTTCTAGAAGCACTGCGCTCCGGACCTTACGGGAGGTGCGTGTATGACTGCGACAACGATGTCGTCGATAATCAAGTCGTCAACATGCTATTTGAGGGCGGAACGACCGCCACCCTCACGATGACTGCGTTCACCGAATTCAGCGACCGCCAGACGCGCATCTTTGGAACACGAGGCCAGCTCGTCAGCGATGGCAAAGTGATTCGACATTTCGACTTCCTGACTGACAGATGGGAAGAGATTCAGACAGAATCGGGTGACCATTCGATCCTTGGCGGCCATGGCGGGGGAGACAACGCTCTCATGGAGGCGTTCACGAATGCCGTGCGCCACAATAACCGCAACCGGATCTTGTCCGGACCAGAGGAATCCCTGGAAACACACATGATGGTGTTTGCGGCGGAGCAGTCTCGCCGTGAGGGCCGGGTCGTCAAGATGGAGGAAATGCAAACACAACCAAGCCATGTAGGCGATGATTGACACGGCGGCCCATGGAAACGCTGTCTCAAGATGCACGATTGCCCATGTCGAGTAGCCGAGGCCCTGTCATGCGGCCCCGGCCCTCACCAGATCCCAGCGAGCAGATTTCCCGCACTGGGCTCCTCCATTGACACGTCTCGCGGTTAGGAAAACCAGATCGATACAACGATCCGGGGTCTTGGGAGTGGATACTGCCGGAGCAACCCCCGGTAGTATCGCTCCCACGTCAGGCGCGATCGCTGGCTACGTCGATTCAACCACTTGTACCACGCAAACATCGCTGCGGTAGTGAGTTGGGTTACGCTGTTCCCATTCCCGCTGATACCGAAGTAGTTGATGTGGCCTTGGATGCGCCTTACGAGGTCGGCGTGCTGCTTTGGTATCGGCCAGTTCCGATGGCGACGGCACAGCCGATACAGGGCCTGCACAGACCGCTTGAGCCGATCACGCCGTGTCTTGCTCGTCAGCACCCATCGACCATTCGGGGCTCTCCGCCAAAACCACGTGAAACCCAGAAGGTCGAAGGTACCTGGCCCTTTACCCTTCGTCTGCTCCTGTGGTGGCCGCTCGAAAGGGATGAGCCGGGTCTTGTCTGGCTGCAGGGTTAGTCCGTATTTGTCCAGCCGCTTGCTCAGCACTGCCCTCACGCGCTCGGCATCCTCCGGCAGTTCGAAACCAATGATGAAATCATCGGCGTATCGGACCAACGTTGCTCTACGACGCAACCGTGGTCTGATCTCGACTTCAAACCACTCGTCGAGGACGTGGTGCAGGTAGAGGTTGCCAAGCAGTGGCGACAAACAGGAGCCCTGTGCGGTGCCTCGGTCCGGCGTAGAAAACTGTTCGCCATCCAGCACCCCAACGTGCAAGCACTTCCCCACGAGCCGGGTGATCGACCCATCGGGAATCCGCTCCCGGAGAAACTCCATCAGTTTGGATCGATCCAAACTGTCGAAGTAGGATGTAATATCCGCCTCCAGAATGACCTTCGCTTCCCCGTTCATCACCACCCGATTCAACACCCGCAGAGCGTCGTGGGCACTGCGTCCCGGACGGTAGCCGTATGAGCAATCCCGAAAGTCCTGCTCGTAGACCGCCGACAGCACCTCGCGTAACGCCTCCTGGACAATCTTGTCCTCGAAGCACGAGATGCCAATGGGACGAGTCTTCTTGCCTTTGCCGTCCTTGGGGATGTGGACTCTACGAATGGGCTGGTGGCGCCACCGCTTAGTGCGCAGTCGCCGGTGCAGATCCTGCAGATTCCTCTCCAGGTCCTGCCCATACTGCTCCTTGGTCACGCCATCTACCCCGACTGCAGCGCTCGGCTTTTGATGGTCGAACGCCCTACGCAGAGCTTCCACGTCGATCAGGTGTGCCAGCGAGTGAAACTTGGCCTGCGGCTCTCGCCTCGCTCTCTCCGCTACCTCCAAAAGTCCCGGTGACATGGACCCCGAAGTCAATGCATCGGTCATGGTGCCCTCCTGAAGTTCGTGTCAACACGGACCGCCTTGGCTCCGCCGGGTCCAGCTGCCAACCGTTCCCCGACTTCTCAGCTACTACACGGTCCTCCGACTCCCCATGCTCCATCGGTCGCCGCTCCGGTTCCCCTCGCAAACGACCTACCACGGTGCCCACGCTTGTTCTTAATCGGCCACGCGTGCGTGTGCTGACGCGTGGCGCGTCGGAGACTTCTTCACCGGCTCTCCGTAGCACCGGAATCAATCCGTGGAGAGGCTGGGGCCTCCCAGGTTCCTGGGTCATCCTCTGCGAGCGTGCCCTGGTCGTATCACACCCCGCCGGGGTGTCGTCGCCTTGCCCACATAACGCCGACGACACTGCTGCCTTCAGGTAATCCGGCACCCTCAGCTATCCCGGAACGGTCTCATTTCAGGGCCGCAATCCCACAGCCCGCTCGCTCACTGCCCTACTGCTTCGCCTGCCCCGTTACCGGGAACACACGCAAGGGCTCGTTTCTGGCCTGCCGGGCTCAGCTTTGGCCAGGCGGGTTTTGCACCCGCGGGACGACTAACCGTATTTCAAGAAAGTATCACCTCCTTCTATTCCTACGGACCAGACTTGCCTGGTCGCATCCGGACACAGAGTCCGATGGTCGGTACCATTCCCTGATGTCCTCGCGTTCTCGCCGGCGAGCATGTTGGACTGCAATAACCCGGGTTGAGACCTATTTCGTTTCCGCCAGTGCGTCTTCAAGCAACGACACCGGGTAGCACAGGTAGATCTCCAGATCCTGGCGTCCATCACACGACACTTTCATGACCAGGTGGATTACAGGTGTTCCTCCTGAGTGCGGCTCAATGAAACACGGCTCGGTCTCAAGCTCAATGTCAACGACGGTCATTTCGCGCACTGGCCGCCATGCTGCTTCCAGTGCCGAGATCATTTCCTTTGCCATGTTGGTGAAAGTCTGCCTCTCTTCTTGAGTCACCCGGTCCTCTGCAGGACCGAATACGGTCGATTCAATCCAGGACTCACCGAGGGGAGTAGCGAGCCAAGCCTGCGCCAGGGTGTTGATGGCTTCGTCGTCAGCGTCTGGCTTCAGGAGTGCGGCACACAGGGGTAGAGAAAGGTCCAGACAGACGCGACCCTCCATCGGCTTCATAGTGAAACAGTAGTCGCAGCAGAACTTGCCCAGCGACTGAACGTAGTACCCGAACATCCACTCGTGGGCTTCACAGATCTCGACCTCCGCATCCCGTCCCAGCGCCTTGGAAAACAGCACCTGCAGCCCTGGCAGTAAACCTTTGTGCAGCTTCTCGGCCGCCTGCAGGTTGCTCTGCACTTGATCGGCAAACTTCTGGTCCTTTGACGGGCGCTGATCCTGCATGGTCTGACGTGCCATATTGACGAACTCCTTCTTGAGCCGTTTTCTGGCGTTGTGGAGACGGTAGTTGACTGTGGAAACAGGTATTTCCAGGAAAGCAGCCACTTCCTTCTGTGAAAATTCGCTGATGTAGAAGAGATGAATCACCATGCGCTCCTGCTCTGGCAGCGACTGGAGCACGGCTTGCACATGTTCCTTCGTGTCTCTCGATTCCAGAATCTCGCCCGGTCCCCTGTCCTTTGACCGCAGTTGCCCTGCCGCCTCTAGCGACACGAACTCCACGTGTTTCTTGCGTGTCAGCCGGTCGCAGAACTTGAAGACGATCTTGCGCAACCAGCCTGGAAACGCGTGCGGTCCGTACACACTGGAGAGGTTGAGGAAGGCCTCTGTGAATGCCTCCTGCGCGATGTCCTCGGCCAAGTGAGGATCCCTCAGGATGGCATTGGCGTAGCCCACGACCATATCCTGAAAGCGTCGGACGATCTCGCCGTACGCCTCAACGTCTCCGTTCTGCGCTCTGATCAGGAGCGCCTCTAACTCTTCCACAAGTTCCGTCTCTGCTGTTCAGAAGGCCTTCACAAGTAAAGAACCCAGTTTGGCGAGATTTCCTTAGGGATTTTCCCGGTATCAATGCCGAGCCAGCGCGATTTGCACATGACTAGTATTGTAAGTGATTTCACCTGAACAGCTTACGCGGATTGCCACGGACGACGCTCGTTCAGCGTGGCATGGATAGGTATCCTCAATTTACGAGAGCGGAGAGCCGTCGTTGACAGAGTCCGATTACCGCCCCAAGCATCGGGCCTCAAAGTCTACGACATCGGTGTCCTCCGGTGCGTTTGTGCTACCGGCTCGTGCTGCGATGAACGTAGCCGGTGGGTTTGGCGCAAATACCGCGAGAGATAGAGGCAGGGATGTCCGTAGTCAGAGAATTCCGTAACGACGATCTCGAACAGCTCCAGCTCCTGATCAACTCACATGTGGACTGCCTCGTGCCCGGTTGGAGTCTACCGTTGGAGTACATCGCCAACCGGCTGGTCCGCAATCCCGATGAGTACATTACCGATCCTTTGGTCGTCGAGCGCACCACGTTGATCACCTTGGTCGAGGACCGCGTGTGCGCCGCCGCTCACCTCCTGAGAAGTGCTGAGGGTGGAGAGATTGAGTGGATTCTTGCGTGGCCCGAAAGCAAAGGTGCTGGCGCCGCCGTCCTCGACGCCGCGCATCAGCACATGGTTGATTGGGGCGTGGAACACAGCGGCATCGGATTGTCCCTGCCGATCCCGGTCTGCGGGGGTGTCCCCGATGTCTGGCCGCACATCGCCTCGCGCTCATCACAGACGCCGGATATACGCCCAAGCCGGGATCAGAGGAAGCGGTGTATGGTGGCACCGTCACGTTGATTCCCGCCCCAGGTGACCCGCCGGTCGATGGCTTGAGCATCGTGCGCCACATGCGAACCTTTGGAACGCGATTCACCGCAGTGATCGACGGGCAGGAGGTGGCCTGCAGCGAAGGGTACGCAGATCTGACCAAGGGGGGGCGATTGCCGAGTTTGTCCGGCTGGGCAGAGATCTCTGAAGTAAGGACCCAAGAGGCATGGCGACGACAGGGCATCGGCACGTGGGTGATGCAACACTTGGTTGACTGGTTGCGGCTAGGTGGATGCGATCGGTGTTTGTTTCCTGTCAGCAGTGACGATGAAGAGGAAGGTGCCGGTCCCTTTTATGAAAGCTTCGGATGGATGCCCTTCACGCGATCGATCAAGTGGTGGGAACGTACGTGAGCCCGCAGAGCCGGGTCCGCTGACTCGGTGGCCGACGACGAACACCAGTCCGTCACCGACAGCATCCGACGGGCACGGCCCCCTTGTGACCATGTACGACGAGTGTCATTTTTCGGATTTCACGGACCAGTAGTTTGCCGAGACTTATGGGCGTGGGATTTCGATCCTGCGACGTATCCGGACTCGTTACAACAATGAAAATCGCCCTGATGTCAGATGTACACGGTAACACGATTGCCTTGGACGCCGTGCTTACCGACATCCGCTCCATGGGTGGCGTTGACGCGCACTGGTTCGTCGGAGACCACGTGGCCATAGGTGCTGATCCCAACGGTGTCCTTGAGCGCATCGGCAACTTGTCGAATGCCTTCTTCACTCGAGGCAACACGGACCGCTATGTCGTAACTGGTGACCGACCTGGCCCGAGCTTGGCTGCAGTTGAGGACGACACAGATCTTCTACCGAAGCTCGTAGAAGTCTGTAATAGCTTCGCTTGGACTCAGGGAATGGTGACCGCTGGAGGTTGGCTCGAGTGGCTCTCTGCCCTTCCTCTCGACAAAGATGCAGTCCTGCCAGACGGGACCCGATTGCTAGCAGTACACGCCTCGCCTGGACGAGATGATGGGCGGGGCTACCATCCACGCTCCAGTACCGACGAGCTTGCAGAACTGTTTTCCGATATTGATTACGATCTGGTGTGCGTTGGCCATACGCACTCGGCAATAGAGATGGAGCTCAATGGAGTCACGCTGTTCAATCTGGGATCCATTAGCAATCCGCATGCAGCTGATCTGCGGGCAAGCTATGCCATCTGTCACTCCGATGAGAGGGGATTCCGAATGGAGCGGCGGAAAGTCCGGTACGATCTGGATGCAGCCATCGACGCGGTCAGGAAGAGCTGTCACCCAGCAGCTGACTACATCATTTCCCATTTCAAGGGCGAATTCAGCCCCACCTGGTCACAGTGGAAGCAATAGTTACAGGCGTCACGCCATACGTCCGTCGCTCCTATGTTGCCGGCCGACAGAACTATTCCACTGTAGGACTGCGACTGTAGGACTGCGACAATGACCGACCGAAGAAAGGAAACACCCTGGCCGTTCGTGAAGGCGGGCGTGGCTGGGGTACTGCTTAGAGGTGACCGCATCCTGATGGTCCGGAGAAGATACGGAGCTAAGAGAGGAAGCTGGTGCATTCCTTGCGGAAACGTTGAGATGGGTGAGGATGTCAGAGATGCTGTCAGACGCGAGATTCATGAAGAGACTGGACTGGACGTAGCGGTCGGTGAGGTCGTCGATGTACTATCGACACATCACTCACCAGAGAGGAGCGTTGTCGGAGTGTGGTTTCACGTCACAGAGCAAGGCGGAGACCTGGTTGCGGGAGACGATGCGGCCGAGGTCCGTCTTTTCCCTCTTGATGAACCACCAACAGAGATGGCATTCGAGGCAGATCTGCAGATAATTGAGCGACTCAGAAACTCCATCGAGTAAATGGATAAGACTCTGATCGTCTGGCGAAGAACCGGCAAGGAACACGGCGAGGATTCATTTCAGGTTAACCCTCCGGAGTTGATCGATGAGCACCTCCGAAGCAAGATTGAGCAGGTGCGCGCTACACAAGACGACGAGTGGCGATGGTATCAGATCAACGACGAGGTGCTGGTAGAGATTCCCGAGCCCGACGAACACTACAAGCCCTCCAGTCGGATCTACTACCTGCCAAAACGGCACTGTGTGGCCATAGCCGATCTGAGATTCGGTGGATTCCGCCGTGAAAAACAGCCTTGGGAACCGGAGTTGTTCTGGTATGTCCACGTCGGAGCGATAGAGTTCGATCAGAAATATGGCTCGTGGGTATTCACCGACCTATTCGCAGACGTAGTGGCGTCTCGCGATGGGCTGATTTACCGGGTCAAGGACCTTGACGATGTGGCAGAGGTGATGCGGCTCGGCCTGATCGATCAGCAGAAAGCTGCCTTCATCCTTGACCGTACGCATGATCTGATTGAGGCGATGAAGATGAACGAATTCCCCTTCCCCGAGCTTCAGAAGGCCATGGATGAAGATTGAAACTTACGCTAACGATCCAGACGCTCGTACGTACGACCATCTCCTCTACAGGACGATGCTCGGTTTTCTGCCTGATTCGTGAAAGCGGCCAAAGGTTCGTGGAACAGCCTATTTCGTTGGATTGTGCGAACCTTTGTTCGCATATAACCAGTTTGAAAGCGAGTGAGAGTATGGCAGCTGACATGCGCGAAACAGACGTTGGTCACTATCTGCAGCGGTCTGAGGTGATGGACTTTGAAGACGAAGACGTGTTGCGGCAGGCGCATGAGTTGGCCGCAGGCAGTACGGATCCAGCTGCCATCGCGAAGCGCTGTTTCGAGTGGGTGCGGGACGAGATCAAACACAGTGGGGATTTCCAGATGGACCCGACCACGTGCAAAGCCTCGGAGGTTCTCCGCCACGGATCCGGTTGGTGCTTCGCGAAAAGCCACCTGCTAGCGGCATTTCTTAGGGCCAACGGAGTACCTGCAGGTCTGTGTTACCAGCGACTTGCGCGCAACGGGCGAACCGCACTATTCACCCTGCATGGATTGAATGCAGTTCACTTGCCCGAGTATGGCTGGTACCGCGTTGATCCGCGTGGCAACAGACCGGGTGTGAACGCGGAGTTCGCTCCACCCAGGGAGCAGCTGGCCTGGCCGATCAAGGTTTCAGGGGAAGGCGACTTGCCTGGGGTCTATTCCGATCCACTACCAGAGATTGTTTCCCTGTTGAATAGCCACGCCACGTGGCGGGGAGTGCGTGACAACCTGCCTGACACAGCAGTACCAGTTTCACAGGGAGACGCCATCACATAACAACTCCATACCTGCTTCGTCGCTTCGCTCCTCGGCCTTGGGGCAACGGCCTGCGGCCGTTCAGGTATGGGTAAGACGTTAGCCGAAAGCGAATCATGTCCTGACACATAATGTCGAGGTTGCAATGGAACGCATTATTGCGAATCTCTATCGCTGTAGCAGCGCGAAAAGTAAGAAGGAAAACACTCACACCTATTTTCTCCAAAGAGACGAGGGCAACTTACTGGTCTGCCACCAAACAGCTCCCTCGAGCGAAGACCTTGATCAGATCGAGGGATTGGGCGGGATTGGAAGTCAATGGGTGTGTCACCAACATGATCTCATCGGAAACGGCCTCCACGACGAACTCTACGAACGCTTCGGATGTATGCTCCATCATCATCGTGCCGATGTGAAAGGAGTGCGCAAGAAGACTAAGTGTCCTGAGGTGCAGTTCGGCAACGATGGCTTGGAACACGGCTCAGATTTCGAAGCGTTGTATTTCCCCTGCTGCACAGATGGATTCACGATTTACCGATGGCGTGACAGAAGCAAGTACTTTCTGATATCGAGTCACGCAATCTGCATGCGTGATGGAGAGTGGAGAGTACATTTTCCGTACCCCGCGTACCGCAATGACCTCCTGCGACCTCAGATCGCCAAACTCGCCAAGACGAGAGTGGACTACGTGTTACCAGGGTACACGGCGCCAGACGAAGATGAATACTACCGCCTCAACGATCAGTCGAGGAAGTCTCTTTCTGCGACTTTGAGGGCAAGATCTCGGGCAGACACTGAGTAGGCGGCTGCAGATGACCGGAACTCGCCTTCGGCTAACAGCACGCTTTGGGCTGCGGCGCGTTCGCGCCTTGGTCTTCGGCGGCGCCTCGGCAAGCTCGGCGTTCGCAAACCGGCAAAACGTTATGTGAAACCGTCTCGAGCGCTAGGCGGTCGAGCGAGGAAGGGGAGGGCATCGAGGTGAGGACACTCTACACGGTTGCGTATCCGGAGTTGGACGTGTCCGACGCAGAGTTCATTGCCCGCTTTCGGGACCAGCACGATCTGCCGTACCGCGACGTTGTGGGAGCGCATTTCACGCTCGTGTTTGGCTATGAAGCGGAGGGTGAAGCAGCCTACCTCGACCATGTGAAGTCGGTTGTCGCGAGGCGGGCCCCTATCGATTTCCACTGTCGGTACGCGATGCTAGGCGACGACGCGACGAGCGACACGGCCCACGTGTTCCTGGTCCCCGATGAAGGGTACAGCTCCATGTCACTGCTGCACGACTCGCTGTATAGGGAATTGCTCGCCGATTATCTTCGATTGGATGTAGCCTACACGCCGCACATCACGATCGGGACGCTGGAGGACAGTCGAGTCGCGAAACGCCTGTGCGACGAGTTGAACGAGCAGAAGGTGGACATTCGCGGTCGAGTCGACGCCGTGACGGTCGGCGCTTTGGTCGGTGGGACACTGGAGGACGTGGCGACGTTTCCGTTGGCGGGCGAAGGTTAGACGCCAGCGGGAGCCAGTGAGCATTGCGGCCGACGGCTACACATAACAGGTCCACTGGCGGCTGCGGGCCTTCGGCTCTCTGCGAATACCCGCCTTACTGCGGGCGTCGCCAGTGGCCAAGACGTTACCTGAAATTGAAGAGAAGGTAGCTGGGGGATGGCACACGTTCGGAGATAGTGAGAATTCAGGTGGACGAGACGATTGTACGGAAGCTATCAGAATTCGAGGCACAATGGCGTGAAAAATATGAGGCTGAAAGGAAACAGCTTCTCACAGTTTTCGGGGATGCCGCGCTTGAAATTGAGCATATCGGCGGGACCGCCGTCGATGGTCTGACGTCTAAGCCAGTCATTGACATTGCCGTGATGATCGAGCGTCGAGAAGACGCCGACAGTTTCAGTGAAGCTCTGGCTAGTCTGGACTACACCTTCAGGTCACTCAGTACCGAGCGGCATTTCTATGTAAAGGGGAGGCCGCGCGAGTTTCACCTGTCTGTTGCCTACGCCGACGAGGGTGGTTTTTGGCCGAGGCAGATCCTGTTCCGCGACTATCTACGCACTCACCCCGAAGCTCGCAGAGAATACGCACAGCTAAAGACCGAGCTGTTGAGTGGAGATCCATCTGGTGAGACGTATTCGGAAGGTAAAACAGATTTTGTATACCGCATCCTAAATTTGGCGGGTTGGAAGACCGGCGAGAAATACAGTCCACGCAGTTGATGATGAGGCGATCCCATCCTGAATGTGCGAACTGTTGCCTCGCCGCCGCCCGTCAGATCCTATATCTGATGCCCGGCCCCCTACATGCAATTCGTTGTTGATATTCCTCGCGGAGGGCGATAATGCAAACAAGATGGCATGATCTCGTTTTGACGTTGGCACTGTCCGCAAACGCATCGCTGGTAGGCTGTGCGACTCCTGCGCGCCAACTGGTCCCGGACGACACCGAAATCCTTTCCCTTACCGCTCGGCACGATGCCTCGATCCTGGCCGTCGATCGCACCGACCACGCCAAAGATTGGATCGGCGAGTATAAGGGCCGTGGCGATTTTTTCAACGGGCAATTTTGGGAGCGCCAGAGGGCCACTCGGGTGTTTTTTAATTATGGCCGAAGAACAGCCGATGGCCGCCGAACTATTTCAATGGGTGGATTCACTAATAGAATCGATGCTCATGAGGGGCATTTTGCCATTCACGACATAGAACTGGGCGAGTCAAGTGAGGTGAAGGGAGTTTTCGGAGGATTCCCTGCCGATAAAGGGCTGCGTCGAAATCGCGAAAGATTGGAGTATACCTTCTCGTTGAATGACGATGGAATTGAGGGGCATGTAAAGCAATACTGGGCGGAAGGCGAGGACGGGCCGTTTGTCCCCAGGAAACAATGGGTTTTTGAATTGAAGAAGAACCGCGTAGACCGGGGCTTAGTTGGTTTTCCTCAATGATGAAAGGCCCGAAAGCAGTCGTGTCATGGATGGCTACTGTTTCGAGGCGTGCGACCCGATCCGGGTCGACAGCGTTCGTCATCGGGTGACGTGGAACGGCAGCCCCGACGTGAGCAAGCTGGCCGGCCAGCCGATTCGGCTGCGCTTTCACATGGCGTTCGCCAGCTTGTACGCTTTTGGGTTCAAGGAGTGACGGGTGACTCTTCTTCGGCTCGTTGCGGCGGCGGCCGTCGCTCTCGTGATCCTCACCAACCTGACGCTGGCGCAACCGATCGTGCTGCCTGACGAGCTGCTTGAGCCGGACTTGGCGCAGCCCCTGCGGACCCTCGATTCCGATGGCGTTGCGATCTCGATCTACGCGGCAAAGAAATCCGGACAACCCGAGGCGCTGGACAAGCGTGATCCGACGGTGTTTACGGCCGGCTCCGGCAACGCGCCCTATTTCTACCCGCAGAACCCGACGCCGGCGACCATCGAGCTGCGGGCCGAAACCAACTATTACGACCTCACGCAGAGCAAGACACTCACCGTCCAGATCCATGAATTGCAGCCCGAAACCGTGTACTTCTACCGCGTTGCGGATTCCGTCGAGATCAACCGCTTCAAGACCCCGCCCCCGGCCGGCCAGTTCAAGCCGTTCCGCTTCGTCGTGATCGGCGACACGCAGGGGCCCTATGACCATGCCGGCGACCAGCAATTGAACAAGGACCGCCTGGTCATGGCGCCGTTCGCCCAGGCCAATCTCCCGGCCAATGCGCAGTTCAACCGGATCACCCAATCCATCCGCCGCAGCAACGTGAAGCCGGACTTCGTCGCCCACGTCGGGGATATCGTGGAGGACGCGCGCTACTGGGTGCAATGGACACGGGAACAGTTCAGCGATCTCAAATACCTGCTGACCCTAGCGCCGGTGTATCCGATCATGGGCAATCACGAATACCACGATCCCCGCTTTCACCGTTACTTCGGCCTGCCGATCACCGCCGAAGAACACGAAGCGGACCCGGAGCGGCCGTTCTTTTCGTTCGACTGGGGCGACGCTCACTTCATCTTTCTCGACATGAACGGCGGCTGGTACACGATCTACGATATTGACGCCGTGCCGGAAGAATCCGGGACCTCCTACGACATTGACGGCATACCGCACCATTACGATATCAAGCACGTACGCGGCGGCCGCAGCTATGCGATCAGCGACGAGACCCTGACCAGGCTGAAAGGACATCTCGCCGACGATCGTATCGCAAAGCTCCAAGCGTTGAAGGGCAAGGAAATGGATCGCGCGGCGTTGCAGAAACAGTTGAGCGACCTCGGCTTCAGCAAAGAAGAGAACCGGAAAACCCGCACGGCAGCAATCAAGTGTTACCGCAGCAACGTCGCCAATTGCCGGGTCGCGCTCTATATCCTCGGCAGCCCGGTTCAGGAAGCGCAGATCAAGTGGGTGAAGAAGGACCTCGAAGCGAACAAGGACCGCAAGTACATCTTCGTCTTCACCCACCACCCGCAGCTCTACGGGACATCGGAAAACAAACAATTCATCGAGCTGTACGAGAAATACCGGGTCTGTGCCACCTTCTCGGGGCACCTGCACCTCTATTCCCACCATCTTCGCAACGGCGTGCACTACTTTCAGTCGGGCGGCGGCAGTGACGAGACCTACACGGCCCTGATCGACGAGCAGCCCGACAGTTTCGTCATGCACCGCTACGGCCCGCAGTACATGATTCTCGATGTGCACGCGGACCGCGCCCTCGCCCTCGGTGTCGGTCCGGACAATCAGGTGTTCGAGCGGACCGTGATCCGCCCGCGGGATTCGGGAGCACGGTCAGCTTCGGATTGAGCAGGACCGACACATATTTGGTTTGTTTCCTTTGCAGACCTGGCTCACTTTGTTGGCAGAGGCAGGGTTTGAGGCGAGTACCCTTCCCTATGATGTGCAGTTCTTAGTGGCTATAAAATAGGTTATCGGTAATCGGTCAGGTGCTATTTTTTGTTTTTGACGGTGTTGATGGCGGTTTTCGGGGGTTGACGGTCGATGGATGAACCTTGAGGCTGGGAATGGTGCCGTGCGGTGAACAGCTGTGAGCGAGGAGGGCGTTGCCAGTGACGTATCAGGGCACAGCGGTGCCTTGGCTGTGGCCGTGAATCGATGTCAGGCGGCGAAATCCAGCTCAGGTTGGGGATGGGGGCGTGCCGGGGCGATCGGCGGTGCCCGTGGTGGCAGGCCGACGCCTTCCAGGTAGCGGGCAATGGAGCGGGGCTGGGTGAGTGCCGCGACGATTTTCATATGGCCGCCACAGCCGGGGCACACGGTGACGTCGACGCGGAACACTCTGCGCAAGAGGGCGGCCCAGGCCAGGCGGTGTCGGCGTTGGGCGGGTGTCGGCTCACCAGTTCGACCGGGGACCGGCTCTGGGTCCTGCACCTGTTCTTGTGGGCCGGGTACGATCTGTGCCCGAGCGGCGGCGTTGGGCGCCAAGACGCCATGGTAGCGCACCAGATTGAGGCGTCGTGGGGGCACCAGGGCGGCCAGTTTCTCGATCAATTCTTGTGGCGAGAGCTCAATTCGATAGGTGCCGTCTGACCAGGGCGTTTTCAGGTCGAAGGCCACCTGCTCGGCATCGAGGATCTGCAGGCGTCCCGCCGCCAGCGGCGGTCGATTGACGTAGCGGCACAGTCTTTCCAGGCGAGTGCGGTCGGCGGCTGGCACACGGGTGGCCGCATGCAGGGAGAAGCCGCGGCAGAGCGGACGCCAGGGCTCGCGACCAGTGCCCGGACACTCGCTGGTTTCCGCTTGCATTGAATGCGCCGCTGCACGGGGAGAACGAGTTGAGCGTTACACTGGTTGTCGGCGACACCGAGGCCTCCGGCGATCTCGTCATCGACGAGGTCGAAGTCTTCGTACAACCGAACTAGCTCAGACAGTTCGGTCCGGCATCTGCTGTGATCTGGATTTGAGCGGATTGCGCCCGGTGGGCGGTCATTAGTACGCTTCGAAAGGTGCGCGCGCGACGTGGACGAGTTAATGTTACCTCAATAGGAGGGCAATATGTGGCAGCCCGGCACACCCATCACCGGCTACTACCACGGACCAGGGGGTGGATCAGACCGGTGGGGTCCGCTGACACCCGGGATGGCCCGGAAGCTGGTAGATGGCGGTTTCAACCTGGCCTGGGGATGCACCGTGGAGGACCTCGACGTCGCCCACGAGCACGGGTTGCGCGTTGACCTGATCGGCTTGTACACGGAGGACCCCACCGTCTTCGACGACCCGGCGGGCAGAGCCAGGATCGATGCGGTCATCGATAGCGTCAAAGACCATCCCGCTTTGTACTCCTACAACGTCAGCGACGAGCCGAGCGCTGTCAGGTTCTCGGAGTTTGCCAGGATGTTGGACTACTTCCGCGAGCGTGACCCCGACCACCTGGCCTACATCAATCTGTTTCCTACCTACGCCAGCAACGAGCAGCTGGGCACCGAGGGCGATACTACCCAGGCGTACAGGGAACACCTGCGTCAGTACATCGAGATCATCCGCCCCGAACTGATCAGCTACGACCACTACAACCTCTACACGGACGGAGACACGGACGAGTACTTCCTCAATCTCGCGCTCGTGCGCGAGGCGACCCTGGGCGCCGGAATTCCCTTCCTCAACGTCGTCCAGGCGTGCTCACTGGATTTCCCGGACAGCCGTGTGCCCAACGGCGATGAGGGCAGGTACCTGGCCTACACGACACTGGCCTACGGAGGCCACGGGCTCTCGCAGTTCGTCTACTGGACTCGTGTCGACGACTTTGTCGGGGGCGGTGTTTCCGAGTACGCAGAGGGGCCATTCAACACTGAACGCGCCGCGGCCGACGCCGCTGCGCCACTGACTCCACTGGGTGAGGCCCTGCGTCAGATCAATCCCGAGTTCGTCGCCATCGCCGAGCAGCTGCAGCCGCTGACTTCCCTGGGTGTGTATCATTCCGGCCAACCGCCCGCGGGAGGTGCCGTAGAGGAGCTGGCGGGCGACGCTGCGTTTGCGGTGGATCCCCCGTTTGATCCGCAGCGGGACAAGGGGATTCTCTGGGGATTCTTTGGTTCATCAGTCGATCCGACACACGTGTTGGTCGTGAATCTGAACTACGGGCAGCGGATCACGACAACCGCAGTCGGCCCGGGACCCATGGAGGAATTCGACGTCCATGAGCGGCAGTGGCGTCCGGTTTCAGATGGAGTGCGCGCGAAACTGAACCTGGTGGCCGGTGGCGGCAGGCTTCTGCGCCTGCGACAGGGATCCTAGACCATGCGCTTCGGCATTATCGGCTGCGGCGACATCGCCGAGCAATCGTTCGCTCCGAGTCTCGTTGACTCCGATGAGGTCGAACTCGCCGCCGTGTGCCGCCGCGACGGCGACAAGGCGAGAGCGTTCGCACAACGCTTCGGCGGTTGTGCGGCCATCTATCGGCAAGTGGGCCTGCTCGGCGTCTGGTCCTTCCGACTCGAGCAGATAGCAGTCTGGTCCGCATTCGTGGCAGGCCGGCTGACCACGGGGGACATGGGAGAGCAGGCCTGGTTTTGGTGGGCCTTGACACTCTTCCTGTCAACGTTCGTTACGTTGGGAGGCTTGTTTGTGCTCCGCTACGGGGTCACTGCGAAGGTCGGCGTCCAACTTTGACAAAACAGACGACGGGGAAGCATCCCGAGGATGAGACACCAGCCTGACCAATGGCCCCAGGGGCGCTCAACCGACTCTTGATAGCACCAAGCCGAGCATCGGATCCATACTGCGATGGTCAGTTATTGCAAATCTGACCTACAACCTCGCGGAATTCCGGGTCCTCCCGCACAGCTTCAAAATCATGGGAATCCTCCCAAGTCCGTCTGAAGTAGGTGAACGCCCATTTGCTTTTGGCTGCACCGGACTGATTCAGACGCTTGAGTACCGCCAGGGCCCCATCGCGATCTGATTTCCTCATGTGAGTCACCGCCAGGTGCATGAACGGAACGCCACGGTCCCGTATCTGCTGTATGCATCTCTCGAAGAGCGGTATAGCCTCATCGCACATACCCGCCTCCCTGCAGGCACAGCCCAGATTGCAGAAGGCGTAACCCAGGAACCGTCGGTACCTTCTGTCGGCCTTGTCTCGCTGTTCGGCCCCCTCAGCGGCTGAAACCATCGACTTCCACTCAGATTCGTATCCATCCAGATTGTCGAGCGCCTCCTTCAGCGTCCGCACAAGACTCGTGTCCTCACCCATAGGACCGTACACCCGACAGATCAGCTGTCCATAGGTGTCGCTGATCCACCACCGGCGTTGGACGGGGTCGTCCACTGGTTCCCGCTCAAGGAAGTCGAGGTATTCTCTGCCGCTGGCAACGGCTTCCTCGAATCGCTCGAGCCACCCGAGCATGATGATGCGGTCACGATAGTACATATAGTGGGTGATCGTCAAAGGGGGCGACAGCTCTCGGAACAGCCCCTGAGTCTCGTCCAACCAGACGTCCGCCTTACCCAGGTCGAAGTATATCTTCATCGGAGCAGCGAAATAGGATTGAAGCCGGTCGACCGTCTCGATGCCTTGCACGCTGAGAGCCCGCCTGAAGAGAGAGTAGGATCGCTCTCGGTCGATTGTACGGCAGCTCCATCCCGCTCGCTGCAAAGCCCTGTGGGACTCCTGCGGATCGAGTGCCGTCTCGGCCGCATGGGTCTCCAGCAAGTCGGCTTTATCCTCATGTCGTAGGAGAGTCTCGTAGAGCTCCGCGAGGTTCCACACGGTCTCACTGTCGTGCGCCCCGAGCCGATAGGCCTCTTGGTGCGCTACCAGCGCCTCCTGGACAAGCTGGTCATCTATCTCTTCATCCCTGTCAGCGAACATGTCATTCACTTCCCTGCCCAATGCCTCCGCCAGTCCCCGTTGCGCCCCAGCGTGTTCGCCCAAGTTTGAGAGGATACTCCGGAACTCTGCTCTCGCTTGTGGCCAGCGTTTTTCTTCGAGCAGGGCCTGCCCCCGCGCCAGTGCTGTACTGAGTACTTCCTCCCCGAATCCATCGGGCAGTTTCTGGTTGCCGATCGTTTCCTCGACCATTTCGACCATCTCCCGCTTGAGTTGTCTGCGTGCTCGATAGAGCCGTTGATTGACCGCCTGAGAGGATATCCCGAGGAAGGTACCGATCTGCTTCAGAGAGCTGCTTTCCAGATAATGCAGGATCAAGACCTGGCGCTGCTCATCGGTGAGTCTGCCCAGCGCGTGGAAAACGGCTTGCCGAGTTTCCCTCGCTAGTAAATCCGCCTCTGGGGACGCTGGTGTTGCCGTCGCCGCTGGTTCCTCTCGACTCACCATGCGTTCGTGGCGGTGCCACATATGGCATTCGTTCATGGCGATCTGCCTGAGCCATGCGGGGAATCGACCCCTATCGGACAGATCGCGCAGTCGGAGGTAAGCCTTGACGAAGACCTCTTGCGCCAGGTCTTCGGCCACATTCCGGTCTCTGGTGTAGGCGAGGCAGACACCAAACACAAACCGGCGGTACCGGTCCACCAGCGCCGAAAACGACCCGGTGTGGCCGTGCAGGCTTCTCTCGACGAGGTCTTGATCGGAATGTTCCAAAGGTCCTCTCTCGCTATCTATGATGCGGGAGACGGCGAAATATAACGCGTATGGGGGACGACCCCGGACTCGTGCGAGAGGTGATTGCACATATCAAGCCTGAAGGAATCACGAATCATCCATCGGGATGGCTTGCGAAAAATGTTCTGAGCGAGTCGTGGGCAGAGAGTGCGAAGCCAGTAGCAATCAGGCTGCCATGGCCTATCCCCTCGTGGATGGGGTTCTAGACGAATATTGCGCCGTCCTCAAATCGGGGCGACGCTACCCGGGCACTGTCAACTGTCCGGTGCCTTTCATAATGTGTTGAGATCGCTGCGTTGACGGAGATATGACGAGATCTTACCTTGGGATTGCCCTCGTCACTCGCTGCGAGGCTAAACAAAGCGGGCCCCTCTGAGCCGAGCGGAGGTAAAACTTCTCGGCAACACCAAAGGCGAGGAGCAGGTCAGACGCGAGAACCGCGGCGGGCCGATTCCTCGCCTTTTGTTTTTCCAGCAAAGCGAGCATCAGTCTATCAGTGAGATGCCCGCACCAGTGGCAACTCACTCCTCTCGTGGCACCATCCGCATTGGCATGAGTACGGCCTTGTGTCGCCGTTCGGCGACGTCGAAGTGGATCGGAGGGCGATCGTCCTCGAGATGAATCCGTAGTTGATCTCCCGCAACTGCTAGTGCTGCCACGATCGTTTTCAGGAAGTCGTGGTTGACGCCCACCCGAAAGGTGCCTGCCTCGAGACCGGTTACCTGGATGGGGCAGCCCACCGAGTACGCCCACTCCGGTCCTTCGATATTCAGGACGTGTGATTCCCCTTCGATTTGGGAGAAACCCTGGTCACGGTTGGTGCGAAGCATCAGCTTCTGCTCTTGACTCGACACCACGAGTTCCACGAGGGGATTGTATTGCCAGCCTGGAGCGCTCTCAGCCGGATGTCTCTGTCTCAGATAAGGCTCGACAGCCTCCACGCACGACATTAGGTCCGCGCTCCCGACGACCGCGCAGATCGGACCGGGTTCGCCCACCGCCTTCTCATACTGCACGTAGGGACCAGGGATCGCAGGAAAAGTCGCGCTGAAACCATCGGGGGTCTGCAACGTGGCCTTGTCCTCGTCGAGTATCAACGTGGCTGTCTCCGCCTCTGGGACGGTGTCGGTGCGCAGGGCACCGAGCATCGCCGGGGCCGCCAGCGTCTCCAGGCCGACACTCGACCAGTTGAGAAGACGTGAACCATCGGTGGCTATCACCCTTCCTCCGGCGTCTAGACAGACGGCTTGGAGAATGGGGCGATTCGGATCGTCGCTCCGGAAGCCGGTGACGTGACGCAGGCCGGCCAGATCGGCGGCGTTGAGCTCGAATCTTTGGGTGCAGCTGGATTCCGACATCGCGATAATCTCCTTTTCCAGACGTAATCGGGCTTTCTGCAATCGGCTACGGACGGTGTCCGCTCTCAAGTCCAGCAGAACTGCCGTTTGTCGATACGAATAACCCTTGAGGTAGTGGTGGACGATCACCTCCCGGTGGGCCCCGCTTAGCCGGCTCAGAGCAGCTCGCACGAGGCCACGGATCTGTTGCTCTTCCGGTTCATCGCGAGGTACAGCCCCAAACCGCTCGAGCAAGTCCAGCTGCGCGAGACGACGCCGATGCCACATACGGACCTTGTTGTCCGCAATCGAGCAGAGCCAGGCGCCAAAGCTCTCGGGATCGCAAAGGGTCTCCAACCGCTGAAAGGCAGCTACGAACGCTTCCTGCAGGACATCCTCGGCTGCCTCTCTGGAACCCAGCTTCCGGGTGATTCGAGCCTGGAGCCACGGCGTGTGCTCCTCGACGAGCTTGCCAAACGCCGCGGGGTCACCGGCTGCCGCTGCGCTCACAATGCGTTTTTCATTCCGGTTCATGATCACTATATAGTTGCATCTCGGCGGTGGAAGTATCCCAGATGTAAAACCCAAAGCAGCAAACACGCGAGTTTTAGCCTCTCACCCTTCTGGGTGCAAATCCGCGTTACTTAGTACCGTCTTCCGGTGTCTTTCTCAATGGAACCTATGACTGTGCCCGATCAAACAGACGCTTCACTTGCACGCGCCGCCTCAACGGGGGACCTGGTCGCCTTTGAGCAGCTCATCCGACGGCACCAGGACAACCTCTACAGGCAGGCTATCAGTTATCTCGGCTGTTTCGCAGACTCCCAGGATGCCGTCCAGGACGCTCTCTGCGGCGCTTTCGAGCGGCTTCCCTCCCTGCGCGATCCGGAAAAAGTGGCATCATGGCTCCGCACGCTCGTGCGCAACCGATGCCTCAATATCCTCCGGGCTCGCCAACGACGGAACAAGGCCGAGGCCCTGGCTGAGGCGGCCCCTGTTCCTTCACTGAAGGACACGGAACCTGTGGACGAAACGGTGGTTCATCTGCTTTGCTTGCTGCCGAAAGCGTCTGCAACCGCCTTCCGGTTGCACTACATGGAAGGCCGGACCGTGGACGACATTGCCAGGACGCTGGAGACCACGCCGGGCAGTGTAAAGCAACGTCTGTATCGAGCGCGACACCAACTTCGACAGGAGGCGATTGATATGGCCACGACTGATGCAGACCGACTGCCCGATGATTTCCCAGCCCGGGTCATTGCCCACCTGATAGAATCCGGCCGGTGCGATCGGCTCCATATGCGCTACGACGAGGCCAAGGAGCATCTTCACCATGCCCTCGAGATTCAACCCGATCATCCTGGGGCCCTGCTCGAGTTGGGTCGGACCTACGGCCCCTTCGGATGGCCTGACGATAATCAGTTCGGCGCGCTGGAAAGAGCCGCTCGCGTTGCCCCGGATTCACTGGAGGTGACCTGTGAGCTGGCCATCGCCTGCCGGCAGCCCGGACGGGAAGACAGGTTGCAAGCTGCACACAATCGCGCCCTCGATCTGAGTGAGCATCGCCTGGCCAATCGACCCGATGATATCATGGCCCTCAAGATCCGGGCTCGATTGCTCATCCTGGATAAGGCCTTTGGGGAGGCGGAACACCTACTACGTAGAGCTGTCGAGCTCAGTTCCTCAGATCAGGAGGCTTGCTTCTGGCTGGCCAGGACACTTGATCACCTGGACCGACGCGCTGAGGCCCAGCCGCTCTACGAACGGCTCTGCGAGAACGGGGAGGGTACTTTTTGGACGGTTTCAGGGCACCGGCAACGCGCCACCCATCTCGCCTTCCGAGGGGGTGATATCGAACGGGCAGTCGAGCACATGGAAGAGGTCTGGCGCTTAACCAGGTGGCCGAATGAGGCTATGAACCTGATCTACTTCCTCGGGGCTTGCGAACGATTCGACCGCATCCTGGAGTTGTATGAGATGGTCCAGCCGGAACGGCACCATCCGCGAGAACATGCCACTGCGGGCGTCGCCTACGCGCACAGAGGCAGATTTGAAGAGGCGCAGGCGGCCTGGGAGAGGGTTCTGGAAACAACCGGCAAGACACCGATAAGAGCTGAAGCGTCGCTCCACGTCGCCCGATCTTGTTTCGAGCTGGGTCAGTCAGACAGAGCCGTGGGACCGCTGGAGATTGGCATGGGTCTGGATCTGACGGACCGCGACGCCCTCGCAGGAAAGCCATCGACGCCCTTTTGGTCCGTGTGGACTCGGTGGCTGGTAGAGTGCCTAGAGGCGCTGGATTCACATGGCGCTCCGGTCATCCCCCTCCTCGACGGGGTACGTCAGCTGGCAGAACGGCGATCGTAGTCCGCCTAGCCTAGTGACCCACGGATAATGAGGACGATTACCGGTGGGGCCAGACAGAGACCGCGCTTCGAACACTTCACTGTCGGGGTCCGGTGACAGGGAACTCCCGATAACGCCGGTTAAAATGAATCAGCCGTGTGTTCCGCCAAGAAGCCCGTACAACCAGACTAAGACTCCTAATGCGAGCATGGCTGCCGGCCAGAGCAGGTTCGATCTCTCGCTTGCGAGCTCTCGGAATGTGGCATTCGTAAAGAAGAGGAAGCCGCTTATCGCGATCACAAATCCAGGGATGACGAAAAGAGACATGGCCCAGATGCTAAGGAGCAGCTCTCCAATCCCAACTGGCTCGTATCTCAAGAAATGACCTACACCGAGTACGAGAAGGACCGAGGCGATGCATGCAATCGCTGCAAGTTTCATGGATTACCTTAGCGCAGAGCTTAGATCGATTGTGGATTGGACACCATAGACCAACGATAATGCCATTTTTAGGGAGTCAACGAATGGCCGAAACATCCATTGAAGCGTCTTTAACGTTCAACGGTATTGGAAATACTGTCGAGCTAGCGTGGGCAGTTTGCCCAAGGCCAAGCCGCCTCAAGGGGCGCAGCGAAAACCGTTTGTCAGGCGCTGACAGCTAATCTCTTCCGAAGAGCCGTTTTGTGATCAATTCGACCGCGTATCCGATTCCGCCGCATACACAGAAGATTAAGCCGTGTACAACCATGCCGCCCAAGATCACAACCCAAATGGGCTCTGTGAACATCAGCCCAGGATCTCCTCCAAAAAGCCCAAGCTTGGTAAGCTTGCCCTGGTTGAACAGAAACCACAACGCGAACAGGAAGAGCGCGACTATTGCTCCGGTGTGGCCGTCGCGTCTTAGCATACTGGCCTCTCCCGAGAACGAGACAGTGGGCGGCGGCCACAAGGGGCATCCAAATCACCCAATAATACAGAAGCGTTCGAGGTGGGCCTGTTTCTTCTAAATCCGTTAACCACTAGGACTGAGATCAAATGGACCCTGACATGCGCAACTTCGTCCTCACTAATGGAACACCACATAGGACAGTGTAAAGTAACGATAATTCCGATTAAAAGGAGTCAGCTGGTGGAACCGCCTCGTTGAAGTTTGACGGAATACTTGGTAACCCAAACGATGGCTGCTCCAATCACCATTAGGACGACTCCTGGTGAAGCATCCACCAACTTGCTTTCAAAGTTTCCAATGTTTGCCGTCCACGAAACGGAACCGGTTGCGCCACCGACAGATAAGTAAAGGCCACCCAGGATGCAGCCCACACCGACGATCAATCCAGCTATCGAGTAAATCAATTCGTTGCGGAGACCTTTCTTGATGATCTCATCTGAGAATTCGCCAGCCAACGGGGACCTCCAAGTGTGATGGGGGACTTCAAGCATAAAGTACGATAATCCGTCAAACCCATAGGAGATGACCTGATGGCACAAGGAGAGTTCACGAAAGAGGAAGCGGACGAGACGTTGGCGGCGGAGATGTATGGCGGGTTAAGCAAGGCGCGACAGGCTGAGTACTTCGGCCACTTGAGCGACATCGCGCTCTTCATCGGTGCCGCAAAGAAGGTGGCACCGGAACCGCCCGTTGAGTCACGATAATATCTCTACTGAAGAGTCTACTTGTGCGGTTCACACGAGATGTCTTTGCCCATGAGCGGAGCTTCGCAACGGATGATCTGGGGGATGGAGACCCTGATCACGGTGATGGCATCGAGCTCCTCGGTTGTACCTGGCGGCCAATCCGGACTATGGTCACCAACATGTGTAAAGAAGTAGCTTAGGCGGCTTACCTTGCTCAACCCAGCTGGTTCACCCGTCACCGAGGACACAAATAGTTCGTCTTTGATGAGCCCGACGAGGTTTCGACAATGACCTTCTGGGTCTTTCTTGACCTCGCCGTAGTCAACTGCCAGGATGACCAGCTTGTCGTTATGCGTGTAACGGACTTTGGTCTTAACGGAGCTCACAAAGGTGTGCTGTAGATGCTGTTCAACTCGAAGTATGCCCAGATCCCACAGCGAAACAGGCTCATCCATCAACCAGGCGACTGCGGGCGTATTGGGCTTGGGGTGGGCGTGGACAATACTGGCGGCGATACAAAGCAGGAACACAAGTCGCATAACGGACTCCTCCCATTTGGATACTGAGAATATCGGACTCCTACAGTCGCCAAGCGAGTTGACTCACGATAACCCTCGTTAAAAGGAGTCCACCGTCTCTTGTGTGGGGCTGTGGGGTTGCGCCCGCCTTCCACTTGATACAGGCCGAATCGCGAAATCTGACGACATGGTGACCGTCAGTTGCTCAGGACGATGGTCATGCGGGCCTTGTCATATCGTCCCCATGCTTCGTACAAAACTGCGAGGTTGTTTGGGCTCATTCCCACCATCGCACTTCGCGGCGGCCCCCTGACCTCTTCATTGCCAAAGCCCGCTCGCGAAGCGGCTCGGCTTCGGCATGCCGTCCCTGAGCCTCGTACACGAGCGCTAACTTCCTCACGCTCAGCTCTAATCGGGGATCCGTCAGATCCAGAGCCTTGTCACGGATTGCCAATGCTCGTTTGAACAAAGGCTCAGCCTTCTCGTATCTGGCATTCCTCATGTGGCAGTCCGCCATATCACTCAAGATGGTGGCCACTTCGGGATGCTTCACACCAAAGGATTCCTCCACGATAGATAAGGCCCGCAAGTGTAGAGCCTCCGCCACCTCGTCCTTGCCCCCATCTAAATGCTGACATGCCTTCGTGTTCATCGCCCTTGCCGAACTGAGACTTTCCAGATTGTCCTCGGTGCTACAGGACGAGTAGCATATGCTCAGTATGGCGCAAAGGGTTAGGTCCAAAGTGCTTGGTCTCATGATCAAATCCTGGCTGTGCCTGTTCTGTTCGATGCCAGCGACCCGCGTTGTCTCAATCCGATGGTCATTCTGGATTCAGGCGATCATCTGATCCTCGGCATGCGTGCTGTAATCAGCACTGCCGCCCAACGGCAGTGCGATCCAAGCGCCACACGTCGCCCGGACTCCACTTAGTCTCAGTGTGGTGAGTGAAGTCGTGCTTGGTCAGCTCTGCCTGCTCCGCCGAAATGGTTATTGCATTTCCCGCTGCGAGGAATAGCGCATCGTCGTGGACGTGAATGGCGCACGCGTGGCGCTGGCTCCAGGGTGTGTCCGGGAGCTCCTGCCAATGCTCACCGTCCGCAGAATACCACACGTCGTTGCGATTACCGTCGGTCGCAACCTCATCTGGGTGGTCCGCTACCCCCCGGTGCCCCCCTAGCACCCAGAGCTTGCCATCCCACGCCGCGGTATCGTGGTACGAGCGCCCTGGCCAGGAAGCCTTCCCCTCGGCCAGATGACAGGTCCATTCGCGACCGTCTGCCGACGACCACACATCGTTGTGGAAGGTGCGCGTCTTCAGTCTTGGCTGCTGCGCGAAGTCCAATCGCAGTGAGCTCAACATGATCCCGCCCGCCCCAACGTATCCGCCACCCAGGATCCACATGCGACCGTCGAGAACTGGCACGCCACCATTGGCGCCGGTGATCATACCCCTGGGGGCCCATGGTGCGTTGTCCGTCACCAGCTCCCAGCTCAGGCCATCCTTTGTCCGCCAGACGTCGTGCAACGTCGGAGGCGCCGGCGGAAAGGGCTTGCCAGCCTTCAAGTGAGCCGCGAAATCGGTCAGGCCGGCTCCACCGGTCTGACCACCCATGACCCAGATTGACCCGTCGAAGACGGTGACCAACTGGCTGCCGCGCTCGTGCCAGGGTACCGTCGCCGCGACGAGCTCCCAATTCAGGCCGTCCTTCGACTTCCACACGTCGTCGTCCGTACCGCTCTCGGCCCCGACGACCCAGATGTGATCGTCGTGCACGACCCCCCCTTGCATGTGCCTGCTGCTCCACGGCGCAGTGGCCGCCAGCGACCAGCTACCGCCATCATCATCCGAGCACCACACCTCCGAGCACACGTCCGACTCAAATGAGCCAGCGCCACCCCCGGCGAGGTCGGGCCTGTCGCTTGCGTACTGGTTCCAGCCACCCAGTAAGAAGAGCTTGCCCTGGAAGGAGACAAGCTGTGCCCCGTCGCGAGGCGACCATGGAACCTCCGAGCTCACACAGCTCCAGCTGAACGCGTCAGTCAGATCATTCATGATAATATGGCCACGATCTTACCGCGCACGTGACGTCCCTCCAATCGTGCCGGCCCTCCGGGATCTGCTCCAGAGAAAATGAATGACGACCACCGACATGTCGATGCTGGGGCGCTCATCGTTGTCCTGATCTGATTCCCGCTTGATCGATGGCGATCATCTGTTCGTTGGCCCCTTGCTTCAACGTACCTGTCTGATGATGCCCCACGCAACTACAAAATGGCAGTCGGTACCCGTACTTCTACGGGTATCACGGCAGTCGTGAAGATGATATATTGGGCTTCGGATACAGGGGGTGTCAGCCTCTGGATGCTATGCAGAAAATTAACCGCGAATCAGTCGAGAGAGCGGCAAGGCTCTACAAGACGAACACAGAAGCCAGCCTGGCCCTGGGAATGCATCCAACTGCGTTTGGTAGAGCGTGCAGGAAGTATGACATCGAAACACCTGGTGCCAGGAAACTCAGAGTGAGAAAGCGGGCATCGGAGTAGCAGGACGATGGACAGTGCCCTAGACAGTGAAAATTGAGAGACGCCCAGTGACCGAAGCAACGCTGACAAGAGCAGTACTTGACAGCAACATTTGGGATGAACTCGAGATGGATGCAGAGGCCCGAGAGCGAACCCAGTCGTTGTGCGATGCTGGCGAGCTTGAGATCTTGGTTCCAGCCACGTTACTGAGGGAACTGAACGACAGTCCATTCGACGGCGTGCCCACCTGGTTTCCTACAACGATAGTCTCCGATAGCGTCTTCGTTCTTGACCACTCTCGCCTCGATGGTACCGCGCGACTGGGAGAGGGCGAAATCTTCGCAGCTCATCGAGGCGAATCGCAAAACACAGCGGATGCGATCATTGTCGACGCTGCAGATTCAGATGCTGATGTGTTCGTGTCGGAGGACAGGCGCGCGCGCTTCCGTTACGAGAGACTTCGCGACCGTGGTCGCGCACTAGACTTTAACCGATTTCGTGCGGAAGTTCTGGGGCTTTGAGCGGACTACGTGCAGCAGCGCGGTTAAGGTTGAAACGACCCGCGGATTTCCAGTCTGCGGGCACAGGATGGGTGTTCCCAGATCGTGTACGCGAATCCGCACATAGGGCAGAGTAAGCCATGAAGGTGAGGCTCACCTGTACACTCCAGATAGACGCACGCTTTCAAGTCAAGTAATCCGGTCATTGTGATGAAGATGGGGCAACCGCTGCCGCCAAGTTACCCGTAAGACATTAACTGGTCGCCACTGCTCTATTCGAGTCCAGTGGACGTGAAGCGACAGGCGCGGTCGAACGAGATTCGCAGCCGCGGGGCTGCTTCGTAGGGCCAGGGATCGTGGGACATCGGTATGTAGTGGCTGACGAAACTGTGTCTGAAGGATCCGGGCTCCAAGATCGGGCCGCCGCGGTGGATGAGGCGGCGGTGGAAGAAAATCAAATCACCTTTCTCAGCTTCCAGCGCAACCTCGGGCATGCCGTTCTGCCTGACAAACTCGTCGAAGACGTCCTCGTGATCCCGTCCTTGCCAGCGTCCGGGCTTGCCGTTTTCGTCCACTCTGAAGTCCTTCTTGTCGGCCGCCGGCCCTTTGTGCGACCCCACCTGGACCTGCAAGGTGCCGTTGTCGGCGTTGACGTCAACGAGGGCACTCCAGGCGCCGATGCAACCCGGCAGATGATACTCGTCCTGATGCCAGCGCTGTTCCGTTCCCTTGAAATTGTACATCCCCTGAATGCATTCAGGTTCTCCTCCCAGAAGCGTGGTCAGCGGCTCCCTGAGGCGCGCGTCGACCATCCACTGAAGGGCGTAGGGTTCTAGATGGGAGCGATAGATAACGCGCTCCCAATCGTCGGCGTCGCGAGGATCGTAGTGGAGCACCTGTTTTCGGCCGGCCTGCAGGTCAAGCATGTAGTCGACGAATTCATCACACTCGTCGGCACTCCACGCTCCCCTGACGACGGTATAGCCGTCGCGCCCGAACTCCTCGATGTGTGCCGGCATCAACTGCAAGGCCATGGCAATCTTCTCGTTCCTTCTCGTTCGGAACAGTTCGTACAAGAGTATAGGGCAGAGCGTCTGTCAGCAGCGATCCCAGATTTCCCGCACGAGGGCCATCATCTGTTGCGCCTCGGCCCAGCGACCGGATAGCTCCTTGCCGTCGGGACCGAGTATGGCATACCACATCTCCATGTTGGTGATCTCGAGCTTGCGCTGTCGGATCTGGGTCACGGTTCTTCGCCTTACGCCACTGTAGATCGCTCAGAAGTAGAGATACAAGTAGAGCGGGTGGCAATCCTCTTCGTTGGCCGCTCTACCTCCGGCCCCTGGCGACCATCGTTTTGATGGTCCGATGCTCGGTAACGGATGACTCACTCCGCTACGTGTGCTGTCGGACCTGGTGAGTCACCGCGCAATTGTGCCGCAATCTGTTCGATTCCGCTTCCGTTCAATGCTTCGCGCTTCTGCCGGCCCACCCTGGCCATGAGCTCCGCATCCACGACGATTGGCGCCCCCTCGCGTACCGCTACGCAAAGCCCATCACTTGGCCGGCAGTCTATTTGATGCTCTGCACCATCGCTCTCGACCGCCAGCTCTGCGTAGAACGTCTCGTCTCGACAATCCGTGATCCGCAGTTCCGTCGGTTTGGTCTGCATCTGCCTGAGCATATCGGCCATGAAATCGTGCGTCAGGGGCCGTTCGTATGCGATGTCCTCGATGCCCTGGACAAGGGCGTGCGCTTCTGTGGCTTGGATGAAGATTGGCATCAGATGATCGCCTTGCACTTCTTCGAGCAACACCACAAAACCAGGCACTTCGTGCTCCCCAAACTTTAGGGTGCGCTCTTGGACATCGCCGATTGACAAGCTCACCCACTCTGGCCTGTCCAATGACTCATCTGGAACGGTGGTAGCGCTTCGAACGGCTACCTCAAGTTTCTGCCAGTTCTCGAAGCCGTGTTCTTTGGCAATCACCATCTGAGCGTCCAGTAACGAAAACCGCGCACGGAGAACCTCCGCATCGGACGCACCAGATAGCTTCGGTAGGACGTCTCTCAGACGCGAAACGGTTCCGTGATCGCCGGACCTGTGGGCTTTCAGAAGGGACTTGGCCTGCTTCTTGAGCTGCTCAAGATTCGGCCGTGGAGGTAGTGATTGAGAAGACATACGACACCCCTTTCCGCAAGCCTGGCGTCCGCGTCAAACAGGCAAAAAAGGGGTTGATTGATACCGAGGTGGGAGATGGGCTTGGCCCTTTCGCGGACTTGGGGGCTCACTCCCGAGCACTGATACCGAAGATACAGTGCGAGATAGGCCATTTCAAGTAGAGAGACCCGGACGGACGCCTGGGCACTTTTTTTCATTGAGATTGTAGCTGAGCGTTATGTACTCCTACGCTCGAGCATTCTATGGATGAGTGCACTCAGCAAGCAACATCATGAGAACTGATCGACAACTCGTAGAGGCGTGCCTGGCTGGGGAGACCCAGGCCTTCGCTGCCCTCGTGGACCGCTATCGCTATCCGGTGTACGGGCTGTGTGTAGGCTTCACGAAGGATTTCGACGCTGCAGAGGACGCGGCGCAAGAGGCCTTCATCGCATCCTACCTCAAACTCGGCAACCTGCATGAGCCGGATGGTTTCGGCCCCTGGGTCAAGCGCATCGCCATCAACCAGTGCAGGATGTGGCGACGACGGCAAAGACGGTTGGTGCCCCTGACACCGGAGCAGGAAGCTGTGTTGGCCGACCCGGCACGGTCGCCAGAGGATAGCATCATCCGTCGGGAGCAACGGCAGCAGGTCTTGGGGGCTATCGCCGGGTTGAGCGAGGCCCAGCAGCAAGCGGTCGTGCTCTTCTACCTGAAGGAGCTGACTCTCCAGCAGATCGCCGACTTCCTCGAAGTGGAACCGCAGACGGTGGAGCAGCGGCTCTACCGAGCACGTAGAAAGCTGAAAGAGAGGAGACTGGACATGGTGGCAGCAACGTTGGAAGGCACGCAGTTGCCGGAGGATTTCACGGACCAAGTCGTAGCCGAAGCGGTATCCAAGGGTGAGCAGTTGCTATCAGAGAAGGACTGGGCAGCGGCAAAAACGATGTTCAGCCGGGTTACAGAGGCACTGCCCGATCACGCGCAGGCACACCGCGGACTCGGCCTTGCCCTTGATGGCTCAGTCAAAGCGGCCCTGCGGGAACCAAAGGTGTTCGGGAACGGTGAATTGGTGCAGGAAACCTTTGCTGCACTCGAGCGCGCCTACCATCTGGGTACGGCGGACGATAAAGTCGTCAACGCCTTAAGTGGACTATACCAGAGGTTCGGACGCCACCGTGAAGGCGGTGAGTTCTTGGAGGCCGAGGCAGCCCGACGAACCGACTGGTACGAGCAGATCCGTCTGCTCGGACGGGCGATCGGGCTTTTCTACCACGCGTACTACAAGGACGACTCGTCGAACATGGAGAGTTGCGTGCGCTGCCACCGGCGCATGCGCGCGCTGGTTCCGGCGGATATGGAGCCGCGACGCAAACTGAGCGCCTGGACGCCGGGCGGTATGTCTCTGGCGTACGCGCACATGGGCTTGTCCCAGGAGGTCTTCGACGAGCTGGAGGCACTCCGGGATGCCATCGCCGGTGAGTGGTCAGTGTACGACCACTTCTGCTATACCTTGGCTTACAGCAACCAGCATCGCGAGACGAAGCAGTGGGCCGCCTGTGTGGCCCAGGGGCGTGAGTTCGTAGACTGGGCGAAGGGGATTCCATCGGACGATCGGCGGATGTTCTTGGAGGCCTTGCAGCTCGACGGCAGGACGGACACGCCGGAGAGACACAAGGTAGGCGAGTGGGTCCGCTGGTGGACGATTCTCTACACCCTCCACGAGATGATCAAGGCCGAGGTCCAGGCTGGCAGCGACACTGGGACGACCTTTGCCGATGTCGAGCTGGCGCTCGAACGTCACGAGCAGCATGTGGGGAGCGCCGACGACAACGAGTCAGTTGAGCAGAGCCAGGAACGTCTTGCCGGCAACTACCTGATCGGTGGCTCAGCGGCGTACGGGTCTGGGCGCTATGCCAAGGCGGTCGAGTGGTTTGAGCGAGCACAGGAGCTGTTGGGCACACTGGGTGCGGGACCTGAACCGCTGTATGCCGCGGCCTCGCTAGTCAGTCTCGGGGAGGTTGATGCGGCGAAAGACTATCTGCAGAAGATGGACAACCGCCGGATCACGATCGGAATTGGGAGGGCGGAGTTCGAGGCCTGCCGCGAGCTCGACGCTGTGCGCAACGACCCCGACATCATCGCCCTAGTGGAGTCATGGAAGCGGGCAGAGACCCTAGCCGCTTCGTGAAGCAAACGTCTATCACCGGAGCGGCCGCGGTCCGCCAGCGAGAATCAGTCAAACGTGTGATGCTCGGCGGGAATCAGAGTGATATTACGACGATCTCGAGAGACGCCGCTGTGCTACGTCGAGTCCCTGCAGCATCTCCTCTACCAAGGCTTTGTGGTGTAGGATTATCTGACGGACATATTCGAGCTCGTCGGACGATCTCGCGTAGTGCAGCTTGAAGTCAGCCGGGTTCCAGAAACTCACCCAGCGTTCTTCGGCGCTTGTGAAGTAGACTGGTTCGCCGCTAGCCAGATATCGCGCCGCCATCTCGAATATGTCTCCTGGGTCACCCAGGTCACCAGGAGCCTCATCGACCTCGAGGGCTTCGTTCACTCCAAGGGACCGCAACCGTTCCAGAAGCTGTTGGGATTCTTCCTCCATGGGCTCGTAGGGATATAGCCGTTCCATGAGTTTTTCTCCTGTCGTGTCGTGTGGTTAGGTGAGAGTACCGGCATCGAGGCTCCTGATCGCCTCCACAAGCTGCTGAGGGCGCGCCTTCGCGTATCTCAGAGCCATCTCCATCGATCTATGTCCCATCAGCTCCATGATCCGATCGAGCGGCACACCCCTGTCCCTGAGCCTTGTAGCGAAGGTGTGGCGAAGCTGATGGAGGTGGACGTGCCCGACCTGCGACCTCATTCCAGCGCTGTGCAGCGACCTCTTAATGTCGCCGAATCGAATCACTGGCTGATCATGCATCGCCAAGGCCGGCTTTAGCTGTGCCAGCAGCGACCAGACTCGATCCGTCATCGGGATCACGCGATAGTCCTTGTTCTTCGACTGCCGCACAGTCACCGTACCAGCCTCGAAATCGACATCACGCCAGATCAATCGTTGGATTTCCGAGCGTCTCATACCCGTGTCGGCTGCCATGATGACCACCTGTCTGGTGCGCTCCGGGCATGCTTCGATCAGCGATTCCAGCTCAGCGTCGCTGAGGGCGTCTGGTACCGTGCTCTGCTCCTTCAGCATCGTGACTCTGGATGTGGGGTCATCGGTGATGTAGTCCCAATTGCGCGCCGTTTTGAACAACGTTTTCAACGTCGCCAGGTAGCGGTTGGTTGTGGACGCGGTGACCCCGTCGAGGTTCCGCCGGCGGGTCAGATACCGATCGATCTGGCGGGTGGTGATGGATTCCAGGGGTAGGTCGCCAAACTCGTCATCCAGCTTCCGGAGCATGCCTGACAGACCTCGCCAGGTGTTGGGGCTCCAGCCGCCGAAATCCGTACGGAATTCGGCGAGAAACTGGCCGAAGGTGCAGCTCGTATCGCTGTCTGTAGCTGGGTTACACTGCCTATGCCCCTTTGCGGTCGCGGTCGTGGACCGTGCGCGCAAGTTCAAAGACCTCTGCAGTGTGTCGGTCATCTTGCTCAACTGCTCAATCCACCTCCCACGGCATCGGTCTTCTCATGGGAGTCGACCCGAGACACATCACCAAGTCCCTTCCAAAGGACACGCCGCAGCGAGTCGAGTTCGGAGGTAGCCGGCAACGATTCGACTTGCCGGCCATGGGTCACAAAGGGGCCTCCGCATTCGGCAGGCAGATCGATCTCTATGGACTCGCCTCCTCCCGGCTGGTTGAGATGGACGCGAGCGTCACTGGTAGACCGTATTGGCAGCACAATGCTGGGCTGCAATTCGAATGGCTCGAACCAGGCCAGCTGATGCGCCAGTTCGCTCAGCTCCCAACTGTCGAAGCACTGGTCGAGGAGTTCGATTTCGCTTGAGCTGCCATTCTCGACATTGATACCAGGAAACCCCCGATATGTGCACGTGCGTTTCTCACCACCGCGGGTGAAGTGCAGCAGGATCGTGCCAGAGTCTTTGAGCCCGAGTGCATACAGCGTGTGGAGCGTTGGAGCATCAGGCAGTTCAGGCTCTGGATAAAAACTCGCCTGAGCGTTCTCGATACCGGACTGAAGATCACTCATCAGCTCCGCTTCCTTGCGGACAGCTGCCCGGAGGTCGTACAGCTCCTCCGGCGTGCTGGCATTCCGGTACGTCAAGGGGCCCTCGAGCGCTCCCAGCCCTGATTCGACCTCGTTCTCGAAGTAAACCGGTACTCCTGAAGCCATGAGGTCGGTCACCATTGAGAATACCTCCTCGCGGTCGAGGCACAGCGATAGCTCGAGCTCTGCCGACTCCACTGGGCCGTTAGCAGCCTTGAGTATCTCGATTGCTGCTTGCTGATCGGGTTCAAGGTAGATGGGTGTCATCGCGGGACCTCCTCTGTGGTTGAGAGCTGGGGCTCTGTAATGCCCGATGTCGCTCGACGGGCGTTCTTGAGGCCCAAAAGTGACTGTGATCTGTCGATCTGATCTCTTCATCAGGGCAGATTCAGGGGCACTCGGCTTGAGTGTTCAATTGCTGAACGGCAACTTTGTACATCCCACAGACACGCCGAAGACCTCGAATGGATTGTGCCAGTCGTCGTCGAGGTCGAAGGTTCCTTGGCATTGGTCTCTGGCTCTGCGCTGAAGTCGCTCGAAAGCAGGGTCCTCGGCTCGTGCGACTATGTGCCGATCGCCAAACTTATCGTGGCGAGTCAGATACCGAAGAAGCTCGAGGATCTCTGACCGAGTGAAGAGGAAGTCAATTGTGTCTTCGGCGAACATTTTCTCGTCGCCGTCCAACTGGTCGTACTCTGGGATCAGCAGGCGATACATGTTCACCGTGTGTTTACGTCCAAGTCCGTACCAGATGAGGATCTCGCTCGCCGAGGGTCCAGTGGAAATTGAGTAGACTCCAAAGAGATCGCTTTTCACTTGATCGATGCTTTCAATGATCCTGAACAGCTTGTACAGAACGACGCAATCAGACCTCCCAGCATATTGGTGTGCCGGCGCAGCTTCTCCCGACTCGGATGACCTCATGGCTCAACGAATGTCATCGCCTTGCCCCTTTTGAGGCCGAGGTGCCGTTGAGGACTTTCTGGAATGCCCCACCTTGCGCTACTGGATCCGCAAGGCTCAACAAGCGCCGAAGCCGACCCTCCGTAAGCAGAGAGATCCGCTCGTCATCGTCGTTAATGCCGAGGGCCTCCGTTTGGATGTCCTGCGGTAAACCGAGGAGGCGCAGATAATTGGCGATGGTGCTGCGTGGAGTACCGATCAAGCGAGCTAGTTCGGCCTGCGAATCGGCCTGTCCAGATTCCAGAAGATCCTGGTAGTGCAGGGCTTGTTTGAGGGCGTTCGAATGTCTCTCTAACTTGAGGCGGCCAGGTTTTCGGTCTTTTCGACCTATCTGGATGTAGGGAGTGGTTCTCCTATGCCCTTGAAAAACATGAAACTTATCCCACACCAGCCCAAAGTTCGATGAATCCAACGTTTGGGCTACCAGATGTTACGTCTCGCTGAACCCTTGACACATCGTGGTCGAGGAGGGCGAGGCGGATTTGATCGGGGGTCCAGACGAGGTGGTTGATACGGAGGCGCACCAGTTCCCTCCGCTCCTCTGGAAGGGCTTCCCGGTAGAGATCACCAAAGGTCGTCAGCGACTCGGTCATGGACTGGGCGCTGACGGCCTTTTCTTTTGCTGCCTCGATCTCCATGTCCAGGGACAGGATCTCATCATCGAGCTGCTCGGCCTGCTCCTCCAGCTCGTATATTTTTTTGCTGACGGATTTCATGCTCTTACGGCGCCCCGCAAGCCCCTCTACGAGGGCGTCGATCTGGTCCTGCGCCCGGCGTCGAATTCAGAGGCAGTACGGCGCGGAAATCATCCCCGTACGCCCTGCAGGCCTGCCCCAGTTCTCCTTCCACGGCCGTCAACTCGCCAAGCACATCTTGCCGTGTCTGGATTGGGATCCCCCCGTCTTCCGTCGCCTTCCTCAGGGCTTGGATGTCCTGCACAAGCCGCCTCCGAATCGCCGCCTGAATGGCGAGCTGGCCTGACTGCGCCTCCACGTCCGTGAGACCCGGGCCTGGCAGCGGCTCATTCACCCACTCCGGCTCTCCCGCGTAGACCTCGATCTCGTCCACGAAGGTGTACCGCCCCACGGGCCACACAACCAGGCTGACGTAGCGGCCGTGAGTCCTCAACTGGTCCGTGACAAATCGATGTACCCCATACTCCGTTGGTGAAGGGACTGGGGAGTGTGCCGCGCTCAACCCCACCAGCTCCCCGATCTCATGGAATTCCTCGTCTTCACCCGCCGTGAAGACAAAGATCGCCTCCGGCCACTTCACGCTCGCAGTACCGGCCGCCGTATGGAACGAAATACCCCGTATCGGCCTCACCGCACCCAGGTCCAGCGTCACGATCACGGGCTTCACTCTGACCCAGCCCACTGTCGACAGCTGTGTCCAGAGACTCTCCTCCGTCTGATCGTACACCCCATCCGTCAGCTGCGTGACATCAGCCGCGTCCTTGCAATGCCTGTAATTCGGCGCCTGCTCCATCGTGTAGCTCGCCCCCAACGCAATGTTCTCGCTCGGACGATCCACCGCCGTGTCCTGCGCCCACACCCGTCCCACTATCAACAACCCTATTGCTGCCAATGTCCGTTTCATCGCTTGTCTCCCGCTATCTGATCCCAGGCCTGCTGAGAATCTGCAGGAACGTGACCTGTGACCGTCACGCGTTGCGGAGAAGAGGCATTTCTCCTTGGCCTCTCAACGTAAGCTGCGCCCGGTAGATCGAACAGGGCGCGAGGTTGCATGCCGAGTCTCCGCTTGTGATGGGAAATAGGAGCCGTGAAACACGCGCTCGCTTTTCCTATGTTATCGCTCACATCTCAGGCGATCGTTATCGCCCACATCTCGACGATCACAGGCAGACCTCCATGAGCAAGGACACTACCGTCAGTGAAGGATGAAGTCCCCATTGCGCTGTCTCTGTCCGGTGACGCGCGGATCGAGAGACTGCTCGAAGACGCCGTCGTCATCCCGGCCTTCACCTGCCGGCTGGACGGCTTCACGAACGACACGGTCACCGAGTACGCGAATGCCTCCGTCATCCGGCCGCCGTCCGTGTGCCGGGCCGGTCTCGTCAGCGAGCTGCGCGACGTCGTCCGCTCCCGCCGGCGGGGCAGGTACTACCTCGGGTTCACGATGTACGCCGCCGCCGGCGCCGATGAAGCCGTCGACATCTGGATCGGGCACCGGTGTGTGGCCCGCGCGGCGCTGGCGGACCCCGACAACCGCCTGCATCTGTTTTTTGCGCCCGAGAAGTTTGACTTCAAGGGGGGCGAACCGATCCGGTTGGTGACGAATGAGACTCGGGGCCCGTGCAGAATCGAGAACGTAGTTCTGCTCGCCAGGAAGCCCCGTGGCGGCGGCGACGGGCTGAAGGTCGTGGCGCCCGCGGTGGATGTCCGCACTGATGGGGAGAGGCCGGTCGCCTACGTCACCTGGCGGACGAATCGCCCGGCGTCGGGCCGCCTGCGCTGGGGGCTGAAGGGGGCGAAGAAGAAGACGGTGCTCCTGCGGACCGCATTGTCGAACCACGAGGTGGTGATCGGCAATCCGGCGGCCGGCGACTATGTGTACGAAGTCGATCTCGCGGACCGCTCGCGACGGCTCGAGGCACAGTATTCGGGTTCGTTTCGCGTGCGTCCGCCCAGAAAACACTCGGGGATTGAGAAGGGCCGTTTTCCCCTCGAGGTTGCCCAGCGATGTGAGCGCGCCTGGCCGGTGAGCGTGGGAGTGCCTTTCAAGAGAGGGACGGTCTCGAACATCGGCTCGATTCGCGTCATCGACTCATCGAAACGCGCATTGCCGACCCAGGTGGCGGCGCAGACCCGTTGGGACGATGGCTCGATCCAGTGGGCGCTCCTCGACTTCGAGAGCGACGGAGTTTCAGACTGTGCGGTCGAATTCGGGAAGTCGGTGCGCAACGACACCCCTGGGGGAGTGCGAGTGCGCTCGTCGAGAAGACATGTCGAGGTCGTGACAGGGCCGCTCCAGGTCCGCATTCCGCGCGATCGGACCGTGATCCCCGGGCTGGTCGAAGTGCTGGAGGACGGCTCCCGCCGCTCGATGGGAGAGGCGACGGCGGTCACCGTCGTCGACGCCGATGGACGCGCCTATCGCAGCGGCGCGCCCGATTCGGTGACGGTTGAGGCCAGCGGCCCGGTGAGGGCTACCGTCTGCCTGGAGGTAACCCACCGGAGTCGCGGCGGGCGCGCATGCCTCCGGTCGGTCTTCCGGCTGCATTTCTTTGCCGGCAGCCGCCGCGTCAGGGTCGAGCACACGTTCGTGAACGACGTGTCGGACCGCGATTTCGAGCGGGTCCAGGCGTTGTCGCTCCGCATCCCCGTCGAGGTCGGCAACGTGCGGACATTGCAGGGCAAGGGCTGGCGGTCGCGAGCTGCCCGTGCGCGCATCGAGCAGCTCGAGGACGACCGCTTCGATCTCTACGAGGCGAGCGGCGTGCGCACGCGCGTGCAGCGGGTAGGTGGCGGCCGCCGGAGCAACGGGGCTGCATCCGTCACCGGTGATCGAGAGAGCGTGTCGGTGGCCGTCCGCGACTTCTGGCAGAATTACCCCAAAGCGCTGACTCTGGCGCGGGATTCGATCTTCGTCGAGATCCTCCCGCCCCTGGATTCGTCCCGCTACCCGCGGGGCGGTGAGCTGGAAGACCGGCTCTACTACTACCTGCTCGATGGGCACTACAAGCTTCGCAAGGGGCTCTCTCGCACCTCCGAGTTCTGGATTTCCTACGGGCAGGGCGAGGCGGCAGAACTCGCCGCCGCCGTGGCGTCTCCTCCCATCTACCGCGCCCCCCTGTCGCACTTCAACGACAGCGACGCCTGGACCCGTTTCCCGCCCAAGGACCCGTCTCCGCGACCGGAGTACGAGGAGTGGGTGGCGGCCGCCCGCGACGTCTACGAAAAGGACAGACAGACTACGCGCGCCTACGGCATGCTCAACTACGGAGACTGGTACGGCGAGGGGACATACAACTGGGGCAACATGGAGTACGACACCCCGCGGTGTTTCCTGCAGGAGTTCATCCGCGGCGGTGACGTGTCGTTCTTCCGCTGGGCCGATGAAGCGGCCAGCCACCTCGTCGACGTCGACACGTGCCACGCCGATGGCGGTCCGATCCCGAAGCATTCACAGTACCTGCATTGCGTCGGTCACGTCGGCGGGTACTACCCCGAAGGGTACCGGTCAGCGATGTTCTCGACGCTGACGATGCCGTCGCACACCTGGGTCGAAGGCCTGTTCCTCCACTCCCTGCTGACCGGCGACCGCAGAATCCGCGACAGCGCTATCGCCGTCTCCGAAGCCCTGGTCGGCGACATGGTCAACGACTACGACTTCACCAACTGCCGCGAATGCGGCTGGCACCTC
The DNA here is from genome assembly GCA_965248265.1 of Candidatus Latescibacterota bacterium. Classification (GTDB taxonomy): domain Bacteria; phylum Latescibacterota; class UBA2968; order UBA8231; family UBA8231; genus CBDFJF01. Next base: position 692,563 of record CBDFJF010000001.1, read on the forward strand.
ATCCACCTGTCCGCCGCCTACCGGGCCACCGGGCGGCGCGTCTTCCTGAACGGCGCCCGCATCATCGTCGATCGCGTGCTCGAGCGGCAGCGCTCGTCAGGCGGCTGGGACCGGCTGATGGTGCCCGGCCACTGCCACTGCGATCCGCCCCGGCACACCGGCAACGCGGGCTTCATGGTCGGCGTCCTGATGGTCGGGCTCAAGCGCTTTCACGAGGCCACCGGAGACGCCAGAGTGAGCGGCGCGATCGTCAGGGCAGCCGACTATTGCATCGAAGCCATGTGGGTGCCGGAAAGCCGCGCCTTCCGATACACGTGCTGCCCGTCGTCCTACGTGCACCCTGCCGACATGGGAATGCTCAAAGGGATCGCCGCGGCGTACCAGTTCACCGGCGCAGAGCGTTTCAAGCAAATCCTGCTCGCCGGCGTGGAGACGGCGATCGGCGGCAGGCGACCGCGGCCTCACCGGGGCGCGGGCAAGAGCATCTGCATGCCGATGCGCGGCGCCCTGCAGGTGATCGCTTCGCTGCCGGACGAGACGTGACTGCGAGATGAAGAAAATAGCCGCCATCATCACCGTCTTCTTCCGCGGCTCCCATGCCGACGTCATCGTCCCGAAGTTCGTGCTCGGCTTTCCCACGGACGAGGGACTGCTCGCGCCCCGGGTCGAGGTCGTCTCCCTCTACATCGACCAGTTCCCCGAAAGGGACGTCGGCAGAGCATTCGCAGCCGAGCACGACATCCCCATCTACCATAGCATCTCCGCGGCCCTCAAACGCGGTGGCGGCGAGCTGGATGTCGACGGCGTCCTCCTGATCGGCGAGCACGGCGATTACGCCTGGAACGAGAAACAGCAGCAGCTCTTCCCGCGCCGCTATTTCATGGAGCAGATCTGCGGCGTCATGGCCACGAGCGGCCGCGCGGTGCCCGTGTTCAACGACAAGCACCTCTCTTACAACTGGCACGACGCCCGCTGGATGTACGACCGGGCGCGGGCCCTGGAAGCGCCCTTCATGGCCGGATCATCGCTGCCCGTGGCCTGGCGTAACCCGTGGCTGGAGCACGAGATGGACACGGAGCTGGAAGAGGCCATCGCCATCGGCTTCTCCGGGTTGGACATCTACGGCTTCCACACGCTCGAGGTGCTCCAATGCATGGTGGAACGCCGGCGCGGCGGTGAAACCGGAGTGCGCGCGGTGACCTGCCTCGAAGGGGATGCCGTCTGGCACGCCGCGGAGGAGGGCGTCTGGTCCCGCGAGCTGGGCGAGGCCGCGTGCGCCGCCATCGTTTCCAAACCCTCAGGCTCGATGGAAGAGCACTGCGACCATCCGGCGCTGTTCTCCGTCGAATACCGCGATCGCTTCAGGGGATCCGTGCTGATGCTGAACGGGTATGTAACCGATCTGGCCTACGCCTGCCGCGAGGCGGACGGCGAGATCTCCGCGACGGAGTTCCATTGTCAGGGCCACGGTCCGGGGGGACCGCACGCCCACTTCAGCTATCTCGGACTCAACATCGAGGAGATGTTCCTCAGCGGCACCGCTGGCTATCCCGTGGAGCGCACGCTGTTGACCAGCGGCGTGCTCGAGGCGGCCCTGACGTCTCGTCACGAGGGCTACCGGCGAATTCAGACGGACTGGCTCGACGTCGAGTACCGCTCGCACGAGCGCCTGCGCTGGCGTCCGACGGCGCCTCGCCCGGGCGGAGCTTGTCTCGACGCGTGGCCGCCGACACGCAGCTTGGAGAAGGAGCAGGCATGAGCGACAACAAGATCGTCCTGGTCGGCGGCGGCAGTTGCGGCTGGATCCCGAAGATCGTCAAGGACATGATGCTGACCGAGTCCATCGCTGACTCGCGCTTCGTCCTCTACGACATCGACAGAAAGGCGGCCGAGCTCGTCGCCGCGGTCCTGGAGAAGCTCAATGGGAGCTTGAAGACGGGAGCGACCTTCGTCCCGACGGACGACAGGCAGGCGGCTTTCGAGGGCGCCGACTACTTCGTCATCACCATCTCGACCGGCGGCCTGGACGCCATGGCCCACGACCTGGCGATACCGGAGGAGTACGGCATCTACCACACCGTCGGCGACACTTCTGGACCGGGAGGATGGGCCCGCACCGTGCGCAACTTCAGCGTCTTCGAGTCGCTCGCGGAGGATTTCAACACCTACGCCAGTGGCGCGGTTGTGCTCAATTATACGAACCCCCTGACCACACTCACGGATGTCCTCTCACGACTGTGCCACGGTCCCGTCCTCGGACTGTGCCACGGTCTCTTCGAGAACATCCACAAGCTCATGGACATCTACGGGATCGAGGAGGAAGAGGAAATCGCCGTCAGCTACGGTGGCCTCAACCACTTCTTCTGGATCACCGAGGCCCGCACCAGAGACATCGACATCTTCACCGACCTGCGGGACAGGGTCGCTGAGGAAGGGCTCACGAGCATCCTCGAGCAGGCGGCTCAGAGAACCGGCAAACCGGCAGAGCCCCGCGAGCTGGCGACGGCGCTCTTCAACGAGACCGGGGCCGTCCCGTATTTTGGTGATCGGCACACCTGCGAATTCTTCCCCTGCTACATCACCAGTCCCGAGGCGATGGAGCGGTACAAACTGGTGCGGACGACGGTCGACGAACGCCGGAAGGGCCTCCGTGAACGGCGGGAGAGGTTAGTAGAATTGACCGACGGCGAGATCCCGGACGAATACTTCGTGCGCAGCCGCGAGACGGCCGCCGACATCATATCCGCCCACGCCACCGGCGGCGTCTTCATCGACGTCGGCAACGTCCCCAACCAGGGCCAGATCGCCAACCTCCCCGCCGGCACCATCGTCGAGACCGCCGTGCGCGTGGACCGGAACGGGTTTTCGCCGATCTGCTTTGGGCCCTTGCCCGACTCCGTGCTCCCGGCCGTCGAGCCGTATGCCCACCTGTTCGGCCAGGTGATCGAGGCCTGTTTCCGCAAGGACCGGAAGATGGCGTTGCAGGCATTGCGGATGGATCCTGTGTGCTCCCACCTCACCGGCGACCGCGTCGTCGAGCTGGGCGAGCGCCTTCTGAAAGCGCATGAGGCCTTCGTGCCGGCACTCAGATGAAGGCAGCGAGCGCGGGCGCACGACTGATGGCCGCTGAGATGTCCTCGAAGGAGTCGCCGGCCGGCGGAGGCGGCGCTACATCGCTTTGAAGTATGCGGCGCGGCCGACCACCGACGCACACGTTGAGTCCTTGAGGATGTGGTCTCCGAGCGTGTTCAGGCCCGAGGCGGTGCTCTTGAACAGCGATCGGCCGCGCATTCGGGGTCTGGTGGCAGATCTCGTGGAGCTGGGAAGAACGGATTAGCACTCGCGGCCCCCGCAACGCGAATGGCAGCCGCTCGCCGACCATGTTGAGTAGCCGGGGCTAGTCACCTAGCCCCAGCCCTCACCAGAGCCCAGCGAGCAGATTTCCCGCACTGGGCTCCTCCGTTAACACGTCTCGCGGTTAAGAAAACCAGATCGATACGACAATTCGAGGTTGCGGTAGCGGATACTGCCGAAGTAAGCCTCGATAGTATCTCGCCCATGTGAGGCGCGATCGCTGGCTACGGCGATTGAGCCACTTGTACCACGCCATCACTGCTGCGGATGTGAATAGGCTTACGCTGCGCCCATTCCCACTAATACCGAAGTAGTTGATGTGGCCCCGGATGCGTCGTACGAGGTCAGCGTGTTGCTCGGGGATCGGCCAATGGCGGTGTCGACGACAGAGTCGATATAGCGCCTGTACTGATCGCCTGAGCCGATCACGCCGCGTCTTGCTCGTCAGCACCCATCGCCCCGTCCGGGCCCGTTGCCAATACCACGTGAAGCCCAGAAAGTCGAAGGTACCTGGCCCCTTGCCCTTGATCTGCGCCTGTGATGGCCGCTCAAAAGGGATGAGCCGGGTCTTGTCCGGCTGCAGGGTCAGTCCGTATTTGTTCAGCCGCTTGCTCAGCACTTCCATCACCCGCTCTGCATCCTCCGGCAGTTCGAAACCAATGATGAAATCATCGGCGTATCGGACCAACGTTGCTCTACGACGCAACCGCGGTCTGATCTCGACTTCAAACCACTCATCAAGGACATGATGCAGGTAAAGGTTGCCAAGCAGCGGCGACAAACAGGAGCCCTGTGCGGTGCCACGGTCCGGCGTCGAAAATTCCGCACCGTCCAGCACCCCAACGTGCAAGCACTTCCCTACGAGTCGGGTGATCGACCCATCGGGAATCCGCTCCTGGAGAAACTCCATCAGCTTGGATCGATCCAAACTGTCGAAGTAGGATTGGATATCCGCCTCCAGAATGACCTTCGCCTCCCCGTTCATCACCACCCGATTCAACACCTTCAGGGCGTCATGGGCACTCCGTCCCGGCCGGAAGCCATATGAGCAGTCACGAAAATCCTGCTCGTAGACCGCCGCCAACACCTCGCGTAACGCTTCCTGGACAATCTTGTCCTCGAAGCACGAGATGCCGATGGGACGGGTCTTCTTACCCTTACCGTCCTTGGGGATGTGGACTCTGCGAATGGGCTGGTGGCGCCACCGCTTACTGCGAAGCCGCTGGTGCAGATCCTGCAGATTGCTCTCCAGATCCTGCCCATACTGCTCCTTGGTCACGCCATCCACCCCCACTGCGGCGCTCGGCTTTTGATGGTCGAACGCCCTCCGCAGCGCATCTACATCGATCAGGTGTGCGAGCGAGTGAAACTTGGCCTGCGGCTCTCGTCTCGCTCTTTCCGCTACTTCCAAAAGTCCCGGTGACATGGACTCCGAAGTCAATGCATCGGTCATGGTGCCCTCCTGAAGTTCGTATCAACACGGACCGCCTTGGCTCCGCCGGGTCCGGTGCCAACCGTTCCCCGACTTCACAGCTACTACACGGTCCTCCGACTCCCTTACTCCGTCGGCCGCCGCTCCGGTTCCCCTCGCAAGCGACCTACCACGGTGCCCACGCTTGTTCTTGTTCGGCCACGCATGCGTGTGCTGACGCGCGGCGCGTCGGAGACTTCATCACCGGCTCTCCCGATCACCGGAATCTCCCGTGGAGAGACAAGGGCCTCCCAGGTTGCTGGATCATCCTCTGCGAGCGTGCCCTGGTCGTATCACACCCCGCCGGGGTGTCATCGCCTCGCCCAATAGCGCCGACAACACTGCTGCCTTCAGGTACAACGGCACCCTCGGCTATCCCGGAACGTTCTGCATTTCAGGGCCGCCAATCGCACGGCCCGCTCGCTCGCTGCCCTACTGCTTCGCCCGTCCCGTTACCGGGACGCACGCAAGGGCTCGCTTCTGGCCTGCTGGGCTCAGCTCTAGCCAGGCGGGCTTTGCACCCGCGGGACGACTAACCGTATTTCAAGAAGTATCACCTCCTTCTATTCCAACAGACCAGCCTAGCCTGGTCGCATCCGTTGTAGCAGTGCGATAACCGGTCGCGCATTGGCCGTCACCATTGCGAAGATGCGACGCAGAATCAGCCAATGTCAGCCAAGTTGACACAGGGCCAGCGTCCGGGATTCCTTAATAGGAGCTACGAATCAAGCTCTGAGAGCACGCCATGGCGTTCTTGGCGCCCTGGTCGGAATGAGGCAGCACCAACATGGACTTCTGAAATGTTCAGTTTTGATGGGCGGGAGATATGACGACAGGCGGACTCGTCATCCGCGCGTTTGCGCCTCACGATTGGGTTGCGCTCTGCGAGTTGTACGAACCGGCTGCTAGGAGCGAAATGGCGTTGTCGGGTACTGACCCCCGAGCCTTCAGACCGTTGCCGGAGGAGGAGGACCTGGAGGAGTTCCAGCGCCTCAATACAGCGATGGTTGCTTGGATTGATGACCGGATAGTCGGATTCGTTGCGTGGCGAGATCGTGGAGAGTGGCGCGGGGGCGGCTACCTGTCCTGGCTCTACGTCGATCCGCCATACCACCGAAGTGGCATTGGGGATCGCCTGATGGCGGAGGCGATGGCTGCGCTCGGGGAGCAGGCGTGGACACTGACCAAGCTGGGAAACGTCCCGGCAATTAACCTCTACCAGAAACACGGGATGCGGATCGTAAGATCTCGACCATCAGATACTTTGGGCTGTCCCCACATTGAGCTCCGGCTCGCCTTGCCGACTAGTCGGAAGTTTGACCCTGACGTGCCAAATTTCGGCGCGTGATGTCGCGAGTCGAACAATTCGACCCAGGTCTATGATCGATTTACCCGTCGACGCCGCCATTCAGCCAGTCAATACCATGCGTCGCTGACGCTGCGTCCTAAGCAAGTAGATGCGCTTCGTAGCTTCGTCAGGCTGTAGCGGCACCTACGTGCACGTCGGATTTCCAGTGTGATTACCGGATCCGCGAGGAAGCGATACGAATGATTCTTGCCTTGTACCGGGTAGCCCCAAGGGCTGGTGATTGCGAGGCTACTTAGGTGGAATGAAAGGAGAGTTTTCATGAGGTGGTTGATTTTCATAGTGGCTTTTTCAGCATCATCGGCTTTTGCCGAGTCAGACGACTCAATGGGGCACTTGATGAACCAGCCGATGGCGGTGTGGGATTCTGGCATGGATCAACTAGGTGAATTCTTGGAGCAGCAAAAGACCCTGATCGTCCCCCACACGCCTGATGGCCATCTCGAGATCCTTGATGAGTTTGATGAGGGATATCCCCACACAGTCTGGAGTGTCGTCCGCGTGGGCTACCGGTCGGATGAGAACCGCATCGGGATTTCGTATATGCTGGTATCCGAGTCACCATTCCCGTTGGAGCTGGCAAAAGTTGCGGTTAGGACAGTAGTCGACGGTGCGAAGGCCTTTTTGAGTGTCAGGTCAGACGGTGGTGCGGTGGTTCTGCCAGGGAGATTTCGGCGCAGAGTGGCGGAGTTCTTCGAGATTCACGCCGCCGACAATCCCAGCCTGACCGGGGAATTGGTTGAGGCCTTTGACCAGATGACTACCATTCACGTCACTTTCTTGCATCCAGACCGACGATCTATCATCCTCGAAGCTCAGTCGCCCCTACTCGGTACCGATATCCACTGGCTGGAAATCCCTGAAAAACAGAGCTGAGTCAATATTCTTTGACAGCCCTTGAGAGCCAGAGGTTGTCCACGGTAATCAGATTGGAAGAGCGATTACCGCCATATTGGGTCGAAAGACGCCGTAGCCACAGATATCTGGGGATTGAAGGCATCCCGTTGAAACAGGAACGGCACGCCGATGTCTGCGCGACGAATTCGCTTTGATCAGGAGCAGCATGATGAGTGACCAGAACCAGCATTTTCACTACCGCAAAATACCCCAGATGGGAGAAGAGGCCCTCGGCGATTGGCTCTACCCCAATGCCCTTTACGGCGGCGGCTGTTGCGCCGGTGACCGAGCCTGCATCCAAATAGAGGGAAAGACCGAAGACTCTCTGGAACTGGTGAGCACGTTCTATTGGCGCAAATGCGGTTTTGACGGCGAACCCAAGGAAGCGACGTCCACCTGCGCCCTGGAAGGGAACAGACCCTGGTTCATGTTCCGGGCTCCTTACGAAACCGCCGGTGGCGCGCAGGTTCGGGTCATCACCCACATCACCTCGGAGCGCTCGATCACTGTCGTTGCCATGCCCAGCGCCGAAGAGGGTTGGGTTCACCTAGATATCACCCGCGTCCCACACCAGAGCACATGGTGGAACGATCCTGACCCTGAGAGCTGAAATCGCCCGAAGTAGAAACCCTCCCGGATCGTAGTGCTCCGGGAGGGTTTTTCCTGGCGGCAGGACCTCTCATACCGGTAATCGGTTTGATGGTCCGACGGTCACTTCCCTCGCGCCGGTTGCGTTGGCCGAAGGATTCGGCCGCCAGCGGCTTGGTGGTGGAGCTCGGTGCAGCGCGGCTCTTCAGCGTTCCAACCGGGTTGCAGTACGGCGATCCGCACCGGCCAAGCCTGACGAGGTAGTGGAGGAGTGCTAATCACCCACACCTTTCGCTTTCAGCTTGCGGCTCTGTCTCTCACACAGCTTCTCCATTTCATGATAGTGATGGATCGAGTCATCCAGGCTCGCGTACACCTCGGCACCTGACCGAGCGTACTCGAGGGACACCTCTGCTTCGCCTAGCTGCTCAGAGAGCACGGACAGGCAGTAATATGCGTTCCCCAAAGGGCTGCCCCTCAGCTCCGGAATTAGCTCCTCGAGGGCCGTCACCTTGGCCGTCGTCTCAATCTCCGTGTCGAAGTAGATCGACTCCACAGGACGATCGCCGTACGACATGCCCCAACTGCTGTGAAGCCGTCCATATTCGTAAGGATGCAGCGCGATGGCCGCTGCACGCCAGATCGCGACTCGCTCTGCCGGGTTCCGCGCACGCTTGATCTCATCCGGCATTAGGTACCCTTGGCGAACGAGAGGATGGGTCCATCCCCGCGCCCAGAAGGTGAATACGAACCCCGGCCTCGACGTCGCGTCTTTCACTTCCATGGCGATGAATCGCCGGTTCGGCGCCTCGAGCAGCGCGGTGATCTGTTTTTCGACCAAGTCTCTCTTGCCAGCGCGAGTGGCGAGCCAGAGAATGGAGACCTCGAGGCCTGCTTCGTATTGCACCTGCAACGAATCCACCGCGAGGCGTCCACGCATGGCGAGGAAACCGTCGAGCGCCTCCTCGTGTCGCTTCTGCTCGTCGCTCAGGGACTGGATTTCCTCCAGTGCCATGGTGAACTCCGGCAGTGGGAGCTTCCGGGTGGTGGCGCATGCCGACAGACACGTCGACACCGCACAGAAGAGGGCGAGCAGCGTCTTCATGGTTTCCCTCCATCCGAGAGCCTATCGCTTAAGCAGCGTCGAGCTCTACCCCTTGATGAATGGTCGCTGACGATGAGGATGCCGTCGCCGTACACGCAGAGGTCATGGGCTCGTTGAGGCAGGTTTTGGGTGCCGCAGGTTGTTCCGCGATGGCAAGGAGCGGGGCCAGGCATCAAAATGAGTTGTTTCGAGGTTGGTCTCCGCCCCTCCATATTTGCATCACAGTAAAGATTCCTCCTTGCGAACACACCCATTTTGTGGTGCATGCCTCCCGGCCAACGCCGGTCCAAATATGGAGGAAGGACGGCAAAAGGCGCCATGGACGTGACACCGCTGTAGCAAGGAGTACAAGCTCTGCAAAGCCCGCTCTGGACGCTCGATGCGTGGAGACGCACCACCACGCGGGGGCCGTCCTCTCGCAGCAGATTATCAGCGGCGGACTGACGAGCGGCAACGGCGAAGCTAGTCCATCGCCGCCTATTCCCGGGTTTTCCCGCGGTGGGAATCAGTCAAACGTGCGATGCCCGACGGGTATCTCCGTGATATGGTGATGGTCGTCGGCCTCTCACCGACCAGATTCCGCTGCCAACTTCACCATGCCCATGAGCTCGTCACGCACAGACCGCTTGTCTTGGAGTCGGGACTCGATGATTTGGAACTGCGGGGGGAAATCCGACCGCACAACCTCGTGGACATCCGCCTCTCCCTTGATTCGTATGCCCTCGACGGACAGTTGCTCGGGGGGGACGCGTTCCACACAGATGAGTAGCTCCAGATACCCCTGATTCATCAGGAGCTGATCGTGGCGGATCTCGCGATTCACGTCGAACGAGAGGCTGGTCTGCCAGTAGGCACCCGAACAGGTCGGCTCGATCACCGTCTCATAGTAGCGCCTGCGCTCAACTGAATCGAGGTAACCAGCTTCAGATGGGCAATACACCCAATCGGAGAACTGATTGCAGCATACCCACGTCCGGTCCGTGATGTCCTTGGTAGCCCTGATACCAAGAAACACCTGAGTGACGGTGCCACCTGGCAGTGGGGTAGTGCTGCCATGTCGCCGACGGTTGAGATATCCGAAGATGCAACGTCGTGGATCGACCCAATCGGGAATGCTCGGAGGACGATGCCGTACGTGAGCATCGTAGATCGTGTGATGCTGATCCTCTGGATCCTGCGTGTGGCCCGCTACCAATCCCTCCTGGTAAATGCTGGGCAGCGCCTCCGGGTTGGCTCCGTGGTACAAGAGATTGGTGTCTTCGAAGTCGGGGAACAGCCAGTTCATCTGCTCCCACTCCATGATGCCAATTCGTCGCATTCGAACAGCTCCGAAACCGGTGAAGGTCTGGCGACCCGTGCAGGCCCACGCCTTAGGAAACAGTGCAGCGTGAACCTCGTCAAGATTGGCTGCAAGACCGATAAGCGCGAATCAGTCGAATATCCGATGCTCGCCGAGCATCGGAGTCTTGCAATGACGTCTGTCGAAGTCGGTCCCGCCTCTCAGTTGTCGCGCTCTGCCCGCAGTCGCTGTCCTGTTTGCTTCAATGCCTGTCCCTCAACAATGAACAAGTGAGCTTGTTGACGCAGATACTCCTGTGTGTCAGCGAGATCTTCTCCGTCCTGGGCATACCAGAATCCGCTTCCCACAGTGCACACCGGGTGTTTCTCGTCCCAGAGTCTCTCGACAATTGCCCAAACCTGCTCCCATTCCAACTCGCATTGATTCCCGAGATAGTCGGAAGAAACCGGTGACGATCGTGTCCGAATTGTTATCAACCCCAAAATCGCGTCCTTGGAACGCGCCAGTTCAGGCGACCATTCGGGAATATGCTCTGGCATCCACTCCATTCGATTCCTCCTCGTTCAGTTATGAATCACTCTCGTTACCTGTAGCAATATCATGAGACGAACTCGACCTTTCAGTTCAGCGACTGAATGGCGTCTACAAGCTGCTGAGGGCGTGCCTTCGCGTATCTGAGCACCATGGAAAAGGATTTGTGCCCCATTAATTCCATGATCCGGTCGAGCGGCACACCGCGATCTCTGAGCCTCGAGGCGAATGTGTGACGAAGCTGGTGCGTGTGGACGTGACCCACGTTCGCCCGCAGACCAGCGCTATGTAACGACCTCTTGATATCCCCGAATGCGATGACAAGCTGCGCGGGCTGCGTCAGTGCTGGCTCCAGTGTCATCAAAAGCGACCGGACTCGATCCGTCATCGGGATCACCCTGTAATCTTTGTTCTTCGACTGCCGCACCGTCACGGTCCCGACCTCGAAATCCACATCGCGCCAGGCCAACCGCTGTAGCTCGGACCGCCTCATTCCTGTATCCGCCGCCAGAATCACTACGTGACGGGTGCGCTCAGGGCACTCAGCGATCAGGGCATCGAGCTCACTGTCACTCAGGGCTTCAGGCACACGACTCTGTTCCTTGAGCATCGTGAGCCTTGAAGCAGGACTCTCGGAGATGTAGTCCCAGTTGCAGGCGGTCTTGAACAGCGTCTTCAGCGTCGCCAGATAACGGTTCGTAGTGGCTATCGTGACGCCATCGACATTCCGTCGGCGAGTTAGATACCGCTCAATCTGGCGGGTGGTGATGGATTCGAGGGGTTGGTCGCCGAACTCCTCATCCAGCTTACTGAGCATCCCGGACAGACCGCGCCATGTATTAGGGCTCCAACCACCGAAATCGGTGCGAAATTCCGTGAGGAATTGGCCGAAAGTGCGATCCTGGCTGTTCATCAGGACCTCTGGGCCCATGCGGGGTCTACGAGAACCCGCAAGGCGCGCCGCTGTTCAGTTGGCTCCTTCATGCCCAGGAGGTGACGCAGGCGGGCCTCTGTCAGGCGCGACACCCGTTCGTCTTCGTCGGGGATCTGAAGGGCTTCGGCCCTTACTTCCTCGTCAATCTCAAGGAGTCGCAGATAGGCAGCGATCGTGGACCGAGGAGTGTCGATCAGGCGGGCTAACTCTACCTGGGAATCAGCCTGTCCCGAGTCCAGAAGATCCTGGTAGTGTAGGGCTTGTTTGAGGGCGTTCGAATGTCTCTCGAACTTGAGGCGGCCAGGTTTTCGGTCTTTTCGGCCGATCTGTATGTAGGGTCTATTTTGCCTATGCCCTTGAAAAACATGAAACTTATCCCATACCAGCCCAAAGTTCGATGAATCCAACACTTGGGCTACCAGTTAACGTGTCTCGCTGAACCTTTGACACGGCCATAGGGTCGTCAAAGAGGGCGAGGCGTATTGGGGTGGGATTCCAGACGAGGTGGTTGATCCGGAGCCTGAGTAGCTCCTGACGCTCCTCTGGGATGGCTGCCTGATATATCTCCCGGAAGGTCGTGAGCGAGGATCCCAGCGATTCGGCGCTCACGACCTTTTTCTTTGTCTGGTCGATCTGGAGATCCAGTTCCAGGATCTCATCATCCAGCTGCTCACGCTGTTCCTCCAGCTCGACAATTTTCTGCCCGATGGATTAAGACGAGGGTCTCGAAGCATTGCCATCGCCACCTGGATACGACGACGTCCGGCCAATAGCGATCAACAACAACGGCGACATCCTGTTCATGGCACGGAAAATACCGGAAGGAGAGCCGACGACCATATCGGTCAAATTCACCGGCTTCTTCCTGCTTGGCGACGAATTGTCCGAACTGCCGCAGTTGGAGGGCGCAGACCTCACACACTATTCGAGCATCAACGACAAGGGATACCTCGTCGGCAGGGCTATGTACCATGTGTTCGATGCTGATGGAGAGGTTGTCAGCAGATCCGCAAAGGCTTTCGTGGCGGTACCCACAGACACGGGTCCAAGCGGAGAGTGAACGTGGGTCCGTGCCCATCGTTTGCCCACTCCGAAGGTCGCTTTCAATCCACTTGCCACTGTCCCGTTCACTTCTCAGATTCGCTGTCACACCGGCCCAACACTTTGGTAAGGAGGGCAAAATGAGACGAGTTGCCTGTCTTGCATTTACCATGTGTGCGTTCTCTTGCCATGGCGAGAAACCCGAGACCGTACTCACAGTTGTTGAACACCACGAGCCGGATCGAGTTGTGGATACAGAACTGGGAACCTTGACGCTTGCGGATCAATCTTGGGGTTTCCAGAAGCATATCGAGGACGATGGGCAGCCTTTGGAGGTGTTCTACCGAGCCGAGGTGTCTATCGAACTTGACGAGAAGGCGGAGGGATTTGAGGTGGTCGTTCCCTATGAGATTTCTGTCCAAACCTCCTCGAGGGCACAGCAGAATTCGGAAACCAAGTCCCAGGGGGCGAGCCTTGAACCCGATGCTCCGCCTCGTGGTCTTGCATTAACGAACGCTACCTCGTTTCGGGATTCTCTCTCGCGAAACCCTCTGTGGCGCGGAATACCTCGTTTCAGCCCAAGGACGGGGCCGGGAGGCATGTCCGGAGGCATGGGCTTCGGGTCCCGAAGGGTGATCCTTAAGCTCGACGCGCCATGGGCTGAGGCGAGAACGACGATAGAGTTTGCAGGGTCGGTCAGTGATCCTGCGTTAGCTACGTTGCTTGATTCCCTCTCGATCGATTTTCACGAGCCCCTCTTGTTCCCTGCAGGAACCACGAACTGGGCTCGCAGCCAATAGCATGCTCCCCCACGCCGCCTTTCACATCCGGCTAGGGGAGACACCCCGCCCGTCGTTCAGGTAATGCGATGACCGGGAATGGGCCATGAACAGGTCGCAGCTGGCTGCACAGATCAGCGCCCGGTCCCGCCTGAACGGCGACTTCCTCCTTCGTTCCGGCGCTCGAGCCACCGAGTACTTCGACAAATACCTCTTCGAGTCGGAACCAACAATACTGCGGTGCATAGCCCAGCATATGACCAAGCTGGTGCCACCAGAGACAGACGTCCTCGCTGGCTTGGAGTTGGGAGGTGTGCCGATTGCGACAATGCTGAGCCAGGAAACCGGCCTGCCAGCCTACTTCGTGCGCAAGAGGGAGAAGCAGTATGGCACATGCCGTCTGGCTGAAGGTGGCGAAATCAAGGATCGTTCCGTGCTCGTGGTGGAGGACGTTGTGACCTCTGGCGGACAGATCGTGTTGTCCGTCCATGACATGCGCGGTTTAGGGGCCATCGTTGATACCGCGATCTGCGTCATAGACAGGGAGAGCGGCGGAGTTGACACCCTCGCTGCTGAGGGAGTAAGTCTCACTTCCCTCTTCTCCATGAGCGAGTTACCTGCCTGAGACTAACAAATTCACAACTAGCTGAGGAATCCCGATGGCTAGAAATCGTGTACCATTCGACGTTACTCGACTGACCAAGAAGGTTACGAACTGTTTCATTTGCGATTTTCTAGCGGGAAGTCCCCGTTACCCACATCACATCGTCGCTGAAACCGACTATGCCGTCGCCTTCCTGAATAGGTTTCCGACGCTCTTTGGGTATGTGTTAGTGGCACCCAAGGACCACCGCGAGCAGGTCACCGGTGATTTCACAGAGGAGGAGTACGTCGAGCTGCAACGTTTCATCTTCCAGGTCGCCGAAGCCATGAGGCGATTGCTTCACCCAGAGCGTATCTATTTATTGAGTCTGGGCAGCCAGCAAAGAAACTCGCACGTTCATTGGCACATTGCGCCACTGCCAGAGGGCGTTCCTCTCGAAGAGCAACAATACCATGCGCTAATGCACGAAAATGGTATCGTGGAGACTACTCCGGAAGAAATGGCCCAATTAGCGGAAGACCTTCGGGATGCCCTCGAGAAAGCGTGAACGGGAGGTCAGATTTTGCGGGTCGTCTCTCATGTCCCTGAATAGAGACAGTGAATGGAGACAGATTGAATGATCAACGCAGTTCTGGTCAATCACAACACATCCGCCTTTGCTGAGCTTACAGCACGGTCGTTCTACGCCATGCACGGAAAACGGGAGGATGTCCGATTCACGATCATGGACAACAGTTCGCAGGACGGGACAGCTGAGCTGGAGGCGTATGCCAAACCCGCTGGCATCGAGTTCAGGCAGAGTGGCTTTGTTGCCTCGGAACAGCAGGAAAATTCACACGGAGAGGTACTCCGACAGTTCGTCATGGAGAACCCGGAGTGCGACTACTATCTCCTGCTCGATGCGGATCTGTGTTTTATCATGCCGGACACCGTAGACACACTCGTCAACGAAATCACTGATTGCGATGATGTCTGGGCGATTCATGCAAGATCCCGGCGAAGCACGACACATCTCTTCAAACCTCGACAACCTCGAAGGCAGGATTTGAGCGAGTACCGAAGCCAGAAGATGGTGGACCGAAGGACGATATATCTCCATTTGCTCCAGCCCAAGCTGGAGACTGAGCCATCGGGAAGACGGGTCGTACCACCCAAAATCAATTACGACGAGCTCGACGACCAGCCGGTGAAAACCGTGGTAGGTAGCGTCAAGCCACGCTGCGAGCCATGTTGCACACTGGTACGCAACACAGCCGTGTTTCGGCGAGTCGCCGACCGCATCGGCTTCAGTCGTGCCTGGATACTCGAAAACGCCATCGAAGGTGCGGGTTGCTACGATACGATGGACTTGATGACGGCGGTGATGACAACTCATGAGCAGGTGTACCTGGAGTCGTCCATCGGAGTGCTGCATTTCTGGCAGGTCTCCTACCACCTCGACACTCCCCAAATGAACACGAAGCGTGACCAATGCCGACAGCTGCTGGAGCAATACCGTCGCAATGAGATCCCTGATTTCGATGGAGATGACTGGATGACACCTGAGTACGTGGAGTGGGTGGAACGCCGTGAGGGGCCTAAGCGCTGGTGAAGAGCTTTTCAGAGGCCATAACGGTCCCACGGATTCACAAACTGATGGGCGTCGGTTCATGAAAACCATATACCGGTGTGATAAGGATGTCCCCCACGACGATCTCATTCAGTTCTACCGCGAGAGCGATTACAACCAGTGGTGGTCAGAGCGGAACGTCCGAGCATGCCTCGCCTACTCGTATCTGTTTCTCACAGCTTGGGCAGACGATCGCCTGGTAGGCACTCTCGTTGTCAACTCAGATGAGGTGAACTTCGCCTTCAATGATGAGATCGTGGTCCATCCTGAATGCAGAGGTCGCGGAATCGGGTCGGCGCTTCTTCAACAAGCGCTTGAACAGATCAAAAAGCTCCATGTGGACTTCGTCCAATTGATTCCGATTCCTGGCAGAGAGGCGTTCTTTGCCCGCTCGGGCTTCAAAGTGATTCCAGATCACAAAGTCATGGAGCTCCCGGGACCGAAGCTGACCTAATGTCGCGCTGCGGGTAGACAAGACGCACGCGCTTGAGTCATCACACATGAGCAAACCCAGACCATACGTCGTAGGCATCAGCTCGGTGTCGGGGGGCGGCAAGACTACTATCGCGAAGGAGCTGTGCCGCGACCTACCTAACTCAGTCGGCCTGTTCTTTGATGACTTTGACGATACGACCGTGCATCCAGACGATTTCTATCAATGGGTCGTTGACGGTGGCGATTACAACGCCTGGCAGACTCCCGGAATTGTTAAACAACTCGAGGTATTCAAGAGCGACCGAGAGCATGATTATGTCGTTTTCGATGCCCCTCTTGGGCGAGCGCACGAAGCAACTGGTCGATTCATCGACCTGATGGTGTACATCGACACTCCTTTAGACGTCGCCATGGCTCGTCGGCTGCTCCGCGATTATCAACCCGAGGGTGCCGACAGCCCAGAGCGACTCATAAGTGGCCTGAGAGATGACCTGTCTCATTATCTCGAAAAAGCGAGGTTGCCCTATCTGGAGATGGCGACGGGGGTCAAACCGAGGTGCGACATAGTCCTGGACGGCACCTTGGATCCGAAGGCATTGGTCGCCAAGATCGTCGACGCACTTCCCAGCGACCGCAGAACAACCGATGAGTCCGAATAACGTCTGCACCCGGGTTCCCAATCCAATGACGGTGCCGCCACTTTGAGCCCCATTCCGGACAGCAAGAGGATTACCGCCAGCTCTATGGAAGCCTTCGACGCAACCGTGGTCGCTCAGGAGTTTGGTCTCGGCCAGCCACAAACTTGCAACGAGATCGGCGAGGATGGTCGTGGAATCATGTCCATGACAACGACGGCTGAGGCCTACGTAATAAAGCCGACGCAGAATCCAGACTGGCTCACGTTGTACTCTGCCGTTGAGCAGACGTTGAATACCGCCGGCGTCAGGCAGGCTCGTCTGTATTGCCGTCCTAGCGGTGACTTACTCTCGGACTCTGGACACGCCGTGTATGAACTGCTTCCCGGAGAGCCCACCGACCAGCTCAATCCCACGCAACTCCGCTCGACTATGCACTACCTGACCAAGTACAATGAGGCCCTTGCCTCGATCGCGGTCCCCCGATGGCTGCTTGCACTGGACGACCCCTGGCAGAGGGCGGCATCTCCGGAGTTCCTCGTTGAGGAGCTTCCCGCGAAGTTGGACGCCTTGGATCTCCCTCCTCAAGCTCAACGTTCCGCCAGTGACTGCTTGGATTTCCTGGCAACCCATCGTACCTCTATCGAACGCCCAAAAAAGCAGTTAATCCATGGAGACATCGGCCCCGACAACATTCTCTTCGACGGCGACGAGATCGTTGCGGTCATCGACTTCACTCCCCAGCTGGGCTCTGAGCTGTACTCGCTGTGCCAGTTCTTCTATTGGCATTCTGTGTTCCCCTGGGATTCTGACATCAATCTGGATCAGATTAGCGACTCGCTGGGAATCTATGAGCAAGAGAGCTCGTCCATTAGCGTGGATGAGGAGACGCTGAAAGCGACGATGGTGCTGGCAGCAGCGTTCCGCCTTTTCGGTCCGACGATGGCTATGGAGGAAAAGCTCGTAGCATACCCTGAGGCTGCAATTGTGAAGAGAGCTGACCTGCTTGCTCAAGTTCTCTCTGCGTCTTTTGCTCCCGCAATCCCCAGCTGATACTCCATGCCGACAATTCGCGATGTCCGTCAGACACAGAGTCCGATGACCGCCCTATCCGCCGGCTCGCCCGTTCCGCCAAACGATACCCGTGGAAAGCCGGGGCTTTGTTTCGTCTCCGAGCCTGATTACTTTGAAATAGAACCGCGACTTGCTACCGATATTATATATGTAGCCCCTTTCCGAACACGCATTCTCCCGCCGTATGAGGAACGACTCTCATGGCTCAGTATGAAGACCGCAACGAAGACGGCCAGGACGAGGACGAAGAGGCCGGAATCCCAGCCATGCAGAAGATCGCCATTCTCTTCGTCGCTCTCGGGCAGGAGACCGCCGGTGAGGTGATGAAGTTCCTCACGGACTACGAGATCGAGGAGATCACTCAGTCCGTCGCCAATCTGAAGAACGTCAGCGTAGAGCAGCAGGACAGGGTGATGGAGGAGTTCGAGCAGCACCTCCTCGCCGGAGAATGGGTGAGCACGGGGGGAATGGACTTCGCGCGCGGTGCGCTGGAACGTGCGGTGGGACCGCGCAAGGCACAGGAGATTCTGGATCGGGTCGCCAGCACCACCACCTCGGGTTTCTACATGCTCAAGAACGTCGCTCCTGAGCAGATAGCCCCCTTCATTTCCCACGAGCATCCGCAGACTATCGCCCTGATTCTCTCGCAGCTCGATCCGGCGCAGGGCGCCGGCATTCTTAGCAACCTGCCGGAGCGCATGCAGTCAGACGTGGCCTACCGCATCGCCACCATGGAGAACATCACACCGGCCATCCTCAAGGAGATCGAGGAGGCACTTGAAGCCTCGCTGCGCGACATCCTGGGCGGCAACCAGGATGTGGGTGGTCCCGGAGTGGTCGCCGACATGCTCAACCTGACCGGTTCGTCGGTGGAGAAGAACGTGCTGGACCAGATGGACGCCCAGGATCCCGAGGTGGCCGAGGCCGTGCGCAACCTCATGTTCACCTTCGCCGACATCTCCAAACTGACGGACCGTGAGTTGCAGGTACTGCTGCGGGAGGTGGATCAGAAGGATCTCGTCGTCGCGCTCAAGGCGGCCGAGGAAGAGCTGAAGGACAAGATCCTCGGCAACATGTCCGAGCGTGTGCGCACGTTCATTACGGAGGAAATGGAATTTCTCGGTCCGATGCGCCTCAGCGAGGTAGAGGAAGTTCAACTGCGCATCGTCCAACAGGTGCGGCAGCTCGAGGAGCAGGGCCAGGTGACGATCGTACGCGGCGACGCTGACGACTCCTTCGTGTAGCAGACCTGGCGCGGCACAGTCGATCAAATCAGACTCGAAAGATCGGATAGGAATAGGCAGCCAGCGCGTACGACCTGGATCGGGTGCACCTCACGTTGAGCTTCTCTCCATAACTTCCTGCACGCATATAGCCGAGATCCAGATCTCGTGAGGAGATCCTCAACTTCTGACTGGCGATCTTGGCATGCCCATCGGAGACAGAATGCGATGGGCGGGAGTGTAGGCCAGCTCTCCTGCAAGCCGCCCAGACCATGGCCAAGAGGACCTCTGACTGTCGCCGCAGTCCGGAGGCCCTTTCCGGCACCAGCACGGGGACGATGGCTGGTTTTTGGTAGGAGAGCCCACCTCTGCGAGGGTGGGCGCCAATGTCATTTTTCCATCAATCGGTAACGATCTACCTCACTACCCTGGGCATGCCAGATTTCGTTCGCTGTTCCGGGGGCAAAATCAAATCCTTCCAAATGCATCACTGGTTCGGCGATGTGCCAAACGCGCCTGGGATGTCGCCGTTGGTCGGTAAGTTTGTCAGGGATATCAAACTCGAAGAGACCATCCATGCTGCCAAACGTGTGAATCGAGTAGAGCTTTCGCCCAACGATCCGGATTCCCTGAGAGAAGTGCATTGCCTCTGGATATCGGAACACGCCATCGCGTTCGATCTTGTCGCCATCGATCCGATAACGATGGATGCCCAGATCGCTAAGGTCGCCGACCCAAACGTTGTCGCCATCGAAGCAAACAGGATCGATCCATGTGACGTCTTGCGTGATGTCCCAGGTGTTGACGACAATCAGATCGCTGGCGCGAATCTTGGCGATGATCGAGCGGTTCAGCTTCGGATCGTGCTTGCCGTTCTCTGGGCCCTGCAAAAGCCCTGCCCACAGGAAGCCGTCGTGATAGTCGATCGCGCCGATGTGGTTCACACCTTCGATGTGAATCTCCTTTTCTTCGAGCAAGTTCCATTTGTTGTCGTAGCGGAAAATCGAGCGCGCGGTGCTGGTGAAATAGTGCTTGTCGGTAAGAGCCATCCCTTGCTGAGCGGCGCCGTTGGCAAGTATGTGTTGCTCGAGCAAGACGGATTGCGGCCTTTCGAGGCCTAGCTGCTTCAATCGTGAGCGATAGGTCGGCTTCAATCGCGGAATGCTTTGTTTATCTGCAACCTTCAACATCGCGGCGACTCGATCGACCAGAGGGAACTCGACTCCCGCCTCGAACAGCGTGTTCACTTTGCCGGCTTCGTTCGCGCAACAGTAGTTGATGCGGATTCGATGCTGTTTGAGAACCGTCGAATGAGCCGGGTCGACCGACTTGGCACCGAGTAGTTGAATGAATTCCGCTTTCATGTCGATTGTTTCGTTGACATACTGCAGCGTGTTCGCCTGCCGTTCCAAATTGCAGATCATGACCCGGGGCTCAACACGCTTGGCGGCGCGAGCGGCAACGGTTCCGCACGCCAGAAACGCTTGATGCAATCGATCATTGGCCATAATGCTCTTGGCGACTTCTGCAGCCAACTTCGCCTCGCCCTTGAGATGCACGTTGAGCCACACGTTGTCCGGCATGACCGCGAGCGCTTCATCGAACGTGGGAATGCGCTCACCCTGGAACTGGTCATCCTTCCACCCACCGGCATCCAGCTTCTTCAGCTCTTCCAAAGTCAATTGCGAGACCGCCCCTTCCCCGTTTGTCGTGCGGTCGACGGTCGCGTCGTGCATCAGCACCAGCTTGCCGTCTTTGCTCATCGCGACATTAAGCTCGATCATCTGTGCGCCCAGGCGAATTGCCTCATGGAACGCGGCAAGCGTGTTTTCCGGGTGAGTGTCGCTCGCGCCGCGATGGGCGCAGATACCGCGCGTTGGCATCTCGATCTCACCTGATGCGCTTCGCCCCTGCATTATCGCCGCGGTGATTATTGCGAGAAGAATCGCAGGTGTTTGATGTGACTGTTTCATATCGAATTGACAATCTAAATCAGCTGGCCTTAGTTGCCCACCTCCACTGGCGACAACCGCCAAATCTAGGAGGCACCACATGGCCCAGGTCCCATGGTTTCGCGAGATCGAGCTGTACACCTTCGGGTTCGGTGGCTACGACACCTACCGCATACCTGCCCTGGTCACCACCACCTCGGGCTCCCTGCTCGCCTTCTGCGAGGGCCGCCGCGACGGCCCCGCCGACGACGGCAAAATCGACATCGTCCTCCGGCGCAGCACCGACGCCGGCGCCACCTGGGACGAACAACGCGTCGTCCAGGCCGATGGCGAGGAGACCACCGGCAACCCCTGCCCCTTCGTCGACGTCGAGACCGGCGCCGTCTGGCTTTCGTACTGCCGCAACAGCGACCGCGTCTTCCTGACCAGAAGCGACGACGACGGCCTCACTTGGTCTTCTCCCGAAGAGATCACGACGCTGGGGGCCAAAGCACCCGAGTGGACATGGTACGCCACCGGTCCCGGCCACGGTATTCAGCTCTCTACCGGCCGCCTGCTGATACCGTGCGACCACGGCATCGGCAGCCGCCAGGAGGCCCCCTACTCTTACTCGCACGCCCTTTACAGCGACGACCACGGCCGCAGCTGGCAGTACAGCGAGGAACTCCCCTACGGCAGCAATGAATGCCAGGTGGTCGAAGCACAGGGCGGCAAAGTGTACATGACCTCCCGCAACCCGGTGGCCGGCGGCCGCACCGAAGCCTGGAGCAGCGACGGAGGCCACAGCTGGTCCGAGCTCGTCGTCCGACACGACCTCCCCGACCCGGTCTGCCAGGCCAGCATCGTCCGTCTTACCGACGCGGACAGCGGCGATCGAAATCGGATCCTGTTCTGCAATCCGGCCAACGCCTCTCGCGATAACATGACCATCCGACTGAGCTATGACGAATGCCAGACCTGGCAGGTCTCCAAGCGCCTGTACCTGGGCCCCTCCGAATACTCCGACCTCGCGATCGCCGGGGATATGACCATCTGTTGCTCGTACGAGCGAAGTAGCGACGAGTATTACGAGAGCATCCGCCTGGCCCAGTTCAACCTCGAGTGGCTTACCGACGGCGCCGATTCATTGGGGTAGCTGTTTGGCCGCCTGGACGACGCTCTCGACAAGAACGTATTCGTTGGGCCCGTAGCAATGGTAGAGCATGCCGGGCCCGAACGGGGGGATGCAGGGAATGCCGGCCAACAGCTGAAAGGACGTCGCGTCGGTGGCCACCGGAAACGTCGACAGCTCCGGCACCTGGCAGTGCAGCCTACAGTGCGTCAAAGGCAGCGCTAAGCACCTTGAGTCTAACGATGGCCCGCGAGCGGACAACCACAAGCATCCTCGTAAACGCCATGAGCCCTGGTTTTCTCCAAACGGATATGAACCCACATGGCACCCAACCGCCGAGCGCTGCAGTGCCGACGGCCATCGAGCTCGCCACACAGCCTGATCACGGTCCGAGCGGACGATTCTACCGCTTTCAAGAAGAGGTCACCGTGATCCCTGCGTCGTCGAGGTCGTGGACGAAGTAGCGTCAGCAGCGCGTCGTGGTTGTCCGTCGGCGACAGAAACTGATGGTCATCTCTCTTGTGCCTGTTTTAGAACGCCTCGATCTTGGTGGGAAGCGGCCCGATTGGAGGATCGACATGAATCGTTTACGCGCCATAGGGCTGCGAAATCAATCTGTTCACGCAGGTGATATTACAATGCTGGAACTGCTCGAACGAGCACGGCGTGTAACCCGTTCGTGAGCATAGTCCTCGCCCAACTCCCTCCTGCGCCACGGCGGGGGCGTTGCCGTCCGTCAGGTCCTATGTCTGATGGGCGGTCGAAATGATGGTTTCGTCTACGGTCGGAACTTTGTGTCCGAACCAACGTCAATTCAGCGAGCCACATGATCCTACACTCTGATTGGCTGACACCTTCCTTTTGGCCCAAGAGTTCCCCACACATATGCCTACCAAGCCTGGCGCTGATAGTTGACCCCGCATACACATTGGGTTGAGCTGATTACGGCAGAATCGGCCGAATCGCGCTTTGTGCGTCATCGTCGGCTTATACGCTTTCCGCAACTTACCATGCCGCTCATCGCTGCCTATACACCCGCTCACTGGCGAGTCACCCACACTGACGAGATAGTGCAGCGTGTCCGTTTCGACAGGCCCTTCTCACTGGTCGCCATAACGGCTAACACCGCAGCCGCTCCACATGCTTATGCCCTGGCAGCCGAATACCATGCCAGAGGCATTCCCGTCGTGATTGGAGGGCCACATGCGACGCTGATGCCGGAAGAGGCAACCCAACATGCTGATGCTGTCGTTGTCGGAGAGGGAGAGCTTGTATGGCCCAGCCTGCTCCGTGATTGTGAACTGGGGCAGCTGTCATCGGTATACCGATCTGAGGACCTGCCTGATCTGAGGAGTATGCCGGCACCCCGCTGGGATTTGATCAAGGGGCGCGTATACGGAAAAGGAGTCACCATCGCGACGAGGGGATGTCCGTTCGACTGCGACTACTGCTCAATTCCGGCCATGTATCAACGCCGCATGCGCTACCGACCAGTCAACGAGGTCGTGGATGAAGTTCGCCGCATGCCCGGCCGGGCACTGGTCTTGTGGGACGACAACATCGGCGCCAACCGCAAATACGCCAAAGAACTCTTCGAGGCACTCGCGCCACTAAACAGATGGTGGACCAGCCAGGCTACCCACGACGTCGCATTCGACGACGAATTCCTCACTCTAGCAGCCAGGAGCGGATGCAAAGCCCTGTTCCTCGGCCTCGAATCCACCTCCCAGGAGAGTCTGAACGCTGCCAACAAGCGTCACAACAAAGTTTCCGTCTACGAGGACGTAGTGCATAGATTCCACGAACACCGAATTGCGATTCAGGCAGGAACAGTCTTTGGATTCGATCACGACGAGCGATCCATTTTCCGGAACACGGTGGATTTTTTCCGCGACATCGCCATCGACTCAGCGACCATCGGCATCCTGGTCCCCTACCCCAACACACCTCTGTTCCAGCGCCTCGAATCAGAGGGGCGCATCCTGACGCGGGATTGGTCGAAATACGACGGAAAGAAGCATGTAGTCTTCAAACCTGCCCGGATGTCTGCGGAAGAGTTGCGCATGGGCACGGAGTGGGCAGCTCGCCAATTCTATTCAGTCGGCTCAATTGCTGAGCGCATGTGGAAATCGAGGACAGGCCTCTGGTGGAATATTGCCCGTAACGCTGGATACCACTTGGCTCTTCGCAATTTCGGTAGCGTGGGTTATGACCCGGCCGCAGCGAAGAGATGGAGCAACCAGACCGACAGATCAGGACGAAACAATCTGCCTGGGACGCCGGTTGACCTTTGAGCAGCTCAGGAATATCACGGATACGGAAGATATCCCTGGTGGGGCTGACGCAGATTCAGGCAGGGTTGCAGAGTGCGTCGTGAAGCCAGCAGCGATTGGCTCATTGTTGCTGCGTCATAGCGACCATCACCTCCATACTCCGAGGCGCGCATCCTTAGCTGATCACTCGACTGTACAGCACAGCGCTCTCGTCTGGCCCATAGAAGTCCTTTAGGATCGCATCCACCAGGAACCCGCTGGCGTCGTAGAAACCGCGTCCTTCCTGATTCCTCTCTTCGCAGAGTAGGTATACTCGCCATAGGCGGTAACCCAGATTCAGACCGGTGATATAGGACTTCATGTCCGCAAGGCCGGCTTCCCAGAGCATCGTTCCCAAGCCCTTGCGGCGATCCATCGTATTGTAGATTGCCATCTCCTTGATCTCGGCTGTAGCCGACCAACGGCTGGCTAGTCTCCAGACTAACTCACCACGAATACTGTTCTCAGCATCCAGTAGACGGACAGCCCTTTGACCCTCGATATAGTCAGCGTTATCGGCTGGCTCATGCTCTCTCATATGCACAATATCGATTTTCATTGCTCGCCCTCGTATGGTTTGTCTGATGTAACGGACAGCAATCGCTGCTTGCGGAGTGGCGTTAAGCGCCTGGTGACTCCCGCCTGCACGCACGTCATCCCCTCAGACTATTGACTCAAATCGGTCGAAGAGCTCAGAAACTGTCGTCGTGCGCTGCCCGACCTCGAGATACTCGAACACTTTTGTTCGCACGAGCATGCCGACGACGTCAGCCTTCTCGGCGTCGCCGAGGAAACCACCATGCTCACGATAGCCGGCAAGAAATGACTGAAAGAGCGTTACATATCGGCCGTCGTTGGCCCCAAGCCTGCTTCATCCATGTCGATCAGTGAGAACGACGTCCCGTCGGCCAACGTGTTCGCGCGCAACACAGGTCACCGTGAATAACGCTCCACCGCATCCGGCTTCTCCACTCGAGATCTCGCTCGCGATCGAGCAATCTCATCACTTTCGAAATATCCTCCGACGAGAACAGACCAGAATCCCTGACATGCTGACGGAATTCCGCCTCCCGATTGAAGCCGGGTATGATGAAATCTTTGATGTACAGCGACTTGTTCAGCAGATGGGTATCGACTTCAAGGCCGGCCACGTGCAGTTTAGCCACCAACGTACCGGTGCGGTATGCTGTATCCCTCACATTGCGGTTCCACATGTGTTTCGCCAGTCTTTATGCATTTCAGTTTAAATCACGACCAACCTGCTTGACGGAGTGCCACAGACCGATGCAACATGGACAGACCACCAAACAGCTCGCGAAGAAGATCGCGGAAATGGATTATGCGCCATACACCCCGGAGGAGGTGCGCCAGCGGATGGGAATTTCTACGATGTCGCTGATGGCCGACAGCGATCCGAACCTGGGGGTCGATGAGCAGGCATTACGTCGTGCGGTCGAGGTAGGAGCGTGCAAGATCGAGATCGGTGCCGACTACGGCCCAAGTCATTTTCCTTACCATGACCCGGCAGCCATCAGGGAGCTGAAAAAGCTATATAAAGATTGTGGCGCAGAAATTTATTCTATCCACTCGCCGTACGGTCACGATCCGCTTCAGTGGGACCTGGAAGATTGCAAACGACTTATCGAAACGATGGCTGCCGTCGGCGCCAAGGTATTGCTGTTGCACTGCCTTGTCTGGGGCAAGAAGCAGTGGGGGCCGGCGGTAGAGGTGATGAACCACCTTGTGCGATTGTGTCGGCCGCACGACATCTGGCTTTCCATCGAGACGGATCTGGACATGACGCACGACGCCAATTTCGCCGATTGGTTTGAGTTCCCGCAAGTAGGTATCTGCTGTGATACCGGACACACGGGCGCGTTTTTCGGCGGGTTAAACATTCTGGAGATGCGATACAATGCCCTGCGCTGCATGACAACGTCGGTCGGCAAACTGAACCATTTACACCTGTCGGACGTCTCGGTGGAGCCGCGTGCCCGTCCCCATGCGACCCAAGAGCTGAGGCCACGCCGCGACCACTGGCCTCCGGGTCAGGGCTCAAGCCACTGGCAGGGGTTTATGCTACCCATCAAGGCCATGAATTATCCTGGCGCATTTATCTTTGAAATCTGGACAGAAGACCCGCAGCGCTTTGAAAAACTGGCGACATTCCCGGAACGCCTGGCTGTTGGAGAGCTTGGCAAGTATGAAGCGTAATTTGCGGATGGGCATTGTCTTCTTCCTGTCATGGCGCTTCCGATGTTATGAGTGATCCGGTAAGATGGTCTCATCTCATCGGTGCATTATCCAGGTACCGCACTGGCCGACTAGAAGCAAGCCCTTGTCAAGCGGGCAAGACTTAATCTGGAAAAATCCGGAGAAAGGATGGGGACCATTCCGACAGCAAGTCTCTACAACTGGGCGATGAACGAGCAGTCGTTTCGACGGGGTACCCAGACGCTGCGCGGATCACACGACATTATCTCGACCGAGCCGGTGCAGGTTGGACACGACCGTCAGTTGCTCATGGACTTCCATGTCGTGGAGGACCTAAACAACGCTCGTCGCAGGGTGCACCCACCAGCCAGGCACCCAGAAAATCCCGTCATCACCATGGAAGCCCTGGAGGGCAAGGCCATGCCCTATGGCGGAACGGTCTTGCAGGACGGCGACACGGGCAGGTTGCGCATGTGGCTGAGCCTTGGGGATCTTCGCCAGACCGGGGCCGCTCAGTACGGGTGTTGCTGCGAATCCGATGACGGACTTCTGTGGCATGCAGCCGACCAGGAGCCCAGCAGTCGCAGAGGCGTCAAAGCCGATGCTGCCGCACTGGACAGCACCCGCACGACGCCGGGGTCGGTCCTGCTCTTGCCAGAGCGCATGCATGATCGAGGCCGGTATGGAATGTGCTATGCGAACTACCTGACGAAAGAGCAGATTCCCCATCCGGAGACGATGCACCACATGCGGTACTTCACCGCCTTCAGCGAGGACGGTATCCACTGGACCGATGCGCCGGAAAATCCCGTCTGGGTCGGCCGCAACGACGGCACCAACTCCATAGTCTACAACGCAGAACGCGATGTATTCATGATCTACCGTCGGTCCACCATTAATGCAGGAGAAATCCGGCGGATCGCTTATTCAGAGAGCCGCGACCTGATCTCGTGGACCCAGCCGGTCACTGTGATCACGCGGGACGAGCTGGACCCTCTGTTTCTATACGCCATGCCTGTTTCGTATTATCACGGTGTCTATCTGGGCTTCCTGTACCGGTTGGACTGGCACCCCGACTACGAGCAGAATCGAATGCTGGACAATGGCAAGGACTTCAAGATGGACACCGAACTGGTCTGGAGCCGAGATGGCGTAAATTGGCAGCGCCACTTGCAGCGACCGGCGTTCCTGCCGCTGTCTTCCCCGAGCATGGGGGCGTACGACTGGGCGTTTGCTACGGGCATGAACAACATCATCGAGAGGGACGATGAAATTTTAATCTACTACGGTGGGCGCGAGTATCTGCACAAGCCCGGCGCACGGATCGACGAAGACCCGTTGCGCAGTCACATCTGCTTGGCCACGCTGCGGCGCGACCGGTTCGTCTCGGTCGGCACCAGGCCTGACGGTGGATACATGCTCACCCGGCCGCTGGCCTATCCCGGCGGGAGGCTGCACATCAATGCCGAGACCGCCCCTGATGGGTTTATACGCGTCGCGGTGCGAGAAGCTCGCGGCGTCCGAGATGGCGAGTGGCCCGAAGACTGGCGATTTGACAAGTCAGTACCATTCTCCGGAGATAGCATTGACCACACTATGGCTTGGCAAGGCGACAATACACTCGAAGCCTTCCCCGACAAGATGCTGCGTCTGCACTTCTGGATAGAAAACGCAGACTTGTATTCCTTCTGGTTTGAGTGATACAAGCGGCTACATATCACCCGGGTTCCCTGGGCCAAGCTGCTCGCCCGTGTGTTCGAGATCGATTTCGCCGCCTGACTAGCCCACCCTCGCGTGATCTGAACGGATCGATGCGTTCGAAGGGGCCATTCCGAGGTCGAAATCGACACGAAAACCGATACCGTCAATAAACTTGCCTATCCCCAAATCAGAAAACGAACACCTCCAACTCCTCCATGTATGGCGGCTGGGGCTTGGCGGTCAAATGTCCGGCGGTAATGCCCAGTTCGTTCGTGAACCGCAGCGGCGGGCAGTCGGCGAGTGCCAGTTCGAACCACGTCGCCGGCGGATCGCTGTCGGGCCGGTGGTCGCGCCGCACCCGGTCCGGCGGCACCTCCTGTCCGTTGATGTCCAGCGAGATCTCGTCGCCCGGATCGATGAAGAAGACCTGAAACCGCATCTTCCCGTCCAGTCGTTCGCCATCGCGGCCATCGGCCATGCGGAAGCTGTACACCTGCCGCGACCCGATACGATCGGGGCCGAACGTGAGGATCTGGCAGTTCGTGTTCCCGGTGGGGCCGTGATACTGGCGATTGACCGCGTAGTTGCGCCAGGGCGTTTCGACCCACTTCCACATCGGCAGAAAATGATAGTGCCGCGGGCCGGCGAGCGCCGACTGCGGGCTACTGACCGCATTCATCCAGCTCAGCATCCGGGCCCGGTGCTCGGGGCCGGACCACTTGCTGCTGTCGGTCATGTTGCAGCAGGTGTTCCAGAATGACACGCCCTCGGCGCCCCCGGCGTAGGCGTTCAGGGCCGCGGCCCGGGCTTCGGCGTCGGTGTTGAGCAGGCCGTGGTAGTTGTCCATGGTGATGGCCAGGCCCCGTTCTCGGCCGACCAGAGAGGGCTTGCCCTGCCAGACGCCGCCGATCATGTCGCCCATCTGTGCTAACAGCGAACAGTTCGTCGCCTTCGTGAAAGATGCGAAAGGCTCCATCGCGATCTGGGGGTCGCTGTAGTTGTAGTCGCTGACCGCCAGGTAGTCCGCCCAACCGCGTTCGACCCAGGTTTGCGGTTCGAGACCGGCGTCGCGGCACTCGGTCAACGTAGAGGGCACGCGCACGCCCAGTGTCAGATGTTCGCGACCTTGGGTTCGGGCGGCCTGATTAAGGATCGCTCTCACTTCACCTACGAACTCGGTCATGATCGGCGCCTTTTGCGGCGCTTCTTCCCGCACGAAATGCTTGCCCCAGCGGATAAAGTTGAGTTCGATGCCGTCGACCTCCTTCCGGTTGGCCAACTCACGGAGAATCGCCAGCCGGTGCTGCCGCACCTCGGGAAAGGAGTAGTCCAGCGCGGTCTCCTCGACGCCATCCGGAAGCGTGTCGCTGCGCCGGATGACCCACTCGGGATGATCGATGGTGATCTGCGGGCAGAAGGCGTCCGCGGGATCGATCTTGACCACATGTGTGTCGCCCATGCGCATTTCGGCGAGGAACTCGACACCGTGCTCATGCACGTAGTCGGCGAACACGGTCAGTGAATCGCTGCCGCTCTGCTCGAGCCTGCGAATGGTCGTGGCGATGTGGCGCATATGCGGGACACCAATATCCTCGAGGTTGGCGAACCTGCGCCCGACGGTCTCACCGGCCTCACTGAGGCAGAACATGATGTCCGGTTCGGCCACCGAGAGCGCGAAGCTGTCGAGGCGGATGTGGTCGAACACACGATCCAGATATCCCCGCAGGCGTTCGACCGGGTCGCCGCTGGCGCCCATGCCGATGGCGCCACCGTCATCGTTGAAAATGACCCTGTGCCGTTTTTTCACGGATGGCTCCGTCATGATCCTCGCCTTTCATGCTCACTGCGCCGCAGCAAACCCCCATGTCCCGAACCGGTGGAACTCCACGCCGTAGTCGAATCCCGAGCCTCTCATCCGGCATCTCCGTCGAGGGTGGGCTCAAACCCTTGAGGGAATTGCACCGCTCGAAAGACCGTGCCCGCTGGCTTGTGGCCTGCGGCGGCGGACGCCAGAGCCATCAGGATTGCGGTGCGGATGCGTATAGTTGTCATAAGCGAATTCCATCAGTGCGGGGAAACCCGATCATCGGTTGCTCAGTCTGACGTTCACCGATTCTGCCATGTCCGACGACTTCGACAAGGCGGTTGTCACAACCGGCCCGATTGGCGGGCGGATCACTTCTCCGCTATCAGTTTCACTGGCTTCCAGATACCACCGCCCCAGGTGCCGTAGTCCACGACCCGGACGGCTATCATATTCTTCGTCTCGGACCGTAGGCGGCCGGTCGCCTCGATGAGGAATCGCCGCTGCCAGGGATCGCCCGCGGTATAGGCCCACCCATCCATATTGTGTTGTCCGGCGAGTTCACCGTTGATGTACACTTCGGCGCCATGAGCGACAGCGCCGAAGGCGAGGTACACTCTCTTGCCCTCCGGAATCATCGGCGAACGAAACTCCTGACGGTACCATCCGTACCCGTCATAGAGGCGATAACCGTGGTTGTCCCAGGGCAGGTCGCTGGTGATCCAGAACCAGTCGCGCTCGTCCACCTGCCCCCTGAACCACTCTTCCCTTACCCCCTGGTTCAGCGGGTCGATGCGGAATCGCCACAGATTCGACAGCTCTGTCAGCTCCCGATACTGATCCCACAGATCGCCGAACGTCTCCTCCTCCTCGTACCCTACCTGCCGGTCGTAGCCGTGTACCGGCCAGCCCAGTTTGCGCGGCGGCTTGGCACTGCCCGGTTTCGGCGCGGCGTGCGCATCGAGATTGCGCAGCACTGGAGCATCGGGATGTGGCAGGCGGACCCTCGCCAGCGCTTCGTGATAGGCCGGGGGAACCAGGATGCCCGGTTTCGACCCCATTTTCCACCAGTAACACTTCTGTGCATACAGCCAGACGTACTCGTCGGTGTGTTTCAGGGCATGATGCAGGGCATATTCGAATTCCTCGGGTGTGTAGTAGTTGCTGCTGACGTCTTCGGTGAATGGCATACTGCCGTACGGACCAAAGAAAAAGGAGAATGCCGCGCGAAAATGGTCATCGTACTTCGCGGCTGCGCGACTGTGTTGGCGGGATTCCTCCTTCATCGCGCGGAGCGCGGTGGCGTAAGTCACCGGATATCGATAGCCGTAGGCCACCTCATGGCCGTCGATGATTCGTGCCTTCCCCTTGGATTCTGAGAGCAACCCGTCGAAGAAAGCGGATATCAGCGCATAGCGGACAGCCGGGTCACCGGGTGGTCTTACATGGCTGGGGCCATGCAGCGAAAGGAAGTGGATGTCAGGATAGACCGTATTGATGGCCCGCATGATCTGTGCGCCTCTCAGGAAAGCCTGGTCGGCGTACTGCCTGGGAGTCTTGCTCTCGTGCTGCAGGCGTTCATAGGTCCACAGATACTTTCCGTAGTACACCTCGTCGTCGAACATGACACCGACGAGTCCGGCTCGTTTGCAGAAATCGGCGATTACTCGCCAATTGTGCACGACCGCGTCGAACTCGGGATCGAACCAATCTGGCACGGCCACCTCCGGATCACCAGTGGTCAGATAGGTGTACAGGAAGTTGTGCTTGTACCGCGTCGGCTTGGCCGCCCGCAGATCGGCGATGAACGGCTCGAAGTCCTCGATGCGAAGCCGGTCGCCGCGGAAGGGCCGGCCGAGCCGGATCCTCTTGCCGTCTCTCTCGATGCTCGGGGGATAGAACGCGACGCCGTCCACGGGCACGCGCTGCTCCATCTCGGCCACGTCCTTGGCAAACGTCTCGACCCGGGCGAAATTGCTGCCGCCCGCCATGATGAGCTTCTTCTCAGGCCCGATCGGCTGGGCCGTGACCCCGGCCGCAGCGATCAGTAGAACGAGAGCGATCGAACCAGAAACGATCCGTGCTCTGGGGGGTTGTTTCCTGACGGTGATTCTTCCAGTCATTTCTCTCTGTCCTTGCGAACTGCGGAGTCCTGATCTGATTCCCTCTTGGTCGGTCTTCTTCGACCCTGCCTTCAACGTACCTCTCTGACAATGCCTTACGCAACAACAAATGGGCCTCAGCCCGTACTTCTACGGATGTCACAGCGGCCACGAACATGATATATTGGGCTGAAATGCGGATGGTTTCAGCCTTTGATTCTATGCAGAGAATTGACCGCGAATCAGTTGAAAGAGCAGCGAGGCTCTACAAGACGAACATAGAGGCCAGCCAGGCCTTGGGGATGCATCCAACTGCATTTGGCAGAGCGTGCAGGAAGTATGGGATCGAAACGCCTGGTGCGAGGAAGATCAGATTGCGAAAGCGGGCATGTTGAGTAGCCGGGGCTAGTCACCTAGCCCCAGCCCTCACCAGAGCCCAGCGAGCAGATTTCCCGCACTGGGCTCCTCCGTTAACACGTCTCGCGGTTAAGAAAACCAGATCGATACGACAATTCGAGGTTGCGGTAGCGGATACTGCCGAAGTAAGCCTCGATAGTATCTCGCCCATGTGAGGCGCGATCGCTGGCTACGGCGATTGAGCCACTTGTACCACGCCATCACTGCTGCGGATGTGAATAGGCTTACGCTGCGCCCATTCCCACTAATACCGAAGTAGTTGATGTGGCCCCGGATGCGTCGTACGAGGTCAGCGTGTTGCTCGGGGATCGGCCAATGGCGGTGTCGACGACAGAGTCGATATAGCGCCTGTACTGATCGCCTGAGCCGATCACGCCGCGTCTTGCTCGTCAGCACCCATCGCCCCGTCCGGGCCCGTTGCCAATACCACGTGAAGCCCAGAAAGTCGAAGGTACCTGGCCCCTTGCCCTTGATCTGCGCCTGTGATGGCCGCTCAAAAGGGATGAGCCGGGTCTTGTCCGGCTGCAGGGTCAGTCCGTATTTGTTCAGCCGCTTGCTCAGCACTTCCATCACCCGCTCTGCATCCTCCGGCAGTTCGAAACCAATGATGAAATCATCGGCGTATCGGACCAACGTTGCTCTACGACGCAACCGCGGTCTGATCTCGACTTCAAACCACTCATCAAGGACATGATGCAGGTAAAGGTTGCCAAGCAGCGGCGACAAACAGGAGCCCTGTGCGGTGCCACGGTCCGGCGTCGAAAATTCCGCACCGTCCAGCACCCCAACGTGCAAGCACTTCCCTACGAGTCGGGTGATCGACCCATCGGGAATCCGCTCCTGGAGAAACTCCATCAGCTTGGATCGATCCAAACTGTCGAAGTAGGATTGGATATCCGCCTCCAGAATGACCTTCGCCTCCCCGTTCATCACCACCCGATTCAACACCTTCAGGGCGTCATGGGCACTCCGTCCCGGCCGGAAGCCATATGAGCAGTCACGAAAATCCTGCTCGTAGACCGCCGCCAACACCTCGCGTAACGCTTCCTGGACAATCTTGTCCTCGAAGCACGAGATGCCGATGGGACGGGTCTTCTTACCCTTACCGTCCTTGGGGATGTGGACTCTGCGAATGGGCTGGTGGCGCCACCGCTTACTGCGAAGCCGCTGGTGCAGATCCTGCAGATTGCTCTCCAGATCCTGCCCATACTGCTCCTTGGTCACGCCATCCACCCCCACTGCGGCGCTCGGCTTTTGATGGTCGAACGCCCTCCGCAGCGCATCTACATCGATCAGGTGTGCGAGCGAGTGAAACTTGGCCTGCGGCTCTCGTCTCGCTCTTTCCGCTACTTCCAAAAGTCCCGGTGACATGGACTCCGAAGTCAATGCATCGGTCATGGTGCCCTCCTGAAGTTCGTATCAACACGGACCGCCTTGGCTCCGCCGGGTCCGGTGCCAACCGTTCCCCGACTTCACAGCTACTACACGGTCCTCCGACTCCCTTACTCCGTCGGCCGCCGCTCCGGTTCCCCTCGCAAGCGACCTACCACGGTGCCCACGCTTGTTCTTGTTCGGCCACGCATGCGTGTGCTGACGCGCGGCGCGTCGGAGACTTCATCACCGGCTCTCCCGATCACCGGAATCTCCCGTGGAGAGACAAGGGCCTCCCAGGTTGCTGGATCATCCTCTGCGAGCGTGCCCTGGTCGTATCACACCCCGCCGGGGTGTCATCGCCTCGCCCAATAGCGCCGACAACACTGCTGCCTTCAGGTACAACGGCACCCTCGGCTATCCCGGAACGTTCTGCATTTCAGGGCCGCCAATCGCACGGCCCGCTCGCTCGCTGCCCTACTGCTTCGCCCGTCCCGTTACCGGGACGCACGCAAGGGCTCGCTTCTGGCCTGCTGGGCTCAGCTCTAGCCAGGCGGGCTTTGCACCCGCGGGACGACTAACCGTATTTCAAGAAGTATCACCTCCTTCTATTCCAACAGACCAGCCTAGCCTGGTCGCATCCGTTGTAGCAGGACGACGGTCGACAACAGTGGCAAGCTATCAATGGTCAGGTTTCTCGTACCAATAGGATAGTGCTAAGAAGTATTCGCCTGCGTAACCGGATATCATGACACACAATTCCGCTCATGATTTTCTTATGTGGATTAGAGTCCGGTGACAAGCAAATTCTTGACAGCAAAGTGGCGTCTCTTGACGATGCTGAACTTTCCGATTGACCGGGAAGTCCTAATTCCTCACGCACCACGGGGGACAGAGGTTGACGCCTGGAACGGGACAGCATTCGTAAGCCTGGTGGGTTTCCGCTTTTCGGATACCCGCGTCAAGGGTCTCCCTATTCCATTTCATCGAAACTTCGATGAAATCAATCTGCGCTTCTACGTACGTTATCGAGGTTCCGAGGGCTGGCGTCGGGGCGTAGTGTTTGTTCGGGAGGTAGTTCCGCGGCCTGCAATTGCCCTTATGGCGCGATGGATGTACAACGAGAACTACGTCGCCTGCCCCACCCGCTCCGAGATCCAGGAGCCAACCGTCGATCGAACGGGGTCCGCGGAGTACAAGTGGAAATACCGCGGCGACTGGCTGACCATCGGCGCGGAATACCGTGGAGAGTCGGCGTTTCCAGCAGCCGGATCGGAAGAGGAATTCATTACAGAGCACTACTGGGGGTATTCCTCGCAACGTGATGGAAGCTCGGTGGAGTATCGTGTTGAGCATCCACAGTGGCGAGTGTGGTCAGCGACAGCCGTGTCGTTCAATGGGGACATCTCTAGCTTCTGCGGTGCCGAGTTTGCAGCATCGCTTGGTACGAAGCCTAGTTCAGTATTCGTTGCGGATGGATCACCCATCGTCGTTAGGCATGGGGCTCGGCTTGGCGATGGGGACACCACATAGCACAGTTTGAAGCCTTGTCGGTTCGATCGCCTTACTCATGAGCAACAAATTTTCCAAGTGCGCATGGATAGTGTCAACCGCGGGCCGTGAACTCCGGGGACGATTGCTCTCGGCAGCAGGCAGCCAAACAAGGTCATAATGGTGCTTTATCGGTCCTATGCGTCTTGGACGGCCGGGATGATGGGGGACGAGTATTGGCGTCTGGCGTGTACCGCGAAATTTGCTGCGGAGAGGCTGCCGCTGTATAAAGGTTCTGGATCCGGCGGGCAAAATCGAATCCCGGCTAAAACCATGAATGAAAAACGGACCATCATTCAAGAGAGAAAAATAGTGACCAGATTACTTCCACGACGAAGCCATATTGAGGCAGCATTAATGCCATTATTCCTGGTTGCCTTTATTCAATCTGCATCACCTTCGTGGGCAGCCCCTGTCTTTTTCGCCGACGCCAACCTGAAAACAGCGGTTGAGAACCGCCTGGGGGTCACGGATCCGGAGCCAACCGACATGCTGGCTTTGACCTCTTTGTCCGCGAACTCTAGTGGCATCATGGATTTGACGGGTCTGGAAGCGGCAACGAATCTCACCGTTCTGTCGTTGTCGAATAATCAGATCAGTGATGTTTCCGCCCTGTCGGGCCTCTCTGCTTTGCTTGATCTCAGACTGGCGAAAAACCAGATCGGTGACATCTCCGCGCTGACTGGCCTGGCCAACCTGGGCCTGTTGCTCGTTAATGACAACCAGATCAGCAGTGTTCCCTCGTTGTCTGCTTTGACCAGCCTGAACTTTCTGTCGCTCAACAATAACCAAGTGCCTGATATTACCGGGCTTTCGGGATTAATCAGTCTGCGAACATTGCTCCTCGCAAATAACCAGATCAGCGATATATCAACGTTGTCAGGCCTGACGACTTTGGTCACCCTCTACCTCACTTCAAATCAGATCGGTGACGTTTCCGCCCTCTCGGGCCTCTCTGCTTTGCTTGATCTCAGACTGGGGAAGAACCAGATCAGTGACATCTCCGCGCTGGCTGGCCTGACCAACCTGGGCCTGTTGCTCGTTAATGACAACCAGATCAGCAGTGTTCCCTCGTTGTCTGCTTTGAGCAGCCTGAACTTTCTGTCGCTCAACAATAACCAAGTGCCTGATATTACCGGGCTTTCGGGATTAATCAGTCTGCGAACATTGCTCCTCGCAAATAACCAGATCAGCGATATATCAACGTTGTCAGGCCTGACGACTTTGGTCACCCTCTACCTCACTTCAAATCAGATCAGTGATGTTTCCGCCCTCTCGGGCCACTCTGCCTTGCTTGATCTCAGACTTCAGAGTAATCCTTTGGGCATCTTGGCCTACTGCAGAGATCTACCCACTATCGAAGGCAATAATCCTGGCATCTTCCTGCTCGTTGACCTTAATCCATTTTCGTCGTGCAATACCGCACCGACCGCTGCTGCCGGAGTGGATCAGACCGTGGAGTGCGTATTTTCTACGGGCACATCGGTAACGTTGAATGGCACCGGATCGAGTGATCCGGATGAGGATCCTCTGACCTTCTCGTGGTCGGCCCCGGGGATCACCTTCGACGATCCGTTGAGCGCCACTCCCACAGCGGCCTTCCCCCTGGGGATGACGACGGTCACACTGATAGTTACCGATCCCAGCGACGAAAGCGACACCGACCAGGTTGTGATCACGGTCGAGGACACCACCCCGCCGACCGTGTCGGTCACGGCCAGTCCGGAGTCCCTGTGGCCGCCCAACCACAAGTACAAGGGGATCACACTGACGGTCTCGGTCAGCGATGCCTGCGACGCCTCGCCCGTGGTTTCGGCCACGGTCATCAGCAGCGAAGCCGACGATGCCAACGGCAAGGGCGATGGGAAGAGCACCGGCGACATCAAGGTGACGACGGCCGCTGGGGCCATTTTGCTCAGTTCCAACACCGCCCCGGAGGTCGCTTTTGACCCGGTGAACGACCAGCTCGAGCTGCGGGCGGAACGGAGCGGCAGCGGCGATGGGCGCGTCTACACCGTCACAGTGACGGCCGCGGATGGGTCGGGCAAAACCGCGTCGAGCACGGCGACGGTGGCGGTCGCCCACGATCAGGGAACTGCCAAAGTTGTTGCGGCGAACCTGGACTTCGATACGGCGAACTATCCCAACCCCTTTAACCCGTCCACGACCATCCGCTACAGCCTGCCCGAGGCGGCCACTGTACGGTTGACCATCTACAGTGTCCTGGGACAGCAGGTGCGGGAACTGGTCGATGCCGTGCAGGGAGCAGGCGTGTACCAGGTGGCATGGGATGGTCGAGATCGTGCCGGACAGTCCCTGGCCCCAGGAGTGTACCTGTACAGGCTCGAAGCCGGGCAGCAGGTGATGGTGCGGAAGATGGTCTTGGCCAAGTAGGTGACTGCAGAAAATCCCAATCGCAACAGCAGCTGCCACAGCGAACTTGGAAACTTTATCTCATAGGGGTAGACGTTTTAGTCGTATCCCTTGCGGAATAGATGCCGCCCGAGACAGATACCGACTCCGCGTACACGTTCCGTTTCGTGACCGTTGTCAGCGAGATTCGGTTGATCCCACAACGTTTCCCCTCCAGAGGACGATCTTACCCAGGGGCCTTCGCCATGTGTCAGGCTTTGCCGACCTCGGACTACTATGCCCCTTCTGACTTCCTGACCCCCGTTTTCGACTCCCTCGCTATTACGCTTGTCGGTCGGTACTTCCGTCCATGGAAGAGCGGTCTACAAGGGAAAACAGCGACGGCTCTGACTGGCCCCGAGCGACCGGGAATCGTTGTGATATAATGATGGTCACCCGCCTACCTCTTCAAGGTATGGGAGAATGCATTTCGGGGGGAAGTCTTTCCCACGATGGAGATGCTCATCGACGAATCGTTGCAAATGCTGCAACGCTAAGGCCAAATCTTCTCTACTGATTATCCTAAGAAGCCACGGCGTCTGCCAGGGGGTCTGCAAGATCGATTACCCGGTGTGTGGGCCCACTCCCTTTATCACAACGTCCACGTACAGATGCGCGTCTGTGATGTAGTCCCAATTGCGCGCCGTTTTGAACAGCGTTTTCAACGTCGCCAGGTAGCGGTTGGTTGTGGACACGGTGACCCCGTCGAGATTCCGACGTCGGGTCAGATACCGATCTATCTGGCGGGTAGTGATGGACTCCAAGGGCTGGTCGCCAAATTCCTCATCGAGCTTCCGGAGCATTCCGGACAGACCGCGCCACGTATTGGGACTCCAACCGCCGAAATCCGTGCGAAACTCCCCGAGGAATTGGCCGAAGGTAGGGTTCATGATCCTCCTCCAGCTTTAATCAAGCGTTTGAAGCCCTGTTTCTGTGCTCGCTTGTCTTTGCCGACGAGCGCCCGAAGACGAGGTTCGGTGATAACTCCAAGGAGCTCATCTGAGTCGTCCAGGTGCAGAGCGAAGTCTTGGATTTCATCGTCGAGTCTGAGCAGCCTCAGATAGGCCGAGATCGTCGTATGCGGAGTATCAGGCAAGCGAGCTTACCCTGAGAATCAGCCTGTCCCGAGTCCAGAAGATCCTGGTAGTGCAGGGCTTGTTTGAGGGCGTTCGAATGCCTCTCGAACTTGAGGCGGCCAGGTTTTCGGTCTTTTCGGCCGATCTGGATATAGGGAGTGTTTCGCTTATGCCCTTGAAAAACATGGAACTTATCCCACACGATCCCATGGTTAGTTGAATCCAACGTACGGGCTACCAATACTGAGGGGGATCTGAGTTTTAGAGCTCAGATCCCCTTTGTCGTTCGGTTCAGCAGGCTCGCTTCCTGGGTTGCCACCGGGGTTCCCATAAGGTATACTTTCTATACCATGCAATTCGAGTACGACCAGCGCAAGAGTGCGGCCAACAGGGAAAAGCACGGTGTCGATTTTTCAGAGGCCGAGGCGCTTTGGGACGATCCGGATCTGCTGGAAATCCCTGCACGGACCACGGACGAAGCCAGATTCTTGGTAGTGGGCCGCATTACTGGCGTTCACTGGTCTGCGGTCATTACCTACCGGACAGATCGTGTTCGGATCATCTCTGTGCGTCGATCGCGAGAGGAGGAGATTGCCATTTATGAAAGCTGAAACCTTCGATCGGAAGTTCGAAAGCGGTTTGGACATCACGGAGTATCTCGAACTCAAGGGCCTCCGTCGGCCCGGTCACGAACAGAAGCGGGTGAACGTCGATTTCCCTATCTGGATGATCCAGTCTCTCGACAGGGAAGCGGGACGACTCGGAGTACCACGCCAGTCTCTCATCAAGGTGCTGGTGGCAGAACATCTCGACAAGCAAGGCGGGTGACTCACGCTTGCCGTCTATGAAACCGAACCCAGCGTAGCCGAGATGCCCTTCGGACCGATGGTCGGAACACACCATGCGTTGCTCGGCCCAGAAACTGACCTAACTGATTGAAGAACAGCGAGATGGCCTTCGAAT
The DNA here is from genome assembly GCA_965248265.1 of Candidatus Latescibacterota bacterium. Classification (GTDB taxonomy): domain Bacteria; phylum Latescibacterota; class UBA2968; order UBA8231; family UBA8231; genus CBDFJF01. Next base: position 732,495 of record CBDFJF010000001.1, read on the forward strand.
CGATCTGATTCGGGGGCCCTATGTTCAGTGTGGGGCCGCCAGCAGGAATCCCGCGTAACCTTGTTGTGTCTAGAACGAGGAAGTACAAGAGCCCTTTTTCGTGATCTTCGAGTCCGGACGTGAGTAATTGGCACCGTTGGTGGGTAGGATCGGATACATCAAGTGGCCGGCACTCGGTAGGCCCGTGCATGCCAGTTGCGCCATCAATATGAACGGATTGGACACCGGGTCCATGTCGTGCTGAGAGGGTGGAACAATCAGAGATCCAGCTCCTCCCGTGGGCCTGCCCCCGTCAGGGGTGACAGGCGATGTTACCGTGGTCCACAGCAGCTCGAACTGCATGTGCGGCTGGCTGGGTGCCGGGTGTGATGGGCAGGTGGTTTTAGGACATGTGAGCTGGTCAACTGAGGCTTTTGTGCCGATTTCGACCTCGGAACGGCCCTTCCGGGCGCACCGAACCGTTCGACATAGATGGCGAGACGAATCGGACGCCGGTTCCGCAGGCGAGCCGCGTTGACATCAAGCCCATCAAACACCCCGAGTGAGGCCAAGAGACTGTCACGCGATACTACATCCTGTGATGTGTCTGATCCTACTCACCAGGGTGCCAATTGCTCGCACAGACTCGTGGATCACGAAAAAAGGGCCCTTGTACTTCCTACACATGGCCGCCGATTTTTCCACCGGCGCGGCGCTCTTCCTGTTCTTTCTCATCGTCCTGCTGCTCAACCCCCTCGCCAGGCTGTTGACCGGCTCCAGCTTGCGCCCGGGCGAGTTGGCGACGGTCTATATCATGATGATCGTCGCCTGCGCGATCCCCTCCTGGGGTTTCGCAATGAATTTGATTCCGTTGATGGCGGGTTTCTTTTACTACGCCACCCCGGAGAACAACTGGTCACAGCTGATTCACCCCCATTTGCCCGAGTGGATGGTGGTCAAAGAACCCAATGCCATATGGAATCTCTTCGAGGGGGCAGGCCGCGAGGATTCCGTCGCGTACTCCCTATATTTCTCAAGGTTATAACCTGAGACCTTGGATCAATCCTCTGGAGATCATATGACCGATACGACATATGGTACTGTCATTTATAAGAATATCATGGTACCCATGCGGGATGGTGTGCGGCTTGCCACTGATATCTACAGGCCATCACATGATGGAGAGGTCGTGTCGGACCCGCTACCCGTGATTTTGTGCCGGACGCCTTACGTTAAAGATAGCACACGGTATGTGGAGATCGCCGACTATTTCGTGCCATACGGGTATGTTGTCGTCCTTCAGGACTTAAGAGGGCGCGGGTATTCGGAAGGCACTGGACAATACCATCATGTCGTCAACGAAGCCGACGGTCCGGATGGTTATGATACGGTCGAATGGATTGCCGCTCAGCCCTGGTCTGACGGTAAGATCGGTACGGTAGGCAGTTCATTCGCGGCGGTGGTGCAAGTCCGTCTGGCGTTGGAACGGCCACCGCACCTGACGGCAATCTGGCCGGATGTTACGCCAACAAACAGCTATCATCATCAGGCCAGAGAAGGTGGTGCCATGGGACTGCATATGTTCTGGGCGTTGTTTCTGCATGCCCAGGATGCACAGGAGATAAGAGACGATCCGGCGGCACAGCAGGTGATCTGGGATGGTCTGCGGGATCTTCGTGCCTGGTTGCGAAATACACCATTCGAATCGGGCAAGACGCCGTTGGCCGTCGTCCCCAATCTGGAAAACATCCTGATGGACTACTATACCCGCGGTTGTTACGACGGCTTCTGGGCGCAAGTGGCCAACGACTTTGAACGGTACTTCCACCGGCATGCAGACATACCCGGTACATTCTCAGGTGGCTGGTTCGATCCGTTTGCGCCTGCCATGACCGGTTATTTCGTGGCCATGCATGCGCAAAACGAAACACCGCAGCGACTGATCATGGGACCATGGACGCACACAGGCATGCGCGGTGATGCCACGTATCAGAGCGATGTGGAATTCGGCCCGGATAGCGTCTGGGGCGCGCAGTACTACTTCCACGAACAACAACGATATTTCGACCGATGGCTAAAAGGACAACCCACGGGCGTAGACGATGAGCCGCCGGTACGTATCTTCGTGATGGGCGGCGGCAGCGGCTGTAAAACCACAGCAGGGAAACTGGATCACGGCGGCAAGTGGCGTGCAGAACATGAATGGCCTCTGGCACGCACACAAAATACCACACTTTACTTTCATGGTAATGGAGATTTGAACGCGACCATACCCGTTGAAGATGCCCCATCGCTCGAATATACATACGACTCGAAACACCCTGTGCCGACCATCGGCGGCAGCTTGGCCGGTATGATGGAACTAACAGCCGAAGATGCCGGCCCGGACCCCTTGTGGCGGCGCTATCTACACCCGCTGACCCGATTGCGGGAAATCGTGACCAGTGGTCCTGCACATCAATGCGAAGCGCCCGAGGTCTATGGCGCTCAGCCCCCCTACCCGCTTCTTGCGGACCGTGACGATGTGCTGGTCTTCCAGACACAACCACTGCCTGAAGCGGTTGAAACAACCGGTGTGTGTATCGTTGAACTCTGGATATCGTCCTCAGCGCCGGATACCGATTTTACCGCCAAACTGATTGACGTACATCCCTCCAATGAAGACTATCCGGACGGCTACCACATGAACCTGGTGGACTCTATCATCCGCACCCGGTATCGAGACAGTTGGGAACATGAGGTCTTCATGGAACAGGCGCAGATCTACAAAGTTCGGATTCAGCTACCACCAACCAGCAACTTGTTCGAATCCGGTCACCGTATTCGAGTAGACATCTCAAGCAGTAACTTTCCGCGATTTGATTTAAACCCCAACACTGGTGAGCCGATGGGCCGCCATACCGGCATGGTCAAAGCAAATAATACGGTGTATGCGGATAAGCACCGACCGTCTCATATAATTCTGCCGATCATTCCGAGAGATTGACTCTCAGTGCGCGTCGTCGATCTTCGATCGGACTTAGTTGCCCGACCAACTCAGGCCATGGTTGATGCGATGCTGCGTGCCGCTAAGCAGCCTTGCGGCTTCGGGCTACGCGAAGACACGATCGTTTCTGACCTCGAAAATCGCGCGGCAGAAGTCATCGGTAAGGAGGACGCCCTTTTTGTGCCGACTTGCACGATGGCCAACCAAATTGCCCTCCATATTCATTGTAGACCAGGTGAGTTGTTCGTAACGGAAGCCAACGCTCACGTGGTGACGTCGGAGTCGGCTGCCACCGCCGCGCTGACCGGCGCCATGCCGAAGATGATCCCAGCCCAGGGCGGCACGCTTGACCTAGACGCGTTGCGTGATTCCCTCCGACACAGCGATGCACAGCGCCCGCGCCCCGCCGCAGTCGTCCAGGAAAACACGCACGTGCGTTCCGGAGGCCGTGTCGTGCCCTCGGCACACATGACGGCTGTTTACGACGTGGCCAGCAGTCAGGAGGTACCGGTTCACCTTGACGGCGCGCGGATCTTCAATGCGGCCGTCGCCTTGGGAATCTCGGCGCGTGACATCGCCAAGACGTGCGATACCCTTTCCTTCAATCTCAACAAGGGACTTGGTGCGCCAGTCGGCGCGATCCTTGCCGGAACCCGTGGGGTCATCGCCGAGGCAGTGCGCATCAGGCAAATGTTCGGCGGCGGCTGGCGACCGGCCGGCATTGTGGCCGCGGCAGGAATCGTTGCGCTCGATACGATGATCGAACGACTGCACATAGATCACACCCATGCGCAACAACTGGCAGATGGTCTGTCTTCCTTTTCCGGCCTTAGAATTGACAAGTCCCAAGTGAAGTCGAACATCGTGCTCGTACATCCAGACACAATGGATCCCGAAACCCTTGCCGCCGCGCTCGCACATGAGGGCGTGCTGGTTTTGCCATTCCGCGATGACGTGCGTCTCGTGACCCATCACGAAATCACTGAGAGCGCCGTTGAGATCACACTGAGGGCGTTTCACTCAGTTCTCAGTGGAGCACCCTATGGCCCATAGGCTTGGCGTCGATATTGGCGGCACCTTTACCGATTTCGCCCTGGTCGATAACGACTCCGGCGAACTCTCAACACACAAGCAACTGACGACACCTTCCGATCCGTCGCTCAGCGTTCTGACCGGGATCGAAGCACTACTCAGCCGAACCGGCGTCGATATCACCGACGTCACGGTCCTCTCACATGGCACAACCCTCGTCACGAACGCCATCATCGAACGCCGCGGCGCGGTGACCGGCATGTTGGTCACTAAGGGCTTTCGCGATGTCCTGGATATCGCCATGGAGCGTCGCTATGATTTGTTCGACCTGCGACTGGGCTTCGCAGAGCCCGTCGTCCCGCGGGATCTGCGCGCCGAGCTTTCCGAACGCGTCCTGTTTGACGGGCAGGTTGAGTCACCCCTGAACGAGAAAGAGGTCGAGGCGGCCGTCGAACACCTGGTTTCAGCGCATGGGATAGAGGCTCTGGCCATCTGTTTCTTACACGCCTATGTCAACCCGGATCACGAAAAGCAGGCCCGAGATACTGTCGCGAAGGCATTCCCCGACCTGCGTGTCAGCACCTCTTCCGACGTACTGCCCTTCATGCGGGAATACGAACGCTGGTCCACCACCACGGTCAATGCCTATGTGCGCCCGCTGACGGATCGTTATCTCGAACACCTGGAGACCGGATTGTCTTCTATGGGCTTTGATGGTCGTGTTCTGGTGATGACATCGTCTGGCGGCATGGTCACGCCGGCAATCGCACGGCGTTATCCGGTGCGGCTCATCGAGTCGGGGCCAGCAGCCGGCGCCCTGATGTCCGCCAATCTGGGACAGCGAATTGGCGAACCCGATCTACTGTCATTTGACATGGGTGGGACGACGGCAAAGGGCGCCCTCATCCGCGATGGCCGCCCCCTGCGCCGCTACGAGTTCGAGGTGGCGCGAGAGCACGACTTCAAGCAAGGCAGCGGTCTCCCACTCCGCATCCCAGTGATCGACATGATTGAGATTGGTGCCGGTGGCGGGTCGATCGCCAATGTCGACGAACGCAATCTTCTGGCCGTTGGACCGAAAAGCGCCGGCGCGGAGCCGGGTCCAGCCTGTTATAGTCAAGGCGGCGAGAATGCAACGTTGACCGATGCCAACCTAACCCTGGGCTATCTGGTTCCAGAGGCATTTCTTGGTGGGAGTATGGTCCTGGACAGCGAAGCCGCACGTCGTGCAATTGACCGGAATGTCACCACACCACTTCGGGTCGACACGCTCCGAGCTGCCTGGGGGGTCCACGAGGTCATCAACGAGGACATCGCGCGCGCATTCCGCACCCATGCTGCGGAAATCGGCTTCGACTACCGCCGCTGCACAATGATCGCGTTTGGCGGATCCGGTCCGGCACACGCCATTCGTGTTGCCCGAAAGCTGCGCATCCCCAAGGTGGTTTTCCCCGTCGGTGCCGGCGTGTTGTCGGCCATCGGACTCTTGATGACTCCGATCTCCTACGCAACCCTTCGCTCCTGGCGGGTCAATCTCAAGAGTTTGGATGCAGATGGTCTCGAGGCCGGTTTCAATCTGGTCGAGCGCGAAACACGTCGCCTCCTCGCAGAGGCCGGCGTTGCCGACGAGCAGATTCAAATCGACAGGCGGCTTGACATGCGGTACTGCGGCCAGGGCCACGAGGTGGAGGTGCCGCTTCCGTCGGACATTGACCGCAATGGCATCGCCGATCTCTTCCGCGAAACCTACGCCAAGATCTTTGCCGCCACGCCAATCGATACCGGAATTGAGATCGTCAATTGGAAGGTGGAAGCGAGCGGACCTAGACCGGAGTTCGCAGATCGCTATCGTCCATTCAGCGGTGCTATGACTTCACAAGAACAGATTGGGGATGTGGGTATCTTCTGCGACGACGCAACGGGACTTGCCAATTGTCCTGTCTATGATCGTTACGCCCTGGCTCAAGGCCAGCGGATAACGGGTCCTGCCGTCGTCCAGGAGAATGAGGCAACAACCGTGTTGGGCGTTGGCGACACGATCGAAGTTGATGAAATGGGCAATCTGATTGCGACATTGGCGCCGAGTGGAGAGAAGCCATGACCCAGTACGATCCCGTCAGTCTCAAGATCCTATGGGACCGCCTGGTCTCGATTGCAGACGAACTCGTCCTGTCGCTCGTCCGCACATCGTTCTCCATGAATGTTCGAGAGGGCTACGACCTGTCATGCATGATCTTCGACGCCAGGGCACGCCTCGTGGCGCAGGGCAGCTACTCGGTGCCATCCTTCACGGGAACGGCACCGCAGACCATCGCTCACATGCTGCGTGCGTTCCCGTCAAACACGTTGAAGCCTGGCGATGTCATCGCCACCAACGATCCGTGGATGGGCACCGGTCACCTGTTCGACATCAATGTTATGCGCCCGCTGTTTCGTGGCGATCGACTGGCAGCGTTTACCATGAGTGTCACGCATCTGCCGGATGTTGGCGGCAAAGGCATGGCGTCTGACTGCACGGAAGTGTACCACGAGGGCCTGCGCCTTCCCGTATGCAAACTGAGCGACGGTGGACAGTTGAATGAACTCCTCCTCGATATCGTTCGCGCCAACGTCCGCGTTCCGGAACAAACGATTGGCGATCTGATGGCGAACGTCGCTTGCAACGAAGTCGGCGGGCGGGCCTTGCTGGAGTTCATGGACGAGTACGGTCTCGATGAGCTCGAAACACTCTCCGACGCCATCAACGATCACGCCGAGGCCGCAATGCGCGAACGCATCGCGGAGATTCCCGACGGCTCATATGCCAACTCCATTGCAATTGAGGGACCGGGCCGGCCGGTTCAACTTGCCGCCAATGTCAGAGTGGACGGCAGTCAGGTCGCCATAGATTTCACCGGCACTGAAGGCCCTGTGCGAGCCTCGATCAACGTGCCGTTCTGTTACACTCGCGCCCAGGTCAACTACGTGATCAAGTGCCTGACGATCCCCAACCTGCCGAACAATGCCGGCGCGGCCCGTCCGATCGATATCTCGGCACCCGATCACTGCATCCTCAACGCGCAACCGCCGTGGGCGACCGGTGGTCGACATTCGGTCGGTCACTTCGTTGTCCCGCTCTTGATGGGCGCAATGGCGCCGGCCCTGCCGGACCGTGTCCAAGCCGACGCAGCAATGATGAGTGTCTTCAGCGTCCAGGGACGACACCGTGACGGCGAGGACGTCTCCTCGCTCTTCTTTCTCGCCGGCGGGCTCGGCGCCATGCTCGGGAAGGATGGCCGCGCCGTCACACCGGCGCCATCCAACATGACTGTGGTCCCTACGGAGGTCTGGGAAAACCGCACGTCCATTACCATCGAAAGGCGTGAGATCCTACCCGACACAGGCGGCGACGGGAAGTGGCGCGGCGGCGACGGCCAGGAAGTGTTCTTTCGTAATGACACCGGCCATCTTCTCGAGATTGCCCTGATGGGTCAGCGAACCGAATTTGCAGCCAAAGGGCTACAAGGTGGCGGCGACGGGGCACTTCGGCGGTACGAAGTCAATGGCCAACCGGTCGACCCCAAATCGCGTGTCGAGCTGTCGCCCGGTGATCGGATTTCGATGCGCGAGGCCGGCGGCGGCGGCTTTGGCCCAGCCGCGGAACACATGTGTTGACGTCTCAGGCGGTAGCCATGGCCTTCCGTGGCCCCTATGATGGCCAAGTTCGCCGGTCGCTGAGCCCGACCGCTGACCGTCTTGAAAACGCGTTTGCTCGTATAGGACGTACAAGGGCCCTTTTTTCCTGACGGAGGTATGTGGCAGGTCGGGCTTGAAAACGACAGTGGGTAGGATTGGTTACACTGCATTGCGTAATCGGCCGGTCTGTTGCTGATTTCGTTTCAAGGCCCTTCTCGTCGCGAGTGTGGTGTTCGGCGTACGGTTCGACCGAGGATCTCCTGCTCTCAGCTGCGGTCTCGGCAGGTGCAGTCGTCCGATAATGCCTCTTGGTCTTGCAGGTGACGGGCGTGGATCCAAGCGTGTGCCCTGCGTGCGGCCAAGGACGTATGCACACTGTGCAGATTCTCAGCCCATCGGAACAGCGCGCACCACCTGAATGGCGTCAATCGGCATGAGCACGCAGAATTCAATGGAACATCTCCACGCGACGGACAGACCTTGATCAGGGTTCCCGCCTGATGGCGGGGGGCCTACCGGAATTCTTGAAAGCGGCCAGTTTCATTCACCTCCATTTGCCATCCAAGTTCTTCATAGATGTGCACACCGACTCGGAGGGTGATGTGCGTTCGAACAAGGAGCTGTCGCTGAAACGGGCAAGAGCCATTGAGATGATTCTGGAAGAAGACTACGAATTCATCACGCCAAGCATGGTCGAGGCACGCGGTTACGGCGCGGAGCGTCCGATCGCCAGCAACGACACGCCCGAGAACAGGGCTCTCAACCGCCGTATCGAAGTCGTCGTGGAATGGAAATGATAACGGCGTGGGTGATCGACGCTTAGGTATTCCCGCGCCATCTGGCGCCATTGGATAACCTCTAGCGCGGTAATCACCTCTACAGAGTGATGCTCGTGCATGAGTCTGTCATGAGGAATTCTGCTGCTCGCTCTCGGCTGTTTCACCCGAGCCGATGCAGAAATCCTTCGAGGAGGCCGCAACTGAGGAGCAGAAAATGCAACGTCCGTTTGTCTCTGTAGTCACCGTCCCCTTGTTCCTGTTCGCGACCGCGCCGGCGTTCGCCGATGACGATGAGCCCCGCATCGCGATCGCAGAGGTGAATCCCTGGACTCATCTCGATCTGGCCAACGACCCCGATGCTTTTCAGTTCGCCATCGTCACCGACCGCACAGGCGGCGAGCGCCCCGGCGTCTTCACAGATGCCATACGCAAACTGAACCTGCTGCAGCCGGAATTTGTCATGAGCGTCGGCGACTTGATCGAGGGCAGCGCAGACCGCGACATCGTCGATGCGGAATGGGATGAGTTCGTCCGCTTCGTCGAAGCGCTGGAGATGCCTTTCTTCTACGTGCCGGGTAATCACGACATCGGCAACCAGGTGATGGCCGACGTCTGGCGGGAACGGTTCGGTCGCACTTACTACTCATTCGTGTATCGGGACGTACTGTTCGTGTGCCTCGACACGGAGTGGCCAATACCTACTCGTGTCACCACAGCTCAAATCGCCTGGCTGAAAGACGAGCTTGCTGCGCACAAAGACGTGCGCTGGACGTTGGTGTTTATGCACAAGCCTTTGTGGGCGTACGTCGACTTTGAAACGGATAAGCTTCGCGACACCGGCTGGAGGCAGGTCGAACAGGCGTTACACGGCCGCAAGCACACGGTGTTCGCCGGGCACTGGCACTCTTATACGAAGTACATCCGCAACGACAGTCGTTATTTCATTCTCGCCACGACCGGTGGCGGTAGCTCGCTTCGCGGCCCGATGTACGGCCAGTTCGATCACGTAGTCTGGGTGACGATGACCGACTCCGGGCCACGGATCGCCAATCTCCTCCTCGACGGCATCTGGGACGAGGATATTCGAACCGAGTCCGTCGCTCGCAAGCTCGAACAGCTGATCCACGACCGTGTCGTCAGAGTCGGCACGATCATGCACGACACCCAGCGGTTTGAGGAGGGCAAGACCGAGATTCGGCTCACCAACGATGCCGACGTGCCCCTTGAGATTGTCGGCCGCTTCGACGAGACGGACCTGCTTGCTGCCTCGCCCGACTCGTTCGGAGTTGTGATCCCCCCCAATTCGGCCGAGCTGATTGCAGTCGAGGTGTCTGCCGATGAGATGCTGAACGTCGACGACCTGCCACTGATGACGCTGCGGTGGCGGGGCCGCTACACGGAGACGGAAGGGAAGTTTCCCACAGGCGAAGGCAGCTCGTCTCTGGTTGTCTCTCGCATCTACGATCTGCCTCGCCGGTCGCAGGCAGCTGTCGTGGACGGCGACCTGTCCGATTGGGCTGAGCTGCCGTTCGACATAAGAGTCCCAGCCGAGATCGACATTGCTGCCAAATCCTGGATGGGCCCCGAAGACTGTTCGTGGCGATTCGCCGTCGATGTTACAGATGATCGCAAGATCTACCAGCGTGCTGTCGCCTGGAGCCAGGACGGCATCGAAGTGCGTCTCGACGGCCGTCCAGACCCGATGCGTTCGCGCAATCGCGATCGCGGCGAGGAGCGAATCATTATCGCCATCGGCCCTGACGAAAAGCTCGAGAGCATGTCGCTCTACCGTCCGAGCGACCTGGATTCGCTTGGCGTCGAGGCGATCGGCATTCCCAGTGCAAAAGGCCACGTGTACGAAATGTCGATTCCGATCAGCTATGTCGAGGAGCGGCAGGGCAAAGACTGGAAGCGCATTCGCATCAGCATCGCTGTCGACGACTACGATGACCCGGCGGGACCGCTCGCACAGCTGTGGTGGCTGCCTGCCTGGCGCAATCGTACCAACTTCCAGGGCTCTGGTACGTTCGAGCGGGAGTAGCACGCTACGTCGCCGGCCGGCCCTGACGCAGGCCGGCTGCGCATCTTCGACGCAGACCAGCTTGCTTCGCCTCTAGGCGCGTTGGTCTGACGGCAACACCAACCTCGTGCTTTCAACGAGCGTTGATGACCGTCAGTTCCTAAATGTGATGGACGGTAACCACTGCCATGAGTGCGCCTGAGAATACAGCGATGGTGATCCCAAGGCATGTAGGACTGATTATGGACGGTAACCGTCGCTGGGCGACCGACCATGGATTGACCCCGATGGACGGTCACCGGGCCGGCCTGGAGAATCTGCGTACGATTCTGCAGGTGTGCTTTGAGTCTGGAGTCGAGATCGTGTCGGCGTACGGACTTTCGATCGAGAACAAGCTTCGTAGGCGCATGGGAGAGGTCCGATTCCTGATGAATTTGCTCGTGAGCAAGGGGACCGAGTTGATCGATGAATTGGATGCTCAAGGCGTCAGGTTCATACATACGGGAAGCCGCGAGGGATTGCCTACTGGCGTAGCCGACGTACTGGATAATGGCACCCGACGAACGCAGCGAAACGGTCCCAAGGTGATGAATCTGGTGTTCAACTACGGTGGAAGACAGGAATTGGTTGACGCCGTTCGGAGGATCGTCTCGGAGAGGCCAAATCCCCAGTACATCTCAGAGGGATTGATCCAGAACCACCTGGTCTCTGGCGATTTGCCGGATGTGGATCTACTCATACGGAGCGGCGGAGAGAGTAGACTCAGTAACTTCCTGCCATGGCAGTGCGGGCGCTCTCAGATTCACGTCTTACAGGCCTACTGGCCGGACGTAGATGGCAGCGAGATAAGGCACGCCATCGGCACCTACTCTCAGTCGCGCTTATAGCCAAGCGCTGGAAAGCCAGTTTCAGGGAGCAGAGCCTGCAGTCCGATGAACGGGCTGCTTTGCCCGCATGTGAGCTGAGGGGTGACAGAGCCGAAGGATCTATCTCAAAACGACCTCGACCACTTCGAGACACACGGCTACGTTATGTTTCGTGGTGCGTTTGACCCGGATGACTGTCGCCAGATGGAGGACATGGTCTGGCGCTGGTTCGAACGACATGGCATCATGCGGACCGATCGCTCAACCTGGGCTCGGAACAGGCCAGGCGGGCTGAGCCGCTACGTCAGATCGACCCGCGTATTCCGTAATGCAGTGGCGGAGTCCTATGTTGCGGCAATCAATCAGTTGTTGGGAAAGGACAGTTGGCAGAAGCCCAAGGACTGGGGCAGTCTTGTATTTTCCTTTCCCGAAGGACCCGATGGAGCGTGGGATGTCTCGTTCCGAAATTGGCACTGGCACAATTCAGGTCTCCGAAATCTCTGTGGGGATCGAGATCGGCGCGTGGACCGACGAGCGTCGGGATAGGGCGGAGTCGTCTCGGGAGGAGCTGTTGAAGACCACAGGCGACCACCTGGTGCGGGGCAATCTTGTATACGATTGCGGCACGAATGGCATTCAGGGAGCCGTTGTGGCACGGAGTCTGGTGGCTGACAACCACATCCACAACTGCGGCTGGCAGGAAGTGGAGCGCTACTGGGAACGACATCGCGGTGACCTCCGGGGCGATCTTCTTCGAGGCGTCGAATGTCCCCAACCTGATCGACCACAATATCGTCTACAACGTGGAGGCGGGCAGCGGCATCTATCAGCAGGACTGCGATCAGCTCTTGATCGCCCACAATCTGGTACTGAATTGCGATCATGCCGGGGTCCACATGCGGAAGAATCCGACCCGCGACCGGAGGGGCCTCTGCAAAGACAACCGCATCGTCAACAACATCATCGTGCAGTGCGCGGTGGCATTCGACTATCAAGTCATGGAGAATGTCTCGGATTACAACATCCTCTCCGGTATAGACCAGGGCTTCAGCCTGGGCGACTGGCAGGCGTCGGGTCTGGATGCCCACACCACCGAGATCGGGCTGGACATTGCGATCGATCCCGAGGCTCAATGTTTGGAATGGTCGTCACAGACCGATGCGGTCATGATGGTGCCCGGCGACGGGCTGTTGAGCCTCGACTACTTCGGCCGTCCGTATCTCGGAGATGAGGTTACGGTGGGTCCGTTCACCGAAGGTTGGAGCCCGGTATGCCGCCGGTTGAGACTCGCTCCTGGTGATGGATGCGCCAACGTACGCTGACACCCAGTTGCCGCTGCTGTCGGATTGCGACCCGAGCGACGCCGCCGACCCACGGATCCATACAGTGACGCCCGGGCGCTGCGTGCGAAACGGCGCGATGTGGTTTGACTAGGAAGTCCCGGGAGAAGGAGACGACGATGGCAGAAGCAACTCAGAAATGGTCTGTCGGGACGCGCAAACAGCTGCTGTTTGACCATCGCTTCGTCGAGTCGTCCGCGGGTCTGCAGTTCACGGTCAATCCCCCCCTTCAGCGGACACCCATCAATCTGCCCTCTCTCAGCGCTTTTCACCCCGGCTGTTTCCCCACGGTACTGGATGTCGACCAACGTCTGTGGATGTACTACCACATGACTCCCAAGGAAACGCGTGAGCCTGATGTCCTAGCACACATGTACTGCCTGGCCTACTCGGACGATGGCATCGACTGGGAGCTGGCGCAGGTGGATAGGTTCGAGGTGGCGGGGTTGGCTCGGAACAACGTGGTCATGCCCGGTGCGAGCGGCACGGTGTTCCTCGATCCCAGGGAGACGTGCGGCTGCAGATTCTGGTTCGCGGGATCGATGAGCGAGCGCACCGAGCCGCCCTTCTGGGACGAGGCCCGGGATACGTACTTCGGCTATTACGACCAGGGCCGCGGAGTTCACGGCGCGGTGTACCTGCTTCATTCAGAGGATGGCATGTCGTGGCGCCGACTGCGCAGCGGAGTCGTGGTGCCATTCCGCTCCGACACGAATAACCAGGTCCTCTACGATGCCGGCGCCGGCGCCTACGCTGCGTATCTGCGCGGCGCGTCGCCTGAGCCAGGGAGAAGGCGGACGGTCGTCCGTGTGACCTCGCCCGCGCTGACGCAGTTGCCCTTCGATTTTGTTGAAGACACTACGTTACCGAGAAGCCCGATGGGGTTATACGACCGGATACCGCCGCAGTGCGCCCCGGAGGTCATGACGGGTGACGAACGTGATCCGTCAGCCACTGACGTGTACACGCCCTGCGTCAACCCCTACGAATGGGCGAGCGACGCCACCTTTGCCTTCCCGGCTGTGTACCGGCATTACGACGGGCAGGACAGCCATGGTCGAGACCATCGAGGGCAGCACAGGAACGACGGCCCAGTGGAGGTGCAGCTCGCCGTGAGCCGTGACGGCGTCACGTTCGATCGGTTCCGCACGCCTTACGTGGGCCCCGGGTTGATGGAGGAGCCGCAGCTCGGGGGAACTGTCTACATGGGCGTAGGGCTGGTCCGGCGGGGGAGCTTTATCTACCAGTACTACACCGAGAGAGCGTGCACGCACGGCTTCGCGGACCCGGAGATGCGCATTTGGCAAGCGAAACAGCGTCTGGATGGTTTTGTATCGGTGGATGCGGGTTCGGAGGGCGGACATCTCGTCACGCCGCCGATCGAGTTCGAAGGCAACCGCCTGCAGCTGAACATCGACTGCGGCGCCATGGGCGAAGCTTGGGTCGAGCTCCAGGATGAAACCGGCAAGCCGTTACCCGGGTACACGTTCGATGACGCGGTGTCGGTCGACCGGAACGGTGTCGCGCAGGAGGTCTGGTGGCGGAGAGGCCCGGATGTCGACTCACTGAGTGGTAGGCCTGTCCGGTTGAAGATCAAGATGCGTTCGGCGAAGCTCTACGCGTTCCAGTTCGTGGAGGCCAGCTGATTAATGGGCGCGACCGGGAGTGACGGCTCGGCTCTCGCTTGTGATGTGTGGGAGGTACGGACGGCCTTGCCGGGAGGGATAGGGCCGGCGTGGCGACCATCGGACTATCAGTGAGATGCTCGGTTCGTGTCGCATACCGTATCCGTACGTAGTCAAGAACCTCGTGACGAATAGGAGGTACAAAAGCCCTTTTTCGATGGATCAGGGGCTGCGCGCTGGGGTTTTGAGGGGATTGGTATACACCCTAGGCGAGGGCGGCGAGATATTCTCCTCCCTATCGATCTGGCAACCTGGGGAACGACGAGCCACGCGTTTCGATCGAACAGGCACATTACCTATTTTTCTTGTGACGGCTGCTTGGGCGAGAGCAGCTTGAACCCTTCGAGCCGCATTAGGCCATGCTCGCGGGGTTTTTAGGAAATACAAGAGCCCTTTTTTTCGTGATCCACGAGTCCGGACGTGAGTATTTGGCGCCATTGGTGGGTAGGATCGGATACATCACAGGTGGCCGGCCTACCGGAGGTCCGTGCATGATGACCGGCGTGGCCGACACGCGGAGGTTTGTTGAACCGATGCACAAAACATGGAGATGGTCCGCCTCGGGGTCGGATTTCGTCCTGCCTCACGAGGAGATACAGAAGATCTGCCTGCACGCGGGTCTGGCGGGAATCGAGGGCATGGGCAGGCTGTTCCCCGATCAGTCGCACGGAGTGCTCGAGGAAATCGCCGCCGGGTACCGCGCCTGCGGACTCGAATTGGACAGCTTCCACCTACCGGCGGCGATCGAGAACGACATCGCCTGCTTTTACGAGACACAACGACGTGAAGCCGTCGACGTATCGCGACACTGGATGGAGTGTGCGGCGGCACTGGGCTGCCGAGTCGTCATCCAACACTCGACCACCAACCGCAACAACGCCGAGGTCGAGGGGTTGGATCGCTACGTCGCGCAGATGGGCAAGAGTCTGGAGGTGCTGCTGCCGGCAGCGGCCGAACTCAATCTCACCGTCGCGATCGAGAGCTTGCCTCCGGGTGAGCGCGGCGGTAGCTTCAGCGCCCGTCCCGAACATTTCGAGCGCATTATCGCCGAGTTCGCCCACCCGAACCTCGGATTCTGCGTGGACACGGGGCATGCCCTGATGGCCGGTGGGCCAGATCGCGCCCACGATTTCCTCGATGTGATGGCCCCCCACATGGCGGCCTTCCGCCCCTCCGTGAGACCCGAGAGAAGACAGAGGGAACCGACTTTGAGATCTCCTGGCGTGGGGATGAGATAATAGGCATCTGCCCAAACAGCGATTTTTTGGTTCTACCCAACGGCTCAGGCGTGCGGGTAGAGTCAGGCCCGCCTTGAACGTCACTTGTAGCAGCAATGTGGACAAGACCGGGAGTAGCTCGGCCCCAGGCGATGTGAGATGCACTGGCGGATAGCTTGCACATAGGGACGGGGCGAGTTTCAACACGCAGAACCCGCGTCGCGTTTGTAAGGAGGAGGACCGAATGCAAGACCCTGTAGCTCATAACATCTCAGACGAGCATCGAGAGTCGCCGCCGTCCTACAAGATCATCTACAACTGGGATGGCGGCACCTTCTGGAGGTCCGAGTACCCCCAATCGTTGGAGCGCTGGCTAGAGAAGACCTACGCCCCAATCAAGGACACCCAGGTGGGCGCCCTCTTCTGGTGCGTCGGCGCCGACCATGCCGACTGGCCGTCGCCGACCATGGAGATGGTGGGAGACTCGGTGGGTCGGGTCTACCCGTCCGTCATCGCCATGCGCACGGCCGAGAACATCCGCGTCAAGTTCGAGGGCGATCAGGAACCCTACAACGCCCTTGTCGAGCGCGGACACGAGCTCGGCGTGGACGTCTTCGCGTCCGTTCGCATGAACGACAACCACTTTTACGGCCTGACTCCATCCCAGGTGAAGGGCGGGAAGACGTATGGGCTGACCCAGATTCGCAGGGACCACCCCGAGTGGCTGCTCGGTGGCGACCACGAGTTCGCCGCATGCTGGAACTACGCCATACACGGCGTCAGGAAGTACCGGCTCCAGCACATCACCGAGGCGTGCAACCTGGCGGACTGGGACGGCCTCGAGCTGGACTGGCAGCGCCACGGCTACCACCTTCGGTACGACATGGCTTACCGCCTCCGCTACACCATGACCGACATGGTCCGTGCCGCCCGTAAAGTCACGGACCGGATCCAGGAGCAGCGTGGTCGCCCGTTCTACCTGGCCGTGAGGGTCGCGGCCACCATCGAGGCCTGCCGCAATATCGGCTACGACATTCGCGCCTGGGTCGATGAGCGCCTCTGCGACTACGTAATAGCAGGAGGCGTCTCCGGAACCGACCCCGGGGTCGAGGTTGAGGCCTTCGCGGAGATGCTCGATGGTGCTGGGGCCAGGTTTTACGGTGGATTCGACAGCGACGGAAGACAGCAGACACGGCGGCTGGTCACACGCAGCACGTTCCGCCACGGCTTCTTTCGCGCCACCGCCCAAGCATACTGGGACCGCGGCGTCGACGGGATATACACCTTCAACTGGGGCGCCAACGAGACCACTCGGCGAGACCTGCTCACTACCATCGGCTCACCCGAGACTCTGTCGGGACTCGACAAGATATACGCCTCGCTGCGCCGGGGAGGTGGGACGGGCGGCCGCGCCACCAACGACCGCATCTACGGTGAGACGCCCGTGACGCTACACGAAACCCTGACCGGCATCGGCCCCACCTTCGAAGTGCCTGTCCACGACGACGTCGTCCGGGAGGCCAATGCGGGCAGGCTGGCGAGCGTCGAGCTGCACGTCGAGATGGGACACTTCTCCCCTACTGGGGACGAGGTAGAGATTGCGCTCGACGGGACAACGCTGACCGACGTCCAGGTCCGTAGCGTGGCGGGCCCCGATCCCGACCGCCCCTCCGAGGACAAGGTCGGAGTCACCGACGTGGATGAAAATAGCTGGCTGGTATGCCCACTGGAACCCGTCCAGGCCGGCCGAGGCCTCCATCAGGTGGATGTGCGTCTGGTCAAGCGTGACGCTCGAATCGAGCCGCCTCTGTCGGTGGAGAATGTGGAGGTCTACGTCACATACAGGGCGAAAGGCTGATGTGGTGATGGCCTCGATCGCGTTTTGAGTAGGTGCATGAAGACCTGGTTCAGCTGTCCGGGAGAGCAGTAGATTGGCCTGATATCTCCGTAGTTCTTGGGGTCCAAGAAACACAATATTTACGGTCAGCTGAACTGTCGCGTTACAAAGAAGGACAATAGAAGGAGGCCCACCAGCATAGGGGCAGGGCTCTGGCGGTTATGCTATCATGCGAGGCTGAACGGTGTCAAGCAACACGCAGCCGACTCGGGGGCACGCGAAACAGTGGGGAACGCACGATAATTTCCGTTAAACGGAGTCTCTAATGCGAAACCGCGATGGTCAGCCCAGGGTGGGATGACGGCATTGGAGTCTGAGCCACCTCTGGAGATCAATGCATATCAGTACGACATCGTTTGCAACGGCCTTGAGCTCTCCAGTGGTGCCATACGCAACCATCGGCCCGATATCATGTACAAGGCTTTCGAGCTCGCTGGGTATCCACCCGAAGAAGTAAATCGCAGGTTCGGCGGCATGATTCGTGCATTCCGCTACGGTGCCCCTCCGCACGGCGGTATCGCGCCTGGGATTGACCGGATTGTCATGTTACTGGCCGACGAGCCCAACATCAGGGAGGTTATCGCGTTCCCGATGAACCAGAACGCACAGGATCTGCTCATGGGAGCACCCGGTGAGGTATCCGATGAGCAGTTGCGAGAGCTTCACATTGCGGTCAAAGGATAGTGGACCTTGCCATCGTACACGGACTGTCAGTAGTGTCGGACTAATCACTTTCGCCCATTTTCGATGGTAACCCGGTGATCGGAGTGATCTATGTCGATAGAGTCAGACAAAGACCTTGAGGGCATGCAGCGAGTGGGCGCGTTTGTCGCTATGGTCCTCGATGCGGTTGGCCAGGCTGTAGATGAAGGCATATCCACACTGGAGCTTGACCAGCTTGCCAAACAGCTGTTCCTCGACGCGGACGCCCGATCCGCGCCAGCGGTCGTCTACGGCTTTCCAGGCACGATTCTGATCAGCGTCAATGACGAAATCGTACATGGTATCCCGGGCCCGAGACGCCTGATGCCTGGTGATGTCGTCAAATTGGACGTCACCGCTGAATTGGACGGCTATGTCGCCGACGCGGCGCGGACAATTCTCATACCCCCAGTCACACCGCAGCATCGACATCTCGCCGAGTGTGCAGAATCGGCTCTTGAGAGTGCCTTGCCGGAAGCCCGAAGCGGCAGACCCGTATCTGTCATCGGCAAAGCTGTTGAGACCGAAGTGCGCCACAAAGGTTTCTCCATCATCCGGGATTTGTTCGGTCACGGCACAGGACGAACTATTCACGAGGATCCGATGGTGCTCAACTACTTCGATCCCCGAGACAAGCAGCGCCTGACGGACGGCCTGGTCCTGACCATCGAACCACTGATCACGACTGGCAGCGGACAGATGATCGAAGATGCGGATGGCTGGACAGTTCGAACGAAGGACGCGCACATGGCCGCCCACCATGAGCAGACAATTGTGATCACCAACGGCGATCCAATCGTGTTGACGAAAACTACCAATTGCTGACTTGGTGATCGCATGGTCGCAAGGTGGATCGTTGCCAGCCTACGCCCATCACCTTCACAATCCGATGATCGGCATTTCATCTTCATAGAGCGCGATCCTCTTTGCCGCGCACTGCAGCGCCTCGGCAACCGAACTGGGAATCGATGAGCCCCGGTAGCTTCATACAGAACCGATGGATCATACTGGCTATCGTCATCACTGCTCGAACCGGTGTGGGATTCCAGTTCATCGCCATGGCAGCTCTGATGCCACAGCTCAGGACCGAGCTTGACCTGAGCTATTCGCAGGTCGGACTCCTGCTCGGACTCTTCATGATCATGGGCGTATTCCTGTCACTGCCGAGCGGGATGATCGCTGCACGCCTCGGTGACCGACGTACCCTGCAAGCGGGTTTGCTGGCGTTGGTCGTGGGCGGCGCAGTAACAGCTATGAGTCATTCGTTCCCCGTCGCTCTTGTCGGCCGTCTGATGGGGGGTGTCGGCGCCGTGTTCATCACTGTGACGGGCGCCAAAGTCCTGACCGACTGGTTCATAGGCAAGGAAATAACCACAGCAATGAGTATGCTGGGCGTCACTTGGCCGGTAGGTATCGCTCTCGGCATGTCGTTGCTCCCCTTCCTGTCTGCTTGGGACGGTTGGCGTGTGGCCGTGATCGCCACCTGCGCTTTGCCCGCGGTGGCATTGCTGCTCGCCGCGCTCCTGCCGCCAGCTGCTCCTGGCACGACAGTCGACACTTCGAAAACCCACCCTACCCTATGGGCCATCAAGAGGCGAGAACTCCGGTTGATCATCGTCGCAGGCGCAGCTTGGCCATTGATGAGCTCAGGTGGATATGTAGTGTTCACCAGCTACGCTCCCGGTTTGCTCGTCGAGCGGGGTGCATCTCAGGCAGCGGCCGCCCTGTCTGTCAGCCTGCTGTCCTGGTTGGTCATCGTGTCAATCCCGATTGGCGGTTACATCTCAGACCGAACGGGCAGGAGTGATCTGTTGTTCTGGGGAGGTTGCCTTGTATCGGCGGCAGCCATTGCGATGGTGCCCATCGGGGGACCGTTTGCTGTGTGGATAACCGTGTCAGCGGTGCTTGGCCTTACGGTAGGACCCGTAATGGCGTTGCCTGGACACGTCTTGTCAGCGCAAAGCCGCGGGACTGGACTCGGTGTGTTCTACACTCTCTACTACCTGGGCACCGGTTGTCTACCCGCCCTCGCCGGTTGGTTGCAGGATATAACGGGTTCAGCAGCGGCCGTCGTCTGGTTTAGCGCCTTATGCCTGTTGATCGCACCCATTCCCCTGATGTGTTTCAGGCTGTTGCAACGAAGATGGGCAGTTGGGCATGTCTCACTTAGCAGCTGAGCGCTCGAGTCCAGATCACGCTGCCCATCACACACAGAGTGCGATGCTCAGATTATTGGTGTAGTGCCCCCGTTTCCAACCTGAAGGCCTGCAGCTCCTTATTGCGCAGGATGAAAACCGTTCCGTCCGAGATGGCCAGCTCAATTGGACTCGCATAGTTGCGCTTCAGCTGTATGACCTGACTTGGAGTATCGCCTGGATCCACGCGGTCATAGAGTTCCACACCTCGGTAGCCCCAGGTCACCAGATTCTCGCCCACCCATTTCGCCCTATTGTAAATGGTGTATCTACCGAGCCATCCGAGTATCGCCGGATGCTCGCGATCGCTCACATCCAGTACAACCTCCTCCTTGGGCCACTGCCTGGTGACAACGACGCTGTCCCCCTTCACCACAACATTTCTCAGCGAGCCGGATCGTCTGTCAGGAGCTTCAAGCTGGTAGGTTGAGAGTAATCTCAAGTCACGGGGATCTTGAACGTCCAGGATGGCTAATCCGTTTCGCATCCCGAGGAAAACATGGTGGCCGTCTATCCCCATTCCGCCATTCGGATGGATGTGGTAGCGGACATTCTTGCCCTCATAGACTCTTCCACTCGAACTCACCCACCCGGGCTCTCGATCGACATGCAATTCATCCAGGATTTCCGCGCCCTCTCCGTCAATCCTTAGTGAGACCAACCAGGTTCCCTCGGGTTCGAAAACGCGCAACAGAGCAGTGTGCTCACCGATAGACTCGAAGCTGTAGTCTCTCACTTCCTGGGTATACGGCCACACATTGGCTGTGTAGAGAACACGTGGTGCAGTGGACATATCCGCGTCGACTACCGCAACGCCTAGACTATCCATGCGCCGTCCTCCGGCGATGGCAACGAACCGGCCTGCCGGCACCAACTCACGTCCTGGCCATCCGTTCAGTGGCACAGAACCACGCTCGAACATGCTGTCGGCACGTGAGATGTCGATAGTCAGGAAGTCGTCTTTCTTGAGGACGAAGGCAGACCTCCCTACGACCAGCAGATCTTTCGTGGCCTTACCCACAGCAAGCGTCCCATATGGCGTGGTGGTAGGTCGAACTTCGGGATACTCGTTGAGGTACGCAGAGGTCGCGATCGGTACAGCCACCGCAACGGCTGCGACTGCGAGTATCGGTCGCCACTGCAGAGTGTATTCCCGGAACCTGGTTATCTTGAGCAGCGCTGCTGCAAGCAGCCCCCCGCACACGATCATCGTGATCCAGACACTCCTGATGCGGATCCATCCATCGTCGGCGATCCGCACCAGCCCGCCGCTCCCATCGAACTCGAGGCCCTCGGTCAGTTGGACAAACCACGGCGCCGCCGCGGAATCGACATTGACGATTAGCAACGCCAGCAGCCCCACTGCGTACAGGACCAGGGCCCCCGACGCGATGGCTTTGACGGGATCGCTTGTGAATGCCGAACCCAGGAACACCATGGTGTAGGCGATCAACGTTGGCAGGAACCATATCTGTACCATCGCAGGAAGACCTACGTCTTCCATGATCTTGGTGGCGGTCGAGGGCAGGTGAGGAGCGCCATCCAGAACTGGTCCGTAGGATGTCGCGTACACCATGGCCCAGAAACCGGTCATCACCACCAACAATCCGGTAGCACCGACGACGAACTTCACGGCGAGCATGCGCACGGGGGCGAGTGGACGAGCCATCAGAAAGTCCATCGTTCCACGGCTCTTCTCGCCGGCTATCATTTCCATGCCGAAGACTACGGCCGCGACCAGTCCGAAACCCCACGCCCACTCGTCGGAATCATTCGAGAACTCGGCGTTGAAGCGCTCGTTCATCCGCAGGAAGTGAACGGCAAGACAGGCCGCCAAGCCCAGCAGGACCTTGTAGAGATTCTCTCGACACTCTTTCCACAGTAGAGTTTTCATAGCGCGGCTCCTCCGTCATCGAGGCCCGGACGCACGTACTCAATGAAGCACTCCTCGAGACTCAAGCCCATCACCTCCACAATCTGACACCCTGCATCTGTGATCGCTTTCGCTTTCTCGTCGTCAAACCCAATGACCGTTAGCATGCGCTGCTCACCGTCACCCTGCACCGCTGTCACACCCTGCATACCGCTCAGGTTCGAAACGCCATTGTGAGTCTTTACCAGGACTTTCTTGATCGTCTGCTTGATTGCATCCACTTCGTCACACACCAATAGCTTGCCGCCATCCAGAATCGCCACCCGGTCTGCCACCCTTTCCACCTCGTCCACCATGTGCGAAGACAGGAACACGGTGCGGCCCTCACCCTGGATGATCTCGATGATGCTCTCGAGGAAGTCGCGTCGGACGAGCACGTCGAGTCCGGTGGCAGGCTCGTCGAGTATCAAAAGAGGCGGCCGGTGCCCCATCGCCAGGGTGAGTGCCAGCTGCGCGTTCATGCCCCTGGAAAGGTTCTTGACCTTGGCCTCCGGATCGAGTCCAAACCTGGCCAACAGGTCATCGATGAGTTTCCCATCCCAGTTATCGTAGAACCCCCCGGTGAACCAGGCGATTTCCCGGACTTTCATCCATCCGTATAGCGTCGGGACCTCACCGACGTAGCCTACCGCGCGCTTGATGGCGACGTCGTCCGAGTGCGGCTCCTTTCCGAGCACGCGGCAGTGACCATCCGATGGCGAAATCAGATTCAGCAGCATCTTGATCGTCGTCGTTTTACCAGCGCCGTTGCGCCCGAGAAAACCGAACACCGTCCCTGCATCGACGTTCAGAGTCAGGTCATCGACCGCGGTATGACTGCCGAACCTCTTGCTGAGATGCTCTATTGCGATTGCCGTGTTCGCACTCATGCCTGGTTCTCCCGGGTTGCTGATGTTGGTTGAAATGCCTGGAGGTGGCGTTTGAACACCCGCTCGAGCTGGTTGTGCGTCATGCCGACCTGAGTAGCCAGCACCAGTGCCTTGTCCAGCACCTCACCGACGAGCCTGTCCCTCTCCTCTTCACTAATCTTCAGCGCCGACTGGCCGACGTAGGTCCCCATGCCACGACGCTTGTAGAGCACCCCTTCGCGCTCGAGGTCCAAGTAGGCTCTGACGACCGTATTCGGGTTGATGACATGTTCGGTCGCAAGCGCGCGCACTGAGGGCATCTCCGCATCGGGCTTGAGAACGCCCGTTGCCACGTGGTACTTCACCTGCGCGACGATCTGTTGGTAGATCGGAACGCCGTCCGATGGATCGATCTTGAGGTGCAGGATGACTCGCCTCCGTTGTGGCAACTGTCGATTCCAGCTGCAGTGTTGTATTAGTCAACCGATACAGTAACTCAGCAAATGGCCGATGTCAACACTTAACTTCAAGACCCGGGCAATTTGACGCGCTAGGCCGAGCTCACGTATGTGCTCAAGCACCATCATGGCACGGGTCCAGAGTCCTCGCCGGATCGAACGATCAGCTGTCGTCGCTGCCGAACGAGCAGGCGCTACCACAGTCCAGGATGCCCGTCAGTGACAGAGTCCGATGACCGGTCAGCGCAGCCGAAACGGAGTGACACTCCTGAGGCTCTGCCATTGTTCGCTCAAAAGGTTGAAATGAATAACAAGATTCGGCTTGCAACGCGCGAAGACGCAATGGACATCCACCTCCTTCACACGAGATCAGTTCGTGGCCTATGTAGAGCAGACTACACACCCGAGGTAATCGAGGGTTGGCTGCAGGACCGATCGCCCGAAGGATACAGAGGCATCGCCAAGAACGAGATGTATGTATACGAGGAAGAGAATGAGATTGTCGGGTGGTCGCATGTACGACCCAAGGCAATTGTCGGATTGTTTGTCGATGCGGAGCATGCACGAAAAGGCATCGGCCGCGCTCTGTTTGAGCACGGTCTGGGAATCATCAGGCAGAGCACCAGTGAACACCTTGAATTTGCGTCGACACTCACAGCCGTGCCGTTTTACGAGAAGTGCGGATGTAAGCAGGTGAGTTCGTCAACTATTCGGAAGAACGAAGTTGACGTTTCAACGGTGATAATGACGCTGCCAGAGGTGGATGAACAATAGCAATTCTGGGTGCTGTGTTATCTGCTCACAGAGTCCCACTCTGCGGGCTGCAAGCTGCAAGACGAATGGCCCCCGACCAGGCTGATCAGGGGGCCATTCGATTGTCACTCAGTCAGTTATCTCCGACAACATGTCAATCAGACACCCGCAGCCAATTTCCACGCAGTGTTCCACCCCAATGCTGCGGGAGTTGCCAGTAGTGCGCAGCAGTCCGATCGCAGATGAGCACCGGTCGGTAGGGAGTCCCCGGGGAAAGAGGATTGGCGATCTGGAAGACAGTGGACTCGTCGCAAGCCGGAGGGAATAGCAGCGGCTGGCCCTGTTTAGCCAATACGGGTGAGGTTCCTCGGATCGGCATAATCGGACTTTCACGGTCTTCGAACTCCAGACCGAGCCAGCCGGCCATCGTTAGAGGCATTTGCATCGCTCCGGTGGCTGTCCCTCGAAGCTCGTACCTGTCTCTGCGAAGATTCTTCAACGTCCATAACCCTGATTCCATGAAATTTGCGTTCCGAATCGATTGGTCGAGCTCCCGATTCATGATCCGCTCGACATCGGTGACCGGCCGCACAAGAAGATCTCTCTGTATGACGACGCCTCCCTGAAGAACGATTTCTGGAGACTCCTTCTGTGGCGTCGAGCGCCAGTACTTGCGAGATCTCTCTGATATTTTCTCAAGCGTTTCGCCGTCGTTGACATAACTGATCAGGTTCATGTCCCCCGCCCAAATCCTGTCAATTTGCCTCACCTCTGCCTCGTAGAGGCCAACCTTGACCTCTTCAGAAGAGGTGTGAATGACATGTTGCCGGTAATGCCACGCCCGCGCCTCCGCTTCGTCGTGCCAGAGGAAGAGCGAGTCGAAGCGGCTCGGTCGCTCTGAGAATTCGCGGGCGCGAACTACCTCCCAGATCAGTTCCAGCAAGGCCTGGACTCCGTGCGTCCCCAGCAGCGCGGAACTGTAGGGCACACAGGTTGCTGACGTTTCTCGGACCAGCCTTTTTCCAAATTCACCCCCAACGAGCTCGTCTCCTACTGTGAGATTCGGCGCGGCCGTCAAAAAAAGAGTCGATCCGACTCCGATGCTCACTCCGTCGAAATCCGTTCTGTCTCGCATGTCACGCTCCTTAGTTTGAGAGAATACGAGGACATGCGGCGGAGACCCGTCGGTACGATTAGTACACAAAAAAGCCGCCCGGTCAGGACGGCCTGTATTTCAACGACTTAGGCTTCTGAGCCTAGTGCTCTCCTATCCCGGTGTCACTCGTACTGTGTATGTGTTGTCGCATGTCTTGGACATAACTCACCTCCTCCCTCGGCCGAGGGTGCTGTCACATTCGGGTCTATCTTATGGTACTTCAGGCGTGATAGTCCGGCAAGAAAAACTTTCATCTGCACT
Organism: Candidatus Latescibacterota bacterium; assembly: GCA_965248265.1. Classification (GTDB taxonomy): domain Bacteria; phylum Latescibacterota; class UBA2968; order UBA8231; family UBA8231; genus CBDFJF01. The sequence continues at coordinate 758,277 of CBDFJF010000001.1, forward strand.
CGTAGCGTTCGTCGGTGACTGCTGCTCGGATTCTCACAGGGCACAAGCTGTACGACCCACGTTGACAGAATCCGATGGTCATTCTCGCGGCAAGAGGCGCGGTTCATGCTTGTTATTGTTCAAACGGGACATATTTTGAACTGGCAGCGTGTTGACCGTTCAGATTCGTGCTCGGGGAAACCATAATGTCAGATGAGAGTAATCCTCACGATTCAGATTACTGGTCCAAATCTATGTTGCGAAATGCTGATGTGGTGATTGGTAGTCCTCTCGGCGAAATCGAAATAGTGAAGTACGATGAGGCGTGGTCAAGAGAGTATCTTCATGAGAAACACGCGATTTTGGGGGTATTGAGGGATGATGTGGTCAGCATCGAGCTCGTGGGAAGCACGGCTATCGAGGGCATGGAGGCCAAACCAACAATCGATATTGTCGCGGGTATGAAGACCTTGCTGCAATTAAATGCTTATCTAGAATGCCTAGCGAATATCGGCTACACGTTCAGACCCAACCATCCGGTCCCCGGCAGGCTTCACTTCGCAAAAATTACAAATGGACTTAGGACGCATAACCTGTCGTTGACTGAATATCTCAGCTCCTTTTGGCATGATCATGTCGTGTTTCGCGATTTTCTGAACGAAAACCCGAATGTTGCAGCCGAATACTTGAACCTCAAGCGCGAACTTGCCACGAATCACCCCAATGATCCGACGAGCTATACGGATGGGAAGGATGAGTTCATCAAGCCGACGCTAGAGAACGTTAGGCTCGGGCGCAACAAGTGAAATGGCGCTACGGCGTTGTCCCTGGGCAACCTGCTTCCCGGGTTCGGCAACCGTGAAAATGAGCAGGCGATGGCGGTCCTGTTCGAGATCACAGCCGCTGGCGGTTGGTCAGCGTAGAGGTATCGCAGAGCGTGGAGCATTGACCTGATATGGAAAGCGATTTCGTTGATGCACGCACGTTCATTGGCAAGACCGTGGAGGTCACAATAGACCGCCCCCTCGGATCGAAGCATCCTAAATCCGGGCATTTTTACCCTGTAAATTACGGGTTTTTGCCCAATGTCCCTGCACCCGACGGGGAGGACATGGATGCCTACGTTCTTGGTGTATTCGCACCGTTAGATACCTTTACGGGGCATTGCATAGCCGTCATCCAGCGAAATGATGACAATGATGACAAAGTTATTGTCGTACCAGAAGGGAAGTCATATTCCGATGATCAAATTTTGTCTCTTACGGAGTTTCAAGAGAGATTCTTTCAGCCCACTGTAACGCGCGAAGCTGTTTCTGCCACAGATTGATAAGGTGAGGCTTCCTCTCTAGCAGCACGGGTTGCACGTAGTCGTCGTCGAACTACACGCCGCCTGGGGCTCCGGCTGTTGGCAGGTCTGAGCGACCCACGGATCTACAGTCTGATACTCGCTTCGTCTTCCCGTAAATCTTGCCCACTGGCAGTTACGTACAATCAGCTCCCCGTCGCCCCTTCATACCGAAAAGATGATCTTATAGGGATTCAGATATCGTTTTGCATTGTCATGAGCGGCTACTAGCTTGGGTATAGAGGCTGGGGGTCTTGAGGTGACAGTGTCGACCAGTTCGCTGGGCTCACGGCCCAGGATCCTCAGTCTCGCTTTAATTACAGATCTTGTCGATACAAGGCACGAGGATACAGTGACGGACCAAGCTGATTATCTATTGCCCACGTGGGCACCCCGAGTTCGCAAAGCAAAGATCGCTCAACTCTATAAGACGGCTGGGCTAGGCATCATCGACTCTGATATCGTCAATGAGGTGGGGTATGCGTTCTATGAGCGATGTTGCAGTATTCTCGAAGCGAGTTCGGCGGTTAGGGGGAAAGTGCATTGCCCAAACTGCAACTTCATTATTGAGCACGTTCCGTGGGAGAGCGAGGTGGTAGCATGTGCGAAGTGCGATTGGGAGTGCCCTTGGGAGGTGTACCAGAAGACCTACCAGAGGAAGAACCTGACTGTGGGCGGTCTGAGGCCCTTTATTGAAGAATACGTCGATAAGTTTCCCAAAGAGCGGTCTCCTTCGAACCGGCTGGTTCTCATTGACACGCTAATTCACTGTTTCCACTGGGGTGGTGGTCGGCCAGGCAGCGCGAACCTCATTGAGGGGAAACTGAAAGACATCATGCCGTTTCTCGACAAGCTGAGTTACGGAGACCAGATACCTGGAGGCGTCGAGGCGACCCGCGATGAATGGCGACAAAAGTGGCAACAGAACAAGTGGAAGACGCGCGTGGAGCAGATGACTGCTCGGAAGAGGAGCAAGCCGAAATAGATCCGCCAACGACGTACGAAGGGGCACCCCTTCGTTCTGGTAAAAGACATTACGCATGGAATCGCACATCGACGCAGACTACTTAGACGCTGAGAAATACGATCAGTACTACGGAACGTACGCCGAGCCCCACGCTTGGCTGGTCGATCTACTACGAGACCGGGACACCATCATGGAATTGGCATGTGGTACGGGTCGAATTGCGATTCCTCTGGCCCAGCGCGGATTGTCTGTGACCGGCATAGATTATTCCAAACCCATGTTGGACCTCGCCCGCAAGAAAGCGACAGAGACCCATGTGGAGATCCAGCTGGCGCTGTGCGATATTCGCAACTTTGATCTTGGGAAGAAATTCGGATCCATTCTCCTTCTTTCGAATGCACTCTGGCACGTCCATGAGCGCTCAGACTTCCAAGCGTTAATGCAATGCGTACAGCGTCATTTGGAGCCCGATGGTCTCTTTGTCCTCGATGTTTTCGTTCCCAATTTGGACATCCTCAATCGTGATCCACAACAACGCTATCCATTTAGTACCTACACGGAACAGGAAACGCGTGAGCAGGTCGAAGTGACCCAAACTCATATCTATGAACCGGACACTCAAATATCTAGAGTCGTGCAATACAAAGGTATGACAGACGAAATAATCGGCGGCCTCAACCTTCGCATGTACTTCCCACAGGAATTGGATGCCCTTTTGGCGCACAACGGAATGATGATTGACGAAAAGTTCGGGAGTTGGGACCGAGCGCCCTTCGATGCGAATTCTAGACACCAGCTATACTTTTGCTCTTCTCGTGGCTCTATATAGCAATTTTTGAAGGTGCCGCCGATGGCGATACCGACGCCGACCAAATCTCTAGCTAACCCCGCGGCAGGTGGCCTTCGAGAAAGGCGATGACGAGCCGTTCGAACGCCTCCGGCTGCTCCTCGGGCACGGTGTGGGAGGCGTCCTCCACTTCGACCAGCTCGGCGGCGGCAACCCGTTCGGCGATGAGCTCATGGTCCTTCGTGGGCGTGGACCAGTCCTCGGTGCCGCTGACCAGCAGCGTCGGACACCGGATGAGGTGCAGCTGGTCCCGGATGTCGTACTCGAAGATACCCCGAGCGTTGGCAGCGTATCCGAGGGACGGGTTGGCGGCGAACATCCTCCGGTAGAGCTCGACGGCGTCGGGATTCGCGGCGCGGAACGAATCGCTCAACCAGCGCTCCAACCCCGGTTCGACGAGAGGCCCCATTCCGACGCTCTCCGCGGTCTCGATCCAGTGAGGGATGATTTCCCGCGTGCGATCTTCCATGTGGGCGGAGGTGCAGCACATCACCAGCGCGCCGATGCGCTCGGGCTCGTCGATGGCCAGCTGCATGGCGGGGAAGCCGCCGAAGGCGTGGGCGACTATGGCGGCCTGGCCGATGTCGAGTGCATCCAGAATCGCATGCAGGTCGTCGGCGTGGTCCTGCACTGTGATCTTGGAGCCCGGCGTGTCGACGGACTCGGACCGTCCCATCCCACGCAGCTCGTAGACGACGGTGCGGTAGTCTCTGGCGAGCACGGGAGCCAGGTGGCGCCACAGGTCGCGGTTGAGTCCGTTACCGTGAATGCAGACTACGGGGTAGCCGCTGCCGGACTCGAATACCTGGAAGCGGGCGTCGTTGGCGATGATCTCCATTGGGTCTGTTCCCCCTTCCGTCCCGGCACGCCTGGTAGATCTTGGAGGACGCTCTCGAGAAGAGAGCACCAGGTCAAGGCGCGGGCGTCACGACATCTCCTTTCACCGGTTAACCGGAGAGGTGTCTGATAAGGTAGCCGTCACCGAGCATCGCATCCATACTGCGATTCCCGCGTGCAGGCCAGCGGGGAATCAGTCGGTCCCGCCGATGCAGTACAGGTGGGTCCCGGTGCGGATGAACAGCTGGTCTCCGGCCACCGCCATCGACGACAGGGTGAGGCTGCCGTCGAGTTCGTTGACGTCCAGCTGCTGCAGCTTCGGTCCGGCGGCGAGGACCGTGGTGACGCCGTCCTCATTGGTGACGTACAGCTTGCCGTCCGCGAGCACGGGAGAGGCGCTGACTGAGCCTTCGGATGTGCGGTGAGGTCCCCACGTGAGGCGGCCAGTGGCGGCGTCAAGGCAGGTCACCTTCCCGCGGTCATCGACCATGTAGAAGTAACCCTTGTCCGCGACCGGTGTAGGCACGTCAGGGGCGCCGGCGCCGGTCCAGCTCCAGGCCAAATCGTCGCTCGATACCGCCCCCGAGGCGCCGAGACGGAAGGCCTGCAACGGTTTCTCCACGGTCGGCACGAACAGCATGTCGCCGGCCACGACGGGCGAACCGACGATCCGGCAGGCGCCCCACTTCTCCGGATTGAGGCCACCGACGCGCCACACCTCCACACCGGTCGCCGGGTCGTGGGCGGTCACGTAATCGGCCCCGGACACCACGATCTCGCGTCGACCGTCACGCTCGATGAGCACGGGCGTGCTGTAGGCGTCCGGCGACTCGGCGACCGCATCCGTAGGACGCTCTCGACGCCACAGCACCTCCCCCGTGGCCGTGTCCAGGGCGATGACGTAAGAAGGGTTGCCCGCCTGCTCCCCGTGGAGGACTGCGAGGATGAGCCTGCCGTCCGTGAGCAAGGGCGACGATGCATACCCGAACTGCATCCCGAACCGGCCGTATTGCTCCTGCAAGTCCCGTCGCCAGACCACGTTTCCACCCATGTCCAGGGCGGTCACGAGTCCGGCGCCGGTGACCGCCCATACGTGCCTGCCATCGGTGACCGGAGACGGCGAGGTGTTGTCGTGCTTCCTGTGCATCTGGTTGCCGGTATCGAGTGATCGGCGCCAGAGCTCCGCGCCATCCGCTCTGGCGAGACACAAGAGCAACAGCGCATCCTCACCCGGGTCGTGCCCGGTCTTCGACGACTGAGTTCCGTCCACGGGCCTGCTCGCGGAGGTGACGAACACCCGATCTCCCCACACCACCGGCGAGCCGCCGCTCCACGACGGCAGCGGTGCCGACCAGGCGATGTTCTCGGCGGCGCTCCAGCTTGTGGGCAAGCCCGTCGACGCACTGACGCCATTTCCGTGCGGGCCGCGCCACTGCGGCCAGTTCACATCGGCTTCGGTGTGCACGCTCCAGATCAGTGCGATAAGTACCGCAGCGTTTGTGCCACGCATAACCATGGACTCCCGTGTTTTCTGGAGAATTCGGTTGACGACCACTCAGTGTCGCCAGGGTTGCCATGGGGTCGGGCGCCCGTTCCCGGACCGTGAGTACGGCAGCCAGTCATGAATATCTCGCAAGGACGCCCATCAGTCTATCAGGACGGACGCCCGGATGGCTTTGAATGATGGTCCATTACGTTCTTGGAATGAGCGGCAGCGTCAGGTGAGAAGGATATTGATCGCTGTGCAAAATGGTCTGTTGGGCAATGCGCATTTCGGTGTCGGTGGCGGAATCGTTGCCAGTGTTGAGGTTGCGGTCGAAGCGCGGGAAGTTGCTGCTGGAGATCTCCAGGCGGATGCGATGGCCAACCTTGAAGAGGTTGCTCGTCTCCCACAGGGTGATCCTGTATTCGTAAACCCGACCGGGCTCGATGAGGGTGGGCTCTTCGTAGGAGTTGCGGAAGCGGGCGCGGACGATGCCATCGCAGATTATGATGGCTGCGCCGCGCGGATGCACGTCGATCAGGGCGGCAGTGAAATCGGTGTCCGGTGCGTCGGAGATGGCGTAGAGCGTCAGCTCGATGGGCCCGGTGACTTCCACGGCTTCTTCCAGGGGCGGCGTTGAATAGACGAGCACGTCATCGCGGCGCTCCACCGAACGGCGATCGCGGGGCCCGGTGTTTTCGCTGAACATGCTCTGGCCGCCCACAGTGGGCACCGGATCGTCCGGATCGTAAGCATAGGAATCCGGCGATTCGTCGCCGGGTTGCCCGCAGGTAAGGGTCCCGTCCCCGATGGCGGAGTTGGCGCGGCCCCGGCTGTGCAAGTAGAAGGGGGTATACTGGGTGCGCGCTAGGGGCCATTCGTTTTCAAAGCGCCAGACGTTTTCTCCCATGACAAAGAGGTGCACAGGTGGCTCGTCGTCGATACCGGTGTTTATGTTGCGCTGACGCTGGTCGTACCAGCGCAGGTGTTGGGCGGGAATGTCCATGGCCGCCTGGGGGCCAAAGTCGATGTCGCCGAAGGGCACTGGGCTGCCGATGCCCCTATGGTCCCAGGGGCCTACCAGCAGGCGGCTGAGGCGACGGCATGCCTCGGTGCGTGCCTGATTTTTCCAACCGGCGAAACATTTGAATTCTTCATGTACTAAGTTGTCGTACCAGCCGGTGATGAAGTAGGCCGGCGTTTCGACCTGAGCATACTTATCCTTCATGCTGTACGACTTCCAGAAGTCGTCGAAGTGAGTATGGCGGATCACATCGCGATAGAAGGGCCGGTCGCCGATATGGTCGAGGGCGGTCACCAAGGGCAGCCCTCGATAGACCTCGTCCCAGTCGATGAGGTCGCGCGGCGCATTTTGATTGGTGCGGTCGCCGAGCCAGATGAAATTCATGGCGTTTTGCAATTGCAGTACGCCGTTGTAGCGCATGTGGCCGTAATTGTCTTCCTGGTTGGCGACGGGCACCAGGGCTAGGACGTAGGGGCTGCGCAGGGGGGCCGGCAGGATCTGAGTAAAGCCGGGATAAGAGACACCAAAGGTGCCGATGGTGCCATCGCACCAGTCCTGTTGTCCAAGCCATTGCTGTGTATCGTAGCCGTCGTTGGTCTCGTCAACATAGGGGTGCCACTTGCCCGGGGATTCGAAGCGGCCACGGCTGTCTTGCATGACGACGGCGTAGCCGTGTTGGGCGAAGCGGATGGACCAGTCGACGTAGCGAGGGTGTTGGGTGCTGTAGGGGGAACGGATGAGCAGCACGGGGAAGCGGTCGCCTTCGGTGGGGCGGTAGAGGGCGGCGTAGAGCTGGATGCCGTCGCGCATAGGGATGTGGAGATCGAGTTGGATTTGGACGTCGTGTTGGGGCATGAGGGGCTGGGTTCCTTGGGGGGTGCTCTCGTTCGTCATGGCATTCCCTCAATGCCTCGGGGGAGAAATTCACGCGCGACAGTCCCTACTCAATAGAGATCTCCACCTTCTGGTAGTTGAAACAGTAGTAAGGGCGCCTTGCGGGGCTCGTTCCGGGGATGGACTGATAGTCGGTGAAGGCGAGCCAGAACGACCTGCCATCCGCACCGATCCATTTCGGGATTATCTGAGGTTGGTAGGCGCGCGCCGCCGAATCCCCTTCCGGCATCCAGGCGGTATCCTCATACACCTGATCCCACGGACCCCATGGATGCGGCGCGACCCAAAAACCCAGGTAACTGGGTTTTCCGAACCACATCCCGGCGTCGGTACACCCCATACCCCAATTGGCCATCATGTAAACCCCCAGAGGTGCGTTGTAGACTACACTGGGATGCCATGCGTAAGGATGGATCTTCTCGTTCACCCAACCGGAGGGAAAGGTGTGAACGACTCCTCTGGCGTGAATATTTGCGCTCCATTCGGCTCCTCCGTCCCTATTTCGCGAGACGAAGTACTCGTATGCAGATCGCGAGAGGATTTTCTCCGTCGGAACCCGAAACATCACCAACTGATTCATGGTTTCTCTGCCGTTGCCATTGGGCGCATAGGCGTAGACGTAGCCATCCTGGTTATGCTCGTAGTTCCGACCCATCTGCAGCAGGGTCAGCAACGAAAACGCCTCCTCCGGCTCGTGGTAGAAGGCCATATTGTCGCGACTCCGTTCCTCCCAACCTTCCCACTTGAGTGGGGAAGAGTCCTGGTTTCTCCAGCTCGCGCCATAGTCGGGGGAATAGATGAGCTTGGCACCGACGAAACGGAGAAGGGTCACAAGGTCCGGGTCGCTGAACGGATGGCTCGGCGTGCTGAGGAAGTGATAGATGCATCGATCGAGAGCGAAGATTCCAAAACCGTAGAACGTCGCCACCGAGTTGCAGTCAGAATCGACAATGATGAATCGCTTCTGATCCGGGAGCATCTGCCTGTTCAGATCGGGATACCCGGGCAAGTATTCGTAGTCGTGATTCGGCGCGTTGCCGAGGATGGCAAATACTCTCGTGTTGAAGAGTCTCTCGTCATCGCCGATTATGTGCGGCCAGCCGGTGCCATCGCACAAGGCCGTGTACTGCTTGTCGTTGTCGGCCCACGTCGTATGCCAATTGTCACCGTGGCCGGATCGGTAGGTGGGTCCCTGAACCCTCACACCTGTGATGCGCGTCAAATGGCTGTTCCTCCGTCGTCGATAATCATCGGCATCCGGTTGACCTTATGCCAGCGGCACCACTTGAGGCCTCAACGACGGTGTGGCCCATGATGCAGTCCGATCTCAACTCGTCGATAGCGGGGCAACGACAATGAAAGCGACAATCGGTGTGGTCATTCACGAGACACTCCTGCACTCCGTATTCAGCGCCAAAGACCGTGCCCGTCTCGAAGCGCTCGGTAAGGTGCGGTGGACGTCTTCTGAAGAACCACTCGAAGAGAGCGTGGCGATCGAATTGCTGCAGGGCTGCAGCGTCGGCGTCGGCTCGTGGCACACGCCCTTTCCCAGTGCCCCGCTGGTGCAGGAATGTCCGGACCTGCGGCTCTGGGAGCAAAGGATAGGCAAAATACAGCTTCTGAAGAAGCGGCAATCGACGGTGCTGGAGGCAATGACGCAAAGGCGGCTGCGGCCAGCGCCACGGCCAGGAACTGACAGGGATTGTGCCTTCGTACTGACATTGAGGTGCACCTATGCCTTTCGTTGTCTCAATCCGAGGCGCGTGATTCGCTAACCGTATTGCTGTCGCAGAACCCCCGCCCACACAAGGTGGACCATCGACAGCGCCAGGGCTGCAGTACCAAGAGCGGTGGGTTTTTGCGTCAGGATTCTGATCGCTGAGACGTACCGGCCATCCGTGTCGATGCCAGCTTGCGCGGCCAGACGAACAACATCTCCCAACACGAGTAAAATGAGTAATCCGGAAACCGCGGCCGATGTCGCCATTTGCAGGTACCTGTAAAGTTGCTGCACCTCACCGAGAGTCAACCCCCACAACAATGGCGGAACGGCTATGGCAGCCATCGTGCCGTTGTTTATCCAGCCTGCGACCAGCTGCGGTCGCCAAGTTGCCGGACACGCGCCGCGACCTCAACCAGTTGCTCCAACGGTTGTCAGCAGACTCTTCACCCTTGAAATTCGCGGCTTGACAATACGTCATCGTACTTATGAAACGCTGTACTTAGTGCTCCAGCGAGAAGCCGGTCACCGAGTCAAACATCGGTCACTCTCGCTGGCTGACCCCCAGATAATGAGCGATTGCCGGTCTGCCAACACGCATAGCGCCGCCCAAGTGATGGTCGGCGATCGGAACACGGCTTTATTTGCCGTTGGCCCCCGATTGACTACAATGCCCCGCCAATGGCGAAGAGGTGACTGACCTGAGGCGTCTGGGATAAGCGGAGGAGAGCCATGATCAAGCTGGGATGGTCGACTCGGGCCCCTGAGCCATCGGGATACGTAGACCAGATCGAGTTCGCCCGAGAGCTGGGGCTCGACATCACAGATTTCCACCTCCAGGGCATACCGAACGACCCGGCGTTCCTGCTCGGTCTCAAGATGCATTGTCTGAAAGCCGGGTTGCCGATCGGATATCTGGGCGCCGGGAGCCTTGCGGGCCCTGCTGAGCAGAAGGACGAGCGGCTGGCCAAGGCCAAGGCAGACGTCGATATCGCGTCTTTTCTCGGTGCGCAACTGGTTCGTGTATTCGCGAGAGGTAAATGGCCTGAAGACACCGTCGAGCAGGAGGCCGTTTGGGGCCCGCTGATCGAGTCCTTCCAGGAGCTTTGCGACTACTCGGCCGAGAAGGGCGTCGTTTTGGGGCTCCAGAACCACAACCACGGCAGCTGCGCCATGAACGCCGATCTCGTGCTGAGGATATTGTCGGACACCAACCGCGACAACCTAACCTTCATCATGGACACGGGCCAGTGGCAAGGCTCACCAGGTACAGGATCTCCGCGAGGCTGGATGGACATCACGGTCGACATCTACAAGGACTACATAGAGCGAACCGCCCAATTCGCTTCAGCCGTACGGGCAAAGATTTACAAGATCGACAACGGCCGAGAGGAGTGGCTGGACTACCCCCGGATCTTCAAGATCCTCCATGCGGCCGGGTTCAACGGCAATGTTTCGATCTGCTTCGAAGGGGGCGCCCCGCCCCGCAATCGCTGCGACACCGAGGAGTGCATTAAGCTGGCGTCGCACCATCTGCGCGAGGTGATCGCCGAGGTCTACGGGTGAGACCCGAAAGGAGCCCTCCATAATGCGAAGAGCTACAGCCACCGAAGTCTCCATTCCCGGAATTGCCGAGATCACCGCGTCCGTCGTCGAGCCGCCGCCTGCCTGGGCCCTCATGCAACGCCAGCTCATCCACACGATTGAAGACGCTGTCGAGTTTTTCAACCAGAAGTACACGTATCCGGGAGGCGGCCAGTTCTACACCTCGACCCTCGACGACGCCTACGAGACTCGTTCGGCGCGCGCCCAGCTTTACTACATCGGCGCCGAGGACGGCTTTCTCGATCTGGCACTCCAGGACTGGAATGCCACGACCCGCTTTTACGACGACGGCATCGTCGTCAAGCCCGGCGACCCAATCCACCAGAAGAGATACCACGCTCAGACGCACGACGAGTACTACAACGCCGCCGTCCCGCACGACTGCGACTGGTTCCACATGGGCGAAGGCAACCAGCCCTTTTACGATTTCGGCGTAGCTTCCCCTGGGATCCCGGAGAACGCCCGGCGTGCCATGAGGTTCGCCGACATGTACATCGGGGAGGACCCACAGGCGCCCAACTACGACAAGAGTCATCGCATTATCCGCTCGCCTCTTACCGGCAGTCGTGGGCCGCGGTTCCACGTCGACGCCAAGTTCGCCAAGAAGATGCTCGGTCCCACCGGTGGCTACCGCCGCGCCAAGATCAAGCCGCCGGGGCCACCTCCAACAGCGGCTACCCTCTACCCCGCGATCGCGAACCTTGAAGACGACTGGGACCGCGATCAAAAGCGCAGGAACGAGATCACACAGCTCTTCGACCGAATGGTGCTGAACGGCGACATACCGATGAACCTCGCCGCCACCGGGCTGGTTACCAACGCGTATCTGTACACCGGCCACGATCGCTATAAGCAGTGGGTCCTCGATTACGTCGAGGCCTGGACGGACAGGATGAACCGGAACGGCGGTATGATTCCGGACAACGTCGGTCCCACCGGCCAGATCGGCGAGCAGCGCGACGGCCAGCCCTGGGGCGGCGCCTGGGGCTGGGACGGCGGTCGCGCCGGCGCCGGTGACCTCCTCGTCGGCTCGCTGTGCGTAGCCGCCGAATGCGCGCAGCTCTTGACGGGCGACGACGGCTACCTCGATCTCCTGCGCTCCCAGCTCAAGCTCCTCATCGACCAGGCGATCACCCAGGAAGGTGAGCTCCGCGTGCCGTACCGCTACGGGCGCGACGGTTGGTCCCACTTCAAGCCGATGAACATTCGCGACCTTGCGCATCTCTGGCACGCGTCGATGAACAAAGACGACTATGAGTTGATAACCCAGATTCGGGACGGCACGAAGAGTGTTGACTGGAACCAGGCCCAAGGAGGTAAAGACAAAGGGGCCGGCCAGTCGGAGCCCGCGCGGTTCCAGTACTACGAGGGCGTGAATCCGAGCTGGCCGGAAGATATGATGCGCGCGGAGTACGATCACGTAGTCCGCCACTTTCAGGCGATGCGCGAAGATCCCCGAGACCTGGAGACCATGGCCCACGATGCCTTCTGGCCGCCCAACCCCTGCGTCTCGAAGGGCCTCATCGAGGTTGCGATGGGCACTCCGCAGAACATCTACCGGGGCGGCCTGCTCAGAGCGCGGGTCCGCTATTTCGATAGGGACCGAAGTCGAGCCGGCCTACCCCCGGACGTGGGGGCGCTCGTCTTCAAGCTCGAGGCAGAGAGCGCCGGCGTGCACCTGGTCAACCTCAGCAACACTGAACGCAGGCGACTGATCGTCCAGGCAGGGGCATTCGGGGAACACCAGGTGACTGCGGTCGGATACGACGCGCAAAGCAGGGAGGGCCTGGGGGCAAACCCGTCGCAGTGGCAACGGCAAGACTGGCCAGTGTCGGAGGCCTCGGTTTCCGTCGACGACAAGTATTTCGCGGTTGAGCTGCCGCCATCCACATCCATCAAGCTGGAGATCCGGATGCGGCGCTTCGCCAACCAGCCGACCTACGCCTTCCCGTGGCACGGCGACAGGCCCCCAATCCCATTCTTGTAGGTGCTCCCGTACCTGGCTTGACCGAAACGACTGGCTTCCCGTCGGATTGGGAGAGTGACTTGAGCGACCTTATTGCGCGCAGTATCTTCGATACCAGGTGGTGACGTCCTTATGCAGGCGACAAACCACGACCGGTCCGAGCATCTGGTAGGGCCGAGATGGTCCCAGCGCAGGCCCCGTTACATCGTGAACGTCTTCGTTCCAAGGTATGATGACGCTCTCGACCAGACGACATACCGCCCTGCCTTCTCCGTACAGAAGACATCGGAAATGCACCTCCGCAACAGTGTTTGTAGCGCCTTACGAGCTCGGAAAACGCCTGTTCCGCCCCCGAAAGAGCCTGTCGGACCAATTCGGCATCGGTGGTTCGCGTCATTTTACTCCTTAAGTGCACTCGGAATGGAGACGCAGATCCACCAAAAGGTAACACCCTGAAGCCACACTTCTGCCCATCTCTCAGGTTTTGGGGAGATTTGGCGTCCGTGCCACGGATGCCCACAACGATGCCCGCCCTTTTCTCATCTCGGCCCTCACTACCGTGTCAGCCGGCTCTCGAGTTTCGGTGGTTGCTCGAGCCGCTGGCGCACGACAGCGGCCAGGCTCAACGAAGCATGAGCAGCTTCCTCGTCGCCTCGAACCGTCTCCCGGCGCCCCGGCACGCGAGCCAGCAGCTGGTAGACGTACAGGCCGCTGGAAAGGACCTGTCCGGCATCGTTGCGGCCATCCCACGAGAGCCGGTAAGTGCCCGGCTCACGCGGTCCCTGCACTAGCGTCGCCACGCGCTGGCCGGTGACGTTGTAGACCGTCAACTTGACCTCGCCCCGGTACGGCAGATCATAGGTGATCACCGTCCGGCTATTGAACGGATTGGGGAAGTTCTGTCCGAGGGAGTAATCCGCTGGGGTGACCTCCCCGGACCGCTCTTCGAGCACGGCGCTGGCCGTGCCGCCGCCTGACGTGACCAGGCGGATGTCGTCGAGGAAGAACCGTCCTTGCAGAAAGCCGAACAGACCGATGCTTACGATGGCGTCCTGCAGGCCGAGCTCTGACAGGGGGATCTCGACTTGCTGCCACGCCTTCTCGTCCAGATCCACGAGCCCCTCTTCCAGCAGTCCGATGAAACTGGGCCGCGACTCTGTGCTCTCGAGCACGACGACGATGTCGGGAGGGGGAGCATCCGAGGACGGAGGAGCGCCCGTGGGCGGCGGCGAGAGCTCGCCGGGATGGAAGGCGAAGCTCAGGGCCTCGAACTCCTCGATAGGCAGCGGCGTGTCCAGCTCGATCCGGAGCTGGAACCCCGCGGGCTCGTCCTCGTCGGGAGGTTGCCCGGCTTCGATGGCGAGGGCGAACTGACCTTCGAACACCGGCGCCGTCGAGAAGAAATCGAACTGCCCTATATCGGCCGTGAGATTATCGGCCAGGGGAGCCGCGTCACTGAACAGCACGAAGTCTTCCCTGATGTCGGAGAGCACAGGGATAATCCTGGTCAGGACGGTTTCGTGCAGTCCAACGGTGGTCATCTGCCGTATGATGACGCGGACCGGTCGATCGCCGGGTTCACCGGCGGCGGCGAATCTGGCGTCGAGCCCGTAGGACCCGTCCGCATTTACGCTCAGCTGCAGGTCGGCGAGCCCACCCAGAGCGGTGAGATCGGCCACGACGGCGTCGATGCGCCCTCCCTCCTCAAACACTGCAGGCCTGACCGTCGCCTTCAACACCACGGTCTGGCCGAGGCGCACGGCGTCGGGGAAATCCGCTTGCCAGGTGCTCGGTGCCGCGCGCGTGAATGCTTCGCGTCCCTCGAACACGCGGATCCGTTGGCCGGCCCCGATGTCCTGGAACGAATCGAGCTGGCCCGAAGGCCACTGGATCTCGAGTTCGTCCACCGATGCGTGCGGCCCCAGGCCGAGGTGGATCAACATCTCGCTCTGCGTGAAGCCGGTCCCTGCCCGCAGTTCCCGCAACAGCTCGAGATCGCCAGCGCGGGCTCTCACGCGGGCGCCGACACCGTCGCGATTGCTCTCAATCCCTACCAGTTCCAGCTGCAGCCAGTGGTTCTGCGGGGTGCTTTCTGTGCGGTATAAAGCCGGGTCCGCCACCAGACCGAAGCCCCCGCCACCGCCTGCGATCCACAGATCCTGATACCCGTTGCCGTCGTGGTCGGCGACGGCGAAGAAACCCGGCGTCGTGATGCCCAGGCCGTCGAGGTGCTCACCGAAGTCGCCCTGTCCGCCGTTGACGAACAGCCGGATGAATGGAGATCCGATCACCAGATCGAGATCGCCATCGTTGTCCACGTCAAATAGCTCGGTGATCGCGTTCTCGGACAAGTAGGTCGGCAAGACGTCGTACAACGCGCCTAGTCCGGCCTCTCTCGCCACGTTCGTGAAGCGGCCCTCACCATCATTGGCGAACAGGAAGGAAGGGGAAGGCACCGACGGATCGTCCTCGCCGCCGCCGCCGCCGGCCTGAAAGATGTCGATGTCTCCGTCCTGATCGATGTCCCCGACGGCCACCCCGAACACTTTGCCCTCGTCGGCGAGGGTGGCGGTCGTGGCATCGCGGAAGGCCTGCCCGGACTCGCTGAGGAACAGCCGGTTCGAGCCCTGCCACACTCCCACGTACAGGTCCGGCCAGTCGTCGTTGTCGAAATCGGCGGCCGCCATGCCGTGGCCGCTGCCGCCACCAGTGGTGTGCAGCTGCACGTCCAGGCCCACGGCGTTCGTCACGTCCGAGAAGGTGCCGTCACCATTGTTGCGCTGTAGCTTGTTGCGGAGCGTCGGATCCTCGACATCGAAACCCGGAAAGAGCCAGTGACCGAGGTACAGATCGAGGTTCCCATCCCGGTCGTAGTCCAGCCATATGGCGTTGTCGGTCGGCGCCTCCTCGACGAGGCCGGCATCGGACGCCACGTCGGTGAAGCGGCCGCCGTCATTGCGCAGTAGCAGATCCTGAGCGCGACTGAGTGCGTGTCCGGACGAGACGAACAGATCGGCATCGCCGTCGTTGTCGAAGTCGGCGAATGCGGCGCCGCCGCCGCGCATCGCCCGCGGCATCAGCCTCGGGATTGACGGCCTCAGAACACTCGTGACGTCTGCGAAGTGACTTCCCCCACCGTTCTCCAGCAGACGGAACGCCGGAGCCCCAAAAGCGGCCAGGAAGAGATCGGGGAGCCCGTCGTTGTTGTAGTCCGTGAAAGCGATGCCTCCGGCGGAGACCTGTCCGGACAGCAACCGCCCGACGGCTCCTTCTGTGATATTAGTGAACAGATCCTGCGCTCTCGACGGAGCCGATGGAATCGCCAGGCAGATGATGCATGTCAGCCATGTCTTCACAGTCATGTCGGATGCCCTCTCAATTGCATGCGGTGTATCGCGGATCGATCATTATACAGTCAAGACGCAGAGTTCAAATACGGTCAGCAAGACGCGGAGTCCGTGCAATAATACCGGAGTATGATCTCCCACGGCTCACGCTTGTGGCGGGCGTTGGCGTCGATCCACTCCAGGATCGCTGCGTCGCCGAGGCCAGCGGCGAGCTGCTCTTTCAGCTGCTCGGGATCGATACCGGCGAAGTTGATGAAGTGCTGGTCCATGTTGCAGGCATAATGGTACTCGCCATGCCGTCCGGCGATGGTAGCCCGCCCTTATCCAGCATGCGCGCCAGCATGACATAGCCGCCTAGCCGCAGCCTGGGGCTGCGAGGCGGCCGTTGAGTGAGGTCTGGTGCAACCATTGCATCTGTCACTGTGGCCTTCTCCATGCTTGAAGTGTGGGTTTGCGGCAGATTGGATCTGCCAGTTTCGCCCTGAGACCAGTGCCCGATCATGGGCATCGGGGTGCCGTACTCACTCATTCCATGCCTGTACGAAGGGGCAGCGCGATCGTGACCTCGGTCCCTCTGCCGACGTCACTGTCGATCTGTATCTCTCCCTGGTGATCCTGGATGATTCGGTAGTCAGCCGCCAGGCCGAATCCCATCTTCATGCGCTTTCCCGCCGCCTGGAAGTCGAAGTCGAAGATGCGCTCCAGCTGATCTTCCGGGATCCCTCTCCCCGAGTCTTGGATACGGATGATCACCAAGCCCTCGGCACCGCTCGTTGTGATCTTGATCTCCCCAGACCCGTCGGTCGCAGCGATCGCATTCTTCAACAGGTGCATGAAGACCTGGTTGAGCTGACCGGGTGAACAATAGATCGGAGCGATGTCACCATAGATTCTGGAGACGGTGATTTGCTCTCCGAGTTGCGACTGTAGAAGTGCCAGGGAACTGTCGAGACCTTCGTGCAGGTCAACGGTCTGGAACTCCGCCTCGTCCAACCGGGCGAAGTTTCGCAGACTGCCCACGATATCGCTGGCGCGTTCGATCCCCACCGATACGACCTTATTGGCGTCGTCCATGACGGACAGCATCGACTGTACTTTTCCGGCTTCTCCCAGGCTTTCGGGATGTTCCGTTGCCAGGATCTGACACAGCTTCTCGGTGGCCCGCACGAGTGTGTCATGCATGCTCTTTGCGGCTCCGATGGGTGTATTCATCTCGTGCGCAACCCCGGATACCAGATCGCCCAAGGAAGCCATCTTCTCCTGCATGACGAGTTGGTTCTGCGTTTCTCTGAGCAGGCGCAGGTTCTCTTCCAGGGCCTTATTCTGCTCCTCCAACCGCTGAAAATCGAGATAGCGGACATAGCCCAATGACAGGGCGGCCGTCAGCTCCTGGATGATGTTCAGGTGCTCCGGCGCATATCCTCGATGACGAACATTGACCCAGCCATACTGAAACGGCACACCGGTGATCGGCCATTCGGGGCCTATAATCGGCAGCGGCGCGTCAAAGCCGCAGTATGCCCACAAATCCCGGGTTTCTTCCAGATCCTCCTCCACTGTTCTTATCTCGGTCCACATCTCCCCACTGCGCCACTGTTTCATTTCTTTATCCCAGCTGGAGTCCAGGAGTGATTCGGAGGTCATTGTCGCTATATCTTTACTCAATTCCACGAGGCGGGGATTGGTCCACGAAACGCCGTACTTATGGGGAGTCACCATGGCAGTGTACCCTATGATCCGCTTTTTCTCTTCATTTACGAAGCGAACGGAGCATATCGGTGCGTCTATGCCCAGATTCTGCACCTCCTGGAACATCAGCACGATGACGTCGAGCATGTCATCGGAGCCGCGCATCGAGAGCGCTTCTGCCCGGATGCGTTCGATCAGCTTGTCGCGGGCAACGAGGCGAAGGTTTTCCTCCAGTTCCTCGAAGTCGAGAAAGCGTCTGTAGCCAAGCGCAAGGGCATCGGTCATGGCTGCGACAAGAGGCGAGTACACATCGGGGTGCTCGTGGTGTCGCACCGAGACCCAGCCATATTTGAAGGGGACGTTGTTGGTGATCCACGGAGGACCCATTGCTTCCTGAGGTCCGGAGAGTCCGAAGTACTCGATGAACGACTGCAGCACTGCTGCGTCCTCCTCGTAGCTGCGCGAGACATGCCAGACGTCACCCCCGCGCCAGTAATCCAGGTCTGCCTCCCAATCGTCCGTGATAGGGACGTCCATCTTGGCCGTCGCCGTGTCGTCGTCGATCTCAACCAGATCCGGATGGGTCCATGTCCGACCGCCCTTCCGCGGGTTGGGGAAAGCCACGTACAGGATGATGCGCTGTTGATCTTCATTGACGAAGAAAAAGGCACAGGCTGGAGTCTCGATGCCCAGACGCCATAGTTCATGGTACATCTTCAGGCTGACGTTCATCAGATCGCTGCTAGATCGCATCGACACCACTTCCGCAAGGATCCTGTCGGATGCTCTCTCCCAAGCCAACTGCTGCTGCAGCGTGGCCAGCTGGGCCTGCAACTCCTTTGTCGTTACCGCCTTCGCCATCTGGCCTGCTCCGGAGGGTCGGATGGAACTGAGGGATATGATAGTGGCCTGCGGACACCTGAGCGATCTGAGGAGCCCCTATCGCTCGTGACGCTGTCGTTTCTGTAGGATTGCGTCGGCATTACTTTTCTCGCCTAGTACGAGGGCCCTCTCTAGATCTGACAATCCCACGTCCGCCTCGTGGCGACGGTCGAAGAATCTGTAGTACCAATCCCCTGCTGGTCACGGCCGGACTGACCAACTCGACGCCGAGCCGCATCAAGGCACGCTTAGCGCCCTCTAACCCGCGAGGTGGCTGTTCCGGCTGGTAATATGGGGACATCTCCGGCCATAAGGAATACTCATCGAAACCCACGTCATCTTGTCCATCGGCAAGTGGACTGCTCTGATGGCATAGTCCCGATAATCCCCCTTTTCGCGAGTCGACGCCCCAGACATGATGAGCAAAGGCAAGGAAACTGAAGTGGACCCGTGGACACGTCATGTATCCCCGCTTCGTTACTGGTGCCGCGTACTTCAACGTCGACCTAGTGGTCAGAAAGTGCATCGAGAGACTCGACTGTCCATCAGTGACAGAATCCGATGCTCGGGCCTGCCTTGTGACTGTTCACAGGGCCTCTCATCTTACTTTCAGCCTACAGATCGCAGTTATTGCACGTCTACAGATCGCAGTTATTGCACGTACAATTGCTCGGCTCGGTCCGGATGAGTTCGGGCACGGATATGGAAAGGTCCGGCTTTTTCAGTGATCAGATTCGGCGTTTCAGGGAGCACGATACTGTCCGATCCAGATCGAGTGGACGAGCTGTTCTGGGACGGTATCGACCATGTTGAGGTGGGTGCGCTTTCCTCTCCCGCGGCACTCGACAATGTGCTCGCACGGGCTCGACAGGGGTCTATTAGTGTAGGTTTCCATTCGCCGCTGTTTCGAGGGGGCAGCAAATACGACCTCCTGATGCACGTCGAGGGAACTCCTGAGCTGGCATGGCAGCAGCTTGAGGAAGAATTATCCATCGCTCAAAAGAACCAGAGCGAGTACCTCCTCGTACATTTTCCCTACTTCTCACTGGCCTCCGAGCAAGACCCCATCCCTCAGATTGAAGCCGGATTGTCACGGCTGCGTGCCTTGCAGGACAGGTTTGAGACCAAAGTGCTGTGTGAACCCAAGCTTGGGCTCAGACGAGATTTGGGAGGGATTGGTATCCTGCAGGCCTATCCCGTTAGCAAGTGGTGCGACTTTGGCCTATCAATGTGTTGGGACATGGGCGATTACCTCCTGGCATCAAACACTCTGGAGGAATGCAGGTCGGAGTTGCATCGATGGTCTGAGGTAATTGATGTGATCCATGTCCACAACGTGAAAGTGACGGCGGAACAGCACTACTGGATCGCGATCCATCCATCTCATGAAAGCGGTGAAGAGTATTTCACCGTCAAACCTTTGCTCCTTGATGCAGCAGCAATGGATATACTGTTAGTGTGGGAGCACACGCCTCACTTTACACCCGACCACAGCTTCGCATTGGCAGGATTTCAATGGGCAAAAGAGGTTCTCGGATCGACTCCAAACAGGGGCGGGTAAATATTCTCGCTGATTGACGTACGCCGTTGACGAGCATCTTGTGCGTTCTACAGACTGATGCTCGGCTTTGCCCGATATTTTATGTTACGACCAAAAGTTCGTGTACCGACCCGTTTTTCTGAAATTATGCGCACCTTTTGTTCACATATAGCAGTTATGAGAAATGCCAAAACCAACGTCTCCCTTTTCAGGAGGATAGTCATGACCGGCCTGCACTCATTCGATGACTTTGTCGACCTGCCGGACAAAGAAATCCAAACCGTAATAGAGAAGGCCGAGCAGAAGGACCTGACTGTTGCGCTATGGGCGGCCAGCGAAGAGACAAAAGAGAAATTCCTCCGGAACATGACTGGCCAATTGCTCACCTTCGTGAAAGAGGAACTGGCGCTCATGGAGCCCATAGCTCCCTGGTGCCGACCTGAATCAGATCACGATATACCAAGCCTCCATGCCTTTGATGATCTGCTCAAGTTCACGGCTAGGGAGATTCAGGCTGGATTGCGAGAATTGGATCAGAAGGAGGTCGTGATCGCCTTGAAGGGAGCCAGTGAGGAAGCAAAAGGAAAGATCTTGAGCAATATGTCCGAGCGCGTAGTTACTTTCATAGAAGAAGAGTTAGAAGCTTTGGTATCGATAACTCCAGAGGAGATAGAGAGCGTTCAAAAAAAATACTTAGAAACGACGGTAATAGAAGCAGAAAAGGCCGTAGAGAAGGTAAAGGGCGGCATTGTGACAGCGCGAGAGCGAATGATACAGATTTACCAATCAGAATAGTGAACCACTCAGGTATGATAATTTTGAGGCCATATAAATGTTTCCACCCAGGTGGCACTTCTGATAACATTCGTGGACAGATAGGCGTTATGAGAAATGCGAGAAAGGTCGTTCGCCCTGTTCGAGGTGGATGAAGAACTTGATACGAATCCGACAAGCAGACGCGTCCGAACTTTCGACGAAATGCAGATCTCTGGTGCCTGAGATTCAACTGACCGCCAAGTATGAAGCCAGAATCTCAGGCAAGTCCGGGGAGAATTTCGCAGCTGAGGAGAACAGTGAGATCATCGGTTTTGCAATCGGCTATGGGGAAGGCGGCTTCTTCTACATCTATCTCTTCGGTGTTGAACCAAACCACAGGAAACAGGGCATCGGACAACTCTTGCTTGACCATGTCGAACAGTGGGCGAGAGATACCAACTTCGATGGTGTCGCTATCCAGTCACGAAACAAATTTCCTGACATGCTGCGTCTTTTGGTCAAGAACAAATACAAAATTGTCGCATTCATTGACCGCGGGGACCACGATAGCAGCCCAATTCGCTTCGAAAAGCTCTGTTAAGCACTTCTCATAACAGCACTGTTCGCGCTGCGGCGCCCTCGCGCCTTGGCCTTCGGCAACAGCTTCGCGGTTCGCAAACCGTTAGAGGCCATGCGGCCAAAGCGAAGACCTTGCACTCTATACGCCATTGGCGTATAGTAGATCTATGACCTTTGTTGAAACGCCCATCTTTTCAGAGGAAATTCTGACTCTACTACCCGACGATGGCTACCGAGCATTGCAACTGGCGATCCTGTTCCGACCCGATCAGGACAGTGAATCGCCCCGGGGTTGCCGGAGGCTCCTTTTCTTGAGAGGATTGGAGTCATGGCAAATTCAAAGAGGTATTCCCCAGAGGTACGCGAACGGGCAGTTCGGATGGTGTTCGAGCACGAAAGTGAGTATGACTCTGAGTGGGCAGCGATCAGCTCAATCGCGGCCAAGATCGGCTGTACACCGGAGACGCTCCGCAAGTGGGTACGTCGGAGTGAGGTCGACGGTGGCCGTCGGGACGGTGTGACCAGTGACGAGCGAGCGCGGATCAAGGACTTGGAGCGTGAGGTCCGTGAGCTGCGGCGCACGAATGAGATCCTTCGCAAAGCCTCGGCTTTTTTCGCTCAGGCGGAGCTCGACCGCCGACCGTAGTGATGGTGGACTTCGTCGACGAGTACCGCCAGGAGTATGGGGTCGAGCCCATCTGCAGAGTCCTGCCGATAGCCCCGTCCACCTACTACGAGCACAAGGCTCGGCAGGCAGATCCCTCTCGTGTACCACCGCGTGTCCGTCGTGATGCGGTATTGCGGGACGAGATCGAGCGGGTGTGGAATGATAATTTCCAGGTCTACGGTGCCCGCAAGGTCTGGCGCCAGCTCGGCCGTGAAGGCTGGGACGTCGGCCGCTGCACCGTCGAACGTTTAATGCGCCAGATGGGGCTTCAGGGAGCCACACGAGGCCGATCCTTCAAGGTGACGACGATCGTGGACGAGGTTGAGGCGAGACCCGCTGACCTCGTCGAGCGCGACTTCACCGCACAGCAACCCAACCAGCTGTGGGTGGCAGATTTGACGTACGTGGCCACATGGCAGGGCTTCGTGTATGTCGCTTTCGTCATCGATGCCTTCTCACGCATGATTGTCGGCTGGCGCGCCGCGAGCACCCTGCGAAGGACCTGGCCCTGGATGCCCTGGAGCAGGCCCTGTATGCTCGCCCAGAAAGCGACGCGCTGGTACACCACAGTGACCGTGGCGTGCAATATCTCTCGATTCGCTACACCGAGCGTCTGCTCGAGGCCGGTATCGAGTCGTCGGTAGGCAGTGTCGGCGATTCCTACGACAACGCCCTGGCCGAGACCCTCATCGGTTTGTACAAGACCGAAGTCATCCGACGTCGAGGCCCCTGGCGCAACCTCGAACACGTCGAATTCGCAACGCTCGAATGGGTGGACTGGTTTAACAACCGGAGGTTGCTGGAACCGATCGGCAACATCCCCCCCGTAGAGTTTGAACAGCTGCATCATGATCACCACGAGCCCCAAGCCATGGTGGCGGGACTCAATTAACCAAGTCTCCGGACAACTCGGGGCGATTCACAGATCATCCCGCGCACAAGCGGCTTGCGCAAATTGAGATGGAATTTGCCGCGTGGCGGCAAACGCGGCGGTTTGCGTGTCATTTACTACTGGGACAAACCCGACGACACCGTTTACATGCTCTGGGTGTATCGCAAGAGTCGGCAGGAGGATCTAACGGCTCAGCAAGCCAGACTGCTCAGCAAACTTGTGAAGGAGTACCTGTCATGAAAGATCGCGACTTTGACAAACTTGTAGATAGCGTCAAACAAGCCGGTGCGATCAAGCGCGGCAAACTCAAACCGGGCCGAACCATCCAGATGGACCCTGACGATGTCAGATTGATCCGCAAGAAACTGCAAAAGTCCCAATCTGAATTTGCCCTGATGATAGGGGTCAGTGTCTCTACTCTGCAAAACTGGGAGCAGGGACGCCGCAATCCCGAGGGCCCGGCTCGAGCCCTGCTCAAGATCGCTTCGGAGAATCCCGAAGCAGTGGCGCGATCCTTGAGTGCGTAGCGAGCCCACACCCCGCCCCTGACCACACAGCCTCTAACAAACGGTTTACACTGCGCCGCCTTCAGCGGCTTGGCCTTCGGCAATCTGCCTTCGCTGTGCTCGACAGATTCGTAAACCGTAGAAACGTTACCGCCCGTCAGATCCTATATCTGATAGTCGGTCTGCCAGGTAAAACGACCGAAAAGGACGCAAAATTGCCCGTCCGGTGTATTTGAGCGAACATTGGTTCGCCTACAAATAGTTAGCCAAAAGCGCCCGCCACCCGCTCTGGACACGATGGGACGCAGAGAAACTCACAATAGGAGGGCACACAATGGAACGCATCTTCCCCAACTTATATCGCTTTACTGACGAGCCTTCTCACAAGGGGCGGATATATTCGTACCTCATCGTGAGGAAGGGAGGAAATCTACTTCTGCCATGCTTAGGAGGCGGTGCTGTAAGTGAACACCTCAAGGATATCGAGCGCATTGGCGGGGTGGATACTCAGTTCGTCACGCACAATCATGACATCGACGGTGCCTTGCAGGAAGCCGTCTACGCCCGCTTCGGCGCCAAGCTCTGCTATCACCGAGCCGACCACAAGAAAGTGGTGGCAAAGACCAAATGTCCGACAGCGGAATTCAGTGACGATGGCCTGCAGTTGGGCTCTGACTTCCAGGCACTCTACTTCCCGAGTTGTTCGGTCGGCTCCAGTGTCTACCACTGGCGATATCGGGGGAAACACTTCCTGTTCACGAGCCACGTCATCAACATGGTCGAAGGCGACTGGGAGGTCGGTCTCGACCTTAAGAAATCCCCACCTAGTCTGGCCCCCCAGTTCGCAGAAATCGCCAAGCTGCCTATCGACTACACCATGCCGAATGTGTGCAGATACGGGCAGGAGGAGTTCCATAGGTTCAACGATTATACAAGGAAGGCCTTCTCCACGGCGTTGAGAGCAAAGACCCGGCGAGCAAAGAGTAGGGTCGACGCACCGACTGGCAACATTGTGATCAAGGTAGTGGGGCCCAGACGGTTTCAGAGTCTTACGAAGGTGCGCGACGACAGGAGCTGAAGGAGGAGGCTAGCGGCACCCGATTCGCCTTCGGCTAACACGTCCATGCCCGGCTTCGGGCTGCGCCCTTCGCCAAACCGCATTCGCGGTTCGGGCACGGCGAAATCGTTAGGCGCAAACAGAAAGGCTCTTTTTTTTGGAAATGAGCATGGCAATCAGTCGAGCTGGAGCCTGAACCGCACTGGCGTCATTGCGACCTTTATTCTTTTCGCCCTCTGGGTTCTCTTCAACCAGGGCAAGATGACCTCGCTGGGGATATTTGGTGGCAAACCCGGCCACATGTTCACCTGCGCCACGTGGATAGACATTTTAGCAGGGCTATTCGTTCACGGTGTAATTTTTTGCATCTGCGGGGAGCAGGTTTTGGCATTTCAATCATCGCGAACTGGATTCTGAGGCGGTTCAGGACGTAGTGCTGTGTATCTGTCAGCGCCAAACAACACTGTTCGCGCTGCGCGCCTTTCGGCGCTTGGCCTTCGGCACCCTGGCATTCGCCAGGGTTGTGAGATGGAAGAACGTTACGCGCCGTGCTATTCCCGGAGTATGAGGAACTGTCTATCTCGATGACCAAGACATCCAGGGATAGTCTCGAAGTTGTGCAAGTCCACCATGGCTACGCCCGGTGGTCTGAGATATATGATATGCAGGACAATATGCTGATCATTCTGGAGGAGCCGCTGGTACGAGCACTGCTGGGAAACGTCCGTGGCCTCTCGGTCGCAGACATTGGTTGTGGCACCGGTCGGCACACCGTCCACATGGCTGAAGCGGGCGCTCAGGTAACCGCGATCGACTTCTCTCAGGAGATGATGGCGCGAGCCATCGAGAAGACGAAAGAGTGGGACATCAAATTCGTTACGCACGACCTGACTGATCGTTTGCCCTTCGCCGACAATTCATTCGATCGCGTCCTCTGCTGTCTCGTTCTGGAGCACATTGCTGATCTGCACGGAATGATTGCAGAAATGGCGAGGATCTGTCGACCTGGAGGCTTCGTCCTCATAGCCGAACTGCACCCAGCGATGTTCCTCCGCGGCCTCCAGGCCCGGTTCACGGATCCAACGACAGGTCAGAAAGTCAACGTCCAGAGCAACCGCCACCTGATCTCTGACTATGTCAATGCAGCCGTGAGGGCTAATTTACAGATCGACCGCATTGAAGAGCATCTTGCAGACGAACCCCTATTGGAGAAGTCGCCGAGAGCGAAGGAATACTGGAGCGCGTTCCGAGAGGACTTTGATCTGGGCTGGCCGATGCTACTGCTGGTGAAGTTGGGTAAACCATCACGCGCATGACACAACCGTGTGCAACTCCGGTCGCTACGCTCCCCCGTCCCAACCCGGCTGCGGTAGGTTTTCACACGGCTGAACAATGGTGACCTGCTGATCCTATGTCTGATGGTCATTTTCGAATGACAGCCGCATTTGCGAACTCAAAGCAAGTATTTCCACGAGAATGCGCTCATCAAGGAGCCCGGGACTCGCGGGCTGGTGGTGCCTCCCGGCGAGTGTGGCAGACAGGCCCATGGGAACAAATCACTCATCGTGGGCTGGACAGCGCGGGACTACCTGCGGCTTTCTGCAAATGTCTGCCTAGAACCTTTCTTGCAGCAGCCGCGTGATCGCGTTCGGCTTGCTGTAGTACGCACGTGTTGCAGCATCTGGATGTGCCCAGAGCCGCTTGGGAACGATCGTGTGGTTACTTATCGGCGGGCTCGAGGCACGACCGCAATAGATGTGGACAGTGCGGCGCTCGACGTCACTGCGGCGAACGTTGCCCCCGTGGAACATGCCCGCGTTGAACACAACTGCCGTCCCACGTGGACCCTCGATATGGTGGGCCGCATCCAGCTCATAGTGCGCCAGCGGTGCCAGCTCGTCGCCGACAGCTGAGCCCGGCAGTACACTGAAGGTGTGCGTCGACTCATCGACGTCGCTCAGGTAAAACGCGACGGATACGTAGTGAGAGGCAAAGGCTGGCGGTGATCCCAGCTCCGGCCAGCCATTTCCGTCTCGGTGCCAGTGGCAGTATGGCTTGCCGGCGTAGGGCTTGCGAATGTGTACCGTATGCTCTTCGGCGCGTAGGTGGGATCCGAGAATACCCTCGAGCAGTGGCATCAGAGTCGGCGGTCTCATTGTGACGTCCATCTCCTTGTATGCCAGCAGCGCGTGCGCGTTGAGGATTACGTGGCCGTCTTCCCGTTCGATCCAGAACGGCGTTTCGGCCGCCAGGTCGCGATCGATGGCAGCGTTGATGGCATCGACTTCCTCGACGCTCAAAGTGTCCAGCACAACAACGTAACCGAACTTGCGGTAGGTATAGAGCTGTTCCTGTGTGGATGTCATGAAATGTCCTTGCGGGAATCCGCGGGCATTGTGGATGGCGTCGGTGAGATTGCCTGAAGAGAGAGATAGCTTGTACCAACCGATTATGCGCTAGTGCGCCCACGGCATCAATCTCCCCAACCCCTCTGCACAGTACCCGGAGCCCAGTGCCCCTCATACGAGTCGTCGGCTCCGGCCCGCGGACTATCAGACTGACGGACCGTACGCAAGCCGTGCCATGCCGGTGTCCAGATTTCCGCAACGATACCAGTTGGGAAGCTCACGATTGCAGATAGATGAGGTCTCGTTCCTCGACAAGGTGATCGAGGCTGACTGCCTGACCGGGTCGTGGCACCGAAGTTCCCCAGACTCGCGCTCCTTTCAGACGGGTCGCTGAGACGCCAGCCCGATCCGCTACCAGGATGACATCGCTGGCCCGGTGAACGAGGATAGTTCGCTGTTGTGATTCGTCGGTTGGACGTTCGAGAAGGCAGACGTTAATCAATCCAAGGGCCTCGAGAAGCAAACCGGGAATCGACGCAAGCGAGTCGGGCTGATCAGTATCCACCTTCAGGCAGCGATCTTCGGACCAACTCTCACACAACGCGGTCGCCGACTCATCGACGTCGCCCGCGGCGCGTGTTCCCACCACGACAGTCGGCATCGGTACATCTCCGTCGACCCGGCTCTGCAGTACGTCCTCGTCAAAACCAACACGGACAATGACCTCGGCATGCTCGACGTGAGCCTCGGCGAGGACGGCTCGTGCCGCTATTTCCTGTTCACGGGACAATTGCTCGCCCACAAACTTGATGCCCCCCTTTCCGCGAGCATGTAACACCGTGGGCGTGGGGCCAGGTATGGGGTGGATACAAGCTTCTGCCAGTTCCTCAAAGACTGTCACCAACTGGGTAGTGACGTCGGCAGTGAGATCGACAACGATGACGATCATATCTGCCCCGGACAGGAGGTGGAGCAGTGGTCGCCCTGCACCCTGGCCGTCGGCGAGGCCGGGAACCACCGGCGGCGAATCTACCAGCTGCAGGGCTCCCCCTTCGCAGGGCAGCATACCAGGGAGGGGATGCGTTGTAGCAAACGGATACGGTGCCACGACCGTAGCAGCACCTGTGAGGGCGCTAACCAGGGCAGACTTACCCACGTTTGGCACGCCTGCCACCACCACCCGTCCGTCTCCCTGACGCTTGACGTGGAAAGGATCGTGCTGACCGGCACGGGAACGCACCGCCTCATGGCCTTCGAGCCTGGCAACCTGCCGGCGCAATCTGTCCCGAAGATCCTTGTACGGGCCTTTCCACTCGTCGTGCAGGCCGGCCAGGTGTCGACGCAGGATACGCAGCTGCTCATCTTCGGCCCGACCGCGTAGCTCTTTCTGGATGTGGGACCAGAGGTCCTTGGCTGGCATGGGCATGACAGCGACATACAACGCGAACTGCTACAATGGCAAGTTTTTGAGGGTCCGATCCCTGGCTCGTCCACCAGCTACGATGGAGACCGTTCGCACCGGTACACGCAGGTGACCCACGGATAATGAGGACGATGGTCATTACTGAAGGTCTGACTCCCGATAATTCCGATTACCGGGAGTCAACGAAACGATGCTTCAAACGCTCGAGAATACTTATCCATAATCTCCCAAACGACCAGGTTCCAAACACCACGACCGCTAACCATCGATTGACGCCATCAAACGAACCCAACCCAATGAGCGTAGCGAGAACTATCGTGGCCACTGTTGCGCAAAGAGAAATTACCCTGCCCCGTTTCATTGCAAGCCCACGCAAACGCACGATAATCCCTCTACTCGGGAGTCCACTTCATCACAGAGGTGGAGTCCATACGGGGGTTGGTGCTGTGCTGACGCTTCCAGCCGACGGTGCCCATAGGGCCGTTAGTGCCATGCCGACAACTCCAATGAACACCGGAAACAATACCTCGATTGAGTATCGGAGAAGATGGATGCGTCCATTCATCCACGGAATCCGGACAGCCCGCACGATCTCTTGTACCCACCCTTCGTCCAGGTCCTTGTGGAAGGGGACCATCGAGCCACGGAGATACGTACTCAGATTTTTTCGTCGACGGAAACGACCGATACCAGTTCCCTTCCAGAGTCCGAAACTGTTTGTACGAGCGATATGTCAGCCACACCTCCAGTCGGTACGTGTTCTCCGCTGGGAGCGTAACGACTATGAACGAGATGAAGAAATACCCGATGACCACCGCCATGCAGTGCATGAAAGTCTGTCTGTCGGTTATAGTCAATTGGGCAAATTCATCTGGCGATGTGAGGCAAATTACGATATCAGGGATAGCCTCGTAACGCTAACTCTCAGGTCCTCAGACTCACGATAACCCTCGTTAAAAGGAGTCCACCGTCTTCTATGTACGGCTGTGAGGTTGCGCCCGCCTTCCACTTGATACATGCGAATCGCGTTATCGAAAATCTGATGACATGGTGACTATCAGTTGCTCACGTATATGGCCTCCGTTCTGTCATTCCAATGGCCATCCATTGAAGATGGGCAACAGAGCCGTGAATCGCTACTGGTCAGAATGGAGTTTGCACGCTGCCGGGGTTTTTTCGTCTAGAGGTCGTCAGCAACTTCGGCCCCAACATCTCGGATGTCGTTCACGATGACGCGCGCGCCGGCCAAACGCGAACTCCTCCGCCATTGCCTTCCCAAGACCGTCGCCTCCGCCCGTGATCAGTGCGACTCTTCCATCGACTCTGACCCATCGTCTGCTCCTTTGCCTTGGAGACGGCCCTATGATAGCTTTTGTCCGCGATGATGACATTACCAACGCCGCGCTGAAGGCAGGTCAATGAGAGAACCTACACCGCAGTACCGCGTCATCTTCAACTGGGACGGCCAGCCGTTCGGCCAGGGCGAGTACCCACAGTCCGTCGACCGGCTGATGCATGGCATCTACGACTCCATCGAAGGGACGCAGGTCGACGCTATGTTCTGGAGCATCGGAAGCCACGAAGCGGAGTGGCCGTCTGAGGTCCACGAGCGGCTCGGTGACTCCGAGAACCGCACGTACGACAGCCTCCGCGGTATGCGGCACAGTGAGAGCGTCCGCGCCATGTTCGAACGGGGTGAGAACCCGTACCAGGCGATGGTCGACCGCGGCCACGAGCTGGGTATGCAGGTCTACGTCTCGATGCGGATGAATGACAACCACTTCTACGTCGACAAGGCTGAGGACATCGCGAGGCTGGGCAAGGGAACCCAACTCCGTCGGGACCATCCCGAGTGGCTGCTGGACGTCGACGACGTAGCCGAGTGGCGCCCCATCGGCTCGTGGAACATGGCGATCCCCGAGGTCCGGGAGCACCGGCTCTCATATATCCGCGAGGCGTGTCTCCAGGCAGACTGGGACGGCGTCGAGCTCGACTGGCAGCGGCATCCGTTCCACTTTCCGCAGAACTATGGCTACCGACTCCGGTACGCACTCACCGACCTCCAGCGGGCAATCAGACAGGTGGCGGACGAGATCGCGGAGGAACGGGGTAGGCCCTTCTACGTCGCGTCCCGCGTGGCGACGACCCTCGAGTCGTGCAGGAACATTGGCTACGACGTCGAAAAGTGGGTCAACGACGACCTGACCGACATCATCATCGGCGCCGGAGGGTCGGGCACCGACCCGGGGTTCGAAGTCGCGGAGTTCAAGAAGCTGACCGAAGACACCGGCATCAGGCTATATGGAGGCTTCGACAGCCTTGGCCGTCACGAGGCGAACCGCCTCGTCTCGCACTCCGAATGGCGGGACGGCTGGCTCCGAGCCGTCGCCCAGGGCTACTACGATCAGGGAGCCGACGGCCTATACACGTTCAATTGGTTCCCCAAAAAGCAAGATTGGCGCGGGCTGCTCAGTACGATCGGGTCGCCGGATACTCTGAAGGGCCGCGACAAGATCTACACCGCTCTGCATCGCGGGCCCACTTACCTGGACGGCGCCGGGGGTGGCGCCATCAACGACAGGATCTACGGCGAGACGTCGACCGTACTCTTCCGGACCCTGACCGGGGACGGACCGAAGTTCACGATCGGCATCCACGAAGACGTCGCCGCTTCCGAGGCCATCGAGCTGCACATCGAGATGCAGCACTTCTTGCCCGAGGACTCGGTCGACGTCCTACTTGACGGTGAGAAACTCGCGGACCCGATTATTCGTGACGTCGCGGAAGACGACCCGAACGACCCCGCAGACGTCTCCGAGAACAAGTGGCTCGTCTGGACGCTCGACGCAGAGCAGGCAGCCAAGGGCGATCACCAGGTGAAGGTCATTTTGGTCAATCACGACTCGCGGATACGCCCGCCATTGATCGTGAACCACGTCGAGATTCACGTCCGGTACGAGGGGACTTCGTGACGAAGTACCGCGTCGCCATCCGAGTCCTTCGATCGCTACATGCAGTCATACGAAGGCATCGCCGAAACCTACGATGGTGGGACGCAGCTGCTCATGTGGGGCTGGCGGCGCTGGAACATGCTACAACCGTACAGCGACGCTGGCGGTGGCGTCTTCGGGGCGTTGTTGCATGACTCGCCCGGGGGGGTGGATTTTCCGTGTCGGCATCAAGCTTTGAGCGTCCGTCGGAGTCCTGATCCGATGGGCGCCTATCGCAACATTCAACAGCTTCCTCTGCAGCAGCTGCCCGTCCGCCGCTAGCTGGTAGACGTACACGCCCGTTGCAAGGTCTGATTGGCTCTGTTTCGTAAAACGGCATAGGTGATCTGTATTATAGTAAAGTTTCAGGGACCAAATCTTTACTATAGTGCAGATCCGCAGGTTCAGTTCTGCGAAAACATGCGTGGTACGACCGGCTCGACCGAACAGCGGTGATGAGGCGCAGTGGACCCACGCTCGCGGCCTGATCGCAGACGCCGATTAAACGTTCCGACGTTTCGGATTCGTGAAAACCGAACGTCGGAACATCTACCGGGTAGACCTCCGATCGTCACACTCTACCTTATATACACGCCAACCTAATCATGGCGGCACAAATTTCGTACTTTGGGGTCACTATCAGACTGAACCTGTCGTTTTCAAGGTTTTTCCACCCCAACTGGGGTGTCAATCGCTGTACAGTTCTTCCTGTCACCGCTGGCCAACTTCGTCAGCGGTCAGATTCTTCGAGTTGATGGTGGTGGCCAGCTATGTGCCGCCTGATCTATGAGGTCGGCGGCTGTAACAGCCGTTCCTCTTCCTCATACCAGGCGTCGACACGGTCCCAATAGAATGAGACGTAATCGGCAATATCCGGGCACTCTTCGACCGGTTTCGGGTAGTTCCATACCGCATTCTCGGACACCCTGTCTCCCACTCTCACAGACCAGTACCTGGCCTCACCTTTCCAAGGTCAGGTGCTGCCGTGGTTCGTGGGTTCCAGCAGATCCATTCGCACGTCGCTCACGGGAAAGTAGTACGCCGGCAGGTGATGGGTCTCATTCATCACGAGAGCATTCGTGCTGTCGGCAATTGTTTCGTCACCGAATAGGACACGCATGCGTCGAGGGGCCGGCTTCATTACAACTGTCTGGGTCTGGGTTCGCGAAACAGGGTTCGAGTCTTCGTCTGTCGGCATATTGCACCTCCGAGTTATGCCTTTATGCCACGTCTCACGCTCGGTCTGCATCTGTGGGTCGGCCGTGTCTCCGTAAGCGAGTCTATCTCACCGGTTACATTCAGACAACACGTAACCGCAGGTGACCGCCCTACATCGACCACGGAGGAATGGTGCCCATGCTGGACCAATCGGATCTGTACATCAGTGGACGGGGCGGCTATCACACCTATCGCATCCCGGCAATGGTAGTCTCTGCCCGGGGTACGGTTCTGGCTTTCTGCGAAGGGCGAAAAGGAGCAAAGAAGACTTTTTGCCAGTACGGACTTACCGCTCCCGCCCGGGCCGTCAATGGCGACCATTGTGTGTTTTTTTGATCGTAGCCACTTCTGAAGCGCCGAGGTGATGGCATCGAGATCGAAGTGGGTCATAGGATGGGTGCAGGCGTCAGTCGTTTTCCTTCAGACGATGGCGAGGCTGTCTACCTTCGTCGGCATCATGAATATCAAAGAGGTCTGAATATCGTCACGGTCTGAGAGTCCCATGCTTTCCTTCTGCTCCCTGACCCAATCCGACACGATTCGAGCGCTTCAATCTCAACCATCGATTCAAGTATCGCACAGAAAACTCGCGGTTCGTCGAGGGCCTCGAACGGCAATTGTCGAATCTGAGAGCAGTCTGCTTTCTCCTCATCGTGTCACCACACCGAATCGAAGAGAGGATGAGATACAGAGCGTCGAGGACGGGACAACCATTGGACGAGTCGACCCTGCAAGATCAGATCCAATCGTGGATCGCCAAACAAGAGCAGTACGTTCAGCACCAATCGCAGGCCTCTATGCCAACGGTGACCATTAATACTGACGATAGAGACTGGGTTGCGTATGCGAAGCAGATCCTTGAAACCACGAGCGAAAGCGCGCGAGATGCGCCCAACGCTTGAAATTCTCCGCGAACGTGTGAAATCACAGGCCATCGCTGCGTTTGTCTCCCTAAAACGGAGTGCAAATCCGCAGGGCATTGCTCTCCATATTCCCGCACCCGTCCATTCTTCCATATGAGCATCCCGATCACCCTTCTCGTTGACGATCCGGCTCCACTGATCAATGTCTATTGGTGGCATGCCGCGGAAACACAGGATTCTGAATCTCCCACACTTGCCTCGGGCGAAGTTGTCGCACGCTCCATACCCGTGGATTTCCTGCGCCAATTCACCGAAGTCATATCTCACCGCGGTATCAAGGGGAAATTCTCGGTGCTGCCCTATCCCGCCGGGCTAGGCGCCATCACCGACGGTTGGGCAGGCTGCGATCAGGGCGAGCTGAACGCTTGGCTCGACTTGACTCGCCGGAGTATCACCCCGCTGATGGATATCACGCCCGAGATTCTCACCCACGCAAAGGCTCTCGACCTGGACTCGCTGAGCCTCCTGCCCGACGACGAACGGGTCTGGTCACAGCACCAGACCGCCTCGACTATGACCCCCTATATCAGCTATGCCCTGGAGATTCTCTATGCAGTGGATCTGGAGGCGACTGGCGTCACGTCGCCATGGGACTTTGGCATCGAGGTAGAAGCGGAGTATCAGCTGGCCATGCGGGACGCCATGCGACAGGTCAACGGCCGCTCTCAAACCTGGTATTTCCTGCATCAGGAAAGAAAGAGAACCGATTTCCACTCCCGCGTCGTCTACCGCATGGGGGACGCCTGGCAGGTTAGCCTTTGTTCCCAGGTCGGTGACATGATCTTCAACACGATGAACAGCGCAGAGACGGGCGCTGAATATGTGAGCTCAGTGGCGGACAACTATGTGAACGAAGACGGCAGGAGCGGACGCCTGGTAGAGCTGTTTGATGCCGGCACCCCGATCGTCTGGCATACTCACTGGCAGAGCCTATACTCGAACGGACGCGCTACCGGACCCTCGACGAAATCTGCCGCCGTGTCAGTGCGCTGTGGGGTGATCAGATCAATTGGATGAAATGCAGCGAGCTGGCTGCTGCGATAGCCAACTCGAACGCGAGTGAAAATGGTATTCGGTAGAGATTGAGTAGGTATTGGCGGTGAAGTTGTGCTGTGATTGAGCTTCGCCGGGTCTGTACAAGCGGGACCTTTGTTACGGATAAAATCTGCAGCTCTCTCGCACGTTCGCTTGGCAACCCCAATGTGTCACTGCTGTGCTGCTTCAGATCCTCGGCGCCCCGTGTTGGTGACCGGCGGTAATCGTTTGCCCACAACGATGGACATCTCCTCCCCCATGCGGCTCGTTCGCCACTCTGTCTTGTTCACCCCCTGTGAATTGCCAATCTTAATTGACCTGACCGTCCGGACGGACTGGGATTGCATCTCATTGATCCAGCATCCAAGGAGGTGGCCCATGGACAGGATCATGCTCGCGGGCCTCATCGTAAACATCGGCGCTGATCGAGCCGAGCCTCGGCGAGGTTTGTCCCCAGGCTACTACTGTTTCTCTCGACGGAGGTGGTGAAGTGCCTGTTATTGAGGTGGGTCATGATTGAACGACGTGATTTTCTAAAGACTCTGGTTGCCGCGCTTCCAGGCGTCGTGATTCCCTTTGGATGCGGCAGCAAGGCGCAGGACAAACTGGGTCAGGTGCTGCCCAAACGCGTGCTGGGCCGCACCGGCGACGCGGTGACGATGCTGGGGATTGGCGGCTACCACATCGGCTGGACGACGGAGCGGGATGCAGAAGCCGTGATTGAAACGGCGCTCGCCGGCGGTGTGCGCTTCTTCGATACCGCGGAAGGTTACGGGGACGGCCGGAGCGAGCAGCGCTATGGCAAGTACTTGGTACCAAAGGCCCGCGAACAGGTCTTCATTATGACTAAAACCGGCGCCAAGGATGCCGATACCGCGCAGCAGCACCTCGACGCGTCTTTGACGCGTTTGAATACGGACTATCTGGATCTCTGGCAGGTGCACGGGATCGGCGACCCTGATGATGTGGACCGACGTATCGATGGGGGTGTCCTGGATGTGTTCGAGCGCGCCAAGGCTTCTGGCAAGGCGCGTTTCATCGGGTTTACCGGGCATAGCAACCCAGCGGCTCATTTGCGCATGCTGGAGCGGACCGCCGACAGCGACATGTTTGATACCTGCCAGATGCCGGTGAATCTGCTCGACCCCAGCTACCACAGCTTCATCGAACAGGTCGCCCCGATCTTGCAGCCGCGCAACATCGCGCTGCTGGCCATGAAGACGCTGGCAGACGGCCGCTTCTTCTCGAAGAAGGTCAGGCTAGACAAGGTCCAATGGGAAACGGACAACCCGGTCGTCCCGGACCGAGTGAGTGTCCGCCAGGCCCTTCATTTTGTGTGGTCGCTGCCCGTTAGCGTCCTGATTACTGGGGCTGAGAACGCGGATTTGATGCGCGAAAAGATCGGCCTCGCCCAGGATTTCGTGGCGCTGACCCAGCAGGACCGCCAGGCGCTCATCGACAAGGTGGCCGACTTGGCCGAGGATGGCAAGATCGAGTATTTCAAGAGCATTAGCTCATAACACCCTACCACGTCAGTCTGATGGACCCGGGATCATCAGACGCATCGCCCATGTAGGAGATGGTCTTGGGTACGGCCTCCTGGGCGTAGGCGGTCGATAGCGAAATTGCAAGGCAAAGTGAGATGGCAAGCAGGGGTTTCATCACAACATCTCCTAAGTGAGATTCTTATTGCGAGCATTTACAGGCTGGTGCCGACACCAAATCACCAGGTTATGGTGGCGGGGGTGATGGTACGGAGATTCGGAGGGTGGACCAAGCCATGGCAGGACAGCCCACTATAGTGGCCGCAAGGTGGAGGGGGAAGCCGCTCTGGATGTGCTGGCCGGCGTGACCGACCTGCTGGTCGCCAAAGGTCGGAAGACGCTGCACTATGACCTCGTCAAAGAGCGTCCATCCGACGCGGAGCTGCTGGAACTGTTGTTGGGACGCTCGGACAAGCTTCTGCCATGTGCCTCGGCAGCAAGTTCCTCGTGGGGTACAGCAGCGACATGCTGGCGAACGAGCTGTAGTACCGATCGGACAGCCCTCACGCATCAGGTCGCGCTCGCGTCCGCCTGCGCTCTCGACACTCAAGCTCTTCCCAACGTACCGCTCACCGTGGTTCCATCCGGTCGCAGGAAGCTGTAAGAGACAGGGCCCGTCGCTGGCTCGCCAGTAACCTGCCTGGACTCGGGGATAGGTTCCCCTTCCGGCCAGATCACGTAACGCTCCCCCGCATCAGTATCGAATTGCAGGAGTTCGCCGGTCAGTTGCGTGGACTTACTGTCCGAGTGCTCTAGCTGGCATGGCTTCCCTTCCCACGGATTTCGCATCCTGCACAACTCCCCCATCCGCGACTCGATTTCGACAAACTCGATGCGACCGGCCTGGATCGATGCGCTGATGAGAAATCCGCCCCGGACTAACAGACGAAAAGAAGCATCCCATTCCCTGGGCCAGGCTGGAAAGAGGCGAATGACCTCTGGCAGCCCCGGCTCCGCGGAAACGCTCTGCACCAGGGCCTCATTGAGGGCCATGCTGATGCAACCGAGAGGCTCAATGGAGGGATCCGTGATCCCCTCGAACAGGCTGAAGCCGTTCGGCAAGGGACCGCCTCCTTGGTTGAAGGTTGCGTAGTAGGCTGCCAGCAGCGCCGGAAGCTCCTCCCCACGTCCGAGTCTCGAGCCCATGATCGGCGTGTGGCCAACGCTGGTGAGACCCCACATCTTGCCGGCGACCAGGTCGGCTCGCAACGAGTTGAGCTCGGCCAACCGGCGGATGATGCGCTCGGTCTCCGGCTCCATCGACTCCTGAGTCCAGATCTCGAACGGGAAAACGCCGAACAGGGATTCCTCGTGCGGGCGGTCCTTGTCCCGAGGGTGGTCGACGGCCCCGACATGACCCAAAGACCACAGGTCCGGCGCGACGACGGAGTGACTCTCCGGATCGCTCCCCATCGGATAGGGCGCCAGATGATCCAGGAACTCAGTCCAACTGGCGCGCAGTTCAGCGTCGACATCGAGAATCTCGGCGGCGCGGATGGCCAATGGCGCCGTCCCTCGGATCGCCGTCAGGTCCAGCAGACCGTCGTTGGTGCCCCATCCTCCTTCAAACTGATTCAGGCCATGGAGATGATAGAGACCGTCCTCCTCTTTCCTGGCCAGTCCCCGATAGAACTCGACGGTCTCCCGCAGCAGTGGATAGGCATGCGAACGCAACCAGCTCTCGTCCCCCGTGTACCGGTACCGCCACCAGGCATGCTTGGCGATCTTCGTACCAGACGTCGCGATATGGCTGACCCATGAATAGCGGCCGGCCGCCTGCGCCGGAAACTCCTCCCGGTCATGAAAACGGCTGGTATCGAGGGCACGCAGCCCGCCGTCATAACAATTGTAGGAAACGGCCCGGGCTGACAGTTCCATGCTCGTCTTTCTGCCCAACCAGACATCCTCGTACTCGGCAGCCACATCGTCCGGCAACACCACCGGACCGTCGAACTGACCGCTCTCGAGGAAGTACGCCCCGCGCGACCCGGTGCGCTGCAGACCAGCCGCAACCGCATTCGGCAACTGGCCCACGTACATGTTGAAAAACGGATCGGCCAATTCGACTGCGTCGGCCGCGTGCAGCGGATAGTAGGAGATCTGGGTCGTCCACACCCAGAACTGGGACCCCCAGTACGTCGTATCTCCCTCCGTGAGAAAGATCGAGCCGTTCCATTTTGCCGGCAGCGGACCGCGTGAGCTGCTGGCCATGTAATAGAGCTGCAGATTGCGCACGCACTGCATGAAGTCGGCGACGCCGTCGTCGCTCGTTAGATGCACGAAGGTTCTCGACCACAACTCGGCCCACCAGGATGCATGGACCGCCCTCATCTCGTCGTAGGTCTGGCTCGAAGCTGCGTCCAGCAGCGCGCGGGTTGCAGCTGACAGATCCAAATCCGGATCCCATGAGGCGGCGCTGGCGATCAGAATCATTCGTTTCCCCGACGCAGCCGGAACACGGATGCAGTGGCAGCTGTCGGAGGCGACCTCTGGCTCTCCCTCGCCGACAATCCTCGAGGCCACTGCCGAGCCACAGTAGTAGTCGGCCTCCGTGAATCGCTGAACCAGCACTGCCGTGCCTGGTTGATGGCCGAATTCGTAGCGCGCTTCGTGATTCCCGTTCACGACGAGTAGATCGCGCCACATCGCCAGATCCACTCGCAGCGGCCGGGGCTGCTGCCTGGTGTCGTCGATCTCCAGCGCGAGGACGTCCAGCCCGGCAGCAACGAAGCACCGGACCCGTATGCCATCCCCCTCGATCACCTCCTCGGCCTGATGAAGAGACAGGTGTTGCTTGAAGGTGCTGCCCGAGAAGACATCACCACCCACATCGATACAGATCGAGCCACATCCGCCCCAGTAGTCCGTCGGCCCGGCTTTCAACCCCTTGTGGTTCCCGTTGACGGCAAAGACGTCGCTCCGATTGATCTGGAAGCGAACGGCACCAGGTGTCGTCCATACCATCGTACCCATACACCCGTTGCCGATCGGATGGCCTTCACGTCCGTGGTCGACCGGCTTCTGGTAGACCAAATCCGCATGGGACACGAGTGCGCTGTGATCTGGTTGCATGACCGATCGAGTCATACCTGGCTCCTTTGGGGTCAACGGCCTATCTCGCATAGCAAACGGTCAGGGAAATATGAAGAAGTCTGTCCCGTCTGCCAGACGGATTCCGGCGCTGGCCGTCGATGGACGGACAAATAGCTATTGAGCGATGTTCTGCGTAACCGACACCCTAGCAGGCACTTCGCACCAAGTGACCGATCGAGACTTACAACATCGGGGGATTCCCATCCTACGTTTGGATAGGGCCAGATGGTCGAATAATCAGTCCTGAGCTAAAGGGCGATCTGGACGATCTATATGAGGCCACGCTGACCGACTGGCGGTAATCACCTGCCCACAACGATTACCGCCTGCCCTACCGGACCGGTTGCCATTGTTCCTACGCCTGCTTGTCCCCAACGACCGAGCCTGCGAGATTTGTACCCGCGACCGCTCACCGATGGGGAAATCACCTGAAGGTCCAAGCAGGGAGGCGATGCAATGGGAAAAACGAAAATCATGCCCGACTTAGTCAACGTCAAAGCTACCCAAGTCTCGGCCCCGCCAACCTGGGCGCTTCTGGAGCGCAGGCTCATCAGCCTCATGGAAAAAAGCGCGCACATGATGAGCAGGAAGTACGCCGAGCGCAGCGGCGCATGGTACTGGTTTGACGACCTGGACGACTACTACGAGCGCTCGTACAACTGGTGCCTTTTGTACTCAATGGGCGGTGATGAAAGTCTGGTCGACCTGGCATTGAAACACTGGAACGCCACAACCCGACTGTTCGACGACAGAGACAACAACCGCGCCAATGACCTCGACTACTACCATGGCGTCCACCCCATGAAGTTTAAGCACAACATCCACAACGAGTACTTCAGCATCGCGCATCCCGGAGACGCTGAGTGGCACCACATGGGCGAAGGAAACATGGGATTCTACGACCTTGCCTTCGGAGACCCGACGATCTCCGAAAACGTGAGGCGAGCCAGGAGATTCGCCGATATGTTCCTCGGCGAGGACCCTGAAGCACCGATCTACGATCCCGTCCACAGAATCATTCGCTCTCCCATCCACGGAAGCCTGGGGCCGTACCACAGCGCGACACTGGAGGTGGTGAAGTCGTTCCTCCAGGGAGGCCACGCCACTTCCCCTGATTGGAAGCCCAAGACGATGGGCGTGCGTGCATCCATATATCCCGCCGTTAAGGAACTGGAGCCCAACTGGTGGCAGGATCCCAAGCGAGCGGATGAGATCGTCGACCTGTTTAATAAGCTCGTCCTCGACGGCGACTCGGCATGCAACCTGGCCGCCACCGGTCTCGTGACCAACGCCTACCTCTACACCGGTGACGAGAAGTATAAACGTTGGGTCGTCGAGTACGTCGAGGCGTGGATGGACCGCATCAAGCAGAACAACGGCATCATCCCCGATAACGTCGGGCCGACAGGCAAGCCGGGCGAGCATCGAGACGGCGTCTGGTGGGGCACCGTATACGGCTGGAACAGCTACGTCGGCTGGAGAAATATCTTCCACTCCATCGCGGTGGCCTCGGAGTGTGCCCATCTGCTGACCGGCGATGCGGGATATCTCGATTTGCTGCGATCACAGATCAAGGTGCTTCTGGACAACGCGATCACCCGAGAGGACGGTCAACTTCTCGTACCCAACAGGGTCACGCCGGACGGTTTCGTCCACGAATACGTCGAGAAGTGGGACGCTACGTCCTCGACTAACCTGCGCCCGTACGAGTTGGCACACCTCTACCACGCGTCGATGTCCCAGGAAGACTACGACCTGATCCTGCGGGTCCGGGAGGGCGACGTGGAGCGAGACTGGAACGAAGAGAGAGTCGGTGGCGCGCGCGCGGAATCGGACAGCGAGTACAGCCGCTTCCAGTATTACGACGGCAAGAACCCAAACTGGCCAGAGAAGGCGCTGAGCCTCCAATACCAACAAGCGTTAGATACGTACCAGCGCATGGCGTCGGACGACCGCAACGTGCCCGAGATCATCGCCGACAACCAACAGCCGGCGAACGCTGTATTCACCAAGGTCTTGACGCAGGTGATACTCGGTTCGCCGCAGTACATGTACCACGGCGGTATGCTCCGCGCCACGGTGCGGTACTACGATGCCGACCGCGTGCGCCCAGGACTGCCACCGGACGTCGCCGCCCTGGTCGACGAGCTGACCGCCGAGTCTGTGGGAATCCAGCTTGTGAACACCGGCAGGCACGAAACGCGGAACCTGATTGTACAGGCCGGGGCCTTTGGGGAGCACCAGTTCACTCAGGTTCAGTACGACGATGGCGAAAGTGTGCACGTCGTGCCGCTCGATGGGAAGTACTTCGCGATAGAGCTACCGCCATCGACCGCGATTCGGGTGGAAGCCGGAATGCGACGGTTTGCAAACCAGCCCAGCTACGCCTTCCCCTGGCATGGTGACACCATTCCAGTGCCATTTAGATAACATCAAGGTGAACTGGATCGATCCGGGCTCACCGCCCATCGTTCACAGAGTCCGAACGCACACCGACAGAATAGGGGAGGTTCAAGTGGAAGGCGGAATTCCACCTGGTAGCCTGCTTGTCGCTGCAGGCCTGCGTGACCCCAACTTCGTGGACACTGTCGTCATCGTGATGCCCGCTGGAGATAGCGAGTACACACCGGGCCTTGTGTTGAATCGCCCCCTCGCCGAGAGCGATGAGCGCTGGGAGCGAGAGGATCTCAGGGCGATCCTGGGAGGCACCCCGGCACGCGCAGGTCTCGTGTTCGATGGAGGTCCAGTAGATTCGCCGCCAGTTGTCCTCCACCGTCTGGATGCCATGGGCACACTGGTCGTCGACGATCTGTACGCCGGGCCCGACCCCAAAGCTCTCAGTCGCGCTCTTCAGCAGAACACTGGCGACATCAGGATATACCTCGGGTACGTCTGTTGGGGCCCTGGGCAACTCCAGGGCGAGATGTCGAAGGGTGCCTGGCGGTTGGCGCCTTCGAACTCTGAGGTACCGTTCATGGACCCAGGCGAGATTCTTGGCAGGTTCCGCCGGGCTTAAGCGGGCGTCCACAGACTGATACTGTGCACCCAGCATTCTCCGGGAGGAGAGTCGATTGAGTCACCACCATACCGTCCGAGTATCTGGGCGTTCTCATCCATCAAGGCAAGGTCCTGCTGGTTCAGCAAGCCGTCGAGAGTCGGTCCTTGTAACTACCGGGTGGAAAGCTGGAGCCCGGGGAGACGCTCGCCGACGGGATGGTCCGAGAGATGCGCGAGGAGACATGTCTCGAAGTCCGAATCGTCAAGCAACTGTACGTCTGCGACAAGCCCGATGACTGCATCGTTCATGTGACATTCTAGGAGACAGACTCAATAGATGCCTTGAGGCCTCCTACCAACGAGCTCGAGACGACTCACTCCCTCGAAGCATCAATGTATCTGTATCGCTGAAGGCCGCATGGCTAAGATTGACCGTCGTTGACAGAATCCGATGCTCGCCAGACGGTCTCTTGTAATTGTTCGACCCCTTCCTCACTCTTGAGTTGGCGAGCAAGATGACGGGCGAACCCTATCCTGATCCACCTCAGTCTGGCTTCCGACTCAGAGCTGCCTCAGCAGCTGATTTCGAATTCACTTACGATTAAATTCAAGTCGGTCTTAGGCTGCTGACGATGCAGCTCAGTTAATTGGCGTAGAAAGGTTTATTTGCCTGACCGGGATAAGATGTTAGCACAGCTCACCGACGAGGCGGAGCACCTGCGGCGGGACAGTGCGGCGATGCGCCGGGAGCTGGAAATCGAAGCGGCCCTGGAGCGCGTGCGTGTCAAGGCGTTGGGGATGCAGAAGAGCGAGGATCTCGTCGAGGTGAGCGGTGTTCTCTTCGAGGAGTTTTCGCGGATGGGAATTTCCCCGGTGCGCTCGTCGATCACGATCTGGAACGAGGCCGAAGACCAATGGCAGTCCTGGGTGACGCGGACGTTTTCGACGAGGTCGGTAGTGCACGATGATTCGCTCAAAGAGATTTGCGCCAGATTTCCCGAATATGGGGAAGGGTTCGCGGCCTGGCAGCGAGGAGAGCCGCACTATGTCAGTGAGTTCAGCGGAGAGGAGCGGATCAATCACCTCCGCTCGGTAAAGGCATTCTACAGCAGATCGGATGAGTGGCTCCAAGAAACGATAGCCAAAACACCCGATTGCTTTTTCATTTATCAGATCTTCTTTTCACAAGGAAATCTCGAAATCAGTCTGAGTGATTCCATGGGGGAATCGGAGTTGCAGATCGCCAGGCGCTTCGCGGACGTGTTCGACATTGCCTACCGGCGCTACGGAGAATTGCAGCAAGCCGAAGCGGCGCGGGTGCAGCTGGAAGAGCAGAACAAGGCGCTGGAGGAGAGCTTGCGCCTGCTGCGCGAAACGCAAAATCAGATGTTGCAGCAAGAGAAGATGGCTTCGCTGGGCGACCTAGTGGCCGGCGTGGCGCACGAATTGAACACGCCGCTGGGAGCGATCCGCAGCATGCACGACACGCTGGTGCGGACGGTCGGCAAGCTCAAGGCCGATGCGGCTGATCCCGGCCAGGCGACGATTTTCAAGGTGATCGCCGACGCCGATGAATTGATCACCGGAGGCATCGAGCGGGTGAGTTCGATCGTCGCCAGCCTCAAGAACTTCGCACGGTTGGACGAGGCCGAGTTTCAGGTGGTCGACCTGCACGAGGGCATCGACAGCGCGTTGACCTTGCTCGGCAGCCAGTTGCAGGGTCGGATCGCGGTAGAAAAGGATTACTGCGATATCCCGCCGGTCCGCTGCGCCCCGGGCCAATTGAACCAGGTCTTCATGCACCTGCTGAAAAACGCGATACAGGCCATCGAGGGCGAGGGGCGAATCGCGATTAACACTTTCGTCGACGGAGACCAGATCTGTATCTGTTTCAGCGATACGGGCCGGGGCATGGCGCCAGAGCAGGTGGCGCGGCTATTCGATTTCGACTTCCAGGCCGGGGACGGCCGGGTGAAGATGGGATTCGGCTTGGCCTCCGATCACAAGATCCTCCAGGACCACCGGGGCGAACTGAAGGTGGCCAGCGAGATGGGTCGGGGCACGGAAATGACGGTCGTGCTACCGGTGGACTGACCCGTATCCGGTTCGCATCGCATACTGCGATATTCTTCTAGCGGGTACGCAGTCCCAACCGCTGCGCGGGTTTATGAGAGCGAGTGATGACCTGCGGATCCTATGTCTGATGTTCACATGCGGTCAAGGAGACATTGATCGCAACTGCAGCACTGTGTTCTTATCTTCACCGCAGTTTCCCACCACGCCGTACGCCATACCATTCTATAATAGCTTCCGCGACTTCGTCGATAACCCTATCGGAATCGTAGTAACCCCTTTCGGCTCTTTTCCTGATCAACCCCAAACGCTTGCTGTCTGCAGGAGTCACTCCATCATGCAAGGGAGAGATCCCCTGTTCTGGCTTTTCCATCTGAAGCCTACGGTGTCTCGCTATTCCACGTCACACTGTCCTCTTCTTGTTATATCGGCAGGTGCGCTGCTGCCAGAGTACTTCTGCTACATATGATCCGTACCAGGCAGGAACAGAGGGACTGAGCAACCGGCACCGTTGTCCCTTTCGCCTCTTTTTT
This sequence comes from Candidatus Latescibacterota bacterium, assembly GCA_965248265.1. Lineage (GTDB taxonomy): Bacteria > Latescibacterota > UBA2968 > UBA8231 > UBA8231 > CBDFJF01. Next base: position 803,036 of record CBDFJF010000001.1, read on the forward strand.
GCACATTTCTGTCGACTGAAGTCGGCTGTTGGATCACTTTCGAGGGACACAGGGCTGCTCACGCCCTGTGAGAAGGCACAGCCTGAGGAACTCTGATGGAAGGAACGTGGTCGATCTCCCTGTGGATGCTGATTACCATCACCGTCGTGATTGCGGTGAAGGTGATTACGGGGACCCTTCTGAACCGGAAGAGAAAGGAGCTGTCGGCCATCCGCCAGGAATTGCTGGCCGCCAGGGCGAGATTGGAGCACGCCGATCAACGCCATCAGGCTGCCGAGAGCATCATGTCCTTCGGTGAACGACAGAAAGCCGACCTGCGCCACAGGATCGAGCTATGCACGGAAGAGCTGGAGCAACTGACAACATCAGGCTCTGAGGGGGAAGTCAAGGAGCGCGTCGACCCGGAGGTGCCGCTTCACATGCGGACAAGAGGAGAGGATCTGTTTGGCGAGAAGTAGTGTCCCCTGGGCACAAGCCAGCCACATGTCAGGCTACCTGTTCGCTCTCATAGAACACTGATTACCGTGCTGCGCAGCAAACTACAGTCATGACTGACAATTCCTTTACACAGCAAGCTTACCGTTCGGATAGATGCGTTCGTTGCGGGGCACGTCGACTACACCCGTGCGGACGTAATCCGGCTCGGGATCGATAATGTAATACGACGACGGCGGGCGTCACCCTCCGACGCAGCTACGGCAAGACACTGCGAGAAGGTGTCGGTGAGGTTCTAACCCGGGGCGCCAAGCTCCGCGCTGTGCCGGCGGGTGGTTTCTTCGACGAAGCGCTGAAAGATCGCAAAGTTGTGTTCGGTGAAGTGGCAGTAGACGAAAAAACGTCCCTCAACGCGGATCCTGACATACTGGGCGCCGGCGATGCGGCGAAGCTCTTCGAGACTCACGGGATAGGCCATTTCCTCGTCATAGGAATTGCGACCATAGCCGGGTTGGCCGTAGTAGGGGCGGCCGTAGCTGTAGTGGCGGGGAAGGACGTTGCCGTAAACGTACGGATACGGATACCCGAGGTAATACCGGACCGGGTAGAGGTCGTAGCGATGAAACCGGCCAATCTGGGGAGTGGTAAGGTCGTTGAGGGTGACGGGATAGGGTGGGCGGAGGTAGAGATTGTAGTAGGGCCGGTAGTAGTGGCGGTAAATGGCGCTATGGCGGGGGCGGGAAGACCGCCGATAGCGATGGCGACTACCCACGTGCTGCATTCCTGCGGCATAGAGGACGGCGGCCTTATCGGCCGAGGCGACCCGGACGGGGGGACCAGTCACGGCGAGTTGACCCGATTCCGCTGAATTTTCCCCGTAACCGTAGCGGTTCTGCTTACCCGAATCGGAGCCACCCAGCGTCATGAAGGCCATCCGTTCCCCATCCACGAGCAGGACGAGAGATTCTCCCTGCTTGATTTGCAACGGGTGGCGAGCCTCGTACGCTACGTGCAGCAAGTACTGGGGCTCGCGGTCCGGAGTGAACCGCTCGGAGATGTTCAACTGCACCGATTCGGATCCCTGGTTGCCGCCCAGAAAGTTTTCGACCATGTCGAAGGCGGTGAAGCCGTCGAATTCGTCGTGGATTTCGTACACCTTGTATTTCGGTCGATGCGAACATCCGCCTGCTATGACGGCCAAGGCAAGCAGGAGAAGAGGAGTTCGGCTCACGGTCGACTTCCGAACACAGTGTCCGTCCGTTTTTTGGGGAGTAGGCGGCGGTGCTACATATCAAACGTTCCTGAGTCCGAGACGTTCCGGGTGCTACTTGAGCGAAGCACGGCTGACCTGACAGCCCACACACTGGCCACTGTGCGAGAGGTAGCTCGTGCCGCTGCGCACCTCGCGGACTTGTGTTTTGCCTGCTGCCGTCAATTCGATCCGGGTGCCGATGCCGTCCCTGTTGCTGCGTGTGCCGACCGTCTTCACGAATAGGTAGTTGTTGGCGTTGCCGCCGTCATTGCGGTAGAGCGTGTTCGACGGATGCTCACCTCGGAAAAACCGTCGAAGCTGGACCCGTTCGCGACGTAGAGATCTACGTCTCCGTCGTTGTCGTAGTCGAAAAAGGCCGAACCGCCGATGGAGCCCTCGACGATGTGGCGGAGCTCCTTGCCCGAAGTGCTGAGCGCGTCGACACCGACCTGTGCCGCTACGTCGACGAATTCCACCGCAATCGAATCGGTCCCAGCTTGGGCAGGTGCTGGGGACGACTGCGTCACCTGGAGGAGTAACGTGACGATCAGGAGCTGTCTCAACTCACTCTCTTGCTGTGTTTGCTGCTGAGGTGCCTTTGGGCGAGGTTTCGTTGCGGGCAACCAAAGTGCCGTTGTCGAATCTAGTAGCGTAGTTAGAACGCTTCAAACTACCGCCGGCTTTGGTTTCGACTGCGGACGAGCTTTGACCTCCCAACCAATGCCCACAGGAGGAGCACCATGAGAAAGCCACGGCTGATCTACTACAACGACGGCCACCACTACCACGGCAAAAGGGTCGACCCCCCGTTGAGCCTGAGGAAGCTCTACTGGCCGGTCGACGAGGTCGTAGGCACCGGCGTGGAGATGCTGGTGCTTGGAATGGGCTATGGAGATGTCTACTTCCATCAGAGCAAGATCGGCAGGACCATCGGCGAGGCCAAAGAAGTGTGGGAGAGCTTCATCGATTGGCGGATCATGCGCATGGTACGGGATGCCAAGGAGAAGTACGATACGGACCAGTTCCACGAGGTTGTCAAGCGAGGACGGCAACTGGGCATGCCGGTGGTAGCGGGTCTAAAAATGAACAACGGCCATGCTCCTGGAGCGAACCGCTGTGGCTGGCTCCGGTGGAACAAGGGCAAAGAGGTCTGCCTTGACGAACCGCCGCATGAGTGGTGCTACGACTACACGAACACGGATGTCATCGAGTACAAGCAAGCCCTGATCCGGGAAATGCTGGAGGACTACGAGACCGATGGGATCGAGCTCGACTTCATGTTCACCTCCGTGTTCTTCCGGAAAGCTGAGGTGGACGAAGGCACCCTAGTGATGAACAAGTTCGTCGCCGACGTGAGGCAAATGGCAAACGAAATTGGCGCGAAGCAAGGGCGTGACATCACCGTGATGGCGCGGGTCTACCACCGGCGAGATGCCAACCTCGAGATAGGTCTCGATGTCGAGACGTGGCTCAAGGAACGCAGCGTGGACCTCGTGGTCGGCCAAGTCAAGCCAGTATCCCTCTTAGAAACGGGTGATACACAAGGCCGCTGGATGGCCGACGCCGCCAACGCCGCTGGCGGGGCCGCCTACCTCCGGCCACCTCTGCTGGTGTACGACGAGCGCACGATCTTCGCACATCCCGACATGTACCGGGCCCTCAGGCAGGCCCTCGACTATCAAGGCTTTGCGGGGATGTACTTGGGGTACCTACCGTGGCCCTTTAGTCATACCGAATACCAGATCCTCAGGGAGGTAGCATATCCTGAGGTGATCGCCCGCCACGACAAGCGGTACATCCTGCAGCCCCGCGAGGCGCAGGTACAAGCCCGAGCGCTGCCAGCCAAGCTCGAGGAGGGCGAGACGGCGCGTATCGACATTCTCGTCGGCGACGACCTGGATAGCGCGCGCAACGAACACGAGATGCGCAAGCCTGTGCTGATGATACGGTTTGCCGAGTTCTGCGTGGAAGACGACATCGAGATACGATTCAACGGGCAAGTGCTGCCCTTCGAGGACGCCGAGATCACGGACGAGCGGGCCACCCGCATACTGGCGAGGTTGCGTACACCCGGGGTGGAAGCCCCCGACACCATCGGTGGTTTCTGGTTCCGCTACAGACTCGACCTCGACCTGCTCAAGCAAGGCGACAACACCCTCGAGGTCGAAGCCAGGAGCTTCGAGAAGACCGCGGGCTTCGACCGTAAGATCAGCGGTGTCGAGATACAGACGCGCTTCAGGGACTTCGTGCGGCCTGAGGGCCTCAGCATCGAGCGCATGCCGCCGACAGCGCAGTAGTATTACGGGCCATGTCACCCCGCAAGTGCCCTATGGAGAGTTGCCGCTATGAATGAATCACACGCCAACACGTCGCGCTCGATCACGGAGGACACGGTGGAAATGTCCACTGACGAGAAGTACCTCTTCGACCTGCTCGGATTTGTGGTGGTGCGGGATGTCCTGAGCAGAAAACAGCTCGAGATAGCCAACGCCGCCATCGATTCCCTGGAGCTCACGCAGGGCCCGGAGCGTTTCGGTGATTCAATTGCCTTGAAGGGCGAAAACAGCTCGACGCGCCTCGGTGCAGATAAGAACCTGATGGAATTGCCAAGGCCGTTGTGCGATCCGTTCAGGGAGATGTTGGCGCACCCCAAAACCACACCCCACCTCAACACCATCCTCGGGGAAGGCTGGCGGCTGGACCACGGGCCCGGCCTGATCGCCATGGATAAGGGATGCTCCGGCGGAGGGCTGCATGGCAATTTCGACAACGCACCGTATTTTTATCGCGAAGGCAAGATCTTCACCGGCCTCTGTGTCATCGAATACTTGCTCGCCGATGAGGGGCCTGGGGACGGCGGAGTCTGCGTGGTCCCGGGGAGCCACAAGGCCAACCTGGCGTGCCCGAAAAAGATGCGCACGTGGGAGCAGTACCAGGAATATGTGACGGAGATAAATGCTGTGGCCGGTGATGCCGTCATTTTCAGCGAGGCGTGCACCCACGGGACACTCCCGTGGACGGCGGATCACCAGCGCCGGGCCATCCTCTATAAATACAACACCGGCCACATGGCGTGGGGCGGAGGCCTGCGTGGCTCACTTCCCGCCTACTGGGACGAGCTCACGGCACCCCAGCAGGCGGCCCTGCTGCCCCCCTCGCACCACTCCCGCCGGCCCAAGCCCAGCAACGGCTACAAAGGCCTCGCTGAGATCACGGATTCTGCGCGATGAGGTATTGGTCAATACAGCCAGGAAGAATGAGGCGTTCGCAAAGATGAAGGAACAATCAAAGACAGTCGCCGTTGAGGTGGAAGACCCGAACACGCGGCGTCCCTGGGACGATTCCGACCTGGTCACTGACTGGTCGGCGTTCCCTGAGGGCTACGGCATCCTGCTCAACGAGCGCTTGATATTCCCGGAAGACCTGTGCCTGTGGCGCATGAAGATCGACACGACGCGTCAGCTCTTCATCGATGACCATCTCATCGCCCACCAGCGTGATCTGAAGCGGGAGTTTCACAGCCCCCAGGACCACCCGGGCAATCCTGTTTTGACTCATCTACGCGGCGATGGACTCAGCAGCGCCTACGGTCTGTACGTCTGCCCGGATGAGGAGCACGGCTATCGCATGTACTACGGCGGGCCCGGCCGATTCATCTGCGTGGCGTTTTCCTCGGACGGTGTTCACTGGGACAGACCTGATCTGGGGATCTACGATCACTCGGCCGAGCCGGATCGCTGGGCCGGAGGCCCCAACAACGTGGTGGCGCAGAAAACGCTGTGGGGGCTGCTGCACGAACCGAACGATCCGGACCCGTCCCGGCAATGGAAGCTCATCTCGACGGCAGTGGAGCCGACGATAGTCACCTGGCCCTACGCCGCGGCGCCGGTCAGCAAACGCCCCGCGTGGCGAGGCGGCCCGAAAACGCCGCCGCCCCCTGAGCCGCCCAAGCCGGTGACGGGCACGCTCCAGGACCTCTATGTCTCGCCCGATGGGTTCCGATGGACTCACGAGACTGCCATTTGCCTGCATCGGGGTCCCAGCAGCTTTCAAGCGCCTTACCAGCGCCCCACCGGCATCAGCGACATGATGAAAATCCGGTGGGACCCGAAGTTGAACAAGTACATCGCCAACACCAAGCACACCATCGGTCCCGACTTGCGCATGTCGCCCGTGCTGGACAATAACGCTCGCGTAGTGGCCGTGTGTGAAAGTGACGACCTGATCCACTGGTCCAGCCCGCGAATCTATGCCTATCCGGACGGCGAAGACGCGAAGATGCCCGGGATGTACGGCATCTACGAGGCGGACGGCTTCCCCTACGAGAGCATGTGGTTGAACTATTTCTCCATGTCGTGGTACCACCCCGCCAGCGAGGAAGACATCCTCGAGCACAGGCTCATGCCGACGCGGCCCTACCTCAAACGCAACCGGATTCGCCTGGCCGGCAGCCGTGACGGGCGGCACTGGTACTACCTGGGGGATCGCCGTCCGTTCATCGATATGGGCCCCGAGGGCAGTTGGAACGCCCATTATCTACGCATGGCCAATCTGGTCACCGTGGGTGGACCGCTGTTGAAGGACGATCAACTCTGGTTCTACTACTTGGGCTCAAACAGTGACGGGCCCAAAGACAGCTGGCAACAGATGACCGGCCTGGCGATTCTTCGCCGCGACGGCTTCGCCTCGCTCAACGCCGGTGACGAGTCGGGCGTCGTGATCACACGGCCGCTGGTCTTCGAGGGTGAAGGCAGGCTGTTCGTGAACGCAGATGTGGCCACGAACGGACATCTCCGCGCCTCGGTCGTGGCTGAAGACGGCAGTGCCATCGACGGCTTCGGCGAAGAGGACTGTTCGCCGATCTGCGCGGACTCGACGCGCAGCCGCGTCGGCTGGGGCAGGAACGAAACACTGGCCAGCCTGAAGGATCGGTACGTCCGGCTGACCTTTCATCTGCACCGTGCCAAGCTCTATTCGTTCTGGATCGAATGAGGATGATAAGACCGATTTTCGACGTACCATGGACACAGGAGACCAACCGATGGCCCAGACGAAGACCGTTGCGGTGAAGGTGGAAGCCCAACGCCCCTGGGACGAATCCGACCTGGTCACGGACTGGTCGGCATTCCCTGAGTGTTACGGCATCCTGCTCAACGAGCGGCTGATGTTTCCGGAGGATTTGTGCCTGTGGCGGATGAAGATCGACACGACGCGCCAGCTCTTTGTCGATGACTATCTCATCGCCCACCAGCGCGACCTGAAGCGGGAGTTCCACAGCCCCGTGGACCATCCCGCCAACCCGCTCATGACCAATTGCATACCGGGGCACGTCGGCCCGGACGGGGAGGACGGCTACCGCCTCTACTACGGAGCGGGCGGCACGCGCGTGGCCTTCTCCAGGGACGGTGTGCACTGGCACAAGCCCGATCTCGGACTCTGCGAACGTCCCGCCCACGCCCCGTCCGAAGAGCCGAACAACCTGATCGACATCAGTGGCATCTTCGGCCTGTTCCACGAACCGGACGACCCCGATGGATCGCAGCGCTGGAAGGCGATCAGCGGCCCCCGCACCCAAGTCACGTGGCCATACGCCTTCATCCCCGTACGACGGCGCCCCGCATGGCGCGGTGGTCCCAAAACCCCTCCACCGCCCGAGCCGCCTAAGCCGGTGCGTGCCAGTCTTCACGACCTCTACGTCTCGCCCGACGGACTCCGATGGACCCGCAAGTCCGCCACCTCGCTGCCGAAAGGTCCGGCCGGCTTTCATGCGCCCTATGTGCGACCGACGGGGATCGGCGACGTGCTGCAAGTCAGGTGGGACCCGAAGTTGGACAAGTACATCGCCAACACCAAGCACACCATTGGACCCGATCTGCGCATGACGCCTGTGGTCCATGTGGCGCGGGTGATGGCCATGTGTGAAAGCGACGACCTGGTGCACTGGTCCGGCCCGCGGATCTATGCCTGTCCGGACGGCGAAGACGCGAAGATGCCTGGAATGCTCGGCATCTACGAGGCGGACGGCTTCCCCTACGAGAGCATGTGGCTGAATCACTTCTCGATGTCGTGGAACCATCCGGCAAGCGCGCAAGAGATGAGGAAGCGGAACCTCATGCCCACCCGGCCCTATCTCAAGCGCAACCGCATTCGCCTGGCCGGCGGCCGGGACGGCCGGCACTGGTATTATCTCGGTGACCGCCGGCCCTTCATCGACCTCGGCGCTGAAGACAGTTGGAAACCACACTATTTGCGCATCATCAACCGGCATACCGTGGGAGGGCCGGTGTTGAAGGGGGACGAGTTGTGGTTCTATTACCGGGGCAGCAACACGGACGGCCCGAAGACCGATTGGGTTTATTCGATGGGCGTGGCGATCCTTCGCCGCGACGGCTTTGCTTCGCTCAACGCCGGCGACGAGTCCGGCATCGCGATCACCCGGCCGCTGGTCTTCGAAGGAGAAGGAAAGCTCTTCGTGAACGCCGACGTGGCCGCCCACGGGCAGGTCCGGGCTTCGGTCATGGCTGAAGACGGCAGCACCATCGAGGGTTTCGGAAAGGATGACTGCCAAGCGGTCTGCGTTGATTCGACGCGCAACCGCATCGGCTGGAGCGGCAGTGAGACACTCGCCATGTTGAAAGATCGGTACGTCCGCTTGGCGTTCCATCTGACGAATGCGAAGCTGTACTCGTTCTGGATCGAGTAGGACGGCGGGGGACGCACATGACATGAAACGAGAAGCCGACCTGACGAAGAGCCAACTGTTCCTGGACGACCTCTGGATCGACGAGCAGCACAAGCTGACACGGCTGTGGTACCCGGTCGACATCTATCCCGAGCCCGTCCTCCGCGCCGAAAAGCCGTGGGAAGGGACGGGCGTCAGTGTCTCCGCAGTGATGAAGAGCGGCGCTCATTGGAAGATGTATTACAGCGCTCGCCACGCTGTACACGGCCGAGTGCGATGCGTGGCGGAGAGTGAGGACGGCCTGCAGTGGGAGCGGCCGTCTCTCGGGCTGGTCGAGTTTGGCGGCAGCAAGCAGAACAACATCATCCCGTGCCGCGGGGGCACGATCTGCCACGATCCGGAGGACGAGGAAGCACCGTTCAAGATGACCTACCTCGATCCGGGGGCCATCCGCGGCGCAATCAGCAAGGACGGGTACCACTGGACGGAACTGGATCGGCCGCTGATCGGCAGACCGCCGGCCGGCGACGTCCAGTCGCTGTGGTTCAACAAGGTGGATGGCCGCTACATCATCATCCACAAAGTCGAGGCCGACCGCTCCCGTCGCACCCAATGGATCGCCGAGAGCGAGGACTTCCGCACTTTTTCTGATTCGCGGCCGATCATGAAGGCCGACCTGATCGATCCGCCCGACGTCGAATACTACAGGATGACGGGATTTGCCTATGCCGACCTGCACCTGGCACTGGCCGAGCGGTGCTTCAACTTGCCGGATCACATCGAGGTGTTATTGACTTGGAGCCACGACCGCAAGACGTGGCATCGCCCAATCCCCCGCGAACCATTCATCGCCCCCACCTACGACTGGAACCGGGGCGCCAGCCGGGTTGGCTCGTCGCCTCCGTATCAGGTGGGCAACCAGTTGTGGTTTCATTTCAATGGCAGGGGGGGCAGGTTACAGTCAGGTCATCATTACTATGTGAAAGCCGGGCCTCCGCGCCCAGGCGTCGTGGGCCTGGCGACGATCACGGTGGACCGGTTCGCGTCGATCACGGCGGGGTTCATGGAAGGGCAGCTCATCACCAAGCCTATGACCTGGCCCGGCGGTGACTTGCTGCTCAACGCCTCCACGACACGGCACTTCGACAGCCACCCCCTCGACGGCGGCGGCGCCATGCAGGTGGAAGTGTGGGACGAGTCGGGCCAACCCGTCGAGGGCTTCGCCGGCGACACCGCTGCCGCGTTCGACCGCAACGTCCCGTCGCGAGGGACGGTAGAGCCCGCGGCGGTGCGCTGGCCCGGCGACCGGAGTCTCGACGAGCTGGCGGGACGACGCGTCCGACTGAATTTTCTGATGCGCGATGCACACCTGTTCAGTTTTCGCAGCAGCGGTACTCGAGTGGCATGAACCGAGGCCGCGCCTTTTCTTCCTCACTTCCTCTTCCCGTTTTTGCGGTCGATTTCATCGAGCATCTCCCCCATCTCCTGGGTTGAAAGTCGCTCTTTCGTCGCCGTTCTTTCGAGATACTCCCGTGTCTTGTCGTTGAGAACACCATAAAATGCCCGGACTTCAGGATCCGGCTGATCGCGCCAGAGGTCTGTCGGTATCAAGGAATCGTTGCTCAAGAATTCCCGGTGCCGATGCCCGTAGTAGATTTGAACCGTTTTTCGCTCATTCGGGGTCACACGCACCGTCGCTGTATGCAGGAGGGAGACATTGAAGAGGATTGCTGTGCCCGCTTCACCGTGCAAGTCGTGGATACCACCGCGCGCAAGCTGCGCCTCTTTGTCGAGAATCTCCTGATCTATTGATTCCGGCGAGATGGAAAAGCAGTGCGTTGTCTCGTCAACATTGGTCAGATACAGCATCAACTGAATGTAGTCGGTCCTCAGTGGATGCTCCAACCAGTGTGGCCGATCGCGATGCCAACCTCGATCTGGCTCCCCATCGTAAGGTTCCATGTGCCGAATGCTGATCTCCGAAAAACAGATGTCACCGCCCATTAAAACGTGTAAGCGTGCCATCACCTTCGGGTGCCGAATAATACGGTCAAACTCAGGCGAACTGACGAGGGCATCGCAGTTTACCGCTTGATGACGCCCATATTTATACCAGTAATCTGCGGTTGCGGACCGATCTCGATCGTAAATTCCGACGAAATAGTCCAGCTCTCCGTTCGTCAGAATATTACCCAGCGAAACGTAGCCGTGCTCTTGAAAGAATTGATAATCCTCTTTTCTCATTATCCTGTCCGTTGCGAGATCCAGAGCCCGCTAGGCGAAGCCGACGCTGAAGAGCTGGGCACAGCGCATTTCGAAACACAAAATGAGGGGTCCCTCCTCAGCATGTCCCAGATCCGGCTGGCCTTTCCAGGTGAGCGTACGCTCCAGATGATCCCCCGAAACCCAGTCGCTCTCGGCGAACGTTCGTCCCGGCAGAGGTTGGTTGTCGGGGCCCAACACCTGGGCCCGTACCGAGCCGGCTTGTGCCGTCTTGCAGTTGACGACGGCGTGGCGTGCCTTGATCTTGAGCGGCTGGAGGAAGAAGCGCCCTTCCACCGGCGCCTCCAAGGCCACGAGCCGTCCTTTCGGCCACCAGGCCCATCCAATCGCGCCCATGGGTGGCCGGCGCGGATGCTTGTGCGGCACGGGCGAGGTGTACAGCGGGATGCCCATGCGCTGATCGGGCAACTCGACCATCCCCAATCCCGGAGCCACGACCCCACCATCCTCATCCCCCGGCTCGCCCGGAGCACACACGGGACCGCCGGGCACCCGGTGCCAGATCAGATTGTCCGGACTGGTCCACAAGTGAAAGTCGAAGCTGTCGTCCTTGATGCTCCAGCGCATGGGGAACATGACGTGGTAGTCGACGGTGCCGGGCATCTTTGTCTTGCCATTGGAATACCACAGCTCGAAGGGCTCCATGGCGGGATCCGGCCACAGCACCTCCTCGGACAACGGGAAACAGCGGAACTCGTCGGCGATGATGCGGCCGATCGTGCGACGGCGGAAGTACCAGTTGCGGCAGTACGCTACGTACTTGTCCAGCACCGGGTCATATTCGCATACGTTGTGCGTATCGCTGACCTGGGCGACCAGCGGCTCGGACAGGGCGGACCAGTGCAGCCCGTCGGGAGAGACCGCCCCGAACAACCCCAGCCACTCGGGACGGTGCGCATTGTTCGGGTCCACCGCGTCGGGCCGTGCGCGCAGATAGTCGGCATGCATCGTCTCAGTCAGATGCCCCTGGTGGATCATCTTGTAGCGCGAGTCGGGCGGGGCTGATGGGTCTTTGAACACGCAGCATCCGTGGTAGCCCGTCCCGGGCGTGGTCTCGGGCCCCCCGTAGACGACATTGTTGTCTTTGCGGCCATAACGCTCGACGAGCCCCAGCGCAGGAAAGGTCCACTCCTCCCCGTCGTCGGATTCAGCGTAGCGCGCGTAGTTGAAGTTGCCCGGGTTGCCACCCTCCTGGTCTATGTGCTCGACGGGTACGCACTCGAACCAAAGCCGGTAGCGGCCTTCGTCCTTGAGGACGGAGGCGTTGCTCAGGAAGCGCTCATCTACCTGTCTGTGGGTGAGCACGGGGCCGGACTTGCGGGCGGGCTGGGCCCGCAGGTGTACGCCCACGGGCAAAAACGAGGGCTCGTAACGGAGGGAGGGCAACTCATCGGTGGTCCACAGGGGGAATTTACTGCCGTCCTCCGCCCGCCAGCCGACGCGGCCGTGCTGCACATAGCGCCAGTCGTGGAAGTAGACGATGCCCGAAGGTAGTTCAAAGGGCCGGGGCTGATTGCGATAGGGGGAATTCATACGTGCGGAGTTAGTGCCGCGGGCATACCCTCAGTACTGCGGTAACCACCACCTGCCGTAATCGGCCAGCACGGGCCACCCTTGAACTCGAAACCGTCTCCGTGTCCGCACAGCCACAAAAACAGGCGCGCCACGTGGATCGAGTCGTACCATTTTTCGCCCACCCCGACATCCGGCCTGAACTTGACCTGCATGACGTCGAGATCCGGATCCACCACCCAGTCGCGCTGCGGCGCGGCCGTGCGCCAGTATTGGTACTTGAGCAGGTTGCGGATGCCGCTGGCGGTGGCGCTGATCGCGCGGTGCCAGATCGAGTAGTGGGTGATGAAAATCGACCCGGCCGGCGCCGCCGTACGCACCCCCTGGCGGATGGTGCCGTAGTGGGTCATGAACCGGCGCTTGATGCGCAGGAGATGCGAGCTGGGTACTAACTCGGTCGGTCCCATCTCTTTCGGTGTGTCCTGCGGATAGTAGAAGACCTGCAAAACGTCGAGCGGCACCGAATCGATCGCCCCGCCGTCTCGGTGCCAGCCGCCGGTCAGCGACCGCGGGCATTCGACCCGATGGTTGCTCATCATCTTCGGCAGTTTGAACTTCTGGCCCAGCAGCGACCGCACGGCGCCGGCTGCCTGCGGGTTCTTGATGACAGACTCGACGAACCAATCCTCGTCCAGGATCTCGACCGGCTCGGAGGACGAGTGCTTGTCGAGAAAGCTCAAAGTGCGGCGGTTGATTTCGTCGGGCACCACGGCTTCGAGGATCAGGAACCCATTCTGACAAAACTCGATCACCTGTTGATCCGTCAGCGTTGGGCTGCAATCATACGTTTCGTCAATCACCGCTCAGGCCTCACTTTTCCAGGATGAACTCGCACCCGAGCCCATAGGTGGTTTCCTCACCTGCCATCATCAGCGCCATCTCGGGGAACTTGACGATGCGCCAGCCGTCGAGCATTGCTTCGTGCACGGTCTGGTATGGCCAGTCATCTGGATGGTCGGGACCGTCGTGCACGCCGTCGGCGTCTACGAGGGACATGCCGCTGATTCGGGATGTGACCAATGTGCTTTCGGCCTGAAGGTAGAGCAGCCGCTGAGGTGTTTGACTGTTCGCACTTTCCAGAGCCTGCAACAGATCCTGCTCGCTCAGTTCGCCGGCGCGAAACTTATCCAGACACTGATGCAATTGTCGCTTCACTGGCTCCATGGCGTCATCCACCTACTCGGTATGGCAATCAAAATTCAAAATCGCGATTATTCGATCCAGAACGAATACAGCTTGGCGTTCCTGAGATGCAACGACAGGCGCACATACCGATCTTTCAGCTCGGCCAGTGTCTCGTTGCGGCTCCAGCCGACGTAGCTGCGGGTGGAATCCGCGCAGATCGCCTGGCAGTCATCCTCACCAAAGCCGTCGATGGCGCTGCCGTCCTCGGCCATCACCGAGGCGCGCACGTAACCATTCGTGGCAACGTCTGCGTTCACGAAGAGTTTGCCCTCGCCTTCAAAGACCAGGGGCCGGGTGATCACGACGCCCGCCTCGTCGCCGGCGTTGAGTGAGGCGAAGCCGTCGCGACGAAGGATGGCCACGCCCGTCGACTGGACCCAAAGGGTCTTGAGACCGTCGGTATCACCGCCCCGGTAGTAGAACCACAGCTCGTCGTTCTTCAACACCGGTCCGCCAACGGTGTGCAGGTTGACCATGCGCAGGTAGTGAGACTTCCAGCTGTCCTCCGATCCCAGGTCGATGAAGGGTCGGCGCTCGCCTAGGTAGTAGAAGTGCCGCCCGTCCCGACTGCCGGCCAGACGAATCCAATTCCGCTTGATGTAGGGTCGGGTCGGCATCAAGTCGCGCTTGCGGCTCTCTTCCCTGCTGACCGGAATGTACCACGACATCGAAAAGCAATTCAGCCACATGCTCTCGTAGGGGAAGCCGCTCGCCTCGTAGATGCCGTACATCCCGGGCATCTTCGCGTCCTCACCGTCGGGGCAAGCGTACAGGCGCGGACTGGACCAGTGGATCAGGTCGTCACTCTCGCACATCGACACCGCCCGCGCGACATGGAAGACCGGCGACATCCGCAAATCGGGGCCGATGATGCGCTTGGTGTTGGCGATGTACTTGTGCAGCTTCGGGTCCCAGCGGACGCGCAGCATGCTGGTGCCCGTCGGCCGCTCGTAGGGTGCATGAAAGCCAATCTGCCCCCCTCCAGGCAGCGACGTCGTGCACTTGCGCGTCCATCGGATTCCGTCGGGCGAGATGTAGAGATCGTGAAGGCTGCCCCGCACCGGTGGCGGCGGATCGGGTTGTGGAGGAGGTTTCAAACCGAGCCACGGCGGACGCCTTGATGCGGGTATGACAGCGTACGGCCAGATCACCTCCGTGCCAGAGCCGCCGATCGCCTTCCATCGCTGGCGTTCATCGGGATCGTCCGGTTCGTAGAACACACCCAGCCCACCGATGGCGATGACATTGTTCGGCTCGTCGGCCGGCGCGTCCGCCGGGCGATCGCAGACATCGAGATTGGGTTTCTCCCAGTGCACGCCGTCGCTGGAGAAAGCTACACGGCTGCCGTGCGCGCCATAATACAGGCGATAACCGTGCTCCTCGTCCGGGCCGACGAAATTCGCTGCGGCGCCAGTCATGAGCGGGTTGGCCGGATGGTCCTGAGGACTGTGGAACTCGCGCTTCAGGCCGAGCCGGTGCGCGACAAGGTAGTCATCCACGAAAAGCTGGCGCGTGGTGTCGATCTTCATCCGCCAGAGGCATAGGTCCTCCGGAAAAATCAGCCGCTCGTTGAGCAGGATCCCGTAGCCCTCGGGAAACGCCGACCAGTCTGTGACCAGGTCCGATTCGTCCCACGGGCGCTTGACGACGCGTTCATCGACCTCCACCTTGGCCATTACGCGGTCTCCTCTAGTTGAATGCGAGCATATCATAATACACTAAAACGATGAACCGACAACCGGATCTGACCAAAAGTCAATTGTTCTTAGACGAAACCTGGATCGAGCAAGCCCAACGGCTGACACGGCTCTGGCACAAGGCGGATATTTATCCCGAGCCGTTGGTGCGACCGGACAAGCCGTGGGAGGCCCCGGGCATCGTCTTCTACGGGACGGTGTTTCGCCACGAGGGCAAGTGGCGCATGTACTACTGTGTCGAACGATCGATCCTCTGCCTGGCCGAAAGCGTCAACGGATTGCAGTGGCACAAACCAGTGGTCGGCCGCGTGGAATTCCAGGGCAGCAAGGAGAACAACATCGTCTTCATCGGGATCAACTGTCCCTCTATCATGCATGACCCCGGTGACTGCGACGCCCCGTTCAAGATGATCACCATCGGCACCCGCGAGCTGGGCACCGGCGGCATTCGCGGCCTGATCAGCAAGGACGGCTTGGAATGGACACTGCTGAAAGAACCGCTGATCTCCAAACCGCCGGCCAGCGACGTCCAATATCTCTGGTTCAAGAAAGTACAGGGAAAATACATCATCGTACACAAGACCGCGCGTGAGCGGGCCCGACGGTGCGTAGCGATCGCCGAGAGCGAGGACTTTCGCAAGTTCTCCGACTCCCGCCTGATCCTTCAATCGGACCTGATCGACGAGGCCGACATCGAGTATCACGGGATGGTTGGTTTTCCTTACTCCGACATGTACCTCGGGTTGGCCGAGCGATGGGTCAATGTCCCCGGGGTCATGAACCACATCGAGTTGCTGCTGACCTGGAGCTACGACCTCGAGCAGTGGCACCGACCCGCGTCGAGGGAGCCGTTCATCGGCCCCACTTTCCCTTGGAACCGGGCCTGGAACACCTGCAACTCGGCTGGCCCGATTCTGGAGGGCAACCAGTTGTGGTTTTACTTCTGCGGCAAGAGCGGTTCGCACTTTCATGTTAAGTCGGGCCCGCCCCGCTCTAGCGGCATCGGCCTGGCCACGGTCACGGTCGACCGGTTCGCCTCGATTTCGGCCAGTTTTATGGAAGGCCGACTCGTCACCAGGCCGATGATCTGGCCAGGCGGTGACCTGATGCTGAACGCGTCCACCACGCGGCACTTCGAGGTCTACCCCTACGACGGGGGAGGCGCCATGGCCGTCGACGTATGGGACGAATCCGGCAAGCCGATCGACGACTTCTCCGATACTAATCGCGCCATCTTTGAGGGCAATGCGCCGGTGCGCGGACTGGTGGACCCGGCCACGATCCGCTGGCCCGGCGACCGAAGCCTCAATGAATTGCGCGGCCGGAGCATCAGGCTAGTCTTCACCATGCGGGACTCGCACTTGTTCAGCTTCCGCAGCAGCGGTGCGTGATCGGCTCACCGCGCCGACGTCACCGCGAGTCGCGTGTACGGAATGTCCCTCGCTTGTGCCGGGACCTGCGCGTCGTGATAATGAGCGTGACAGTCCGGCGGCTCCGCCCGTCAGTTCCTATATCTGACGGGCGTCCCGGCAAGCACAACCTACCAGTCGAGGGATCAGTGCTCAAAGTCCGCGCAGCCACTGGTGATGACGCGGTTACTATCTCTGCGTTGAACCATGAATCGCTCGCATCAACGGATGGGAATCGGCACGGCACTCTTTGACAGCGTAAAAGACTGGGCAAATGAGCTGGACATCAAGTGCTTAGGACTGGATGTGTGGTCTTTCAACCAAGACGCGATCGCTTTCTATAAGGACATGGGGTTTGAGATAGCCGAGCACACCATGTCGATGGATTTGTGACCAGCTTCACTGACTCAAGCCCACAACCGATCATCGCATCCTATGTCTGATGGTCGCCCACGATGATTATCGAAACGACTGACTGAAGGCGCCCCAAACCATCGCGGCACAGCACAGTGCGAGCCGTTCAATTGCGCGTTCTGTGGTAATCGCGTTCCCGTGTTCCATCATCATTACTAAGCTGCCATGAACAAACCGCCCACCGAGCTTCCTACCCAGTCACCGAGGGCCGCCGAGGATTCATCAGCCGGCGGACTGGGGCGCATTACCATCCGTTCGGTGGTTACCGGGGCCCTGCTGTCCCTCATCATCAGCGTCGGTTTCACCTACGCGCGCGTGGCTCTGGGCAAGGGCAGCATGTCTTCTGACTACATCACCCCGGGAGCCATCTGCATTCTCTTCGCCGTCATGGCACTCGTAAACCCCTGTATTAAGCTCGTGCGTCGCAGCTGGGGGTTCGACCGCGCCGAGCTCATCGTCATCTACATCATGCTCATCATCGCCTCGACGATTCCCACGGTGGGGTTCTCCGGACTCTTCGTAGGCACCTTGCCGGGTGTCTACTACTTCGCGACGCCGGAGAACAACTGGGCCGAGGTCCTGCATCCGCTCGTCAAGAGCTGGATGGTGCCCCAGGATGCCGATGCTATCAAGGATTTCTACGAGGGGTTGCCCGCCGGCGCCTCGGTGCCGTGGGGGGCGTGGCTAGGACCATTGTCCGTTTGGACCAGCTTCATCATCGCCATCTATCTGATGATGATCGCGGCAATGGTGCTGGTGCGCCGTCAGTGGGTCGAACGCGAACGACTGGCCTTTCCGCTGGTGCAACTGCCGCTCGATATGACGGAAACCGGGCACGTCCGCGATCGGGTGAGCCCCTTCCTCAAGAATCCGGTGATGTGGGCGGGCTTTGTCGTTCCATTCTGCCTGCTCAGCGCCAGGGGATTACACTTCTACTTTCCGGCCGTGCCGGAACCGGATTTCTACTCCGTCGCAAGGATGTTTAACAACACCACGGGATTGGTGTTCAACCTCAGCTTCACCGTCATCGGCTTCGCTTACCTGCTGAGTTTGCAGATCGCCGTCGGCTTCTGGTTCTTCCACCTGGTGACCAAGTTCTTCATGGGGTGGCAGATGATGACGGGATACCGGCTGCAGGGGGAGATCGAGTCCGGTATGGAGGGCACTCTCTTGGTCGCCTTCGTGACCACCGGCGCCATGATCGTCTTCGTCGTCTTCGGACTGTGGACGAGCCGCGGCCATCTGCGCGCGATCTGGCGAAAAGTAGTAACGGATGAGGGAGTCGACGACACCGATGAGATCCTCTCCTACCGGGCGGCGGTAGGAATCCTCCTCGTGTGCGGAGCCTACACAACCGTATGGCTGCACCTGTCGGGTCTGCCCCTGGCGATCGCCGTCGCCTTCCTGCTGCTGGCCTTCGCCATCTTCGTCTTCATGGCTCGATTCGTCGCAGAGGGCGGACTCGGCTTCATGATGCCGCCGATGCCGGCTCAGCCCCTCATCATCAACTTCGCCGGCACGTCTGCTGTTACGGATGCGGGCATTTTCAGCCTCGCACTGAGCTTCTCGTGGGCGGGTGATATCCGCATCCTGCTCATGGCCTCGGCCATCAATGCGATGAGGATGGCCCAGGGAGTGGGCTTGCTGCGGCGACCCCTGTTCTGGATCATCCTGCTGGCCATCATCACGAGTCTGGTGAGTTCGCTGGCGCTCCTCATCTGGGCCGCTTACGAGCACGGAGGGGTCAATCTCGAACCCGGGTTCTTTTCTGGCGGCGCCAGCAACTTTGCCAGCTACAAGATCAGCAACCCGGTCTCGTTCGCGACCACGCCCGATATCATCTGGCCGCGGGCGCTGTGGACGGCGGTAGGCGGAGCCGTCATGGGAGGTCTGATCTCGCTGCGCCATCACTTTCTGTGGTGGCCGCTGCATCCGCTCGGATTCGTCGTGAGTGCGAGCACCATCAGCAGTCAGGCCTGGTTCAGCATCTTCATCGGCTCCCTCGTCAAAGCCATCGTGCTCAAATACGGCGGGGCCAAGCTCTACCACTCGGCACGGCCGTTCTTCCTGGGCCTGATCCTGGGCCAGATCGTCTGCGCCGGCGTCTGGCTCATCATCGACCTGATCGCCGGGGGCACCGGCAACCGGGTAGCGGTGTTCGTGCAACGATGATTGAAGGAGAGACCGTTCCGTGTCACTATCATGGGGAATCAGGTGGGCGGAATAAGCAGTGGAGCGCCAGTTGATGGACCTGATCGAGGAATTGGCTGAAGGTGAGACTCATGATCCACCTCCGGCTTTCAACAAGCGCCTAAAATCCCGCCTCTGGGTCCGTCTGTCTTTACCTCGCGATTGCGGCGCTACGCGCCTCCGCGCAACTCATCTCAACCTATCACTTCCTTTCAGAAATCCGCAGCTGCCTTCGGCTCCAGTGGAAAATCGTGAAATGGAATCGGCTTTCCACGCTCATCAACAACCAGCACGCCATTCACAATTCCGGCCATGTAGTTGCCGTACCCAGCAGCAGATCCGGAATACTTGACGGGCGATACCACCTTGCCTTCATGCAGTCTGCTCCGAACTGCCGATCTTTCTCGCTTATTGCTCCGCCTGCCAGCAGCCGACGGCTCTTGTATTTTCGGCTCCTTCTTTCCCTTCTTCTTGGGTGCCCCGTGACCCCCTCGACCAGGTTTCTTGTCTGCCATCTTGACCACTCCTTTGTGTACGGCCGGCTCGTAGCCGGCCATCAAGAGATCATGTTGCCTGGGTCTCTCTGGTTGTCAACGCTGCTGTTGGCAACAGGGAGCCCGATGATTCTCGGTACTGTGAACTAAGAAAACGCTCCCACCTGCGCAACAAGAATGCGCCCTCGCCGACTTCGTACGGCGTCCAAACCCAACAATTCAAGCTCTGGACGTCGGCTAGGAACTGTTCATCATGAACGCGGATGGGTCAGACGTACAGCAACTGACGATCCCCGGTCAGTCAACCGCCGGAGTTAGCCCTGCCTGGTCTCCGCAATTGCCTCCTACAGCGGTATTCGAGCGGACCTGGGCCGACGTCAAATTCGACCAAGCAAAGTAGCTTCACAGCCAGGTGGGCGGACACGGTCAGCCCTCAACGGTGAGGGCGGCAGTCGGCGCTGACTGAATTGGCCTCGGCCCAATCCTACCTCGAAGGAGTCGGCCTGCCCGCAGGGCCGCCGCCGATCGCGTCCTTCTCTGCAGCACGAGCCCGAATTCACCGACGGATCGCTCCGCTACGGATGACAACCCACACTGCCCCCAATCGATGCCCTTCTGGATCCGCATGAGGGATCGACGCAAGGTCGGGCGGCCTCCCCTTGCCTACCTGACGTCATTCCTTGAGCAAGCCGACTTGTCCGTTTGTACCCCTGTAGCTGCCTGTCAGATGCGGAATGCGAAGGGCGGTTGGCGTCCGATCTCACTGTCTACTGGGGCTCGATTTGAGCGTGATTTTGCCTTCCCGCGCCAATTGCTCGGCAATCCTGACGATCACTCGGTATTTCTCAGCGATCACCTCCCGCGAATAGCTGGTCAATTGTATGGCCTCGGTCTCATCCTCCATCCAGCGACGTACTCGTTGCGACATCTGGTTCAGAAATACGTGTCGGATTTCGACATCCATTTCCCGCAGCGCCTCCTGTAGGTCGCGTTGGTCGACGCGGCGCAGGACCTCCTCGATCTCAGAAGGCTGTAGGTGAGTGACTCTCTCAAATTCAGGCACCTCCAAGTGTAGCCAACAGCGGGTGGCATACCGTCGGCTGAATCCGTATTCCAGATCATCCACACCAGACTCCTTGAATCTCTCCAGGGCTTTGGCCCACTTCCTTTCCCTGTAGAGCTTCAACCCCTCGTCGTATCGGGCCATGAGCAGGACGTCTTCTTCAGTCAGCTCGCCCTTTCGGCATACGATTCCGTAAACGGTAACAGGTTCTTGAAAATTAGCGTAGGTAATACGGTCTAGTTCCTGGACCTCGAACTGCTCGTCGATTCTCGTCCGGGTGTCCGCGCTGATCACGGTGGATGCACCCATCCTGCGTTCCACATGTACCAACCGCTTGGCCAAGTTCAGGGCATCGCCTGCTACGGTGTACTCAGCCCGGTGTGTAGAACCCATGTTGCCTACGACGACCTCACCGGTGCTCAAGCCGGCTCGCAGCTTCAATCCCGTCTCGGCGCCCCATTTGGTACTGAGTCGCTCCCTCATTTCTAGCGACGCCGAGCAAGCGCGTTCTGCATGCTGGACATTGCGAACGGGATCTCCGAAGAATGCCACGACATTACCCTTGTCATATTTGTCAAGAGTACCGTCGTGCTCCAGAATGATATCTGTCATCTCAGTATTGTATTCGAAGAGGAATTTAGCCTCTTCGATTGCGCTCAGCTCCCTCGCATACGCGCCGAATCCCACGAGTTCGGTGCACATGACGGTGACCTCGACTGACTCGAAGCGATGTTCGAGGTCGGGACTGGGTCGCCTCCCCTCCATTGTCTCTTCAACCATCTTGAGTGCCTCCTTCTTCAGCTTTCGGGCACGATGCATCCGCATTTTGGGGCAACACTTATGCCCAGAAACGTGGCTATCAGGGCGACGGACTTTCCTCCAAGGTATTACAGCGTGAGGGCCTGGCTTGTCTCAAGAATTTGGCTCTGCTATGGGTTCACGAAGTCAAACCGTATCTTCTTTTTGTGATGCTGAATCGAACCCCTTTGAGATGCGATCCGCTTGCACCTTAATATATGTCGACGCTCTGTGCCCAGAATTCTTCACATGGGGAGATCACATCTTTCGAGCGGTAGCCATGGAGAACATGGTGGGAGTAGCAGTGGCAAACTACTTTGTAGAGCCGGGAAAGCCAGGACAGTCAGTTGCTTTCGACGGGATGGTTTATCTCAAGAGCGGAAATGGAGAGCTCAGAAGAGAAAATCTCGTGGTCAGCTCTGAAAAGAGCGAGGGTGTGTATTTGGCCAATTTCGATCTGGAAGCCATGCGGGAGTACATCGGTATTCGAACCGATGACCTCGCTTCCAAGCTACCTGACTGACCATCACATCCATACGGCGATTCCCGGATGCTGCCGGCCGTCGCGGTGATGGCGATCATGTGGGAGGGACATTGTGGAGAAAGAGGAGGAGATTGTGACGGACGCCACTCAGGTATGGCCAGTCGGAACACGCAAGCAGCTGCTGTTTGACGATCGCTTCGTCGAGTGGACCGAGGGCGTACAGTTCACGGTCAATCCCCCGCTCGAGTGCACACCCGTCAATCTGCCACCTGTGAGCGGTCTGCACGCCCGTCACTTCCTGACGGTCCTCGACGTCGACGGTCGTTTCTGGATGTACTACCACCTGAGGCCAGACGAGACGCGCGAACGTGATTGCGTGAACAGTTTCTGCTGCCTGGCCTACTCGGACGACGGCATCGACTGGGAGCTGGCACCCGTGGACCAGTTCGAGGTGGAGGGATCGAGGCGGAACAACGCGGTCATGGCCGGAACGGTCGGCACGCCGTTCCTCGACCCCCAGGAGACGCTCGGCTGCAGATTCTGGTTTGCGGGGATACTGGGCGAGCGCAACGAGCCGCCGTTCTGGGACGAAGCGAAGGGTACATACTTCGGCGGCTACGACGCCCCCGACGGCACCCGGCCGGTGCACGCCGGGTTGTACCTCCTTCATTCCGAGGACGGCCTGTCGTGGCGCCGGCAGCGCAGCGGCGTCATCGTTCCTTTTCGTTGCGACTCGCAGAACCAGGTCCTCTACGATGCGCGCGTCGGCGCTTACGTCGCCTACGTGCGCGGAGCCTCGCCGGTGCCGGGAAGAAGGCGGACGGTCGCTCGTGTGACCTCACCCTCGCTCACACAGTTGCCGTTCAATTATGCTGAGGACCCCACGTTGCCCATAAGCCCAATGGGGCTTCACGACCGGCTGCCGCCGCAATGCGCCCCCTTCATCATCGAGGCTGATGATCGCGATCCGCCAGCCACGGACGTCTACACGCCCTGCGTCAACCCCTATGAATGGGCCGACGACGCCATCTTTTCGTTCCCGGCGGTGTACCGTCAATACACGGGGCACGACAGCCATGGGCGGGATCAGCGGGGGCAGATCACCAACGACGGCCCTGTGGACGTGCAGCTTGCCGTGAGCCGAGACGGCATCAAATTCGAGCGCTACCGTACACCTTACGTTGGTGTAGGTCTGATAGACGAGCCGCAACAGGGGGGAATGAGCTACATGGGCGTGGGACTGGTGCGGCGCGGAAACTACATCTACCAGTACTACGCCGAGGGAGCGTCCACCCACGGTGTCCACGAGCGCGATGCGCGTATCTGGCGGGCCAAACAGCGTCTGGACGGTTTCGTCTCGGTCGATGCTGGACCCGACGGGGGGTGGTTCGTGACACCGCCGATCGAGTTCGAAGGCAACCGTCTGTTGCTGAACATCGACTGCGGCGCCATGGGCGAGGCGTGGATCGAGCTCCAGGACGAAACCGGTAAGCCCTTGCCCGGCTACACGTTGGAGGACGCCGTGTCGGTCGACCGAAACGGTGTCGCGCAGGAGGTCTGGTGGCGGGGAGGCCCGGACCTAGGCTCACTGAGTGGCCTCCCTGTCAGGTTGAAAATCAAGATGCGTTCGGCGAAGCTCTACGCGTTCCAGTTCGTGGAGGCCGGCTAATCTCGGTAAAGAGGAGAGACAGATGAGCGCGCTCAGACGAGTTGGTCTGCTATGGATTGTGGCGGTAACTGCGGGCTCTGTGTTTGCTGCTCGGGCACCGGCCGCTGCGACGGGAGCGTTCGCCGACGTGCCGTTCCAATCCGGCGCAGGGCCTTCGGTCAGAGAAGATGACCTCGACGGCGATGGGCATCGTGAGGTGATCCTCGAGAACGCCCACGTCAGGCTCATCTTCGCGCCTGCGATGGGTGGCGTGTGCCGGAGCTTGCGGCTGAAACCCTCGGGCACCGAGCTGGTTAATGCTCAAGGAAGCGGTTATGGCGCCCTGCGAGACCAATTGTGGTGGCCGCGCTACAGTTTCGCGGACCGTGTTTACTTCCACCGGCACGAGCAGACCCGCGACACGGCCTCCGTCGAGATGTGGACGACGGGCGTCGGCGGCATGATGAGCTTCACCGAGATCCGTAAGCGCATTACGATCACGCGTGACAGCGAGACGATCAACGTCGAGTACCGGCTGACCAACGAGCCATCGTCGCAGACCGACTTTGACTACGGCTTCTGGTCGCACAACGAGCTGGGAGTACCGGGGCGCCTCAACACCTACTTCTTCCCCACCACCGAGGGCGTGCGCTCATTCACCCTCGATCCATCGAAGGCCACGACGAGCAGCGAAACCTGGTATCGCAACCCCGCCCGCGGGTGGACGGCCGTCCTCTCGGACCAGGGCACAGGGTTGGCTGTCGAGGTGCCCTACCGATACCTGAACCGCTTCTACCACCGGCACGATGCGGGGTCGTCAGCGGCGACGCATGAGTGGTGGCTCAATCTCATCGAGGTTGATGCCGGCGAGGAACTGCAGGCCGATTTCACCTTCACTCCGTTTGATGGGCTGAGCCGAGTGGACGGTGTCGTCGGGGGCGTGGTCGGGGAAATCGAAGGCGAGGTTCAAGGCAACACGCTCGAAGTCGTGGCGCGACTGGTGACGCCTCGCGGGCAGCCGGAAGCCGCGGCAGAGCTGCGCCTGCTGTCACCCGGAGACAGCGGTTACGTGCTGGACCGCGCGGTGCTCAAGCCGGGTGCGACTGTTGAATTGAAAGCCCGCGCCAAGGGGCTGCAGCCGGGGGTCCACCGAGCAAGTGTTCGCCTTGCGCGCCGGCAAGACGCCCTGGGCAGCTTCGAACGGGCTTTCGCAGTCGGTGGTGCCCCATTGGTGCATGAGCTCGAGCCCGAGGGCGAGCGCGTGGGGCGCGCCGAGCCGGAGGATCCACGCCTGCATTATTGGAGGGAGCGGCCGGGACACGACATCAGCGCGGAAGTCGTCACACCTCACATCCCGTGGGCGCGCCCCTTCGCCGGCGGCAAGATCCGCGCCCTCGTCCTCCTCGACGACATGAATTCCCGTGAAGCAGTCGAGCTGGCTCAGCGACTCGACCTCGAGCTCGACTACGTCAAGTTCCGCAGCTCACTGGAAGAACAGTTCCTCTATCAAGGTGACCAGAGCATCCAATCCCTCGAGGCCGCCCAGCGCAAGTTGGCGGAGAAGCTGCGCACCCGCTACGACGTCATCGTGATCGCCGGGTTCAGATGGGACTTCCACTTTACCGACGAACTTCGCGCCGCGATGCTCGAACAGGTCCGCAGTGGAACGGGCCTTGTCCTCATTCAACCCGACGGATTCGACGAGACGGCAGCGCGCCAACTCCCGGTCGCAGGCGTCGCCAAGCAGGGCAATGCCGCGCGTCCCATGAGCCCGTGGTTCCGAAACCAGACGACGGTGGGCCCGCGCCTAGGCGGCCGCATCAGCGCCTGGCATAGATGGGCGCAGGCCGGCGCGCATCCGCTTGTCACCGGTCTGGACTGGGATCGGTTCCCCAAGACCCGCCGGCACGAGTTCGACATCCCGCCGCAGGGCGAGGTGGTCGCCACCATAGGCGACGACGACGCACCGCTTTTGACCCTGGGCACCTTGGGCAAGGGTCGCGTCGTCGGTGGAACGTGGGACACGCTGACCCACCCAATGACCTATCGAGGCTTCAGCGGTCTGACCCCGGTCCTCAGCCACCGCGGAGCCTGGCTACGCCCCGACTTCGCCTCGCTGCCGAAGAACTACCACGAGTGGTGGTTCGCGCTGTTGACGCGGTTGACCGCATGGGCGGCCGGCCGCGACACCGGTGTCAGCATCACGGCTGCGCCACCTGTTTCAGGGCAGCTCGGCAACCCCCTTGAGGTGAGCTTGACGATTCGCAGTGAGCGCGCGGTGCCCGATGCGTATGTCGAGATCCATTGGTTCAGCAGCATCGGCGAGCCATACGCACTGACAAAAACGCCCGCGGTGCTGAGCCGCGGCCAGACCACCCTCTCACTGCCCGTGCCACCACAGACACTGGCCCACACAAACACAGCGTGCTTCATCATCCGCGATGCCGCAGGCGCTTCGCTCGCATGGGGCTTCACCAGCGTTGACCTTGCCGTGCCGACGTGGCTCGCACAGCTGCAGCTCGAGCCCGACACCTTCGTGCCACAGGGCGGCGTTTGGCAGGAGGACAGCGCAGTTGAGACCCGTGCCTTCAGGCCGTCGCAGCCTATGCGCGCCGCTGTCCAGCTTGCCATGCCGGCGCCCCAAGCGCTCGTCGTGCACTTCACCTTCACCGACAGCCACGGACGGATTCTGGCGCGCGCGCGAACCGATGTGGCCGCAGGCGCAACACGAGCCGACGTCGTGCTGGAGCCTCCATCCCTGGTGCATCAGGGCATCGAGGTGACGGCGAAGCTGGCGGATGCTCATCGCGTTTGGGACGTCCAGCGCGCTCGGGCCGTTGCCCATCGTCCCCGGGTGTGGAACCGGTTCTGGTACACATCGTGGGGCGGACAGTACCTGTGGCGGACGAAGTATCTGTTCGATTTCAACAGTCGCCTGGTCCGGGACTGGGGTCTCGATGTGTCCCTGTGGGGCGGCGTGCAGCTCCACACGGGCAAGGTCAGAGACAACGCCTTCTGGGGCATCAACCATTCGTGGCTCGACCTGCTGATAGAGAACATGCCCCCCGGGGTGCCGGACTTTAAGGACTATGATTTCGCGACCAAGGCGGAGCAATACGCAAAGACCGGTGAGAAGAGGTTCCTCGTCCGCACACCGTCGCTGGTGGACCCGGATTGGCGTGCGGCCGTGAGCGAGAGGCTCGTGGAGGTTGTCGGCAGCACAATGCCGCCCGGCACCTATGACTACTGCCTGGGCGACGAAATGTCGCTCAGCCACTACTCGCGGTTCCACGACTACGATTGGTCCGAGCACAGTCTTGCGCACTTCCGCCTCTGGCTCAAGAAAAGGCACACCAACCTCGAAACCCTCAACGCCGCCTGGGACACAGCCTACGAGCGTTGGGACGATGTCGTACCCCTGACTCGCGAAGAAGCCCTGGAGACAGAGAACCCGGCGCCGTGGTTCGAATTCAGAGCATACATGAACCACCAGGTGGCCGACTTCTTCACGTTCGTCCAGCAGACCATTCGCAGCGTGGACCCCCATGCTCGAGTGGGGCTGTCGGGCACGCAGGGCCCTGAGGCCGCCAATGGGATGGAGTGGTGGAAGCTGTCGAATGCGATGAGCTACTACCATGGCTACAACAGCGGTTGGTCGCACGAGATGCGGCGTTCATTCCAGCGTCACGGTGGGGCTGGCCAGTCGCCGTACCTCAGCGGCTACCATGCCGTCAACCCGCGCGCGGAGTATCGCATGTGGTGGTGCCTGTTCCACGACACGCGCGGCATCTCGGCCTGGGCCACGAAACTGTTCTTTTATGGGGATTTCACCCAAACCGCCTCGGGCCGCGACACCGGCGCCCACTTGCGCGAGTTTCGTCGAGGTATCTGGCGGCTGTTGCGCGGCGCCACGCGACAGCATGATGGGGTCGCACTCTACTATTCGATGCCTTCGATCATCGCCGGCGCGCTGAGCGGCGAGGAGAACGAGATCAACTGGGCCCGTGACGCCTGGGGGAAACTCATCGAGGCCAGCGGCCTGCAGTATGAATTCGTGGCCCATGAGCAGGTCGCCGATGGTCTGCTCGGGCGCGGCGAGTTCGAGGTTGTCATTCTGCCCTACACGTTGGCGCTTTCGCAATCGGAGGCAGAGGCCTTGCGGTCGTTCGTGCGCGCGGGCGGGACACTCATCGCCACGCGGCCCGTCGGGGTTCGCGACGATCTCGGCCGCCCGCAGCGGCCGGGCCTTCTCGACGATCTCTTCGAGGCCGGCCTCGAGGGTGAGCCGCGTGCAGTCGAGCCACACGTGACGCTCGCGGCCGCCGTAGGCGGGCTGAAGGCAGGGACGGAGGTACGCCTGCCCGTCGCCGCCACTGACGTCGTCCTTTCCGGCGCTCAGGCCTACGCCACGACCACCGACGGGGCCGTTCCGGCGCTCACGAGTGCAGCGAACGGGCGCGCACATCTTTTGAACCTCGATCTGACTGGCTTGAGGCGCACCCAGCGCGGAATTGACCCGGGGGGCGATAGTGAAGCGCGGTACCACTCGCCGACCGCGCGTCAACTGCGTGCCATTGTCCTTGACCTGCTCGACCGGGCCGGCGTCCAGCCGAAGCACCCCTTAAGGCTGACAAGCGGCCGGGTGCCCCGGGTCGAGATGGTCCGCTACGTCCTCGATGGCGTGGAGTTCCTGTGCCTGCTCAACGCCGACGAGAAGTCCGATGTGGCGGTCATTGACCTTGGCGAAAAACGCCACGTCTACGATGTCCGCGGAGAAACTTTTCTCGGAGAGCTCGAGACGCTGAAAGTGCCGTTCGATCCAATGGGCGCTCGCGTGTATTGTCTCGCGCCAGAGCCGCTTCCCGCACCGACCATTCGTGCCCCCAGTGCCGCTGTTCGCGAGGTCGCCGGACGCGCCGAGACGCTCGAATTCACTGTCGGTCAGGCCGGCCCCGCTCCGGCTCGACAACTCGTCCGCATCACCGTGGCCGACGGCCATGGGCGAAACCGGGAGGAGTTGATGCAGACCGTGTGGGTCAAGGGTGAGCCCGTCGGATCTTCCCTTCCACTGGCGCTCAACGACCCAACCGGCGCATGGACCCTCACGGCGACGGACGTGATGAGCGGCCAGAGCGCTACGGCCAAGGTGGTTGTGCGATGAAGCGACCGATGGCGGTGGGCGCGCTTGCAGGGAGATCCATCCCGAAATCTGCTTCGCAAGCCTGACCGGATGCCAACGGCAAGACACCCTGGATCAAGATCAAGAATCCGGGTTATTCGCAAGCCGTGGACCGAGGTGAAAGGCCGGCGGTTGGATCATCTACATGATTCATGGAGTGGGAGAAGGTACGCACACTTTGTACATCGACCGAAGGAGAGCCCGATATGCGGTACGTCACAAACGGCGCTGGCGCCACACCCCGGATCGAAGTTGAAGGGGTCTTGAGTAGTCGCAAAGACCGCGATTGGACGCGGGAGGAGCGGCACGAAAGTCGTGTATAGAGACGTCTACACCCGGCTCGGTGTTACGCCGGCCATCAACGGCATCGGCAACAAGACCACCCTCGGCGGCTCGACGCCCAGCGCAAGGGCCGCTCTGGCGATGGCCGAGGCCGACTACTACTACTGCGACATGCCCGAGCTCATGGAGCAGACCGGCAAGCGCGTCGCGGAGCTTCTGGGAGTCGAGGCCGCGTTCATCACGTCGGGGTGCGCCTCGGCTATCGTCCATGCGGCGGCGGGTGTCATGGCCGGAACGAAGAAGGACGATGTCGGCAAGCTCCCCGACACGACGGGGACGAAGAAGCAGTTCGTTTTCCAACGCAAGCAGCGGTATTTTTACGACAGGTGCTACGAGGTCCCCGGCGGCGAGCTCGTGATTGTCGGCGACGAGGCCGGCTGTGCGCGGGAGCAGGTGGAAGCAGCGATTACCAACAAGACCGCGGGCATCGGGTACGTCGACAAGACGCGCAGAGAGCCCGATCCTTCGGTCGTGTCCATCGACGAGGCCATGGAGATCGGACGGCGTCACGGTGTGCCCGTTATCGTTGATGCCGCATATCAGACGTTCCCCTTACAAAAATTCCGGTGGATTGCAGGGGCCGCCGATCTTGTGTGTTTCGGCGGAAAGTACGTGGGGGCTGCCAGCTCCGCTGGCTTCCTGTGCGGTCGGGCCGACCTCGCTCACGCCGCATCGCGGCAGGGCTTCGTGGCCTCGCAGTCGGGCGACCGGCCCCGCTCCTTCGGTAGGTCGATGAAGGTAGACCGCCAGGAGATCGTCGGCATGGTCGTCGCCCTCGAAGAGTGGCTGACCATGGACCACGAGGACAGGGTACTCAGATATCTTTCCTACGCGAAGATCATCCAGGACGCGGTTGACGACGTCGCTGACATCACCACGCAGGTCAACCGCCTCGAAAAGCACGCCGCTGCCAGCTTGACGGTCAAGCTCGAGCCCGCCGCGCTGGGCATGACCGGCCACACTGTTGCAGAGCGTCTTGTCGCCGACACTCCGAGAATACTCGTCGGCCACGGTGACAGCTGGATCACGGTCGCCCTGCACACCCTCCACGACGGCCATCCGGAGGTGATTGCGGAGCGTCTCCGCGCTATATTGCAGGGCGTAAAATGTAAAGCGTAAAAACTCCTCCGCGAAGGCCTCTCCTCGGCCAAAGCCTTCCCCGCCACCCCCCAACGCGTTACCGTCTGCTGAAGTGGGCTATATTACCTCAATCGTTGTTAGCATCGCTCATCTGCGACTCATCCAGGACTTCCTGCAGCTTGTCCAGACCCAACCGTTCATGTTCGATGATCCTGGATAGGATTCGCGCGCCCTTCTTCAGGTTGGGCTTCTCCTGAAAGTCTTGCCCCTGCGCGAGCTCGTGCAGCTCCTTCACGGCATCAGTGACAGCTTCGTACTGCTCAACAGCCTCACGCAAAGGCCCCCTGGCCCCCTCGGGGAAGTAAGGCTCGATTTCCTTCAGATAGACGACTGCCGAATTGCGCGAAGTCTCAAGAAACGACGTGTGATATTTGACAGCGGAAACATCGATCGTCTCCTTCCGGAAGCCGTCCAGCCACATTTCCCAGGCGGCCAGACCGTACGCCGTCGCGTCCTCGAAGTTGGCCGGGCGTTTTCCCTGTGAGGCCTCGATCGCACGGCGGATGACCTCCCGATGCGCCTTGAGGTCGTCGAATGGCTTCGATCCCGGCTCGACCACCATCACACAGAACCATTGGAGGCTACCTGCGTGACCGAAGTCGTCCCATCCGATCGTGAACTTTCCGAGATCATTGTGATGCCCGATGTAGGTTCCGGCAGCTTCATCGTAGCCGATAATGAGACTCCACATGTATGGTTTTTTGCCCGACTCTTCCATCTCTTTGTTGAACGCATTCATAACGATGGCGGGGATCCCGGCATCGATCGAAACGCGGACGGCGTCCCAGGCCTCCACCTTTCTTTGCGCATGCTCGTCGGGAGTGACGGGTTCCTTGTGTGGACCTATTTGTCCGCTCTGGTGGGCAGAGATGACCCTTACGTCAGGTAGCGTCCCCCAGAAGTAGTCCCACTCGTAGTTCTCCCTGTGCCAGATCCTGCCGCCGCCCTCATACATACTGAAGACAAATCCCAGACCCAGATATCCCCGGATGTATTCTGTCGACCAATCCCTTCCGGCCGCTTGCAAGGCCGGTGGCAGGACAGACAAGATCGATCCCCCGTAATTTTCCTCGGGCGCGATGTCGAGTTCCACCCGCTTTCCTCCGGAAGGGCGACTACCGGGAGCCCCTGTCCCGATTTCTTCTCTCAGAGCAGTCGGCTCAAACTGAGGGTCGATCCGACGCAAGGCTTCCTCCACGTGTCTTACTGCTGCCATTTCGTTCTGCATCGCGCCGGCCAACAGACTGCTTGCCTGGATCCGAGTTTCGGGAGTGAATCCTCCCGACTTGCTCGCGTCGTCGCTGAGCGTGTGAAGCCGGCCAGCCATCTCGGCTACGCGGTCGTAGTGCCCGGCAGCATCTGTAAGAAGGTCCGCCGCTGCAGGAAAGACTTCGACGAGTTCCCGAAGATAGTCGGCGACGTACCGCCGGTTGGAGGCCAACCATCCCGCGTGCTCGCGAGAGTCGTTCGCGAATCCCTCGCTTCTCGGAGACCGCTGTTCCGGATCGGGCTCCGCTCCGGATTTCATGGCATCGAGCCAGAGGTCGAAGGCGGCTATCCCGCGAGCGTCCACTTTGAACGACGCTTTGTCCGCATCGTAACGCTTCCCGTTAGCAAGGGCGACGGCATTCCGAAGGGCCTTGATGTGAATACCCGAATGGTCCCCCGGCTCCGGCCCCTGGTAGACGAGAACCAGGAAGCGCCCGTTTTGTCCGATCTCATCGTGGCGGTAATCGAACTCACTACGTCGGCGGCGAACGACGTAAGTTTCCTTTGCCTCGTCGTACCCGACCAGCAGACCCCAGTCTCGGGCTTCATCTGGTTCGTCATCCTCATACATCGGAACCCACGCAGCCACTGGCACGCCTCGGTCGATGCTGGCCCGAACGGCGTCCCACGCCTCAGTCATGACCCTCTTGCTCTCTGCCTCATCTGCATCTTCGCGCGCCTGGAAGCGTCGGATGCGGCAGCCAAGATCCTCCTCGAATCGGGACTCGAAGACCAGCCACCAGTCTAGGTTTCCCTCCTGCCAGACTGCTCCACCACCCTTCCTCATTTCGAAGCTGAAGCCGTTCCCCATGACACCCTGGAGCCGTGGGACCGACCATTCCGTTTCACCGGCCGCCTGGAGCATGTCGTGCAAGGCGGCAATGATGCGCGTCCATACTCTTGTCCGTTCGACATCCAAGACCTTGCGCGATAGCTTCTGCTTTGACTCGGATGCCATTTCTGTCTCTTCTGCGCTCAGTGTGACAGCCAGCGTAGTGGCTGCAAGCGCCAGGACAACGAGGACGCCGAGAAGGCTCCTCTTCCTGTCTGTGCTCCCCATAGCACCTCCTCGAATCCATCTCGTGAAATAATCCCAGGACAGGCAGTATACACGGAGTGACAGTCCGCAGCTCGTCCAGAAGCGACACCCACGGCATGTGCGTACGTTACGAAATGCCGGCAAGGAAAATTGTATGCACACGCGAAATATACTACCCATAGAGACGGATCGATTGACCCTCCATTCATTAGGGATCGAGTTTCTGCGTTCGATATCCGAGAGTAGTATTGAAAAGGCGCAGGCCCTAGTCGACTATCACGTCCCACTGAATTGTTCCCTTCTTGGCCATCGACAGATAGATCGTCGTCTGAGGATGATAGAGGTTGACCCTTCCCAGCATCCTTGGATGTATCGATCCATAGTAAGGAAGAATGACAAACAAATGGTTGGGTTCATTAGCTTTCACAGCAAGGCGCCAGACCCCGAAATTTCGGCGTATACCGAACTGGGGGCACAGCTTGGCTACACCATTGAGCCAGAATGTCGCCAGAGGGGATATGCTAAGGAAAGTGCTATTGGGATGATGGAGTGGGCGCACTCAAATTTCGGTGTTCGAAGTTTTGTTCTGACTATTAGCCCCGAAAACCATCCGTCTCTGAAAATGGCAGAATCCATGAACTTTAGGATTGTCGGGGAGCAAGATGATTATTCTGACGGGCTGGAGTTAGTAATGAAGGCTGAGATCGGTGAGATCCTCAGAACTAAGAGGGTATATCAAGGTGCCGCGGAAGAGTACTGACCCCCATGGCCTTGCGGCGGCTTCCCACAGCGAGACATGATGCTCTGACATGTCAGTGAAAATTGCAGAAACTATCTCCCTGCCAGGAGTGATAATCCGCCGGGCAGTCATTGATGCAGATATCGGCAAAGATTAGGAGGCCACGATGCCTAAGCCGACAATCGCTGCGACGAAGAGCGAAGCGGAGTTTAACGAGAGACAGAAGTCAGACCGCGAGGGATTCAGGGCATTTCTCGGCAGTTGTCGGGAGGGCGAGGAATACACAAGTGCAAATCCTGGATACGCTCTTGGACGTGCGTACTTCCAGTACTACCTGGATCGACGACCATCGAAGATTGCGGCACAGGCACTGTCGTTCGCCTTCTGGATTTGGCGGCGCTTGACGGGCGTTTCCGATGATGTACGCCAAGCAGTGGGCCAGATATCAGAGGAGCCATCCGCATCAAAGGAGATTCAGCAGGTCTGGACCGAAGTCTGGAGAAACATAGAGGGAGGCATCATCAGCCCGTTCCAGAGGGATGGTAGACTTGGGGAAGGTTTTTCATTGATAGAGACCCTTGCGGAGAGGCTGACCTCTCCGACGGCGGAAGCCAATCTGCTCCACTGTACCATGCTCGCACGATTGAAGCATGACGAGAATATGCAGATTGCGCGGAGGAACGCCGAACGCATCCTCGAACTGGATACGAGCGAGTGTCACGAACACATCGCCCGACACGCCCGCGGCTGCCTCTATGAGTGCGACAATCTGAACATCGGACAGGCGGCTCCGACTTTTAGATCGCCCGACATGGAGGGTAACCTGATAGACCTCGCAGACTTCCAGGGCAGCGTCGTGTTACTGAACTTCTAGTCGACAACGTGCCCGTTCTGTCCTGCCGAGTTTCCTCATCTCAGGGAGTGCGAGCAGAGGTATCCGGACAGGGTGCGTGTCATCGGACATCGGCGCGCTCCGAGGTCGCCTTGATGACGGGGATCTAGCCTGGCCCCAGATCTGTCAAGGAGCTGGTTGGCATGATGATGCCCCCCGGACTCTCTACAATGTTTTCGGTGTCCCCCATACATACGTGATTAGCAGCACCGGGACGATCGCCGCCAGGAGGGTTTGGCGAAAAGAAATCACAGAGATGGTGGCCTCCCTGCTAACGTAAGGCCACTTATTGCGTTATCTCCTCACTACGGAGTGTCAATCCGCACGGCTCCGTCCTCCCTGTAGGAGCTGTCAGTGCGCATGGCAATAATGTCAGATATCCACGGAAACGCGGTCGCCCTTGATGCTGCCTCGAAGACTGTCAACAAGCCGGAGGCGTTGACGAATACTGGTTCCTGGGTGATCTCGTGGATCCTCGAGTACGACCTGATGCGCCGAGAGCGCGCACCTGCTATATATGGTAGTATATGAGCATGATGTCCTGGATTTGCCCTATCAAGAGCGGAGTCATCTGTCTTCTGGCTGCCTTGTTGCTGGTAGCCAGGAGTGCCAGTGGAGTCGTGGAATTTGTCTGCGCCGGCACAGGTGATGCCCCTGCCCACGACGGTTCCGCGGCTAAACACCTCGCCGCAGCGGCCTCCCCTCAAACCCTCAGAGCCCTCGTCATCTTCGCCGAGTTTGAACAGACCGGCTCCCGCCACGGCGTGCCTGGCTTTGCGGTGAACCTGTTCGACCGTGAACGACCCGGTAGTCTGACGCATTTCTACAGCACCATGTCACACGGCCAGTTCCTGGTTGAGGGCTTCGTGCTGCCGCGCCGTTACGAATCAGACAGTCCCGCGTCGGCATACGTCGCCGCTGCCGACGATCAACGCGGCCTCTACGGCCAGTTCGTGCGGGAGATTCTGCGCAAGGCGGATGGTGATTTCAACTTCGCGGAGTTCGACAACGACGGGCCCGACGGCCTGGCCAATTCCGGTGACGATGACGGCTTCGTCGACTACATCTTCGTCAACGTGGAGTCGACCCCGCCCCGGTTCTTCATCGGCAACGCCACTGGAATTGGCGGCCTGGGCATGGACGACCCGTATGTATCTGAAGACCTGGGCGTCAACGGCGAGCCCATTCAGGTCCCCCGATATACATCAGGCGGCTCGGTGCTGCGGGAAGGCAACTTCGAACAAACAGTCGGAATCATGGCTCACGAACTCGGCCACCATCTGGGCTTGCCCGATCTCTTTGACCGCTCCTATCCCAGTCCGGCCGAAGACAGCGCCGGCATCGGCCGCTGGGGCCTGATGGCCTGGGGCACCGGTGGCTGGAATGGGCATGACGGACCGAATCCCTTCAGTGCCTGGAGCCTGGAGCAGCTGGGCTGGATTGGAGTTGACAATGAACGCCTGGTGGAGGTCAGCGGCGAGCACAAGGTCGCGGCCTTTACACCCCTGGGAGAGGGAGGCCATGTCTACAAGCTGGCAACCCGGAATCCCTTCGAGTACTTCCTGGTGGAGCATCGCCGGCCCGTCACGAATTATTACGAGCGCAATCTGCCAGGCGACGGACTCTTGGTCTGGCATGTTCGCAACCTCCGCCGTGGCAATCGCCTCGAGCGGGAGAAGCGCGTCGATCTGGTCTGCGCCGACGGGCTCTATGAAGACGGCGGGTTTCCGAACGGCAGCGTAGCTGCCCCGTTCTCGGGCGGTGACAATCTCGACTTCTGGTCTCACGACCCGGACTACGCAGGGTCGCATGCCGGAAACCTTGGCGATGCGACAGACCTGTTCGATGGCGTTCACTACAAGGAGTTTTCCCCCACCTCCAATCCCCCGACCTTGCCGGGTATCGGTGTCTTTAACATCCGCCGCGAAGACGGGCTCCTGGCCGCCGACCTGCACCGTGACACGCGCCATCGCTCGGGAACCATCGAAACGAATGAGGTCTGGCGCGACAGCATCATCGTCGTCGGGGATGTTGTTGTAGCTGCTGGGGCGAGACTGACCATCAAGCCCGGTACGGTCGTTGTCTTCGATCTCGAGTACAACGGTGGCGGCCTGGATGCAGAGCGCAGCGAGCTGGTCATCGATGGCAAGCTCATCGTCGGTGAATTGGGTAGGCGACCGGTCGTATTCACCTCTGCAGCCCCCTTGCCCAGGCGCGGCGACTGGTACGGCATCGTCGTCCACTTCCAGGGCGAGATCGACATCCGCAACGCCCTCATCGAGTACGCCCACGAGGGAATCTCCGGTGGAGGTTGGAATCGTCCGCACATACTGCAGGCCGTGACCGTTCGCCAGGCGCGCCTGACCGGCATCCACCTGGTACGGATGAGACAACCCCTCACGCTTTCGGAGCTCGAGGTCAGTGAGTCGGGCGCCGGAGTGCGAATCCAAGGTTCCGGCCCGGTGCGGGTGACCGATTCCCGCTTTGCCGACAATGCCACCGTTGGCTTCGTGCAGATCGGCGGGTCGCTGCAGCTGCTCAACAGCGAATTCGTCGACAATGGTATCGAGAATGCGGACGGGGCTAATGTGGTCCTCGAACGTACTGTCGGCCGTATCGCCGATAATCAGTTCAGCGGTGGAGTGGGGATCCGCATCATCGAGAGCCGCGACCTCGCCGTCGATGGCAACACGCTGAACCGCCATACGGTTGGCCTGTTATCGTCCAATTCACAACCGCGCGTAGAAGGCAATCGCATGGTTGCCAACGAGCTCGCCGTGCGGGTTGAAGGGCCCTTGGTGCCAGTTCGTGTTTCGCTGAACACGGTTGAGGACACGGAGCGCCTGCTGGACAACCAGGCCTCGCGTCAGGTCAATGCCGCCAACAATTGGTGGGGGGGAGAGGATGAGTTGTCGATCGGCCAACGCATGGATGGGGCCGTTGAATGGCGTCCGTTTCTCAACTTCGATCCCAGTCTGCCGCTGGACTTCGCCTTGAAACAGAACTACCCCAACCCCTTCAACAGCGGCACCACGATCGAGTACACGGTCGGCACCAGCATCCTGGGGACGGGATCCAGCACCGTATTGGACATCTTCACAATCACCGGCAGCCTCATCCGCCGCCTCGTCGATGAGCCGACCCTGCCCGGCCACCACGCGGTCTCCTGGGATGGCCGTGACCGGCGCGGTCATGCAGTCGCCAGCGCCGTCTACTTCTACCGCTTGCGGATCGGCGAGCATACGGAAACACGGCGGCTCTTGCTGTTGAAGTGAGGGCGGCCGCCACGGCATCGCCGACGCGCGCCATGCGCGTCGCAGCAGGACGGTGTGGAGGTGCACATCGATGCGCGTCCCGATCCAATACGCTCTCTAAGCCGGCTGCCACCGACGCCAAATATGGAGCACACCGTTAAGATCCGGCTAGCCCCGGGCAGCACGAAAGAGGAGACCTTCGTTCTCGATCTTGAGCCGCTCCAAGAGCTTGGGGTACAGGCACTCGGTGTTTTCACCGAGAGTGGCCACAGCTGCGAGATCGCTATTCCTCTTGAGTACATCGAACAGCGACAGGGAGGACTGGGACAGAATCCGTATCAACGTTACAGTCAGAGACAAGGATAGCGATGGAGAGTTTTGTCAGCTCTGGTGGCGTCCTCCATGGAGCCAGTTCGACAGCTACCCCGGATCTGGGACGTTCGTCCGAAAGTGACAGGCTATAGTCGCCAGACTGCTGGAATTGACCTTCGGCCAACTCGCTCGCCGATACAGTCTGATGCTCGGTTTTACCCGATATTCGACGAAACGACCAAAGAGTTCGTGTATCAACTGGTTTTCCTGGGATTACGCGAACCTTTTGTTTGCATACAAGTAGTTAAACGACATGAAGAATCAGTAAAGGCAACTGACGCGAGCCTAAAAGCCCCTTGAGGTGAAATAGAGTATGCAGCCTTGGGTGATGATCTCGACACTCATACTTGGCCTATCTGGAATGGCTTGCTTGATGTGAATCGCCCCGGGTTTTTCGGAGACTCGGTTAGTTGAGTCCCGCCACCATGGCTTGGGACTCTTGGTGATCGTAATGCAGCTGCTCAAACTCGACGGGAGGGATGTTGCCGATCGGCGCCAGCAGCCGTCGGTTGTTAAACCAGTCCACCCATTCGAGCGTGGCGAATTCGACGTGCTCGAGATTGCGCCAGGGTCCTCGGTGACGGATGACTTCCGTCTTATACAAACCGATGATGGTCTCGGCCAGGGCGTTGTCGTATGAATCGCCAACACTGCCCACAGACGACTCGATACCAGCTTCGAGTAGACGCTCGGTGTAGCGAATCGACAAATATTGGACGCCACGGTCGCTATGATGTACGAGCCAGTCGCTCTCGGGGCGAGCGTACAGGGCTTGCTCCAGGGCATCCAGGGCCAGGTCACTGCGCAGGGTAGTAGCTGCGCGCCAGCCCACGATCATGCGTGAGAAGGCATCGATGACGAAGGCGACGTATACAAAGCCCGTCCAAGTCGCGACGTACGTCAGATCCGCCAGCCACAACTGGTTGGGTCGTTGCGCGCTGAAGTCGCGTTCGACGAGATCGGCAGGCCTCGACTCCGTCCAGTCCACGATCGTCGTCACTTTGAAGGATCGGCCGCGTGTGGCGCCCTGAAGCCCCATCTGGCGCATCAAACGTTCGACGGTGCAGCGGCCGACATCCCAGCCTTCACGGCCGAGCTGGCGCCAGACCTTACGGGCACCGTAGACCTGGAAGTTGTCGTTCCACACCCGCTCGATCTCGTCCCGCAGCAGCGCATCACGACGGACGCGGGGCGGTATGCGAGAGGGATCTGCCTGTCGAGCCTTGTGCTCGTAGTAGGTGGATGGGGCTATCGGCAGGACCCTGCAGATGGGCTCGACCCCGTACTCCCGGCGATACTCATCGACGAAGGCCACCATCACTACGGTCGGCGGTCGAGCTCCGCCTGAGCGAAAAAAGCCGAGGCCTTGCGAAGGATCTCATTCGTACGCCGCAGCTCACGAACCTCGCGTTCCAGATCCTTGATCCGCGCTTGCTCGTCGCTGGTCACACCGTCCCGGCGGCCCGTGTCGACCTCGGTCCGACGTACCCACTTGCGGAGTGTCTCCGCAGTACAGCCGATCTTAGCCGCGATCGAGTTGATGGCCGCCCATTCGGAGTTGTACTCACTCTCGTGCTCGAATACCATCCGTACCGCCCGCTCGCGTACCTCTGGGGAATACCTCTTTGAGTTTGCCATGACTCCAATCCTCTCAAGAAATGGAGCCTCCGGCAACCCCGGGGCGATTCAATGTGGGGTATTGTCAAGAACCAGAAGTATGCCGTTTGGATAGGTCATCTAATTGTCAGCTTGCACATGGGCATGTACTTCATAGGTAGTGGTAGCTGGTTCATTGCACTCGGGACTCTGTCATTTGCAGCGGCGGGCTTTGTTTTTCCTGTAAAGGATAGCCAATACAGATTTTGGCTTTGGTTCTCACTAGCCCTTCCACCTGGTCTTGTATATCTGTTTTTCATGGGTCTGTGGGTGGTAGTTCTGCTTGGGTTTAAGCACTGACTCGACCGCCGTTAACATCGTTTAACACACGGTTGCCACTGCGCCGCATTCGCGGCTTGGCCCTTCGGGCAACCTGCTCCGCAGGTTCGGCAATCGGTAAAACGTTAGACGACAGCGAGAAAACGAGGTACGAATCAGCCAACTGACGGGGCAAGCATGGCAATCTTCGGCTTGACTGCGTCACTCAGTAATTCTACTCTCAATGTATGGACAGCTACCAACACATAATCACGGTCGAACCCGGCAAGCGTGGAGGGAAGCCGTGTATCCGTGGTCTGCGGATCACCGTCTACGAGGTTCTTGAGTACCTGGCTTCTGAGATGACTGAAGAGGAGATCCTCGCTGACTTCCCGGATCTCACCAAGGACGACCTGAAGGCCTGCCTCGCCTTCGCAGCCGATCGAGAGCGTAGGTTGTCGTCCTCTCCTCCGGCAGCGTGAAGCTGCTTTTTGACCATAACCTTCCGCCGCGCCTTGCGGCCACTTTGCAGCTCGATTTTCCGGGTTCGATTCACGTTCGTGACGTAGGCCTTCAGACCTCAACCGACGTAGAGATCTGGGATTACGCTGCAGAGCACGATTTCACGATAGTTTCGAAGGACTCGGACTTCCACCACCTCAGCTTCGTCCAAGGTGCTCCTCCTAAGACTATTTGGATCCGACTCGGTAACTGCACGACATTGGATATTGAGCAGTTGCTTCATGGGAGTCACGCGGAGGTTTTCGAGTTTGGTGAGGATTCAGATCTTTCGTTTCTCATCCTCGCCTGAGCCAGTCCAAAAATCTGCTTCTCTTCGTCGGTTTGAGTTGCTTGACAACGTCCACCACTGGGACAGACCCGATTGACCCATGTTAGGCTGGATATTTGCATTCGCTACCGTTGGTCTCCTCGGAATCCTGGTCAAGATCTGGCAGGATCACGTAAAAAACCAACAACAGTTGGTTGCGATTCGAGAGCTCGTGCGGCAGAAGACACAGGGCCACCTGGATGCAATCAAGTCCATCCATGATGAGATCGCCGAGCTCGAAGAGCAAATCGCCGTCTCGCGCGACGAACTGAGTGTTCTTGAGGAGAATGTCTTGCATAGTCGCGAACAGCTCGCTGACCTGGAAGAGCAACTGGAGCGTCGTCTGCCACGGCATCGAGTCGAACGGGATGACGAAGACGAGGGGACGTGATATGACTGAGACGTGGGTGGTTGCGTGCGTGCTGGTGATGGTAGTCTGCGCACTCTCCAAGGGTTACACGACCAAGAAGACGACTGAGCGCAGGCGGGAGATTGCCCTATTGGAAGCGGAAGAGAGGCGCGCTCGTGAGGAGCGTGACAAGGCCTCCGTCGTCAAGGAGAGCTCAGAGGCGCGCAGAAACCAAACGCAATATGAATGTAAAAGAAAGCAGACCGAACGGGAGGAGCTTCAAGCTAGAATCGAAGAGGTCCAGAGTCTCATTCAAAGGCCGGGGCAGCAAGACGACGAAGAGTAAGTCCGCGATTGTCAAAGTTCGACCCACGGATTGGAAGTCTGATGAGCGCCAGGATGAGTGGAGACACATTGTCAACTGTGACCTATCTCTGCCCGAGATCGCCTTGCCATAGCAGCTGCATCTCTTCGCACGTCTGCAAGAGGTCGTCCAGCTTGCCCTCGGCCTCTACCCGGCCTGCTTTGAGCACGATGATGTTGTCTGCGCACCTGTACGCAGCACGACGATGAGACACAACCAGCATAGTAGCATCCGGTAACGCGAAGACGCGCTCCCACAATGCCCGTTCTGTTTCCACATCCAGGGCACTGGAGAGATCGTCGAAAACCAACAGCTCGGGATCGCGGGCGAACATCCGGGCGGCAGCGGCGCGCTGGACCTGGCCGCCCGAGAGCTTGACGCCGCGAGGACCGACTATCGTCTCCAGCCCGCTCTCCAATTCAGCGACGTCCTTCTCCATGACACCCGCATGGATTGCAGCTTCCAGCTTCTCGTCGTCCACCTTGAGGCCCATCAGGATGTTGCTGCGCAGCGTATCGCTGAAGAGCCACGGGGTCCGAGGCGTGTGGGCACAACGTGGCGGCACGAGAAAGGTTCGGAGGTCTGCCACCGTCTCTCCGTTCCATCGGACGTCACCCGAGTCCATGGGAAGCAGTCCCAGCAGGACCTCCAGCAGGGTAGTCTTGCCTGAGCCGATCCGTCCTGTGACGACCGTAAAGCTACCCCGTAGTAGGCTCAGACTAACGCTGTTGATGCCCTGGTCCGACTCTGGGTGAGTATAGCTCAGGCCCTCCACCATAAGGCTCTCCAACCGGTGTTGTGGAGTCTTCGGGATAGAGGGCTCCTCCGGAATGGGGCCCCGCAGACGCATTTTCCCGCCTTGGGTCAATGCGTCCATTGGTGAATTCGGAATCAGTTCGGATAATCGTTCTAATGAAACGCGGGCTCTTCGCAGAGCTGCGAGAAACGCACCGGCCCTCTGCAACGCCCAGTTCATCGATTCCGTGCCCACAATGCTGACGAACAATGCGAAATCGCCGACAGTGAAGGACCCGTTGCGCATTTGTCCCGCCGCGAGAAGAAGCACCACCCCCGTCATTATCGTCACGAGCCCGCCGGTCAGTGCCCCCATTAATCCGTCGACAAGCCCCTCCTTCATGTCTGCGCTCCGCCGCCGGTTGCTGAGTTGGTCGAAGTGATTCCGTGCTCGCTCTTCAGCTCCGGCGACCTGCAAGACCTGGACGGCACCCAGCAGCTCGCCCAGCGCCCCGGAAACTCTCCCGGTTGCCTCACGACTCCTTTGCCTGAACACATCGATACGGCGGCCAAGAACCTTCGTGATCAAGAAAACGGCGATGCTGGGAAGAAGAGCTACAACAGTGATCACGGAATCTATGGATGCCATCACATAGACTCCGACGCCAAGGCTTACAGCAGACCCGATGAAGAGTGTGCCTAGAAATATCGGCTCAACAGTTTCTGTTGCGTCGTCCCTGAAGCGATTGAGCATCTCGCCAGCACTCGGTCCCGCGCGCTGGGGCCGATCTGACAGGATGGTATTGAGGAGGTTTCTTTGAAGTCGGGCGTGGAGCAGATTTTTCAAGAATTCATTGAGGTTCCAAAAGCCATTCTGGAACACGAGCAGAATAACCAGGTTCAACACGGCCATGAATGCGAGCAGCGTGTACACATCGAAACCAACCTGGGCGTTGCCGGTAATCGTATCGAAGATCGCTTTGAGCAATAGTCCCGTGACGACCCCCGAGCTTTGATAGCCAACCGCGACCACGGTCACTCCGATATGACCGAATATATTTTGTCGGATCAGGTGCCACAGGCAGTGCCTGGTTTTCATGCCTGTGCCTCCTCAAGCCCGGTCCTGAGAAGGCCGGCAAACCGTGAAGAGGGATCACTGGCGAGGGTGGAGCGCTCGCCATGCTCAAGTATCGCCCCATTCTCGATAACGACTATTTCGTCTACGCGCTGGACGGTCGCCAGGCGGTGGGCGATCACCAATCCCGTG
Source organism: Candidatus Latescibacterota bacterium (assembly GCA_965248265.1). Classification (GTDB taxonomy): domain Bacteria; phylum Latescibacterota; class UBA2968; order UBA8231; family UBA8231; genus CBDFJF01. The sequence continues at coordinate 846,326 of CBDFJF010000001.1, forward strand.
CGGCCCTTCAGCAACCGGTTCACCGCTTGTTGTATGAGGGCTTCCGTAGCGGGGTCGAGGCGAGACGACGCTTCGTCCAGAATCACACAGTCAGGGTCTCGCAGAAAAACGCGGGCGAAGGCCAGAAGCTGGGACTCGCCTGCTGAAATCTGCTCACCGTCTGCGCTGAGCTCGGTGTCCAAGGCGTTGGGAAGGGTGTTGTACCAGTCGCTCAACCCCAAGGACTCAAGCGTGTCGACAATACTGCCGTCGCTGATGGCTGGGTCAAACAGCGTGAGGTTGTCACGAACCGTAGCCTGGAACAGCTGCACGTCCTGAGTGACCAAGCCCACTCGCGCCCTGAGGTCCTTGACTCGCAGGTGGCGGAGGTCCGCATCTCCGAACCGGACTATGCCTTTGTCCGGATCATGAAATCGGAAGACTAACCGGGACATCGTAGTCTTGCCGCTTCCTGTGCGGCCAAGCAGACCAAGCGTCCTCCCCGCCTCAAGGCGAAAGGAAACGTCGCGAAGAACTCGGACACCCGGCTTGTATGAGAACGATACATCGCTGAACTCGAGTGACAATGGCCCCTGCGGCAGGCCTCCACCATCTCCGTCTGCAACCTTGGAAGTGGTATCCAGCAGTTCCTTGATTCTCAGGATGCTGGCGCTGGACCGCTGCAAGTCAGCAAACTCTCTCATCAGGTGAATGATGGGGAGTCCTATCATTGTCAGATAGTGCAGAACCAGATAGACCGTGCCTATTGTGATATCGCCACGCTTGAACAAGTAGGCGCCGACGGCAAGCCCTGCGACCATCCTCATGCTGTTGATGGTATTGGAAAGGTTGAATGCGAAACCGCTGATGATCATGGCTCGCGTCTGAGAGACAATCCGTGTGCGAGCCGCCTCGTAAAAACGGCGCATCGTGAACGGGAGTGCACCCGCTTTTTGAATATCCGCCACCCCAGATAGTTGCTCACCCAGAAAGCCGTACAGATCGGCTCGTGCCACACTCTCACTCTGCCAGAAAGGTGAAACGAACTTGGTGATCCGAGACTGCAGGACCAGGAAGAAGATGGCGAAGCCCAGAATTGCCAGGCCGAATCGCCAGTCCTCTGCCCAGGAGACCACCACCAGCGCCGCGAGCAGCAAGAGAGCACCAACGATCTGGATGAAGAACTGGGAGAAAAAGTTTGCCAGTCTCTCGATATCACCGTCGATACGCTCCAGCAGCTCGCCCGGGGTATGCGCGCTGTGGAAACTCATGTCTAGTTTGAGCACGTGCAGTGTCAGATCGGACCGCAGCTGGTTCGTCGCCCTCCAAGCCAGGTCGCGGCCGAAGTAGATGACGAATGCGCTCAACACCCGGGAAGTTAGACCCGCGCACAAGAATATCAGCGCAGCGAGGTAGAGTGACTCGAGAGCACCCTTTTCTTGTGCGGTGTCGATGAAATAACGAACGATCTGCGGGGTTGCGATTTGCAGCCCGGTGCCGGCAAACAGCAACGCGGCGAGAAGCATTACCAAGGCACGGTACGGCCGTAGGTACTTGCCCTGCAGAGCTGCGTAGAGCTTGAGTGACTTAAGCATTCGATCAGCCGTGAGACTCATGGTCTTTGATCACGACATCAGTGATCATAGGCAAACAGGTTCGGACGGCACTATAACAATGGCAAGGGTGGGATATGGGATAACTTCCTCTGATGGCGTCTATCGCATGCGCCTGATGCCGGGCACGTACACTTTATCCCTCTGGTCTGCAGACAGCGGCGAATTTCGTCTCAAACCATCAGCGATGTTCAAGTTTTGGAAGATACGAACCTGGATATCACGCTGCAGGCTGGTGGCTTCGTCCTCTCTGGACGCGTCACTGATAAAGATGGGGCAAGTCATGGCGGACAGGACAATAGTCGTCGCTCACAGACTGCCGACTAATTCTATGTCTGAGATCGATATCTCGGCCTACGACGAAAGCACAGGCAGCTTTTCTACTAGCATCACCGATCCGGGCGGTACCTACTCGCTGGTGCTCCCGTTGGGGACCTACGATTTCACCCTTAACGACCACAGCCCGGCTCATTTTCCTCCTGTCGGTCCCCAATTCCCCGAACAGCACATTGCCAATGTTGTCGTCGAAAGGACCACGCCAGGCCGGGGCCTACACCCTGCACTGGGACGGCCGAAACGACCAAGGATACGAACTGGCCAGCAGCGTCTATCTGTATCGCCTGCAGGATGTAAGCAGGTGGAGACACGGAAGCTCCTCTTGCTGAGATAGTAGCATGTGCCTGCAGAGACGGCTACGTTGACGCAGAGTGCCCGTCGTTGACAGAATCCGATGGACATCTCCTTGTGCCTGTTTTAGAAGGCATCGACTTTCTTGGTGAGGAGGCACACGATTGGAGGGCCCCTGTGAGTCGTAAGTTTGCTGACATTGCAACGCTGAAAGATTCAACGCGCATATCTCCAGTCCGTTTGCCAAGGGTGTTGCTGTGAAAGCAGCTGTTCGACAAGTGTACGGGCCTCCAGAAGTCTTGAAGCTCGAAGATGTTGCTACTCCGTCGCCATCGGATAGCGAGATCTTGATACGCGTCTGTGCCGCGTCGATCAACCTGGGTGACTGGGAGCTACTAACCGGACGTCCCCTTTTCATCAGCGTACTGGCTCACTTGTTTTCTCGTGAACAGCAGTACAAATTCACGCCCACAAGCGTGACGGCGGAAAAGGGCGGCATCTTCCCACCCAAAGCCAAGATCCTAGGGACGGACATTGCAGGGCGTGTAGAAGCCGTGGGTAAGAGCGTCACTCAGTTTCAAGTGGACGACGAGGTCTTTGGGATGGCAGAGGGATTCGGTGCTTTTGCTGAATATGTGTGCGTCTCTGAGACGGCTCCGATGGTCAACAAACCCGCGAGTATGTCCTTTGAGCAAGCGGCGGCCCTACCGCAGGCAACACACATCGCCCTGCAAGCGATCCGTGACAAGGCGCAGGTTCAGCCCGACCAAACAGTTCTGATCAATGGTGCAGGTGGTGGTGCGGGAACTCTGGCCGTGCAGCTAGCCAAAATGTACGGCGCTGAAGTTGCCGGGGTTGACGGGCCTACGAAACTCGAGATGCTGAGATCAATTGGCGCGGATCACGTAATTGACTACACGCAGGTAGACTTCAATCGCAACGGGGAACGGTACGACGTCATCCTCGACATGGCGGGGTACAGAAATGTATTTCGGTCTCGTCGGTCTTTGACTGCGTCCGGTATCTATCTTCTGGGTGGCGGGTCTGGTACGGCGACCTGGCAGTCCGCGTTACTCGGGCCCGTAATCTCAACCTTGGGCAGCAGCAGGATAGCATTCCTTTTGGCCGAATCGCGGCGCGAAGACTTAGTTGATATCGGAGAGCTGTTTGAAGAGGGTAAGGTGATACCGGTTGTCGATCGCTGTTACCCACCTTGTGATGCGGGAGAAGCTCTCCGGCGTGTGGGCGAAAAACAGGGAATTGGCAAAGTCATCATCGTCCCGTAGCGATGCTGACCGATTCTGATCGAAAGCAGACATTGGACGGCCGCTTAACTATGAGATATAAACTGGCCCCCTTCCATTCGCGTCGCGCTCGTGGTGGGGAAGGGTACGCAGGAGGATCAAAGATTCCTTGAGACAGTTGCGATCAACAGAGGAATCCCAATGAAGAACTTCACGGAGGAAGACAAGGCAATAGAATGGCTCAGCAGGTAACAGGCAGTTTGTGCTTCAGTCGCCTCGCTCCTTCCGGCCTGACGGCAACCCCGGCTCCACCGTCCATCCCAACCCCACTCACGCCGAGTTCACAAACTGCCGAGACGTTAAAGAAATTAAAAAGAACGAGTCGGAAGTTGCTGCGAGGACAGTGGGTCGACCACGATCATGAGTCTTTTCAGATGCCTTGGTTCGTAGGGATAAACACATCTTCGATGTGTAACTCAAATGCCCCGGCGATCTTGAATGCCAACGGCAGACTTGGGTCATACTTGCCGTTTTCAATAGAGTTGATCGTCTGTCGTGAGACATGCACAAGAGCGGCAAACTCTGCTTGCGAGAGATTTCTGCTTTTTCTCAGACTCCGGATTTCGTTTTTCAACGATACCTCCACTGAATAATCCTTAAGGAGATACCCCAAGTCCCAATCATGAAAGGGAAAACCCAAATAAGCGAAATACGGCTAAGGCCAGCATGCTCTTCGAGAATACCGTACAGCATGGAGACCAAACCCGTGACGACAATGGCTATGCCAAAGCTCAGATGTGTGATCCGTTGCTGCAGCTCGTCCATTCGACTCAGCTCTCGTATGAAGGCAATGGTAGCGAGAACGATTGGCACGCCGGACGAAAGTAGGACAGGTATCAACCATGAGGAGTCGGGATAAGCAAAGCGAAATTTGACGGAACCGAAAATGGTCAGGCCGTAGAGGAGCATCGAGCCCCCGAACTCGAAAAAGTATCTTCTTGAGTTGAACATACCCTGTGTCTCCTGTCAGAAAATGTAAAGGTTCCTTGACATATAGAATGAGCGCTTTAGCATCTGGTTTGTCAAGGAAGTTTGACATTCAAACTGAGGCAGGCACTAACGAAACTTCGTTTAACAGCATGGTTCACGCTGCGGCGCTACCGCGCCTGGGCTTACGGCGATCCAACTGCCCCATTGGGCAAGTCCCCGACTTTCAACGCCTCGTCCAACCGACCTCGCCGCCGGTCGCAGGTAAGCCAGTCGCGTTCTTGGCTGCGGTGATTTCCGCCATGCCGTACAGGTCGCCGCTGCGTTCGAGGAGCACACCCGCCGAGCCATCCGGAAACCTGAAGAACCGAGGTTCTGGTCTGCCCACCACCAGCTCTGTGAGACTCGTCGGTTGCAGGGCGTCGTCCAGGAGATTGACCCGGAGCACGTCCGGGGGAATGCCAGCCGTTGTGTCCCTAACCGTGTAGACGGTGCCGGAGATCAGATCGCCGAAGAGGATATCGATCGACCTGAAGGACACGGAGCTGCCAACCGGCCCCGTAGCAGCTACATAAGCTTGAGTCTCGCGTCCCCACTGCGCGAGCGGTTGAATGAACCCCGCTTCGCCGACGGGAGCCTCATCCACCGCATTGCCGCTCGAATCGATATAGAACATCCCCTCCCTGACCCGTCCGTCCGCAGCATTCCGACCCCAGCCGAAATTCTCGATCGTAGCGGTATCCAACAGATCAGACAGCAGGACTCGGTTCAACTCTTCGGCAATGTCCTTGCCAATGTCTACGAACTCTACATACGAATTCCCATCCCGCTGAGAGACTTCAAGCCTCTGCACGTTTCGTATACCCTTGGCCAGAATGGTCCAGTCTCCGGTTTGAGAGTCAATCCGAACGATCTTGCCCAGATGTGAGATATCGTCCTGGGGGAACGTGCGCCCGTCCTCGAAAGGGGCAGCGTTGTCGCCAACGGCCAGCAGGATCGAACCATCGTCCAGTACGACAAGTCCCCCACTCTTGTGACCGTTGGGATTGAGTTCAAAAGCTCGAATGGGCCGCGGATCGGAAAGGCTCGTGCCATCAAAGTCGTAGCTGTAAATGACCTGGTAGGCGGAGCCATCGGCTCTTGGCGAAACGGCCACCGGTATCCCCCCGGGTGTCGTGGAAGAGATAAAGACCACATAAAGGAGGTCACCCGCATGATTCGGGGCAGCATTGAGAATCCGCTCAGTGGCCAGCGACGGTTCCGCAGGTGCATCTTCGGGGGTCAGCAGCGTGTAGATGGCACCGTTCACATCCCGCCGATAAAGGAAACCCTCCTGGTCGATCAGGATCAGGTCACCGCCGACCGCAACCGGCGACGTGGCGTTGGTTCTCTTCCCCCAGGCACTGCTCGCGGGCATGGTGCCCGAGTATGTCAGGCGGATGTAGATGTCTGAATCATCGACGGCCGCCGGTATCAAGGGGGCAGGCGGCCGATCAGCCCTTACCAGACCACCCGACTTTTCCCCGGTGCCACAATTCGGAAGGCCTGCGAGTAGTGCAATGACGGAGACAAGGCCTAATAGGCGTGTTCTCATGATTGAACTATGTACCAATGAGAAGGACTCGTCGCTTCGTATACCCACGTTGTCCTGATCTGATCGACACCATTACTCCCCAATCACAGCTATTGGCTCTTGCCCCACGCCCCGTCTCGCGTCCTTGAGCAAAACAGACTTTCTGTGCAAACCTGATTTTAGCACGCATTGCATTACCCAGGCTCAATCCTTGCCCGTAAATGTACGGATATCCCTATCCCCTTGAACTGGATATATTGCTTCCGGGCTCGATGTGGCAGCATACGACGTGGCACTATGAAAGTATTAGGTTGGACGCTTGCATAGTCGGCGGTAGATAAGCACAGCACTCCTTCGCCACGCCTTGACGCTCTACCACCACGGACTAACTCGTCACTATGGCTGGCTGCGTACCCAAACTCACCGTAATACCCGACCCACCCGTCGAACTCTGGCTCCATCACGAGGACGGCAGCTGGACCCAGTTCGATCTGTTGGGCAGGCCGCAGTAGTACTTCGAGCCATGTTCGGACGATGGCGTGTTGGGGTGGGCCTTGAGTCATGCGAAGGGGTCAGTCACCTCCTTAGGTTTCGGTAGCAGCAACGCCATTTCGTCCGCGCAGATGACGCCGATTTCGAAGCCAGCACGCCGCCGGGCAGCTCACCGGGGTCGTGGGTCCGCCAGTGCTGCAGACCGGGGAGCAGCTCATCCATAGCCGTCTTGTTGCGTGCGACACTCACGTGTGCGAAACCTACAAAATCCAGGGGCCGAACAACAAACCGCCGGGGCACGTAGACACCACCGACAAAGCTTGAGCCCACTTTCGGCCCTCCTTGGCTTCCTGATAGTCAATGGCCGCTAATGATGAGGATATCCGAAGTACGAGCCCGATTGGCCGCGCTGTTTTCCGCGAGCGCTGTCCCCTACCTGTGCGCCGGAGCCCTGAGCGTGGGCTTTGAGAAGGGTGAAGAGAATTTTATCTTCACGCAGGAAGTGATGGGCGTCGCGAAGGCGTGTATCAAGGCGGAGGAGTCGGCGAGTAGAGGCGGAGAGTTTCTGAGAATCGAATAGAAAGGGCGCTGCATTATGAACCGGGATCCCAACATCTTCCTCGAAGCCGTCGAGACCCACGTCGCCACGGCGATCGAGCATTGCCGCGACCGCTGGGGCCACGACACCGGGTTGCTCGCGGACGGGTACTCGCTATCCGACGCGGCGCCGCGGCGCTGGGAGGATGCGGTCGTCTCCAATCTGAGTTGCCAGCAGAATCTGCTCCGTGCACTAGATGGGCTCGTCGCCGTGCGCGGCGCTGATTCGGGGGAGCGCAACGCCTCCGAGGAGTGGATCGGCAGCGCCCTCAGGCGACTCGTCAACGATGACAGTGACTTGCTCTACTGGGGTGGTCACTCCGCGTGGGACCTGGCGTCAGAGCGGCCGTTGCGCGGCAATCACGAGCTCAAGTGCGCCTACCCTTTTTACGACTTCCTGTATCGCACTGATGCTGGCGTCGTGACCCGCTTCGTCGACGCTCTCTGGCATGCGCACATCCGGGACTGGTCGAGCCTGCTGTTCAATCGCCACGGAGAGTACGAGCCGTGGGATCGGACCATCCGCTGGCGCGAAGGTGTCTTCGCCAGTACCGAGCTACCGATTGTCGAGAACACATCGCTTTCTTTCATCAATACAGGTTCGGATCTCATCTATGCGGCGAGCGAGATCTACCGCCTGACGGGTGAGCGCGCCCCCTTCCAATGGGCGCTCCATCTGCTTTCCCGTTATGAGTCGATCCGCCATCCGCAGACCGGTCTGGCCGGCTACCAGTTCAACCACCGTGAGCCCTGTCGCGTGCGGCAGTCCTTCACAGGCGCCCTCGGCGAAGACCTCCGGGTCAATGAAACCACCGTCATCGGCAACTACGTCATCGGCACGCGCTACGGCCGCGTCGCTGTCACTCTCTTGAACATAGCCGAGGCGTTTGCCAATGCTGACCAGCTCGACGCAGAGGAGGCGGCGCCGTTGATAAGCTTGGTGAGCCGCGACCTGCGGGCTCTGACAGCGCACTGTTGGTCAGATGAGGAGGGGTACTTCCAACCAGCTCTCAACGATGGCACCCGGCTGACACCGGAGCACACTGCGGACGTCGGCTACTGCCAGCCTGTGAAACTGAGACCCTTACAGGCGAACGGCCTCCTCTTCCTCGCCTATGCGCGCGCTTTCCACGTCACCAGCGAGGACGAGTTCCACATGATGGCCCTACGCTTGGGCGAGGCGATGGGGTGGGGACGACTGGATGAAGGCGCGGTCGATTTCCGGGCCCTACCGCGGGTGACGCCGCACACGATGGATCGCTCCGTAATGGGTTCTGAGGATGGACGTGCCCATGGTGGGCAGAACGATGTCTGCGCACTGGAGGGTGTGCTCGATCTGTATCGAGCCACCGGTGAGGGCGATCTGCTGCAATCGGCGATCTCCCTCGGACAGCGTATAGCCGACGATCAGGTGATAGACGGTCTGTTCGCGTCCGTCGGGAGTGGGCGGGATGACACCACCGGGATCGATAGCGCCGCCCCTGTCGCCTTGATGCGACTCGCAGATGCGATTGCCGGCAATGACACTGCAATCCCTGTCTTCTATCCAAACGTCAGCCAGTTCGACCCGAAGGTCATCATCGCTCGGCGGTAGCGCAGCTGTCGCCCGGCGGACCGTCGTCGATGTGGGCGCGCCTTGAGGCGTCTGCTGGACGGCGCCCAACGTGCTACACAAACTGAATCCCGGATTGACCTGGCGGGAAATCGGGCCGGATGCTCCGAGGCGCTCGTCAGAGGCGAAGAAGTGCCAGTCGGTCACTGGCTGGCAGTCTGGAAGCGCTCCCACGCTTCGCCGGCCGCCGCGGCCTGGTGTTCCAGCTCAGTGCGCCAACCAACAACTTCCCCGGCTTTGATGCGAGCGATATCAAAGCTGGCATAACGATCTTCGAGGGTATCGCCCAGCTTCTGGGTTTCAGCCCATCGATCCCACGCTGTCTTCATCCACTCGTGTGGCAGAGCGTCCCGCACGGCGGGATCGAGTTGCCAGGCGGTTCGCGCATCAGCCACCGATGGCTCCTCCGTGGACGGGCCCGACCACTTCGACCAACCGACTACGAGGGTATTGCGCTCGCGATGCGGGACAGCGTGCCCGGTGTGGACGGTGGCTCCATTGCGGATGAGTGCCTCTCCGGCCTTGATTCTGATCGCGACCTGGCCTGGCAACGGGTCGTTCCCATTCCAACTGGGTGTGTGCGGTACCCCTTTGTCCTTCATCGTCTGCGGGAGGAGCACGTCATGTTCGAGCGGCGTGCGCCAGCGATGGTGGCTACCCGGTATGAGCTCGTGGGCCTCGTCGTCGGCCAGGGCCAGGAACATGCTCACGCCGTTGCGCTCCTCAATCGACTTGAGGTTATCCGCGCGGATTTCTTCCCACCGGCGTTTCTCGGTCTCCTCGGAGTAGTCCTCAGGGTCTTCGCCGCGGTCGTCCCGCTGCGAAAAATAGCTCTTCCCGGTGCCCCACCACGTCACGTCCCGGTGCCAACTGGGCCCATTCTCATGCAGCCGGGGATTACACCACAGGAGCATGGAGCCCATTGCCAATTCCTCGGGACCAAGCCCGTCACACCAGGAGTTGACGAAGCTGAGGAATTCCGGCGAGCCATGGAACTGGGCAAAGCTGGGCTCTTTGAATGCGGGATGGATGAGGCCGCGGATTGCCCAGGGCTCCTCCTCTTTCGCGCGGTGCACGTAGCCTTTGGAGCAGTCGATCTTGCTGTAGCCACGCTGCGGAGCGCAGGCCTCGGTGACGCGACGACCCGCCTCTCGCAGGATGGGAATCCACGGGCTGCCGACAAAGTCGGTGATGATGACAAAACCGTGCTCCCGCAGGTGGGCAAGCCTTTCCGGCGTGGCTCCGGGAGCAGCGAGCTCGGGCTTGGAGTCGGCGAAAGCTGACGCGCGATAGGGCGCTGAGACCGGCTCAGGCTCCGCCGGCGACAGTGACTGATTGCTGTTCATGCTAATCCCTATGAGGAACCCTCATATATGATGAAGCGGCAAGCATTGTGGCTATCCGGTTGACTCACCATCATACAACATGTTGTATGTGGTCGGTTCGTGTTGGCTGGCGAGTCCCAGGAGCGACTGAAAGGCGGCCATCGGTGCGCGTCGGCGATTGAAACGGAATACGTATTCGTCGAGGTAACGCTGCAGGTGTTGCTCACCGACGCCGTGGTGCGTACCAACCAACCATGTCTTGAGGTTCGAGAACACCCTGTGGACGCGCGGGAAGTGCTTAGCTGCGTTCTTTCCGTGTCGTTGCAGTTGAACCGCAGAAATGCCTGGCGTGTGGGTGGCGACCAAGCTCCACCACCATATACTACATTGTGGTGTGGTGAGTCAACCGGATAGGCAGAAAGGGCCTATCATCGGGCTGCCGAGCGATTAGCTGTTCGATAATCCGATGGTCAAGGTGTCATTCCCACCCGCTGTTTTCGGAGTACATTAGTTTGACATGGCTGGCCAGCCGGTGGTAGCCCTCGTGAGAGGTTCGCGCGGGGCCGGCACGCACTCCGTGCACTGGGATGGCCGCGACGATGACGGCCGCGAGCTGGCCTCTGGCGTTTACCTGTACCGGCTGGTCGCCGCGGGGCAGGTCGAGACTCGCAAACTGCTGCTCGTACGTTGAGCAGAGCGTGGCGGTAATCACCTGACCAATGTAGGCACCCGGCGAGGTTGCGGCGCATTTATTGATTAATACACTCAAGATGGGGGAAAAATCTTGACACGAATTATCTTAACAATAGCTCTTGGCGTATCACTCACCACCCAGCTATTCGCTGGCGAAAGTCACGAGCACAAGTCTGATGGGGGGACATGTGAGAGCTTTGGTCCGCAGACTCCACGCGATATCGATAGTGTTGAAGGCGAAAACAGTATCACATTTCCCCTGGCTCCACTTGCTTCAAGCATGAGTTTGTGCAACATACATTTCCACCAAAATGCGGAGCATAAGGCGAACGACTTTTCCATCTATGCCGGTGAAGGCCATGATGGCTATGGTAGTGGTTATCAGTGCAGTATGAGTAGTAGCCTTAGCAAAGCAGAATTAACACCAACCCAAGGGAAAATCTGTAGTGGCGAACATGGCGATTTGCAACCAGGTGACACAATTGAGGTGCATTGGGTGCACTCCACCTGCGACGTACAACCAGGGCCTACGCTTGGCGCTTGTGTATCTGAGGCTTGTGCCAATCCAGAACTGCGCGTAGAGACTCAGGTATTCACTTTGGTAAACGATCCAAATGCTCTCAAATTCAAGGAATTGAAACTGGCTGAGGATTTACCTAAAGATACTGGCAAACCGGTTGAGTTCCTTGGTTCTACAACGGGGCCTAAGTTCTCGGACCAGGTCTGCTCTCCATATCAGGTGACTTGGAGTGTTCGTCCAAAGTGTGCCAAGCTTGATATTAATTCCGTAGGTGAATGGTGCAAAGGCAATGTCTTCAAAGAAGATCATGCGCACGGTGTTCGTAAACTAGTTACCAATCCCAAATTGCTCTCCAATATTAAGAAGTAGATTGTGGATTAAGGTCAAATACGCCAGCGTACCGCAAGGGACAATCACCCGGGAGACAACGTTATGAGAGCGCTTGAACCCGCAGTGGCTATGCTCTGCCTCGCAATCGTCGTCACCTGTTCCGACCAGCCACCCTCAGTATCAGATGGTCCGGGAGTAAGGGAGAATCTATATATCATCGTCGACACAGACGGGAAGGCCTACCTGAACGGTGAGGCGATCACCCTCGCGGAGATGGAGAGGAGGGTGGCGGACAGCGCGTCGAGAGATAGGACAACCCTCATAATCATCCAGGGTGAGAGTAGGGGTGGCTTGGTTCATCCTATTCCGGCGAATCATGATACGATGACGGAGTCGCGAGTTGGGTCCTCACAGCAACCCAACAGAACCCCCTAGGAGTTGAAGGTCGAGATCAGCATCAACCCGCCCGTCGGACAGGTAATCCGACGATCGCCAATAAGGCCCAAGAGGAATTCGATGTCAGAGCGAGGATGACATGCGATGTTTCAATGCGATGGTGAGCAGCAGACACCTCCGTAAGAGCCTGCAGAAGGCTTCCCTCATAGGGGTCGCAGCGATGGGGTTCCTCGTGTCGGGTTGTCCAATCGGGACATCCGCCCCCGCCCGTGTCGTCATAGTAGAGGAATCGGGGCCCAACCCCTGGACGGACCTGCCGTTTCGCAACGATCCGGATGACTTTCAGTTTATCATCGTAAGCGATCGCACAGGTGGCCATAGGCCGGGCGTGTTTCCCGATGGCGTACGCAAGGCCGACCTACTGCAACCGGAATTCGTGATGTCGGTCGGAGACCTGATCCAGGGTTATACAAAGGACGAAGTGGAACTCGACCGGCAGTGGGACGAGATGGACACCTTCGTCAGCATGCTGAGCATGCCCTTTTTCTACGTACCCGGCAACCACGACATCACGAACGAAGTGATGGCGAGGATATGGAACGAGCGCTTCGGGCGATCATTCTACCACTTCATATACCGCGATGTCCTCTTTCTCTGCCTGAACACGGAAGACGGTGCACAATCCACAATCGGGGACGACCAGGTCACCTACTTCCAAAATGTGTTGGCGGCCAACACTGATGTGCGATGGACACTGGTGTTCATGCACAAACCCCTGTGGGTGTACGACGATTCGAGTGGGTGGGCGGACATTGAAGCGGCGATAACAGGCCGGCCTTATACCGTGTTCGCGGGGCATTTTCATTCGTACACGAAATACGAGCGACTCGATCAACGCTACTTCATTCTAGCGACCACCGGTGGTTGGAGCAGACTGCGCGGCCCGGACGTTGGCGAATTCGATCATGTGGTCTGGGTGACGATGACGGATGAAGGTCCGGTTATTGCGAATCTCCTGCTGGACGGGATTTGGGACGAAGATGTCTTCACGGAGCCAGAACGTGCGCTGGTTCTCGAACTGTCTCCGAAGCTGAAGGCCGTACAGGTGACGTCCTCCATCCTGCAAGAGACGGAGTACTTGGAGCCAGCGGGGGCGATGGTCCGACTGACCAACGACGCCGATATTCCGCTACACGTTCGCGGCCAGGTCGATCCACATCCTGAGTTGGTCGTCGAACCAGACGTTTTCGATAGAGTCGTACCCCCGAACTCTGTAGAGTTCGTGGAGATCAGCATCGATGCCACGGAGCCGTTGTTGCTGGACGATTTCCGCTCGCTCCTTCTGTCCTACACGACTCGCTTCGATCGACCCGAACGGGGCCCACTCGAGCTCGAAGGAACCCAAACAATCATGGTCGGACGGCGCGAGCAGCATTTCTCATGCAAACGTCGAACGCTGCCAGTGGTCGTGGATGGCCGGCTCGACGAGTGGAGTGAATGGCCGTTTGAAGTGCGGGAACCAGCGCAGCTGCGCTTTCAACACGAGTCGTGGCAGGGTCCTGAAGATAGCTGGTTCCGGTTCGCGGTGGAGTACGACGAGAGCTATCTGTATGTGGCTGTAGAGGCGTTCGATGACACGATAGTGAGTCCGAATGACAAGACGCTGTGGGACTTCGAACCACCCTGGGAGCACGATGCAATCGAAGTGCACCTGGACGCCAGGCCGGATCCGATGAGATCGGCAAATCGCGGCGAAGATGAACTTAGAGAGTATCTCAAGGTAGCTGTCAGCCCTCGCGAAACAGGAGAGGAGAGGGTGCTGTTTGAACCCGATCTGATGCCGGAGGGCTTGCAGGTAGCGGCCATCATAACGAAAACCGGACACGCCGCGGAGGTTGCTATCCCAACAAGCTAGCTATCTCAACGAACGGCAACAGCAGCCGTGGAAGGTCGTCCGACTGTTCGTGGCCATCGATGATCAGGATGAGGAACCCTACGGTCCTGTCGCCCAATTGTTGTGGCGGCCGCACTGGCAGACGCCCGAGTCGTTCGACGGTTCGGGTACCTTCGAGCGCTGAGGTGATGCCGCGTTTGAGATTTACCGTCATCGGATTCACAATCAAGATATGGGAGGAGAATACGGTAGAGCCGGATCTTTGGGGTCTGATGGTTGACGCAAAACATCAAGGACGTTCGTACGCACGGAAAGCGGTCGAGCTGGCGATCGAGGAGATGTGGGATTTCTTGCTGAAGATGGCAGCGCAAGAAGGTTCTATGAGAAGATCGGTTTCGAGGTCGGCAGAAAACAGGCTTTTGATGGCTGGGAAGAGCTAATCGCCTACAAAGTGCTTTGAATCGGTACCCCGTCAGGTAAAAACACGTTGCCGCTACGGCGCTTTGCGCCTTGGCCCTCGGCACCGGTGACCGTCGGATCCTATATCTGACGGTCGGTCCTCGGTCATGAACGAAGTGTACAAGATGAAGGTAGTTTCCCGAGATTGCATAGTGCCGGCAGAAATGCAATCACCAGATAAAGGAACCTGTGGCCCAGGTTGAGTTGGGCGAACGCTTCATCGTTGAAACAATCAATATACCGAACGGCATCACACGTACGCCTGATGAAGTCGATCCCGAGGCGCCCCATGAACGAGGCGAAACACGGTGGAATGGAATATTCCGCGATCCCATTGATAGACAAAGTGGATGTTCAACGGCGGCTGTCAGAACCGTGGTCGCAGCCGCGCTGTAGCCAGCGACGCCGGACCCGGTTACGGTCTCGGCTGGTGCAGTGTGCTCCGGCATTTCATTTTCTCTCGTCAGTACGATTCGAGCTCAGAACAAGGGGACGGAAAATGGAGCGAGCAACCGAATATCGCCACGTAGCGGTGCGACCACTTGCCGGTGCGCTCGGAGCCGAGATCGAGGGAGTCGATCTGGCGAGGCCACTGCCAGATGAAGCCGTCGCGGAAATACATCAGGTGTTTCTCGAATACCTAGTGGTCTTTTTCCGAGCACAAACGCTTTCCCCCGCCAACCTGCTCGCATTCTCCAAGCGCTTCGGCAATCCCATGGAGTATCCTCAGGTCGGGGGTCTGCCCGAATGCCCGCAAGTTACCGCGGTGACGAAGCTGGAGCACGAAACCATCAATTTTGGGGGCGCCTGGCACTCCGACACGTCGTATCTGCCCTGTCCGCCGATGGCGAGCATGCTCTACGCGGTCGAACTGCCACCCGCCGGAGGTGACACCATATTCGCTAACCAGTACACGGCGTACGAGACGCTGTCTCCGGGTCTCAAGGCAGCACTCGATGGCCTGGTCGGCGTCAACAGCTCGCTAAAGGCCGACTCGGCGAAGACGCGTGTCGATCGGATGCGCGACACGGGGTCCGAGTTGAGAGTTCTGGTCAGCGAGCATCCTGTCATCCGCACGCATCCCGAGACAGGGCGCCGGGCACTCTACGTCAACGTCGGCCACACGACCCACTTCAAAGGCTGGACGGAAGACGAAAGCGCGTCCCTACTCGGATATCTCTTCAAGCACCAGATCGCGGCGGAACTCACGTGCCGCTTTCGCTGGCAGCCCGGTTCGCTCTCGTTCTGGGACAATCGCTGCACGCAACACTATCCAGTGAACGACTACCAGGGATTCAAGCGCGTCATGCACCGCGTCACGCTGGAAGGTGACGTGCCTCGTTAGGTAGAAGTTCTGCGACAGTACAGCAGGGGGCTCCCCGATTGGGCGTCGGGAAGCTCACGATTGCAGATAGATGGCGGCTTGCCCAGCCGCGGAACAGTGTGATGACTCGTCAGATGAGGTGAGACAAGCGTGAATGGTCCGCTTTCAGCAACCCAGGTGGCATCTTTCCAACGAGACGGTTTTCTCGTCGTCGAGGACGTGTTGAGCGCGGACGAGGTCGCGACACTCGCCGAGCGAGCGGATCTGATCGCGGCGGGAAAAGCCGACCACATACGCGAAGAGAGCGTCCAGCTGGAGCCCGTCTTCCTCTCGGGGGAGAGGGCGGTCGAGGACCAGGTGCTCTCGGTGCGCAAGCTCTCCAACATCGCCGTCTACGACCCGGTGATGTGGGAGCACGCGACCCATCTCAAAATCGTCGACATCATCGCCGCGCTGCTGGGTACCGACGACCTGAAGATGTACGGCGACCAGCTCTTCATGAAGGCGCCGGAGATCGGCCGTGCCAAGGGATGGCATCAGGATTCGGCCTCGTGGCGCGACATCCTGCCCATGGATCTGGTGTCGGCGTGGACGGCCATCGACACAGCCACCCTCGATAACGGCTGCCTGCACTTCGCCCCCGGGACCCATCGCTGGGGCATGCTGAACGGGCGCCAACTCGAGCCCTTCCTTCCAGATCTCGACAGTGGCCGCTGGCCCAGCGTGCCGGTGCCGCTGCGTGCGGGCAGCGTCAGCTTTCACCACAGCCTCACCCTGCACAGCAGCGGCCCCAATCAAACCGCCACGCGCCGTCGCGGGTACGCCGTCCACTACATGCGGGCGACGTCGATCAAGGACGAGGTGGTGACGGACGCCCCGAAGATGCCGCCGTTCAAGCAGGTGCGCGGCAACTCGTTTCCGGGCCGCGTGTAGGCACGCACACATCGCGTGTAGGCACGCACACACGTCAGGTCGCAGGTCGGCACCAGACCTCACCTCACCGCCCAGCCAGCGCCGTCAGAGCCGCCAAAACCTGAATCCGGCCCTTGTCCGCCAGGGTGCGGTCTATCTTCTCGTTCAGCCAGTCGTGCCTCCCCAGGGACCTCAAATCCATGATCTCGTGGCCCCCGGCCTTCAAGACGCTCAACGGCAGGGTCGCCAACAAGCGACGCGCCTCCTCTAACTCCGGACCGGTCACCCCGGACGCCTGTTGAACAGGTAGTGATGGTGTATTTCAACGTTGCTGAAACCCTCGTCGATCCAAATGTCAGGGTTCGCCCTCGTCGGAACGAGCGGTCCGTGCTGTTGTTCGCTCAATCGCACCAGGTCGCCGACCTCGTGGAACTGCTCGTCTACATCGGCCACGAGGATGCGGATCGTCAGGGGCCACTCCACGTCCGCGACCCCCCCCGCCGTACTGAATGAGACGCCCCGGATCGGCTGTACCGCTCCCAGGTCCAGCGTGAAGATCGAAGGGGCCTTTTCCTGCCAGCCCACGGTCGACTTGTGGACCCAGAAGTAGCCCTCCGTGTACTCACCGTCTGTCAGCTGCTCGAGATCATCGGGGTCGGTGCAGTGCCCGTAGTTGGGACTCGGGTCTATCGTGTAGCTCGCCCCGAGCGCGATGTTATCGCTCGGGCGGTCTACGTACTCCGCGGCCCGTGCCCACGCCAGTGCAACTATCAGCGACGTCGCTGCCGCCAACGTCGGTCTCATGGCTTGTCCTCGCTTTCTGATGAGGGCTTCTTCCTCAGTAATCTCAAACTGCATGGTTCAGGCCGCCTTCGGTGGACCCACGAGCGCACGGGAAGCGGCTCCGGCAAGCCGGACCGTTTACAGATTCTGCAGCGCCCACTCCCAGACCAAGATCACGATCTTCGGGCTCCACTCGCCGATGATGAACCCCAGGAACAGCGGCTTCAGCGTGTTGTAGAGCCGCGGTCCGCCCCAGCGCAGGACGGCGGTCTTGATCGCCCAGGCGAAGAGGATGCTGAGAAACATCTTGTAGACCGCCAGGCTCACAGGAAAGCCGATCGGGTGGAAGGGCCACCAGGCGAAGCGCTGGCGGGCGAACATCAACAGCCCCATCATCAGCGCTCCGATGCCGGTATGGCCCCAGTAAGACCAGTTTGCCTCCGTGTTTGTCTCCAGCCGGGCGGCCGCGTCCTGCCACTGGTAGTACCCCTGCTCCTTCAGCGTGTGCGTGATGTTCAGGCCCCCGTGCTCGTAGGCGGTGCCCAGAAAGACGGCCATGCCACCGCAGATCGACACCGCGATGGCGATCAGCATGCTGGCGAGGAGCATCCGGCGGTGCCTCTTGATGGTCTCATCCACTACTTTGAGGCTCTGCGCCGCGCAGGCCATCACCAGGATGATCATGTCTGCCGCCCAGGCGTAGGTGAACGCGAGGGCGACGATCCCCTTCGGTCCCAGGGCGCGGGTCCCCAAGCCGCCGACGATGGCGTCGGAGGCGATGATGGGACAGGCGAACCAGGGGATGCCCCCTTCGCAGACGACGCGGGTGATCCCCAGGTAGAGGAGGAAGGCCAGCCCAAGGTAGAGGGGCGCTATCCAGGCCGGCACGCCGAGGAGCCAGAGCCAGACGCAGATGAAGGAGAAGCTGCCGACGAAGAGGAGGACGGCGGTGCGGTAGGACATGATCTCGTCCGGCTCGCTGGCGTCCACCTCCGACGAGAGACCCAGGGCGCAGCGCACGACGGCGACGATGTGACTCCGCCCGTTCCACAGGCCGACCACCACTAGCGCGATGAAGGCGCCCAGCCCCTCGAAGGAGAAAACCGTCGGCGTGCGCGTCCACGGACTCATCAGCGGGTCCGCCTCGCCACCTCCCATCAAAGTGGAGATGACCTGGTAAGCCATATAGACGAAGTAGTAGAAGCAGATCCCCAGGGTGACGTCGCGGCGGATGAAATAGGCGAAGCCGATCATCATGAAATTGATGCCCAGGCGCACCCGCACGACCTCGCGGAATAGGTAGACGTACTGGCCGCCGACGTAGATCGGTTCGAGGGGGAAATACTTCATGAGGCCGTTGTTGATCCCGATGATGAAGGGGACGATGAAGCCGGCCCAGAAGATCCAGTTGCGAAACAGGGGTTTGATCAGACCGGGGCGCGAGCCTTCGTCGGCGTCGTCCTGGATCATGGCGATGGGCAGCTGCATCATCGGGTAGACGAGCCGCTCGTTGTCGATCCACTGCTTGCGCAGGATGACGGCGGCCGAGACCATGGCAACCCAGAGGCACATCGCCATCGGCGCCCAGCCGATCAACAGGACCGGCAGCCACATCCCCCACGGCACGGTGCCGTCGCCGGACCCTTCGTAGAAACCGCGGATGTCCTGGGGGTAATGGGAGGGCACCACCCAGTCCGGAATGAAGGGGATCACGGCCTCCGCCCAGGCGTTCTCCGGGGAGATGTAGTAGGCCATGGAGGTGATGTGGGGCAGCAAGTAGTCGGGCAGGCCGTTGGTGGCGACGCCGGAGCCGACGATCCACATCACGTAGACCTGGGCCAGCTCGGACGGCGTCAGCACCCAGTCGCGGTTGAGGAGTCCCAGCAGGGGGTTCACGAGCAGCGCCATCAGGAACAGCATGAGGTTGGCGCCGATGGCG
The DNA here is from genome assembly GCA_965248265.1 of Candidatus Latescibacterota bacterium. Classification (GTDB taxonomy): domain Bacteria; phylum Latescibacterota; class UBA2968; order UBA8231; family UBA8231; genus CBDFJF01. The sequence continues at coordinate 865,625 of CBDFJF010000001.1, forward strand.
TAGTGCCAGGTGGACCAAGCCCCGACGTGGAGCACGTAGGTGGAGTAGTTGAACCCCGCCCCGACGACGATGCACCCGAGGGTGCCGACGATGAGTCCGCGGTAGGTGCAGCCGAAGGCGCGGGGTGTGTCCATGCGAGCAAGTAGAGGTCGGGTGGGCCCGGCTCCTGGTGCGCAGAAGATTGCGGCCGAGCGCAGCGTTCGCAACCGGTCGCGAAGACCAGCCGTAAGCCGGACGATAATCGGTCAGATCAACCCGACACTATAGCCACAGAGGAGCTGCTCTACAAGGCGGGGAGCCTTGGCGAAGTTGGACCGCACGGACTCTGCCGTTCACATTGGCAGAGGCACGGCACACGAACGTCCCACGGTTCCTATGTCCGATGCTCCCCCCTGCAGATTTGATACATGGCCAACATAGAGCCCGTTAAGGAATCGCATGTTCCTCATTTGACTACGCTTGTTGACTATCATTTGGGGACTTTGGTGCCGGGCTGGGCCGTGACACCCGACTATATGGCCAGTCGGCTCCGTCGCGACCCCGACGAGGTGATCACTGACGCTTGGATCCAAGAGCGAAGGACTCTGGTTGCCATGGACGAAGACCGTCTTTTGGCGGCGATTCATCTGCATCGATATGGAGACGATACGCCAAACAAGGGTGTTGGTGATGCCTCTTGGTTGCTGTTTTGGCCAGGCGAGACAGATGCAGCCTCCTCCTTACTTACCAGCGCACAAGCTGCCATGGCTGATTGGCATGTGGAGACTGAATGGATCTTTGGAACAGGATTGCCGGTGCCATTGTGCAACGGTGTGCCAGATACTTGGCCGCATATAGCCGATTTCATTCAGAATGCGGGCTATTGCGATACCGATTCTGAGGAGGCGCTGTACTTTGGTCCTGCCGAACCTACCAGTGCCCCACCAGACCCTCCAATCGAGGGGATGGTCATACACCAAGACGATGGCGAGTTCGGGGCTCGCTTCAGGGTCTTTTCAGGCGACAAGGCCATCGGTGGCTGCGAGTGTGTCGTGGACATGACTCGCGGTGGACAATTGCCGGCCCTTCGTGCATGGACCGAGCTATCAGAAGTCGAGGTCGACGAGGCGTATCGCAACAAAGGTGTCGGCCGCTGGATGCTGCAACACGTCGCACAATGGCTTGCAGACCATCAGTACAAGCACGTCGTGCTCTGTGTTGCCAAGGATGCCGAGTTACGGGGTGCAGGCAGGTTGTACCAGCGCCTTGGCTGGGAGCCGAGGGCAGTTAAGAAGCGAGGTTGGGTCAGGCGGCATTGAGCTCCACCAAGACCCTGCGGGAATCAGATCCACGATAGATATCATCGAGTACTATCCGTTTCGCGTTAGGCTGGTGGTTGTGTGCGTCGGCTGGGTGAACGTCGTTTGCTCAGTCTGAGGTCCGTAGCCGTGCCCCGTGTATCCGATGTGACCATGTGTTCACGCCTGGCCGAAGAAAATCGGCTGCGTCCAGGCACTGCGTCCCGCGTCGCCGTAGCACTCGAAACGGACGTACAACGCCGTGTCCGGGACGTGGACTTCCAGCGAGTTGCCATCGGTGACGGCAACGCCCGCACTGCCCTCACGCCAGGCGGCGATGCGACCGGCGTTGGCGGCTCGCACACGGATGTGATAACCGTCCACTTCGATTTCGTCAATCGTCACCCCGGTAGAGCAGTAGAAGCGTCCGGCCCGCAGCATCTCCATGACCCCATCGACAGTCCGATCGCGGACGTACCCGACGATCCAGGCACGGCCGGCGTCCGACGGTCTGTGGTAATCGTCGCTGGCAAGGCCCCACACGCGATGACCGGCGGTGAGCAGAATATCCCACTTGTCCGTGGCCAGCGGTGATCCCTTGCCCATGATGCCGCCCGCGTTGTAGATCTCGATGCCGTGGTATCCTTGCAGAGCCTCCAATTGCTCGATGGGGTTGTGGCTGTGGCGGACGCCGTCGTTGGGGTGGTTCAGTACAGCAAAGCCGCCGTCGGCATTGATCTGATCGATGACGGTTTGGCGATCCTCGAGCGGCTCCACATGGCAGTTAGCTCCAACGTGAAGGATGTGGCACCCATTCTTGCTCACCTCGTTGCCGGGCAACAGCACCATCCCGCAGTCGTCCCATTGGGCGATCTCTCCCTGGCTCCAGGTGCGGTCATGCTCGGTCAGAGCTAGGAAGCCGTATCCGAACTGAGCATAGCGAGTACAAATCGACGAGGGATTGTCGCGTGGTCGAGGGTGGTTGTGGAGGTTTCCGCGCAGCCAGCGACCGCCGCAAAGGTCGTCGTAGGGATTTTGCCGTTTGTCGTGCATCTTAGTCACCTTTCGTTTATCGAAAGCCAGTCAAAGGCCTTTGCCTCTGCCAAGGTTCCCCCGACAGCTGCACCCTGTGCATTGTTGCCTGTCTCAATCCGACGGGCGAGATTTCGCTCCAATAGTGCACTGTGGACAGGGTCTTGGCCTCGGTGAACTTAGTGTGCCGTCCACCGCCGTCCACTATATTCAATCCAAATGCCTGATTAATGCTCGCAGACGAGCATCGTTGTAGCAGGACAATAACCGGTCGCGTCTTGGCAATCCGTTGCCAAGATGCGACGCAGAATCCGCCAATGTCAGCCAGGTTGACGCAGTGCCAGCGTCCGAGATTCCTTAGTAGGAGCTACTAATCAAGCTCTGAGAGCACACCCTGGCGTTCTTGGCCGCCCTGGTCGGACGCATGTGAGGCAGCATCAACATGGACTTCTAAAATGTTCAGTTTTGATGGACGGGAGATATGACGACAGGCGGACTCGTCATCCGCGCATTTGCGCCTCACGATTGGGTTGCGCTCTGCGAGTTGTACGAACCGGCTGAAGGGGGTTGCACCCCCGATTCTTGTCGGTAACGGCCTCCGACTCTGCGATCATCAAAATGTTGCCCTTAACACTTGCGTCACCGCCACTTCGCACGCGAGGCAGGGCAAAACGCCCCTGTCTGACCCACCTCTATGTGTAGCTTTTTCAGAATCCCAGTTCCTCGTCCCAGATGTCGAGCCCTTGATCAATTGGCGCTTTCATGGACGAAGCCACATTGGCGTACTGCTTCTATTCACTAACTACCGCCTGCAGTCGGCTGGTCCGGGGTGCCTCTTGTGCGTAGTGTTCAAAGGCAACGCATCGGCTCCAACCACCGTAGCAATAGCCCCGCAGCAATAGCCACCGTGCAAACCAATCGGCCTCGCATCGTCGTCACACATTGGGCGCACAGGGCCGTTCTCGATCTACTGGCTTCACACGGTCAGGTGATTGCCAACGACACGCGAGAGCGCTGGACACAGGACGATTTGATCGACCGAGCTGGCGACGCGACGGCATTGCTCGCGTTCATGCCTGACCGGATTGACGACGCATTCCTGCAGGCGTGCCCGCGCTTGAAGATCGTCGCCGCCGCGCTCAAAGGCTACGACAACATCGACGTCAAAGCCTGCGCGCAACGCGATGTCTGGGTGAGCATCGTGCCTGACCTGCTCACAGAGCCAACCGCGGAACTGGCCATCGCGCTCTTACTGGGATTGATCCGCAACGTTCTTCCGGGTGACCGCTTCGTGCGGTCTGGGACGTTCCGTGGCTGGCGACCGCTGCTGTACGGCGCGACGTTGTGCGAGGCGACTCTGGGTATCATCGGGATGGGTGCTGTCGGACGCGCTATCGCGCGAAGACTTCATGCCCTGGGGGCGGCCGTCGCGTACCATGACCCCGAGCCGCTGGATTCAGACACCGCGCAAACACTGCACGCACAACCGCTCGCCCTCGATGCGTTGCTCGACCGGGCCGATATGCTCATCGTCTCGGCACCGCTGACGGCGGCATCGCAGCACCTGCTCGACGAACGTCGACTTCGCCGGCTCAAACGCGGGGCGTATGTCGTCAATATCGGACGCGGCTCAGTCGTGTCCGAGCAGGCGGTTGCCGAACTGCTACGCGAAGGACATCTGGCTGGCTATGCAGCCGATGTGTTCGAACTGGAAGATGCCTCGCGCCCCGATTGCCCAACCGACATTCCCGCCGCCCTGCTGACGCAGGCGGACAAGACGTTGTTCACACCGCACCTCGGGTCTGCCGTCGATTCGGTACGCCGTGATATCGCCTTCGAAGCGGCATACTCCATCGTCGACGTACTCGAAGGCCGCACACCGCGGCACGCGATCACTCCTCGGGAATGGCGGTCGTGATGGCAACACAGCGCGACGAGCCAACAGGAGGAGGAGACGCCGTCATGAGCGCCCGTGAGACATTTCTCGCGCTCAGACGGCTTGGCAAGCGTGTAGAAATGCGAGAGTACCGCCGGGAGCAGCACGTCATGACCTGGTCAGCTGGTGACACCAGGGACTACTATGCCAGTGTGCTGAGATGGTTCGGGGAGTTCCTGCGAGCGTAGAGACCGGTTTTTCCAGTTAGGTTGTTGCCGACCATCAGATAATGAGAACGATGGCCGCCCCGGGTGTGACTGGCCAGGTCAATCTCCTCCGTACCGCACCCATACCTCTGTCACGCGCGGTGTCGATAGGCTGTTGTAGGCGCCGAGAGCGAGTCGATACTGAATCCATCCTCCGGCCGGGTGCCGCGGTATGATATCACCGTTGGCGAGCCAGCTATCCACGCCATCGCCGCCGAACCAGGGCGAGATCTCGAGTTCCTGTTCCGATGAGCTGAACCGGACCTGGGCATGGACCCAGGTTCTAGGTGGGACCTGCGCCTCCCATCCGATCTGACGCGCGCCGGTTCGGGTCGGGAGCTTGAATGGTGGTGATACGTAGTATTCCTCCGGGCCGCGGTCGGCGATATTGCCGATACCGATCGCGTTCATGCCGTGCGGGCCGGCGGTCGGAAGGTGGGTCACCCGATCAGTGCTGAGCCCCTCCGGACCGTTCCACATGATCCATGACTGACCCCTGTGGTCGCCCCAGACCTTGTGGTTGGCAATGGCGAGGTCGGTCTTGCCATCGTTGTCGAAATCGGCGGCGATGCATCCCGATGCTGAGTGGGTGAAGAAACGCGAGCGATCGGAGGCCGAAAAACCCCGGCCCTCTCGGTTCCAATAAAGGTATGAGTCGAGATCGCGCTCACGGCTGCTGGCATAAGAACAGACGAATAGATCGAGAAGGCCGTCGCCGTCGAAGTCGGCAAGGCACATTGAATTCACCGTTTCTGCCGGCAAGAGCATGTGCCGATCCTCGCGCAACCCCTCCGGCCCGTTCCAGTAGATGTAGACGTAGGAATCCTTGGGGGATTCGGGCGACTGGTGGTGGCCGCCGATGAGTAGGTCGAGGTAGCCGTTGTTGGTGAGGTCGGCGGCGCGAGCACAGGCGGCACGGAAAACGGAGAGCACCTGACAGTTGTCCATGCTGAAGCCGTCCGGACCACCCCAGAGGATGAAGCTGCGGTCGGCCGTGATCTGCGGTACGACGATGTCGAGCCACCCGTCGTTGTTCAGATCGGCTAGGTAGATCCAGCGGGGCTCGTCGTAGACGACGCCGTCGAGCTCCATACGGATCCGCACCGGGTTCAGGTCGAATCCCGAGCTGCTGCCGTAGAAGACCAGCAGATCCGGAAAGCCGAAGCCCCCGAAAACAACGTCGAGGTATCCGTCGCGGTTGAGGTCGGCGCAGCAGACTCCGTGGGCATGCACGGTGGGCAGGACGATATCGGGATCCGAAAATCCGTCCTGGCCGTTGAAGAAAACGTAGGAGCCGGGGTCCTCGCAGACGCTCGAGTACTCGGAGGCGTTGCAGGTGATCAGATCCACGTACCCATCGTCGTTGAGGTCGCAGGAGATCGCCTCGACGGCCCCGGAACTGGGGATCTGGTGACGTCGCTCAGCCGCGTAACCCTCCGGACCGCCGAAGTAGATGGTGGCCGGCACATCGTCTTGGGCCGTGCCACTGAAATGGTTCACGACGGCGACGACCGGATCTCCGCCTGCGGTTGGTCGGCCGATCAGGGCACTCCGCGCGTCGTGTGAGAGCAACCGGACCGGTGGCTCGAACTGCTCAGTGCTCGAGCACCGGTAGGCGAGAGACTCGGTCGTGAAGGATGCCCGGGTCCGGTTCTGACAGAAGACGACCTCGTCGCGGCCGTCACCATCTAGATCACTGACCGCCGTGTGGCAGGCGCGGTGGGTGGTGAGAGCAGCTCTGCGGTCCTCCGAATAGACAACGTCACTGCCCCAGTAGACGTAAGACCGTTCACTTTTGGAAGCCGGAGCGCGAGCAGCCACCACAAGATCAGTCCTGCCATTTCCGGTCAAGTCGCCCACGGCAGCGGCCATGGGGTGCTGGCATGCAAAGACGAGCGGCTCACCGAACTCACGGTTGTCCCGAACCGGGACGAGCTCGAAGGTGTCAGTGCTGGGAGCGAACAGATGGGGCCTCACGAGCTGGATGATCCCCACGAGGGGGTGGGCGTCTCCGACGTACTCTGCCGCCGATACACCCTCAGGGGGCGTCCCGTCACCACCCGTCCCGCAGGGGGCGGCTCGCACCGGAACCGCGGAACACCTCTCCGGCCCGAGGCCATCCGGTCCCCCCCAGTACACGGTCAGGCACCCGTCTTGAGCGCGCACAGCGAGATCGGCGGCGCCATCACCGTCGAGATCACCCGCTGCGAGGCTCTCTCCAGCGATCTCGAGATCTACGAACCGTTTCGGCTCGAATCCGAGCTCGTTCTGGTAGAAAACTCGGAGGCGACCGTTGCAGAGGAAAGCTAGATCGGGTCGACCGTCGCCGTCAAAGTCACCTGCGGCTACGGCGGTGCATTTGGGCACCGGCAGTTGCTGCTGGTACCTCTCGCTCCAACCCTGGGGTGATCCGAAGTAGACGATCGCGTTGAGCCCGAGGGTCGTCACCCCATTGTCGTGGCAACCGAGAACGAGGTCGTCGTGGCCGTCGCCGTTCAGGTCGGCAACTACGCCAGCCACAGCGCCTTCCGACGGCAGCTCGCATCTGTCTGCCCTGCCGAAGACATCGGTGTGGACGTAGGCGGGAGGTCGCTCCCAGTGCGCCTGGGAGTTGCAGAAGACCAGGTCGACGTAACCGTTGCCGTTCAAGTCGAATTGGTGAATGCGCTGCAGCACGCCACCCCGTGACACGTACAGGTTCTGGCCGCCATTCCCAAAGCTACCGCGCCGAAACCCTTCGAAACCACGTGTGACCCACACACCTTCAGTCATCTCGCCTCCGGAACGGTGTGGGTTGAGTGGGGCACTTCGTGGGGGACCCGCACCAGGCAATTTCGCTCAGGGCTTCTTGAAGCTGCGATAATCGTTTGCTCAGTCCGATTGACGGCAAGCACCTAGTTGCTGCTTGAGATCAGCTTTGCACCCGAGAGTCGACTTTCCTATCGAAGTCGGCACCAGGTTGTGGCAGAGGTCACTGCATCCCGCAGTAATCTCGAGACCATGCTCATGGCGTCCGGTAGCCGCTCAACGAAGGAGGCCTCGGCTACTTGACGGACCCACGATCCGTTTTATGAACTATCCGTTCCGCCATGCCCGGGCTTATCAGCCGAGCTTCGAATCTGCTCGGAAGCTGCTTACTCGCCGAAGTACCCGGCTTCACCTCGGGAATCGATGAACCCCTTCAGCCTGGCCTCGGCGAGATGGACCCCCCTCAGGAGCACCCCCCGCGAATCGAGACGACGTCTCGGCGCCTCCCGCAGCTCCATCGCGATCACCGTAGCGAGTTCGTCCGGGGCCGTTTCCGGCATCCCCTGCAGTACCAGGTGGTCCCCTGTCTGCTCGAAGTCGATGGGTTCGCCGCTGACCAGGAACCGTGCCGAGAGCACTTCGGTCTCCAGCCCCCTCATCTCGATCTGCTGTCCCTGCTGTCCCGGCCAGAGGTACAGGTGCAGGTAAAGGGTCCTCGCCCTGAAGGTGAAGATCCCGAGCTGCATCCACTCCGGACGCTGGATGCGCTCCGAGTTGTATACGGCTTCCCCGTTAGCCCGCATCCACTCGCCGACCCGCTTCAGAAGCCCGACGCACGGCTCCGGGACAGAGCCGTCCGCTTCGGGCCCGACGTTCAGCAGCAGGTTGGCCCCGCCGTTGGCGACCTGCCCCAGCATGCGCACGATCTGCACCGGGGTCTTCCAGTCATCGCCCGAGGCTCTATAGCCCCAGTTGTTGTTCGTCGTGAAGCACGCTTCCCAGGCGCGGTCGGACTCGGCATACGCCCAGATACGCTTTTCCGGCGTGTTGAAATCCTCCTTGCTCCAGGACCGGTTGTTGATCAGGATGTCCGGCTGAAGCTCGCGCACCATCGCGTTCATCTTTGCGCTCTCCCACCCCTCCTCGTCCAGCGGCGCGGCGCCATCGTACCACATCACATCGATCTTGCCGTAGTTCGTGCACAGCTCCCTGACCTGACCGTGGATGAAGCTGACAAGACGCTGCCGCGCCGCCTCATCGGTCGCACATTGATGCCAGTCCGGATGGTGCCAGTCCATCAGCGAGTAGTAGAAGCCGACCCGCAGGCCCTCCGACCGACACGCGTCGACGTATTCGGCCACCAGATCGCGGCCCGCTGCCGCCTTCGCTGATGTGCAGTCGGTGAGTGGTGAATCGAACAGGCAGAAGCCTTCATGGTGCTTCGTCGTCATCACCATGTACTTCATCCCCGCTTCGCGGGCCAGGCGAGCCCACTCCCGCGCCGGGAACGGCTTGGGCCTGAACAGCCCGGCAAGCCGCTCGTACTCCTCTTCACGGGAACGTTGCGAGAGGGAGCGATGGGGCGCTGGCCAGCCTTCAGCCCCGGAGAGGGCGTACAGCCCCCAGTGCACGAACATGCCGAACCGCGCCTCGTTGAACCATTCGAGCCTTCGAGCTCGATCTTCGTCTTCAGCAGTTTGGTCTGACATCGCCGACAGTACCTCGGAGGATAGGGCGTTTGATGTTATGGATAGTATCAGCCGACAATCAGGTGGTGTCGATGGCAAGAACAAGGTGTCACGGACCCGGCAGGAACGGGCGTTTCGACCTGTCCCGGCTGACGCGCAAAGGCTGTCCCACGCGATCGGCCTACTCGATGAATGGCAGCAGGCCGGCGTGAAACCCATCTGCTACCAGTACCCCATGCTCGACCTCACGGACGAAGCAGGGATTGGGAAGGTGATGGCGGCGATGCTGGCGTGGATGGCGCAGCAGGAACGCGAGATGATCCGGCGGCGCATCAAAGCGGGCCTGGCGGCTAGTAGAGCGAAGCCGAATACGCGATCCTGCCCTCACTGCGACCCTCAGTCAGCGGGACGAGGACGGCGACTGCGATGAACACAAGCAGGTGATGTATCCGTTTCATCGGTCAAAACCTCTCCTCTACTGTCCATCTAGTGCAGAAACCGCGATCCTCCCGAAATCCTTAGCCAAGAGATTGCCGTCGGTTCGGCAGAAGACGCCTTTCGCCGGAAGGCGGGAATCGCAGTCCTGATCCGATGGTCCACTGACCAACAACCTGTTCCCACTCGTGAAGCTACAGTCATTACTCCTGCAACGAAGGGGCCGGCGTGTACGAATGTCAAATCAAACACGAGTCTTATCTTGACATTGCTTTCTTTTACGGATTATCCTTGTGGTGTGCTTCGGGGCGCATCCTGTCCGCGGAAAGGGCCGAGCCCACCCGTTTTTGAGTGGTTGCCTGCCATACTATAGCGAAACTCTTTTCTCGCCCGAAGATGCGGACGCCGGGCAGCCTTCGAAAGGAGTTCGCCATGTCTGCACGTCGTTCCCTGCCCCAGAGCCCCAACCTCGAACAGCTCAAGAAACAAGCCAAGGACGTGCTCCAGGCCTATCGCGCGGGTGATCCTGATGCGGTCGAGGAGTTCGGTGCTCATCCTAGGTCCGTGACGGCGCCGGAAGCCAAACTCACGGATGCACAACTCGTGTTGTCTCGCAGCTACGAGTACGATAGCTGGCCCGAGTTACGGCGGGAAGTTGCGCGACGCCAGTTGCGGGCTGCTTTGTGGGAGAAGGACTCCCAGACTGTACGTGACGTGCTCGCCGAGGAGCCTTCGGTAGCTCGGGATCGCTTCCCTCACCCCATGTGGGGTGGCCAACCGAGCTCGCTGCAACTGGCAGCCGAGCGGGGTGACACAGAAATAATCCGGATGCTTCTGGATGGCGGTGCCGACCCAGGGGACGTTGGCGAGTACGGCTGGACCGCTCTTCAACTGGCCGCCCACTGGGGTCACGATGAAGTGGCTGCCCTCTTGCGTGAGCGCGGTACCGAGGTCGACATATTCTCGGCCTGTCTGCTGGGTGATGCGGAGGCTGTCGCGTCCATTCTGCAGAACGACCCGGATGCTGCAACCCGTCTTGGCCTTGATGGCGCGCCTCCGTTGCACTTTGCGACTACTACCAGTGTAGCAAAGCTCCTGCTCAATCACGACGCCGCCTTGACGTCGCGAGACAGCTACGGCAACACCCCCTTGGGGTCAGCAATTGCGCGCCAAGGGAAACGCTGTCGTCCGCTCGCGGAGTTCCTGTTAGGGCAAGACCCAGAGGCGGATGCCTGCCAGCTTGCGGCACTGGGTTGCCACGACGAACTGCGCCATATGATCGAGAATGATCCGGATGTCGTCGACTACGTTGGCAAAATCGGTGTTCACGGTGTCGAGGGCACACCGCTCCACGCCGCGATGAGATACGGCGAAGTCGAAGTTGTGCGGATGCTCATATCCCACGGCGCCGATGTCAACCGCAAGGCGAGTGCAGGACAGACACCGCTCCACCTGTGTCGAAGAGCAGAAATCGCACAGCTTCTCGTGGAGGCCGCCACAGATCCCGCAGCGACAGATGATGAGCACGGCACGACGCCCTTGGCGTGGGCCAGAGTCGCAGTGGACATTGGCGGAGCATCTCCCGATACAGCGGATCTCATCGCCTATCTCGAGCAGGTTACCCCCAACGCTTGAGGATGCCCTGGGAGTTGGTTTTGTGCCGGCTCCCAGCTTGCCAATGCTGCTTGCCGGACTCGTGCGCGCAGACCAGCCGCTGGTTCACGCGTCCGTATTTCTACGGATATTGCAGTCGCCTCAAACCAACTATATTGCAGGCAAACTGCCCCGACAATGCGCAGAGGATCAGCCGCGAACTCATAGAGAGAGCAGCACGGCTCTACAAGACCAACACCGAGGCCAGGCAAGCCTTGGGGATTCACCCCACTGCGTTTGGAAGGGCTTGCAGAAGCTATGGCATTGAGACGCCCGCTGCGAGGAGAAGCAGAGTGAGAAAGCGGGCATCACAGTAGCAGTGCGATGGTCGCTCGTCCTTGAGGGCCCGCCAACAGACTGAGGTAATATGGACCGGAGTTATACCGTCGGAATGATCGGTGTCGGGCGAATGGGTACGACCCACGCGCGGGCGTACGACCTCAACCCGTCGACCGACCTCGTGTCCGGTGCCGACACCGACCCCGAGCTTCTGGCGCTGTTCCAGGAGCGCTTCGGGGTCTCGGGGTACCCGACATGGGACGAAATGTTCGCCGACAAGCAGCTCGACATCGCCGCGCCCGTGCTGCCGGTGGGTGCCAACGCCGACGCCGTCGTCGCCTCGGCCCGAGCCGGGGTAAAGGCGATCTTTTGTGAGAAGCCGCTGACCGCCAGTCTCTCCGATGCCGACAGGATGGTCGAAGAATGCGAGTCGCGCGGGATCGTCTTTGCGGCGGGCTTGGTTCCTCGGAACTACCCCGAGATGTGGCAGGCACGCGAGATGATTGAATCTGGCGAGCTCGGCGCGGTCCAGAGCATCAACATCTACGAGAGGCTTGGCCAAGGCGGGTGTCACGGGATCAACATGGCACGCCACTTCGCCGGCGACGCAGAAGCCGACTGGGTCCTCGGCTGGACCAGCGGCGATGCTCACGGCGACACCGAGGAGGAGTTCGGGGCAGTTGGCGGGTACGTCCGCTTCGGGAATGGCGTCGAGGTATTCACGCACAACAAAGAGCAGAACCCTCTGTCCGGTGCATCCAAAGTCCAGGTCATCTGCGACAAGGCGGTACTGTACCGTGACGACACCGGGATGCACATGTTACGCAAGTCGGAGGCGGGTGTCGTCGAGGAGGTAGACGGTGTCTTCCCCGTTCGAAGCAAGGAGCGTTACTACGACGACGACGGCTGGACGGAGGTCTCATTCGGCATGCAGGCGAGCGTCCAGGCCGTCGTTGACTCTCTAAACACAGGCGAAAAACTCAGGGCGACGACGGGAAACGACCTGCGGAAGTCACTCGAAATCGTCATCGCGATGCGCGAGTCGGCCCGCCGGAGGCACACTCCAGTCAAGCTGCCATTAGAAGACCGAAGCCTGACGATGCGGCCGATGCTGCGCCGCTGGACGTTCAAGGTCACGACGATGGGTCGCGAGGCCTACATGCAGGACATGGCAGCCCACTGCGGGACACCGGGCACGCGACGGCAATAGGTAGCCCACCGTGCCTTTCGCAAATCTCCAAGAAGGTGGACGCCCATAAGTCGCCATCGGCGTCTTACGATGCCGTGTAATGACCCTCAGATTGGAAGTCCGCAGGTCGGACGGCTCAATCTTGTACCGATCCTCAACCGCACTCCTGCTCGGGCTCCCGGTACATTGTTACTGTTCACTCCGCTACTTGTACAAGTTGCTCCTGTACAGGCCGATGGCCATCGTCAGCGGCGCCTATTTCGTCATCGAGCTTATACCGCAGCCGTTCAAGGCCCTCGCCTATCTCAATCCGCTGGCTTACGCGATCGACTCATTCCGGGGTGCGTTAACGGGCACGACTCTCTTGCTTGATTCACTCGAGGAACAGATGGCTCTGTTGGCTGCAATGATTCTCGTGATCGGTGCGCTTTCCTTTCTCATTTTTCGGAAGATGGTAAAACGACTCGCGACAGGGCCTGCTGCTCTGACTTTGCCGCCCGTCGCATTGATGGTGCGATTACCGCTTGCGGCGAAGAGCAGCTCGTCGGGATGGTGTCAGGTTTTTCATTGAACCCGGGCAGGCGATGTCGACGACCAGCAGCCAGAATCGTCCGGTTTTGAGCGCCGTACGTCCTGAGCAACGCCGCAGTCGAGCTGGGTCACCGCAGCGCCCACTCTTCGAGCCCTCATGCTTGCGGAGGAACGAACCGGATGGGCGAGGAAGCGGTCATGGTGCAGCGCCGGGACCGTCACCGGATGGAGAACCGGCGAACTCGAAGCCGTACAGCTCAGCGTCTCGCAGTGAGAACTCGAGGCGCGCCAATCTGCCCTCGAGCATGCCCAGGTTGCTCTTCCAGCGCACTTCGTGGGCGACTGAGTCCCCGACGACGGGAACGCAATCCCGTCCGAAGAAGCCGGGATACGGCAGGCCCGACGGGTCCAGCACGCGCACACTGAGCTCGCTGTCGACTCTGGCGTTGACGGTCAGCGAATCCCCTTCGAGGCGTATCAGTCGGGTTCTCAGGAGCCCACCCTCGGGGCCGGCATCCCGGGACACGAAGCCGTCCCGCCGCAGTATGGCCAGACCGATGGCCCTTTTGCCTGTCCTGAATCCCTCATCGTTTCCATCGTAATAGACATAGTCCTTGTCCCCGACGCTGATACTCTCCGCCACGCCTGCCTGGGCATGGTCCCATAAGCCGGGTGTACTGCTTCGGTTGAGAAAGATGCCAGGCTGACGGATCCAGTTTTCCCCGTCCCGACTGGTGCACAACTCCGTCCAGAGGATCCTCACCGGGTTGCCGGTGTTCGTGAGCCTGTTCAGACCGGCCGGCACTTCGTCGTTCAGCGGCAAATCCTCGCGGCGGATACCTGTGAATGCCAGGTACAGTCCTCCGCGTACGGTCGGTCTCATCAGACCGAACTGCTCCAGCTCCGGCGCCTCCGGATCGCTGGTGACGATGCGGCGGACGGGGCTCCAGTGAAGCAGATCCGGGCTGGAGGTCTGTCCCATGACGCCCCGAAATCCCTCCCACTTGTCGGGAGGACCATCGCGATAACCGTCTTCGACCCCGGCCTCCCACCCGATCGTCAACAGGTAACGCAGGCGCAGAGGGTCCCAGAACCCGGCCAGGCGCCCGGATAAGCGGCCGCTCGTGGCGATATAGACGGGATTGATGGGGTGGTCTTCGAAATGCAGTCCGTCGGCGGAGTACCGCGCCAGGAACGTGCGCCGGCGCCAGGCCGTGGGCGTGGGACGATAACGGCGGCCGAGGTACACCATGATGTATCGCATCTGCGGCTCCCGCCAGTCCGGACCGTGATCGATGAGCACGAGATTGTCAGCCCGATCGGCTACGGCATTGTTCTTTTTCGAGCCGTTGATCTCGATCAGTCCGAGTTCGGGCTCGCGCCAATCGATGCCGTCATCGGACTCGGCGTACGCGACATAGTCCGTGTCGGCCGCTTTCTCGTCCGGACCCGCTTTCCGCGATCTGCCGCAGAACCACATGCGAAAGCGACGAAAGTCCGGATCGTAGATCACCCTGAAGTGTGTCTTGGTCTGCTGATACCAGCCGTGGCCACTGATGACCGGTTCCGGCCGTTTTTCCGGCTGGTGCACGGTGCGGGTCAGGCCTTCGCTCCTCTCGATCAGGTAATCGTCGATGAAGAGCTGCGGGCCGGGGATGAGCTTGTACTGTTCGCAATCAGACCCTGCATCACGGCATTCCCACACCCGTGATGCCCTTTCGAGAGCGGGGAGGGGAGCGTGTGTGCCCGTATCCGCCGCAGGTAACTCTTGGTCGTCGGATTCGGCCATAACATCAGAACCTCGTTCCACGCTTGTCGCACACGTCGCCACCCGACGCGGACATCGTGCGCTGAGAGCGCCTGCCGTGAAGGTTTCCCGCAACCGTAGAGCCGAGGGGGACGACTGTCAACCATTGACGTCGACCGACACGCCTGATTCGGGGGCAGTGAAGGCGCGTGCCCGTACAGGGGGGGTGGTTTGCTCCGTTGGCAAAGGCGCCCCAGGAAAGGCCACAAACAGATGACCAAGTACGCGCTCGTCGTGCTTCTGATTGAGCTGCTGCTGGCTCTGGCGAGCACCCTGTGGGCTCGTGCTGAATTCCATCTGGGGTCGTCGGAACCGAACACTTGGAAACGCTTCGTCGTCTCCAAAACGGATATTGATCCAGGACGAGCAAGGCGGAGTCAGCCGGGTTAGCACGGCGAACTTGCCCGAGGAGATCGGGGGCGGGGTCTACACAGTCGTGGACTCGGACGGCAGCGTGCTCCGGGAAAGCCCGGTGGACACCCTCGAGGAGGTGGGGCGAGGCACCCATCTGCTCGAGTACAATTATCGCGGCCCCGACCGGCCGTCCATGGAGGGCGGCGCGCTCCAGGCAGTCCGCATCGATCCGACAGTGAACCTGGCCCTGACGGGCGTCCGGTGCGGCGATTTGCGCCGGCGTTGTTGGCGAGTGGCCACCCCCCACCCTACCGATGGAAACGCCGGGATGACGCGGGCTTGCTGGCGCCGCCCGGTCTCTACCTGGTTCAGGTCGAGCTCGACAGCGATCAGCGACCGAAGACGGCGACCGGAGCCGTCTCTGTGGCCTACTAGCCAGTATCCGGCCATCGCGTCTTGACCATCGGGAGGCCGAATCCGGTGGTCAGTAGATGGGCGGCAAGCATTGGCAACTCTCCTAGTATCGTCGTCGACGTGGTTCTCATCGCCGTTCCCTCCACTTATGTTCTGACTATAGGTTGCAAGGGCTCGACGAAACGCACGATGCGGCCGAGGATCAATGCCTGTTGAGCCAATATCGAAAGGTACCGGATGAGAACGCCGATTCAGTACCAGCCGAAGCCGTACGTCCTTCATTCCAACGTCATGATGTTCCACGACTGGCGCTACATCCACGAGGGCAATCCGGAGTGGTTCGACGCTGATGGGGGCAAGATCGAACGCTACCCCGGCGCGTTGCCCGACCCCGTCGTATTTCGGGGCCGGGAGATGCCCCTCGGCATCAAGCTGCGGGCGTTGCCGGGTGAGACCTCCGAACCGATCGTCGAAGTGGAAGAGCCCTGGGAGGAGTTCCTGCGTCATCCCACGCTGATCTGCGACGACGGGCTCTATCGCCTCTGGTACAGCAACCGCGAGTACATGTGCTACGCCGAGTCGGAAGATGGCGCCACCTGGCGCAAGCCCAAGCTCGGCATACGGGCGTTCGATGGTAGCACGAACAACAACATCGTCATGGGGACCGGTATTGCGCCGGAACCCGACTACTTCAACCTCGGCAACGTGTTCATCGATCCGACCGCCCCACTAGAGGAGAGATACAAGGCGTTCTATACCCGGAAGATCAATCAAGACACCATGAAGGCGTTCGCGGAGAAGTACCCGGAGGACATCAGCCCCCACTATCAGGAAGGCGCCGACGCGGACCTGGAGAGGTCCGTGATGGCCATCGGCGGCGCGACCTCAGCGGACGGCATCGATTGGAAGCCGTACCCGCTGCCTCTCGGCGTTCACCGTGCCGACACGCAGAACCTGGCGTACTACGACTTCATGCTGAAGAAATACGTCGCCTACTTCCGCACCCACGTTTTCCGCCGCCGTTCTATCGGACGCGCACAGACCGAGGAGTTCGGCCACTTCCCGTTGCCCGACACTATCCTCTGGCCCGACCCGGGCATGGACCCCTCGGAGGTTCATTACGGCATCGGTCGGAAGTCGTACCCGGGAGCTCCGGACTACCACATGATGTTCAACCAGCAGTGGCGGGTCACGGAGGACAGCTGGACGCACCGCGTCTCCGTCAGCCCTGACGGCCTTCTGTGGGGCTTCGTGCCGCAGGCCGGGGACGTGATACCGCGCGGCGAGGGTCGCGCCTGGAACGCTGGGGCAATCCAGATCGGCGCCGGAATGGAGGAGCTGCCGGGCAACCGTGTAGGCTTCCCCGTCGCCGCGTACGACGTGCCTCACAAGCATCCGCGGATAAAGACCCTCGGCAAGATCGCCATGGTTGCGTGGCCGAAGGACCGGGTTATCGCTCTCGAGGCAGACCAACACGGTGAGTTCACGACCAAGAAAGTGCAGGTCGAAGGCAATACCATGCGCATCAATGTGCGCACCAAACACGTCGGCCGGGCAGCCGTAGAGGTTTTCGGAGACGGTGACGAACCCGTCCGGGGCCGGTCTTTCGAGGACTGCGACCTGATCAGCGGCGACTATATGGACAGAGTTGTCACCTGGCGGGGGAACCCCAACCTGGGCCGTAAACCCGGAGAAACGTCACTGCGGCTGCGGGTGAAGCTGTCTTTCGGACAGCTCTTCAGCCTGCGCTTCGAATGATTCTTCGAACCAGCGCGCTCGTCAAGGAAGAATCGGTTGTGGCAGGTATAGTGGGTCACAACCCCACCTTATTCGCGAGGCCGCGCAGGTGGTCGGCGGAGGCCTTGATACCCTCCCTGTAGTCGATGTCCGTGTACCTCCCGTTCTTGTAAAAAATGGACACACCGCCGTTGAAGTGGGCAGTCTGGAGCATACAGAAGAGCCGTTCGTAGTCGACCCAGTCCTCAGTGCCGCCCTCTATGTTGTAGATCTTCGCGGCGACGCAACTGGTGTGAGGCAACACTTCCTCCATGAACTCGTAAGCCAGCTCGTTGGGCTTAAAGGTGCCGCTGCTGGTGTTGAAGTTGGGCCACCATTGGCCCGTGTCCATGATCACAGAGACGTTGTCGCGGCCGATTTCCCTGCACGCGCGAACGACGTCCTCGCCGCGAGGCCTCCCCGTTTTGTAGTTGTGGTTGCACAGGCCGACCATGATCGCCTTCTCAGCTGCGTGATCGGCTATCTCCTGAAAGCTGCGTACCTGCGTCGCCCAGGTCTCCTCCGGCCGCGGGTCGTCTTCAGGGGGCGGGCCGACGACGATACGCAGCATCGGGGAGCCCAGCAGCACGGCCGTATCCACGTGCCTCTTGGCTTCGGCCACCAACCGGTCCACCCGCTCCGGCGGGCCCATTAGCGATCCGGCCGTGGTGAGATGGCCGATGGCGAGACCACCTTCGACCGCCCGGTACTTCAGCTTGCTGATATACTCGTAGTCGCTGCGCCCGATGCCCTTCTTCATGTGGTAGTCCACGTGGTCCAATCTGATCTCGGCGGCCAGATCCGTCAGCTCAACGGCATCGATGAAGCCGCCCTTCCGGTCAGAAACCGCCGTCAGCAATCCGATCTTGATCACGTGCGCTCCTCCCGTTGTGTCGTGGTGACTCACCTCGGCAACCGCCGAGTTTCCGCCCAGAACTTCACGAGCATGACTCCCACATTGGCACTGCTGAGGAACGTCAGCGTTGACTCGCCGGCGCGCAACCGGGCAGGCCTTGTACTCGGCGTTGTCAGCAGAGGACACAACGTTACAACCAATGCTACCCAAGGACCGGACATGGCCCCGCTTGCCACAGTTCCAACACGCACCCCAGATTGTCTCCTACGCATCAACATTTCACCGGAAACGTTAGCGGCAATGCCAGGGGTGATGAGGGTTGAATGAGATGGTTGAAAGTGCGATTGCGGTCAGACTGGCCGAAGAAAGAGACGTTGAGGCCTTAAATGCCCATTGCGAGCGAACAAGTTGAGCGGATTCACGACGATGCCATCGTCGTCGTCGACCACGACCACCGTCCGATCGGGTCGGATCTACCGTTGATGGTAGCAGGCGGGGTAACCGCCAAGGTGTATCAGGTGACCTGTGACGTCAACGCGGTAGCAGGCTACGAGGCCTCGCGCGAGCACGGTGAGGGCTGGCTGCGGCTGGCGGCTGGCGGTATGGCCGACGCGCTCGAGCAGATCGAGCGTCACGCCGATATTTGTACGCTGGCGAAAACGACGGACGACGTGCGCCAGGCGAAGGCCCAAAATCGAGTCGCTATCCTGCTCGGCGCTGAGGGAGCGCGGTGGCTCGAGTCCTCCCTAGAGCCGCTCCGCCTGTTCTACCGTCTCGGACTGCGCGAACTGCAGCTGACCTGGGCATTCCCGAATCCCCTCGTCCCAGATGGAAGTCTGAGCGAGTTCGGGCGCGAAGTGGTGGCCGAGTGCGGGCGTCTCGGCATCATCGTCGACGTCACCCACATTCCCCGGCCGGCGTTCGCCCAGGTCATCGCCGAGGCGCAGAAACCTATCATCGTCTCCCACGGCGCCGCGAACGGAGTGACCACGGATCTGGACGATCACCAGATACGGGATCTCGCCGCCACGGGCGGCCTGCTCGGCATCCACTTCTACATCACCTACCTGGGACCCGACCCGACACCGGATGACGTGGTTCGCCAGATAGACTACGTCGTTGAGTTGGTCGGCATCGAGCACGTTGCTCTCGGCGTCGATTTCTTCCCCACGGAAGGACCTTGGTACGATCTTCAGGTCGCACAGGGAGCCAGGAACCTGCAGTGGGCGGTGGACGACATGAGTCAGATGCCGGCCATCACCCGAGCTTTGCTCGAGCGCGGGTATTCGGAGGCCGACATACACCGCATACTGGGCGGCAACTTCCTCAGGGTGTGCGACACCACCTTCGTGGGCTGAGAGCCGGGAGACAGGCATGATTATCGACAGTCACATCCATGTGTTCGACCGGCGGGTAGCGGGCGCCGCAGACAACTTCCCGCTGTGGCCCGGGAACGAGTGGGGCGGCGATGAGGCGAATCTCCTGCGGCAGATGGACGAGGCCGGCATCGACAAAGCGTTTCTGATCAGTTACACGCCGGTTGACGTCATGGCTCACTACACCCCCCAACGCCGGGATCACATGGTGGCCGTTTTCCAGCACTACCTGCGCCGGGACTATTTCATCGAGGTATGGCAACGGCATCCGGACCGTTTCTCCTGGTTCGCCGATTCGATTGATCCCCGCGTGCCCGGTTACGTTGAGAGAGCGGCACAGGATCTGGATCAGGGCGCAGCCGGCTTGAAGATGCTGCCGTTGTTCGTCGACACGGAAATGGGTGACCCGCGCTGGCGGCCGGTGTTCGAACTGCTGCGCGAACGGGACAAGCCCTGCATCATTGACCTCTCCTGGTGGTACGCGGATCGCTCCTACTTCGCTCCCAGCGTGTACGGGAAATACACCTCTTTCACCGATTACGTAGAGGAATTCGGCAAGCTCGTCGCCGATTTCCCCGACCTACGGATCCAGCTTGCCCACTACGGCACGCCGAGGTTGGTCGACCGCGGCGATGCATCCAGGACAATTCACTACGACCGACTCGACGAAGTGATCGCCTTCATGCGCGAGCACCCGAGTCTGCACTGCGATCTGGGAGCCTACCAGCACCTGATCGCGCCGGAGGATCCCTTTCCATTCGAGTCATCCTTGAAGGTCGTGGAGTCACTTGTGAAGGGGTTGGGCGCCGACCGCATTCACTGGGGCACGGATTGGCCGTACCTGAAGCTGCATCCCTATCCGGATCTGCTCCGGGCCATTCGCGAAGCACCCTTCCTGAGCAGGGTGGAAGCCGACCAGGTTATGGGCCTCAACGCGCTGCGCTTCCTGGAAGGGTGATCCAGTTGGAACGTTAGTCCTGCAATTTGACCATCGTTCACAGAGTGTGATTTGGATCTATTTGAGTCGAGATAGCGCAGGGATGCGCTGCAGGCAGCATCACTGAGTCCTGGACCGTCGTGCGCGGCGATGGTTACAGCTACGACCTGGGCTACCAGATGCCCACTGAGCTGCCGGATAGTCGAATCTTCGCGGCCTACTGGTTCTGCACCAAGGAACAGGACGACCCCATCGAGGAAGTCCAGATCGACGCCACATCGCTGGAACCTTCTTCAGAATGGACTGAGAGACCAAATCACCTCATAATCCCAGACAGAGCGGAAAGCGACAACCGACACATGTCCCGCCAGGAGGACGAGTTTTGGCGGCGCTCACGCCGGCGGCACTATAGTTCGTACGCGAGACGGAGGCTGATATCCGCAACCGGGATGACATTGTGGCAATCAGTACAGGAACCCCGATATCCAGGCTACCGGATACCGGCACGATATCGTTGTGCGTGGTCCTGGGCTTTGTGCTGTTGGGAGTGGGATGCACTACATCGACCAGGTTTGCGGGAACTCCCCCACCAGGGCGACCGGTGGGCAGCTTGTGGAAGGTCGGTAGTCCGATAGTCTGGTACATGCAAGGCCCTGGGGCGGGCGGCGAGGAGAGTATCTGGATCGACGGATCCCTACCCCCGAAACAAGAACAGGAGGAATCCGGTCCCCCTCGATTCGAAAAGATATCGCCGGCGGTCGCTGAGAAACTGGCTGAGGGCGGTTTCAACCTGATGTTCTGCCGGAATGTCGAGGACCTGGACAGCGCTCACGCTCACGGGCTGCGTGGGATGCTGTATGTTCACGAGGGGGAGCCGCCCTGGCGGAATGTGTTCGACACCAGTGCGCTGGATGACCCGGAGTGGCTTGCGAAACTCGACGCGCTCTTGGAGAAGGTGAAGGACCATCCCGCGATGTACGCCTACAACGTCTACGATGAGCCCGGAGCCAAGGAGTTTCCGGCGTTGGGCAAGATGGTGGCCTACGTCCGCCAGCGCGATCCCAAGCACATGATCTACATCAATCTGTTCCCCACCTACGCCAGCGCTGCGGCGCAGGGCACCTCTGGCGATAAGGTGACCGCCTACAGGGAGTACCTCCGCCAGTTCATAGAGGTCGTGAAACCCGACCTGATCAGCTATGACCACTACCACATGAGATACACCGACAGACCATTCGATGGGGGCGACTACTTCCTGAACCTGGCCCTGGTCCGGGAGGCGGCGGTGGAGAACGGCCTGCCCTTCCTCAACGTCATCCAGGCTGCCGCCATGGGTCCGGGCTGGCGCACCCCCAACGGCGACGAGGGAAGATTCCTGGCCACCACAACTCTGGCCTACGGGGGTCAGGGTATCTGCCAGTTTGTCTACAACGCTTATGAAGGGGCAGAGCATTGGGGAGGGATTGAGAATCCCGATCGTACGCTGACGCCTCTGGGCAAGGCCGTGCGCCAGATCCACCCCGAGTTTGTCGCCATCGGCGAGAAGCTGCAGCCGCTGACGTCTCTGGGGGTATATCATCTGGGCACCGTTCCCGAGGGCGGGGTGAAGCTGCCGGCCGACGCCAGCTTTACCGTGGATCCCCCGGTGGCTGCGGACACGGAGAGGGGGATTCTTCTGGGCTACTTCGGTACCACCGACGACCCCACGCATGTGCTGGTCGTGAACCTGGATTACACCCGGGAGGTGACCACGACCGTCGTCGGCCCTGGCCCAATGGAGCTGTTCGACGCCGAGGAGCGGAAGTGGAACAAGGCCTCCGACCAGTCGCGGGCGACTGTGAGCCTGATGCCCGGTGGCGGTAAACTCCTGCGCCTACGGGCAACACATCGGCTGAAAGCAAGGAGGCCAAAATGAGACTGATGCTGGCGGGCTGCGAGTACTCTGGAACGACAACTCTGTCCTACGCGATAGCAAAGTGGGTTAGGGAAAATATGGGCGAGCGCATCGGTTATCACGACCACTGGAAGCTGCCGCATATTAACCACGCACCAATCCAGACGCAGGCGGAGTTGGACGAGGTATTCGAGGCATGGGCCGAGGGACGGGGAGAGGACCCTACCTATTCGGGTCTGACTCCGCATGAGCAGGAGCTCTTCAACGCCCTGACGCCCAGGATAAAGGAGTGCTTTCAGCGATACCATATAGAGTACCACATAAGTCAGGACTTCTACTCTCAGCCGCACCACAACATCATCGGGATGCAATATGATGAAGCCGTGTACGCACCGCTGTACTACGGCTATGGAGGGCCGGGCCAGTATGCCGATCGCGAGCTAGTCGCCCGTCGAACTGAGGAAAAGATCATGAGGGCTGCCCCCGACACTGTTCTCGTCCTGACGAAGGCGGCGCCGGAGGTCATTGCTGCGCGGATGAGCGAATCCCCCCACCCTCATACTGTATTGCAGGAGAAGGACATTGAATACGTGTTGGAGAAGTTTGAGGACCAGTACGAGAGATCGCTGATAATGAGCAAGTTCACAGTCGACACCAGCACTGCGACCGTCGAGGAGTCGCTATCGGAGTTTGTCAGCAAGTACGAGCCGCTCCTGACCGACGCCGACCGCACGCGGATCCTGGTCCACAAGGCTAGGCAGAAGGGTGAATGGATTTGACCTCCATCTCGACCCTTGCGGTTTGCCCTCGATTGCCGCGCAGGTCTGTCCGCGGCCCCCTGGGATGTCCCGGCTGGAGTGCACGATGCGCCGATGGCACCATGGCGCGGTAGCTTCAGGTCCGCTTTACCTCCATGTAAGTGCCCAGGATCTCACTCTGGCCTGAATCATTGATGTCCGTCCGCGCATAGGCAACCAGTAGGGTGTCCGGCGCCACTTCTTCAACGCAGTCGTAGTTACAGGCGTCGTAGGCCTGTGGCCCGCGGTGAAAGCAGAAGTGTCCGATCCACGTGTGCCCCTGGTCCAGGCTGAACGCCAGCCAGTCTCCGGTCCGCCCGCAGGTCACGGCTATCACGCCGTTGGCCATCAGACACGCATTGGGCCACACGCCGCGGTCGGTGATCGGGTCGGCGTGACTCCAGCTCTTTCCCCCGTCGATGGACCGGCTCAGGTACCTCGGAGTCGTAGTGCCACACCAGTTCCTGACGAAGGATTCTGGCAAGACATGGGAGCACTTCCAGACTGTCGTGATGTCACCGGGAATGAGAGCGGTCGATCGAGTTATTGACACACCGCCAGCATATGTCAGAGCCTCCGGAGTTGCTCCTGAACAGGGTCCGTTTCCGGCCGCAGGGCACCGCACGGTGCGGCACCCGCGTGTTCGCTTCATTGACGACAAGGCTTACCTACGGTATGACGATCGTCGCTACACCCAACCCCACTCGAAATCGAGCTATTTCGGTTACAAACTCCGGATACTCCCTGTCTCCTGGTTCTATGAAGGAGATGCGTCGCTGTAGTCTCGGCCTACACAACCATCCGGCTACCTGACCGCTGACCATAGAGGGCCAACGCCTTGTCTGTGCCTTGGGAGCATCGTCGACAGAATCCGATGGTCGCCAGCCCCTTGTGATTGCTCAGCCCCAATCCCACATTCCTGACGGAAACAATCCTTTCCTGACACCCTCTTGGTGGATTCGCAGCGTACCTATGACAAAACAGGTCATCTTTACAGGCTTTATTCTAATCAGCCTGGCGACAGTCGATGCCGAGCTGCCCAACTCCCCCGCGCAGTCCCCACGCTTCGAGAAGATCCCGACAGGGTTCGATTTATACGCGATCCTTCAAGATCGGGACGGTTTTTGGTGGTTGGCCACGCAAAGTGGACTGGTCAAGTACAACGGCTACGATTTCCACCGTTACTCCGCTGGCGAGCACTCCATCACCGGAAACTTCGTGAACGCCCTCTACGAGGACAGCGAGGGTATCCTTTGGATCGGCACGACAAGCGGGCTCTGCTCTTATGACAAGGCGACCGATAGGTTCACTCAATACAAGCACGATCCCCGGCAGCCCGAAAGCATCAGCCACGACAACATCCTGATGCTCCAGGCGATCGTCGAGGATCGCGATGGAGCGATATGGGTCGGGACCTCAGACGGGTTGAACCGCTACGATAAGAGTGAGAAGCGCTTCACCCGTTACAGCAGCGACCCGACCGACGCCGCAAAGCTCATCGATAACTTCATAGGCGCGATAATCCGGGACCGACATGGCTTCCTGTGGGTCGGCACGGTCCACGGCCTGCATAAGTTCGATCCCACCAAGGGCATCGTTGTCGAGCGATACCCGAGCCAGCGTGACGACCCGATGAGCCTGCATGGCGGCAACGTCACCGCCCTCATGGAGGACAGCGGCGGAACGATCTGGGTGGGAACCCATGAGGACGGGCTGCAGAAGCTCGATCCTGTCACTCGGACCGTGACCCACTATGTCGCCGGCTCCGAGCGCGCATCCAGCCTGAGTAGCAATTTTGTCTTTTCGATGATCGAGTTCACGGACGGCAAGCTGTGGATCACGACGTTTGGGGGCGGACTCAACATATTCGACCCCGACACCGAGACGTTTTCGCCCTACCAGTACAACTCCGAGGTCAACGACCCCGATGGCATCAGCAGCAACGATCTCGTGGCCATCGTCATGGACAACTCGGGCGCAGTATGGATCGCCACCCTGGGCGGCGAGATCAATCGATACGACCCGGCGGGGCAGAGGTTCAAGACAGTGCGGCATGTGCCGGGTGTACATAACAGTGTGAGCAAAGGATCGTATATCGGCCAGATCATCGAGGACCGCACCGGCGTGGTGTGGATTGCCGTAGGGGGGGCGGGGCTGGACCGCTACGACCGCACGACCGGCGCGTTTACGCACTACCGCCACGTTCCGGACGACCCCGAGAGCCTGCCGGAATCCTACGGGCACGCGCTCATCGAGGACACGCAGGGAAACCTATGGATGACGTCGATGAATTGGATCGTCCTCGTCGACCGGGAGACGGGCAAAGCAAAAAAGACCTATCCTGCCAAGGCCTGGCCACACAGCCCCATCGAGGACCGCGGCGATCCGGATATCCTCTGGTTTGGCACCGGCGGCTTGGGGCTGCTGAAGTTTCACAAGCCCACGGGAGAAACGACCTATTTCGAACCGGATCCTTCATCCGAGACGAGCGTCAGCGTTGGCGTCGTCCTCTCCATCTACCAGGACGATGAGGGCTTCATCTGGGTTACGTCGCTGGGAGGCGGACTCGACCGATTTGACCCGCGTACCGGGAAGGTTGTAGCCAAGTACAAGCACGACCCCGACGATCCGAGCACACTCGCCAGCAACACCCTGTACCAATTTTTCAGGGATGCCTCGGGTACCTATTGGATCGGCAGTGAAGCCGGACTGAACCGTTTCGATCCCAACACCGGAACGTTTCGCCGCTTTTCCGAGCGCGATGGCACGTTTCCGATGAGCTCGGCGGGGCAGATCGCGGAGTACCCGAGAGGCCAGCTATGGATAGGCGGTGACGGGGGAATCGTCCGCTTCGATCCCGAGACCGGCGATGCTCGGCTCTACAGAGTGGACTTTCACATCGGGGCTTTTCGGCCACTGGTCACCAAGGACGGTGAGCTCTGGTTCTATGAAGACAACATCATCATCCGCTTTCACCCCGAGGCGATCACGGATGAGACCACCTCCACCTCTATCCCGGTGTACATTACCGCGCTCACGCAGCGCGGCAAGCCACTCAATCTGGGCGCTGCGTCCGAGAAAAGCCGATCGATCCATCTCGATTGGCGAAACAACTTCTTCGAGTTCGAGTTCGCCGGGTTGGACTACCAGAGGGTCGGTGACATTCAGTACCGCTATCGGCTCGAAGGCGTCGACAAGAATTGGTACGAAGCCGGCACCACACGGCGTGGCCGCTACACCGGCTTGCAGGGAGGAACCTATGCGCTCCAGGTTATGGCGACCAACAAAGACGGCCAATGGAGTGACCGCATGGCCGAGCTGAGCGTCGTCGTAGACCGACCACCCTGGCAAACCTGGTGGTTCAGGATTGTTGCAGGTGTATCTGTTTTGGCTTTGGCGTTTGGCGGGTACAAAAGAAGGATAAGAAATATTGAGACCCAAAAGAAACAACTTGAAATTCAGGTAGCAGAACAAACCAAAGAGATACGAGATACGCAGGTGCAGTTGGTGCAATCAGAAAAGATGGCGGCGTTGGGAAAGCTTACTGCAGGCATTGTTCATGAAATTAATACGCCGGTTGGTGCACTCAAAAGTACAGTGGACACCATGAGTCGATGTGGCGCTAAGATAAATCAAATTTTGGATAACAGTAACACCCTTGCTGAACTCAAAGATAACAGTGTCTATCAGAAGTCTCTTCAAATCCTCGAAGAAAATCGTCAGGTCGCATCATCGGCCGGTGAAAGAATTGTGAAAGTTGTAACTAGCTTGCGAAATTTTACCAGACTGGATGAAGCCGAATTCGAAAAGGCAGACATCCATGAAGGATTGGATAGCGCCTTGACGCTAATCCAACATGAAATGAAAGACCGAGTGAGCGTTGAAAAAAATTATGGTGATATTCCCGAGATTCGATGTTATCCAGCCGAGCTTAATCAAGTTTTCATGACTTTATTGCGGAATGCAGCGCAAGCGATTGAAAACAAGGGTACCATCGCCATCAAAACATCTACAGATGAGAAAAATGTGTATGTGAAAATTTCAGATTCGGGAAAAGGTATGCCCCCAGAAAAAATGAAGACGCTTTTCGAACTAGGTTTTACAACAAAGGACACCAGAGTCGGGTTGGCCATGGGTTTGAGTAATGCGTACAACATTATTCAAAACCATAAAGGTGAATTAAGGGTAGAAAGTGAAGTAGGCAAAGGCAGCACTTTTACGATTAATTTGCCGATGGATTTGAAGGAAACTTTCAAACCTGTGTAAACTTCATCGGGATTTTTTAGCCGTTAGGTTGAGCGGCCGTGTACACATAGGAACCACTTGTGATCGCAACGGTTGGTTGCGCGTCAATCCACCGTTCACCAGGTACGTACGCCAGATGAGCGGATTACGGCAACATGCGTCAGGGCCGCGTCGTTGGGCATCGAGGGCGCAGAAGCGCTGGCTCGAGGAGAACGCGAGATTGGGTTGGACGAAGATGCGATTGCCGAATCAGCTCGGGGCCGGGCATCGCACTGTCAGGACGATGCTCGGTTCGTCGGAGAACGAGCGAGAAGGACCCGCAATTGCGCCTCGAGCGCAGCTAGCCGAACATTGCGTTCGAATACACTTTCGCATCACATAGCTGAGAGTGGGGCAGATCGCCCCCTGAGGACCGCGAGCAAAGTGTCCGGACCCGCCACTGAGATCACCGAATTCATCGATCGCACCCTTGCCGGACGCACCTCGACGGCGGGCGGGTTCCGCTTCGGCGTGCTGGCCGACCTGCACATCTGGGGGTCCAACCAGCTGTGGGCAGATGAAGAGGTGCGCGAGTGTCTGGAGCGCTGCCGCGACGGTGGGGCGGCCTTCGTGTTCGTGGTCGGCGACCTGGGGACCACGGAGACGGAGGTCCCGCGAGAGGGAGGTAGGGCGCGCCTTCCAGATGTATTCAACGAGTGCATCGCCGCGGTTGAGGGGTGTCCCCCCGTCTTCTTCAGTATGGGCAACCACGAACCGGACGGAGAGGGCAAGAGCTCCTGGTTGCGGGCGCTGTATCCGGGGGTCTTCCCCGACCTTGAGGGCAGCGCGAACGAGCGCTTCTTCTACTACTCCTTCGACTTTGGGGGCTGCCACTTCGTCGCCCTCGACAGCCACGGCACGGTGCCGGACGCGCCGCCGATGTGTATCGGTGGCGGCCCCACCCATTTCGCGCGACTGCCTGAAGAGGAGCTGGCCTGGCTGAGGCAAGATCTGGAGCGGCACAGCGGCCGGCTCACCTTCGTTTTCATGCACGAGCCGGTCGTGCAGATCACACACAACCGACCCTGGCACCTCCTGCAGAATCGCGGCCGCCTCCTCGGTGAGTTGCAGCGCTCCCCCGACGTCCAGTGGGTCTTCCAGGGGCACATCCACCACCTCAGCCAGGTGTGCGGCTATGGTCTGAACCTGTGTCATGTGGGACGCCGCGTCCCGCAGCTCGTCGAGGTTGACGGGGAAACCGCCGAGCTCTTCGACTTGCTCCCGGGCGGCGTCACCACGCCAGTACAGTTCACCCGCGTTGAGGACTACGAGCGGGATCGCTGGGCCCGGCGAGACGGGCGCGTCGTCTACCGCCTCGCGGAGCAAGGTCCGCAGAGCGACCGAGGGCTCTTTGAATGCGCCACCCTCGTCGGAGCGGATGGAGAAGTCACACCGCCCGAGGGACAGGGGACGATGATTCGGGTGTCGCAGGCGCTAGAGAGAAAGGAGCCGGGCCAGGTCCAGGACCTGTATGGCTACCTGGCCATGGACTTCATCCTGCCGATCTACGACGGCATGACGTTCGAGTATCAGGTCCACTGGTCGGCCGGGGCGCCCCACGACCATTTCGCTCTGGTGCCGATCATCAACACGGCCGGCGGCGAGGAGTATGGGATGCTGCACGACCAGGAGGGCCTGCCGATCGATACGCACCCTGAGCGCCCCCTGGACAGCTACTACAACCTGGGATCGAACGACGGACGCTACTGCGCCCCCAGCCTGGAAGGTCGAGCCACCGGCGTCTGGTGGCCCCGCGTCTGCGACCTGTCATACCTGGCCGGTAGCTGGATCGTCGGCGTCGTCGCTTGCGCGACCCCACCCCTGGAGAAGGCCGTCGAGGCGGGCGCGCTCCGGTTCTACCTGAGCGACATCAGTCTCACGTGGCGGGCGTAAGGTGCAGCCCTTCTCGATGTTACGGTGCGATCTGTCGCATCGGCTCCTCGGCCAGTTCTGTGAAGCCGGCGAGATCCCTTCTCGACTTCCTCTGCTTCAAGATCAGTTGAGGAAACGCCATTTCGCTTCGCCCTTCGCGCATACCTCACATTGTCGCTCAGGTCCCGGGGGGCGCACAAGCCGACACACGGCGGCTGCCGCGAGATCGCGCGATCATCCTCGGGCAAAGTCGAGAAAGGATTCGCCATGATCCACCTTCGCCGTGTTGCCTCGAATAAGGAATTCTACACAGGCGCCGTCATCGAAATCAGCGGTCCGCGCAACAACCGCTTCATCCTCTGGCCTGAGGAGAAATGGGCCTGGGAGGAGGTGGACGGATCGGGCGGCGGCTTCATGCACGAGAACAACATCCTCGATTTCCGGCAGGAGAATGTGGGCGGCGCCATCTCCTACCGGCTCGACGTGGGGCCACAAGGATGCCGAACGCTCGTGCGCGTCATTCCCGGCGAGGATACGGTCGTCATCGAGCACGAGATCGACAACCGGGGGCAGGGGTGGGTAGAGGGCGGCTCTCCCTGCTTCCAGATCGGGTATGCGCGCGACTTCCAATCGTGGGGATTCGAGCAGGCAAAGCGCTCGTTCGTGTGGACGCAGGAGAACGGCTTCACCTGGATCAGCGACACGCGCAGGACCGGGAAGACGAAAAACCGGGGGCGCAAGACGTTCTGTCAGGATTATCACCTGACCGATCCGACGACGGACTCGATTTTCGGACGGTCACCGGACCTTGCCGTCAGCCCGATGATCGGGGCCGTCTCGCGGGATGGCGCGCTGCTCGTCGGCTGCGCTGGCGACGAGGCGTCGGACGACGTCTGCCACGCGTTGCTCAACTGCCTTCACGTATTTGTCCGGCGTCCTGTGGGCCCTGGGAAGAAGAGGACCTTCAGCTACACCCTCTACTTTCTCGAGAACGACATCGGCCAGCTGGTTCGCCGGGCGGGGGCGGATTATCCGCAATATCGTTTCCCACCTCCTGAAGCGGACAAGACGCGACTGGCAGGGGAGGGTACCGTTCTGGCCAGTTTCGAGGACCAGAGCGATCTGCGCCGGATCGTCGCGGAGAAGACCGTGCTCGAGAGCACAAGCAAGCGCCGGCTCACAGTGGAAAATGAGCAAGCGATAACTCATGGGGTGACGAACGGCCACGACGCGGTGCTTTGCGAATTCGCCGACGGCGGGCATATCGTCCTGCCTGCCTTGTTCCCGCCGGGGGGACGATGGCAATGGATCGCCGCGGACCTGACGATTCCAGTAGACCGGGAGGCCCGGATTCGCCTGAGCGCGCGCCGGGGCACGAAATCCGTGAGCCGAGATTTTACTCTTTATCCCGGCACGCCGCGCCGGTGCGTGCTGCCGCTGGGTCTACTTGCGGATTCAAACGAGGCGCTGGATCTGATCGTCGAGCCGGCGGACGGCAAGGCGACGCTGGCGCAGATGGACTGCCTGTCGGCGTTCTGAGTCTCGGAGAGCGCGGGCTGGGGCGCGCGTAGACCCATCCGAATCGAAGACTTGCCAGGACGCCGCCGCCGCGCTCATGGAACTCGTGAGGGGAGCCTGTCGGGGAATGAGCACAAAGACATCCCGTCCAGGTACTCGTGTTATATTGGGCAGCAGCACAGAACCCGACCGAGCATCGGAGTAGCAGTGAGATGGTCACGGGGTCAAGAACGAAAAGGAGGTCTGGATGCACGAACTTGATCTTGTCGTGTTCGATATGGCAGGAACTACTGTGCGAGCAACAGATCAGGTGCCTGCCGCTTTTCGCGAAGCCTTCGAACAGGTGGGAGTGATATTGTCCGACGAGGAAATTCAGTCTGTCAGAGGCAGGTCAAAGCGTGAGGCAATCTCAGATCTTTTGACCCGCCATCCCAGTGCAGAAGACGAGCGGCGGGTCGCAACTAGCATATACGACAACTTCCAGCGCATTCTGATAGAGTGTTACGAGGAACATGGAGTTGAATCAGTCGATGGTGCCGATGGAACGCTTGAGTGGTTAAAGACACAAGGTGTGAAGGTCGCACTAAGCACAGGATTTGACCGAGCCTTAGCGGATCTGTTGTTACGAATGATTGGCTGGGACAAGTCAGTAGACGTGGTTGTATGTAACGAAGACGTACCTCGAGGACGTCCAGCGCCCTATCTGATATTTCGTGCAATGGAATGGACGAGCTCCGAGTGTATCCACCGTGTTGCCGCTGTAGGCGATACAATTTCTGATCTGCAAGCTGCTTTTAACGCCGGGGCGCGTTGGAGCATTGGAGTGTTATCGGGAGCCCATTCCGAAACGCAGCTTAAATCCTGCCCTCATAGCGAGATCATCGAGAGTGTCAAAGAGTTGCCCTCCGTGTTCAAGTAAAAGGACGATCCTGGTTGAAGGAAGTGCGGCCATACTCGCGCATGGCGACGCCGAGTAGAGCAGAGGAATCTCACCCCCACTCCCTCACAGATCCGGACGTGAGCCTCTCGGCTCATCCGGCTCGTATCGTCCAGCCGTAGGCGGGACAAGGCTCCAATGCACAAACAGGTCGAGTTGGCGACGAGCAAGCCGCTTCAGCCACCCCCGCGCCCGTTTGTCAGAAAGCCTGTACGTCCGCCGTAAGATCGCTTGCGGCTGGGGCAGGTCGTCAGCCACGACCGCGATGGGTCGGATCTTGCTCTGACCGCGATCGCTACGCGTCGAATACCAGCGTTGCTTCCCCCACACCGGTCAATCGGCCCAGCTGATTCACGCCTATGATGTCGACGTCGACCAGACGCACGCTGTCGGTCTCTCGTTTCGTCACCACGGTGCCTCGGTAGGTGTTGGTGTCCCCCGGGCGAAAGTTGTTGATCGATTTGAATAGCAGGCGGCCGCCCCCGTAGAGCGTGCTCGTCGGTGCCCAACGTTCGAGCATCTGGTCGACGAACCCCATGATCGTGATGCCCCCCACACCGTGGAGTGCGCCCCAGGGGAACTTTCCCGCCTCATGGTTGAAGGCGCTGCTCTGCTTCTCCGCATCTTTCGCGTCGATGTCATGTCCTTCGACTTCCGTCTTCAGCGCGGAGTGAATGGTGAACGGGCAAACTGTATCACCGGCGGCGATGTCGTCGTAGATGACCGTCGCCACCGCCTCTTTCGGATGGGTCTCTTCCAACCGCGACGGCTCGAGCCCCTCGGACGGTTTTCTGGCTCCCGCGCCGGAGGCTGCTTTCCCTTTCTCGGGTTTGCTGCCGAATTCGAAGATCGAGGTGTGGTCTATCTCGGCGACTTTCTCACCTCTCTGGTTTGTCGGCTCGATTCGAACGGTGACGAACTTGTTGCCTCGGCGTTCGTACTTTTCGAGTACGCGGGCGACGCTGGTGATCGTATCGCCGAGCCGAATGGGTGCGAACCATCGTCCCTCGCATTTGGCGAACGGCGTCGCGTGTCCGGTGACGACGGCCATCCCGTTGTTTTCGGCGATGCCGCCGCGGTTTTTTGGTGCCAGGCTGAAGATCTGGGTTGGCATGGTGATGGTGCTGTCGGAGTTCGGATTCCTTACGACTCCCGCATGTTTGGCCATCGACTCGACGGTGACTTCCCGCACGAACGGTCCTGCCTCTTGTCCCACCTCGACCGCTTCGTAGTCCCACACTCTCGTTTCTGTCGTCATGCAGACGCGCTCTTCCTTTCTTGCTCCGTGGGCGAAGATTTGCTACCTAAAGTGGCTCAGATGTAGTAGGCAGCACAAGACGGAGCCTGCCGCATTCCAGTTTCATCCGATCGAAAAGGCCAACCAGTGACGCAAGCGCTCAACGGACTCCAGGTGGTCGAGCTGGCGGAGGGCTTAGCCGGACCCTTCTGCGGCAAGCTGATGGCTGGTCTGGGCGCCGACGTCGTCAAGGTCGAACCGCCGGCGGGTGACGCTGCCAGGAGACGGGGACCCTTCCCCGGGGACGACCCCGATCCGGAGGCCAGCGGGCTCTTCCTTTATCTCAACACAGGCAAGAAAGGTGTCATCCTCGACCTCGACAGAGAAGGCGGTACCCGTCACCTGATCGAAATGGTTCGAACGGCGGACGTGTTCATCTGCGCGCACGGATCCTCCTTTCTCGGGCGGCACGGCCTCCATTACGGCGACCTTGTGGTTGTCAATCCCTCGCTGGTCATGCTGTCCATTACCCCGTTCGGGCTGAGCGGACCGTACAGCGAGTTTCACGCCACCAATCTCATCGTCCATGCCCTGAGCGGCGAGATGCATCTGGCCGGCGTCAACAGTCTTCCGCCGCTCAAGAAAGGCGGCAACCTGGCCGACTATCACGCCGGCATGCAGGGATTCATCGGGGCGATCGCGGCCTTGTTCACGCGCCATAGCAGCGGTTGCGGACAACACGTCGAAGTCTCCCACCTGACCAGTCTGACGTCCATCCTCGGGGCAACCTTGAACGGGTGGCTCTACGACGAAAAGGTGTCCGGGCGCGGTGATGCCGATCCCTGGAGCCTCGGCACGGCGGCCCAACGAGGCGCCGATGGGACTCGCTGGGGGCCTGGAGGCGTCTGGCAGGCGCAGGATGGATACGTCCTCGCCTACGGAAGGGCGTCAGCCGACTGGGAGGGACTGCTCAAGGACATGGGAGGCGAGCTGGCCGACCCTCGATTTGCCACGACGGAAGGCCGTGATGAGCATGTCGATGAACTCAACGAGCTGTTCCGATCGTGGATATCCACTCACGCCAAAGAGGAAACCTATCGGCTGGCCCAGCGCCATCGGCATTCGTACGGATTCGCCGCCGACGCCGGAGATCTGTTGCGCTCGTCGCAATTGGAGGCCAGGGGATTTTTTGTCGAGATCGACCATCCTGCCGCCGGCACTCTGCCGTTTCCCGGTGCTCCCTTCATCATGAGCCGCACCCCATTCCAATTCGGGAGGGCTCCCCGGCTCGGAGAGCACGGCCTCGAGGCGCCGTCCGCCAGCGGTAGTTCCGGCAGCGAGCGGCCGCTTCAGCAGATTGATTCACCACCCGACAGCGACAAGCCACTCGCCGGCGTCCGCGTGCTGGATTTTACTCACGTGTGGGCCGGGCCGTATTGCACCAGAATCCTCGCCGATCTCGGGGCGCAGGTGATCAAGGTCGAGTCCATCACCCGAGGCGACGGCGGTCGCGGAAAAGGGATCGGCCGGTTTTACGCCTATAACCGCAACAAACTCGGGTTGACCCTCGACCTGCAGGCGGAAGAAGGTGCTGCGCATATCCGTCAACTCATCGGCAACGCCGATATCGTCGTCGAGAACTTCAGCGTCGGAGTCATGAAGCGGCTCGGCATCGATTACGACGAATGCATGACCATCAAACCGGACATAGTGTATTTGTCGATGCCCGCCTTTGGCAGAACGGGCCCGGAGTCGTCGTTCACCGGGATGGGTGCCACACAGGAGGCCCTGTCGGGGCTTCTCAGCATCACGGGCCATCCCGGGACGCTGCCCAATCCCACGGGCGTCAAGTACGGCGATCCAAACGCCGGGGTGCTGGGGGCCATCGCCGCACTGACGGCGCTGTGGCACCGACGCCATACTGGTGAGGGACAGCTGATCGACCTGTCCCAGCGTGAGGCCAACATCTGTACGTTGCCGGAGATCGTCCTCGACTATGCTATGAACGAGCGAACGATGTGCGCAGTCGGCAACAAGCACCCCGACCGCGCCCCGAGAGGTTGCTACCGCTGCGCTGGAGAAGACCGGTGGATCGCCATCGACGTCGAGACCGATGCGCAGTTTCAGGCGCTGGCCGATGCAATGGGCCGATCCGATCTGGCCACCGATTCGCGCTTTGCCGCCGCCAGTGGCCGAAAGCGGCACGAGGAAGAGATCGACTCGATCATCGAGAGTTGGACATTGACCACAGATTCATATCGGGCAATGCACACCCTCCAGAGCGCCGGAGTGCCTGCCGGGGCCGTGCTGACCAATCAGCAGGTCGTCGAGGATCCCCACTTCGCTGCTCAAGAGTTTTTCGTTGAGGTCGACGCCAACGTGCACACCGCGCCACCGTGGCGGTTCTCGGAGACCAGGCTCGACATCCGGCGTGCCCCCTCGCTCGGCCAGCACAATGAGTACATCCTCGGCGAGATACTGGGACTCGAGGATCGCGAAATCGAGCTGTTGAAGAGCAACCACGTCATCGGCACAGAGCCCTTAACCCGGAGCGCCACAAATCATTGAGACGGGCGCCTGTCTCTTGCTACTGCTCATTATGTGGCTGATTTTGACATGAAACCACCACCACACAGCGTCTTGCGAAGCTGGCTCATCAGTGAAGGCCAGAGTTGGTTGTATGGCAAGAGAACCACTTCAGGTAATCGTGATTCCCTTCCGACGGAAAAGTGAGCGTGAGTTCGAGTTCGCCGTTTTCCATCGGAGTGACGGATCGATGTGGCAGTTCATCTCAGGCGGAGCCGAAGACCAGGAAGACGCGTTGCAGGCCGCACAGCGGGAGGCTGAAGAGGAAGCCTTTATTCCAAGCGATGCACCACTGATTCGGTTGGATTCTCGGGCTTCTGTACCGAAGACCGCATTTACACCAGTCGATCACTGGCCGGAGGACATTTTTGTTGTGCCGGAATTTTCGTTCGCGGTCGAGCTAAGGGACCGAGAATTGGTCCTGTCTCACGAACACGACGAAGTAAGGTGGTTGTCCTTCAAGGAGGCCACCGAGCTCCTTACCTGGGACAGCAACCAAACCGCTCTTTGGGAGCTCAACGAGCGCTTGGTCAACAATCGTGTTCGGCCGGTTTAGCGCCCATCGTCTCTACAGCGTGTTACTCGGAGAAACAGGGCTCGACGAACCATCTGGATTTCTTCGCATTCAACCAGGTAGAACATAGTCAGAGAGGTACTGTGATGGCGACACGCATGCAACTGGCCGATCTCGAGATGGCCGATGAAAACGACCCGAATTCACAGAAGGTGGCTTTGCTGGAAGCGCCTTATCGGATATCTACGGCCTGGGCGAAGATACCGGAACCGTGCGAAAACGAAGTGCGAGTCAAGGTCAAGTGGGTCGGCGTGTGTGGCTCAGATGTCGAGGTCTATCGCGGAACGCGCAACCCCGACTACCTGTCGATGCCGACGCGGCTGGGACACGAGGTTGCGGGCGTTATCGACAAGCTGGGCACAAACGTGCAGGGCATCAACGTCGGCGACCAGGTAACCTGTCGCTACGTTTGGGGAGCCTTTGCGGAGTACATTGTCTGCCGGCCGTTCAATGTAATGAGACTACCGGATGATTTCCCGCTGAAGGAAGTAAGCCTCATCGAAATACTTCCCGGCATTATCCATGCGGCCGAGCTGGCTGAGATTGATTCGACTAAGACGGTGCTTGTCATCGGCCAGGGCGTCAGCGGATTGACCCTGACACAAGTCCTGTCCCTGTATAGCCCCAAAAGCCTGGTGGTGACTGACCTGAAAGATCGCAACCTGCAACTCGCCCATAAGTATGGGGCAACCCACACCTACAAGATTCCCACACCTCAGACGCCCACCATGGAGGTGGTGGGCAAGGACTTCCCCGAAGGGTTCGACGTGGTCATCCCATGCCTGATAGAAGGAAGCGGCATGGTGGACGCCATCGACACAGCTGCAGTTTGCGGGCGCATCGTCATGTATGGTTGCATAGAGGTCTGCAACGAGCCGTTTGATTTTTACAAAGTTCACTACAAGCGTTTGAGTATCCACTCAACCGAGCCTCGGCGGGATATCGATATGAGGCGTTTCTTTCAAGAGGGCGTCCATCTGGTGTTGGACGGTTTGGTTAATACCGCCGAGATCGTCACACATGAGGTGCCGCTGAGCGACATCGACCGAGCACTCGCGTTGCGCGACGACCAGACGAATAACGCGATCCATGTTCTCGTCGATTGCGAAATATAGGAATCCTCTGACCTGGTACGAGAATGCGTACCGGGCTCGCCTCCGTCGAGGACGACTGTGCGCAACCCAGCCCGTCGAAATTCTGGACCGTGGCACCTACTTGATTAAGCCGGAAAGACCCGGGTTTCCGGAAGGTCGAGAAATGGACTGCAGTTCGCCCAGACCACGACAGTATTGGAACGACTACGCGTCCCGATTCAAGAATCGCAGTTTGGCGGAGGCTTATGAGCTCCGTCCTCCCTATCCAGATGAGATGTACAAGATCCTTCTGAACCTTCTAGGAGAGCAGAAGAGGGTTTTAGATGTCGGGTGTGGTCCAGGAAAGATTGCACGACCGCTCGTCAATCACGTAGGCGGTGTTGATGCAGTCGATTTCTCACACGAGATGATTCGGGTGGGCAAGTCGCTCATCAATGGCGACCATCCAGGCCTTCAATGGATCCATGGACGAGTCGAGGAGGTGCAGTTGAACGCGACCTACGGCCTGGTGACAGCTGGAGCAAGTATCCACTGGATGGAATGGGGCGTAGTGTTCCCGAGATTCAAGGAAGTGCTGGCAGAAGATGGGTTCGTTGTGATCATAGATGGCGACCGTCCGATCGGGTCGACGCCGTGGCGCGATGCAGAGCTGCCTTTGATTCGAAAATACTCGACCAATCGGCACTACGAAGAGATCGATCTGATACAGGAGCTCGTGGACAGAGGACATTTTCAGCCAGCTGGTGACAGGCTGACGAAGCCGGTTTCATTCTCCCAGTCCGTTTCGGACTATATCGCCTCATTCCATTCGAGAGAAAGCATGTCCCTGGAGCACATGGGCGAGGATAAGGCCCTGGCCTTCGACACCGAGTTGTCGGGCATCCTCTCTGAGTTTGCCGATGACGTCGGACGGCTCTGCTTCCTGGTGCAGACGAGAGTAGTCTGGGGTAGGCCACTCGCTTAAGTAATCGCACAGCTACGGTTCTCACTACCAAGCAACTGAGCGATGTGGAGGACAAGCGATGTCCTGCGGATCCTATGACTGATGATCCGTTGTGGTGATTGCCCGTCAGACTTGGGAACAGAAGGCATCGAGCGACCTACAAGCGCGTCGCGAAGCGCACCTACGGCCAACGAGAGTGGTGCTTCGTCAGTCCTTTACCTGCGCAGCGATCTGGGTCATGTACGCTTCCCGGCCCATTTGTGGCTTCTTGTACTGCCAGCGCGACCGGCTGGGGATCATTCGCAGACTGCGGTCCTCCAGAGGAAGGCGTACGGGCGCGTGCCCTTGTCGGTGGGACTCCCTTATCGCGATGGCCATCTCCAGAACGCGACGCCCATTGTCCCCGCTACCTATCGGCTCAGTGTCGTTCTCCAGTGCGTCGACGGTGCCATCAACGCTCGCCAGGTTTCTGTCGCCGGGCCACTTCCAGCCGTCGGGCTCGTACGAGGCGCTCGTCCTCATGGGCGTCTCGCGGAACCCCGCATCGACCTTCTCATACCCCCCGGACCCGTCGGCCTTCCAGAGACTGACCATGGTGTTAGCGTATCTGATGAGCCCTCCGGTGAGAGCGACTTCGAGGCCGGTCCTGGAATCGCTCTCCCGGTGAATGAACCCCTCAACGCCGTTGACGAATCGAACGTACCCCGCCCCGCCCTGGTCGTAGTCGCTCCAAGCGTCGTTTGCAACCCACCCTGTCATCCAGGAAACGTCGACGCTTCCGGCATAGAATCTCATGAGGCTGAATAGCTGGCAGCCCCCACCCGACATCTCCGCGCCGCTGCCACCGTAGAACGTAATACTCTTCACGTCTCCAAATTCGCCCGAGTCGACCATCCCTCGCGCTTTCCCATGGTCGGGCAGGTTGACGTCGAGGTCACCCGAGCCGAACTTGATGCCTCTCGATTTACATGCGGTCACCATGCGGTCAGCGTCCTCCAGGCTGGCGGCGATGGGTTTCTCGCACAGGATGGCCTTGACGCCAGCCTCGGCGCAGTCAATGACAACGCCCGGGTTCGGCTGCACCGGCAGGATGGGGGCCGCGATATCTATCTCTTCCTTCTCGAGCATCTCCCGGTGGTCGGCGTAACCGGGAATATTGAACCTGCGGCAGAATATCTTCAGATTTTCTTCGTCGGTGTCGGCAGCCGCGACGATCCTCGTCAACGGGTGGATGCGGTAGGCCCTCGCATGCTGGGCCCCTTTCCTACCGATGCCTATGGCTCCGACTCGGTACTTGCCTTCGGCGTTCGGGTCAGACAAAGTCGTTTCTCCTGGTTAAGGTGATTTCGATGCGCATTGCGGCCCGCGTGTCGCATCACCCTTAGTGGGAGCACAGGTGCGCCGAGTCGTCGTTTTACCGACACAGCATCTGCGTTTTCTGCGCTCCGACCGTCAGCACTATAGAGGCTATTATCGATCTCTGTCAAGGTCTGGGGCGCATGAGCGTGTTAAGAGGGTGAGTCCTTGATGATCGTTTGAGGCCTCGCAGAGTTCTGACCATCGTTTGCATACCGTGATGGTCGGTCCGGTTTTTCCACGAACGGAGGACCGCACAGATGAAAGCTTGGTGTCGAATTGGCTTGGCATTGCTGGCACTCGCAAGTACGGTCGTACGGGTCGGGGCCGGCCAAAGCAATCTCCAGGACAAGAAGATCATCATGGGAGGTGGGATGGGCATGCCCCACGTGCGGGATTTGGCAGAGCACGTCGCCGCCATGGAAGCGCACGCGTCGTTTGACGGGGTGGCCATCTATCCGCCATACGTGACCAAGGGCGACGATGTGATCAGCATCGGGCATCCCTTCTACGAGGGCCGGCGGCTCGACATCGAGGATTTCAAGGAAGCGGCTGCGCGTCTGCAAGCGGCCAGGGCCACACGCTATCGGCACAACTTCCTGTGGACCTACGTGACCACTGGCGACGTCGACGTCGAAACGCCCGACTGGTTCGACCCGGAGTTCGACACGGTCGTCCACAACTGGAAGGTCGAGGCCGAGTTCTGCAAGCGGGCCGGCCTGGCCGGCATCATGTTCGACAGCGAGCAGTACTACGGCCGGAAGATGTTCAGCTATCAGGGCGCGAAATACCGGGACACCAAGACAGCTCAGGAGTATGCCGAGCGGATGTTCGACTACGGGGCGCAGATCATGCGGGCCGTCAACACCGTCCACCCAGACATCAAAATCATGTTCCTCAACGGCCCGACCATCTACGCGTGGGAAGGCGATGAGGCAGCGTACGGTATGACACGTCACTTCTTCGATGGCATGCTCTCCCAGTGCACGGGCATGGCTCAGGTGATCGACGGTTTCGGACACGCATACGGATTCCGCCATGGGATTTCCTACTCGTCGAGCCGGCGGATGATGAAACAGAGACTGCGTGGCTTGAGTCGCGTCCCCGGCAAGTTCGACCGGCATTTCCGCGCCGCATTCGGCGTCATCATTGGGCCGAACTGGCCGTACCGGATCTCGGATGTCCCCTTTCCCGAGGACGTGTCACGCAGTTACTACACGCCTGCCGAATTCGAATACGCCCTAAACCAGGCGCTCGAGTACAGTGACGAGTATGTCTGGACGTACTCCTTGGGCTGCACCTGGTGGGAAGGTGGGGCGAAGAAGCCCGGGGACGTCATCCCCCAAGCCTACCGCGACGCCCTGCTCGCGGCCAAGCAGCCCCACCCCTACATACCGGTGCTGCGCAATCTGGACGCCCACGTCGCCCTGCGTCCGGGCAGCGCCCTGCCTCCCCGCAAGTTGAGCCAGCCGGTGAGAGGTTACGCAGAGGCGGACGAATTCCAGACGTATGACGAGGAAGCGACGTTCGGTGCCCTGTGGACGGAGTACCGATTCCTGGCCGACCTGCCGCATCTGTGGCGGTTTCGCATTGACCCATACGACACCGGGGTGAAGGAGGGATGGTTCGGTCCCGTAGTGAACGAACGGAACTGGTTATGGATCACCAGTGAGCTGCCCTGGGACAATCAAGGGTACCGTCTCTACGACGGTTACGGATGGTATCGACAGGAGTTCGATGCTCCCGCCCTGCCCGATGACACGAAGGTCTTTCTCGCTTTCGGGGGCGTGGCGCATGGCGCAGAGGTTTACCTGAACGGTACCAAGGTAGGCGAACACAACATGGACAGCTCACCCTGGGAGAGCCGCAGGTTGCCAGACACGTGCTTCCTGATCGACGTCAGCGGCTCGCTCAAGAGCGGCCAAGAGAACCTGCTGGCCGTCCGCGTCGTCGACTATGGCATGTACGGTGGCGGAATCTGGAAACCCGTCAAGCTGATCGCCAGGAAATGAGAAGCTCGGCATCGAGGAGGTATCCCTATTTGCCACTCCTCGCTTGCTTCGTCTTGTTCAGGTGAAGGAGTGCCCATGCTCGGGATCCATATCAACGGAGCAAGAAGCCAGAGAAGTCATAGGACAGGACGGCCGTGAAAGCCGCGCCTTCTCCCGGCTTGCTCTGTACCAGAATCTCGCCGTTGTGATCGCGCATGATTTGATAGCAAATCGACAGTCCGAGCCCTGATCCGACCCCCACGCCTTTCGTGGTGAATCCAGGCTCGAAGATCTTTTCGAGGTTCTCATCGGAGATACCGATACCGGTGTCTTGGACCGTCACGTGCAGTTTGTCGCCCTCTTTCGATGTGGTCAGGGTAATCCTTCCGGTGCCCTCAATGGCCTCGATCGCATTGACCAGAAAACAGAGGAAAACCTGGTTCAAGCGGCCAGGGTAGCAGACAATCGGCGGGACCTCGCCGTAATTTCTGATCACCTCAATGCGATCTCCCAGATCGTGTTGGACGAGCCTCAGTGTGTCATCGAGGCCGGAGTGGATGTCTACCTTGTTCAATTCCGCCTCATCCAGACGGGCAAAATTCTTCAGACTCTGCATAACGGTAGACACGCGTTCCGACCCGTTCCTGATCACGTCCGCGCTGTCGGCAACGACCCGCAGGATCGCATCTGCTCTGCTGCGTCCGCGACTATCGGTCGAAAGTGATTCCTCCAGCAGGACCTTGAGCTTTTCCGCTGCCCGGCCAAGTGTGTCGTGAACGCTCGACATCGCCCCGATCGGGGTGTTGATCTCGTGGGCGATCCCGGCTACTAGATTGGCCATCGCAGCCATCTTTTCGGACTGGACCAGTTGCACTTGTGTCTCCTGCAGTTCCCTGTTCGTCTTCTCCAGTTCGGTCAAACTGTCCTGGAGTTGCTTTTGAAGCTTCTTGAGTTGGGTAATATCGTGGGCGTAGATACGCACGAGATTGTTCGACGCCATATAGGTCGTCTTCTGTTCATAGATATGGCCCTCAACCTCCAGCTCGCGCAGATACGATTCTTCCTCACCCTCCTCAAGCGAGCGAATGATCGCCTCCAGACCATCGAGCATGGGATGCTGCAGTCCGGCCGCCGACAGATCCGGAAACCTCTCCTGGGCAACAGGATTGATGTAGGTCACCTTGCCGCCCAGATCCGTCTCGATAACTGGGTTAGGATTCTGCTCTGGAAACGTCGCCAGCCGACGGAGTGCCTCCTCCGCACGCTTGAGCTCGGTAATATCGTAGGCGTAAATGCGCACGAGATTGTTCGACGCCATGTAGGTCGTCTTCTGTTCGTAAACATGACCTTCAACTTCGAGCTCGCGCAGATTCGACTCTTCCTCACCTTCCTCCAGCGAACCAATGATCGACTCCAGATCGTTGAGCATGGGATGGGCAAGTCCGGCCGTCGACAAGTCCGGAAACCGCGCCCGGGCAACAGGATTGAGATAGGTCACCTTGCCTGCCAGATCCGTTTCGATAACTGGATTAGGATTCTGTTCCGGAAACGTCGCCAGCCGACCCAGGGCCTCCTCCGCGCGCTTGAGCTCGGCCTCTCTCGCTGCCAGTTCGGCCGATTCATTCATTGACTTTCTCCTTGCTCGCACACTTCGCTTTGAGGTCTGCCGAATCCCAGTCTGACACGGACCGTGGGCTGTACTTAACAACCAGGCTTTTCCATTCCCGCGAGGGCGGTGTCCACCAGCCCCAACAGCCTAACCAGCTTAGCAGATAGAATATCGATAATGTTTCTGTGAACCTTGGCCTCCAAGGCAGGTTCGCTTTTGAGCAGCTGTTGAAAGTGGGAATAGCCAAGGCAGAGAACCTTGCTC
Organism: Candidatus Latescibacterota bacterium; assembly: GCA_965248265.1. Lineage (GTDB taxonomy): Bacteria > Latescibacterota > UBA2968 > UBA8231 > UBA8231 > CBDFJF01. The sequence continues at coordinate 909,075 of CBDFJF010000001.1, forward strand.
TTTTCGGTTGCTTCGAGAACCACCGGTCGCGGCCGGTTGGCTATGAATCCGAGTTCACCGACCGTCGTTACCGGCGCAACCGTGACGCTCTGCGATCCGTTTTTCGCCGTCGCTCTCAACCCACCAGATAGCAGGATGTACATATGATCGCTGCTGTCGCCGCCGCATACCTGCTGCCCGGGATCATATGAGTCGACGTGGCAAATTTTGAGGATCTTGCGGATCTGGCCATCATGAATCCCATCAAGGAAAGGGAGCTGATGGAGCACGGATGTGGGCGATCGCTCAGACTTGCTTGGCTTCGCTTCGGGTTCCTGTCCGTCTGACGTGCCCTTTGCTTGAGGTTCGAATGGGGACTCCACTTGCCGCAGGTCGAGCAGCCACTCATACCGTTTGTCTATGTGGCCTTCTCGCATGCGCAACTCCGTGTTGAAATCGAACAAACACAAACCTGTGGCACGTGCCAGTCGCAATATAAACGGAGACTCTCGCCGTGCCCACACCCTTACGTTCGACGATCAACGGTGTCTCTTTGACAGCTGCCACCGTCGAAGGTGAAGAAGAATCTCGATCTGAATCCATTGACAGATTGGTCCGGGTTTCGTTTTCTATGCCGCAGATACTGCCCTTTAGTCCGTCGACCACAGCTCATTTGTGCAAGGATGATAGCAAATAGGCAACCCACGCCGGTCAGGAACATGGAACTGTAGTTGCAGCACATAGTTTTACATGAAGGGAGTCGCACATGATTCCAGGCAGCATAAAGAGTTTCTTAGAGGAGGAGGCGACCGTGGCCGTCGCTGGCACTCGAAACGGGGACAATATTCCCCAGGTTCATCGAGTGTCCGGGTGGAGGGTAGATCCAGATGGTCAGGCCATAAGCTGTTTGATTCCCGCCAGCTACGCTGAGGAACTTGCGGCCAACCTTCAGGACAACGGTCGACTTGCGCTTACTCTGGAGCAGCTCGGCTCACACAAAACCTACCAGTTCAAAGGGGATTTTCTGGACTCCAGACCAGCTGACGACGACGACCGCACAATTGCCGAGCAGCAGGCACAAGTGTTCGGAACAACGCTCGGCAGCCTTTTTGGCGTACCGGACGAGATAGGCCAGGCTTTCATGCCACCTCCCAGCTTGGTCGTTCGTTTCACCGTGCGTGAAATTTTTCTCCAGACGCCTGGGCCAGGTGCCGGCCAGCGGCTCGTACCACCGGAGGAACAGTAATGGCAGATGTCGAGCTTCCCGAGGAAATCAAGGAAGTGATGCAGAACGGGATCCCGGCGATTATCGTGACTTCCTCCGCTGCCGGAGTTCCCAACGCGACCATCATCTCCCAGGCCTACTATGTGGACTCCAGCCACATAGCCCTCTCCTTCCAGTTCTTCAACAAGACCGTACGCAACGTCCGAGAAAATCCGCACGCCTGTCTCTGTCTTAACGATATCGTCGGAGGCGCCAACTGGATTCTTCATATCCGTTACGATCACTCCGAGAGCGAAGGCGGTATCTTCGATGAGATGGACATGCAGATCGAGGCGATTGCCTCAGCAACTGGCATGGCCGGCATCTTCAAGTTGAAGGCCGCGGATATGTACGACGTGACCTCGGTCGAGAAGAAAGCTACCACCCGGTAGCTCTAAGGAGTCCCCTCGGGTGAACGAAGAAGAGCTCGGCGAGGAGCTACGTCGAAAAGCCGCTGAAGTAGAAATTCTGCGGCGAGCTTCGCTCAATATCAACACAACCCTCGATCTGCGGGAAATCTTCGACGTCGTGCTGCACACGATGGACGAGCTCTTCGACTTCCAGCATTCGATCATCCTCCTGCCGGAGGGGGCATCGCTGCAGGTCGTGGCCAGTCGCGGGTACGAGGACCAAGCGTTGGGGGGCAAGGTGGCTGTTGGCACCGGAGTGGTCGGTATGGTCGCGAAGCGGCGCAAGCTCATGCGCGTGAGCAACCTCGGCCAACAACGAGCGTATGCCGCGACGATCCGCGAGCAGATGGAGGAGGCTGGACGAACCAGCGAACTGCGTGATGTCGTTCCAGTGCCCGGCCTGCCCGATGCAGAGCATCAGATCGCCATTCCCCTCGTCATCGACGACTCCCTCATCGGTGTGTTCTCGGTAGAGAGTCCCATACAGAAGGCCTTCAGCGAACATGATGAGCTGCTGGTTACGATTGTCGCCAATCAGGCTGCCAGTGCTATCCAGAATGCCCAGCTGTACGCTGCCGCGGAGCGGCGGCAACAAGAGCTGACCACGGCCCACGCGAGCTTGAAATCGCTGAATGAAACGCTGGAGGATCGCGTCCAGTCGCGTACGGCAGAGTTGGAGCGGGCCAACCATGAGCTGCGGGAAACACAGGCACAGCTGGTGCAGTCAGACAAAATGGCCTCTCTAGGCATGTTGTCTGCCGGTATCGCCCATGAGATCAACACGCCCATCGGCGCCATCAAGTCCAGTACCGACGTTGGTAGCCGTGCGCTCAAAATCATCCAGGAATCCTTTCAGGAGCCGTCGCTGGCCGACCTCCTGCAGGAGCACCCGCGCCTGAGCCGCGCCCTGCACGCGATCAAGGACACTGGGGAGACGACGCTGGAGGCGACCGAGCGTGTCCGCTCCATCGTCCAATCACTCAAAGATTTCGCCAACCTGGACCAGGCCGAGTTACAGCTCGTCGATCTGCACGTGGGCATCGACAGCACACTCACACTGATACAACACTTGCTCAGGGAGCGGGTCGAGGTCGTTCGCAACTACGCATCGCTGCCTGAAGTGCAGTGTTTCGTGAGTCAGATCAATCAGGTGTTCATGAACCTTTTGACGAATGCCGTACAGGCCATCGAGGGTGAGGGCAAAATCACGATCACGACCCGCCGGGAGGATGCGTTGGCGGTCGTCGAGATTGCCGAGACAGGGCGTGGGATCAAGCCTGAACAACTGGAGCGAGTGTTCGATCCTGGCTTTACCACCAAGGGAGTCGGCGTCGGTGTTGGTCTCGGGTTGTCGATCGCTTATCGCATCATCGAGGAGCACAATGGCACGATCGATCTCCGAAGTGACGTGGGCAGGGGAACAACATTCACGCTCAGGCTCCCCTTCGCATCACCGCCAGGTTAGACTCGGATGTCAATCGCATATTGGGCCTTGCTCGATCTGTGGCTGATTCCGACGGGTTGCCTAGCAATCGATAGGGAAAAGATCGCTAACATTGAGTGAGGTCTTGTGACCGGATCACATCTTCACATCTCTCTGCAGCAACTGACCAACTGCATCAGCCGGATCACTGACCCACCGGATGGACAGGCGGGTTCGTTGCACGAACTGGCCGGAAAGGTTGTTCGCGATCTGAACGAAACGTTGCGCGATCCGGAAAGTGGAGAGTCGACGGCTGCGCTTGTCCGCTTCTTCATGACCATCGAACACGAGAGTCTTGACGACTCCGTGTCGAGTTCCATCGCCGATCGTTTCCCGGGTCTTGCACCCCAACCAGAGACTAAATGTCTGACTCTCATGGGCACCGCCGGAGACGAGCTTGACTGGTGCGACATTGAAAGATCCCAAGGGCATCGCTCGGTTCCACTGATAAGCGAGAAGTGGGTGAATCAGATCCCCATGATCGCTCGTCTCGTGTTGGAACTAGGGTTGGAGATCCACCAGGTCATAACACCTGCTGCAGACCAAGCGATGGAACAAGAGAAACAGGACTTTCGCGTCTTTCACGTCGAGGAAGCACTCGACAGTGAGTACATACCGGACCAGGAGTTCGTCGTGTCTCACGGGATCCGTTCGGTTCTGGGTTTCGGGGGCATGCTGCCCACTGGTCACCTGTTTGTTGTGATCGTGTTCTCGAAGGCAAAAATTTCGCTGGAGACAGCGCTTTTGTTCCGTACTGTCGCCCTGGGCGTACGGATGATGATGCTTCCCCTCCTGAAGAAGAAGATCCTCGCCGGGGAGAAGGGGGTCTACGAAGAGGTTGAAAGTCTGCAGGCAGTTACCAGGGCCCAGGCGCAGTTGCTGGCAGTGTTCCGCACCACCGTGATCGAGCAATCCGACAAGCTGGATCAGACCCTGGCTGAACTGCAGACGACGAACGCCGACCTGCGCACCACTCTCGACGAGCTGAAGGATGCCCAGTCGCGACTCGTCGATTTCGAGGCAAAGCTCGTGTCGAAGTATGCCGTTGAGAAGCTCAGGGATCCCTCCACCTACAAGGTTGCCTTTATAGTGGGGACCTTGATCAATCTCTTCGGCCATATCCTGGTTCCTTTCTTGCGTGACCGGCCGAATGTGGGGGAAGCGTTTATCAGCGAGTTGGATGCGCGTCCCGCACTTGCCGCGATTTCGATCGCCATCGCCTACCTGTTTCCCATCATCGTCCAGGTTCATTCGGCGGTAACGGGCCGTCTCCGTGGTCACGGAACCGAGATGCGCGCTGCGTTCGCGGACAGTACGCCGGACCCGGTGTTTCGAGCGGCCGTAGACGGCCGTATCATAGATGCCGGCGCCGGCACTCGTGCCTTGCTGACCCGATACGACTTGGACACTGCCCAGGACGTTCTCGGCGTCCAGTTATGGGGAAAGATTCTCGAAGCGCAGCGCGGTGGCAGTCAGCTCCAACGCGAGACGTACGTCCGCGTCGAAGCACTCAACGATTCGTTCTTTGTGGCATACTCCAGAGCGGCTAACGGTGCGGTGAACATCTATCTTACGGCGGCTGAACCCCGAGGAACTTCATAACCCGACCGCGTTCCGTTCTATTGACACGGAGACACCATAGAGGCCGTGTTGTGAGAGATGCAGACGCCGCCAAACGAACTGGCGGCCTCCGTCTTGAAGTAACGGCCTTCTCCTCTCCCAGCAATCTCGACGGTGATGTCGCTGGACGGGCTGACGGCCCCTTAAGACCAGACGGTGAGCGCGTACTATCGCCGACCGACCTCACAGAGTCCGATGATCGCATTCACAGAGTGCTCGAAGCCAGACCTGAGCGATCCAGCCCTGTAGATCAGCCCATAGCCCAGGGAAACGCGTAGCTGGGAGCGTTCACGAAGCGCCGCATCTGGGCATCAATCCTCACGGCGGTGGAAGGCGGAAGCTCCACGACGAAGTGCTTCCCATCTGCCGGCAGCACCCGGTCGATCCGAGTGACGTTGTCGTCACGGGTCCAGGTGTGGGGGGTATCCTCCGGACCCTCACGCGTCTCTTCCTGGAATGCGACCTCAGTGAACCGGTGCTCACCGAACACCCCGGCCTGCACAATCACCTTGCGAGTGTCCTTGAGACTGGTGTTGACGAGCTGTATGCCTGCGCGGTCGGCGCCAAGCTCGTCGACGAGAGTGCCAACGTCCGGCGGCAAGCCTGGGCGTGCGCGATCCTGGTCGAAGTACCGCACCTGCCCGCGCACGAGGCCTCCCCTATAGATGTTTGCGGGCATCCCCAGAGCTACCATTGTCAGTGCATTCTTGAACACCGGGTTTGGCGGCCAACGGTTGTCGCGGATTATCTCTTCCATGTTCCTGGAATCCCGCCGCATCGATTCCAGGTACGCGAGCACACTCTGGTACTCCGCTTCCAGTACCATCAAGGGCCAGCCGGGATTCTTGCCGTCGTAGTACTGAAAGCGGGCGTACTCGGACTCCTCGCCACCTCTGCCTTGCTGACCTCCCGTATGGTTCCAGTCGTGGGAGGTGCTGGCATCCCTCACCCTGGCGATCAGCTCGTAGTCCTCGGGGGCCATCGACGCATGGTAGAGGTGAGTCAGGGTCTGAAACTCCCTGATGCTCATGGGCTTCCAGTCTTCCCAGCCATTCGGCCCGTGGCGGTGAGGCACGTGAAACTCTCCGTCGCGCTCGACGGCGTTCTCCATCAGGAGCTCAATCTGTGAACGAGGAAGCTCCAGATAGTCGAAGTCACCGCTGAGGAGCACCGCGTTTTCCGCGGCGACGGCAAGCGGGCTCAACAGTAGATGCAGGTCCGGCATCCAGCGGTCTCGCATGTTCCAGCCCCACGGACCTCCCCACCACCGACCCTGGCGCAGCTCCCCGATTATTCCGGCAGGCCCTACGTTGTCCGGTACGATGCCGTTGTTGCGCCGCATCCGGTCTATCCATGCTTCGACATACTCAAGGACCCACCGCCGGTACTTATCTTCTCCCGTATAGAGGTACGCGGTTGTGACGAGGGATGTAGTAGCCAGATTCAGGGGTACATCCCCGTTCAGCACCATCTGGTCGAACAGTCCCAGGATCTCGTCGCGCCGCTGGGGGGTATCGAACCAGTCAGGCTCCAGGCTCTCGATGACCGGATCGAGGCTGGTCCAGCGTTCGAGACACGGGCGCACGAATTCCACTGCCGTCCCCTTGCCCCGCTTCTGCTCAGCATGGAAGACGGGGCCCTGACTGCTGGTAAAGGGCGAGCGGATGATCTTATGCCGGGGGTCGTAGTTGGGAGCATCCGGATCCTCACCGGTGAACATCTCGGCGAATCGCCTCGCACGCCGTACATTCTCCACGATGGTCGGATCAGCCAGCCCGAACTCGTAGAAGTCCTGATTGCCTTCGCCCTGATGGAAACCGTCATTGGGCGTCGCCTGGTTGTAGTACTCGTTATGGACCTGCGCCCAGTAATGGGGATGGACCGGATCGTCCTTTCGGCGCAATGTGCCGTCGTCGTAGTAGCGTGTGACCCCATTCCACTGCCGCAGCGCCATCTGAAGCAGTCTGTCGTCACCACCCATGGCGTAGAGGATCGGTTTCATCGACAGACTCTCGTATGTGTCGTCTAGATCGAAAACGGTGCAGGGCGTCCCATCTTTGTGCCAGTACCTTCTATCAGCCCAATCGGCTCCCTCCTCCATGGCCGTCATGAGGCGACGCTCCATGATCGCCCACGCCGGAGGAGTCGTTATCCGGGACGCCTTTATCTCGATCAGTCCGGGGATGGTTGTCGGGTCTGTCTCCGCCATGTGGAAACCTCCTGTCGTGTTCTGTGTGGCCAGTCGACGAAACGGGCAAACTCCTACGATTGGAATGGTACGGGTATCCTGTCACCGTGCCACGGAAAGGCGTAACCGGGGTCGTTGACGAAGCGCTTCATGCCCATGTCGAGGCGAATTGAGGACGAAGGCCCGAGCGTTACGGCGACGTGTTTGCCATCGACTGGCACCTCCGTCAGCGATTCGCCATCGCGGTACCAGATCGTCGTGAATGCGTGCTCGCCGAAGGCACCTGCCTGGACGATGAGGCTGCGGGACTCGCTGGCGCTCATGTTGACGAGCTGCACCCCAGCGCGGTCAGCCTGCAGGTCGTCGACGAGGGCCGCCACGCTCGGCGGCAGTCCGGTCCGCTGTCGCTCTCGATCGAAGTAGCGCACCGTCGCCCGCAGCAGGCCGCCGCAATAGACGGTCTGGGGCGCCCCCATCGTGACCTGCGTCAGACCATTCGTGTAAACGCCGTTGGGTATCGCCGCGTTGTCGAGTATCAGGGTTTCGGGGTCGCGGGATTCGTTTCTCAGAGCTTCGAGATCGCGCAGGGCGAGTGCGTAGTCGGCACGCAGCGCCCTTTCGGGCCAGTCGGGCAATCTGCCATCGTAATAGCTGAAGCGGCCGGTTTCCGGCACGTCGCCATCCGTGATATAGTTGATGAGCTCGTAGTCGTCCTTCGACATCGACATGTGATAGAGATGGACCGGCTCCAGCATCCGCATGGGCTTGGGAGGACCCGTGGTACCGTGATCCCAACCGTCGGGGGTGTAGCGCGTTGGCACGATGAGCTGGCCATCTTCGTCGCGTCGGAATCCCTGGTCGACGACGACCTTGATCTGCGACCGTAACAGATCGACGTAGCTGTCGTCCCCGGTCAGAAGCTGCGCGCATTCGGCAGCGATGGTCGCTCCGTGGAAGATCACTTTGTAGCCCAGGTAATAGTTCCATCCATACAGGCCACCCCACCACTGACCCTCACGGTGCTCACCGATCTTGCCCGTGGGCCCGACATTGTCGGGAATGATGCCGTCGTTCTGCTCGATGCGATCCATCCAACCACCGACGTACTCGATCACCCATTCCTTGAACTTGGGATCGCCGGTGTAGAGGTAGGCGTTGGTCACGAGGGCGGCGGCAGCCAGGCTGTTGGCCACGTCACCGTCGAGGATGATGTGATTGAACAGCCGCAGGATTTCCTGGCGCCGGTTCCACCTCTCGAACCAGTTGGGCTCCAGGTTCTGGACGACCGGATACAGACTGCAACGCAGGCCCCTCGGCACTGGTTGGTCCGGGTACCAGCCTACCTTCCAGCGCCGGCCACCGCCTTGGAGCCACGCCTTGGCGAAATCGACACTGGCATGCTTGTAGGGCCCGACGCTGGTCTGAATGGGCGAACGGAAAATCCTGTACTTGCGGTCGTAGTTGTCGGCCTCGGGATCCTCGCCCATGAACATGGCCGCGAAGCGCCGCGACCGCCGGACGTTTTCCGAGATCGTCGGCTCGGCCACGCCGAAGTCATAGAACTGTCGATTGCCCTCACCCATGTGGTGCCAGTCGGCACCACCGGGCGTGGCGAGATTGTAGTACTCGTTGTGTACCTGTTGTGCGAAATCGCGCAGGTCGACGTGCCAGTACTGGCCGTGTTTGCGGCGGCTGACGATGGAGTCGTCGCCCCAGCGCGTCGTCGCGTTCCACGTTCGCAGCGAGTATTCGAGCAGCTTGTCGCCACCGCCGATGGCGTAGAACAGCCCCCAGTTGTAGAACCGCTCATACTGATCGTCGAGATCGTCGGCAAAGAACAGGGTTCCGCTGCGTTCGGTGTGCTTCTCTATCACCAGGTCGGCCGCCTCGTTCATCAAATCGATGAGCTGCCGCTGCAGCAAAGCCCATCCCGGGGGTGCCGAGATTTGAGTGGCCTCGATGGAAGGAATAGCCAAGGTGAATCCCTTTGCCTGTACAGGCATCCTGTTGAAAGGACGCCAACCCTGTTGCCCTAGTATAGATCGAATGACGTGTTGTCGATAGTTTGGATCGGAGTTGGCTCGGCGCACCGCCCATGAATCTCAACCAAGCAATGTGGCGTTGGCATTCATCGCCAAGGCTTCATCGAGGTTGTCTGAAGGGCGTGTATCCGGGGCTGGGAGTTGTGTGAATACAGTTCTCTTCATATACAACCTTTCGGGAGCTGAGTGCTGAAGGCCCAACCTGCTGCGCAGGTTCGCAAATGGCTGAATCTGTATGCGTAAGTGCAGATTTCCCCTTTACCTGGCTGGGCGGTGCCCGAACAGGGTTTGCCCGACCCGTCTAAGCAACTGAAAAAATGTCCAATACTCTGATTCCACGAAGCCAGGCCTCCGCCACGAATGCGGCCACGGTACTTTTGGCAGAGCGCGAAGGACGCGCCCTACGCTGGACAGCAATTGCGAGGATCGCCGGCCTTACGTTGGCGATCGTGGTCGCCGTGCCTGTAATGGACAGCGTCGATGAAGTGATTGCCACGTTGGTCCTATGCGCTATCGTCCTCTGTGCCCAAGTCGCCATTTTGCGGTCGGTGCGCAACCGGCCGGGCGGGGTCTCGATTGGTCTGCTGGGCGTCATCACCGATGCTTTGTTCTTGTGCGCGCTACCCGTGATCTGGCACCTGGTCTACACCACGGAAGACAGGCCCCTCGTTCATCTGTCGCGACACAATCTCACGGCAGTGTGCCTGACAGTTATCGCGCTGAACGGGCTGACCCTGCGACCCTTGTATCCTGCGCTGCTCACGGCCCTCGGAGTGGTCCTGCACGCCACTCTGGCTTGGTTGGCCCTCAGCGATCCACGCCTCGATCAATTTGATGGGGGACTTCAGCGTGCGATCGGTGTCGGTTTCAGTGACCTGGACCTGATGTTCGTGGCACCGTTCTTCGTGGGGCTTGCAGGCGTCTTCGTGACGCTTGCAGCGCGTGCAGCGCGTGCAACGGTTCGGGAAGCGGTTGCTCGCGAACATTCGGAGCATCAGCTACGTGAACAGCAACTGCAAGTAGTTATGCGTACAAAAATGGAGGCCGTTGGAGACTTGGTCGCTGGCGTTCAACACGAGGTGAACAGCCCTCTAGGCGCATTGCACAGCGCTGCTGATACGGCGGAGAAGGCCTTGGGTCGCTTACGCTCTGCACTCACGGCTGAGGACGCCGGCACGGGGAACCCGGAACAACGTGCACTCGCCGCAGCCGAGGGTTCCCTGGCGCTTATCGTACAGGCAAGTCAGCGCCTTTCGAAGGTGATGGCAACGATCCGGAATTTCGCCCAGCTCGACCGCGCTGTGCAGCAGCTCATGGATCTCGGCGAGATCTTGCGAACGGCACTCGATATTCAACGACCTTCATTGCGCGCTGACACAGAGGTCGTAGTCGATGTCGCAGATGGGGTTATGGTCGAGGGCGACCCGCGACGAATCGCGGAGGCGCTCTCGACGGTGCTGCGCAACGCCGCAGAGTCCCTCGACGGCCCTGGTGCGCTCACGGTTCGATTGCGGAGTGAAGATGGCAGGGCGTGCATCGAGATCCAGGACAGCGGACGGGGCATGTCACCCGAGTTGGTCGAGCAGCTTTTTGAAATCGATTTTGCACAAAGAGAGCGCACGCAGACACGGTTTGGTCTGCCGCTGTGTCACAGCATTCTTGTGGAGCACGGTGGGGACATTGAAGTGGCAAGCGAGCTCGGGCGGGGCACAACGGTCACGATGCAATTGCCACTAATGAGCCTGTCATGATGGCCCATGCTTAGCATTGGGGTGTTGATCTTCAGCCTCACCGGCAAATGGTATGTGATGCCGCGGTAGAGATCTCCAGAATGAGCTGAGAGATACCACATTTGCGCGATTCGATCACTGGGTTATGTGACTGAGAGGCACTCGTGGAATATAAAGGCAAACCGTATCCGCCAATCTATTTTGCCGTCTCGCTTGCTCTGATGGTCACGTTGCACTATCTCGCTCCAATCCATCAACTGCTTCCAATGCCTTTCAAATATGCCGGGGTACCGCTTGTACTTGGCGGCATTTGCATTGCTGCGGTCGCGGCTAGGGCATTTACGAGGGTTGGAACACCCGTAGTTCCTTTTGAGAAATCAACCGTAGTTGTAACAAATGGGTTGTTCCGGTTTAGCCGCAATCCAATGTATCTGGGTATGATCATGGCACTTCTTGGCGTAGCAATGCTTCTTGGTAGTGCGGCTGCGTTCGGTCCAATTCCTATTTTCGCGTGGCTAGTCTACCACCAATTCATTCACCCTGAGGAACAGTTTCTAGAGGAGCTTTTTGGCGAGGAATATTCGGCGTATAAGCGTAAAGTACGGCGATGGGTATGAGTTATGCCGCTAACCCGGGCATCGAGCGGATAGGCTGCTGTGAATGCCAACGCCGCGGCCGCACCACTCATGCCCGTCGTTAGTCTAAAAGACAGGTCGTCCGGCTATCATCGGTGCCGGCGGAGGTATCGGGACCTTCGCTGTGCAGATCGCCAAGGCGTTCGGCGCGGAAGTCACCGGGGTCTGCAGCACATCGAAGACGGACTTGGTCCGCTCGATCGGCGCTGACCATGCCATTGACTACTCTCGGGAGGACTTCGCCAACGGGCTGCAGCACTACGACATCATCCTGGACACTGCGGGCAATCGCTCGCTTTCACACCTTAGACGCGCCCTCACCTCCCATGGGATTCTCGTGATCATCGGAGGAGAAGGGGGCGGACGATGGTTTGGAGTGGGCCGCCAACTACGGGCACTCATGTTGTCACCGTTTGTGAGCCAGAAACTCTGCTCGCCGGTCTCTCTGGAACGTTCCAGGCAGGATCTACAGTTCTTGAAGGAACTCGTCGAAGCCGGGAAGGTCACGCCAGTCATTGACAAGACCTTCACACTGGGCGAGGTCGCCGAGGCTATCCGGTATTGGGAAGAAGGTCACGCTCGAGGAAAAATCGTCATCAACGTGTTAGGTGCGGGTCCCAGGTGACCGGCGAGATCAGCCGAAGGTTGCGACCCTGCGCTGATGACCCTCAGTCCCTATGTCTGATGGGCGGCAACGTGCGATCTTCTGAAAAGATCCATCGAGACTGATGATTTGAATCTCACGTTACCCCACACCCCGTCCTCTCTAACCCAGTGGAATGCCCTCCACGGACAACCGCTACAGTTTTGGCAGCCCCTTCTTCGAGCCATAAGCGAACAGCACCAGCTGCCCACACTTGGTTATGAGCGTGTGGGAATGGGCCGCAATGTTGTTTTTTCTTTGGCAGGGAAATGGGCTGTGAAAGTGGTACCTCCACAGTGGTTGGCTGAAGCCAAGAGGGAAATGTCTGCGTTGAATTTCGTTGCTGGCCGGATACGCCTCTCGACTCCCGACCTCGTATACCAGGGGGAGCTGCACGGATGGTACTATCTCGTAACACGGTGGCTTGCGGGCCACGAGCTTTATAAGCTGTGGCCAGTTCTCAAGTCGGACCAGAAGATGCACGTCGCCTACCAGATGGGAGAAGCGGCGGGTGTTTTCCACTCTCTTCGCTTGACCGAAAATCCAAGGAATCTTGAAGTCCATTGGAGTGATTGGCTCGCAGACCAAAGAAGGGATTCAGTCGAGAGCTTGCAGCGTTCTGGATTGTCAGCCCAGTTGGTGGAAGACCTGCCACGTTTCCTCGAGGCCGTAGGTCCCCTGCCAGTCCCGGATTTACCGAATGTTTTTCTTCACGGAGATCTAAACATTGTCAATATGCTGGTAGCGGAAGACGGTAACCACTGGAAAGTCACCGGAATCTGTGATTTTGGTGATGCAAAGATTGGCCAAGCTGCCCATGATTTCATTTCTCCTGCGATTCATGTTTTCCTAGGGGACGCAACACAACTCAAGGCCTTCTACGAGGGATATGGGCTCACTAAAGCGGAGATGACCCGAGAATTTGAGAGCCATCTGATGGCGCGTACGATACTCTGGTATGGTGGGGAGTATCTGAACAAACGGTTGGACCAGGTTCCTCAGACCGGACCACGGGACACCTGGGAGCAGGTGGCGTACCAGTATTGGCACATGTCTGAGGCCGCATGAGGGACCTGAAATAAGGACAATGGAGTCGTCTGACTGCGCAGCTGCCGGTCTCTTGGTGTGCGCATCCTACGAGTGGGCATCCAGACAGAGCGGCCTTGCCGCTGGAGTTTGTAGACCGACTGGCCGAGCGCATTGCAGCCGGTATCCGGTGCTCTGAGCTGCGGACTGAAGGCGGCGGATGCACGTCGAGAGCAAGGGTCACGCCCGAGGCTGGTTACGGCGCGGCAACCGTTTCATCTGAGGCCCACACCGGCAGCGGCCGTCCCTGAAAAGTCCGCAGCCTTTCGAGATCCGCAAGGGGCGGTCGCTGAAACATGCCCAACCGGCTCACCGGCGGCAGGCCGGCGGCCTTCAACGTCGCCATCGTCTCCGCCATCTTGAACCCCGGCAGCATGCCGTCGACGATGGGCGCGGGCTGATCCTCCGGAGCCTCCCGAGCCGCCTTCGAGAGCACGGATCCCGCCAGCGTACACCCGGCGATGAGAACTTCGGCGCCGTCCTCTTCGACGCAGCGACGGGCGACGTCCAGGACCTGCGCGCGGATCTCCTCCTCAGAGCTCCTGTGGAGATAGAGATCGGACGCGTCGATGCCGAAGCTTCGCACGGACATGAGACCCCGCGCCAGCTGGTACTGCTCGAGCAGCATCTTCTGGATCTGGCCATTCTGATCGTCGACGCTCAAGAGCGAAAAGCGCCGGCCCATCATATGGGCGGTCAGGGCGGCGGACTCCAGTGTGGCAGTCACGGGAATATCGCACAGCTGCCGGCACTCATAGAGCCCGATATCGAGGTTGCAGGAGATGAACACCGCATCGTATCCCTCGCGCTCGGCCTCGACGGCCCGATCGATCGTCGGTCCCGTGCACGAGTGCTTGAAGTAGAGCCACTGGTTGTTGTCGAGTGGGTAGTCGGCGCCGATATCGACGACGTCGAATTCGGTCCCCGGCGACGCTATGGCCGTCAGGTTACCACGCCCGAAGTGCTCAGTTCCCGAGAACGGATTGATCACGCAGATACGCATGGCATGTGCTCCTGATGTCGCCGCGACGAGCGAGCGCTGCGCCGTGAGTTGCAAACGTCCCGTGCGTGTGAGAATATAGCCCGAGTTCGATTTCGCGGCCTGTCTCCCAGTCCGACAGGCTAGATGCGCAATGCCAGCCCCCACCGGACAGGCCGGTCATGGCCACGCGGGTGCGATCAGCGTTCCGGTGCGCTGTGATCCGACCCCCTGACGCAGCGGCATTGACCTACCTGATCCGCTTGAGATGCCTGTAGCGTTCTTATCCGACAAGGGCGTTGCGGAGGGAATCGATCTCGGCCTGGCTCAGACCGATATGCAGCGCATAGCCCTCGACGCCGCAGTGGCGCTCATCCAGGTCCCGGAGCACGCCGAGCATCACGTCGGGATGGCAGGTGTCCCGCTGGAAGTCCTGCCAGGTGTAGCTGGCAGCATCGATCTCCGGATGGGCCTCGAGGTAGCGGGGCAGGTTGAAACGAGCTGTGAGGGCGTAATCCTGGGCGATGGTCTCTGTCGGTACCCCGGCGATCCCGAGAGCGAGAGCGGTGATGAGACCTGTCCTGTCGGCACCGCCCGCGCAGTGGATGAGCGCGGGAAGCGCGTCCGGGGCAGCCAGCGTGCACAGTGTGTCGCGCACTTCAGACATTCGCTTGTCGAGCACGACCGAGTATCCCCAGCGCTTCCTTTCGACTTCCTCGAGCCCCCGGGGAAGGTTCTGCCGTTCGCGCATCGGCATATCGCCGGCCATGTTTTGATGGTAGTAGGTCACCTTGTCCGAACCGAAGAAGACATTGCGTTCGTCCTGTATCTCCACACTCCTTCTCAGGTCGATGATTGTCCGGACGCCGTAATCCAGGAGATCCTGCTGGCCTTTGGCCGACAGTCGATGCAGGGAATCGGAGCGCAGGAATTGGCCCCAGCGCGTCTGTCGCCCGTCCCGGGTGGCGTATCCACCGATGTCGCGCGTGTTGAAGGTATCTTCGAGCCGCAGATGCCGTCTCGGGTCCAGTTCGGCAGTCATATCAACTTCACGGGTTGTCACTCCTGGACCGACCTTGTGGATCAACCAAGATCCGACCTGGACGCGAGATTGCGAGTCTTTTCCGTAGGCAGGATTTGCGTCGCCTGAGATTTCGACCTACGGGATTCCCCACTCCACAGCACATGCCAGTGATCCTTAACGACTCGAGGGCAGATACGTCCAAATGATACACCATTTGCGCCCTGAGCACCCGCGGGTTTCAGGCACTAGAGCAGATTGGTCTTGTCGATCGAGCCCTATCCTAGGAAATGCCGCCGAAAACTGGCGGCACTTTGAGACCACGAACACTGGTAGCCGTTTATCCTACTTGTTCCAGCCGTAGATTTTCGCCAACGCTTGCCGCGCTCACAACCACCGTCTCTCCGCTTTGACGGAGGCCGCCAGCGTTCACGGTCCAAGCCAGCCTCGACCTCGTCTTCCACCATTCCTCCTATGCCCAACTCGCTAATCCTCGGCGTGCAGATGGAAGACCTTGTTCATGATCTTCCACTCCCCGTCGACTTTGAGCAGCGTGAACAGGTCGGTGTACCGGTGACTGGTCCAGTTATCGAGTTCAAGTCGCATGGTGGCGACTGTGCCAATGACGTCGATGCTGGCGATCCGTGCTTGGAGCCCGGTCGCTGGACCGTTGTTGTCATTCCACGCAAAGAGTTGCTGGATGGGGCCGGCGAACAGGTCAGTGCCGGCATAGCCGAAGATCGTCGCACCCTCGTGGAAGGCAAGTTTCATGTCGTCGCCTCTGCCGGTCTTGGCGCCATCGATATAGTGCTGAACGACCTTGGCGATCGCGTCATGCTCGGTCACATTGCTCACTTCAGTACTCATGGGTCTCTCTCCTTACTTGGATATGTATGATCTCATGTCCTTGGTCGTTATATACGACCGGTCGTCTTAAATTCAGTCAAGAAAACACTCAGGCACGGACGAGCCCTCCACGACGGAAGGGGTCAGGCTTGCCAGGAAGGATGCCCTGTGTGGCTTGATCACGTCGTCAGCTCAATGTGGATGCACGAGCGGGACGCGCGGCTTATTTCAACTTTTCTCATACGGCTGCTCCAGGCGTTGATTCGTCCGCATCTCCAATGAGCTCGCGTAGAAAGGACGAACAGGACGATAGAATGACCCCATGTTTAACCAGATCCCGGAGAAGGTCGAGCCCTTGCTCGCTTGCGAATCCCACGGCTACCGCATCCAGGATGATTGGTCCATTCTCTTCGAGTTCCCCTTGATAGGCTCGGCACATCTCATCCAGTAGGTCTACCCACGGCCCCACCAACCGTCCTTCCAGTTTGAGGACAACCCGTCCGTCATGGCGGTTCGTCCGAGTAATTCGCAGCATACTCTGCGCTCCTTCGTCTGCTTCTCTATCGGGTCTTACGAGATTCACACGCCTGGCATGATTCCTCGGTAGCGCTTGTAGCAGGCCACGCATGCGAAACCTCACCCTGCCTAGAGCGGGGTTCTAGTCGCCGCTCACACACAGCTGACATGGTCGAAACCACATAGGGAACGATCACTGTCAGGCCAATTGAAAGCAGTCGACCGCCGCCTAGATCCCCCTGCAGAATCGCGTCTCCGTGATTAATGGCTACGAGGATCGCACCTACGACAATTGCATATTTGAGCGCGCGCCGTGCGACCGATGGCTCGAGGTAAATGCGAACCCATTTCACTAGCCGCTGCCTCCGCTGAAGGATCACGTTTCTCTCATAGCTTGTCTGAGTAACTCGACAGCACCATATATCGATCGCCAGACCACGGCCCTCCTTGACGAACCACGAGCAAGTGATCCCCTTCGTGGCCGCCTCGGATCTCCTCCACCTCTCCGATTATCCAATCCCGCTTGCTGGTAAACCGGACCGTGTCGCCCGGTTCGAATCGCGTATTCGCAAGCCGCCGTGTGACGCTGTCTGGTTGAACCGCTGGTAATCTTCGCATTGCAGTCCTCTCCTGTGTTTCGGTGTGACGCCTCGTTGCAACATCCATACCACCATACCGCGAGTGTCCTTAAGTCGTTTTGATTCCAGCAACTTGACAGCTGCCTGACAAGATTCGCTGCGCGCGCAACTCGCTGGCTAGGCCCCGAGATTTCGGGAATGTCCGGAAATATCGGGAGCGACACCTGAGCACCGTGGCCCAATAATTTCGATGCGGCGTGCGTAAACGATTGAAAGGAAGCCACTTAAGACCTACCCGGGGGAGCTTTTTGCACCGGTGGCACAGAAGTTGTATCACCAGCATCAAGGAGTTCAACATGGCGACAGGCAACGACAGATCGGAATTCGACATGGGCAACATCAACACACAAGAAACCACCGTAGCGCCGGAATGCCTTCTGAGGACGCCTGCTCTCGTCGGAATATTGGGCGTGCTCGTGGGAGCCGCGGTCGGCCTGTATGCCTATTACGGCAGCCGAGCCGCCCTCGTGGATGTCGTCAGCGAGAGCAATCTGAATCTGGCTCGAAGCATCGCCGTGCACGCCGATGCTCTCAACGCCTCGATGTCAAGACGGGACGTGTTGCGCACGCTGGAAGAGCGGTGGGAGGCAACCGAATCACGATACGCTGGACGTCACCTGTGTGTCATCGACTCGGATGGCACGCTAGTGCTGGACAGCTCACATCCCGATAACGTCGGCATGGCTGCCGGCGCCGAGCGATTAGTGCACGACGTGAGCGGTGGACCCGAGACGATACAGCAGCTCATCGACAGGGGGCGAGATTGGTCGGGTCTGTACAGCACTGATAGCGCTGAAAGAGTCGGTGCTTTCGCCATGAGCTCACGCTCAGGCATGTTGGTAAACATCTTCACTCCCGGTGTCGAAATCGATCGCGATGTGCAATCGACGGCGTTGCCATGGGCTCTGGGAGTGGGATTCATGACGCTCGTCGTGCTCCCGATTGTACTGTGGCTACCCTATCGGGCGTATGTGCGGTCGCACCGAAACCTCGAGGGCAGAACCGAACAGCTGCGCAGAGAGAATGCCGAACGCAGGCGTCTCGCCGCATTCCCGAGGGAGAATCCCAACCCGATCATGGAGTGCGATGCCGAAGGAGAGGTCATCTACCACAACCCGACCGCCATGGAGTTGATCGGACAACACGCCACCGGCCTCACCTCGGCTTTGATCCCGGAGAATCACGCAGCCCTGGTGCAGCGCTGTCTGGCCCAGGGCGAACGAATCGATCCAGTGGAGGTCGTGGCTGACGGCCGCACGTTCTGCTGGATATATCACCCGATAGCCGTCACCGATACCGTCCACCTCTACGGGCTCGACATAACCGAGCGCAAAGCGGCGGAGGACCAGATCAAGAGGTCGCTCAAGGAGAAGGAAATCCTGCTGCAGGAGGTGTATCACCGGGTCAAGAACAACCTGCAAATCGTCTCGAGCCTGCTCCGGCAGCAGGCGGCAGCGACGGAAGACGAGAAAGCGCGGACCGTTCTCGAGGACAGCCGAAACCGGATTCACTCGATGGCGCTGGTTCACCAGCAGCTGTATCAGTCAGACAGTCTGGCCCGAGTTGATATGGGCAGATACACCCGGAACTTGGCCAGCTTTCTACTGCCTCAAGGATCCGGTCCAAACGAAATCCGACTGGATCTGGATGTGGACTCGATCCAGGTCGACCTGGCCACCGCGATTCCGGCGGGGCTCATACTCAACGAACTGCTAGCCAACGCAATGAAGTACGCCTACCCCGAATCGTCCAAAGGTGACATCGCTGTCGCCATTCGAGAAGTGACGCCGGGCACCCTCAGCCTGACAGTACGGGACAAAGGCGTCGGTATTCCCGCGCACGTCGACCTGAGCGAGCCAAAGTCGCTTGGGCTCCGGCTGGTGCGAGACCTGGCACAGCAACTAGAGGGAAAACTTCAAATCGACAACGACGACGGCACGGCTGTGACGCTCACGTTTTCGACAAACGGCCACGACAGCGAAAGCGGGTCGGAGGCGAACAGCGAGGGAGGAAGAAGATGAGTAAGTCCACCAACAAGACACGAATTCTGGTCGTCGAAGATGAAATTCTGGTTGCCCGCGACCTGCAGCACCAGTTGACGGAGATGGGCTACGATGTCCCCGACATCGCCGGCGCGGGCGCCGAGGCGCTTGAAAAAGTCGAAGTCATCAAACCGGACCTCGTGCTCATGGACATTCGCATTCGTGGCGACATGGACGGGGTCGCGGTGGCCGAACAGGTGCACAGTCGCTTCCGCATCCCGGTCGTCTACCTGACAGCCTACGCCGACGACGCGACGGTTCAGCGGGCTAAGATTACCGAGCCTTTTGGGTATATCCTGAAGCCGTTTCAGGAGCGCGAGCTGGAAACGACCATCGAGATCGCGCTCTACAAACATGCCGCCGAGCGCCGCATCGCCGCCGCCCACACGCAGCTACAGCAGGCCCACGCGAGACTGGGTCGCCAATTCAAGGAGCTCCAGGGACGAGATCGATTAGTGCGATTCGAGATACGGTGCAACGGCCTAGCCGAAGGGCAGACGGAAATTCTGGAGGTGGTCGCAGATGTGATGGGTGCGAAGAACGCCGTCCTCTACGAGCCGGACGCCGGGTTGTTGCACCTCGAGGCTGTCGCCACCAGGGAGGTCGAGTCGGACGAACCGGGGTCACCAGCGCCATCGACTCTCTCGATTCACGGCGACGACCATATCGCGGTCCAGGCCTTTGCCACATCACAACCCCGGCGCGACGGAGACATGGACGCCATCGCGGTACCCATGACGTTCGGCGAAGCGACGATCGGCGTCATATGGGCCGGCGGCTTCGCCGCAGGGGAGAATGTCAACGAGGAGGCACCCTACACCTTGTGGCGGCTGGCACAGCAGGCCTCGCTTCTGCTGCGGATGGCGCGCGTCAACGAGGCGATAGAGTGCGAAAACGTCCCAGTGAGTGAGCTTTTGGAACTCGATGCAGAGGTCTTTGACAACCATGACGCCTAACACGATGGAACGGCACAGTGAAGAGGCACCGTATCTCGCTACAAACGCAGGTGACGTGGCCTCCTTTCTCGCGGAGGTGGAGGATCTGACCGAAGAGACTCCAGCTGCGGAGCCGTCGAGGATGCCACCTCCAGGGAAGGGTTGGGGAAACGTCGAGCTCCTCGACCCTCGCAAGCCGGGTGAAAGCCTGTCATTCGAAGAGCTGGCAAGCACGTCGATCGGGCTCGAGGTCCTGTACGGCGCTGACAAGATAGACCCACAGGCGATCGGTCCGGTAAAGGCGATGGCCGCGGCACAGGGAGAGATTCTGGCGCGAGCGGCCGAGGCTGCGGGTAATACACCTGAACCAGGAGAGCGCGTCGTGCTGACGCGGGAAGGGGAGTACCGCGCCGAGCGCTACGGCTATGTCTGCCTCGTCGACGGCGCTGTGTCGGTGCGCTCGCCAGTGTGGATGGATGACAACCACATGCATGCCTACTGGCTCGTCCTGGATCCCGAACCACATCCGGTACGGGAGGAGATGATCCGTCAGTGGCTGGATGATTTGGGGATCGTCGTTGGTATCCGCGCGGATAAGATCGCCGACCTGGTGACGTCGATCCGCTCCGGGTCTCACAAGCGAGGCCTCTACCTCATCGCTGTGGGCCAGGAGCCCCGGCACGGCGAGGATGCCCAAGTCGAAGTGCTCGTGGACACGCAACGGCGGGCGGGGAAGGTGCGCGCAGATGGCTCCGTCGACTTTCGCGAGGTCAATTTCACTCCAACCGCGGGGCCCGGGCAGCTCATCGCCTGGCGAACGCCGGCTACGCAAGGCACGGCAGGACTGGATGTCAGAGGCAACGCTCTGCCCGCAGAGGACGGGGAAAACCGCGAGCTGAGAGCGGGTGGGAACGTGGAAGTGAAACAGAGCGCGGACAAAGAGGAGTATTACTCCAAAATTGCGGGGATGCTGCGACTCGCAGAGAATGTCCTTACGGTGGCGGAGCTGCTCAGCATCGGCGGGGATGTCGATTTCCACACAGGCAACCTGAAATTCTCCGGCGAGGTCTACGTCAGCGGCTCGATCGCGCGGGGGTTTTCGGTAAAGGCGGGGGCGGATGTCACCGTGGGTGGCGCTTTAGAGCCCGGTGCGACCGTGTCGACAAGGGGAGATATCGCGGTGGGACAGGGAATCGTGGGCCGCAAGACGCGCGTCTTCGCCGGAGGCAGCGTGAGTGCCCAACACGCGCAGGAAGCGACGATCACGGCGGGAAAGGATATCTCCCTGGGGAGCTATGCCTACCACGCTAATCTTCGCGCCGGCGGCAAGGTCGTCATCGCCCGCAGTCAGGGAGATCGCGGAGGCAGTATCATGGGGGGAAAGACGTGGGGGCGCCAGGGTATCGAGACCCACACGGCGGGCACATTGCACGGCATGGCTTCCGTCCTCGTGGCAGGGCTGAGCCCTGCTCAAGCGAAAGAGCTCGACCGAATCCACACGAGCATCACGGTGAGCAACACCCAGATGGAGCGCATTCTCAACCGGTTCGAGATGCAGACGATCGACCTCACTCAGATCAAGAACCTCATCAAGGCGGCAACGGGCCCCGCCCGCAAGGTACTGGCCCGTCGGGCGCATCAGCTGGGCCAGGTGGTACAGTCGCATCAACAACTGCTCGCCAGGCAGAAGGAGATGCGAGAGCAGCTCGGGGCGGGCCGCAAGACCGAGATTAAAGTGTGGGACCGGGCATTCCCCGGCGTCACCGTCCGTCTCCGCGAGCACCAGCGGGAGCTCGTCGAGGAGCTCGAGGCACCGCGCTTCCGTATAGTGGAAGAGAAGCTTGTCGCGAAATGACGGATCATATAGTCCGGTGTGGGATATTCGCTAGTGCTCTGTTAAGAAATCGAGCTTGTACTTTGTCGTAAGTCGTGGTATCATGGATACATATGGTGAATCCGTCAGGAGGGTCATGCTATGTGTCTCCATGCTCGTTCGCCGAACGCGGCGGAGTCTAAGGAACTGGGACGGTGGCTGAAACGGCCTCGCAACGCCGTGCAGATGCGCCGTGGGCAGTTGATCTCGTTCAGCGCCCAGGGCATGCGCGTCCAGGAGATCTCGGATACACTGCATCTGCATGAGGAGTACGTTCGCCAGTTGATCCGCCAGTACAACGAAGGGGGATTGACGGTTTTGCGCACTCGGGCACGTCCGGGGCGTCCTTCGAAGTTGACGCCGGAGGACGAATCCGTGGTGGTGGAAATTGCCACGATGCCCCCCCGTGCATTCGGCCAGCCGTTCAACCAGTGGTCGTTGCGCAAGCTGACCGACTGCCTGGTGGGACGGCAGATGATTCCCGAGGTTTCGCATGTGACCATCGGAAAAATCCTGGATCAACATAAGGTTACCTATCAACGGACGCGCACCTGGAAAGAATCAAAGGACCCGGAGTTTGTCTCTAAAAAAAACGCATCAGCCGACTCTACAAGCGGGCGCCGAAAGACACGGTCGTAGTCTGTTTCGACGAACTGGGACCAGTCCAGATCAAGCCGCATGCCGGTGCTTCCTGGGCCCCACACAAGCGCCCGGTCCGGCATCGGGCAACCTATAGCCGCCACGGCGGCGTCAGCTATTTCTTTGGAGCCTATAACGTCCATGAGGACATCCTGTGGATGCATCACAAACCCAAGAAACATGCGTCGGTCGTACTCGATTTCCTCAAGGCCATTCGGCTCCGCTATCGCACGGCGGAGCGGATCTATGTCGTCATGGATAATCTGTCGACGCACAAGACACCGCCGATCCTGCAGTGGTGCCGACGAAACCGGGTCTCGCCGGTCTTCACCGCCACCAACGCGTCATGGATGAATCGGCTCGAATGTCACCTCACCGCAGCCCATTATTTCGTCATTAAAAACAGCGATCCCAACGATCATCGAGAAGTCGGCCAGCGCATGCAGGAGTACCTGAGGTGGCGAAACAAGAACACGGACAACGCCAAGCTGGCCAAAGTCCAAAACTCAATGCCCACTCTTTAACAGAGCACTAGCTCTGTGATATTTGACTTCAGCGCGGCACAGGCAGTACGCTGTTGGGAGGTAAGACCCAATTGATCAACGCTAAGTGTTCAGCGCCGTCCGATGGCCGAGGCTGCAAAAAAATCCGCTCAGAAAGCAAGTGCCCTCGCAAGGCTGGCCTCGTTTCCGGAGCAAAACCCCGATCCGGTAATCGAGGTCGATCTCAAGGGCACGGTCACCTATCTCAATCCGGCCGCCGAGCAGAGGTTTCCGGATCTGAGACAGAAAGGGCTGTCGCACGCGATGCTGGAGGGGTTGCCGTCGATCGCTGCCGCTCTCAGAGATGGCCGGGAGGAAGCCCTCCACCGTGAGCTCGCGCTCGAGGGTTTCACCTACGAACAAAAGATCACCTATGTAGCGGATAGCGATCTCGTGCGCATTTTTGCCCACGACCTGACCGAGCATGTGAAGGCCGAGGAGGCAGTGCGCGAAAGCGAGGCGCGGTTCCGCGGTATCTTCGAGCACTCCAACGACGCCATTTTCCTCATCGACATTTCGCAGGACGAGATTCTCGACGCCAACTCCAGGGCATGCCGCATGCTCGGATACGAGCCCGAAGAGTTGCTGTCCTTGCCGGTTTCTGCTATTCATCCAGACGAAATGCCCCGCCTCCAGGCATTCGGCGAATCGGTTCTCAGCGAAGGACGTGGTTGAACCGATGAATTGACCTGTTTGATGAAGACAGGCCAGGTTCTCTCCGCGGAGATATCAGCTTCCACCGTCGACATACATGGACGTTCGTGCATAATCGCCATTGTGCGTGATCTGACCGAGCACAAGCGAGCCGAGCTCGTCATCGCGGATGAGGTTCAGGCCAAGTACAATTTCGAGGAGATCATCGGCCACAGCACGAGCCTGGAAGACGCGCTCAAGCAGGTGGAGCTCGTGGCTCCGACGGATACGTCCGCGCTCATCGTCGGCGAAACAGGCACCGGCAAGGAGCTGATTTGTCGTGCCATTCATCATCTGAGTCAACGCAGCAAGAAGCCGCTCGTGAAACTGAACGTTGCGGCCATTCCTTCGGGGTTGATCGAGAGCGAACTGTTCGGTCACGAGAAGGGCGCTTTCACTGGGGCAATCTCTCAGAAGCGTGGCAGGTTTGAGCTGGCTCACGAGGGCACGATTTTCCTGGACGAGATTGGCGATCTGCCCCTGGATACGCAACCGAAGCTGCTGAGACTGTTGCAGGAGCAGGAGTTCGAGCGGGTCGGCGGCACACGCACGATCGAAGTCGACATCCGCGTGATCGCGGCGACCCACAGGAACCTCGAAGAGATAGTGCGGCAGGGTGAGTTCCGCGAGGATCTCTTCTATCGCTTGAATGTGTTTCCCATCTCCCTCCCGCCGCTGCGCCAGCGCCGGGAAGACATTCCCGTTCTCGCCAAATACTTCGACAACCGCATTGGCGCCCGCTTTGGACGAGCGCCATGTGGATTCAGCGAGGAGGCCATGGAACGCCTGCTGGACTACCGCTGGCCCGGAAACGTGCGCGAACTGGAAAACATCGTCGAAAGAGCAGCCATTTTAAGCGGCGGCATAACGATCCAGCGTGATCAGGTCCAGGTGGACAGCGGCGGCTCGGCTTCAGTGGCTGACGACCAATTAAAACCGCTGCAAGAGATCGAGCGAGAGCATATCGTGGCGGCCCTGCGAGCGAGCAAAGGAAAAGTGAGTGGTAAGGGTGGCGCTGCAGAGCGCCTCGGCCTGAAGCCGAGTACACTGGACTCGAGGATGAAGAGGTTGGGGATCAGCCGCGAGAGCCTGTGGACACATCCATCGACCTGATCGCTAAAGCTCTGGGAACCCACAGAAACGTCGACGAACGCGAATTCCCTCAGCAACGACTGGGTCCTGCCAGTTGGCCAGCCATCTGCGTCTACCTCTCCGCCAATTTCCCGTCGACAAGGTGAAACCTCGGCGCTTTTACTAGTTCTTCGAGGGTTCTCTGATGTTCGCCAACGCGCACGACTACGCCTGGAAAGGCCTTATCGGCCATTGTGATCTCCGCCTTCTCAGCTGCTGAGCTGATTTTCTTATCCAGCTCCTGGCGCTGCCCCGCAAGTGTCTGATACGCTTGGGCGAGTTGTCCCAGCTGTTGCGCGCGATTGGCCAGCAATTTTTGCCGCGGACCGGTCGTAGCCTTGATCATATTTCGTATCTGTCCCAGATCGACTCGTGTCAGTCCGAACACCCTCAAGATTCGCAGGATATGCTCGTGACTGGTGTCAATGCCTTTTTTCAGTTTGTCGAGCTGCTGCGCTTGGCCGGGCTCCAATCCGACTACGAGGGTGGTCGTTGTTCCAGTTGGCGTGCCCGCGGTGTGACCTCTTATTCCCTCGCGCGCCAAAATGCGGCCCCCCATCACACTACCACCGCGGCCACCGCTGCCCCTCTCAACCGTCAGCCCGCCCCCTGTCTGAATCCTGGCGTGATAGGCAAAATTCCCGAGCGTGACATCCGTTCCAGCCAGAAGGGTGGCGTCCTGGATGAATTGAGCGCGCACATTTTGCTTTGCCATGATCTTCGTCTTCTGGCCGACGATCCCTCTACCGACGGTGACATCCCCCTCGGCGATAATCGTCGAACCAGGCTCTACGGTTCCCGTAACGGTAACTGACCCCCCGGCTTTGACCGTAAATCCCTGCACTATTGAGCCGTCTATGCATACCTCGCCTCCGAAGCTGAGGTTTCCCGTGTTGAACGAGACATCCCCTGTCACCGCCAAGAGTTCCACGACCGAAATCTCACCGCTCTCCAATCTGGCTGCGCCGTCTATGTTGGCGATGAACTCTTCTACTTCACCCTCTCGCCCGACCCGGACATTATCCCCTGCCTCCAATGTCTGCTCTTCACCGTCCTCTGCGGCAAGACTCTTTGCCTTGAGATCTTTGCCCGGCGTACCCTTTGTCGCAGGCACCCGACGCGCCACCACCTGGTCAGCCCGAACATCGGGGGAGAAGTTCACATCGCGGAAGTCGATGGAACCGTCCTCCCTCTCGATGCCCGGTCGGCGTTCGAGGTCCACGAGGATCTCTATCTGGGCATCCCTCCCCCTTATGGGCTCTGTCCCCCTGACGACTTCGTACAACCCACACTCGTGGCTGCCGTCACGGATTGAGGAAGTCAGGAGCCCGATTTCTTTATCTTGAATGTCACTGCGCACTTCTAGGTCTTGCATACACTGGCGGATCATTTCGGGTGTCAAGGGCTGCGGGTCCTCGTCGAGCACCAGCCAGGACAGGCACATGTATTTTTCATCGATCCACAGCGGCGACAAGACCGAGAGCCGGCCTTCCAAGAGACAGATGTATCCATAGCGTTCCGACTTGAATTCTCCGTCAGCCGAGAGCGCAACATTCAGCCCGGCCTCCAGCTTGCCTCCCTTCGCGTCGAACGATGGAGATATCGGCCGACCAAACACGTCCTTCCCCGGTTTCCCTTCTTCGGCGCCCTTCATTCGCGCTAGCACTTCACCGGGACAAACCGCGAGTCCCCGGGTCTGCTTGACGCTGGCCTCATCCAGAGCTTCGGCGTGCAATACCTCATACAACTCCATGGACATGAGGCTGAGCGTTTCTGACGACATGCTGTGGCCCGGTTGACCCGGATGGAGATACTCGATCCGTTCAGCTTTTCCGGAGACGGGGCATTCACCCTCGGCCACCTTCAGCCACGGTGCCGGTGGACGAAAAGCTTTCGAGATGTCTAGAGCAGACGCGTCGACTCGTGTCAGCCCGTGTCGCTCGCAGATCTCCTCGAGTTTTCCCTCAGCAATTGCGTCGTCGGAAAGCTCAATGAGATAGGCGCAGAGCCCGTCATGACTGAGCGCCAGCGTAATGCCCGACAACGAGACAGTGTAAAACGTCTGACCTTCATCTTCACACGAGCCTCGCGGCGCCTGAGCTTGCCTGAGACTGCTCACAGGCTGCCCAAAACCCGCGGCGATCCAACGCGCTTCAGGGTCGCTTTCACCGCGCAGCTCCGCAGAGGCCTCCGCCACCCGTTCTTCAACCGTGGTAGGCTCATCCCTCGTGACCGCCTCGACTTCCTGCAGAAAATCCTCCACCTCCTGCAGATCTGCAGCTACTGGTGCTTTGCCGTTTCCACGATGCTGGGCCGCTCTCTTCGTCGCTCGCGCCCGTCTGTTCATGATCTTGCCAGTCCTTTCATCTCAACGGCTCAACCACAGCCAACTCCTCATTCTTCGGCTCCTTGCTCTGGCTGGGATAATTTGGTACGGACTCTATTTCAGAGCTAGTAGAGGACAACGTGAAGTAGAAGGTAGCTCCAGCATCCGTCGCCCCGTGCGCCCAGATCCGGCCCCCGTGTCGCGTAACGATGCGATTCACCGTTGCCAGGCCGATCCCCGTCCCACTGAATTCTTCACCCGAATGCAGACGTTGGAACGGTTTGAACAGCTTACTCGCAAACTCCATATCGAAACCAGCGCCGTTGTCACGAACGAAGAATGCCTCCTCCTCCTGATGGTGGGTGACGCCGAACTCGATGACAGCTCCGGCTTTTTTCTGGGTAAACTTCCATGCATTCCCGATCAGGTTGTTCAGAACGATCAACAGCAGGTTGGCATCAGCATGGGCGTTGAGCGACGGAGCAATCGAGAACTCGAGTTGCCTGGGTGAATTCTCCTGGCGCAGTTTCTCCACAACCTTCTGGGCCATAGCCGACACGTCCACGATTTCCCGATTCATCCCGGCCCGAGTCACGCGCGAAAGCTTGAGCAGGGAGTCGATGATGCGCTCCATGGTGCTCGCTGCGGTTATGATCTTGTTGAGGTATTCCTGCGCCTTTTCAGGTAGGTCGTCGACGCGCCTCACCACGAGCTGGGAGAGGCCGGCGATATGCCTGAGCGGTGCCCTGAGGTCGTGGGATGCAGAGTAGTTGAAGGCCTCCAGCTCCTGGTTTGCGGCCTGCAGAGCTGCAGTTCGTTCCGCAACCCGACGTTCCAGGTGTTCGTTGAGCCCCCTGACTTCCTCTTCCGCGTCGTCTCGCTCTCTTTCTCGCCTCTGGATCTCGTCAAGCATGACATTGAAACCATCGTAGAGCACGCCGATCTCGTTTTCTCCCACATGCGGAGCCCTCAGGTGATAGTCCCCTTCAGAAACCCTCCTCGCCAGCGCTGTCAACCTCAGAATAGGGTCCGATATAATCCTTTGAAGACCGACAGCCGCGAGCGCCGCCAGGAGACACAGTATGAGTGTCAGGATCCCCATCTCTGTGGCCAGATCTATGACTCGATCGTCCAGGCCCTGCGTAGAGGCACGAAGGTACAGAGCTCCGTACTGGTGACCATCCTGCTCTACGGGAATGATCACGTGCAGCTGATTGGTTGAAAACCAGGTGGCGGGGGTTAAATCGTCCGGCGGTGCGAATTCGATGTCCTCCGTCCCAAAATACGAGAAAAGTTCGCGGTCCTCGAAAAGGGCCACCACCTCGATAGATGGCTCTACGGTAATTCTGGAGAGCGTACGGGTCGATGCCTTCCGATCGCTGAACGCCAGATCGGTCACGCTGTAATCGGCCAGGATGCGTGCGGTCGTCTCCGTTTGATAGACCATGTCCTGTTGCAACGTTCGATAAGTCCTAATGCCGGATATGCTCAAGCCTACCAATAGGAGGGGCACGGCAACGACGAGGATCATCCACAGCAGCTTGGCTCTGATGGAAACGTTCTTCAGTCGGTTCATGGGCCGTCTCCCGTGACTACGAGCCGCGCCCGTGGGAGTAAGCGCCGAGAGATCTCCAGTCCAACGTCCTCCAGCTCGTTTCGATTGATCTCGAAACGGAGCAGCTCTGCGTCGAGGAAAAAGTTGATCATCACCCCGCGCTCGCCGAAGCCCGGAGTGTCCCCGATTGTCAACACAGGTCGCCCCTCAGTCGTCGCCAAAATTAGAGGCAGCTCATTATCCTCCGAAGCTGAGATGAAAAGAACCTGACAGTTGCCGATCTCCACCGCACTGCCTATGTACCGAACCCTGACCGGCCGGCCTTGGATAGGCGTGATCTGAGCCAGTTCGTCCAGTCTGCTGCCGAACGAGTGTGCTCCAATCACCTCGATCATGAAGGGGGATGATTCGTCGCCCTCCCCCTCGGGCCAGGTGATGAAGCGCGTAAGCCGCTCGATAAAAGTGACCTCGAGAGTCAACCGATCGGTCTGGGCGTAGATCGGATTCAGCATTACCAGCAGTACTAAGCCGGCGGTAACTCGCGCAGCTCCAAGGACGTTCGTCCGAACTCCACTTTTCATCCGTGGCACCATTACGCGGGCAGCCGGACCCTTCCCTTAGAGTCCAACAGATATCATTCCATACACAGCTCGCCCGGAATGATGCGGAATTGTATTTACAACCTTCCGGTTGAACTCAGGGAAATCAATATCTTCATCCAACAGATTATCGGCATATAGAGATAGTGTCGTTTCAGGCATGGTTGGCTTACCTAATAACT
The DNA here is from genome assembly GCA_965248265.1 of Candidatus Latescibacterota bacterium. GTDB lineage: Bacteria > Latescibacterota > UBA2968 > UBA8231 > UBA8231 > CBDFJF01. The sequence continues at coordinate 938,672 of CBDFJF010000001.1, forward strand.
TGGGAATATCAAAACTGATATTGGCCGTTAGAAGATCATAGGAATCCGCCGCGGGATTTACTTCCTGCGTACCGAGATTGAATTTCTCGACTTTGCTTGCCTCTCCAAAGTGGCTATTAAATAGACTCACAGTGTATCCTTTATCCGCTTCGTATGAAGCTCCCACTTTTGCCATCAAGTTGGGACTGAACGTGACATCCTTTTGCCCTTTGTCATCCTCGTTAATCTGATAACTGATGGAACCTAACAGGCGGAGCTCTTTGGCAAACTGCGCATTACCTTCGAATTCAAGACCCTGAAAATCCACTTCTCCCGCATTGACATACGTATTAACTCCGTCGACAAAAGTCCTAGCATGACTATCTGAGAGCTTACTGCTGTAGTAGGTAAATGCCGCGAAATGTCGTGAAGTATGGTAGAAAATCTGGGCGTCAAAAGTTGCAATTCTTTCAGGTTGTAACTTGCTGTTCCCTTTCAGAAAAGGGGCGTCGATAAATGATTCAGCGCCAAACGCTGCACGGTATGCCTCACCGTAAAGAACTTTGGCGCCCCACGCCTTATGGAAGTTGGTAACGGCCCCTATACGTGGCGAGATATCGGAAGCTACGCCTTCGGGCTTATTCCATTGAAAACCACCGACCAGTTTTAACCAGTCCAAAGGCGTGTAATTCCCTTGCAAGTAAATACTCTCACGCCACATGTCATAATTACTGACCCGACCCACACCCAATTTCCCATGAAGCTGGTCAAAAACTCCACCAGCGACAATATCTACATTATCCGATATTTGACCATGAGTCGTTAGCTCAATCAAATATCCACTTGAGTCAAACTCCCTTGTGATTCCGCCAATGGGGAAATCGAAACTGTGGCCGTTGTAGGTAGAATTGATAGCGACATCCCAATTTCCGGTAACAGGATGGGTATAACCAACATCAATGAACTGCCGCTTGAGACCCAAAATTCCGCCTGGAAATAAAAATGCGCTTCCTATATTTCGATTAGACGTGTTCGAGAGGATACTATTTACTGTGAGACCTTTATAGGATGCTTGAAATACGGCCTGTGTACCGGACTCCTCATTTTTAAGGCTCGTCAGTAGAATTCGTGGGTAAATTGTGGCTCGGGTAGATGGCCAAGCTGATGGAATGAAGCGATTTGGAGTGCATTGAAGGTGCGGAATCCGAATGCTTTTCTCACCGTCAGATTCCATTTCAGGTTCAAGCCCTCGACGATGCCGTTGTTGAACTGCTTCTTGGCCCTGAACCAATTGAGGATGAGCTCTCGATGACGACGGAGCATCCTGGCGATGTCTTTCATCGGTTCGATCTTGCTCCTCATCGTGCGGAAACACCAGCGGTCGAGGAATTTGCCGGCCCAGGCGGGGTAGGTATAGTTCCAGAAGCGCTGGAAGTCTTCCTTCAGTAGATAGGCTTTGACGGTACGCAGGTTCATCTTCAAGAGCTCGGACAGCTTCAAGCCTTGGGTGTCGCTGAGGTTCTCCTTGCGCTTGAGGAAGCACCAGCGGCTCTTGCACAGGACGGGATCTTGGCCCTCTTCTTTGAGTCTGCGGGCCTCTTCGGCACGGACTTTGTCGAGGGCCTTGCTGAAGTGCTGCATGATGTGAAAGCGGTCGAGAACGTGTACCGCCGCCGGGAGCCGCTGGTCGATGACGGTGAGGTAGGCTTTCCAGATATCACTGCAGATGACGGCAATCTGGCCGAGGAAGCTTCTCGGCTCCTGCTCGCCGGCCGCATCTTGCTTGCGCTGGTGCTCTTGCTCCAGCTCAGTAAAGCCGTCGTCCAGGGTCTTCATCGTCCGCCCTTCGCCCATCCATAACAGGCGGCGGCGGTGGGTGTCGATCTGGTACAGCAAGGTCAGATAATGATGGCCTTTCCGATACTGGATTTCATCCACGCCGAGGGCGGTGACCTGGTCGAGACCGCGATGAGCGATGCCATATTCCACCACGTACTGGACGGACTGGTAGATCTTGTCCCAACTGGTGCGGAAGGAGCGGGCTACCTCCGTCCACGACAGCTTCTTGGCCCATTGCGCTAGGAAGCACCGGTAGATGTCGGTCAGGTGGTGCTTACCCGTGCTCCAGGGGACCTTCTCGACGACCACCCGGCCGCAGGCGTTGCAGGCCACCCGACGCATGGGATACACCAGAAAGACCGGGAACCCCCAGAGCGGAACGAACTCGAACCGCCGTGCATCGGTGGCCGTGTCATAGGTGGGTGACAACTGACCGCAGCCGCTGCACTCCGCCCTGGAGTTCTTTCGGGGCCGGAGGCTCACCATAATCCTTCCGTGTTCGTCAAAATGACTGCCCTCAAACACAAAACGCTTGAACTTCGTGCATCGGTTCAGTACTGTGATCAGGCGCATCATTCCCTCCAAGGTAGGTCGGGATCGGTCTTGGTCGATTGTCCCAACATACCGGGAATGATGCGCCTGTGCTATCCTCGGTCTCCTCTATGCCCGTGGGCGCAGCCGGGCTCTTTCACCCACAGATTCTCCGGAGGAGCCATTTTTAATAATGTCATGTACCCCAGCTTCATCCGTTGCCTCAAAATCCCAGCCCTGGCTGTCCAGATAGTCTATGCCCCCATAAAAGCTGAAATCTCCATGGTGCTTGCCACCAGATACGGTTATCTCTTTCGTATCAAATGAACCGTACCGGGTTGAGATTACCACATCTATATCCTTATTTGCCTTTTTGGTAATAACATTGATGACACCTGCAAACGCATTCGTGCCGTAAAGGACAGAGCCAGGACCTCGAATTATCTCTAATCTCTCGATCGTTTCTAGAGGAAATGACCTGTAGATGTCGCCGTTAATTCCTCCGCCATGCGCTTCTCGGATAGGTCTGCCATTGAGCAATAGGAGTATGTGATTATCGGCGTGGGTTTGTGCACCGGCTCTGATAGCCGTTACATTGTGAGGAAAGACATTGGACCCTATTACTTGGGTATTGGTTACTCTATCGAGTACGTCTCTAAGATTTCGAGCCCCAAACCGTTTTATTTCATCTTGTGTGACAGTACTGACAATCCCCGGAGCATGAGAAATTCTCTCAGCTTTCTTCGATGCCGTGGTCACTTTCAGATTAAATAGGTCGTCCAGGGAAAGTTGGACCAGCTCTCCCAGCGAAGACTCCTCATCCTCGTTTCTGTCCTCATAAGCCGAGAGATGGTTGTTACATAAAAGCAGTATAAAACAGCAAATGGATAGAATTTGGGATGCCGCAAACTTCTGGTTTGTTTCCCTGGTACGTCTGGCCATCACAGGCTCCTTTCACTCAGTTCCAGCAACTCGTCGACCTGGATCTGCCCGCTCTCCAGGTCCTCTGCCACCCCCGCGCTCCACAACACGAGAGCCGCCTCCTGGCCCAAACGCCGCAGGGCGTTGCCAGCCTGCTCTCTGTCCGCTTCTGGCAGGCCATCCACCCAAAGGACGCCCATCGCTTCGTCTTGGTACAGAAGGGAGACCGCGGCCTGGCTTCCAGTATCTTGCTTTGGCTGTCCATCCCGGAATACTTGCTCGACCAGGGAAGTTTCTTCACCCAAAGAGACAGCCGGCAACCCATCGCCTTGCTGACCGTCTTCCAGGGCGGCTACTGCCTCCAGCTGGTCACCCGTTTCATTGGGCCGGTACATAATGACGCGCTTTATTCCCAGGACTTGCTCTACTACCTGCAGAATTTCTTGTTGGGCCTGCCGGACGCTGTGTCCAGACATCTGGAAATGGACCAGCCGATCGCGGCCCTCGAGTTCTTTCACCTGACGTTCTAACTGGTGGTAGGCATGCCGTAGGTCTCGGGTTTGAACCTCCACCTTCAGTTCCAGCTCTTGCTGATATGAGCGGTTCTCGGCCACGAGCCGCTGTCGGGCCATTGCCTGCTCGATCTCCGCCTCTACCAGAGCCAAGTCGAAGGGCTTAATGAGGTAATTGTATGCCCCCAAGCGCATAGCTTTGATGATCGTGTCCGTATCCTCAGTAGCAGTGGCCATAACCACTCCGAGATCGGGATATTTCCCTCTAATCCATCGTAGGACCTCCAAGCCATCCATCTCGGGCATGAGAATGTCCAATGTTACCAGGTCATAGGCCTCCTGCTGCAGCAGAAGTTGCATGTCGGTGAATCGAGTGGCCGTGCGGACGTAGTAGCCCCGCTTGGCCAAACCGCGCTGCAGAATAGCGCCCACGGCGTCTTCATCATCCACCACCAGAATCCTCCCTTTATCTGAACACCCGAGTTCCGTCCCCATATGAATTCTCTCCTCGTTATCTCATTGCGAGTTGTTTGAAGACGCCTCAGCCGTTTGCTTCTCGATCGGCAGCTCGATTACAAATCGTGCGCCGGTGGGCTGGGACTCCAGTCTGAGATGGCCGCCATGATCCTGCATAATGCCATTACACACACTCAATCCCAATCCGGAACCCGAGCCGATTTCTTTGGTTGTGAAAAACGGTTCGAACACCCGTTCTCGAATTTGCTCAGGCACTCCTGGCCCGCTGTCTTCCACGGCCAGTACGACCTTGTCAGCGCAAACGCACGTCCGCACGGTGATGCGTTTCTCTTTCTCTACACTCTCCCGCAGTGCATCTTGGCTGTTCTGCACCAGGTTCAAAACCACCTGCTGAATCTGACCCGCGTGGACGTGTAAACGCGGCAGATCCTCATCGAAGCTTTCGGTCAACTCAATATGATTCAGCTGTAACAGCCGTCGCATCAGGGCAAGCGCTTCGCGCACGACCTCATTGAGATCCATGGCCTGCTTTTCCAACTTTTGACGCCGCGCGAAAGTCAATAGACGCCTGGTGATCTCGGCCGCCCGAGATCCTGCCTGATAGATTTGGTCAATATCCTGCTGCATCCCTTCTTCCAGTGAATCGTCCAGCAGGAGCTGGCAAAGTCCTGTGATTGTGGTAAGCGGGTTGTTGATCTCGTGAGCAATACCCGCAGCCAACTGGTCGATCATCTCTACCTTTTGAGCCTGGCGCAGCTGCTGTTCCTTAAGCGCCAGAGCGTTCAGATCGTCCAGGCGCCGAAAGCCAACGGATAGGACGTCTGTCAGCTCCTGCATGAATGCGAGGTCCCGGTCCGTGAACGCTTCGGGCTCAGGGCTGTTGGCCGACAGTGTCCCATGAGAGAAAGGAACATCGAGCACCGACCGCACTTCAGGGTACCAAGCCTCTGCGACATCCCCATACTCGTGGTACGGATCCTCTTTGGCGAGATCGCGACGATACGCTGGCACGTCGGTTCGCCAAATCTGCACGACGACGTTCCTTGCCGTACTGTCATCTCTCATCCGCCAATTCCCTTCCCTGGTCATCTCGTGGGAGCTAACCGTGGGTGGATCGCTGGATTCGTCGATCACATTGATCGCGTAGTGTTGGGGCAGCACCGGCAGTGCATCTAAGCCCTCCCTGACAGCCATCAGCACCTGCACGATCTCCTTGGCGTGGGTCATTTTCCACACTTCCTCTCGTACCCGGTGCAGCATTCGCTCCTCGGCTTGTCGCCGCCTGCGTTCGGTAATGTCACGGACCATGGCGATCATGCAGGCCCTTCCGTCTCTGTCCATGGTCGAAGCTGAAATCTCGGCGGGTAACTCCCTGCCCGACTTCGTTCGGCAAGTGCATTCGTCCGTCCATCCTGTCCCCCGTTCAAACACGGACTGTGCGAAAGCTCGAAATTTGGACATCTCATGCGGGTGAATGGCGGATATCGGGATGGACAGCAAGTCCTCTTGAGCATATTCCAGCAGGTCGCACGCACGGGAATTGGCATCGAGGATTCGATCCAGTTCCGGATCGATGACAAAGATCGCATCATTGGAGTGGTCGAAGATTTTGCGGAAACGTTCCTCACTCTCCTGCAGCACCGCTTCTGCCCGCTTGCGCTCCGTGATATCGCGAAGCGATGCGAGATAAGCCGCTTCACCATTCCATTCGGTCTCCACCACACGCATTTCGGCCACCGCTGTTTCACCGTCTCTGCGTAGGACATCGAGTTCTGTTGTTGCCTCCCCCACTGGAAAGCCGAATACTTCGTCCAGGAGTTGCTCTTTACTGCGAGACAAAAGAGCCTCCGCTGCTGGATTTACGAAACGCACGATGCCGTTCCGGTCCATGATGATCACGCCATCCGAATTTCTCTCTATGATGTGGCGAAGCCGGGCTTCGCTGAATTGCACCTCATTCATGTGTTGGACCAATTCCAACCGCAACCGCTGTCGTTCAATCGCGTAGCGAATGGCCCGTACCAACACACCGTTGTCTGCTTGACCCTTAATCAGATAATCCTGTGCGCCTCTCTGCATAGCTCTGCTGGCGAGCGCTTCGTCGTCTAGGCCTGTGAGTACTACAATGGGTATTTCTGGTATTTGACTGTGTAATCGGCTAAACGTCTCAAGGCCCTTGCTGTCCGGCAGCGAGAGATCCAATAGTGCCACATCAAAGTGCCTTTGGCCGAGACGTTTCAGCGCTTCACTGAGCCGTTCTACGTGCGTCAATTGAAACGTAGACGGCGTTGACTCCGTCAGTGTCTCACGCATCAAGTCAGCATCGTCGGGATTGTCTTCAACCAGCAGGACTTCGACGGGAATCTTGTCCATTGGCACCTCGCCTTCGGAACAGTCCGATATTGCAAGACCGCAGTTTCTGACTTCCTTACTCACCTACGCCTTGTGCCTCTTGGAAAAGGCCCCTGAAACGCTCAGTTTCACCGGGGGCGGCATAGCTCGGACTACCCGACAGGATCCCGGTGACATTGGAGAAGGCTCGCCCGATATGCATGCCGTCCCCATCGATGCTGAATTCGCGGATTTCCTTATCGTGTAGGGATCCTCGCATCTTGAGGACGGTAAGGCCCCGGCGCATTTCCCCGTACATCTCCACGTAGCGCAGCAGGATGATCGAGTCAGTGATCGTGGAAATGTGGGCTTCCGTGACCGACGTACCGCCCATCAACGACTCCGTTGTGGACGTGAAGAGACCGGCCGCTTCCTTATGCTTGATAAAGGCCGTGAGTGCTATAACGAATTCACGGAATCCTTTTCTCGTGGAAACACGCTCCAGGGCGGACAGACTGTCCACGGCGATCCGGTTGGGTTGGAATTCATCGATGATCTCCTTTATGCGAATGAGATGATCTTCAAGGCCGGCGGCCTCCGGGTACTCGCACACCACCTTCAGTCTCTCTTCCCGTTCCATTTGCTCGAAATCCACTCCCCAACCGGTAGCGTTGCGAAAGAGTTGCTCGCGGCTCTCCTCGAAGGCAAAGAGCAGGCAGCGCTCGTCAGTAAGCGCACCTCCGTCCATAAACTCAGTCACCATGAGAGTCTTACCGGTCCCGGTCGCCCCTGACACCAGGATGACGGAATCGCGGAAGAAGCCGCCACCGCACATCTCGTCTAGCTCTGCACTGCCCGAGGTGATGCGGATAGCCGAGGACTTCTGTTTCAGTTCAATGGCGGACAGCGGGATCGCGATGATGCCTTTGTCTGGCATGACCGTAAAAGGGAATTCGCCCTTCTGATGCTGGGTCCCGCGAAATTTGAGGATCTCCAAGGTTCTGCGGCGTTTCTCATCCTCCAGCACGTTGCGCAGGATGACGACGTTGTCGGCGACAAACTCCTCGATGCCGTAGCGGGCGATATCGCCGTATTCCTGGGTTCGCTCCGCCGTCATGACGGCCGTGACCCGCATCTCCCGCAATGCTGCGGCCACCCGAAACAGTTCACTGCGCACGGTGCTGGTATCGGAGAATTTGGTAAAGATGGCGCCCAGCGAATCCAGAGACACCCGTTGCGCACCTACCTTCTGAATGGCGTATTCGACACGCGTCAGGAGGGCACCCAGATCGTATTTTCCCGCTTCGGTGACGTCATCTTCTGGCCGCGGAGATGCATCGACGAAGATCCATTTGCCTTCGCTTTCCCATTTCTGGATATCCCAACCAAAGCCCAACATGTTCTTGCGGATATCGCGGGGCGACTCCTCGAAGGTGATAAAGACCCCCGGCTGATCTGTCGCCCTAATCCCCTCGGCCAGGAACTGCACCGCAAAGACCGTCTTGGCGCTGCCAGCGGTGCCGGCGACCAGTGTAGTGCGTTCCCTCGGCAGGCCACCTTCAGAGATCAGGTCAAAACCCTGGATTCCCGTTTCGAGTTTTTCAATCAAACGCTGCTCTTTCATGTCCATCTCATTCATCTCCTTGATTAGCGTCGGGATACACATCCAGCCCCAACAGGACCTTCTCGGTATCGGACAGATCGCCGATGACGCGTCGAATGGGCGAAGGCAGCTCTTTGATCAGGGCCGGCGTCGCCAGGATCTTCTCATCCTCAGCCAATTGCGGTCTTTCCAGGATATCGATGACCCTTATCTCGTAGCGGCCTCCCAGCTCCTCCCTGCAGATCCGCTGCAGGTTGGCAATGGCGCGCTCCGATTTCGGCGTCTGTCCGGTGATGTATAGTTTCAGTAGCACTTCATCCATGATCATCCTCACTCTGTATCGGTGGTCATTCCGACAGAACGGTTGCGGTAGAACGAGACCAGATGGCCCATTAGCTCAAAAGCCATCAACCGCCCCTCTTCGATATAGGCCTGGGCTTTTTGCGGCCCTGTTTCGCTGCTTTTTTTCTGCAGGGCAGTGCTATGCACCTCCACTACGCTGCGCGGACCGGCTTTCAAGAGACCTATCTGTTCGGCCAGGCAGTAAAGACCTTCCGAAGTATTGTGCTCTACTCTGTAGGCTTGTTGCTCCAGCGCCCGATCCAGGAGCGCTTCGTAGCGCTCAACCAGTTTCGTGAACGTATCCGGTATACTCTCCTGGAGGGACGTGGTGCCATAAAGCCGAGCCGTAACAGCCGCCCCGTTAGAACCGGAAGCCCGCTCAAATGAGCGCATCTCGCGCTCGTGACGTTCCCGCTGCCGAGTCATCTCCAGTTCCGCTTGCAGCCGGTGGCGCTCAATCGCATAGCGGATCGCCCGCACCAAAACGCTATTAGCAATCTGCCCCTTCACCAGATAATCCTGTGCCCCTTCATGAACAGCTCTGATGGCCAATCTTTCATCGTCGAGACCTGTAAGCACCACAACGGGCACGTCGCGCGCTTCAGCGTGTATCCTGGCAAGCGTGGCCAATCCCTGGCTGTCGGGCAGAGAGAGGTCCAGTAACACCACATCAAATCCATTTTCCCGCAGGCATCGCACCGCCTCATCCAGTCGCTCAACCTGCGTCAGCTGGAACGGAACAGAGGCAGTGGCTGCCTCTGTCAACACCTCGCGCAGCAGGTCTGCGTCACTGGGGTTGTCCTCCACCAGCAGGACATGGATGGGTCGGGATTCCCTTTTCATTCAGTTTGTGGGCAACTTAACGACGGTGAACCAGAAGTCCTCGATGGATTTGACCACCTTGATGAACTGGTCAAAGTCCACCGGCTTCGTGATGTAGCAGTTGGCGTGCAGCCTATACACTTGGAGAACATCCTCTTCCGCCTCCGAGGTGGTCAGGATGACCGTGGGAATCAGCTGTAGGGATTCGTCCGCCTTTATTTCTGCCAGTACCTCTCGGCCGTCCTTCTTGGGCAGGTTCAAATCGAGTAGGATCAGATCTGGACGTGGTACATCGCCGTTCGGACCCTCGCGCCGCAGAAAAGTCAGCGCTTCCACACCATCCTCTGCAACGTGAAGATGGTTGTGTATCTTGGCATCCTTGAGCGCTTCTATGGTCAACTCTACGTCGTTCGAGTTATCTTCGACCATCAGGATCTCGATGGGTCTGCATACCTCTGCAAAGCTCATGATGCGGTAACTCCTTTGTCCGGGATGGTGAAGTAGAACGTCGACCCAACCTGCGGTACTGATTCGACCCAAATCCGGCCGCCGTGTCGTTCTATAATTTTTCTGCATGTCGCCAGGCCAACACCGGTGCCTTCGTATTCCTTTTGAGTGTGCAGTCGCTGAAAAATGAGAAAGATGCGCTCGCTATGTTCCCGATCTATCCCGATGCCGTTGTCTTGGACGAAGAATACCCACTCAGTATCCTCGCGACTCGCCCCTACATGTATTTTTGGCTGGTGATTACCGCAGAATTTGATGGCATTCCCGATCAGGTTCTGGAATAACTGCACTAGCTGTACATCATCGGCCAGAACAGTTGGCAGTACGCCATGTGTTACCAAGGCGCCGCTCTCTTCAATGGCGACTTGCAGGTTGTCAATCCCCTGGCTTAGGGCCTCAGAACATTTAGTCGGCTCAAAGGCGTTACCCCGCGTGCCGACCCGCGAATACGTTAGCAATTCGGCAATGAGCCTTTTCATCCTCGCTGCCCCATCTACTGTACGGGCGATAAATCTGCGGGCATCCGCATCGAGTCGGTCTTTGTAACGTCGATCGAGCAGCTGCAAATAACTCGTTATTACACGCAGCGGCTCTTGCAGGTCGTGTGAAGCGACAGAGGCAAACTGTTCCAGCTCGTCGTTGGAGCGCTCCAACTCTGCCAGGAGCTGTTCCAGCTCTATAGATTGGTCGATCACTGTTTGCTCGTGCACTTCGAGCAGTTGTTCGAGGGTAGCCACCTGGGACCCAAGCTGCTCAACTGTTTCATTTCGGCTGTTGTCGTCCACAACGATTACTTCACCTCAACAGAAGAGTCGCATCGGGTGAATACCGATCCTCCAACGAAGGGCAACACTGCCACCTTCGCACTCAGTGCCAGGATCCTGAACATATCAGCAGTCTTGCGCGGGATGTGGACCTTGGAGAACAGGATTACCGCGAAGAGATCCCCTGAAGGAAGCATGCCACCGAACCCCAGCGCCGATTGAATGCCGAATGGAATCACGAATTCCGCTTGGGCTGGGATGTACGGACTGCCCATTGCTTCGGGCACGTAGAACACGTTGTAGGATCTCTGATCCAGATCCACGATTATCGTTCGATCCGGCTGCAGTACTGCGTTCACGTCCAGTCCGAATTGATGAACTAATTGAGAGATCATCGGAAATTGTGCGACAATGTCCTCGCTCGGGAGAGGAATCGCCTTATGACCGATCGAGTTCGCTCTGGAATTCCACTCGGACCTCTCACCGGCAGTCCCCAGCAGTATCAGACACCTCATCGCAGGCGATTGGGCTCGGTTACCCACTAACTGGCAGGCGAATTCGCTAAGATCTCTGTCCAGATCCTGGAAAGGGTGCGTTTTGTAGAAACGGACGAGGACACAGGATCTGGCGCCGGTCTCCTGGTCGACGATGTGCTCTTGGAGATAGCGAACAATCCTTCCAGCCACCGTCTCCATGCTTTCAGCGCCGGCACCCATGCTGCGCAATGCCGAGGAGCATTTGCTCATGTCGCTCAGGGTAAAGTTTGTGAGATCGTACATGGAACTATTCTCTCATCCCTCTACCCGAAAATGGTTCTTCTCCATCACGGCTCCAGATACAGTCGGTTTTCTTTATGGTGCGTTTTGCACCAATTTCTTCAGAAACTGCGACCAGGCAACACATTGTACCCCTTCTATCTCAAGCTGACGTAGGAGCTCAGTACCGTGCGTGTCGGCGAAACCGACATCGGACAGATCCAGAACCAAGGACGACCCGATCTCTTCTTGGTGTTCTGAGCACGTTCTCCGAAGTAGCCGCACCCACTGACCTACGAGCTCTCCTTCCAATTTGAGGACAGTCTCTCCGTGTCGGTCTACAAGCTTGGTAATTCTGAGCATCGATTTTTTTTCTCTGGTCTGGAAAGGGGATCTTGCAATCTCCGTGCCACAACAATAAAAGCCACTCAAGGCTCCCGCCTAAGTGGCTTCACATCAACTGCTTGTTCAAAAAATGAGGTGACTATTTATGTGTGAGTTCGCATGTTTATGGCTCCCAATATGTTGGGAATTCCCAATCGGAATCCTTAATATTTTGGGAAGTTGGGAAGTGAGTCTCTAAGAAACGCCGCGCTTCACTGCGAGTTTCTTCATCCTTGCCTCCAGCGTGGTGGGCTTGAGACCTAGCAGCGCCGCCGCTCCTCCCTTGCCGCTTACTTTTCCATTTGTCGCCTTTAGGGCAGCGAGAATGTGGCGCCTCTCCAGCTCATGCAATGGTAGCAGGCGGTGTTCATCAGGCGTCAGCCGGTGGTCTTCAAGCTGGATATGCTCTTCCTCAATCCGGCCTCCACCAGATAGGATGACGGACCGTTCAACTAAGTTCTCCATCTCACGCACATTTCCCGGCCACGCATAACTGTTGAGTCTCTCGATAACCTCTTCACTGAAGTCTGCAGGTGGAAGACCCAATCGGGCACACTTTTGCCGAGCGATAAAGCTGGCGAGCAGAGGGATGTCCTCTGTACGATCTCGAAGCGGTGGAACGTTGACAGGAAAAACGTTCAACCGAAAGAAGAGGTCTTTCCTAAATTGACCATCATTGACCATCTGTTCCAGGTTTCGATGTGTCGCGGCGACAATCCGAACATCAGCCTTGATTGTCCGAGTGCCACCCACGAGCTCGAACTCCTGTTCCTGGAGCACTCGCAACAGTTTCGCCTGTGTTTCTAGCGGAAGGTCCCCAATTTCGTCGAGAAAAATCGTACCCTCATGTGCGAGTTGAAACCGTCCTTGTTTTCTCGCAAATGCGCCTGTAAAGGCCCCCTTTTCGTGGCCGAACAGCTCGCTCTCAATTAACCCAGAAGGGATGGCTGCACAGTTGAGTTTGATCAAGGGCTTCGAATTCCGTTGACTCATCTGGTGTATTGCGCGGCAGATTAGTTCCTTCCCTGTTCCTGTCTCTCCCACAACCAGTACTGTAGTGTCCGTGTTTGCTACCAGCTCAACCTTGCGCATCACATCCTGCAGACCTTTGCTCTTTCCGATCACTTTGTCATAGCTGTATGTGCCGCGGACCTCATCTGCAAGGGCCTGCTCCGTTCGCCTGCGTTCGTTGATTTCTCGCTGAAGACGCTCGTTGGCTATTCTCAGGTCAGTGGTACGCTTCTCAACGCGGTGTTCCAACTCGGCTGAATCGCGCTGCACCTGTTCGAACAGCCGCGCCTGGCTGACCGCGATTGCGAGCTGATCAGCCACCTGGCGAGCAATCTCGATGTGTTCGGGCGAGAAACTCTTCGGTGATACAGCCGCTATGTTGAGGGCGCCAATTAGCTGGCCCCGTGGGGCGAGGGGTATGTTGATATAGGATCTCATCCCTTCAGCGAGTAGCTTCCGATGAACCGATGAGTCGGAGAAACCCGAAATGTCGTCGACTATGTGAACGTCCCCATTCCGCAGTGCCTGAGGGACTTCGTAGTCGTCTAGTGCGAACCGTGAGCCCGCACTAATACTGGTTTCGCCGTCTACCCGAATCGCGAAAACCTCAGCTTGTTCGGCTAGTAAGTCGAACAGGACAACACTCGCCCGCGCGTGTGGCAGCAACTGAGAAAGCTGATCGAGCGCCGCCTGGCCGATGTCTTCAGGGGACTGGGCGGCCAGAATAGCACGTTCAATCTCCAGAAGGCTCTGCAAACGTGCAACAACATTTCGTAGTTGCAGCTCTGCACGGTTGCGCTCTGTAACATCCGAAAGAACGGCAAGACTTCTCTCGTAGACGCCATCCGCATCTCGTTGCACTACGGCTGATAACAGGACATCTATGATCTCCCCATTTTTCTTGACGAACTGATAGGGGACATCCTTGGCATAACCAGTCTGCATAAATGCAGGTAGCGTGACTGTTGTAGCGTGCTGTCGCGATTCCTCCGTGAGGAAATCCAGCGACCTGCGACCGATGACTTCATCCCGGTCGTATCCAAGTACCTCAAGCCAATGATCGCTGACCCCCACTATACGTCCACTCGCGTCGATCGAGTGCAACATGGCAGGCGCTCTATATAGCGCGTGCAACCGGTCATCGCTCTCTTGCAGCGCTTCTTCCGGGTCGTCGCGGGTCTCTAAACTGATGTCGTGCACACTTTCCCTCCCGTGGTGTATGAACGGTGCTCACTAGGATGGAGCAGAACGGAGGAAAAGTGCTACTAAATCAGAAGGGCTTGCTTTAGATCTAGCAGTGTAGGACCGGGCTTGTGCGTACGATCCGTGGTATGGCGGGCATCAAAAAACAGAACTTCGAGATAAGAGATCCTGTTGTGTGGCTGACCAAGCAAGCCTTGTGATAGTGAAGAAGCCTTGATTTGCCATTTGTCGAGGTTTACGGCCGGTCGACTAGATTCCTTGATTTCGCAACAGCATCCGTCAGCAACAAAAGCCGAACGGCAGCACTCATCGAAGTGCACAGTCTGTTCACTGGCGGGACAGTATAGCAACAACCCATCAACCCCAATACTTGGTAGCAATATCAATGCTGCCAAGATGAGCCTGAGCACGGTGCTGGCCCTATTCACTATGGACTTTCGGTTTCGCATGTCTCGCATGTTTCTCGAGTGGCCTTCCGTTCAGGCCAGATGTTCCAAAGCGAAGCTCCGAAGAGAAGAACAAAACCGGCTCCTGTGAATATTGCATTATCTAACAGATACCGACTGGTAAGAATTGCCGCAGAAGCGATAAGACCAACCACAAGTGGCTTTAACCCACGTCGCCGACGGCGAGCTTGATAGGCCAGACCAAGGATGGACATTGTGAGGAGTACAATAATCCCTGGTGTGACGTACGGGGTATAGTCAACAAAACCAAGACCTACAGATCCCAGCAGTCCAGCATATGCCGGCCAACATAGAGAACAACTGAGGGCCGGCAGCAATGTCGCGCCGAATGCGGGGAAGCTCGCCAAGCCACCAATCCAACTGACAGCTGACGACTTCGGTTTCGATGGATTCTGATCCAACGATGAGGATATCGTCTCAATGGAGGGAACGCCCTGAAAGCCTCCATCCTCCGCCTTGTAAATTCGACAGTTGTTCGCGTCAGCGTCTTGAGAGACGCCGGAAACATCCGTTCCGTTGAACAAAATGGTAGGTGAGCCATACCGGTGGACATGACCAGGCGCCTCGGGATCTTCCTGGTTCCACTCCGTCCATTCTGTTGGTCGGTCTGCAAGTGTTAAGGCGTGGTTGAGGCGTTTTCTAGCGCTGTCCACATTTGGACAATCCGGGTCGTATATCAGTTCAACACTCATTGTCTCCACCCTTTCCCATGGGCCACTCTCAGGCGGCCAGAGGATGTAGCGAGCTTCTCCGAACAACTGGACAGAACGATGTATCGGTCCCCGGACCAAGGTCCGCCCTGAGTAGATGGTCCCTTCGTGACCTCGTCGTCCTCCACTTCGCCGATTATCCAGTCTCCCTTGCTCGCAAAATGGACTGTGTCGCTTGGCTCAAATCGCGTCATCATGTTCCTCTTTGAATTCACTCGCTCAACCGGGCGTTCATCATATATGTGCTTGGCCTAACTTGGTAGTTGTATATACAACTAATGCCAACAAGAGAGTCTTATTGCTCCTCGCACGATGACCTTACAGATTCGGCGATTCTCATAACCTCCTTTATGCCATTCTTGCCAAGTATGGACTCCGCCTTGTGCTGGGCGTTTTCCCATAAGGGCATCGCTTTACGAAAGACTTCGCGACCCTTGGCGGTGAGTTCCAAGGTATTCGTGCGGCCACTCTCTTCACGTATTACGTCAAGCCAACCACGCTCACCGAGCAGTCTAAGATTTCTGCTCATTGTAGATTTCTCCATGTATAGAAACGCACCAATTTCGGCTGGGCTGGCTGTTCCATGTCTGGCTATGACCCCCAGTATGTTCATTTGACTCGTGGTAATCCCCAATGGGCTAATAGCTTGATCGTAAATATTTGTAATTACACGATTTAGAAGCCGTATCTTATCTGCAATACAGACCTGGTTCACGTGCGCGGCCTCAGCTTGAGTAACCATCCAATTGCCCTTTGCCTGAGTAACCAAGATATTCCTGTAGTTGTATATACAACGGCCTGGGCTTCGTCAAGGGGTAATTCTTGTGTCTCCGTCTATCTGTCCTTGGGTCGCATGTTAGTTAGATGCCGAAGCGCTAGGCCGCATCCCGAATGGATGGATGGGCTCGTCAACGGGCTGCTAGATCAAAGCCGTCCTTCCTCTACATCGAACACATCAAACAGGGTGACAATTGATTTGTCCGGCGGTTGGATCTGCGGGATGTAATCCTCCAGGTAGAGCTGCGACTCGACCGGGAGGTCGCTGATTCGCAACTCGCGCATCTGGTTGTTCCATTTCACAATCTCAGATCGCTCTCGCTGGATGGCATATTCCCGTATCCACCGATCCATCTCACTGTCGTCCGCACCGGTGGCTACAAACTGCATGAAGTCGAGGACGTTGATGGTGGTGAAGTCGAAAAACCTGCGGTCGAGCTTGCAGTTGAACTCGTAGTCACCGAGCGTGCCGGCGAGATAGGCACGGCCCTTGTCGAGAGTCCGAGCGGCAAACACGTAGTCTGCGATCTTTTCTCTGGGGCCTCGCGGTGGATCGATGTTCAGATCCGTTGCCAGTCCGTCCAGGCCCTCGTGGTTGATCTCAAATGGAAAGGTCGTAGCGGTCATCGTGTACTCCTCGTTTTTGACAATCTCGTGAAATCGGTGCGCTTGATGGTCATGCGGATCAAGCAGCCCAGGGTAGCAGGACGACGTTACCAACCACCTGGCCGGAAGGCAGTAAGCGGTGCGCTTGAGCGGCTTCGCTGAGAGGAAGGGTTCGGTCCAGCGCTGGTTTGATTCTCCCGGCGTTGACCTGTTCCAAACCCCACCTGAGATCCTCAATGTCGCCGCCCATCGACCCACGTAGTTGCTTTTGACCGAAGAAGAAGTTGCGGATATCGAAGGTTACCTCGGTCCCGGCGACGAAGCCGAAAGCGACAACGGTGCCGAGTCCCTTCACGGCGTCGATGCTCTTGGAGAGGACATCGCCGCCCAGGTTGTCGATGACGACATCAGCGCCACTACCATCGGTCCACTGTTTTACGACCTCGACGAAATCCTCTTGGCGCGTGTTGATCGCGAGGTCTGCGCCCAGTTTTTTCGCGAACTGCCCCTTGTCGTCGCTGCGGACCGTAGTGGCGACTTCGGCACCGAGTGCCTTTGCCACCTGAATCTGCATGCTTCCAGAGCCGGAAGCTCCGGCGTGGACCAGGACCTTGTCCCCGGCCTCAACTTCGCCGACGCCCCTGACGGCACGGACGGCAGTCGTCAAAACCATGGGCAAGGTCGCTACTTCCTCCGGCTTCAGGCCGGTGTCATCCTTGATCACCCACCGCGCGGGGATCTCGATGTACTGGGCGTAGGTACCCGGAATTCCCAGACCGGGCAACGTGAAGCTCGACGCGCTGGCCGCGGGCCGGATGTCGTATTCTTCCTCATCGAGAGGAAATCCCGGTACGGGGATAACGCGTTCGCCGGTTTCAAAGCCCGTGACTCCTGCCCCCAACTTCGCCACCTCACCGGCGGCGTCGGCGCCCAGGATGTGTGGGAAGGAAAGTTCCGGCACCACCGAGCCTTCGCGGATGTAGTACTCCAAGCGATTTATTCCGGCGGCGAGCACCTTGATCAGGATGTGTCCGGGCCTCGGCTCGGGTGTGCTGACTTCATCGACCGTGAGCACATCGGGGTCTCCGAATTGATGGATCAAAGCAGCTTTCATGATCTCACCTGTCCTTTCTGGGACGAATTCAATCCTGGTTTGATTGTCAATTCAATTTTGGAGACGCGTGAGTAGACGCTACCTTGTCTGCGTAGCTGGACAACACGACATATCGGTCTCCTGACCACGGTCCCCCCTGTCGGACCACCAGCAGATGGTCCCCACCGTGTCCTTTCCGGATCTCCTCCACCTCGCCTACGATCCAGTGTTCCTGTTCTCCGCGATACGTAAAACTGACTGCATCTCCTGGCTTAAAACCGGTCATCATATCCTCCTTCGATTGATCAAATCTTCTGAACGGTCCCGCGGTACATGGCCGAAGTCCGCGGGATTGACGACGGCTCTCATCTCCGCGCCTGCGGAGTACACATCGCCATGAGGCTCTTGACATCTCGACCGATTGCAAGGTCGATGCCATAGGCAAGACCACGCGATCCACAGCGACCTACCTTGCTCTACGACAGATACTTAGGAGATCACCCAGGACTTAGGCCTCGTGTGGAACGTTGGAGAGATATCCTTGACATATCGTGGGTCTCACGACATATCACGAAAATCTCCAATTCGAACACGATCAATTTGATCGAGGCTTGGGGATCGCGGCCACACCGACTGTGTGACCTGAGTCCGGCACGGGGAAAACGATATGGTTGAAATGGTCGAAGAAGTGTTGAAAGAGGGCGCGCCTAAAGAGGTTCTTGCGGAACGGGTGTTCAGCCTACTGTGCGCATACCCGGAGGGTGGCAGAATGTGGCGCCCGAGTGTAATGGACCAAATCAAGGAAGCCGGTCAGTCGGGGGAAACAGGTTTCGCCAAGGCACTGGAGCTCCCCCGCGTAGCGACACACCAAGGCGGGGGCCGCCTCCTTTTTTTGCGCTAGGTTATAGCAAATCGTGATCAGCACGATCCCGGCTACCAGCACGACCCCTGTTGGAATTTTCGCCCCGTCGGTCCGCCCGAAATTCATCGAAGACCTGAAGCGTTTCTTCAGGTTATTTCCAAGCTTATGGCCAAGAAACGAACTTTCATTCGTCTGTTCACTGGCCATGTTGCATTCTCCTTTCAGAAGGCCTCACCATTGGCGACGACGCTAATGCACTGCTCTGTGCCTCGTTAACCGTCGCGAACCAGAGCACAATCGCCCGATCTTTACGAAGTTTTTCGTTGATCTACGGCGAGTTTCGTATATATTCCTTATTACAGTATTTCAGCCCTGAAAACCCGCATTTTGCGAGATGTGATCATGGCACGAAAACGACCGCCGAAACCGACTGATGCCGAACTGGCGCTACTCCGGGTACTGTGGTATCACGGCCCGGCTACCGTGCGCCAGATTCGTGACGAGCTGGATAGCAAGCCGACTGCGGGTTACACCACCGTCCTCAAGACGCTCCAGATCATGACGGTGAAAGGCCTCGTTCTGCGGGACGAAAGCCAGCACGCCCACGTCTATCAAGCAGCCTTCGCTCGGGAGCAGACTCAAAGGCAGCTGGTCTCCGAGCTCTTGGAGCGGGCCTTCAGCGGCTCTGCTTCTCACCTCGTTGTGCAGGCGCTTACGGAAAAGCCGGCATCCCGTGAAGAGGTCGCTGAGATCCGCAAGCTGCTGGACCAACTGGAGGGGCCATGAGCGGCATGGCGCAGTTGCCCGATCATGTGACCCATGTCCTGGGCTGGACGTTGATTCACTTTCTCTGGCAAGGGACCGCCGTCGCGGCGCTGCTCGCGGTGGCTAACGCCACGATTTGTAGCCGACGAGTCGATCTACGCTATGGCCTTGCATGTACCGGTATGGTGCTGCTGGTACTCCTCCCGACTATCACGGCCTGGGCGATAGGTCAGGCAGCGGAAACCGGACCTCGACCTGCGCCTCCAGCGCTGTTCGCGGATGCCTTTGCCGGCCGGTCCGAGCCGCTGGTATCTCTGATGAAAAAAGCGGACAGTGATGCCGTTAACTGGCCGATCGCCGCGCGGACCGTCGAGGAATACCTGCCGTGGGCAGTTCACCTCTGGATGGTTGGTGCAGCCCTGTTCCTGTTTCGCATGGCCGGTGGATGGACACACCTGCAATCCCTGCGCAGGATCAGTCGGCCGATGGGAGATGGCCAGTGGCAGCGAATCGTCTGGGCCCACGGCCGGCGTCTGGGTATGCACGCGGTCCCACTCCTGGAGTCGACGCGAATCGCGGTCCCCATCGTGGTCGGCTGGCTGCGTCCGGCCATTCTCGTGCCCGTCGGCTTGTTCGCGGGCATGGCGCCGCGACACATCGAGGCCATCCTGCTGCACGAACTCGCCCACATCCGTCGGGGAGATGGTCTTGTCAATGTGCTGCAGGCGCTGGCGGAGTCTGTGTTGTTCTTCCATCCCGCCGTCTGGTGGGTATCGCATCGCATACGCATCGAAAGAGAGTTCTGTTGCGATGACGCAGTGGTCTCCACGTTCGGTGACTCCAGGACTTATGCGCGTGCGCTGTCGATTGTGGGCGAACGACGCAACGACATGCTGGCAGTGGCGGCAACCAGCGGCCGGCTGTTAGCGCGAATTCATCGCTTGCTGCGAACCGAATCCCGGAGGTTGCCTGGGGATTGGGTGGCACCACTCGTGGCGTTCTCGCTGGCGTTGGCGGTTCTGGCGATCACGCTTCCCTCTCTCCAGGTGCGCGTAGAAGAGAGCCTGATAGGTACTGCATCTCGTTTGAAGGTCGAGCCTGGGGATATCCTCTCCCTCACTCGGTCACTCGGCGAACGGCCTCAACTTGGGTCAGACAGCGCAACCGATTCACTACCCACCTGGCAAAGCGCCGTCCTCGCCGATATCTCGCCTGCAGACATCCTACATCCGGGCCCGGCGCAAGGTATGTCCAAAGCGACACAAGTATTCAGTCCGACCATACCCGCCAGGGTGAGCTCGGTGGCAGATCCGCCTCGAGAAAAAATATGGCCGCGCTCCGATCCGAGATTTTGGATCGGCGAGTACTATGGTACCGCAGATATTCATAGGTATCGAGTTAACCCGACGTGGCCGGATTCAAACACGGTCAGAGAGCAACTCTTGGAAGACAGAGGTTTCACGGTCCGAATCAGACGGCCGGTGCTGATAGGCGGTAATCCTAACATCCTTGCCGCGAACGCCGACATCGAGGTCAATTTTGGCACCTTGCGGGACGGATGGGTACCGGAGCGATTTGAGCGATTACATTGGGAGAGATTCTACGGTAACAGCAACAGCTGCTCGTCTTTCCTGGTCGACCTCGATTTGAGTTCGCGCATTGACGGCAAGTTCCGCAGTAGTTGGCCTGGGCCGGAGAATGTGATAGCCCGCATGACCAAGAAGGGCGACCGATTGGTCGGCACCTTCAAGCCCTACTGCCGCGATTGGCGCGCACGTTCTGACAGTCTCGATAGTCCTGCTTTGCCCATGGCTGAATACCGGTTCGATGTGAGGAAGCGAATGTCGCGCAACGGTGAGTCGACATCTCAATTGTTGTCGCGCTCGGCATCGGCTGACTGAAGAACTCGGACCGTCGTTGGCGGAATCCGATGGGCGGGTTGCTAGTCCCCTCTGAAATACGTAATGTTTCAGAGGAAATAAGTCCGACGCAACTGGCGAGTACGCGTGGAACTGACCACGGGGAAGTGTCGGACTAAAATGGCTGGCCGATCGCCTGGGCCCACACTCAACGGGGTCTGGGCGTTCATCGTTCTGGGCCCGGAACTCAAGCTGTGATGGAGGCCCAACATGACTGCGCCAGCACTTTTACTGCGCCACGGATGCAATCCCCACCAGAAACCCGCTGCGCTAAGCACCAGAAATGGCTCGCTTCCTCTCACCGTGCTCAATGGCGAACCCGGCTACATCAATCTGTTGGATGCCCTCAACTCGTGGCAACTGGTCCGGGAGCTCGACCTGGCAGCTACCCTGCCCTCTGCCGCCTCATTCAAGCACGTGAGTCCTTCAGGGGCTGCGGTCGGTGTCCCTCTGTCCCCTGCTCTTCGGACCTCCTACCGAATTGGCAATGACGAACTCTCGCCGGTGGCTGCAGCATATGCCCGCGCCCGCGGTGCAGATCGGGTGTCATCCTACGGCGACTGGGTAGCGCTCAGCCGCACCGTAGATCGATCTGTGGCCGACGTCCTGAAGCGGGAGTTCTCTCACGGTATCATCGCGCCAGGCTACGACGACGACGCTCTGGGAGTCCTCCGGTCGAAGATGTCGGGCGGGTACAAGATCCTGCAGATCGATCCCAACTATGAACCCCCGGTCGAAGAGCGGCGTGAGGTATTCGGACTCGTCTTCGAGCAGCGCCGGAACGACATCCAGTTGGATGCAAGCCTGCTCGGGAACATCGTTTGCGGTACATCCCAGCTGCCCCAGACTGTCATCCGGGACATGCTTGTTGCTCTCACCGCCCTCAAGTACACTCAATCGAATTCCGTCTGCTTTGCCGCCGACGGTCAGATCATCGGCATGGGGGCTGGCCAGCAGTCCCGCATACACTGCACCATGATTGCGGCTGAGAAAGCCAAGCGTTGGGCGTTACGCCAGCTCCCGGCGACCCGGGGGCTTCCTTTCCGTAAAGGTTTGAAGCGTGCTGATCGCGACAATGCAGTTGATCTTTACCTGCGGGGCAATCTCACGCCTGCCGAACAGGCCATTGTGCAGAACGCTTTCTTTGAGCCGGTCGCGCTCCGTCAAGATCAACAAGCCAACGGCCTTGCTGATGTGGTGATGGCGTCCGATGGCTACCTTCCATTCAGGGACAACATTGATCAGGCAGTAACTGCGGGCGTTAGGTGGATTGTCCAGCCAGGGGGATCGAAGGCCGACGAGCCTGTGATCGAAGCATGTGAGGAATACGGGATCACAATGGTGTTTACTGGTGTCAGACTCTTTCACCATTGAAACTGTGGGCAACCGGTTCGGGTTAGGATAGAGAGCCATGAGGCCATCTGAGGAATCCAATAGAAGGCTCTGGGATCGTCTAGTAGAACTGAATTCGAAGTCCGAGTTCTACGACGTAGAAAGCTTTCGCAGTGGCCGGTGCACTCTCAGACCGATCGAAATTGAAGAACTGGGTGACGTGACAGGTCAACGTTTGCTCCATCTCCAATGTCATTTCGGTATGGACACACTATCCTGGGCAAGGCGAGGCGCCATCGCCACAGGCGTTGTTTTTCTCACGCTGCCATACGGATGGCGCGCGAGCTCAATGCAGATCTGGGTATGGATGTTCGATTCGTGGAAGCCGATATTGCCAGCCTCCATGACATCCTCAAGGAACCATTCGACATTGTGTTTACGTCGTATGGAGTTTTGTGTTGGTTGCCCGATCTCACAGAGTGGGCTCAAACCATTGCCCACTTTCTTGAGTCAGACGGCGTGTTTCTGCTTGTTGAAGGGCATCCGCTCAACGACGTATTCATGAATGAAAGCGATACAACCCATCTGCAAGTATCCTACTCCTACTTCCACAACGACGAACCAACACGGTGGGATGATGACGAGCCGTATGCTGATCGCAGCGAGAAGATAGGCCTGCCTTCCTTCGAATGGACCCACAGCCTGAGCGACATTCTCAATTCTCTGATTCAAGCAGGCCTCACGATTGAGCGTCTCAATGAATTCCCGTTTTCCTTCTATGACCACTATCCATTCCTCGAGAAGTGTTCCGATGGATGGTATCGATTCAAGGACGGCAAGGAGACAATCCCGATGACGTTCTCCTTGAGGGCAAGAATGAAGCGGTAACTTGGAGGACGAAGCGCTGTGGGTAAGAAGCGATCCGAGATACGGTAATCATGAGAACGATATTGTTTTTCAACGATTGGAATCTCAATCGTAGAGATAATCTCGTCCGGCACGTCGGGCGCCCGAAGCTGGTGCAAGAGGCTACGTTTGTAGATCCTCACATTGATACGTCCTTTGGATACCCTACCGTCTATCGGGACCGAAGCGTGTGGCGCATCCTCTATCAGGGCGCAGTCCATCACGGCTACTACTATGAGAAATACGGGCCGGGCCATTTTCCGCTGGTTGCCGAAAGCGATGACGGAATTCGGTGGAAGGTTCCAGACCTGCCTCCTGCGGACGAGCTCCCAGAGCGCCGATTCCCCAACCACTTGGGGATTCCGGTCGAGAAGTTTGGGGAGTGGTGCCATTACGTTGACGAGAGAGCCGACGACCCTGCGGAACGAGTGAAGGCATTCATCGTCTACAATTCCGACCCCTCGAAATCGTCGTCGGCGACCGCGCTGTGGACATCCCCCGATGGAGTGTCGTGGCGACAGAAAAACGGGGTCGTGTGGAGTTCCGGAGCGCCAGACCCTGGTATCTTCGCCTTTTGGAACGAGGCGCAAAAAAGCTATGTCATTTCGGCTCGTCCCACAGGAGGAGACCGGCGCATAGCACTGTCAGAGACGAGCGATTGGCTCGAGTTTGGTGAGCCGTACGTGATTCTGGAACCTGACTCGCTCGATACTCCCCTTTCCGAGCTCTATGGAATGCCGGTGTTCCCGTACGAGGGGGTGTTCATCGGGCTTCTGTGGATTTTTCACACTGATCCGATGCGAACCGTCAGAGAGTTTCAGGGGGTGCCACTCGGATACGGACACATAAACGCATTCTGGGGAGGCAAGATCGACAGCCAACTGACGTTTAGTCGCGACGGCCGGCATTTTCACCGTACCCTTCGGGACCCGCTGATTCCCATCGCCGAGCCAGGCGACTTTGGCGCTGGTAGCATCATGCCGACGTCTCTTATCATCGATGACGATCAGTCCATCCGTATCTACTCGAGCTCGTCGAAGCGGGAGCATGGACTCAACCTCCCATCATGGGAAGCCGGCTCCGGTGCTCTGCTGATGCACAAACTGCGGCTCGATGGCTTCATGTACCTGGAGTCAGCCGGTGGCTCAGGCATGCTCGGCACCCGACCCATCACCTGGAACAGCGGCGAGGTTCGGCTCAACGTGCAGGCGCCCGGTGGCGAAGCCCGCGTCCAAGTCACAGATCCGGGCCGTCAACTGATCGAAGGTTATTCCTTTTCAGACTGCCTGCCCTTCTCCGGAGACGATCTGTTTTGGGAGCCTCAGTGGAAGGACGGACGCCGCATGTCTGAGCTGGCCGGGCAGAATCTCCGTCTCGAGATCAGCTTGTTCAACGCCCGTATCTATGCGATTCGTGGCGACTTCGGTGCGCTTGCATAACTCCCATTGGTACTACCGCGCCCGGTGATCACTTGTACCCGTACTTCTCTACGATATCCTCGCGAACGGTAACACCGAGACCCGGAGCGTCGCAACGTCGCCTGTGTTGCCCTGTATCCAATGGGGGTGGTCGAGGACAAGCAATGGAACGTCCCTAAATCAGAGTCCCCGTGTTCGTTGGGCGCGCTGTGGCGGCCTTGGGATCCGATATCCGATGGGCGGTTTGCCGGGTGAAGCGACCGAAAGGGACGCGAAATTGCCCGCCCGGTGTAGTTATGCGAACGAAACGTTAAGTGAAATTGATAAACAACGGCCTCAGATCCCATGATTGAACGCCCGAAAACGATTTTGCGCCGGTTCTCCTTTGCAACCCTTCTCCTCGCGGTTGCTGCCGACGGAACCGAAACGTCAGACGTGGATTCTGTGCTGACGACCTACGCGTTCCAGGTTGAGTTTTTCACCATGCGAATTCACTACAACGAGGAGTTATCGACATTTCTGAACGAGAAGGTCAAAGGCGAGTGGTACGATATGGAGGGCTACAACACTCGTCTCATTCATACAAGGTTGTCGAAGAACGACTCGCTGACTTACGCGGTTGACTTCAATTTCGGCGCTAGCGTCGATCCAAGCTTTGAATTCTATAGGGTTGTAAAGAACGGTCACGTCAAGATCGGACGAATTCTTGGCACACAACTTACGCTTCCCGGAGATGAGACAGTTCATGTTTCGGGCCACACTAACAGCATGTTCAACAAAAGGCGCAAGTTCGAACTGAAGAAAGGGGAGATCGTCGAGATCGCGCAGCCTTTCTACTACGTGGGAATCGAGTCCAAAACCACGGAGGGTGTTCATATATACTCAGATACTTCGAAGGCGAATTCGGTGGCGTATCTAAATGCCGGATCCCAAGTGACCGTCCTGTTAAACAAAGGGCGTCACTATCTGATTGAAACGCCTGAAGGATTGACAGGTTGGTTGGAGATCACATCGCCATGGGAAGGCCCCATCAAGGACATTCATTGGGTTGGCGATTAGGCTACGGTGCCTGCCCGTGTGGATGCAACTTCACTTAAAACCAGTTATATGTCATGCAGGTCATAGGTCTTTAGCTGGAGGTAAGTATGTAAATGAAAATGTTCAGAACTGACTTATTGCTTGGAGTCATGATTACGGTAGTCTCGCAGGGAGCCTGTAACGGAGAGTCGGTAAGCAAGATCGCGTTCCAGCAGTTCGCCGGTGGTCCTCTTCTCGTCATGGATGTAGATGGAAGTAACCAGAAGCAGTTAACAAGCGCAATGGGAAGGTACCCAACGTGGTCTCCAGATGGCACCAAGCTGGCGTTTGCCAAGGGGGAAGATATTTACATGATAAGCCTTGATGGAGGAGATGAGACAAGACTGACACAAGGCCTGTTTCCCGCCTGGTCGCCAGATGGAAGGCAGATTGCCTACAGCCGGATTCGGTCAGATTTTGTGAATGCTGATATATACGTGGCGGATATACATGGCAATAATGAGAGAAAAGTAACGGAAGGTATGTATCCTTCTTGGTCCCCGGGTGGAGATGTGATTGCTTACAGTAAGGGTGGTTTGAGCAAGCAATGGGCAGTCGATCGTTCGACCAAGATCTATACAGTGGGTATTGATGGAAGCGATCAAAGAGAACTGATGAACGGACTTATCCCGTCCTGGTCACCGGATGGCAGTAAGATTCTATTCATGAGAGTAGATGGCGGCCCTCTGTTTGGCGGTGAGTCAAGCGTAAGCATCTACGTGATGGATGATGATGGAAGCAATCAGGTGCGATTAGTAGAGGGTGTTGCTGCTACTGAGGCAATCTCGTTTGGTCTCACGCGGTCGGGGTCTTGGTCACCGGATGGAAGCAGAATCGTATTTGCTCAGATGGCGGCCACGGGGGCGTTCATTTGCGTCATGGATGCGGACGGGAGTAACCCAGTCAAATTAACAGAGGGGGTAAACCCTTCTTGGTCGCCCTTTATTGAAGCGACAACCGTTACTGAAGACAGGACGTGGGGTCGAATAAAATCCGACGCGCCCTAATGTAGATGGATCCTGTCTTCGCTCAAGGTTTCTGTTATTACGGAGACGGTGCTGCTGCAGCAACCGGGCTGATAGGTAACAGTCTAAACCGGGTTGATGGGTGACACTATTGTTTTGATTGAATTCACTCCCGTACGATCATGTCCCTCTCGTCGACGGTGGCTAGGAGGACGGTGTTGAAGTAGATGGCCCAGACGCCGTCGTCGATCTCCTCGAGACCGATGTCGAGATGCTTGAGAGACTGAGCGATGAAGATGAGCTTGTGGCCGAGGCGTATGGTCCCGGCTCGGGTGACGTGCTTGATGACGAAGTGACCGGGGTACTCAATGGTCGGCATGCGGCCGGGATAGGGCCGGGGTGATGGGTGGTACCGGGAGCCAGGAGTCTTGCCGTTGAGGGCGTCATGGGGACGCTCGTCGTTGTAGAGCTGTCGGAAGCGCTGGAAGGATCGCTGCTGGGCGGCCTTGTTGGCGGCGGGTGGCCGACAGGTAGCGGCCTTCAAGGTGCGATGCATGCGTTCGTGGGCGCCATTTTCCTGCGGCGATGCCGGGCGGATCCGCTGGTGCACGATGCCGAGCCTCATCCACCAAACGTTGAGTCGGCATAGCCCATGCAATCCTCTGGAAGCAAAGGGAACGCCGTTGTCGGTGCGAATGGCCTGAGGCAGGCCGAATTCGCGGAAGGCTCTCTCGAAGACCGGACGCGCATGCAAGGTCTTGATGTCGGGCAGGGCGCGGCAGGTCAGGAGATAGCGAGTGTGCTGATCGCTGATGGTGAGAGGGAAACACCAAACTCCGTTCTTGGTAGGAAATTGGCCTTTGAAGTCGGCCGTCCACAGATCGTTGGGGTTGTCGGTGGTCGGCGGCACGGCTCCGGGGTGCTGACGTGGGCGTCGTCGTCGTCGCTTCTTCACCAGGCCTTCGCGCACCAGCAGATCGCCTGCCGTACTGACCGCCGGCCAGGAGCAGATGTGCGGATGTCGAGGCGCCAGCCAGTCCAACAGTTTGTTCGGTCCCCAATCGGGGTGCCGTGTGCGCGCTCCGAGAATGAGCTCGGCAATCTCTGGCGCCATGCGATGCGGACAGGTGTGGGGCGCGTGACTGCGGTCCTGTAACCCGGGCACCCCCTCTTCGGCGTGCCGCTGAAGCCACTTGTATCCGGTTTTGCGGCTGATCCCGTATCGCTCGCACAGCTCCGCTCTCGAGTAGTGCCCGCGCTGATCGTCGGCGATAAATCGCTTACGTTGTTCCATGGGTGCTGTCTCCATCCAGGGCATCGACCAACCTCCCAATTGGGGTTGGTCAAAAAGTAGAAGGAGTGTCACCCATCAACCCGGTCAGATGTGTTACCAATCTACCCGGTTTGTACCGTGCACGACATATAACATCGCAATTCATGGCTTCGGGGCATTCGCCCCTACGCTGCAACCCTCCGGCGGCGGGTTCATGAATTGGAGAAACGATATATGAAATGGAACGTTGAAGAATCAGAAATAGTCGCGGCATGTTTTAGGAATAAGCAGAGATGTCGCACGTATTGGTCGATCAAACCCTGTTCGGCATCCAGATGAGCAGCAAGCCCAAATGCATTATCGTCACTGGCCGGCCGGGATCCGGGAAGACGAGCCTATCCAGAATACTCGCAGATCGGCTCTGGATGCCGGTCATCAGTCGCGATGAGATGAAGGAGGGTTATGTAAACACCCATGGCGTCAAGCACGATCAGCTTCCCCCGGATACCAATGCCGTGGTTTCAGATTTCTTCTTTGAGATGGTGAATCAATACCTTGTCGGTAAGATTTCTGTCATCGTAGAGGCGGCCTTCCAGCACAAGGTCTGGGAACCAAGGATGCCTAAGATCCGTGAATTGGGCACTCCCTTCATTGTTGTATGCTCCGTTGACGGCATGGTAGCAGCAAAGCGCCATCTGCAGCGGGGACTGGATGACTCCAACCGGGAGTTCTACCATGGTGATAGGCGCGTCGCCATCTACAAGGAAACAGGTGAGATGTCGCCTCCAGGCAGCTATGTTGCTCCGGATTTTGACGTGCCAACTGTTCAAGTCTCAACGGAAGCAGAATACTCACCTAGCATCGATGAGATAGTGAAGCGCTTCCGACTATTGGATACTCCTTCGGAGACGAAGTGAGTTGAGTTTCCACTTCATATATCACAGCAATTCACGCTGCGTCGCTTCGCTCCTTGGGGCTACGCCCACCCCGCGAGCGCGGGGTCGTGACGAGCGCGGGGTCGTGAATTGTGAAGACGTTATAGGCCATGCGCCGTTCAGGAGACTGCTATCAATCCCAAAAAAGGAGCCCGAATGAGAGCCCTATGCAAATACCTAGCGTTGGCGGTGGCCTTGGTGATGTCGGCACACACAGCGTCAATTGCGGGAATGCCTTCCGATGGCTCCATCGAGACGATCCTGCGCGACCGTATAGACCTCTATAAGAAGAGTGTTGGGATCGTTGTAGGGCTCGTAGACAGCACAGGACGCAAGGTCGCCGCCTACGGCAAGACAGACTTGAAGGGCGATACGGAAGTAGGGGCGAATACCGTGTTCGAGATCGGCTCGGTGAGTAAGGTCTTCACGGGGACGCTGCTGGCGGATGCAGTAAGGCGTGGCGAACTCCGTCTTGAGGACCCGGTTTCGAGGTTCCTCCCGGAATCCGTGACGGTTCCCTCCAAAGACGGGAAGGAGATCACACTCCATGACCTGGCGACACACTGGTCGGGCCTCCCCCGGATGCCGACCAACTTCAACCCTGCGAATCCCCAGAATCCCTACGCCGACTACACTGTCGAGAATATGTACGAGTTCCTGTCCGCCTACTCCCTTCCCAGACCAGTCGGGGAAGCGTTCGAGTATTCCAACCTGGGCGTCGGACTGCTGGGACACGTACTGGCACTGAACGCGGGCGTGGACTATGAGACCCTTGTGCGGACTCGCATCTGTGGACCTCTGGGGATGGAGAGCACCGTGATCCAACTGACTCCAGATCTGCGTAATCGAATGGCAACCGGTCACACGGCGATGAGGCACCCGACACCGAACTGGGATGTCCCGACGTTCGCGGGGGCAGGAGCGATCCGCTCTACCACGGAAGACTTGCTTCGGTTTCTGGCCGCGAATATGGCGTTAATGGAGACCGATCTCCGGGACGCGATGGAGGCAGCCCACGCTGCGCGATTGCCGGCTGGAAGACCAGAAATGGAGATAGGCTTGGGTTGGATCACCCACAAGGAGCACGAATCGGAGATCGTGTGGCACAACGGTGGGACAGGCGGGTATCACAGCTACATCGGCTGGGACCGCAAGACCGGGCTCGGGGTCGTGGTACTATCCAACTCGGCGCACGATATCGACGACATCGGCCGACACCTGATCAATCCGGCATTCGAGCTGGCAAAGCTAGAGCCTCCCAAGGAGCGGAAGGAGATCGCTCTGGGCACGGAGATATACGAGTCCTATGTCGGGGAGTACGAAGTCGCGCCTACCTTTGTGCTCACCGTAACGCACGAGCCGGAAGGACTGTACCTACAGGCAACGGGGCAACCAAAATCCCGGATACTCGCTGAAGCTGAAACCGAATTCTTCTCCGAAATCGTAGACGCGCAGATCTCGTTCAGGAAGGATGAGAGAGGCCAGGTGACCCATCTCGTACTGCACCAGGGCGCCCAGGACGTAAAGGCCATGCGACGCGGGGCGATAGTGTCCGACGAAAAGAGTATGCAGCTGGCTCCCGAGAGTCTGGACCGGTACGTCGGGAAATACGAACTGGTACCGGGCTTCGTGGTATCGATTACAAACGAAAACGGACAGCTGATGGCGCAGGCCACAGGGCAACCAGCAATTCCGATCTATCCCGAATCCGAGACGCGCTTCGTCTACAGGGTCGTAGATGCTCAGATCGAGTTCCAATTGGATGACGCGGACCTTGTAGTGGGCCTGACCCTCTTCCAGGGAGGTAAGGAGATGCCGGCGAGGAAGATGGAGTAGGTGACCCATGTGGTAGTATCACGGCCAGTGTGGCTGAGCAGCTCTTCCATCCGACGGGAGCGGAGGGGCTACGTAACTCGCGCGGAAGGGCCATTCCTGTGGCCGTGTGGGGCACGGCCTATAACATCGTGTCCCCGGCTGCGGCCCTGTCGGGCCTCCGCTGCAACCCGCCTGTGGCGAGTTCGGAGACACGAAGAACGTTATCTGAAATCCAATCGAACTCTATAATAACGCTTGACATTATTAACGCGGTCCGTTATCATTTCTGAATGATAGAATCTTTCAGCGACAGAGAGACGGAAAAGGTCTTCCTTCGCCAGAGATCGCGGAGATTCTCAGGTATCCTGGCTCGCTCTGCCCTGAAGAAGCTCCTTTTGCTGGACGCAGCCGATTCAATACAAGACCTGCGTTCACCACCCGGGAATCGTTTGGAAAGGCTCACAGGAAATCGTAGAGGCCAGCACAGCATCCGCATAAACGATCAATGTCGCCTCTGCTTCGAGTGGAAGGCTGGCCGCGCCACCAACGTGGGGATCGTCGACTACCATTAGGAGCCAAAATGCCTACAACAATGCCCCCGATCCATCCAGGCGAACTCCTGCTTGAGGAGTTTCTCGAGCCCCTGGCTCTGAGCCAGTACCGCCTAGCAAAGGACATTTCAGTGCCTCCTCGCCGAATCAACGAGATCGTTCACGGCAAGCGTTCTATTTCTGCGGACACCGCTCTCCGACTAGCTCGCTACTTTGGAACCACAGACCGATTCTGGCTCAATTTGCAGACACGTTACGACCTGGAGTTGGAGAAGGATCGCCTGGGAGAGCGCTTGGAGGCTGAGGTACAAGTCCTAGCACGGACGAGTTGAATCCGAAAGTCGCACTGCGGGACTTCAGAGGTTCCCAAACGCCTGCACCCTGGCCGACGCCTTACCTGCGGAAATCAGAAGTAATCGCTGAGAGTCTGCAGCTCCCACCGCACTGAGTACGGGTCTACCCGCGTCCCTCGCTTGAAACCACGGCTCGCAGCCTCGGCCGCTTCGATGCGTTTGTAGCGGATCTCGAAACTCAGCGGCTCATCGAAGCGAAACGGAGCGAGCTCCCCCGTTTTCGCAGCAGCCCGCTCCGCCGCCGCGGCGATCTCGTCGACGACCCGGAGCGGATGCTTGCTTATCGCGAAGTTCCAACCCAGAGCCTGCTTCGTCGTCACCGTCTCGATGCCGGGAAAGAACTCGAGACTCTCGGTCACGCCTTTGTCGTCGCTGGCCGCGCAGATGACGGGGACGCCGTGGGCGCCGGCGCAGGCAGCGTCGATGGCCATCTCGCCGACTTCGCGATCGTTCACCTTCATGTACTGGTATACGCCCGAGTTGAAGGTGTGGGCGATGACCCCGTCGACCGTGTTGTCCATGGCGTGGTAACCGACGAAGACGACTCCGGCGAAGCTGTCGTCGAGACCGGGCAGGCGGTGCTCGAACCCGACACCCAGCGCGATGTCACAGCGGCGGTCGAGTTCGTCGTAGTGCAGGTTCAGACTGCCGTCGTGGTTGTCCCAGACGATGACCTGCTCGGCGCCGGCGGCGAACAACCCGCGCGCCGCTGCATCGGCCTCGCGCGTCGCCTGCTTCTTGGCGAACTCGATATCGCGGGATGAGTTGATCGAAGCCCCGGGCGAGCCGACGGCGCAGGCGACACCCTCGCAGTCCACGCAGACGTAGAATTTCATGACTGTACGATCTCCTTCCTGTGGCACATTCGCGTGTAACCGGGGAAAATGTGAATTGGAATGCACAGATAAACCCCCGGAAGACTCTTTGTGGGCTGATCGCGTTTAGGTGCACTACAAGTGATAGAGGGCATCGGCGGGAATCCATGTCGCCCGCCCGGCCCTGTCGCCGGACGATTGCGCATCATCGACGCCGACCAACTCTCCTTCGCACTGAAAACACCCTGGTCAGACGGCACTACCCATCTCCTGCTCTCACCCCTCGAATTGCTCGAGAAACTGGCCGCCCTCGAGCCGCCGCCACCCCTCAACCTGATCCGCTATCATGGCATCCTGGCAGGCGTTCGCCATTCTGCCTTGCCGGCGCCTGCATCTTGCTGGTATCAATTTTCATTTGAACTTCAGCAAGGTCTTCATGGCGGGCGCTCCACTCTCCATCTGTTCGAACACGCTGGGAAGATCCTCGACGGC
Organism: Candidatus Latescibacterota bacterium; assembly: GCA_965248265.1. GTDB lineage: Bacteria > Latescibacterota > UBA2968 > UBA8231 > UBA8231 > CBDFJF01. The sequence continues at coordinate 971,784 of CBDFJF010000001.1, forward strand.
GACCTGACCCGTTATCATGCGCTCAAACGGATACCGGCCGCTGGCGATCAGCTCGATCGCGTCATCGAAATCCTCGTGGCTGTAGCATCTGACCGCCTGCAGGCGTAACTCGCGCTTGAAGCAACTCGTCAGGTCGATTCGTGGTGGCTCGGCGTAAACGGCGACCACGAGCATCAACCCTCGTGGGCCCAACAGCTGACTCATGACCGTCGCCGCCGCCTGCGACCCCGAGGCCTCGAAGACGACATCGGCCCCGGAACGGTCGGAGGCCACAGCTACTGCCTCTGGCAGATCGGTTGAGGCCGGATCTACCACCGTCAAGCCTAATCCCCGGGCGTAATCGAGGCGAAACGGATTCACTTCCGACAACAACACCCGCGCGCCGCGGTACTGCGCAACCAATGCGGTCAAAAGACCGATCGGTCCGCCCCCGAGCACGACTGCGAGGTCTCCCTCTTCGAGTCCCGAGGTGCGAACGGCATGCATCGCCACGGAGAGCGGCTCCACGAGCGCGGCATGATCCAGGGACATGCCCTCCGGCACGCGATGAAGCGTGTGCGCCGGCACCGTCCAGCTGTCCTGGAACGCACCGGCGCTCTCGACGCCGAAGAAGTCCATGCTTTCACAGATATTGGAGAGCCCCTGCACGCAGGCCCGGCACCTGCCGCAGCTGATAAACGGCATTACAACGACCCGATCGCCGGCCTGCCACTTGCCGACTTCGGCACCTACCTCCGCGATCGTGCCCGACATTTCGTGGCCGATGATGGTCGGCAGCTGCATGCGCTCATCCCGATGCCCATGGTAGATCGACAGATCCGAACCGCAGACGCCGCCGTAAGCGACCTCGATGCGGACCTCCGACGCCCCCGGGGACCGGGGTTCGCAAGGGCGAAATTCGAGTTGTCTTCTTCCGGTGTAAAAAGCCGCTGTCATGAGTGCACCTGCGCGACATGGGTGTCAGGGGTGTGAGGGAAAGAAGTGGAAGGGTGCCGCGGGGTCAACCGAGTCGAGGCTCGGGTCCCATAAGCCGGTGCGTCTGGAACTCGGCGGCTCGCACGCATCGGCTCTTTGGCCGTTCTTGCCTCTTCAACGCGCGTTGTGTCCGTCATACGTCAGAGCGAGAGGGAGATCCATGAAAGGCGTCGTCAAATACGAACGCGGTAGCGGCTTTGTCGAGTTGAGAGACGTCGAGGAGAAGCCGCCGGCTCCGAACCAGGTGAAGATCGAGGTCAAGGCGGCGGGAATATGCGGGTCAGACCTGCACATCTTCCACGATACGATCAACTTCGTCATCCGCACTCCCGTCGTCATCGGCCACGAGTTCAGCGGCGTAGTCGTCGACAAGGGAGCCGACGTGGGCGAGGAAGTTCGCCTGGGCGATCGGGTCACGGCGGAAGCGACGATAACTGCGTGCGGCCAGTGCGATTTCTGCCGCACGGAATGCTACAACCTGTGTCCGGAGCGGAGGGTCATCGGCTACTACCACGACGGCTGCTTCGCGGGGTTCTGCAATGCCGTCAACCTGCACCCCCTCCCCGACAACGTAAGTTTCGAGGCCGGCGCTCTCACAGAGCCGCTGGCCTGTTGTGTTCACACCGTCATCGAGCAGACCGGTGTTTCCGCCGGAGACTTCGTCGTCGTCCTCGGCCCAGGTCCTATCGGTGTGCTCGCGGCGCTCGTGGCCCGAGCAGAGGGCGGATCGGTCATGCTGTGCGGCACTTCGCGAGACAGGGAGAGATTGCGTGTTGCCCGAGAGGCTGCGGGCATAGAGTGCACGGTGAACGTCGACGACAGTGATCCGGTCGAAATGGCGCGCGAGTCGACGGGCGGCTACGGCGCCGATGTCGTCATCGAGTGCTCGGGGGCGGCGCCTGCACTCAGTCAGGCTCTTGAGATCGTCCGCAAACGGGGAAAGGTGACACAGTTCGGATTGTTCGGTCGGCCCGTGGAAGTCGACTTCGAAAAGATCGCCTACAAGGAACTCACGGTGAGCGGCGGTATCGCGCACCGCCGGCCGTCATGGAGACGAGCCTTGCGCCTGATGGAGCAGGGAGTGATCCAGCCGGAAAAGCTGATCACCCACGAAATGCCGCTGGCTGAATGGTCCACTGGCTTCGAACTGCTGGAGCGTCAGGAAGCCATGAAGATCCTGTTGCGTCCCTGACCGAAAGGCGCGCTTGTCTCAGGGCGTCTTTAGGCGATCACCATGCCGGACGCCCGCCGTAGCTTCGACGAATCAGCGCAGAGGATTCTCACGCAGCCAGGTCACCCAGTCCATCAGCTCCTGCGGCTCCTGCAGCAAACTGGAGAGGTGGGACTGAAGTAGCCGGCCCCAGGGATCTTTTCGATCGCCCTACGGGTCGCCGCGTCACTGGAATGGCACCGGTACTTTATCCCCGTGCCAGGGAAAAGCGTAGCTTGGATCATTTGCGAATCTACGCATTCCGGCTTCCACTCGAATCGACGTCGAAGGCGGTAGTCGGACTGCGAAGTACTTGGCATCGACAGGAACCACCTTCCCGCCGTGCCTAACCTCTGTGAACGTGTGTTCACCGAAGGCACCGGCCTGAACGATCAGGTTTCGCGTCTCGTGCCTGCTCAGATTCACCAACTGGATGCCTACGCCGTCGGGGGCAAGCTTGTCGACCAGGGCGGCGACGTCCCGCGGCAAACCGGATCGCAGGCGGTCTTGGTCGAAGTAGCGCACCGTGGCTCGCAGCAGGCCGCCGTTGTAGACTGCTTGCGGGGAGCCCATCGTAACCTGAGTGAGCCCCTTGGTGAACACAGGATTTTCGGGTTGGGTGTTCTCCTTGATGATCGACTCGAAGTCGTCGCTCTCGTTCTTTATGTTTTCGTACGCGCTCAGCGACATCTCGTATTCGACGCCGAGGGCCTTCACCGGCCAGTCCGGGTTCTTGCCCTCGTAGTACTGGAGTCTGGGTAGCTCCGAATCGCCCGCGTTCTTCTCGGTTTCGACAGGGACATGGTTCCAGTCGCGCACGACGTCGCCGTCCCGAACTCGGTCGATCAACGCGTAGTCCTCTGGCGACATAGAAGCATGATAGAGGTGCGCAAGCTCCTCTATCCGCATCGGCTGCGGACCCGTGAACTGGAAGGGCGTTGGGGCCGGCTCATGCCAGCCGTTCTTCCCATAGCGCGTTGGCACCAGAAGCTGGCCGTCTTCGCGGGTGATTGCGTTGTCGAGCAAGACATTGATCTGAGACCGGAGCAGGTCGAGGTAGCCGTAGTCACGGGAGAGCATCAGCGCGCTCTCGGCGGCGATCGTGAGCCCATGGAACATTATGTTGAAGCCCTGGTAGTGGTTCCAACCGTACATGCCGCCCCACCACTGGCCTTCGCGGTTCTCCCCGATCTTCCCAGTGGGCCCGACATTATCGGGGATGATTCCGCCGTTCTCACGGATTCGGTCCATCCAGACCTCGACATACTCCAAGACCCACTTCTTGTATTTTTCCTCGCCGGTGTACAGATAGGCGTTTGTGACTAGCCCGGTCGATGCAAGATTGTTTGATGAGTCACTATTGAGAACGATTTTGTTGAATAGATCGACGATCTCCTCAGCCCGCGCCGGGTTGTCCATCCAGTCGAGCTCAAGCTCTTTGATGACGGGATAAAGGGTCGCCCGGGTCCCCATCGGCTTGAGCGGCCTACCTGAACCCTTCTCCGACCCGTGGAGCCAGCGCTGGACGTCGATCAGGTCGGTGCTCAAGCATGGACCTCGGCCGGTCTGTATCGGTGAGCGAAGAATCTTGTGAACGGGATCCCAGTTGGGTGCTTCGGGATCCTCGCCGATGTAGAAGCCTGCAAACGTCCTTGCGCGCCGCACGTTCTCCGATATAGTGGGGTCGGCAAGGCCCAGGTAGTAGAAGGCCGGATTGGCCTCGCCTTTGTGGTGCCACTCCGCCCCGCCCGGCACGGCGTAGTTGTAGTACTCTCTATACCCCTGCTGAGGAAAACGCAGTATCACCGAATCGTGGGAGTACTCGTAGACTTTCTTCCGGTGGACTATCTCCTCGTCGTTGGTCCGGGTGATGGCGTTCCACTCCTGAAGCGCCAGATCGAGGATCCTGTCCTCGGCACCCATGGCGTAGAACAGCCCCCAGTTGTAGATCCGCTCGTAGAGATCATCCAGGGCGTCCTTGTAGTAGAGCGCGCCTCCGCGCTCGGTGTATTTCTCGATCATCAGGACTGCGGCCTCCTCCATGAGGCTGATGAGCTGCCGCTCCATTAGCGCCCATCCCGGCGGAGCCGTTACTTCCGATGCCGTTATGCCAGTTACTCCCGGTACGGACACCGGTCCTGATTCATCCATCGCATGGCCTCGCATTCATGTCTACACACTGACGGGGAGCGGTAGTCGCAGTCCTGACCGGATGCGCTGATCCCTCCCGGGCGATTCACCGTCTGGCGATGATGACCTTCGGGTCGAACTGGCTGAAGTTGGGATAGAAGGCTGGGATTTCGGCATCACTGCCGGCGATCGCCGCGGCTAGACGAATCAGGGATACGGGTGCCGAGCTGTCGATCCCGATGGCGCCGTTTGGGCCTTGCCGGGCAGCGGCAAAGAGCCCGTCGACGAGCTGCCTATCGATCAGACACTGCCCCATTGAGGTGGCCGATTCCAACAGATTGTCGTCGCCTGTGGCTTGATACAGATCGAGGACACCTTCCAGGACACAGACCTCGTATTGTCCGCCGTGCGCGCGACCATCCGCCGTCGACGACGTGATCGAGTCTAACGCCCCGAAATCGACCGCACTATCATCCAGGCGCCCCCAACCCATCACCTCACCCAGACGCAGAGCCATCGAGCGAAACTCCTCCTCGCCGGTTTGGCGAAAAGCGCGGGCGTAGGCCAGGAAGAGGAGTCCGTTCGGGCGCACGGGTCTCAGCTTCACCGGTTGGCAATAGCCGACATCGTCGGTGTGCTCCGGTGTCAGCCGCGTGCCGTCGTTCAGCACCGGTTGGAAATACCCCTGCTCGTCCGACCAGCTGTGCGCCGCCAACGCGCGCAGGTCGCGGGTAGTCAATTCGACTAGCGGCGCAGCTTCGTCGGCGGTGAGGCCGCCGGTGTGGGCAAATGCTTCGACGATGTTGAGAAACGTGACGGCTACTCTGCCGTAGCGGATGTCGATAACGTAGTTGCCGATGACGGTCGTTTCATTGACCCGTGGATCACGACCGAGGTCACCCTTGAACGACTCGCGCACACGACAGGGATCGCCGTGGTTGAATTGATAGCCGGCCAGGCCCGTATCGGGACTACGGATCGACTCGTAACAGGAGAGCAGGTCCAGCGCCCATCGGTAGGGCGCGCGCTCACCCGTCAGGCGATAGAGCTCGCTCGCCGCGTAGATCAGGTCCGAACCCGTGTTGATGAAGGATAGGGCCTTATTGTCGATTATCGGCACCTGGGAGCCCGCGAACTCGCCTTCACGCCAGCGCGTCCCCCGATCCCATGGCTCATACTCTCCATGGCGATTGAACAGCAGGCTCGACCAGCTCCAGATGTGTGCATGCCAGAGGGCCTCGACGAAACCACTCACTGCGGCGGCGTCTGTCCGATACAGGAAGTCGTAGAAAGGGTAAGCGCATTTGAGCTCGTGATTTCCACGCAACGGCTGATCCGTCGCCAGATCCCACGCCGAGTGACCTCCCCAGTAGAGCAGACCACTCTCCGCGTCGGCGAGTCTCGTCAGGGCGCTGCCGATCCACTCCCCGGCCACGTCGCGCCACTCATCCTCGCCGCGCACGGCCGCGAGACCATCGAGCGCCCGCAACAGATTCTGCTGGCAGCTCAGATCGGAGACGATGGCCTCTTCCCATCGCAACGGCTCCCCGTCTCTCAACGAAAAACCGTCCGCCAACAGTCCCGTGTTGCGCCCCCAGCGGTCGCCGCAGTGCTCGATCGCGGCGCGAATATGAGTCTCGACGGAGTCGAGGAAATTGTCCGGATCGCCCCTCATGCGATTGGTCTCCTCGCCGACTCCTCTGTAGTGATACTTGCCTTGGTGACCGCCATGTCGTCTTCGTCTGCTCGGCGCTGGAGCTCACCTGATTCGTGCAGCTGCAGATAGCCTGGATCCGTCACGACTCGCCTCGGATGAATTGCCGAATCAGGCGCTCGAAGCGCGCACCGTAGATGGTGTCGTAGAGGTCCATTTGATCAGGAATGATCCAACCCACCTGAAACCGCACAGATGCCGCCAGTTCACAGGCCGCGTCTTCATCGACCAGCCCATTCTGGATGCGGTCGCAGACGTCGTCAACGATATCGCGAATCATCGCCAGTTGTTGGGATTCATGAGTGTGTTTGAGGTGCGATATCGAAGGCACTGCTCCGCTCCTTCTGACCTGCGGTTATGGCATCGGCAGGTCCCAGCGACTTCAGAGAAATCCGCACTTGCTTCGAGCTGGCTTCTGGTGGTGGCCTTCAGTATGCTGCCATCATCGGATCGACGCTCGACGGATTCTGAGCTCCAATGGAATGTACGACATGGTGAGGTCCACTGCTGTGAAACAACGGACGAAGCCAGATTCTTGGTGTTGGACCGCATTGCTGGCGTTCATTGGTCTGTTGTCATTACCTATCGGGAAGATCGTTGCAAGGAGCTTCGCGGGGAATCCCTAATCGACAGTGCCAGCAGCTAACAGAGGAAGATACCATGTTCAGGAAGGGGAGTTCGGGAGATATCTTCATTCACCCCTGGGATATTACGGACGAAGGCATCGATGCGTGCTTCGACTATCTGGGCGATACGTGCGGCCTCAACCAGATATCAGTCGCCGCGGTTTATCACTCGGGTACCTTCGTCCTGCCGCACAACCCCAAGCATCTCGTGCGCTGGGACGACGGATCCGCCTTCTTCACGCCCCAGCATTCTCGCTGGAGGGAGACCCGGTTGCGCCCGATCCTGGGCGACTGTGTGGATACGTCCGGATACATGACCCGTATCGTCGACAACGCCCGCAGGCGCGATTGGGATGTTCTCTTCTTCACGGTCTTCCACTTCAGCCACAGCGTTGCCCAGCGCTATCCGGATGCCTGTTGTGTGGACGCGATGGGGGAACGCAACCGCGGCGACTTGTGTCCAGGCAATCCAGACGTGCGCGCGTACGATCTGGCCATCGTCGAGGACCTGATGGCCACGTACGAAGGAGACGGCATACGTCACGAGTCCCTGGGATTCTCTGGCTGGGGCGGCCACTTCGTGCGCAACAAGGTGGGCCTGATGCCCTCCCCCCGGGACCGGTACCTGCTGGGGCTGTGCTTTTGTGGTCACTGCATGGAACGGGCTCGCAAAGCAGGGTGTGACGCCGTCGCGCTGCGGCGGGTGATCTGCGAGCACCTCTATGAGAGCGTGCCGAAGAATCCGGACGAATGGGACGTCGGCCCGCCGGACGAGGAGTGGGCGCGCGCCGCTTTCAGTGGGCAGCTGTGGGCATACCTTGAGGTGCGCTGCGACACGGTCACCAGCCTCTTCGAAGGGGTGCAGGAGATCGTCGACCGATACGACGGAGCATTGATGGCGGCGGCAGCGGGCAACGACCGGGAGGACCGCGATGTCCTGGGAGGTCTCGACTACTCCCGACTGTATCCCCATCTCAAGCGCGTCACGCTACGGCTCAAGGGAGAAGATCCCGAAGAAATGGAGGCCGGACTGGTCGAGGATGTCGCCGGCGCACCGCCGTGGGCGGAGCCCGAGCTGATGCACAATCAGCGGAGTTTCAGATCCGGAGAGGAGCTGGTGGACCGCCTGCTGATGGCGCGCAGGGCTGGAGTGCGGCACCACAATTTTCACTACTACGGAATGACCCGGCGGTTCCAACTGGAGTGGATCGGCCAAGCGCGAGAGGCCTGGAGCTGAGTAGATCGTAACCCTATGCTCACACTCACCTTCGGCACATGAACCTGTCTGAAGGAAGGAGCTAGTCGACATGCGAAATCGACGGACGATCTACCACAACGATGCGCGGCACTACTACCTGTGGCTGTACGACCCGCCCATGCGAATGAAGGACGCCTGGCGACCCATCGACGACGTAGCGGGCACGGCGGTGGACACGTTCAGCTACTGCGTCGCCCGGGGGGACGGACTATTCTATCCGTCGAAGGTAGGGCTGATGTTCGGATCGGCCACGCAGCCGTTCACGAACTCCATCGCTTGGCACGCCTGGCACGCCATGCACAGCCTGATGGACCGGGGCCTCGATCCGCTGCGGGTTCTTGTTGATCGTGCTCATGACAGGGGGATGGCGTTCTGGGCCGACTTGCGACTCGCTACCTACGGCGGAATCGATACGAGCCTCGAAGTCGACAACGGCGGCCGGTATTTCGCCGAGAGCGAAGTGCGGGACCACCTGGGAGGCATCGCCCGGGAGTTGGTACTCGACTACCCGTCCGATGGGCTTGAACTCGACTTCGCCATTGCCAAGGGCAGCCGACCGTCGTACTTGCAGCCCAGTGACGTGGATAGGTATACACCGATCGTCACCCAATGGATCGCCGATCTCGCCGACGCGGTGCGAAGCCGGAACGGCGGCGGCACCATCGGCGTCAGGGTGTTCCCGGTCGAAGAGCTAAACCTGCAGCAGGGTTTGGACGTGCGCACGTGGCTGGCCGAGGGGATCGTCGATTTCGTCGTGCCAATGATGTACGAGTACAACCGCCTCGACCCGAACATGCCCATGGACTGGCTCATCGAGTTGGCGCACGAGCACGACGTTTCGGTTTATGGCATGCTACAGCCCACGGTCCCCGACCAGGAGGTGTCGCTGTCGTCGGACAACCGTATCTACCCGACCATCGAGCAGCTTCGGGCGGCGGCGGCGAGCTTCTGGGATCGGGGTGTGGACGGCCTGTACACCTGGTTCATGCGATGGCCGCACAGCGACACAGAGAGGTCATTCCTATCCGAGATGGGCAATCCAGACCTGATCGACGAGAAGGACAAGACCTACTTCGTGCTGCGGCGTTCTCAGGAATCGGACAACCCCAGCTACGGCGCGCCACTGCCTGTGGTTGTAGCGGAGGCCAACCCGGACGACCTGCATGAAATCCCTTTTTATGTGGCTGATGACATCGCTGCGTCGGATCGCGTCAGCTCGGCAACGCTGATCATCAAGATCATGAACCTCATCATGGGGGACGCGGTGACCATTCTGCTCAACGGGCACTCGTTGGCAGGCGAGTCCGTCAAGCGGGACTTTGCCCATAATACGCCCCACGTCGCGCCGCGCGGCATGGACTTGCAGTTCCGCCTGCGTGACGTCTTACCGTTGAAGGGCTGGAACACTATACAAATTTCGTTGGACGAGCGGCCGGCGCTCATGGAGGGCGGGATAACCGTCGACCAAGTCGAGCTGCGGGTCCAGTACAGTCCGTACCCATCGGTGAGGTAGGCATGGACCGGAAGAAGATCCTGATTACCGGCATGAGCGGCCTGATCGGTGGCATCGTGCGTCAGCGACTGCAAGGCAAGCACGACCTGAGCGCGCTGAACAGGCGGGACGTTGAGGGAGTCGAGTGCCATCGCGCCGACATCGCCGATCTGGACGCGATTCGGCCGGCCTTCGAGGGAGTGGATACGGTCGTACACCTGGCGGCAATCGCCCGCGCTGAGCCCGACTGGCAGAGCGTTCTCCAGATGAATGTAATCGGCACCTACAACGTCTTTGAAGCTTCGCGCTGCGCCGGCGTCGAACGGATCATCTACGCCAGCTCTGGCTCCGCCGTTTCCGGATGCGAGCTCGAACAACCCTATAAAGCTCTTGTCGAAGGGGATTACGACAATGTGCCGCCTGATTGGAAGCACGTAACGCATCAAACGGTGCCTCGTCCGTCCGGTCTATACGGCTGCAGCAAGGTCTGGGGAGAAGCGCTGGCCAGACACTTCGTCGATGAGCACGATCTGTCGATCCTCTGCCTGCGCATAGGCGCTGTGAATGAGGACGATCGACCGCAGATCGCGCGTCACTTTGCCCTGTGGTGCAGTCACGCGGATATCGCCTCGATGGTCGAGCTCTGCGTGGAGGCGCCCGCCAGTCTCCGCTTCGACATTTTCTATGCCCTCTCGAACAACCGGTGGAGCTATCGCGATCTGCAGCACGCCCGGACGATGTTGGGGTTCGTGCCCAAGAAGGCGGCCGAGGACTATCGTTCGCAGTCCTCCTGATCGACTCGAGTGCTTGCGCTATGCCACTCTCCTCTCGGACAAACCGGCGCGTTGCGGCGAGGCTATCGATTTGCGCTTTCCTTCCTGCGTTTGTGTCCGGTGCGTCCCTTGGACAGCCGGAGATATCCGTCTCTGGCACTGTCGTAAATCAACGGGGTGAGCCGGTTTCGGACGTCACACTGCGGTGGACACATTCTAGCCACGATGTCGCCGAGACGACCACTAACGCAACCGGAGCCTATGTGGTCTCCCTGGCAACGCCAACGGTGATCGAAGCTGGCGCTCGGATTGTCCCGAGTAGGACAGAGCTGTTGCAGAACTATCCGAATCCTTTCAATCCTGGGACGACGATTCCTCTCCGGGTCTCCGATCGAGCTGGCCTGGTGTCACTCGACATATACAATGCGCTTGGACAGAAGGTTCGCCGTCTGCTCTGGGAATCTCTGTCTGGTGGTCAGTATGAGATCCGCTGGAATGGTATGACCGACGCTGGATTCCCTGCCGCAGCCGGAGTCTACTTGTTGGTGTTGACAAGTGATAGCGCCGTCGAAGTTCGCAAAATGCTTCGGCTCGACGGCGGTGGAGTGATGTCTGCCGACGCTGTCGGCGTCACGCCAGCATCGATAGATCACGCCGGCAAGCCATCTGCTGCCTTGGCGCATGGCGAAGGAACCGAGTACACGGTGGCGTTGTCGGCGCATCACATCCTCGACCGAATAGAAACCCTGATCGTCGGTGGTGAGCCCGGGATCATCGATTTTGTCGTGGATGAACGCTTCGTGTGGACGACGAAAGCGCCGATGCCAATCGCTCGCCAGGAGATAACCGCAGCGACCCACGATGACCTGATCTATATCTTCGGAGGACTGGACGACGAATCTACATCACTCGATCTCGTCGACGTGTATAACCCCGCAACGGACACTTGGGTCGGTAAGAGTCCGATGCCGTTGACGCTCAACCATCTCGCCGCTGTGACGGTCGGCGATCACATCTACGTCCTCGGAGGATACATCTCCTCCTCACGAGAGATCTCAAACCAGACCTGGCAGTACGATCCAACGGATGATACCTGGGCTAGAAAGACAGACATGCCCGCCCCTCGAGGCGCGCACGGAGCTGCAGTGATAGATGGCCTTGCGTACGTCGTGGGTGGGATCAGCCCCGATGGCAGTGAGGACCTCGTGATGATATACGACCCACGTCAGGACATCTGGATGAGGGGCGCCTCGATGCCAGTTCTTTCAGAGCATCTCGCCGTGGGGGCAGCGGACGGGAAGGTCTTCGCGATATCGGGGCGATTTTCCGGTAGCCGTGACGAAGTACAGGCGTATGACGTTGCCACTGACTCCTGGGAGCTGCGCAGTCGGATCCCTACACCGCGCAGTGGTATCGCTGCATTGTCCTGGTCGGGGCAGATTTATGTCTTCGGAGGCGAACTTCCGGGCGTGTTCGCTGAGAACGAAGTCTACGATCCGGTGGCCGATCACTGGGGTAGTGGACCACCCATGCCGACTGCCCGGCACGGGCTCGCAGGCGGCCTCGTGGACGGGAAATTCTATATCATCGGCGGCGGGACCGTGGCCGGGTTACGGGCGACGGATGTGGTCGAAGAATACGTCCCATGAAGCAACCCCGTTTTCGAGGTGGCAGATTCAACCAGCCGGACCTGCGTAACGACCCACGGATAATGAGTCTGACCAGCTTTCAACGTGGCCAGCCCATTCTCTACCGAGAGGTCGACGCGCGCCGCAAGATCATTACCGATGTGAAGCCTGTCACCGTGGTCGAGGATTCAGATACCCAGGTTGTGCTTTGGTTGCCACTGGATACACCGTCGAAGAAACCTGTGCTCCATAGTCGCATTCCAGGGAAATCACGTCGGTGGACTGAAGGGAACTGGTCGCTTCAGGACTCGGTTTGGCGATGGGCAGAGCTTCTGATCATAATCAAGCCTGATCAGCTACGTGCAACGTGGGTCAAATGGTCAAGAGAGCGCATATTTCAGGGGTGGTACGTGAACATGCAGAGCAACCTGGTGTGCACGGGGCTTGGATTCGACATCAGGGACCACAGTCTCGACATACTCGTTGAACCAGATCGAGAATGGCGATGGAAAGACGAGGAAGAACTCGACATATGTGTTGAGGACGGGCGAATAGAACCTACGCACGCCAAAGACATCAGAGCAGAGGGACTACGTGCGGTAGCGGAGATCGAGAGCAACGAAGGTCCATTCTCGGAGGGCTGGGAGGACTGGTATCCCGACCCGACGTTTCCGCGTCCAGAGCTGACCTCCGACTGGAATGACCTGTCAATGTACTCCTGAGAGATCTGTACCTAACTGTAGCCGAAATGCAAGACCGCCATTTGCTGACTTGTCCGTCGGAATGAGATCCCCGACTTCAAGGGAGACGGTTGGATGACCACAGATTACTTGGATTTTCTCCAGAAAGAGTGGGGTTATACCGGAGGAGAATCGTGATTCCGCCACCGACCGTCGCGTCCTATGTATGATGGTCGAGTATCCGTGCGGAGAGTGTGCACGTATCGGTAAAGGCTTCGCGTAAATGAATCGCAATCATAGGAAGAGAAGGGCACTCACACGGCGTGTCGGCGCACTGTGCTGTGTGCTCTTCTCAATCCCAGCTTCCCGAGCGGCTGAATCAACCCAGTTGGGCATCTGCTGGGTCGCGGCAACCGAACCCGTGGGGTTGGAAGACTTCGAGCCACTGCTACGCAATCGAATCAATTGGATCTCCCAGACCACATTTGGCTGGCATCGCGATGCTCGTTCCCCCAAGATTCAACTGCGGCCGGATGCAGACTGGTGGGGTGAAAGTGACGCTGGAATAATTCAAACCGCAGCATTAGCTCGACAAGCTGGGATCAAAACATTGCTGAAACCCCACATCTGGGGGCGCCACTGGAGCGGTGATATTGCGATGCGCAGCGAGTCCGCGTGGAGTGAGTGGTTTGAAAACTACCGGAAGTTTGCTCTGCACTACGCCAATCTGGCCGAGAATGCGGGCATTGAGGCCTTTTGTATTGGAACGGAATTGCAGGGCACTACAATGCGCGAGAATGATTGGCGAGCCATTATCGCCGACGTTCGCAAGGTATACAAGGGACCGTTGATGTACGCGGCGAATTGGAGTGGAGAATTTGAGCAGGTCCGGTTTTGGGATGCGCTAGACTTCATTGGAATCCAGGCGTATTTTCCGGTCGCTGAGCGCGAGAATCCGACCGTTCCGGAAATGCTGCTAAAATGGGAGGAGCACATAGCCCGCATAGAGGCTGTTCACAAAGCATACAAGAAGCCCGTCGTGATCACGGAAGTGGGTTATCGAAGTGAATCGAATACGGCAATCCGCCCTTGGGAATGGGAACCGCCTCAGCCGGGTGAGCAGTCTGATACTGAAGGCTTCACTCAAGAAGGCCTTGAGACACAGGCTGATTGCTACCAGGCATTTTTCAAAGCCTTGTCGGGAAACGCCTGGCTTGCGGGAACGTACATATGGAAGTGGCATCCTCCGCCCAACGAAAGGGCCATGCGATCCCCGGGTCCTTTTACTCCACAGGGCAGGCCTGCAGAGGCAGTCCTGAGAAATTGGTATCATCGGATGGCGATATCAGACTGATTCCTTTTGCTCAACGCAGTTTACCCCCTAAGCCGTCTTGAAGGCTTTTGGCCGTTGGTAGCGGTCACTCGACAGGAGTACATGTGCGAATCGGACTGATATCAGACACTCATTGTCCGCAGCGATGTCCACACTACCCCGCCACGCTTGGTCAGGTATTTCGTGCAGTCGACCTGATCCTGCATGCGGGAGATGTGGGTGAGCTCTGGGTGTTGGAGGCACTCGGCAACATCGCACCTGTTGTTGCTGTCCACGGAAACGATGAGACTGATGAAGCTCAGCGCCAGTTGCCCTTTGAGCAGATCGTATCAGTCGAGGGGAGGCGGTTACTCCTATCCCACGGCCACGAGACGAGCCAAGAACGGGAGCTCGAGGCACGAGCCGGTGACGCCTGGCCCCCGAAGCTGGAGAGGCGCCTGAAACGGGCTAAAGACGCAGATGCGGAGATCTTCATACATGGCCATACCCATATCCCTATGTGCTGGACCAAGACTGGACTCACCTTGATCAACCCTGGCGCGATTGCTTCGTGCAACGCAATCTCTCGACAGGTAACCCAGACCGTTGCGATTCTCGATATCGCTGGAAATGGGTCACCGCGCGTCCGGCACATCGACCTGTCCAAGCCAGATGCACCGTTTGATCCGCGTTTCGACGTCAAATCCGGCTTCAGGAATTCGTTGGCGCGTTTCTCGGAATCGATTGCGGAGCCTGAGATTGAGAATTGCCTGACGCGCGACTGGTTGGATGGCCTCGAGGATTTCGGGGCGTTCAGGGCATGTTGCCTGCGTCTTTCTCACGAATGTTGGCGTGGCGAGCGACAACAGATCACTGTGCTTGACGTTATTGCTGCTGTCAGGAATGACCCGAAAGTCACAAACAGGGACAAGGAAAGGTGTGAAGCCGTGTTCACGGAGATGTGATTACCGCCCCATCCTTGACAACGTGCCTGACGCATCGGATATTGCGTGGCATGAGAAATAGCCGCCTTCAGCGTCAGCAACAACAGCAACAGCGAATCCAGAGTTCGTTGGGGCAGCGGCCATCTATGTATTAGCACGACTGCAAATACTGAGATTAAAAGCCCCAGCGGACCTTGAGTTCGTTGGGGCTTTTTTTTGTTCTTGCGGCGTCGTCTAACTGGCAGGATGGCAGGTCCTGACCCTGCAGATCGAGGTTCGAATCCTCGCGCCGCAGCCGAATATCGCTGGGGTGTCGTCTAACTGGCAGGACACCGGGCCTTGGACTCGGGAATCGGGGTTCGAACCCTCGCACCCCAGCCAAATCCGAACTGAAGACACGGTACTGGAGTAATCGGTGCTTACGGAGACTGCGATGTCAACTCAAGATATTCTTGTCCGCGGCGAGCAGCCGGGAGACGAGAGCCAAATTGACTTGGTCCTCAGCCGCGCATTCGACGGCATGGACGAGGCCAACCTCGTCCGCATGCTGCGGCACAGACAGCCCGGTTTTGATCGATCCCTGTGTATATGCGCGTTTGTTGGCGACGTCATGGTAGGGTATACCGGCTTCATCCCTTTCGGCATGCGATTGATGGACTCCAGCGTTTCTGCGGTCGCTGTCGCGCCCGTCGCAGTTGCCCCAGATTTTCAGCGCCGGGGTATCGCCGGCATGATGCTGCGCCGTGGCCACGAAGTAGCACAAGAGGCCGGCTACAGGCTCGCCTGCCTCAACGGCCATCCCGACTATTATCCTCGCCACGGCTACATCGCATGCTTCGGCTTCTGCAAGACAATGCTGGATCTCGACGTGTTACCCGCGCCACGTATCGAACTGGAGGCCTGGCCTGTACAGGCGGACGATATTGCCTGGTTGATAGGATGTGATGAACGTGAGTGGCATAGTGTCGATTTCACCTGGCCGCGAAGCAACGGACTCTGTGAGTGGGCCATCGAGGGGGTCAATGCCGTGATGTGGCGGGCTCGAGACGGGCGACGGGCAGCCTACAGCCTCTGTCGGCCCGGTCTGCGCGGACCTGGCCGACACCTGGAAACTCTCCTGGGGGACGACCCCGAACTCGTGCAAGAGGTGATTGCCCACATTAAACCTGGAAGAATTACGAATCATCCCGCGGGATGGCTTGCGAAAAATGTTCTAAACGAGTCGTGGGCAAAGTGCGAAGCCAATAGCAGTCAGGCGGCGATGGCATATCCTCTTGTTGACGGCGTGCTTGACCCATATCTTGCCGCCCTCGAATCGGGACAACGTCAAGCGGGCACCTGCAACTGGCCTGTGCCATTCATAATGTGTTGAGATCGCCGGTTGACGGAGACATGACGAGCTTTTGCGTTGGAGTTGCCCTCGTCACTCGGCCGTCTGTCAGGGCGTCAATCTGCTCAGTTACGGTCCGACCCTGGTTCTTTAGCTCCGTTCGGCGCTTATTAAGGTTGCCGATTAACTCGTCGGCCCCAGACAATGCCACCGTCCACCCTCCAGAATCCGTTGAGGTTTGACCATGAACTCGGACACCTACACCGTGAACCACTGGAACGAGGCAGCGCGCGCGCAAGAGCGCTCAATTCTTACAGCGGAGCAGAACTTTACCTTTGATGCGCTCGGGTTCGTCGTGCTGCCGCAGGTCCTCAGCCTGGCCGAACTGTCCGCGTGCCGCGACAGCAGCGATGGGCTGGGCGACCTCTGCGGCGAGGCCGGCACCGTCGGGCGCTACGTGCGTGAGCTGTGCCGCGATGGCTTTCGCCAGGACGGCCATGTGAGGCACGTCCCAGCCGGCGCCGCAGGAGGACACGACCAGGCCTCGCTGCCACTGGAAGGCGGGGTGGATACGCTGGATCGGGCCTACATCAACCTAACGGGGTGGAATGGCCGCAACGCCGATGGAGCTTCGCTCTCGCGGGCCGGCGGCGACTGGGAAGAGGTCCGCATCCGGCAGTGCCAGGGCTTGGTGGTGGTCGTCGCACTCACGGAGTCTGCAGGTGGCACGTGCCCGCTGGTAGTAGTACCCGCTACGCACAAGAGCGGGCTGCCTGCCCCGCCGATTCCGTCCTCCAGCCCGTTCGCTGAACGCCCGGTGCTGGCGGCCGGCGACGTGCTGCTGTGCGCCGCCAGCACGCTGCACGGGGTCTGCCCGCAAGGTGCTGGTGGTGAGCTGCTCATCGTAAATTTCATCTCGCGCTCGGCTCGGCCACAGGTGCCACCCGAACAGCAGGACGAGGCATCCCTGCCTGCCTGGGCGGAAGAGCTCGGCGAGGCTGAGCGAACCGTGCTGGCGGGCGGCGACTCGCGTCGCGTGCTCCTGTCGGACGGTACTGCCACCTGGCTGACGCCTGCAGACGATGCCGACGTGGCGCAGCGGGCCTCCTCCCCCCTCGAGTTCGGACGCGGAGACGACGACGCCGAGCGCTGGGCGTTCGACACCCACGGCTATCTATTGGTTGAGGGCGTCATGGACGATGACTGGATCGATGCGGCCGTGGCGGGCATCGACGCCAACCTCGATCGCATGGTGTACCGAGGCACAGGGGACAAGCTTGACGGGGACGTGACGCTTGCTGACATCCCCGGGGCGCCGACGATCTCGGGCACGGGGCGGCCTGACCTGAGAGACTTGTTTCAGCTACCGACGCCGCACAATGCGCCTTTCCTCAAAATGCTGGCGCATCCGGCCGTCATCCAGCGCCTGAACTGGATGATTGGAGCAGGTTACCGGGTAACTCAGAACACGGCCCTGTGCCACGTCAAAGGCTCGAGCGGGCAGATGCTGCACTCGGGAAACGCCAACCCGACCTGCATCGGCAAGCACTACGAGATGGTGAACGGGCGCGTGCACACGAGGTCAGGCATCAACGTCGCTTGGCAGCTCACCGACGTCGGGCCCGACGATGGCGGGTTTGTCGTAGTGCCGGGCACTCACAAATCTTGCTACCCTCTGCCGCACTCGGTGCGGACGTGTAACGAGCGCGCTCCGATCCGCCACGTTCCCATGCGTCGCGGGTCTGTTCTCTTCTTTTTGGGTGGAACTGTCTGTCACGGAGCGTACCGCTGGGAGGCTGAGTTACCGAGGCGGACAGCGCTCTTCACGTACGGGCACGACGCTCGGCGCCCTTTTGCATGGCCCTCGAGCAAACTGTGAGCTAATAAGAGCGCTGTGTGTCGGCAATATTGCACCGGGCCTCGCTGTGCGACATGGTCGTGCCAAACGGTGATCCTGGTCCCGCCGTCACTGTCAAAACACTCTTGCTGCCACCACGGGGACGCCTAGCGTAGCCTCAGGAGGATACAATTATGGGGTCACTCGGCGGCGTCGGAGATAGAGCACCAGCGTTCGAGATCCCAGGTGTATTCGCGTCCGTCGCCAGTCTGAGGTTGGCCGCCCCATTCTTGTGCCATACCCTATTCTCGCTGATATTCGGGCCGATCATCGTCTCTCATTTAGTTTCTCGAAACCAGTTACAGGAGATCAGGCAATGAGAAAATTCACCTTGGTTTCATTTGCCATCCCGCTGCTAATCGGAATCGGCGCAGACAGCACAGTGGGACAAACCGGCCCCTGCGAACCGATCTACGCCACCCCAGAGGAACTCACCTGGAAGGACGCCCCTTCGATCGGACCTGGCGCCATGATCGCCGTCATTGAAGGGAACATGAAGAAACCCGAACACTTTACGGCTCGTATCAAGGTGCCAGCCGACACCGATATTCCGCCTCATACCCACCCTACCACCGAGCGTGTGACGGTCATTTCCGGCACGCTTCACTTCGCTCACGGTGCCAAGTTCGACCGATCCAAGACCAAGGCCTTCCCTGCTGGCAGTCTGCTGGTCATGCCCACGGGGATGCCGATGTACGCGTTTTGTGAAGAGGAGACCGTGATACAGCTCAACGGTGTGGGTCCGTGGGGCATCTTCTATCTCGACCCCGCAGATGACCCCCTAAAGAAATAGAATCCGGCCCCTTATCCTGCCGAAATAGGCCCGACTGACCTGGACCAGAATCGAGTTGGCCAAACAGCCCGGTTCGCACGGTTTACGATGACCGAGTTCCCTGTTCCGCAGTACAAGGAGATCACCGCATCGCTCTATGAGTTGCAGGCGGATTCCCGCAGGGCGGAAGCACCCTGCTAGCGGGGTGCCTTCAGATCCTGATACGCCCTGCAGCGTGAAATCACCCATGCCCAGCTTCAGAGCCTTTCGGCAATTCAACGAGGGACTACCAACGGGGGTTGTGGCGTCGACATATGGCCTGAATCGCGCCGTTGCTGACCGCTACTTTCCTGGTGATTCCCTGCACTCGACGATCGTGCGAGCGCTGGCAGCTGCACGGTGTATCCCGATCAAAGAAGTGGTGGAAAGCTTCGAGGTATTCGAGGCCGTCCGTCGGGACATTCGCTCTCCCATTGTCGCCGATCTGTGCTGCGGTCACGGCCTTGTGGGTATCCTCATGGCGGCATTCGAGCGACGCGTCGAAACCGTCCATCTGTGCGACGGCAGAGCACTGGAGGACAGTGAACGGACCTTGGCTGCCGTCGAGCAAGTAGCACCCTGGACCAGCGGGAAAGTGCACCATCACGTCATCAAGTTGAAGCAGATAGATGGAAAGATCCCCTTTGCGAGCGCGCTGGCAACACACGCGTGTGGTTTACTCACTGACGGTTGTATCGAACTGGCGATCAATAAGTGCTGTCCGATCGCTGTAACGCCATGCTGCTATGCAAAACAGACGTCTCCAGCACCACCCGTTCTGCAGCGGGAGCTCGGTCTGGAAGTGGCCAGCGATGCGGAGCGGACCCTTCGGTTGCATCAAGCGGGCTATACTGTGAAGTGGAAGTACATTCCCGCGCAGATCACACCGATGAACCGTATCATCATCGGGAAGCCTGGTTGCCCATCGTCCAGGTGATCCGATGATCGACCAGTGTTTGGCAACTGAGACGCAAACCGCAATGAAATTTCACTATCTCGTGCGGGGCATTGTGTTCGAGGATGGCAAAGTGCTTCTGGCGCATCAGAAAGGAGCCGACCACACGTTTTTGCCAGGCGGTCATATCGAAAACGGCGAGAAGGCGGAAACGGATTTGATTCGAGAGCTTGAGGAAGAAATAGGAAAGAAGGCGCCCTCTGATAGAGTGTCTCATGAACCGGCAATCAGATTACAACGGCTAACGGGGAACGTCGCTATAGAAGATGGCATACAAAGTAGATTCTGCTCATGGATATTGAGTGGTGGAGCGGTACGTTTCGATCGTGACGGGCTCACGCCAGTTTGAAAGTCTCACTCACCTGAATCGAAACGAAAACAGGTCGGCGTCTTTGACTTCGAACCGCACCCGGACTGGCCTTTCGGCAAAGGGACCGTGCCCGTCTGTCTTCCAGGTGACGGTTCCCGCGATCTCGTCACCCTCGAGCGGGTCGCAGTCATCCGCCGAAAAATTGGCCAGCGGCCGGCCCTCGGCATCCTGGATCTCCACGCTCACATGGCCGCCGGGGCGGGTGAGGTAGTTAATCTCCAGCTGCGTGCCGGCCACCAAGAGCGGCCTGGTAGTGAGCTGCCCGCCCTGCTCGCCGCCGCGCAGCGCCACGAAGCCGTCCAGGCGGTACGTGAAGCGCCGCAGCCGGGTAGGGGTCCTGGAGAGGTAGTTTTCGGAGGCGTAGACCGAGTACTCGCGGTCGTTCCCCGGGGTGGGCACCATGCCCCAGGCCATGTAGTTGCTGCGATTACCGGCCCGGTCCTCCGGCGCCTCCTCCGAAATCACTGCCTCGGGCCACCGCCGGAACGCATGGCCGTTACGGCTGGTCATCAAGATCGGCTCGACACGGTCCCCCTGATCGGGCAGCAGGCGGGTGGGGAAGCCAATCAGGATCTGGGGCGCGCGGGGGTACGACATCACCGCATTGGTGTACAAGTGCTGCGGACCGATGTCATCGTCGAATTCGAGCAACTCCGGCTCGGTCCAGGTCACCCAATTGAAAAAGTCGCTCGACGTGCCCGTCATGATGGACCGGAATCCCGGGCGAGCGCGTATGCCGCCTACGATAAGCTCACCGCTTGGATTTCGAAAAAAGCGGACGCGGTGATATTCGCGGTACCGTCGGGTGTGCGGGTCCCAGAAGGCCAGGTTCTGCGAATCGAAGTCGCCCTTGGTGATCAACGGGCCGTCGCTGATCGTCCACCGGATGCCGTCGGGCGACTTGTAGGCGAAGACGGTCATTTCTTCTTGCACAGCAAGGTAGGGCGTTCCGGTCTTGTGGACCTGCCCCAGTGCCTTGTAACGGGCCTCGGGCGGACAATCCGGGTTGGTGTCCTTGAAGGGGGTAAAGCTGCCGGTGCCGGCGCCGTCCCACACGATGTTGTTCTCTTTCGAACCCTCGAATCCGTACAGCCCCAGGTTCGGTTTCGTCCAGTTGGTGCCGTCCTTGCTCTCGGCGTAACAGGTCACTTGGCGGTGCGTCTGATCTCGGTTCTCATGGTCGTAGTTTGAGCCGCGGTAATACATGCGGCAGATGTCCTCGCCGGAAGAATTTGTGTCACGAAACACCGTGTAGTAGGCACAAGTGTTTCCCTCCCACGGCTTGTCGGTGACCAGGACCACCTCCCGCGGCACCGGCCGCTGCAGTTCAAGCCGGGCGTCGCCCTCGATCTTGTCGATGACGTGGTCATCCACAAACAGCTCGCGGTGCGAGCCGATGTCAACCGACTCGGCGGCCCAGATGGCTGTCGGCGATGCGACAGCGAGAACACTCGCGGCCAGGCAGCACGTCCCCGCTATCTGTGCAACGGTCCAGGTCAAACGTTTCAGCGGTGAGATAATTTGAGACGTCCTTTCTTCGTTAGAGCGGCGGTTGCTCGAAGAGTGCCTTCTGCGTACTGCAAGTTGCCCCCGAAAATCGCCGTGTATCAACTGGGGCCGCGACTGCACAGGCCGGAGCACCGCGCGCAGCCGTTCGACGACGGGGCGCAATACGAGGGTGATGGTCGATCTCGAGTTCATCCAGGTGACCTCATCTGCAAAGTTCCAAGCGTTTCCCTCTCCGGGGATCTCGAGAAGCCCTCTGTGCTTTCGTCATCATCTTCGGCCTTCAGGACGAGTTCTCCACAACGGTAGCTCCGGCTCTCGCCACCCTCCAGCAGCTCGGGCGGACCGGAACCTCCGAACGAGGTGATCACTTCGTGAGGTGGAGGTGGGTTCGGGGGAAATCGCAAGGTAACAGGGTGCAGGAGGTGTCTCGCAATGGCAAGTAGACATGGGAAAGCATCAGCAGGGCTGATTTCTGTGGCCGTGGGTGCTGACCACCAGCGATATGATCGCAAGATAGATGCACCAGCGACGCTGCCCACGCCCTACCTCCTGGCAACAAGGACCGCATGTCCATCAGAACCGTCATCATCGTCATCCCATACTCTCTCACAACTGGAGAACCCCGCCCCCTTGAGCAGGCTGCTGTTGGTTTCAACGGCGAGTCTGATGTCGAAGTTCCAGGCGCCTGTGTTTCCGTTGGGGAGCTTGGCGATCCACTCATTGTAAAGTTCCAGATACCGGGGCTCTAATTTGGGTGACACCATCTGATCACCTTCGATGTACGTGCCGGTCCTTTTCAGTGACGAGTAAATACTAGAATAAACCCCCTGTTTGGTCTCGGGCGGGAAATGATGCAAGGTCAAAATGGAAAGGGCATAGTCAAAGTTGCACAGACCTTTCGGCCATTCGAGACAGGAAGCTTTGACGACAGAGATCTGATCAAGCCGGTCACTGTACTTTCGACGCAATTGAGCCAGCATCCGGGGTGCCTGGTCGAGCCCTGTAATCCGTGCATTTGGAGCGCGTTCGAAGATGAACTCGAGCTCTAGTCCAGTGCCGCAGCCCACGTCAAGTATCGCAATCGGGTCTTCGGTCGACGGTATCTGGTTCACGGTGGCCGTGTGCAGATACCTGTAGATGTCCCCGAAGCGGGCGTCCCAGAGATGAGCGGTCCCGTCGAAAAACTCACTGGTGCTCTCAACACCATCACGAGTCCACTCTGGAAAACCCTCGCCTTCAGGGCCTGGTGCCCGAGTACACGCCTCCCGTGTCCGTTCGAACTCATCATGCAACTGTCTGCGCTCTGCCTCGGTCATTTCGCCTCAGCGTGCCTGATGATATTCCGACACCAATCGTGAAAGAATGGCAGTCGGATCGATGTCCGGGATGTAGCGCCGAAAGTGCTTACAGATGTTATGAACGTCGCGGGCAAGCAGGTCGAACGCCTCGGGGTGACGGCTCGCATCGACTACCTGCGGCAAATCGATGAGCACCTCCTTACCCTCCCAGTACAGGACATTGTATGGGGAGAGGTCGCCGTGAATTCTGTCATGGCTGAGGAGCAACTCGATGTTACGGACGATGCGATCGAAGACCCGATGTGCCGCCGTCATGCTCAGTGTAACCTCGTTCAGGGCTGGCGCCGCCTCGTTCTCGTCCCCTATGTATTCCATGAGGAGAACTGATTGGCTGCGCTCCACGGGCATGGGGACCGACCCGCCTGCATTGCGCAACACGCTCATGGATTCGAACTCGTGAGCGATCCATGAGACATCCTCCACCTGCCTGCCGAACCTCTTCCTTTTCTTAACCGCCCTTCGCAAGGTGCTCTGGCGCCGAGATTCTTCTTTCATACCGAGGAAGTCCCGACCCAGCTGGTACGCGGCCTGATTGCGCATCGCCCGTTCACGGCGAGGCCGATACACCTTGGCGGCCAGAAGCTCCATCGCTACCCCAGGACCGGCCTGGCAGCAGTATACTGATGCTTCCTTCCCTCCCTTTACCGGGTAGAGAATCGCCTCGATGAGCCCTTCCTCGGCGAAACTGTGCAGGTTGGTCTCGAGCCATTTCCTCTCGAACTGTCTTGGTTCGAACGCAAACTCGATCAATCAGATAATCTCCTCGTCTGGATGAGAACAAAAAAACCGCCCCTCCCGTAGGAGAGGCGGCATATGCTCTCGAGTCAAATACGCTATTGAGGCACAGACAGACAGAGTGGCTTCTCCGGAGAGGACGGTTTCAGGAATGTACGCATGAACACACCTCCTTCCGTGTCTGAGGTGACGATCCAGTATACCGATCAACACTCACAGTTACAAGGCCAAAATTGGCCAATATGCATCGAGGCAGACTGTGGTCTATGCGTGGCGGACGCCGTAAATCGATCGATTTCAGCCAGTTAGCGTGGCGGGAGTGGCGTATTGCTCTCGTAACTGCCGGGCATCGTTGTGATATAACGATGGTCGTGCCCACTGTTGCTCCTGGCGCACTCCACGCCCATTACCGACGTTCCACCGCAGTATATTCGGCAAATCCGCCGGCTCACGCAGCGGTCCCTTCGATCGGGAGGTGCGCATTCCCCGAATTTACCCGGGACCGCGAACGGGCAGTATTTGAAAACGGCGTGCGGTCCTTGCTCGTTGGGGAGGTGCTTAGTTAGTGGGAAATTACCTGAAGGCCCTGGCTTCGAGACGTGCCGGCGCCACTCTGGCCATCGCCGCCGGTGGCGCCGCGGTCTGGGCTGCCGGTTACTGGGGAAACGGCACAGAGCAAGGCCAAGTGTGAAGGTCCGCATGAGTAAACTTGCTTGGATCCTGGCAGCATCCTGTTTGCTGGCGTTGGATGTCAACGGCGCCGACGCCGATGCAGACCTCTATTGGCCGCAGTGGCGAGGCCCCCTCGGCAGCGGCGTCGCGCCGGGCGCCGATCCGCCGCTGGAATGGAGTGAGAGCCAGAGTATCAGGTGGAAGGTCGCTCTGCCGGGCAAGGGACACTCCACGCCTGTCATCTGGGGCGACCGCGTCTTTGCCACGACAGCCGTCCCCTACGGGGAGGCGGTAAAACCCCGCTACAGCGGAGCCCTCAACGCCCACGACGAAACGCCCGTCACACAACGCCACAGATTCGTGGTGATGGCCCTCAGCCGTAGAGACGGCGAGATCCTCTGGGAACGGACCGTACGGGACGAACTGCCGCAGGCTGGGGGACATTCCACCGCCAGCCTCGCATCCAACTCTCCGGTGACCGACGGTGAGCACCTGTTCGCCTTCTTCGGCTCGTACGGGCTCTACTGCCTGACCGTCAATGGCAACCTGGTGTGGGAGACAGACCTCGGTACGATGGATACGCTCCATGGACATGGCGAGGGCAGCTCGCCGGCGCTTTACGGTGATACGCTCGTCATCAACTGGGACCACGAAGGCAAGTCGTTCGTCGTGGCTTTCGACAAGCGGACCGGCGAGGAGCGCTGGAAGATCTTCCGCGATGGGGCCTCGTCATGGACGACGCCCATCGTCGTCGACGACGGCGGGACACCACAAGTAATCATCAACGGCTCGAGGGACGTGAGAGGCTACGATCTGACGACCGGCAGCCTGATCTGGGAATGCGGGGGACTGTCGGTGGAAAACGTAGTGGCCTCGCCTGTGGCCGGAAATGGGATGGTCTTTTCGGGCAGCAGTTACGACAAGCAGTCCATGCTGGCCATTCGCTTCCACGGCGCCGAAGGCGACATCACCGGTACCAAACGGGTCGTGTGGACCCGCGTTCAGGGGGCGCCGTACGTGCCCTCGCCACTGCTGTACGGAGAGTCCCTGTATTTCATCCGCCACTTCCAGGGCATCCTGACCCGCGTCAGCGCCCTGACGGGTGAGAATCGACCCGGGCCGCTGCGTCTGACTGGCCTCCGCTACGTGTTCGCTTCACCAGTGGGGGCAGAGGGGCGCGTGTACATCACCGACCGCGACGGCACGACACTCGTTATCAGCGACGAGGACAGCCCCCAAGTGCTGGCAACCAACCGGCTCGACGACACGTTTAGCGCATCGGCAGCCCTCGTCGGCGCCGAGTTGTTTCTGCGCGGGGAGAAATACCTCTACTGCATCTCGGAAGGTTAAGACCAGAAACCCACGCGCGTACGAGGCGATGCGTACTATAAGTACCTTCAGGTGAGATAGTATCATGAAAGTAAGGCGCTTGATAGCGGTACTGAAACCCTACACGTGATGACGCCAGGATTAATCACCTGCCTTCTTGTGGCGCTGCCGATGATCTGCTCCGCTGCTCCGGCAGACGTGGAGCGCATCCGCGCCACGGTGGAGTACATGGCCTCCGTTGGCTCTCGGATCAGCGGCTATCCCGGCAGTGACGCGGCCGCCGACTACGTGGCCGAGGCCTTCGCTGCCGCCGGCATCAGGGAGATCGTCCGCGAGGAGTACCCGCTCAGCGTGCCGCTGGACCGCGGCAGCGAACTGGACATCTCCGCAACCGGCGAGCGCTTTCGCCTCGATGGGCTGTGGCCCAACCACGTGCGCACGACGACCGTAGAACCCGGGGGCATCACCGGCCACTTGATCTACGGCGGGCAGGGGCACCTAGCCGAGTACAACGGCCAGGAAATGGCCGGCAGTATCATCTTGCTCGAATTCAACACCGGCACCCGTTGGTTGGAGGCCGCCTCGCTGGGAGCCCGCGCCATCATCTTCATCGAACCTGAAGGCACCTCCTGGCGCGAGGCGAGCACGAAGTTCCTTTCCGTCCCTTTGGACATACCCAGGTTCTGGATCGATGCCGGCGTCGCGGACCGGCTCCGGGCACTATTGGATGACGGCCCCCTCGATGTGCAGCTGAAGAGCCGCATGGATTGGGTCTCTCGCGCCGGTCGCAATGTCTGGGGCGTGGTTCCGGGCAACGACCCGGAGCTCCAAAGCGAAACCATCGTCGTCCAGGCTTACTACGACGGCATCTCCGTCGTGCCTGCGCGAGCCCCCTCCGCCGAGACCGCCGGCAGCATCGCCGCCCTGCTGGAGCTGGCCAGACACCTCCAGCGCCATCCGCCTGCGCGGACCGTGGTGCTGGCGGCCACCGGCGCCCACTTTCTCGCCCAGCGGGGGATTGTCGATTTCCTCGACCGCCATGCCCGCACCCATGAGGACTACGCCGCGTTGATGGAGGAGCCGCTGCACCCTGACCTCTTCATCAGCCTGGATCTGACAAGCGGCAGCGATCAGCTCGGCATCTGGAACCACACGAGCCGCTTAGAGACCAAGCGCTTCTACGTCCCCTTCGGTCGCGCCTTTACCGCCTATGCCGAGGCGGCGGCGGCGCGCCTGGGACGGGTGGCCGAGCGCGCCCTCGTCAACGGCATCAGCCCGCTCAAGGGCCTCGACTGGTCGACCTACGTGCCGGGCGGCGTCACCGTCGACGGGCAGGTGGCGATGACGGCGGGGCTGGTGGCCCTGTCGTTCGTCACCATCGCCGACGCCCGTTTCGTCGTCGACACCCCGCTGGACCGGCCGCACCTCGTCGACTTCGACAACCTGGCGCGTCAGAGCGCTTTCCTAAACGAGATTCTGACCAGCGCCTTCAACGACGCGAAGCTGACCGCGGACCTGGAGAATTTCGACCGGGTCCTCAAGGATCGCCTGCGCACCCTCATCGTCGACGTGCGCGCCTTCCCGCGCCGCAGCCAGGTACCTGACCGCATCGTCGAGGGGGCCATCGTCGCCCTGGGCGCCGGAGCCGCCCGTCAAGCCGGTCTGGGGTTCAAACCCCACAAGGGGGTGCGCGCCTTCCATTTCCACCTGGCCGACGACAGGGGGAGCGCCGTCATCCCCGGACTGCCCCTGGGGGCCGTGCCGGTCAGCGCCTATGTCCTGGATCCGGAGACCGGCGACGTCGTCTACGCCCCCGACAACAGCGAGCGCGCCCAGAAGCTGCACGGCAAGAGCATGGCCCAGGCCATTCGCTTCCGCGGCGAGCACAAGACGTTCGTCGTCTTCCCCTGCATGTCGCGGCCGCTGTTCGGCCTGATCGACCCCCGGTCGCTGCAGGCCGTCAGTGAGATAACAGTTCAAAACCACGCGGGCGTCGCGCCCAAGGAATTCGGAGTGGCGAAAGGCAGCGGCATCCTGGAACCGGTAGCGGTGGTGTTCGCCGCTGCCGATGACAGCCTCATGTACTTGATGTCGGACAGCATGATTCTCACCAACAGCCGCGCCAGAGCGCGCGGCACCGGCTACGTCGTCGGCCGGGACCCACTCGAACGCACCGAATACCTGGCGGTCCAGGACATGTGGCGGCTCAACGACGAGCGCCTGGCCACCATGCGCGAGCACGCCATCGAGAACCCGAGACTGGAAGGACTACACGCGTACGGCCGCGAGCTCATCGACCGAGCTACGGCGGCGGCCGAGAGGAGGGAGTGGGATGTCTTCATGGCCAACGTGCGGGCGGCCAGGGGGATCACCTCCAGGGCCTACCCGGACGTGATGGGGACACTGAACGATGTCATCAAGGGGTTGGTGTTTTTCCTGGCATTGGTGCTTCCGGCCGCGTTCTTCGGCGAGCGTCTGCTGTTCGCCGCCGCGGACATCCGCTGGCAGCTGTCCGGTTTCGCCCTGATCCTGGCCGTCGTCTGGGCGGTGATCTCGCAGGTGCATCCGGCCTTCGCCATCGCCCATCCGACCGTCGTCCTACTGGCCTTCGCCATCATGGCGATGGCCGCCTTCGTGTTCGCCATGATCTTCTCGCGCTTCGACCACTACGTTAAGGAGCGCCAGGCCCACACCGCCCAGATGTACCGGGCCGACGTCAATCGCCTCAGCGCTTCCTATGCCGCCTTCACGCTGGGCATATCCAACATGCGGCGGCGCAAGCTGCGCACGGGGCTGACGCTGGTGACGCTGACCCTGCTCACCTTCGCCGTGCTCTCCTTCACTTCGTTCCGGCCGCAGCTCTCGTTCCTCGCCTTCCCGACGTCGCACGAGGCCCGCTACGAGGGCACTCTGATCCGCGACCGTGGCTGGCGGGAGCTGTCGCCGCCGACCCTCAACTACGCCCTCTCCCATTTCGACCGCCAGGCCGTCGTCAGCCCGCGCAACTGGCTGGTAACCGAAACAGAACACCTCAAGAGCTATATCGAGATCCAGGGGGACGCCGGCACGACGCGGGCCGGTGGTCTGCTGGGACTGTCGCCGCAGGAAACACAGGTCACCCGCATCGACGAAGCCCTGGCCGCTGGCAGTTTCTTCGAGCAGGATGACGAAGCCAGTTGTCTGCTTCCGGAGAAGATGGCGGCGGCGCTGGGCATCAGCGTCGGGGATGTGGGCCGAGCCACCGTGCGCGTGTTCGGCGCAGACCTCGTCGTCCGCGGCATCATCGACGCCAGCGCGTTCGCCGCCATCCGGGACCTGGACTCGGAACCTCTGACCCCGGCCGACTTCCAGATGGTCGACCTCCAGATGCGCGGCGGCCAGTCAGAGGTGTCGATGGATGTCGAGGCAGGAGAGAAAACGGACGAGATCAGGCCGTTCGTGCACGTGCCGGCGGACAACGTGCTGATCATGCCGTACGGGACGGCGTGGGCGGCCGGCGGCACCCTGCGTTCGATCGGCGTCCGCTTCGGCGAGAACGTGAGGGGCCAGCCCCTGCTGGAGGACTTCCTGACGCGCGTGGCCGTGACCCTGTTCGCCGGCATCCGTGACCCGCTCACCGGGGAAGTCGAGGTGTCCTCCTATACGTCCGTCGGTATGACGGCGGTCGAGGGCCTGGGGGCGCTCATCGTGCCCTTGGTCATCGCCGCCCTCATCGTCCTCAACACCATGCTGGGCGCCGTCTATGAACGCCAGCGGGAGATCGGCGTGTACTCTGCGGTCGGGCTGGCACCCGTGCACATCGCCCTGCTGTTCGTGGCGGAGGCCTGCGTCTACGCCGTCGTCGGGGTCGTTCTCGGCTACATCCTGGGGCAGAGCGCGGCGAAGCTGCTGCTGGGTTGGGGCCTCGTTCAGAGCACGGAACTGAACTACTCTTCCATGGCGGCCATCTTTTCCGCCATCATGGTCATGGCCGTGGTGCTGTTGTCGACGATCTACCCGGCGCGCCTCGCCGCGAACAGCGCCGTGCCGGACACCATGCGGCGCTGGGTACCGCCCCCGCCGGATGGCGACCACTGGGAATTCGACTTCCCCTTCGCGATCGGCGCAGCCGAGGTCCAGGGATTGAGCGGATTCCTGGCCAACTACTGCAAGGCCAACAACGAGGATTCGGTCGGCAACTTCTACACCGAGGACGTCCGCCTGGTCCGCGACGTCGAGAGGTCGGGCCCCGGCGGCTGCTCCCTGCTCATGACAGCCTGGCTGGCCCCCTTCGACATGGGCGTGAGCCAGCACCTGCGGCTGGACTTCGTGCCTTCGTCCGAGCCCAGCATATACGTGGTCAAGGTCATCATCGAGTGGGCCAGCGGTGAAAACTCATCCTGGCGGCGGCTCAATCAGCGCTTCATGAACGATCTGCGCAAGCAGTTCCTGCAGTGGCACATGTTCAGCGAAGAAGCCAAGGCTTACCACCAGCAGGCAGCCGAGGTGATGCTGGCGCAGAGCCGGCAGCAAATCGAGACACCGGAAGGTTGACGATCCATTGGCCGCGCAAGAGCTGACGAGGAAACAACGGGCCAGGCTCGAACGGGAATGGCAGGAGGTCAAGGAATACCGCGATCTGCTGCAGCCTCCCGACGGCTTCGACGAAGGCTTCACCATGCGGACGATCATCGGGGTGCTGTTCATCTCGCTGATCATGACGCCGGGAGAAATGTACCTGGGCCTGGTGACGGGCGGGGGCATCGGGGCCGCGGCCCAGTGGGTGACCGTCATCCTGTTCCTGGAGGTGGCCAAGCGCTCGTTCACCTCGCTCAAGCGACAGGAAATCTACCTGCTCGTCTACGTCGCCGGGGCGCTTGTGGCGCGCGAAGAGGGCGCCTTCCTCGATCTGCTGTGGCGGCAGTACTTCGTGCGCTCTCCCGAGGCCGAGCAGTTCGGCGTGGCCGAGATCCTCCCGTTCTGGTGGGCACCCGGACCCACTTCCGAGGCTCTCGAGCTACGCACCTTCATTCACCCCGACTGGGCATGGCCGATCGGCCTCCTCGTCCTCGGCACCATCGTCGGGCGCATATCCTGGTTCACCTCCGGGTACGTGCTGTTCCGACTCACTTCGGACCGCGAGCAGCTGCCGTTCCCGACCGCACCCATGTCGGCGCTGGGATCGATGGCCCTGGCCGAGGAGAGCGGCGATGAGAAGGAGACCTGGAAGTGGCCGATCTTCAGCGTCGGGGCCGTCATCGGCGGGGCCTTCGGCGTTCTCTACGTCGGCATCCCGACGTTGACGGAGGTCTTGGGCCAGCGAATCGAGCTGATCCCCATTCCCTTCGCCGATTTCACGCCCTATCTCGGTCACTTCCTACCGGCTACGCCCTTGGGTATCACGCTCCATCTGGGACCCATTTTCGCCGGCCTGCTCATGCCGTTCTGGGCGGTGATCGGTTCTTTCTCCGGCGTCGTCGTCCACACGCTTGTGAGTCCCCTGCTCTACGATCTGGGTCTGCTGCCACGCTGGGTTCTGGGCATGGACACGATCAACACCCAGATCGCCACCGGCATCGATTTCTGGAGGGCGTTCGGGATCGGCATCACCCTGGCCGTCACCTTCATCAGCTTCTATCAGCTGTGGGCCACCCTGGGCCGGCAGAAGGGGCAGATCAAGGAGTACTTCGGCGGCGATGGAGACGGCGAGAAGCAGTATCCGGCCACCTGTCGGCACGAAGGGTGCAACCATCCCTCGGAAGTGCGGGGGTACTGCATTAGACACCTGGGCCGGGGCGATTTCAACATCTGGATCTGCATCGGCCTCTTCAGTGTCGCCGCTATCTACCCGATCCTGCTCGCCAAGACTCTGTTCCCGAGCCTCGTCGGCGTCGGTCTGCTGGTCACCTTCGCCCTGATCGCCTTCGTCTACGCCCCGATCATGTCCTTCGTCAGCGCCCGCCTCGACGGCCTCATCGGGCGCGAGGTGGCCATCCCCTACATCAACGAAGCCATCATCTTCCTGACCGGGTACCGGGGCGTCGACGTCTGGTTCGTGCCCTTTCCGACCCGCAATTTCGGCGGCCACGCCGAGGGCTTCCGCGTCGTCGAGCTGGTCGGTATGCGCTTCACCAGTCTGCTCAAGGCCGAAATCTTCATGCTGCCGATCGTCCTCGGCGTCAGCCTGATGTACTGGACCTTCCTGTGGCAGCTGGCGCCGATTCCGTCCGAGAGCTATCCATACGCCCAGCGCATGTGGCCGCTGCGCGCCTTCGAACAAGCCCTGTTCTATTCCAGCACCATGTACAACACAATGTGGCGGGCCGGGGAGAGCGTCGACGACGGCGCTGTTCTGGATCACGGACAGGTCGCCTGGAGCCCGAGCAATCTGCAGGACGGTCACTGGTGGTACTGGCGCGCGCGCGCGACCCGGGAGCACAACATCCCCAACGAACTCAAGAGGGAGTACGGCCCATGGTCGGAGATGGGCTATTTCTACACCGACTTCAAGGGCGGCAACCCCCCTCGCGCCGGGCCAGATCTGGAGGGGCTCGAGCGGCTCGAGCGGCGAGCGCGAGCCGCCACCGGACGCGCCCGGCACTCGCGAGCACTCAAACCGCCCCCGGCCCCACAACTGGCGTGGCCTCCCGTCGGGGCGGTCCTGCATGGAAGCGAGGCGATGAATCCGAACCTGCGCGCGGTCCTGCACTTGGCGGCGGCGGACTCCGTCGAGTTCTACGTCGAGATCGACCGGCTGCCGACCTTCGACGGGACGTTCTTACAAAAGTCGTCCGACGTACCGTTGATGTATGCGGTATTGTGGGAGGATGTGAAATACACGGGAGATGGCAAGGACGACGATGGTGACGGCCGCGTCGACGAGGAGGTCAAGAACGGCCGCGACGACGACGGCGACGGGGCCGTTGACGAGGACATCCATCATCCGTTGCAGGGCAAAAAGTGGAAGATCATCCTGATCGGCACCGGGTTCGGACTCGTGGCCTACTTCGCCCTCGCCGCCTTCGGCATGCCGATATTCCTGATTTGGGGGTACGTCCAGAGCGTCAACGGCATTCCCCACGCGTTGCTGCCGCAGATCATCGGTGCCCTGTTTGGCCGCTTCTACTTCTGGAAGCGATACGGAAAGCAGCAGTGGCGGCGATACGCCATGGTGCTGAGCGTCGGCTTCGGCGTCGGCATGGCGCTGGTCGGGATGTTCTGCGCCGCTCTGGCGATGGTGAGCAAGGCCGTGTCATCGCTCACCTATTGAGAAAAGCAAGCGGCGAGCCCCAGCGGAGTCGAACGGTACTCCTCATCGATCGGATCGATCTCAGCACGTGAGTCGCGGTCGAATAGGAATCGTTTCGATAAAGTCTGATGTTCGGGGTGGTAACCCAAGAACCGAAACTGAGTGGCGTGTATCCGGGTCTGGATATTGTTTTAAGTGCATTTTGTTACGTATACAACCAGTTTATCTGACATGACTTTGTGACGGCTTTCATGTAGATTACGAGCAATGGCCGCAAAGGAGCTACCACAATTAAGTACCGAGTTGTCGTGGAAGTAGATGAAGACGGTGTGTTTGTTGCCGAGGTCCCTGTCTTGCCTGGATGCATCTCTCAGGGCGCTTCGCGAGACGCGGCTCTCGCCAACATCCGGGAGGCTATCTCCCTTTACATTGAGAGTCTTGAGAAACGTGGCGAACCGGTTCCTCCACCCATTAGTGAGGAAATCGTCGAGGTCGGTAATTGAAATCAAGGCGATCGCGCAACTCAAGGACACCATCAGGTAGGGGATAGGCAACGAATACTATTTCCGAATGCTGCGTTGTGTTGACCTCGAAGGC
Organism: Candidatus Latescibacterota bacterium; assembly: GCA_965248265.1. Lineage (GTDB taxonomy): Bacteria > Latescibacterota > UBA2968 > UBA8231 > UBA8231 > CBDFJF01. The sequence goes on from CBDFJF010000001.1 coordinate 1,005,317, forward strand.
GACGAGCACGATCGTGTCGCCTGGATCCACCGCTTCGTCAATCTCCGGATCGGCCAGAAACGCGAAATCGCCCACCGTTGTTGGAAGAATCGTCTCCCAGGCGCTCTGCAAGTCAGATAGTATGTCGCGAACTACCGGCTCCATCCGGGCCCGCTCATCAGAGGTCAACGAGTAATCCTGATTTGCGCCCTTCCCCAACATAGAGAAGACCAATGGCATGGCCACATCGAGCACCGAACGGCTTCGCATCGTGCTTATGCTGAAGGTGCACAGACATCCGGTTCGCGGCAGCGATCGGACATGTTGGATGTACTCGAGATAGGTCGTCTGGTCGATAAAGCGCGTGTCACACATAGCCGTATCGCCCAGGTGGTGCGAAAGAGTTTTTGCGAGCAGAGGTGCGTATGCGTCGTGCAGAAGCTCCATGGTGAACAGCTGGGGGCTACTTAGCTTGGTCCAGCCGGCGGCCGGCTCAAAGGTTTCGACTAACCTAGGCCAACTGTTGAATCCGTATTCCCGTGCTAACACGAACTGGGCATCGTTGAGAGTGAACTCGCCACCGCGGCTCATGCCGGCCCTCTCGGTCGCCTCCTCATCGCCGGCTCGGTAAGCCCTGAGTAGCTTCTTGGCCTGTTTCTTCAAATGCTCCAGGCTGGCACCGCCTCGCAGCAACTTGTGCCCCCAGCCTGCTTCCTGCACTGAATGCCAACTCTCGAATCCGTGTTCGCGCGATGCGACCTCGAGCGTATCTGTGACGTTGCCGGAGGCGAGAATCTCGCCATCCGAGGCATGTGCGAAACGGGGCGACAACTGCCGAACGCGCGGGCAAACGGTCTGGTCACCGCGTAGCAGCGCTTGCAGGATTACACGAGCATCCCGACGGATCTGGCCGATGTCGGGCTTGGACGGGGATTGTGACTTGGACATGAGAACCCTCTCTCCGTGATGCGCCTGGTGCCCGCCCGATCAGGCTGAAAGAAGGTCTATGTATTTGGTAGGCTGAAGGTGGGTTGAACCCTTACCGCGGGCCGGAGGCTTCCTTCGAAGCGCGTATTACCATGTTAATCCGGGATGGGGCAAAATGCAAGCACTCGATCCGATGGAATGTGGGGCATCGGTGGACTCCGTAGGCACGACCTGGCTGATTGGAGCTGGCGCGAACATTCATTTGATGTTCGTCTTTCGATTGGCTACAATGCCCTGCACAGTTGCTCCACGCTGACACGGAACGGAGGACAGCCATGATCAAGCTGGGATGGTCCACTCGGGCCCCCGAGCCATCCGGATATTTGACGCAGATCGAGTTCGCCCGGGAGCTGGGGCTCGACATCATAGATTTCCACCTCCAGGGCATACCGGACGACCCGGCGTTCCTGCTCGGTCTCAAGATGAATTGTCTGAAGGCCGGGTTGCCGATCGGATATCTGGGCGCTGGGAGTCTTGCGGGGCCCGTCGAGCTGAAAGAAGAGCGGCTGGTCAAAGCCAGGGCAGATGTCGACACCGCCTCCTTTCTCGGTGCGCAAATCGTGCGCGTGTTCGCGAGAGGCAAATGGCCGGATGACCCAAAAGAGCAGGAAGCCGTCTGGAGTCCGATGATCGAGTCCTTCCAGGAGCTGTGCGACTACGCGGCCGACAGAGGCGTCGTGCTGGGGCTCCAGAACCACAACCACGGTGGCTGCGCCATGAACGCCGATCTCGTGTTGCGGATTCTGGCGGACACCGACCGCGACAACTTGACCTTCATCATGGACACGGGCCAATGGCAAGGATCACCGGGAGGGTCGCCGCGAGGCTGGATGGACATCACCGTCGACATCTACCGCGACTACATCGAACGAACCGCCCCGAAAGCCGCCAGCGTGCGGGCCAAGATCTACAAGATCGACGCCGGACGTGAAGAGTGGCTGGACTACCCTCGAATCATCCGGATCCTGCAGGCGGCCGGGTTCAACGGCAATATTTCGATCTGCTTCGAAGGGGGCGCCCCGCCCCGCAATCGTTGCGACTCCGAGGAGTGCATCCGGCTGGCGGCGCATCATCTGCGCGAAGTGATCGCCGACGTCTACGGGTGAGCCCGGTCAGCCAACACCACACTCGTGGCCGCAGTCTTAGCAATGCACCTCATCTCGGAACAGGGCAGCGAGCGGGCTACTTGCGATTACGGTAAAGTCGTCACCTTCAACGGCAAGACGCACGTGGTCTGGCAGGACGTTACCCGCGCGGGGTATCTGAACCGCGTGCGTTGCTACGACCATGCGGCAGACGAGTGGTCGGGGCCAGTGACGCTCGGAGCCGGCCGGGACAACCACGCCCGCGCGGTGATGACGATGGATCACGAAGGCTACTTGCACGTGATTCTCGGCGGCCACGGTTCACCCGTGGACTGGTGCTGCTCGGTGAAGCCGCAGGACAGCTCTCGATGGACCGAGCCGCAGACCATAGCTGCTGGCACCTATCCGGTCTTCATCTGCGACAGGGACAACACCCTCTACCTGACAGTGCGCTACCAGGCTCCCGGCGAGCGCGATCTGGGCGTGGATCTCTATGCAAAGCCGCAGGATGGGCCCTGGGTAAAGAGGGGGCGCATCATCCGCCGCGCGGATGAGTACTACAAAACCTACGCCGCCTACCACATGCAGATGGTTGTCGCCTCGGGGGGTACGTTGCATGCTGTCATCGACTTTTACGAAGGCTGTGACTCGGATGGGGGCCGCGGCCTGCATCAGGCCGTCTGTTACGCCGCCAGCGACGACGGCGGGTTGACCTGGCGACGTGCCGACGGCACGCCGGTGAAGACACCGGCTCGCCCAGAAGATCTGGACACCTTCGCGAGGAGCATCGAGCCGCGCCACGAGAAGCTGCCCCGGCCCGAGATCAGCCAGGGCGGCATCGTCGTCGATTCGAGCGGCCGGCCGTACGTCCTTTATTTGAGTCACAGCGAGCGACCGGGACAGTTGATCTTCGCCACCGTCGACGAGGCTGGCACCTGGCAGCGCCGCACGATTTCCGCAATGGAAGACACCTGGCCTGACATGCGCGTCACCGAGTGTCGGACCGCGATGAGGAGCGATGACGCAATCTGCGCGCTCATCACCCTGACGCCACTCGACGATGATTGGAAAGACGGCAAGCCCACGCGCGCCATGCACATGAATGAGCGCGCCGACCAGCGTCTCGCGTGGCTGCTTTCGTCAGACGCGGGGGGAAGCTTCTCAGTCCACAGTGTCCTCGAACCAGGGACGACCTTCAACTGCCCCAGCGTCGAGAAGTCCATGGGCGCCAACATCATCCCGGCCGATCGTATGCCGGGCATCCTCTACTTCGACGGCAGTCAGGGATATCCAGGCGGCGGAGACTATTACGACCGGAGCAAGACCGTTGCCCAGATTCTTGAAAGCGGCGCTTTTCAGCAAACCAGGGTATTCCTGACCTCTCAGGATTCGGAAGTTTGAGAGGACGTAGCGATGAAACAACCCTAGTGGCTGCCCACCGTAATGAAGGAGTGTGCACAAATGCCGGAATCGAACAGCCTGTCCCCTATCCATCAGGAAACTGGCGCGGGCTGGAACATAGTGGCCAAGTCGAAGTACAGGAACGAATTGCCCGAACGAGTCGACGCGCTCAAGAAAGACAACCCTGAGCAGCTGTGGCCCGCTGAGCAACGCAATCAGCTGCGCTCGCTATGCCAACGCTGTCGTTGCGCCATCCATCTCCAGTGTGCCAACGGGTACGACACACTCTTCCTGTGGCGTTTCGGGGCTGGTGACGTAGTCGGAATAACCCTCTATCTGATGGAGGGCCATCCCCTGAGCTTCTTGTGGGACATCGAAGGTGACGATTACAGACTCGCCCCTGGACCGAGCTATTGCGAGGGAGGCGTAGTTGAGGATCGGGGTACCCCTCCACTGACGTAGCCAGGCGAACAGAGCCCACATCGCGCCCCCGTCATGCGTGAACGCATCTGGCCGCTCGGGGATGTTATTAATCCATTGATTGAGGCTGGCCTTGTGCTGAAGCACTTCGCCGAGGGCAACGATCCTGGCTGGGACCTGTTCCCTAACATGCCCAAGGAGACACTCCACCGTCTGCCACACACATACACCCTACTCGCAGAGAAGCCGCGGTGATCTGCCTGGTGCCCGGTGACCCGCGGATCTACAGACCGATGCTCAGGTAACCCGAGGCACCGCTTGTGGAGCACGTCCCCATACGTATATTACATGGTATCCCGGATACTGTGAATTCATGATAGCATCATTTGGCGACAGTCCAACTGCGGATCTGTTTCACGGCCGGTCTACAGCTCGTGTTCGTCGCCTGCCGCAGGACATTGTCGCTCACGCATTGGACAAACTAGATGTGTTGAACGCTGCCCATGATATACGCGACTTGAGATCGCCACCGGGTAACCGTCTGGAGGCTCTTCGTGGCGATATGCGTGGATTTCACAGCATCCGAGTCAATATCCAATGGCGTATCGTATTTCGCTGGTCTGGAGGTGCTGCTCATGATGTTCGCCTTGTTGACTACCACTGATTCTTGGAGAGTTCGCTATGCTACCAGAAAACCGAATCCCAGCTCACCCGGGCGAAATCTTGAACCGCGAGTTTCTCGCTCCACTCGAAATCACCCAGGTAGCATTCGCCAAACACGTCGGTGTGCCCACTCAGCGAATTAATGAAATCGTACGCGGCAAACGCGGCGTCACTCCGGAGACTGCTTGGCTCTTCGCCCAGGCCCTCGACACCACGCCTGAGTTCTGGCTCAATCTCCAATCATTTCATGATCTAGCTAGGACCCAGCCCAAATCTGGAGTCCGGAAACTCCGAAGGGCCGGATAGTATGCTGCAGCAACCGGGCTGATAGGTAACAGTCTAAACCGGGTTGATGGGTGACACTATTGTTTTGATTGAATTCACTCCCGTACGATCATGTCCCTCTCGTCGACGGTGGCTAGGAGGACGGTGTTGAAGTAGATGGCCCAGACGCCGTCGTCGATCTCCTCGAGACCGATGTCGAGATGCTTGAGAGACTGAGCGATGAAGATGAGCTTGTGGCCGAGGCGTATGGTCCCGGCTCGGGTGACGTGCTTGATGACGAAGTGACCGGGGTACTCAATGGTCGGCATGCGGCCGGGATAGGGCCGGGGTGATGGGTGGTACCGGGAGCCAGGAGTCTTGCCGTTGAGGGCGTCATGGGGACGCTCGTCGTTGTAGAGCTGTCGGAAGCGCTGGAAGGATCGCTGCTGGGCGGCCTTGTTGGCGGCGGGTGGCCGACAGGTAGCGGCCTTCAAGGTGCGATGCATGCGTTCGTGGGCGCCATTTTCCTGCGGCGATGCCGGGCGGATCCGCTGGTGCACGATGCCGAGCCTCATCCACCAAACGTTGAGTCGGCATAGCCCATGCAATCCTCTGGAAGCAAAGGGAACGCCGTTGTCGGTGCGAATGGCCTGAGGCAGGCCGAATTCGCGGAAGGCTCTCTCGAAGACCGGACGCGCATGCAAGGTCTTGATGTCGGGCAGGGCGCGGCAGGTCAGGAGATAGCGAGTGTGCTGATCGCTGATGGTGAGAGGGAAACACCAAACTCCGTTCTTGGTAGGAAATTGGCCTTTGAAGTCGGCCGTCCACAGATCGTTGGGGTTGTCGGTGGTCGGCGGCACGGCTCCGGGGTGCTGACGTGGGCGTCGTCGTCGTCGCTTCTTCACCAGGCCTTCGCGCACCAGCAGATCGCCTGCCGTACTGACCGCCGGCCAGGAGCAGATGTGCGGATGTCGAGGCGCCAGCCAGTCCAACAGTTTGTTCGGTCCCCAATCGGGGTGCCGTGTGCGCGCTCCGAGAATGAGCTCGGCAATCTCTGGCGCCATGCGATGCGGACAGGTGTGGGGCGCGTGACTGCGGTCCCGTAACCCGGGCACCCCCTCTTCGGCGTGCCGCTGAAGCCACTTGTATCCGGTTTTGCGGCTGATCCCGTATCGCTCGCACAGCTCCGCTCTCGAGTAATGCCCGCGCTGATCGTCGGCGATAAATCGCTTACGTTGTTCCATGGGTGCTGTCTCCATCCAGGGCATCGACCAACCTCCCAATTGGGGTTGGTCAAAAAGTAGAAGGAGTGTCACCCATCAACCCGGTCAGATGTGTTACCAATCTACCCGGTTTGTACCTGCCCATCTGCTAACAACTCGTTTGCCGCTGCGCCGCCTTCGGCGGCTTGGCCTGATGGCAACCTGCTTCGCAGGTTCGGCAATCGGTAAAACGTTAAATGAAATCGTGATTTCCAAGTACGCCGACTCACGGTTGCTGTCGCAGATCAAATCCATTCCCCTCGCAGTCCTGAAAGTTGGCAACCCTGACGGGAACGCCGGGCCTGGGCTCCAAGAGCTCGAGCATGCGTCCTCCAAAGCGTTCCACATCGGCCTGAATCTCTTCGATGCTGTCTACTTCGAGAACCAACCCCGCACGTGGCAATGGGTCATCCGGCTCGCTGGTGATATGCAGCGCCAGTTGGAGAGAGCCGAAATCCAAAGTCGTCCACCCTTCAGACTCGAACGACGGCTTGACATCGAAGACCTCCATGTAAAAGCGCTTGGCGCGATCCATGTCGAGCACGTAGTGGATGACGTAGGGATTCCTGCCCTTCATGATCGTAACCTCCGTTGTATATTTAACCTCCGAATGTCGATTCCGGCTAAACCTAGCATATGATGAAAGTTGATGCCACGTGAAGATCCACGACTTCATTTAACTAAATCTGGCGTGCGCACTAGGGCACGAAAAAAAACGATATATGATATGGGATGCGACGAGCCGGTAAGTTACTTGGCCAAGACAGTAAAATGAAATGCCATGAGCGCTGACTACTTGATTCAGAGAATCAAGGATGAGTTTCCCGAACTTTCGTGGAACAGATATAGGTACGTCGATACCGGTTGGGATCATGAAGTAATCATTCTTGATGAGCATCTTGTTTTTCGGATTCCCAGGGGCTATCAGGACGAATTAACGAACGAGATTCGCTTCCTCAACTATCTGAAAAGTAGAGTTGAGATTGGGATTCCTGTGTATAAATACGTGTCGAAAGATGAGTGCCTTGCGGGCTATCCCTTCTTGTATGGGGAGGAGTTGTCGGCCAAAGGTTTGAGCGCTTGTCGATTTCAGACAGGAAGGTTGTTGCTATCCAGCTGGCCGGATTTCTCTCTGACGCCACACAACCCCTCTCGCAGAAGTGAATGGGTTCAATATCCCAACAATTGGACTACCTGATTTTATTGGAGAGCGGGGTATAGAACCATTGACGCCGTTGCTGGACCGCGCTGATATCAAAGTGATAGAGATATTCCTCGAAGAATTCGACGCTGTCTGGAGCCGGGCTTGTGGTAAGGTACTTCTTCACGGCGAACTCAATGAGGAACATATCCTCTGGGATGAAGAGCGGCTTGAGGTAAACACGATCGACCTAAGTGCATGCGCATTCAGCGATCCGGCCCACGATTTTGCAGAGCTTTGGATATATGGCCCTCAGTTTGTGGAACGCGTGTTGGAATTGTACGAATTAGATGATCATGCCGGGCTAATTCAGAAGTCCAAGCTTCTCTTCATGGGTAAAGCTATCAGCTTGATGCTTGGTCCCGTAGAAGGACCACAGGCTACGTTCCGTAGCGGCTTGACACTTTTCCGACAGCGTTTTAGATAAAATTCACATCATATATCACAGCAATTCCCACTGCGCCGATTTGGAATCTCACCGAGGGAAGCTCAATGGACGAGGACCGGAAAACCGCACGCTGGCGCCGGCGGCGGATCATTTACAACAACGACGGCGACGACGTGATCGAAGCGCGCCCCGGAGCTCTCGACTGGGATGGGCGCTGCTATCACATGGCGGAACCGTATAGTGTCATGGAGTTCCCCCAGGAGACTGGCGCGCTCAACTACCGGCATCACATGAGCAGCCTGTTCGGCGGTCTTATCGACAACGGCCTGGCTATCGAGGAAGTTCTCGACCACCCGTGGAGTGAGCCCGACCCTGCAGCCAAGCCTGGCACTTGGTCCCACGAAATGGCATACAACGTCTCGATAATCATAGTCGCAAGGGCATAGCGGTCCGTCCCACTGAACACCCTCGACCAGGGTAGAGCTTCGCTGGCTGCGACGTTACCTTTATGGCGATCTTAGGCTACTTTGAAGGAGCGGCTGTGGATCCCCTTCGACGATTCCTGACATCGAACATCAGAGTTCCCGTTGCGACACGTTGGGCGGGCGCGAAAACGCTCGTGTGCTCTTCGGCGTTCCTCGCAGCTCTGGCAGTGCTAGGCTGCAACGCCTACAAACTTCCCTCGCTCTCTCCGCGTGTCGCGGGTCTTCCGGAACGAATATCGCTGGCTGGCCTCTACTCCGACGCGACACTGAGCGCAGTCGCCGGCGACCTCAGATCCTTCGCGCCGATGTACGAGCTGTGGAGCGACGGCGCCCATAAGCCTTCAGACAGGTAACGAACCCCATCCGACAGGTAGGGAGAACGCGATAATGGAGCTACTTCAAGCGGCCGCGCTGCTGGCGGCTACGATGACTATGGGGATAGCGGCGGGGGTCTACCAACTCTACGCCTTCGCCATCATGCCGGGGCTGCGCAGGAGTGACGATCGCACGTTCGTCGGAGCTTTCCAGCAGATCGATACGGCGATCGTCGGCCCCTTTTTGCTCGTCTTTTTCTTCGGTCCGCTGGTCTTCAGCGCTCTGGCAGGTGCGCTCCACTTTGGCGCGGACGAGCGATCGGCGTTGCCCTGGATCGGCGGCGCGTTCATCCTGCAGCTCGTGGTTCTTGTAATTACCTTCGCCATCAACGTACCGGTCAACGACGAGATCAAGGCGGCCGGGAATCCAGGCGAGATCGGCGATCTCGCCACGGTCCGCGAGCGGTTCAACGAAGCGAAGTGGGGCAGCTGGAATCTCTGTCGGGTCGGGGCCTCGACATTCGCGTTCGGCTGCCTCGCATGGGCCCTGGTGTTGCACGGGCGCGCAGGGGCCTGCTCACCGCCCATCACACCCTGAATCCGATGGTCGGGACCCCGTCGAGCAGGCCGTGGAAAAGGCGTAACGTGTCTGAGCTCAGTGCCCATCGCGTTGGCCTAACCCGATGCTCAGGCACGCTATCAGCCGTCTTCAAGGCTGTAGCGGACAGACGAGTCAGGCCCTCAGAACTCGATCCGCAACAACTCGACGGGAATCGCCCGACTACCTGGACTTCCGCTGTGCGCCAGCATGCCCATGGTGAACAGAGCCTCGGGGGAGAGCAGTGAAACCCTCACATCTTCAAGCGACGAGTCTTCTCTGCTCGTCACGCGCTCCCCCCAACCTTTCGTGGAGCCGTGCGTGAACCACACCCCCAACGCCGACCCCACCATCCCGGCCACGTTGAACGCCTTCTGGCTATCGGCACCGACTGAGTAGATCAACCCCTGGCCAACGAGGGAGCCGGCGTACGCACCGACCGTGATCATGCGACCGCGACCAAGGGTGTAGTCCTCACCCTCCGTCAGGCGATACCCCATATAAGCCCCGGCCGGCAGACCGACCATGGCAGAAAGCGTGTACAGTCGCTCGTGCTCCTCATCGTCTACCAGATCGATGACGGTCAGTGCGTAGGCTATGCCGAGCCAACCACCGAGAGAGGTCAGATGCGCCCGCCCGCGGTTGATCGGTCGATCACGAACGAAACGGCTCGTCACCCAGCCGCCAATAGGCACGCCAGCCATTGACGATGCGAGATACACCTTGGGATGGTCGTCCATGTCGCCAATGCCGATCACGTAGGGAACGGCCAGTCCGTACATACTGCCCACAAACATGCCGGTGGTGATCAGGTCGGCTTCGCCCTTCTTGATACGACGATCCGACGAAAGCCGGTACGCGGCATAGCCACCAACTGGGGTGAGCGCCATCGCCGACGCGATGTAAACTTTGTTGTTGTCCACGCCGAGCAACCCGGGAATGCCCAGCCCGTAGAACGTGCCCGCGAAGTTGCCCCAGCGCACCAGTTTCGTGCGACCGTAGCCGAGGCGATAATCCTTCGTCGCGCTCAGTGTGCCGGCGAAGGAGCCGCCGGTGATCAACAGCCCCACACCAGTCGCGGCGCGGCCTTCGAGACCGAGCAACTCGGTCGTCCCGAATCCGTACAGATAGGCCCCGTAGAGGAATCCGTCCGTGACCAGCCGCAGGCGGCCTTCCTGCTCCGCTTCCGTCGCCGCCTCTCGCCGAACGCCCGAGCGGATCTGTGCATCCACGGCTGCTATCTGTTGCCGCAATGCCTGCAGCTCGTCAACCGCTAAAGGGATCCGCTTGACAAGCCTATCTTTGTCGCGCCGGTACGAGATTCGCAAAAAGTACTGCTCTGCTGAGCTCACGACTTCGGCTACAAGGAAGCCGCCGTACTCGTCGAACAGGCCGTACTTCTGCCGTTCGGCGGGATCGATTTCATAGCCGACGGACTCGGTGACGGCGATGATCCGCTCTTCCACAGGTTGTGCCTGAATCTGAGTGTAGATCAGACACAAGAGCAGGGGCCATCCGGGCGCCGTCGCATGTTTTCGAATCATCTCACACCTCCTCCCAAACTGCCAGGGAGCGACCAGGATCGTCCCGTAAGGGTAGCCCGTGGCATGTGGCGGTCAAGAGCAATGAATGTGCCCGGAGTATCATGCTCCTCCAGGAACCTCCTATTGCTTTTCTCGCCGGGTCGGTAGAACCTCCTATGTCCATCACCAGAGGCGGTGGGCTGAGACCAATACTAATCGAAACCCTCTCCGCACAAGGCGAAGGGCGACCCCATGAGCAACATCATCGGAGGTCATAGGGAGACCACTGGGTTTGTCAGGTAAAACAGAGAGGGAGTCGGCGACAGGAGTGACGCCGCGCTCATTGGTCATCGGAGCTGGACTCAGCCTGTTGATCGGAGTGGGCGAGCCTTACGGTTCGCGGGTCATCATGGGCAGCCATATGAGCTCATTGAATGGTCCTGCCGCTTTCTTCCTGTTCTTTGTGTGGGTGGGTGTTGTCCAGGTCCTGTTAGCAGTCATCCACCGCAGGCTGGTCCTGGGCAAGGCGGAGTTGCTGACCATTTACCTCATGATGGTCGTGGCCACGGCGTTCTCGGGTGGAGAGCGTAACGGATTCACCTTTATGCTGTTGGGGTCCGTTGCCGGAGTATTCTACCTGGCGAAGCCGGAGAACGACTGGGCGGAGCGAGTTCATCCCTACGTAGCGGATTGGATGGTCCCCCACGACGAGCTGGGGATCCAGTGGTTCTTCGAGGGGATGCCGGATGGCGAGTCCATTCCTTGGGACATGTGGCTGCCGCCGCTGCTGTGGTGGTTGGTGTTCATGGTGGGGTTGTGGACGGTGAGCATCTGCACGATGGTGATTCTCCGTCGCCAGTGGGTGGAACACGAGCACCTGATCTATCCTATCACCAAAGTGCCTCTGGCGATGGTAGAGCCACCATCTGGCGGTTCGTTGGTGGCGCCTTTTTTCAAGAGCCGCCTGATGTGGGTGGGATTGCTGCTGACGTTTGGTCGGGAGAGCCTCAACGCCCTGAACCACTACTTCCCCTTCGTTCCCGTGATTCCGAGACACCTGGGACAGGTGTCACTGCTGCGACGCGTCGCCAGTGTAGGCTTCTCGATGAATCTGATGATCCTGGGGTTTGCGTATTTCCTCAAACCGGACGTGATGTTCGGGATGTGGATATTCTACATCCTGCGACGCCTGGAGGAGGGTGTACTGACCTTGACGGGGGCGGGCATTGGAGAAGATCTGTCTGGTTTTGGCGGTGGCGGCGGCGTTACAGGAGTGCTGGCCCATCAGACCATCGGGGCCATGATCGCACTGGTGCTCTTCGGGCTCTGGATCGCCCGGGGGCATCTGCGGAACGTGTTTCGGAAGGCGTTCAGAGGGGATGCTTCGGTGGACGATTCCGACGAAGTCATGTCTTACCGGACAGCCGTATGGGGGGTGATCCTCGGCGTGGTCGTGATGAGCGTGTGGCTGTGGCGTGCGGGGTTGCCACTTTGGGCGGGGCTGCTGTTTCTATTTGGCGCCCTGGTGACCTTTACCAGCCTGACGCGCATCATCGCGGAGGCGGGGTTGCCGATGGTGTTTCCCCGAAACATCCCCCTGGACTTCGTGATCTCCGGGATCGGGACGCGGTACATAGGGCCTTCGGGAATTGGGGCGCTGGCGCCGACGGTGATATGGACGGAGTCTCTGGCGAGCACGATGATGGCGCATGCCGCCACGGGGTTGAAGCTGGCCGGGGAGATCGCCTATCGCAAGCGCTGGATGTTGTTGGCGCTGGCGATCGCTATCGGGGTTTCCGCGGTCAGTACGTTCTGGATGTCGATGTCGATAGCCTATCGGGAGGGGGGAATCAATATAGCTGGTTCCATGAGCTATCTTCCCAACTATACCTGGGATTATATGGCCCGGCGAGTCGACGAGAATGCGGGACCGAACTGGCTCGGTTGGCTCATCCGGTTGGCGGGGGGTGGGGTGATGGCGAGTCTTCTGATTTTGCAGCGCCGGTTCCTGTGGTGGCCGCTACATCCTCTTGGATTTGTGGTCAGTATGGATAGGGTAATGGATACGGCTTGGTTTCCGGTCTTTGTGGCCTGGTTGATGAAGTCGGTCCTTTTGAAGTATGGTGGCCTCAACGCCTACCGCTCGCTCATTCCTGTTTTCTACGGGTTGATCCTGGGTCAGTTCGTGGCTGGAGGATTCTGGCTGATCGTTGACTATTTCACCGGGATGATGGGCAATTCAATAACCATGGACTTCTAGCCGAGATGCCGACCCCGGGGATTGCGGATCATCATTTCCCTGACACTGGCGACATTGTTTGCGTCGTTGGGAATTAAGGCAGCTGCATTCGGAACATGAAAACGAACATTGGCGGCATCATTCCCATCATCATCATCATCATCCCGATCATCTTCGGCCGCCGCGTCCAGCTCTCGACCACATCGCCAAAGCGGCTGTCAATCCCGAGCTGGGCTTGCCACGACAGTCGGACGAGGTCTCCGAACAGCAGAATCGTTACCATGGCGATCACTATCGCATCCATCGCCATCTTCCATCGACTCAACAGAGCCAGCAGCTCGACCGCCGTGTATCCCCAGACAGTGAAGGCAGGCGGGGCCGGGGTCAAAACCGCGTGGGCCCATCCGTCGGGCATGGCGAGCATGACGAGGCCAACGGCCACCCATGGCGCACCTCGCCAATGCAGTTTTCGCGCCGTCCAGACCAGGCAGGCCAGAACGAGAGAACTCGCACCAACCGCCATTATCGTTGCGACAGCTTCGGTAACCATCTCGCACCGCCCCTCTTGGGTTGCGTAACCCCTACCGGTTCATGCCGAATCGCATTCCCCGTGGGTTTGATTATTTTTTTTTGCGATTTGCAGAGTCACCGTAGGGTACGTAGATTCGGAGGAGGCACCAAACAGGCGATCATAATCCGCTCGCGACATTGCTGTTGAGATCTCTCCAAACGACCAAAGGTCCCGATGCGATTCTGGATAGACACCGAGTACGACGACTCCGGTGACCGACCCGTGCTGATCAGTCTCGGCGCCGTTGCGGAGGACGACCGCGAGTTCTATGCCGTCTCTACTGATTTCAGTGTGGAAAGCGTCAAGCCCTTCGTCAGCGAGAACGTACTCCCCCACCTCCCTCCCCGAGACTCGCCAGCCTGGCAATCCCTTACGGGTATTTCCAAGGCCTTCCTGGAGTTCGTTGGCGATGGTCCGGCTGAGTTTTGGAGTCTCATCGCCACCTATGACTGGTACCTGGTGACCAATGAATTGCTCGGTGGCCTCGACTACCTGCCTGAGAACTGGAACTTCGAATGCTGGGATCTGTACCAATGGGCTTGGCGCATCGGTGCGTCGGAGGTTTATCCTCGCCTGCAACCCTCTTTCGAGGATTCCGATGAACACCATGCTCTGGCTTGTGCACGGCTACATCGGCGTATCTACGAGTACCTCGTCCAGTATGAGCGTGACCACCAACCCCTACGTTGACACACCGACGATCCCCCGGCCTGAAAGCAATTATGGACAAACTACCTCCTCGCGAGGTCCTGTTGGCGACGCTGACTGAGCATTGGGGCGTGCCGCCGAGGTCCGTGAAGCCATGTGCCAAGTCTCGACGACTTCTTGAGATTGAAGGCCTGGGGTTCGCCCGCGTGGTGTTCGCACGGGGTCCGTTATCGGCTACCCAGGTGGTGGAGCTGGTTTCCTCTCTCGGTCAAGTCGGGTGCGCGGCGCCCGGCATCGTTCGAACAACGGCCGGGTTGCTCGCATTCGAGCTCGGGGAGGTCTCCCTTGCCGTGGAGGAGCTCCTTCCCGGCGTGGAATGCTCAGCAAGCACTCTTGGTGTACTGCCACTCGTCGGGGGCGAGTTGGCCCGGATCCACGAGGCGGTGTCTGGTTGCCAAGGAGCCCCCGGCGAGACAAGGCCCCTCGCTCCATGGGTTGAGGAGAAGATCGGCAAGGCTCTGGCGCAGGTTGACGCCCAACAGCTGTCAGCGGTCAAGGAGCTTCAGGCAGCCCTGCCCGATGACCTCAAGCAACTTGCTGTGCCGTGGGGTCTGACCCATGGAGATGTACGGGGACCTAACGTGCTTTACGATGGCCAGAATGTGGGTTTTACTGACTTCAATCCGCGGTACGTACCTCTCTTATGCGACGTCGCGATGATCCGGAACAAGTGGCTCATGAATGGCGTCATCCAAAATGAACGACCGTTGACACTGGTGGAGATTTCCAACTTCATGAAGGGATACTGCCAGGTCAGGCCACTGACCCAGGCCGAGCGTGTTGCCTTTCCCGTGATTTGGGCAGTTTACCAAGCGGATAGGCTTTTCCAAGACCAACGCATCGTATCCAAGTTCGACTCGGCAAGGAAGTCACGGTGGCCCATTGAAGAGCAGATCGCCGCTCTCCCGGAGGAGATTGCACGCGCACGACTGATCCTCGGTTGAGCTTTCGCCAAACCCCTTCGCGGTTCGGGACCTTACGGACGTCATATGACATTGAAAATGAAACTTCTTCTGATCTGGGCGACTCTTGGCTTCCTTGTGGTTAGTCGGGCTGGTGCCCAACAGGCAGATTTTTGGCCGTTCAAAATCGGTAACGTATGGGAATATCAACATATCGTAGGAGAAACCGAGTACTCAGAGAATGGCGAAGAGCCCCAGGTCGTAATAGTGAACCAAGTAATTCTCAGCATAGATGCTACCGAAGTGATCGATGGCAAGACATACTTCCGCTTCAACAACGGTCAATTGCTCCGCAAGGATAACGCCGGAAATGTCTACGAGTACCTGAACCGATTTGCCGATACTGAAGAGGGCGATTATCCCATACTTGATTTCTTCACCCCTCCAAATCACGACACCACCCATATTCAACAAATACCCTATGCGCTTTTCCCCCCTACACTGGGTCGACCCATTGGCATGTGGCCTCAGCAGCGCGATTGGGTGGAGTCACCCCTCCGTCCCATTGTCATGCCTTTGGGCACCTTCACGGAGTATTTCATATTCGGATATAGTCTTGGAGTGGCAGAGACCTATGCTTATCTATTCGCCGATGGAGTAGGTCTGATCTCTTCCTTTCAGGGAAGCGATACCCCGGTGCTCAATCGCTATGAGTTAATCAGAGCTACAATTGATGGAAAAAAACATCCAACGCACGTGGAATCATCAAGCTCGTGGGGAGCGCTCAAGCGACTGAATAGAGAGTAGATGGCGAAACGCGATGGTGGTATTCCAGCGTGAGCGGCTCAGCCGTCGACGCCACCGGCGCACCACGAGACTGTTGTCGCCCTGGTCGAGCAGACCAGGCCGGGCAGCAGGTTCTCTGAGATCGATCCCCCGCCACTGAGACATGTGCGCCCGCCGCTGACTGCGAAGCCGATGACGGCTCCCCAGATGGCTGGAGCGGTCACACCAACAACCGGGTTGGGGCCGTGCATAGGGTGGGGAGAGGGCGAGCGCTGCCAGTCATGGCGCTCTTCTGGGTAGATACGAAACCCTCAGCGCCTGCTTCAACCAGACTCCGAGATCGTCCATCAGGCAATACAGGGTCGGTGCCAGCACCAGCGTGAGCAGGGTCGATGTCGTCAAGCCGCTGACGACGACCAGGCCGGTGGGTCCCCAGCGTTTGGAGAACCCCTCGGCGGTGCCGTAGATCATGGGGATGACGAGCGGCAGGAGATTGAGAATCGTCGTCGCTGCGGTCATCAGGATAGGCCGTAGCCGGTGTTGTCCTCCCAGCAGGATCGCCTCTCGACGCGACAACCCCTGAGCGCGCAGACGATTGATGTGATCGATGAGGACGATGCCGTTATTGACGACGATGCCGAAGAGGATCAGCAGGCCCAGGGTGCCGTTGTCATCGAATGGGATGTCCAGAGCGGAGAGCCCCAGGGCCACACCGATCAGGGAGAACGGGATCGCCAGCATGATGGTGAAGGGATACACCAGCGACTCGAACAGCGAAGCCATGATGAGATATATGAGCAACACGGCGAAGAGAGTCGTCAGGGTCGTATCTTCCTCATCCTCCCGTTCCCACCAGCGCTCGTTCGTCCCCAGTTTCCAGGAGTAGCCAGGGGGCAAATCTATCGAGTCTATCATTTCTTCGACCGGCTCTTTTAGTTGCGTGGCCTGCTCCTGAGTCGCCGTGTTGGCGAACATCGTGACCTTGAGCCGGCGATCGACTCTGTTCAGACTCCATGGCGCGGGGCGCAATCGAAAGTCAGCTAGAGACGCCAGTTGAATCGGCTGTTCGTCACGACCCCGAAAGGTACTGCTGCGCAGCTGGTCGATGGACTCACGGTCGTCCTCGTTCAACTGCATGACGATGTCGATTTGCCGGTTGTCGCCGTTGAACCCGCTCGCCCTCCGGGTCCCGAAAGCGGCGGCGATACCCGAGGCCACTTCGCCGGTGGATAGACCGTGGCTGAACACCCTTTCCCCATCCACGTCTACCTGGATCTCCTCCCTGCCGTCCTCGAGGCTGGTGGTGACGCCTTTCACCCCTGGCATGCGCTGCAATTGGTCCGCAATCTCGTCCATGAACACGGCCAGCACGTCCGGATCGCGTCCGTACAGCTCCACCTCTACTCCGTGGGTGTTTCTCCACGACCAGCCCGCCTTGTGGGTGTAACCCACTTTTTCGGGCAGCACCGCCATGATGGCGCTGGCCGCTTCCGGCGTGGTCAGACGACCGTCGTCGGCATCGACCAGATAGACATGCATGCGGCAGACGCGCTGCTGGATGTCGGTGACGAGGTACTCGATGTCGAACTCGGCCTTGTTCTTCAACAACCGTTTTTCGATCTCTGCGAAAAAGGCCATTGAATCCTCGAGATCGTAGCTGCGATCCACGAGGGTCGTCGTGGTCACGCGACGCTCGCGCTGCCACGGGCTCCCCTGGTGCTCGATTCCCTGGTAGAGATAGTATCCCGTTCCCGAGAGCCCCAGGGTGGCCGCCAGCACAACCCAGCGGTGGTCAAGGGTCCATCCCAGTAGTCTCGCGTACGAGCTGCGCAGTCCGTGGCGGCCGGCGACGACCCAGATCGCCACCAGGGCCAGCGCCGCGATGGCGAATCCGAGCGCCGAAGTCCACTCCATGCCCTTGATCGAATCGCCTATGAGCCTGAGCCAGCGCGCCCACCACAGCGAAAGCGTCCTGCCACCCACCGTTTCCAGCTTGTACCACACGAGCCCGCCGATGGCGGCGACGATGGCCAGCACGATGTAGCGGTCGTAGCGCTCGATCCCGTCCCTGAACAGGCGCGACGCCGCCAGCGGCAGCAGGGCGAGCGCAACCACCATCGACATGAGGACGGCCAGGCAGATCGCCATGCCCGCATCGCGCATCCACAGTGCCGAGCCACTATTGGAGAAGAAGAAGAACGGCACGAAAACGCAGGTCGTTGTGAGGCAGGAGGCGAGCACCGCCAGGCCGACCTCGCGACCGCCGACCAGAGCCGCTTCATCCGCATTCTTGCCCCCCTCGTGACGGTGGCGGAAAATGCTGTCCAGGGCGACTACGGCCGGATCCACGAGCATCCCCACGGCGAGCATGAGTCCGATCATCGTCACCATGTTGAGGCTGACCTCGGACCCGAAGACCTCACGCGCCACGTACAAACCTACGAACACACACAGCGCCGACGTCGGGATCGCCAAGCCGACTATGACGGTGGCGCGAATGCTGCGCATAAAGACGAAGATGACCGCCATCGCCAGCAGGGCGCCGATACTGGCGGTGTTCACGAGGGTATTGACTTCGCGGGATACGCGAGCGGCGCGGTTGCGGACTACCGCGAAATCGATCTTGCCGGCGTACTCCTCCTCGAAGCGCTCCAGCGCGTCGACGAGGGTCTCACCCACCTCCACGATGTTGGCCTGGTCCGTCTTGTAGACCATGATCTCGGCCGATTCTCTCCCGTCGAGGCGCTCGTACCTCGTCTTCGCGGGCAAGCCGTAGACGACGTGGCCGATATCGCTCAACCGCAGCCGGCCGCCCTGCAACGGCAGATCACCGATCGCCTCCGGCTCTTGAAACTCGCTCAGCAGCCGGGCCAGGTAACGCGTGTCCCCCTCCCTGATCCTGCCCACCGACATGTTGACGTTGTTTTCCCGCAGCTGGCGGTCCAACGTCGCTCGTGTGAGCCCGTGAGACTGCAGCTGCTCGCGGTCGAGATCGATCGAGAGCTGCGGCAGGTCCACGCTGCCCACCACTAGGTTTCCCACCCCGGGCAGACGGCGAATGTGGGGCACTATGACGTTGTAGATGACGTCGAGCAAACGGTCGTTGTCGCCGCGCCATGCCAGACGGGCGTTTATGATCGGTTCCTGACCCGTCTGCCAGCGCTGCACACTTATGTAATCTGTCTCCGGGGGCATGGAGGCACGCGCCAGATCCGCGCGCTCCCGCGTCTGCATGGTCGCCACATCCATGTCCGTGCCGGCCTTGAACTCGACTCTCACGCTGGCTTCGCTTCTGCTATTCGACGTCGAAGTGATTCGCTCTATGTTGCTGAGCGTCCCGAGTGCCGTTTCGAGGGGAATGGTCACTTTCTGCTCGATCTCCTCAGCGGAGGCGTTTGGCAACTTTGTCTTCACGTTGATGCCAGAAGACGACACGTTGGGATACAGCTGCAGCGGCAGCTGACGGAGGGACACCAGCCCCAGAACCACAACCGACATGGTGACCATCGCTGTGGTCACCGGCCGGCGAAGCGAAAAGTCGGTCAGAGTCATCGCGACATTATCGGCCGCGGTCCACGCTGGCGTACACGACCGGGATGAGTAGCAGGGTGAGGGCCGAAGAGAGGATCAGACCGCCGATGACGGTGATAGCCAGGGGAGCGCGGACCTCGGCTCCTTCACCCAGGCCCAGGGCCATGGGCAACAGCGCGAGTACGGTCGTCGACGTCGTCATCATAATCGGCCGGAAGCGGACCTCGGCCCCGCGCGCGACGGCAGCCATCTTCTCCATGCCCTCGTCACGCCGCAAGTGGTTGATATAGTCGACCAACACGATGGCGTTGTTGACGACTATGCCGGCGAGCATGACGAGACCGATGAGGACGACGACGCTGATCGTCGTGCCCGTCGCCAGCAGGGCGGCGGCGGTGCCCGTCAATCCCAGGGGGATCGTGAACATGATGATGAGCGGATGCAATAGGGACTCGAACTGCGATGCCATGACCAGGTAGACGAGAAACACCGCCAGCATGAGGGCGAGCTTCATGCTGTCGAAGGATTTCACCATCTCCTCGTTCTGGCCTCTCATGGTGATGGAAAACCCCTCTGGCAGAACAATGTCCCGGAGCGCGTGCTCGATCTCCGAGACGGCGCCGCCCAGGTCCCGGCCCTGCAGGTTCGCCGACACCAGGGCCACACGTTGCTGGCCTACGCGGCGGATCTCGGACGGTCCCTCAACAGCTGCCACGTGGGCTACCGACGACAGCGCCACCGGCAGCGGGTAGGAGCTCGGGCTCACGACCATCCGCTTCAGGTCTTCGAGGGTCTCACGCTCTTCATCAAGGGCGCGAACGCGGATGTCGATCCTGCGATCCCGGCGGGTAAGCCTCGTGGCCACCTCACCCTGAAGCTTGTTGCGCAGCAGCTCGCCGATCTGCTGGGCGGTAGTGCCCAGCTCGGCGACGCGCTGGCGATCGAGGGAAATCTGAATCTCCGGCTGTCCAACTGTCGCGCTTGAGCGGATGTCCGTGATCCCGTCGATACGGGTGAGGCGCCCGGCGATGTCGCCGGCGAGAAGGCGCAGTGTCGGCAGACTGTACCCGGCCACTTCCACTTGCACGGGCGCCCGGTGAGAGAAGTACGATGGCCGCGAGAACTTGTGGGTCAGCTCCGGTTCATCCGCGAGGGCGGCGCGTACCTGCGCCATCACAGCTTCTTCCTCGGTCCCCTGACGCAGGCGCACGATCAGTTGGGCCATGTGCTCCCTTTTCTCTCCCGTTATCCCGCCGACCTGAGCATTGGTGCCCACCAGGGAGAACACGGAGGCCACGGCTGAAAGCCTTGCAACCTTTTGATCGATGGTGGCAACCCATGCGGCCGTCTGTTCGAGCGGGGTTCCCGGTTTCCACTCCAGATCGACGACAAATTCTCCCTGGCTCATCTCCGGTATCAACTCCACTCCGAGGCTCCGGGCATGATGGAGCGTGACTACGGCGGCGACGATGGCGACGCCGAACACGGCCAGTCGGTGTCGGAAGGACCAGCTCAGAACGCGCGGGTAAGCCCGTTGAAGTGCATTGAACACGAGGTCGAAGAGCCAGTAGGCCGGAAGCAACGGGACAGACAACAGTCGGCGGACCGCCGCCGTACGCGCTCGCATGCCTCGAATGGAGGCCGCCATCCCGGCCACGCCGGGGCTGGTTGCCTGACCCGAAGTCGGTACGGTCGTCCCGGCGACGCTCATCGAGGAAAGCATCGGGATGAGCGTGAACGCGACGAGCAAGGATGCCAGCAGCGAGTACGTCACCGTGAGCGCCTGATCTCGAAAGAGCTGGCCGGCAACCCCTTCCACGAATACGATCGGCAGGAATACACAAATCGTCGTCATCGTCGCCGTGACGACGGCGCGGCTCACCTCGCTGGCGCCGCGCCGCGCCGCCTCCATGGCACTGGCGCCACGGTCGCGGCAGCGCTGCACACTCTCGAGGACGACAATCGAATTGTCGACGAGCATACCGATCCCCAGAGCCAACCCGCCCAGGGACATGATGTTCAAGCTGATGTCGAAGGCGAACATCACGAAGAACGTGGTGATCACCGAAAGAGGTATCGACAACCCGATGATGAGGGTGCTTTTGAGGGAACGCAAAAAGAAGAAGAGGATCAGCACGGCCAGGAAGCCGCCGATGATGGCGGTTTCCAGTACCTGGTCCACCGCTTGCTGAATGAACGTGGCCTGATCGAAGACGATCTCCATGCCGCCACCATGCCGCAGTGGCGGGCTCTCTTCGAGGAAAGCATCCAGACGGTCCCGCAGGTCGCTGCTCACCGTTACGGTGTTGGAGTCGCCTTCCTTGAAGATCGCCACCTCTACCCCCTCGCGGCCGTTGATGCGCGTGACCAGGTCTCTGTCGCGGTGGCCCCGCGACACTCGCCCTACATCCGCGAGCTTGATCGGCGCGCGGTCGATCAGCCCGATGACGATCTGAGCGATATCGTCGAGGGTCTCGAACTCGTTCAATGTCCGCACGAGGAACTCTGACTCGCCGTCTTTGAGAACCCCGCCGGTGAGATTGACGTTTTCCTCGCCCAGGCGGCGAGTCACCTGATCGACGGGAATCCCCAGGTAGTCAAGACGGGCAGTACTGACCTCTACCTGGATCTCTTCCTCCAACCCGCCTTCGATGCGGACCGCCGCGACGCCTGCGAGGCTCTCCAACCCCGGTCGCAACTGCTCCTGGGCAATGCGGCGCAGCTCCATTAGGTGAACATCGCCGTAGAGAACCACGCGCATGATGGGATCCAGGCTCGGATCGAAGCGCAGCAGGATGGACGGGCTGGAGTCGTGAGGGGGAAACCCACCCGTGGTTATTTCGAGCTTCTCGCGTATTTCGAGTGACGCGAAGTCCATGTTCGTCCCCCAGGCGAACTGGACGATGACATCGGAAACGCCTGGCCGGGAAATTGAGGAGACGTTGACGACGTTGCTCGCCACGCTGGCTCGCTTCTCAATGGGCTCCGAAAGCAGGCGTTCGATTTCCTGCGTCGCGGCACCTTCGTACTCCGTGCGTACCGTGATGGTCGGATAGGTGATGTCGGGCAGCAGATTGACCGCCAGGCGTGAAAACCCTTCAGAGCCGAAGGCCAGGATGGCGACCATGAGCATGGCCACCGTCACCCGGCGCGTGGTCGAAAACTGGACCAGTTTCACGGACTCGCCTCGCCCGCCTCTTCCTTCGGGGCTGACCCTACTATGCGGACGAGGGTGCCTTCTTTGAGTCCCTTGTGGCCGACGGTAACCAGCATGTCACCCTCAGCTACTCCGGAGAGCACTTCGACGTGGTCGCCCTCTATCAGACCGAGCTCGACTGGAACCTTGCGCGCCTTGGAATCGACAATGGCGAAGACGTCGTCCTCTTCCGTCTCCAGAACGAGCGCCTTCTTGGGAATCACCAGCGTCGAAGGGCGCCGCCCGGTGACGAGCCGGACGGTAGCGAACATGCCGGGTCTGAGCTGATCGCTCCCCGGCACCTGCAGAGTCACCTTCACCGTGCCACTCTCCGGGATCACCTCGGGGCTGATCATGTGGATGCGGGAATCGAAGGTGCGGCCCGGTAGGGCCTGAACGCTGATGGTCGCCAACTGCCCGGGTTGGACATCGTACATGCGTCGTTCCGGGATGAAGACGCGCGCGAGGAGGAGGTCGAAATCGGCGATGACGCAGATCTCCTGATTCCCGTTCACGAGATCGCCCCGTTCGACCAGCCGTCGCGTGATCACGCCCCCTATCGGGGCGCGGATGGTCGTGTGAGCGAAACCGATCTCGGCTTGTTCCAATCCTACCTTGCTGCTCTCGTAGCGCAGCCGGGTCGTCTCGAACCGCGCTCGGCTGACCATGTTTCTCTTGTGCAGGTCCTGGACGCGTTCGAAGCTCGACTTCGCGTCCTCATGTTCCGCCCGCGACTGCCGCAACTGCAGGCTGGCCTCCTCCTGCTCGAGCTCTACGAGGACCTGGCCTGGCCTGACCTCGTCTCCCTCCTCCAAGTGCAACTGCTCGACCAGCGCGGTCGTGCGCGCGTGGACCGTGACCTGACGCTTTGCATCCAGTCTGGCGTAGGTCTCTAGGTGGATGAACAGATCTTCTCTGACCACCGGCTCCGCTCTCACGGGAATCGCCGTCGCGGCAGGAGCTTCTTCCGAGCTGCTCCCTTCAACCGCGCTTCCGCTCTCGCTCTCCTCCCGCTCTCCGCAAGCTGCCAGGAGAGCAAGGCAAACGCCAACGACACCCATGACAGTGACTGGCCGGCCGCTATGCTGATACGTCATCCGAATCTCCCGGGACACATATAGGTCTGTGGTGCTTCAGCCTGGTTCCGACGCTGGCGGACATCCGAGCGAAATGATGGAGCTCCTATCGTTGCATACCTTCAGAGTCTTGGGCGTGGAGAATACGACAGATCGTAATGGTCTCCTGCCAATTGCCTGTGCTTCAGGCTCCACGGATGCGCCCAGGCTTAGAGCTACATTCTGTATTTGGAATCAGTCGCTCCGCCGGTCGCCTCACATCAGCGAAGCGTCAGAGTCCAAGATGGCACGATACGACAGTTTTTTGCACAATGTCAAGCTTGGCAAGGACCCGCTGGTCTGGCAGGCGTACATGTGGCGCGATGCCCTTGCCCGTGGCGTTCCCGCTCTGTCACAGGCTGCGGCGCGTCACGACATGGATGTTGCAACATTGGCCGAACTCGTGGATATGCAAGCGCCCACGAGAGCGACAGATTCGCCGCGGCAGCTCTCGAAGCCGACAAACTTGCGATCGGGCATATCGAGTCGGCTCTGAAGGTGCTGCCGTAGGACAACTATACAATAGTCGTGCGAGCGCGGTGAATGATCGTAGGCAACACTCTTTTCTGGCGCCCAGCAGGCGCGAATCCGGGTCTCCGTGTTGTTTAGATGCAGCTTGTTACGTATACAACCAGTTGTTGCAGGACATGAATGAGAGTGTATTCCCAATTCATAGCTGGTGAAGTGTAGCTTTCTGGTGCGCGAATGAGTGCTCGCAACGCTGCCAATGGTGACCGTTACCATGAGATACCACTGGGCTGATACTCCCCCGGAAAAATGGACACCGTCAAGCAGCAAGTTTGGTTGAATGCTGCTCGAATGCTGCGGGTGTTGCGTAATCCAGGGTGGAATGACTCCTTTCTCGATTGTAAAAAATCTCGATGTAGTCGAACAGGCTGCGATACGCGGCCCGGTAGTTGAGCCAGTGTTCGTGGTAGGTCAACTCGGTCTTGAGCAGATGGAAGAAGGACTCAGCCACGGCGTTATCCCAGCAGTCGCCCTTACGGCTCATACTCTGCACAAAGCCGTGTTTGCTGACCCAGTTAGTGAACGCGGTGCAGGCGTATTGAACGCCGCGATCGGAATGGATGATCAGACCCCTCGGCGGACGACGTTGAGCTACAGCCCGCTGCAGCGCGACCAGCGCCACGCGGTGATCCAGTGCCGAGCTCAACGCCCAACCCACCACGCGCCTGGAGTACAGGTCGATGACGACGACCAAATACAACCAGCCGCGACCGACGCTGAGGTAGGTCAGGTCGCTGACCCACACTTGATTGGGGCGCTGTGCGGTGAAATCGCGCTGCAAACGGTTCGGCGCCACCGCAAATCGATGTTGCGAGTTGGTCGTCACCTTGAAACGGCGTCGCACAATCGAACGCAGACCCAACACACGCATGCGCCGTGCAACGCGATTCTCGCCCACCTGCCAGCCTCCGTCTATCAGGGCGCGGGTGATCTTTGGGCTACCGGAGCGCCGCTTGCTGGCTTCAAACAACTTGTTGATCTCGACATCCAGTCGCCGAGTCTGCTCAGCTCGAGGACTGATCGGGCGCTGCTGCCAGGCGTAGAAACCGCTACGCGACACCCGCAGCACGCGACACAACATAGTGACCGGGTACATCGCCTTCTCCACCTCGATGAAGCGATACCTCATCTGGACTCGTTGGCGAAGAAGGCCGCCGCCTTTTTTAGGATATCTCGTTCCTGGGACACCCGCGCCAGCTCACGCCGCAAACGGCGGACCTCCTCGTCGTGATCACCTAAATGGCCGGTACCTGGGAAGGCTTCATCTCCTTGGACCTTCAATTCTCTCTTCCAACGACTGATAATGCCTGCACTTAAACCCAATCGTTGCTCGACCCCTCGGGCCGATACCCCTTCTTCTGCGGCCAGGCGAATGGCCTCGAGCTTAAACTCACGATCATACTTGCGTGACATAAGAACACCTCCTGCCAGAAATTTAACTTGGCGCTTCGAGGTGTCCACTCTCTTGGGGAAGTATCACCCGCAAACGACGCAACATGCGCACCTACATGACTGAACCTTGTTGGCAGCACATACAGTTCGTGCGACTCGGGTCGTCGACGGAAGTGGCGGCATTCTCGTGCGCCCATGGGCTCAAGAGGCTCGCTGACCGATAAACTGGGAAGGCTACATGCAACGCATTTTCCCTAAACTCTATCGCTTTATTGAAGAACCACATCACAAGGGAAGGAAATTCTTCTACTTGATAGTGCGTAAACAGGGAAACTTGCTGATCGGCCACCTCGGATCTTCAATACGCGATCACTTCGATGACATTGAGAAACTAGGAGGCGTGCATGCACAATTCATCACACACGTCCATGAAGCCGATCCCGTCCTGCATGACGAAATCCACGCCCTCTTCGGCGCTAAGCTCTGCTATCACAGAGCCGCGCGGAAGCTAGTGCGTGAGGTGTCGGAATGCCCCGAGATAGTCTTCGACAACGACGGTTTGCAGGTTGACGATGACTTTGAGGCTCTGTTCTTCCCGTTTCACACGCCCGGTCACAGCATCTTTCGCTGGCGGTATCGCGGAAAACACTTCCTGTTTACTGGCCACGTCGTGAGCATGGTGAATGGCAGGTGGGAGTTGTGGTTCAATCCCACTAAGGCGCCGAAGTTACGCGGCGAATACGAAAGCCTGGCTGTGGCTGACTACGTGTTGCCGACACGATCGCCGTATGGGCAAGAAGAGTTCCACCGCTTCAATGAGTACACGAGGTCGGCGTTTTCCGAGGCGTTGAATTTAGCCTGGGAGGTCCCTCATCCGTACCACCGAATAGTGGCGAAGATCACCAAAGCACCTCGAGCCAAAAAGAAGAAAGTGTGATACACCCGGCTCTCGTCTCGATACGCATGCGGCGCCTTCGGCTAACAACTGGTTTCGGCTATGGCGGCTACGCCGCCTTGACCTTCGGCAGCTACTTCGCAGCGGTAACCGCCAGCCCGTTTCGATGGACTCTGTCATGACATCTGATTTCGTTGATGCACGCACATTCATCGGAAAGACCGTCGAGGTCAAGATTGATCGCCCGCTCGGGTCAAGGCATCCAGAATCTGGGCTCGTGTATCCGGTCAATTATGGTTTTCTCCCCAACGTGAATATCAAGCCGGGAGGGGTTCGATGAAGGTTCTGAACACGTGGTTACTCTACTATGTACACGATATGAATCGGGCAAAGGACTTCTACATGAAATCCTTTCACGTCGAACCCTTGAAGGAGACAGATGGTTGGACGGAACTAGATTTCGGATCAATCGTATTGGCGTTACACACGCTGCCCGCGCACCGAGCGAGTACTATGCCTCACGCTGGGTTAATCGTTCAAGTAACTGACCTAGACGAGGTTCGAGGAGACATAGAGCGCTACGGAGGACACCTGGTCGAAAAACGGGATCCGAAGTATCTCTGCTTTGAAGATTCCGAGGGCAATGGCTTTGAACTTTGTTCGCCCGAGTAGGATCGCGGCAGATGACCAATTGAGCCCAAAAGTGAATTTTTCACAGCAAGGCGCGCAGATTTCTTTTTATCTATGGGAAACTTCGGTGAAACTTCGCGTTACCTGTTAGGAGCCTGCTGTGAAATACACACTCATCCTGCTCTTCGCCCTCGCCGTCGGTCTGCTGAACAATGGCTGCGGTGGCGCTTCCGACGCCAGGCCGACCCGCCCCTCATCGGTCGATACAAGCAACTATGATGGCGGCCAAGCCTCGGGAGGGAGCTCGACGTTCTCCATCACCGACCGCACGGGCAAAACCTGGGACGTGACCCACGCTTTTGAGAAATACGGCTTTATCCCGCAATCCTTCCAATACGGCCTGGGTCCCTTTGCGATAACTCCCATCAACAACCCGCAGATGCTTTCTCCGGGGGACTCCGGTTATCCTCAGGACAGCGATTCCTTCACCATCTTGGGCACCACGCTCAATGGTTTTACGCGCGCTTATCCAATATGGGTCATGAGCCGGCACGAAGTGGCCAACGAACGCTTCGGGCAGGGCCACGTCGCGGTCGCCTACTGACCGCTGGTGAATCTGGCTGCCGTGTACAGCCGCGAAATCGACGGAAAAGTTCTGACCCTCAGCGCCAGTGGCTGGACCTACCGCTGGACCTTCGTGCTCTTCGACTACGAGACCGAAAGCCTGTGGTACCATCTGGAGGGCGAAGACGGCCTGACCAGCATTAGTGGTTTCTACGCGGACCGCAAACTGCCCGAACTGGAATCGACCTTCACCCGCTGGGATGCGTGGAAGAGGCAGAACCGGGATACCCAGTTGCTCAAGTATCCCTGATCCTGCGGGCTGATTCCCGGCGTTCGTCGCCGTCGATGTCCCGCTCCGCCGCAAAGGCTCCAGCAGGTCGGCCCTATCTGCGTTCTATTGGATGTTACTCTGCTTTCTCACGGAAGTAGTGGCGTATCTTCGGGTCGCGGAATCGCGCCACGCTGTTGTGGCCCCAGACCGCCAGGCCAATGCCACCTTTCGGAGCGGTGTCGAGGGTGAGCCGATTCACGAGTCGACCGTCGATGTAGGTGGTGATGGAGTTGCCGCGGACGGCAAGAACGACGTCATACTCATGGTCGCGCTCGAAAACGTGATTGACGACATCGAGCTTCGTGTGGTCCGGAGCCATAATGGCTGCCGTCTGCCACCCCAATAAGGGCGCGAAGTGGTAGTCCTGGTTGTCGTGGATGTTAAACCAGAGCTGGGCTGATCCGCCTTTGACTATGGTCATCTGTACCTTCAACTCGAAGGATCGCCAGGTTTCGTCGCCCTTAACGATGCGGGCCCGGTAACCGCCGCCTGCATCGGCCATGATGGTGTCCCCCTCCCGTGACCACGCAGCCGGCGTCCATGGATCGCCATTCACGTCCCATCCGTCCAGACCTTCGCCCACCAGGAGCGATTCCCATTTTATCACGCCCTGCGACCCGCCCATGTCTGTCCGCCCGTAGTCGTTCTCGGGGCCGGGCTCCTCAGCGCCCGCGAACGCGACCATCGCTACGAGGCCCATCAGGGCGATTCCAGTCATCCATGCGAAGCTCATTCACGCCTCCCTTGCAGGTTACGGCCCTACACGAAGGGCCAGATTGGACGCGGGCTCGGAAAATGCTCCCCTTTGTCCTCGTCCGGTACGCGTTGGTAGTTGGTGGTCGGTATCACAAATCGAGTTCGCAGGGAACACCGACGCTGATGCACGCGATGGCGTCCTCGCGATCGGGGCGTCGCACGATGAGTTCAACGCAGGTTGCTTCATCTACCCAGAAGCCTCCTGCAAACACGAACCAAGCGTGAGTTGCCTGGCAAGCTGGCACGATGAATCGTTGCACCGGCTCGTCGCGGTCGCCCCAATGGATTCGAGTGGTAGATTTCCGATCCGATGCTCGCAAGAAATGGTTCATTCAGCCTATATTCGCCGCATTCACAATTGGAGTGAGGTCGATATGTATTCGGTAAATGATCCACCTGCAGTCATCGATATCGAAGCTTCTGGCTTTGGTACAGAGGCTTATCCCATAGAGATCGGCGTCGCCCTGTCCACCGGCGAGACCTTCTGTTCGCTAATCCAGCCTGAACCTGAATGGGAATACTGGGACGATGAGGCGGAAAAAGTCCATCGTGTACCCCGCGACCTTCTCGAACTTTACGGTCGTCCCATCAATGATGTCACTGACGAACTCAATCAATTGATGGTCGGCCAGACGGCCTTCAGCGATGGCTGGGAAGTGGACAAGCCTTGGCTCTCGCAATTGTTCTGGGCTGCGAAGACCGAAATGCTCTTCGGTCTGAGCGCGCTCGACTTCATTCTATCCGACACGCAGATGCAGCACTGGCATGCGACAAAAGACAAGGTAATCGAAGAAATGAACCTAAAACGCCATCGTGCCAGCCTCGACGCCGTCGTAATTCAGACGACCTACATGCGTACCCGAAGTCTGACCTCCTGACGAACTATCACCTTGCTCCTGAGGACAGATCAATCCTGCACGGCCACTACGGCCAATCAATCCCTAGTTTGCTGCAGGCCCGCCCCTTGCCAGGCTTCCTCGCTGAGGGTGATTTCCCAGAAGTCAGGGTTGAACTTGGACACGCAGGTCGACCCGGGCTACCAGTCTTCTGGCGCAATGTGGGCCTTGTCTTCTTCGACAAGCTCGTATTCATCGATACCAAGGAATGCATCCCCCAAACGCGATTCCGGAAACTCAGTCATCACCAAACCCCTTGCCGCCATGTGCTGCGATTCCCGTGGTCGCGCCATACCGTCCAGCAGGAACTCCACCGGTTCCAGAGATCCCGTTCCCGCGTAGATGAGTCCGGCCGAGAAATAGCATGCAGCCAATGGCTTGTTGTGTTTCTTGCCACGCACAGGCCGGTTGCGCAGAGCGACGGCTCGATCGCGGATCTCGCCAAACACATCACTCCGTCCGGTACCCAGATAGACAGTTCCCAGGGCACGGATCGCGGCACGTGACGTTTCGGGTTCGTCGGCCAACCGCAGGCAGATTCGTCGCAGAGACTCATCGCTGTGGGACCTGGCAGCCATGCCCACGCCACGCACAGCCGCAGCACGAACCGCACCGTTTTTCGCATTGCACAAATCTGCCAGCAAACTGATCGTATCCTCGCGGTCCTGATGCATCACCAACCGTCCCAGACACACGGCCGCAACTCGTTGCGTAGCCACATCGCCGCTGACAGCCAGTTTGCTGAGCGGATCCAGGCAGTCGTCGAGGTTGGCGCCGACAAAGCACCTGGGCGCCACCCTCATCATGGCATGAATAGCGCCATGCCCTTGACGCACCTCCAGCATACGCAAAAACGGCTTCATCCCCCGACCGGCGCCCGCCGTCGACAACCCCTCGACGGCGCCTTTGTGTCGCCCGGGTCGCATCCAACCGCGTCCGACCTCTTCCGGAAACTCATCCGGAATCAACATGTGAGCCAGCAAGTCCTCGTACATGCGGTCGAACCAGACCTCCTCTGCGCCCATTACAAGATGCCCCACTTTGTCTTCGTCTACCTCGAAGTCGACAATGTTTCGTTCCCAGTCGCGCTCCGGCTTCACAGCAAGCCGATAGGTTTCCTCCGTTGGTGCACCCTGGTACAACAGTGTGATCGCTGAGATACGAAGATTGGTGCCGATGGCCGGTGTTTCGGCTGCCACTTCCAGGATTTCGCGCAACACCGCGTCGCTGGCCTGCCCGCGTGCCGCTTGACTGAGGGCGACGACCGCTTGCCTGCGGACAAACTGGTTATTGCTCTGCAGATACGGCTGCAGAGTCTGTAGAATGAGTTCCCAACCCGACCCGGTGACGGCCGCCCCGACTAGCCTCACGGCACGATCCCTCAGGAACGAGTCCGGGTGCTGGGTGAAATACGTGAGTGTTTCCAATGCTTGTGCCCCGCGTCCCTCGAAGACATCACGGGCCACGCGCACCGCCTGGTGCCGGGTGGCCGCCTTGGCGAGGTAGGGATACAGGTAGTCCAGGGCACGTGGATCCCCTGTGCGGCCAAACCGTGCGGTGACATAATGGAGCCAGACGGAATCAACCAGGCCTTGTCGGCTGATTACGTTCCAGTTGGCTGATCGCTCTTCCAGGGTTCTCCACAGGTCGCTCATATCCAAATCCCGCAAAAGTCATGTGTACGTGGCTTGCCCTTCCACGCAAAGGGGGCGCTCGGACCACAGCCGCGATCGCCGTTCCATCCGCAGGAGGCCCGCCACGTACACGGTTGAAGTTAACAACCGCCAGTTGCTACACTGTAACACACTTTCACAGGCACTTTGAGAGAACACATTTTGCCTATCGACGGGAACCAGTCAAAAACCCGATGCGCCCCGGGAGGACAGCTGGTCGTCGCGGCATCCAAGGGGCCATCGTAACGTGAACACCCGTCGTTCCCTGAATCCATGCTCACCTGAATGCTCTCCTGAGTCGCCTCTGCCCGTCGGTGACTGCGCCCTTGCGCGAGATCTCTTGAAAGGAATGACGGGCATCCATATCATGCACTGACAGCCTGTCACTGTTTAGAGGTGCCGGTATCCCCGGCTGCCAACGCAGGGAAACCCAGCTCCAATCCCAACATTGGAGTCGGCGCTCTCGCTTATGGGCCCTGAGGATCGCATGACCAACGATGATTGAGCCGGAAGTCGATGTGCGAGGAGCGCACATCCTGGTGGTGGACGACACGCCGTCCAACCTGCGCGTGCTGTTCCGAACCCTGGAGGCGGCGGGCTACGAGGTGACGGTCGCTGACTCGGGCAAGATGGCCCTCGAACAGGTGGTGCGCCTCCGGCCCGACCTGATCCTGCTGGATGTCATGTTGCCCGGAGTGAACGGATTCGAAGTCTGCCGGCGCCTGAAGCAGGACAAGACGATGGCGGCCATCCCCATCCTGTTCCTCACTGCCCGGGACGCTGCCGCCGACGTCGTCGAGGGATTCCGCGCCGGCGGCATCGACTACATGGTCAAGCCCTTCCGCATGCAGGAGGTGCTGGCCCGTGTCCGCTCGCAGCTGGAGAGGGTGCGGTTGATGGGCGAGGTCGTGTCGAAGAATGCGGAGCTGGAAGAGCAGGCCCGCCAGTTGGTGGAGCAGAACCGCGCCCTCCAGGAGGAAATCGCGCGGACCAAGCGCCTCGCGAGCGAGCGCGATGAGTTGGCTGACCGACTGTCTCACCTCTCACAGCTGGAGGTGGAGCGCCACGGGGTGGCAGGCTTCATCGGGCGGAGCCCGGCCGTCCAGGCCGTGCTCGAGGAAATCGACCTGCTGCGGCAGGCGCACACCGTCTCGGTGCTGGTCACCGGCGAGAGCGGCACGGGAAAGGAGTGGATCGCCCGGGCCATCCACTCCGGCGGCTCGCGCGCGGAGGGACCCTTCGTGGCGGTCAACTGCGCCGCCATCCCCACCGATCTGGCCGAGTCGAGCTTCTTCGGACACAATCGCGGGGCTTTTACCGGGGCGTACGATGCCCACCGTGGATACTTCGAGCAGGCCGACGGGGGCACCCTGTTCCTCGACGAGGTCTGCGACCTGCCCCTGACACTGCAGGCCAAGCTCCTGCGCACACTCGAATCGAGCCGGGTGACGCCCGTGGGCGGGACACAGGAGAGACCGGTGGACGTGCGGATCGTGGCGGCGACCAACCGCGACGTGACCAGGCGGATCGCAGAGGACCTCTTCCGAGAGGATCTCTATTTCAGGCTGGCGGGGTTCACGGTGGCGCTGCCGCCGTTGCGCGAGCGGCGAGAGGACATCCCGCTGCTGGTCGACCATTTCCTACAGCAGCTATCGGAAGAGATGGGCCGCGAGTCGCCCGGGATAAGCCGAGAGGCGCTGAGTTTGCTGGACGGCCATGCGTTCCCGGGGAACGTGCGGGAGCTGAAAAATCTGATCGAGTACGCGCTGATCAAGAGCAAGGGGGCCCTAATCCGGCCGGAGCACCTGCGGTTCATTGAGTTCCGCAACGGTTTGGAGGGACCGGAGATCACGCGTGGCGGCGAGGATTCGGGCCGCGCTGCCACCGAAGACCGATCCCGGGCTCCCGAAGAGCGCATCCTCGTCTACGTGAGGGAGCACGGCTCGATCAGCAACGCAGACTGCCGGAATCTGCTGTCCGTGGACCTTCAGCGCGCCTCCTATCTGCTGAAGAAGCTGCACGCAGAGGGGGCATTAGAGAAGCACGGAGAGCGGCGTTGGAGCCGCTACCGTCTGCCCTCAGCAGCTTTCGGATCTGAATCATATTAGAGACGATTGGGGGTATCCATTTAACCGGACTATACACTGAGTGTTGTGGTATCAACGCGGATTACCAGCATTTTCAGGAGGCAGACAATATTGAACCACTCAACGAAATGCTCCTCGACGCGTTCCTGGTAGTTGCTGGAAATTCGCTCGACAAAAAAGCGGCCCATGGCCACAGCCACGTTTCTCAAGCACGAGATCTCGCCGACTCCTCACAGCAGACGTGATGCCCCACCGCGCCATCCATAGCCATTCCCCCATCAACGCTCGCTCTCACTCAGTCGTGGAAAGGCCAGCATTGTCGCGCCCGATGGAGTCTTCGCTACACACGGTTGTCAAACAGGCCCTCACCTCGAAGGTCGGCCTGGATTTCGACTAAACACAATACCGACGAGCATCGCCTTGGCGATGGCGCATAACGTTCGGGGCGCTGCTACTACCCCGAACAAAAGCCCCGGGCGCCAATCGGCGCCCGGGGCCCTGTTACCGCGAATTCGCGGAAAGAACTACCTGCTGTCTTTCCCGGTGTTCACGAACCGGATGCACTGCCCCTGGTTCCTGAAGCCGAAGGCCTCCCAGCCACCCTTCTTGCACTCGTCCTTGGAGGTGGGGTCGGTGATCTCCTCATAGGCGATCTCGATAGAGCCATCGTCACCCGACTCCCACGACGGACTCCCACCAGCAGCCCCACCGTTGCCGGCAGGAGCGTGAGTCGTGCCGGCGGGCCCGAAGCTTCCACCGCCGCCGCCGCCGCCGTACCAGCCCCCCCGGCCGCCAACGCCGGTGCCGTCACCGCCCGCGCCACCGGCGGAAGCGCTGTCGCCGCCGTTGCCGCCGTCGCCATCACCGCCAGGGAGCCCAGCAGCGGAGTTGCCATAATCGTCCGTGCCGAGGCCGGCAGCACCGCCGTTGCCGCCGCCGCCAGCAAGACCGGGGTAGCCACCTCCGCCATTGCCGCCGCTGCCGTCAGCTTGACCAGCATCGCCGCCTCCGCCGTATGTGCCAGCACCGCCCCCACCACCGGCGATCACGAGAGCAACGCCTCCGGAGCTGATGGTGGTGCTGCCGCCTCCACCGATGTTCCAGTTCGGCGAAGTGCCCCCGCCGACGAACAGATCAAGGACCTGGCCGGGCGTCACGGACAGTGTGGCCGTGACCATCGCGCCGCTGCCACCGGCTACGAACAAGTTCCCTGCGGCACCGCCGCCGACGGCGACGACATCGAGGGAGGTCACGCCCGAGGGGACGACAAAGGTCGAGGCACCGACCGTCTCAAACTCGACGACCTCGTGGCCGGCCACGTGCTTGGCCGCGAATGCAACGGAGACCTCCTGCTCTGCAGATACATCGCTTCTGGGTCCCACGACCTGGCCGTCATCGCTGCAACCGCCCACTGCCAGGCCGGCGGCCAGAGCGCCAATCGATAGAAAGCGCAACATCTGAATACCCTCCTTTGGTTTGGGGACTAGTCCGAATCCGATTCAGGACTAGTCCTTCGTGTGGAATTCTAAACGCCATCACAGCTATGATTGGTCCGATATCTTCCCATCTTCTTTCACTGCAACCTCAGGAGTGGTATATCTCCACCCCCCTACGATTCAATCTTCGCCCGTGACATCGGCCTGAGCCACCAGCTCCTCGAAGGAGCAGGGACGGTCTGGATCGAAGTGACCTAGGCCGATCCGCACCTGCAACTGCTGCTGTCCCGAGCGCGCGTTGTGAGCCGCCAGGTTCTGCTGCAGGCGACTCAGGGCGATGTCCGTCTGTCCGGCACCCGCGTTGACGAGCAGCACGCCGCAGTCCGTCCCGTCCACGCGGCCGGCCATATCCGCGTCGCGGAAGGTCCGCTGCACCACTCTGCCCAGATCGGCGATCGCTCGTTCGGTCTGCTCCAAAGTCCCACCGTCCACGTCCGCACGCACCAGGACCATGTGGGTCTTGGTGCGCTGTGCCGCCTTGAGCTGCTGACGCGCCAGTGCGGTGAATCCCGCGCGCTGATACAGCCCCGACTCGGCATCCTGGAAGGAGTGGCTGGTCTGGCGTTCGGCCAGGCGGATCAGCATCAACTCAAGCTCCGCCGGCCGGAAGGGTTTGCACAGGTAGCCGTACACCCCGCAGTGCACAGCCTCCGGGGCCGGCAGCACTTCGTTTGAGGCGCGCAACACCACCGGGATCGCGGGATAGCGCTGGTGAACCAGGCGCAGGGCCTTGCCGACGACCCGAATCCGGCCCGGCGGCAGATCCGCGATGATCAGATCGGTGAGGGCCGGTTCCGCGGCGAGCGCCTCGAGCAGGCCCTCGGGCGCCGGGAGCAGGCTGACCTGGTGCCCGAGCGCCTGCAAGTGCTCGGCGACCATCTGGCGGGCGTAGTTCTCATCTTCGACCAGATAAATGCGCATCAATGAGTCCGGAAACGTGCCATCGCATGTGGTTCGTTTTCGTTGCACAATTGTCGTAAGTTTTACGCAATTTTGGTGCCACCACGTGAAGCGTTTCCTCACCTCGGCGCGCCGATGCCCAAGAACCGGAGAGCAGGTTCTTCCCAAAGTTCTGTATCCCTTTGTTAATAAAGGTGTTAATCGGGAGGTAGAGCCTGCCGATTGGAGGCGTTCGGGCACGGGCCATCTCCCACTAGGCATCCCATGGGCCCTGTCCGGTGGGACCGTCTATTGGGGTTTAATAGCGAATCTCTAATTAATCGCCAATATATCCTCTAATATGAGACTAATAGACTCGGTAGTCAGACGCCTCACTTCGATGGTGCCGTGTCTTGTCGGGATCCGCAGAGGCCTGCGTGCCCGCCGCCGTTTCGGCCTGACGCTGCTCGCTACCGCCTTGCTCGGGGTGATAGATATTTCGGCAGGGATACTCCTCCCGATTCCCGCTTCGTTGCACCTCTAGGCAAAGGCAACTGTGAGCGAGCCGTCTCCGTGCTTTCACGGTGACAAATGAAAATTTCCACTTTCCCTTATCCCTTTCGGTTCTCTTTTGCACCTTTCTACACAGAGTGACCATGTACCGCTGGATCCCGGAGCCAGTTCTGCACAAGTTGACCATTTGTGTCCCGAGGCTGGGGGAAATCGTTCAGGGTTGCAGGCATGTACCTAAGCGGGAATTCGTAGGTCTCAGTTTCGGGTGGGTCGTGTG
The DNA here is from genome assembly GCA_965248265.1 of Candidatus Latescibacterota bacterium. Taxonomy (GTDB): domain Bacteria; phylum Latescibacterota; class UBA2968; order UBA8231; family UBA8231; genus CBDFJF01. The sequence continues at coordinate 1,041,852 of CBDFJF010000001.1, forward strand.
AGGTACACGAGACTTCGCCCCTAGTCCATGGGACCTCATGGTTCGAGTCCTCGTTGTCGAGCGGAATGAAAGAATCGGTGGCTTGATCTCGGGCCAGCTCCGGGAAAACGGCTACGAGGCAATCGATGTACGTCACGGAGTCGAGGTAGTAGTGGAGCTGCGCCGACAGGTAGCCGACGTCATCCTGATGGACAACCAGGTTCCTATGGGCGGTCTCAAGACTGCCCGCCTCATTCGCCTCCACGACAAGTACAACACCATTCCCATCATTCTCAGTTTGCCACCAGACAAGGCGCAGGCTCGATCGATCGTCCAGCAGGGCCAGCAGTCCGGCCTCAAGAACTTCGTGATGAAGCCGTTTACCCTGGAAATGCTGAAGAAAAAGTTGAGCCAGATCCTGGAGGAGGGCACACCGACCGAAAAGCCCACCAACCAGGAGATCAGAGACGAAATCCGCAACCTCACCAACTTGCCCTCGATGCCGGCCGCACACTCCAAGCTCTTGAGCCTACTGAGCAAGACGGATGAGGAGGTCGACATCCGCCAGGTCTCCTCCACTCTCGAACAAGATCCGGCACTGTCCGCCAAGGTCATGGGAACATGCCGCTCGGCACACTACGGCTTTCAAGGGCACGCCATGTCTCAGGCGGTGGCCTTTCTCGGTGTTGCCGTCATCCGCAAAATCGTGCAGTCAGCTGTCATATACAACACGTTTGCGGAGGGTGCGGAATCGGAAAAAACGGCGGCGCTACCAATGAATGAGCTGTGGCGACACTCACTGGCGACGGGGATGGCCATGGAGGTCATCGGCAAGTCTGACAAAAAGAAGACCCACTTCCTCCTGGGCCTGCTACACGACATCGGTAAGGCGGTGTTCAAGTTCCGCTTTCCCGATCACTACGGCGAAGTCCTCGGACTGGTACGCAAGGAGAGCCTCTCAATCCTCAAAGCCGAGCAGGAGGTGCTGGGTATCACCCACGCCGACTGCGGGCGCGAACTGGCCATGCATTGGGAGCTGCCGGGCGAGTTGCAGACGGCTATCGCTGCCCACCACAACCCGGGCCGCTCAGCCCAGCACAAACGTCTCGCGTCCATGGTCCACATCGCCGACATTGCCGTGCGCACGATGGGGATCGGCGATGGAGGTGATGCCCTCATACCAGAAATGGATCCATACGCCAGGCGGCTGCAGAAGAGCGTCGACGAGATCGTCCAGCACAAGGATGATTTCATCGGACAGTGCGACAGCATCCTGGGTGCCAGCGGGGACAATCAATAGACCTGACGCGCTTGACGGAGACGAGTATGTCATCGAGTGAGTTGGAACAAAGGGGAGCGCCAGAGCTCGCCCTCGTTATTCAACCCGAGGAGGGGAAGCCGGAGAAGGCGCTGTCCAAATTCCTCGAGCTCCTGCTCGGTTACAAGTACGGTTTGCAGGTAGAGTCCCTGCCGGATGTAGCCAGAATTCCGCCAATCCTGCGCGATAGAAGCGAACAGGTTCACTCCGTATATCTCGTGCAGCGGCAGCCGGTAAGTACCAAGAGCACGGTCCCTGTATTGAGCGTCCAGGGGACGGTTCCACTTTTTCTCATCCTTCCCGGACATGTCGCTCAGGAACAGCGGGAAGCCTGCGCGGGTCTGGACAACGTTCATCTGTGCACATGGGAGATGGCGTTTGGAGGTGGAGAGGGTTCCCTGCCGCAGATCGTCGCCAGTGGGCTGACCGACGCGGAAGAAACGTCGGATGTTAGCGAAACCCTCCTTGAGGAGCGGGTCCGGAACCGACTGGGACACATGGACACGCTGCCGACACTCCCGACCATCGTCGCCGAAATCATGCGCCTGATCGAAGACCCGGACACCACCATGGACGAGTTGGAGGTCCTGATCGCCGCAGATCCGGCGATCGCCCTGAAGGTCATGCAAACGGCCAATTCGCCGCTGTTAGCCGGAGCGGGGCGGAAAGAACAGTCGTCTCTGCAGGACGCCATCGTACGACTGGGACTGAGAAAGGTCGGCGCCATCGCTCAGCAGATTGCTCTGGTCAACACGTTTGTCAGTCCGGAGGCCAGCGGTTTTGACCTGCAGCGGTTCTGGGAACATTCCATCGCCTGCGCCGTGGTCGCCGATCGGCTATGTGAGGGCGATTTCGTGACCCTCCAGGAGGAGATACAATTCAACGATTACTGGATGGCCGCTCTGCTACACGACTGCGGAAAGGTCGTCCTGGGATTCTTCTTCTGGGAATGGTTCGAGCGGATCCTTCGGTTGATGGACTCGGATAATTGCTCCTTCTATGAGGCCGAAGTAGAGATCATGGGAGCCATGGCAGGACACGATCTGATCGGCGAGCTTCTCCTGCAAAAAGCGAAAATGCCGCCCGAACTTGTCGAAGCTGTGGGTCTGCACCATATGCCCGGGGACTCACCCTCGTCGTTGGTGGCCCTTATTCATGTGGCCAACGGATTGAGTAAAGAAATCGGCCTCTCTTATATCGAAAGCGAACCCGTCAGCTACGAAACTTCGGCTCTAAACGCCTTGAACTTAACCGCTGAAGACCTTGCCGACCTGAAAGAGATGTTGAGCGAGGCGGCTGTCAGCGAAGTCAAGGAACTCGTAAAGCAATGCATTCAAGGATAATCAGGCGCCAACGAGTTGCAGATGCGAATCTACTCCGGAGGGCCATCGGGCACTCTGGATACGTTCCAGCATGTGCCTGTTTGAGATCGACACTGAGAAATCATCTCCGCCACGACGTTCGCCAAATCTTTCTCGTTCCACATCTTAACAGATTGTTTTTACTGTGATTACAACGTTTGGTCGGATTTTGGCTCGCATTTCGCTATGGTTTTCGGGACGACCGCTTCCGTTGTCACGACGGTTGCACATATAATTGTGCATCGTTGAGAAAATTCAATATCTTGGAATTAGCATTTAAACGCTGGATCTGACCGGGGAAACGAACATGAAAAGACCATTCACCTCACTCGCCTTTGTATTGCTGATCTCCTTAGCCTGGATCGGGTGTGAATCCGAGTCAGGACCCGTTGCGCCCAGCACCGACCTGTCGGTTGAGATAGCAGGCAAGGCTGTGGGTGCTCCGGGCCTGGAAGTCGCTATGGCCGCCCAGAACCGCCACACCAGCCAGTTAATGGCTCTGGATGGCGTCGTCGGAACCGCCACCGGACACGGATCGGAAGGCAGTCCGGTTGTCGTTGTCTTGACGGAATCCCATGGCGTCGCAGGAGTCCCGGGAACTGTGGACGGTGTTCCCGTGATCGTTCGATATACTGGCGAAATAACAGCGTTTGCCCCACCGCCGGGCAAAGGCAAGCCCCCGAAGGACGATCCGCCCGACGATCCGCCCGACGATCCGCCCGACGATCCAGAACCAGGACGCGATCAGCGGTGGAAGCGACCGGTTCCGATCGGTATCTCGACTGGCCATCCCGATATCACTGCCGGCACCATCGGCTGCCGCGTCACTGATGGCTTCAATGTGTTCGCCCTGAGCAACAACCACGTCTACGCTAATTCCAATGGTGCTGCGTTTGGTGATGCCGTCATCCAACCAGGCACCTTCGACGGCGGCTCATCTCCTGCTGATGACATCGGCAACCTGGCCGCTTTCAAGATCATCGACTTCACCGGTGCTCCCAACTTGATGGACGCCGCAATCGCGTCAACCACAACGGTCGACCTTGGCAATTCGACGCCATCCGACGGCTACGGCACACCGAAGTCTACGACTGTCACGGCCAGTATCAATCAAAAAGTCAAAAAGTTCGGCCGCACGACGGGCCAGACCAGTGGCGGTGTCTTTGCGCTCAATGCCACCGTGAACGTCAATTATGGTGCCGCAGGCACAGCGCTTTTCACAGGCCAGATCGTCATAACACCAGGCAGCTTCAGCGCGGGGGGCGATTCAGGATCCCTGATCGTGGTCGATGGGAAGGGCAAGTACAAGGCCGACAAAGACAAACCTGTCGGACTGTTGTTCGCGGGCAGCGCTACGCATACGATCGCCACCCCGATCGATGTCGTTTTGAGCGAATTCGGAGTCACCATCGACGGCAGTTGATGGGCTGACCATCGCGAGCTTGGAAATCGCTTTGTGATCGAGGGGGAATGGCAGCAGCCGTTTCCCCTCTCTTTTTTGTGATGCAATGACCCGGTACTGCTACCTTTGGTCCATGATCCCTTTGTCGGCGCTGAAGTTTTTCGTGGCTGTAGGGATCGCTCTGCTATTAGCAGGTTGTGAGAAAGATGCGGAAATCGACATAGGAGAGGACAAAGTGTTAGAGAAAACGATTGAAGACGTCCTCGCAGCGCACACCGGTGATTGGATGTCCATTGACGGCGTCGTCGGCACTGCGATCGGCGAATCGGATGGCCGTCCTTGTATCCGGGTACTCGTCTCTGAGCGCACGGCCGCAGTCGAAGACAGGATTCCGTCCAAAGTCGACGGTCACAAGGTCGAGATCACGGAAACTGGTGAAATCAAAGCGCTGGAGGACTCAGCGCACTGAGTTTTCATTTCCCCCCTCAGTCTACTGTTGGCTCCCGATGTACCTCTGTGGTGTTGGCCCCTGCGGCGCCCGTCATCCTGTGGCGACGAGTGGCGACGAGTGACGATGCGTGATATTGTATTCGCGCAGTCAGCGACGCGCTACGCCGCCTCTTGGAGAGCAACCGCTATGGAGCACAACCCGGCACGCTGGAAGGCGGATTTCGAACGGGACGGATACCTGGTCGTCAAGGACGTCCTTGACGCGCAGACGCTGTGGACGCTGCGCTCAGGGATCGAACAGATCACGGCTAACCCCGACGCGCTGCCCGACCACTTGCGCCGTCACATCCAATTCGAGCGTGACTACGTCGCGAAAAGACCGGATCAAAACGACTACGACGGCGCGCAGGTCGGCAACGCCGTGCGCAACATAATGGAGCTACCGCTGTTCGACCCAGCGTTCGGCAAGTTGATCGCCTACGAGCCCTTGCTCGATGTTCTGGAGGCGCTGTTCGAGAGCGGCGAGTTCCACCTCCACAATTACAAGTGCATCGTCAAGGCGCCGCGGGTCAGCAGCCAGTTCCTGTGGCACCGCGATCTGCCTTACCTGAAGCACTCGACGTCGAACCTGATCACCGCGCTGCTGTGCCTCGACGACATGACCGCAGCGAACGGGGCAACCGTCGTGCTGCCGGGAACGCACCGGATTGCGCACGAAGACGTGCTCGATGCCGACCTGGATCTGCCCGAGGCTGGGCTGCCCGCCGACGTGCCTCGGGTGATGGTCGAGTGCCCGGGGGGCTCGGCGGTACTGTTCCACGTGAACATCATCCACGGCGGTGACGCGAACCGGGCGGACGTCCCCCGCCGCAACCTGGTCGGCATCTGGGCGGGCCCAGACACACACCCGGTGACCCCGGCGCGTTACGCCTACCAGGGCCTCATGCCGCGTAGCGCCGATCCCGCGCGGCAAAGACAGATGCGGATGACGTTCCAGTGCACACCTACGGATCCGAACTGACAACGCCACTGCGACCAGGAACAGACCGTGAGTTACCGGACTATCAAGCACAACCTTCGAATCCATGGTGAGGCTCCCCATGGCACTGCTGTCGTCCATGGCGGCCCTGGTGGGGCCGGCGAGATGGCGTCCGTGGCGCGTAAGCTGTCCCACAGTCGCGGCGTCCTCGAGCCGCTTCAGACTGAGACATCCGTCGATGACCAGGTGGAAGAGCTTCATGCCATTCTGCGCGATCATGCAGATCGACCGACAACCGTCATCGGGTTCTCTTGGGGGGCCTGGCTCAGTATGATACTAGCCGTTCGACACCCGGATTCGACGGCCAGGATTATCCTCGTTGGAGCTGGTCCATTCCGGCAAGAATACGTGACCCAACTGCACGAGGCGCGTCAATTGCGAGGTGATGAATACGACCCGGTCAGTGACCCACTGGAAACAGAACTAATGGATGTCCGCAATGACATCTACGACCAGGTCTGGCCTCAAGCCGCCGAACTGCGTGAGAGTGGGGCCCTTCTCGAGCTGACCTCGCACATACGATGTCCCGTGCTCGCAATCCATGGTGATTGTGATCCCCACCCATGGCAAGGAGTGAGCGAGCCGCTTTCAGAAGTCGTGCCTGATTTTCGATTCGAGCTTCTGAAAAAGTGCGGCCACAAGCCCTGGACCGAGAGGCAGGCGAGGGATCACTTCTATCAGCTTCTGGAAACAGAGCTGAGTTGTCCCGCGGACAGGGTTCCCTGACATGTCAACCCCAGTCTCCGTACCCGGTATGGTCAACATAGCGGCATCCCGTATCTCACCTCCGCCTGCCTGGGCGCTGCTCGAACGTGAGCTGATAAGCCTCATGGAAGAGGCGGCAGTGCTGACGGCTGACAAGCACACCGAGCGAGGAGGTGCGTACTACTTCGAGGACGATCAGGACGACTACTACGAGGCGACTTACAACTGGGGGCTCTTTTATGCGATGGGTGCGGACGACCGTCTGCTCGATCTCGCCCTGCGGCAGTGGAACGCGAGCACCCGGATCAATGACGACAGAATCTCACATCGGGCCAAGCATCAAGAGTTTCATCGCGGCAAGAGACGGGTCAGATTCAGACAGCAGATTCACACTGAATACTACAACTCATCCGCTCCTGGGGACTGGGGTCATATGGGTGAAGGCAACATGGCCTTCTACGATTTCGGCATTGCGTGTCCGACCATCTCGGAGAACGTGAGGCGGTCGAAGCGGTTCGCGGCCATGTTCATGGGCGAGGATCCCCAGGCACCGAATTACGATCCCGTTCACAAGGTGTTTCGTTCCCCTTACCTGAGCAGCCAGGGTCCTCTGTTACATGCGAAGGATGCAGATCAGGTTGACAAGTTTCTCCTTGGGACGGATGGGGGAATCTCTTTCTACGGGGTCCGTGCGAGCCTTTATCCGGTGGTTGAGGACCTGGAAATCGGCTGGCGCGAGAACCCTGACCGAAGGGAGGAGATCGTAAAACTATTTGACGAGATGGTTCTGCAAACAGATGCGGCGTATGGCCTGGGAGCGACCGCCCTCATGACCGATGCGTATCTGTACACCGGGGACGAGAAGTACAGGCGGTGGGTCCTCGACTATACCGAAGCCTGGATCGATCGGACTCGGCACAACAACGGGATCATACCAGACAACGTTGGGCCGACGGGTGAAATCGGCGAGAGCCGTGGTGGCCAGTGGTGGGGTGGATTGGGTGGTTGGAACCACTACAACGGCTTCAAGGCCACGTTAAACGCCGTCACCATCGCATCCGAGTGCGCCACACTGCTCACCGGTGACTTCGGGTACCTCGAACTGCTACGCTCGCAAATCAAGGTCCTGCTCGACAACTCCGAAACCCGGGAAGACGGTCAGCTTCTTGTCCCCTCTCGATACGGACCCGACGGTTGGCACGATCGCTCCCATCAGCCTTACACCTGGCCCCAGCCGATGAGGATGCAGGAGTTGGCTCACCTGTATCACGCATCCATGTCCTCCGAGGACTATGAGTTGATCACGCAAGTACGGGCGGGCGACGTCGAGCGCGACTGGAACCATGTCCCTTGCGTCGGAGAAAAGAACTTCGGTGACACGGAACACGCCAGGTTCCAATTTTATGATGGCCTCCACCCGCAATGGCCGGAGGAGATCCTGAGAGCTGAATACCAGCTCGCTCTGGAGGCTTATGAGCGAGTCCGGCTCGACGATCGCGATGTCGAGACACTGGTTGCCGACTCTCTGAACGCACCCAACCCCGTGTACACGAAGGGGCTTACTCAAATTACAATGGGGGCTCCACAGAGCGCCTACAACGGCGGCCTGCTCAGGGCGACTGTCCGATACTTTTCCTTCGACGGAGCCGGTCGGCCGGGCTTGCCCGCCGATGTCGCAGCTCTCGTAGACGAGCTCAAGCCCGATAGAGTCGGAGTCGAGCTGGTGAACCTGAATCGAGACGAAACCCGCGTGCTCATCGTGCAATCGGGAGCATTCGGCGAGCATCAGTTCACGCAGATAACGTACAGGGACGGAGACTCGGAGCGGGTTGTGCCGGTGAACGAGAAATACTTCGCCGTACAACTCCCACCCTCTACCGCCATCCGTGTTGAGGCCGGGATCCGCCGCTTCGTCAATGACCCCTCCTACGCATTCCCATGGCACGGGGACAGGATACCGGTGCCGTTCCAGTAAACTGAAATAACACATTGCATATCTATGGCTAATCTGCAAGGACTGATCGCACTGGTTACAGGCGCCAGCCGAGGTATTGGCAAGGCCATCGCGCACGAGTTGGGCGATGCGGGCGCGGTCGTCTACCTGACGGGTCGGACGCGACAAGGAGAGACACCTTTTTGCCAGTTATCCGGTAGCATTGATGAAACAGCAGATGCTATCAACAAAGCCGGCGGCACAGCCTTCTCAATCCCCTGCGATCATGCACACGATGAGCAAACCCAAGGTGTGTTTGATCGCATCCAGAATGAGCAAGGGCGATTGGATGTCTTGGTGAATAATGCGTGGTCCGGCTACCAGCGAATGCAGCGTAAATTGGAAGAAGCATTAACGGGAAAGAAATCCAAAGGCAAGATGATCGCCGGAATGGAAGAAGCCTTTGGCGAGTTCACCCATCCATTTTGGGATTTGCCCTTAGAAGATTGGGATGGGATGCAACGCGTAGGCGTTCGCTCACACTACATCGCTTCTACCCTGGCATCCCGTATGATGGTGCCAGCAAAGAAGGGACTCATCATCAATATTACAGCCGATGTCTCAGACTTGGGTGGGCAGGTTGCGTATGGTATGGCTAAGTGTGCGGTAAATCGGATGACGGCCGACATGGCGGTGCAATTGAAGGATCACGGCATATCGGTGGTCGCTGTTCAACCCGGCATGGTACTCACTGAAATGTTTGAAGAGCGCTACCGTAAAGGCTTTTTGGACGGAGCAGACTATCCCCGTTTTGAGGCCCCAGCCTTTGTCGGTCAATGTGTGGTTGCGCTGGCAGGCGATGATGAGGTTAGCGCCAGGACCGGCTCGATTCTGCAAACGAACGAAATTGCTGAAACCTACGGCTTAAAGAAACTGGATGGCAGTCATGTTTCTCTATGACGAGAGCACAATGAACCAAACCGCCAGAACCGTCTGCACAAGCTTTGTTGTGTCGCTGCTGGTATCACTTCCGACCGCTGCTGAAGAACCCGCCCCAGAGAGTGACTACGGCCGCGCACACATAGGCGGCATGCGCGGCCATATCGAGTGGGAGTCGCTGCTGCACGGCGACGGACTGGAACGGTGGGCGACCGGAGAAGAGGGTGCCTGGTCACGGCAGGGAGACACGATTGTCGTGAGCTCAGGCCAAAACGGCCACACCAGCCTGTCACAGGGCGACACCACATGGGTGAATTACGAACTGAAGGTCGCCGCCACGTTCATTGAGGGCTCGAACCTGCAGATCCAGTTCCGGAGGTCTTCTGACGGGAGGGACTACTACTTTCTCGACTTCCTCGCGGGGTGGAAGGCGATCTCGGTCACGAAGAGGGTGGGCGGCGTGCCTGGTGTCACCAAGCTCGACGTCACGAACTATCCGTTCGAGTACGGACGTGAATACGACATCGTCATCGCCGTACGAGGAGAGTCCATCCACACCTACATCGACGGTCGGTTGGTCAACCGTCTGACGCATGATTTCCGGCACCGCGGAGGTATCGCTCTCGCCACCTGGGGGAATGAGACCGTCATTCGGTACAGAGACCCGAAGATCCGGCACTACCATTGAGAGACCTGCACCTCGCGACAGAACCGGCCCTGAACACGGGAGATATAAAGCGGATCGCCGTCGCCGGCGCCGGCAAAATGGCGCGGAGCCGGGGGCGGGCTTTTCTCGAGACCGGGCGGGCGCAGATCTGCGCTGTCGCCTCCCGCCGCCTGGATGCGGCCGCGGCCTGCGCTGCCGAACTGGGCTGCGATGTATGGTTCGACGATACTTGCCGCCTCGCCGAGACGCGCCCGGATGCAATCCTCATCGAGGTCCCGCATCGCGCCCAGGATGACATCACCCGACAGGCGCTGGAGGACGGTTTCGACGTCCTCATCGGTGGCTGTCTGGCCAGCGACCCGGCGGCGGGTGCCGGCATCGTCGAGCTGGCCCGTGCCGGCGACCGCGTCGTCGAAGCCGGCTACCAGCGGCGCTACGATCCGGCCTGGGTGGCGATCCGTGACCTCGTCGCAACCCGGGAGCTGGGTGAGCCGGTGCTCGCCGTCACCATGGCCCTGTGGCGACCGGACGCCGACAGCTGGTACTGCTCGCAGCAGGCCAGCGGCGGCATGCCTTTGACGCACATGAGCTACTGCTACCTGAACGCCGTGCGCTGGATCCTGGGCCGACCGGTGACGGTGGCCGCCATGGCGCACCGACGGGATGAGGTGAATCCCGACTTCGTGGACGAGGAAACATGTGCCGCCCTCATCGGCTTCGAGAGTGGCGCCACGCTGTCTGCGACGGCCTCCTACCGGGGCCCGGTCGGCATGCATGATCCAGAGGCCCGCTTCCTGTTCACAGCCGGTGGCCTGCAGGTGGGCGGGGCGGCGGCCGCGGATCGCGACGCGATTACGCTGCTGCCGGACGACGGCGCCGCCGAGGTCCGCACCTTCCCCCGTGAACCATCCGCCGCCGTGTACCAGGCACAGGCCTTCCTGGACGCCCTCGAGTCGCGACAGCCGGCCCGCAACCCGCCCGAGGATGCGCTCGTGGACGTGCAGGTGACGTCGGCGATCTCGGCTGCTGCGCGCGAGGGCCGCACACTCGAGTTGTAACCAGGAAACGGCACAAGCACCTGATCGACCGTACGTCCGCGGGCGGCTATGAACGCCTTCATCCGGGACGTTGAGGAGATATCATGCAGTGGTTGTCTTTCCCCGATCCAAACTGTCAGGTCTGCGGATTTCCCTGGTTCACAGAGACGGCGCCGAGTTTCCACCTATGTGGATGGCCGGATCAGCATCGGCGGGCGGAACGACAGCTGGCAGTGACAGATGGGGACGCAGCGGTGTCGGGGCCGGTCGGTCTCATGAGAAACTCATTTCCACAGGCTCTTTCCTCTCGGCCGAATCATAGGCGCTGAAGACCATCCCCAAAGTTTTAAGGTTGTCACGCCCGGAGGTTGGATGCTCGTCTCCGCCTTCGATCCAATCGACGAACTGAATTATAGTCTTCTGCCAGGCGATCTCGCTGAACTTTTCCCTAGGAGGCATCTCGGGCGTGATCCACGATTTTAGATCATCGCTGTAGGCCTTTACCGGAGTCGCATCGTCGGGGTTTATGTAAATAGAGCCTCTTTCGCATTCGATATGGGTGCAGCTATCATACTGGGTTTTGCTGCCCTTACAATCAATGGAGTTAAAAACCTGAAAAGTACAGGTGGGAAAATCGACAATGGAGGTGCTCCAGGTATCGCCGGCCTCTCCTAGCTCACGGCGAAAAGGAGGGATTCCTGCAACGGTGTAAATCCTTTCCGCCTCTTCTGCGAGGAAGAAGCGGAGCATATCGAAGTGGTGGACGGTCTGATTTAGAATCAGCACCTTGTCGAATTTAACGTAGTAATCGCTTCTCTTGGCCCCTTTTAAGGGGAACCAGGCCAGATGGGCCATCTTAAGCTCCCCTAAAAAAGGCCTCCCCAACTTACCGCTATTAATTAGATCGTAGGCGGCTCTTACGTGGGGGTAATTCCGGTACTGCTGGGAGACGGCCAACTTCACCCCCGCTTTTTCGCATTCTTCAACCATTTGTACCGCCGCCTCGCGGGTGAGGGCCATAGGCTTTTCGCTGAGTATATTAGTCTTGGTCTCGGCTCCTTTGAGGACGATATCGAGGCGGTCGTGGGTGGTGGAAGTACATATTACCGCCAGATCGAGGTCTTCTTTTTCAAAGAACTCCCGGTAGTCGGTATAGGTCCTCTCGAATCCGAACAGCTCCTTAAACTCCAAAGCGCCGGGCTCGTAGATATCGCAGCAGGCGGCTAGATGGAAAAAATCGCCATATGCCCGTATGTGCCCCTTAGCTATAGCTCCGCATCCGACCAATCCATATTTTAAGCGTCTCCCCATTTCATCTCCTCTGAAGGATAAAAAACATATATATAGAACGTCCTTTTTCCTTAACCTTGGAGCGCGCGAGGCGGGCGAATCAGGCTGCGGACGCTTCGTGCAGCGTTTCGAGCTCGGGCTGGGCAGAGGGTCGTGCTGGTGCGATCGGCGGCGGCCGCGCCGGCAGACCAACGCCTTCGAGAAAAAACCGGATTGAGGCCGGCTCCGTGAGCGGCGCCCGTGAGGGCAGTCCGATGCCTTCCAGGTAGCGCTCGTAGAGTTATTCCCCGGGAACGTCCCGCCGCTGGTCAAAGAGGGCAAGCTCGATACATCGTTGGTGAAGGCGCTGTCTGGCTAAGTGCGCCCCCTGAATCTTGCCGTATAATATGTAGCAGACCCCCTATTCACCACTATATTCTGCTAATTTTGTGAATTGCGTATCCTAGATGCTATTTGATCCTCGATTCGAACTTACCTTGAGGGCGTCGGCCTGCCCGCTCAGCCACCACCAATCGCACCGGCACGGCATTCCGAGCAGTCCCAGTTCGAATACGCGGCTTGATTGGCCGCACGGCTTGATCAACAGGATCGATGCGCCCGCATCGTCCGCGCGGCTCTGCAGAACCGCCAGGAAACCAACCCTTCACCCTCGCTATGCCCGGCGAGCGCCGCCATCACGCACCCAGTCCTCACAAATGTCCCACTCGACACAAATCCCGAAAGCGACATAAACTTATGATAGTGGGCCCTTATCGGTCCCATACGTTCAGTAAGCTGCCATCAACTGGGTCGGTCAGCATCCGCTTCCAGTTCAGCAACGCCAGCCTCTACAGCTTCTCGACCACCTGAGACCACAGAAAGCACACAGACATGACATCCTCCATTCCGGTCGCCGAGGCCGTATCGGGAGACGCGCGCATCGCCGGGCTCGTTGCTGACGCCATCGTCAGACCGGCATTCGCCTGCAAGCTCCTGGACGGTTTTGTGAACGATACCTTCACCGAGTACGCGAACGCTTCGATCTACCGACCCGCCTTGGTGCGGAAGGCGCAACTCGTGAGCGAGCTGCGCGAGGTCATCAGAGCCCGCGGTCCGTTCTACCTCGGCTTCACGATGTATGCGAGCGCCAAGTACGATGAAACGATCGAGATCTGGGTCGGGCACCGACAGGTTGCGCGCGCCTCGCTCGACGACCCCGACAATCGCCTTCACCTGTTTTTCGCACCCGAGAAGGTGGACTTCAAAGGAGGGGAGACGATCCGGCTCTTTACCAATCCGTCCAGAGGTGGGTGCCGGATCGAGAACGTGGTGCTGCTGCGGAAACGGCCGAGGGTCGCGCCGCAGAAGCTGGCGATACTCTCGCCACGGGTGGACGTGCGCGCTGACGGCGACAGGCCGTGCGTTTTCCTGACGTGGCGGACCAGCCGGCCCGCGAAGGGGCAGGTAATCGTGACGCCTGCCTCCGGGCGAGTCAGGACGACTCGCGTCACTGCGTTCCTGGCCAACCACGAGGTGATCCTGCCCGGACTCCCGGGGGGGCCGGCGACTTACGAGATCGAAATGCGCGATCGGACCGGCCACCTGACAACCCGGAAGAAGGGAAAGTTCCGGGTCGGGAAGCCGCGAAGTCGAAGTTCCGTCCGGGAAGGCAGGTTCGACCTGCCCACAGCAAGTGCCGCTCCGCACGGTTGGCCGGTTTCGGTCGGCGTCCCCTTCGCCGCCGGATCGGTCTCGGACCCGGCGGGCGTGCGCCTGCTCGATTCGGCGGAAGCGACCGTTCCCGTGCAGGTGTCGGTTCAGTCCCGGTGGGAGGACGGCTCGATCAAGTGGGCGCTGCTCGATTTCCAGTCGGACGGACGTTCGAGCTACGCCGTCGAGTTCGGCCGTTCGGTGCAGAACGAGTCGAGTGGCGGGGTGAGGGTGCGATCGGTGAAAGCTGCTATCGTGGTAGCAACCGGGGCAATGACGGTTCGCATCCCCAAGAGCGAGGTCGTGCTGCCCGGGCTAGTCGAGGTTGACGGTCCCACTCCTGGCTTCTCAGCATCCTACGGGGGAACCGTGCCGGCGATTTCTGTCGTCGACGCTGCGGGTCGGGTCTACCGGAGCGAGAAGCCGGACCGCGTCGTGATCGAGGCCAGCGGTCCGGAGCGCGCGTGCATCCTGATCGAATGCCGCCACAAGGGGCGCGGCTCTAAAACGCTCATGCAGTCGATCATTCGCCTGCACTTCTTCAGGGACAGCCGGCGGGTTCGCGTCGTGCACACCTTCGTGAACGACGGGACTGCGGAGTTCGAGCAGATCCGCTCGCTGAGCCTGAACCTGCCCGTAGACGCAGGCACGATCAAGCGGCGTGAAGTCTTTGGCACGGGTGCGACGGATGGGATGCTCGAGCTGGCGCAGCTGGAAGACGATCGCTTCACGGTTCGACGGCAGGGAAGGCAGGTGGGCAACGGACGGCGCGCCGACGGCTCCGCGTCGATCGCGGGCGAGAAGGCTACCGTAGCCCTGGCGATGCGCGACTTCTGGCAAAACTACCCGAAGGGTCTCGCCGTCGATGACACCGGGTTCCGGGTGGATATCTGTCCCAACCTCGAAGGGACAGCTTATGAACGGGGCGGAGAACTCGAAGACCGGCTGTACTACTACCTGCTCGACGGGCAGTACAAGCTGAGCCAGGGCGTGTCGAGGACTCACGACTTCTGGGTCAGCTACGCGCCGGAGGCCGAGCCGCTGCATGCCGTGCAGAATCCGCCGCTCTACCGCGTGCCGCTGTCGGTCCTGAATGACAGCGGTGCCTGGACACGGCTGCCGACAAAGGATCCATCACCGTACCCGCCGTATGAGACATGGGTGGAGAAGGCACGGGAGGCCTATGCCGCAGATCGCGTCTCCTCGCGGGCCTATGGGATGCTCAACTTCGGCGATTGGTACGGCGAGCGGCGGTACAACTGGGGAAACATGGAGTACGACACGCCCTGGTGTTTTCTGCAGGAGTTCCTGCGGGGTGGGGAGGTGGATTTCTTCAAATGGGCCGATGAGGCGGCCCGTCACCTGGTGGATGTCGACACGAACCACGCGAGCGGCGGGGCGACACCACTGGGTTCGCAGTACATCCACAGCGTCGGGCACGTCGGCGGATACTACCCGGACGGATACCGCGAGCACGCGATGTTTACCGGCTGGACGACGGTTTCCCACACGTGGGTGGAAGGGCTGTTCCTGCACGCACTGCTGACGGGAGACAGCCGCAGCCACGACAGCGCCCTGCGGGTGTCGCTGAACCTGGCGGGCGCGATGCTCAACGATTTCGACTTCAACAACTGCCGGGATTCGGGCTGGCACCTGATCCACCTGTCCGGTGCCTACCGCGCGACGGGCCGGCGCGTCTTCCTCAACGCCGCCCGGATCATCGTCGACCGCGTGCTCGAACGGCAGCGCGACTCGGGAGGGTGGGACCGGCTGATGGTACCCGGGCACTGTCACTGCGATCCGCCGCGGCACACCGGGAACGCCGGTTTCATGGTCGGCATCCTGATGGTCGGTCTGAAGCGGTTCTACGATGCAACCGGCGAGAGGAGGGTACCGGATTCGATCGTGCGAGCAGCCGACTACTGCATCGATCGTATGTGGATACCGGAAACGTCGACGTTCCGCTACACCTGCTGCCCGGAATCCTCGATTTGGCAGGTCGCTGACATGGCCATGCTGAAGGGTGTGGCCGCCGCCTACGAGTTCTCGGGCGAAGCGCGTTTCAGACGTGTGGTGGAGGCAGGGATCCAGACGACGATCGGGCGGCCGCCGACCGCGCACCGCGGCGTCGGCAAGAGCATCTCCATGCCGATGCGGGGTGCTCCCCAGCTGATCGGGAGCTTGCCGAGTTCGTGAAGGTGTAGAGGAGGCACTCGTGAGACTTGTCGATTATTCGATTGTGGTGCGGTTTGCTGCCGTAGTCACCGTCCCCCTGGCGCTTGCCGGTGGCGCTGGCGTTACCACGGACGGTCCCGGAGCCCAATTGCTGGCGCGTGTTTTCGATTGACGTTACCGAGTGCCCTGACTGCGGTGGGCAAATGAGAATCATCGCTGCCCTGACGGACCGCGCTTCGATTCGAACCTACCTTGAGGGCATCGGCCTGCCCGCTCGGCCACCACCCATCGCACCGGCACGGCATTCCGAACAGTCCCAGTTCGAATACGCGGCTTGATTGGAAACCAACCCTCAGCCTTGAATTCACCCTCGCTATGCCGGCGAACGCCACCATCACGCACCCAGTCCTCACAAATGTCCCAAGTTCCACTCGACACGAATCCCAAAAGCAACATAAACTAATGATAACGGGCCCCTTGTCGCTCTTGTCCCTTGGGCGACCGGGGGAATTGCGCCGCTGCTTCCTTACTGCCACTCTACGCACGACGTCGAACCCAATGCCAGAACCCTCCTGCCAGGCTGCCCCATGAGACTGACACCCACACAGATTTCGCAGTTCGAGGCCGAGGGCTACCTCCTCCTGCGAGGCGTGCTCACTGACTACAATCTCAATCCCATCATCGCCGAGTACGAGCAGCACATCGACCGCCGAGCCGCGCAACTGCTGGCGGAGGGCAAAATCACCGATCTCCACGCCGGCGAGCCCTTCGACCGTCGTCTCGTCGCCATCTGTCGCGAGTGCAACGAGATCTACGACAATCTCGACATCATGCGTTTCCGCGGCCGCGCGTCCTTCGAGTTTCTGCGCAACGACAACCTGCTCGACATCGTCGAGGGCCTGGTGGGGCCCGAGATCACCTGCAGCTCCGTCCAGCACACCCGGGCGAAGCTGCCGGAAGGTCTGACTCCCACTGGGGGAAATCGCCACGTCGCGCTCTGGCACCAGGACGCCGGGGCCTACGACGAAGAGGCGGACCCGCATTTCGTACTCACCGTCTGGCTGCCGCTGTCGCCGGCGCGACCGGAGAACGGCTGTCTGCAGATCATCCCGAGGGCGCACAAGGAGGGGTTGCAGAGCCACTGGCAAGAGAGCGGACAGGTGACGATGAGGGTCGACAGCGAAACCTCCGCGAAGGCGGGACTCACCCTGCCCATGGACAAGGGCGACCTGCTCCTCATGCACAAGGCGATGCCGCACCGCTCGACACTCAATCACAGCGACACGGTGCGCTGGAGCATGGACCTGCGCTACCAGGCCACGGGCACGCCTTCCGGCCGACCGGTCTACCCCGACTTCCCGGTGCGCAGCGCCACGAATCCCGAATCCGCGCTGACCGACTACGACGAGTGGTGCCGGATGTGGATCGCGGCGCTGGATGGGCTCTACGCGAGCAAACGCCGGGAACCTCGCTGGGAGGTGAGGTGACGGATACGAACGATTCAGCAGAACCAACCGTCTCGTGCAGCCACGACAGCAACCGGGACAACCCCGGGGAGGCAGTTCCCGCTCCCGCAAGCCAGACTACCGGTAATGGGCCCTTATCGCTCCTATACGTAGCTAATCTGCGACCTGCTTCCGGTCTATGAAGGCACCCCCGAACCACTGAATTGGAACCGAACCCCAGGGGTGATGCTGAAATAATCTGAGGTGAGAAGCACTAATCGAGGAACAAGCAATGAAATGGACATTGGTAGCAGCAGCGTTGTCTGGACCGAATTACGGCCTGTGCAGCGACCCCGGTGACGCCGAACAACTTACGGATGGCGTCTACACGGAGGGTTATTTCTGGGTACAGAAGTCGACGGTGGGTTATGCGGAAAAGACGCCCTCCATGGTGACGATTGACCTGGGCGAGGTGAAACCGATACGGGGGGTGTCCTACCACACCGCTGGGGGTTTGCCGACGTGCACTGGCCGCTGACAATTCGGATCCTAGATGGTGTCTGCGCAGCAACCGCAGCCGCAGAAGCCTTCGAAATTGTGGGTTGCATTGAAACCGTCGAGCCCCAGATCGATCCCCTTGCGGACCATGGCCTTGAGAGTTTGCAGCCACACCGGGTTGGAAATGCAGCCGCTGTAGACATAGTAAGGACGACCTTCGAGATGCCTTCGATGCTGTTCTCCCGATGCATCCAACGCATTGGCCGCCGTCGCTGAATCGGCCGGCGACTCGCCGAGCAGGTCGGGAGTCCAGATCCTGTCCCAGCTGCCGAACAGACCCTTCCCCGTCTCATGATCAGCGTTGTGCCAACACATCGAAAACTGACCGACCACCCGGGCACCGGCGCACGTGATCGAGGACCAGGTCGGCCGTCGGCAGAGTCCAGTATTCGATTATTCGGTTGAACCAGAATCCCGTATGCATGCGGCAACGATAGCCACATTGACACAATCGTTCCACGTCGCTCTTTTCAATGCGTGATTTACTTCGCCTACGGTTCCAACATGCTCGAACGTCGCCTCCAGGACATGTCTCGAGCCCCGTCCGCCACGTTTGAGGCAATCGCAGTGTTACGAGGTCGCGAACTCCGCTTCAATAAACGTGGCTCTGATGGGTCTGGTAAATGCAATCTTGTAGAAGGCGGGGAACCGAACTGCGAAGTATTTGGAGTATTGTTCGATATCGCTGAGAAAGACTTTGCTACTCTTGATGCAGCGGAGGACACTCATCGCGGCGGTTATACGCGATGCAGAGTCGTGGTTGAACGACTCGACTCAGCACAACAGGTAGAAGTGGAAACCTACATCGCGAATGACGACTTCGTGGATGAGAACCTCAAACCGTTTGATTGGTATCAGGCATTGGTTGTCGCTGGCGCTATGCAACATAGACTGCCAAGCACCTACAGTGCCAAGCTGCGGGCGGTTAGGAGTCTCCCAGATTCCGATCCAGATCGTAGAGACAGAGAACTGGACCTCCTCGGCAACTTCCGATTGGCGATTGCCCGCCGATCCACCACCGGTTAGCCTCCCGGCCGACGCAAGGGCGAACCGTTCGGGGTCCCTCCTAACCTGGATATGACACACACATGCTCACTCGCGATGACCTGAAGGGACCTTGGGCCGGATTGCCCGTCGCTTGGGATGAAAATTTCAATTTTGACGAGGAGGCCTATCGCACCGACCTGGAACGGGCCTGCAAAGCTGGCGTGCCCGGCGTCTACACGGCCGGTACCACCGGCGAATTTTACGCCATGGAACTGGACGAGTGGAAACAGATCACGAGGGTCACGGTGGATGAATGCAAGAGACACGGCACGCCTGCCATGATCGGCGTAACCTCCACCTACACTCTGGGAGCCCAGCGCCGGGCCGCGTACGCCGCCGAAATCGGCGCCGATGCGGTGCAGGTCGCTCTGCCTTTCTGGATGGAGATGGCCGACCGGGATATCAGTGGGTTTTTCGAGGATGTCGTCAAAGCCTGTCCGGGACTGGCCTTGACCATCTACGAGACCATGCGGACCAAGAAGGCACTGACTCTCGAGCAGCACCGCGTCATCTTCGATGTCACAGGCTGCTACTACGCGGTGAAGTCGAATTCAAATACCATTGGCAGTTCGCCGGAGGGCTGCCGGCAGCTGAGTGGGTTTGTCAATGTCTGGGTAAGCGAAGAACTGTGGTCCAGTCTGGGGCCCTGCGGAGCCATCGGCTGTGCCAGTGCGCTGGTCTATGCCAATCCGCGCGTCATCCTGCACATGTTCGAATTGTTGCAGCAGCAGCAATGGGAGCAGCTGAAGCCGTGGACGGATATGCTGGCGCGGCTCACCCAGGGCCTGCAGCCGTTTACGGAAAAAGGGTTCACCGACACGGCCTATGATCATATGCAGGGTTTGGCAACCGGTTTCCTCAGCATGAATCCGCGATCTCGCGGCACCTACCTGAGTGCCACGGATGAAGATGTACAGCGACTGCGGGCCTGGATGGCCGAAAATATCCCGGAGTTCCTGGAGCTTTGAGTGCTGGGGAATCGCCGATCGTACTCCCTGACGTTACCCGGTTTGTTTGATGCCTCGCCCCAGTCCGGGACGATGAGGAGGTTTTATGCAGTGGTTGTCTTTTCCCGATCCGAACTGTCAGGTCTGCGGATTTCCCTGGTTCTCAGAGACGGCGCCGATGCTGTGGCGATTCCCCGAACGCATGAAGGCGCGCCTGCAGGGAAGCAGGTGGCTTTATGAGGCCGGGCAGCAGACTGCCGGTGGCCGCCTGCGATTTCGTACCGATACGGGATCGCTCTCGCTGAAGGCCCGGTTTCCCGAATTTTCGATTCGCACCAACATGACGCAGTACACGGTGCACGGGATCTCCACCTATGTGGACGGCCGCTGCTGGTCGTCCCGAATTCCCGGCGCGGAAGGGGGCGAAGCAGAGCTGTCCCTGTTCGACGAGTGCCCGGGCAGATGCGGAACGTCTGCCTGTACCTACCCCTCTACGGGCCGTTGGAGGTACTCTCGATTGGTCTGGATGAGGACGCCGGGTTTGAACTGCCGGCACCATTTGCTTTTGAGAAACCGGTTCTGTTCTACGGTACGTCCATCACTCAGGGGGGAAACGCTTCCCGCCCCGGGCTGAGCTATCAGGCCATGCTCGCCCGCGATCTCAACCTGGACTATGCCAATTTCGGTTTTGCCGGGAAGGGACGTTGCGAGCGGGAGGTTGCCGAGGTACTGGCGGAGGTCGAGGCCGAATGTTATGTGCTGGACGTGGGGCAGAATACGTCGCCTGAGCAACTCCGGGACCGGTTCAAACCCTTTATGGATACCCTGCGCGATGCCCAGCCACAAACGCCGCTTCTGGCGACCACGCCGATTTTCAACAGTTCAGAGCTGTGGTCACAAGTGCACCAGCAAACGGTTGGGGAGAAGCGGGATATCATCCGTTGGGCAGTTCAGGACCGAAAGCAAGCTGGTGACCAAGGGGTCCATCTGCTCGAGGCCGCGGACTATCTGGGGGGTGATTTTACGGATGGCTCGGTTGACGGGGGGCACCCGAACGACCTCGGTTTTGCCCGCATGGCCGAGGCAATGAAGCCGAGGTGGCTGAGATTCTCGGACTCGGACCGATGAAAGACATAGAGGCAGCCGGCGCAACAACGTTATAGCAAGGAAACAACCAGCATGAAACGGATTGTGTGCATTGGCGATTCAATTCACGGGGGGTACGAGTCGACGGTGATCGGTGAGCTCGCCGGTTGGGGCGAGGTCCTGGGTATAGGTGGCATTCAAGGGGGTCACACCCGCAACGTTCTCGAGCACCTGCGCGAATGGGCCATCGATCTCGATCCCGATATCGTGCACATGAACGCCGGCCTACACGACATGGCTCGGGATCCCGGGCCGGGTCCCGAGCACAGAGTGTCCCTGGAGGAGTACGGAGCAAACTTGAAGCAGATATTTTCGATTCTTCAAAACGAAACGAAAGCAAGAGTGCTTTTCGCGCTGACGACACCGGTGGACCTCGCCCGTCAACATGCTGTCGATTACGGATGCAGTCGAACTGAGGAGGATGTAGTCACTTACAACGCTGTGGCTCGCGCCGCGGCGGCTGAGTGCGATGTCCCCGTCGTCGATCTGTACCAGGTGATCGTCGATCACGGCATCGCAGAGATGTTGGGGGAGGACGGCGTTCATTTTACGAAAAACGGCTCGGCCGTCCTCGGTAAGGCGGTCGCCGAATTCATCAGGGCCCAAGGAGAGAGGGCGTGAGCGCCCACAATCGACAGACTTCGAGGTTGGACCATGGACAGCATACGCATGTGCACTAACATTCTCGTGCAAACGGCCGCCGGGGCCATTACTCATCGGGAAATTCCCGGGACTCGTTCTGCGATCGGGACTTCAGATCGGGACACCAGACAGACAGGTCTTCGTGACAAAGAGACTTTCAGGACATTCGGCCCACATCGAGGCGATTCTCAACACGGTTGGGGAGGGCATTATCACAGCGGATACGGAGCAGGTGATCCTGCTAGCCAATCAGGAAGCGGAGAGGATCTTCGGGTATCAGCAAGATGAACTCTATGGAGTAACGCTCCAGGCGTTGATGCCCGAGAAATACCGCGCCCGCCATCACACCGGTTTTTCCAGGGCCGTTTCAAGCCAAGAGCTTCTGACATCCGGAAAATACCTGGAACTCGAGGGGCTCCGGAAAGACGGAGAGGTTTTTCCACTGGAGATTCGCTTTACATCTCTCATAGTGGAAGGTGAACGATTCTTCACTGCATCGGTTCGAGACATCACGGCTCGGAAGCGCGCACAGGCGTTGCGGCACGATGCCGAAGTAGCAGCTACGGAGGCAGAGCAAGCGAACGAGGCCAAGAGCGCCTTTCTCGCCAACATGAGTCACGAACTTCGCTCACCGCTCAACGCAATCATCGGGTTCAGCCAACTGCTGCAACGCAGTGACGAAGTTGGCGAGGGGCAGCGCGAAAGTGTGCGAATCATAGGTCGTAGCGGTGAGCATCTCTTGGCGCTTATCAATGATGTGCTGGAGATGTCTCGGATCGAGGCAGGACGCACGGTGCTCGAAGAGAGCGCCTTTGACCTGCCCGGGTTGATCAACAGCATAGTCGATATGTTCCGGCTCACAGCCCAGGACAAAGGACTGCAGCTGAGTTGTGTCCTGGGCGAAGAGGTGCCGCGCTACGCGTACGCCGACGAGGGCAAGTTGCGCCAAATCTTGATCAATCTGCTCGGCAACGCCATAAAATTTACCCAGGTGGGTGGGGTTCATGTGGAGGTCCACTCCAGTGCGGGACGACTGATCGTGGAGGTTGCTGACAGTGGCCCCGGCATCGCCCCCGAGGAACTGGAGACGCTCTTCGACGTCTTTGTGCAGACCCAGTCTGGACGCCAAACGCACACTGGCACCGGGCTTGGCCTGGCCATCAGCCAGCGCTTTGCTCAGTTGATGGGCGGCGACATCGAGGTGGACAGCGCAGTGGACCGGGGCTCGACCTTCCGACTCGAACAACCGCTGGCTCCGGCACAAGCCAACGACCTGCCATCTTCAGAAGTGGACAGAAAAGTCCTGCACCTGGCGGACGGCCAGGCCGAGTGGCGTATTCTAGCGGTCGATGACCAGGCAGACACTCGCCGGCTGCTGCGCCAGGTATTGGAGCCGCTGGGGTTTCAAGTGCGCGAGGCCTCCGACGGCCAAGAGGGCATCCAGGTGTGGCGGGAATGGCAGCCCCAGCTGATCTGGATGGACATGCGCATGCCGGTCATGGATGGGTACGAGGCGACGCGCCAGATCAGGGAGAGCGTGGAGGGTAAAGGAACGAGGATCATCGCCCTGACAGCCAATGCCTTCGAGGAGGACCGCCAGAAGGTGCTCGATGCCGGCTGTGACGACTTCGTACGCAAGCCGTTCCGCGAGGCAGAGCTGTTCGAAAAGATGGTGACTTACCTGGGGGTGTCTTTTGTCTATGCCGATGACGATCTCTCTTCCGAGGAAACCGTCGAGCTGGATGGTGAGGCGCTGGAGGTGATGCCCGAATCCTGGCGACAGGCAGTGAGGCAGGCCGCACTCACGGCAGATGGGGAAGCGCTGAACGACCTCATTGAAGTCATTCCTCTCAAGGAAGCTCTCCTGTCTCAACAGTTGCGCGAGATGGTACGAGACTTTCGCTTCAGAGAGCTCATCAGACTGACCACCGACCCTCCAGGATCCTCTTGACGCATCGCCACAGCGTGCCGGAGACGCACACACGTGAGACGGTGGGTTTCGACTCACCATCTCGGATCAGGACGGCTGAGCGGCAAGGTCAATCTATGACTTCACGACCTGTTGGATTCAATCTGCGCCTTGTGCTTCTCATCCTCTCGTTCTGCTTCCCGTTCAGCATAGAAGCGTCCGAGGAAGTGCCGTTGGCACCATGCGGCGACAAGATCGACATCAACGGCGCCGAATGCGGCATGCTGGAGGTGTACGAGAACCGGGCAGCTGGCACGGGTCGGCGAATTTCACTGAATATTGCAGTACTGCCTGCGCTGAGTCGGGAGCGTCAACCGGATCCGCTGTTCATGCTGGCGGGCGGCCCGGGAATGGCTGCGAGCTTTCTTGCATCGACGGCCGACGGGGCGATGCGGAGAATCCGCGAGAAACGGGATATCGTGCTCGTCGATCAGCGCGGTACAGGTGACTCGCATCCCCTCGATTGCGAAGCACTCGATCCCGACTCCACCTACTACATGCTGGAAGGTGATTTCCAGCTGCAGCCGATGAAAGATTGCCTGGAGGAACTACTCCAGGACGCCGATGTTCGGCATTACACCACGCCGGTGGCCATGGACGATCTCGACGACGTGCGCGAGGCGCTCGGTTACGATCAGATCAATCTTTGGGGCGGATCGTACGGATCCCGGGCTGCCCTGGTATACCTGCGGCGCCATCCTGAGCACGTGCGCGCCGTTATCGTCGACGGGCTGGCGCCCATGGCGCTGCAGTTACCCCGTTATATCGGTGAGGACGCGGCGCGCGCCCTGGAGTTGATGCTCGCCGATTGTGAGCAGGATCCCGACTGCAGCAGCGCCTTTCCCCAGCTTCGCGACAAGTGGACTCAGCTGCTGACACGGCTGGAAGCGGAGCCTGACCAGGTGCGGTTGGCGCACCCACGTACAGGCGAGATCGATGAATTCACGATCACCCGAATTGGTGTTGTGGCCCTAGTCCGCGCCACGCTGTACGTGGCCGAGGCAAGCACGCTGCTACCACTGATTATCGAGCGTGCACACGAGCGCGACTATGCGCCGCTGCTGGCACTCGCCGACCCGTGGGCTGATGTCGCGGAGGCGATGAGCGTGGGCATGCTGTTCTCGGTTCTGTGCAGCGAGGATATCAGTAGAATCAGCGAGGAGGAACGGCAAGATTTGTCTGATGAGCCGCTGTTTGGCAGCACCATCATGGACCAATGGGGTTCGGTGTGCGATTTCTGGCCGTTGGCAGAATTGCCACCTGGTTATCACGAGCCCGTGATCTCGGACAAACCTGTGCTGGTACTGTCGGGCGAGCTCGATCCAGTCACACCACCCCGTTGGGGCGGGCTCACTGCGCAGCACCTCTCGAACTCCAAGCACGTCGTCGTCCCCGGCGTCGCCCATGGCACATTGGGCACTGGGTGCATACCCAGAATGATGGCTCAGTTCGTCGACAGCGCCAGTTTGGACGGTCTGGACACACAGTGCGTTGAGGAACTCAAGCGCCCAATGTTCTTTCGCTCATTTGCCGGACCACGCGTGGGCACTGTTGAAACGACGAAGTCCGGAGGTCAGGCCGAGTGATCGAGGTCAAGGGACTCAAGAAGCGCTTCGGCGACGTCGTCGCTGTGGATGGCATTGACTTTCAGGTACCTGACGGAGCGGTGACTGGGTTGCTGGGGCCCAATGGCGCCGGCAAGACGACGACCTTGCGCATGCTCTACGGTCTGATGGCACCCGACGCGGGACACCTGACTGTCGATGGTATCGACGTAAGCCAGGAGCCCCAGTCAGCGCAGGCGCGCATGGGGGTACTGCCGGATCAGCAAGGACTCTACCCCCGGCTTACAGCACGCGAGCACCTGCGGTACTTCGGCCAATTGCACAGCATGGGGCCCGAACTGGGGCGCAGAGTAGACGAACTCATTGAGCTGCTGGACATGGGCGATATCGCTGACCGCAAGGCGCAGGGCTACTCCAATGGCGAGCGCATGAAGGTTTCACTCGGGCGCGCTCTGGTCCACGATCCAGGCACCGTCCTGCTCGACGAGCCAACGAATGGACTCGACGTGCAGAGTACCCGGGCGGTCAGAGAGCTGATCAGGCGCATGCGGCAGCAGGGCAAGTGCGTGTTGTTCTCCAGTCACATCATGCAGGAGGTGTCTGCGTTGTGCGACGACATCATCATCATGGCCGATGGGCGGATTGTCGCCGAGGGCACTCAGGACCAATTACGGCAGCAGAGTGGACATGAGAACCTGGAGGATGCCTTCGTTACCCTCACCGGCATGGATGATGTCAGTGGTGGAGGGCAGTCATGAACCGCAGCCTAGGCCCTCTCTTCGTGGTCTGGCGCAAGGAAGTCAAGGACGGCCTGCGCGACCGGCGCTCCGTGCTTTCCGCACTGCTGTTCCCTGTGCTGATGCCTTTTCTGATCACGGCGCTGTTCCAGGTCATAGCCAATCGGGAGCGCGAGGCCCAGGACATCGACATTCCCGTTGTGGGAGCGGAGCAGGCGCCCGATCTGATCGACTTCATCAAGCGCCGTGGGTACGGAGTGGTGGCGGGACCGCAAGACGCGGAAAAGGCGGTGCGCGACAAGGTACACGACTTCGTCCTGGTCATTCCCGAGGATTTTGCCGAGGACTTTGCCCTCGCCAAGAAGGCGGAGATTGAACTCGTCTACGATGGCTCGCGCAAGGAAGCGTCGTCAGCAACTGGACGCGTGCGAGGCGTTGTCGGGGAGTACAGCCGTATGGTGGGATCACTGCGACTTGTCGCTCGCGGAATAAGCCCGGTCGTCAGTCGCCCGGTATCAATAAAGAACGTCGATGTGGTGTCGGCGCGTAAACGAGCTGCCAACCTGTTTACCTTCATCCCCATGTTCGTGATTATGGCCGCCTTCATGGCCGGGATGAACATGGCCATCGACACCACCGCTGGTGAACGCGAGCGCTCATCGCTCGAACCCTTGCTGGTGAATCCGGTTGCACGCTCCACCATCGTGTTGGGCAAGTGGCTGGCCACGGCGTTGTTCTCCAGCGTGGGCATTCTGCTGACGATGGCGAGTCTGACCTTCGCGTTGAGCCGTGTCCCTCTGCACCAGCTTGGAATTCAGCTACAGGTCGGCACGGTTGAAGTCGTTGGCATGCTGGTGGCCACCCTTCCCCTGGCGCTTTCGGCAGCGGGGCTGCAGATCCTGCTGGCCACCTTCGCTCGCTCCTTCAAGGAAGCGCAGACCTATGCCTCGCTGCTGATCATCATCCCCATGGTGCCCCACTTCGTGGCCTCGCTCTACTCCCTGGGAAGCGAGTGGTGGATGCTGCCAATCCCGGCACTTGGCCAGCAAGTGTTGTTGACCGATGTCCTGGGAGGCGAATCCGTGACCGTGGCCTCCTTCCTGGCAGTCGGGCTTTCCTCAGCAGTGATCGGCCTGCTTTGTGTGGCTGTCACATCGAAGCTGTTCGAGCGGGAGCGTATCGTCTTCGGAAACTGAACGATCAGCCGAAATGAATGAACGTGACCAACAGACTCGGCTTTGCAATTGCTTCGCAGGGGCTACAATCGAATT
The DNA here is from genome assembly GCA_965248265.1 of Candidatus Latescibacterota bacterium. Lineage (GTDB taxonomy): Bacteria > Latescibacterota > UBA2968 > UBA8231 > UBA8231 > CBDFJF01. The sequence goes on from CBDFJF010000001.1 coordinate 1,069,163, forward strand.
GTGCACGCGGAATGTGGCTGAGTAGGGTTGCTCTGCAGGTTGGAGGATGTGTCATGATTGCGGTAGGTCTGTTCGCCGCAACCATTGCACCACTTGAGTTCTCCCTCTTCAAGAACATCCCGAAGAATCTCGACGGCTTTGGCTACTTGGGGTTTGCAGCCCATTCAGGCCAGATTTTTGGGTTCTATCTCGTTGCTGTTGTGCTTGTTCCGTTGGGGTACGGTCATCTGCTGCTCAGACCCTGGGCACACAAACTCAGCATAACGGTGTTGTGGTCTTGGCTCATATTAGGCATCCCCTGCATGGCATTGGTGACATCGATTTTTGTCGCCTCCAAGGACCCTACAGATCTGGGCACGTTAGTGTTTGGTGCCTTTGTTCTTTTCTTCTATCCAGCCTTGCCTACCACGCTAGTCTTGCTATATCGCAGTCCAAAGACACGATCACAGTTTCAAACGCCTCGAGACTGCTCTGCTTGGATCGCGACTACACCCCTGCCGGTGCTAATTCTTGGTACGGTAGCGACCTTCTATGTCTTTGCGCTTCACGTGCCACTCTTTCTGAATGGCGTTGTCCCGTTTGGATGTGGTTTTCGCTCGGGCATTGAGGGGTACATTATCGCCAGTGCTGCCATTCTATGTCTAACCTTCGTAGCTTGGGGATTGTTCAACTGTCGTCGTTGGGCATGGTTCGGCGGAGTGATTTGTTTTGCTTCGATGGCGGTGGAGTTTGATACTTCCCCAAGAGAGTGGACACCTCGAAGCGCCAAGTTAAATTTCTGGCAGGAGGTGTTCTTATGTCACGCAAGTATGATCGTGAGTTTAAGCTCGAGGCCATTCGCCTGGCCGCAGAAGAAGGGGTATCGGCCCGAGGGGTCGAGCAACGATTGGGTTTAAGTGCAGGCATTATCAGTCGTTGGAAGAGAGAATTGAAGGTCCAAGGAGATGAAGCCTTCCCAGGTACCGGCCATTTAGGTGATCACGACGAGGAGGTCCGCCGTTTGCGGCGTGAGCTGGCGCGGGTGTCCCAGGAACGAGATATCCTAAAAAAGGCGGCGGCCTTCTTCGCCAACGAGTCCAGATGAGGTATCGCTTCATCGAGGTGGAGAAGGCGATGTACCCGGTCACTATGTTGTGTCGCGTGCTGCGGGTGTCGCGTAGCGGTTTCTACGCCTGGCAGCAGCGCCCGATCAGTCCTCGAGCTGAGCAGACTCGGCGACTGGATGTCGAGATCAACAAGTTGTTTGAAGCCAGCAAGCGGCGCTCCGGTAGCCCAAAGATCACCCGCGCCCTGATAGACGGAGGCTGGCAGGTGGGCGAGAATCGCGTTGCACGGCGCATGCGTGTGTTGGGTCTGCGTTCGATTGTGCGACGCCGTTTCAAGGTGACGACCAACTCGCAACATCGATTTGCGGTGGCGCCGAACCGTTTGCAGCGCGATTTCACCGCACAGCGCCCCAATCAAGTGTGGGTCAGCGACCTGACCTACCTCAGCGTCGGTCGCGGCTGGTTGTATTTGGTCGTCGTCATCGACCTGTACTCCAGGCGCGTGGTGGGTTGGGCGTTGAGCTCGGCACTGGATCACCGCGTGGCGCTGGTCGCGCTGCAGCGGGCTGTAGCTCAACGTCGTCCGCCGAGGGGTCTGATCATCCATTCCGATCGCGGCGTTCAATACGCCTGCACCGCGTTCACTAACTGGGTCAGCAAACACGGCTTTGTGCAGAGTATGAGCCGTAAGGGCGACTGCTGGGATAACGCCGTGGCTGAGTCCTTCTTCCATCTGCTCAAGACCGAGTTGACCTACCACGAACACTGGCTCAACTACCGGGCCGCGTATCGCAGCCTGTTCGACTACATCGAGATTTTTTACAATCGAGAAAGGAGTCATTCCACCCTGGATTACGCAACACCCGCAGCATTCGAGCAGCATTCAACCAAACTTGCTGCTTGACGGTGTCCATTTTTCCGGGGGAGTATCAGTTCGCTGTCGCATTCTTGTGCGCCGGTTCGTCAGAGTTCTTGCGACACCTCGGCGTACATGATCCGAACCCAACCCTTGTCGAGCTTCAGTTTCCAAGCGCGCAGATCGCACTGCTCTTGGTGCTACCGACCGTGGCCACCTTGTTTACGATGTTGCTTAACCGTAAATACTTTGATCGAACCGCCACAAGAGCGGAGCTTGTGGTAGGTGTGTTGGCCTTCGTAATCCTGATTCGGTTTGGGTTTGCATCTTGAGCCCAGAGCACCTAGAACCGATCGCTCCACCACATATGGCCATTCGAAAATCCGTCATCCTCGAGAATGGGACTTCCCTCGACATGTTCGTGATGTACGCCTCGCCCGGATCTCCCGTCAACTCGACAACGCGTAGCGGATAACCAAAGACATCCGTCGACTCGGACATGAACCGCCGACGACGATCATCCTCACCGCTACCTCCTGACAGGGCTTTGAGCCAAGGATGGTAGGCGTAAAATTTCTTTTTGAGATCCCTGACCCTCATCTCGAGCTGCTCCGGCGTCAGCTCACGAAAGAATCTGCAGACGACGTGATGCGATCCCTCTACAATGAGGGTGGCTGAGCCCGCCCGGGTAGGAGACCATCCACGTCGAGGGGTCCTCCCTGTCCATGCCATGCTTCTCCAACCGACGCCAAACGAGATCCACCATCTCAGTAGCATCTTCCCGCGTGAAGGCCCGAACTTTGATGTAACCACGCACCTTGAATTGTTCGATCTCCTGTTCGGTCAGTGGGCCGTCAGTCTGCATACGTTACCATGCTCTTCGCTGATGGATTGCCGTGTTTCGATGTTCCCCGCGCGCCTGCACTGGGCACCGTCACTCCCCAGGTGCATCATCCAGATCCTTGTTTGGCTGTAATAACGACAGGCTCATATCCAGTCTTAGCCGAAGGTTGTCATTCATATCACGTGCCTGTAGAGAAACCGTCGGATCTTCTCTGTCCCAGTCAATGACGATGAGAGCGAACCCAGGCTCATTCAGGAATGGTCCCACACGATAACGGTTGTTCTCAGCTTTGAGGCTGCTGTAGGAATGGGTCAGGCCACTGGCTGTGAAATCGATCAATGGGTATCGCACACTCTGGTCGTTGACCACAGAGATTTCATGGATATGGCGGTCGCCGGAGAGCAGCATCACGCCACCTTTGTAACTCTCGCGGATCATCTCCAACAGGCGACGCCTGCTCTGTGGATAATTCCCCCAGTTTTCGAAGCGCTGGTCTAGTGCCAGCATCTGAGTCCCGGAACCGATAAAGATGAATTGAGCGGTCGAGGCGTTCAGTTCAGTGCGCAAGAAATCCCATTGCGCTTCTCCGAGAATATCCGCATCCGGCCCCGGTTTGTCTGCGAAGTATCGGTTGTCGAGCAATATGAACTCTACCTGTCTGCCTGGGGGTCCGAAGGTGTACGCCGCATAGGCGCCATCTCGAGAGCGTCGAGGGGAATGATCGGGCTCCTCGAGAAAGTCGAGGAGCAACTGTTGGCTCTCTTTTTTCTTCGGGTACCACTTCCCCGAATTGTTCTCCCCATAGTCATGGTCGTCCCATGTGCCGACTATGGGATGGGTCTTGCGAAATTCAGCGTAGTCCTCACGGTTGAACTGCGCATCGTACGTGCGCCTCATGACCTCCATGTCCTCGGTGTCGGCATAGATGTTGTCACCGAGCCAGAGCCAGAGATCTATGTTGTGTTGGCTGAGAATACTCCACTGCGGCTGCGGAGCGTCCTGTCGATTACACGAACCAAGTCCGATGCGGGTAATCGGTTGTTTGAAATCGAGCGGATAGTGGGCGAGGGCCGATTCCGCTGATAGGATCAGGACCAGAGAAGCAGCGAGGGTATACAGCAGCAGCGACGTGCGCCGACATGGGCTGACCGGTTGTCGATCCAATTTCCCTCTTCCTGATTTCAGGCGTAAGCAATGGCCTGATAACGATGTATGCGCCGAATAATGACTGACATTGCGGAACAGTAATCCCTTGCTTGTAAGCATAACGCTTGTCGCTTAACGTTTCCCGTTATATATTGTCCGTATGATACGATCCTTCAAAGATCGAGAGTCTGAACGAATCTTTGAACGCATCCGATCCCGGAAACTGCCTGGCAATATTCAACAGAGCGCTCTTAGGAAGCTTCGCATGCTCAACCGGTCATCGACACTAGCGGATCTCCGAGTACCTCCTGCTAATCGACTTGAAAAACTACGCGGAGATCGCGCTGGTCAATATAGCATCCGGATCAATGATCAGTGGCGCATCTGCTTCTCATGGCGGAACGGAAACGCTCACAACGTCGAAATCGTCGACTATCACTAGGAATAAGCTTATGTGTGCTCAGAAATTGGCTCCTGTTCATCCAGGTGAAGTTTTGTTGGAGGAGTTCCTGAAGCCTATGGACCTAAGTCAAAACCGGCTTGCACTCGCCATTGGTGTCCCCCCCCGCCGGATCAATGAGATCGTCTTGGGCAAGCGAGGCATCACTGCTGATACCGCCCTGAGATTAGCGCGCTACTTCAACATGACTCCCCAATTCTGGATGGGCATTCAGATGGACTATGCACTCGATGTGGCCGAAGACGAACTGTCAGAGCGGCTCGAGCGAGAGGTGCGCCCCTACTTGGAGACTGGGTGATCGTACCCGTCTGATCGCATGTCACTGGCCATCGCCTATCCACGATCACCTGGCGCGATGCTTTCTCCGCCGCCCTGCGCGATATTGCCGAAGCTGGCTTCACCGCCTTTGAGACATTCACGCTGCCGCCGAGAGCAGGCGAATCGTGGGTTGGGTACGTGGAACGAATCTCCAGTGCGTACACGGAGACTCCCGACACCTACCTGGAGACGCAGTCCTACGCGACACCTCAGCAGCTCACCGCCTGTTCGAACCAGTTCAATCTCAAACTCGCCTCCATGTACTGTTCCGGGCAGTTCATCGATCCGGCGCTCGTGGACGCCGAGATCCAGGCGATTCTGGTAGCGGCCCGCTTCGTGCGCTCAGCCGGGTGCCGCCATCTCGTCATCGGCGGAGGCATGAATTCAAGGGGTCGTTACGAGGATGACGACTACGCGCGGCTGGTCACGGCGCTACACACTATCGGTCGCGGCTGCCGCGACTTCGGCATCACCGCCTGTTACCACCCCCATTCGGGAACCATGGTCGAGACGGCAGCTCAGTTGGAGAGATTCTGCGCTGAGACGGACCCGAGCCTGATTGCCCTGGCCCCCGACGTGGCGCACCTGGTTCGCGGCGGAGCCGACCCGGTCGAGACCATACGCCGTTACTCGGACCGTATTCAGTACGTCCACCTCAAGGACATCAAAGACGACGAATTTGTCGAACTCGGAGAAGGCACCGTCGATCTTCCGGGCGTGGTGGCAACCCTGAAAGACATCGGCTTCTCCGGCTGGGCGGTCGTCGAACTCGACGACACGACCCGTACCCCACTGGAGAGTGCCGCGATCAGCTACCGATACCTGCGCGATCGGTTGGACGTTGCCCCCGGCCACGGACACATTCGCACCTCGGGCTCTACATGAACCGCAGACCGCGCTGTCCACTGAGCCAGCGGTCGGTTGGGTATTCGTAGACGCGGTCGGGCAGGCCGACGAGCTGGCCGTCCTCGATCCACTGCAGGTCGTCACCGTAGAGGTGATCGATCAGCAGCTTGGTGAGGCGTTGTTGGGCTTCGGTATGGTCAGGGCTACCGTTGAGGTCATGCTGCTCGAGGGGATCATTGTCGACATCAAACAGCTGCAAGGTATTGCCGACCGGATAGTAAATTAGTTTGTAGCGCTCGTCGCGCATCATGCGCGTCGCCGCTTCGGCGTCGCGATACTCGCCGTACAAATGGTCGCGACGCTCCAGGCCAAGCAGCGACATACCCTCGACGGTTTCCGGACATTCAATACCGCACAGGTCCAGCAGCGTCGGCATGATGTCGCCCAGTTCGGCGAGGCGGTCGTCGGTCGTGTTCGGCGTAATCCGGTCGCCATCGGCGGTGGGCACGAGGATCAACGGCACCCGTGCCGATTTCTCGTACATCATGCCTTGGCCCACAGATGGTGATCGCCGAGCATGTCGCCGTGGTCGGAGGTGAAGCCGATGATCGTGTTTTCGAGTAACCCCTGCTCGCGCAAATACCCGATCACGAGCCGGATCTCGTGGTCGATGTGGGTGATCGTGGCATAGAATCCACGTCGCGCGAGGTCCTGTTCGTGCGCCGGCGCCACGCGCCTCCACAACCGGTCGACGACAGGCTTGGCCCCGTAGGGTAATGCCTCGAAGGTGGATGACCAGTCACCGAAAACAGGCGGATCCATCTCCACGTCACGATACAGATCCATGTAGGCCTGAGGCGGACACACCGGCGGATGGGGGCCGATGAAAGACAGGTACCAGAATGCCGGTTTGCGAGGATCACGCCGATGCATGGCTTTGCACATCTGCGACGCCGCCCAGTTGGTCGGATGGCAGGACTCGGGTAGCGGCCACGCGCGGGTCATGTACTCGGTCGTGTTCATCCCATGGGCGAATTCCTGGCCCAGATACCCCTGGTCGGCGAGAAACAATTCCCAGTCGTCACCGCCTAGATCGCCGAGATGATGGCGACCTTCTTCATTTGTCAGCACGTCGTCGAAGCCGATGCGGTCGCGCTGCGGATGCACGTGCAGCTTGCCGACTGCCATCGACTGATAACCGGCATCGCGAAAGCTCTGCGCGAGCGTGGGCACCCCCGTGGGTAACCGAAGGGTTTCGTCAAAAACGCGGTCGCCGTGTGTCCTTGCTGTCTGGCCGGTCATCAGCGTTCGCCGAGCGGGGATACAGACGGGACAGGCCGAATAAGCACGTGAATAGTGCACGCCACTTGCGGCCAGTTGCGCGATCGTCGGCGCCATGATGACCGGATGCCCGGCCGGGCCGGTCAGGAGTCCGCTCCAATGGTCGACGCAGATCAACAACACGTTGGGTTGCTCGAGACGTTCACTCATCGTCGTTTTCCTCTGCATTGATCCGCGTCCCACGTACCCTCCACGAACACCGCCTCATCCTCACCCGGCCACGGCGGCATCGTGACAGCGACCGCAGCCAGTCCCTCGTCGCCCGCGCGGAACTGAAAGTGGGTACCAAGAGGAATCGTCAGGCAGGTCCCGCGTGACAACGAATCGATGCTCTCTTCGCCTCCCAGCTTCCGCCACATCTCTCCCGACCCACTAACGCAGTACCAGATCTCCTCGACACTCTGATGTCTCACGGCCCTCGACGTCTGCCCGGATGCAAGCTCGAAGTGCGCCATGCTCCCACGGTCCAGGCTCAGCAATATCCTAACATCACTCCCATCCGGAGCCACGACATCCGGTCTGTCTGAAAGAACCTTCGTTTGCGGACGAGGCACGGTTGCCCCCTTCAAGAATCAATGTGATCGGCCTCCTGTCAGTCCCAACCGTCCGGTCAGGTAGTAGGCACCCGCGACAAGGACCACTTTGCCGATATAGTTGATTGCGTCTCGAATCGTCACGGTACCCATTTACCTGCGTTGGGGCTGGCGGTAGGCCGAATGAGACAAAAACTGGTATACTCCTGGCTACTATTGTCGGAATATAGGATCTAGCGCTGGGAGACTCGAATGCCTATCTCGACCCACGACCTGCCCACCATCCGCGCCACCGATATCGGTCCGCCCCCTGCATGGGCTCTCTTGCAACGCCGGCTCATCTCCACCATGGAGGAAGCCGCCGACTGCTTCGTCGACAGGTACTGCCGCTCCGACCTGAGCACCTACTACGTCCAGGACGTCGACGACATCTATGAGATCATGCACAACTGGGGATTGTTCTACGCCCTCGGTGCTGATGAGCGCATTCTCGAATACGCCCTCGGGTTCTGGAACGCGACCACGCGGTACTATGAAGACTCTCTCGACGTGCATTCGCCGCGGCACGAATTCTACATGCCCCAGCTCCACGACGAGTACTGGAACCTCAACGTCCCCTACAACTCTGACTGGTTCCACATGGGCGAAGGTTCCCAGCCCTTTTACGACTTCGGTCTGGCCGACCCAACCATCGAGGAAAACGTGCGCCGCGCTTCCCGGTTCGCCGGACTCTACATGGGCGAAGACGCTGACGCACCGAACTACGACCCGGACCATCGAATCATCCGCTCGCCGTATCACGGCAGTGAGGGACCGCTCCGCCGGGCCGGTAGCAAGGTCCCCCTCCTGCACTCGCTGGGTGAGACCACCGGCGACATCGAATTCGTCAAAGCGTGGCTCGACCACCCCAACTACGGCGGTCTCATGCACCGGTCCATCGTCCGCGACTGGGACCGTTGGAAAAAGGGTAACGTGCAAAATGTCGGCGTGGACTCTCACCACCTGCTCTACCCAACCATCAAAGACCTGGAGCCGGACTGGTGGGAAAACGCCGACCGGCGCCGCGAGGTCGTCGAGGTCTTCGAGAAGATGGCCCTGGACGGCGATGTGCCCGAGAACCTTGGCGCCACTGCGATGGTGACCAACGCCTACCTCTACACCGGCGACGACAAGTACCGCCGTTGGGTGCTCAATTACGTCGACGCCTGGCTCGACCGAACCCGCGACAACGGCGGGATCATTCCCGACAATGTCGGGCCCAACGGCGTGATCGGCGAACACCGCAACGGCCAGTGGTGGGGTGGCCTGAAGGGCTGGTCCCGGGAACGGGGCGCCGATGGGCTGTTGATCTCGATCGCCATCGGCGCCGAGTGCGCTCACCTGCTCACCGGCGACACCAGTTACCTGGAGCTGCTGCGTTCCCAGACCGACGCGCTCCTCGAGCGCTCGAAAACCGACGATGACGGTAACCTCGTCGTTCCCAAGCGCTACGGTTTCGAGCCTCGTGCGTCGGTTGCTGACGGGAATGCCGAGCCGGAGTGGCGCGACTTTTCCAAGCTCAGCGTGTATGAGATCTCCCACCTCTACCACGCCTCGATGTCCGATCGTGACCGGGCCACCATCGCCAGACTGCGCGAGGGCGACTGCGATCGCGATTGGAACGCGGTCGGCAGCGAGCGGGATCGGCGCGGTGGCAACACTGAGCGTGCCCGTTTCCAGTACTACGACGGACAGAACCCTGACTGGCCGCTGAAAATACAGGAGGCGGAGCTGCGTTTCGTAACCATCATGCTGAGGGCCATGCGGGAGGACCCGCGCGACGTGGAGACGCTCCTTCATGACAACCACTGGCCGCCGGTGCATCCCGAGTACCCGGAGCGACGCGACTACGCCTGTGAAGCAGCCAACCCGCTCGTGCTCAAGGGACTGACCCAGGTGACTACCGGAACACCGCAGAACATCTACAACGGGGGCCTGCAGCGAGGCAGCGTCCGCTACTTCGACGTCGATCGCAACAGACCCGGCCTACCCCTCGACGTCGCCGCGCTGGTCGACAGGATGGAGCCCGATATGATCGGTCTGCAGTTGGTCAACACCAGCACCACGAACACACGCAGACTCGTCGTGCAGGCCGGCGTCTTCGGAGAGCATCAATTCGATGACGTCAAGGTCCTGACCAGCGAAGGGACTGCTACTAGCCTGGACCCCCTCGGCTGGCTCGCGGAGAGCAAGACAGCCGCACAAAGCATCGTGCCCGTCAATGGTAAACACTTCACAGTTGAGTTACCGCCGTTCACGTCGGTGAGGATCGAGGCGGGTGTCAAGCGCTTCGCAAATCAACCCAGCTACGCCACCCCATAGCCCATCATCAGCGACTCAGACACAAGGCTCGATCCGGAAAGGCGTGTAGAGATGACGACACCCGACAAGACCAGCGACGTTCCGATGACACGTCCCGAAGAAGCCATCGCTGTCCTCGAGGGAATCGGCCGCCGGGGCACCTTCGTCGAGCTCACCGACGGACGCATCCTGTATTCCACCAGCGGTGGCCGGTTCCAGACCTCGTCGGATGGCGGTGTGACCTGGACGGAGTCCCGTGAGGGTGTGGACCCTGACGGTCAGTCGCTGGGGCATGGCGAGGGGAGTTTGGTACCCCTCGCTGACGGGGCCATCGGCTACGCCTCGCGCCACAGGATGGAAGGTGACTCTTGCGTCGTGTTCTTTCACAGCGAGGACGAAGGGCAGACCTGGTCACGGCCGATCCGGGTGACCCCGCCCGGCCAGAATCACGCCCAGCTCAACGGCACCGCGTTGCGCACGTCGTCCGGTCGCATCATCGTGCCGACCTACGCCGGCATGAGGATGGCCGCCGACCCGGAGGCCGTGAAGAAACAGGCAGGCGGTTACCTGCGCGATCAATGGATCGCCGTCGGCGCCCACGACTACGATTCCGGCTTCTGCTGGTGTTGCGCCTATTACTCAGACGACGAGGGCCGCACCTGGCATGGCAACCGGGACGGCGAGATTTTCATCTGGGACGAGGAGGCGATGACATGGAACCGGACGGCCGAGCCGACCGTCGAGGAGGTCGCGCCGGGACACCTGCTCATGTTCATGCGGACGGAACTGGGCAGACTCTATCAGTCGTGGTCTTCCGACAACGGCGAAACCTGGACGGCGCCAAAACCGACGCTGCTGGCGGCCCCGAATGCGCCAGCGCAACTCAAGCGCATCCCGTCAACCGGTGACCTCGTCTGCGTCTGGTCCCAGGCCAGCGAACAAGACATCGAGCGTGGCGTGGGCCGCAGCCGGCTGAGTACGGCGGTCAGCCGCAGCCAGGGTACTGTGTGGGAGTTCTTCCAGAACATCGACTCGGCTCTGGAAGGCACCCGCATCGAACCGGGACCCCTGCGCCGCGTCAAACCCAAGGGCGTTATCCTCGATCACCGCAAGTCTCAAATGGTGCGGCCGGCTGAGTCGATCGTCGACCTCCCGGAGGACTACCGCCTGACATCCTACCCTTCCGTGTTCTTCCAAGGCGACCACATGATGGTCGGCCACACCAACGCCCACATCGAGGCAGACGGTACCTACGTAAAACCGGGGCGGATGATTGTCGTGCCGGTGAGCTGGCTGTATGGCGGAGCCGCCGAACGCATGGAGCGAAACGGGTTCACGAGAGACCTCAATAAGCGGTTTCCCGCGATTCCTACTTGATCAGGATGATCGACTGCTGAGCTGCATCCTGCCCCGCAGTGAGGCTCGCGAAATAGACCCCGCTCGCCGCCGCTTGGCCGCCGTCTGAATGGCCGTGCCATTGCGTGGTGTACCGTCCCACTGACAACCGTTCATCGACGAGGACGGAGATCAGTTGTCCGACGGAATTGTAGATCGCCAACCGCACTGCACTCTCTTCCGCAATCGTGAAGCCCATCGAGGTAGCGGAGTTGAACGGATTGGGGAAATTCGGCTCGAGGGCGAACTGCAGCGGCAGCGGACCGTCCCCTTCCTCTTCGATGGCCGTTGGCCAGATGCCCTCCATCAACTCCAAGCGCGCGTTGGTGGCCACCTCTCTGTGGGTGTCCACGGTCCCACTCGGCCACGCGACGACGAGGGAATCGAGTCGGGTGACGTCGTTCAAGCCAAACCGGGCACCGGGGTAATTGGCGGAGTACTCCCCGGCCGCACGCACTTCCCGCATCTGCATCCCTCCCTCGGGGTAGTGCGCGGTAACCCGCGCGCCAATACCGTCAAGATTGCTCTCGACCCCGCGGAGGGTGATGTCCAACCAGTTGTGCTGGCTGCCGCCGTTCCGGTAAAGCCTGTTGGCACGGTGCTCCTCCATGACGTAGACGTCGAGATCGCCATCCGCGTCATAGTCCCCCAGGACCAGGCCGCGCGTGTTTTCAGACGTGTCAATGCCGAAGGCCGACGCCCGGTCGATGAAATGGCCGTTCCCCTCATTGACGTAGACGCGATTGGACGATCGGGTGTTGACGACAAAGATGTCGAGATCGCCGTCGTTGTCGTAGTCGCCGAACGTCCCGGCGTTGCCGCGGCCCATATTGGTGACGCCGCTGCTCACCGCTACATCAGTGAACGTGCCTTGCGCCAGGTCATTGCGCCACAGGGCGCTTGCGCCGTTGCTGTTGACGACGTAGAGATCGAGATCGCCGTCGTCGTCCACATCGCCCGGGCTGATGCCGAGGGTTTCGCTCTGATCACCCATCTGCGTAGCCGTGTAGCTTGCCTCTCCGGTTTCGGAATGCAGGACGTCGGCGTCACCGAAGTTGGTGACGTAGAGATCGAGGTCGCCGTCATTGTCGTAGTCGGCAAAGGATGCAGCCGAGCTGCCGCCTGAAGGTGGGGGTCGGACCTGTCTCTCCTTGGTCACATCCTCGAACCGCCCTCCTTCCGTTTTCCGGTAGAGGATATTGTTGAATGCCTGCGAGATGAACAGATCGAGGTAGCCGTCTCCGTCGTAGTCACCGGCGGTGACTCCGAAGCTGCTTTGCGCCCTGTCGAGGCCGGAATCGACGGAGATGTCCGAGAACGTGCCGTCACCGTCGTTGTGGAACAGCAGGTTCTGCTGGCCTGTTACGACGAAGCCGCCGCGTGCGGCGAACAGATCCAGGTAACCGTCGCGATCGAAGTCGGCGAACAGCACCCCGGTGCCGTTGCCATGGCTCGCCACGCCCGCCACCTGGGTCACGTCCGTGAAACCGGCGTCGCCGTCGTTGCGGTACAGGACGTTGTCCTCGTCACCGTGCCAGCCGCCGTTGTTGAGGTAAAGATCTAGGTCTCCGTCGTTGTCGTAGTCAGCGAATGCGGCGGCAAACCCCAGCTGGTCATCGTCGACGCCGACCAGGGCGGCGACTTCCTCGAAGCGATGCATGTACAGCCGTCGCGCCCGGTAGTCGTTGGCGGCCAGCTCGTCACCGGCCTCCAGCCGGAATTCGACGAGATGTTCGCCACTGAACCGCGGATGCCAGGCCCGGTCCTCGCGCACACGAATCATCTCCCCTGCGGCCAACGCCGGTACCGGCAGGCTCGAGGTGTGGACGATCGCGCCCTCGAAGGTGATGGTCACCTGCAACAGCGCGTCATCCACCGTCGTGAGGCCCCGGTTGGTGATCTCCACCTCGGACTCCACTCCGGTTTCCCAGGAGCTGTCCAGCTGCGGCCCCAGGATCCGGGAAATTGCCAGGTCCCGCTGCGGTTGCGGCTCCCGCAACCGCAGCACCTGACCGGTGGGCACATCCGACAGCGTCTGTCGCTTTCCCGATGGCCACGCGACAATGATCTCGGAGATGGTCTCAGACCCTCCGGTCCCCAGGTGCAGCAGGTCGCCGTGGACTATTCCGATTGATGAGCCGACCACATGATCCCGCGTCAATTCTGTATCTTCGTCCAGGCGGGCGTACAGAACCGTCCCGAGCGGGCTCTCCCCGTCGTCGCGCGACACGAGCTCGATCTCGAGCCAGTGGCCGGTGGCGGGCGTGTCGTTGCGCAGCAGCACATCGCCCGCGTCGTTGCTGGCGACAAAGACGTCCACATCGCCGTCCCTGTCGTAGTCGGCGATGGCCAATCCTATGTGTTTGGCGCTGCCCGCTGTGGTCGGGTAAGCGCTCGCGGACACGTCCGCAAAGCGGTTTCCGTCGTTGCGCCTGACGATCGTCGACTCCCCGTCTACGACCAGCAGATCCAGATCCCCGTCGTTGTCGAGATCCGCCCAGGCACCGCCCTCACCTGACGTATCTCCGCCCACACCCATGGCTTCGGTGATGTCGACGAATCGTCCACCCCTGTTCTCGTACAGTGTGTTCGTCTCAGGGGCGGCGTTGAGAACGTAGAGATCCAGGTCACTGTCGTTGTCGAAATCGGCGGCGATCGCGGAGCGGCTCTTCGAGGGCCGCTGCAGGCCGGCCGCCTCGGTCGATGGCCGGAAGGTTCCGTCCCCCAGGTTGCGGTAGAGCCGGTTGGTCGCACCGAAGTTGCTGACGTAGAGATCCCGGTAACCATCGCCATCGTAGTCAAACGCCGTGGCGCCCCACGAGTCCTCACCACTCTCCAGCGTACTGGTCACATCAGTGATGTCGGTTCCGTGGTCCGTCAGGATTCCACTGTACAGGCGGTTGCGCCCGCTCGTCCGGTGCGTGAGAAAGAGATCAACCTCACCGTCACCGTCGAAATCGCCGAACAGGGCGCTCGTAGCCCGGGGCGCATCGATCAGTCCCGGCGGCGACGGGATCGTGCGGAAAGAGCCCTCGACATTCTCATAAAACTGATTGGCGTTGGAGTACTTGAGCAGGAAGATGTCGAGATCGCCGTCGGCCTGTAGATCGACGAACATTCCAGCGAGAGCATTCTGACTGTCCTCAAGCGCGTCGGGCCTCCAGGAGAATTGACCGTCACCCCGGTTGCGGTAAAGCAGGGCCTCCTGGCTCCGGCTGAATCGGGCAACCAGCAGATCGGGCCAGCCGTCGCCGTCGTAGTCGGCGAAGGAAGGGCCATTGCCGAAACCGGTATCGTGGACCCATGCGTCCAGCGTTTGATCGGAAAAGGTGATGCCGTAACTGCAGACGGGGCTCAAAGTTAGGATGAGCCACAGCCCGGCGAACTTGCGCATTGGGGCTCGTTTCTCTGTCCAGCCAGGTTGTACACCGCGAGCAGGGCGGCAAGCCCCCGCAACCGGACTGTAGTTTGGGCACCGGCCCCTAAGATACGGCGTGGAGACCTCAAATCAAAGCTGGGTTGCGGTCATCAAGATCCTCGCATAAGTAGAACGCTGACCTCGACCGCGAAGTCCACAACAGGAGCCACGCCCATGACCGATCATCCACAGATCCCCGGACTGCTCACCGTCAGAGCCACCGACATGTCGCCTCCCCCTGATTGGGCGCTGATGCAGCGGAAACTCATCAGCACCATGGAGGAGGCGGCGCGCCTAGCACATGAGAAGTACGCCCGTCCAGGCGGCCTGCCCTACTATGACCTCGACGTCGACGACGTCTACGAGAGCCGGTCGATGCGGGGCATCTTCTACGCCGTCGGCGCCGACGACGCCCTCCTCGACATCGCCCTCAAGGAATGGAACGCCATCACCCGCTACTACGATGACGGCGTCGCCCCACCGGCCGACGAGCCGCGCCACCCCATGTACATGGCCCAGTTGCACAAGGAGTGGTGGGGGCTGGCGATCCCCTATAACTCAGACGGCTTCCATATGGGAGAGGGGAACCAGTTTTTCTACGACTTCGGCGTCGCCTGCCCGACCAACGCGGAAATGTACGAGCGCGCCCGTCGATTCGCCGACATGTACCTGGGAGAGGACCCTGAGACGCCCAACTACGACCCGGAACACAAAATCATCCGGTCAGCGTGGCACGGCAGCAGTGGGCCCTTCTTAGGTGACAATTTCCGCGACCATGTCCTCATTCACGTAGGCGGCGAGACCACCGGCATTCTCGAGTTGGTCAGGGACCGGCTCGACCGGGGATCGATGGGCAACTACGGCCATCGCACGGGTCTGGGTGACAATCCGAGCAACGAGCCCCTCCACACCACCCTGTACCCGATCATCGAGGAGTTGGAACCGAGGTGGTTCGAGGACCCGGACCGGCGAGACGAGATCATTCGCCTGTTCGAAGACGTCGCCCTCAACGGTGACAAACCCGAAAACCTGATCATGACCGCCCTCGTCACCAACGCCTATCTCTACACGGGGGACGAAAAATACAGGCGCTGGGTCCTGGAGTACGTGGATGCCTGGATGGACCGATTAAATGAGAACGGCGGCATTGTGCCGGACAACGTCGGCCCCACTGCCAAAATCGGTGAGCAGCGGGAAGGCCAGTGGTGGGGTGGACTCGGCGGCTGGGACTCCAGCGTTGCCGGCGGCACGGACCGCATCTTCAACAGCTGCACCATCGCGGCCGAGTGCGCCCTGTTGCTCAGCGGCGATCAGAAATATCTGAAGCTCATCCGCTCCCAGATCGAGTTCCTGCTGAGCATGGCGAAGAAGAATGAGGACGGACAGCTCCAATGGCCTGCCCGTCACGGGCCCGACGGTTGGGAGTCGTACCGGTCGATTCAGATGAGGGACATGGCCCATCTCTACCACGCCTCCATGGGCGAGGAGGACTACATCCTCGTCAGCCAGATTCGCGAGGGTGACGTGGAGCGGGACTGGAATCACATCCAGCCCTGGATGGACCGGCGCAGCAAAACCGGCGATCCGGAGCTGCCCAGGTTCCAGTACTACGACGGCAAGAACCCGGATTGGCCGCTGCGAATCCTTAGTGCTGAGTACGAAATGATGATGAGATTCTACGAAGGCATGCTCGTCGACGACCGCAGTGTAGAGGAGATGATTGAGGACAACCAGTGGCCGCCCAATCCGGTCGTCGTCAAAGGGCTTGTCCAAGTCACCATGGGGACACCACAGACTCTTTATAATGGTGGACTGTTGCGGGCCACCGTCCGTTACTTCGACTTGGACCGAATGCGTCCGGGCCTGCCAAGTGACATCGCAGCGCTCGTCGAAAGCCTGGGGCCGGAGCACGTTGGCATTCACCTCGTCAACACCAGCGCCACCCAGGCACGCAACCTGGTGATCCAGGCCGGAGCCTTCGGAGAGCACCAGTTCAGAGGCGCCACCTATAACCGGATGTCCCTGGAGTACAAGCGACCGATCGGATCGAACCTCCAGTTAAGAGCCAGGGCCAAGCACGTTCTGACTGATGAGAAGGTAGACCTGGATTCAAAGTACCTGGGTGTGGAGCTGCCACCGATGTCGTCCATTCGGATCAGGCTCGGCATGCGGCGTTTCGTCAACGACCCGAGCTACGCCTTCCCGTGGCACGGTGGCAGAGTGCCCAAGCAGTAGCGGTTCCAAGAGGTGGGGTGAACCCCGTAACTGCAGAGTGAGACATGCCAACCCTCAACACCTACAGCTATGCCATAAACGACAAAGCCATCGCCGCAGGTTATCAGACCCTGCGCGGTTCACGCGCGATAATCCCAGGCGAACCGGTCGAAGTAGGCTCCCGACGACAACTCCTGATGGACCGGCATGTCGTCGACGACGTCAACGGCGCATTCCGCACCGTCCACCAGCCGGTCAAGCACTCGGCCAACCCTGTAATCACGGGCGACCCTGAAGGCGACATCGAGGGACCACACAGCTTCGGCAGCGTTCTCAGAGAGGCGGACACCGGCAAGTTCAGATTGTGGGCGGGCACGACGGACGCGACCATCCTGGAGCGGGAAGGCAAAAAGGCGCTCGGCTCACAGCCCTGCCTCTACTACGAATCCGACGACGGTATCGAATGGCGCCGGCCCGAGTTGGGATTGTTTGAACATTGGGGCGGCAAGGACAACAACGTGTTCTGGGACCATTTGATGGAATGCGTGGTCCCCTTGCCCGAGCGCATGAGCGACAAGGGCCGCTACGCCCTCATGTACCAACCCATCCTGGACCGCGAACAGCTACCCCCGGACGCCAATCCCATGAGGAAGCACTTCGCTTTCTCCGAGGACGGCATTCACTTCACCGACATCGCCGAGAATCCGGTGTTGCAGGGACGCTCGGATACCAACAACTGCATCGTCTACAACCCGGATCGCGGTGTCTTCATGCAGTATCGCAGATCCACCGTCAACGCCGGAGAGATCCGCCGCATCGCCTACACCGAAAGCGAAGATCTCATCTCCTGGACGCAGCCGGTCACCATCATCGCCCGGGATGAAATAGATCCCCTGTTCCTCTACGGGATGCCGGTATCGCGCTACAATGATATGTACCTCGGCTACCTCTTCTGTTTGTGGAGCACGGCCAGGGAGGACGAGTTCGTCGGCAACGGCAAGGACTTCAAGATGGATACGCAGCTGGCCTGGAGCCGGGACGGAATCAATTGGGAACGCCATCCACAGCGTCCCACCTTCATCCCGAATTCCCCTGCGCGGTCCGGCGCCCTCGACTGGGGAATGGCCCAGGGCATGGCCAGCGCGATCGAGATGGGCAACGAAGTATACGTCTACTACGGTGGCCGTCCCTACCTCCACAATCCCGGCGTCGCCAGGGACAAGCACGACACTCCGCGCAGCATCATGCTCGCGACCCTCAAGCGCGACCGCTTCGTCTCCATCGATGCCACCGGCGACGGCGGCTACATGCTTACCAGACCACTCGCTTACCCCGGCGGCCGGCTCCACGTCAATGCTCGCACGACCGGCCCGGATGGCTTCATCCGCGTGGCAGCGCGTGAGGCAGACGGGGTACGGGATGGCGAGTGGGTCGCAAACTTCCGCTTCGAGAAATCACGCCCGTTCTCCGGCGACAGCCTCGATGCCGTCTTGTCCTGGGAAGGCAACGACACCTTGAGTTCCTTCCCGTCGACGGTGTTGCGCCTGCACTTCTGGATGGAGAGTGCCGAGTTGTACTCGTTCTGGTTCAAGTGATCCAATGAGTAGGCGCTAAGACCGACTCGTTACACCGTTGACACTGTCCAAACCGCGCCCTTGGGTGGCAGGCCAGGGTACTGACTGACCGAGCCATCACCAGGGGCGCAAATTGGCTGCAGCAACACAAGCAAATGGCAGCTGGGTGCAGCGCCTGCGAAGCGCGTTGCAGCTTCTCGTGTTCGCATACCGCGTCTTCATTGCTCCCTGGCCCGTGTTTCCCCTCTTCGTGGTGATGGTTGCCGCCGGGGCGACGGCGACCCCGATCGCGCTGGTGTGGGCGACGACCGGCCTCGTCGACAGCGCTACTATGGTACTCGCTGACGGCCAGGTGGATGGGGCGTTGCTCGCTATTCTGACACCCTACCTTCCCGCGATTGGCCTGATAGCGCTGCTGCGTTATCTCCAGCACATGGCTCAGAACGATGCCCTCATCCGTTTGATGGCGCTGAAGCTGAGTCTGCGCAGCCTGGATCATCTCGAAACGCAGTTCTTCTTCAAGGCCATGCACATCCGCCTGGAGTGGTTCGAGTACCCCGAGTACCACGACACCCTGGAGCGCGCCGCCGAACCGCTCACCGACGACACCTGGCAAAGCTGGCACATCCTGCAGATCGTCAACATCGTCTCCAGCTTTTTCGCCACGGTCGGCGTCATGATCGCCCTCTCCGGTATCCACTGGAGTGTTCCCATCATTCTCCTTGCAGGTGGGGTCGCCCTGCTTTACTCCCATGTTGCGCAAGAGCATCGCTTCATCGACGTCGAGCACAAACAAGCCTCGGCCCGGCGGCGCAAGACCTATTGGGCCCAGCTCCTGACGGAGCGCCTGCCTGCTGTTGAGGTCAGGCTGTTCGGACTGGCCGATCACATTCTGACATCCTGGTGGAATACGGCAGACCGGATGCTCCGGGAAAGGACGCGAGCCAGACTGCGCAACCTGAGAGTGGGAGCGCCCGGCATCATCGTCAGCATCGCCCTGTTCGGAGGCGTTGTGGTATCGCTGGTGGTCGCCGCATCCAATGGTGCCGTCACCACCGGTGCCATCGTCGCTTACCTCTACATCGCCCAGAGTTACTCCCTGCAAATCAGCCAGCTTTCGTGGAGGGCGCGTGGGGTGCTCTCGTTCTTCGCCCACCTGCATTACGTCCGTCAGTTTCTCGCGCTGAAATCGCTGGAGCCGACCACTGGTATAACGGCGCCAGCGCTACTCAATGGAATCGATTTCGAGCGGGTCAGTTTCGCCTACCCAGGAAGCGACCGGGCTGCCATTGATGCAATCGACCTGCACATCAGACCCGGTGAGAGTGTCGCCTTGGTCGGAGAGAACGGTGCCGGAAAAACAACCCTGGCGAAGCTGCTACTCGGACTCTATCAACCCACATCCGGTGCCATCACCGTCGACGGAACCAACCTTTGCAGTCTCGATCCCGCCTCATGGCGCCAGTCCGTCGGCGCGGTGTTCCAGGACTTCGTACGGTATTCCGTCACGGCCCGGGACAATATCGGCTTCGGATGGGTGGAACGGTTGGACGACCTCGAGACTGTGAGCCATGCGGCGACAATGAGCGGTGCTGCTGTATTCGTTGAGTCGCTTCCCGATGGGTACGACACCTTGCTCGGCAAGGAATTCGAAGGAGGTGTGGACCTGTCTCGTGGCCAATGGCAGGCACTCGCAATTGCCAGACTGTACCTGAGTGAGGCGCGGATTCTCGTGCTCGACGAACCCACGTCGGCACTGGACGCACTAGCCGAATTAGAGGTCTACCGGGAGTTCCTCAGCCTCTCCGAAAACAAGACGGTCGTACTCATCTCCCATCGCCTGGGATCGGCCCGCCTCGCTGACCGTATCGTATTCCTGGAGGAGGGCCGGGTAGTCGAAGAGGGCACGCATGATGAGTTGATGGCGGCGACGGGACCCTACGCCCACCTGTTCGACATGCAGAGAGAGTGGTACCAGTGAGTGCAGACGCATCCACCCGGGATTCCGTAATCGGCCGTTGGCGGTACCTGCCGGGACTGCTCCGTCTATTGTGGCGATTGGGACCCGGAGAGGTTTCACTGATCGCGGTTGTTGCAGCCATCTCGGGTCTGGTACCTGTGGTTGCCCTCGCCGTGTTGCAGCGGCTGGTGGATTCCTTCGTGGACCTCATCGAGCGGGGGGCGGACACCAACAGGGCCCTGGTCTGGGTGGGTGTGTTTCTGGGAATCACCTTGTTGGAGCGGGTGGCTGAGGAACTCAACGACTGGTTGAGGGGGGACGTGGTGGCGCGCCTCATGACCAAGGTGGAAGGCGAACTCCTGGCGGTGGCTGGCAATCTGTCGCTGGCAAGATTCGAAAGTCCAGACTCCTATGACCGGCTGCACCGCGCGCAACGCGGACTCAATGAGCGCTTATACGGTAGCATGGACAGCCTCTTCGTACTGCCAACCGCCTTGGTTGCGGCGATCGGCGCTCTGGTCTACCTGGCCACGGCCCACCCGATCCTGCCTTTGGTACTCATCATCGGCATGGTTCCGGCGAACATCTATACGGGCAGAATATTCAAGAAGGTTTGGCTGCTCAGCAGCGCGCAAACCGGCGTTGAACGGCGGGCCGAGTACCTTACCGATCTGATGACCCAAAGGGAGCCGGCTGCTGAGGTCCGGCTCTTTCGCCTCGGTGCTCACCTGATTGAATCCCGTAGAGCGTTGGTGAACAGACTCCGTCGCGAGCGCTTTGACCTGGCTGCAGAGCATCTGCGCAGAGTGACCTTTCACGCGTTGGCGGACCAGGTCGCCTTTGGAGCCGTCATCTCGGGAGTGCTGGCGATGATTCTGCGCGGGGCGCTGTCCGTCGGCCATTTTGCCTCACATTGGGCAGCCGCCCAGCGCTTCAAGCAGTACATGATGTTGTCGATGAACAATGTCATGAGTGCGGATACCAATTTCATCTACATAGCCGACTTGATCGACTACCTCGAATCAGTGGAGTCTGAAGCAGCGCCCGAATCACTCGTCAGCGCTCGACGAAACAACGGCGGACACGAGATCGAGTTCCAGGGTGTGACCTTCGCCTACCCCGGCTCCGACGAGCTGGTTCTCGAGTCGCTTGACCTGACCATAAGATCAGGAGAGCGAATCGCGTTGGTGGGCAGAAACGGAGCGGGCAAGAGCACCCTCGCCAAGCTGCTGCTCGGGTTGTACCCGCCCACAACGGGGAGGATACTCGTCAACGGCACCGATCTAGCCGGGATCGATCCAGTGGAATGGCGGGAGGAGGCTTCCGCCGTCTTCCAGGACTACATGCGATTCGAGATCACGGCGCGGGACAACATCGTTTTCGGAGACCTGGCGAGGCGGGACGATCGGGGCGCGATGGAACTGGCTGCCGCGAAGAGCGGTGCAGCGGAGGTAATCTCCACCCTTCCGGGAGGCTTTGACACCATGCTCGGCAGGGCCTTCGACGAGACCGGTCAGGACATCTCCAGCGGTCAGTGGCAACGGCTCGCCAGCGCACGGGCCTATTTCCGCGACGCCTCCGTCCTCGTCCTCGACGAACCCACTGCCGCTCTGGACGCCAGGGCAGAGGTGGATGTCTACCGCCACTTCCGCGAACTCTCCCAGGGAAAGACTGTCCTGTTCATCTCCCACCGGCTTGGATCCGCACGGTTGGCCGACCGCATACTCTTCCTCGAAGAGGGTCGGATTGTCGAGGATGGGACGCATCAAGAGCTGCTCGCTATTGGGGGCAGGTACTCCCACATCTACTCGGTGCAGGCGGAGTGGTACCGCTGATGTTCATTCGCCCAGGTATTCAACACGGATGCTGTCCACTACTCCATCCGCCCTCAATTCGTCCAGCGCTTTGGTCAGTGGGTCCAGCACATTCGCGTCCGTAGAGAGATGAAACGCGTAGCCCATGTGGGACTCCTGTAAAATGAAGACACTCTCGTACTGTCCCGGATCAATGCCAGCACGCACGAAGCGATGCCTGGCAACGTCCTCAGCGTAAGCGATGGCCGTTACCTTACCTGTGCTCAACATCTTGATCATGTTCCCGGGGAAATGATTCCTGCGAATCGCTTCTTTCTTGACTCCCTCGGTACGAATCAATTGATCACCGATGTCATCACGCACAACGGCGACGGTCAACAGGTGAAGATCTTCCGCACTGTTGATGACGAACCCCCTGCTCGTATCTGCGATAACGGCGACGCGTGTGGGAATTATCGGTCCGACAAACTTGAACTGCTTGAGTCGCTCAGTCGTATAAGTAGTTGAGAACAGTGCTGTTCCTGGCTTTTCCAGCACCTGCTTGTAGCCCAATGCCCATGGTAGGACCTTGATGTCCCCACGCTTCAGTCGGACACCGACCTTCTTGAACATGAGCATCAGGATGTCTACGGTGATCCCCTTCAACTCGCCATCCTTCTCGTCCACATAGTTGTAGGGAGGGTACTGCTCGGTCATCCATTGGGTAGCCTCGATCTTCCGCGCGATTTCCTCGGGCGAGAGCGCCATTGACTGGCTCGTCAGCACGAGTACCAGCAGTGCAATTGTCTTTGTCACCGTGAGCCACCCTTCAGCGTGATGAGGAGGCACTGCAGCCGGATCCCCTGGCTGGGTCGCGTTCGCACTCCCCTTAAGTAGAACCATACTCTCTCGGTGGTCGCGGCACCAGAACCGTGATTGCCTCCGTGAGCTTGTCGAGTAACTGCCCACCCGACACCATTGTCCTGGAAGGTGCCCCCAGACTACCTTTAGGCCCGATGGGAGATACCATACATATTCGCTCCCGAAGGAGTACAAGCAATGTCTGACCGCGGCACCCCAACAGCGGACATATTGATCGTCGATGACACGTTAGCCAACTTGCGTCTGATGACAAGCATGTTGAGCGAGTCCGGCTACAAAGTTCGTGGGGTGCCAGATGGTGCGATGGCGCTCACTGCGGTTGCCAGCTCGCCTCCTGATCTGATTCTCCTCGACATCAATATGCCACAGATGAATGGATTCGAAGTCTGCCAGCGCCTGAAAGCCGATGAATCAACCGCCAATATCCCGGTCATTTTCATAAGTGCACTCGACGATACCAAGGATAAGGTAAATGCGTTTACCGAGGGCGGCGTCGATTACATAACAAAACCCGTACAGGTGGAAGAGGTTCTGGCTCGCATTGAGACTCACCTGAATTTGAGAAGACTCCAGCATCAACTTCATCAGACGAATGAAGAACTAGAAAGCAGGGTCGAAGCACGCACAGCGGAACTGAAAACAACGTTAAAAGAGCGCGAGGTGCTGCTGCAGGAGGTTTACCACCGTGTCAAGAACAACATGCAGATCGTCTCCAGTCTTCTGGACCGCGAGTTAGATCAAATTGAAGACCCAGTCGCCCAGAATGTCCTGCAACAGACGCAGAGCCGCATTTACTCGATGGCGCTGGTGCATCAAGAGCTGTATCAATCCGGTGATCTGGCCGAGATCAATCTCGAGTCATACCTGTCGAGCCTCTCCTCCACCCTCTTCCAGTCCTATGGGGTTGATGAAGGCAGAATCGCCCTGGTCATTGACGTGGAGGATGTGACCTTCGACGTAGAGACGGCCATCCCACTTGGGTTAATCGTCAACGAGCTTGTTTCTAACGCGATCAAACATGCATTCCCCGATGACCGTCAGGGCCAGATTTCTATCGACTTCCATCGGACTGAACAGCATCAAGCCTTGTTGACGGTTAGCGACAACGGTTCCGGATTCGATGGAGCATTTGACGGGTTGCAATCGAAATCACTCGGACAACAATTGGTAAGCGATCTGACTCACCAGCTGGACGGAACCTTGGAAATTCGCAGCGACGAGGGTACCCAGTTCACGATCCGACTACCTTTAAGCGAGTAAGCGAAGGAGTACCCCGCATGGAAAAGACCCGGATACTGGTCGTTGAAGATGAGATTCTGGTGGCACGAGACCTTCAATCCAAGTTGCAGCGCACCGGCTACGACGTCCCCGAAATCGTCGACACCGGGGCCGGGGCCATCGACATGGCATCGGCACTGCAGCCCGGCCTGGTGTTGATGGATATCAGGATTAAAGGGAACATCGATGGGGTTGAAGCGGCCGAGCGCATCCGCGAAACACACAGAATTCCGGTGGTGTACCTGACTGCCTATGCCGATGACGCCACGGTCGCGAGAGCCAAGCTCACGACCCCATTCGGATATATTCTGAAGCCGTTCCAGCTCAAGGAGCTGAAAACGACCATCGAAATCGCGCTCTACCGCCATGAGATGGAAAGCGCCCTGCATGATGCCCACGCCAAGCTGGCGCGGCAGGTCGCCGAACTCGATGCGCGAGATCGACTCGTCCACTTCCAGATGTCCGGCCCAACCATGGCGCAGGCCTGGAGCCAGATACTGGTGGTTTTCGACGAGGTTTTCCCCGCTCAGTTGTCCATGGTCTATTGGCCCGACGATAACAATGCCGTGCTTGAACCGGTTGCCGAATTCGAAAATGACACTGAAACCGGCCCGGATGATGGAACGAAAGCAGCATTGTCTGTCGACGACGAAACACTGGTGGCCCAGGTTTTCCGGCAGGCTCAACCTCAAAGAGATGAAGCCGGAGACGAAGTGGCGGTGCCGATTGTATATCGTGACACGGTTATGGGAGTGATCTGGACTCGGAATGCGACCAAGGATGCCGTGATCGATGATGACGTCGTTAACTCTCTGTGGCGCCTTGCCCAGCAAGCCGCGTTGCTACTCAGAATGGCCCGCGTTGGCGAGGATCTAAGCAGCGGCAACCTCGGCGTGAGTGAGCTCATCGCCCTCGCCTCTGGAGAGATCGATGGCCAAGAAGAGGAGTGACTCCTCAAAGAAGCGGCATCTGGAGGAGACATCCAAGGCGCTGATTGAGGAACTGAGCGACGAGGTCGGTAGCGTCGAGGAACCAGACGTTTCGTCGACGGATTCTCACCTCAGGGGATCCTTCGAGCGCACGGAGGCAGACCCCCAGGCTCGTTGGATCGCTGCCGGGTTGGGCTTGCCCGTCGAAGACCTTACGACCGACATTGCGGGCGAAGAAGCCGGCGATGACGCCGGACGCCTGTTCTATTTCCTGCCGCTGGGTGAAGCCAAGCTGGGCATCCGTTGGGACGCCCAGCGGGCCTATGTCATCTGGGAGAAGGATGTCAGGGATGAGTCAACACTCACCTCTTTGTTGCGGGAATGTCCGATTGCATTCAACGAAACAGCCAACTTGGCGGGCGTCGGTCTGTCCACTGTGTCAGGCTCTACCCCGTGGATTTTGGTCTCCGAAGGTTCAGAACCGAAGGCCGCCAAATCCGAACCCATGGTGGTTACCAGTCTGAGTGATACAGATCCGGCTGACCTCGGGGTCTTGCGTGTAATGTCGACGCGACTGGCCCGGATTTTCGGTGAGGACAGTTTGGAACCGGACGCGCTCGATCATATTGAGGCGGTTGCGATCAGGCCGAATGAAACCGTCGCCCGCTCGGTGGTCACGCACGAAGGTAAAGCGGGATACGACATATTCGGCCGTGAAGTAGCGCCACCGCTGGACATGGGCGATGCACAGGTGCAGGTGGGGCCGAATCTCCTGGTGACAGCCGAAGGCGATTTCACGGCCATCGCCTACGGTTATCTCTGCTTATTGGGCGACCAGCTCTCCGTACTACCGCCTGTGTGGATCGACCCGGAGTGCATGCACGCGTACTGGCTCGTCCTCGACACCCGCGCCCACCCCCTGATCCCGGAGATGGTTCAACAGAACCTGGATGCTCTGGGAATCAATTCCGGCGTACTCACGGACGCCATCGGCGAACTCGCCGAGGCGACATCCACGGGTCAACAGAAAAAAGCAGCGCACCTCGTTGCTCAAGGCCAGCCAACCATTGAAGGTGAAGAGGCGCAATTCGAAACCCTCGTGGACGCGGAACGTCGCGTCGGCACCGAGAGAGAAGATGGATCCGTCGACTTCCATGAGATCAACTACGCTCCGAACGCGGCACGCGGGCAGGCCGTGGCCTGTCGGACACCACTCGTCGAGGGCACCCACGGTTTCACCGTTAAAGGGACACATCTTCCCTGCCGCCGCATCGATGATTACCCCGTGCAGGCCGGCAAGAACGTCCGCGCTGAGACCAAAGATGAAGTCGAATACTTTTTTGCCGAAACCGACGGCTTGGTGCAATTCAATGACGGTGTGCTGTCGATCGTCGAACTCCTCGTCATCGACGGCGACGTCGCGTTCTCGACCGGCAACCTGAGATTCATAGGCGAGGTTTTCATCGACGGGTCGGTCATTCAGGGATTCTCTGTGAAGGCAGGCGCGAACATTACAGTCACCGGAACGGTGGAGCCGGGAGCGACAGTGATGGCGAAAATGGACATCACTATCGGCAAGGGCATCGTCGGTCGTAAGACGAAAATCCGTGCTGGTGGAAACCTGCGGGCACAGTTCGTCCAGGAAGCGGACGTTCGCGTCGTCGGCCACATCCAATTAGGCAACTACGCCTACCACGCCTCGCTCCGCGCCGGCGGCATGGTGTCGATCGCACAGGGCAAAGGGGGTAAGGGTGGCAGCATCATGGGCGGCGAGACCTGGGCCAGGACATTCATCGAAACCTACACGGCCGGGGCGCGAAACGGCACGGAGACGTCGCTGGTCGCAGGGTTGATCCCGGAGCAGGCAATGGAGCTGGACCGTCTGGATCGCAGCCTTGAGGCGACGGGCGCCCACATGGAACAGATTCTCGAACGGCTCGGACTTCCCTCCCTGGACGTAGGGCGTTTGCGTAGTCTGTTAAAGGCAGCCACGGGGCCCCAGAAAAACCTGTTGATCACGCGGACGAAGCAGCTCGGGGAGTTGGCCAAAGCACATCAAGAACTGATGGCGAAGCGGGGGGAACTGCTGGCACAGCAGGGCCCGTCAGCGGAATTGGCGGAGATCCGTATCCGGGATAGAGCGCACACCGGCACTACCATACGGATCGGGGATCAACAGAGAAAACTCATCTCGGAAGTAAGCGCACCGCGCTTTCACCTCAAGAACGACGAAATCGTAGAGCGATAACCATGAAACGACTTTTGGCGGTGATCGTGTTGCTCTCATCCTCGGGATCGCTTGGCCAGACATCGCCCGAATTGCTCGAGAAGATCGACGCGATCGACTGGATGACCGAGCAATACCCTCCTTTCAATTACGTCGATGAAGAAGACGGACAGTTGAAAGGTATTACTGTCGATATCCTGGTGGAGATGTTTAAGAAAGTCGGCGCCAAGACGACGCGTCAGGACCTCCGAGTCCTACCCTGGGCGCGCGGCTACAAGGCGCTCCTCGAGAAACCAGGCACCGCACTGTTCTCGACGACCTATACCTTCGAGCGACTTCAGCAGTTCAAGTTCGTGGGACCTGTAATACCAACGCGGGTATCAGTGATAGCCGACGCCACTAGCAAGATCGACGCCTTGGACGACCTGAACGAGTTGAAAATAGGTACTGTCAGAGACGACGTAGGTGATCAATTGATTCGCACCTTGGGCGTAGCCGATAGGGCGATCGAACAAAGCCATTCGGCGTACAATCTGGTACAGATGCTTGCCAAAGGCAGGCTCGATGCCATCGTCTATGCGGAGGATATCGCGCGCTATCAGTTTGCCCGAGCGGGAATCGATTCAAGGCGGTATGAGACAGTTCTTGTGCTGAAAAACTCACACATGGGATATGCCTTTCACAACTCCACTGACCCTCGAGTCCTCGAACCGCTGCGCAAATCGTTGGATGAACTCAGGGCAGATGGCACCGTCGACCGAATCTATTCCAGCTACATCAGAAGCTTGAATGCCGAGAGGCAAGGATCACATAAATGATACTGATTACTCCGTGATGTGGCGGGTGCTGGTCACCGCCGTTTCGCTGTGCATGGTCACGTCGGTGGCAGCAGATGAACTGGCAACCATCTATGGCAGTTTCCGCCCAGAGGTTATCGGTCGCTTCCCGGAAGCTGGGGACAACACGCGGTTGATGGACGACGGCTATTCTCGCGTCGGCGTCAAGGGACAGACCGAGTTATCGAACACACTCCAGGGCTTTTACAAGTACGAGCGTCGCGTGTCGGCCAACGACGGCGAAGACGATGGCGCTGTGCGTGGGGACAACAACGAGCTGCGCGAGGTCCATGTCGGTCTCAGCGGCCCTCTGGGCTCGTTGTCGATGGGACGCCACTACGGCCTCTACTACGACTATGTCGATGACGAGTTGGACCGTCACCGAAGCCACTACAGTGATGCCATCGTCTTCGGTGACCTGTTCGTATCGAACGCGCTCAGTTACCGCTCACCTGAGTTCGCGCTCGGCAACTTCGGGGTTCTCGTCGAATTCAACGATGCAGACAACCAGGGAAAATCGATAGACGAGCGGATTGAGCTGGCTGGCACACTGCGCCACGGGGCGGGCACCGTGCACGCTGGCTACGTCAGTTCCCCGATCCACGAGGGCTTGTACGGTGTCGCCGCTTCGTACGACTATCGCCAGGCGCGTCTGGTCGGGGTATATCAGGCGATCGAACGAGCTGGAGGCGCGGAGGAAACCCTCGCGAGCCTGGCTCTGGATGCGAAAATCGACTCCGACCGTTCTGTCCGCGTGGCTCTCACGTCAAAGCGAGACCAGGACGACTCAAACCTGGATCAGCTATTCGTCATCGTCGGCGGCGACCACCGCTTTTCAGATCATGTTCTCGTCTTCGTTGAGGTCTTCCGAAAATCTACCGAGCGCACACAACCACAAGACGAATCAACCTTGATCGGTGGAATTCGTTTCGATTTCTAAGCCTAGGAGCCTGTCCGAGTATTCGCTTTGATAGGCAATGACGCCCCCGCAGCCCAATTGGGATACTCGGACAGGCTCCTACGGCATCTCCTCACTTCGCGGACGAGTCAGGTGAGGCATGGAGGCCGTACACGGCGCGCAGTTGAGCCATCTGCCCGGTAGTCTCCATGTGACGGATGCCTGAGTTGAAGATATCCCTCAACTCATGACCGAGTTTGCTCTTGGGGAACATCATATAGAAAGGCGTTAAGCGCCCACCCGGAAGCTCGTCATATGAGAGGTCGTACTCACTTAGCATGGGTTTGCCGATCGAGGAGAATCCGCGTATGATTTCGCAACGTTCTGGTACCAGGTCGCATCGACCGCGTTCCAATTTCTGGCCCAACGCGTTGTTGTCTTTGGAGAAGGCGGCGATGTCACTGGGTGCTAATCCGAAGTCGTCATGGTAGTTGTACCCCACGAGACCGCATACGCTTTACTGCTTGAGATCGTCTTGCCCTTTGATATCGAGGCCATCGGGATGGTGCCGCTTGGCGTAAAAATAGCACGGCGTGGTGTAGTAATAAGGATGAGACATCAGGTAGTTCTTTGCTCTTTTCGGGCTATATGACGCGTTGAGGAGTCCGTCGATGCGCTGTCCGTTTTCGACTTCCCGAAGACATCGACTCCACGGCATCAGCTCTACCTGAAGTCGGATGTTGTGGGCAGCGAATACCTCGGTCGCGACATCGACGGCGAACCCGACGATTTCAGCTTTGTCCGTGCTGTCAGACCGATTGAAGTAGGTGTAAGGAGGCCATTCGAGACCGTCGTCGCAGAGACGCACGAGTCGACCTCGAAGCGAAGATGACTCCTCTCCAGTCAGGAGTTGCGCACTGATGAGGGTCGAAGCCACAAGGATCAGGCCGAGTTTGTTCACAACAGCTTCCCCAGTTTCAGTTCCGATGATGTGTGAAAACATACACCGAACGCCCGCGTGCCCCAGCTTCGAGCACCGAGGATGACGGAAGTGGACCACACTACTGCCAATCAGCAATCAGTGAACCCGACGGAATCGAACGTCAGTCGCAGTATAGCTTTTCGCTTCGGCCTGGCCCTTACGGCGGTCGTATCACTGAGCTTGATCCTGTTCGCTGGCGTTCTCCTCGGTATAGACGTGGTCCGCAGCGAACAGACGCTCCAGACCAAGCTGGCCAATGCATTGCGTCAGGGCCAGACCAGTTTGGCCGAACCTCTATGGAACGTGGACTCAGACACCGTCCAACGATTCATCGAAGCAATGATGCTGGACGCCTCGCTCGCATCGGTGACGGTTACGGATGAGGCCAAGGGCGTCGTCGGCCAGGGACGCACGGCGATTGAGCTCGGTCCGACGCAGCTGCTCACGGGTTCGGTTCCGATCAACTACAATGACACGTTGGTGGGTGAGATCGAGGTGGCCATCTCCAGAGAGGCTCTGGAGAGCGAGCTGGTGCAGAGGATTGCAGGCGTTCTCCTGCTGACCCTTTTCATTGTCGTGGCGATATCCGCCACAGCGATAGCCTTAACCCGCCGCTACATCGCCCGCCCATTGTTGAATCTGGAAAATTGCGCCCGCGCCATCGCCGGTGGCGACCTCGAGGTTGCCGTCGACACCAGCTCCGGAGACGAAATCGGCAGCCTCGCCAAGAGCCTCAATATCATGCGCGCGTCGATCAGGGACCTACTGTCGGCATTGCGCGACAGCAATAAGTCCCTCGAAGACAAGGTCATGGACCGAACCAACCAGTTGGAGCGGGCTGTCGAGCACGCCGAAGAGGCCCGGGCCCGGGCGGAAGCGGCTAACGTCGCCAAGAGCACGTTTTTGGCCAACATGTCGCACGAGCTCAGAACACCCCTCAACGTTATTCTTGGATTCGCACAGCTGATGCGTCGTGACCGCGAACTAATTCACAACCACGGCGACACACTGGAAATGATCGAGAACAGCGGCGCACACCTGCTCACCCTGATCAACGACGTCCTCGACGTCTCAAAAATTGAAGCCGGCCGGCTGACACTCGAAACCGAAGCCGTCGACCTCCATGATTTGTTGAATGACATCAGAGAGATGTTCGAACTCAGAGCCGCGGAAAAAGATCTGGATCTTGCCGTCGACATTGAGAACGTGGTTCCTCGTTTTGTCAGAATCGACAAGGGCCGGGTCCGGCAGGTGCTCATCAACCTGGTTGGCAACGCCATCAAGTTCACCACGTCGGGCCACGTCAAACTCCGAGTGGACGCGTCTCCCGAGGAGTCTTCGGTGCGGCTGGCGTTCGAAATCGGGGATAGCGGCCCAGGCATGTCTTCCGAAGAACTGAACACATTATTCGAACCGTTCATTCAGGGTGAAGCCGGACGCCAGGCTCAGCAGGGAGCGGGTTTGGGGCTGCACCTGAGCCGGAAGTTCGTAGATCTCATGGGAGGCGATCTCCAAGTCAACAGCCAGCTAGGGATCGGCTCCACCTTTCAGTTCGAGATCCTGGCGCAGCGTGAAGAGGCTGGCTCAGTCGTAGCGGTAGTCGAAACGCGAAAAGCTGTCAGCCTCGCCCCGGGCCAGTCCCGGCGACGCGTGCTGATTGTAGAAGACATGCCTGAGAGCCGGATCCTGCTGTCCACCTTCATGAAAGACCTGGGCTTTGAGACACGCACGGCAAGCAATGGCCAGGAGGCTGTGGAGATCTGGGACGAATGGCAACCGCATCTGACATGGATGGATATTCGCATGCCTGTGATGAACGGTATTGAGGCCACAGAGCGAATCAAGGCGCATCCACGAGGTGGACAGACGAAGGTCATTGCCTTAACGGCCAGCGTGTTCCAAGATGAACGAGAACGCATCCTGGGCCACGGTTGCGATGACTTCGTGCGCAAGCCCTTTCGCGAGGAAGAGCTTGTCGGCATGCTTGAGAAGCATCTCGATCTGCGGTTCATCTATGTCGATAGCCCAAAAATCCCGGAGGAGGAGGTTGTGCTCTCGAATCAGACCCTAAGCCTGCAGGGGCTTAGCGGTGAGTGGATCGACGAGCTGCAGGCCGCAGCGCGTGGCGCCGACGCCGACAGAATCTACGAACTGCTGGAGCAAAGCCAGACACAACACTCCGATGTTGCTGGTGTCCTGGCCGAATTGGTTCACGGATTCCGGTTCGACGAGATCTTGAGGCTGACCGAGAAGGAACGCATCTGAATCATGATCAAAGATTTTACTGACATCTTGTGGGTGACGATCTGCGCAGGACTCGTGTTCCTGATGCAGGCCGGATTTCTGTGCCTCGAAACCGGGCTCACCAGGAGCAAGAACAACATCAATGTCGCGATCAAGAACCTCAGCGATCTCGGCATATCGATCGTCCTGTTCTGGGGTTTCGGATTTGCCCTCATGTTTGGTACGACTCACGGCGGCTGGTTCGGATCGCAGCAATTCGTTCCCGATCTTGGGCAGGCCGGGATGTGGACGGTCGCCTTCTTGCTGTACCAGGCCATGTTTTGCGGCACAGCGATGACGATCCTATCGGGAGCGATCGCCGAGCGCATGCGTTTCAGCGGCTACATCCTCTCGGCCATCATAGTCTCTGGACTCATCTACCCGGTGTTCGGACACTGGGCCTGGAATGGTGCCGACGTGGGCCAACAACTGGGGTGGCTGAACAGCCGCGGATTTGTCGATTTTGCCGGAGCCACCGTCGTTCACAGTTTTGGCGGTTGGGTCTCCCTCGCCCTGTTGTTCGTGATCGGTCCTCGCTCAGGCCGCTTTGCGGCGGAGGGTTCCACGCGCCAGATCCCGGGCGCGAATCTTCCCCTCGCCACCCTCGGCGTCATCTTGCTCTGGCTCGGTTGGTTCGGATTCAACGGCGGCAGCACGCTGGGCATGGATGAGCGCGTACCCCGAGTCATCACCAATACGATTTTCGCCGGCGCTTCTGGCCTGGTGACCGCACTGGCAGCGGGTTGGATTTTCAGAGGTCGCGCCGACGTTCATCTGGTCATCAACGGCTCACTGTCCGGGCTCGTAGCCGTAACAGCGGGTGCCCATGCCGTGACGACCCTGAATGCCATACTCATCGGTGCCGGCGGCAGCGTTGCCATGATTTTGGTTGACTATCTGATGCTGCGGCATCGCGTGGACGATGCCGTTGGTGCCGTTCCCGTCCACCTCGGGGCCGGTATCTGGGGCACCCTGTCACTGGCCTTTTTCGCAGATCTCGGGGCCCTGGGAACGGGTCTGGATCGTTGGGAGCAGTTCCAGATTCAGGCTATCGGGGTCCTGGCCTGCGGGGTGTGGACCTTCGGGCTTGTCACGATTCTGTTTCGTCTGATCAACCGCTGGTTCAAGTTTCGCGTTTCAGCGCAAGACGAGCACGTCGGCCTCAACGTCTCCGAACACGGAGCCAGCACCGATCTGCTCGATCTTCTGGACACCATGGACCAGCAGGCGCAAACCGGTGACATGAGCATGAAGATGCCGGTGGAGCCGTTCACCGAGATCGGTCAGGTCGCCAAGCACTACAACGAAGTGATGGAAGCGCTCCAGAAGACGGTGGCGCGTACCGAGGGCATCGTGCGCACGGCGATGGACGGTATCATCACCTTTTCTAGAGACTCGCTCTCCATCCTGTCCATCAACCCTGCTGCTGAGGCGATGTTCGCCTGTTCCGGGCCCGCCGTTGTCGGCGACTCTATCGACAGGTTTCTCGACTCCGAGTCTGCGCAGTCAAACCTCCGATCCAACATCACGTCCATGGTAAAATCTGGAGTGGCCCGGCGTGTATCCGGTAGGCGTAACGGGGACTCTTTTCCGATGGAAGTCGCGGTCGCTGAAGTGGAAGCAGGTGATGAGGGCTTCTACGTCGGTATGTTTCGGGACATGACGGCGCTACAGGAGAGTGAAGCACGCTATCGGAACCTTTTGGACAACATCCCGATTGGCATCTATCGCAACACTCCAGGGCCCGAAGGCAAGCTACTCATGGCCAATGCAGCTTCGGCAAAGATTTTCGGTTACGACTCCGTGGAGGAATACCAGCAGCAGGACACGAGCTCAAGCTACAGAAATCCGGAGGAACGCATCGCTTTTTCCGACCGTCTGATCGAGGAAGGCGAGGTTACGGGAGTGGAGCTGGCCTTGCACAAGCAGGACGGTACGCCGATATGGGTTGCCATCTCGGCGCGCACCATCTACGACGAAAAGGGAAACGTAGCCTACTTCGACGGCATGATCGAGGACATTACCGTGCGCAAAGAGGCAGAGGATGCCCTGCGTGCGGCCAAGGAGGCTGCTGAAAGCGCCAATCTCGCCAAGAGTACCTTCCTCGCGCGCATGAGTCACGAATTGCGCACGCCCTTGAATGCCATTCTCGGTTACACGCAGCTCATGAGTCTCGACCGGGGCACGCCACCGCAACACGTGGAGAGCCTGGAGATAGTCGGTCGAAGCGGCGAGCATCTGCTGGCGTTGATCAACGACGTGCTGGACATGTCTAAAATTGAAGCCGGGCAGGTCGAGCTCAACGAATCCACTTTCGATCTCCATCGATTGTTGGAGGATCTGGAGGACCTTTTCCGCGTCAGTGTCTCTGAAAAGGGATTACAGCTGGTGTTTGAACGCCAGGCAGATCTGCCTACTCTGGTATCAACTGATGAGGGCAAGTTGCGTCAAGTCTTGATCAACTTACTTGGAAATGCCACGAAGTTCACGGTGGAGGGCAGAATCGTTTTGCGCGCTCGAGCGAGACACGACGTGGAAAACCTGCGTCTCTACTTCGAGGTCGAGGATACGGGACCCGGTATCTCTGAGGACGATCTGGTGGAGCTGTTCGATCCCTTCGTGCAGATCGAGCACAAGGGTGGGGCTCAAGAGGGTACAGGGCTGGGCCTGCCGATCAGCCGGCAGTTCGTCCGTATCATGGGAGGCGAGATCACCGTCGACTCCGAGCTTGGTAGCGGCTCCACATTCAAATTTGACATCGCGACCGGTGTTGGCGAGTCCATAGTTCATCCAGCCTCGCCTCCAGCGCGGCGCGTGCTGGGCCTTGAGGATGGTCAGATTCCACGGCGAATACTGGCTGTCGATGACCAGCCTGAGAATGTCCAGTTGCTCCAAGCCATCCTGGAGCGGATCGGATTTGAAGTCCGTGTCGCCACCAACGGCAAGGAAGCGGTGGATGTGTGGGCGGATTGGGAGCCACACCTCATATGGATGGACATCCGCATGCCGGTGATGGATGGCCTTGAGGCCACTCGCAGGATAAAGGCATCCCCCCAAGGTCAATCGACCGTCATCGCCGCGCTCACCGCCAGTGTCTTCGAGGAAGAGCGCGCTGAAATCCTGGCCACTGGCTGTGATGACTTCGTGCGTAAGCCGTTCACCGAGACGGAGATTCTCGATGTCATCGAGCGCCATCTCGGTGTGAAATTCGTGTACGATGAAAGCGGAGTGCCACCACAGTTGGGATTGGGTGATCAGGTGTTTGGGGAACAGATAGCTAAGCTGCCCCCACTGTGGATGAATGAAATGCATGGCGCTGCGGCTCAAGCAGATACCGAGGTGGCGACGACGCTGCTGGGACGGATCGAAGGCGACCATCCAGAAATCTTTCGAACGCTGACAACACTCGTAGGGGAATTCCGTTTCGCCGAGATCATGGCGTTGACGGAATCCGGGGCTGATGGATCGTGAGCAATCCAAAGGGCGATGTTCTCATCGTCGACGACACCTTACCCAACCTGCGATTCCTGACCACCATGCTCAGTGATCAGGGATTCAAGGTGCGCGGAGTTCCCAGTGGGGCAATGGCCATCACGGCTGCCACTTCAGCTCCTCCAGACTTGATTCTTCTCGATGTCAACATGCCTGAGATGAACGGGTATGAAGTCTGCGATAGATTGAAATCAGAACCACTGACGGCTGACATTCCAGTCATATTCCTGAGTGCCCTGTCCGACACGCTGGACAAGGTAAGGGCGTTCGAAGCCGGCGGCGTAGACTATATCACTAAGCCCTTCCAGCTCGATGAAGTCCTCGCCCGGGTTGACAGTCATCTGTCCGTGCGACGTCTGCAGGAGCAGTTGGAGCGATCGAATGAGGACCTCGGCCGTCGCGTTGAGGAGCGCACAGCGGAACTAACACAGGCCATTGCCCTGTTGAAGGAGCAGGTGGCGGAGCGTGAGCGCGCCGAGGCCGAGCGTGCCAAGCTCGAATCTCAGCTCCATCAGGCAGGGAGAATGGAGGCGCTTGGCCGCCTGGCCGGGGGCGTCGCTCATGATTTCAACAATTGGCTCACGGTGATTTCAGGGTACGCGGAAGTGCTTCACGATGTTAGCCAGGACGACGAAGCCATCCAGGGCGCCGCGCGTATCCAGCGAGCCGCGGCGCGGGCTGCTGAGTTGACGAAGCAGTTGCTTGCCTTCAGTCGGCAGCAGGTGTTTGAGCCTACTGTGCTTGATCTGAACCAAGTGGTGTGCAGTGCCGAAGAAATGCTGCAAAGGCTTCTCGGCGACAACATCAAGGTGATCCTGGACCTCGCCCCAGAATTGGGAAAAGTCAGATCCGACGCCGGCCAACTGGACCAGGTAATCCTGAACCTCGCCATCAATGCCCGCGACGCCATGCCCAAAGGGGGCGAAATCACCCTGCGAACCCGCAACAAGGGTGACTCCTACATCACTCTCGAAGTGCGGGACGTAGGCGTCGGCATGGACGCAGAGACTCAGGCCATGATCTTCGAGCCCTTTTTTACCTCCAAGGAGCTCGGCAGGGGCACCGGCCTGGGTCTTTCCACCGTACACGGTATCGTGACTCAGAGCGGTGGGAAAATCCAGGTAGATAGTGCACCAGGTACAGGTGCGGCGTTCACCGTCTACCTACCCCGGGTGGACGATTCGGTGCAGGTAGCGAAATCGTCCTCAGGCGAGATCAGCAGCGTGTGCGGTTCTGAGACGATCATGGTTGTCGAGGACGAGGAAGACGTACGCGACATGATCTGCGAGCTGCTTCGATCTCAGGGATATTCTGTGCTGGCGGCAGAGAACGGAGCTGAGGCATTGCAGGTTTGGGAACGCCATGAAGACCCCGTCCACATGCTGCTCACGGATGTTGTGATGCCTTCAATGGGCGGGCCAGAGTTGGCTGACTGGCTGGCACCGCTGCGCGCACAGATGAAGGTGGTTTTTATTTCTGGCTACCCGGGAGACGATGCGCTGCAGAACCTCCTGGCAAAGTCGGATTTTGCTTTTCTACCCAAACCGTTCACGCGTACTGCATTGCTAACCAAGGTTCGGGAGAGTCTGAACAGCTAGCCAACTGCTCGATCTACTGCTTTAATACCTCGATCTGTGCCTCGTAGTCCTTTGTCATCGCGGACCACTCCAGATTGGCTTCGTCTGGGGGATAGGTGGAAGCAAGCGGAACACACTGGAACACAGAGGAATCTTCCAGTGCGTTTTCAGAGGGCTCTGTGGTAGAAGCGTGCATGGATCTTAGCCAGATGTTCTACGCAGCCCTGGTCACGACCTTTGGCTGGAACACAGGCCGCAGATCTTTTGGGAACAGGTGGCTATATGTCTTCAGCGTGATCGACGGGTTTGCATGGCGCAGCTGTGCGGAGACCTGTACGATGGACGCGCCATCCGCGATCGGCAAGCTTGCCGTAGTATGGCGGATCTCGTGCGGAGTTCGTGGCTCGATCTCCGCCGACTCGAAGAGCCGCTTCAACTTGTGCGCTTCATTGCGATGCGATAAGGGCGAGCCATCAGGCTGACACCACATCAGGCCGGTCTTGGGGGACTTTTTCAGGCCGCGCCGGGTGACCTCCCCTTGGCAGTGGAGTTCCAAGGCTTCGACCGTACCCGGGGACAATGCGACTCGTCCATCGCGAATTGCCCTTCGGCGAGGCAAGGTGCCATCGCGCACCAGCTGCTCCTGCACATCGTACTGACCGTCTGCCAAGTGCTCCCACGTCGCACCCAACAACTCTCCCTGCCGTAGCCGGTATCCAACCAGAAGCGATAATGGCCGTACAGGAACGGCTCGTGCGCTTGGAGGTACAGCAAGGGGAAGGATTCGACTTCCTCCGGGCTCAGTGGCTTCTTGCGGCCCTGTGGGCGGTCGGAGGTTTAGCGAACACCTTGTCGAACGGGTTGCGCACGACAAAATCTCTGGCCAAGGCCCACCTAACGAGGTTCTTCAACCGCACCCAGACGTGTTGCACCTGTCCCGCAGCGTAAATCGCCTCACAACCTGTCATTTTTCACCGAGATAAC
Organism: Candidatus Latescibacterota bacterium; assembly: GCA_965248265.1. Classification (GTDB taxonomy): domain Bacteria; phylum Latescibacterota; class UBA2968; order UBA8231; family UBA8231; genus CBDFJF01. The sequence continues at coordinate 1,107,615 of CBDFJF010000001.1, forward strand.
GGATGAACAAGTCTCTACGCACTCCGTGCGCGCTGCCAAGCTCTCGGTCGTTTTGGCGCCCAGCTCGGCGCCGCGCGCCGCCGACTGACCCGCGGATCCTATATATCCGACGGGCGACCCAGCAAGCTTGCAAGAGCACACATAATCTACCATAATGAGGGATTCAATGCTCATCGTCCGCACAGCCACTGCCGATGACGCAGATGCTATCTCCGCATCAACCATGAGCGGCACAGTCTTCAAGTGCATTACCTCATATTTACAAGCAAGGGTTTTGCGAGGGCTTCCCTGTCAAGCCGTCTTATATCAGTCAATCGCTCGCATCATTGGACCCAATTGCTTGAGTAAGATTAATGATTGAAGAAAGGAGAATGAAATGTGCTGCAAGATTTTTTCTTGTATTTTCGTTTTCTTGTCAATCAGTTCTTCAAGTTATGCTGAGGGAAAAACCATTAAGATTGCAACCTTGGAGGACTATGCTCCTTTTTGTATGACTGTGGGAAAATTCCAATCAGATCAGATCATCCCAGTAGGTAAGGATGTTGTGGGATTTTAGGGCTATAGTTGGGATGTCTTAAGAGAAAGTTTTCATGAAATGGGATACACCATCCATTTGTCAATTACTCCCTGGGCAAGGGCTATGAAGTATGTCAGAAATGGAGAAGCAGACATCCTTTTTCCAGCTGGGAAAAACACTGAACGAGAAGGGATCTTTGATTATTCTGAAGAACCGGTTAATCAGGCGAATTTCTTGATTTATGTCCGAGTGGATGATCCAATCGAGTGGGGAGGGTTGGAATCCCTCAAAGGATTAGTAATTGGTGTAAAGCGAGGATTTAATTATGGAGATAGGTGGAAAGCAGCGACAGATATCAAAAAACGTGATGTTGGTAAGATTTCAGCTGGGTTTACCATGCTGGCCCAAAAACGGCTAAACGGATTCCTCGGATACGAGCATAGTTGGGACTATGTCCTAAAGCAGGAAAATTTGACGGCTAAATATAGAAAACTTCCCGCTTTTGATTCCTCAGCAGAGTATTTAGTAGCACTTAAAGGTAATCCAAAGGGCATAGATTTTCTAGAAGCTTTTGATACTGGAAAGGAACGACTTAATAAGAGTGGAAAATTAGAGAGCATAATGAGTAAATGGTTCTGAAATCGAGCTTGTTTTACACACTATGTCATGCAGCCTGCCCGCAATGTCGACTGGACTGGGTGCCGGAAAAGAGGCCGTACTGCACACCGCGCAGAGCCTGCTGCACGACCACGTTGCGGCACGTGCCCATGGCCCGGCTAATGCCTGGATAGACCGCCAACGGTTGTCGACAGGTGGCGAAACAGGTGCGACCATGCCAGTGGCAGACGATCCCAGGTTCGACTTCCAGTTCTTCACGCTACAGGAGATGGCCGACGCCGCTGGCGCCGCCGGAGGGATTCCCGGCAGCAGAGAAGACGCGTCATTCCTCGTGGAATATATTCCATGACAGATGACACGCATCAGCTCTATTGCTAACCCAGCCCCACTATCCCTGCACAAGCCACCTTATGGGGCCTACGGCCTGCAGGATGAATCCCGCAGTGACAAGAACGACGCCGACCGATCCGTGGCGCGTGAACCTACGCCTGTACACGGGACTTCCTTCCTTATTGCCCAGGGTAATCGCTCCCACCCTCGAAACGTACAGAGCCAGGAGCCACACACCGAGGATGTCCAGCAGAAGCCCTACGGTCGTCGTTGTAGCTGTGAGTTGATCCATGAACACGCCGTGTCCTAATCCGGCACGTCGCAACTGGCGCTTGGTGAGCCCCGGCGCATTCTCCGGCAAGGAATGTGACTGCGACCCCGAACTCACCCTGGACCAAATCCCGCTGTGGCGCCAGCAGGCGGACACGAACTAACCAAAACGTCGCCTATGGCCTGCCAACGCCGCAAGGACACACCACAATGCGATGGCGAGAAGCACTCACCCGACCGGCCCGAGGACGAACCCACTCTGGCCGGCGAGGAGTGGGTGGAATGGGATGGCGAGTTAATCTGGGCTGTGGAGTTCACCTCCGGCGGTGCGCCCATCGGCCTGACCGAGAGGCAGTTTCGCCAGATCAACGCGCAGTTCGACGCAGGAGCGGGCTGGGCACGGGCCAAGGCGCTGCTCGCATGGGCCTTCGCTGCGAGTTCGCCCCCTGATGCGCATGTCGACGTTGGCCGGGTCAGGAAGGTCGGTGAAGGGCTTTTCCGGGAAGTGTATGCCGCCCACGTGGACGTGTCTCCCGATCCCGAGGCCGTGAGCGGCGTGTGGGCCGTCCTTCTTCCCGACCGTCAGGCGACGCCGGAGGATGGCCAGCGCTGGATTCGCGAAGTCTGGATACTCGGACAGCTCGCGCGGTTGCAGTTGCCGTTCCGGGTCCCTGCTGCGCTTGGCGCCTTCCCGGTGGGAGACCGCCCTGCCACGATCCGGCAGTTCATTGAGGGGATTCCCGTGGACCTGAGAGTGGGCCGCATGCGAAGTGTCCGCCCGGCTGAGTTGGTGGGGCAGATCGCCGCCGCCATCCACGCCATTGACGTCACCGATTGGCCGCACCGCCTTCCCGGCGGTCATACGCGGCGCGCACACGGCGAGGAGATGCTGCAGGCTTTCGACGACCTCGCAACAACCGAGATCGAGCCGGCCCGAGAGTGGGCCATGCATAACCTACCCCCAGATCGACCGGCCGCGTTGGTTCACGGTGACCTCCTGGGGCAGAACATCCTCGTACATCCGGACCAATCCCCTACCGTGATCGACTGGGAGTTCTGCCGTATGGGGGATCCCGCGTACGACCTGGCGATCGTCACGCGCGGCATCCGCCGGCCGTTCCAGATGGCGCGCGGCCTCGACCGCTTGCTCGAGGCCTATGCCGCCGCCGGGGGCGATGCGATCACGCGCTCGCAGGTCCACTTCCACGAGCTCTGCCTCAGCGCGCAGTGGTATCGCCAGGCGCAGCGCGGAAGCGGCTCCGAGCCGCCCGAACAGGCGTTAGCCAGGCTGCGTCGCATTGTGGGTCGCGCGGAGGCATCGACGCATTGAGCCAGATGCCAAGAAAACCAGCCCCTGAATTCACCCTCGCCATGCCCGGCAAGCCCGCGAAACACCCATCCAGCCTTTACAAAAACCCCAGGTGTCCACTCGACACCAAGCCCCGAGCGATCTAGACTACTGAAAAATGGCCGCTTGTCGTGCCTATCCGTTCGTATCGAGATAACTATGGTACGCAGCACGAGGAAGATGGCTTTGCTATGGAGATCGCTGCAGCGAGTGGTAACGTTTACTTTACGGGGAGTGATAACCAACCACCTCGTCCTGCAAGCCAACGTGTCAAGTAACAGGATTTCACTCGCCCGGTTCCTTTTGCGAGGGGGCAGGGCCCTACAGATATGTGCGAAGGCAGGTATGATTGGTAGGAATATCAAGGGCACGCTGGAGCTGTTGATCGTATGCATGACGTCGTCAATCATCCAAGCTTTCCTGCTTTGCCTCATGGTGTACCCTGGCCTCGCCACGGCGGATGAAGAGCCGGGTGCGGCGGGAACTACCTGGCTGTACGACCTGTCTCTGGGGGAGTTGGCGAATGTGGAGATCACCTCTGCCGCCAGATCCTCGGAGAAGATCGAGGAAATTCCCGCAAGTGTCGTCCTGATCACGCGCCAAGAGATCGAGTCGTACGGGTACACTACGTTGACGGAACTGCTTGCACATATCCCCGGCCTTTATCTGATCGACGACTACCAGGAAGGTGCGAAACTGGGCCTGCGGGGGTTCTGGTCAGGCGTGACTAACCGCAATATCATCGTCCTCGTAGATGGGGTGAAACAGGTTGAGGATCGGGATCAAACGAACCCGCTGAACAAGATCGCGATGCCGGTAGAGTCCATCGAGCGGATCGAGGTGGTACGCGGGCCCATGAGCGTAATCTACGGCCCGGGCGCGCTTTTCGGCGTGATCAACATCATTACCCACAAACCGGGGGGTGAATCGTCAAATCGAGTGTCGGCGTCGTACGGCCAACTCAACACTGGACGAGCTTTCGTCAGTGTCGTGGACAAGGTGGGTGAGCTGAAGTTCGCACTCAACTCGACACTCTACGGCACCGATGGCATCGATGAGCCCTACAGCCGCATCCAGAGCACGCCGTCTCCGGGGACCGCCGGGCTCAGCACCGAGAACAGGCTTGAAGATAAGGAGCGATATCTCAATCTCTCGGGGTCGTTCAGAGGTTGGTTTTTCGACACCAGCTTCGTCCGCTCGGAGAAGGAGTTCTTCTTCCCCCTCCCGGCGGTGGTGGATGGCTCGCTGCGAACGACGGAGGCAGTAAACCTGGCGGGAGGCTATGCAATGGAAGTCTCGCCGACCCTTTCACTGGATGGCAAGCTATTCTACTCGAGCAATGATGCCCACCTCCGCTACGACGTGCGCCGGCCAGACTGGGACGGCAACCAGCGCTGGAAGTCGTCGGCTCTGGAACTGGAGTTGAATGCGTTCTGGCAACACGATGAGACGCTCGATGTCACGGTGGGAGTGAACCGGCGGTCCGTCTTCGATCTGTCCGATCGTTTTCACATTCCGTCCTCCGGGTTCCCCAGCACACAGCATGCGGAGCGGTTGCTGGTTGACGGAGATCACATCGTCACGCAGGCACTGTTTTCGCAGGCGAGCTACCATCTGTCAGACGCCCTGTTGCTGGTTGCTGGGTTGCGTGCCGAGCAGCAGTTACCGTACCGGCTCAGCAACTCAAGTGCGGCAGGGCTCCCCGAGTTTTCTTTTCGGGAAGGCAAGTTCAACGAAGACGGGATCACTCTTATCCCGAGAGCGGCGGCGATATACAATGTGAACGACCGGCATATCATCAAGGCGATGTACGGCGAGGCCATCAATCGGCCGTCCTTCCTGCAAAACATCACGAACACGCTCGACCCAAATCGGGACAGTCTGGAGCCCGAGAAAATTCAGACGGTGGAACTGAATTACATAACGACTCCGGCGCAGAGGATACGCATCAATCTGAGCCTGTTTCACAACACCCTCACTGACCTGATCACACGGCAGGCCGAGTTCGTCGGCGGCGACTACACGACGTTCTCCGGCAACGGAGGCAGGCTGGTCACCCATGGCATTGAGATGACGGTGCAAAGCCGCCCTGCAGAGGCCCTGGGAGTCGAGGTCAGCGGTACCTATCAGTCTACCGACGACGAGGACGCTGTGGATCGCAGCGTCGCGTACTCTCCCAATATGCTGGGGTATATGAGGGCCCTGTACAGCGTCTCAGAAAAAACCAGCATCGCTCTGACGGGGAACTACGTAGATGGCATGCGGCCATACTATGACATCACATTGGTGGATCCAAACCTGGGCGTGGAGGGCGAGCAGAAGGGGCGAATCGGAAACAGTGTGGACGGCTACTTCACATTAGGGGCGAACCTTCGCACTTGGGATTTCTACTACCCAGGGGTTTACGTCAATATCAGAGGATCGAACCTACTCGGCAGCACGATCCGCTATCCGAGCTTCACGACGAACGCGTGGGCGGACAAAGGTACTCTGGGCACGGGCAGAGCAGTGCTGGCGACGATGGGCTGGGAGTATTGAGGAGGCCCAACCGATCAGTATGAACAGGATTCTCATTCCGCTTTTGAACCGGGTGCCAAAGGCATTGGGTCCTCACTGCGGAAGCACAGCAGGAACGACAGGACGACTAGAAATGCCAGGCCACAAAAGCTGCACAGAAGGTTTTGCAAAGATTGCACGACATTTGAGCCTAGGCTTGCTGATGTTTCCTGGACTTGCTACTGCCCAATCCATGTCACCGGTTCAGGTGAAGGCCGCGTACGTCTACAACTTTCTGAAGCACATTGAGTGGCAAGGCGAAAATACTGTGTCTCGCTTTGTTGTGGGCGTGTACGGAGAGGACGAGGTGCTCTACCGGGAGTTGTCGTCGACGCTTCCCAAAATGAGCGTGAAAAAGAAGGGGATCCAGATCGTACAGTTGTCGGATATCGATCAGGTGAAGTCGGTGCATCTGTTGATGGTTGCCGAATCCGAGAACACCGGCATCAGGACAATCGCGAATAGTGTCCGCCGCACCAACACGCTGCTGGTTACGGACAATTGCGACGACAGGCAGGCGATCATGATAAACTTCAACTCACGCGGCGCAGATCGGATTGGGTTCGAGGTCAACAAGCCGAATATTGTGTACGAGGGGCTGAAGTTCTCCCCGGATATCCTGCTCGCAGGAGGTACCGAGCTGGATGTCGCTGAGCTGTACCGTGAGATGGAGGCTTCTTTGCAGGAGACCCGCGAAACGGTAACGGCACAACAGACAGAACTCGGACGGCAGCGAGATGAAATTGAGTCGAGGGAAGTAGAGATAGAGAGCCAAGAACGGCGCTTGGCCGAACAGAACTACCAGATCAAAGAAAAGGAAACACTGTTGAGCGGCCTCGAGAGCCGGCTTGCGGATGAGCGTTCCGTTCTTGTGGGAAACCAGAGCCGGATGGATGAGTACGAATCCGAACTACGTGTCAAACTGGATACTTTGGCAGCGAAAGAGGCGCAGGTGAACGCCCTGGCAACCGAGATCAGTGGCAGCTCCGCCGTACTTGAAGAGCAGAAGAGGCAGATCAGCAGCCAGAAGGAACAGATCAAACAGCAGCAAGAGAACCTGGAGACGCAGGGTTCGACCATACAAGAACAGGAAGCGCTGCTACTGGGTGGAGGCATTATTCTGCTTTTGGTGATCGCACTTGGGGGGGTGATCACCTGGAGCTATAGAGTGAACCGAAACACTTCGGTTGCGCTTGCAGAACGTGAGGCGAGGTTCCGATTCATCTTCGAACACTCAGGCAGTGCCCAGATTGTCTACGACGACAATGGCATCATTGACTGTAACGAAGCCGCCGTGAGATTCTGCGGCTGTGACAGCAAGGAACAGCTTCTTTCGCGCCAACCCTACGAACTCTCGCCGAAGTACCAACCGGATGGGCGGTCTTCGGAGGAAGCCGGATTAGAGATGAGGGCAATTGCCCGCACCCAAGGAACGCACCGATTCGAATGGACGGCCCGCAAGGCGGATGGCCGGGAATTCCCGACAGAGGTCAGCCTGGCCTTGGGGCATCTGGAGGGCAGACCGGTCATTCTGGCGGTGGTGAGTGACCTTACCGAGCGCAAGCAGGCTGAAGAGGAGATCCGAGCGGCTAAAGAAGAAGCGGAGCGTTACGCGGAACAAGCCGAGTCAGCGAACCAGGCCAAGAGCGAGTTTCTGGCGAATATGAGTCACGAGATCCGGACTCCTTTGAACGCGATTCTGGGATACACTCAAATTATGGAAGGCGCGTCCGATCTGCCCGAACACCATCGCAGATCTCTGGAGACCATCGGCGACAGCGGCGAACACCTGCTGGGTCTTATCAACGATATTCTCGACATCTCCAAGATCGAAGCCGGTCAAGAAATGCTCAACTCCGTTGACTTCGATCTTCTAGGCATGGTCAACGGTCTGGGCAGCATGTTTGAGATGCGCTGTCAGCAGAAAAAACTGGACTGGAAGCTGGCAGTGGACGTCTCCACAGGCAATGTTTACGGGGATGAGGGCAAGCTGCGCCAGGTGCTGATCAACCTGTTGGGCAATGCGGTAAAATTCACGCAGGCAGGGGAGGTAGGACTGAAGCTCGAGGCTCTCGACGAGGATCGATATTCGTTCGAAATATGGGACACGGGGCCCGGTATTCCCGAGGAAAGAAAGAAGTCGGTCTTCGAGCCATTTCAGCAGGAAGACGAAGGCATGCGGCAGGAGGGGACTGGTTTGGGTTTGGCCATTTCTCTACGGCACGCGCAGATGATGGGCGGAAAAATCGGGCTGGAGTCCACCGGCGGAGAGGGCGCTCGATTCACCCTTACGCTAACCTTGCCGCCCGGCAAGGAATCGGCCGAAGAGGAGGCTTCGACTGATTGGTCTCGGGTGGCCCACCTGGCCCCAGGCAGCTCTGTGCGGGCAGTGGTCGTGGATGACGTAGAAGCCAACCGGGATGTTCTCTCGCAGATGCTGACCCAAATCGGCGTGGAAGTAGAGACTGCTGAGGATGGCGCACAAACGCTGGATCTAATTCGGCGGGAGATGCCCAACATCGTGTTTCTGGATATTCGCATGCCCGTGATGGACGGCCCCGAGACGCTGGAGCGCCTGCTCGACGAGTATGGCCCGGATGCGACGGTGATGGTTGCGGTGACGGCGTCGGTGTTTGATCATCAGCGTGAGCAATATCTCAATATGGGGTTTCGTGATTTCATCGACAAACCGTTACGCGTCGAGCAGATCTATGCATGTCTTGCCAGACACCTGGGAGTGGACTTTGTACGCAAGGATCCGGTGCAACCAACTTCGCGAGAGATGCTGACGCCGGAAGCTCTCTCTGAGTTGCCAGCCGACTGGCTGGCGGCACTGCTTCAGGCAGCGTCCGAGGCCGACGCCGAGGGGACGTTGGACCTTCTCAGGCAAGTGGAAGAGCATGAAGCCCTGGTGGGGGCGCTGACAGACTTAACCCGTGACTTCCAGTTCAACAGAATCATAGACTTGATTCAAGCCGTAGAGGCAACGCCCTGAATTGGCGTGAATCGGCTGTCTCCCTTGGATCGACAGGGCGCTGGCAGAAGTGACTGTCCGACGCGACGCTGGGAGTGAAGTCTGCGTGTCGGTTGCCAGCAGGCGATCCGTTTACCCATTCCGATCGTCGCTGTTTGTCCCAGAAGATTGAAAATTGCACGGCCTCCTCCTCCACGACCGCCGTCGTTGTTGCGCGGAATTGGTAAAGGCCGTCCCCAGTCGCCACCAGAACCAGGCCGGGCTAAGTCGGGTGTACAGCCAGGTCATTGAACCATGGCACTCCGCCAGGGCGTCTCCGATCGAACGCCAGTCGTTTCCGGCGTTGTCGCTTTGAAAGATCGATCTTGCCGAATCAGGCCCCTTCCCAACCAACAGCGCTGACTGGCTGGCACCGCTGCGCGCACAGATGAAGGTGGTTTTTATTACTGGCTACCCGGGAGACGATGCGCTACAGAATCTCTTGGCAAACTCGGATTTCGCTTTTCTAGCCAAGCCGTTCACGCGTACTGCACTGCTCACCAAGGTCCGGAAGAGTCTGGACAGCTAGCTGGAAATACCCACTTCTGCCTGTACCCCACTGCTACGCAACTGCTCGATCTCCCTCTTCAGCGCCTCAATCTGCGTCTCGTAGTCCTTGGTGACCGAGGGCCACTCCTCCTCCGTGAACCGTGGCGTGATGTGTTGCGGGCAGTTCCAATCGAAGGCCGCAACCTTGAACACGAACGCCCGTTCGATCTTGCCTTTGTAGCCAGGGTTTTCCAGCTGCAGTTTGAGATCTGGCCGCTCGTCGATGTCGAAGACATCTGCACGAGCCGCAATCTTCAACCTCTTCTTGTTCGCGTAGTCCATGAAGAAGAGAGCCACGCGGTTGTCGTGTCGGAGATTGCCCGTACTGATGTACTGCAGGTTGCCGCGAAAGTCAGCGTAGGCCAGCGTGGTGTCATCGAGCACCTTGAGGAACCCCTGCGGACCACCTCGAAATTGTAGGTATGGCCAGCCCGTATCGCTCACCGTGGCCATGTAGAAACCATCGCGTTGGGCGATAAAGTCTGACTCCCTCTCAGTGAGATGGGCATCCGGCCAGTCCATGGCCTCCATCTTCTTGTTCTGCCGTCTAGTCCCGTAGTGTTCTTGAGTCTGTTTGACGCCGTCCGTGTACATGATTTGCGGATACTTGCGGGTCATCGTCTTGTCTCTCCGGTTGATTCAGCACTTAACTCGTGTGCCGGCGCCTCCCCCAGATGTGCCTCGATCCTTTCGGCTAATTCGCTCCTCGAAATCATCCCCTCAACTTTGTCTACGGCGCGCCCGCTGCTGAAGAGGAGTAGCGTCGGGATCGACGCTACTCCCATTCTCTGAGCGAGTTGCCGCTGCCTGTCGAAGTCGACGGTAACGAACGTCGCCTTCCCTGAAAACTTCCCAGCCAGAGCATGAATTATGAGGTTGACAATCCTGGCTGATCCACTCCAGTCTGCGCTGAAACAAACCACGACAGGTTGAGGATTTTCGAGCACCATCAGACGAAACTTCGCGTCTGTCAGGGCGGTAACGAGCTGGTTGTTCACTTGAACGAGACCTTCTGGTCAGCGGATGTGGCCTGCTGAATCGTCTCCACGGCTTCCTCGGTGGTCCATACGGTATTCGCCATGAAGCGAAAGTTGATTAATGCTGCCTGGTACCCGTCCCCTTCAGGCACGATGGCTGCCGCCGTGGCATCACTGACCACGGCGACCTCGAAGCCACGCTCCAGGAACTCACGCATGTGGGCCTCCGTGCACAGGTTCGCAGACATGCCTCCAAGGATGACCTTGTCGATGCCTCGTTTTCTCAATTGCAGCATCAGGTCGTTGTTTTCGGGCCCGTACACCTTGTGTGGGTTTGCTACTACGGTATTTCCATCATTGATGTACGGCTTGTAGACTTCGAGCCAGTCCGCACCCGATCCCTCGAATCCATCGATGTTCAAGGGACCCTTGCGGTCGAACATGCCGATGTTGTGCATGAGGACTTCGAGAGCTCCCTCAAACTTCCAGCCGTGGTCGGTTGGATAGTAGTAGTGCGGCGAAACGAATACCGGGATGCCGTTCGCCTTGGCCGTTTTCAGCAGCGCTTCGATGTTGGCCACGGTGTTGTTCTCGGTCACACTTGCGCCAACCACGCCCCAGGTCACGCCATCCGGGCTGAGGAAATCGTTCTGTGGATCCGTGATGACCAGGGCTGTACGCTCGGGGTCGATTTTCATCCCGGGATCGGGAAGGGCGAAGACGACAGAAGCCAAGCTGGAAATGATGAGCGCGATAATGGACAGAAACTGTGCCGTCAGAGACATCGTTAGGGATTTCATCCTGTTCTCTCCATCTTAGGGTTGCGGTTTGATCGCTTTGTTTGGGTACATGGTTGTGAGGCCTTCACACCTCACCCGTTTGCAAGGGCCATGCCAGGAAAGAACACTATCCGGATAGATCCTGTAACATATTGTTAAAAATATTGTTATGACATTTCATCGAGTTAGACGATAGTCGAAATTCGGAGAAAGATCCTTGATATCGCGTGGCGCCCACGACATATCACGGAAATTGTCTCGACTTCTCCCGGGGTTCTGCGAAGGCCAGCAAAGTCACGCAACGACTGCAATACAAGATGACTTCAACATGATTGAAGAGCGCGCAGGCAACCCTCTTGAGCGCATCGCCCTGGAGATGACATCCAGCCTCGATCTGTCGGAGGTTCTGTCGTCCATCACCGAGGGATTGGTCGAGGATTTCGATGCCGCTTTCGCACGAATTTGGCTGATCCGTCCGGGTGATTTGTGTGAGGTATGCCACAAGGTCGATCTGTGCACAAACCGGCAGTCTTGTCTACATCTGACGGCCAGTGCGGGGATGTACACGAGCACTGCCGGCGATCACCGCCGAATTCCCATTGGAGCACTCAAGATCGGAGGCATCGCCCAGGACGGGTGCTCCCTGTCGACCAACGACTTGATGAATGATGACCGGGTACCTAACAAATCCTGGTTGAGAGAGAATGACCTGCGCTCCTTCGCCGGTCACCCCTTGGTGTTTCGTGATGAAACCCTTGGGGTACTGGGTCTTTTCAGTCGAAGGCTGATGGAACAGGATGAGTTTGCCAGGATCGGCCTCTTTGCCAATCAGGCGGCCGTCGCCATCAAGAACGCTCAGCTGTTCGAGGCCCTGCGCGAGGACATTACCAGTCGCAAGAAAGCAGAAGACGCGCTCGACTCGATGCGCGAAATGAACGAGCTGATCCTGCGGTCTGCGGGCGAAGGGATCTACGGACTGGATCGGGAAGGAAACACGACATTTGTGAATCCGGCTGCGGCCCAGATGCTGGGGTGGCAACCTGAGGACCTGTTGGGCAAACCCCAGCACGCCCTCATTCACCACACCCGTCCGGACGGACGAGCCTACGACCGCCAAGATTGTCCGATTTACGCCGCTTTCAAGGACGGACTCGTACACACAGTGAACGACGAGGTCTTCTGGCGCAAAGACGGCAGCAGCCTTCCCGTCGAGTACACCAGCACGCCCATTCGGGATGATGACGGCCAACTCACGGGAGCGGTCGTAACCTTCCGAGACATCACCAAGCGCGTCGAGGCCGAGAACGGTCTGCGAGACGCTCTCGGCCAGGTCGAGCAGCTCAAGGACCGTCTTCAGGTAGAGAATACGTATCTGCAGGAAGAGATTCGGTTCGAGCACAACTTCAACGACATCATCAGTAGCAGTGAGTCCTTCAAGAACGTCCTCCGGAGCGTGGAGCAGGTGGCAGCGACGGAGGCGACCGTGTTGATTCTTGGCGAAACCGGCACCGGCAAGGAGCTCATCGCCCGTGCCGTGCATACAATCAGCGCGCGTGGGGAGAGACCGCTGGTCAAGGTAAACTGCGCCGCGTTGCCGGCGAACCTGATCGAGAGTGAACTGTTCGGCCACGAGAAAGGTGCCTTCACGGGTGCCGTGGCCCGCAAGCAGGGTCGCTTCGAGTTGGCCGATGGCGGAACGATCTTTCTGGACGAAATCGGCGATTTGCCCCTGGACCTTCAGGCCAAGCTGCTGCGCGTGTTGCAGGAGAACGAGTTCGAACGCCTCGGAGGTACACAGACCATTGCCGTCGACGTCCGGGTGATCGCGGCTACTAACCGCGACCTGGAGGCGGCCAGTCGTGCCGGGGACTTTCGCGAGGATCTGTTCTACAGACTGAACGTGTTCCCGATCTCGCTACCGCCACTGCGCGAGCGCCCCGAGGACATCCCGCTACTGGTATGCCATTTCGTGCACAAGGTCGGAGCGAAGATCGGTAGAAAGATCACGGCGATCCCCCAGAGCACCCTGGCCTCGCTGCAGACCTACGACTATCCCGGAAACATCCGGGAGCTCGAGAACATCGTGGAGCGTGCCGTGATACTGGCCAACGACGGAACGCTGCGATTGGATCAAAACCTGGAATTGCTCCTGAAAAACCCGGCGAACCCGAGTGATGGTGATGCGACACTAGAGGCTGTAGAACGCACGCACATCCTCGCCATCCTCGAGAACACGAATTGGCGAATCGAAGGTCCCAAGGGTGCTGCCTTGCGACTGGGACTGAACGCCAACACCCTGCGCTCTCGCTTGAAACGCCTGGGAGTCGAAAGACCTTCGCAAGATTGATCCTGCCTCCTGGTTTATCCATGATATATCAGGGACACCCACGATATATCATGAGTTTTCCGAGCCTCCCACACTCTCGCAGTTTCCTAAATCTTCACGTATCCAGTTGTAAACAATACTGATACGTATTGCTTACAGCGCCCTGGCACCCCACTTGCATACCACGCCTTGAACGGACGGCACCATCGTCCCCTGAAATCCGCGGCGCAGGAGCAAGCGCGAGTCTCAACCCACTTAAGGAGAGTTGTGATGACCAAACCAAGAATGCTCGTTACGGGAGCAGCAGGCCACACTGGTTCGCCTGCCGTGCATCAGCTACTGAAAAAAGGATACCCCGTGCGTGCCTTCGTTCGCCGCAGGGATGCCCGAGCCGCCGCGCTGGAGAAATCTGGCGCTGAGATTTTCGTCGGAGATGTCCTCGACTACCGGAATCTTCGTGAATCGATGATCGGCGTCCAACGCGCTTATCACTGCCCTCCCTTTGCACCAAACCTTCTGCACAACACCATGCTGTTTGCCGTTGCCGCACAAGAAGCCAAACTGGAAGTGGTGGCGTTGATGAGTCAATGGAATCCGCACCCGGCGCATCCATCGGTCATTTCGCGCGAGCACTGGATCTCGAACCAGGTCTACCGCTGGATGCCATCCGTGGACGTCATTCACATCAACCCCGGCATTTTCGCTTTCATCTACCTGCTCGGCCTGCCTGCGATCGTTCACTTTGGCCAGATGATGGCGCCCTTTGGCGACGGACTGAATGCGCCACCGTCGAATGAGGACATTGCCCGTGTCGCCACCATGACGCTTGCCGACCCGGCCGCTCATGTGGGCAAGAGCTACCGACCCACCGGCCCCGAACTGATCTCACCCCACGATGTTGCTGGAACCCTGGGGAAAATCCTTGGCCGCAAGGTTACCTACAAGGACGTGCCTTTCAGGATGTTCAACAAAGCAGCCACCGCACAGGGATTTCCGCGCTCCGACATTGTCCACTTGCGCTACTACACTGAAGAGATCAGAAACGGCGCGTTTGCGGTCGGAGCACCGACCGAGCACGTGCTCGAGGTCACCGGATCCACGCCCGAAGGTTTCGAATCGACTGCTCGTCGATACATCCAGGATCCCTCCCTCATTCACCCGGCACTCAACATCGGGTCGAAGCTGCAGGCGATCGTATTCCTTTTCAAGATGATGGCTACCAGACCCACAGATCTCGACGCCTGGGAGCAGGACCGCGGCTATCCGCTGTTGAGTGATCCAGTGCTTTCGCAGGACAGCGCCGAGTGGCGCTCGACGGCCGAACGGCAGCAACTCAACCTTCTCCCGGATGCCGCCGTCGACACCACGGATGTGGGAACCGGCAGAGTGATCGGGCTGCAGAAAGTCTCGAAAGTAAACCATCCGGCGATGGCATGGTGATGTCGCCGCCAACCTTGAGGAGGACCTGCTGATGGATACGCTGGCGATTTTCGGACTGCAGTTTCTGTTGAGCCTCATCGTCTTCGGTGTGCTGGCCAAGTGGAAGTTGGCACCCTGGCTCGAAACCTTGCCTCAGCTCCAGGGATTGTTCTGGCTCACCGTGCCACACGCATTCCGTCACATCGGCTTGGTGTTCCTGGTTCCGGGAGTGGTCGACCAACGGCTGCCGGATGGATTCGCCAATGCCGCGGCCTATGGCGATCTGGCAACCGCTCTGCTCGCACTGCTGGCACTGGTTGCGCTGCACAAAGGGTCGACTGCCGCAGCCCCCATGGTCTGGATATTCAACATTGTCGGGACCGTTGACCTTCTCAACGCGCTGCGTCACGACGAGGTTGTTCCGTTGTTCGGGGCTGCCTGGTACATCCCGACATTCATTGTCCCACTGCTTCTGGTCTCGCACGCCGTGATCTTCGTCCGGCTTGTCCGATCCCAGAGCGTGGGACACACCGCGGTCGCAGGAGAGTAGAGTGATGGACCAGACAATCTTGATCGAGAAACGAGTTGCACCTGAGCCCTCGACTCCCTCCTCACACGGAGACGCCGGCGAGTACCGCTATGACTCTTTCCGTATTGGAGTTGTAATCGATGACTTCAAGTTTTCACAGAACTCCTTGAAACCGGGACAGGTCCTGCCCAATCGCACCCTGGTCCGCACTGACGGCGAAAGGATCTCGTTAAGGGATTTGTCAGCCGGCCGGCCGATCGTGCTGGTCACTGGTTCCGTCACCTGCCCCCTCAGCATCAGCACCTTATCGCTGTTCGGGGAGTTGAACCGGTTGCATGGAGATCGCATGGCTTTCGCCTTCATCTACACTCGCGAGGCCCATCCGGGTGAGAACATCCAGCAACCGGCCACCATGGCGGTGAAAATCGCACACGCTCGCCTGTTGATGGAGATACATGGCGTCGACTGGCCGGTGCTCGTGGACGATCTCGACGGCTCGGTTCACCGAATGCTCGATACCAAACAGAACTCCATTCACATTCTCGATTCTGACGGCACCATCTTGTTTCGAGCCCTGTTCGCTGGTGACCCTGCCGCGGAAGAAGCGGTCCAGGCTATCGCTCTGTCACATGGACCCCGCAAGCCTCAGGCACTCGGACGACTCGCCGGTCCTATGAAGTCAATTGGCTACATCGAAGAAACCTTGCGCCACGCAGGCTCACGGGCCGTCGCCGACGTCGTCAAGGCTGTGCTACCGATGGCGGCGATGGCATTGATCGCCCGGGCTTTCCCGTTCTTGCCGAAAGCCAGCCGTGGGTGGGCAGCGGCAGGCACTCTGATGGTTGGTGCGACGGCCATCGTTGTGGGAATTTCGAGCGGGGCCATTCCCTGAGACCGGACGACTGATTTGAACTATTCGACAGTTGGTTCCAAACTTTAGGACACCATGGCCTCCAAAGAAATTCTCCAACTCGGAAATCCCAAACTGCTCGAACCCTGCGAACCCGTTGCAGAAAACGAGCTGGACTTCGCCCGCTCCGTAGCCTCGGACCTGCGAGACACCAAGAACGCCTTCCGCGCCAAATACGGCTGGGGCCGCGCCATCGCCGCCCCGCAAATCGGCATCCTCAAGCAGATCGTTTTCATGGAAGTGGAACCGGGGAACCCCGTCATCTTCATCAACCCCCAGATGTCACACGAGAGCAAAGAGATGATGGCGGTCTGGGACCACTGTATGAGCTTCCCGGATCTGCTGGTTCAGGTGAAACGGCACCGATCCTGCCAGGTCTCCTACGTCGATGCCGAGTGGCAAGCCCAGACCATTCCGGCACAAGACGAATTGTCTGAACTGCTGCAACACGAACTCGATCACCTGCACGGAATCATCGCGACGATGCGCGCCATCGACGGGTCACGCTTCGCTCTGCAGAGTCAAAAGGACTTACTGGGCGAGGGTATGTTCGCCCGGCAGGATTTCAGCGATGAGTAGCGGTGGGAGCGAAGAAAAGAGACAGTTCGACCGCGACGGCTACACGATCTACCACAACGTGCTCGACAAAGATTTGGTTGGAGAAGCCAGCGCACATGTGGAGTGGCTTGTCGGGCGACACCCCGATTTGCGCCCGGAGAATCTCGACACCCACTTGGTAGGCGACGATCCGTTTTGGGTGCGGCTGATAAGCGACGAACGCCTGTTGAATATTGCCGAGCAGTACGTGGGACCCAACATCGCCCTCTTTGCCTCTCACTACATCGCCAAGCCCCCGGAAGACGGCCAGCCTGTGCTCTGGCACCAGGACGGATCCTACTGGCCGCTCGAGCCGATGGAGGTCGTGACCCTGTGGCTGGCCGTCGACGACTCGACACCGGAGAACGGTTGCATGCGGGTGGTACCGGGAACCCAGACTTCACAATTGCACGAAATGCACAAGTTCACCGACACCCCCAATGTCCTCGAATCACAGATGGATCCGGATCTGGTGAAGGAGGACCGGGCCGTCGACATCATCCTGGAGGTTGGCGGGGTATCGGTGCATCATCCCAACATCATCCACGGGTCCAACCCCAACACCTCGGGCGACCGGCGCTGCGGATTGACGATACGTTATATTCCAACTACGACGCGGATCACACACGAAGGCCAGTGGCCGAGCGCCTTCCTGTTGCGCGGCGATGCCGTTGATGATATCAATAGCTACCTGCCTTGGCCGCGCTACAGACAGGGCGAACACTTACCGTTTCGAGGGTGCGACGAATGGGTATGACGACGACGGATGGTACGACGATCGAAAACTGTCCCGAAACACTCACCCCAGCTCATACAGAGTTGTTCGAGAAGCAGGGATATCTGGCTTTCGAGAACGGCCTGACGCCAACCGAAATCGAAGCCACCCGCGAGGCCCTGTCGGAGATAACCCGGTCGCTGATGCAGGCCGCCCACCAGGGTGAGGCTGAGATTCATACCAGGGCAGGAGCCACCAGGAACTACCGCGGTGTCCAAGTCACCAAACCCGGAACTGATTTCAACATCCACTTCGAGGCGGGCGTTGACCCGATGGAGGTGCCCGTCGAGGAAGCGGAGCTCAAGTACCGCAAGCTCGGCGACTACGTCCGTGAGCACGAAGTCTTCCAAGCCCTGGTTACACACAAACGCGTCAAAGGATTCCTGGAGCAGCTCATCGGCCAGGAAGTCATCCTCAAGAATTCGATGGCGTTGGCCAAGCCGCCGTTTATCGGATCCGAGAAACCCTGGCACCAGGACAACGCCTACTTCAACTTCCTGCCACTCGAATTGCTAGCCACAGCCTGGATAGCCGTCGACGACGCCACGCTCGAAAACGGATGCATGCATGTGCTGCCCGGCCAACACCGCCGCGGCCCGTTGAGGCACCATCACACCACCGATTGTGAAATCGTCTCCGACCGCATCGATCCCACCATTGCCGTTCCAGTGCCCCTGTCTGCGGGCGGGATCATGTTGTTCTCAGCCATGCTCCCACACCAGACACCGCCTAACCATACTGCGTCACGGCGGCGTGCCCTGCAATTCCAGTACCGCGGAATCGGTACCCATGAAGTATCCAAGGAGGAGTACGGCAAGGTCTTCGCTGAAGCGGACGGCAGCCCCGCCTCCTGCGCTCGCGCCTCCGAGAACGGATAGACAGGGTTGCGCGTCTCATTTGTGCCTTCCACTTAGCTTGGTTGTGTGAGCACAGGGTGACATCTTTGGTGCCAAATAGAATCAGATTTGTTATGGCGGTGGATCTGAAGAGGATGGAATGCTATTGGAACGCGTTTTGCCCAGGTTTGGAGTCCAAAAGTCTTCAAAACTTGAAGTCCAGAAGGACGCAAACTCGTGGCAGAGCACCCGAACAAGCACATCCGAGCTGCAATAGTGTACGCGCAGAATCTCGATTGGACACTCAGAAAGTCAGGGCCACGAGCCCACACCTGGGGGCGACTGTTTTGTCCACGACACGACCGGAGTGGGTGCGCGCTAGCCGTGTATTCGACGCCAAAGAATCCCGAAGACCACGCCAAGGCTTTGCGGCGGGCAATCGATCGCTGTCCACACGAGGTCTACGGAGGTGCAGGAAAGGTGAGCGATGACCAAATATGAGTTCACTCTGGTTTTGGAAGGATCCCTCGAGCTGACCGAGGGAATCGCTGATGCGCTCTTCGAGGCAGGATGTAGCGACGGAACACCCCGAATCTGTGACGGCATCTTTTCTGTCGATTTTCACCGTCAGGCAGAGTCGTTAGAGGAAGCCATTCGCTCGGCAATCACGAATGTCAAATCGGCCGGCTACGAGGTGGCCAGAGTCGAGATGGGCGCAGAAGGCGTGCCGGAACGCACCGACGGATAATCGTCAGTCGCGCTATCACCAGATGGGTCAGCGGCTTCCCGTCCCGCCTCCTACACCGACGTGCCTCAGGCGTGGCACTCCTCCACCGGGATGTAAGTAACAGGCGGAGTGTGCTTCTTGAACAGCTTCCGTGTCTCAGGCTCCAGCTTACGAAACACCTGTGGAGTGAGGGCAATGCCCTTTGCCTTGAGCATGGCCGCGATGTTGACGGTCTCGCCGAAAACATCCAGGCGCTTATCGTTGCGGGTGCCGATCGGTCCAGCCATCGCCGGTCCGAAGTGGGCCTTGAAATAGTGACCGCAGGACATTCTGTTATCGCGCAACCAGGCATCGCCGTCTTCCTGTAACTCTTTGATCGTACGCACGCCGGTATCGACTCGATCGGCGGAAAAAACGAACAGAGTAGAATCCCCGATGAACTTGATGATCTTGCCACCGGCGCCTTCTATGGTGTCGCCGAACAGCTCGTAATAGTTTGAGAGAAGATCGAACAACTCCTGCGGACTGCGGTTGCGAACAGCGCGATGAAAACCGGAGATGTCGGAAAAGACGACCAGGAGGTCGACTTCGTGCGGAGTTTCGAGGGTATCAAGATCGTGCATGTCACGTCTCCTTGTGCGTAGTTGCGTTTATCAGCGACCCGTATGTTCGCCAGTAGTGTTCAAGGAAACGCCAGTCCATTGCCTGGCAGTTTGATTCGCGTTTTACCACCCTCCTCTCTGTTGCAAGTCAGTGCTTACTGACACCTTAATCATGTAGCGTCGATCAGGCAAAGTCTCGGCGCGTTGCCGGCGCGCTCCACAATTCCGACCTTTTCGCCATGTCGCTGATTGATCAATCCTGGTACCTGAAACCCCCCGGCATCACCGACCGTGTTGCCAGCGGTGGCGTCGTCGTCCGCACGGAGGGCGACCGCATTCTCGTTGCCCTGGTCAGAGAAGGTCAATGGCCTGACTATGTGTTGCCGAAAGGTGGAGTGGAGGAAGGTGAGGATCTTATCACGGCCGCTCGACGCGAAGTTCACGAGGAGGCCGGCCTGGAGCACCTACACCTGATCCAGAAGCTGGAGACTCTGGAGCGGTTGACCTTCACCAAGAATCTCTGGCAGATCATTCACTTTTTCCTCTTCCATACAGATCAAATCGAGGGCACGCCAACCGATACGCAGCATCACTATGGCGTCTGGTGGTTTCCCATCGACGACCTGCCGGCGTTCTTCTGGCCCGAACAGCGCGAACTGGTGATCCGGAATCGAGATCTGATCATCACCGAGATGGCACGCATCAGATAGAGCTGTTGCTCTCAACTCCAAGGAGACAGTATGACCCAGTACACGCAGATCGATGCCACCGTACCCGTCGATGAACCACCCTCATGGGCGATTCTGCAACGGCATCTCTTCGACTTGATGGAGGGCTCGTTGCAGCCCTTCCTCGACAAATACACCCACCCCGACGGTCGACTGATCTGGCGCGAGGGACAACACAACAGTCGCGACGGTGCCGATGACTTCTACGAGAGCTTCTACAACTGGCCGACGCTCTATGCGCTGGGCGGAGGACAGCGCTGTCTCGAACTGGGCGACCGTCAATGGGATGCCACCACCCGCCTGATGGAAGAAATAGGCCACGTCTACAAGGAATACGAGATCGGCTACGATCAGTTTCACCAGTCGGAGAGCTACATCTATTTCTACGCGCTGTGTATGGCCGACCCGAAGAACGCGAAGCAGATCGATCGCGCCCGGCGCTTCGCGGGCCTGTACCTGAATGAAGATCCGGAGGCTCAAAACTACGACTTCGACAAACGCATCATCCTCGCGTCCCATAATGGTAGCAAGGGACCGCGACCACACGAGGAAGGGTCTTCGTACGGATATTCACCGGGCATGGCCGTGTACGGCTTACCCTATGAAGATGTCGAAGGGGTGTCCCGCATCGAGGATCTCAAGGATTCCAAGCTCGCGCGCCGCATGGGGGCGGCCATGGAAGAACGCATGAGCTGGGGCGATGTGCCCGCCAATCTCGGCGTCGTCTCAACCATCACGAATGCCTGGCTTGTGACGGGTGACGACAAGTACCGGAAGTGGGTCCTCGACTACGTCGGCGCCTGGGTCGAGCGCGCCCAGCAGAATGAAGGCCTCCCCCCCGATACCATCGGCCTCAACGGCGCAGTCGGCGAACACATCGACGGCAAGTGGTACGGGGGCATGTATGGCTGGACCTGGCCGCACGGCTTCTACAACATCGGCATGGCCTGCACCGTGGCCGCCAGTTGCGCCTACCTGATGAGCGGCGAGGATGGCTATCTCGACCTGCCCCGAGTCCTCATCGACCGTATGATGGACCTGGGGGAACAGCGCAAGCCCAACAAGAAGAAGATGAGTCTGTATCACCACTGGATTGGCGACTTCACTGCCATGGGCAAGAGGCGACGCAGTTTCATGGTCCCCCATCGCTACGCTGACTCCGGGTGGTTCGACTACCAGCCGATGATGGTGAACCTGCCGATGGCCCTGTTGAACATCACTGGCGCCGAAGAAGACCGCGCACGCATAGAGGGCATTCGCGAACTCGAGTCTTTCGAATGGGCCCACCATACCGCGTCGCGAGGAAAGGAGGACAACGGGCACGAGAAGCCCTGGCATGCCTATGTCTCGGGGTCGAACTCTGACTACCCGGAGCAGGCACTGCGTGGCACCCTGTCGCAGGTCCATCACCGTATTCAACAGATCCGCGAGGACGAGACTGACCCGCGCGACAATCACATCCACTGGTGGCAACAACTGAACCCGGTGACCACCGAGACCCTGGTACAGCTTACGCTTGGCGCACCTCAGATCATATACAATGGCGGATTGCTATTGGCACCGATTCGTCATTTCGACGGCGGCAACAGGAGACCAGGACTTCCGCCTGATGTCAGCGCCCTGGTGCATAGCGTGAAGAACAATCGCGTCGATCTGGAGCTGGTCAATCTCAACGCCTGGGACGACCGCATTGCCGTGGTGCAGGCCGGCAGCCTTGGCGAGCATCGGTTCACGTCAGTGAAGTACAAGCGCCTCTCGAGCCAGTACCCGGGACCCGTCGGCGCCTACCGGGCCGACCCGGTCAAGACCAAGACCCAACGCACAGATGTCTCCGGCCGATCGGTTGAGATCAACCTGCCGGCGGGTTCTCGAATCAGGCTGAAGCTGGGGTTGGAGCGTGGGGTGGGAACACCATCTTATCGGTTTCCCTGGGAGGATTGACAAGCGACGGCGTTCAGAACCCCGCCTTCTTGTCGCACACATACGGAAAAGTCTCACCGTCGAGGAAACGCCTCAGGAACAGCTTGTAGAGTTCGCGGCGTCCCTCATAGGCCTCGGGCGTACGGAACGAGCAGTGGGGCGAGATGACGACGTTCGGCATGTTCCAGATATCATCAGGTGGAGTCTCACTGGTGACGTCCAACCCGGCTCCGGCGATGCGACCTGAGCGCAAATCCTGGTACAACGTCGGCTCGTCGATGATTCCCCCACGGGAGACGACGATGACGAACGACCCGTCCTTGAGCAACCTCATCCGCCGCCGGTCCACCATGCCCTCGGTTTCCACCGTCGAGGGTGCGGTGACGACGAGCCAGTCGGTCAACTCCAGCATGTCATCGAGACGGTCCGGCGTCCATACCGCCCTCACGCCCGGGATCGGGTACCACGAAGGCGGCGGTCGTTTGTCGACGGCGTACACCTCCATGCCGAACCCCTGCGCTCTCCGCGCCACGGCCTTGCCGATGTCCCCGAAACCCAGGATGCCGATGGTGCTGCCGGCGACTTCGATGAGCTCACCACCGTACGAGCGGGTCCATTCGCGCTGCTTCTGATCCTCCCACAATTCGTGGATCCGGTGCGTGATCGTCAGGATCACGGCGAAGACATGATCGGCCATGGGTTCGGCGTTTGGCCCCTTGCTGTTCGTCAGCACCACATCGCTGTCGATGAGTTCGGGGACCTTCTTCGGCACGCCGTTGATGCCGACTGCCGAGGTGTGGACCCAGCGCAGTTTGGTGGCTGCGCTGAACACGTCGGGAGAGGGTATTCCAAAGTAGCCGTCCGCATCCACGATCGCGATTAGGCGTTCTTCTTCTGTTTCTGCAGCCACGAACTCACCTTCGGGAAATTCCCTCTGGAGCTCTTCAGCCCATTCGGTGATGCTCGGGCGATAGCAATCACTGGCGATAACGATTTTCACGACGGACTCCAGTTCAATCTTGCAAAATCCTCATTGCCGCGCTCTGACCCTCCACCAGATCCGTCTTCACCCCCTGGGCAGCCAGTGCCACATTCATCGCGGATAGCAGCAACAGGATCTTCTCCGGCGAGGACGAGTATCCCATCAAACCCACGCGCCAGACCTTGTCCTTGAGCGCCCCCAACCCACCACCGATCTCCAGGTTGAAGTTACCCAACAGGGAACGCCGCAAAGCAACATCGTCCACGCCTTCGGGAATGCGAATCGTGTTCAACATCGGAAGGCGGTACTCAGAAGCCACGTGCATCTGCAGCCCCATCGCCTCGATTCCGGCCACCAGGGCGTGGTGGTTCTTCAAATGCCGGGCGAAGCGATTCTGGATTCCCTCCTCATGGGTCAGGATGAGGGCCTCGAGCAGGCCGTAATTCAGCGCACTTGAACTGGTGTGGTGATAGCTGTGGGTATGGCCCCAGTACTCGTCCAGTAGTTGAATATCCAGGTACCAGCTGCGCACAGGCGTGGTGCGGGACCGCATCGCCTCAAGCGCCCGGTCGCTGAAGGTCACCGGCGACAACCCGGGTGGACAGCCAATGCATTTCTGACTGCAGCTGTAAGCCGCATCGATGCCCCACTCATCCACGTTTACGGCAACACCACCCAGTGAGGTCACCGTGTCCAGCAGTATCATCGCACCGTGGTCCTTCGCCAGGCGCGCGATATCATCCATCGGTTGCCGCACGCCGGTTGAGGTCTCCGCGTGAACGACCGTGATGACCTTGTAGTCATTCTGTTTGAACACCGCCTCAATCTTCTCGGTGTCACTCGGCTTTCCCCACTCCCCCTCGATGGCTGTCACCTCCGCTTCCTGGCGCTCGCACATCTGCCGGATGCGGTTTCCGAAATATCCATGGATGCAGCACAGAACCTTATCTCCGGGGCCGATCAGATTGGCCACGCAGGCCTCCATACCAGAGGTGCCGGTTCCGGGTGTGGCATTGGTAAGACGATTCTGCGTCCCGAACAGGGGTCGCAGCAATTCGGCCACTCGGTCGAGCACCTCGAGGTAGGCCGGGTCTAGGTGCCCGATCACCGGGGACGTCAGAGCCCGGTACACGGCGGGGTGGATTTCTGATGGCCCGGGTCCCATCAGTGTTCTCAGCGGAGCTGTTGGTCGTTCGAGGTTCATTTTGTCTCTTCTTGCGAGAATTCGGACCGTTTCGCGGCACCTGTGGCGCGATCATGCAGAGCCATACACTATGCCTGCAGTGGCGCCAAGGCCAATTCCGGTCGCGGGCTTGTCCGCCATACTCTGGCACAACATATTAACCGGCACAAAACTGACCCCATGAGGAGGAGGGTACCATGGCACTTAGAATCAACGATGAAGCCCCGGACTTCACAGCCGACACGACGGAAGGCACCATTAATTTTCACGAGTGGATCGGAGACGGCTGGGCGCTCTTGTTTTCACATCCCAAGGATTTCACACCGGTGTGCACGACAGAGCTGGGCGCGGTGGCAGGCCTCAAGTCGGAGTTCGATAAGCGCAACTGCAAGATCATCGGCATCAGTGTCGATGGTGTCGCCGACCACGAGAAATGGTCGAAGGACATCGAGGCATCTCAGGGCCACGCAGTCAATTACCCACTGGTGGGCGATCCGGAGCTCAAGGTCGTCAAAGCCTACGACATGCTACCGGCTGACGCAGGTGATACCAGCGAAGGCCGCACGCCGATGGACAATGCCACGGCGCGCTCAGTCTTCATCATCGGCCCCGACAAGAAGATCAAGGCAACCCTGACCTATCCGATGAGTACGGGCCGCAACTTCCATGAGATCCTGCGCCTGCTGGATTCCTGCAAGCTCACAGCCGAGAAGAAGGTGGCCACGCCGGCCAACTGGAAGCAGGGCGAGAAGGTCATCATCGCCCCGGCAGTATCGAACGAAGATGCGGAGAAGGTCTATCCGGACGGCTGGGAAACACCACTGCCGTACATCCGCATAGTGCCTCAACCAAACTAGTTTGTAGTAAGGATCATTCTACCGTGGTTCGCCTCGCTGTGACGTTCGTTCGCAGCGAGGCGTTCACGCGGGATCGTACTCTCCCTACCCTCAGCGCAGCAGCACCAGCTTTCTGGCTTCGATCCGCGTTCCGATCTGCATTTTATACAGATAAACCCCGGACGCCAGTTCGTGGCCGTCGGCGCTCCGGGCGTCCCAGGCCAGACTGTACACCCCGCGTTCCTGGAACCCATCAACCAGCGTCGCCACCGTTTGCCCGAGCAGGTCATACACGACCAACTCGACCTGAGCGTGTTCGGCCAGAGCGAAGCGAATGACCGTTTCGCCGTTGAACGGGTTGGGGTAGTTCTGCATCAGAGAACTCTCGCCTGGCAGCACGTCCGACTGGGTCCCATTTACCGCCGTCCTCACGGGCTCGTCAGCCACAGCCAGACGCATCTGATCAAGGTAGAAGATCCCCGCAAAGTTGCCGGAGAAATCCACCGATTGGATCGGCTCATAGGCTACCACAGGCACATCAACGAGCTGCCAGTCGGGGACAGACAGATCCACATGCTGCAGCAGATCGATGCTCACAGCAGGGGGCATCGACACGGTGAACGCAGAATGGTCGTCGACGTCCACATCGCCTGGTCTCAGCGCAAAGCGCAGCGCGTACCCGAATGGGTCCACGGCTTCTGATGGTTGATATGACACTTCCCAGTCGACCCTGTTGCGCTTCACCTGGAACTGGCCGGCGTGATCTCCGCTGAAAACGACATCGCCGTGGAGCAGGTTCGCCACTTCGACGCCACCCCCAGTTTGCATTCGCCAGGTGTCGGCCAGACCCTCATCCAGGATCGGAATGTCGGTCGTTGGTGAGACCATGGCCGGCAACGGCTCCGGGGGCTCGTAGCCACTCAGCGCGTAGTTGCGGATGAACCGTTCGAGCTCAGGAGTCGGTCTGACTCGAGCTTCGTTCAGGATGAGAGCATTGCGCAGGCGGCCGAGCTCGAGATAAGTCTTGTAACCTTCCGGAATCCGTACATCCAGATCGGCGACATCCCCCAACCGCGTCTGCAAATCCCAGGGCAAGCCCTTCAGCAACTCCCGCAGGTCTTTGGTTGGAAAGGCTTCTTCCGGCGACGACGCAAGCTGAGCCAGCAACGCCCGCTGCTCGGGCGTGACGATCTCGATGCGGCCGACCATCACCCTCGTGAGCTCTACCGGCTCTGAAAATTCCAGCGGCAACAGATGATCCGTCCATTGCTGCGGCACGAGGAAGAACAAACGCAGACCAGGTGTCTGGAAGTAGGCCGCTTCCCAGGTGTCCAGCATGGCATCCGCTTCATCGGCGAACAACCCGTCATCGATCAACCCCGCCCGCATGGAGGCTCGCAGAAGTGAAAGATTGTGTGTTGAAAATTCATGCTCGGCGAAACGACCCGGCACACTGGCCAAGAGCTCGTCGGGAGTACCGTTCGCGACCAGGGCCCCGACCTCACGGAAGGCGCTGGTGCCGTCGCTGCGAATATGGGCAAGCCAACTCGAAGGGACGCTCAATGAGACGGGAAAGCCCAAGCCGGTATCCAGTTGAGGACGAATCTCCAGCGTGCTGCCGTCGTCGCCGCGACTGACCCGCAGCATCGATTCCACGTGGCCTACACCGCGATAGAACAGATATCTCTCAGCCTCTTGCTCAGGCGTCTCAACGAACGCGGCCTGCACCCGTCGGGGCGCCAGCCAAACATGCTCATCCGTCCGCGGCCCCTCCGCATCCACGCCAACTCGTAATCCTCTCCAGGTCAGACTGCCAATCGTGTTCTCGTCCATACCCCCCAGCCACTCTCGAACCCCGTCCGGCGTCTCCTCACGCTTCGTCAACCCCCGCGCCTGGACATCAGCTTGCGGATAGTACTCCGTCAACCAGCCGCCTCTGAAGCTCGCCTGTACATCCAGCTCCATCGGTTCGGCGAGTCCAGCAGGAGGATAGAAATACATAACTGGAGTTTCCAGACGCATGGTGGCGTCCGGGTGAGCCAGTGGAAAACCCTTGCCAAAGAGCATATTCGGCAGCTCAGTGGGCCAAACCAGCAGGTCGCTTCGAATGGTGTGAACGAAGTCGGGAACAGGCTCATCGTCCGTGTTGATGCCACCGATGGAGTGCGCACCCTCGTCCTGAAGGGACGTAAACGTGCCCCATTCATGGACGACGAGGTTATCACCGGCCCGTAAAGAACCCGTGTGGAGGAAGATGAGGGCAGTCGACAGCGCGACAAGAAATTTCATATGTCCACCTCGAGTGAAGTGGCGGAGGACGATATACAATTGTACTTATTGATCGGACGATTTCCTAATTGCCTTGCACCAGTAAAAGCTTCATTGACACTGTATCCCCGCGTCCCATACTGTTGGGCATTATGCCTCCTGAAAATGAGCATGGCTTCCTGCGTTGACTCTCCGACAGCGGCGCTTATTTGTGCATCCTGGTCGTACTCCTCGGCATCTTGTTGGAATTGCCGCGTGTATTCTGCTAATTACGCCCCAATCGTGTCCGTCGAAACAACAGGCCGTTCATCCCGAACGCACGATGAAGGCGATATCGGCCGAGGGCGAGTCTCCCATCATCGACGGCGTCCTCGACGAGAAGATATGGCTGGGCGCCCCCGTGGCCACCGATTTCATCCAGAAAGATCCAACCATCGGCGAGCCTGCAACCGAGAAGACCACGGTGCAGGTCGTCTATGATGACAAAGCCCTGTACATCGGTTTGCAATGTTTCGACAGCGAGGCCGACAAAGTAGTACCTCGCCTCTCACGCCGGGACTATTCGATCGAACGCAACCAGATCAGCGTCATGATCGACCCCCATCACGACCACCAGACCGGGTTCTACTTCATTGCCGGACCGTCCGGGTGGATAGCGGACGGCATCTTGTTCAACGATGCGAGCCAGGACCAGGCCTGGGATGGAGTCTGGGAAGCCAGGACCTCCGTGCACGATGAAGGTTGGACCGTCGAATTCCGAATACCCTTCCATGTACTGCGCTTCAAGGCAACCGAGGGCGAACAGACGTGGGGCTTCAACGTTCACCGCTGGATCGACCGCAAGTACGAATGGGATTACTGGGTGTTGATCCCGTATGAGGTTCAGGCGGATGTGACCGTCTCCTGGTTCGGCCACCTCGAAGGCATAGAAGGCGTAGAACCGCCTGCGCACCTTGAAGTGCTTCCGTTTTCAGTCGGCCGCTCATCTTTCGTCCCCAAGAGTGCTGTTGAGCCCGACGGCCGCGATCTGTTCTCAACCATGGGCTTCGATCTGCGCTATGGCCTCACCCCCAACATCTCTGTCAATGCGACGGTGAATCCCGACTTCGGCCAGGTCGAATCCGACCCGGCGGTCCTCAATCTGTCCGTATTCGAGACCTTCTTCGAGGAGCGCCGGCCGTTCTTTCTCGAAGGCAGTTCGATATTCGAGACGCCGGGATCCGGAATCAGCAGCACCGATTTCTCCACGAAACTGTTTCACTCACGTCGTATCGGCCGGCTACCGTCGCGATTCTCGCCACCATCGGGAAGCAGCGTCCTCGACTCCCCTGACCGCACGACCATTATCGGTGCCCTGAAGGTGTCGGGTAAGACCGCCGGCAACATCTCATTTGGGCTGCTCAATGCCGTAGCCGACGAGGAGTTCGGCAGCGCCGGGACCTCGTTGGCCAATGCGACCCGATTCCGTCTGGAGCCGTACACCAACTACCTGGTCGGGCGCGCACAGTATGACGTGATGACGCATTCGACCGTTGGCGCTACCCTTACTGCCGTGAACGGACAGGGATTCCCGTCCGCCTACGTCGGCAGCGCCGACGCCGACCTCAAGTGGCGCCAGAGCATGTACCGTGTGTACACGCGGATGTCGGGTAGTCGCACCGGTCCTGACGGCGATCGTTCGAACGGCTACGAGACCGTCGCCTTCTTCACCAAGAATTTCGGTACCTACCGTGGCAGGATCTACGCCGATGCTCGCTCTCGCGGCTTCGATGTCAATGATCTGGGCTTCATGAGCCGCAACAATCGCATCCAGACTGGGGCACGGGGAGGTTACCAGCGCGATCAACCCTGGCGGTGGGCACGCCGATCCCGGTTGCGTACGAACTTCTGGTCACACTGGAACTTTGACGATGTCAACTTGAAAAGAGGCATCAACGTCGAAAGCTCTCATCTGCTCCACAATTTCTGGTGGATCTGGGCCGGCGTTGGGCGAGAATTCGAGGCTACCAGCGACCTCGAAACACGAGGTGGTCCGCTCATAGCGCGCCCCGGCTCGACGAACTACTGGATCGGATTCGTGACCGATCAGCGCAACCGCGCCGATGTCGAGATCGGATTCAACGGTGACCGTGGCCACGAAGGTCGCAACGATCGCAAGAGAATCGGTATTACCCCGAGCTTCCGGCCCATTCCAAACCTGCAGCTATCCTTCGCCCCAGCCTACCAGAAGGAGAGGAAGTTCGCGCAGTGGATTGACAACGTCGACGACGATGGCGATGGCACGGCCGACCATATCGTCTTTGGTGAGCTCGACAACGATCTGTTCGACATCACCACGCGCGTGACCATGACCTTCCGGACCAACCTCAGTGTGCAGCTCTTCATGCAGCCGTTCGTCACCGTCGGTGACTACGGTGCCATCAAAGAGCTTGCGAGACCCGAATCCTACGAATTCACCACCTACGACGACTTGGGATACAATCCCGACTTCAGCTTCCGCTCACTGCGCAGCAATCTCGTCCTGCGCTGGGAATACCGCCTCGGCAGCACCCTGTTCTTCGTGTGGTCGCAATCGCGATCGCGATCCCTCGACATCGACGACCCTTCCTTCGACGCCTGGAACGGATTGGGCAACAGCTTTACGGATGAAGGCGACAATGTGTTTCTGGTCAAGCTGAACTACTGGGTCGGCGGCTGAACCACAGCATCCCGATCGATGAACTACCACAGATGTTGCTGATCGCGGGGAGAAAACGGTAGCAGTCACAGACCTAATCTTCGGCCCAGGATCGCGCCAACCGGTACGCTCGGTACTTCGTCAGAACGAAGGCCAGAGCCATCAGGCCTATAATCCCGATCCACAAGAGAGTATATTCGGCCAGTAGACTCAGCACACTGAACTCAGCCAGCGTGTGCTGGGTCCATGCCTGATCAAATCCCTCACTTGACATCCCCAGTGTCAACGACATCGCCTGCTCAAAGGACCCGGTCCGGTCTGTTTCTTCAAGCAGATCAGCCCAGATCAATCCCCCTCCCAACTGGCGCAGGTACAGGACGGCACTCAGACTCTCGCTGTAAGCCCGGCGGGCTTCTGCCTCGGGAAAGGCCAACAGTGACTCAACCTCGAGCAGGGAATGGGTCCGGCCGGACAGCACCGCCAGGGCCAGATCCAGACTCTGGCGCAGTTGCCACTCGCGCGCCAACCACATCGAGACCCCCTCGTCAAACCATCTCGGCAGAGCCGCGTGACCGGCGCCGCGAAAGAGAGCGATGTGGGCGAGTTCGTGCACGATCGTTTGTCGGTAGATGCTTGGATCCGGCTGCTCCAGGTGTATGTAGATCTCGCCACGGCCTGGAATAGCACAGCCGGCTCCCCATTCAGGCAGGCGCCCTCCCGTCAGTTCACGGAAGACACCGCGATCGGCTGCCAGATAGAGGTCGACGGAATCGAGCAGACCGATCCTCAATTCCGCCCCAATGTGTGTCAGGGCCTCGTCGACGAGAGGTCTCAGCTGCCGGACCGCTGGGGCGTTCCGGGGTTCGAAGTGAATGCGCACCGGGCCGGCGACGTGGACCCGCCACTCCTGGGCCAGCGCCGAAGAGCAGGACCAAAAGCTCAAACACACTGAGATCCACCAGAGCCTGGGCCGAAACATGGCAGGGTTGGATCCTACTCATCCGGCGGCAGGCGGACGACGTTAAACCAGAAATCCTCAATCGAACGCACAGCCTTGATGAACTGCTCCATATCGACCGGCTTGGTGATGTAGCAGTTGGCGTGCAACTCGTAGGCCCTCAGGATGTCCTCGTCCGCCTCTGAAGTCGTCATTACCACCACGGGTATTTTCTGCAGATCCGGATCAGACTTGATCTGCTCGAGAACTTGGCGGCCGTCCTCGACGGCCGCTGGCTCCAGCCACAGAATTCTTTGACGATGCGCGCGTCATCTTCGCTGTCCTCAACCAGGAGTATCAGCATGAGTCAGTCCTCACTTTGAAGCGGCAGCGTGAAGAAAAAGGTGGTCCCTCGATGAGCTGCCTCATCCGCTTGGCAGCCATCCATAGCGCTCTATGTAATGTCGCGATTTTTCAACGAGGTCGCAGCCGAGGTGCTGATCCACAGATAATGTTGGAACGAGCAGGTCTTGCTGATGTTGCGGAGGTGACTAACCTACAAGTGATCGACGATTTCGTATAGCGAATGGGCCGCCGCAATGGGCCGATCCTCCATCAGCTGGCCACTGTCGTATGTGCGCAGGAAAAGCTCGCCGCGGCTGCTATCGCTGGTTTTCTCGAACCAGGTCCCTTGCCACGGCTGATAGATGACGCCGTCATCGGCCACCTTCCACTCACCACTGGCGACCTGGCGGTCCTCCACGTAGAAGCGGCTTCTCACCGTCGGCTCGGTACCATGCGTACGACCCGTGCTTGATGCCTCTGACGTAGGTCGTGTGGATCTCGCCACCATGTTGATCCGCGGTGATGACGACGCCATCCGAATCGGAGTCATCATACCGAGTCACTTTGCTGTCGCCGCAGCCGATCGAGACCAGGCCCGTGCCCAGTTGCAAGATGACTACAGCGCGCTTTGCCGTCCTAGTTACCATGTTGCTCAGTGCCATGATCGAACTCCCTTTTTTCACCGGTGTCAGTTTTTGCTGTCTTCGACATCAGCATTGCAAGGGTGTGCCAATCGCTGCCCCGAACCATGTTCCTTGTGTGTGGGTTACCGTACTGCCGGAAACGCATCAATTCCGGTTTTCCGGACGCTGGGACACGGGCTGTCCAGTTTTCCGGAGGGGCCAACTTCGCCTTTGCCGCGGGTGCGCCTTGACATGAATTCGGCGCTCACCAGGAGGCGAGTTCGTTTTCCTTTATGTGGAACCGCGGTGCCGACACCTCGTCAATCAGCTCCTTTGTGTGCTCGCCGACGCGGACTATGACTCCTGGAAATGCCCTGTCCCACACCTTGATCTCTACGCCTTGTCTGCCTTCCAGCTGCTGCGTCATGCTTCGACGCCTGGTCACCAGCTGCTGATGGGATTGCGCCAACTCGCCGAGCTGGCGGGCACGACGCGCCAGCAGCTTGCGGCTGGGGCCAGCCGCTGCCTTGATCAATGCCTTGATCTGATCGAGGTCGATAGTTTCTAATGCGAAACGATTCAGGATGCGCTCCATCTGGGCGTTGCCGGCGGCGATGCTGCGCTGGATGCCGTCCAGCTCACGCGCCTGCAGTGGGTTGAGCCCCGCCGTCAGCGCTGAAGCCATCCCGTGCATGGTGCCGGCTGTGTGGGTTTCAATGCCCTTGCGACCCCAGGTCTCGCCTCCCATGATGCTGCCACCGTGGTCGCTCCGGCCACGCGCTATCACGACCTTGCCACCGGCGCGCAGGTTGGCGTGGTAAGAATAGCTTCCCAGCAGGATGTCTTGACCCGCCGTCACAGACGCCTCCTGCACGTATTGGGCCCTTACCGTACCACCGGCCACGATCAGCGTCTTGCGACCGACGATGCCCTGACCGGTGACCACGTCCCCGCGGGTTGACAGACTGGCACCGGACTCGACGGTGCCACCGATGGTGACGTCCCCTCCTGCCTTCACCGAAAACCCCCGGGCGATGGACCCGCTGATGTGGATGGCGCCGGCGAACTTCAGGTTTCCTGTGTGGAAGTCGACGTCACCACGGATGGCGAGCTGCTCGACCACCCGCAGCTCATCTCCCTCGTGGCGGAGTATTCCCGCGACCTTGGCGTAGTACTCCTCCCGGTCTGCTCCCGGCCGGACTTCGACGTTTTTCCCGGCGCTCAGTGGGAGATCGCTCCCGTCCTCTGCCGGACGAGGATTCCCAAACACATCCAGCCCGGTTTTCCCTTCGGTAGCGGGTTTGCGCCATGCGACCAGCTGGTCGGCCTTTGCATTTGGCGTGAAGTTGACCTCGTGAAAATCGATGGAGCCATCTTCTCGTGTCTGACCAACGCGACGGTCCGTATCCACCAGGATCTCGAGCTGGGTGTCTTCTCCGTTTACGGGCTCCTGACCCTGCGCTATCAAATAGAGGCCCCTCTTGTGGGACCCCATACGAATGGCGAGTGCAAGCTCTTCGATTTTCTCCGCGTCAACTCCAACAACCTCGCCCAACTCGTTTAGATGTTGTTGAATCATCTCCACCGTCACCGAGTGAGCCGACCCGTCGAGGACCAACCAGTAGACATGCATGCTGTCTGCGTCCACCCACAAAGGTGACCGCACCGCCAGTTCCCCGTCGATCACACACAGATAACCGTAGTGCACGGCTCGGTACTCGCCCTCAGGTGTAAGGGTGAGACCGGTCGCGGACCCTTCGTCTTGATGTTCCGAGGATGCATGGCGCAGAGCACGGGCTACGATTTCGCCCTGGGCCGCCGCAATCGCCCGAACCTTGCCGATCGCCAGTCTGTCGATCTGGTCACTGTCCAGCAGATCGACGAGAGCGGTTGAGTCGTGAACCAGCTGGGTTGCTAAGCGCGACTTGCTCAGTGGGCCGAGGTCGACCAGTTCGATGTTGGATTGCAGGTCGAGCTTGGCCGATTCCCTCTCGGCCAGGTCGTCGACCTCATCGAGAAAGTCGTCCATCTGGCCGGGATCAATGTCGTTTGGTTTGTCGAGTTTGAGTGCCATGAGTAATCACGCGGGGCAAGAGGTTTCGGCTTCCAGCTCGAGTAACTCACTGATCGGTACGTTGTCCGTTTCCAGGGCTTCGGTAACCCTGGCCATGCGCAACAGCAGCGCCGCCTGCTGCGCCAGTCGCCAGAGTATGTGAGGCACATCCTCCGGATTCTCTTCGTCCTCTTCAAAATCGCCGACCCAGACCACGGCGATGGTGGAGTCACCATAGATGATGGGCGCGGCGACCGCCCCGGTTGAGGAATCAAGTCTAGGTTCCGACGAAGTGAAAGCGTGCACGGCGATGTGGTCGTCCGTCTGCAACGCCAGGGTCGGCTGCAGAGTCGATCGGGACCCTCTGGCGAGTGTGAGTTCCAGCTGTCTTGATTGGACATCGGGTTCGTATAGAAGGGCGGCGCGGGCGCCCGTCACGTCGGAAACCACCTGCAGAATCTCGGCCTTCGCGGCAGCGCGGTCATGGCAATTCATCTGGAACTGAACCAGCCGATCCCGACCTTGCAACTCCTTGAATTGGCGGCTGAGTCTGTCGTGCGCCTGTTGCAGCTGCCGATGAGCCTCGGCGATGCGATGCTCTGCTCCGTGCTTGTAGATCGCGATTTCGATGGAGGTCTCGAGCTCGCGATCCTGAAACGGCTTGAGGATGTAGCCGAACGGTTCGGTAATTTTCGCCCGCTCGACGGTCGTGTCGTCCGCGTAGGCGGTCAAATAAATGACCGGAGTATGGAACTTGCGACGCACGATCTCGGCGACTTGAATCCCGTCCGTGTCGCCTCTGAGGCGGATATCCATCAGCACCAAGCCAGGCTTCAGGCTCTCCACCATGCCCAGCGCCTCTTCGCCGGTGCCGGCGATATCGAGCACGTCGTAGCCCATCTCCTGCAGTCTGTACTGCAGATCACGGGCGATCAGGATTTCGTCTTCGACGATCAGTATTCTGGCCTTGTCCATTATATCCTCCAGTTCATTTGGTTTCGGAAAAAGTCAGTTGAAAACCGGTGCCTCTGTCGCAGTCTATCTCCAGATCGCCCTGCAACTGCCGGGTGAGATCCTGGACCAGACGCAGACCCAGCGAATCGGCCGTCCGCATATCGACTTCACGGCAGCCGATCCCATCGTCACTTACCCAAAGCACGTAGCGATCGCCATCCTCGCGAGCCAGTTCGACCTTGACCACGCCGCTGCGTCCATCTGGAAATGCATGTTTGAGGGCGTTGGACAACAACTCGTTGACGATGAGACCACATGGTATTGCGGTCTCGATGTTGACGTGTACTTCCTCCATCTGGAGGTCGAGCTCGATGTCACGCACTTCAGCCCCGTATGATTGGAACAAGCCGCTTGCCAGTTTGCGGATGTAGGGGGCGAGACCGACCCGGGCCAGATCGGCGGACTGGTACAGCTCCTGGTGAATGAGAGCCATCGACAGCACCCGGTTCTGGCTCTCCTGCAGGATCGCCTTGATGCGATCATCGCCGCTGGCAGCAGCTTGATGGCTCAGCAGACTGGAGATGATCTGCATGTTGTTCTTGACGCGGTGGTAGACTTCCTGAAGCAGGACTTCCTTCTCCCTCAAGGCACTCTTCGTGCGCTCCTCAGCTTGTTTGCGCTCGGTGACGTCGAAAGCGTAGATCCGGATCCGCCCAGTCTCTTTGACGTAGTACATGACCTGTTGGCACCAGTGGCCGTCGACCTCGACTTCCCGGCTCATCGAGGTGGGTGCGTCCACGGCCCGGAACGCGGCTACGGGCAGATCGGCAAGAAAGGGATGCTCGGTTCTGCGTTGATCGATATCGGGATAAAGCATTTCCGCCCGTGGGTTGAGGTAGTGCACTCGCCCATCCAGGTCGGTTTCGATCACGACATTGGGGTTGAGCATCGGAAACGAAGCTAGCCGGTTTAGCTCCTTCTCGACCCGGTGGCGCTCTTCGATCTCGAAACGCAGGTGGGTGTTGGATCGGTGCAGACGTCGCTGGGCGATGAGTCCTGCTCGATGGAGACACGCCAGAGACAGCAACAGCACCACGGTGATTACGCCAACGCCGACTGCCCATGGTAATGCGGTCCCCCTGACGGTCTCATTGACCACGTCACCGGGAACAAAGACACTGATCAATGCGTCGAGGCTGGCGCTGTAGGCGAACGCGCCGATGCGGTCCGCATCCTGTGGCGTGCTGTTCGTGCCCACCCAATCGGTCCGCGATGCCGCCAGTTCTTGCGTCGTCGCCGGTCCGACGTGTCCTTGAGCCCACGTCATGACTCCATCAGCTTCGGTGCCTACGGCATTGGGATCCCTTGTGTGCAGACTCAGCCGGCCCTCGGGGTCGATGACGCACAAGAAGCTGCCACGGTCGATGTAGACCTCGCTGTAGTCATTCCATGTCTTGCCGAGGGCTGCCAGAATTTCGGTCTCTGACATCGACTCACCTAGGGCGTTACTGTGCATGGCGAGGGCGCGCGCCACCTTGTGGTTGCTCTCGTAGATGATCTCGAGAAGGGCGTCGCGACTGGTGACGTAGGAGTAGTAGCCGACTCCAAGACCCACCACTATGCTCAGCAATCCCAGAATCAGGGCGATAAGGGACAGGCGGCCGATGTACGCTGTAATCTGATTATCGACAGCCGAGCGATCGGGAGACGGAGCGGACGCGTTCATTTGAGATGACTTCCGGCAACGGGTTCGATGATCGGTTCACTCGGGATATCGCAACAACCATGCCGATGTCATCCACGCCAGTAGAAAGCGACGTAAGTGCAGCCGGAGACTGGAGTTTGGCCCACATCAGTGCGCTGTCGCGGAGGTATTGTGGAGAACAGGCTGAACCGGATATATCGGGATTCGACTCGATATATCGGGACCTGGAACCCGGGCTCAGGCTGAGCCCGGGTTTTGTGCTACTTGAGCAGCAGCAGACTCCTGGTCTGCTGAAAAGTCCCCGCGCGCATGCGGTACAGGTACACCCCGCTGCCCACGGCCGTGCCCGAGGCGTCGGTTCCGTCCCACAAAACCTGGTAAGCCGCAGGTGACTGGACCGCATTGACGAGCGTGGTTACCTGCTGGCCCATCAGGTTGAAGATGGTCAGCTCAATCCGCGTCGCCTCAGGCACCTGATACACGATCGCCGTCTGCGCGTTAAATGGATTGGGGAAGTTGGCCATCAAGCGGAAGTCTGCCGGCAACGCCGCGACATCCTCCAGCACGGACGTTGCCATGGACAAGGTCAACCGGCCTTCGCCGGCCAGCTGCAGGGTGACAATGCCGTTACTGACAGAGGTTCCTTCGAGCGTGCCAGCGAATTCGGCCGACTCGACGGCACCCACCAGCGGCACGGAGAGCTCGTACCCCGAGTCGGGTCCACGCACGTAGCCGTCGAGCCCGGTCGGGCTGATTTCGACACTGATATCGACAGCTTCAGTGGCCTGGAAATTCAGCTCATCCGCAGTTGTCAAAAAAGTTCCGTCCTGGACGCAGAAGCCGGTGACTTCCACTCCGTCGATGCGCGCCAGACCGAACACGCCGTCGCTGTGTGTGTTCCCAGCCGGGCCTTCAAAACGACCTCCGTGGAAGACGCGTCGCGGACCCACGCGATATCCTGGCCGGCACCGATCGAAACCTGGAGCGCCTGTCCACCATCGTTCGCCACTTCCGCAAGAGTTGGCTCACCCTGATCCAACGATCGCGGATAGAGGATGGTCAGGAACTCCGCATTGTCCCCATTCTGCTCAACCTGCAGCACGGTATGAGTCGGCTCCTCCAGAAAATCGAAGGAATGCACAGCCTCATCTTCGCTGAAGGTCTCACCGGCACTGGCAGTCGTGTAGGCCAGCAACTCGGCGTTCGTCTGGGTCCATCGTGCCAGATTCCCCTCACGGGCGTAGGTGCCGCCCCCGTCGCCACCTCCATGTCCATGCAGCCGGAACTGGTAGGTATGCGTCTGGTCGTCTCTGAGTTCGTCGGCAATGACGAAATACTCACTGTCGGTGAACAGAACACGTCGACGCACGTCGACGTCTGCGTAGGACGCATTGACTTCGGCGTAATCTCCGAAAGCGCTGGTGAAAAACTCCTCCAGGAAGGCGTCGTTGCCCCCATCGATTGATTCGCCTTCGACGATCGCGTTGGGAGGTCCCTCACCGTCGACGAGGATGACGTTGTGATTGAGACCCCGGTTCACCCGGTTGTGATTGGTGAAGTTGATGTAGCCGGCGTCCAGGGCGAGCATCTCGCCGCCGGCGTATATGATGAAGCTGGTCTCATCAGCGTGCTCGTGGCCCAGGCCCTGAGACCGTGCGCGTCCGTGTTCGCCGCGCAACAGCATGTAGGTGGCCTGCTGCGACCAGTCGCTGCGGAAGACGGCGTCGCCTGCTTCGGGCATGAACAGGGTCGGGCCGTGATCCGGCTCCTGCGCCGCCACGGCGTCGTCATAAACAGCAATCGCATCCATCTCGGAGAACTCACGCACGTACAAACCGCGAGAATTGTTCTCCCAGTCCCAGCGATTTACGCCCCCGCTTTCGTAAGCTGCCGATAAGTAATGACCATAAAAATCATCAATGTGCCCGTCCTCGATGTTCGGACGTCGCCCATTGGGCAAGCGCAGGTTCAACGACCACTGGTGCATCTTCTGTACGCGTGAGTCGATCAGCAGATCGGTGCCCGTGAGATTCTTGAGGGCAAACATGTACGGCAGGTACACATCGGCCGCGTAGCGGCTATAGAACGGACCTTCGGCATAACCGCCGTCGTCATCTATTTGATGCCACAGGGACCGGGTGACCAGATCGAAGGCCCGGTCGGACCAGTCCTGGGGCGTGTTGGCCAGCCCGGTATGTCCACTCAATGCCATGGCGGCCAAGCCCAACCCGCCATAGGCGCGCACGTGCCAGTTGTCGAGGTGAACTATACTCAGATCCCTGGGATCCGGTGTCTGGTGCAGGCGGATGACGATATCGTCGAAAAAAGGAACCGGGATCGTGAGAATGACGATACCCTCGTACAGCCGCTGTGCCTCCTCGGCAAGGATGGCGCGAATCTCTTCCAGCGACTCGGCATCGCCGGCGACGAAATCGTGGATCATGTCGTAGGCCACGGCGTAGATGGCGACGACTTCGCCTTCGTTGTGCGGCTCGCCCAGATCGCCACCCCTTGGCGGAAACTGCATCTCCTTGAGCACCTCGACTGCGCGATCCGCGTAGGCGACATCGTCCGTCATCAGGTAGGCAAAGGCCAGGCTCTTGGCGAAGCGAGCCTTGCTGCGCTCCTCCGTGAAGCTCTCGGGCGTGGACTCGGCGCGGGCCTGAACCGTCTGCCACCAGGTGGCGTAGGGCTCGCGCTGAATGCGCTCCTTGAGTACGGAAATATCGTCACTCGTGAACAGCAAACCGGGGTGCTGCTCGGTTGGCAGTGTCTGTGCCGGCAAATCGTGAGGAGCCATGGTCGCAAGCGCCACGATCGCGATTACGGTAACTCTGACTCTCATCCTCTTTCTTCTCATCCTGGCCTCCAGTACCATATACTAACTCTATCCACCCACCGCACCTTGAAGCGTGCGACACAGCCAAACAGCACTGCTCTCGCCATGGTGTTACAGTAGAAAAATCCTTCCCCGGATGAAAGCTGAATTTGATAAGCCATACCAGATTGATCAGTATTGACACCCATGAATGACACATCGAAGGAACGGCATCAGCAAATGCTGCGCTCGATGCTGACCATCCGTCGCTTCGAAGAGCGCGCCGCCGCCGACTACCATGCAGGGGCGATATACGGCGTCGTACACTCCTACATTGGTCAGGAAGCGATCGCCGTTGGTGTCTGCACGGCTTTGACCGGTGAGGACCAGATCATCAGCACCCACCGCGGCCATGGACATTGCCTTGCCAAGGGGGCTGACCTCAATCGTATGATGGCGGAGCTGTACGGCCGCCAAGACGGGTACTGCAGGGGCAAGGGAGGCTCCATGCACATCGCCGATTTCAGCATCGGCATGCTGGGGGCCAATGGTATTGTCGCCGGCGGTATTGCCATCATCACCGGGGCCGCGCTTGCCGCTCAGATGGATGGTGGAGACCGGGTGGCCGTGGCATTCTTCGGGGAGGGCGCCTCGAACGCGGGACCCTTTCACGAGTCGATCAACATCGCCGCCAACTGGAAACTCCCCATTCTTTACGTCTGCGAGAACAATCTCTACGCTTCCAGCACTCCCGCCTCTGAAACGGTATCCACCGGACAGGTGGTGGCCCGAGCTGCCGGGTACGGGATTCCAGGCGTGACCGTGGACGGCAACGACGTCCTGGCCGTGTTCGCGGCGGCGACGACGGCGGTGGAGCGCGCCCGTGCCGGCGAAGGTCCTACCCTGATCGAGTGCAAGACCTACCGCCATCGGGCCCACACCGAGCGCTTGGGAGGCGAGGACCGGCGGCCTCCCGACGAAGTCGACGAATGGAAGCAGAGGGACCCGATCGAGCGCCTGGCCGGGGATTTGTTGCGGCAGGGAGAGCTCACGCAGAGCCAGCGCGACGAGGTGGAGGCGAGAGTCCTGCAGACCATCGAAGCGGCGGTTGAATTCGCCGAAGCCAGCCCGTTTCCACAACCCGAGGCCGCACTCGAAGACGTCTACGCTGATTGAGAGCTCGAATGCGACAAATCTCCTACATGCAGGCCGGCATGGAAGCCCTCGTGGAAGAGCTGCGGCGCGATTCCATGGCCTTTCACATGGCCACGGATGCGCCACCTGCCCTCGTCGAGGAGTTCGGCTCACAGCGCGTGCGCGCCACACCGATCGCCGAGGGCACCTTCACCGGCATCGCGCTCGGAGCAGCCGCTTCCGGCTATCGCCCGATCGTCAACTGGAGCATGGTGACGTTCTCGTTCGTCGCCATGGACCAGATTGTCAATCAGGCATCCAAGATCCGCTACATGTTCGGCGGCCAGGGGAAATTTCCCATCACCTTCCGTACTTCAGTAGGAGGTGGCACCAACCTCGCGGCCCAGCACTCCCAGAGTCCCTATTCCATGTTCATGAACGTCGCCGGGCTCAAGATGGTCCTGCCGGCGACACCCTACGACATGAAGGGGTTGCTCAAATCCGCCATGCGGGATGACAATCCCGTCATATCCTTCGAATCCTCGCGGCTGATGCAGGTGACCAGCGGTGTGCCGGATGGCGACTACACCGTGGCGCTGGGGGAAGCCGACGTCAAGCGCGAAGGCAGCGACGTCACCATCGTGGCGCTGGCGTGGCTCGTCCACGAGGCCCTTGAGGCAGCCCAGGTGCTGGCCCGGGAAGGGATCTCGGCCGAAGTCGTCGACCCGCGCACGCTCGTACCCATGGATGCTGCCACCATACGCCAATCCGTTCAGAAGACGGGCAGGCTGGTCATTGCCGATGAAGCCGGACCCACGGCTGGCGCCTCGGCAGAGATCGCCGCTCTGGTTACGGAAGATCCTGAGACTTTTGCTCGCATGACAGCACCGGTGAAGCGCGTCTGCGCGCTTCAGGTACCGATTCCCTACAGCCCCGTGCTCGAGGACCATGTCTTTCCAGATCGCCAGCACATCGTCGCTGCCGTTCGCGACCTCGTCGATCCGTAACTCAATCGATCCGTAACCACGAGAGATTTCATTCCAATGTCCCATCCACTGTTCGACCTGAGCGGCCGCGTCGCCCTGGTATCGGGTGCGGCCAGCGGCATGGGCAAAGCCATGTCCCTGGCCTTCGCCGAGGCCGGCGCCGACCTGATGCTGGCCGATATCAACGAAGCCGGCATGGACCAGACAGCCGGTGAGATCGAGCAACTCGGCCGCCGGGCCGTGCCGGTGGTGTGCAATGTCTCTGACTCGACCCAGATCGGCGCGATGTTCGAACGCCTGGATAGCGAGTTCGGACGCATCGACGTGCTCGGCAATGTCGCCGGCGAGGGTGTCATGCGGCCCCCGTTGGAACTGAGCGAAGCCGAGCTCGCGCGCGCCTTTCAGAACCTGGTGGTCGGACGCCTGATCTGTTGTCAGCAGGCCGGGAAGCGCATGCTGGCCGCTGGCCGCGGCAGCATCATCAACATCGTCTCCATCGCCGGTCTCACCGGCCTCGGCCGCAACCATCTGGCCTACAGCATCGCCATGGGGGGCGTCGCCCAGATGACGCGCGAGTTGAGCACGGAGTGGAGCTCAAAGGGAGTGCGCGTCAACGCCGTGGTCTGCGCCCAGATCACCAATCAGAATTTGCAGGAGCGCATCGCCGCCGACCCGAAACTGGGTGAAACCTACCTGCGCGGCATCCCTATCGGTCGCATGGGTAAATCGGATGACATCAAGGGATTGGCGATATTCCTGGCATCCGACGCTTCATCCTGGATCACGGGTGCCATGATGCCGTTGGACGGTGGCAACCTGGCCAAGAACGCGGGCGGATCGCACCCTGGGATGCCGAACGCGCCCGACGAGCAGACCTAATCCAGCTCGGAGATTATTCGTTTCAGGTTGGCACAGTTCGTCTGCATGGCCTCTACGTGAGAGCCACTGGGCGGCACGAAGTGCGTGGCCACGGATACGACGACATCACATTCGTTGTCCCGAAGATTCCGTAGAAGAGTCGGGTAGTCGACGTCCCCCTCCCCGATCGGCATGTAGTCGAACTTCAGCTTCGGACCATCGACGGTGTGCAGGTCCTTAGCGTGCACGGCATGCAGGTGGGGACGGATATTGGTGAAACCAGCAGTGGCGACGTCGGTCTCACCGCAGTTGAAGTTGTCCGCCGGGCACCAGATCGCCTTCAGTCGCGGCGATCCGACGGCGTCGAAGATACGGCAAAGATTGCTGGTCGTGTTCGTATAGTTCCACTGCATCATCAAGAAAGCGATGTCCACACTGTAAATCTCAGCCTGCTCGGCCAGCATGGAGAATGCCTCCACCAGCTTCTCCATATCGACGTCGGCGATGATGCCGCCACGCGTCGCCCAGCGCATCGGCCAGGTCGGCTTGCCAGCCGTGTATTCGGCTGGCCAGGCGAAGCTGGAGCTGGAGACCGCCCCTACCCCGAGCCGTGATGCCACTCCCATCGACTTAGTCAGCTGGTCGAAGTGCTCCTTGAACAGGGCGTGTTCCAGCATCTTGCCGCGCTCGAGTTCTGCGAGATGCACTTGCTTGAACAGGGCGCCGCTGTCCAGAAAGAGCAGCCGCAGACCGTGTGAATCCACCAGCCTGGCAACCTCGTCAATCTGCGCGTCCGGCAACTCCGAGATCCTGCGCCCGTCATCATAGGTGCCGCACCACACGTAGCTCACCTCCAGGTCGCGAGCCAGCTCCAGCGACTCTTTGAACGGCAACCGTGTTTCACTGACGTATATCCCCAGCTTGAATTCGTAGCTCGACGAAGCACTCATGCGCTCATTGTCCTTTCGTGTTGGGCACGGTTCACTTTCTGGATTCCATCCTGCAAATGGCCAGACTGACGAGGGCTCCGATGGCCAGGTTGACCAGCAGGGCACTCGGGCTGATCCACATAAAACTGATCGGATCTTCACCGGTCTCCGGGTTCATGCCGAAGATGAGTCCGGAGAACGCGATCAGCACCGCAGTGGTGATGCCGCAGATCGTCCCCACCACGACTCCCACGGGGCGCGCGAAAGGCACGAACAGGGCGAAGAAAAACAGGCCGAAAATTGGCGTAACCAGCAAATTCGTCGTCTTCGCCGTCACCGCGGTGATGTT
The DNA here is from genome assembly GCA_965248265.1 of Candidatus Latescibacterota bacterium. Lineage (GTDB taxonomy): Bacteria > Latescibacterota > UBA2968 > UBA8231 > UBA8231 > CBDFJF01. The sequence continues at coordinate 1,151,578 of CBDFJF010000001.1, forward strand.
CCCGGGCACATGCTCCATGAACGAGCTCCCGAACACGACGATGGTACCGATGCCGAACGCCAGCCAGCGCGCCACGCGCACGTGCTCCTTTTCCGTCAACGGCTGCCGGCCGAAGCGGTCGAGAAAATCACTCGTCACCACGGCACAGATGGAGTTGACGCCCGAGTCGACACTGGACATGGCCGCCGCGAACATCGCCGCCACCACCAGACCCGATACCCCGGCAGGCAGGTGGAAGGAGATAAAATGGGGAAAAATCTTGTCCGCGTTGGTCGCAATGCCGATGCCCTGCGGCAGCACATCACCGTGAACCTTGAAGTAACCAAGCAGGGCGAATCCAACGACCGACAGCGCCGTGCCGATCACGGCCCCGACCAACAGCTGGGTGCGCAGAGCACGACGGGCCGCCGCCGCGTCGGAGGTGGCCATGAAGCGCTGCACCACCGTCTGGTCGCCACCACAAGTACAGATGTACCAGATCACTGAATAGAGAATCAGGCCGATCACGGAAATGCGCACGCCCGGATCGAAGCTGAACAGCGGCTGGTGGTCCCAGTTGTCCTGCCAGGTCGTGGGAAACCAGCTGAAGCCGCCCTGATCGACACTGACCATGAGGATGACGAGCAGAGCCCCCCCGAGCATGAGGATGGTCTGCACGAAGTCCGTGATGACGACCGCCCGCAATCCACCCAGTGAGGTGTAGACGACGGCGACAAAACCGGTGGCGAAGACGATCAGAGGAATCCACTCATCGCCTACCCCGAGGATGACCGCCATGGCCTCGCCCGACAAATAGATGAGAAGCGACATCCACACTAAGCGTAGGACTATGAACTGCGTCGCGCCCAGCAGCCTGATGCCGACGCCGAGGCGCTCCTCCAGCAGCTCGTAGGTGCTGGTGACGTGCCGGCGCATGTACAGCGGGATGAGGCCGTAACCGACGACGAGGTAGATGATGGGAATGGCCAGCATCGTCAGCATCCCCGTCGGCCCCTTGGCGATCGCCTCCCCGGGTCCCGAGAGGTAGGAAATCGTGCTCAGCAGGGTCGCGAATAGCGAAAACCCGATCAACGTCGAGTTCATGTGACCGCTGCCGGTGAAATACTCGTCCGTGCTCTGCTGCCGACGACTGTAGTAGTAGCCGAGGCCCAGCGTCCCCGATGCGTAGCAGGCGATGATCACCCAGTCGACGAAGGCCAACCCGTTTTGTGAGCTTTCCATTGGCTCTTTCGGCCGTGCGTCTGGTATAGTTAGGTTTCGGCTACCAAAATGGAGGGCCGAATCGATGACTGAGCTGGAAACTAAGCATCTGAACACGGATCAACTAAATTCAGGACTGGAAGACGTATTGAACTCCCCTACTGATGCCGGACGGCTGGAAGCCATCTACGTGCGAGTCGCGGAGGGCGAGCGCCAGACTCCGCAGCAGGTGCGACTGACGAAACCGGGCGGGGTCCAGGGAGACCGCTGGAAGGCAACGGGCGGCAGCGCCGAAACCCAGGTGACGCTCATGAATGCTCGCGTCCTGGATCTGGTGGCCGCGGGCAACCGCGAGCGCTGGGGCCTGGCAGGCGATCAGCTGATCGTCGACCTCGACCTGAGCCAGCCGAACACACCGCCCGGTCAGCGCCTGCAGATCGATGACGTCATCCTCGAGATCAGCGAGGTGCCACACACCGGTTGTCGCAAGTTTACGGCACGCTTCGGCACCGACGCCTCCCGCTTCATCAACGCCCCGGAGTCCGCCAACCTGAACTTGAGGGGACTCAACGCGCGGGTCATTCAATCGGGCACCGTGAACGTGGGCAGCGAAGTACGTAAGGTCTGAGCCGAACAGAGGGCGTTTCTACCGGTGACTCCCCTCGACGCCGGGAAAAATCCTTCAGCGCATCCCCGACCTGAGAGGGTGGTATGGGCCTTGCAATACCTTGGTAATCGCATAGTCGCCCCGTATATTGCAAGGAGCAGATCCAGAAGCAAGTCAAAGCGACGAACTCCCGGCTCGATTCTCATTTCCGCTGGACCATGATGGCCATGATCAGCATAGCCGGTCTTCTGTCCGCGATGATCAGGCTGTAATGAAACCACTGGAGCACCCCATGAAATGCGCCCAAACTCTTGCCACGATAGTCGTCGGATGCTGCCTTACTGTTGCTGCCGCCGGCGCCGAAATGAACTGGCCCCGGATCGCGCAGGCCATAGAGTTGAACCGCGAACAGGTGCATCAGCTCAAGGACGCTGAATCCCGAATGCTGGGCGGCCTTCAGCGCATAGAAACAGCGTTTCAGGCACATGACATAGATCGCCGACGTGCCGGCGAACTGGTCCGACGTGTCCGCGCAGACTTCGAGCACGCATGGCAGGAGATCGTGACCGATGAGCAGCAGGAGCGCTGGCGACGATTACAGCAGTCCGTAGATAGGGATACCAGGCCACGGACCGATATTCCTTTGTGGCGCCGTATCGCCACGGTCGTCGACCTGACGCGAGATCAAATTCGCGAGCTCGAAGCAGCCGAATCGGCATTTCACCAGCGGGTGCATCGGATTGAGAAGGCCGCCAGAGACGGCGGACTGACTCGTCGGGAGGCACACGACCACCTGGTGACTACCCGCAGCCAGTTGAACCAGGCGATAGTGGAGATCCTCAACGCGCGGCAGCTCCACCGTATCCGTGAATCGCAGGTCTACGACGGAAATATCGGAGACGACGAGGTCGTCGCCACGATGCTGCTGACCCTGGATGCTGATCCAGGGGACCAAACAGCGGTATCGGAGCTCAGTTGGGGCCAGGTCAAAGGCGAATTGGTCAGAGATTAGCAAGATTTTCGGCCTGCGTTAGAGCCCGCCAATGGTCGAGGTTTGTTCCCCTTTCTGTTCCCGCGTCTGAATCCCGATCTGGAGTGGCACCCATTTGAAAAGACATGATGTTCCCGAAGATCGAACGTGGGACCTGGCGAGTGTGTTCGCCGACACACAGTTGTGGGAAGCAGAACGCCTGGCTGTCACCGATGAATTGCCGGCCTTGTCTGCCTTCGCGGGCAGACTGGGCGAATCGCCCGAGGTTCTGGCTGATTTCATGGCACTGGACGAAGCCGTGTCCAAACGGGGTGCCAGGGTCGTCACCTACGCCCAGATGGAAACGATCGCCGATACCGGTGACGCCGAAGCTCAAGCCAGGAAGGGACAGGCGATCGCGTTGGTGAGTCAGCACGCTGCGGCGACAGCCTTTGCCGAACCGGAATTGCAGGCTCTGGGGGACACCTTGTTTACTTGGGCGGATCAGGAGCCGCGCCTGGCGCACTACAGACATTATTTTGACGACTTGATGCGTCAGAGGCGACACTTGCGCTCTTCCGAAGTCGAAGAGGTTCTCGGTCTGCTGATCGATCCCTTTTCAGGCCCTCAATCCACGGCCAGTGCTCTCACCGACTCGGATCTTTCATTTACCGATGCCACCGACAGCTCCGGCCAGTCGGTCCGCGTCGGCCAGACTACAATACCGCCAACAGGCATCCAGAGCCGCGATCGCGAGCATCGCCGCACAGCCTGGGAGAGTTTCTGCGACGGCCATCTGAGCGTGAAGGATACGCTGGCCAGCAACTACCTGACCCGCGTCAAGCAGGAGATCTTCACAATGCGGGTACGATCGTATGACTCGGTTCTTCACAATCGACTATCACCGGGCAACGCACCGCCGCAGGTCTTCCACAACCTGATCGACACCTTTAAATCGAACCTGTCGATTTGGCATCGCTACTGGGACGTTCGGAGACGGCTGCTGGGAGTGGACACGCTTCGACCTTACGATCAATGGGCACCGTTGCAGGACGACGAACCAACGGTGCCGTACGAACAGGCCGTCGAATGGTGCTGCGCCTCCATGGAACCGCTGGGAGAGGAGTATGTCGAGCCACTGCGACGCGGCTGTGGCGTTGAGCGCTGGGTCGACTACGAACCGAATATCGGTAAGCGACAGGGCGCGGCCTCTGTTGGTGGCTATCTCGCCAGCACGCGTAACTTTCTCTACCTGTCCTACGACGGTACCCTGCAGTCGGTCAGCGTCCTCGCGCACGAGCTTGGTCACTCAATGCACGGCTATCTCGTCAATGAGGCGCAACCGGCGATCTATGCCAACATGGGCATGTCTATGGTGGCCGAGACCGCATCCAACTTCAACCAGGCCCTGTTGCGAGCCTACCTCCTGCACGCTCGAGCCGGAGACGAGACATTCCAGCTGGCTCTGCTCGACGAGGCGATGTTCAATTTTCATCGCTACTTCTTCATCATGCCGACCCTCGCCCGCTTCGAGTGGGGAGTGTTCGATCGGGCGGAGCAGGGCAAGCCACTCAATATCGATGTCCTCAGCGGACTGGCGGGAGACCTTTTTGCTGAAGGCTATGGCTCCACCCTCGAAGCTGACCCGGAACGTACCGCCATAACCTGGGCTCAGTTTCAGCACCTGTTCATCCCGTTCTACACATTCCAGTACGCCATCGGCATCAGTGCCGCCCATGCGATGGCTCAAGGTGTGTTGGATGGTGATGATGAGGCGCGTCAGCGCTATCTGCGATTCCTCCGGTCGGGTGACTCTGAGTATCCTCTCGATACATTCAGCATCGGCGGGGTCGACATGACCACCCCCGAACCCATAGAGAAGGCCTTCGGCGTTCTCGACGACATCGTCAGCCGGCTCGAAGCGCTCATATGAACATCAGCACCTTCGAATCCCTCGGGGTTCGGCCCCTCATCAACTGCCGCGGCACCTACACCACCATAAGCGCTTCGCTGCTGCTGCCCGAAGTCCGACGAGCCATGACGGAGGCATCAACGAAGTACGTACAATTGACGGAGCTCCAGGAGAAAGTCGGCGGGCGTCTGGGGGAAGTCATGCAGTGCGAGTTCGGCCTAGTAACGAACGGCTGCGCCGCCGCCATCTGTCAGATTACCTGCGCCTGTATGGCCGGCGATGATCCGGAAAGGATCCTGCAGATTCCCGACACGACTGGTATGAAAAACGAAGTGGTGTTGCAGAAGAGCCACCAGCACGGCTACAACAACGCCGTGCGCATGACCGGCGCCCGCATGATGGAAGTGGAGACGCTGGCAGAAATGGAAGCGGCAATCGGACCCAACACGGCGATGCTGTCCGTGTTTGGCGATGCCGCGGATCGCGGTGAAGTATCAGTGGCTCAAATGGTAGGGATCGGCAGACGTGAAGGCATCCCCGTTTTCGTCGATGCCGCGGCCGAACGCCCGGACGTACCCAATCGCTACCTCGCCGACGGCGTCGATGCCGTCGCCTACAGCGGGGGCAAATGCCTGCGTGGACCGCAGTCGTCGGGCCTGCTCCTGGGCCGGCGCGATCTGTTGTGGAAGGCCTTCCTCAACGGCTCGCCACATCACGGAATCGGCCGCCCGTTGAAAGCCAGCAGGGAAGAGGTGATGGGCCTGCTCGCTGCGGTGGAGATGTGGGTACGGCGCAATCACGACGCAGAGTGGAAAACCTGGGAGCAGTGGTTGGATATCATCTGGAACACCGTTCAACACATTCCAACGACTACCCGCGACATGCGGATGCCGGGGCGTTCGAACGTGGCGCCGGTTCTGCAGATCGGCTGGGATGCCGATGCCGTGGGCTTGACTCCTGATGCGGTACGCCAGGAGTTGAATGACGGAGAACCGCGCATCGAGGTCGCCACCCACTCCACCGGCGTCGAGTTCATGCCCTTCATGATGGAAGAAGGCGAAGCCGCCATCGTTGCCGGCAGGTTGCTGCAGATTCTCGACCGCAGTAGTTAAGCGGTGAGGGAGCGCCAGACCCTTGGATACAGACTCCGCAACACGCGTTCGCTTTCCTCCCACCGTCCGGCTTCAGCGTTGGCACACTGACCCATGACGATACTCGAACTGCAGTCGCGGATGGAGTCCAGCGCTGCAACAGCGCGAGCGCTCACCGAGTTCTACCTGGAACGCATCGCCGAGATCGACAAGCAGCGACCTGCCCTGAACGCGGTGATCGAGCTCAACCCCGCCAGCCTGACCGACTGGGTAAACGGCGACACGCATCCGCTGATCAGCTCGACGCCCGCCGCTGTGGCCGGCTGTCCCAACATCACTGTGCCGGCCGGCTACATCCATGGCCTCCCCGTTGGCATCTCCTTCTTCAGCTCGGCCTACCAGGAACCAACGCTGTCCGCATTGCCTATGCCTTCGAGCAGGCCACCCAGGTTCGCCGTCCACCGCAGTTTCTGCCGACCGCCCCACTGAAACGCCAATGAGCATGGCAAGAGCAGGCTGGGCGCAAATCGACATCACACCACCTCTCGGGTTGGCCATGGGAGGACGCGGTTCGCTTTTCACGCCCGGTGTCGCCGTGCTCGACCCCCTGATCGCCCAGGCGCTGGTACTGGAGGATTCCCGCGGCAAGCGTGTGTTGTGGATTTCCATGGACATGCTCGGTCTGTCCTACCGTGCCACCAGCATACTCCGTTACGAACTGGCGGCGATCACCGGCATCCCCTTCGAGGCGATCGTCATCAATTTTTCGCACACCCACAGCGGACCGATGACCGGTTTCGAGGGCTATGCCACGACCGTACCCAAACCAGCGCAGCTGCAGGCCTACGAGAGTGATCTGACTCCTGCGACTACGCGCATGGCCGTAGAAGCCATCAATGATATGAAACCCGTAACCGTTACTGCACATCGTGGCTCCTCGGACATCGGCATCAATCGCCGCCGGCGAAATGCTGAGGGCGAAATGGCCATGGGTCCGGATCTTGAAGGTTTCTACAATCCCGACCTGTGGGTCCTCGACATCAACGCCGATGCCGGCGACGGGCGTTGCATCCTGTTCAGCTACGGTTGTCACCCTGTCATCGTCTACGGCTACGCCTGGGACTCGATCTCGGCTGATTTCCCCGACGCCTGCCGGCGCAAGCTCCAGGAGCGGGTGGGACCGCAGGTGCATGCACAGTTCATGCAGGGCCTGGCGGGCAACGCTCGTCCGCGACGGTTGGCTGACCTTGAAAAGGGTGTCTTTCGCCTCTCCGATCCGGATGACGCACCCGCTGTCGGGGCTCAATTCGCTGACGATGTGGAGGATGCACTCAAAACAGATGGAGACACCCTCGAACTCGAGCTCGCCACGGCTGCGGGATTCGCGATGGCCTGCCGCGACAGAACCCGCATTCTGCCCGTCGAGCACTGGAAAGCACTGGTCGGCAGCGATGATGAGGCGGAACGCAACCTGGGCGAATACTGGTACCAGCGGCTGAGCTCCGGCCTGGCGCCAGTTCAGGCCGTACCCTGGGGGATCGGCCTGATTCAGTTGGCTCCCAACCTTCGGATTGCCTGGCTTGCCGGTGAGCCGCTAGCCGAGTGGCTGCCCCTGTTGCGGAGCTGGTTCGAGGACGAGAACCTGATCGCTTTCGGCTACTGTCAGGATGGACGCGGCTATATGCCCACGGACGCTGTGATTGCCGAAGGCGGCTATGAGGTCATTCAGGCGAACACCTACAACACCACGGGACCGGGTCCGTTCGCTCCCGGCATTGACGAAGCAGCACGGCGTGGATTTCTGGGGCTGGCCAGGCAAATGGCCAACGCGTAGCGGCTCTCAGACAGTTGGGTGCGCGATGTAGTCGAAACTCACGAATTGCTCTGGACGGACCAGGTTGCTCAGAACTCCCTGCTCACACCGATGAATGGTATGATGCCAAACCAGGGCTCGGGTTCGATCACTGGGCGAAAGGTCTCCTCGTTGGCTTCTTCTATGTCGTGATCGTAGCGAATGACGTTTTCGTGATTCAGCAGGTTGATGATGTGAAGGAAAACGGAGGTCCTGCCTCCAGATGAATGGAAATTGCGGTTGATCCTCAGGTCGATACGCTGATAGGAAGGCACCCGCGTCCCCCGGAATACCCCGCGATCCTGGTAATAGGCGAAGGTGCCGTCTGCTCTCTGCAGGCGCGCGACGGTGAAGTCGGTGTCGGGCCAACCGCTGCGAAACTGCCCCGAAGCGTTGAAATGCCATGCCGCGTTGAGCCGGTAGTTGGCATCGATATTGAGCGTGTGCCGCTGGTCCCAGGCGCGAGGCAGCTCACCCGTCTGCTTGGCCAGACTGCCGTCGTAATGGATTTCCGCTACATCATCCGTCGCCTCGGATAGCACGTAGCTCAGCCACCACGAAAGCTTGCTCCCCGTCTCGTACTTCAGATAGGTCTCGATCCCACGTGAAGTCCCCCCGTTCAGCGACAACCGCACCAGATCATCCCGGGCTTCGGGAAAGAACTCGTCGATGTCGGTAAACGAGTAGTACTCATCCTCCAATCTGCTCATGCGTTTGTGATAGCCGTCGGCACGGAAGGAGAAGCCGTTCTGGAAGAGATGCTCGAAACCGACGACGAAATGCTCGGCTCGCTCGGCCTGGCGATAATCGAGTTTACCGAACTGGACCAGCAGTTCGTTGATGCCCTGCGATTGATAGTAGTACCCCCAACCGGCGCGCAGGAAGGTGGCCTTGTCCAGGGAATAGACGGCACCCACACGCGGGCTCCACAAATTGTCCTCGGCATAAGAGGTGTAGTCGTAGCGCAGCCCGGTCTCCAGAATCAGCGGATCCGTCACCTTGAAGCGGCCGGCCGCGTAGGCACCCAGCTGTTCACCGCTTGGACTGAGATCCGTGTTGAATCGCTCGAACTGCTCGGTTAAACGGTCATCCTCGGTGATGAACTCGTTGTGGATATCCTTGGAGTAATCGATGGTAGCCTCGAGTTTCTTAACGTCCACCCCCCACTTGAGCAGGGCGTTCGCCCTGGCCTGGTAGTCCCAATCCTGCTTCACTCCGATCAACGACAGATCGACCCGGTCATGGATCGTGGCGCTGCGAAAGTGCGCTGCCGGATCCAGGTCGAAATTCCTCCAGTCTCGTCTCTTGGTCACCGATCCTCCGTAGACGATCGTGCGCCCATACAGCTCCGGTGAGAACGTCGACCTGAGCGTCAACCAGCCGTAGGCGTTGCCATACGCCGAGTCCACGGAGTCGACATTAGTCGACTGGTTGATCTCGAGTACGTTTTCGCTAAGACCATACGTATCGTCAGCGACAAACCCGTGGACGGACAGGGTGTGCTTGTCATCCAGGTCGTAATCTACCTTGCCGAGCACATCGTAATAGGACGGCTCGAGACTGAATTCATTGTTCATGAGCCGGTTGAGCAGATCGAGATAGCCCCGCCGTGCCGAGATCAGGTAGGAGCCCCGGCCCTCCCACAGGGGTCCTACCGAGAACGCCCGAGCATTCATCAGACTCAGCCCCACGGAGGTCTGGGGCCGCCCTTCGCGCCGGGTCTTCGAATTCATGCTCAAGACCCCGCTCATGCGATCACCGTAGTCGGCCGTAAAGCCTCCGGTCAGCAGGTCTACGCTCTCGATCGCCTCGATGTCCACGGTACTGAGGATGCCACCCCCGAAGTCCTTTTGGTGAAAGGGCTTGTATATCTGCATGCCGTCGAGGAGAACCAGCACCTCATTCACATCGCCGCCACGAATGCTGAACTGCGCCCCGTACTCGTCAGACACAGTTCCAGGGCTGCGCTGCACCGCCCTTGAGATGTCCTCCGCCCAGCCCATGATGACGATGTCCTCGCTGGAGAGGCTTTGGCGAACGGATGGCTCGCTGCCCATGAGAGCGTAGCTGCCAGGGGAAACGACGACTTCCTTCAAGGGGATCGGCTGGTCTGGTAGTTCTATCAACTTCAGATCGGCCGTTTCATTGGGGCGGACGACTATACCCTCAAGTCTTTCCGTCCCAAAACCCATTCTCTGGACGAGCAGCCAGTGTTCGCCCGGTGCGATCTCCGCGATCGTGAACTCGCCGTTCTGGTTGGAGAGGGTTCCTCTGCGGGTGCCATCAAGAGTTACGCTGGCCCCAGCCACGGGGGTATTACCGCCCTGGACGACGACCACTCCTTTGATGGTACCGAAATCGGACTCGGCCTGCGGATCCGATGATGCGGCAGGCACAGGGTAAACGATTGCTGTAGCGAGAAGGACGAGACCTGCTGCGAGGGATCCACCGTTTCTCATCGCTTTCATCTCCCGGTTTTGCTCGGACTACTCCACTCCGGGATGGCGCAAAGATTGTACCATCCTCCGCTTGCCGCCCTCGGGCACAGATCTACACCGAAAGAGCAGGTTTTGTGGCCTTCACAGGTGGAGAGTAATCGAGCGACCTGCTGAGAATTCAGCGCTGAGAAACGAGCGCTGTGAGCGATTGGGGGTGCCGAAAGTGGAGTTTCAGCGCTGAAGTCGATCCAGACTCAGATCGTAAGTGCTCGCAGCGCTTCATGGTCCAACTCGACGCCGATACCGGGTCCCGAGGACAGCACCAGGTGCCCCTCCTCGTAGCGTACCCGCTCGACTGCCACATCCTCTTCATATACCAGTGGGCCCGCCATGTACACGCCCAGATCCAGGTTCTTCACCGAGGCTGCGACCTGCAGTCGCGCTGCCGTGCCGATGGACATCTCCACCGTGCTCCCCATCAGGGCGCGTAACCCCAGCCGTTCAGCCACGGCGAAGGTCTGGCGGCAGGCTTCGATACCGGAATACCCCAGACCGGTGTTGAACACATCAACGGCCCCGCCCTCTCCCAGTCTCGTGGCGACGTCAGCATCGGTGATGTGCTCGGAGAACGCGGCACCGGTGGCCTCCTTCACCCGCAGAAAATCCTCCACGGGTGCATTGTGCCTGCCGCGAACCGGCGACTCGAAGACGTCGGGCGCATATTGACCAAGGCGACGAATGGCCGCGATCGCTTCCTCGGGCGTAAAGCGACCGCTGGCGTCGAGCGCGACAAGACGCAGGGTCGTCCCCCAGCGTGCCCTTGCCGTTTCCAGGAAGTTGTCGTCCAGATCCAGGTCGACTCCGAAGTAATAGCGGAAACCATTGTGGCCTTCGTCTATGCGACGCGCCACACGTGCCAGGTTGGCTTCGACGTCCGCGGCCGTCTGCGCGGGCGCCAGCGGATAGGCGAATGGCACGCGTTCACGCTCAACGCCTCCCAGCAGCTCAGCTACCGACTGACCCTCGTGCCGAGCCACGGCATCGTGGATGGCGATGTCGATGCCGCACAGAACCTGGTGCTCCCACTCCCCCGCTTCGACCAGCCGAGACATCAAGTCCTGTCGCTGCGACAGGTCGCTGCCAACGACAACCGGTTCCAGCCGTTGCCTCAGATCGTCAGACGACGACCGAGTCACCTCCCAATTGACGTCCGACATCTCCCCCAACCCGATGATGTCTGCGTCGGTGTGCAGCTGCACGACCACGTGCTCTGAAGCGGCACGCTCCGGATCGGACGGCGACCGTCTTCCCATCTCACGGTGCGTGCGTACTGGTGTCAGCTCGAGTTCAGTGATGCGCATGGTGGTGGGCCCTTTGTGTCTTCGTTGAGTTTCTCAGCTCAGAAAGGATAATATAGGAATAGCTACGATCGCGACTCAGGGAGCATGGTGATCACTTGACCTCACCTGCTTCGGATTTACTACAACGCAGCGTTGTACCTATAATTTTAGTCATCCAGATCGGGCCACAGGTCCTCTGGGCCTGTCCGACGCAGATGAATTGGAGAGCAAATGGAATTCACCCCGTTGACTGCTCAACAGCGCGACGACTTTGAGCGCGCTGAGTCATGACCATGCGGTCTCGATGCTATCCATCCGGATCATCTCCATCTGCCGCTGCGGGTTGGCAACGGGATCTCAGAACGGATCTGTTCCGCCTGCTTTGCCTGGAGGATCTTGTCACCACCTCGGTACCGCTTCATCCCGAAGTGTCGGAGACGGAAGAGTTTGACGGGTACTACCGATTCGAGGCGACTCTCTCCTCCACGGCAACTCGCCGGATGGTGGCCACGCTCACTCTCCCCGATTCGTCTCGTACGCAGTCAGTCCCCGCCGTCGTCTGCATCCACGGCCATGGGGGTACCTCCGCTTCGGTGTACGATGAGGACTCCATCTACAAGGGCTTTGCCAGCGCCCTGGCCGGCCGAGGGTTCGCCACGATCGCCGTGGATGTGGGCCAGCATGAGGTGTACGAGCCGGGACGTCTGCTCACGAGTGAGCGACTCTGGGATCTGATGCGGTGCGTCGATTATCTCGAGGCCATGCCGAAGGTAGACTCCCGCCGTATCGGTTGTGCGGGTCTGTCCCTGGGAGGGGAGATGGCGATGTGGCTCGGCGCCATGGATGAACGCATCGCCGCCGAGTTCTGCAGCGGCTTCCTCACCACGATGGACCAGATGGAATCGCATCACTGCATGTGCTGGAAGTTCGACGGCCTGCGCGAACTCGTGGACTTCGCCGATATCTACGCCCTCACCGCACCCCGCGCCTTGATGTGCCAGAACGGACTGCAGGAGCAGGAAACCCAGTTCCACGTGCCCCTCGCACGCCATGTCCTGTCGGAAATTGAGCCTGCGTACCGTGATCTCGCCGTACCGGATATGGTGAGCCTGGATGTCCACGAAGGTGGCCACGAAATCGAGCTCTCTGCCCTGTTGGACTTTTTCGACCAGCATCTGCGTTAGGACGGGTAGTGTTGCGCACGACGAGCGCCTGAATCACTCTCGTCTGCCTGAGCTAAACCTCGCGAATGTGCTCGCTCATCTGCTCGCGGTACCACTCCACACCGTAAACGTCCTTCTTGTAGTTCCAGCGCCAGACTTCCGGATACATCATGATGCTGCGATCGACTACCGGAAGCTTGAATGGCGTGTTGCCATTGCGAGCCGATTCGCGCAAGGCGATCGCGATCTCCAGGGCATGGCGCAGATCATCGCCCGATGTGGCCTCGTGGGGCTCGCCGCTGTCGATGGCTTCTGCCAGGGCGTCGATACTCGTCATCGAAGTATCGCTTGGCAACCGCCAGCCTTCTTCGTCGTGAGGGCGATCTCCCGTGAGCCGCGGCACGAAGAGTCCCTCAACCTCAGTGAGCTCGGGGGTCTTCGCGGGATCATCCGTCTTGAACAGCCGCAGACCGAGGCCGGTGTTGTTGACGTTGGTGATGACGCCGTGGGTGCCGACGACTTCGATGCCGCGATGAGAGAGAGGACCGGCGAATGAGCTGAAGCATTCGATCCCGTTTTTGAAACGTATGTAGCCACCCAGCCAGCCGTACCACTTTTCGCCCCTACCGTAGTCCTCCTCATACTCGCCGTCCGGATCATTGGATACAAAGCCGACGACGAAGTCGACATCAGCCTTGTTGGCGAACTTGCGGACCATATTCAGACCGTGCGTACCCAATTGCTTGTTGGTCTCATAGAGATTGATCCGCAGCACCTCGCCGATCTCGCCCTCGGCCGCCATTCGATACGCCTTGCGATAGTCAGGGTGGCTGGAAACTACAAGGCCGGCGAGCAGCGGAATTCCCCGCGTCGCGCAACTCTCGACCATGCGGTCGGCATCTGCCAGGCTTGCCGCCAGCGGCTTCTCACAGAAAATGCCTTTGACTCCGGCGCGCGCACAGGCGACGACAGCGTCCGGGTTGGCTTTGACCGGCAGTATCGGCGCCCCGATATCGAGCTCCTCCTTGGCCAGCATTTCTTCGTATGTAGCGTACCCGGGAACATCAAAGCGCTCACAGAACAGCTTCAGGTTCTCGGGATCCGTGTCGGCGACGGCGGCGACCTCGGTCCTGGGATGCAGATGATACGCTCTGGCAGCATGCGTCCCCTGACGTCCGCCACCGATCACTCCGACTCGAAATACGCGTTGGGCTGTCATGATGGTGTCCCCATGATATTCGCTATTCGATCATTCTGGAATTCGAAAATCGCTCTTCGATCGTCAGGTCCTGAAAGCTTTCCAGCCAGCGGGAGGAATCGACTCGCTCTTCACGCTCTTTCAGGGCCAGGCGCTTGAAGACTACGAAATCCTTCAATGAGAAGGTTAGTGTGGTGACCCGGTCCGGCACCAGGCGCACCTTGAATTCCCTTCTCGCACCTCCGTACTGCAGCTCCATGGTGCGTACCCCTGCCTTCAGATTGTGCACCAGCAGAGCGTTCATGCCGCCGCCGGGCACATCGACCTGGTCGCTATCGTCGAGGTGGAGTCGCAGGTCGTCCCGAATCGCCTTGTCGGTCGGCGTGTACACTAGAGCGAGGGAGGCATCCAGCAGACCGAGCAACTCGGCATCTATCGGCGTTTCGGGGCGGGCGTCCTCGGGATGCGTGCCCAGTGCCACATCGGGCCGATTGTCCTCCCAATTGGGCAACTCCCGCCGTACAACCGGGCCATCCGTGCGATGCAAGACATACGAAACGATGTTCACCGCACGCATCAAGGACGGCAGGGCGCTGGTGGTGGTGGTGGACGAATCGGGTTCAGCGGCGGGTTCATCGGATTGAAGGGTTGGATCGCCACGCCAGTTGTCGTGACCCGCGCCCCCGATGATGGCGACGAGTTTTCCATCGAATACTGCCCCGTAGGGACCTCCGCTGTAGGTATACCCTTGCAGATTGGCGCCGCACAGGTCGAGTCCTTCAAACACGTCCAGAAAACGCTCCGGGAAACCGTCGAAATGGTGGTACGAATGGTTGATCGGATGGGAGGCCGGCAATGGAGAAATACGTCCTTCGTGACCAATGAGTCCGCACACCAGATCGGCCATTTCGCTGGTATAGCGTCTGTCCCCTTCTATGACGAGAAACCCACCCTCTCTCACGTAGCGCCCGAGCAGGTCCTTCTCCTTGTCGCTGAAGTTCGTCATCATGTGATCGCTCCACGGCGGCATGCCCCCACCCTGGAACATGAAATGCATCGGATCTTCCAGGAGTCGCTCGGAAAGGAAGTCTCTATAAATGACGGGACGAACCCGGGCCAGAATCCCAGTATAGTCCCGCATGTAGCGAGCCAGGGCGTCGAGTGCGGCCCGACCCGAGCCGGTGCCGTAGAGGTTCAGTTGGGTGAAATTGATATAGCCACGGGTGTCGCGCGGTCCACCCGGGCCCGGGATGATCGCGGCTCGGTATGCATCGGCGCGAGCCAAGTCTTCGATGCGCAACAAATCCAGCGCCGTGTCACGGCTCTCCAGATCGTGCCAGCCGTACTCAGTGGCAGAGGGCATCACTTCCGAAACCAGGGCCAGCGTGTCCGGCCTGGCACCAGGCATCGGCGGGGCCACGATAACCACCTCCGGAACACGGGTGGGTATCTCCATCGGATTGAACGGCTCGGGGTCAGGGGCGACCGCGGGGACCGCCCGGGCAAGCAACTGTTCCATTAGGGAAGCCGGCGCCGGCCTGGGGCGCAGCGCCCCCATCCGCCGAGGCTCGAAACGGGGCCGGTAGGAAAAGCGCGCGCGGAACGCCTCCGATTCGTCGACGTCTCGCCAAAAGGGCTCCGCCAGCAGGACCAGCAGAAGGTGCGCCAGAGCCGAGGCCAGAAGACTCAACCAGACTGCTCGATGGACCATGTGGTGGTTGTTTTCGTTGAGAGAATCCGCCCGTGTGCCGCGCTCAGCAACACACGACCCTGTTACAGTCAACAAGCCTGACGACTTTGTCCACCGACTTTGCCACTGAACCACACCCCGAACCCTTGCCATTGAAGCACATCAGGCCGTAGCATTGAAGTAACGGGAACCTCATGGAAAAATGCAGATGAAAGATGCCGACAATCCGGTCGTTTTCGGTGGCAGCGGAAGTGAGAAGCTGACCCGGGCCATCTGCACCTATCTCGACATCACGCCGGGTGCAGGCGAGGTCATCAAGTTTTCCGAAGGCAATCTGTTCGTTCGGGTCCTCGAGAACGTGCGTGGACGCCGCGTTTACGTGGTGCAGTCAACGGCCTTCCCGGCCAATGACAACTTCATGGAACTCCTGTTCTGGCTGGACGCGCTCAAACGCGCCAGCGCCGAATCGGTCACCGCCGTCATCCCCTACTTCAGCTATGCCAAGGGGGACAAGAAGGATGAGCCCCGGGTTTCCATCCGGGCCCGCGTCTGTGCCGATGCCATCGAGGCCGCGGGAGCAGACCGCGTCATCACCCTGGACCTGCACGCCCCTCAGATTCAGGGATTTTTCCGGGTACCGGTCGATGACCTTTACGCCGCCAATGTCCTGTGTGAGCGCATTCTTCAGAAGAACCTGGAAAATCCGATCGTGGTGGCACCGGACGCCGGCTTCGCCAAGAAGGCCAGGCTGTACGCCATGAGCCTCGGCTGCCATCTCGCCATTGCCGACAAGGAGCGCTCCGGACATGACGAGCAGGCTGAGGTGCTCGAGATCATCGGTGATGTCGAGGGACACACCGCCATCGTCGTCGACGATTTCACCATCTCAGCAGGCACCCTTTGCGATGTGGCCGAGAAGCTGATTGAGCGGGGAGTAAAGGAGGTGTACGCTGTGGTTTCGCACGGCGTCTTCGCCGAGGGAGCGATGGCTCGCATTACCGACAGCGATATCGTTTCTTTGGTGACCACCGACTCGGTGGAGACGCAGCCGGAGGAGCATTGCGACAAGATCGAGGTCGTCTCCGTGGCACCCCTGTTCGGTGAGGCCATACGACGAATTCACGAACGCGAGAGCATCAGCGTTCTGTTTCAATAGAGAGAGGGGATCAAAAATGGTATCGCGTCTCTACACGACCGGTCTTTGTGCTCTTGCTTGCCTGCTCTCTGTTGCAACAACATCACTACCGCCCCTACACGCACAGACACTGCACCTGAGTCAGCTGAACGATGGTAGTACTGCGAGGACTGGGCGCGCGGAAGCCTCCGTTGGCGATACCCTGTCCATCCAGATTCGAGCGAATCTGGGAAGCCTCTCAGCCACCGGATTGACGCTGTTCGTCAGGTTCTCATCCACCATGTTCGTCGCGGTGGATTCGGATGGGGATGCAGCCAACGGCCTCCAACCCTTCGAACAAGGCTCTCTTTTCGCGGGCGCAGTCGAGTTCGACAACGCCACGGTCTCCGGTGACGAACTCCTGGACGCGGAAGATTGGCAGACCATCAGCTACGCAGCCGTACTTGGCGGAGGTGAGAGACAGGCCAGCAACGGATCTGGCGACGTGGCCACCTTTCGCCTGCTGTGCCTCCAAGCCGCCGCGGAGAGCGACGTCAGCATCTATCGCAGCCCCATCCATGAGACCAGACTGGTTCTTTCTGACGGGCGCTCCGAGAGAGACTTCAAGCCGGCGGCCCCACTAACGGTCAGTATAGCCCGCGAGGGTGTCACCGACGCACCGTGGAGCACCGTCAAAGACCAACCGCGTTAGTAACCACATTTCGATGCCCACCGTCCTGTTCGACCTCTTCGACACCCTCGTTTCCATCAAGCAACCTGACCGACCTGCCCAGCAGGAATTTGCCGACAGATTGGGTCTCGAGCTGCGGGCGGTGCGTGAGTGGTGGAAGACCAACATGCGACGACGCATGGTCGGTTTCTACCCGACCTATCCAGCCATCATACAGGCCATGTGCACGGACCTGGGCTCCAGCGCTACCGAATCTACTCAGCAGCAGATCTGCACGGAGCGCGACCGTGATCGTACCTCGACCCTGCATGCGGTGAGGCCCGAGGTATTGGAAATGCTTCGGCAACTGCGTAAGAGTGGATGGCGCATCGGCATCGTCAGCAACGCCACCCCCGACGAAGTGGCTCCCTGGCCGAGCGGTCTACTCAGTGAACTGGTAGACGATACCGTGTTTTCCTGCCATGTAGGGTGCATGAAACCGGAGCCTGAAATATTCGATCTGGCCTGTACCCGCTTCAGTGTCACTCCAAGTGCCGCCTGCTTCGTCGGCGATGGTGGGTTCGACGAACTGCAGGCCGCCGCCGCGCTTGGAATGCCAGTCATCAAGGCCAACTGGTTCCGGGCGAGGGAGAACATTGAGTGGACGAGCGAGATCGCCCTGATCGAAGTCGATGACATCAGGCTCGTCCCGCAGCAGCTTGAATCACTGAAATAGAAAGAATCGGCCGATAGCTGACACCACCCACGGTGCCACGGACGGGTTGTTGCTCATTCAAGAATAAAAAAGGGGTCACAGCGATTAACCTGTGACCCCTTTCCTGTGCCTATTAAAATACGAAATGGACCTGAAATTGTCAAGTAAAATCTTCGTAAGTTCTTTTTTAATAATAAGTTAAGAAATTTTTTCTGTTGACAACATTGCGCCTCGCCGTCTAGGCTAATCCTGTGTTCCGCTACGTGCCCATTGTTAGCAAAAGGAGGCCGAGATGGCACAGCAGCAGGATGGCCAAGAGGCAGTCCTTGCAGTTCGGGGAGATCGCGTGGAGGTCGGGGATTGGTCGGCAGACCTGAGTCAGGTCATCGCCACGGATGTTGAGCTGCGCGGCATGCTCAGGGAGGGACGCACCGTCGAGGCTCGTGCCCTGATGCATGCGCGGTGTGACGAAGAGCAGGCCGCCCTCGTGGCCATCGACAGCAATCCGGAGGAAGTGCTGTCGCTGACGGCCATGGATGAAGCGGGCCGGCCGGGGTATGAGCCGCGTGTGGTCGATCGGCTGCCCACGGCGGTTCTGACGGAGCTCATCGCGCCAGCAGACACCAGGCTCGTCCGCTTCAACGCCGAGGTCCTGGCCAGAATGTCCCCGGGCACCTTCACCCGCACCGTCGATGACACCCTCGATCCGATCTACCACCACAGCCATCGCAGCCAGGTGTCGTGGGAATGGCTGTCGGCCGTGGCCGCCCTCGATGATGTCAACAAGATCGCACAGCTCCTGTGGGATGTCGGTCCATCGCTCCTCGAGGATGCCCTGCTCGAGCGCGTCGACGACTTCGGCATGAACGATACGAGCCTGGGCATACCCGGGTTCCGAACCGTGTCGGAATCGGGCGGAGGACTGATGCTGCCCCCGATAAAAGACGGTATGGATTCAGACGTTCTCGCCACGCTTCATGCCGCAGCCCCAGAATTGCTCGCCGATGCGATCCGCACCGCCTGGGAGCGTTCAGGAGCATTGAGATGACGGAGCTGACCCACCTCGACCTCAACGCCCTGCCGCGTGATGCCGACAGCTTCCTCATGCGCGTCATCACCCTGGGCATTCGTTTCAACCGTCTGCCGGAGCATTTCGGCGACTCCTTCATGGCCTATCTGAAAGCGAAAAGCCTGGAGCACGCACATCGACGGCGCACGGGCATTGCCCTGGGCAAGGAGAGCCTTCGCACGGGCATAGAACAGGTCTTCGCCTGCATCGATATCGCTCTTGAGCAGTCTACTGAAAGTAATGTGGAGCAGGCCCTCACCCTCGTCGCCTCCGGAGATTTCACCTCACTCCACAAGCAAGGTTACGAGATCGGCTATTACCGCCTGCAACGGATGCGAAACGAATCCAGGCAGTATGATAGCGCTTGGGTGCTGGACCTATTCCCCGAATTCAGAGCGAAACTCGATCGATGGCGGCAAATCGTACCCGAAGTCTGGTCCTTCGACCCGCGGACAGATTATCGGACCTTCGAGGAAACCCTGGGCAAGATTCAGTTTGTTCAAGCATTGCCACGAACGACACTGCGCTCTGCCCAGGTATCCTCAGTGGATTCGTTCGAGATGCTGCTGACCCATCTCGTGGCTGCCGGAGCTGTGCGAGTCGACACCCTTCACCTCGGCCATGCCGCCATCACCCGCCTCGGTGACTGCTTCACCGACGGGAACATGCGCCGGGGGATCCGGCGTCGTGTGGTGCGGGAGATCGACGACCACACCACCAACACCGTCGAATCGACGCACGTCCAGTCAGTGATATCAGATGAGGTGGCGGCCGCCATCCACCGCCTCGAACAAGCCTCAGCTGATGCTCAGTCGCTCCTGCTCGAGATCAACGTAAACCTCGTCGCTGACATGGTGCAGGAGCGAGCTGCGGCGCGCACTGACATAGACAACCCGACCCGCGAAGTGAGGAAAACCATGAAGCCTATCATCAGAGAAGATTTGGAGCGCGTCGCGCGCCTTTACAGGAGCAACAAAGAGGCGAGCCGCGCCCTCGGTATCCATCCAGGTTCATTCTCCCGCTTGTGCCGTCAACACGGAATCCTTACGCCCTACATGCGGAGACAGCGACGCAATCGCTCGCTCTGAAATGGGCCGGAAACCACGAGGGGCTTCGCGAGTCACAGAGGTCCGTGTGCTGTCTCCCCGACATCCAGTCCGAGGTCGTGATATTGCCTGCTACCGATTATCTCGTTCCTGTTTCAGCAGTTGTTCGCCACCGCTGGTGCCATTTATCAATGAATGTCGGCGTGGCTCTTCTCCTCAGCGTCCTGAACACGGCTGCCGCTGATCCGCCGGCAGAACCAGAGCATGAATTCACTTTCGTCGTGCTCGGTGACAGTCAGTTTCACCTCCCCAACAAGTTCAATCAGGTCATCGACGAGGTCGTCCACCTCTTCCCAGCCTTCGTCATCCAGGTTGGTGACATGATCAAGGGTTACACCAGCGACCTCGACGTCTTCCGTGCCGAGTGGGTCCGCTTCCAGGCCCAGATCGCCCCAGATCTCCCGGTATCCCCTTCATGCCGGTGCCGGGCAACCACGATCTACTCGACGCCGATCGCAAGCCGGGTGGCGAAGGGGTGTACCGGGAGATCTGGGGCGATACCCACTACTCGTGGGATTACGGCAACGCTCACTTCATCGTCCTCAATACTGACGACGGCAAGGGGAGCGAAATTGTCGGTGAACAGTTGGCCTGGTTGAAGCAGGATCTGGCCACGGTGACCGGCGCGGAGCACATCTTCGTCTTCATGCACAGAGGCCCATCTACACGTTGGGCAATGAAGAGGAGCTGCACCAGATCTTCGTCGACCACGATGTCAGTGCCGTCATCTGTGGCCACATGCACCACTACAACTTCCAGGAACGGGACGGCATCCCCTACATCATGACGGTCAGCGCCACCCATATGGGCACACCCTTCCCCATGGCAGCCGGCAGCTTTCACCACATGCTGCTCATCACCGTCCGCGACAGCGCCTTTCGCGTCGCCGTTATTGAAACCGGCCACATTTTCCCGACCGCCATCGTCGCCTTCGAGGACAATCAGGGTCTCTATCAACTGCAACGAGGATTTTACTCGCAGGGTAAGATGGCCTTCGGGGGTCTGGAAAGAGATGACGATCGCTACGAAGTCACCCTGCGCGTGAACAATCCCTCGGAGCAGGAACTCACAACCTATTTCGAGTGGCAACTCCCCAACGAACGCTGGTCCGTGGAACCGCTCAGGGGCCGGCGAGTGGTGCTGCCTCCCAAGTCTTGGGATGTACCCGTTCCGTTCACCCTGGTCCGGGAATACTCCCATCCACCTGAAGCTTACCCCAGTTGCATCGCACGAGCGCTATACCTCACCACGGATGGCGATGTGGTTCAGTCCGAACACACCTTCGAGATCGTGGCTGAGCTGGATCCTCAGTAATCCCTCCCGCGCTCTTGTCGTGTCCGTTTGGGCTTACCCTTGAGGTAACGCCTCTGTTTTCGATACACTATTCACACACATCCCCACCCCACAGACCACTAGGGTTTAATCATGTAGGAGACAAGGTCAAATGGCATCGAAAGGTAGAGTTGCAGGCAAAGTCGCCATCGTTACCGGCGCCGCCTCCGGTATCGGCGAATCCACCGCCAAGGTACTGGCCGCCGAAGGCGCATCGGTGTGCGTCGCCGACGTGGATGTCGACAATGGTAAGAGGGTGGTGGCCGAAATCAGTGAGGCTGGCAACACAGCATGGTTTCTTCGTACCGACGTAACCAGCACCCCTTCGCTGCGCCGCATGGTCGAGCGTACAGAATCCAAGTTTGGCCGCATAGACATCATCCACAACAATGCCATCTGGTTTCAGCATGGCTCGGCTGTCGAACTGGATGAAAAGGATTGGGACAAGACCCTCAGTGCTGGACTCAAGGCCATCTTCATCGCAGCCAAGTATGGTATCCCGGTGATGATGAAAACGGGGGGCGGCGCCATCGTCAACTCCGCGTCCGTGCATTCGAAGGTCAGCTTCGCCACCTGCACAGCCTATGATTCGGCCAAAGCTGGTGTCCTCGGACTGACACGCACCCTTGCCATTGACTATGGACCCAAGATTCGTGTCAACTCTGTTCTCCCCGGAGCCATTCTCACACCACTGTGGGACAACCTGAAGGTCCCCGAAAAGGACCGTCGCGCCTTCGCCAAGATGGTACCGGCGAAAAAGCTCGGCACGGGTGATGACATCGCCTACGCGGTGCTGTACCTGGCATCGGACGAGGCCTCATACGTCACCGGAACCTCACTGGTCGTCGATGGAGGGCTGCTGGCTCGCTGTGACTGAAACCAAGTGGGTCGGGGTCCGACTGCTGGCGCTCTGTATCTTCGGTACCGCGACCGTCGGCCCGACTGCAGCGCAGACCGTCTTTGCCGGCATCAAGACTTCAGCGGGTGCGCTGTTCGTCTGGAACTGGCCGGACGGCGCCGCCACCGTCGAGGTTACCGGCGAGCGGATCGAGCAACCGGGCAAGGAACTGATCGTCTGGGTCGACGACTTCATCGTGCAGTTTTCCACTGTAACATTGACAGAACTGTGCGAGGAGGTCACCTGCTCCGAAACAACCCCGCTTCTCACCATCTTCACTGAATGGGAGCTGGCCCACTGGCGGAGTGCTCTCGGTGTCACCACCCTGGAAGAGGAAGCACAGCAACAGATAACATTGTCAGGAAGGGACTGGTTGCGATGGAGTTTGCTGATGCCGGAGTCTTCAGGCAACGTCAAGAAGCAGTTCTTTTTGTCTACTCTGGTGCGGGAGCATGTCGTCAACCTGGGAACACCATTCTGGCAGGCCGAGGAAGAGCCGTCCTGGCAATTCCTTACCAGCGTTGCCTCGACGATGGTTGATTTCGATGAGCCCCTCGACCTGACAGCGTTGCAGGATTCCATTCGCGGATCCACTTCGGTGACAGCAGTCAGTTGGGGCCAAGTGAAGGCACGCTCCGACGAGCTGCTCTCTGCCTTCCCCCACCCGCGTTATTCGCCCGAGAGCAGGCTGTCGAGGAGGCCGTGAGCCTGATCCAGGTTCACTCCGGCTCTCTTCGTCGCCCGCTCGATAGCCTTACCAGTAGTCGGTGTGTGGCCTTTCTCCAGTCCCTTGCGCACATGGGCGACGATTTCTCGCACCAAGGTCACTCCCGACTCGGGAGCGATACCCGCACGTTGTGCGGCTGATACCACCGGTGGTTGTGCCCATCCTCCAGGAACCGACAGGTCGTTTTCGATTGCCGCCAGCATGTTCAGCATGAAAGCACGAGCGACTACACGCTCGGAACGAGCGGCATGGGCCATATCGACGATGGCGTAGTCGGTCCGGCTGCTGATTCGTTTTCGGATCAATCGCAAGCCATCACTTTGCAGAAAGCGCAGGTACGCGTGCACCTGCTGATCCGTGAGCTCCGGTGCCCGCGGGATAGCCAGCAGCCACTCAGGTGGTCCAACCGGTCTTGTTGCCGCTACCGGTGCGGGTCTTGCCTTCCTTTCCCTCTGCCTTGCCTCCCACGCCCTTGCGCTCCGAGCGGCGGCTGAATCGTCCTCGGCTTTCCTCACTGCGGCAAGCGAATCAGCTTCTGCCTGCGCCCGCGCAGCCACGACCAGCCGCATCTGCTCCTCAGCCAGTACTGCTTCATGCCGCCGTCGTTCCTCCGCCAACGCTGCTGCGGCGGCAGCCTCGGCGACCTCATCCCTGGGCAAATCACCGGTCAGCCGGAAAGCACCCGTCCACCAGATCCATTTCTCCGCCTTCTGGGCGATCTTGTCCTCAATCGAGACATTGGGAAGATCCGAATCGACCAGCAGAACCCTGGCCTTGATCACCGCGCCGGTGCGGGGAGCGATTTCGAGCCAGGACCATGGCAGCGCCACCTCGAAGGTGTAGATGCCGCCTACCAGCTCACTCGCCAAGGTGACTGGCAGCTGCTCGTCAGCCGGAGAACGCTGACGATGACCCCAGGCGTAGGGTGCGCCATCGGCCTGTTCTGGAGTAATCCAGATATTGTAGCCGAGATTGGAACTGGGGTCTTTAATGAAAATTTTTAGATGGTCGTAGTAGAACATCCGGTCTTTCCGCGTCCCGTCGGGTCCGGTCCAGACCTGGTTGTCGGGGCGAATCCTGGCGATATCGACGGCATCATCGGTGACAGCGACAGCCAGGTACAAAAACTCGGCATCCCACAAGGCGTAGGCGTCAGCCTCGTGATCGTCTGTGCCGGCGAAGGCTCCACGCAGGCCGATGTCCTCACCACCGGGCTTGAGAGCGGTTGGCAGCACCCCGCCCCACTCGTTCAGATAGCCATCGATCTCTATCGGCCACTCCACGACCTGGAGGTCGACGGCAGCCAATCGCAAAGGTATTACCAGCCACAAGGTGGGTACGACACCTGCGATTCCCCGCATGCTCACTCTCATGTTCACTCTCATGGATCTCTGTCACGCAGTAACGGAAAAAGGATCACGTCGCGAATGCTCGTCCGGTTAGTCATGATCATCGTCAATCGGTCGATGCCCATTCCCAATCCCGCCGTCGGGGGCATCCCGATCTCGAGAGCCTGAAGATAGTCCTCGTCCAGAGGCATCGCCTCGTCATCTCCAGCAGCACGCCAACGTGCCTGCTCCTCTAACCGCAATCGCTGATCCACCGGATCGTTCAACTCACTGAAGGCGTTGGCGATTTCCATTCCGCCCGCGAAGGCCTCGAAGCGCTCGGCCAATCGAGCGTCGCAGCGATGCTTACGCGCCAGCGGGCACAACTCGATCGGGTAGTCTGTGACAAGAGTCGGGCGCTCGAAGGTCGGTTCGACCAACTCGCTGAAAATGACATCGATGAATTTAGCCCAAGGAGCCTCATCGGGCAGCTCGATTCCCCTATTCTCAGCCAATGCGCGTACGTCACTGATGCCTGATCCGAGCAGATCAATCCCGCACTCCCGCTCCAGCGCCGCGAAAAAACTGACGCGCGGCCAGGGTGGCGTGAAATCGATGATGCCATGACCGAACGGTACCGAATACGAACTGTGCAGTTGGAGGGCGATGTCGGCGACCATGTCCTCTACCAGATTCATGTGGAAGGTATAGTCTTCGAACGCAGCGTAACATTCCATCATCGTGAATTCGGGATTGTGTGTCCGATCCACTCCCTCGTTACGAAAGTCCTTGGCGATCTCGTAGACCCTGCCCAGCCCACCGACGATTAACCTCTTCAAATAGAGTTCATCGGCAATTCTCAGGTACAGCTTCTTCTTGAGCTGGTTGTGATAGGTCTCGAAGGGGGCAGCGCTCCCGCCTCCATAGAGCGGTTGCAGTACGGGTGTTTCGGCCTCCATGAATCCGGCGGTGTCGAGATATTGCCTCATCGTTGTGATGATCCGCGCGCGGTTCCTGAACACGGCGCGTTCATCGGGATTGACCACCAGATCGAGCGCCCGGTTGCGGTAGCGTGCGTCGGGATCAGAATATGCATCGTGGCGCTCGCCTGTCTCATGCTCTTCTTTGACCACCGGCAGCGGCCTGATGCATTTCGACAGTAACGTCCAGTCCGTTACACAAAGGGTACGCTCCCCCGTCCGGGTCACCATCAGCGAACCGTTCACTCCGATCCAGTCACCCAGATCGGTCCCGTTCCTGAACAACGAATACGCCGTGCCCTCTTCGTGGTCCACTTCATCACGCTGAACGTAGATCTGCATACGCGCGGTGTCATCATGAACGTGTGCGAAACAGACCTTGCCCATGACCCGCTTTGCGACCAGCCTGCCTGCGATCGCCACCGCAGACCGCTGCTCGAGTAGCACATCAAAGTTTTTCGTCAGTTCTGCCACCGTATGCGAGCGCTCGAAAGCGTATGGGTAAGGTTCATACCCTGCCTCCCTGAAATGCTCAAGCTTACCAAGTCGTGAGTGGATGAGATCGTCCATCGATCGCCTTTCCTGCGATGAGTAGCTGATGCCTACGAAAAAGCCCCCTGTCACTGTTAGGTGGCAGCGGGCTGGGTCAGTACCTGATTTGGACATCTACTTACAAAGGCACACACCTGCCCCACTGGAACACGGGCTTCCATTTGGCCGCCGGCTTCTGACTGGCTATGACCCTGAGAGTGCAGGGATTGAGTTGATTCGACACCTTCTGCATCACCGAAAGGTGACCGCCCGACTGCGCTAAAGTCAAGACCGAACTGTCCAAACACTGCCGTCACACGTTGACGGCCGCTCAGAGCCGGCACATAATAGATTGGAAAGGATTCCCACGATGTCATCCACGCAGACTGCCACCGAAAACTTCGAACGCCACCTCTCCGGCAATTCCTATCCAGGCCGGGGTATCGTCCTCGGACGCAGTACCGTGAATACCTGGATCCAGATCTACTGGATCATGGGGCGCAGCGACCGCAGCCGCAATCGGGTCCTTGTCGAGGAGGATGGCACCCTGCGGACGGAGGCGGCGGATCCGGAAAAAATGGATGATCCCAGCCTGGTCATCTACACCGCCATGCATCGCGTGAAAGATCAATACATCGTCACTAATGGCGCCCAGACCGATGCCCTGTTCGCCTGCCTATTGCAGGAGGGCGAGTTCGTCGACTCCCTGTTACCCTGGTCGCATGAGCCTGACGCTCCCAACTTCACTCCCCGCATCTCGGGTTGTACCGATCACTCCCAGCAGAGCGTCTGGCTCTCCATCATCAAGGCGAATTCGTCCGACGGTCGCTCCTCGGAGCATCAGTTTTTCCACTACTCGGATATCCCCGAGGGCTTCGGTTATGCGATCACCACTTATCAAGGTGACGGCAAGCCGGTTCCACCGTTCGAAGGCACTCCCCTGTTGATGCCACTGCAGGGCGACAGCGAAGAAATCGCACATACCTACTGGAATGCGCTGGACCGCGACAACCGTATCGGCCTCGCCGTGCGCACGATCGAGGTTGATGGCTCAGCAACCATAGATGTGACCAACAAATTGCAGCGGCAATAGCCTCCAACATTTTTTTGCCGCGGCGCTGCGGCCTTTGTTGATTGTAGCGAGAACCCGACAAAGCCGAGCGCGATATGAATCACTTCTCAAGGGCGGTATACGCCTTGCTGCTTCTCCTGGCACCAAGGCCTTGTGCGGCCTGCTCGTGTGAGGGGCCACCGGGCGCTCCTATGGAGGAGTTGGCATCCCACGACGCAGTGCTGGCCGGCCGCGTCGTCGAGATCGTAGAACCCGCGGACTTTACGGCGCAGGAATCACTGCTGGTCACTTTCGCTGTATCGTCCGTTTGGAAGGGCGACGTTCAGCAGATTACTACGGTCTCTACGGCTCCGAACGGAGCGCAGTGTGGTTACCCCTTTGAGCTGGGCGATCAGTATCTGGTATACGGATACTCGTCGGTAGATGGTCTACATGCTGGCCTGTGCAGCCTCCGGACAAACATTCTGTCAGCAGCGACTGAGGACACTCAACAACTAGGCGACCCCATCGCCACCTGGCCAGTTGATGATTCCGATGACTGCTGCACCGTTCCAGAGATTCTCGGAAGGTGGCAAACAGCCTCGAAGGAGGAGTACATCGAGTGGCATATGGTCGAATTCAGAGCAGACGGGGTCTGCGTGGCCAACATGATCCTGCCGGATGACATCGTCGTGGCGGAGTTCACCTATGCCAGGGAGCGCACCCTGCAGTTCGAGGATGGGAATCGGGACAAGATCGTCTTCGAGACTGTTCGTTCCGCATACGTGAAACAGGGTGATAAGTGGGTGCCCTCACAGATGGCATCCTGGCGGGAGTTCTACTTCGCCCATGGCCGCGATGGTGATTTGACTGCTTATCCGTACGAGCAGGATTGGAACCTTCGAGGCGCCCACTACACGCGGACCAGCAATCCCATCTACACGATCACCCCGGATGGCAGCGTGACATCGATCAGCGCCACGACCTGGGGTGATCTCAAGAGCGCGCCCGAATCGAACCCCTGATCGACGCGAATCGCTGCCCGGCCTTCCACTACACAAACTTCTCCCGCTTCTGCAACCGCAACAGACCCAACAGCGTCGTCACCACCGCTCCGATGATCAGGTAAACACGGTTGTAGAAAACGGCAGCCTCCAGCGCCAGATTCTCGTAGCCGTCTACTTGTTCAAAAGGATTGATGTACAGATCCCAGCGAGTGCCGTCTGTGGTTTCAGTCAGCATCCAGCAAATGAGAACCGCGATCAGTAGAACCGCGGCCGCGCCGTTGCCATTGCGGATCGTCGTCGCCAGCATGAAACCGACACTGCTCAGAAACGCGATCGGAAACATCAGGTGGATGACCATCGCCGCTATCGAAAAGTCGGATAGTGCCGCCTCGCACAGGATCGCCAAAAGCAGCAGCAGCAGGGCGATCACCAGATGCTGTACCAGGTGGCGCGCCAGCCAGACTTTGTAACGGTAGTTCGGAATCCCGAACAGGGTCTCCAACATGCGGCCATCCACCTCGCTTTGCACGCTGTACGCCGACGGATAAAAGGCCAGCAGAACACCGGGCACCAGCAGGAAGTAATAGATCGACTGCGCGTTCGGCGGCACCTCCTCCTGCACCGTGTGCACGATGACGACGATGCAGAACGTGAGCAGAGCCAGCAGCAGGAAATAGATGAACTTGCCAGCGAACACCTGGTTGGCGCTGTAGCGCGTAAAGGCGGTCATGCTGCGGAGCGTACCCCACATGATCAGCCGACCTCCTTGTCGAGCAACCACAGGTAAGAGTCTTCCAGCGTCGGCGTCACCGCCTCGGCTTCGCTCATCGGTTGGGACGCGGCCAGCAAGCGCACCCGAATGGAGTCTCCATCACGCATGTGGTGGACGATGCGGGCATGCTGACGAAGCTCCTCGAAGCGGGGTTCGCTGACATGCGCCTGCCACACCGCGCCGCGGGTCAGCTCCACCATCTCCTGGGGCGTGCCGTGAAAGCGGACTTCGCCGTCTCCCAAGACAGCCAGACGGTTACAGGAACTCGAGATGTCTTCGATGATGTGGGTGGAGAAAATTACCGCGCGGTCGCGCCCCAACTGGGCAAGCAGATTGCGGAAGCGGATGCGTTCCCGGGGATCCAATCCGGCCGTAGGCTCGTCCACGAGGAGGATCCGCGGTAACTGCAGTAACGTCTGTGCAATCCCGACACGCTGCTTCATGCCGCCGGAAAACCCGCCGATCTTGGTGTCGGCACTGTTGTCCAGGTGCACGGAGCTCAACGCTTCACTCAGCACGCGATGACGCTCTTCGGTGTCCCACTTGCCTTTGAGCAGCGCCTGGTAGTCTAAAAATTGACGCGCCGTCATGCTCTCGTAGGTGCCGAATTCCTGCGGCAGGTAGCCGATCAATGCCTGTAACTCCTCACGTCGTTCGCTGAGGTCAATATCATTGACCCGTACCTTGCCCAGGCTTTGATCAAGAATGCCGCAGATGATCCGCATCAACGTGGTCTTGCCGGCGCCATTGGGGCCGATCAATCCGAACATGCCGCTTTCGATCTCGAGGGAAACACCTCTCAATGCGACAAACGGTTTCTTGCGTTTGCCGATGACGGGTATCGCCCGCACCATCAGATAAAAGGCTCTGCGACTACGGCGGAAGCGTCCGGTGATGGCGTCAACGTTGACGCGGCCGCTGTGCAGCCGTCGTGCTCCGCGGTTGATCGCAGCGGCGCCGTACCAGAGCCCTCCGACCGTGGCCACGGGAGCCGTTTCATCCCACATCGAATAGAACCAGTAGAGGTTTGGCGCCGGTAGCAGCCAGTAACACAAATGATAGACGAAACGAATGGAACGTCGGACGAAACCACCAGCTGTCGGCAGCCATGCCCACGCCAAGTTGAGCACGTGGGCGTGGAATGCGACTGAGAATACGGTGATCCAGAAGCCGCTCTGCTGATAGAAGTACGTGAGATAGCAGTGGAAGGCGAGCAACGGCAAGCGCCATACCAAGGACGCCCAGCGCCCACCGCTATCGCCGTACTTTCCTGGATGATGCTGTTCCTGGCGAGTCCCGCGTCCCCATTGTCGCGCGAAACGGGAAGAGGCATCGTACACCTTGACGACGTTACGAATCGAAATACTCAGCGCGACTCCCGCAGGAATGGGATCGGCGCGGCTGTGTCGAAGACTCGTCTGCACGAACCAGGTCAGCCCCGGAACCAGGCCCAGGACCGTGGCACCCGCGGCGACCTGCCAGAGGACGGAATCCGTGTTGTAATGAATCAGCAACGCCCCAGCGACCAGTGCCGCTATCTGGACGATTTTGATCCTCCAACTCAGCTGCCGCAGCCAGACCGCGGTCGTAGCGAGTCCGAAGTAGACGGTTGGCACCAACACCAGAGTGAAAACGGTACCCGTGACCAGACCACCAATCACGGCCGTTGCGAACGGAGCCCCTATCTGCGCGACGTACTCGGCGTTGCCCATGGCCAGAGGCAGCATGGCCAGGATCGTCGACAGCGCCGTGATCAGGATCGGGCGCACCCTGACCTGCCCCGCCGCCAGTAGTGCCCTACCGAGGCGATATCCCTGGCGTTGCAACAATCGAGCGTAGTCAATCAGTATGATACCATTGTTGACGACGACGCCCAGCAGAATCAGAAAGCCGACCAGTGCGTTGGCGTTGTAGATGGAGTCACCGGTCAGAATCAAACCCCACAAGGCACCGGTGGCGGCCAGGGGCAAGGTGATCATCATCGACAGAGGCGCCACAAGCGATTCGAACACCGAGGCCAGAATCATGTAGATGAGCAGAATCGTGGCCCCGATCAGGAAATAGAAATCAGCCAGGTCGGTTTCGTCGTGTTCCACCTCCAGTGACATGCCCGCAGGCACATAAAAATCCTCGGCCAGTCTGTCCACGGCCGCACGCGTCTCATCCAACAGCTCTTTGGAGCCCGTGACGTCATGGTCGAATCGATAGTTTATCTCGACCTCTTTCTGTTGATTCACGCGGTTGACCTGCCCATAGCCGAATTCGTAATGCAGGTCGGCCACATGCATCAACGGCACGGTTCCTCCCGACTCCGTGTTGATTTGCAGCTGGCGCAGATCGTCCACCTGCCGGGGCGGGTGCCCGGTACTCGACAGCACCACGTCGATTTCATCCGTGCCACGCTTCAGTCTCGCCCGTGATGAGAGCTGGCTCTGGAAGTCGGACAACCCTGAGGCTATGGCCTCAGGCGCCACCCCGAAATAGGCCGTCGCCGCCTTGTCGACGGCCAGAGCGATCTCCGGTTGTCCTTTTGAGACTCCGGGATTGGCGTGAACGACCCCGGGCAGGCGCTCGAGATTGTAGCGAATGTCATCAGCCACCGTGAGCATCATCTCAAGGTCATTGCCCCGAAGGATGAGACGCTCAGCTCCCTGTCCAATTCCCAGCAGTCGCTGGAAAGCCCGGCTGGCGCCAGCGTTGCCACCTCCCTGGTACCGACCCGTACTGGGTTGGTCCGATGAGAAATTCAGGTGCGGAAAAGTGTCGCGCAGCCGCTTGCTGACGTCCCACCTGATCGTCGCCAAATTACGTCTCGCGATGTCGTAGAACCCCTCCTTCAACTCAAAGGATAGATGCAGATCGTCAGCCTCGATGTCGAATTGACGCTCCTCTAACTCCTCTATGTCGGCCACCCGGGCATCGATCTGTTGGGCCTGCCGGTCCGCTAACGCCAGGGTGGTACCAGCAGGCAGCGTTGCGTACAGGTCGAAGGTCTTTAACTCCACCTCCTCGGAACTGTCGATGCTCAATGCCAGACTCAAAACCATGCTGAAAAACAGCGCCGTGACGGCGACGACGACGGTCCGCGCCGGGAAGCGCATGCAGGACTTGAGCAACAACGAATAGATCTGCATCAGACGGTTTCGCTGGGATACCGTATTGAAGGTTTGGTCACCGGCACCACGTCTGGCAAACAGGCGGTGGGTGAAAACGGGGATCAGCAGCAGGGCGACCACCAGAGACACCAGCAGCGTCGAAATAATCGAAACCCCGACCTGCCGCCCCAGTATGCGCACGAGAAAGTTCTCCGAGAACACGAAAGGGAGAAACACGCACACGGTCGTCAACGTCGCCGCTGCCACGGCCCGCCAAACCTGAGATACTCCCTTTACCACCGCCTCGTGTACCGGGCCACCGCGAGCCACCTGCCGGTAGATGCTCTCCAGCACCACGATGCTGTTGTCCAGCAGCATGCCGACGGCGATAGCGATACCGACCATAGACAGCGTGTTCAGGGTTACATCGAGCGCGTAAAGCAAATTCATTGCGATCAACACCGAAATCGGCACCGCCGCCGCCACGATGGCCACCAGAGACAGATTGCGCAGAAACACCCACAACACGCCGACAGCCAGCAACGCCCCAACCACGGCCAGCGACTTGATGTCGCCGATATTGTCTTCGATCACTTCGGCCGAATCTTGCTGGATCACCAGCTCAACGCCGTCGGCCTCCAGCGACTGGTTCAACCTTGCAATCGTCTCGCGCGCTGATTTGGCCAGCGCCAGCAGGTTGGCTTCCCGGTCGCTGACCAGAGAAATGGATACCGCTTCCATGCCGTTGACCCGGGAGATACTCTCGCCAATGGCAGTACCGTCGAAGATGGTCGCGATCTGCCCCAGGCGCAGTCCGTCCTCGGGCCGGATGATGGTTTCTTCGAGCTCCTCAAGGGAATCGAAGTCGCTGACCAGGTTGACGAAGAACCGTTGCCGGCCGTCGTAGGCCTCGCCCAAGTATTTTCGCTGCGCAGATGCCTGTTGGATTCGGTCGTTCACCGAGGACAGCGTCAGTCCGTAGCTGTGCATGACGTCCTCGTTCAGCACAACCTCGACCAGTTGCTTGCGCCCGCCGTAGATGACGACATTGGCCATACCGTCCAGCCGCTCCAACTCAGGGACGACCCTTTCATCCAGCACGTGGCGAATTTGATCCAATGTCCCGACGCCGCGCGCATCCAGCGACATGAAGCGGGTCGCCATCTGCTCGGTATCGATCTTGAACACCATCACGAAGAACTCATCGCTCAGATCGGCTCGCGCCGCCGCCACGCGTTCCTGCAACTTGAGAAAGGCATACTTCTGATTGCTGTCGCGCGTGTAGTAGACGAACAGCATGGCTGACTGCTGTTCTATGTAAGACTCGATCCGTTCAATTCCTTCCAAACCCGCTATGGCGCTTTCCAGGGGGATTACCGCTTGACGTTCCAGGTATTGCGGATCTGATTCCTGCTGGGTCTGTTGTACCCGCACAGTCAGCATGGGTAGTTCAGCGAAGGGAATGAGCTCGACGGGCAGTCGCTGGTAGGAAATAACCCCGAGTATGCTTGCCCCGATCAGGAGCATGCACACCATCACGGGTCTTCGCAGGAAGAAGGCGATCAAGGAGATCTCTCGGTCACGCGGGGGTCACCCGCAGGCGGTCGACGCGGGCCAGCAGATGGTAGACACAGGGAATCACCACCAGGGATAGAGCGGTGGAGGTCACCAGGCCACCGATCACGGCGATGGCCATCGGAGCACGCAGGGCCGCACCCTCTCCGGCGCCGATTGCCAGAGGCAGCAGGGCGAGCATCGTCGTCACACTCGTCATCACGATTGGCCGGATTCGCGTCTGTCCGGCGTTGATGATCGCCTCCCTGAGTTCCTGACCGCCACGTCGGTTCTGGTTGATACGATCGACGAGTATGATCGAGTCATTGACGGAGATTCCCGTCAGCATGATGATACCGATGAAGGACATCACATTGAGCGGCATCGACAACGCCATCAACAGAACCACGGCGCCGACCCCGGCCAGGGGGATCGTCAGTAGAATCACGAAGGGATGGACCAGCGATTCGAACTGAGCCGCCATCACCATGTAGACCATGACCACGGCCAGCAACAACGCGAAGCGCAGACTCTCGAAGGCTTCCTGCCGCAGCTGTTCCTCCCCCGTGACAGAAAAATTGTACTCCGGAGGCCACGGTATCGCCACCAGCTCGGCCCGGACCCGTGCCACCACCCGGTCAAATGGAAGCCCGGAATCCTCCACCTCGGCACTCACCGTGGTTGTGCGTACTTGGTCGTTTCGGGTAATCGCCCTCGGTGACACGGTCGGAACCAGGCTGGCCACCTCATCCAATCGCACCTTTCGACCTTCCGGACCTTCCAGCATCACGTTCTCGAGATCCTGAACCGCCAATCGCGGCCGCCGAATCATGATATCCGTGTACTCGCCCTGTTGTTGGAGTTGCCCCGCTTCACGGCCGGAGAGCAGGTGTTCGAGCTGGGTGCCGATGTCGTCGATCTCCATCGAGTGCTGCGCCGCCCGTATGCGGTCGATCTCGACGTCGATCTGCGGGCGACCCTGTCCCGCCGTGGTCTCGACGTTGGTGAGCTCGCTCATCGACGCCAGGCGCTCCTGCACCTGCGCGGCCAGTCGTGTCAGCACCGGGAGCTCTTTGCCCTTGATCTCGATCACCAAGGGCGCCGATGTGCGCCCGAGGCTGATTTCGAGAGCCGTCTCCTGTTGTGCGAACTGGGCCTCTATATCCGGCAACCCTGCCAGTTCCGTGCCCAGGGCCGAAATCAGATCGGCGGCTGAGAGTTTACCCTCGGGTGAGAACAGGATGTGGATGACCGCAGTGCTTTCGTCGGCCAGGACTTCCAGTGCGTCTCCCGCGCTCGCGGTACCCGTAGGGCCGACCCGCGAGTACACATGGGAGAGGTGATCGGCGAAGTTGTGCAGCAGAAAGGCTTCCAGGTTGCGCACCACGCCTTCGGTGCGCTCAAGGTGTGTGCCCTCCGGCAGTGATAACTCGACGGTAACTTCGCCACGTCCCGCTCGTGGCATGAACTCGCTGCCCAACCTTGAAAGCGATGCCGCCGTGACACCGATCATGACGAGGGTGGCGAGAACGACCAGTCCCTTGCGGGCGATGAGCGATCCGAGCAGTCCGGCGTAGCGTGGAAAACGGATTGCACTACTGACTGGTGGTGCCCCTGCCGTTTTCAACAATCGTGTACATAGCATTGGCAAAACCGCGAGCGCCACGAACAGCGAGGAAACGAGCGAAAAGGCTACCGTCCATGCCTGCTCACGGAACAACTCACCGGCAGCGCCGTGCAGGTAGACGATCGGCAGAAAAACGATGATCGTTGTCAGCGTCGAACTGGTAATTGCACCGCCGACTTCGGCGGTGCCCTCAATCGCCGCTTCCGTCAGCGACGAACCCCCTTCCAGCTTTCTGAAGATGCTCTCGACCACAACGATGGCGTTATCGACCAGCATGCCGGCCCCCAGTGCGAGCCCGCCCAGCGTCATCAGGTTAAGAGACAGATCGCCGAAGTACATCAAATTGAAGGTGGCGACGATGGAAATCGGAATGCCGATGCTGACGACGGCCGTCAGCCCGATCCGACGCAGGAACACGAAGAGAACGAGGACCGCCAGAGCGATGCCGATCAGTCCGGTCTGCTCCACCTCGGTAACGGCTGCCTCGATGAAGCGTGCCTGGTCCTGCACAATTTCGATCTCGTACCCCGGGAGCGTGTGCCGCAGAATCTCGAGGTGTTCGTGAATACTCTCGGCAGCGTCAATCGTGTTGTGCCGCGCCTCCTTGTAGATCTCCAGGCCGATGCAGCGCCGGCCGTCCAGGCGCACCATGTTTTCCGGTTCGCTCAGCGTCACCCGAACCTGGGCTACTTCACGCAGGGAGACGGGCACCATCTGCTCTGCGGATGCCTGATCAGATGACGACTGATCGGATGACGGCGACTGATCTTGGCCCGGCCGCAGTGGCGTCTCCGGCGTCTTCTGCATCACTATCAGGTCGTTCAACTCATCCGCCGACGTCAGCTCTCCAACACCCTTGATCACGTAGCGGCGCCCCATCTCGACGATGGAGCCACCGGTCATGTTGCGGTTGGCGCCCTCGATCGTCGACTTCAATTGCTCCACGGTGAGGCCGTAGGCCTCCAGGCTGTAGGCGTCGGCCAGGACCTCCACCTCGCGCCGTCGCTCACCGACGAGCTCGACAGCGGCGACACCCGGCAGGCGGATCAACTCGGTGCGGACGATGCCCTCGGCCGTCTGCCGGAGCGCATCCAGGTCCGTTACTTCTGGATGATAGAGGGCCGCCACTACCACCGGTACGGCATTGGGGTCATGCTGGCTGACGGTCACCTCGTCGAGATCTTCCTGACGCTGTGACTGATCCGCCATCGTCTTCTGCAGATCCAGAAAGGCCTCATCCATGTCGACACGGCCCCAACCGTACTCGACCGTGATCAATGCCCGTCCGGTCTGGACTACTGTACTAACACCGGCCACGCCTCGGCCGCGGACCGCCGCTGACTCCAGTTGAGTGACGAACTGCCGCTCCATCTCTTCCGGTGGACGGTCGCCTGCCTTGACTTCGACAAACAGGCGCGGGTTCTGCAGATCGGGAAACAGGTCCATGCCGAGACGCTCGAAGGAGAGGTATCCCAGCAGCAGAATCGCCAGGATCAGCATCAGCACCGTGGTCGGGTAGCGGACCGAAAATCGCGGCAGCGAACGCATGATCAGCGCGCGCCTCCGGCCGCTACGTTGGTGATCTTCACCTTCGAGCGGTTGCGCAGGGTCTCGAAGCCCTCGACCACCAGTTGCTCCTCGACCTCCAGGCCACTGAGCACCTCGATCTCGAAGCGGTTGCTCAGTCCGGTCTCCAGGCTGCGCTCTATAGCAATCCCCTTGTCCACGACGAATGCGTACTTGGTCTCTCCCCGGTCGATGATGACCTCCTTGGGGATGACGAGGGCTGAATCCTTCGACGCCACCACCACATCGACCCGCATGAACATGCCCGGACGAATGGCGAGCGAGTCGTTGGCAATGCTCAAGGTCGCCTTGAACATGCGGCTCTCCGTATCCAGAACCGGTGATACCTGCGTCACCTGCCCGCGCAAGGTGTCTACTTCAGCGTTGCCGTAGTGGGTGGCCAGTACCTCCTGACCTGGCACGATCCTGTCGATCTCCTTCCCAGGCAGGGAGACCTCGGCGTAGAGGATGGCGTAGTCCATGATCTGTCCCACGACAGCCCCGGTCTCCAACAACTGGTTCGGGCTGTAGTGCTCAACATCGACCAGGACGCCGTCGAATGGTGCCCGGACCTCCAGCTTGACCAGCTGCAGCTGAGCGTTCTCCAGGGCGTAGCGCGCATCGATAAAGGCCCGCTCCGCCTCGGTGAGCTCGCGCAGGGTTATGCCGCCCTTGTCGAACAGGGCCTGTTGCTTCTCGTATTCACGCTGGGCCGAGGTGAAGGCAAGCTTCTTCGAGTCCATGCCGGCCTGATTCACCAGTTCCGGGTTGTCGAGCCGGACGATGAGCTCATTCTCGAATACATCGTCCCCCATCTCAAAGGGCTTTTCGGTGCGCGGATTGTCCTGTAGCCTGTACCAACCGGCCTGCAGACAGTGCAGGTTGCCTTCGCGCTGCGCCCGAGCCGTTCCCGTGGCCGTTACATACTCGGCAATCGGCCATTGCGCCACCTTCTCGACGCGCACCGGGATGGCGGATTCGACGTCTATCTGAGGTCCTTCGTCGTCGCAGCTCCAAAAAGCGGCGAGTGCGAGAACGGCAACTGATCTGGGCAAACACTTCATCGTGCACTCTCCTGATATTGCAGGTCCTTAACGGGCTCGTAGCTGACGAAGTCGTAGAGTGTGTGGATTTTCAGATCCAGCAGGGCGAGGCGGTAGTTGATCAATACCCCCACCTCGTTGATCTGCTCACGCGACAACTGGGTTTGGTAGTCGGCGATGTCCTTCGACGACAGATCACCGTTGCGATACCGTTCCAGATTGATCTCGTAGGTCAGGCGGGCGTTGACGACGTTCTTCTCTGCAATTTCGATCTGCGTTTTCTGGGTCGACAGATTTCGATGAGCCTGGCGAATGTCGGCGGTGATGCGCTTGCGCTCCTCTGAGGCCGAAAGCTCGGTGCGGTAGACCGACTCCTGGGCTGAGGCCATGCGGTGCTGCTTCTCTCCCCAGTCGAAAAGCGGAATGTTGAAGGTCAGTGTCAGTCGCTGATTTCGCGATGGGTCATCATAGGTTCGGCCCAGCTCTTTGTCGGTGCCAGTGAGACCGAAGGTGAGATCGACAGAACCCTCGAACTCGTTCTGGGCGTCCGTCGTCACCAACGCCTGCATGGCGTCCTGGATGGCGATATCCTGCTGCCGCAGTTCCATGCGGTTCGTCAGCCCGTAATGGATCGCCTGCCGCAGATCCACCGCGACGAGCTCTTTTCGAATGACGGCATCGACCGACAGGTCCTCATCCAGGGACATGCCCAGCAACATCTTGAACTCGTCGAGGGCATTGGCATACTCGAGTTGCACATTCTGCAGGTTGCCGGCCGCGTTTGCCCGTGTCAGATCCGCCTGCAACAGGTGCTCGCGCGCCGTGATCCCGGCCTTGACCTTGCTGTCGATGATCTCGTAACGCTCGCTGGCGTTTCTCAATTCCTCTTTGACGATCTCGACATTTCGCTGCTTCAGATAGAGGTCCAAAAACCTGCGGGTGACCTGGCTCTCGATCTGCAACCGCTGAATGGCGTGACTTAACTGGGCGCTCTCAAGGGCGAGCTCGAGTCGTTCGAGATTGAGCTTGGTGCGATTGTAGGTGAACAACGGCTGGGAATAACTCAGCAGCAGCTGATTGCTGTAGGTCTGCCGAGTCCCTCCGCCCGCGAACGCACTGGAAGCTTCACGCCAATCGAGAGATTGGATTATGCTCAGTGTTCCGTCCGTCAACTCGACCGGTTGCTGAATGGCGAAGCGAACCCCAAGGTGCGTCTGCTCCTGGGTGTTGTACTGTGACGTCAGGTCACTGAACACGCGGTCCTTGGTGAACTCGTAGGGTGTCACACTCAGACCGAACCGCGACTTGAGGGCCGCCCGTTGCGCCTGCAGGTTGCGGCGATTGATCTCCAGGTTGTGACGCACGTCCTGCATCGCCGGGCTGCGGTCGAAGGCTATGGTCAGGGCCCGTTCGAGTACCAGTTCCTCGCTCACGGCCTGAGACGCTGCGAGCACGGCCGAAGCCCCAAGAGCCAACCACGTGCCCTGCAGTTGATCTCGCAGTCGATCTCTTCGTCGAGCCTGTTTCTCAATCATAGTTTCTCCACCCATTTCACTGCATCAGCGATTACGGTGCGGCCATCTGCCTTGTCCGTTAGCTCGACATATGCAGACCCGGCCGGCAGACGATAAGTACCGATATGATTCCAGCCCTCCTCCAACTGAGCCAGGTCCAACTTTACGGGCTCGACGCCATCGTCGTGATACACCTGCAGATTCATCTCACTGCCCTGGCGATAACGGCCGCGGTGGTGGCGCCCCCCCCGCGATTCATTCAGAAGCCCGCAGTAGAAGTAGATCTCATACTCCCCGCTTCGATCGATCTCCGTTCGCCAGGAAACGGTGCTACGCCCATCACTGGCCCTCTTGTAACGGCCAGACAGCACGAACTGCCCGTAGAAGCGGTGATCCGTCGTCGCCTCCCAGGTTCCGGGCGGATCCCAGCGCATGCCCATGTACGGGGTCTCCCGTTCGCGCAGATCGAACCAGTCTACCAACAGACGTCGCAGGAAGTTCGCCTGCTCCGCCTCATGGACCTCGAAGCCCTCATCCTCGTTGTCTACGATATACTCGCTCGCCTCCGTCGGCGGGTCATCCGCCAGCATGGAAGTCTCCTCGCCCCTGAATGGCCGGGATCGGCGGCGAAGCTTCTGCTCCGAAAATGGGATGCTGATGATAGAGGGGATGTTCTGGGAGAGGTAGGTCTCCACCATCATCTCGGCCACCGGCCGGTCTGTCAGAATACCGATTCTTTTGCGCACTCCTGCCGGCATCGCGATGACGGTCTCGTTTTCAACCTGTGCCTGTGTTCCGCGCATCCAGGGGCGCTCGTTGTTGCTTTCGCGCTGACGGAAACTCACCTCCACCAGTCCGTTCACGGCGGTCGGGTTGCTGATCTCCACTTCGACTTGAGTCCGCGTGCGTTCACCATCGCGGACCAGGTAAGACTCCGCCTTGTCTACCTGGTACCCAGGCAAATCCGGTGACCTGTACCAGCGCTCGACGATCGGCTCCGGATCTTCACCACTCAATTCCGAAATGAGACGAATCAGCTCTGCTTCGGACAGCCCCCGGTAGCGGCTGTCGTCGACCGCAGTGGTGAGCCGCTCAGCGAATTCTTCGGCCCCCGAGCTGGCCGCCAGCAGCTGCAACAGATGCCGGCCCTTGGCCTGGATAGCCGCCTTGCGCGTGTCGCGCGGCAGCTCTGTATCCCTGAGCAGGTCGGCCAGGCCTAGTTCCTTCACCGCCAGACTGGCGCGCTCGGTTGCCGTCAGACCTTGCCACCGCCTGGACATCATGTTCTCTGGCGGTTCGACCCGGTCGCGGAAATACGCCTCGAAGGCGTAGTTGAGAACTGGCCAGCGCTTCGAAGGCAGATGTGTGACGTACGACAGGAAACAGGGCAGCAGCTTGTAGCGAGTCTCGACACCGGACTCGCTATCGAGGCTGCGCCAGACTGGAATCTCCAGCCCCAACAAGTCGAGCATGGCGAAGGTGCGCACATAACCGACTTGCAGATCCTCGGCCGTCTCAGCCTGGTTGGCCGATTCCTGTCTCCGCTTGGACTGCCGCTTCTGCCGGCGGAAATCGCAGCCCTCGCACAGGGCTCCCATTTCCGGCAGGAAGACGATTTCCGGCTGCACCGACTCCTGCGCCACCGTCCACAGACGCTCATAGGCGAAGAACTGAATCGGCGTCTCCACCAACGTGAACCGGGGATGGGGGTAGTTCATGCCCAGCGTCACCTCGTATTCGTTCCTGAGTTCGGTGATGAGCTCGGGCAATGCTCCAGCCACGGAGTCCAGGTAGGTGTCGAAGTAGTCATGCCCCGGCCTGATAGCCAGTCGATAGGTGACATCCTCGACGACGAGTTGCCGGACCTCGTATTGACCCATCGTCAGCGACACCTGGGGCAGTGGGTCATCGGTGCGAAAGCGATGCACCCCGGTGAGCGAATCGACCTCGACGGTCCCCTGAGAAAACACCGACCATCCCTCGGGTGGCGTCACCGAAATCTCGTAGTCCGCGTAGTCACGGTGTCCGGGCTCGGGAAAGGCGGTCCCGGGGGGCACCCCGGCGCGTGGATACCAACCGGTCTCCGGCGTTAGGTGCACGAAATCAGGCCCCACCATGGAATACTGTTTCGGTACCGAATGCAGCCACAACCGGTACTGCGCCTCCATGCGTTCGTCCTCGACATCCAGATAGCAGAAGCGTTCATCGATACTACCCTGGTATTCCAGCCGCAGTTGCATGGTGTCCGCGGGTGCGAGGGCTTCGAGTGGGACCACGCGCAACAGGTGTTCATCCCGACGAAAGGTGAGCGCTGTTTCCTGAGCGGTGATCTCTTCGACTCTCAATCCCGGGTTCAGCGTCAGCAACAGCGTATCCAGTTCGGACGTGCCTTCATTCGTGATAGTCAGGTCGGCCGTAATCGCCAGTTGGTTCCCGCGTTCGTCGGCCACATCCAGCCGGCACGCCGTCATGGTTGGAGCACTCAAGCGTGCCGCTTCACTACTCAACATGCGTAGGTGCTCCCTGTAGTCTCGCTCCGACCACCGGGCTTCCATGTAGGTGTACCCGGACCAGCCAGCACCGCCCATGCAGCAGATCGCCACAACACCAGCACCCAGGGACGCCAGTCGCGATTGTGGCAGTCGGCTGCTCAGCAATGGCGTGATTGCGATGCATCCCAGGCCGAAAAGCAGATGCGTTCCCCGCACCAGCAATAGCTGTGTTTCATTGCCTGCCCCGATGAAATCGGACCAGTTCAGCGGTACATGGAAAGCGAACACGTCGAAGAAGAAGTGGTAGCGGTACCCGACCATCGTCAGCGACACGATACCGATGGCGACGACCAGGACGAACACCAGGGCCTGGTTGCGCAGCAGCGTCACCAGCATTACGGCTAATCCAGTGGTGAATATCAGGGTGGGAATGACGGCCACCACGATCGCCATCACGTAAGGCTGCCATATGAGTGGTACCGGCGCGAAGAAATGATGCAGCACAGCAGACACCACCAGGACGATCAGTTCGAGGACACCGAACACCGTTGCGACACCCAGTACCTTGCCGAACACGTAGTCGACGTTGGTAAAGGAGTGGACGAACACCGTTTGTACCGTGTCGTCGCGACGATCCCGTTTGACGAATTCGGTGGCCAGAAAGGCGGCGATGGCACCCATGTAGACGTTGAGCAGTTTTATATTGCCCAGGGGCAGCCCCCCGGGCAGTGACACCACGAAGTGTGGCACATGAGACTGTGGCAAACTCATGCCCATGTTGAACATGAACAGGAAAAACAGGGCGACTCCCAGAGACAGGCGGAATGCCCATGAGCGGCCCAGGAGTTTTGCCTCGCACAGGGCGATGTTGGCGATGGCACGCAGGTTGATCACTGGTCCGGGCCATTCCCGGAAGAGTCGTCCGACACGATGTCGCCCGACACGATGTCGCCCGACACGACGTCGTCCGTTGCTTCCAGACTCATGTCCTGTCCGATCGACTGCATGTAATGGATGTAGGCGTCCTCGAGATTTGGATCGAGCGGCTCGGCCGATGGCGTTGGTTTTGCGTCAGCGACCATGCGGATTTCATACCCTTCAGCAGCCGGCACCATCGACACCACCGGATACCGCTCCCTCAGATGATCCGCTTCCTGAAACTCGGCCTCGACCTTCCAGACCTTACCACGTGCCTTGGCCACCAGATCGGTCGGTGGGCCATTGTAGACGATCACTCCGTCGTTGAGCAGCGCTAGGTCAGTACAGGTCGACGAGATGTCGCCGACGATGTGAGTGGACAGGATGATGATGATTTCGCCGCGCGCCAGATCAGCCAGTAGATTGCGGAAGCGCAACCGCTCCTGGGGGTCCAGGCCGGTAGTCGGTTCGTCGACGACCATGACGGCGGGATCGCCGATCAGGGTCTGGGCGATCCCCAGGCGCCGCTTCATACCGCCCGACAGTTTGCTGGCCTGGCGGTCACGCACCTCGAACAGACCGACCTGCTCGAGCAGGCCGTCGACACGTTCGCGCCGCTCTTTCTTGCGGTACAGACCAGCGAGCGATGCCGCATAGTCGAGAAACTCCCAGGTCGCCAGCTTGGGAAAGCGGCTGAAATCCTGGGATAGATAGCCGATCAAGCGGCGGATCTTCGCCCGGTCTCGCTGCAGATCGAGGTCGTCGAAACGGACCTCACCCGCCGTCGGCGTCAGCAGGGTCACCAGGATCTTGATCAGCGTCGTCTTGCCGGCGCCGTTGGGGCCCAACAGGCCGAACATGCCGTTGCCGATCGTCAGATCGACGTCGCGCAAAGCATGGTGGCCTCCTTTGTACTGCTTGCTCAGCTGCCGGATGTCGATACGCAAGAAACGATCTCCTTCGGGGCTCATTCACATTGAATAATTAGGTGAACCCTGTCCAGGTGTGCGAATCGACTACTCTCCGTACTCGTCCGCTTCGTATCTTTGACTATCCTGTGGGCAGTTCAGACTGGTCAGGCGCTATCGACGCGGTATCCCATGCGAATCACTCGAATCATCGATCGGCTCAACGTCGGCGGCCCAGCCAAGCACGTGGCCTGGTTGACGGTGGGTCTGGATGCGGCGAACGGCTTTGACACTGTCCTGATCACGGGCACAGTCCCCGCCGGCGAAGATGACATGAGCTACTTCGCCCGCGATGCCGGAATCGAGCCAGTAGTACTCAAATCAATGAGTCGCGAGCTCAGCTTGATGGATGTCTTCGTGGTCTTCCAACTGGTGGCCCTGTTCCGGCGGCAGTCGCCCCACATCATTCACACCCACAAATCAAAGGCCGGCGCCGTGGGACGCGTTGCCGCCTGGATCTACAAGTGGCTAACTCCTGGAACGCTGTTGTTACGGCCCAGGCAGTGCCGCGTCGTCCACACCTATCACGGACATGTACTGCACAGCTACTTCGGCCCTCTCAAGACTCGCCTCTTCATCGCCATCGAGCGCCTGCTGGCTCGCTGCACCGATCGAATCATCGTCATCAGCGAACAACAGCGACAGGAACTGTCCGAGCACTTTCGCATCGGCCGGCTGGAGCAGTACCAGGTCGTACCGCTGGGTCTCGATCTGGAAGAAGGACAAGCTTCCTCTGGTGAGTTGCGGCGGGAGCTGGGACTGCAGCCATCGGATCTGCTCATCGGCATCGTCGGCCGCTTGAGTCAGATAAAAAACCACGGCATGCTATTAGAGGCCTCAGCGAAACTGTTTGAGGAGGCGCCTGAACTTGGCCAGCAGGTGCGTATTGTCGTCATCGGCGATGGTGAGTTGCGCCCCCAATTAGAATCACGTGCTGAAGAGCTCGCCCTCTCCGACAAGGTCATCTTTGCCGGCTTCCGCAGCGACGTCATATCACTCTACAACGAGTTCGACCTCATCGCCCTCACCTCGTTGAACGAAGGCACGCCACTTACCCTGATCGAAGCCATGCGCGCCGGCTGCCCCGTCGTGTCCACTGAAGCAGGCGGCGTCATAGACATTCTCGGATCGCGCGCGTCGCCCGATTCAGAATCTGCCTTCACCCTGTGGGACCACGGTGCCACCGCACCAACGCGCGACACCCGCGCCTTCACCGATGCCCTGCGTTACCTGCTCGAA
Organism: Candidatus Latescibacterota bacterium; assembly: GCA_965248265.1. Taxonomy (GTDB): domain Bacteria; phylum Latescibacterota; class UBA2968; order UBA8231; family UBA8231; genus CBDFJF01. The sequence goes on from CBDFJF010000001.1 coordinate 1,196,355, forward strand.
CAACCGGACCTGCGCCGGGACATGGGTGCTCGAGCCCGGTCCTTCGTGCAGACCCACTTTTCCAAGGAGCGGATGATCGCCGAAATCGAGACCCTTTACCGCGCGTTGAACAGATGAATACACTCGAGATGACCCGGTGGGAGTACTGCCCTCGCTGCGGCCAGGCAGAAATGCAGCACCGGGGAGACGCCGCCCTCGAATGCACGAAATGTCACTACCTCTATTATCACAGTGCCGTTGCTGCAGTTGTAGGCATCGTCCAGCACGAAAGCAAGATCATCATCACCAGGCGAGCCAACGATCCGGGAAAGGGACTGCTTGCCATCCCGGGTGGATTCGTCGAACACGGGGAGACCCTGGAGGAGACGCTGGTGCGCGAATTACACGAAGAGTTGAACCTCGACGTAACCGCGCCCAGCTACCTGGCTTCCTTTGCCAGCGAGTACCTCTTCCGCGACGTACTCTACCGGACAGCCGTCGCCTACTTCGTCGTCACTGACACGGACATCACCCAGGCCCGGGCAGCCGACGACATCGATCACTTTGAACTCGTGAAGCCCGATGACATCGACGGCAGTAAGCTCGCCTTTGAAGTGGACAAGCTGGCACTGCTTCGGTACTGCGATTGGCGTACCCGTTGACTAATGCCCAGCATGCCCGGCGTCGATAAAGCCACCATACTCGCTCGCCGCCTCGTCACCCAGGGCTTGAGTGTTCCAGCGACAAGCCGTGACGGATACCTGAAGCTCGTTCGCCGCTTACAGCCCATCACCCCTGTCGCCTTCACCATGCCAGGCCATCCACCGCGACTCGTGCATCGCACGACCTTCGATGACGGCGCCCTTGCCGACGAGTTTCGGAGTCGCCGCGAGCTCGTCAAGGGCCGCTTCCTCGGCGGCAACGTCAGCTACGTGTTAGCCGAAGATCTTCAACTCTACGCCACCGCCTTTCGCAAACCGCTCACCACGACGACGCCGATTCAGGAGCGCGTGCTGCAGGCGTTGCGCTACACAGAAGAGTTGAGCACGCGGCAACTCAGCGAAGAAACGGGACTCAAGAACAAGCAGCTCACGCCGGCCCTTCACCGGCTGCAGCAAGCCTGTCTGGTCTTCGAGGATCAAGAAGACAGCTCGTGGGCACGCCCGTGGTCATTGATGGAACGCGCCTGGCCTAAACTCGACCTGGACCACCAACCGGCAGAAGACGCCATCGTTGAGGTGCTCTGTCGCTTTTTGCAGGGCTTCGTTTGCGCCACCTTCGAACAATTCAAGAACTGGACTCGATTGCCCGCCCGCTCTCTGCGCAAGGCGCTGGCTCAGGGCGAGCGCAACGGTGTCCTGGTGACCGGGGACGTACCTGACCTGCCCCCGGTTTGGATGTGCCCCGAGGACCGCCACGGCGATTTGTCCCAGCCCCAACCCAGCGTGTTCATGCTCCACCGGTCCGACCCCCTCGTGCTCGCCGAACAGTGTGCCCTCAAGAAGCAATACGCCAAACACGAGGTGTTGCAGTACCTCCTCATCGATGGCGAATTCCGTGGAGCCGTGTGCGGCCACTGGCGAATCGGACCGCATGATGTCGACGACGTCATCCTCGACCTGCCCGTTGCCCAATGCACCTCACGCAGACGGGCTATTCTGGAAGCTGTGGCAGCGCACTATCACCCTCCCGGGCACCACATTCTGCGTTACACCGGGAAAAATATCTAAGGCCAGGTACCAGACAGGATCCGCTTGCAGCAGCCAGTGGGTGTGATGCCGATCACAAAGGACGTGATGCCGATCACAAAGGACGTGATGCCGATCACAGAAGACGTGATTTCGCACACAGAAATTCCCGTTTGTTTCGACGATATTGCCCCCCTGGGCCCGATCCTATTTGGTCTACTTAGCACGTTGACCACCCCTTTTACACGTTCTACCTGCTCGCTGCGAAAAAAGGACGACGAAGGCGCGATTGTGCCATGGCATTCCATCGTCTGCCGCACGACGTTCTGGTACGTACGATGCACTCGCTTTTAACCCAAAGGTGCAGGCTATGCCCGACGAATCGGTGCTGATCGTCGAAGATGAGGCGATCGTCGCCGCACACCTTTCTGATACCGTCCAGAAATTGGGTTACGACGTTCTGGAAGTCGTCTCGTCCGGCACCACAGCAGTCACCAGGGTGGCCCAGTTGAAGCCCGATCTCGTGCTCATGGACATCACCCTTGACGGCGACAAGGATGGTGTGATGGCCGCGCAGACCATCGGCCAGCGTTTCAAGATTCCCGTCGTCTTCGTCACCGCTCACACCGACCGCAACACCATCGACCGGGCACGCGCCACCAACCCAAGTGGCTACGTCGTCAAACCCTTTGACGAGGACACGATCGGTGCCGCCATCAGCAAGGCACTCGAGGGATCGGACCCGAAACCGGCAGCGGCCGCGAGTCGCGCTTCGATTCTCATCATCGATGACATGGCCCACACTCAGGCGACCCTCGTCGATCTGCTGGCGCGCAAACACACGGTCAAGCAATCGCCATCCGTTGCCCATGCAAGGCAGATGCTGGCCTCGGCTCCCTTCGACTTGATCGTCGTCAACATCGGTGTCTCAGACGCCCTGGGTGGCGTGGCCATCCGTGAACTTCGAAGAGAGGTACTCGTCGAGACGCCCGTGATCGTGGTAGCCGACCGCGTCGACCGTGAAATGACTGCGTTGCTCAGATCGGAAGTCTCCGCCATTCTCATGACCTCACAGCTCGCCTCCCGCCTCGAGGACTCGGTCAATCACGCACTGACGAAATAGCTCGATTCGTTGGTGTCCTGTCTCACGCGATTGACCGGATACTCCAAAAGCCTCTTTATCCACTGAGAGGATTTGGAGTCTCCATGTCTTGAATGATGCCAGTGACCCCCTTCCAAAGGAAACCCGCGAACGCGGTCAGCGCCGCCTGATACTGTACCTGATCACGGGGTCGATCGTCGGACAATTCATCGTCTCGAACGCCCCCCTGTTCCTGCTGGCCCTCGGGGCATCCCCCTTCCACATCGGCCTGCTGGCCACCCTGATCAAGCTTGCGAGTACCTCGCGACTGGTTGGCGCCCGAGCCCTGCCCTACTTGGGCAAGACGCGCACCCTCTACCTCGGGCGGGCGCTCGGCAGCATCGGCCCGTTCCTGCTCGTTCCGGTTGCGTTGGCGACCGATCTGGGCTCGGATGCGATCTGGCTCGCCATCGGCCTGGTGGTGCTGCGCCAACTCGTCGTACAGGCTGGCGGCGCAGGCTTCTGGCCGCTGATTCAGGACAACACCTCGACCTCGTCACTCTCCGGGTTCATAACCCGGCAAAAAATCACCCAGCGGGTGCTCGCCCTCGCCGTTCCGCTGGTCGCCGGTTGGTACCTGGGGTCACAGCTATCCGCGGCGCGATTTGCCCTTCCCTTTGCGCTGACCGCGGCCGTGGGAGTCACTGGCGCCTGGTGGGTTCGCAGCATCTCCGAGCGCACGCTACCGAAACCGACGGAACGCTACCTTTCCCGTCTACGGTCGGTCCTGAGATTCTCAGCGGTGCGCGGATACATCCTCTGTTTCGGCCTGTGTGCCTTCGTCAGCACGGCGTCCATGACCTTCTGGGTCGTTGTCCTGTACGAACGCGGCATGCCCGTGGACTACTACGTGTGGCTGACCGCCCTCGCCGCTCTGGGCGAAGTACTGACGCTGTACGGATGGGGTCGTCTCATCGAAGCTCATGGTTACCGGGCCGTGCTCACCGCGACCCTCATGTTTCTCGGATTGGCCGCGCCGGTGTGGCTGACCCTTCCCGTGGAAACAACACCCCTCATAATCTGGGGTGCCGTGTTCTACTTCTTGTGGGGCGTGTTCGTCGGCGGCTTGAACTTCGGCGAGACGCGAGCGATGATCGACGCGGTGCCGGATGGATATCAGGGCGAGGGCTTCGCGGTGATGGCGTTCTTCAGCTCGGTAACGGCGGCCCTTGGAGCCTTCGTCGGCGGCCTCGTTTTCGAATGGGCCAACAGTATCCCCTCTGCTACGGACGGCTCGGAGCCCACCCTCATCTATCTCACGGTCACCCAGTCGTTGTTGATCTGTGGATGGTTTCTGTGCAGGCTCTTGAAGGGTTACCGTGATCAGCCATCCCTGGCGGCCCTCCTTGGACGGCAGGCCCGGCGCTGCTTGGGGCAATCTGCCGGCTAATGCGAATCTTGAGCGTCGGCGGATTTGGCCCAGTCGCCTCGGTATTGCTCGATAAATCGTTCATAGAATCTCACCGCGGAACTGCTCAGACCTTCTAGATAGCCCTTCTCCAGAAACCATGGCTGGTCCGAGAAGTAATCGAATCGAGGCTTGGACGCACTGGAGTAGGTCAACATCAGCGTTCGCCGTAAACGGTCGGTATGATAGCGGCCGCGGTGCAGGCCGTAGGGATTGAACGCGGCGCCGTCTCCGGGCGCCAGATCCAGACGCAGAGCTCCGGGCATGTCGCAGGAGCGGTTGTGGCGCTGTCCATCACCGTGGCGGATGGCGAATTCCCGCGGCGTATCCCAGCGTAAATGGGACCCCGGTACCACCTCGACGTCGTCTGATGGCACCAGAGCCACTTGCAGCTGGAAGGAGTTCCCCCTCTCGCCCAGCGTGGTGACGACGCGCTTCTCCTCCTCTACATCGGGATGCAGAAACTGCGAGTCACGGTGCCAGTGTCCGTCCTTGCCGGTCTCGAGCGGATTCATGAACAGACTGGTGCAGCGAAAGAGGACCTCCTCTCCCAGGATGCTGCTGCCCAACTCCAGCACTCCGGGATCCGCTGCGGCTTCCAATATGGTCACCTGGCCGGCACGATCTTGTCGATGATACTCGGGGTGGTTGAGGTGACGCATTGAGGTCGCATCGACGCCACCGGCCTCGCCCGTTTCCGGGCTGCACTGACGCCACTGCTGCAGACAACCTTCACTGATCTCGAGCAACCTCTCGCAGACGTCCGTCCCGTACAGCGACGGCGCCACCACGTAGCCTTCTCGAGCCCATTGATCCGCGATGGTTGAGTTACTCAAAACGATTTCCGTGAAAAATGCTTGCCAGGGTTTTGTCTCTTCAAGGAACTTCCCTTCACCCGTTGTCCGGCGATGCAGCCCGGCGCGGACAGTCACTCCCACTAAATGTACCCAACAGCCACTGGACATGCCGAAACTGAGAACCGCGCCCAGGACTGGCGTTGCCGCGCGCGTACTGCTGGTAGCCGATACCCATATCGGCTTCGACCTGCCGGCGCGACCCCGAGTCCAGCGCCGCCGCCGCGGTCATGACTTTCTAGCCAACTTCGAGCGCGCCCTCCAGCCGGCCATGAACGGCCTCGTCGACGTCGTCGTCCACGGCGGCGATCTGTTCTTTCGCAGCAAGGTGGGAGCGGGGCTCGTTGAGCAGGCGATGCGGCCACTTGTCGAAGTCGCCAGGCTCGGCGTGCCCGTCTTCATCGTGCCGGGCAACCACGAACGCTCGCGCATACCGTTGCATCTTTGGGCCACCCACCCTGGCATCCACATCTTCGATCAACCCAGAACCTTCAGCTGCCAGGTCTCCGGCCACTCATTGGCGCTGTCGGGATTCCCGTTCGTCCCAGACATCCGGCAACGATTCGAGACGACGTTGGAGGCGACCGGCTGGCGGGGGGTTGAGGCTGACGCGAGCATCCTCTGCCTGCATCAGGCCGTGGAAGGAGCGCGCGTCGGCCCGGTCAATTTCACTTTCCGCAACGGCTCGGACGTCATCCGCGGAAGCGACATCCCACGTGGCTTCGATGCCGTGTTGTCCGGGCACATCCACCGAGCCCAACGGCTCGATCGCGAGCTGAATGGCAGAATGCTGGCAGCCCCTGTCATCTACCCGGGATCCGTCGAACGCACATCATGGGCAGAGCGAGATGAAGTAAAGAAGTTTGCCATCGTGCGCATCGGCCTCTCGGGCTCCTGCAAGGACAAATTCCTCGACTCCAACTTCGTCACCCTACCGGCGCGCCCGATGGTAGACCTGGTAGTCGACTCGATGCGATCGACGACCGAAATCCGCGCCAACCTGGGACGGCGGCTCGGTGCCGTGGACCCGAATGCCATCGTCCGGATCCACTACGAAGGGGATTGGACCACGGAAATTGGTAGCGCCCTCAGCGCTGATAGTCTTCGAGCCTTGGCCCCCGCGACGATGAACATCTCGCTGGCGGGAACGAGGTTCTGAAGCGCTATCGACCGCATCCAGTTCGGCGTGTTCCTCCAGGAAGGCCTGTACGTCCCCATTCAGCGACTTCCCAGTCACAAACACTTCATCCAACTGATCTCCCGCAGTGTTTCTCCGGATCCCGCAACACTCAGTTCGGGGTTGCCAACGACGGATCGGGCGAGGATATTCGGCGACGGCCTAATCCGGCCGTAGTGAGCATTCATGAATTGAGGGATCGAAGTGGCGCGCAAGAAAAAAAGGAAGGGTCGGCCCGGCAAAGCTCGAAATCCACCACCTGTAGCGAAGACCGTTGATCCTGTAGCAGATGCCGTTGATCCTGTAGCAGAGCCAGTCCGTCCGACAACCTGGTCAATCAGCGATCGAACAGCGGCAATCGTCCTCGGCGTTGTGTGCGCCGCCGCCTTTTTGTCGCGTGTCCTGCCCGGCTGGAATCACATCTTCCCGGAATCTGGAGAGGTTCAGCTGCTTGGCGTTGACCCCTATTACCACCTGCGCCACGCTCGTTTCGCCGCCGATCATTTCCCGGACCTGATGCGTTGGGACATCGGCACGCACTACCCCACAGGACAACGAGCCCACACGGCCAGTCTTTTCGATCTCGGAATCGCATCGGTCGCCTATGTAATCGGGTTGGGCGACCCCAGTGAGTGGTTGGTCGACTGCGTAGCGGTATGGACGCCGGCGATCCTGGGTACGCTTTCGTTTGCCCTTCTCTATCTGCTTGCGCAATCCGTCTTCAGCCGGTTGGCTGCCCTGACGGCGACCGCGGTGTATGTGATGTACCCTGGCACCTCCCTCCACCGTACCCTTTTCGGCTTCGCCGACCACCATGTCGCGGAGATGGCCCTCGGGTTACTGACAACATGGGGATTGATCCGGTGTCTCCAAACGTGTGAGCGCGCGAGCCCGGGTTGGCGGCCGTTGTTACCGATTGTTGGCTATGCGTTGCCGGCAGCCCTTCTTGTGTACACCTGGGCAGGGGGGGCGATTTATCTGCTGATTATTCTTGTCATCCTGTGTGCAGTGAGCGCCGTTGAAATCGCCCACAATCCCGAATCCATGGCAACCGCTCGCGCTTCGCTTCTGTACGGCGGTGTTCTGTTGTCCATGATCGCGTTGCCAGGCATCATTTGGAGGGATCTGGTGATGGCCGAAGAAAGGTTCCCCCTCACCGTGCTGGGATGCCTGGTCATCGCACTCGTTCCCGCCGTGTATGCCTACGCTGCTCGAGCCGTGGTCCGGAAGGCTGGTAACGCCCACCTCGTCGCTATCGCATCATCCGCACTGGTTGCAATCGCCGCCATCGTTTTCGTCTGGCAGCACCCGCTTGCCAATCAGATGATGTCGTTGCTGTTACAACAAAAAGTCAAAACGCTGGCTGAACATCGCACGGTTGACTGGACGCTGTACTGGAAACTGTTGGGATCGGGAGGGGTGATAGCTCTGGCTGGATTGCCACTGGCTTTGATTCAATCGATTCGATCGGCAGAGAGACGGTACAGCCTGGTCGCAATCTTGATGGGTATGACATGGATCGGCCTCTGGATGAGTGCCAACGACTATGATTATGTGCCACCGATGTTTGTCGCCTTGCTGACGGGTTTTGTCATCGATCAGATAATCACCCGTGCTTCGGCTCTCAGAACGGGGGCGATCCGCGTTGTGGCGGTTGCCGTCATAGCCGTCGTCCTGGTGGCCCCGATATGGCCATTCCAAAGTGTGATAATGCCGTGGGGGAAAAAGAAAGTATTTGACGAGCACCTGGTCATCAACGACGGCTGGACGCAGGCCATGGAGTGGCTGAGGAACGAAACGCCAGAGCCATCGGTGGGAATAGATGAGCCTGTCGAACCATGGACCGAGGGTGGCGGCGGGTTCCGCTATCCGCCCGACACCTATGGCGTATTCTGCCCCTGGGATTTCGGCAACATGATCGCCGCCCTTGGCAAACGAGTCCCTGTATGGAGCCAGTGGACTTCGAAGACGACGGCCGAGTGGCTCTTATGCGAAGACGAAGTGAAGTCACGTGAGCTGCTCTGCCCGGAGTGTGAAGACGGGGAGCAGGTTCGTTACGTGGTCCTCGAAGCGCGAACCATCGCGAACCATTTTCCGGGCAAGGTACTCAATACGGGACGTCGATTGGAGGAATACGACTCGCAACGTGCAGATTGGTACGTGATCAGTGAGGAGGAGAAGATCCTTCGTCGCACCTTTGGCACCCGCTATCGCAACGCGATGGCCGTACGCATGTACGTCGACGATGCCCGTGACCTGGGGCATTACCGGCTGGTTTACGAATCCGCTCATGAAAGCTATATCCCCTATTTGCTGGAATACGGCACTCTCCGGTTCAAGCGAGTAGCCTTCAACATTAGTTCGCAAACTAAACGGGAGGAGTATTCCAAGCGCAGTGGCGTTGGCCACATAGGCAAGACGGACGACCACTGGGAATATGACGGCATCATTACCGGGACGGTAAAAATCTTTGAACACGTGAACGGTGCGCGCCTGCAGGGAACGGCGGCGGCCAATTCCACCCTCGAGGCTCAACTAACTCTGTACTGTGGACCGGAAGGCGATGAGTTGCAATATAGCCGATCCGTCCAGGCGGGCGATGACGGCCGTTTCGAACTCGTCGTCGCCCACGCCACTACGCTTGGCACGGGGGCGTGGAGCTGCTCGTCGAAGGGACCGTACGAGATCTTGATCGCGCCCCCGGGGAGCCGCAACGTAATCAAATCGGTTAACCTCCTGGTGGAGGATTCGCAGGTCCGCGACGGGGAGACCGTCGATCTGGGCAGGTTGTGACTCATGTCCGTAACCACCATTGACGGAAGCCCGCTATCCGCCCTTGGACTTAGCGGCAATCCGGAGATAGAGATTGACTGCGTGCCGGCCGCAGCTGCTGCCGGTATCAATTGGTTCTTTTTTTATGACAAGACCTCCACGAACCTCATCGAAGGCCTTGTCCCACTGATGCAGTCCGAACGCAACCGCCTGTTCGTAGCCACCGGTTCCGAATCCCGCGACCGCAGCACGCTCGAGCGCTACCTGGATGAGATACGGCTGCGCCTCCGGATCGATGTCATCGATCTGTTCCTGGCCGAGTACGTCAATCCAAAGGATGATATGGATGGATTGCTGGATCATGGTGGCGTACTCGACCTGTTGGCTGAATGGAAGCGTCAGGGAAGGATCAGGTACACCGGCGCTTCGGCTCACGACCGCGACCTCGCCGTCCAACTCATCCGCAGCGGCAAGATCGACCTGCTCATGCACCGCTATAACATGGCCCACAGGAAGTCCGAAGAGCAGGTCATGCCCGAGGCTCAGCGTGCAGGCGTGCCCGTCCTCGGATTCACTGCGACGCGGTGGGGCACCCTGCTGGAGGGCCATCCCGAATGGGACGGCACCGTGCCTGATGCTGCCGATTGTTACCGCTTCGTGCTCGCGGACCCGGCGGTGCTGGCGACCTTCACCTCTCCCGCCACGGCGTCTCAGCTACACGATAACCTCTCCGTGCTGGAGAGACGGATGATAACACCGGCCGAGCGCGAGGAATGGGAGCGGTACGGCGCTCTCGTGTACGGTGAGGGCGGCGACAGCTTCGAAACCGATTGGCCGTGATCACGGCGGACAAGCTGGACCGCGTTGCCTGATCCGTAGGGCGGCCCGCTTACGAACGCCGGAACGCCGCGAAGAAGTCGTTGCCCTTGTCGTCGACGACGATGAAGGCCGGAAAATCCTTGACCTCGATCTGCCAGACCGCCTCCATTCCGAGTTCCTCGTACTCCAGGCACTCGACCTTGGTGATGCAGTCCTGTGCCAGGCGGGCCGCCGGACCGCCTACGGAACCCAGGTAGAATCCACCGTGCTTCTTGCAGGCGTCGGTGACCTGCTTGGAGCGATTCCCTTTGGCCAGCATCACCATGCTTCCGCCGGCAGCCTGAAAAACGTCGACGTAGCTGTCCATGCGACCGGCTGTCGTGGGCCCGAATGATCCGGTGACGTGGCCTTCCGGCGTTTTGGCAGGACCGGCGTAATAGACGGCCTGTTCCCGGAAGTATTCCGGTAGCTCCTCGCCCGCGTCCAGGCGTTCCTTGAGCTTGGCGTGGGCGATGTCACGTGCGACGATCATTTTTCCAGTCAGCGATATCCGTGTGCTTACAGGATGCTGACTCAAAGACGCCCTGACTTCCTGCATCGGGCGACTCAGGTCGACTTCGACGACCTCTCCACCCAACTCTCCCTCTTCCACCTCCGGAAGGTACTTGGCGGGATCCTTTTCCAGGGCTTCGAGGAAGATGCCCTCGGCGGAGATCTTCGCCAGCACCTGACGGTCGGCTGAGCAGGAAACCGCGATGCCGACAGGGCAGGAAGCGCCGTGACGCGGCAACCGCACCACCCGCACGTCGTGGCAGAAGTACTTGCCGCCAAACTGAGCGCCGATGCCGATCTCGCGACTCATCTCCAGTACCTGGGCCTCCATGTCGAGGTCCCGGAAGGCCTGACCGAACTCATTACCCTGAGTAGGAAGGCTGTCCAGGAAACGCGTGCTCGCCATCTTCGCCGTCTTCAGGGTGTATTCAGCGGAAGTACCGCCGATTACGATACCTAGATGGTAGGGAGGGCAGGCGGCCGTGCCGATCATGCGGAGTTTCTCATCGATGAAGTCGCGCAATGAATCCGGATTGAGCAGAGCCCTCGTCTCCTGGAAGAGGAAGCTCTTGTTGGCGGAACCGCCCCCCTTGGAGATGAACATCAGCTTGTAGGTGTCACCCTTGTCCGTGTAGATCTCAATCTGGGCCGGCAAGTTGGTGCGGGTGTTGACCTCTTCGAACATGCCCAACGGCGCCAGTTGGCTGTAACGCAAATTGGTCTGCTCGTACGCGTTTTTGATGCCCAGCGAGAGCGCGGCATCGTCGTCACCATCCGTCCAGACCCGGTTGCCCTTCTTACCAGTTATTATGGCCGTGCCGGTATCCTGACACATCGGCAGCACCCCGCCGGCGGCGATGTTGGCGTTTTTCAGCATCTCGAGCGCGACGAAGCGATCGTTGTCTGAAGCCTCTGGATCATCGAGGATCCGGCGTACCTGTTGAAGGTGTCCGGGTCTGAGCAGATGGGCGTTGTCCCGCATCGCCTGGTCAGCCAGCATGGTGAGCCCAGCCGCTTCGACCTTGAGCACATCACCGCCCTCGAATTTCCCGGTAGAAACGTGATCGGTGGTCAACAGCCGGTACGGGGTCTCGTCAGGCCCGAGTGCGATCATCTCATGGTGTGTGTAGCCGTTCATGGTGTTTCCTCATTCGGAGAAACAGCGCGGATTCGAAGCCGGTTACAACATTGGTCGATCGGCAGTAATGTACTTGCGGGTCTGAACCTGACAAGGTCGGCGCATCAGCTCACTCGCGGCATCACCCTGTCGGCGAACAGGCGCATCGAAGCAGCCACTTCACGGTGGGCCATCCCCCCCCAGCGGAACCAGCCCAGAATCTCGCCGCCACCGACCTCGGCGACATGGTTGATCTCGTCGACGACGCGTTCGGGGCATCCGGCGATCATTCGTTGAGCGAGAAACTCTGACACCTGCTCGTCAACCTGTTTGTCTGTGACTTCCGTGAAGGCGAGTTGGTTACGCATCCGCACCAGCCACACCGAATGCTCGCGCGCCAGTCGGCGCGCCTCGTCATCATCGTCAGCCACGTAGATCGTCCGCATCACACCGGTCTGCGCCAGGCGGCGGTTCACCTCGGCCTCTGACTGCCCCACGGCGGCGGCAGCTTCGCGGTAAACCTTCAGCAAGTTCTCGATCTGGTCAGACGCGACCAGCAATAACAGCCGCAACGCTAATTTCGCCACCTGGGTCACCGAGGCCGGGCTTCCCGCGGCAATGGCGATGGGAGGGTGGGGACGTTGGTACGGCTTCGGCAGCACGGACACGTTGTCGAAGTCGTAGTACTGACCGTGATAACTGAATTCTTCCTCGCGCCAGGCTTTCAGAACAACCTCTGTTCCCTCACGATGCCGCTCGTGCCGCTCATCCAGAGGCACTCCGTAAAGATCGAACTCGTATGGCGCGTACCCCGGACCGAAGCCGGCGATGACTCTACCATTGCTGAGTTGATCCACGAAAGCGACCTCCTCGGCCAGTCGCAGTGGGTGATGAAGCGGAGTGACGTTGACGGCGTAGCCGATCTTTACCCGTTGCGTGCGCATGGCCACGGCGGCACCCAGAACGGAAGCCGAGGCGCACAGGCCAAATCGGGAAGAGTGGTGTTCGGCAAGCCACACTGTATTGAACCCCATCGACTCGGCCAGATCAACCTCTTTCAGAGTCTCGTGGATAACATCGTGTGCCGTCGTCCCCTCCGGCATCGGCAGTATGTGGAAGGTACCGAACTTCATGATAGGAGCCTGTCCGAGTATTCGCTTTGAAGGCGAGGGAGCGTCATTGTCGTCGATGGCAAGGCGCGTGAGCGATCTGAATTTATGAATTCAGAGAGTGAAACGGAACGCAGGCAGCGGCGGCAATGACGCTCCCGCAGCCCAAATGGGATACTCGGACAGGCTCCTAATGCGAGACGACGGCCTCCAGCGACTCCCGCGCCGCCTCCAGCGTGCGGTCGATATCATCGTTCGAGTGGACGAACGACAGGTACAACTTGCCACCCGGATTGCAGAGGATACCCCGCTTGAGCATCTCGATACCCCAGAGGCGCGCCATGGCAGCGTCGGCCTGCAAACTGTCGATGTGGTTGAGAATCGTCGCTTCGGTGAAGAATGGCTGCAGGACCGGTCCGTCCCCCAATACCTGAAGCGGCACCCCCATGTCGGCACCGATCGCCTCTAGCCCCTGACTCAGTCGATCTGCCACTTCGTACAAACGCAGGTACACGCCGTCTTTGGCCAACTCATCCAGGCAGGCGAGACCCGCCGCGGCGCCGATCGGATTGCCGTTCACGGTGCCGCTGACGAAGGCGTACTCCTGCCCCTGCCCTTTTCGACGTGGGTCGCCGCAGTCGAGAATGTCGGCTCGTCCGCACACGGCCGCGATCGGGTAACCGCCACTGATGGTCTTGCCGTAGGTGGCAATGTCAGGGATGACGCCGTAGCGTTCCTGAGCTCCCCCCCATGCAAGACGGAAACCGGTAACGATCTCGTCGAATATGAGGGCAATTCCATGTCGGCTGGTCGATTCCCGCAGGGCCTCCAGGAATCCGGGCTGTGGGCGGACCGTGCGCTGCAACGGCTCGACCATGACGGCGGCGATGTCGTCAGCCTCCGCGTCAATCAGACGGAGTGCGGTTTCGGTATCATTGAACGGGGATACCAGTACGCTGGCGCCAACGGCACTTGGGATGCCGGCGCAATCCGGCACTGCTTCTGGATAATGGGCAGGCTCTGTGGGTGTTGTTCCCTGCTGCGCGTAGTCATGCCCGCCATGCCATCCACCCTCGAATTTGAGGATCTTCTCTCGCCCGCTTCGGGCACGCGCCATCCTCAAGGCAGCGAAGGTCGCCTCCGTCCCCGACGACACGAAGCGGATCCGTTCGCCGCAGGGAGCCGCCTCGACGACGCGCTCGGCAAGGTTGATCGTCGGCGCGCTTGGCACATAAAAGGTCGATCCCAGCGCAGCCTGCCGTTGCACGGCTTCGACGACAGCCGGGTGGGCGTGGCCGAGAATCATCGGGCCTGAGCCCAGGATGTAATCGATGTACTCGCGGCCGTCGACGTCGAACACCTTCGAGCCCTCGCCGCGCCCGATGACAGTGGCGACCTCCTCCGGCAGCCGAAAACTGCCCAGACATCCTCCGACCAGGTACCGATCGGCTTTCTCGAGTAGCGATTGTAGCATGCAGAATCCTCTATTTGTTGCCCCGCGCGTGACCACCACGCGTGAGATAGTCGTAGCTCTTGATGACCGCCTCCATCATGTCCGTTTCACAGCGATCGAGTTCGACGATCCACCAGTCGACGTTATCGCCTCCCGCAGCGATGAGGCCGTCGACGTCGGTGACACCATCGCCCAATGCCTGCATGTCCCTCTCGAGATCGCAGGGTCCGTCTTTGACATGGACGAGTGGAGTTCGTGGGCCCAGTTCACGGAGGATGGGCACGGGATCCGCGCCCGCCGTCTGCACCCAGTAGGCATCAAGCTGGAAAAGTACCTCATCGTCAAGGTCTTCCAGCAGATGCTTGTACCCGAGTGCACCCTCGACCTCCTGAAACTCCCACCAGTGATTATGGATTACGAAGGACAGGCCGGCTTGTTTACAGACATCGACGGCCTCGTTGAAGCGATGGGCCGTGGCCTTGATACTCTCCCGGCTACTGAAGTCGTCCGGTCCGCAGCCTGAGACGAGGCGCTCAATACCCAGGGTGGCCGCGGTGTCGAGAGATTCCTGACGCTTGTCCCCTACCGGCAACGGCAGGTGAGCGCTGCAGACGTCGAGGCCAAGATCTGCGAACAGCTTCGCCGCTGCTTCGGGCGTTGTGCCGGGAAAGCCGGCGGTCTCGACGCCGACGTAGCCGATTTCGGCCGCCCGCCGGGTGATAAAATCAAAACCTTGGAGTGCAGCGGTTTCTCGCAGGGTGTACAGTTGCAGTGCGATGGGTGCTGGCATGGAGATTCTCCTGTCCCCCAGTGCTGGATCCGGCCAGCTCACGTCCTGAAACACCCGACTCCCCCGGACCAAAGTAGCTTTCATCGGTCCCGATCTTGAGGATGAATTGATTGCGGCAGTTGACGAACGTGGGGTAGGATCTGATGTCGGTGATTTCCATGGTCAGGTGACAACCTAAGGCTTGAGTGCGGCGCGGCAAGCTTGACCCGCATTCGGCGAGGCCCATATACTCGCGCGACACCATGGGAGCGGATCGCTGGAACGCGGATCGCAGGAGAGCGGATCGATGAGCTGGCTCAAACGCTTGATGTTGGGCACCCCCTCGGGGTCGGCGAAGAAGGACACTGGACCCACCCCTTCCACGGTCGCAGATTCCGCCTACGAAAAAACCGCCACCGGGTTGGAGTACTACGACATCAAGGTGGGTGCGGGTGCGGTTCCCTCCAAGGGCGCACAGGTCAAGGTCCACTACAGCGGATGGTTGACCAGCGGCAAACGCTTCGACAGCTCCGTCGTCAGAGGCAAACCCTTCAGCTTCATGGTCGGGCGTCGCAAGGTGATCAAGGGCTGGGATGAGGGGGTGATGTCGATGAAGGTCGGTGGCGTACGGCAGTTGAGGGTACCGCCGGCTCTCGGTTACGGCGCTCGTGGCGACCCGCCGGTCATACCCGTGAACGCGACCCTCATTTTTGAAATAGAACTCCTCGAAATCGGATAGTTGTTGGGGTGAGGCGATCTACACACGGCCACCTATCCCGATTCGTCCCGCCCTGCCGAGCTGCTCCTGCCAGAGCTTGGCGCCCACCACAACCCGCCACCAACGACCTGGAGCAAACTCGGCCGTTCGGCGTAGAATGATACCCGCCAGTACGGAAAACAGGACGGCAAGAATATTGCATGATTGCCGTTGGCGCCCGGACCGTAATGGCGAAAAGGGCGTAGGCCAGTGTGCCAAGGATCAGGAGAAGCATGGATACTCCTCTGGCATCAGTATGCCATCGTCCCCGCCTATCATCTCTCCGGCCCCAAGCAGAAACCACATGCCCGCGAGTGCGGCACTGGCCGCGTCTAGTTCGTGAGCACTGGCAGATCTCGTCAGCCCGCGAAGGCCCAGACGCCGCAGACCGCGCAGCAACCCGGCCAGGTCGTGGTGCTGCCGTGGAATCCCCCACGTATCCTGGGCGGCCCCGGGATAGCATTCGACCGCGACATGACCGAGCGACTCCATCTGTTTTTTCAGGTTCAGCCCGCGCTCGGTCAACATCCGCATCGGCCCTAACGTGATCGGAAAGAAGCGGATGCCGCG
The DNA here is from genome assembly GCA_965248265.1 of Candidatus Latescibacterota bacterium. GTDB lineage: Bacteria > Latescibacterota > UBA2968 > UBA8231 > UBA8231 > CBDFJF01. The sequence continues at coordinate 1,212,520 of CBDFJF010000001.1, forward strand.
CTGTTGCAGCACGCGATCGCATGGCCTCAAATGCTCGCCGCTCCGATCGTGAATGGACCGGCGGCCGGGCGGCAGACTCAACGGTGCATCGATCGGAATCAAATCGGCGTCGCAATCACGCACCCAACCCATCAGCTCATCATCGCTGAATGCCAGGTGCGTCTGGGCCTGGTCTCCGGCCAGAATACACACTCCGGTGGGTCGGCGCGGCGATCCGGCCAGGTCGATCCCCAGCACTACCAGCTCAGTGTTTGAGATACAGGTGGCCCTTGCTCTCTGCTGGTCTCTCCCCGTCACCAGCGGATATTTTCCTGCACCGGGTTGTGCCAGACCCTATTCAATGGTGAATCTCAACTTTCGAGCGGGTTTTTCGTGCAAATGCCCATGCCCGGGAACGGCGATGCCGACTCGGACGGATGGACCATCGCCCTTGGGGAAGATCTGGTGGAAGGTGAGGGCCGGCACGAAGACGAAGTCCCCCGCCTTGGCCTCGACCGGTCGATCTTCGCGGCCTTCGATCACCCAGTCGATCTTCCCTTCCATGACGACCCACCACTCGTCGTAGGTATGGCAGTGTCGATCGTTCTCCTGGCCGGCATCCTGGTGAATGACGACAGCTCTGAGGTTGTCCGTCAACACAACAGAATGACTCCACGGAGGGAGTCCCATCTCCGCTTTTATTTTTTCGAGACTGATATTGTTGAGGGTGGCGCTCAGAATTGGGTCTGCAAGAGACATTCGGATCTCCTTTTACGATACATGGGGTACAGCGACACCCAGTTGATTGGCCAGCTGCGTCAATTCCAACCACAGTGAATCCGGCAGATCGATTCCCTCCACCAGACGACGCTGCCGCGTTTCCTCTTCGATTTCGCCAGGGCAGTAGACTCTGTTGACGCCGGGCAAAGGCCGGGCAGAACTGACCCACGCGGCCAGGTCTTCAACCTCGCTCTCGTAGGTCTCCAGATCGGTGAACGCGCTGATGTCGATGGCCAGCACCATGACGCCGCCACCCCTATCCCCGCCAGCATTGGTGCATCCAGCCCCGGACAGCGGTCCCACCATCATCTCCACCATCATCGCCAGGCCGAAACCCTTATGACCGAACTGAGCGCCGCCAAGTGGCGGTATCGCGGTCTCATCCGCATCGTGGTACCGGTTCGGGTCGGTGACATCGGCACCCTCATGGTCAATCAACCAGCCGCCCGGCAGCGCTTCGTCGCGGGCGATCTTCTGTTCGATCTTGCCGCCGGCCACCGTGCTCATGGTCATGTCCAGCATGAAGGGGGGAAGGCCATTTCGCCGTGGCGCTGAGAACGCGATGGGCTCGGGTCGCAGCCGGCGATCGGCGCTGCCGTGCGGCGGCAGAAATATCCCGCCCCCATTGTGCCAGACCATGCCGAGCATGCCTTGTACAGCAATCAGCGGCGGAAAAGCGCCGAGACGACCGATATGCCCGACGTTGCGCAGGCAAACGCACCCGAACGTCGCCTCCCGTGCCTTGTCGACGACAATCTCCACCGCCTTCGTCAACGCGATGATGCCGTGGGCGCCCTTGCCGTCGATGATCGTCATGCAAGGGTTGTCACGCACGACCTCACGCTCTTCCCAACGCACGTAGTTATTGATCATGTCGTCGGCGAGGCGGGCCAGGAAGAAAACACCATGCGAATCGTGACCACTCAGGTGACTGTCGACGTAGTGATCACCGATAGTCAGGGCATCTTCGGCAGGGATTCCGGTTGCGGCGGCAACATCGCAGGTGAATCGGCGCAGTATTGGTTCGGAGACGGTAGGCATGCTGTCCCTATCTGGATTCGGCGCGTTTTGCTGCACGGGTCGACTACAATGCGCGCCCCAAATTAGACAACACCTGTTCGGACCTCAAACCTGCGCGCAGACACCATCCCTCTGAGTGCATGTTTCCCCCGAGGAATATCCGTTGACTCAGACGAATATTCTTAATACCCTCTATATATGGTAACGACCACGAAATTGGGCCTGCCGCCGGAGATCGATCCGGCGACTGAGGGCGCCCCGGAGAATGAGCTGGAGATCGCTATCGGCCGGCAGATGCGGACCTTTCGCACGCAGTTGGACATGACAGTTACGGAACTCGCCAAACAGGCCGATCTGTCACCCGGCATGTTGTCGAAGATCGAGAACGGTTTGACTTCACCGTCACTGGCCACGCTCAAGTCGCTGTCGCGGGCACTCAACGTTCCGGTGACCGCGTTCTTTCGCAAGTACGAGGAGGAGCGCGACGTTTCCTTCGTCCGCAATGGAGAAGGGTTGACCATCGAGCGCCGTGGCACCCGCGCGGGGCACCAGTATCAGCTGCTCGGGCACACGGTGAGCCGAAACGTGTTCGTCGAACCCTATCTGATCTCGCTCACCGAGCAGTCGGATGTGTTCCCGCTTTTTCAGCACACCGGAGTGGAGTTCATCTATATGATAGAAGGCCGCGTCACCTACCGGCACGGCAACAGCACCTACAAAATGGAACCGGGTGATTCACTGTTCTTCGATTCAGACGCTCCACACGGTCCCGAAGAACTCATCGAATTGCCCATCCGTTTTCTTTCCGTCATCATCGAACCTCGCGTCAACTAGAGTACTGAGAGCTGACCTATGTGTGGGATAGCAGGAATCATGTTCAAGGGTGAGATCCCGTCCGATCTGAGCACCGGCCGGGCATTGGTCCAGATGCTGGACGGGTGCCAGCATCGCGGTCCTGACTCCACCGGGTTCGCCCTCTATTCCCCCGCCACCGACGGTGAGCTGCGACTGCGTTTCTTCGTCGGTGAGGGGAAGGAGGCGCAGGATGCCATCGACCGATTGGCCGGGGTATTCGACGAACACGGTGCCGCCGTTGTCGACGGTGACACCGTCGGCCACAACTACCGCGTCACCGTCAAATTCGACGGCGATCTGCAGCGCTTCGCCTATGCCGTCGAGCACGCCGCTAAGGTCGTCTCCATCGGCTCGAGCCTGGAGATCGTCAAGGACGTGGGCAGCGCCCACGACGTCGACGAGCGCTACGACGTCGGTACCTTCGAGGGCAGCCACGGGCTCGGACACGTGCGGCTGGCGACCGAGTCGGACGTCAAACCGGAGGCATCCCATCCGTTCTGGGCCACCGGCTTCGCCGACATCGCCATCGTCCACAATGGCCAGATCACCAACTACTGGAAGATGCGCCGGCGCCTGGAACAGCGTGATTTCGAGTTCACGACTGACAACGACAGTGAGCTGATCGCCGTCTACCTGGCCGACAAGCTGTCCCAGGGCATCACCCTGGAAGAGGCCCTGCGCACCTCCATCGACGACCTGGACGGTACGTTCTCTTTTCTGGTCTCGACGGGAAACGAGATCGGTTACGCCAAGGACCGGTTGGCGGCCAAACCGATGATCCTATACGAGAACGATGACCTGATCGCCGTCGCCTCGGAAGAGGTTTCCCTCAACCGACTGTTTCCCGGACAAGCCCTGGACACCCGCGAACCCCCACCCGGGACGTATGCCACATGGTCAAAGTAGATCTCGCCGAAATCCCGGTGCGCCGGGCCAATGAGCTGATCCGCGAACATGGAGAGGCCGGTGACAGCATCGAGGTCGTCAATCCGGACGCGCGGCATCACATCGGCGTCGGCCTGACCGCGCCCGTCGACGTGCACGTACACGGCTCAGCCGGCTACTTCTGCGCCGGCCTGACTGACCAAGCGCGTTTCGAGGTCGACAACAATGCCGGTTGGGGCCTGGGCGACAACATGTACACGGGGTCCGTGGTGGTACGCGGCAACGCCGGCGCCATCGCCGGGGTCGCCATCCGTGGCGCCGAAATCGTCGTCCACGGCAATATTGGATCAAGAGCCGGACAGGTGATGAAAGCGGGGACTCTTTGTTGCGCCGGCAATGCCAACTTCATGGCCGGTTACATGATGTACGGTGGCCGCATCATCATCCTCGGAGACTCGGGCGACCGCGTCGGCGAAGACATGACGGGGGGTGAGATCTTCGTCGCCGGCGAGGTGCAACAGCTAGGCTCCGACGCCATGCAGACGGACATCTCCTCCGAGGAATTGGATGATATCCGCGCCTTTCTCGAGCGCTACCAGATCAACTTCAAGGGGTCGATTCAGAAAATCGTCAACGCCGGTCAGAAGCTGCGTTACAGCACCCAGGAACCGCAGGTGCGCAGCCTGCCTTTTTTTACCTACTCCGCCGCGTCCGAATACTGGAATCAGAAGGTGCAGGAAGACATCCACATCAAGTCGCACAGCGGCCGCTACCGCATCCGCGGTTACGGTGGGGCGCGACCGCTGCCTCACCTGGCTGACCTCGCCTTCCGCAAGGACCTGTCGGGTACGCAGGCCGATCTGGACATCACCTCCAAGATTCGCATGTACACGGAGATCGGCGGCCTACACGGCGCCGAGCCACTGAAGCTTTCGATGCCAGTCATGATCGCGCCGATGAGCTACGGGGCCCTCAGCCGCTCGACGAAACAGGCGATCGCGATCGCCTCGGGCATGTCCGACATCGCCGAGAATACCGGCGAAGGTGGCATGAGTAGCGCCCAACGCGACGCCGCCAAGCAGCTAATCTTCCAGTGTCTGGGCGGACGCCTCGGCTGGAACATCCACGACATGAAACGAGCCGACGGCCTGGAGATCTACATCTCACAGGGGGCCAAGCCCGGCCTCGGCGGCCAGCTGATGGCCAAGAAGGTGACGCCGGAACTGGCTGAGATCCGTGGCATCCCGGCCGGCATCGACCTGCGTTCCCCGTCGCGCCATCCCGACATCCTCGGAGCCGACGATCTGGTCATCAAGATCGAGGAATTCCGCGAGGCCACCGGCTATCGACTGCCCGTCAGCGTCAAGCTCGGCGCCGGTCGTGTGCGCGATGACATCAAGATCGCCGTCAAGGACGGCTTCGATTTCGTCGAGCTCGACGGCATGCAGGGCGCCACTGGAGCCGGCAGTTCGGAGGTCATCGACCATGTCGGCATTCCGACGTTGCCGGCCATCATCGAGGCTTTGGATGCATTGAACGAGATCGGACGCCGGCAGGACATCCAGATCGTCCTCATGGGCGGCCTGCGCGACGGCGTCGACGCCGTCAAGGCATTGTGCCTCGGAGCGGATGCCGCAGCCTTCGGAACGTCCGTGTTGATCGCCGGCGGTTGCATCGCCTGCATGCAGTGTCACGTCGGAACGTGCGTTACCGGCATCGCCACCCAGGATCCCGAACACGAGAAGCGTTACCAACCGCAGGAGGAGGCCCGCAACATCCATCGCTTCCTCGAAGTCGTGCGCTGGCAGATTGCCGCCATCACCGACGGGCTCGGTTACAGCGACGTCGCCGATCTATGCCGCGATGACCTGGTGGCGCTCACCCCCGACGCCGCCACCATCACCGGTTTGCCCTACGAGCCCGAGTTGCGCGATAGAGCACAGACACCCGTGCACAGGGAGGCCGTGTAATGGCCGTCTACGACCTGCACCGCATCGAAATGCCCGAGCCTCCGGAAGGAGCCTCCGATGACACGGCAGACTTCCACTTCGTGCCCGCCCCGTGCCAGGTCGCCTGTCCCGTAGGCACCGACGCACCTTCCTACATCGCCTTGATCTGGGAGGAAAAATACGAGGAGGCCTTTGAGGCCATCACTGCGACCAATCCCTTCAGCTCCATCTGCGGCCGCGTCTGCGACGCTCCATGCGAACCCGCCTGCCGCCGCACCGACAGCGATGGCCCACTGCAGATCCGCAATCTCAAGCGCTTCGTCATGGACAAGGTCGGCCACTCCTACGACCCGGGACCCGTACCGGTCACGAGGGATCAGTCTATCGGGATAGTCGGATCGGGACCAGCCGGCCTCACGGCCGCCCACGACCTGTGCGCCGCTGGTTATGCCGTCGACGTCTACGAAAATAGCGACCGCGCTGGCGGCATGATGGTGTGGGGAATCCCCGCCTTTCGGCTGCCTCCCGGAATTATCGACGAAGACATCGACCGGCTCACGGGTAAATGCGAGGGTCTCAATATCCATCTCAACACGTCGCTCGGGCGCGACGTCACACTCGCGGAATTGAAAGAGCGTCACGATGCTGTCTTGCTCGCCATCGGGGCCTGGTGGGGCAAGCCCATGGGCATTCCGGGCGAAGAAGACGAGCGCGTCATCGACGGGGTTGGCTGGTTGCGAGAGATCAATGCTGGCGCCCGGCCTCAGCTACCCGAAACCGTCGTCGTCATTGGCGGTGGCGACGTGGCCATGGATGCCTGCCGGGTGGCCAAACGCCTGCCGGGCTGCGATCACGTTAAGGTCCTCTACCGGCGCGGCCCGAACGAGATCCCGGCACGGCCTATCGAACTTGAGGGAGCTATAAAGGAGGGTGTCGAGTTCATCTACCATACGCAGCCGGTGGGTGTTGATTCAATGGAGCACGGCATCGCCCTTCGCTGTGTCGAGACCGAACTCGGCGAGCCCGGCGAAGACGGCCGGCGGCAACCGGTCCTGGTGAAAGGGAGCGAGCACATCGTCGAGTGTGGCATGGTCATCGCCTCCGTCGGCCAGAAGGGGGTTTGCGAGGAGCTGGACCAACTCGGCATGATGCAGCCCGACCGGGTGCGGGCGGAATTCAACTCGATGCGCACGGAAGATCCCCAGGTCTTCGCGGCCGGCGACGGCGCCTTCGGCGGATCCACCATCGTCATGGCAATGCATCACGGACAGCGAGCCGCCTACTACATCAAGGCCTTCCTGGAGGGCAACGAGTCACCAATTCCGTACCGAACCCCATACCGGACCCGCCGGGTTGAGGTGGCCCAGGACATGATGTGGGAGCGATTAGCTGTCCAGCACCCCGAATTCCTCGGCCTCGGCAAGGAACCGGTGAAATTTCCGGAAATCGAGACCACCTACGATGATGAGACCGCGCGCAACGAGGCCGCTCGATGCTACCGCTGTGACGCCGAGACCGGCACGCCCGACTACTCGGTCCGCCACCGCGAAGATCTGTTCTCGATGGCGCGGACCAATCCGGCTGATCGAGAAAAAAAGGCAGCCATGCTGCAGCGGCGCCTGATCCCGCGGGACAACCCGTTTCCGGACGAGCGTCCGCCCCAGCTCGAAGACCTGGTGTTTTTGCCGGCCAACCTGTCTCGCCTCGTCATCGACCCGTACCGGGAGGCCTGCCGCGCCGAATTCACTCTCGGCGGCCAGCTGACCCTTGAGCATCCCTTCCTCGCCACCGGATTCGACCAGGCTCCGGAGCAGATCAGGGAAGCAGTAGCACAGGGTCTGGCGCCCGATCAAACACCTTACCTGGGCATGCAGCCGCCATCGTCACAGACTCCGGTCCCCTGGTTGCAGCTGGTGAGTCCGAGCGGACTTGCGCCTGCGGCAGAGGCGGTCGGCTTGGTGCAGGTTGTTGGGGATGAATTTGAACCCATGAACCTCAAGCCCCTGCACGAAAACCAATTGCTGGGACTCGTCGTGTCCTCCTCAGCTACCGTTGAGGAAGCGGTTGCCTTTGCCCTGGATCGGGATTACCACCTGCTGGTTCTCGACGGCTCAGGCGGTCTGGGGACAGATCGCCTGCCTGCCGATGGCCCGTCGGCCGATCAGAAGTGGCCCGAACTGTCCGGCGCTCCAGATCTTACTCTGCTGCGCGACACCGTTGCCACGCTTCGCCAGCTCGGGCGCGAGGAGGAGATCGACCTTGTGCATTTTGGGGGCGTGCGCTCTGGTACGGACGCCGCCAAGCTCGTGGGGTTGGGTGCCGTAGCGATGGTGATGGGAGTGACCCTGGGTCTGGCAGCCGGGGGCCGCATCGACGATGACACCATCGTCTTTGATTCTGATCTGAGCACGGCCGAACGGGCCGAGGCGATCGCCAATATCATCAAGGCCGGCACCGGAGAGGCCACCATGATGGCGCGCTGCACCGGTAAGACCGACCTGCACAACATCGAGCCCGAGGATCTACGAGCCCTGACCCTGGCCACTTCACAGAGCACGGCCATTCCCGTGGCCGGCACCCGTCCCGCCTGAGCCCTCACACAGCCGTCACCTGAGCCTTGCCGTTGGTGTCAAAGGCCAGCACGTCCATCGGGCACACGTCGATGCAGATGCCACAATGGATACAGCTGGAGTTGGCATTGTCGAACGACTGCTGATTCTTCGCGAACGACATCACGTCGACGCCAACCTGACAGAACTTCGAACACTCGGCACAGGAGATGCATTTGTCGTTCGAGGTAATCTTGAGCTTGCCGTACCACTTCGACAGGATCTGGTTGTAGGCAGCCAGAGGACACCAGTAGCGACACCAGATCTTGCCGCCGAAGAATGGGTACAGCGCGATCGGAATCACGGCTACCAGCCAGAAATCGACGAGATAGCTGTAAGCCTGCCACCAGGGATTGTTACCATCCGTCTCGTACAGACCGACGACCACCAGACAGATGATGACGCTGGCATAGAGCACGGCCACCGACTGGAATTCCCACGATCGCGACCGCTGTCCCTTGGGCGCCAGGTGCCGCCAGCGATCGCCGAGTGTTTCCGCCAACCCACCACAACCACACACCCAGGTACAGAAGCGCTTGCCGTGGTTGCGTGAGAGGATCGGGATGGCGACCAGCGTCCCCAGTACACCCGCTCCGATGAAGAACACGGCGATCCACATCGGATCTTCCGGGTACCACCAGAAGAACGTGTTGAAGAACAGGGGAAAAGGCTGGTAGAGCCCCCAGGCCCGCCAGGCGTATTTGACGCTGACCGCCTGCACGGCGATGACGTTGACGATCAGGAAGAACGCGAGCTGAAAAGAAATCAGAGAAGTGTAACGCCAGGTCTGATAGCGACCGTCCCGCGCCTTGCCGCGCCAGCGGATCAGCGCTTCGTACCCGAAAACAGCCATGGCGAGCGTGTAGAGCAGGCTGTAGAGATATCCCTGCTGATAGCCACGATCTCCCTGAAGATCAGCTATCGCCTCACTCGAAAACAACCAGGCAAAGGGAGCGAAGAACACGTCGAACATCGACCGCAGGGCGCCGTCGTACGCCGACACCTCGATCAGCTGCTGGTACGGCCAGGCCGCCAACCCTTTACCGTAGCTCTTGAGGGAGTAGAGCGAATAGACCAGCAGGAAGGCGCCGGTCAAAAACGCATACTTCCGGAGGTCCCATTCGTTGTTGAGCCTGATGCCGATAGCCTTGAAGAAGCCTAACGGCAGCTCAGCGCCGATCATCTCGAATAGGGTGTTGCTTTTGATCTTCTCCCTCTGACCTCCTGACAGAGCAATCTCCAGCGAATCGACATCGACGGATTCGACCCGCGACTCCAGCAGAATACGCAGCTTGCCCTCGGCCTCGAGCGCACGCACTGCATCGACATTGCGCATTTTCGGAAAAGTCAGCTCCTTGTCGATGGCCGACAACGTAACCGTGTTGGTCGGGTCATTGGCCAGGGCGATTGCTGCCTCGCAGGCTACGTCTCCTGCTCCGACGATGGTGATGTGCTCGTCGTGAAAATCGTCGGCATCGAGTAGCCGATGGTGAATGCGCCCTGCGTTCTCCTTCTCCCCGGGCACTTCTAATTTTCTCGGATTGCCCGCCTTGCCCAGCGCCAACACCACTCTGCGGGTGCGGTACTGCCCGCTGTCGCTGATCACTTCGAAATTGTCGATATCCCCCTTGATATCCAGCACTTTTTCGTGCTCGTGGATCTCGAGCTTTTCCTCGGCGACCATGCCCCGCCAGCGTTCGAGCAGCTCCTCTTTCGTGCACTCCTCGAACCAGACCCGAGAGCGATTGTCGACATCGAGTGGCTCGGCGAAGAGCCATTTGCCCTTCATCATCGTCACAAAGGTGTTGGCAAAGGCTGCCGCGTCGAGGGCTACATAGCGCAAATTCTGATCGGCCGCAGCAACCGTGGCGGCCAAACCCGAGCTCCCCGCGCCGATGATGACGACGTCGTAGAGGTCGGCGACCGCGCCACTTTCAGCCTGCAACAGCGGTCCGATCTGCTGCATCAGATCGTGACCCGCGTTCAGGCCCAATTTGACCAGTGGTGTCCCAGCCAGCTCCCCGACCACGTAAATGCCGGGGATATTCGACTGGCCGTCACTTTCTACCTGGGGTAGGACCGGGTAGGAGGGCTCTGGGGCCTTGGGGGCGAAAAGGGAGGCTGTAGCCGGCATTGTTGACTGTCTCGGAATGAGTGTGGCTTTGGCTGGCTCAGTAGATTGGATTCAAGGGACAGCCATGGGGATTCAGCACGAAGTTATTCGAACTCGATTGACCCTCAGCGATGGTAAATGTCTTACCTCCTGAGCACAATGCCCCATACTGTCGGCGGTGCCGGCTTGGTCGAGCGAAACTTGCCAAATCCCGTCGTCAACCTTAAGCTGCAGACAGCAGGCCTCGGGGTGGTATCGGTATACGCCGCGCAGAGACCGGCCACCCATGGCTTCTCCCCCTGATGTAACTCGCTAGTGCTCTGTTAAGAAATCGAGCTTGTACTTTGTCGTAAGTCGTGGTATCATGGATACATATGGTGAATCCTTCAGGAGGGTGATGCTATGTGTCTCCATGCTCGTTCGCCGAACGCGGCGGAGTCTAAGGAACTGGGACGGTGGCTGAAACGGCCTCGCAACGCCGTGCAGATGCGCCGTGGGCAGTTGATCTCGTTCAGCGCCCAGGGCATGCGCGTCCAGGAGATCTCGGATACACTGCATCTGCATGAGGAGTACGTTCGCCAGTTGATCCGCCAGTACAACGAAGGGGGATTGACGGTTTTGCGCACTCGGGCACGTCCGGGGCGTCGTTGCGCAAGCTGACTGACTGCCTGGTGGGACGGCAGATGATTCCCGAGGTTTCGCATGTGACCATCGGAAAAATCCTGGATCAACATAAGGTTACCTATCAACGGACGCGCACCTGGAAAGAATCAAAGGACCCGGAGTTTGTCTCTAAAAAAAACGCATCAACCGACTCTACAAGCGGGCGCCGAAAGACACGGTCGTAGTCTGTTTCGACGAACTGGGACCAGTCCAGATCAAGCCGCATGCCGGTGCTTCCTGGGCCCCACACAAGCGCCCGGTCCGGCATCGGGCAACCTATAGCCGCCACGGCGGCGTCAGCTATTTCTTTGGAGCCTATAACGTCCATGAGGACATCCTGTGGATGCATCACAAACCCAAGAAACACGCGTCGGTCGTACTCGATTTCCTCAAGGCCATTCGGCTCCGCTATCGCACGGCGAAGCGGATCTATGTCGTCATGGATAATCTGTCGACGCACAAGACACCGCCGATCTTGCAGTGGTGCCGACGAAACCGGGTCTCGCCGGTCTTCACCGCCACCAACGCGTCATGGATGAATCGGCTCGAATGTCACCTCACGGCAGCCCATTACTTCGTCATCAAAAACAGCGATCCCAACGATCATCGAGAAGTCGGCCAGCGCATGCAGGAGTACCTGAGGTGGCGAAACAAGAACACCGACAACGCCAAGCTGGCCAAAGTCCAAAACTCAATGCCCACTCTTTAACAGAGCACTAGCGCCGCGGCCCCAGCGGCGATAGTTGGCTTCTCCAGCGATCCACTATATTTGTTTTGAGATCGAGCCACGGACATCACGTCGGCATTTCGATGTGGTCTAATCCGCGCGGCACACGTGGTCAGCGCGAGGTCCTGAAGGGCATTGTAAATGTCGTCCTCATGCGGGTAGTCTCAAGTTTGAGCAGATACGTTCTGATTGCTCCAGCGTACGGACACACGGTTCTATCATCAAACGCCTCTGATCGACCTTCTGGTAGCCAAAGGTATGCGTGCAGATTGTTCCGTCTTGCTACCTCATATTAGCGTTGCATAGCCCGCAGACTATCACACTCGGGCCGGCGCCATTGTGCGCGCACCCACCGTCTGGAGGATATGGGCGATCCATGCACAACCGGGGCTCGAGTCATTATATGCTCGAATCAATTTGGGGGGTTATTATTGGCGAGGAGGGGGGACTTTGAGTGCACCTGACAGCAATCCTACGGAATCTGGAATGAGTTGGCCTCAGAGTGCGACCGCTCGCAACGATGGGAATAAGTTGCCGCCCAAGGCAAAGAATGCTCCGATTCGTATCGCGAAGGAATGTGCAGGAAGTGAGCGCCCGCTGGTCTGTATTTTGCCTGATGGATAGTAAAGAGATCGTCAGAAGAGTGGAACATTGCCGGGAACATCCTGCAGGATGAGAACCTGCAGCTTGAGCTGTTGCACGTAATAACGAGAGAAATAGCGGTTCAACCCGTTGTGGAGATGCTGCAGAAGTCGACCATCGCCCTACCTTGTTTAGTGGGTGGACGCTAGTCGCGTTTGCGATGTCGTCGCGCAGTCAATCGGAAAATAGATGAGCGAAATTTTCATACACGAATCGGCAGAGGTGGCGCCGGATGTCAGCATCGGCGAGGGCACTAAAATCTGGGTCAACGCCCAGATCCGAGAGGAAGTTACGGTGGGATCCGCTTGCGTGATCAGCAAAGACACCTACATCGACAAGGGTGTCTGCATCGGTAGCGGCGTCAAAATACAGAACGGAGCTTCCATCTATGCCGGCGTGACCCTGCAAGACCTCGTTTTCGTAGGGCCGAACGCCACCTTCACCAATGACAAGCTGCCACGGGCTTTCAAGGAAGACTGGCACATCACGCCAACCGTCGTCAAAGAGGGCGCGAGTATTGGTGCCAACGCCACGATCGTCTGCGGCGTAACGATCGGTGAGTACGCGATGGTTGCTGCCGGCAGTGTTGTAACCAAGGACGTCGCTCCGTATTCACTCGTTATGGGCAATCCGGCACGTCATTTGAACTATGTCGATTCCTCCGGCGCGCGCAGGGAAAATCGCGCTGGAGAAAATGAAGTGGTTCGCTTCGGACTGATCGGACTCGGCAACATGGGAGAAAATCACCTCCGTATTCTCTCGCTGTTGAAGTCCGTGCATATGTCGTTTATCTACGATATAGACCAGCCACGGACCGCAGAGTTGGCCGCCGAGTACGATGTGACAGCCACCAATCAACTGGACCGGGAACTGGACACGATCGACGCCTTGGTCATCGCCTCGCCGACCTCAACGCACTTCGACTATATCGAGATGGCTTCCCCCCATCTCAAGTATCTCTTCGTGGAGAAACCGTTGACCGATCAAGTCGAGACGTCCGAGGCGGTTTGCAAACTCGCGGAATCGAATGGAATCGCAGTCCAAGTGGGCTTTATCGAGCGCTTCAACCCCGCTGTGATCGCCCTGAAACGCCTTGTAGAAAACAGCAAGCGAATCATCAATGTGGACTTCACCCGTACCAACAAGCTCAGTCGGCGCATAACGGATGTCGATGTAATCAGCGATCTGATGATTCACGACATCGATCTGGCTTGCTACTTCAATGGCCCTGTCGCCGAAGTCGAGGCTTACGGCACGGTGGAGAGAGGAAGTATCGCTTTTGCACGCGCCACGCTTTATCACGAAAACGGAACTTTTTCTAGTCTGACAGCAAGTCGTATAACGGACAAGCGCATTCGCCAGATCACGGTAACCAGTGAAGACGGCTTCGTCGACTGCAACCTGCTCCGCAAGGAGGTGCTGGTGACCAGACAATCTGTGGAACAGGCGAACCGTGAGCCGTCGATTGCGGCTACCGAGGAAACCATCGACGTGCGCCCGCAGGAGCCATTGCTCAGTGAACTCGTCCACTTCGCACAGCTGTGCCAGGGCCATGATGTGATTGTTCCGAACGCGCGGGACGGGTTGGCGACAAATCGCATCGCTGAGCGCGTTAGGGATGGAATCGAGGAGCGGCTGTGAGACCGACCATCTCCGCAAGTACGATTCTGGTCACCGGTGGGGCCGGTTTCATCGGCAGCCACCTGGTGGACCGCCTTTACGAGGAAGGTGCCAAGCTGGTCGTCGTCATCGACAGCATGTTTCTCGGTGATGAAGCGAATCTCGAATCTGCCTATGAACGAGGCGCCTTGCTCTACAAAGAAGATGCGGCGGCGGCAGCAGCATTGGAATCCATCTTCGCCACCCATCCAATCGACATCGTTTTCAACTGCGCGACAAAGGCGCTTGGTCACTCATTCATCAGTCCTGCCGACGCCTTCATGGTCAACCCGCAGATCGCCATCAATCTTCTTGAACTTCTAAGGGATGGGCGATTCAAGACATTAGTGCACTTTTCAAGCTCTGAAGTCTATGGCTCGGCGCAGTACGAACCGATGGACGAAAAACATCCTCTACATCCAACGACCGCGTACGCCGCTGGCAAGGCGGCCGCCGACCTTGCGATTGAGACCTATGTTCGCATGTTTTCGTTGGACAGCTTTATCGTTCGCCCTTTTAATAATTACGGTCCGCGACAGAATGCCAAGGGCATGCTGTCCGCGGTAATCCCCCGAACCGTACAACGCCTTGCCAGAGGCGAGAAGCCAGTCATTCAAGGCACTGGTCTCCAGAGCCGCGACTTCGTCTATGTGCTCGATACTGTGGATGCCGTTGCCAAGGTTTATCCTGAGATGAAACCAGGTGAAAGCGTCAACATTTCATCCAGTGCCAAGGTATCCATCAAGGACTTGGTCGAATCGATCTGCGCAATCGTGGGAAAACCGGCCGCCATAGACTACGAGGGGGCTCGTCCTTCGGATGTCCAATGTCATATTGGCTCTCACGAGAAGATCGATGGCTTGATCGACTATCGATTGACGCCGTTCGCAGAAGGCCTCAAGGCAACAGTCGAGTGGCTCCTCTACAGCTTGGATTGTCAGGATGTCGTGAGCATGGAAGAAACCCGAACGTGACTTCTGCGTTTCGGAGTGCCTGAACAGGCATGTAGTCAACGCAGCACCCTCTGCCGCCGGTGATGATCCCCCCTGCGCGGCTATAGGCTCACTTGGCCTCCAAAGCGGGCTTCCGCAGCTTCAAATAGATGGTGCCGCTAAGTTGGTACGGTCCCTTCCGTGCCACGAGCAGGTCGTGTAACCGCATCAAAGAAATGGTAAAGGGGAGGGCCATACCCCAGCCGAGGACTTCGCGGAACCGGGAGTACGGTGGGAAGAAGGTTTGTCGGATATCGACGAGTTCGAAGGAAGTGGGCAGGATGACCTTTTGCAGCATCGTGTCGAGAGAGTAGAACGAACAGTGGTTCAAGATTGTGTCCTGCGTGTATCCGTGGCCCAGAGGAGGCGGGAAGTTGAGGATGAAAACGCCGCCTGGCTCTAGGAGGCGGTAGACTTCCTCGACGACAGCGAGTTTGTCCTTCAGTTGCAGGATGTGGATGAATACCCCACTCGAACATACGACCGAGTAGGACTCTGAATCGGCTTGGATGGACCGTGCGTCAGTCACGTAGACATGATCGAAGCCGCTGTGGCGTGCCTGAGCGGCCCTCTCGGGGCTAAGCTCGACACCGTGGACAGTCGTGAAACCGAGCTTCCTCCACGTGGGATACCAGGATCCATGCGAGCACCCTACATCCAGCACCACGCTCCTATCTTCCACGTCGCGCAGGAAGAACCGAACCGCACTCGTGTGAGCGGCATGGTAGTAGCGATTCCAACCCTTCTCACGGAACCCTTTGGCGGTAAGTACAGTGTTGCCAATCACTTCCGCGTAATCGTGGTGAGTCTTGTCGGTCAACTCAGGCATGGATGTCTGGCCTCGGCTGGAATCGGGGCGGACTTGAGCAGGTGGTAATTGGTTTCGACTTCCGACTGTCCTGTAAGGGTAAGGCCAACCGCGCGGAATCGCCACCCAGAAATGCCCAGATACGCTGAAGGTACCAGTGCAGACTGATCCAGTACGGATGCCCTTCCCTCAGCACGGGCTATCGCCCTGGGAGAGCGGCCGTCAATGTGCAGAACACCGGCGCTCACCAGCATGTAGGGCGCGGTGAACCAAGGAACCCTCTTCAGACGATTCTGCGAGAGATCTTGTGCGCGACCGGCTGAGCCACTTCAGGTGGCCGATAGTGCCAAGAGACGTCGCAGACCCTCTGAAGGGTCCACCATTCCTTTAAGCTTGTAGGTTGATCGCATTAGGGCCGTGTCGGCTATGAAATTTCGCTCTTCGCCGCCATGGCCCACCTCAAACGACGGAGCAACTCCCAGAACGTCTCCGGCCACCTCTGCGATCTCTCGGACCGACAGCACCTGGGGACCCGATAGATTGACGGTCCGGCTACCTGGCATCTGTAGATCCATAGCCAGCATGTCCACTAGGTCGTCGATGTAGATCGGGTTAACCGAAGGCTGGCCTCCGCGGTACAGAGACACCCCCTGTTTCCTAGCCACACGTGAGGCGATGGACTGCACCATACGCCCGTTCTGGCCTGGACCATACGGGGCAAACATCCGCAAAATGCTAACGTCGAACACCTGCTCGTAGCGGCCCAAGAGCAGCTCGGCGGCGGCCTTCGACGCACCGTAGAACTCTGTGGGACCAAGGGGGTGATCTTCTGCCATGGCCTCTATACTGGGCATGTACACGTTGCCAGTGGAGGCAAACAGGAATCGCTGAATACCGCTCCGCCATCCGTGATCGGCCAGTTGCTGGGTTGCACTCACGTTGACGGTGGTCTGCAGTGAGGCATCCTCTGGGAACCGGCCGCTGGCGAATGCCAAGTGCACGATCGCGTCCAATCGGGTCGGCAAAGCCCGAGTGAACTGCGGGTCACTTAGGTCACCATGGATGACGCAGACGCCAGACGGCAAGGTGTGAGGCGACCCCCGACGAACGAGAACCACAACGTCGTGGGTGTCTGCGATCACCCGGGCTAAAGCGGAACCGACGAACCCGGTACCACCGGTCAGCAGTATGCGCACAACACCCTTCTATTTATTGCTATGAGGTCGCTGACGCCTCACAAGCCCCTTGCGGCGCACTACCCATTCCTCACCCCAGCGCCAGGCGAACGATCGCCAACCTGAGACCTTTCGATAGGTGCAGAAGGGCACGTAGCGTGCCCCCCACTTTTCCTTGTATAGCTTGATGCCGGCTTCTTTGGCTGAACGAGGATTGCTTCGCAGAGGCGTCAGGTTGAAGGAGCGACAGCCCTGAGCCTTCGCGGTACGCATCATCTCCCAGTAGAGCAGGTCTGTCGCCGGCAACTTGCGCTGGTGGGCTTCTGGCATCGTTGCCAGAGAAATGACGGTCGCCATGCTGTTGAACTGAAACATCCCTTGCACAGCCAACGATGTTCCCACCTCATCTTCGACGACGTAGTACGAGAAATACGGCAAGAACTCCGCCTCAAAGCGAACGGTCTCCAGGGGAGGAACCGGCAACCCCGCGAGCCGGCTGGTGCGTGCGTAGGGTTCGTGAAAATTGCTCGCATAGTCGTCGGTGTCGGTGATTTTTCGGTACCGCAGTCCGGCCTTCATCGCCTTGCGAATCGCAGTTCTCGTCCGTTGCTTGAAGCGGCCCCAGATGACTTGCTCCTCTTCGTCTATCGGCAACAAACAGCTCGTCCACGCAGCAGCCGCGTAGCCGTTGGTGTCAAAGCACGTATGCAGCTGCGGTGAGGCGAAGAGCTTGCTCGTCGGTACCAGGCCACGCCAATGAGTGACCAGTAAGCCCTGCTGACCGGCGTAACTGTCCAGCCACCGCAGCAAGGTGTCTAGAGCCTGCGGGGCAACCTCTGGACAGTGGAAAACCGGGCCGTCGTATAAACTGAGCCAGCCCCGCGTAGTTCCCTGAAGCCAATGCCGTGGGCCTCCTGTGATCCGCTGGCCTTGATCGTCATGGGGGATCTCCTGCATCGCCAGCAGACTGGCAATGCGTTCGCTACCGTCGTACACCGCCAGGTACAGCGGCTGCGCTTGATCTAGCCTTGACAACAAACTTGCCCAGCAGGGGCTCTGAAAGAAGCCGGCCTCAGGGCCAGCCTGCTGCAGAAGGGTCAACCAATCAGCCGGCGCTTCGTTCTGGCAAACCTCGACCTTCATCCCTTGACGCTCCCGTACGACCACGGCGCTGTGTGGGTCCTCTGGGGAGTGAATCGGCCGCTTGCCACACATGACGAATTCACGTTTTCTGCAGGACATCGATATAGAGCCGCGGCAGAGCCGGCAACTGCTTGTCCATCACGGTCCGTAGGAGCTGTTCGTGGACGGCGAGGTCTTCCCCGGCCGCGCGGAGGGCGTGCCGTGTGATGCCCACCCCAGCCGGCACCACGCTGCGTTGCAGCAGCCGGAATCCGGCCGCGGCGGCATGGTCGTCCATGCGCTCTTCGTCGAACACCGTCACGGACACGATGCCGTCACCTATATCCTCGGCATAGCGGGAGGTACGCGCCATATCCTCAATCAGGTCCCACCGACGGTTGAGCAGGGCGTGCACGAAGTGCCCGTGGATGGCGACGTTGCTGACAACGGCGATACCGCCTGGCCGCAACCAAGCGGCACAGCTGCGGTAACCAGATAGGGGGTCCTCCAGGCAGTAGGCGACCTCCGTCATCAGCGCGCCGTCGACACCGCCGGGCATCAAAGGTTCACCGGTCACCGAGCTTTGTACCAGTAGCATACTCTCACGCATGCTAACATCGGTGGCTTCCCACAGATTCAGCAGGTCGGCCGCATTGAAGTCTAGAGCAGCGATCCGACGCACCCCGGCTTCGTGCAACAGGCGCACACCGCGTCCGTTGCCACATCCAAGATCCAGGACCATCGGGTCGGGTGGCAGCAGGGCCATGGCCTGCGCCACGCTTGTGACGTAGTAGGGGAGATCGTAGTAGCCTGCTTGGCTTGGATCGGCGCTGCGTTCACGCTGTTGTGTGCCACCGGCCTCGCGATAGACCTGTAAGTTGGGCTCGTCTGCAGCTGCGGAGCAGACCATCGGCGGTGCCCAGCGCCAACCGCTGGGCAGATCCGCGACAAGTGCCTTCCACCATTGCGGCGTCACAGCCGAATTCCGGCAGCGGCAAGGGATCCACGGGTACCTAGGGGGCGCATACCAGACCGATTGCTGTACGCGTAGCGCTGGGCATCAGTGATCCTCAGCGGTGCCGTAGAGCTAAGGAAGTAGGGAAGAGAACGAGATTTGAACCCCATGGGCTGTAGCTCCAGTAGGTTGGCCAGAACACGAGGGTCGGTGGCCTGGGCGTCGGATGAGTTGACCTAGGAATGAGCCAGAGCCTTGGTGGTAAGCCCATGGGTGCATCCCTGAAGAACGCGATCACGGAGACAAAGGATTCCTCCACGTGGTAGCGCTTCTCCCTCACGGCGCCGTCAGCCCAGAAATCGTGCAAGCACCACCATGACGCCGGACATGGTCGATAACACTCAGCAGCATGGTACGGGGCCCGGGTAGACCATCACTGAGCGCAGCGAGACGGACTTCGGCCTCCGGCGCTGTCTGCAGAGGGCGGTAGCGATCGCGGAGGCGCCGGTAAATCGAGACGTCGGCGTCGTTGAGAAAGACGAGTATCGGGTGGAAATTGAGGACCACAGGTCCCTGACGGCACTGCTGCAACAGCTCGTCCAATTGCCAGATCGGGCGGGGGCGCAGGTTCTCGAGGTCATCCTCCCAGACGAATGGTACGCGCAGCAAAGCACCGGCGTCAAACCATTGGGAGATAGGGGTCACGAAGCGGGCATGGGGCAGATAGAGGGAGCAGTCGGTGCGGACCGGCGTATGCTCGAGCACCTGTGCTTGGATGTGCGTCGACTGTACCAGGCAGTGACTTCGCACGCATCGTGCGTTGGGAACCAAGTCCATGCAATTGCGCAGGACTTCGGGGACCGTGCCACCTTGTGTCGAGCCGGGCAGGAAGTTGGGGTGGATCCCCATCTCCACGAGACCGGGATGGTCTCGCAGCCAAACTGTGCCTTCATCCTCGTGGGTCACAAACCAGGTCGAGGGGACCCCGGAGGTCTTCAGTATCGACGCCACCTCGGCCACCACGAAGGGTGGCGCCCAATCAACGTCGAAGGAGATGGCTACGTCTCTATCCATGGAGGTCCTCGGTGGGCGCCGTCCAGCGACGGCGTGTTTCCAAGCGCTCGGCCTCGGTGTAGAAGTGTTGGGCACAACGCGTCTCCAGCAGGCGATCAAGGGTCCTCGGCGACAGTCTTGCCTCGGCTCGGAAAGCGCGGCACAGGTCGGCGTACCCTTTGCCCTGAGCCACATGCCCGATCCGCTCCCAGCGAAAGGCCTCCAAGCCGACGAAACGGGCCACCGCCTCTTCCTTGAGGGCATCGGCGAGTTCAAGGCGCTGCACCAGGGCAGGTGTGGGCACTTCGGGCGCACTGACGTGGTGGTCGAACTGACTGTGAAAAAACCCGGAAATCCAGCGATCCACCGGATTGCGCACCATGGAGATCACCTTCAAGGGACGGCGACGCTCCACCAAACCCTTGTAGTAGATCCAGCCTACGCCTCGAGGATAATGAGGCTGGCTGTCGAGGTTGGCCGGACACAGGATGTGGACATGGAAGACGGGTCGCGCGCCCCAACGCGCCAGCGACAGGGACAGGGACGAGGTCCCGGAGTGTCCGTCGGAGTAGACCATGGTTGCCGTCTCGCCGCGCCAGCCGGTGGTCAACCGCAGGTAGGCATCGAAGAGAATGGGCAGCTGCTTGCCAACGCCGATGAAGATCGACCGCAGCGGGTCCGACGGACGGCGCCACCACACGGTCTCAACCTTCCTTCCACACGATGTCGATGTAGAACTTAGGCGCCACCGGCAGCCCACGGTCGACAACCGCCTGCATTTGCGAGGCGGCGGCGGGCCAGCCCCCGACCCGCAGAGTGTGCGGCATCAGGTGGCCTCCGCGCCGCGGCACCGCGGTCCTCTGCGGGCCGCGACCTCGCGGTAGAGATGGGCCATCTGGGCACACACGGTGTCCCAGCTGTGGTAGCGGTCGACAAAAGCCCTGGCGCGCATACCCAAATCACGCAACTCGGCACGGTGGAAGTGGGCATAGCGCATGGCGTCGGCGATCTCCTCGATGCTAGAAACGTTGAGCACGGGCATCGGCTCGGGATAGGCCTCGGCCTCGGCCTTGGGCGAAATATGAATCAGGACGGGTAAAGCACTGGTCATCGGCTCGAGGCAGGCGCCTCCCCAGAGGCCATACTGGAAGTGATCGGCCACGACGTGGTGACGCCGTAATATTGAAATCACCTGTGAGCGCCCCATGGGGGGCACCCACGTAACGATGTCTTCGAGGCCCAAATCGCGCACCAGCCGGCGGGCTGCCTCCAAGTCCTGACCGCGCTCCACCAGGGTCAGCCGCAGCGGAATTCCCTCGGCGCGCACCTTGGCGGCGGCGTCCAGAAAACGGTCGTTGCCCTTGTGGGCTTGCTCCGAATCAGTGGTAATGAAATGCCAGCGACCCAAGCTGAGGTAGTGCAGGGGTTGGTCGGTGGACTGAGGGATCGAGGCGCCGCCTTCCAGGTCGGGCTGATCCATGCCCCAGGGCACGAAGGTGACGCGCTCGAGACAGCCGACACGATCCAGCAGTTGTCGGATCGGCTCATCCAGCGCCGGGGTGACGATGCGAGCCGTCCGGCGGTAGGCCCGGCGCAGAAGATAGCCAAGCAGGCCTAGCGAGGGTGCGGTCTCCCGCGCGTCCGATCCTGTCGGCGTAGCGATAAAGGGCGGGCCTGCGTCGGCGGCGAAGATCGGCATCAGCGTGAAGGCGTGGACCACGTCAAAGGATCTCAGGGTCCGCCATAGCCGCGGGGTGTGGCGTAGGTAGCCGAAGCGTTCCCGGATGCGGCTGCTCGCCGGTGTCACGTCGTCGCCAGAAGGCACATCCCACACATGGACCCAGGACAAGTCTTGGCGGCGCTCACCGAAGTCCTCGGGACTCGTGTTCTCCCGACGCGTCGTCGCCTCTCGCCTGCTGAGGAGCAGGTGCGCATCGACCCCGCGCCAGCGCAGCTCGCGGGCCAGTTCATATGCGGCGCCCACCAGATTGCCTAGCAACGCCACGCGCACCGGTGCCGGAACCCCGGGTTCAGCCGTCACGTTGTTCACGGGAAGACGGGCACCAAGGCCGAATCCACCGGGTTATGATCGCTCAGTCCGGCGACGACCAGCATGCGGAATAAGGCCTTCAAGCTCGAGAGTTTGCGGTTTATCGTCGCGCATTTGTAGCCACACTTGCAAGACGATTCCTGAAGGCGATCACATGATGAAAGGTCGTCTGTCTCGCCGCCTCGAGGCTGGGCAGCTCAACACCCAAGTGTGTGAAGAACTCATTGAGATCAGCTGCGTAGGCGCGGCGGGTGCGCTCTGAGAGCTGCCCAGCAAGAAACTGATCCAGTGGATTGTCGGCGACAACCGCGAGCGGCGATGATGATGTGGATCGTTCTTGAACCGTTAGGGCGGCCGTTTCCTGAACGACGCCAGCAGAACTTGGCATTCTGCGATCGGGCTGAGCGAGGAACGGGAAACCTTGGTAGCGCGGGGAGCTATAATATACCACCATATTTGGAATATACCACCATAGCGGTGATTCCGCACGGCTCTCTCTTGCTACACCGCACCCAAACTTACGATAACGATAACGCTACTTGGGGGTATCCATTTAACCGGACTTGGAATATCTTATGAAGCACGGATCACCCGCGTGCTGGGATACACTCGTACATGGCCTCCTTAGTCAAGAGCACGTAGATCCTCCCTGGGGCGGTGTGTTTTTCACAACTCCTTCGACGAACCAGGTCCACCGTGGCACTGACTTCGTTTCTCTCATCTTGGTTGCAGCACAGTGGCTGCACCAAACACGTATCGAGGGTCTGAACGACTGCCGACATCAACCACGTCGGCGCACAAGAAACTTACCCGTTCCCTCAGACCGACCGCGTCACTTCGAGGGGGCTCAAGAGGACCTCCTGTCCCAGTAATCTTCCGGCTCGGTAGAGGGGCAGCTCGTACGTATGGACCTGTTATGGTTGCGGCGCGGAGCCGGCGGCCAATCAATCGGTCTGGTAAGCCCCGAACATGTGCGCAGACACGCGATCATCGGGCTCGAAATCCCATAGGAATTACCCTCAACGCTACTTATTTATCCTCGTATACTCTTCTCGTGAGTTGGTCAAGCGGCGTTTGAGGTTTTTCGCGGGCGTTGAGGGCCGTGCTTGTGGGTTGATCGCGGTGCGGTGAAGGATGGGGCGTGGGTAGCGTCCTTGGATCAATGCCAGCGGGTGCAGCGGCGGCCGGCAGCCAGAGATGGGGGCGCAGCGGTGTCTGGCCGGTCGGTCTCAGGCGGCAAAGTCGAACTCGTCCTGGGGCTGGGGCCGTGCCGGTGCAATGGGCGGAGTCCGTGACGGCAGTCCGACGCCCGCCAGGTAGCGCTGGATTGAGCGGGGCTCGGTAAGGGCGGCAATGAGGACCACCGCCGCCACAATTGGGGCCTATTCTGTGTACCTCCAAGCCGGACACCACCTCGACATGCCTTGGTGGTCTGAGGCGCAGCCTCGACCTTCACTTGATTCCGGGATGCTGGAGCCCTCTCACAACGGTGCCGCTAAACGACGGGCGAACACTTTGCAACCTGCTTACATTGGAGCCACTCACGGGACCTGGAGATGACAGAAGAAACGACACCCGACCTGGTAGAGCATCGCCAGGCACAGGACGCGCACTACTCGCGTGAAGACTTTGCGGCTAAACCCTGGGGATACACAAAGGAGTACGTCGACCGGATCGGGGGGCCGCGATTCGAACTGGCTGCCCGAAACCTGATCCCCGGCTCGATTCTCGATGTGGGCGGTGGGTACGGGTACCTCCGACACTTCACCCAGGGACGCTGGCAGCTGAACCTCGACATCAGCGAAGTCCTCCTCGGCCACGATTCGGGTACGCCAAAGGCCGTAGGGGCGAGCGAACAGTTACCCGTTCGGGACGACACCTTCGACAACGTTGTCAACATCGGTGTCCTAGGGCACGTGGCCGACCCCGCGGCTTGTCTTCGCGAGGCGTTCCGTGTGCTGCGTCGGGGAGGCAGGTTGGTGGTCATGACGCCCCGGGCTGACTGGCTGAGACGGCTTGCCTTCAGCAGATGGTTCCCTTTGGTGCTCATGCTCCTGATCGAGTACCTGCCAAGGAAGGTCGGCCTCCACCGCTATCGCAACTTTGCCGACCAGGCGGCGGGTGGTAAGTCCCAGACCTTCGACCGCGTCTTTCTCTCCGGCGAGATTGAGGCGATGCTGCGCGGTTGCGGTTTCCACGTCGTCGAATGGGGGTATAAAGGCAAGGACCTGCCTGGCCGCTGGGTTCCCCCTGACTGGCTGGTGGAGCGCTTCTTCGACGAGAGCAAGTTCGGGCGCTTCGTCTACTTGATCTGTGACAAGGCCTGACAGCTGGTCCACCTGCTGATCGAGTCACCGGCTCCAAGGGAGGAGCCTGATCAAGGGGAGGAACGCGAAAACGCCGATTGACCCAGCCCGCTGCGTAGCGCAGGCCTGCTTCAGCAGCAGCATCCTGTGAACCTCCAGCCTGTAGCTCGTACAGATACACCCCCGAGGAGACGAGTACACCCGTCGCGTGGCACCCGTCCCACACCGCCGTGTGCAACCCTCGGCGCTGCACTTCGGACACGAGCCCCCCCGCACACGCTGGCCCGCGATGTCGTACGCCACCAGCGTCACAGGGACCGTGAACTTCAGCTCGTAGCGGATCGTGACGGGTACGAAGAACGATAAGGGCCCGTTTGGGGGTATCCATTTAAGCGGAGTGGATACCAGTTAAGCGGAGTGGATACCAGGTCTTGTGGTGGCGTATATTGCGCCGGTTCGCTCACAATTCAAAACCGATCTCCCTACTGTCCGCCGACGCCAGCGTGAAGCCATGAAGAAGCTGCTGGAAGCCGGGCCCACACGGACCCCAATGAGGGCGGGCATGAATAGTCCCATTTTGAGTCCCTGTGAGAATTGCGGCAAGCACATTCTCCTGCATGACGGATGGTGACGACAGGAAAGTCGTTCTCGTCTATGCTCACGTGGGTGCTGACGGGAGGCCGAAAGATCCTCACGACCAAGTTACCGCACTCGATGCATACGTCTGCGAAAGAGGTCCGGTGATCCGATGCTCTACATCGATACACTGCCGTGATTAAACTCCGCCCTCTTTGAGTGGCATAGAAACCCGCTGGTCGTGTTCGCGAACACCGCTGTGATTCGCGCACAGTCGCTTGATCAGCTTGCGTTGGGTCTCGAGAAAACCCATCCTGTGTTCAACAAGCTCGTCGATCACGTCCCACCTTGTCTCTGGAGTACGGCACCAGTACATCGGATGCGTTAACAGCTGCAACTTCGGCGGCAAATCATCCCCCTTAACCAAGCGTACAAACTCATCTCTCCAGGCCCCGCAGCTATCCGAATAGTACGCGATATCTTTTGTAAACCTGTCTTCATAAGCGCTTACGTAGGACCCGTTTACGAATGGATCTTCCCCGCCTAAAGAGGGATTGTGCATGGCGATGGAGACAACCTCATCACCTGTAAGCACCGAAAGAAGCTCTACTTGTGCCGACAAGAGCTGCGGAAAGAGGGTAGGCTCCGTGGCGCTCTTGAACGCCCGGACATCATAGTGGAGACCAACTTCATGCCCCATCGCCATGAGTCGCCGAGGAAAATCGGCGCTATTATCGCTAAGCAGGCAATAAAACGGAGAAGAAAACAGCAGGAAGTAAGTAGCGGAAACACCCAACCGGGCTTCAAACTCAGCCATTCGTAGGGCAGCCTCCAGCGAGTAGTCTACATCGTGTCGAAGGAGAACAAAGGGCCCGTTGCTCTCCCCATCACGGAAATCTCTAAAGCACAGACTATCACGTGACTTCAACAGCGCTCGCAAGAGCGATTCATATGTTTCGTAAGTGAATTCGTTAATTTTCATATCGAATTCCCAAAACGTTCTTGGTCATTCGAAACGATTGGCTCTTCCTGAAGTGAGCCTCAAGCTGGGCCTGAACTCCCTGTTCCAGCTCGGCCACGTAGGAACCGTGATTCGTCCACCACGACATCACAGCCTCTGCAGTCGCGAAGTCGACACTATTGGCCAACCTGTCAACTTCGTGGTTCGAGTACTGTTGGCCGATCTCAGCTATCGTGCGTGCCGAGATGAAATCCCCAACCGGCTCAATATCCTGCGCTCCGATGCGATGTAGCAGCTCGGTGAACTCATCGTTCGTTCCTCTTCCGTTTCCGCACACGAAGACCTGCCCCCCGTCCTTCAACAGCTTGACTATCGATGAAATAAGCGCGGCCATATCTGCCGAGTAGTAAATCGCGTACGTCGAGAGGACAAGGTCGAAGTTCACTCCCTCGAACTTCGACACAACATCATCGAGGTCACACTGTTCCGCCCGCACATTTTCAATACCCTTACCCTCCGCTTGCTTCATGACTTCGCACACGGCGGCTTCCGAAACATCTATGCCGACGAGTTGGCTCTGAGGGGCGACGAGTTCTTTCAGTGCAAATAGCTGCTTGCCTGTTCCGCACCCGAGATCCAAAACGTTAGCGACGGAATCGATTTTTACATGCCGAAATATCCACTCTTCCAGATTGTGTTCAGCCTCGCGGTTGGCGGCAATTCTCTGAATAAGTGCATCCGTATTTGACTCACAGCTGCCTTCCACTTGCCTGATCTCCTCCCGAGATTCCGCTTGAGAAACATCCTTTGGATTTGGCGACAGAGCAGAACTCCTGTGTCACGCCTCTCGTTTGAGTCACAATATAAACTCGTATCGGTGGTCTCCAGTCAAGGTCTCGGCATAGTCTGCTTGACCGTTTCCCCATCAAAGGGCACCTTTCGGAAGGGCAAGTGGCTGCAGATTCCGGGTAGGATAGCGGGCAGCTCAGTCCTTCTTCAGGATCAGGTATGCACTCCTTCAAATATACCACCTTCGAAAAAACAAGGATGGGGCGAATTCGGCCATCATGCGGAGCGGCAAATGCAGCTATTCGTAAAACAGAACTTCGCGGACGTCGTACGAGGTCTTATCGCAGGGTTGTGCCCTTCTGATGGCACCTCTCTCGATGTCGGCTGCGGTGCTGGTTTGTACCATGACGCCTATCGCAATACCGTTGTGGGTGTGGACAAAAATGTTTCGTCAACTGTGAGCGGCGCGATTCGTGGAGTAGTCGAGCACCTGCCGCTAAGGCCAAATGCCGTAAACTTTGTAACTTCGTTTCAGACAATCTATTACGTGCGGAACCTGACACTCGCGCTGGGAGAAATGCACCGAGTCACCGGCCAGGGTGCTACTCTCCTCATCAGCGTCAGCAAGCCACGAGCAATTGGGGCCGAGGATCCCTCTTATTGTTACCAACAGCACGGGGCCGCAGCCTGGATGCGGCTTTTCAGCGAAAGTGGATTCCAGCCTGAAAGACTTATGCCGCAGTGTGAATTTCGACTGCTTTTCGCAACGTTGCGGACGAAATACTTCTACTCCTTCCTCTCTCCATATTTTTGGTTTCTCTTGAGAAAAGCGCAGTAACCTGGACGTAGGAGACGCCACTTGGCCGATGCCCCCCAGCTACCGGGTTTTGTGTTTGCGGGATTCCCGCGGACGGGTTCGCAATTCATACAGAAGTGCCTTCAAACACATCCGGAAATCGACTACCGCGCCAAACCCCGTTTCTTCAACGTAGACAAGAGCTATTTTCGCGGGCCTGACTACTACCGGTCTTTGCTCGCATACGGCGCCACGGACAAGCTCCTTGGCGAGGGAGATGAGCACTACCTCAGCAAAGAGGCGAGATTCGCCGACCCTTTGGTCATCACCGAGCGCATACACGACCTTGTGCCGGAGGCCAAGATCCTGATCTGCATAAGGAGTCAAGTCGACTTCTTGCTATCGGGCTTTCGCCTTTGGAAGAGGTCAGGTCTTACGGCGTCGTTTTCGTGTTTCATGCAAGGATGGCCGGAGCAAGGGGTTGCCTTTGCTGAAATCGCCGATTTCTATCCGTACGTCGCAAAGTACGTTTCGCTTTTCGGCGAAGAAAACGTAAAGGTGCTGCTCCATGAGGATCTGGTTGACGATCAGGGTGCGTTCCTGACCAGCATCTTCACGTTCTTGGGGGTTTCAGCCGACTGCGTGTCACAGGTTCTCGCGCAAGTCACGTATCGCGACGTGAACCCGGCCCCATCACGAACACTGAGCCGCGTGCTGGACCTGACGAATACGGTTCGGATGAAGAACCCAGGGTTGTTCAGGTGGATTTTCCCCGTGAGACTGTACAAGGTCTTGACCGCAATTGAATACAGGTTGCTGGGCTCTTCGGCACACGATTTCCGGTCTGTTCTCTCGGCGGAAGAGATTGAGATGATTCGACAGCGGTACGCCCCCGGTAACATCGAACTGTCACAGCTGCTCGGCTCGGACCTCAAGACCAAGGGTTATCCCGTCTAATCCTGCATGCGTAACTACTACGGCTCCAAAGTAGCGCTCCTTTTCGGTGTGAATCTGGGCTTCTATCTACAAAACTTGCTGTTCCTGCCCCTGTTCTCTCGGGCCCTAGGGCTCGAGATGTACGGCGTATGGGCCCAGATCTCGGCCGCCCTGAGTTTGCTGGCGCCGATTGTACTGAGTCTGCATGGAGCTTTTACGAGGTTTTCTGCCGGCGAGGATGATCGTGGGCAGGTGGCTAGAAATTACTACTCGATTCTGCTGTTCACCGTCGTCGGTGGTCTTGTTCTCGCCTTGTTGCTGTATTGCTCATCTGGTCATCTGGCCAGGCACTTCATCAGGACTGAACGGGGGGCCGTCGGGCTGATCGAGGTCTCCTGCCTTTTGCTGTTGGCTCAGGTTCTGAGTCGTTACTGTCTGACGTATTTCGCGACCTTCCAACGCACCCGACTGTATTCCCTCTTTCGGCTTTTGCTGCCATCCGTGACAATTTGCTCGGCGGTTGCAACGCTCGTCCTGGGCTTTGGATTAGCGGAGGTTATCGTCGTCTTTGCAGTCGTACACCTGCTCATTTTCGGGGCAGGCCAGTATTTGATTACCAGAGAATTGGGATTCCAGCCCCCGGATCTCGGGCTATTGAGGCCCATCTTGCTTTTTAGTCTACCGCTGGTACCCGTTGCAATGATGATCTGGGTAACCGGTCTGTGTGATCGCTACCTGATAGGGTACTTCCTGCCAGTTCTGGAGGTGGGCAAGTACTCAGCAGCCTATACGGTAGGAATGATCGTCATGTTCTTCTATGCCCCGTTCAGGGCTTTCCTGTTTCCGAGAGGAACAGAACTCTGGGAACGTGGCGACGAATTCACGTTGAAGAAATTGCTCAATTATTCGAACAAGTTTCCACTGTTGTTGAGCATCCCGGCGGTTTTCGGGTCAATGTCTCTGTACGAGCCTATACTCCGAATAATGACCGGGAAACAGTACGAGGTCTCTGTGTTCCTGATACCCATCATCGCCATGGGCTACATTTTCCACTACGTGGGAACGGCCTATTCTGTGGTTTTCCAGTTCGAGAAGAAGACGATATACCAGGCCTACAGCTACGGCATTGGCGCGATTGCGAATGTCGCGGGCAACATCTTGTTGTTGCCATTGTTAGGCATTATTGGTGCCGGCGTCGCCACCATGGTGACGTTCCTGCTCATGATGATTTACTTCATCCACAAATCTCGGAAGTTTTACGACATTGAGTTGGAGTGGAACTTCGTTTGGAAGGCAGTTGTTGCAGCGTGTGCCATGTTCGGCGTGTTGCACCTCCTGGAACCGATACTAATAAAACTCGGTGATGTGCTGCACGTGCTTGGCGCTTCATCAGTCGGTTCGGGGGTGTATTTTCTGGGGATCTGGGCATTGGGAGTTATCAACAAAGAGGAAATTGCCTACGTGAAGAGGCTTCTCGAAAGCGCCCTGAGATAGAGAGCCCGCGCTGGATTATCGTCCCTCTCGCCCTTCCTCTCCCTCATGAATTTCGATTCTCACGCAAACTCCCTTTGGCTCCCACCTTGCGGTTAGGCGCTTCGACGACGATTCGGTCGATATCGGTTATTCGCTTCCAGACGCCAGCAAGGCCTTTCGCACCACCGCTCGGGTGGTGGTCGGAAACTCTCCGGGTTCGCAACACTGACAGATCTGGACGTCGACCGCCCCGCTCATGAGCATGTAAGCATGCTCAAAGCTGAGGCCGCCCTTCTCCTGCATCAGTATCACCATTTCTTCGGCCGCCATGCGCGCCGCCTGGGCCAGATCCTCGTGCTCGCCCGTCGTGATCCACAACTCCGGTGTTTCGATCAGCGGCCGACGAATGCCAGCGCCCTTCATCAGGTGGATTCGCACAGTCACTTCCGCGCAAATCTCCAGTCCGATGTAGGTGATCTCACCGTCTCCCATGGCCCCGTGCACATCGCCGAGACCGAGCAGTGCGCCATCTACGTACACGGGCAGGTAGACCTTGTTTCCCGTCGTGATGTATCGATTGTCCATGTTGCCGCCGGCGGGCGATGGCATCCCTGTCGCTATGCCCTCACCGGCCGGCGCCGTGGAAATGACCCCGACCATCGGGTTCACCGGGAACTGGATGCGCTTGTCGAAGTGCACCTGGCCATCACGTATCTGCACGATTCGGGTAGCCGGCTTGGTCGCCATGTGTCCGAGCAGGCCCATGCCAGTCTTGACCCCAAGGAAGCCCTGCGGCGCGAGTTCAATCCCCAGAATCTCGACGCACAGACCATCCCCGGGCTCGGCTCCCTTTATCCGAATCGGTCCGGTGGCCGGATTGGCGCCGTCGGGATGCGGTTGGTCGAGCAGATCCTGTTCTCGCAGAATGGTGCCGGTGCGAGCGTCATAGGTCTCGATCTCGACGACATCACCTGAGTCGATCTCCAGTGCTGGGGGATGGCTCTGATCGAAACTGTAGACGATGTGATCACGACTGAGATGGTGTATGCTGCCGGCCATTGCCTGTTCGCTTTCTATGTTTCAGGGTTGGTGGAGGTACCCGAGCACAAAGCCTGGAGCTCGGCGCCATAGGCAAACAACGCAGGGGCACCTCCGGTATGAACGAAAATCAGGATGTCCTCGGGGCCCCAATCACCCCGACGAACATGATCCAGCAGTCCCGCGAATGCCTTACCGGAATAGACGGGGTCCAGAAGAAGGCCTTCCGTGCGGGCGACCAGAGATATCGCCTCGATCCCTTCCCGAGTGGCCACGCCGTAGGCAGGCCCCGCGAACTCGCCGTGACTCTCCAAGTCCGCGGCGCTGAACTCGAGATCGAGGTCCAACATGCCGCAGATACTGTTGGCCGTTTGAGCAAGCGCAGCATCCTTTTCGTCGTTGTCGTGTGGGCTGGGGCTGATGCCTACCGTGCGCACCTCCATACCGAGCGCCCGGGACCCGACGGCCAAACCGACATGGGTGTGACTGCCCGAGCACACGTATATCCCCGTCGGATTGATCTCCCGGTCCTGCATCTGCTCATAGAGTTCCAGGAAGCCATCGACGTAGGACACGCCGCGCAACATAAAGCCGTCAGAGCTGGTGTCGTAGACCTTGACGCCCTTTGCCTTGAATTGCGCAATGATGGCCTGCTGTTGCTCGATGGATTCGGCCAGATGGACTTCAGCTCCGAGCAGATGGGTAACCAGCAGATTGCCGTTGATGGGGGCAACATGTTCGTCACGACGACCCACGATGACGGCTCTCTTCTGCAGTCTTGCGGCCAAGGCCGCCGTCAGCCTGGATTGATTGGATTGCGAGGCCGCACCGTGCAGGAGAACATCGTAGCCCTCATCGACGGCGGGCGCGCAGGAATACTCGAACTCGCGCACCTTGTTGCCGCCGAAAGCCAGTCCGGTAAGGTCCTCC
Source organism: Candidatus Latescibacterota bacterium (assembly GCA_965248265.1). Taxonomy (GTDB): domain Bacteria; phylum Latescibacterota; class UBA2968; order UBA8231; family UBA8231; genus CBDFJF01. The sequence continues at coordinate 1,244,361 of CBDFJF010000001.1, forward strand.
CGCTTGATGAGTATTCTGGGGCCACCGATGGCGGCGGATAGGCGTGGACACTCATCCAGGGGCGTCGGGAAGTGACCGAGCTCGAGTTTGGAGAAACGGCCCAGCCTCTCCCGCAGTTCCTTTGGGGTGTATCCTTTCACGTGTATCCTCGCGGGTCCCGAAACCTGTTCGCCATCACGGCGGCATAGCTACCAGGCACATGAACCATGTCGGCTTGGTGTGATAACGTCAGGCAATGGTAGAGCATGATCGCCCGAGCAAGCAAGAGAGGGAAACTCCGTGCCATTTCACTGGAGCCCGCCGTGGATCCGCTCGTGGCGTGGACGGTGCAGCTGGCGTCATTGCGTTCTCAGCGAGGTTCTTGTTACCCTAGCTGGCTCACCTGGTACTTGCTATTCCCGCCTAGTCGCCAGAGGACATTTCATGGACGCCGCTTGCCTCGAGCACCGCTTGACGGATGAGGAGAGATCTCAATTCGAAGAGAATGGCTTTCTCATCGTCGAGGACGTGCTATCCGAACGGCTGGTAGGCGACCTCTACGCAGCCGCCAGCCGAATCGTCTCCGAATATCGCCGCACTCAGGGCATAGATGACAACGTCATGGCAAACCCCTTCGACTACATCGGTCGTGATGACCTGTTCCTGGACCTGCTCGATTGGCCCACGACCTTCCCGAAGGTCTGGGGGATTCTCGGCTGGCACATCCAGCTCTACCACACCCACATGATGACGGTCCCCCCGGAGCCACGTCTCGAGAACGGCTACAAGCGCCTCGGGTGGCATCAGGACAGCGATCGCCTCAATCAGGACCTCGAGACCGACCCACGTCCGCGGGTTTCGGTGAAGATCGGCTACTTTCTCACCGATACTTCGATGCCTGATTGCGGCAGCGTCTGGGTCGTGCCGGGGAGCCACCTGTGGAATGAACTGCAGTTTCCGGAGGGAGACGAATCCGAGCCGACCGGCGCCGTGGCGCTGCAGGTCCCTGCCGGCTCCGCCATCATTTTCGATCGGCGCGTGTGGCACGCCAGCGGACGCAATCACTCCACCACAACGCGGATCGTCCTCTACTACGGCTACAGCTATCGCTGGCTCAAACAGCGTGATGACATGACCGTCGATCACCTGCTGGACCGATGCGATCCCATTCGACGGCAATTGCTCGGAGACAGTGTCACCGGCAATCACAGCTTCACTTCGCCGAGAGACGAAGACGTGCCGTTGCGCGAGTGGATCAGGGAACACGCCGGCGAAGACGCGGTTATTCCCTGATCGTCAGATAGCTCCCGCAGTCCAGCCCGCCTGCCTGGCCGCCTTCATGTTCTCGATCAGCGCGTATCGTGGCACGGCGCAGGCGCTCCCCAGGACATTGGCAGATCACGAACGTCGCACCACCTGCCCCGGCAACGCACCCGTAATCACGCCTCCCTGCTTGACGCATGTACCATTGACGATGACGTCGTCCACCCCGACGGCCAGCTCCCGGGGATCACTCCAGGTGGCGCGATCGGCGACCGTCTCCAGATCGAAAACGACGATGTCGGCGGCCATACCCTCGGCGATGACGCCCCGGTCCTTCATGCCGAAGCGCTGTGCCGGGAAGCCACTCATCTTGTGTACCGCCTGTTCGACGGACAGCACAGCCTGTTCGCGTACGTAGCGCCGCAGAAACCGTGCATAGCATCCGACCCCGCGTGGGTGCGGGTGGGGCACCTCGTAGACACCGTCGCTGGCCACCATCATGCGGGGATGCCCTGCGGTGGCCTCCAGAATCGCGTCGTTGTCCTCGTCGGGAGTCTGCCACGGAAAGATGAGCATCTCGTTCCCTGCTTCATCAATGATGAGGTCGTATAGAAATTCCTCGCAGCTCTCGCTGACACTGGCAGCGGCCTCACCCAGCGTCATCCCCAGGAAACGCCCGGAACCGGTATTCGAGATAATCTGCGAGCCCTTTCTCACCCCGAGTTTTTCGCTCATTGCCGGCAGCGACTCGGCGCGTACCGAAGGGTCCGCCATACGAACCAGCACCTCATCAAGACTGCCAGCCTGGTATTTCATCGGCAGCATCATGACGCCGTGAGTCATGCCGGCAGGGTACAGGTACGACTCGAACGTCAGATCCACTCCGTCTCTGTCGACCCGTTCCAGTTTCTCCAGCGTTTCTCCGTCGACTCGCTCGTGCGACACATGCACGGGGATTCCTGCGGCCCCAGCCAGCTCGATGATTTCGTCCCAGGCCTTGGCCCGACCGTAGTCGCAGTAGCGGAGATGGGCTGCGTAGATTCCCCCATACGAGGCGGCAACCTTGCACAGGGCGACCAGCTCGGCAAAGTCCGCGTGCGCACTCGGCTGGTAGTCCAGACCCAGATTGAGCGCCACGGCGCCAGCCTCCATCCACTCACGCGTCAGCTGCTCCATGGCCGCGAGCTCGCCGGTGTCGGGGGTACGCGGCTCCCAACCCATCACCGCCAGCCTCAGAGCGCAGTGGGGTACCTGCGGGCACACATTGGCCGGCGTATTGCCGGGGTACATGCCCATGTAGTCCTCGATCCCAGGCCAGTCCAGAGAGGGATTCAGATCACCGTAGGCGAAATGCGCGTACTCCCAGAACTCGCGTGCCCGTTGCGGCGAGAGGCCGGCCCAGCTGAATCCGTCGGGCGCCAGCAGATGCGTCGTCACCCCCTCATGAATCGTCGCCATCTGGTCGCGTCCGCCCACCAGCGACAGCTCCGAATGCACGTGGACGTCGATGAATCCCGGGCTGACGATGCGATTGGAGGCGTCGATGACGACCCCTGCTTCAGCGGTGGACAGATCACCGATAGCGGCGATGCGATCACCGTTAATTCCCACGTCGGCGTCGAAGGGCGCGCGGGTGCCTGTTCCGTCCGCAATGCGGCCTCCGTGAACGATGCAGTCAAACTCCATTGTGGGGTCCTCTCTACCGTTGGACTCTGTGGTCGAAATTCTTCAGGTTGACGAAGTTACGCCCGCACTCTCATTCATGCATGTGGAGGACGACGTTGACAGAGGACCCGCGAAGTGCTATCGATAGTGCTTCCACCTTGAATCCGCGCCCGCAACCGAGGAGATCGACACCGTGAAACGCCTGACAATCCTCACTCAAGACTCAGTGCTCCACTCCGTGCTTTGTTGTTTGCTGCTGTTCGCGCTGTCGACCGGCCCGGCAGCCTCCGAAGTCGACTCGCAGCGGCTCATCAACGCCGTCGAAGAACCTGACAACTGGTTGACCTACGCCGGCACCTACAATGCCTGGCGCTACAGCGCTTTGGACCAGATCACGCGCAAGAACGTCGATGACCTGGCACCAGTCTGGGTTTTTCAGACAGGTACCGTCAAGGGTGGTTTCTCGGCAACTCCGTTGATCGCTGACGGCATCATGTATGTCGCGGCGCCGTGGAATCGCATCTTCGCACTGGATGCGGTCACGGGCAAGGAGCTGTGGCATTACTACCATCCCAAGCCCACGGACTACGGCCTCATCTACCCGCCGACCAGTCGAGGCGTCGCCCTCAGCGACGGACTGGTGTTTATCGGAACACTCGACAACCGCATCATCGCCCTCGACGCCGAGACCGGCGAGGTAGATTGGAACGTAGAGATCGAAAGCGTCGAGGAGTGCGGCTGCAACATCACCGGCGCTCCTCTCGTCGTCAAAGACAAGGTCATCGTCGGCGTCACCGGTGGCGATTCCGCCCATCGCGGCTACCTCAACGCCTTCGACACCAAAACGGGCAAACATGCCTGGCGCTTCTGGGCCATCCCGGGACCCGGAGAGAAAGGCAACGAAACCTGGTTGGGTGACAGCTGGAAATACGGCGGCGGCTCCACCTGGCTGACCGGGTCCTACGACCCCGAGCTCAATCTCCTGTATTGGGGCGTCGGCAATCCCGCGGCTGATTTCTACGGCGACGCGCGTGCTGGCGACAACCTGTACACCGACAGCATCGTCGCTCTGGATCTCGACAGCGGCGAGGTCCGTTGGCACAATCAGCTGATCCCCCATGACGTCTGGGATTGGGATACTACCTATGAGCAAATCCTCATCGACCTGCCGGTGGACGGCGAAATGCGCAAGCTCCTCATCCACCCGAGCAAGGGAGGCTTCACCTGGATCCTCGACCGCACCAACGGTGAATTCGTCGACGCCTGGCCACTCTCCGACAACATCAACTGGGTAAGCGGCATCGGCCCCAACGGCGAGCTGTTGGACCGCTTTGATCCGCCACTCGGCGAGCCCTGCCTGATCTGCCCGGCGATCGGCGGCGGGCGCAGCTGGAATCACGCCGCCTACAGTCCGCGCACCGGACTCCTCTACCAGACCGGTATCGAGTGGTGCCAGGAGCTGATCGTCGAGCAAGAGGACCCCAGACCCGGCGAGACGTTCTTTGGGGGTCTTTTCGAGCTCAAACCCACACCTTCTGGAGATCAGGGCAGCCACTTCGACGCCTACGACCCGGTTACCGGTGAGAAGAAATGGAGCTACAAATCCAAATACCCGCTATTGGCTTCTTCCCTGGCGACGGGAGGCGACCTCGTCTTCACCGGTGATCCAGAGGGTGATTTCATCGCCTTCGATGCCACCAACGGCGACAAGCTGTGGACCTTCAATACCGGCTCGGGACACAGAGGTTCGCCGGTAACCTATGCCGTCGATGGTACCCAGTACATCGCCGTGCCCTCCGGGTGGGGCTCTGCCGTTGCCGGCCTCCTGCCGCAGCTCTGGCCGGAAACCGAGGACTTCCCGGGCGGCGGCGCTCTCTTCGTCTTTGCTCTGAAGAAGTGAAAGCGGCATCGTTCCGGGGCATCCTGCTGACGGGTATCGCTCTGGTTCTGTGCGGTCCGCGTGAGGTTGGCGCCGGATCCGACACCGTCACCGAAGGCGCCATCCTGTTCGCCAAGAACTGCTCCGTCGGCTATTGCCACGGTAAGGAGGGCCGCGCCGGACGGGGGCCGCGGCTGCGGGGTCGCACCTTCTCAAACCGTTATCTGTACAGAATAATAGAAGAGGGCATCCCGGCCTCTTCCATGGGGGGATGGAAGGAAGTGCTTACCGAGGCTCAGATTGGGGCACTGGTGGCCTACATCCGCAGCCTGGCGGAGCCGCAACCTGCGCCTGGTGTCATCTCCAGTATCGGATCTGCGGTCGCGCCAGCCCCAACGGCGGCGAAGTGGACACCGCAGACCCCGGCGTTGGCTGGAGATCCCATCCTCGGGCGAGAGTTGTTCTTCGAGTCGACGCAGAACTCCCACAACTGTGGCAGCTGTCACCAGGTCGATGGCAGGGGCGGCACCGTCGGACCCGATCTTACCTCCCTCTCCGCCAGGTCCGCAGCTTCGATTCTCCTGGATATCGTGTTCCCTGACGCCGTGCTGTTGGACCGGTGGAAGCTGATCGAGGTACAGACGGTAGACGGCGAGAAACTCGAAGCCCTGCACGTTGGAGACTCCACCAGGCGCGTGAAGCTGTATGACGTCTCCAGTTCACCGCCGGTCTTGAGAGCCATCAAGAAAGAAAAAATACAGAGTACCAAGCCGCTGCGGCGCTCAGCCATGCCCGCCGACTATGGCGAACGCTACACCCTCAGGCAACTGCTCGATCTCGTCTCCTATTTGAAGACGGGGACCGGGGCGTCCGTTGCGGTGACGGTCGAAGAACTGCTGTTGCAACCCTGATCTCCAGTCGGCACATAGCCTGAGGGCTGACCTTGACCATCGGTGCGACAGCCCGGTCCTTATTGGGGCAGACCCCGCAGTAAACACGATGAAAGTGGTGACCCAATGACCGACTCTATTGCTGAACGCGTCAGTACTGACAGGTATCTGGCATCGCTCGAAGAAGTGGTTGCCGAATACACCGCCCGCAACCCGCTCTCGCACCAGATGCATCAACGTGCCCGGCGCTCCCTTCCCGGAGGGAACACTCGATCGGGCGTCAACGTCGACCCGTTTCCCATCTACGCGGACAGCGGCGAAGGGGTCTACCTGCGCAACCTGGACGGTCACCGACTGCTGGATTTCGTCAACAACGCCACCTCGCTCATTCTGGGACATGCCGATCCGATGATTGTCGAAGCGCTACAGAATCAGGTAGCGCGCGGCACCGCCTTCTCGCGGCCGCTCGCCATCGAGGTCGAGATGGCGGAACTGCTGCGGCAGCGCATGCCGGTCCTGGAGCTCCTGCGTTTCTCGAGTTCGGGAACGGAGGCCGTGCTGAATGCCCTGAGAGTTGCCAGGGCCTTCACCGGGAAAACGATGATCGCCAAGTTCGAGGGGGCCTATCACGGCATCGACGACCAGGTCATGGTCAGCTACACACCGCAGCTCGGACCGGAACTCGGCCCTGCGCAGCGCCCCAACCCGGTAGTTTCGACGGAGGGCCTCGCCTCGGGAACGGCGGAGAGCGTCCTCGTCCTGCCTTTTAATGATGCAGACACCACCGAGAGTTTGATCGGCGAGTACGCAAGCGAGTTGGCAGCCGTCGTCATCGACCCGTTGTCCACGGCAGCGGGACTGACGCTACCCGATGCTGATTTTCTCTCGCGTCTCAGGCAGGTTACCGAGCGGCACGGCATTCTCCTCATCTTCGACGAGATCGTCAGCTTCCGGGTACACCCGGGTGGGGCTCACTCCATGCTGGACGTGCGCCCGGATCTGGTCACGCTGGGTAAAGTCATCGCCGGCGGCACCCCCGCAGCCGCCTTCGGAGGCCGCCAGGATGTCATGAAGTTATTCGATCCAAGTGAAGGTGGAGCGCGGATCTGGCAGTCGGGGACCTTCAATGCCAATCCCCTCAGCCTGACGGCCGGCCTGCTGACACTCGAACGCCTGACCCCGGCCGTCTACGACGAAATCGACGCCCGAACCAGTCGACTGGCGGACTCGTTGCAAAGCGTATTCGACGAGGTCGGGCTTGCTGCCTGCGTCTGCGCCATCGGCTCACTATTCCGTATTTACTTCCTCGAAAAGGTACCTCGAAACTATCGCGAGGCGGCTGCGGATGACCGCGGCATGCATCGATGGCTGTTTCTCAGCCTCCTCAACCGCGATATCTACTGGCGCAACGGCGGCATCAACGCCCTGTCCGTGCCGACGACGGACGACCACGTCGATCATCTAACAGCGACGGTGGGCGATATACTGACCGGAGTCCTGTAGGCCACGTTCGCCTGACAGCGACGGTGCGCAACATACTGACCTAGGCTTTGTAGACCCAGTCAGGAAGTTAGAACTGTGCGTCCATCTTGAGCGCGACCTTGAAGAATGGGCTGCCCTCTTCGTCCGCTCCTCCCAGGAGTTTGGCTCCAAGATCGATGCTGCGATTGTAGGCGTAGATTAGTTCGGTGGAGGACTGTATATAGGTACCCTTGAATCGGTAGTCGGTTTCATCCAGATCCGGGTCGAGTAGGTTCGAGTCGTAGACCTCGAAGAAGGTGTTCCATCTCAGCCCGTCCACCCACGACTCGCTCAGATCGTAGTTGCCCTGGACGTAGAATCCGCGTGTTTCGACACCGAGGTGATCGTTGTCCATCAGTATAAACTCACCCAGCATGGTGAAGTCGTAGGTCATGCGATAGCGGTAAGAGAGCCCCCATGCCACGGTGGGTTCGGCGTCACGGCCGACGTCGTGAAGGTAAACGTTGCCCGCCAGATCGAACCTCGACCACCCTGTTCCTACCTTTAAAACAATATCCTTGAAATCGTTGACGTCCTTGTTCTTCAAGGTGCTGCCGCCTTGAAGTACACCGGTCTCATAGGCGAACCTGCCAGCGTTGCCGAACACGGTGAAACCAAGATCGGCTCGCCGCAGGGCCACACCCAGTGTTACAGGATCGGTCTTCAGGGCGCTCAGATTTCTGAACAGAGAAAAGTCGTCCCAGAATCCGAAGGGATTGCGAACTCTGCCGAGTTTAACACCGAGATTGTCCGACAGATAAAAATTGACCGCCGCTCGTTCGAAGTGCCCTTTCTCGCTTGCCTCGTCCAGCTCGTTGATGCTTTCGGTGACGATCCGATCGATCTCGAGGATGCGTGCGTCCGCGTCTTCGTCGTCGGAGCCGATGCCCTCGAGGGACTCGGCGATGGTCAAGAACCCCCCGAGCAGATACAGGTCAGATGTAAGGGGCTGGTACTCGACAGTGAAATCCGCTTGAGGGCCGAGGTCACCTTCGAGGTTCAAGAAGATGTTGTTAAAATAGAACCTGCTGTGCTCCTCGAAGTTTTCACGGATTCTTCCTGTCAGACTGTGCAGATAGATGGTCTCGATTCGTCCCGAAATCAATAAATCGTCAGACGACTCCTCAGGTGCGTCGCTCGACTCTGCGCCAGCACCACTCTGGCCGTGAAGCTCGAGCGGACCCTGCACCAGTAAGGCGACTACCCAAGCGACGAAATACAGACTGAAGGATCTATTTTTCATGGAATTCCCCGTCTTTGTATCGCTTGAGTATGAGCTTTGCCGCAGCCACCCTATCCAATTTTATCTCTACGATTTTACCGATCTCCTCGGACAGCTCCTGCGGCTTGAGCACGACAGCAGTTCCCAGGGAGATGTAGTTGTCTTCGAGATAGATTTGTAGTTTCATCGTAAAGAAACGAGCCTTGCCTTCGTGTTCCTTCTCCACCAGGCTCAGGATATGAGTCAGGGATTTGACCGAATTGACCCTCTTGGTTTCTGGCAGCGCCTGTACCAGCGCCGGCAGCAGACAGAGGTTGAGTAGCGCCGCGAGCACTGCTATGCGGCCGCAAAACCTGATCACTTCACGACCCTCATGGTCTTGTCCTCTGGGATTGAATGGGCTACCCGGAGCGCAGAGGCCCGTGCTGAAAGTTAATCAATTTATCACCTCCGGAGACACACGATGTCGTCGTTTCCATTGCATAACTGGATCGCACGTCGCATCAAAAACAAGATCCTGTTCTCGGTGCTGTTCGTATTCGTCGTCCTCTATGGCGCCACTCTCAGCGTTACCTATTCCAGCTCCAGAGCCGATTTGCTCAAAGCAGCCAAAGACGAGGCCCAGAGCACTGCCGAAACGCTGGCGCTGACCTTCTGGAGGAATTACGAGCTCGGAAACGACAGTGACATCAGGAACATCCAGAGCTATCTGTTCGGACTCGAACGCATCATAAACCGGCGCCGGTCCGAGACGTCTGGCAGCACCTCCGTTTTGCTCGAAGTCAACGTCATCGATCCCGGCCTGGTAATTCAGAACAGCACCAGAGACGACAAGCTGTTCACCACGGTTGAGGGTGAAATCTACCGCAAGGCCGTCGCCAATACGCCGACAGCACAGCTGGTCATAGACGATGAAGAAGTGCCCTTCGTACATGTCGTGTACCCGGTGACCGGCGATGCTGGGAAAGAGGGAGTCGTCGCCACTGGAGCCGTCGAACTGAAGTTCAGTCTCGAACGGCAGTTTCATTCCCTTGCGCTCCTGCGAGTCAGGACGGCGCTTGCCGGCATCGTCATTCTGCTGGCCATCACCGTCGTCATCACCATCATATCCAATTCCATCACCAAACCGATTCAGAATCTCTACGCCGGGATGAATGCGGTCGATGAGAAGGGAGATCTCGCAGTACAGGTCCCGGTCATCAGCGAGGACGAGGTGGGGTACTTAACCTCTTCCTTCAACCAAATGATCGATTCCGTCCGTGTCTCCAACGACAAGCTGGTGGAAATGGTTACCTCATCACAGCGATTCGTACCTGCGCAGTTCTTGAGCGCCCTGGGGCGCGGCGACATCACCGACGTGAAACTCGGTGATGCCATTCTCAGAGACATGAGTGTCTTTTTCATGGATATCCGGGGCTTCACCGACATGTCTCAAAGAATGACTGCCGAGGAAAACCTGACGTTTCTGAATTCCCTGCTCGAACGCATCCTCCCTTCGATCGAGGACAACCACGGATTCGTCGACAAGTACATGGGGGACTCGATCATGGCCTTGTTTGAAGACTCGGATGACGCCCTGCTCGCCGCCGTCGATCTGCGACGGGAGGTACTCGCCTTCAACCAGACACGCACCGAAGGAGATGTCGACGTCGGCATCGGCATTAACTCGGGCGAGCTCATCCTGGGCACCATGGGCACTTCGGGCCGGATCGAGACGACCGTCATCGGCAGCACCGTCAATGTAGCATCGAGACTGGAGTCGCTGACCAAGGAGTTCCAGGTGCCCATCATCATCGCAGAGTCCGTGTATGAAACGCTGTCAGAGGAGACCCTTGCAGAGTTCGACACCCGGGAGCTGGGGCCGACCAAGATCCGGGGGATCGATCGTGAAATGAACTTGTTCGGAGTGACCTAAAAACGCACCTGCGTCCACAGGTACAGCCGGTCGTCAGCAACGTTGTCGTCGGCATCACCCTCCTCCCAGCGAAACTCGTAGTTGAGCAGCACGCGAAAGGCGTCTTGCTGCTCGCCATAGTAAGCGCCCACGGTCCAGCGAGTATATTCGTCGAAGAATGCTTCGTAACGCAGCAACGGACCGAACGGTCGCGACGTCTTGCCGATCGCCGTCAGGTAGTAGGCGTAGATCGTCTCCTCTTCGCCTAGCTCCTTCTGTGGCCCGATGGCGAACTCCCCATTGAGATCGACGCGTGAAGTTTCATACAGAAAGTCGGTACCGACTCGTTTGAAATCGATGAAGTAGCCGGTGATTTCATCGGTGGAATCGGTCGCCGCGATGATCTCCTCAGGATCGTACTGTTCCCACTGGTCACCCAGGCCGGCAGAGACTCCCCACATCCACCTGCGGTCGGCTCCCCTGGCGTTTCGCAAGCCGAAGCGGCCCCAGACATTCTTGGCCTTGTTGTTGTCATGCTGCGTATTCATGCCGGAACCGTTGACGACGGCAACGTCATAGCTGACTCGCGTGCCACCGCCGAATGACCCTCTGCCGCGCAGACTCACTCCGACATCCCGCAGGTTGACGCCGCGCGCCAGGTTGTCCGACAGCTCGGTTCGATTGACCATGTATAGTTTACTCGATGATACCTGATTCTCGTAACCGAAGATCGTCTTCTGCTGCCCGATGCGCAGCCTCATGTTGTTGTTGAGCTTGAGGTTGAAGTAGGCGTCGCGCATGAATCCGCCGATTTCAGGAGGGCGAGGATCAATATCCATTTCGTAGGAGATGTACTCGTTGATGACGCCCTCCACCGAGAGGCGGGCTCGCTGAACCCTGGCTCGACCGGCGTCGGACTCGTTGTCCCCATTGGTGTCTACCGGCAGGTTGACGACCTGGACCTGCACATAGCCGTAGACCTTCGGTCCCTTGTTGAGTTCGGGATCGGACTTCAGAATTGAATCCTTTGCCGCGATGGCACTCTGACTGCATATCAGGAGTCCCACCGCTACCGAAATGATCGCTTTCGCTGTGATGCTCATGACTGCAATTCCTCCCCTTTTTTCCTTGCGACCAGTATCCCGGTCGGCTTTATAGTGTGTTGTATCCTTTTCTCTTGTTGAGCAACGATTGTGCCTGAACGACACCGAACGCTGCCAGGCGAGATTAGCCTGAGTTGCGTTGAAGACTCTATCTACCGGTGGGCAAGCGCGCAGAAGTCAGCGCTCGAAATTCAGCAGTGCTGGAGTTTCAGCAGGAAATCGTCAGAGGTAGGGCCGGTATCAAAATCTGATCTCGGGACCGGCGAACACGATGTGATCGACGTAGTCGTTCGCGGCGAACGACGAGTCGTTCATACGGAACAGATAGCGGAGCTTGAGATGCGTTGCATCCCGCCATTTGTATTTGAGGAAAACGGATGACAGAAACAGGAGATCGTCGCGGGCGTTCTGCAGAATGGTGATTTCCTCTTCGTCTTCCCACATCTTGGAGATGAGCTCCTCGTAGGCCGAAATCGTTACCTTGTCGCTGAGTCGGCGGGAGTAGAGCACCGTCGCCTTGTGTTTCTTGAGATCGAACTCCGCCTCACTGTCCTGCGAGTCCTCGTGCCCCTCGACGCCGCCAATCTGGTCCAGACTCATCGATGACGACGAATCGATCTGGTACATGTAGGTGGCGCTCAGGGTCTGGCGGGAGGAAATCAACCAATCGAATCCGGTTCGAAGGGTGTGACGGGACCCTCCTTCAACGGCGGAGATATTCTGGAACTCCTGCGGATTGGCGGACCCTTCATAGAGTTGCAGATCGTACGAGTAATAGGAAGAGAAACTGAAGCTCCACGTCTTGTGTGCTTCGACAAAAGCCCCGTTGACATCGTAATCCAGAGAGCTCGATTGCGGATACCGGGTGAGGATGTTCTGATACCCGACGCTCAACTGCCATTGGGGCGACAGCGGTCTCTTGTAGGTCAAGATGCCGGTATGCCTGGTAAAGTCGAAGGTGTCTTTGTCGGGCACGGTGAAATGGCGCAATTCACTCGTCAGGTGCAGGCCGTTCTCTCCGAGCCGGCGCACCAGTGACAGCCGCGTTCGGTTGAAGAACCAGTTCTCTTCTTCATGTTCGCTGTGGAGGTTCGCATGTCCAGTGTAGGCCGCATCCAGCCACCAGTCGGGACCCCAAGACTTGGCCAGCTGCAGATTCGCCGTAGGCTCGCTGATGAACGCCTCCTTGGTTCCTGCCCCTGTCGTCTTGCCGTTGCTCAGATCCAGGTTGGTGTTGAACTTGGCGAAAACGGCGGCGTTGCCGCTGAATTTCCAGCTGTCCTCGGACGGACTGTCCGCGGATGCATCTTGAGCATGATTGCCCCCGGCTGCCGGGCCATAGATGCAGAGAATGAACAGGAGGAGAAGAGGGATCATCTAGACTCTGCCTCCCGACGCCTGAGTTCTGCCGCCTGCTTCTTGTATTCAGTCACCATCTCAGTCAGTCCTCCCACCTCGATATCCAGCTCGCTGATCGACCGAGTCAGCAATTCCAACTGATTCGCTGCCACGTTACGTCCCTCGCGCATGCGATGCATACGTTGCTGCAACTGAAGGTCACCGCCCAGTTGCACCTTGGCCAGATCTTCCAACACCTCCAGCTGGATTTCCAGAGCGTCGTTCTTGTCAGACCATTCCTGCCGCGCCGTCGTCAGTTTTTCCCGCTCTTCGGACAGGTCGTCGATCCTGTCTCTGATGATGTCGGCCTTCTCCATGATATCTTCAGGTCCGTCCAGTCTCCGTAACTGGATCGCCCGGCTCAAATCGGTCCAGGTTTTCCAAATGTAGGCCGGGTCGACGAACGTCGCCGCCGACACCGAGTCCTGGGCGGTCGTATCCTTGAAAGCGGTCACCGTGTCCACCTCTGCTTGGACGGACTCGGTCTCACCTTGACCCAGCGCCCCGGAGGGAACCGCAGCGAATAAAGACAGACAGACGAGAAGGGCGAATCGTGCCTGCATGTTCAGTTTTTGGTAGAGTCCATCCTCCTGTTTGGTGCTGTCGGCGAAGACATCAGGCAATGCCGTGCGACATGGCATGCTCATTGCACCTGAACTTGCAAGATTTGTGCCATCTTCGTGTCATCTGTGTGTCGGGGTTCATTGACGGATGACCCGTGTCAGAGAAGGAGGAGACCTCTGCCCCGGTACCTGCAGGCTGTGGTTGGAACCTCGAGCCATCTAAATGCTGAAAATTGAGCGCTCAAATATGCGCGTCGCTGATTATTCACCGGGGAAATGTCTCGTCATGGACGCAGAAAGCGATGTTTTCGACCTTCTGACCATGCACACGAGCAAAATCCTGGAGGCAGATCATTTCCAATACCGTTGTCTGGACCCGGATGGTGGACAAACCTCGGCTGTCAGCTTCCAGACCTTATGCCCGGACTACCACATCCTGGACCGGCTCGGCATCGTGTCCGTCCCGTTCGAAGCCGGGTTGCGCAGGACCGGCCTGGCTGTGCTGGCCTGGACTACCGCCTACTACGATGCCATGCGCGCCGCCCATCCGGACGGGTTCTTCAACTACCCGCAGCATTACCTCTTCTACACCGAATCGGGAACGCTCACCGACAAGGCCCTGGGAAGCTGGGGGCATCTGGACGTCTGGCCGGACTGTAAACGGGTCGCTTCTCCAGACTCGGTGACCGGTATCGTTGAGAAGCTGTTCGACTACGAAATCAACCGCTTACTGTGGCCCCACTCCCTTTCCTCGGTAGAGGGTGAGACGCTACCAGACTATGTGAAGAGGATGCTGTGCACCCGGTTGAAGGCCGTCTATCTGTATGACAGCGACTCCCCCACATTCGAGATCCACGGAGCCGAACCCGCGGTACAATTGACGCGCGAAGCGCTCGAGAAGGCTGGCCTGGACGGCAGTAGTGACTCGTCAGAGGTATCTGTCGAAGCCTACCGGCAAATCGACGTCGACCGCTTTCTCGAAACCTTCCTCGGTTCCGTCTTCGACCGATCCTGACATCATCACATCAGCATGTTCGCACGCCTGCAACAGTTCGGCCGCTCCATCTTCCTCAAGCAGGTGCTGCTTTACATCCTCATTATCATGCTGATTTCCGGTGTCATCGGATTCCTTTTCTTTACTACGGCGCGGCAGCATGACGAGGAGGAGATCGGCCGCAAACTGCAGTCAGTCGCCCGCATCAGTGCGCGTGACACACCATTCGAGCGTCTCGAACTGATTCGCCTCGGGCATGACCAGACGCGCAACGTCCTGAACATGAAGAGTAAGCTCGAGGACATCCGTCAGGCCACGGGCGTTGCCAACATTCATGTGTTCAGATCCGATCGCAGCTCACTGCTGGACCTGGATGGACGCTTTCGCATCGGTTCGACGCGCCGGTTACCCCAGTTCGATGCCGCACTCACCGCCGCGTTGACCACCGGTGAGCCGGCGCACTCCAAAAGCTACCGCAACGCTCGAGATGAGCTGATCATGTCGGCCTATGCACCGATCATGGATCTCGACGGACAACTGTTCGCCATCGTGGGGGTCGACGGCGGGGCTGGTGAACTCGCCATCATCGAGCAAATGGGAATCCGACTCTCCTGGATCACCGTCGTCGCCATCGGTGTTGCCTGTCTGCTCGCACTGTTCTTTGCTCGCAGCATCACCTCACCCGTGCGCGAGATCGCACACACGGCCGAGCGCCTGGGTCGGGGGGATTACCAGGCGCGAGTAGCGATTCGCTCGAGGGATGAGCTGGGGGTGCTGGCCGACTCGATAAACCGCATGGCGGAGGCGGTGCGCGAGCGCGACGCGGCGCTCAAGGAGATGGCGGCGACGGTCGCTCACGAAATCCGCAATCCGCTCAACTCAATGAAGCTCCTGCTGTCCCTCCTGGATGAAGAGCTGCAGGAGGGAGCGACACCAGTATCGACACTGCGTACACTGGAGTACGAAATTGGCAAGCTCAATCGCTTCACAGAGGAGTTTCTCACCTACTCCCGGCCCGTGACACTCATTCGCGATCAGGTCGCGGTGTCCAGCCTTGTCACCTCCGTCCTCGACATGGCGGCTGCGGCTGCACGGGAAGCTGACGTGGCGTTGACCTATAATGCGGGAGACGATGACGACATCGAGGTCTTCGTCGATCGATTACGGTTGGAACAGACATTGCTGAACATCGTCTTGAATGCCGTCGAAGCGTGCGGTGGCGGTGGAGAAGTCACCTTGCGCGCCGTGAGACCACAACAGGACGGGTTGCAACTTATCATCGAGGATACGGGTTCCGGCCTGGACCCGGAGGTGTTGCCGCAGATTTTCGACCCCTTCTTTACTACCAGAGCTGACGGCACCGGGCTGGGATTGGCCAACGCTCTCAAGATCATTGAGGAACACGAAGGCTCCGTGCACGCAGAGAACAGGCCCGAAGGGGGAGCACGCATGACCGTATACCTGCCAGCCGATCGGCTGGTCTTTGACAAAGGCTGAAACATGACGGCCATATTGATTGCCGACGACAACAGATCGACAACCCAGACCCTGAGTGCCCTCGTCGAACGCTGGGGTCACACCGCCCTGCCAGCCTTCGACGGCACCCAGGCACTGGCGTTGTTGGAAGCGGAGACCGTCGACATTCTGTTGACTGACTTGCGCATGCCGAACCTCGACGGCATGGAATTGTTGACCATCGTCAAGGAGCGCTGGCCGGAGATCGTCGTCATCGTCGTCACCGCCTTCGGCAGCATTGAGACGGCAGTCACGGCGATGCAGTCAGGGGCTTTTGATTTTCTCACCAAGCCCTATGACAGCGACGAGCTCAGAGTAAAACTCGCCAAAGCCGGGGCACAGCGTGAGATGATCGTGAAAATGGAGCGCCTCAACGCCCGCATCGCATCCTTCGAGGACGAGGCCCAGCTCCAACTGGGCATGGGCGAGATCATCGGCACCAGCCAGGCAATGCAGAGCGTCTTCGAGAACATCCGCAAGGTGGCTCCGACGGAATCCACGGTGTTGATCCAGGGTGAAAGCGGCACCGGCAAGGAACTGGTCGCCCGCGCCATCCACAAACAGAGCCCGCGCCGGGACAAGGCCTTCGTTGCCGCGCATTGTCCGGCCTACGCCGAGGGGGTCCTCGAGAGCGAGCTGTTCGGGCATGAAAAAGGCGCCTTCACTGGAGCATATGCTCGCAAGATCGGACGGCTGAAACTGGCTGACGAAGGCACGCTGTTCCTGGATGAGGTCGGTGATATCTCGCCGGCGGTCCAGGTCAAGTTGCTGCGGGTACTTCAGGAGAGAGAGTTCGAACGCGTCGGGGGTACCAAGACCATCCACACGCAAAACCGCACGGTCGCGGCCACCAATCGTGACCTGAGTGCCGCGATCGCCAGCGGCGAATTCCGTGAGGACCTGTTCTACCGGCTGAACGTGTTCTCGATCATGCTGCCACCTCTGAGAAACCGCAAGGAAGACATCCCCAGCTTGATCGAGACCTTCTGCCGTCACCAATCCGAGCGCCTCAACCGGCCGATATCCGGACTGTCACAACGGGCCGTCGAGACCATGATGGCCTATGACTGGCCGGGCAACATCCGTGAACTCCAGAACGTGATCGAACGCGCCGCCATCGTAACCGAGAGTGGCGAAATCGACGTCGAAAACCTTCCCGTGGGCGTGGACGCAACGGAAAACCGCACACACGTCTCATTGCCAGAGGACGATGTCAACTTCGACGACGAGATGGAGCAATTCGAACGCCGGCTCATCTTGCATGCCTACGAGAAGTCCGGCAAGGTCAAAGCCCGAACCGCCAAGATGCTCGGCATCGACCGCAATCGCCTGCGGTACAAACTGAAAAAGTATGGCATCGACGATTGAAGCCCTCAACCCTGCGTCCATGTCCTGCCTAGAATTCAGCAGGTGCTGATTTCTTAGCGCGCGATTTTCGCTCCGTCCGCCTGCTCCAAAACCCACGCTGCACCCTGATCGCTCCGAAATCGATCGGATAATTTCTCTCTCATCCTGTTGTTAATAATCGCTTTATAGGATACTGGCCCGTCTGAATCTCAGTGTTGGGGTCAGTCTTGTTGTCGCGCGGTATGAGCCTTGCTATCGATACCTACCGTGGACGAGATCCGTTCGCCAAGCAAGGGAATTTTGATTGGAATGAGCTGGAGCAGGAGTCTCTGATATGATCGGAGCCGACACCGCCGTGATCGCACTCGCCCTGCTGCTGCAGGGCCCCGGTGTGGACCGCGATGCCAGGGACCTGGCCTCGCAGCAGAATGCCCTCATCGGAGCGGGCGGACTCTTGCTGGCAGCCGGAGCCTACGTAGCCGCGGACGATCCGCGCGACCAACTGGAAGGCCACTGGCTCACCGACAACCCCTCCAAACTCACCAACGTTTACGGTGCCAGCCGTTTCAACCTGCCAGCTTCGCTGAGCGTATGGACTCTCGGTACGGTGGGTCACAACCCTGGCTTGCGTGATCTGGGGGCTGATCTGACCCGGACCTTGACGCTGACTCAGTTGGCCGTTGGACCAATCAAACTAGCTACGCGGCGGCGGCGCCCCGATGGCTCCAATCGTCTCTCGTTCCCGTCCGGCCACACCGCCAACTCTTTTGCCGTGGCTCGCATGATCCAGCGCAAGTACAGCCTCAAACTCGCCTGGCCGCTCTACGTCCTGGGTGGATTCACCGGCTCCGGCCGGGTGGCCGGCGGACATCACTACGTATCGGATGTCGTCATGGGGGCTGCCGCCGGAATAATCGTTGGCAGCACAGTCCGCATCCGCAATCCGGCTGCCACACGAGGCTCTACACTTGAAAGACTGACCTTCGTCCCCCACATCGGCGCGGGCGGTGGTTTCCTGCATCTGGCAGTGAGTTTCTAAACAGGAATTGCGATGAAATCTCGATCCCGTGTCGGTCACTGTGCTGCATTCCGCGAGAAGCGTTCCCGCCTCAATATTGGGGATGCGACCCTCCCACTCGTGGGACTTCGCCCCCGGACCGGCCGCGAGGGCGGTCCGCATGGACCAGGGTGTCGGGCACGGGGCTGGCACGCGGATCTCTTGTCCAGCTCCCGGGAACCAGGAGCAAGCACATGAAGCGCTTCAATCGCTTCGAACTGAAGTATTCCATCACGGCTGCTCAATGTGAAGCAGTAAAGCGCGACCTTGCCGACCATATGCTTCCCGACGGCAACAGCGCGGATGACGGCTTCTACGATATTGCCAGTCTCTACTACGATACACCGGACCTGGCCTTCATGCGCTCCAAGCGTGAAGGCATCAAGTTCAGGCGTAAACTGCGCATCCGCCACTACGGAACGGCGGAGGGAGCAGCCGATGACAACCAGCCCGTGTACGTCGAGATCAAACAGCGAATCAATCGCACTACACAGAAGAGACGCCTGACACTGCCACTCCATGCCGCCTACGTGCTGTGCGACGGTCACCTCGAGGAAACCATCGACGACGCCACTGACTCGCAGGCAGCGGACGAGGTGCTCTTCCTTGCTCGCAGTCTGGACCTGCAGCCGACCTGTCTTGTGGGCTATCGGCGGGAGGCCTTCGTGGGGTCACGCTACGAACCCGGGCTTCGTGTCACCTTCGACAACTCCCTCTGGGCGGCTCAGCCGGAGGGCGGCCTGTCACTACCCGCAACGCGGCACGCGATGACACCTCCACAGGCCTTCTTGATGGAGGTGAAAGCCAATAACGCGGTGCCGGTGTGGCTGGCCAGCATGCTGGCGCGTCACCAATGCACCCTCGTGAGGTACAGCAAGTACTGCGCCGCGGTGGCCCGGTTAGATGAGCTGGATCTGCTTGCGCTTCCCGCCGCAGCATCGTAGCGATCGTTGATCGAGCCAGTACCCCTGGGAAAAGACAGAGGCGGAACATGGATGAGCTGATCAAGGAAATGGAACGTTTTCGCGACCTCACCAGCGTGTTCACCTTCACGGATGTCGCTATCGTGTTGCTGCTCAGCTTCGCATCATCGATGGTGATGGGCCTGGTGTATCGTGCCACTCACCGCGGCACCTCCTACGCACAATCCTTTGCGCAGACCCTCGTCATCATGGGTATGGTCACCGCTCTTATCATGCTCATCATCGGATCGAATATCGCGCGCGCCTTCTCCCTCGTCGGTGCTCTGTCAGTCATCCGGTTTCGCAACGCGGTGAAGGAAACCCGCGATATCGGCTTCATGTTCCTGGTCATGGCCATAGGCATGGCCTGCGGGACGCGGTTCTACATGCTGGCAGCCTTTGCCACGGCGGTGTTCACCGTCGTTATCAGCGGCATGCACAAGCTGGACGTTTTCAGTAAACACGTGACCGAGCGCATCCTACGGGTGCGACTGCCCCTGGGTCGTGACAGCGAAGAAACATTGGAGCCGATATTTCGTGAGTACTTGACTGAGAGTCGGCTGGTGGCGATGGAGTCGGTAGCAGGGGGGGTCCTGCAGGAACTCGTCTACGTTGTTCTGCTGAAGGACGAGGGCGCTCCGGATACCTTCGTCGAGGCTGTGCGCACGGCTGCGAACAACAACAAAGTGGCTCTGGTAATGGGTCAACAAGAAGTGGATTTGTAGATAGTAGTTCATCGGACCGACAAAAAACGAGCCCGGAGTCTATTGATTCCGGGCCCATATGCTTTCTGCTTTGCGCTCCGTCAAACAGCCCCAAGCAGGGCCTGTGCGTCCTTTTTTCCCAGTTTTCTCACCTCGGCCAATGCGTGGCGATTGCTGCCTCGCGGTGCAGACCTTCCGGATTCCCAGAACACAACCGTGGTCGTACTCACGCCCAGCAGTTGACCCAGCTGAGCCTGAGACAACTTCATACGCTTGCGATGGTTTCTGATTGACGTCGGGCTGATGCGTACGGCCTTGGATTTCTCTTCCTCGAGACTCTTCCCGTTCGCCGCCGCTCCTGCCTTGCGCGAAGCAGTTAGGGCTTTCTGCAAACCGGCAACCTGACCGCGCAGGACTTTGATTCCACTTTTTAGATCTCTGATCTGCTTGCTTTGGACACTCGTCGCGAATTTAACCTCCTTGCGAGCGAGACGACGGATCTCCTCCCGGAGGACTGATGCAACATCTGGCATGTGATCGAATACTCCTCTAGTTTAGTAGTCAACTTAACAGTTATTGGGGCACTTCCACCTTGAATAACATACAAATTGCCCTTAAAATCGCCAAAAAAAACGGCCCTCGAATCGACAGCCATAACTCGTAAAGGAGATCCATGCTACCTGTTCGCATCGGAATAGTAGGCTCAGGCGCCATAGCCCAGGTCCATCATCTGCCGAATCTGGTGGCTCTACGGGAGGAATTCAGCGTCGAGATCCTCTGCGACCTGTCACCAGCTCTCGCGCAGAGCGTCGCCGAGCGGTTTCATATTCCGCACTACGTGACCGACTATCGCGAACTACTCGCCGCTGACCTTGATGCAGTACTGATCTGCTGTGTGGACCCCAAGACGGAGGTCGCGCGTGCCGCCTTTGACGCCGGCCTCCACGTTTTCATCGAGAAGCCGTTTTGCTACACCCTCGATGACGCTGACTCCATCATCCAGGCTGCCAATGCCACCGGACGCGTCGGCCAGCTGGGATACATGAAGGTATTTGACCCGGCGTTCGAGCTGGTCGAGCGGCAGGTACAGAGCATGGAGGACATCCGTTACATCCAGGTCAATCACTTGCATACCGACAACAGCCATCACTTGAGGCACTTTGACTTGGAGCGCGCCACAGACCTACCCGAGACCCACGCGAAACGCACTGAAGAGCTGCGGAAGGCTGGCCTGCAGGCAAACTTTGGAGATATGGCCCCAGAAGCGGAGAGAGCTTTTTACATTGTGGCAGGCAGTCTGGTTCACGACCTGTACGGTCTGCGGCATCTTTTCGGCCCACCAGCGAAGGTCCTCAGCACTGAAATCTGGCGTGACGGCTACGGTATCACGACGGTCCTGGAGTACGCCATGGGGGCACGTTGCGTGGCGACGTGGATCGAACTACCGCACATCCTCGAGTTCAGGGAGACCTTGGAAATCAATTCGGGTAGCCGCAGAGTCTCACTCTCCTATCCCACCGGCTTCGCACGGGGGCTGTTATCTGACGTCCGCATCGACGGGGTGGACGACGACGGACGGGCTTTCTCCAAGGAACTCGCGGTGGAATGGGAGAGCCCGTTCTCGAGGGAGTTGCAGCACTTCCACCAATGCATAACTGCTGGTACCCCCTGTCGCACTCCGATTGAATCCGGACGCCACGAGGTCTCGTTGACCATCGACATCATTAACCGCTATCTCGAACGGAATTAAAGCGATGAGCAGCCGTAACCCTTACATAGATGAAAAACTGTACGACTACATCCTCGGAACCTCTCTGCGGGATTCACCCCTGCTGGTCCGCCTCAGGGAGGAGACCTCGGAGATGCCCAATGGAGAGATGCAGATCTCTCCCGACCAAGGTCAGTTCATGAGCCTGCTGGTCAAGTTGATCGGGGCGCACAAGATCATCGAAGTCGGTTGCTTTACTGGTTACAGCAGTACGGTCATGGCTCAGGCCCTTCCCGACGACGGAGTTCTGATTACGTGTGATATCAGCGAAGAATTCACCACCGTGGCCCAGCGTTACTGGCGTGAAGCTGGAGTGGCCGGCAAGATTGAGCTGCGACTGGGCGCGGCGACGAAGACGTTGACCGAATTGTCGGTGGAGGAAGCCGGAACCTTCGATCTGGCCTTCATCGACGCTGACAAGACCAGTTACGCCGCTTATGTCGACGCGTGCCTGCAGCTGCTTCGGCCTGGCGGCCTGATGCTGATCGATAATGTGCTCTGGCAGGGAAGGGTGGCTGACGCTGATGAAAAGGACGAAACGACTGTCGCGATCCGAAAGCTGAATACCGCGTTGCGGGATGACGAGCGCGTGGACCTGTCACTGCTCTCGATCGGCGACGGTCTCACGCTTGCGCGCAAGCGCTGAATCGCCACCTCGAGTCCGGAGAATTCACTCCAGAACGTCGCTGTGCTCGACCTGGAATACCTGTGAGTGCAGGTTGGCCAGCCACTGTTTCCCGTCCTGCGTCGCCTGGAGGAATCTGGTTGCGTGCTGGATGTAAGGGCTGACTTCCTTCCAGAAGAAACTGGCGTACCCGCGCCGCATGTCATCGGGGGTTTTATACCCGGCCTCGGCGTTGCCCCCACTCTGTTCGAACTCGTAGAACAGCGCTGGGATCTTGCGCAGATAATCGGGGTCTCCCAGTTGTCCGATAAAGTCGGCGGCACGGAGAAGACCTGCGAAACTCTGCGTGTCCTTGTAGTCCGGGTCGTCCGGTACCGGAAAACGAGTCGTTTCGATGTAGGAAGCGATGATCTCAGGATCGAGGTCCAGGAGAGTCTTCCCGCCAAAGCGCTCCCGTACGAATTGCTTGCTGCGGTCGACGTGGTACGGCGTCAACGAGGCATCGGTTCCGCCCGGAGGGAGTTTGATCGTCTTTTTGCCCACCCCGGTCGCGTAGGTGCCAACCCCATCGAGCTTGCACACGCCACGCACGTATCCGATGTCGTGACAGAGTAGGGCCGTGATGAAATGGGCCCACTCGCGCGGCGACACGCCACCGGCCGTCAGGTGTTTGCCGATCAGAATCTGCTGTCCCACTGTGGTCACCAGCATCGTATGCTCAATGTCGTGGTAAAGCATGTCGGAGTTGGCGATGTTTTCCAGCGCGAAGCGTCCCACCCAGTTGACGTAGCCACTGTAGGACGATTCCAGGTCTCCGAAGGCGTCCTTGTAGTCTGCCTCCAGACTCTGACTGAACCGCTTTATGGTTAGGTATTTGAAATTGAATAACATGCGGGGCTGCCCTTCAGTTTTGGTAATATCGACGGTAATTGAGAATCTAGGCGGTTTGGACACCTGGCGCCACGGCAATCCCGCTTGTCGCTGAAAGGAGCCGATCGCGATGACCTACATTGATGCCCACGTACATGTGTGGACGGACGACTACGCCCGCTTCCCTTTCCCTGGCACTCAGGGCCAGGGCACGATCGAACCTCGGGTCTTTCTCCCTGTCGATATCCTGGCACACGCGAACCCCTGTGGGGTGGAGCGAATCGTGCTGGTGCAGATGAGTTACTACGCGACCGACAATTCCTACATGCTCCACGTCATCGAAGAGTATCCGGATGTTTTTACCGGCATCGGCATCGTCGATCCCACGGTAGGCGAACCAGATGTTGAGATGATGCGGTTGCAGGAACGGGGAGTCAGAGGGTTTCGCGTCAGCCCGAGGCAATCGCCCGAATCGTGGCTCGATGGCGAGGGCTTTGAACGCATGTTTCGTGCTGGAGCTGACCACAACCTGGCGATCTGCCCGCTCATCAATCCCGAGGCCTTGCCCGCACTCGAGCGCCAGTGCGAGCGCTTTTCACAAACCCCCGTCATCATCGATCACCTCTGCCGCATCGGTGCGGACGGCGAGATCAGGGCACACGACGTGGAGTCCCTGTGCGCACTTGCCCGCTTCCCCAGGGTCATGGTGAAGGTTTCCGCATTCTACGCGCTGGGCGGGAAGCAACCGCCCTACGACGACCTGGCGCCGTTGATTCGCCAGGTGTACGAGTCCTTTGGGCCGGAGCGCTTGATGTGGGCAAGTGACTGTCCTTACCAGGTCGCCGCACCACACACATATGAAAACGGTGTCAATCTCGTGCGGACCCGGCTCGACTTCCTCTCCGACGCGGATCGCGATCAGATACTCGGAGCAACCGCCGAGGCGTTCTTCTTCGATACGTGATCTCGAATTCGTCAGAATCCCCAGTTCACTATCGGCAGGAAGCCTCTGGGCGTACCGCTTTTGTTGAAATTGAGAATGCCGACCTGCAACGCGCCATCCAGACTCTCAGCGGTGTTCCAGATCCCCAGTTGCAGCCCGTGTAGCTCGCCTGCCTGATTGTAGAATGCTGTCTGCAATCCCGAGGTACGACCACCGGTTATGTTGACGACGCCGGTCTGCCAACCTTTGAATTCGCCATTCACACGGTTGTACACCCCGTCCTGAAGGCCCGACGCGTTGCCGTCCACTATATTGACCAGCCCTGACTGCAGACCAACGAAATCACCTGTCGTCTTGGTCACCAGGCCGAGATCCAGACCGGTGACGTCATGATTGACACCGTAGATCAAACTCAACCTGAGACCCTTCACCGATTCGTCTGCGGAGACAATCTGAGCAGGCGTGTAGAGCGCGACCTGGATCGGTGATTCTGCTCCTACCTGGGTGGCAAGGCAGGCGGTGAGAACGATCATGGGTGCTGTACCATATATCCGTTTCATCGGTTTGCTCCCGTTCGGTGTGGTTGAGCGCAACCTACTCTATCCTCGCCTCTCTTCTTCCACTCTTCCGTGTCAGTGCTCTCGTGAGATCGATCATCCGGAGCGCGAGGAGTATAGCTAGCAGGAGCTGAGTTTGCCACATCCCCACGGACCCCCACCAGCCTACTGCATTGACGTCTACCCGTATAATGGTGTAGGATACGCCCAGCGATCGCGACATCTGTTCATGAACTCAAACGAACTTAGCCCCGCCGGCACCTGACGGCCGGTGCTAACGTGGAGCAACTGCATGGCTCGTGTTGTCTATTTCAACGGTGACTTCATCCCCGAAATCGATGCTCGGATCTCCATTTTCGATTCTGCCCTCATGGTCGGGGACATGGTCTTCGAAATGACGCGGACCTTCAATCAGAAGCCGTTTCAGCTGCGGCACCACCTGGAGCGCCTGTATTCATCGCTCGAGTACGCGCAGATCGAATGCGGACTCACCATCGACGAGATGGAAACGGCCACCCACGAACCCATCGAGCGCAATCTGCCCAGACTGGAGGACTTCGATATCCAGATCATGCACGACGTGTCGCGGGGTGCCCTGGATCTGTATGAAACACTGGTGCGGGAAGGAACGCGACCGATCGTTTCGATCAACGTCCTGCCCCTGGTGCGGCACATCGGCCGCTCGGCGAATGCCTATGAGACGGGCGTGCACTTCGTCATTACGCCTCAGCTGTCGGTGCCAGCGCGCTATATCGACCCCAAAGCCAAGAACCGGAGTCGCATTTATTACAAAATCGCCGAGCTGCAGGCAGCCCAGATCGAGGCGGGCGCCTACGCGCTGCTGCGGGACGAGCGCGGCTTCATCACCGAGGGCACGGGCAACAACTTCTTCATGGTCCGCAACAGCGAGATCCTCACACCACGGCCGCACGATATTTTGCGTGGTGTTTCACGCGAATTCTGCATGGGATTGGCGAGCAGGCTCGGGATCCCCGTTCACGAGGCCGATATCGAGCCGTATGATGTCCGCGAAGCCGACGAAGCCTGGTACACCAGCACCACCGTCTGTATGGTACCGGTGACGCGCTTTGACCTGCGTCCGGTAGGCGACGGCATCCCGGGCCCCGTCTACCAAAGGCTGCTGGCCGCTTGGTCAAATGAGGTCGATGTCGACATCGCCGAACAGGCAAGGGATTACGGCAAGATCGCTGATGAGTGGACACCCTAAGATGTCACTTGCTCAGGTTGAACAGAAAATCCACCTGTGTATAGATCTGAGCCACCGAGTCGTCGCCGTTTACCAGCGCGTACCTGACTCCCCCAAGCACACGCCGGGATGACCCAAGCCGTCTCAACAGACCCGCCTTCAAGCCAACCAGGCCACCGCGACGATCGACGTCGTACAAGGACTCTCCCGCTGTAAAGAAAACCCAGCGCCGCAACCGAAAGAACCAGTGAGACTGCGCGATTGTCGCCGCGAATAGCTCCCAGTGCCATTCCAGCTGCCGCACACGTGGTACATGTGATCATGACCTTTATAGAATCCTCCCGAGTGTCGCAGATCCGATTCCACAGGTAGATACTCGCTCATGGCCGCCAGGCATGCCGTGCGAGAAGGCCACTCCGGCTCGACTCTCGGCAGCGGAAGATCGTGGACGTGTGCGCACGGGCATATGGCCTATAATATGTCGCGCACTCCATTGATAAATTTCGCACTCCATGCTGGACAAGCTCGCCTGGCGTGCATTCGAGAAATGGGACCATGACGGAAACAGAAACTGAAGCGGAATCTGGCAATGACCAGCCGACGGCACTGCTGATCATCCCGGGGGGAGGCGGCAAGTCTGAACAGGCTCTGTCCAAATTCCTCCAGATGATATTGGAGTACCGCTACGGGCTCGAGGTTGAATTGATAACCAATGTGCGCCTCGTGGTCTCGGTCCTGAAGGAGCACAAGGCCCTGCACTCGGTTTACCTGATACAGGGCCAACCGGTCAGTGTCAACAGCACCGTTCCGATACTCACGGCGAAAGGCACACTCCCCCTGTTCATCATTCAACCCAAACGCATCGCCCAGGATCAGATGGAGCAAAGCAAGGATGTGGAAGGGGTCCACGTTTGCGCCTGGGAATCGGCCTTCGGTCACAGCGATGCCTGCCTGGCGCGGACGGTCTCCCGAGGCCTCTCCCTGGCGGACCGCAGCTCAGGTAGTTCAGGTGAGGACGACGCGGAGCGGCTACGAGAGCGCCTGGCCAAGCTGGACACCCTGCCCAGCCTGCCGACGGTCGTGGGCCGGCTGATGCAGCTCATCCAGGATCCCAAATCGACGATGTCAGAGCTCGAAGTGCTCCTCGACTCCGACCCCGCCATTGCCCTCAAAGTCAGACAGGTGGCCAACTCCGCCGCCGTCGCCGGTGCCTCCGCCAAGGGCGCTGGCTCGCTGAAAGACGCCATCACGCGGTTGGGTACCAGAAAGGTTGGCGCCATCGCCCAGCAAATCGCCTTGATCAACTCGATGGTGCAACCCGACGCCAGCGACTTCGACTTGCGCAAGTTCTGGGGCCACTCGCTGGCCTGCGCCATCGTCGCCGACCGCGTGCACGACGGCGAGTTCGTCGACTGGGAGGAGAGGGTGCCGTTCAACGACTACTGGATTGCAGCACTGCTGCACGACTGCGGCAAAGCCATACAGGGGTTCTTCTTCTGGGACTGGTTCGAGCGTATCACTGAAACCATGGAGGAAGAAGAGTGCTCGTTCTACGATGCTGAAACCGCGCTCGGGGACGGCCTGATCACCCACGACCAGATCAGCGAGATGATGCTGCAGAAGGCGGAAATGCCAGAGGAACTGGTCGAGGCTGTGGGACTTCATCACGAACCGGGTGAAGCACCTACACCGTTGGTTGCCCTCATTCATGTGGCCGACGCTCTGTGCAATGATATGGGCTTTGGCTACAACGACACGATCAAAGTGAAATACGACCGGAAGGCGCTCAAAACGCTGGGACTGACCAAAGAAACGGTTTCGGAAATGGTCGAAACCCTGCGCGAGCCGGTTGCCAAGTAGATCGTGGAACTGGTCAGCCAGTGCCTGGGCGACTCACCATCCGACTGAGTCGCGGCCTCGTCTCGACCGTGCCGCACTCGCAGATTTTCTTCGTTACCGTCCTTCTCTGCATCATCGCATCCGCCCTCTTGGTAGAAAGTCGCGCCACCACAGTCGGGGTTATCGATTGATCAGGATGATACCGATGACGATGATGATTGCGCCGGTAGTGGCTGTCAGCAGACTTGCCGGTACCTGGAGACCCAGACCCGGCGCGATGGCGTCGACGGTAATCTGCAGGACAAAGGTCATGAAGACGGAGCTGAGAAACAGGATGGAGCAGCGTGAGGCGCCGATGTGGGGCATCGCGGCGTTGTAGGTCAACCAGGAGATGCCCAGCAGGAAGCCTCTGATGATGATGACGAAGAGCACTGGCCAGACGATTGTTCTGACTGGGGTTGCCGTAACAGTGGCAACCAACGGAGCCACCCCCAACACGAAGGGTAGCATGAAGACGGAGCCGATGAGAAACCCGCCGGCAGTGACAAAGCGGGGATCGCGGCGATCGAGCAGCGGCTTGAGTGCAACAATGCCAGCGGCGAACGATGTCGCGGCGAGCAGGGTCAGCGCCTCCCCAGTTCCCAGCTGCAGCTCCCAGATGGCGGGATCGAAGTTGACGAGACTCGTCCCACCCACAGCGAGGAAGGTGCCAAACCAGTGGCGGGCAGACCACTTCTCACCGAGAAAGAGCACGGCGAGGATGACGACGAAAATCGCTTCGAGTCGGCCGAGCATAACAGTTTTAGCGGCGCCGATGTGGTCGATGGCGAGGTAGTAGAGGACGAAGCCGACGCAGAAAATCGCCATGCCGCCCGCGAAGAGGCGAAACCAGTCCGCCGCAGGCCAGCGGCGCCAGGGGCGTGAGCCATCACTGAGGACGGGGATGAGGAGGAGGCCAAGTGCGGAGAGGTTGGAGAAGAAAGCGATCGACAGCGAGGTGACAGAGAACCTGAGCGCAATTTCAGTGAGAATGGCACCCAGGGCAGCGGCGGCGGCCGAAGCAAAGACGAACAGGGTGTAGCGGTTTTTTGGTGTCACTGATGCGGCTGCCCGTGGTGAGTTGGAGCCATAATCAAAGTACGCTACGGTTACAGAAGCAAACGCAGCCTGAAAGTCATGACGCCGGCGAGAAGCCCGAGGCGGCGGCGTGAGCTGCCACTGCTTTGAGCCCGCCAGGTGCTCATGCGAAGGATGGGACTGATGATGTTGGACGGAAAAGTCGCGATCGTGACCGGAGCCTCGCGCGGATTGGGGGAAGGAATTACCCGGGCACTGGCGCATCGCCGGGACCCGCAGCTCCGAGCCGGAGCGCTACCTGCGCGAGTTGGGCCAGGGTATGCCCCTCGGCCGGCTCGGCACGCCCGAAGACATGGGTGAGCTGACCGTGTTCCTGGCTTCGGATCGCTCGCGCTACATCACCGGCACCGAAATCGTCATCGACGGAGGCAACGTCATCTGCGAGCATTGAGAGCGTAGAGCATTTTTGCGCGTGCGACGGCTCGGCTCGAAACCAATCCGTGCAAGCAAGGAGAACAGAAATCCATGCGCATAGCTGTCGTGGGACCGGGTGGCCTCGGAGGTCGATACGCCGTCCTATTGGCGCAGGCCGGTGAGGAAGTCTCCGTGATTGCCCGCGGTACCCACCTCGAGGCGATCCGGGAGAAGGGCCTCACCCTGCGGCGCTTCGAGGAAGAGGTGGCGACAGTCAAGATGCCGGCCACAGACGATCCCGGCGAGGTGGGCCCCGTCGATCTGGTCCTGTTCTGCGTCAAGGCCTACGACCTCGAGTCCGCTGCGACACGGGCCCTCCCCCTCGTCGCCGAGCATACCGTCATACTGCCGATCCAAAACGGTGTGACCATCGGTACCAGCTTGCGCCAGGTCGTTGGCGAGAACGCCGTGCTGGGCGGCGCCACCTACGCCGACGGCACCATCGTAGAGCCCGGGGTAATCACCCACGGCCACATCGAAGCCCCGATCCTGTTCGGAGAGCTGGAGGGCGGCGAGAGCGAGCGCACCGCGATTATCCAGACTACGTTCGATAACGCCGGTCTGCAGGCGGAGGCAAGAACGGATATATCGGTGGTGTTGTGGGAGAAGTTCGTCGCTGTCTGCGCTACTGCTGGCGTCCTCGCGGTGCTTCGCCTTCCTCTCGGCACCGCCTTCGAGATTCCCGAGTGTGGCGAGCTGCTCCTCGGTGTCATGCGGGAAGTGGAAGCGCTATCGCACGCGAAGGGCATTGGCCTCGAAAAGGGCATCGCCGATCGTCAGTTCACCTATCTCCGAGACAAGGTTCCCCCGTCGACGCGCAGCTCGCAGCTCAACGACATCCTCAATGGCCGGCGGCTGGAGCTGGAGTATCTCAATGGCGCTGCCGTGAGGCTCGGCGAAGAGCTGGGCGTGCCGACCCCGTTGAACCGATTCTGTTACGCCGCCCTGAAGCCGCACGTCGACGGGGCGCCCGACCGCAAATGACTCACCGAGCACTGCGTCGATCAGCGTTGGGCCCGGTTTGGCAGCGTGAACCAAATACTGAGATACTCGGCGGTATGCGCTCTAGCGCTGGTGTTGGTCAACCGCTGTGCGCTGGCGGTTCAGGCGGACGGCGGCGGCCGGCATGGTGCCGGTTGGTGAGCAAGCGACGATCCAACCCTGTGTCCATCTGGTACGTCCCGCGCACCCGTGTCATGGTGTATCGACTAGCTCACGGTAGTGTGTTGATTCCTTCACACGGCGGTTGCGTTGCCTCGCTCAGACTCTGTTCGCCTGATCACAGCTCCAACCGCAGCCCATCGTACGGCAGCTGCAACCCGCGTGCGGCCATCTCATCGGCGATATCGTCGTGCGGCGGCACGGTTTCCAGGCTCAGGTGTGAGAGCAGCACGACGGTGTTGTCGATGACCGTGCCGTAGCCGCGCAGTTCGGCGACCAACTCTTCGACGATGGCGAAATTCATGTGGCCGCTGCCGGTGAGATCGATCTCCATCGGTCCGAAAGTGGCATCGAGGACGGCCGCGTCAAAACGAAAATCCTGCATGCGTTCGATCGCCTCTGGTAGCGGGTAGGAAGAATCGAGACCGTAGAAGAAGGTCTTGCCATCCCGTTCGATGATGTAGTTGAGTGCCTGCTGCTCCGGGACCAGGTTGGTCTTGTCGATAAAATGATTGCTCGGCAGGACCGTGAACGAGGCGTCCGCCGCCATGAACGTATCACCCGGCCCGACGGTGTGATAGCGCACTTCGGCGGCGCTCTCCTGCTTGAAGAAGCGCCCCATGGCGGCATCCCACCGATGCGTTGCTGCAAACGCGATTGCCTCTCCGACCATGGTATTGCCGTAGATGTCGAGCCCTCCCGGTAACTTTGCTGCAAGCTCCAGAATGGCCTTCGGCCTGAAGTGGTCACCATGCCCGTGGGTCATGACAAGATGCGAGACCGCCTGCTCGCTTGCTCCAAATGACTCCACTGGCCCTGCGTCGTGGTAGTCGATGCGTATGTCCGGCTCGAGCAGGATCGATGCCGGCCCACGCAGGTTTCGCCCTCCTAATTCGCGCACCCGTGGCAGGTACCCGTCCGTGATGGATTCGTCTGCTAACTTCGGCGTATCACCGGCGCCGGTCCCTACGAATAGGATTTTCACTTTCCTCTCCCGCTTTGGTCTGCCGCTTTGGTTTCCATGCCTGTGGCCGCGGCAAGAATAAGGAGATTCTCATCGACGCGCCGACCCCGTTGACCGATAGTTGCGTACGGCGCTTGATTGGTCTCTACTTTACACCTGTTCCTATGTGTTGACAGCCACCAGGCGCATCCTCGGGCTTATGAAACGGATACTGCTCGTCCTACTGGGATTCGGACCTGCTTCGATCGTGCCGGTTTGGGCACAGGCCGGGAGTCCTATCGCTGTGTCGCTGAGCGCGCTGAAAGCTGGCCTCGAGTTGAAGGACCCGTGGAAGTACCGCGCGGGCGATGGTCTGGAGTGGGCAGCCCTCACCTGGAATGACGCCTCCTGGGAAACCGCGACCACACTGCTCGAGCCCGACACCCTTCCCGCCGGGGGGTGGCCGCACATAGGTTGGTTCCGGTTACACGTCCGGACCGATTCGACCGTCGATGAAACGCCGTTGGCCCTCACCCTCAATCCACAATTCGGTGCGTCAGAAGTCTATCTCGATGGCCACTTGATCTATCGCGCTGGCAGCGTCGGCAGTTCCGCATCTGACGAGGAAACGAGTCGAGTCCCCGAGCCCCACCTCATCCATCTGAATCCCGCCAGTGATCACGTGATCGCGGTCAGGCATTCGAATTTCTCAGCCGTCGCGTTGTC
This sequence comes from Candidatus Latescibacterota bacterium, assembly GCA_965248265.1. GTDB lineage: Bacteria > Latescibacterota > UBA2968 > UBA8231 > UBA8231 > CBDFJF01. The sequence goes on from CBDFJF010000001.1 coordinate 1,276,507, forward strand.
TCGCACCGACACGGATGCCGGCTTCACAGTGACATTGAGTACGTTGAGTAGTGCCATCGACCGTCACGTCGAAGCGGTGGAAACCTACCGCAGCTACCAGAGGTTTTTCACTGGCCTGCTGATCGCCTTCGCCCTGCTGCATCTGATCCTGTTCCTGTTCGATCGTAAACAGCGGACACATCTCGATTTCGCCCTCCTGTGTGGAGCACTGACCACCCTGGTTTTCATCAATTTCCAGATCCATTTCACTGCTGATCTGGTAGAGAGCACGCTCTATGAGAGGCTCTGGCGGGTGCTCGTGCTCGTGGTCGCCCTCCTGGGCCTGCGCGTCGTGTACTCCGTGTTCTCGGCTCGAAAGCCATCGCCGGCTCGAATGCCGCGCCAATTCTGGGTTTTCGCCGTGGTCGCCCTGATTCTGGGATTGACGGCTTGTGTTCGACTGTCGTTGCAGACCGTCATCTACCTGTTCGTTCTGGGCATCTGCGTGGAGATCCTTCGAGTAGTGATTGCGAAACTGATGCGACAACGGGCAACTGAAATGCGATCCACCGAGATCGACCTTCGCCTCAGCATCCAGCCCCTGTGGATCATCCCGCCTGGAGTGATCGGCTTCGCCTTGCTGAGCGGATATCAGATTCTCCTCAACTTGAAGATCCTCGAGGCTCCAACCGGACTCGAGTACCCCTATTTGTACGGTGTGGTTCTGTTCCTTGTCTCATTGTCCGCGTACCTGTCCTTCGACTTCGCGCACACACACCGGGCACTGGAGTCCCAGCTGGCACGGACGAAATCACTCTCGGACAGTTTGCTGGAGATCAACGAGAACCTGGAGCAGCGAGTCCGCGATCGGACCCGGGAGCTGGAGACGAGCAACACCGAGCTGGCGCAGAAGAACAGGGAATTCGAGGAAGAAGCCGCGTTGCGAAAAGCACTGAAGGGGCAGTTATCGATGCTGTCGGAACGCGAGGCCGAGCATTGGGGTCTGGAAGGGTTTGTCGGCAGGAGCGCGACGATTCAGCGCATTTTCGAAGAGATTCGTCTGTTGCAGGAGAATCCGGCCACCTCTGTTCTGATAACCGGTGAGAACGGCACGGGAAAGGAACTGATCGCCCGCGCCATCCACTATGGCTCGGAGCGCCGGGAAGGTCCGTTCATCCCGGTCAACTGCGCGTCGATCCCTCACGAGCTCGCCGACTCCCTGCTCTTCGGCCACCTCAAGGGCACCTTCACCGGGGCAGATGCTGATCGAGTCGGGTATTTCGAGATGGCCCACGAGGGCACGCTCTTCCTCGATGAGTTGGGCGAAATGCCGGTGGAGCTGCAACCCAAGCTGTTGCGTGTACTCGAGGACGGTCTGGTTTGGCGCGTCGGCGCCCGCGAAGGCAGAAAAGTGGACGTGCGCGCCGTGGCGGCGACGAATGTCGACTTACAGCGGCGCATCCAGGAGGAGCGCTTCCGTTCCGATCTCTATTTCCGCATCGCCCGCTTCACGGTGACGGCACCTCCGCTCCGGGACCGTCGCGAGGATATCCCCCCGCTGGCTCAGCACTTCCTGCAACTGGCGGCTGAAGAGATGGGGCATGACACGCCGGAGCTCAGTCCACAAGCTGTCGCCGAACTGATGAGCTACACGTTCCCGGGCAATGTTCGTGAGTTGATGAACATCATCCGGCGAGCCCTCATCGAGAGCCGCGGCACCGATGTGGAGCCGCGGCACCTTCATTTCGAGCAAGGTGGCGCAACACCGGGCAAGCCACTGCACACCCTGGAGGAACACGAAAGGCAGTACATCCAGTTGGTGCTGGAGCAGACGAACTGGGTCATCCGCGGCGACAGGGGAGCTGCCGCGCTACTCGGCATGAAGCCATCTACCCTTTACAGCCGCATGAAGAAACTCGGAATCGAGCGCGGCTGAATGACCATGTTGAGAGACTGCGCCGATATATCGACTGATTGATATAAAGCTCGTATAATCAATATGTTACTTGTCATATAAGCAGACGTTGGCATCGATATATCGACGAACTGCTGATCGCGCCTGGTACTGTCCGCGCCTTGGATTGGGCCTCAAAATTCTCGTAACGCCGCTACTTACAGCCACTTGGACTGCACAAATCCGGGTGGCTTTTTCTTTGTTGGCACCGAGGTTGCAATACCACCACTGGAAACTGATATCGAACGCTATCACAAACAGTGGAGGACTCGATGGATGGCCAGACGCTTTCGCAATTGAGATGGGTCGTGCTCGGCGGTGGAATCACGCTTTTTCTTTGCATGGCCTGTTTCGCCGTCCCATTCCATCACCCGGGACCGCTGGCAGTGCTGATTGGCACCGCAATCCTCGCTGCACGGGGTTTTCGCACACACCGTGAGTTGGGGACCTCGGGGCAGGCGACGGGGATTGGCGTTAGCGAATGGGTGCGCTCGCGCGATTGGAGCGCACTCGTCTACTGCGCGGCCGTTGGAGGGATCACCGCCGTTACACTCTACTGCTTGAGCAGAATCCTCGCTCGAGTCACAGCCCCCATCATGTCAGGACTCGGACACCACCCCCTATAAGGTGCAATCATGCCTGGACAACAAAACGGATCATTGCAGCAGCGTGTTGAGCGGTTGGAGAGTGCGGTGGAGGCCATCCAGCGCAGCCTGCACCGACCGCCTGAAACATCGGCGCAACCACAGATCTCGAAGGCCCCAGCGCGACCGCCGAATGCAAGACTCGCACCGGCCGCCAAACGGCGACTCAAGAATTCGGAGATCATGGGGAAGAGCGAGTCGTGGCTCAAAGTAGTCGGTATTGGGCTTCTTCTGCTTGGAGTCGGGTTCCTGTTCAAGTTTTCGATCGATCAAGGATGGATCACCGAGACAGTGCGCGTCGGGTTTGCCCTGGTTGTCGGGATTGCACTTTTCATTACGGGCCTCCGCATCGATGAAAGCCGACGAGCTTTCAGCCAGGTATTGTTGGGAGGCAGCGTCGCCACGTTCTATATCGCCGGGTTCGCGGCGTTCCAGCTCTATGCCCTTGTTTCTCACTCGACCGCACTCGGCTACATGGTATCCGTGACCGCACTCGCGTTTTTTCTGTCCCTTCGACAGCATGAGCCGATTCTGTCCATCATTGGAGCGGTTGGGGGTCTCGGTACCCCGTTCCTCCTCCATACTGGTGCCGGAAATTTGGCCGGGCTCGTCGGATATACCTGTCTCGTGCTGTGCGGTACCAGCACCATTTACATGTACCGAGGATGGCGTTCACTGCTGTGGACATCGATCGTTGGTGGCTGGGCCGTTCTCCTGATCGGTCAAATCCAGGGTGATATCCATCTGATTATCACCGTTGGGCTCTCCAGGCGGGAATCGTATTCGCCTGGATCGCATTCTGGGCACTGCCGGTGGTGCGTGAAGTACTCTGGGAAAGAGATCCCAAGAGATGGCCACGCCCTTCGCTCGATGGCCTCGATCGAAGTCTCGGGAATCTCGCAACCAGTCACGTGCACACGTTGTCGGTTTCGACCCCGTTGATTGCTCTGGTGATGTCGAGGCTGCTCTGGTCGCTGCCTCCCGAAACCTGGGGGTGGATCTCGATGGGAGGCGCCTTAGTCTACGGGGTCGCGGCGGAAAGCTTGAGGCGTATCGGTATCAGCAAGGCCCTGCCATACACCCAGGCCCTGGTGTCACTGCTCCTCCTGACGATTGCGCTGTGTCACCTTCTGCATGGCGACACCCTCTTCCTGGCCCTGGCAGCCGAAGCCGTCGTCCTCCACCTCATATGCCGTCGGTTGTCCGATCGTGGCACGGCCATAAGTGCGCATCTGTTGTTCGCAGCCATCGGAGTATGGCTTGCTGAACGCCTGTTGGTCACGCCGGTGGCAGGCATGGCAATACTCAATGTGAAGGCGCTGACGTACCTGGCCGTGATTGCAGCAGCGTCGGGGATTTCTGTAATACTTCGATCGCATACAGAGCAACTGGCGTATCGTCTTACGGCCCATGTTGCCCTCTTGGGATGGATTTTCAAGGAACTCTATTCGGTGGATGGCGGACAGGGGTACGTCACGGTTGTATGGGGCCTCTATGCGATCATACTTCTCCTTGCCGGACTCCGTCAGAATCTCAACCAACTCGTCGTCGTCGCCATGGGAACCCTGCTTCTGGTGGTGGGAAAGCTCTTCGTGGTTGATCTAGCCGAGGTAGAAACGATCTGGCGTATCCTTCTGTTCCTGGGATTTGGTGGCATCTTTCTGGTGCTCAGCTACTATTTCCAGCACCTGTGGAAACGCCCATCGGAGTCCGCAGAGGAACCAACGTGAATTCAAGATTTGCAGATTTTGCTGATAAAACAGAATATGCTGCAGGGAGCACAGACCCGATGACCCGTGGAGGAGGCTGGAGTTCCATCCATCCGGCCTACGTGCGCCTCACCAGCCACCACGCAACAAATGCCGAGTTCTCCTACACCACCGGATTCCGCTGTGCATGGGCTGCAGGTAAATAAGTGAACGACGATGTGAGAAACGATCGGCGAACCATCTTCGGTTGGGCCATGTACGACTGGGCAAACTCGGCCTACGCCACAACCACGATGGCCGCAGTCCTGCCCGCCGTGTTCTCGGGATCGATCGTTCCCGAGGGCGGCTACGCGCTCTTCGGTCACCTCTGGGACGGCCAGACACTGTGGGCCTTTCTGGTGAGCTTCGCTGCATTCCTCGTGTTCCTGCTGGCGCCGGTTCTGGGTGCCATCGCGGATTTCACTGCTGCCAAGAAACGTTTCCTGCGCGTTTTCGCATACGGTGGAGCACTGTTTGCGACCCTGCTGTGCTTTGTCGGAACCGGGGACGTGATGCTTACCATGGCGCTGTTTCTGATCTCGCAGATGGGTTTTGTCAGTGCCAATGTCTTTTACGACGGTTTCCTTCCGGACATATCCACTCCCGACACCATCGACCAGGTCTCAGCCAAAGGCTACGCGTTTGGCTATCTGGGTGGTGGCTTGCAGTTCGCTATGTCATTGATCTTGATCAAATTGCACGCTCATTTTGGGATCTCCGAAACAACCGCTGTGCAGCTGGCCTTGGCCATGGTCGGCGTGTGGTGGTTCGCGTTCTCTACCATCGCGTTCTCACGCTTGCGGGAAACGGGTGAGAGCCGCGAGTTGCCAGCGACCTACAGCAGCCGGCCGAAGTTGATCTCCTTCGTCAACGTTGGCTTTGACCGCACCTGGGACACGGCGCGCAAACTCCTCGGTTTTCGGCAACTGAGTCTGTTCCTGCTCGCCTACATGATCTACAACGACGGCGTGCAAACGGTGATCGCGATGGCCTCTTCCTACGCTACCGACACTTTGAAGCTCGAGATGTGGGTGATCATGGCGGCCATGCTGGTAATTCAGGTCGTCGCGTTCGTTGGGGCACTCGTCTTCGGTGTGCTCGCCGACCGGATGGGAGCGCAACGAGCGGTACTGGTGTCGCTGGCGTTGTGGAGCCTGGCGGTCGTCAACGCTTTCTTCCTGCCGGAAGGAGCCGCCGTGAGGTTTCTGGTACTTGGGGCCTTCGTCGGTCTGGTGCTGGGAGGGACTCAGTCGCTGAGTCGCAGCTTGTACGGCTCGATGATTCCGGAGCAGGCCTCGGCTGAGTTCTACGGTTTCTATTCCGTGTTCTCGAAATTCTCCGCTATCTGGGGGCCTTTCATTTTCGGGTTGGTCAGTTACTCGACGGGCTCGGGACGCTACGCCATCCTGTCTATCGTCATCCTCCTGGTCGCGGGCGCCGTACTATTGGCCAAAGTGAATATCGAAGAGGCTCGGGCATCGCGGCTGCAGTGGAAGTTCGATTGAGCATGCTGACGCACATCGTGCATCCCGTCTTGCGCCTGGCCTTGTGGGTGTTCTTTCGCAACATCGACGTCAGAGGTCGCGACACGGTCCCCTCGGATAGACCGCTCATCTACGTGGCCAATCATCCCAACGTGATGATGGACCCCCTCATCATCGGTCTCAACACTCCTGGCAAGATCCCCCACTTTCTCGGCAAGGGCACGCTCTTCAACTATCGCCTGTTGGCCTGGTTCTTGCGCAAACTGGGTGTGATCGCCGTGGCCCGCGCCCGGGATAAGGACTCCCGCATGTCCTCCAACCGGGACATGCTGCGCGCTTCCTACCAGGTCCTGGGGCGTGGTGAAGCGCTGGCGATCTTCCCCGAAGGCATCAGCCATGCGCTCATGCGCGTCCACGAGCTGGAACCGGGCGTTGCCCGTATCGCGCTGAAGGCAGAAACGGACCACGCAAATGGGGCTGGAGTACACATCGTCCCGATCGGACTGTCCTACGCCGATCCCGGTGTTTTTCGCAGTGACGTCGATGTCCATTTTGGCGAGGCCATCGTGGTGCGTCCGTTCGTGAAAACGACCCAGGAGAGTCGTCGTGCCGCGGAGAAGGAGTTGACCGCGCTGATTCACGAACGTCTGGCAGCACTGACGCCGCACGTCGAGGGCACCGATCTCGAAGCCATCATCAGAGACTTGTCTGCTATCTATGCCGACGAGGTAATGGCGCAACTGCCCGAATCGGAGGAGTTGAGCAAGAGATTGCGCGCGGACCAGGAAATCATCCGCGGTGTACAGTATTTCTCGGAGACCGAACCGGAATTGGTACAGACATTCGCTAGGAGGCTACGCGCACACCGGCGCAAGATCAGCCGCCTGGGGTTGGGTCTTGATTCGTTGTCAGTGCGAGACACTCCGTGGCAACCGTTGCGCCTCCTGCTCGCCATGATACTGTCGCCGCTAGCTGTTTACGGGTTCGTCCACAACGCCCTGCCGTACTACGTCCCTCGCCTTCTCGCGCGCCGCTATCGACAGGAGCCGGAAATGATCGCGACCGTCAAGATGACTACTGGCGCCGGTTTGTTCATTCTATGGTACCTCATTCTCGCGGTAGCCGCGGTAGTCATTCTAGGAACTGTGGGTGCTTTGTTTTACGCTCTCTCACTGCCTTTGAGTGGTCTCCTGACTCTTGCTTATGATGAACAGATCCTGCAGAAATTGTCGCTTTGGAAAGGGGCCGGATGGGGTGGCAGTAGGCGGCGGCGCCATCTTCGGAGACTGGCAGACGAGCGGACCGCAATCATCGCCGACCTCGACGCGCTTAAGGATCGCTATGTGGCGGCGGAAGCCTGAATCTTCATTATTGTAGGTTGCGTTCTGTCAATGCTTGCCGATTCGCTAAAGGAGACCCGCCATGCCTGACTCTCCGAATGTCCTGCTGATCAGCACCGACCACTGGCCGGGCCTGCTGATGGGTGCGGCCGGACATGACCGTATTCTGACGCCGACGCTGGATCAGCTGGCCGCCAACGGGGTGCGCTTTTCTCAGGCCTATACCGCCACGCCTACTTGTATACCCGCCCGGCGCGCTCTGATGACGGGGACGTCCGCGAAAACGCACGGCGACCGGACTTTCGATGAGCACCTGCCCATGGACCCGAACCTGCCGACGATGCCGCAGGTGTTCCGCGATGCCGGTTATCAGGCCAAGGCTGTCGGCAAGCTCCACGTCTATCCCCAACGCGACCGCATAGGTTTTGATGAAGTGATTCTGTGCGAAGAAGGCCGTCATCACCTGGGTGGGGACGACGATGACTTCGAACGCTTTCTCAAGCGCGAGGGCTATCCGGGCCAGGAACTCACCCACGCCATGGGCAACAACACCTACGACGTGCGGCCGTGGCATTTACCCGAACACTGTCATCCCACCAACTGGACCGTGCGGGAAATGTGCCAGCAGATCCAGCGCCGTGATCCAACCCGGCCGGCCTTCTGGTATTGCTCCTTCATCACCCCACATCCACCCGTGACTCCACCGCGTGACTACCTGGATCTCTATCATCGCCTCGGCGTGGACGAACCCGTTGTCGCTGACTGGGCCCGCGACCTCGACAACCTGCCCTACCCCCTCCACCGTTACCGAGCACTTACACCGCAGGACCCGACCAGTACGATGCTGGCGCGCCAGGGCTTCTACGCACAGTGCTCCTACATCGACCACCAGATTCGGCTGCTGATCGGCCAGCTGCGCGAAGATGGGCTCCTCGACGACACCATCGTCATGTTCGTATCCGACCACGGCGACATGCTCGGCAACCACGGCCTCTGGGCCAAACCGCCGATGTACGAGTGGTCGGCGAAGATCCCGATGATCCTGATGCCCACCGCGGCCTATGATCGCTTCGGCCACCACCAGACGGACGACCGCTTGGTGGAACTGCGCGACGTCATGCCGACCCTCCTCGACCTGTGCGGTGTCGATATTCCGGATACCGTTGAAGGGATGTCATTGGTAGGCGAACAGCAGCGCGAACATCTCTACTGCGAGCATTTCGAGGTCGCGGAAATGGCCCTGCGCATGATCAGGGCCGGGAACCATAAACTGATCTGGTACCCTTGTGGCAATCGCCTGCAGCTGTTCGATCTGGAGAGTGACCCACAGGAGATGCGGGACCTCGCCGCGGACCCCAGCTGCGCCCCTGTGTTGGAACGATTGACGGCGTTACTGGTATCCGAGCTGTATGGAAGCGATCTGGACTGGGTGGAGAACGGCAAGCTGGTGGGAGCGCCTGCTCCGAACTTTGAGCCCCAGCCCAATCGACGTCTGTCCGGTCAGCGAGGATGGAGATAACTCCTGCCCCGCCTGAGCTTGCGAGAAGTTGGAGCCGTGGTACGAAACGTTTCCTTCAGGACGCAGGGTCGGCATCGCCGGGCTGCACCGCGATGCCCAAACTCTTGTACAGATCCACCTCCACTGCATCACTCAGGTAGATCCAGCTGTCCACCGGTTTGACCAGGATCATCTCACCGAAATCGCGGTCGATGACGTGCTTGGGAGTGGACAGCCAGTCGTGGATCTCCGCGCTCAACGGTGCGGGACCCTCAACCGTGCAGGTGCAGCTTTTCTCGTCATAGCGGACGAGCCACTGATCGCTGCCTTTCTTTAACCTCAGAAACTTCATCAATCCGGTCGCCTGTGGTGAGCGGTTGCTGCCAGGACGCAGATTTGTGTTCGCTGGATAGGGTACGCAGATTTCCACGCCAGACCAAGTAACTCAAAACCTAGACAAATACAGGAAAAATGGCTGATTATACCAGCAAGCGAATTTTGTCTACAGCTCCCATAACGGATGAATCTATACAGATCCTCGAGCAGGTGGCCCCCGTCGTAACCGCGTCCTCCCCCGACGAGGACACCTTGATGGGGTACCTGGAAAACACGGTCGGCATTGTCTGTCGCGGTGAAGGAGTCGTCACCGCCCGCATGATCGAGGCGGCGCCAGACCTGAGGGTCATCGGCCGACCGGGAGCCGGGTACGACACCGTCGATCTGGAAGCCGCAGGTGCCAGGAAAATCCCCCTCGTCTACGCGCCGATTGGCGGCTTCGCCGTCGCCGAGGGCACCGTCGGTCTATTGCTGTCGCTGGTCAAGCGCTTGTCCATCACCGACCGCGCCCTGCGGGCCGGCGACTGGAACGTGCGCTACGAGGTGCCGACAGGGGATCTCGTTACCCGGACCCTCGGTATCGTCGGCCTGGGCCGCATCGGCTCCCAGGTGGCGCGCTTGATCAGACCTTTCGACATGCGGGTACTGGGGTGCGATCCGTTAGTCGATCCAAAAACGGTCGCCGAGCTGGGCGTCGAGCTCGTCGATTTTGACACTCTGCTGGGCGAAAGTGACTACGTCACCCTTCACGTTCCACTGGAAGACGGTACCCGTGGTCTCATCGATCGGGCCGCCATCGCCCGTATGAGAGAGGGCGCGTTCCTGCTCAACCTCGCGCGTGGGGGCGTCGTCGAAAGTCTGGATGCGCTTTCCGAAGGACTCGAAAGTGGTCAGCTTGGAGGAGTCGCCCTCGATGTATTCCCCACCGAGCCACCTGATTTCACCCACCGCATCTTTCAGGATGAACACTGCATCTTCACCGCGCACAACATCGGCACCAGCAAGGTCGCCCTCAAGCGCATCCTGGATTCAATGTCGACGAGTATGGTCAACGTCCTCAACGGCAAGGCACCTGAGTACTGCGTCAATCCGGAAGTATTGGACTAGGAGCCTGTCCGAGTATTCGCTTTGATAGGCGAGGGGGCGTCATTGTCGTCGATGGCAAGGCGCGTGATCGATCTGAATTGACGAATTCAGAGAGAGAGACGGAACGCTGGCAGCGGCGGCAATGACGCCCCCGCAGCCCAAATGGGATACTCGGACAGGCTCCTAGCCTCAGCGCACGAACCAGCGCATCGCACACCGCATCTGAGTGTCGGTGGTTGCAAGTGTGTAGGGGTCGTGGATACGGCGCTCGACAAAGCCATCGGTCCGGCACATCAGCCAGCCGAAATCCCACGCCTTGCTGGCGTAGCGCATCGGCACCGCAGGCCGCACCCGCACCAGAGGATGCGTCCCGGCGTTGAGGAGCCGCTTCCCGGTGTAGTAGTAGCAGGCTCCTACCTTTACGAAGACCTCGTGCTGTAGCGGCGATTCGCCTTCCGCAGCCAGATCGGCGCATAGCCCGGTGATGCCTACCTTGACGTCGCGGCCAGCGATCACCGCCGCCTCCAATGCATCGATCGATCCCTCCGAGTGACCGTCGGCCGAGTGACTGAACACCTCCTCCCAGCTGTCGCGGACCCAGTAGCGGAAAACCTCAAAGTCATAGACGAAGTTTTGACTGGGAGCCTTGGTGTCCAGGTCGACGTTGTCGATGACATGGTGTTTCGGCATCGCCGGCGACGGCTTGGCCAGCTTATCCTCCCTCTGGCGACCGGCCGGTGAATCTTCGAAAATCGGCCGTGCGATCGCCTGTTCGCCGTTCTGGTTGTACATGAAGAAGGACATCGAGGACCCAGGCCCGAACCCTGGCAGCAATGACACGGGCTGTCTCAGATTGATTACACCGGCGCTCCACCGATCATCGATCAGATAGGTGATCCCGAAATCGGCTACCTCCTCCACCACCTCGTCGCTACCTGAATCTGGATCGATGTGCTCGCCGTGGAGAAACTGGGTGCCGATGCGCAGATCGGCACCACCACGGATGGCGTCCGCCAGTACCCCTTCGCTGCCGGCTGCAACCGCTCTGTCTTGATCGAGCTCCAGTACCTTCATCCACTCTGACATTCAGTCACCCCTTCAAAGATTGGTATTGAGTTGCAGCGGTGATGAATCATCCGCCGAGGATCGCGTAGGCTTCGATTTCGACCACCAGATCGGGATGCCCCAACGCCGCGACTTGCACCAGCGTCGACGCCGGCTTGATCTCCCCGAACACCGCGCTGTGAGCCCGCGCCACCGCATCCATGTCCGCCATGTCGGTGACGTAGACGACCGTGCGGACCACGTCGCTGAAAGAAGCACCAGCTTCATCCAGAGCCTTGCCGATGATGCCGAGGGCGGCCGTCGACTGCTCGTGGGCGTCGCCGGTGGTATGGGGCGCCTGCGCGCAGGTACCTGCCACGTGCACGTGATCGCCGACCCGGACAGCACGCGAATAACCGAACGTCGACTCAAACGGTCCGCCACTGGAGATATTCTGTCGCTTCGCCACTTTGCTCCTCCTTGATCTCAGCATTGTTGTGCCCTGTCACGGAAGTAGGCCGAATACAAGAATACTTTTCGTGACAGGGCACTGATTTGCGGCCACGCCGCAGATGTGGTATCTACCATACGCGGCGGCCGGGCTCATCGCCAGAATTGCCCTTCACCTCCACCCACCCCAGACACGCTACGGAGAAGCAGCATGCGCAGAAGCAAGACGCTAGAAAAACTACGAGCCGGCAAACTGGTGCGAATTTGCGGACTCGGCCACTACATCCCCTCGTTCGTGCGCCACGCCGCCCATTTTGACTTCGACTGTATCTGGCTCGATCTCGAGCACCGGGCCATGAGCGACAACGATGTGCGCTCGTTGCTGGGATTCTGTCATCAATTCGATATTGATTGCATGGTCCGTTCTCCAACACTGGAGCGCGTTCGCATCTACCGCTATCTCGAGGATGGCGCCGCTGGATTGATGTTCCCGCACGTGACCACTCAGGAAGATGCCGAGCGCCTTGTTGAGGCCGCCAAATTCCCTCCGCTTGGCAATCGCGGTCTCGACGGGGCCGGCCTCGACACCGACTTCTTCCTTCAAGGCGGTCCCGGGTACACCGATGATGCCAACCGGGAGACCTTCGTGGTAGCGCAGATCGAATCGCCACAGGCCGTCGAGAATGTCGAAGCCATCGCCGCCGTCGAGGGCATCGACGCCGTGTTCATCGGGCCGGCGGATTTGGGGTTGCGACTCCAGCACCACGCCGGCTCCATGACCATGGAAGAGGCCACCCAACGCGTTGCCGCCGCCGCCGCTGCCAACGGCAAGCCCTGGGGCCGGCCAGCCGGCACCCCCGAATTGCTGCAGGAACTCTACGATCAAGGTGCGCGCCTGCTCGCCCAGGGCGGCGAATTTATCGCCATCCTGCAGATGCTGGAGGCCGCGTCCAAGGTTTTTACCGGAGTTGAACCTGTAGAATGAACGACTCGCCGATCAACTACCTCGAGGGCGAGCTGATGCCCCGGGAAGAAGCGAAGCGGGCGAACTCACCCACCTGAGGGCCAGTTGCGATAGACCCGTCCGCCCTTCACCACAGTTGCTGGTTCGAGCTTCTGCTTGCCCGTGCGGGATTCGAAGCGGGAGTCCTCGAGGTTGAATTCTCCGTCTCGCAACTCGAAGACGACCGCGTCCCCGCAGCTACCCTCAGCCAGTGTTCCCAGTCTGTCCTCATGCAACACATCCCGTGCAGGCACCGAGGTCACCTTCGCCAGAGCGTCGTCCAGCGTCAGCCCCAGATGTAGGAACTTGGTAATCACGTTGGCCAGATCGTAGACGGGGCCGTTGACGTTGTAGACATGCAGATCAGAGGAAATCGTCTGCGGCAACACACCCTGCTCGAGCGCCGCTTCTACGACGGACCACGAGAACGAGCCGGCGCCGTGACCGACGTCCATGATCACCCCCCGCTCGATCGCGGCATGTACCGAGTCCCGCACTCGGCCGGTCTCGTCGAGGATTCCCGTCGCCATGTCATGAAAACAGTGCGTCAGTACGTCACCTCCCTTGAAGACGCCCAGCACGTCGTCCAGGGACTCGCACCAGGCGGCTTGCGGGTGCACCATGATCGGCAACCCGGCTGCATCCGCCGCCTCCCGCGCCCGGTGCAATGGAATCATGCCGGCGTCCGCGGAAACGATTGTATCCTTGGTCAGCCTCACCTTGACCCCGAGGATCAGATCCCGGTTGGCCTCGATCATCTTGCAGGCGACATCGACGTTGGCGTATTCGGGCAGGGCGAACTCCCCGACCTCCTGGCTGACCATCCCCTGCGAGGAGATGTTCAGGTACGCGCGAATGCGCGTCTGCGAAACTTCGATGACGTACTTGCGGAATCCGGGGAACGTGTCGGCCCCAGCGGATCCGGCATCGACGACCGTCGTCGCTCCCCGCGCCAGACAGGTCGAATCGGGTTCAATGCCATAATGGGACACGCCTGGATAGACGTGCACGTGGATGTCGATGAAACCCGGTGAGACATATCTATCGCTGGCGTCGATGACCTCGCGCGCCTCGACCGCCGGTAAATCATCGTCAACGGCGGCGACGGCACCCTGTGCGAAGGCTACGTCCCTTAACGCGTGAATGCCCTGAGCCGGGTCGATCAGAGTTCCATTCTTGATTAACAAATCGTATTTCATCTTGTGCCCTCTGTATCAACGCAGAAAATCGTGGACCACTTCGCCGTAGTTTTCAGTGTAGTCCATCTCGGTGTAATAGGCTCCTAGATATTCAACAGGAGCAAAATCGGACAGATCGTAAGTCGGCACCGCCTCGAACTGCACGGTTCCATTCCCTGCCCGGCACACGTGCACGGTTACATCGGATGTCGCCTTGCCGGCGTCGACGAGTTGCATCACCTCCGGTCCCGACCCGTCGACTTTGGGGATCACCTTCAGACGCCACGAGGGTGTCAACTGCGGAAGATCCTCGATGCTGGCCTCCTTGTGCATCGTCGAACGGATGCATATGGCGTTGCCGCCTCCCACCTGGGTATTCGTCACCATGACGCGCTCCTCCATATGCACGTCCATGTCGGCGTAAACCTTCGGCGTACCGTAAATCTCGCGCCCGGCCGGGATACTGCCACGTGAATTGAGAAATACCACAGGGGCAAAATAACCGAGCTGGCCTTCGTAACGGCACTGGACCACCAGGATGCTCTCATCAAAGGCGCCGTAATTACCCGACCACCCGACGGTGAGGCCGATGGCGACGCACAGACCGCCATCCGCCGGTGCGAAGCAGGCGGGCAGCACACGGTCGATCGCTGCCGGCTCAGCGCGAAAACAAACAAACTGAAAACAGGCATTCCGGTACCGTGCGGGCGGCATAGGATAGTACGGCGAAAACGCCGGCATGTTGGCGATCTGATCCAGAGGTATCGTCATCTCGATTGTCATCCTCCACTCTTGGGGCAGAATTGCCACCACACACATCGGTAACATCGACACATGCGAACAGAGCCGCCATCGGGAGTCTGGATCTTGCCTTTACGCGCAGCCGCGATTGGGTTAACATCCAGCCTTCATTTGGACGAGCAGGCACGAATTCAGGAGGAAAAGGATGCTCAATATCGGCGACCAGGCGCCCGGGTTCGCGGTTCAGGACCACACCGGTGCCATCATCAACCTGAACGACTACGCGGACAAGAGGGTCGTTCTCTGGTTTTACCCCCGCGCCAGTACCGGTGGGTGAACGGCTCAAGGGATTGGATTCCGTGACCGAATCCAGGAATATGAGGACAAGAACGTACAAATACTCGGCGTCAGCACCGACGATGTTGAAGCCAACGCCAGGTTCGCTCAAGAGAACGAGTTCCCCTATCCGCTCCTGTGCGATACCGATCGCACAATCTGCGTCGCCTATGGCGCCTGCGACAGCAATGACGCCAAATCCGCCAATCGTATCACCTACGTGATCGATCCGGGCGGAGCGATCGTGCAGGCCCATGCCGAGGTGGATGCTCGGAAGCAACCGAAGGAGCTGATAGAAACACTCTGAGGAGCTGGCGTGGGATTCGAAATGAGCAGATGTCCACACACGGCATCTGCCCATGTGCATTCGGGCACGGTATTACCTGCGAATTGACCAGAATTCGAGCGTAGGTAGCCTTTCCCTCTCAGACCAGCAGCGCGCCTCCATTGACATGGAGGGTCGCCCCGGTGATATAGCTTGAATGGTCGGAGACCAGAAACAGAATCGTGTCCGCCAACTCTGAAGCCGCCGCCTGGCGCTTGAGCAGCGAAGCCTCACGCAATTGGCGCGCGCCGTCTTCCCCGAACGTGGCCGTCATCGGCGTGTCGATCGATCCCGGCGCCACCGCGTTCACGAGAATGCCGTCGGCAGCGTATTTCTTGGCCACTGATTTCATCAGCGGGATCAAGCCGCCCTTGCTGACGCCGTAGGCGACACTGGCGATGATACTGCCGGTGAATGCGGCTAGCGACGAAATATAGACGATGCGGCCGGACTTGCGCTTCTGCATGTGGGGTGCCACCGCCTTCGTGCACAGGAACGGACCGGAGAGGTTGACCTGCAGGATCTTGTTCCAGTCATCCAGCGTCGTCTCCTCCCAACTCACCAAGGGACAGATGCCGGCGTTGTTTATGAGAATGTCGATGCGGTCGAACTGCTCGGCTGTCTGCGTGGCCATGGCCTCCACCTGGTGTTGATCCGAGACGTCGACGGCGATCGGAATGGCCTCACAGTCGTATCGGGAATTCAAATCCTCGGCCACCTTCCCGGCCGCCTCGATGTTGACGTCGGCAATGGTCAGTCCGGCGATTCCCGCCTTGGCGAAGCGCTCCGCGAATGCTGCTCCCATGCCAGAGCCTGACCCGGTGATGATGGCAACCTGATCATTCAGCTTCATCCGTCCTTCTCCTGTTTTCTTTTCACGTGATCAGCTCGTCCGGCAGGTGTTCGGTGCGGGCCATGTAATGCATCTGCAGGTTACCCTCGGTGAATTTCAGGTGGGTGATGGCAGTGTTGTGATGCGACAAGCCCACGTGCTGACTGGGCAGCAGGTGGAGTAGCGCCTTCAACAGTGAATCGATGAATCCGCCATGAGCCACCAGAGCGATACGGCTCTCCTCCGCGGCGCGTTCCCACAGCGCCTCGGCCACCCCGATCGCCCTGCCATGCGCGGAGGCCGTCTGTTCCTGCCCGCGGCTGGGATCCCACCAGCCGTCGTCGCTAATCGTCGCGGGTACCACATACCCGTTGAAGCGCTCCTCGATGTCGCTGCGGTTCATCCCGGGGTAACCGACGATTCCGCGCTCGTCCCCATGGTCGAGGAAGATTCCACCCCACTCGTGGATGTCCACCCATACCTCCGGGGCCATGTTCAGCGCTCGCCCGATAGGCTGAGCGGTCTGCAGCGTCCTCAGCATCGGACTGCAATAGATATGGTCGAGCAGCGGTGTCCCGTTGGACCGCTCTGCGGCCAGCAGATGACGGCCTTCGGCCAGGTAGTCGGCCACCCGATCGGCTTGCTTCTCACCTGGGTCTGTCAACGGTGGATCCTCGACGCGCTCCTTGGGATCCTCCAGTGCATTATTAAACGATTGCCCGTGACGAATTATGAACAGATCCATTCTCTCTCCTTTGAGGGCCTTTGATTGCTTCGATAGACGTAAGCGGTAGCCCACCGTGCGGTCAAGGCGTCATAGTCTGTGGGTGGGAAGTCCTTGACGACTGCTCCGTCACTACCGTCTGTACCTGCGGTAGTGCCCTGTCACGGAAGTATCATCGACCTCACCGATCGATCGTACACGGAGACTACGGTTTGAGCCATGTAACAGATGCAGATGTCGATTCGTATCACGAGAACGGATTCCTCGTCGTCCGAGGATTGGCAACCCCGGAAGAGGTTGCCGTGCTGCGGGAGGATGCTACCCGGGTCTGCCGGGGCGAGTACTCGCACTCCAGGTTGCCACCCAGCGATCCCGGGGAGTCCGATGAGCAGGTGCTGGCAAGATTTCTGTGCATCCATCAGCCGCACAAGATCAGTCCGGTCCTGCTGGAGACCGGGGTCAAGCACGCTGGCATGGCCGCGGTTTTGGCTCGCCTTATTGGACCGGACGTCAAGTGTATGCAATCCATGCTGTTCATCAAGCCGCCGGGGTTCCAGGGACAGGGGTGGCATCAGGATGAGATCTATATCCCGACGCGGGACCGCAGCCTCACCGGCGGCTGGATTGCCCTGGATGACGCCACCGAAGAAAACGGCTGTTTGCGGGTGCTTCCCGGCTCGCACAAAGGAGTATTGTACGAACAGCGAGACCATAACAATCCGGATGAGTTTGACGGCAACGTCGAGTCATATGGCTTCGATCCGTCAGATGAGATTGCTGTCGAGGCCAAAACCGGCGACATCGTCTTCTTCCATGGGTACTTGCTGCATCGCTCCTTCAAGAACCGGAGCTCGGCCTACCGCCGTGTCCTGGTCAACCACTACATGAATGCCTGGTCCCTTCTTCCCTGGCGCGTGCCGGAAGGACAGACCGCAGCCAGAGCCGACTTCAGAGACATCGTCATGGTAGCGGGTTCCGATCCGTATGGATGGAAGGGAATGGAAAACACCAGCGACATCAGCGTCCGGCAGTGCAAGGCATCGCAAGAGCTGCAGGCCGGCTGAAGAGGCACACCTGGCGATGGCCGATTCCTCCCTATTCCGACTCAGCGTAGATGACGACGTCGAACTTCGTATAATGTCGGAATCCGACAGCGAGGATTTTCATCGCTTGAACTCCACCGACAACGCCACCATGAAGCAGTGGCTTCCGGCCAGAGATACCGAACGCACCCTCGAGGAGACCCGCGAGTTTATCGCACAACTCAAGGCTGGATTCATCGATGACAAGGGAATCGCCGTGGGTATCTGGTATCAGGAACGCCTGGCGGGATTCCTGGATGCCCAGCGCATCAAATGGACTCACAAGAAAACAGAACTGGGATTCTGGCTGGGCACCTCGTTCGAAGGCAAGGGCATCATGACTCGCTCCTGCAGCGCCCTCATCGATCACAATTTCCGCGAATTCGGTCTCAATCGGGTCGAGATGGAATGCGCCTCCGGCAATTCCGGGAGTCGTATGGTGGCCAAGCGTCTGGGATTCAGACAGGAGGGCAAGATGCGCCAGGCCGCCTGGCTCAACGACCGCTTCGTCGATTACGTGATCTATGGCCTGCTGGCTGACGAGTGGCGTGCAGCCAGCTCATGAGCGCCACCCCTGAAACAACAACCGGGGGCACGGTTCTCCTCGAACCCCAGTGGAGCCGCTTGTTGTGTCTCGACGCCCTCAGCCAGGTCGATATGCCGGCCGAAGAGGCGGCGGTGGTGGCGGACAGCCTTCTGGATGCCAGCCTGCGAGGTGTGGACAGCCACGGCCTGGCATTGTTGCCTTTATATATAGAGAGAATTCGCTCTGGACAGATCGTTCCGGGCCGGAGTTCACTGGTTCGACGCAACGACGAGACCACTGCCCTCCTTAGGGCCTGCGGTCGCGGCTGGTCGATTGTGGGGTGACCCCCCCCTGACTTTGCCAGATCAGCATTCATGAGGAGTTCATGATGCGGCTTTCAACCTTCCGAACCGTTGTCACACCCCCATTTGGCCATTCACTCTGTGGCGGGTGGATCCTGCCGGCACAGTACGTCACGACTGCCCTCTACGCCCAGGGAATCGTGCTCCAGGATGATGCCCAGGCTCCCGTCGTTCTGTGCGCCGTTGACTGGTGTGAACTACGAGCCGCCGACCATGTACTGTGGAGACAGACCATCGCCGCGGCCGTCGGCACTGACCCGGAGCGTGTCGCCGTTCAATGCGTGCATCAACACAATGCGCCGATCGTCGACCAACTCGCCCAAAGCCTGACAACACCTCACGGAATGCCGGACTTCGCGGATGAAGCCTGGACCGCGTCCTGCGCCGGCCAGGTCGCCCTCTTCGCTCAGGATTCGATGCGCAAGACTCGGGAAGTCACCGACATCGGCGTCGGCCAGGCGCCCGTGGACCGGGTGGCCTCAAACCGGCGCGTCCACAAGGTCGATGGAAAACTGGTTGAAATGCGTTTCAGTAGCTGTACGGACCCGGAGTTGCGCGGGATGGAAGAAGGCCAGATTGACCCGATGCTGAAAGCGATCAGTTTCTGGTCCGAAAACGAGAAATTGGTCTGCCTCCACTACTACGCCACGCACCCGATGAGCTACTACTATGACGGACTCGTCAACCACGATTTCGTCGGCATGGCCCGCGAGCGCCGCACCGCCGAGGACGACGCCCTCCACATCTATTTCACCGGTTGCGCCGGCGACATCAGTGCCGGCAAGTACAACGATGGCTCGGTGGAAGCCCGCCCCATGCTTGCCGAGCGCATCTACCAGGGCATGCTCGCGGCGGAAGCGGCGGCGAAGCGATCACCCCAGGCCGGATTTTCGTGGCAAACCGAGAACGTGGCGCTGCCGCCGGGACCACAGTTCGAGGAGGAATCGCTGCTGGCGACGATCGCCGACTCCGGCTTGGGCGACGATTTTCGCAAACACGCCGCCATGGCCCTCGTCCACCTGCGCTGGGTGCGGGTGGGAAAGACGACGCCACTGACCAGCCTGCGTCTGGGCGACGACATCAGGATCATTCACCTGCCCGGCGAGCCGTTCATCGATTACCAGCTCTACGTGCAGGAAAGTTATCCTCAGAAATTCATTGCCGTAGCCGGCTATGGGGACGGCATCCCGGGGTACATTCCGTTGGCAGAATCCTTCGCCGAAGGGGGCTACGAAATCCGCACGTCCTATGTCGGGCCCGATGTCGAGCAGGAGCTGAAACAGCTGCTGATGACGCTGGCCGTCTGACTGAGGGTCCTCGACTCATCTGGCGAACCACCGGACCCCGTAGCGGGACCATGTTTGTTCCCACTTGAGTGTTGATACGTTCAGCGTCTGCCGTCGCACTCGCCCGTCCGTGCGCACCAGGAGCCATCCCGGCTCGATGATATCGTCGCGGAACTTCAAGGGGATGTCCGGCCGCACCAGAAAAGTCGGTGTGGTCAGTGCCCCGAAGAAGCCTCCGTCGACGTGAGCGAACTGGGTTCCACACGATGTAAAGACTTCATGATCGACCCGATCTTCTCCCGGAGAGGCCAGGTGGCTCCACAGATTGCGAATGCCGACTTTCAGCTCGCAGCCGTCGTTGGCGGCGCTGCGCACCTCTTCCCAGCTTCCCTTTGAGGGAGTGCCGTGTTCGTCGTGACAGCATACCTCTTCCCATTCGTTCCGAACCCACCAGTGGTATTGCTTCGAGAGCCACTCCTGGTCCAGGGCCCGCTCGAAGGGGGTGTTGTCTACACGGATCCAGCTGGCCGTGGCCCCATCCGCGGGTTGTCCGTCAAGGGGGACCATGGCCGAGGAGGAAGGCGCGGCCACGTTGAAGATCCAGTATGCGATCGTAGGCCGCGCCCAGAAATCGAGGCCACAATCCACCGGGTGACGGAGAGTCGACAGCCCACCGACATGGTCGTCATCGATGACCCATGTCGTCTGCAGCGACATCGTCTCCTCCACCAACCCCGTCGATTCCGGATCGTAAGTCGAAAACCGGCGCAGGTCGGCACCACGGCGGACAGCTTCTGCAACGGCCCCGACACTACCCTCGGCCGGGCGAAAGTCCTCCCTGACGCTGCATATCCTGGTCCAGTTCGACATGTCTTCCCTTTTCACGATGGGCGTTAGTCGATACACTCACCATCACCTGCGCACAAATTGGGCCCTGACCATCCGGAGCGCCACCGATGACGCGCTGCCAGCACGGAAACTTGATCCTGAACGAGCCCTGCAGCGTCGGCTTCATGATTCTCAAGCCGCCCTTCGAGCCCGAGCAGATCTATCCGATCGTCGACCGCCTGGTGGGCACGCAGGTCGACGTATTCAGTTTCTCACTCAGTCGCGGCGGAGACAACTATGGCCATCGCAGCAAGGTGGCACCCTGGCTACGCGCAGCAGATGATGTCTGGGAAGGAGCCGACTCGTTCTGGAAGTTCGGCCTGATGTACCGCAACCAGATCGCGGTGCAGGAGGCGGGGTGGGATCCGCTGAGCGTCGTCGTGGAGCGGGCCCATGAGAACGGTCTGCGGCTGTGGGGCGCGTTCCGCATGAACGAAATACACGAGGACTGGCCGGAGGCGGCCGTCTACCGTAGCGACTTCAAGAAAGAGCATCCCGAGCTTCTGTTGGGTTCGCCCTACCCGGAACCCCATGTCCGCGGCAACCTCGATTCTGATTTTTGCTGGGGTTGGAATTACGCCATGCCCGAAGTGCGCGAGCGCCGCCTTGCCGTGATCGAGGAGGTCGCCAACGACTACGATGTCGACGGCATCGAGCTCGATTTCATGCGCCACACGTTCTACTTCAAGACCGAGGAGCGCGAGCTCGGCATGCCTCTGATGAATGACTTCATGCAGCAGGTGCGGCAGGTGATGGATCGGGCGTCGGAGCGCAAGGGCCGCCCACTGACGCTGGCCGTGCGTGTCGACCGTAATTTCGCCGAAAACAGGGCCCTCGGACTGGATGTGCTCACCTGGATCGAGGAAGAGCTTGCGGATCTGTTGATACCCATGGACTGTGGCCGCATGGACATGCAGGCGGATGTCAAAGGTTTCGTGGAGGCCGCTCGGAACACGAGGTGTGAAATCGCCGGTGGCATCGAAAACAGGACCTACGGCCCCTATGGTTACCTCGCAGACGACGACACCGATTTCTGGCGTTTCGGAACACTGCCCATGCTGCGCGCCGCTGCGCTGGGTTACTACCGGCAGGGCGCCGGCAGTATCTACCTGTACAATTACTTGTACATCCGGGATCATACACAGGTCGAACCCGATCCTGACGCCTACGCTCGCGATGCATGGCAGGCGCTTTCCGAGATAGGAGCACCCGAGGAGATAGAGCACAAGAGCAAGTGCTATACCGTTACAGTCGACCCGATCCCCTTGTACACCGGCGCGCTCGCCAGCGACCGCATGCAATTGCCACGGGTGCTCGAGCACCCAGGCGATTCGCTGACATTCACTCTCTTCGTCGGTGACGAGCTCGAAACCGCAAGACAGGATGGCATCCTCGATTCCGTGCGCTTGCGCATCACGGCCCAGGACTTCCGGTATCCGGGCGATGCGCTGACCGTGCGCCTCAACGGCGAGGTAATCGAGTCGATTCGTTATCCATGGCGGCCGCTGGCCCTGATCTACGACGATGTTCCGGCCAGGCTTGGTGAAAACTCGGTGACTATCGTGCTCGAGAAACGCCGTCCTGGGCGGCCGGAGCCGATCCAGCTTCAGGGACTGGAATTGCTGATTCTCTACGAAGAGCACTGAGCGTCAGGATCAATGAAAGGAAAACATGGCATACCGTAGAATCGGCGTGATCGGATGTGGAGGAATCGGCGTGGAGCACGTCAAGGGCCTGGTGGGAATGGACAGTGCTGAATTGGTGGCCTGTTGCGACCTCAATCAGGACGTCCTTTCCGCCTTCGGCGAACACTGGTCGGATACCTGGAAGGGCATCGCGCCATACACGGATTACCACACGATGTTGACCGAACAGAATCTCGATGTGGTGACGATCGCCACCCCGGACAATCGGCATGCTGACGTTGTCGTGGATGCGGCCAATGCCGGCATCAAGGCAATTTTCTGCGAGAAACCGCTCTGTACCAGCATGGAGGATGCCTACCGCATGCGGGATGCCGTCCAATCCAATGGGGTCGTCTTCTCGGTCGATCACACCCGGCGCTGGCAACCGCTGTGGACGCACATGAAGGAGCAGGTCATCAAGGGTGGTCAGATCGGCGAGGTACAGTATGTCGTCGGTACCCTGAGTGGCGGGCGCGCGGCGCTGTTTCGCAACGGCACCCACTTGATCGACGCCCTGTGTTACCTGGCGGACTCCGATCCTGCTTGGGTATTCGCGGAACTCGAAGAGGGGTTTGAGGACTACACCGAATACCGCGGCAACGGAGGACGCGATCCCACCCTGGAGCCCTCAGCCAGCGGCTACATCCACTTCCACAGCGGAGTCCGCGGCTTCTACACCGGCACCTCCAAGCAGACGGCTGGACCCAAGTGGCGTTTTGAGATCGTGGGCAGCGAGGGGCGAATCCTCGTGGGTAAAGAAGCGCGGCTGCTGCGCAGCGGAGAGGACGGGGAGACCATCGTCGCCCCGGAGACGGAGATGAGCGGCATACCAGCAGGGGTGCGCGAATTGATCCATGCCCTGGACGAGGGGCGCCAAACCAAGTCGCCGATGCCCGCGGCCATGAACGTGATGGAAGTCATCTTCGGCTTCCTGGAGTCCCAGCGACGGGGCAATTCCCGCGTCGACCTGCCACTGGCCAGGTGACCGGCGATGAAAGTCAGCTACATCAGCGCGGAGATGTCGGACGATTTCGAACGAGCCGTGCGCCTCGGTGCCCAGGCGGGGTCGTCAACGGTGTCACTCCGCTCCAAGGTATTCGGCAAGGGCCTCGAGGATCTCACCGAAGACGAGGTGCTGCAAGCACGTCAGATCCTCGCGGACAACAATATGTGTCCCGGCATGGTGTTGTCCCCGGTCGGCAAATGCGATATCGAAGATGATACCGCGATCTCGGCTCAAGGTGACATCCTCAAGCGCACGATCGCTGTCGCCGACGGTCTGGGTACAAAAACGATCCGTGTCTTCCCTTTCCGTCCGCCCGATCCGGTCCCGTATGGCGATTCCAGGTTGCGTGAGTACGGCGACCGCATAGTCGAGTGCTGGACGCCGTGGCTGGACATGGCAGCCGAGGCCGGCATCGATTTGTGTTTCGAATGGGTCGGTACCACCCTGGCTCTGACCTGTGTTCAGATCCGCCAGGTCATCGACGCCCTCGGTTCGCCGGACCACATCGGCGTGATCTGGGAAATCGATGTCTCAGCCCAGGCGGGTGAATCGCCCGACGTTGGCTATCCGCATATCCGCGATCTGATTCGCGACGTTCACATCAAGCGCTTCGGCGAGGGAGCCACGCGCGACGAGTACGCCACGGCGTTCAGGCTCCTACAGACGGGCGGCTACGAGGGCCCGTTGACGGTCGAGCATTGGGGTGGTGAGGAAGAGACTCTCGAGGGTGTCGCGGAAGTACAGGAACTGGTCGACGAATCGTAGAAGCTATTCGGCTGCTGCCCTCGTTATTGCCGCGATCTTATCCGCGAACCTGATCTGGCTGTTGTCCTCGGGGGCATAACCGATGACACGGCGCGCGTTGGCAATGCTCCAGAAATTGTGGGTGTTGCCGCTGACCCCGTAGAAGATCTGGAACGGCACTCCGTTTTCGTCGGTGATGTCTTCCGTCTCGATGCTCTTGACGGTCAATTGCACCTGGTCGCGTACGCTCAGGTAGGCCCCAAGTGCTCGGTGCATTCTCTTCAGGTTCTCAGGTCCGCACGAGTCGATATCGGTTTCGCGCGGACCGCCGATCCGCAGTTGCACATTCTCCAGCTTGCGACCGTCGCTCACCCCTCCCGTCGCGAAAGCAAAACCCAGAAGCTCGTACGCGGCCTTTGCCCAACCATAGAAATTGTCAGACAGCGGCTGCATTCCCGGGGTAACCCACTCCATCTTGTCCGCCCAGATCAAATGCTCGTAGTAGTCGGCGGCATGGTTGGAGCTGACCACTACCGCCCGCCTCACGCCCTCTTCCACGCAGGTCCGGTAGACGTTGTGAGCCATGTTCACGTTGTCCATTTCCGCCCAGTAAGCGTCCTCGGGTTTGTCGGCAACCGTGAACCCACAGTGCACGACGGCATCCGCGCCGCGGAAATTCTCCCGGTAGACGTCACGGTCACGCTCCAACAAGTCGACGACGGTGACATCCTGCACCTCTGCGCCCTGGCGATCCGTGGTCTTGATATCCAGCAACGTCAGGTCGTAGCGTTCCCGCAGCGCCGGCAGTATTCTCCCGGCGACATAGCCGCAAGCGCCCGTGATCACCACCTTGCGTTTAGCCACTGATTCTCTCCCTTGCCGCGACACCCTCAACCTCGATCCACAAAACCGTAGGCCTTCTTCGCATTCTTCCACCAGTACTTCTCAGCCGCGTCCGCTCCCTTGGCTTCGAAATACGAGCGTACGACAGATATGACCGTCGCGTAGTCAGCGTACGCGTCGGACACCGGCCAGTTGCTTCCGTAGACGATCCGATCTTCGCCGAAGGCCTCCCAGATGGCGTCCAGGGTAGGCACGTAATAGCCGGGATCCGTCGGTGCGGGTTTCACCGCCGTCGTCTCGACGAGCCCTGAACCCTTCATGTAGACCTGGGTGAACTCGCCGGCCCGGTTCATGCACTCGACCCAATGCGGATCGGGCGGATTGCCGTCGACGGGGACCAGGGCGATGTGGTTGATGACGATCGACAGATCCGGCAACCGCTTCGCCAGCTCACACAGTCCGTCCCAGTTGTCCGTGTTCATCAGGACATCAAGCTGCAACCCCTTCTTCGCCAGCAATTCCATATCACTCATGAAACTACCGGCGTCGAGATCCTGGAAGGCGTCCCCCCCGACGCGGATTCCACGGAAGAGCGGGTTGGCGCTCAAGCGCTCGATATCGCCGCCGAACTCGGCCCGGTTGGGATTCACGTGGCCGACCAGACCGACGATCCACGGATCATCTGCGGCGATATCCAGAATCCACTGATTGTCATCCAGCCAGGCGCTGGCCTCGACGACCACCGTCCCGGTCACCCCCTCCGAGCCAGATAAATTCCTGTGGTGCTCCGGCAGCACGGTCCGGTAGAGCAGCTCGTTGTCCTCCGGTGGCCAGGGTACGCCCTGAGGACGGCTGGGGTCGTAGAAATGCGTATGCGTATCGATGATCATCGGCTCTCGCTCGTTTTGGGGTTTCTCTCTCTGTCACTCCTGATACCATTCCTGCCTCTTGAGCATCTCCTGCTGCTCGGCGGGCAGCGCATCGATTGTTGATTTCATCCGTCCACGCTGCGTCAATCTGACCGCCGGTATAGACGCCTGCTTTCAGCCGCTCGAAACCGAATGCATCCCGGAGTCGTGTCTGCTCCGAGGTCTCGACCACTTCCAGCGCCAGATGCTCGGGATCGTAGGGGTCGTCGTCATGAATCCGTGGTCCTCCTGTCATCAAGCGCACCATCACACATATATTCGCGCTTGCCGAAGCAGCCGTTCCCTTGCCTGTGAATCGCCGAGCAGACCTCATGTCAACACGGCACGACACGGACGACCTGGTCACTATCAGAGCATCTGGTGTTTCAGCTCCCCCGGGCTGGGCGCTGATGCAACGTCAGCTCATGGACCTCAACGACGAGGGGGCTGAGCTGTTCTGCCAAACATACAACGAGCGGGCAGGTGGAATCTAC
Source organism: Candidatus Latescibacterota bacterium (assembly GCA_965248265.1). Lineage (GTDB taxonomy): Bacteria > Latescibacterota > UBA2968 > UBA8231 > UBA8231 > CBDFJF01. Next base: position 1,303,033 of record CBDFJF010000001.1, read on the forward strand.
TGGGCCGATTGCGTCGATGATTTCTATGAGCGCTACTACAACTGGGGCCTTCATTTTTCCCTGGGCGGTGATGAAAACGTCCTGTTCCGGGCACTCGAGGGGTGGAACGCCGTCACCCGCACCGGTGATGACAGCATCGTACACCGCCCCAAGCATCAGTGGTTCTACCATGGGGACAAAGCCCGTCGCCGCTTCACGCAGCAAATCCACCGCGAGTACTTCAACAAGCAGTCAAAGTCGGGCGCCGGCTCCGCCGAATGGCACCACATGGGTGAGGCCAACATGGCCTTCTACCACCTTGGACTCGCCGATCCGACTATTTCCGAAAACCTGCGGCGCGCCAAATCCTTCGCAGCCATGTTCATGGGAAGAGACCCGCTAGCTCCCAACTTCGACCCGCAGCTGGGGCAGTTCCGCTCCAACATCCAGAGCAGCGAAGGCCCGGTCCTCGACAACGACGTCGCTCGCACGGTCTGGTGGCTTCAGGGCATCGCCTACGGCAAGCCGATGCGGGCCTACATCAACGGCCAGGGGGGACGTTCATCTCTGTGGCCGGCGATAAAGGATCTGCCGATTGACTGGTTCGAGGACGAGCAGCTGCGTGACCATGTCGTCAACACATTCGAAAAGGCCGTGCTGCAGGGAGATTCGCCTCAGAGTCTGGCGGCCACCGCTCTCATCACCAATGCCTATCTGTACACGGGTGAAGACGAGTACCGCCAATGGGTCCTCGACTATATCGAGATGTGGATGGGCAAGATTGAGCAGAACTCGGGAATAGTCCCCGACAACATCGGACCCAGCGGCAAGATCGGCGAGTACAAGGACGGCACCTGGTGGGGCGGCATCTACGGCTGGAATGGGCGCGGCTACACCAACATCTTCCACTCGCTGACGATCGGCGCCGAGTGCGCCCTGCTGCTGACCGGAGACTACGGGTACCTCGACCTGCTGCGATCCCAGGTCGAAATGCTGCTCGACAACGCGATCGTGACCGAAGACGGTACTCTGCTCGCCGCCAACAAGCATGGACCCGACGGTTGGTACGACCACGCACCACTCCGAGTAAAAGAAGCCGCCCACCTCTACCACGCCTCGCAAAGCGAACAGGACCACGCCCTGTTGCTCCGCCTGCGCGAGGGCGACCCCGGCACCGACTGGAGGATCCTCGAGGATGAGGGGGAGACGGGGCAGGATCGCAACGAGAAGGCACGCTTCATGTACTATGAGGGTGAAAACCCCTCCTGGCCGGAAGACCTCATGCGCGCCGAGGTGAAACGGACCCTCGAGAACCATCAGTTCATGCTTTCGGACGAGCGCACCCCCGAGCAAATCATCGCTCAGAACCGGGAAGCGGCTAATCCGGTGGCAACGAAAGGCCTGACGAACGTGGCTCTCGGCGCCCCCCAGGCGGTCTACAACGGAGGTCTGGTCCGTGCTACCGTCCGCTACTTCGACGCCGAGCGCCGCCGGCCCGGCCTGCCACTGGATGTTGCTGCCTTCGTCGATCGCATCGCCGATCGCGATGTTGGCGTGCACCTGGTGAACACGAGTGTCAAAGAGGAACACACGGTAATTCTTCAGGCTGGTGCCTTCGGTGAGCACAACTTCAAGACGGCACGCGCGCGCGCTGACGAATCGCGCCACCAGGCCGATATCAATGGCAAGTACCTCGCCGTCGCCTTGCCGCCGAGCACCTCGATACAGATCGACGTTGCCATGGACCGCTTCGTCAATCAACCCAGCTACGCTTTTCCCTGGCACGCTGAGGGCATTCCCATACCCTTCCAAAACGATTGATCAAGAAGAATATGCCGACCAAGTCAACTGACAAACCCAACATCCTGTATTTGGTTGCCGACCAGCAGAAGGCAAACGCGACAGCCCCCTACGGCAATCGCCTGATCGACTGCCCCTGCACGGAGCGTTTCGCGCGCGATGGGGTCGTCTTCGGCAACGCTCACGTGGTCAGCACCATCTGCACCCCTAGCCGGGCGTCCGTCATGACCGGCGTCCACCCCCTCGTGCACCAAGTCACCTGCTGGCAGAACAACGCCCCCTGGAACCTGCCGCAACTGGCCGAGTTGTTTGCTGCTGGAGGCTACTACACTGGTGTGGCCGGCCACTACGAACTCGGTCAAAACCTGGGCCGAGGATGGCACGAGCAAGCCGATCTGTTCGCGCGCGGTGGTGGTTTTGGCGAGGCCCTCGACCACAAGTACTCCCGCGGCCGCGCTGATTGTGGCTATTCCAGTGGCAGCATCGACATCCACGCCAGCGAAGGACATTCAGCACTGCTGGGCAGCAAGGGCATTCAGATGATCGACAACGCGCAGGTTGCCGGTGCCCCCTTCTTCATTCACGTGTCGTTCAACGATCCGCACCCACCCTACTTCGCGCCACCACCCTTCGATACCCTCGTCGATCCTGAATCCGTGACGCTGCCGGACCCTGGTGGTGCTGGCCGGCCACAATGGCAGTCGCGCGCACGTGCCGAAGTCGGGTATGAAACGGCGTCTCCCGCTGAGCTACGACAGGCCCTGGCTGTCTACTACGGCATGATCGCTTACGTCGACACCCAGATGGAACAAATATACCAGGCGCTGGAAGCCCGAGACCTGCTGGAGAGCACGTGGATCCTCTTCGCCGCCGACCACGGCGACTTCATGGGCGAAAAGGGACTGTTCGAGAAGTGCGAGGTGCCGTACGGCTGTCTGACCCACGTGCCGCTCATCATCGTGCCACCGAGGGGGCAACCTCAACCGGGTCCCGACAGAGTTGACCACTTGGTGCAGAGCGTCGATTTCTTCCCGACCCTTCTCGGCTTGGCTGGTCTCGAAGTGGCCTCCTATACGCAGGGCAAAGACCTTCTTCCATGGTTGAGAGAGGGAGCCCGCGAACCGTTGCACGAATGCCTCTTCGCCCAGGTAGGCGATTACCAGGGGGATCTCAAGAACACGTTTCCCGGTGGCACCTTCGAATCAGGACGCCGGAAGGCCCTGGTCCAATCTGCCAGAACCACCGAGCATCTCTACATCCGTGATGACGAATGCGGTAATGAGGCCTATGATCTGGGTGCGGATCCTTCCGAACTGCACAACGAGCTATCAGCCGGTGGCTCGGAACCGGTGTGGACCGATTCCATGCTAGGACGTGTGGATGATTGGGAGCAAAAGTGCCTGGAGCTGCGCGCGCAGCTGGGTGTGGTTCCAGGGGAACGGGGCTTTTAACATTGCGCGGGTGCGCCGGTGACGAGGATCGTCGACTCAGTATCGTAATCAACCGTGTGACAGGTACGGCGTGGGATCGGGCTCGACTTCGGCGAAGAGTGTGTCGACGAAGTCCGCGATACTGAAAAGACGGCAGTCGGAGGCCCCCACCAGCCCGCGTCGCATTCTACCCAATCCATCCCAGAAAGCACCGAGTGTTGGCCGGTCGAGATGGGAGAAAGGCACGTCAGAATCGAGTGCACGCTGTCGGCTCCAGACCATGGCCTCTACGACGTGACAATAGGTCGAAGACTCGTAGTCGACGCCGAGCATGAGCAGTTTACCCCCGCGCTGGTAGGCTCTGTACATGGGCGAGTGGGTCCCGTAGGTTCGCCCCCATGGCTCGAGATCCCAGGGCGAAACCAGTCCGTGCGAGCTGCGGTGGTCAGCGACGAAGACGGCGGCGGCGGGACCGCGGGCGGCCACTGAATGGGAGTAGTGATCAGAGCGGACGGTGCCTGGCAGCTTGCGGAAATACTCCGTGATCCATCCGACCGTCGACCGTGTCGAGGAGATGTTCCAGTCGCGGCGCAAGGCCAGCGTGTTCCTCAAGTTGAACGAGGGCAAGAGGAGCAAGCCGCCGGGACCAACGGCAGCCTCGAGCGCTCGCACGACGGTCGCGACCCCTCCGTCGACCGCCCCAAGGCTCTTGAAGGATGAGTGGATGAACAGGAGGTCGCCCGGATGGATCCCGAGCCTCCTGAGATCGTTTTGCAGTCGTTCTTGCGTCCACATGTGGGTTACCGGAGCCTCAATTTCTCTGACCCGATGCGAAGCGGGGCATCACCGACCTGGCAAACAGATCCAGCCCATCCGTTTCTGGGGCATCCGTGAACCACAGAATGAAATGACTGATGCCCAGTTCGACATAGCGCGACAATTGTTGAGTGACCTCGTCGGGCGTACCGATCAACCAGGTCGATGCGATCGACTCGGGTAGCTCATCGGTTGAGCCGCTCAGATAAGAGCTCAAATCCGGGTCAGGGCTCTGGCTTGGGTCTATATTCGCCATTGCCCTCAGTTGCTCCCTGACGTTGTCCGGGCTCTCCACTACAAGAATCTGGATCTCGAGACTGCGCTCGATCTCGTCGACATCGCGGCCCACCTGCTCACAGGCCGCAGCCAACAGAGCCAGACTTTGTTGCAGCGACTCACTGTCCGTCGGTACGCTGTTCCAGCCCTGACCGTAACGCGCACAGGCTGCCAGGATATGCGGATGCGCCTCGCCAAACCATACGGGCGGATGGGGGCGTTGCACCGGCCGAGGATGACACACCGCCTCTTTTGTCTGGTAGCGGGGCCCGTTGAAGGTGACCGGTGATTCACTCTGCCACAGGGCCAGAGTCAACTCCAGGCCCTCGACCGTGGCCGCAATCCGCTCTTCAGCTGTATCCGGATAGGGCAGCCCATAGGCATAGTGTTCGGCCTCACCGAAGGCGGGATCGGCGAAAAAGATGAACCGTCCCCCCGATATTTGGTCCAGGGTAGCGCCCATCTTGGCCGCCAATGCCGGATGGCGGAAAAAGTGTGCTTGGTGCAGCAGTCCCAGCCGCGCTTGTTGGGTGGAACCGGCCAGGGCAGCCAGGGTTGTCCATCCTTCCAGAACCGCGTCATCGCGGCCAAGTATCAAGTGATCTGCCACCCACAGTGAGTGGTATCCCAGCTGGTCTGCCCGCCGAGCCAGTTCCAGCGTGTCAGCAGTCGACAGCTCCGGGTAGTTGGGGGTCCGAAACAGTCGAGGGCCGGGCATGGCGAAAATTGGGACACTGTAACCGAATTGGATCATGTGGCGAATCACACCTTCTGCTTTGTCGTGAGTATCGTCCTGCGGCGATATTCTGTCGAGGAGCGGTAGAGAGCAACGGCGCAGAAAAGGGCGACCAGCATCAGCCCCACGCTGATCGCGAACGGCTGCGCGGAACTGACGTCCATGAGGTACCCCCCGCCGAGACCGCCGGTGAGCATGCCGGCGCTCCACACGAAGTGGGCAAAACCGACGAGACGGCCCTGCTCGCCGGGTCTGGCCACCAGCTGGAGGAGGCCCGGCATCGTCGTCGAGAGAGACCAGGCTGATGCGGTCGCCAGCGTGCCGAATACGTAGATTCCCGTGATCGAATCAGAATAGAAAACCAGACCGAGGGCACTGAGTGTCTCGAGTGCTGCGGCGACGAAGATGGGTCGCCACCTTCCGATTCGGTCACAGAGACGGCCGGTGGCGATCTGACAGAGGGCGGCGATGGCGAGTGTGGCAGCGCTGAATGTCGACACGGCCGTGTTCGACTCGGTCAGGCGGAAGATGAGAAGCGGGAGAATGAGCGTCACGGCTCCCCAGTAGCACGTCGGTAGATAGCGCAGGCCCATAAGGAACCAGATTTCCCGACGTGCACTGAGGGAGGTTCGCCGCTCTTCCGCTTTGGCCTCCGGTCGATCGGCTTCGATAGCGGGAAGGACAAGACCGGCAACCAGGACAAGCCCGACCGACCCGGCTATGAACAGACGTCCCAGGTAATCATACCCGTGGGCATCCGCGATGGGACCGGCGAAGAGATTGCCCAGCGACGTGCCCAGGGTGTTGCCGATGAAGTATCCGGCAGAGGCGGTACCGATACGCTTCGCGCCGACGGCGCTGATGAGATAGCTCTGGCCACCCGCACTGTCGAACCCGGCAGTCACCCCGATGCCGATGCATAAGAGCGCCAGCGACGCCGGATCCCCGGTCAGGAAGACAGCTCCGCCGATCAGCGGGCCGACCGTGCCGATGAGGTAGGCGCGCTTGGGGCCCCAGCGATCGGCGAGGCGGCCCGCGATGAGGGCGATGACACCACCAAGGATCAGGAACGTGGATCGTAGTCCAGCCGCGAAGAACGGGCTGCGGGCGAGATCGGCGTCGACGTAGACCGGCAGCAGCGCGTATCTTGGCGCACTCAGGAAACTGATCAGGAAAGAAACGAAGAGCAGGGCGAGGAAGCGTCGGTTGCGTAGCATGGAGCAAATATGCTGGCACGCGATGGCCGCGTCGATGTGGACGGCAGGGGCTGAGGTTGCCACAACAGGTCGATGTGACGTTTCTTACATGCCTCTATCGTGACAATCACCCCTTTGGACGGAGGAACGGATGTACCCCAATCCCCTTAAAGAAAAGATTCACTCTGGCAACCTTGTCCTGGGTACGTCGTTGCCAGTGTTTACCCCGCACTTCGCTGGCGTGGTCATAGCCACGAATCCCGAGTTCCTGTGGATCGATACCGAGCATTCGCCGTATGGGATCGAAGCTCTGGACGTGATTCCGGTTCTGGCGCGGAACAAGGGAGTGGCCCCCATGATACGGGTCGCGTGGAACGACCCTACACTCATCAAGAAAGCCTACGATGCTGGCGCTGTTGCCGTGATGGTACCGCAGGTGGATACGGCCGAAGACGCCGCCCGCGCCGTGCAGTACGCCAAGTACCCACCCGAGGGCAATCGTGGACTGACCCCGTCCTGGACGCGGGTGGCGGGTGAGGACTTCGGTCACGTGATCAGGACCGCCAATGAAGAAACCGTGGTCGTGTTGCAGGTTGAGAGCCGGGAGGCCTTCGACAACCTGGAGGACATGGCCAAGGTACCTGGAGTGGATGTCCTGTTCGTCGGCCCGCTGGACCTTTCCGCCTCAGTGGGGACGATTACGGAAACGAATTCCGCCCAAGTTCGTGAGATCATGAAGGAGGTGCCGCGCATACTCTCCGGCACCCCGGTAGCGCCGGGAACTACCTGCGCCGATGTGGCCGATGCCCAGGAAAAAATCGGGTGGGGGTATCGCTACGTGAGCGTCAGCCATGTGTTGAACGCAGGGGCACAGCTGGTGAAAAACGCGTTGGAAACCGTCAGAGACAGCGCTCCGTGACGGGCACTAGCGCCGCAAGGCTCTAGTGCCTGCCAGGTAGATCGAGGCAGACGATCTCCGCCATATTACGCAGGTACAACCGCCCGCCCGCCAGACTGGGCGTCGTCCAGCACCGGTCGCTCAACACCTGGGCGCTGGTTACCTCCACGTGGGCGTCGGGATTGGCCTCCACCATGGCGAGCTTGCCGTCGTCCCCCAGCACGATCAGGAGGCCATCCGCCAGGATGAGGGTACCCTTGCCGTAGCCCCGGGCCTTCCATCGCTCATGGCCGGTCCGGGCATCCACGCACTTGAATATCGCCTCGTCGAAGCCGTAGATGGCTCCCTGGTGATACACCGACGTGCTGATGTGATTCTTCATTTGTTGGTTGAACCACACTTCCCTCACGCTCGGACCGGCTTCGGTAAGCTCCATCTGCAACACCGCGCCCCCCATGCCGTAACCGGAAGAAACGAAGACGCGGTCAGGGGCGATGAACACCGGCGTCGCCGGATGTTGGCCGAATTCGGTCGGCCATTCGTGGCGCCAGTAAATCTGTCCGCTTGGCGATATTGACACCAGGGCCTTACTCGTAAAGAACAGAAGTTGCCTGAAACCCTGCGCATTCACGGCGATCGGTGAGGAGTAGCCGACCGGGTCCCCCCCACTGGCCCACACGAGCTCGCCAGTCATCTTGTCGAAAGCCATGATCGCTCTTTCGTCTCCCCCGACTCCAGTATTCACCAGCACGGTATTGCCCTCGACAAGCGGCGACCCCGTGAACGCGAAGGCCGGCCGCTTGCGCCCGAACTCTGTGCGCAGATTGTGCTGCCAGATCGTGCGACCGGAAGCGGCCTCCAGAGCCAGCAGCTCACCGTGCGCTCCCAGCGCGTAGACGCGGTCCCCATCGACGGTCGGCGTTGACCGCGGTCCGTTTCCGTACGTCTGCATGAACTTGTCCCCGCTGCGGCGCTTCCAGACTTCACTGCCGTCGGCGGCATCAAGGCTCACCACGAATTCGCCCGATTCGGTGGCATGCATCGTGTAGACCCTCGAATTCGCGATCGACAAACCGGAAAAGCCCTCCCCGATGGGTCGGCGCCAGACCTCCTTCGGGCCGCTTTCCGGCCAGGCCCTTTCCAGACGCGCTGTGCGAGAGACGCCATCCCGGTTCGGGCCGCGCCATTGCGGCCAGTCCTGCGTCCCATCGACGCCCGGCTCATCTCCCGAGTCCCCATGGGCGGGAAACCCAATCATCAGCGTGATTACCAGCAAGGCTCTGCGATTCACTCAATCCCCCTGCCTTCCACTACCGTGAGGAACTGATTGGCGGCTATGTCATCTAACCGATCCATCTCACCGCTCGGCCATCTGATCTCCACCGCATCGGCAATCATTCGATCGCCGAGCCCGAAGCTCACCCTCAGGTCATTCTGCGACAGATAGCTGTAGCTGCCCCTGACCTCCTTCACCTGGTGCAGGTCCCCCGCCCGAACGGCGATGCGAGCTCCTATGCTGTGCCGTTTGCTTCCGGCCTCGAGGGCGCTGATCGTCAGCCAGTTGTGGGCGTTGCCCCCATCGTTGCGCAACAGAGACGCCCGCTGGCCTGAGTTACCCACCAGGAAGTCCATGTCGCCATCGTTGTCATAGTCGCCGAACGCACACCCCCTGCCGACGTTTATCAGACGGAGACCAGGCCCCGCTGAATCAGACACGTCATCATAGCGGTATCGGCCCCGAACGTCGGGACCGTCGTTGCGCAGCAGCAGATCCTGTTGCGCGTAGGAAGTGAAGGAATCGACGGCTTTCGCTTGGTCTTGGACATGCCCGTTGACGGCGAGCAGATCCTGGTACCCATCGTTGTCGAAGTCCACAAAGCCGATCCCGAATCCCAACGGCCGCAGACTCGCCAGGCCGATTCCCGAGTTGAAAGCGGCGTAGGCGAAAAGCAAATTGCCCTTGTTCTCGTACAGGCCGTTGGGTTCATTCTGGAAATTCGTGACCACGATATCCATGTCGCCGTCATTGTCATAGTCGCCCGCATCCACTCCCATGCCGGCTTCTTTCTGACCGTCACGGCCGTAGGCGACGCCCGCCAATGCCGCGATCTCCCGGAACGATCCGTCCCCCGCGTTGTGGTAGAGGAAATTCTTCACAGCGTCGTTGGCCACGTAGATGTCTACCAGGCCGTCGGCGTCAAAGTCTGAGGCCACGACTCCCAATCCCCGGCCCTCGGTGTCAACGGTATCCACCAGGCCGGCACGCTCTGTCGCATCGACGAACACACCGCCCTCGTTGCGGTAGAGGATATCTGCCGCGCCCTTGAAATTGACCGGATGTGGATAGGTTTTGAGATCGCGCACGGAGGTGGATCCGGCGACGTAGGGCTGCAGCAGCTTGCGGGCGGCGTACGACAGATCGTAGCGCACATAGTTGGCGACATACAAATCCAGGTCGCCGTCGTTGTCATAGTCCAGGAATGCCGCCGAGGTACTCCAGTTGGTATCCCCGACCGCTGCCTGTGCGGTGGCATCGGCGAAACGACCGTCCCCCTCGTTTCGATAGATCACGTTGGCGCCGTAGTTGGTCACGTACAGATCGAGGCGGCCGTCGTTGTCGTAGTCAGCTGCGGCACAGCCCATCCCGTAGCCACCGTCGTCGGCTCCTGCTGCTGAGCTGACGTTCTCGAATGTCCCATCGCCCCGGTTGCGGTAAAGGGCGTTGCCGGCACCGGCGGCGTCGGGATAGCCGGGGAATGGTGCACCGTTGACCATATAAGCATCCACAAACCCATCCCCGTCATAGTCGACGAAGGCGACGCCCCCTCCCATCGTCTCGGGAAAATACTTGCGGCCACTCGCACCGTTGACATGCACGAAATCGATTCCGGCCTGCCCGGCTACGTCGACGAATTCGACCTGCGCCGTTTCCGCGGCCACGAATCGATCGGGCGATACCAGCAACGAAAAGGAGATACCTGCGCGGACAAACCAACTGTTCATGTGTGTACGCTCTCTACTTCACTTTAACGCGAGTGACCGTGTTGCCGAACTGGCGGACCCAGATGACCTCAATCCGGCTGCCCGGCGATCGCCCAGACGTGCTCCAGTGTGCGGACGATGAGCATATTGCCGGAGATCGCCGGAGTCGCAATGACGATCTCGCCCATCGGGTTCTTGGCCAGCAGCTCGAACTCGCGGCTGTGACGTACCACATAGACGTCTCCCTCTTCGCTGGCGATGTAGAGACGGCCCGCAGCGGCTACTGGGGAGGCCGAGAACGCGGCGCCGCCTCGACCGGCGACGCGCTCGCGGAAAATCCGCTGACCTGTTCTGGCATCGAAGGCAGTTAGAATACCATTGTTTGCCAGGGTGTAGAGGTGATCGCCGTAAACCAGGGGCGTCGGCACGTAGGTGCCGCCCCCGGTCTTGCGCCAGGCGATGTGGCGGCTGGACTCCTCGCCCTTGGCGAGCGAGATGTCTCCGCGGCCGCCGGGACGGATGGCGTAGGTGCCCCGCACCGGCGCCCAACCGCCGGTGACGAAGGCCAGGCCGTGACCGGTGACCACCGAACCCACCGTGATCTCGGAGTGCGGGCCCATGCTCCACAGTTCGCGGCCGGTGTCGGCGTCATAGCCGCGAATCCGGCGGCTGCCGTTGGTGACGATCTCCATGCCCTCGGGCCCCTCGATCAGGGCCGGCGTCCCCCAGGATGGCAGGTTGTCTCGCGATGTCCTCCAGACCTCGCTGCCGTCCTCCAGGGAGTAGGCGGCGATGAACGGGTCCTTGGCGCGGTCGATCTGGACGATCACGCGGTCGCCGTGGAGGATCGGCGAGCTGGCGTGCCCCCACTCGAATCCGGAGTCGTAGAACCAGCCGACGCTGAGAGTGCCGAGGTCGCGGCGCCACAGAAGCTTGCCCTCCACGTCGTAGCAGAAGAGGCCCTCCGAGCCCAGCATCGCCACCACGCGACGCCCGTCGGTCACCGGTGTGGCGTTGACCTGCGAGGCCTTCATGTGGTGCTTCGCTCGCGGTGCTCCCTCCTGGGCGACTCGCTCCCACACGATCTCGCCGTTCGAGCGGTCGAGGGCTACAAGACGCCAGCTGTAGTCGGCTGCGATCTCCGCCAAGTCCGGATCGCCGTAGACACCGATTCGCAAGGGTTTCTCCTCGGCGCCGTAGACGGCTGTTGCCAGGTAGATCCGATCGCCCCAGACGATCGTGCTGGCGTGGCCGCGGCCGGCGACCGGTGTCTTCCACAGAATGTCGGTGCCGTCCTCGATGTTCCAGGTCAGCGGCGGCGTGCCCCGGGCGGTACCAGTGGTGGCGACACCGCGGAATCCCGTCCAATTCTGCTCTGCAACGCCAGCCGGCACGACCGGCTCCGTCGCCACGGTCTTCTCCGCCGGTTCGGCGATGGCCTCGGTCCTGGCGTCCCCCTGTGGAGCGGCGCTGACTTCCTCACGGATAAAACGGCGGGGAGTGTCGAAGTTCCCCTGCATGAGCCGCGCGGCCTTGACCGTTTCGCCCTCGACCTCGATCTCGATCTCGACAAACGTGCCCCCTCGCTGGCGAAAGCGGGTGTCATCGAGGGCTTCCAGGGGGAAGGTCTTACCCCGCACGGTGCCGGAGAGCAGACCGGCGGCGTAGAACAGCTCGAGCTTGATTGTCCTCTGCCGCTCGAAGGCGTAGACTCCGGCGTAGCGGGCGAGGAGGTCGGACGAGATTTCGTATGTGCTCGGCGGCGGCAGCTCGGCGCCCGCGGCCTCGAGCGCAGCGGCGACTTCCTTCGCCTCGTCGAGCTTAGCTCGCGACAGGGCGGCGGTGAGCATCTGGGGTGAAAGCTTGCCCGTGCCGATCAGTGCCTTCACGGCCTCGACATTTTTGTTGACGATCGCGCCCATGATCGCGTCTTCTATATCCTCTCCGTGCTCGACGAGCAGAACGATGACGTCAGGGTGGCCGCGTTGGCTCGCCCAGGTCATGGCGTTGGCGCGGTACAGGTTGTCGCGGTGGGCCAGGTCGGCACCGCGCCCGATGAGCAGGCGGACGACGTCAGAGTGGCCCCATCCGGCAGCGTACATCAGGGCCGTGACGTCGTACTGATTGACGGTGTCCACCGGAACACCGGAGTCGAGCAGCTGGCGCACCTTCTCTATGTCGCCGGCGCGAGCTGCGTCATGGAGGGCGTCTGCCCGTTCATCCGCGAGCACCGGAAGGCGGGTGCCCGGGACACCGGCCATCAGGAAGCAGAGAGTGAACACGGGGATTGGATGAGATAAGCTTTTCATGTTCGCCTGGAATCCGTTTTAGTCCGGGAGTTGCTCGCGCATTTTGTAGGCGTGGAGCGCATGGGCTGCGTCTCCCACCAACTCGTGATAGGTGTTGCGGTCTCTGCGCTGGATCGGCCTCAGGCGGTCGAAAGTCTTCAGTTTGTGAAGCTGCTTGGCGGTGTCCTCAAGCTCCTCAAAGGCCTTATCCAGGGGGGCCCGATCCAGAACCCCCAGTTGGATCGCCCGCAGGTAAGTTTCGAGTCCATGGCCGAGGAGCTTGAGTCGTTGGGAGAGGACCTCGTCCTCAAACTTCTGGAGCTTGCTCGCGTTGGAGCTGAACTTCCGGCGCACTTGGACCAGTGTCCGCTCCCAGTATGCTGACTCCGCGTTCAGGCGGTAGAGGCCAATCTCGTACTGCTCCTTCAAGAGCGCTGGGAGCGTCTTACCGTGCATGCGCTGCACCGACTGGAAGAGGTGGAGTCCTTCACAGTAGTAGCGGTGGATTTCAGCCGGTTGGGGCCTTCCGTCCTTCAGGATCGCGGCCTTCTCATAGGTTTCGCTGTCCCCCTCGCCGCTCATGTATGCCTTGAAGTAGGCCTGGTTCTGCGCGAGGACCTCGAGCGCTTCCGCGCGCACCTTGACGACGAGCTGCTCCAGCTCAGGATCCCCTTGCTCGGCAGCGCCAGCCACCACCTCGAGCAGCCACGCATGGTTGTGGAAGGCCGGTCCGCCGCTCGACAGCAACATGCCGGGCCGATAGCGCCGAGCATAGCCCACCACGAGGTCTGCGAAACTGACCTCGCGGTCCTTGAGCTTGAAATGGGTCGAGGGCGGGACGCCAACCTCGAGGAGCGTTTTGAAGAACAGACCGGGGTGTGACTCGATTGGGAAGTTGTCCTCGGTGCGCAGGAGAAAGGCGGGCTCGCCCTTGGTGTTGTAGTAGAGGTTGTCCTCGACCAGCCGCCGGTATGCGAGGTCTCCCGACTCCAGGCGCAGCTCCAGGCCGTAGACGAGGATCCCGTGGGCCATAGTCCAGGGGTCGTTCGGGTTGAGGCAGTGCTCCTGCACGACCGCTTCCAGGATCTCTTCGCCCGAGAGCTCCCTGGGCGGTCTCTTCGTCTTGGCGTCTCCCTCCCGCTGCCCCCCTTCGGGGCAGCCTATCAGGGTGAGCCCCGCGACCAACGACAACGCCGCGCTCAGACGCCGCCTCACGGCGAATCCGGTGCGGGCTCTACGCTGCTCTGCACGCTTGATCACTCAACTGTCGTCCCGGATGGAAAGTGAAGTGAGCCTCTCTCCTACCGCCCAGGGCTGGCGGCAAGGTACGCCCCGTTCGTACCTCCACAGACGCTGCCGGATCCAGCCGAAGTCACCGGCAGCGGACTCGACCCGCGCCAGAGCCGCCTGCTGCCAGCGGATCGCCTCTCCGAAACGCCCCAGTTCGGCCACTGCCATGGCGAGCGTCTCGGCATCGGCAACGGTCTCGGTCCCCCGCACGGACTCGCTGGCCATCTCCAACGCAACCAGGCCGTCGCGTCGCGATGCTTCCGGCATCGTCGCCAGCAGCCGTGCCAACAGCATCTTGAGCTCGCGGCTCGCGCGTAGCGCCCTGACATCTTCCTCCACGCTGGCCAGAGCCTGCTCGAAGCGCTCAAGCCGCATCAGGGCGACGACGGCTCCAAAGCGCGCAGACACCAGTTCGGGTCGCAGTTCCCGGGCGCGCCGGTAGCTCGCCAGCGCTTCTTCGAGACGGCCTCGATCGAAGAGCAACCCCGCCAGTGCCAGGTGAACGCGCTCTGAATGCGGATCGAGCTCGAGTGCCCGGCGCAAATGATGCTCGGCCGGCTCGTACTCACCATCACCTGTGAGGACCTGGGCTAGCAGTAGGCGGCTGAGGGTGTAGTCGGGCGCCCGTTCGACGAGTTCCTCGAGCTGCTCGAGCGCCTCCTGTCGCCGGTCGAGCTCGAGCAAGGCTGCAGCGAGATTGTACCGCACTCGCGGCTGCTCTGGATCTGCTGCTAGAGCCCGCTCGTACTCACCCACCGCCGCATCGAAGAGGCCGCGGTGGGCAGCCGTCATGCCGCGTTTGACGTAAACCTGGGTGCCGTCGCGCAGATTGCCCAGTTCCACCATGAGCGGATCTGAGAGTGCGACGGGAATGTGCCCCTGACGGGAGGCCCGGTCGAAGAAGGTCGCGGCACGCTCCTTCTCTCCCAGGCTGCGGTACGCCAACCCCAGGGCGTAGTGGATCTGAGAGGCTTGCGGTTGCTCGGTTAGCGCCTTTTCCAGCTCGCCGATCGCCGGCGTGAATTCGCCGGTTTCGAGGGCCACCCGGGCGAGGCCGACGCGGGCTGCGACACAGCGCGGATCAGCCTCGAGAGCCTGCCGGAAGTGGCGACGAGCGCCTTCGAGGTGGTGCTGCTCAAGCTCGACTTCGCCCAGCCACACCAGACTCGGAATGTCGAAGGGCCGCAGCGCCAACCCCTGCTCAAAGGCCGCGGTGGCAGCGCTGTAGTTGCCGAGCGTTCGCTCAACTTGTGCCAGAAGATAGGCCCAGCGAAACGTCGCCGGACTCAGCGAACATGCGTTTATGTAGCAGATTCGCGCCGGCTCCAACTCTCCGTACGTGTGGAAAACCTGACCCAGCTGCCCATAGCCTCGAGCCAGCAGCTCTGGCTCGGTTCCGCCTGCTCGCAACAGGCGTGAAACCGCAGCGTGTTGCCGCCGCAGTTGCTCACGCGGCTCCGGGTCGAGGCTGGCGAGATCGGGCAAGGGCGGCAGGGACAGGAGCTCGGCCTGTCGTGCATCCGGTGACTGCTCAGAAGAGCCGCAGCCCGCGAGCAAAGCCATCGAGAGCGTTGCGACGACGGCGTAGATCCCGCTCATGGCACCTCACCCGTCACTCGCTCACTCACCCACTCACCGCTGCCTTCCACGAGAGTGTGATAGCGTCCAGGAGCAAGGTCCCGCCAGCGCTCCCGCAGTCCGCTGGGCCAGAGGACCTCCACGTAAGTGACGGCTTCGCTGTCGCCCAGGCCGAACAGCAGCCGGGGATCGCTCGACGCCAGGTAGCTGGCAGCGGCGCGTGACCGCCTGACGAGGGGCGCTTCACCGTCGCGGACGAGCGTCGCTACCGCGCCAACCATGTCTCGACCCGTTCGCCCCACCAGTCGCAAACCCAACCAGCCCGATCTGCGGGCTGTCTGATTCACCAGCAGTTGCACGGGCCCGCTGTTGTTGCAGATGAGCACATCGGGATCGCCGTCTTCATCTACGTCGCCCACCGCCGCTCCACGGCTGACGTGCGGCAGCGCCAGGACCGGCGCCTGCGCACTGGCGTTCACGAAACGGCCACCTCTGTTGAGGAACAGCTGATTCGGCTGTTCGAGCGGCAGTGGATCGCCCGTCGCTCGCAGTTGTCGGATGGTCCTGACGGCGCCGTTTACGGCCACCAGATCGAGCCAGCCGTCGTTGTCCACGTCGAGCAGGGCGGTACCGAAGCCGGTCAAACCCATACTCGGGGGGCCGAGCCCGGCAGCGGCGGTGCGGTCGAAGAACAGACCGCTGCCGTCGTTTACGTAGAGTGTGTTGACTTCCATCAACAGATGGGTCATGAACAGGTCTTCGTCCCCGTCCCCATCGACGTCGCCCGCATCCACCCCCATGCTCGCCTGGACACGTCCCTGGGCGTCGACGGCGCTGCCGCTCATCATACCCTCCTCGCGAAAATGTCCCTCTCCCTGGTTCATCCAGAGTTTGTTGGGAGTCTGGTCGTTGGCCACATAGATGTCGATCCAGCCGTTGCCGTCGAAATCAGCGCTCACCACACCGAGACCGGGACCAGGAGCGGCAATCAACCCGACCTCGCTGGACACGTCGGCGAATGTTCCGTCACCGAGATTGCGCAACAACCGGTCCGTCTCCGGTCTGTATTTGCTCGGGCCGCAGTATTCGGGCGCGCCGTGCTCGGTGGAGCAGACTTTGTGACTGGCGATCCGGAAGTCGACGTAGTTGACGACGTACAGATCGAGAAGACCGTCGTGATCGAAGTCGACGAAGGCCGCGCTCGTCGACCAGCGGGAATCGTCCGTCCCGCTCTCTGCCGTGGCATCGGAGAAGGTGCCGTCTCCCGCGTTGCGCCACAGCTGATTGGCGCCCAGGTTCGTCACATAGAGATCGACCCGGCTGTCGCCGTCGTAGTCACCGGCGGCCACACCCATACCGTAACCGTAGGCCTCGATGCCGCTCGCGTCGGTCACATCGCTAAAGCGCAGCAGGCCCCTTCCACCTGGCGAGGTCGTGAGGTCGTTGCGGAACATGCGATCACGAAGTGGCGCGTCCTCAGCGGCAGGTAACAGGGCCTCGCTCAACTCCACGCCACCGAGCATCCGACCCTGTACCAGATAGACATCGAGATCGCCGTCGTCATCGTAATCGAACAGGGCGCCCCCTGCCCCCATGATCTCGCCGAGGTAGTATTCGCCCGACATGCCGTTGAAGTGGTTGAAATCGAGTCCCGTTTCATTGGCTCTGTCTACGAACGCGACGGACACTGATCCATCGCCAGAGGACGCCGGTCCGCTGCCCGAGTCCTGGCAGGCGAGTATCTGCAGCAACACTGCGAAGAGGACGGCAGGCTGCCGTATCGAGAAGGTCTGCGCGGGATTTCTCCCCCCGTGCACGATGGAATGGCGGCTGTGCACGCTGCAGCGACCAACAACCGAGCGATCCAGTTTCAACGGGCTCCTAGACCTTCCTCGAACATCTGCTCCGCCCGCTCGCGCAACTCTCCGAAAATTTCCTCGCGCTGCAGGAGCATCCGGTGCGTCTGCCGCGCCTCCACGGCCTTTTCCGGTTCGCCCATCTTGCCGTAGAGACGGCCCAGGTGATTGTACACCTGGGCCTCTTCCCCTTGCTGGATGAGGCGCTCGTACTGCTGAACCGCCTCGCTGTTGCGTTCTAGCCCTTCATAGGCGAGGGCCAGATTCCGGCGTGCGAGCACGTGACCCGGGGTTCTGTCTAGGACATGGGAAAACTCCGCAGCAGCCGCCGCGAATTCCCGTTGTCTCAGATAGTTGTATCCCAGATTGTTGCGCACATCGTCATGCTCGGGCCGCCGTTCCAGGAGCAGCAGGTACTCGCGCTCCGCTTCCACCCAGCGTCCCCCTTGCTGGTAGAGGACTGCAATATTGTACCTGGCGTCAAAATGATCGGGGTCAAGTTCCAAGACTTTCAAGTAGGATTTCTCGGCGGCCTCTGGGCGGTCCGCCAGACGCAGGGCCCCGGCCAGGCCATAGTGGGAGCGGGCAGTTGTCGGTTCGATTTCGACGATCTCCTCGAACAGGGCGACGGCCTCTTCAATTCCTTCCTGCCCGAGATAGAGATTGGCCAGATTGCGCCGGGGATCCGCCCTGTGCGGAAACAGCTCTGCCAACAGCCGGAATTGCTCTTGAGCCTCAGCGCGGTTATCGAGATCGACAAGGAGCTCACCCAACTTGAGGCGTGCATCGTAGTGACCCTCATCCAGGTCGAGGGCTTTTCGCAGCTCCAAGGTCGCCCTCGCCGGCATGCCCTTGCGGGCGTAGGCCAGCGCGACGTGGTATCGGTCCTGGGCATCGTCCGACTGCTTGATGGCTCTGGCATTCAACGGCCACGCAACAAGAAGGAGCAAACCCGCTGCCGGCAGCACGATGCGCCACTGCCGGGCTGACACCTGGTCCTTCAGCCACGCGCCGGCGTAGCAGGCCAGCAGGATCAGCAGTGGTATGGCGGGCAGACGGTAGCGGGCGGTCACGGAGAAGGCGATGACCGCCCCTGCATAACACAACACGAACAATACCAGCAGACCCGCTCGTCTCTCCACCATGGCCAGCAGCAGGCCGGCCAGGGCCAATGGGCCCACGATGCCGAATGGGAAGGCCAGCCAATGATGCCACACCAGCCCGGCCAGCAAGTCAGAATGGGCCCGGGCAAAATAGATATCGGCATGACGCCGAATCTCTCCGCCCTGCCAGAAATCGAACGTTTTCGTGGCCAGCGACTGCAGATAGGCTGCCGGCTCCTCTCTGGCGAACGAGGTCGCCTCCCGCCAGAAGTAAGCCGATTGTTCGGAGGGTTTCTCCAATCCCTGCCGGACCGGCTGTCGGGTCAGCTCATCCCAATCCGCACCCGGTCCCAACCTGACCGTTCGCTCGTGATCCGGGTTGTTGCCCAGATAAAAACTCAAGCCCGAGTCCGATGAGAGCAGGACCAGGTCCGCACCCTTGTGGTGGTTTCGCCACGTCGTGCTGCCGATGACGAGAAGCATCCCCAGCGCCAGCAACAGGACGCGGCTGAGCCGGGCGGGTAGCCCCAGATCTGTGCGCCAGAATATCCATCCGGCCACGCCCAAACTGAAGAGGAGGACATGGGCAACGGCCAGGCCGGCCAGGCCCAGCAGGAGTCCAGCAGCAAGACACGCCCAGGGGGTTCTAACGGTACCGGGGCGAAGGAGAAAGAGTACGAGGCTCAAATTGAGGAGGATAGCCAGCGTCGGGGGCAGAAGTACCCCCTCGAAGTAGATCAGCGGTCCGTACACCGCAGCCACGGTCCCGGCCACCAGACCGATGCCGGGCGAGGAGAATACCCGTCGGCCGATCAGGTAGAGCAGCACGACGCTGAGCGCGCCCAGGGTGTGCTGGATCAGGCGGTAGACGTGGTAATCAGCCCCGAAGAGCCAGTATACTGCCCCCAGGAAAGCGGGATAGAGCGGCGGCCATGTGAACGGCTCGTCTCCCAGGCTGAACGTCGCAGCGAGCTGTTCGGCTTGCTGGAAGTAGCTCTGGGCGTCCGCGACGGGGGCATCGAAGAACGGGCTCTGAGCAGCGATCTCGTGGAGGTAGAGCAGGCGCCAGAGAAGGGCGAAGGCGAACAGGACCACGGCGCCGTACCACGTTCGGCCCGAGCACTCCCGGCAAAGCCGTTTCGTCCTCCGGATCAGTCTGTCGAGCAAGTTCGCGGGAGTTGTGTTGCTGGTGATGTGCGTCGCTTTCAGATCACGGCCTCGTGCTCGATGAGGACCCGATCCGGATTCTGCCTCCCGGTCCCCGTCGTGGTGCCCGCCAGGTACTTAATTCGAACGGTATCACCCGGCTTGACCCGGAACAGCGTTTTTCGCGCCTCACCGACCTCGCCCTGGACCTTCTCGATGTTGACGTTGAAGCCGGGACTTTCTTCTTCTACCGGAACCGGGACGGCCTTCCGGGCATCGGCTCTGAGGGTGAAGTCCGCCGTCGTGCCCACCACCTGGATCCGGTAGATATTCTCAGGGGTTTCATTCAAGAACAGGATTTCGTCATCTTCCCCCCCACGGCTATCGACCAACTTCCTTCCGCCACAGTCGGATAGCGCGAACGACGAGAGCAGCACAGTCAGCAATACCATCACCTTGCCCATGACACGATCCTCCATTGTCACCTTGTGGGGTTACTTACTGGACAGGCTCTCGAAACGCTTCAGCATGGCTGTCGCTTCCTCCGCCTGGCCCTGCGCCGAGCGAAGTTGGGATAGATTGTAGTAAGCCTCTGCATAACCCCGATCGATTTCAACGGCCCGCTTCAGGGCCCTTTCCGCTTCATCGTGGCGTCCTGCGTCCGTATACAGTCCACCGAGCTCATTCCATGCTTCCTTGTAGGCTGGATTGAGCCTCAAAGCCCGCATCAGTGAATTTTCAGCCTCCTCGGGACGTCCTTGTTTGTTGTACAGGACCCCGAGCTCGTAGCGCGGTTCCGCGACGCTCGAATCGGCTTCGATGGCTTGCCACAGGGCCTTCTCCGCCTCCTCGTAGCGTCCCTGATTGGAATAAAAAAAGGACAACAGGCGGTGCGTGTAGGCGGATCTAACCCCTTCCAGGCGAAGGGCGTTTTCCAGTTCGGCGTACGCGGCCTCGAAGTTTCCGTCGGCCACGTGCGCCTGCGCGAGATCGTGCAGGCTGTCGCGGGTTGCCTCCTGTATTCGGGGATCGAGGGAGGAGTCATCCTCGGGAAGCCTTACGGCGCTGAGTTCACTCGCGAAGGTTTGCACCTGATCCGCATACTTCTCCCGCACGTCTGCGAGCAGGCTGTTGAACAGCTGCTCCTCTGTCTTCAACCGAAGGTTGGCCGTCGCCCGAATTTTAGCCGCGGCGAATGGTTGCAATTTGCCCCCGCTCCTCTCCAGCACCCGGAAGACGGAATAGCCCTGCGGGACCTGCACTGGGCCAACGAGCTGACCCAACTCTGCGGCGAGCGCCTGGTCCAGCAGCTTCCCGTACCTGGCTCGCTGATACCCGTGTATGTGCAGATTCCCGTCCTCGGTACCGTGTCGTGTAGTCAGATGTACCAGGTCCTCAAACGGTTGCCCTGACTCCAACCGTTGACGCACGACGGTGGCCGCGTCCAGATCGTCCACGAGAATCTCCTGGATCGAGATCTGGTCAGGCTCGACGAACATGTCGTGGTGATCCAGGTAGAACCGCCTGGCCTCCTCCTCGCTCACCTCCACCTGGTCGCGGAGCGACGTCCGCAGAGCCATGAGCAGGAGCTTGACCTCCTTGCGTTTTTTCCACTCGAGCGCTTGGGGGGTCTCTTGATACTCCAGCTTCCGAGACGCCTCCCAAATCATGATGTCGGGCACTACCCAGCTCCAGGCGGCCTCCACCACGGCGACACTGTCCCCGAGCGCGGGCATGCGTCGACGCTGGCGAAACGCCCAGTCGTAATCGCCGACCGTTATTTCTCCCCCTTCGTAGGTAAACAGCGTGGTGGCCGCCTCGGCGGGCGTGAGCTGTGGACGGGACGTTCCACCAGGCTCCTTGCCTACCAGGATCGCCAGTCCCTCCGGTTTCAGCGAAAGGCCTGATTCGTAGGCCAGCTCCTCGACCAGAGCCCGCCGCGCGACCGTCTGTTTCTCCAGCCCCAGATCGGAGCTCACTCTCTGACGGTTCCTGGGTGAGCTACCTTCCCGCTCATCGGTGAAGCGGATGAGGAGATAGTCACCGCCCGACGGCAGCGGCTCCGAGACTTCACCCAATTCCAGCTCGCGGAAGAGTTGGACGGGAATACCCCATCGGCGGACCGCGGATCCGTAGACGAAACCGAATTCCCCACCCTTTTCGGCATTGCGCTCGTCTATCGAGTGGAGCCGGGCCAGCTCGGCGAAATCAGCCCCCTCTTCCAGGCGCTGGCGAATCCCGGTGACCTGCTCTTCGGCCTCCACAACTATCCAGCTCAGGAGCCTCTGGCGGTCGAGCCCGTCTCTGACGAGACGCGCCTGCACTTCTTGCTCGGTGATGCTGACGAGAGGACTGAGGTGGCGTCTCTCGTAGTGATCGACGATGTGCCTGCGAAAGGCATATTCGTAGTCGGCCTGAACAGTGCTGGTGGTGTCGATGCCGCGAGAGCGGGTTTCGAGTACGAGCAGCTTTTCGTCGATGAGCGTCTGCAGGTAGTCGCGGCGGGCTGCATCCCCGACCTTTTTGCTGCGCAGTCCCGGCAACAGCGAAGCGGCGAACTCCTCGACTTCGCGCCGGTCGATGGACTCCTCGCCGACCCGGGCAACGACTGGAGTGACCTCTGCCTGCTCGCCGGGAGGCGCATCGGCGCAGGCGACGACGAGGAGACAAGCCGGAGCTATTTTTCGAATCAAGTGGTCCTCAATTCACTCCAGCCCGGCGAAAACGCTGATAAAGGTGGTCTGTATGTTCCTGGCCGGACCGTTCTCAGGATCGCGCCGGTCGAACTTGACCCCCATCTGAGTACTCAGTTTGTAGCCCAGATAGTCCCCCGTGTTGGTGAACTGCACGGCCAGGACGCGACTGTTCTGATCGTTGAGATCCTCCCTCAGATCCCTGAACTGGATGTACTCCACACCTGCTTCGACAAAAGTCCTGTTCAGGATCGGGTAGCGACCGAGCAGGGAGAACAGCTCCATGAGATTTTCGCGCTCACCCACGTTGGCATGATCGCGCGTCTGGTTCCGGTACTCGCTCTTCCACCTCGGCTCCAGTTCCAACAGGCCCAGATCGAACTCGTAGGCGACTTTGTTGATGACGCCGAAAAAATGCTCGTTCTGCAGCTGGTTGCGAATTCTGCGATCCTGCCTGTCGAGCTCAGTGTGGGTCAGGTCCCACTTGACCGTGTTGATGAAGCGCAGGTTACGCATGCCGGTGTAGTCGAAATTCAACCACAGGCTGTTGTGCCAGGCGTCCTCGAGCAGGAGCGGGTCGGTGATGTTCAGCGCTTGCCCTTCGGACTCGGGGGTCTGGTAGGCCCACTGGAGCAAGTTCTCGCGAATGTTGTCCTGGGCGCGCTTGACCATGTCGAAGACGCGCAGTCGACCGAGCCCAGGATAGTCGCGGTCGAGAGTGGCGAGCAGGTAGTTGGTCTCGTTGTCGCGGTTTTCCGAGATGAGGCGCTCGTCCATGCGGCCGACGATCACTCGAAACTCCGGGGTGATGTTGGCGCCGCCGTAGATATTGTAGCCTCGGTGATCCCGTCGATAGGGATAATCGGGCTCGTTGTCGTTCTCGAACCGGTCTATCCAGCCGTTGTTGTTCATGTCGGGACCGAAGAGGAATTCTGGTCTGTCCACGTTGAAGCGGAGGAAGGGCTCTTCGTAGTCTGGAAAGTCGTTGCGTCGTGCGCTGGCGCGGTTGTCGTTCTGGTTGAAGTCGGAGATGAAGTCGTTGTTTTCGTCCCATCCGGGGAATATCTCGAAGTCGCCGTTGCCCGCGCCTTTGCGCGCCAGGTCGGGAAACCGGTCCTGATCGTCGTTGTCGTCGACGAATTCATAGAAGTCGCGCGGGTCGCCGTAGTCGACGAACCCGGTCCTTGGCGCCCCTGTCGTGGTGACCGCCGTGGTGGAGTAATCGTGGTCCATGCTGAAGGCTTCACCAAACAGGAAAAATGGATAGGTCTCTTTGGAGACGTTTACCATCCAGGCCTCGGCGCGGCGATCACCCTCGATGCCGGAGAATGCGTCGTGGGTGATCAGGTTGGCGTTGGGGTACATCCTGTAGCTGTAGGACACGTCGTACTCCCCAAAGACGTTGAAGCCGAGCACGTCCGTCACTTCGATGGTGCCGCCGACGACATGGGTGGCCGTGGGCAGGCCGTAGTCGAAGATGAGCAGGCGCAGATTGGAATTGTCCTGGACGTTGCCCTCTGCCCGGGCCACGAGCCGTGGCGCTGGTTGCTCTGCCTCCGAGCCCCCCCCGCCCACGTGAGTGGTCTGGCGATTGGAGTTCACCCAGACCTGGTAGTCATTGCCGACCGGCACCTGGAAGCGGACCCTTTCGATCTCCGATTTGTCTCCGCGAGCATTGTCCACGAAGCCTGCGGGGCCCGTGCTGTTGAAATCGTAGCGCACGCTGATCTCCTCACCGCCATCGGCGGCCCGGAAGCCGGTGCGCTCGAACCCGCCCTGGATCACCGGCTCGAAGCCGATCTGCCTGGCGGTCTCCTGCTCTCCATCGATGTAGGTGATGATGAGATCGGAGCCTCCCTCGAAAAAGGAGGCCCCTCCCACGCCGTCTTCCGGGGAGTCGTCCTTCAGGATGAGCTCGACCCATTCTACGGGGGACGCGTTCTGGTCCTGGGTCAATTCCCCCTTGATCAGACTGGCTTCGAAACTTTCCAGATCGGTGTGGGACTGATGTGCGTTGACGAAAGTGGCGCCGAGCTTGATGAAATCGCCCAGCTGGGTGGTCACCCGTCCGCCGAACAGGGTCGTGTTGTTGGTAAGCTTGCTAGGAGCAAGGGTTTCCTCGCCGCCGGTCCGGTTGATGCGGGAATAGATGACGGTGGCTTCGTACTTGTCGGAGGCGAAGTCCCATTGCAGACCGTCGAAGGCGGGCTTGGCAAAGGTCATCGGCGTGAGAATGGTGCGCAGTTGGTGCCCGATGCTCAACGACGTGTGGTACTGGCCCTTGTGGTCCGAAGCGATCACGAGGCCAGAGAACCAAGTTCTGAACTTTTCGTCCTTGTAGAGTGAATTGCCCAACTGGGCCTCGGGCTGATCCTGGCTGTGGTCGTAGATCAGCCAGCCTTTGGAGATGAAGTTTCCGTAGAGATCGTAGTAATAGTCGCCTTGGATCCCGACATCGACGTAGCGTTGGAAGCGTTGACGGGCGTAGTTGGTGTACTCCCACTGGCGCCAGCGGTATTCTTCGTGGAGCTCGCCCGGCAGGTACCATTTGCGCATGGCCGGATCGAGAGAGGTCGTGAGCACGCTGGTACCCTGCGGTTGATAGCTCCAGACATCCGCCTTGCGGATGCCCAGGCGCGTGCCATAATCCTGCTGCGCGAGGGCGGGACCGGAAACCGCGATGACGGTCAGGGCGAAGATTGCCTCGCGGCGTAAGTACCTTGCCACGAGGTGCGCGCCGCGAGCGCGGATGGATTCTACCGCGCTCAACGGTGATGGACTTGCGCTGCGAGGCACTACAGCAGCACGGTTGGAAAAAGTCGGTCTTCTCAAAACAAACCCTCCTCTGTATACCCTTAGATCCCTCAAGCTCCTGTTTACCGTGCACGCCCGGCGATGAAGGCTTTCGTCAATAGACGACGGCGACCGTTCCCAGAACCTCTTCTGATTTGACGTCCGCTTTTACCTCGAGCTTGAGCAGATAGAGTCCGGGTGGCACGAGCCGATCGTCAGCGTCGGTGCCGTCCCACAGTACGGGGTGGCGACCGCTCTCGATCTCGCCCGCGAACACGACGGCGATGCGGCGGCCGGAAAGATCGTAGACGACGACCTCGACGGGTGTCGCCTTGGTGAGCTTGAAGACGTCGAAGCGGATTTCGGCGCTATCGTTGATGCCGTCGCCGTTGGGGGTGAAGGGGTTGGGCACCGCCTCCACAGCGCCCATCAGAGCCACCCCCGCGATGTCGGTGAGAACGGTCAGGTTCGAGCGCTTGTCCTCATCCTGGAGGTTCAGCCCGGGAAAATCGCCGGTGAGAACCATGGCGTTGCCGGGAACCGCAGGCTGGGGCAGCTCATCAGATCCCTCGCTCGACCCCCATCCGTCGAATTCGATGCCGTAGCGCAGAACCGATGTGTCGAAGCGGAGTTTCAGCACGGAACCATCTTCCGTGATGGGCGGAAAACGGACCAGGAAGCGGTTGGGATCCACGGATACGAGGGCCCATTCTGCCTCCTCGTCTGGGTAGGGCAACGATAAACCGGCCACGTCTACTTCGAAAACCTGTTCGTCCAGGATGTCTCCCTGTGCATCGAGCTTCTGAATCTTTTCGAGGCGCTCGATGGGGGCCGAGGTCCGGATCTCGAAGGTGTCGAATCCGCCTTCGGAAGGCTCAAAGGCCTGCACCGCGTAGACGAATTCTCTGCTCTCCCCGATTTGCGCCTGACGCGGGAAGATCTCCGCGACGAGTTGCTGGGCAACCGGCGGTGAGTGCTCGAAGGAGAGGGAATCGACCCTTTGCGCCGCCTCCAGGTCCTGGCTTTCGAAGCGGATCTCGAATTGGAAGAACTGCCGCGGGGCCGGCGACGTGATCTGGATCCCTTCCCCGTCTGCGGCCGGCCGATAGGGCTCCGACCAGGGACTCCAGAACCGCGAATTCGCGCTGCTGCGGGTGCGCACCGAAATGCCGGATTTTTCGGGACCACCGATGGCGCCGGCCGACCAGTGAATCCGGCCGAACAGTGCGCCCCGTTCGCCCTCCTCTCCCCAATCGTCGGGGCCGAAGGGCCGGGACAGGTAGCTGCCGGCCGTCACATAGCCGCTGCCGAAGAGCTCGATCTCGTCGATCTCGAAACCGCCGAGGTACTGGGACGTCAGGCGCAGGTGCTCGACGAATTGGACCGGTATGTGCATCACGGCCCGGGCCCGCGTGTTCTGCCGTTCGTGGAATCTGGCGGTGACGTTCCAGTCGGGCCTGCCCGATTCTGAGAGATTGCTCGTGCCGTCGTTGACCTGGATGTAGTAGGCCCTGAGATACTCGCGGGGAAAAAGAGAGCTCGGATAGAAGACGATGCGATTCAAGCCGAGCGGTGCGCCCAGATCGATGTCGATGTGCTCGCCAAAGGTCGAATCGGAGATCTTGCGGTCATAGACCTCCAACGCGCCACCCGACGAATACTTGGTGCCGTTGATGATGTTCTCCAGGGCCTGTTGCAGTATCTCGGCGCTTCCCCGCGGCGGCCTGCCGAGGGGACTGTTCGGAGAGGTAATACTGACTCTCCCCCCGCGGGCGCGAATCTGCGTAAATAGATCGACCTCGGGGTCGATCTGGATCGGCACGATCCAGCCGGGCTCGGCGGCGGAATCGATGAGGTTTCCAGGGGAGCTGCCGTTGCCTGCCCAGGGGTTCTCGACCCCGCCGATGACGACGGTGTCCAGCGCCAGGCTCCCGTGGACGAAGAAAATGATCGACCCGATAAAGCAGCAGCCAGCGATACTGCGGTGACGGGGAGCCGGAGGACAGGATGTCCGAGGACAGGACGTCCTCGGCCTCGGGCAGCTAGTAGACGACGGAGACGATGCCACTGTGGTTTTCGTTCCTCTCGTCCGTCTCGACCGAAATCCGGTAGATGTAGATTCCCGGAGGCACGAGCCTGCCATCATCGTCGCGCCCGTTCCAATTCTCGCCATAGGTACCGCTGACCAGCGGCTCGCTCTGCAGCTGCCTCACCCGGCGCCCGGTTAGATCGTAGATCGCCAACTCGGCCGCAGCGACGTCCGTCAGGTTGAGCAGAGCATAGGACAGCACCGTCTCATCGTTGATGTCATCCCCGTTGGGCGTAAACGGGTTCGGCTGCACCTGCGCCTGACTGACCAGCTCTTCGCTCAAGGGGATGGTCACCACGACCCCCCCTCCACTGTAGCGATCGATGGCATCCCCGCCGTCCACGAGCTGTCGCACTTCGTCGCCGCCATCGATGAATATGCGGCCCTTGAACTCCGTGCCGAATTTGACCACGGAGGCGTCGAACACCACCTGCACCCGCTTCCCGTTATCGGCGACTCCCTTGAGAGTGTCGAAGTGCACGACCAGACGATCGTCCTGGATCTCCGCATTCGGGTGGGTGTCGTCCGGGTGAAGAAGGCACGGTGCACAGATGATCTTGTCAGTGCCCGCGCTGTCAATCCGCACCAGACGCACCGCCGAAGGCTGCACGAACGTCTCGATCTCCAGGCTGTCGAAGCCGCCATCGGTGTCTCCCAGTTCGGGCAGAAGGGTGTAGGTGAAGGTGGTGTCTACCGCCGCCGGCACTTCCTTCGGGAAGATCTCGGCGACGGCCCGGCCGGCACTGGGCGGCTTGGAAAAGTCGAACCCGATCGCCTCCAGGCGACTGCCGTCGCTGATCGTGGGAGTAAAATCGATGCGGAACTGGATGTAGCGCCGCGGCCCGGGTGAAGCGACGGGCACACCCTCGGCTCCCTTGTCGAAATCATAGGGCGTCGACCAGAAGCTCCAGTTTTCGTGGTCGTAGGTGATGGGACCGAGCTGTGCACTGTAATCCGTTTTTTTCCGTTCTCTTCCTTGGGTTCGCCCGTAATCATCTAGCGTCAATGGCTCCCCGTCATCCGAGAAAGTCGACAATTCGTCGCCCCGCTCGGTGAACACGGAGTAGACGCTGGGGTCGGGACAGCCGCCGAAAACGCTCCCTTGGCGGTCGCATGCGGCGCCCTCCGGCGTGTCCTCGGCGCGACCTGTGCGGGTGCGGATAATGGTGCGGGCATTCGGGTCCCGCGTGCCGGTCCAGTAGAGCCGGCCCCAACTGGCCAGCTCACCGGAATTCGCAGGCCCCACGTCTTCGATGTCGAAGATCTTGGAGATATAGGTGGCTTCGGGCACGTAGCCGTCGCCGTAGATCTCGAACTCGGCGAGCTGCCAGGTTTTGTTAGGGATCAAGACGCCGGCCCTAAAGCGCTCTACGACCTCCATGTAGACTTCTCGCCCGCGCAGCAGTGGAAAGGTAACTTCCACGCTGTCCTTCTTGTTGTCGAGCTCGTCGCGGACCAGTTCCCCGTCGACGTAAAGTCTAAAAACATCGACGTACTCTTCCGTGGAGTCCGGGTGCGTGAAGAAGAGGATCCGATTGATTGGGAAAATGGCTCCCAGGTCCACGGTGGGCCGGGGTGTTCCCTCCGGGCCGCCGATATCGCCCCGGTAATTGTAGACGGTGGTGGTGTCTCCATCCAGGGCGCGATCGAAATGCCCCGGGGTGCGCTCAAAAATCCGCTCCCGTTGCCAGCCACCCCGCTCTAAATAACCCAGAGAGAGGTTGAAGTCCGGCGCGATTCTGATCGGCATCACGTGGGTCTCGGAAAAGTCCAGACTGACGATTCCCCCAGACGCCTCGTTGTATTCAGGGTAGAGGTCTGCCTCCAGACGCCCGGCCGCCTCGATCCAGGTGCGGCTGTCCACTGTCAGCGCCGGGGCGTCGGCTGCCCAGCTCTCGGCCGATTCGGGGTTGCCGATCACCAGCATAGTGCGCGAGTGCAGGCTCGTGGCGCCGGCAAGGCCGATGACCAGGCAGGCCAACCCATAGACGAAACTCCTCCTCGCACGCATGGTGCTAGTGCCGTGTCTCAGACGTAGGCTTGTGAAGTGAGGGCGTCGAGGCATCTGAATACAGGCATTGAGACACGTCACTCGATCTCCTTCTCAGTACGCCACGCTGACGAGGCGGACCGCCGAGTTGTCCGAGCCCACGTCGCTGTCCACGTGGACGCGGCACAGATAGAGCCCAGGCGCCACGAGCTCCCCTTCGTCGTTGTGACCGCCGCGGCCCTGCCATACCAGGACCCGCTCACCGCCCGCTTCCTCACGGGACACCACTGCGACCTCGACGCCGGCCAGGGTGAAGAACCGGGCCTCGATCCGGCGTGGCGCATCGATATTCGTCACGGAAAGCACGAGCCGCACCCGATCGTTGATGCCGTCGCCGTTGGGAGTGAAGGGATTCGGCGTGATCTCCACACCGGACAGCACCCGATGGTCGTCGATGGGGGTGAAAATGGCCGCCCCTTGACCGTCGATCTTCTCTATGGCGTCTCCGGGGTCCGCCTTCTGCCAGAATTCGGGCATACTCGTATCGACAACCTCCGAGTTGGCCACCTCGGCGGAGAAGGTCGTGCCGCTCACGAAGATGCGGGAGCGGAAACGCAGCTCCACCACCTCACCCTCGCGCAGCACCGGCCCTCTCTGCTGGCTGCCCAGCCGGTTGTAGCTGGCCCGGTTCAGGGGCTCGCCGTCGTTGTCGAGCGCCACCTCTTCGCCGTCGAAGAGCACGCGATAGTAGCGCACCAGCCCCTGGGATTCAAAGGGAAGTTCGTTGTAGTCGCCCGCATCCACTTTGCGCAGAGTCTGGGCTCCACTCTCAGGATCGGTCGCCGTCACCTCGAAATAGTCGATGCGGCCCTGCTCTTTGACCGGGTCCAGTGGCAGCTTGCTCCAGGCCGCCTCGGTGAGTACACCGCCGGATTTGTCCAGCGGGGCTTCATCCCCCGCCCTTGCGATGCGCTGGTAAATGGGGGCGCTGTCGGCGTCGTAGTCGACGAGGCGCGGCAGTTTTATCCACAGGGTGTCGGCCGTGCGGGTCGGGACAATGTCGAGGGGATCCCCCGCTGAATTGAAGAAGCCGCCCTCAACATCGCCCGTGAACACCTCGACTTCATCATCTGCGACGCTTTCTTCGTCCTTCTTCACGAGTGCGTCCCTTCCGCCGACGCGCACCTCTATTAATTCCATTTCATTTTGATGCGACGCCAGCACCCGGACCTCGTCGAAACGGCTGCTCGCATCCGGCTCGTCGTCTCGGAAGAGCGGCCGCACGAAGACGGAGAACGTGTCCGGCACGACGCTGGCGACATCGACCTGGGGGGTGACCTCCGCCAGGACCTGGCGCGCGAAGGGATCGGTGAAGTGGACGATGATCGAGTCCAGGGTGGCAACGGCATCGGGTCGGTCGGAAACCAGTCTGGCCTCCAGTTTGAGGAATCGACGCGGCGAGGGCGAGATGAATCGGTCTCCGGAGTGCTCGTACGCCCTGCTCCAGGCGCTCCAATCCACTCCCGGGGCAGAGGTCGCGAGAGAATCGCCTCTGTCACTGTCTCTGGTCCTCCGGTGCCAGTACTTGTCGCGGGTCACTTCTGTTCCATCGGTGAAGAACCACCGCCACTCAGTCTTGACTTCGTTGCCGGTTTGCGTGCGGACTTCGATGCGGGTCCCCGGAGGGGTGTCGCCGACCCATTCCACCCGTGTCAGGGCGCGCGCCTGCCGCTGGCCTCTGCTGTCCTTGAACTCGATCAGCGGCGACGTGAGCGTCACCTGCGCGACACGGCCCTCTCCGAACACTTGCATTTGGCGGATGGCGACATGCGTGGAAGGCGACGTGTTGGAGCCGTCGAGGTGGACGAATTCGATAAGGCGGGTTCGCAACGGTTCGAAGCGCTCCTCCGTATAGAAGAATTCGTCTGTGGTCCCGTTGCGTTCGCGTTCAGGTGGCGAGATCCTGTTCCAGAGCGGGGACCCGTCTGAGGCGGCGGAACCGTCTGAAACCCGGACTGTCCACCCCCAGAGTTCGCGTGGTGGTTGGCCTCTCTCCGATATCGGGTTAGCCAGGATGCGGAAGGTGTCCACCCAGAACAAGGCCCCCAGATCGATGATGAGCGGCCCACCCCATTCTGCCCGGGGTTGTCCTGGTCTCAGGGCGAGGTAGAGGTAGGCGTCCCAATCGTCCAAGAAGCTGCCATTGAAAGCATTTGGCGTATTCTGGTCTTTGATGCCCCGAGGGGTAATTTGGCCACCCCTCTCGAGAATCCCGAGCGCTATGTTGTCGCCGACCGTGATGACCTGCACGTCGGCGAGGCGCGGGCGTTCCTTCCGATAGTAACGCACTGTACCCAGGCGCCCGGGCTCCTCTGTCTCGATGGTCTCGTACGCTTCGCGGGTCGTCAGAACCTCCTCGCCGTCAAAGCTCTTGAGATAGTACTCGATTCTCCCCTGCTCTTCCCGCGACAGGTCGTCTTCATAGACCTCTCGGCTCACTTCCTCGGCCCGGTCCAGGTTGCTGTCGGTCACGACGATGCGGACGTACTGTATGGGTGTGCCGGTGAAATCGGCGTCAGCCTTCGCGTCCGGTTCGAGGACAAACTCGAACTCCCGCTGGTCCCGATTGCCCCGCGTCGTGCCCCCGACGACGCGGTAGTCCAGCGGCCGCACAGCGCTCTCATACTTTAGCAACCCGGTAGAGACCAGTACCCGGAACTGCAGGAAGGGATCCCCAAGCTCTTCGTCGACGAAGCGCAGGATGATCTTTTCGGCCGAAACCAGCCGGCCCAGGTCGAATTCGATCCACCACTTGAACGAGGGCTCGTCCAGGTCCGGCTCCCAGTAAGACTCGAAGCGGTCGTCATCCCGGTCGATGACATTGCCCGCAAGCTCCAGGTTGGAGCCGGCGTTCTTGATGCCGCCAGGCGCTCGCGGACCCTCGAGGACGGTTATGAATTGGTCCTGGTCCTTGGCATCGATAATGTGGGTGAAGCTGGGCGCATCGGTGACCGCATCCACCTGCTTGCGGAATTCGCGAGGTACTATCAGGGCATTGGGGCCGCCGTCCTTCATCTGCACTTCCAGAACGTCCTGGCGGACCTCATCGATCGGTTGCTCCAGATTCCCCAGTTGCCACTGACTCCAGTGGCTGGCCGTGTTGACGGTGATCTGCCGCTTCTGGATGTCGATCCGGTAACCCTGGGTGAAGCCCGGATTCGACCAGACCAGCAACATCGCGGCCCCGAGGAAAGCGGCCCCCTGGGCCGCCCTCGTCATGGTGGGAAATCCGTACATATGGCGTCTACTGACTCCCTCGCAGAGCGTATAAGGAAAACGAGGGAGGTCGTGGAGCCCCTCCCTCGTTCCGTATCCTCAGAAAAGATTGCGCCTGATCGTGTTGATCGGCCTCAACCTGAAAACTAGAACCGAGACTTCAAGCGGCCCCAGGTGTTGGACTCCACCGCCGTCATCGTGCCGCCCCCGGCGGGGGTGATATCTGTATCCAGCTCGAAATCAGCAGCTCTGTCGCCGTGTGCACATGGTGCTCCGAGGTACCACCAGCCGTCGTTCGCCCAGGTGCCGTCGGCAATCTGTTCGGCCTCGCTCAGGTGGGCGTCGTCGTCCGTGACGATCATGTCCCAACCGATAGTCTCGCCCGGATCGAGCGTGGACTGGATAGAGCCGGTGTCGTTTCCGTCGCCATCCCTCTGCAAGTCGTCCCAAGGTGTGAATCTGACTTCGTAGTAATACGTGCTCTCGCCGAACTCCTCGCCGATGAAGGACGTGGCGAATTCGAAGTGCGCCGGCTCTTGGTGAAACCCGGTGGCCGGGGTATGGTCCGCACCCTCTAGCGGAGGTACCGAGATGTTCCACCATCCGTTACCGTAGTCGAAATCGCTGCCCGAGTGATCGCCGTCGGTGTAAAACTCGATGTTGTCGTCAAAGCAGGTGCAGTTATTGGGGGTATCCCTCACGTGGAGCTGGTCGAAAACCCAGGCGGCCTGGTACAGCTGATCGCTGTTGGCGTTGTAGCCTCCGTACCAGCCAAAGTCCAGGTCGGCCTTGTCGATCCCACCCCCCGGCCTGTCAGCGTAGGCGTTCCCGGCGGCATCCTCGATCAGAATGTGGAAATAATCGGGAAGCGCCGTCCACTCGCTTATATCCCCATCGATGGTGGGCAACCCATCGTCCGGAAACTGAATTGCCAGAAATTCGCCCCCTGAGTGCGCCGACGCCGATACGGCCATGAGGGCCACGGCCAACGGCAGCAAAAGAAGCTTCTTCATTATGCGACTACCTCCTCGGTGTTGGTTGAGACATGGAAAATTGATTAGGTAACTGTGACATACATTAACTGTGACATACATTGTGATACATATTAATGATGCACCGAATCACCCGCTTCTGATAGCACCTCCCTTCGAATTCGACGTTCTCTCGCGCCAGCGGTGTTCAGGGTATACGAAGCTTCCAGAAACGATATATAGAAAGCCAGGGCGAGTCAAGGGGAATTTGAATGCGGATAAAGTCATCGTCAGCTATTGTTAATTGAGGCGTTTGACTCCATCGGAATCCCCTGTGGGCCATCCTCCCCCCGGAGGGGCGTGCACTCGTTTCTACTCATGACTCGTTGCGCTAAGTCGTGATTTCGTTGCGCGACTATTTCGGTGCGCGATCTCGATGAGCCATAGGCGCGCTCCGGACAATTTGCCACCCGTCGCACGAGGAATTCTGCTATCTTAGCACCCACTCCTCCCCGCCACGACGAAGCCTTTCGATCCGGAGAGCCGGCCTGAACCCGAATCGTTCCTACCTCCACGCCCCCACCTTTCGGGCTCTGCTCATCGGCGCTGTGGGAGCGGCGGCCATCGGCAGTGGGGTACCCTACGGCAACATGGTCCTCCACGGCTCCCGCGTTGCCTCTTATTTCAACACCCCCGCTGCCATCATCCTGTTCTTCTTCCTGGCCCTGTTCGGCAACGCTTTCCTGGGTCTGCTGCGCCGCTCCTGGATGCTGAACCGGGCGGAGCTCGCCCTCGTCTACATCATGTGGATCGTCGCCACCGCCATTCCCGAGTGGGGCTTCACTTCCTTCCTGCTGCCCGACATCACCGGCGTCGTCTACTACGCTACCCCTGAAAACAACTGGCGTGAGTTGTTGCTGCCACACATTCCTCAGTGGATCATGCCGTTCCGGCAGCTTGCCGATGTTCAGGATTTCTACGAAGGCGCACCGGCGGGACAGGGCATTCCGTGGGGCAGCTGGGTGCCGGCGCTCATCTACTGGCTGTCCTTCATCACGGCCGTGTACCTGGCCATGATCTCCATCACCGTCATCCTGCGCAAACAGTGGGTCGACCGAGAGAGGCTGGTCTATCCCCTGGTGCAGTTGCCCATCTCCATGATTCAGGACGACCCAGACGACAGTGGGCGGCCATCCATCATCAGTCCCTTTTTCAAGAATCCCCTGATGTGGGCTGGCTTCGTCATTCCGGCCATTCTCCAGACCCTCAACGGTTTGCACCATTACTACCCGAGCATTCCGTCATTCTCTCTGTACGGCCTCTCGATTCCGCTCTTCCGCGACTCCGTGAGCATCCCCCTCAACTTGAGCTTTCAGATGCTCGGGTTCTCCTACTTCATCAGTCGGGAAATAGCCTTCGGCCTCTGCTTCTTTTACCTGCTCAACACCCTCGAGCAAGGCGTACTCAATGTGCTCGGCGTCCAGGAATTCGACTCGCTCCTGGGCAACTACAGCGCCTACACCGGCACCATCGTCGTGCACCAGGGCTTCGGCGCCATCATCATGCTCGTCCTCTTCGGCCTGTGGACGGCCCGCAGCCATTTGCGGCAAGTGTTCAGAACAGCCTTTGGTCGGAGGCCCGAAGTAAATCAAATAGACGACAGCAACGAGATACTATCATATCGAGCAGCCGTGTTGCTGCTTCTTGGTAGTCTCACTTTCGTCGGCATCTGGTTGTGGCAGTCTGGGCTGCCGGGCTGGATCACGCCGATCTACTTGCTGCTGGCCTTCATCCTCTTCCTCGGCATCACCCGAGTCGTCGCCGAAGGTGGACTCGCCTTCATCTTCGCTCCCATGATCGCTTCCGATTTTATCACTGCCGGGTTCGGCACGAGGGCCCTTGGGCCTTCCGGCATCATGGCCTTCGCCTTCACCTACATCTGGGCCTCCGATATTCTGACCTTCGTCATGGCTTCTTCCGCCAATGCACTGAAGCTGGCTACAGAGACCATACAAAGAGGTATGCGCCTCGTGTTCTGGGCCATGCTGGTGGCCATCGTTGTGGCCCTTTGCAGCTCGGTGTGGGCGGTCATCGAATTGGCCTACCGCTACGGCGGCGCCAACGCGGACGTTTTTTTCCTGGGGTCAGCCAAACTGCCGTTTCAAATCGCCGCCGCCCGGCTCGAGTCGATCGAGGGCCCACACTGGCAGAACTGGTTCTACACCGGCATCGGCGCCACCGTCATGGGCGTGCTGATGCTGGCCCGGCAACGCTTCTCATGGTGGCCCATTCATCCGCTGGGTTTTCCAACATCCGCCGTTTTCGGTACCATGTTCTTCAGCGTCTTCCTGGCCTGGCTCTTCAAGAGTGTCGTGATCAAGTTCGGCGGCCCCCAACTCTACCTGCGCAGCCGCCCCTTCTTCCTGGGGCTGATCCTGGGCCAGTTCGTTACCGCCGGCGTCTGGTTCGGCATCGACTATCTCGTTGGCGGGAGCCACAACCACGTGATGTCCTTCTAAACTTTACAGAGGTTGACAATGTCCAGCTCTGATGGCCCCAGCTCTGATGATCTGAAACCGCGCGGCACCCGCCGTATCATTTATGTCAGCGACCCGTCCAGCGTGGCGTGGCGGTATTTGCCGGATCCGGTTCGCGAAGAGGATTTGACGGCCTGGATCGATGCCATCGCAGCCGCCGAGATCGACACCTTCGTGCAGGAGGTCTATTCCCAGGGTTGGTCGACCTACTGGCGCGGAGACCGCCTCGAATACGACGCGCGACCGCAACACCGGCGATTTCTGCCCTTGCTTGATGCCGGCGTTCAGCCTGTGGAGGTGCTGCTCGATCGATGCCACCACCACGGCATCGAGTTCTTTGCCGGCTTCCGCGTCAACGACAATCACGGCGCCGTGTCCATAGCCCAGGGCGTCGGGGCCGGCGCCGGCTTCATCGTCGACAATCCACAATTCCAGATCGCCCAATGCCCGGACGAAGGATATCACTATAGGGAGTCCGCGCCTCTCGACTTCACCCACGAAGAGGTGCGCGATTTTATCGTCTCGGCTGTGGAGGAAGTAGTCGGACGCTTCGCAGTAGATGGAATTGAACTGTGTTATCGCGACCAGCGCTATTTTCCACCGGACACCGGGGCCGAGCGCCGCGACCTGATGACGAGCATGGTGGGGCAGATTCGCGCCGTCCTGAACCAGCCCTCCCCCCGCACGGGAAAGCCCCGGATTTTCGGAGCGCACGTGTTCTCTTCGCTCGAGGAATGCCGCGACATGGGCCTCGACGTGGAGAAGTGGATTGGCGAGGCGACGGTCGATTACCTGGCGCCGGCCGACATCATGCATGCCGATTTCAGCGTGGCCTACGAAGAGTTCACCGCGCTCACCCGGTCCACCGACTGCATGCTCTATCCATCCATCTTCCCCTGGACCAGCGTCGGCGCCCGTCGGCGCCTCAAGCAGGAACCGATTTCCAGCGATAACCGGCGCGCCCTTGCCCAGAACATCTACGGCGCCGGGGCCGACGGCATCTCCCTGTACAACCATTTCGAGTACATGCACGGAGGACTCGATTGGGGCAACGCCCACCCTCCCTTCTATCCGTTCGCACTGTTCGACGCCTGTGAACTGCGCCCAGAACGGGTCCTGAGCGGCCGGCGGCATTACATATTCGATGCCACCTGGGGAGGATCCATGGGATTCGGTCCCGACCGCACCTCCACCGGTGCGGTCAAGGCACAGCGTGTCATTCTCGAGCGGACCTCACTGCCCTCCAGCGGTAGCTATCGCTTTGTGGTACGAGAGCATCTGAACGAAGCCAAGGCCGCGATGCTGCTCTTTCGCGGCTTCCACATGACGCTGAATGATCAACTGCGGGTGGCCGTCAACGGCACGCCGGTCGACCCGGCTGACCTGCGGATTCGCGACAACGAAGTCCGCGTCGACTTTCGCCAACCCCTCGATGAAGAGCAGGTCGAACGGCAAATGCAGGAAGGACATTCGCGGGAGCAAGCCGAGAGCTATCAGCCGGCGCCTGATCCACCCTTTGTCACCGCCTGGTTCGCCCTGGGCGCACCGCCTGCGGTCTACGGTTGGAACGAGCTGGAGCTCGAGCTGGTCGCCGCCGACCCGGACGCCGATGGTGAAATCATCATCGAAGAAGTTGAAGTCTTCGTGATACCGCGTACCACGTCGCGTTTGCCGGCGTGAAACCCTTAGCTAGGCTTTCCAATACAAGGGAGACTGGCATGGAAATGACGCTCATGCTGACGGGAGCGTTCGTGCTGATGGGCGCGTTTTCCACATGGGGGGCACCGCCCCCACCGATCGAACGTGTCGAAATCCGCGACGAGGGACTCTACGTGAATGGAGCGCCGTTCTTCCCGGTCGGCGTCGCCTGGGCCGCGCACTGGCATTTCTCTCTTCCCGAGGCCGGAGAGAAGGGCTTCAACATGGTCGACACCTTCGGCCATAGAGACGTTCCGGAGAGCTTTCGTGCCGACGTCGACGACGCTTATGCCAACGGCATGTACTCGGCCGTTCACCTTGGCAATGAGGTTTCTAAGAATTTGGAGCAGGTCGAAGAAATCGTCCTAGCCTGTCGGGATGCACCGGGATTGCTGGTGTGGAGCCTGGAGGATGAGCCGAACAGCCGTAACCCCGGCCCCGAAGACGAGGGCAAGCCCCACGTCGACATGCCCTACAAGACCCCGCCAGAGGAGCAACTCCCGGCCTACGAGTTGATCAGGCGGCTGGATCCGGATCACCCGGTGTGGATCAACCTGGCCTACGGTTACGAGCAGGACCACCGCGACTATAGGCACGTCGCCGACATCCACTCCGACAACACCTACCCTGTTCCCAACTTTCCGCTGACCTACGTGGCCCAATTTTCCGACAGCGTCGTGAAAGGTGCCCGTGTAGGAGCAGGGGAAGGCAAGTTGGGATGGATGTACATCCAGATGGCCCCGTTGGCGGGGGGGCCCAAGGACCGTCCCCCGACCATCACAGAGGTCCGTTGCATGACCTACATGGCCGTCGCCCACGGCATCAGCGGTGTCAGCTACTTCAGCTTCCACTACGGAGGCCAGTACGAACGCGAGGAGTGGACCTGGTGGGTGAACCAGACCTCGCCCGGCTACTGGGCTCAGTGGGCAGACTTGACGGCGGAGTTGCGCACGCTGGCTCCCTACCTGGTGACGAGGGAAGTGCCCGAACCGGTCGAAGCGAGCATCACCAAGGGCACCAAGGGTCTTACTCGGGTCAAGACCGACATGCATGCGGAGGAACATCGCTATTCCGCCCTGCACCTGTCCCTGCGTCGGGGCCCCAGCGGTTACTTTCTGATCGCCGTCAATGGAATAGACGAGCGGATCAATGCCCGCCTCACATTGCCGGTACCGGATGGCGGTCTTGCCGAGCGTGCGGCGGTGCGTTTCGAGAACCGGTTGGTCGATGTCGAGGAGGGGATCTTCGACGATTCATTCGGACCCTACGCGGTCCATCTGTACGAGATCCCATTCAAGGAGGAAATCGATCGCGATAGCATTCGGTGGCCGCAATGGCAACGCCGGGTTCTCGGTCAGCCGTAGAACACTTCGATCTTGTCGGCCTCCTTGCCAGGTACTGTTTCGGGATCGAGTGCGTTCTCGCCGAAGACTACCGGAAAGCTCATGCCCGAATCCAGCGTGCGGGTCGCCGCATCGACGAAAATCACGGCGAAGGCGCGGCGGCGCTCCTCAGAAAGGTTTACGCCCGAGCGGTGGAGGAGATAATTGTGCAGTAGAATGGCCTCCCCGGCTTCGGCTTCCAGATCGGTGATGTCCTCTTCGGAGATGTACTCAGCCTGCTCTTCTGGTGAGGGGAAGTGCTTATCGTTGATGATGCCGTGCTTATGGCTGCCTGGCACGATCTGCATACAAGCATTTGCCACCGTGGCATCATCCAGGGCGATCCAGACGGTGACGAAGGGATTGGTGTCGATACCGAAGCCTGTACCTACATCCTGGTGCCAGTTTATTTGGGTGCCGGCCCCGGTGACCTTGTTCATGAACATGGAGCGAAAGACCGAGACGTCCTCACCGATGTAACGCCTGGTGATCTGGCGATAGAGAGGATGCTGCATGTAGGCTAGAAAAACGGGATCTTGCTCGAGGTCATCGATTCGTCGGTATTCGAGGGAACGCTCGGTGTTGCCCCTGGTCCGGTGCAATTCCCCGGTGCTGCTGTCGTGAAACTGGAAGCGCATGTTCTCATACTCGACACGGCCCAGCATGATATCGTCCATGCGTTGCTGTAGAGCCTGGAATTCATTTGCAGGCAGCACCTTCCCCAAGCGGAGAAACCCGCGCTCCATGAACTCCTCGTGCTGCGCGTCGGTAAAGCTCGTTTGTGAGGTCATCTCCGAAATCTCCTAATCTCGCATTTGAGATCGATCTTGCGAATATATACGGGTGAGAGATCAACCGGTAGATCACACATGTTTTTTCGGCTGCGGACAAAGTAAGCGGGTATTATCATCCCGATGCGGACCCGTCAGTTCAATCAGAGAAAGGTTGAAATGAAACCACTCGACTATGGCCGTTCCTTCCTGCTCGGTAAGGGACCGGGGAATGAAGTACGAATGTGGGTGGAATCCCGCACGCGGATCACGGACGAAAACAGCGGCGCCAGCGAGGACTACGTCCAGACCGGCTCGTGCAAGAGTGAAGAGACCTTCGCGGATCGGGATCTCTTCAAGGAGCCCAACTACGATTTCATGGCCATCTACGGGCCTGAGGACTCCATCGTCTTCCGGCGCCTGGCACAGGCGCACGAGCACTACAAGAGCTGCGTACCTTCAGGCGATTTCTTTGGCGGACAGAAGTACCATCTGGTCGAAGGCGGCGACGTGGTGGAGCTCGAGGATGGCCAGGCGATCTGCGCTGCGACCTACGATTGCGCTCCTATCGTGGCGCAGACGGAAATCTGGAATGACGAGACCGGACTTCGAGCCATCATCGAATACCCGGTCAAATCGATGAACACGAACCGCGAGCAGGGCGCCTACATTTACCAAGTGGACACGGGGCCGGTGGCCTTTCCCGATTTGAGCGTGCGGCACAAGCGTCATGCCGACGGAATCTCACTCGGTTTCATCGCCTTCAATGCGTCTCACTTTGCCGATTTCGTTCTCGAGGTGCCGACTGAGGTGGGAAACACTGAGATTCACCACTATTCGCAGGTGTTCAGCTTGCCGGCGAAAAACCGGTTGTTTTCGGTGACGGGTTAACGGACTCCTTCAAGGGCCTTCCCCGCCGGTCTATCTGAATGAGTGAGTCTTCTACCCTTCAGCCTACATTTCGGGCCCTGCTCATCGGCGCTGTGGGAGCGGCGGCCATTGGCAGTGGGATACCCTACTGCAACATGGTCCTGCACGGCTCCCGCATCGCTTCCTATTTCAATACCCCCGCGGCGATCATCCTGTTTTTCTTCCTGGCCCTGTTCGGCAACACCCTCGTGGGCCTGCTGCATCGAGCCTGGATGCTTTCCCGGGCGGAGCTCGCCCTCGTCTACATCATGTGGATCGTCGCCACCGCCATTCCCGAGTGGGGCTTCACCTCCTTCCTGCTGCCCGACATCACTGGCGTCGTCTACTACGCTACCCCTGAAAACAACTGGCGTGAGTTGTTGCTGCCACACATACCTCAGTGGATCATGCCGTTCCGGCAGTTTGCAGATGTCCAGGATTTCTACGAGGGCGCCCCTCTGGGACAGGGCATACCCTGGGGCATGTGGATTCCGGCGCTCATCTACTGGCTGTCCTTCATCACCGCCGTGTACCTGGCCATGATCTCCATCACCGTCATCCTGCGCAAGCAGTGGATCGAGC
The DNA here is from genome assembly GCA_965248265.1 of Candidatus Latescibacterota bacterium. Taxonomy (GTDB): domain Bacteria; phylum Latescibacterota; class UBA2968; order UBA8231; family UBA8231; genus CBDFJF01. The sequence continues at coordinate 1,344,097 of CBDFJF010000001.1, forward strand.
ACGAGCGCCTCGTTTATCCCCTGGTGCAGCTGCCCATTTCCATGATTCAGAACGACCCGGACGACAGTGGACGGCCGTCCATCATCAGCCCTTTCTTCAAGAATCCGCTGATGTGGGTGGGCTTCGCCATTCCGGCCATTCTCCAGACCTTGACCGGCCTCCACCACTACGATCCCAGCATCCCCGCGGTATCGCTGTACGGTGCCTCGATTCCGCTGTTCCGCGGCACCGTGCACGTGCCCCTAAACCTGAGCTTCCAGATGCTCGGGTTCTCCTACTTCATCAGCCGCGAGGTCGCCTTCGGACTCTGTTTCTTCTACTTGCTCAATACCGTCGAACAAGGTGTCCTCAATGTCCTCGGCGTCGAGCAATTTGATCCGCTGCTGGGCGGTTACAGCACCTACACCGGCACCATAGTAGTGCACCAGGGATTCGGCGCGATCATCATGCTCGTCCTCTTCGGCCTGTGGACGGCGCGCGGCCATCTGCGCCAGGTGTTCAGAAAGGCCTTCCTTAGCGACACCAAGGTAAATGACGACGACGAGATACTATCCTATCGAGCAGCCGTGCTGCTGCTTGTCGGGAGTCTGGTTTTCGTCGGCGTCTGGTTGTGGCAGTCGGGATTGCCCGGTTGGATCACGCCGATCTACATGTTCTTCGCCTTCGTCCTCTTCATCGGCATCACCCGCGTCGTTGCCGAAGGTGGACTCGCTTTCATCTTCGCCCCCATGATCGCCTCTGATTTCATCACCGCCGGCTTCGGCACCCGGGCCCTGGGCGCCTCCGGCATCGTGGCTTTCGCCTTCACCTACATCTGGGCCTCCGATATTCTGACCTTCGTCATGGCCTCTTCAGCCAATGCCCTGAAATTGGCTGCCGAGACCATACGAAGAGGTGTGCGCCTGATCTTCTGGGCCATGCTCGTGGCCATCGTCGTGGCCCTGTGCAGCTCGGTGTGGGCTATTCTCGAATTGGCCTACCAATACGGCGGCATCAACGCCGATCAGTTCTTTTTCAGGAGCTCGGGCTACCCCTTCAAAATTGCCGCAGCCCGCCTCGCCTCCATCGAGGGCCCCCATTGGCAGAACTGGCTCTACACGGGTATCGGCGCCAGCATCATGGGCTTGCTGATGCTGGCACGCCAGCGGTTCTCGTGGTGGCCCATCCACCCATTGGGCTTTCCCACCAGCGCTGTGTTCGGCTTCATGTTCATCAGCGTCTTCGTGGCATGGCTGATCAAGTCGATGGTCATCAGGTACGGTGGGCCCCAGCTCTACAGGCGCAGCCGTCCCTTTTTTCTGGGGCTGATCCTGGGTCAGTTCGTTACCGCCGGTGTTTGGTACGGCATCGATTACCTGGTGGGGGGAAGCTATAACCAGGTGATGACGTTCTGACGTCAGCGAACGACGGCTTCACGCGATGTCAGTAGCTCTTCGGGATGGCGGGCCAGGTACGGGGGTATACCGCGCAATTGGACGATGGCGCGGGGACTTCGGCTGATGGTGAAAGCCCAGATCCCGTCGTCGGCTCCAGCAGGGACCGTTACCGGGACATCCACGGGTACGGAGAGGTCTGAGCCCGTCACCAGTTTCAGATGCTCGGCGACGAGCTTGCCATCCGGTCCATAGAAACGGACGTCGCTTTCGTGACTGGTGTTTGCGTGAATCCGCACCACGAACGTCCCGGTATCCCGCGGCACGAAGAAATAAAGCGGCTGGTCCAGGGTCGGAGTGCCCGGGTACAGCGCCATGAACTCGCTCTCCGGGGACGCCTCCACTACCTGCGGCCGCCGGTCGAATTCGAGTCGTCCTCCTCTCTGATAGTCGGTTCCCGGGTCGAGCATGTAGAGACCCTTGCGCTGAATCTGCAGCCGCAGCTGTGCGCTCTCATCCTGCTGCCTGCGGATGTCCCCTTCTTCTACGACTTCACCCGTTTCCGCGTTCGCGAGCGTCCAGTGACCATCCAGGGTGTGATCCGGGTAGACGACGAAGGGAAGGATCAGCACTTCGCCGGCCTCGGCGGGGAAATAGTAGCGGGCCTGCTCAAAAAAGAATGGCGATTCCGTGTGCTCACCGAGCAGCTCCAGCAACGACTCTGAGGCCTGGATCGCGACTGGAACCAGATCCCGAGACCATTGCGTTGGCAGCGCCTCCAGCACAACCCTGTCACCGTAAAGTTCAAGCCCTTCATCAAACAGCCGGGCGACCTCTTCGTGAGCGGGGATGTCGGTCCTATCCGTTTTCCAACTCTCCACCATCTCGTCGGTCACGCCCTCCAACTCGGTGACTTTCTCGTAGCCGTGGACACCGCGCTGCCTCTTGTAGTAATCCCAACCGAGGACGATTGCCTGGGAGTGGATGAGTCCCGTGTCCATGATTCGGCGGGCGAATTGGATCAGCTCGCGACCTACCGCCAGGATCACTTGCGGATCCTCTACCCTCGCGAACTCGTGCTTGAGACGCAGCCAGTGCAGGTACATCATCAGATGATCCAGGCGCCCTTCGACGCCTGGGGTCGCCACCAGCTCTCGTGCTGCCGCCAGATCCCGGTAGGCGAGCACGAGGGTGCGCTCGCTCATCTCGTTGCTGTCCTGCCAGCGTTCGTAGAACCGCCGCACCGGGACTGCGGCTTCGGCGAATGCCGTGGCGTAGAAGTCATCGACAATGCCATCGACGTCGGCGTCGACATTCCACGTCAGCTGCGTCGTCAGATAGTAGCCGAGACCGTTGGGGGCCCAGTTGCACCCTGATTGTCCGTCCAGAGTAGTGGCACCAAGGCGGTGAAAATGCGGGATGTTCTCTCGTAGATACGCGACGTTGCCCCCCTTGGCTTTGCCCGGCATGCTGCCGTCCCACTCGTGCAGCGAGAAGTAATCGTAGATGCCAAAGGCGCTGGCCTTGTCGGACCAGGCCTCGATCTGCTCCTCCCAGGTCATCTTCGTCCGGCGCAGACCTCGCGTGAGTTGCACGTAGACATTCGGGTGCAGCCTGAACGATGGCGGGTCGGTGTGCCATGCGTAGGACAACAGTCCAAGGTATTTGTCGGGGAATTGGGCAGTGAGGCCTTCAGCAACCGTGTTCGCAAAGTGAAAGACGCGATCGCTGATGGTGCCCTGTGCCAGGCAGCGGTCGTCTTCGCAGAACTCGCCGTTGTCATTCGGATCGAAGGGCGCCATGTTGCGCTGCGGCTCCTTCTCGAACGTCCTGATCACGTGGTCGGTCGCGAGCTGGATCACATCCGGATGGGTCGTACAGGGTTGATGGCCAACCCGGGTGCCGCCCTTGAGGGCGAAGTACTCCGGGTTCTCTTCGAAGAGGCTACCCGGGGCGAACTGGGCCCAGGCGTGGCTGCAAGCGATGCCGAACCACCCGGGAAAGCGGTTGTGCCGGTTCCACGCGCCGTAGTCGGCGGCGAGCTTTGGGGTGCGAGCGCCCCAGCCGTACCAGATGCGCCGGTAGTCGAAGTCCGGACTGTCAATGGTACTTACGTCGACGTGCAGACTGCGCTGTTCCGGGATAATGGTCCAGGCTTCGTGCGGAAAGAACCAGCGACAACCGAGCTCTCGCAGGAGGGTGAAGATCCCCACCTGCACGCCCAGATCGCTGTTGCCGACGATGTAGAGCCGGTCAGTAGTGCTGTGCAGGACGAATGCTTCCGGTCCCAAACCTTGCAGGTCCCCGACACGCGGCGCGTCGGGAAACTCGGACGCCGTGCCCACGCAGAGCGCACGGCCTTCCCCTGCCTCAGTTTCGATAATCGGCAGGTGGCCGCTCATCTGCTCGATGAGCTGGGCGAGCTCCTCGGCGTTCGTCCGCGTGAGGTCGGACACGCTCGCCGCGATCAGGACAGGGGCCGCTCCCGACTCGGGATCAACGATCGTGAAGGGCGCTGAGGTTGCCACAGCGTTTGTCGCTCCCAGCCAGATGGATGACAGCAAAACCAAAAACTGGCTGCTGATTTTGATGAGATTGATACTCTCGTTCAACGTCTTGCCTCCTCATGTCGATGTGTCCGCGATATGTGGCCTATCGCGGCAACGGGACCACCTAGCCATCCACCACCACCTCCCTTGGCGCCAGGAGCTCGTCCGGGTGCCGGGCCACATAGGGAGGCACCCCCAGCAGCGTGATTCGCGGACGCACGCTGTCGATGCCGAAGGCCCAGATCCGGTTGTCTGATCCAGGCGGCACGACCACGGAGATATCCACGCCAAAGGTCAATGGCGTGTGCCCCCTTCCGCTCCAGTCGCGGCCGGCCAGGTCGCGGCCAGACACGATCCCGGTGTAATCGGAGACCACCTGTCCGTCGGGGCCATAGATGCGGATGTTGCTCTCGAGACTGCCGGCGCTGTGAACGCGCAAAACAAAAGACTCCGTGCCCCGCGGCACGAAGAAGCACAGGGGTGCCGCCATCGCACTGCGCGCGGGTGCGAAGGTACTGGCGCGAGAGGCTTCCAGCACTACACGCCGCTGGCCGAATCCCAGGCGTCCGGCCTTCCTGTAACCCGTGTCAGGGTTCAGGGCGTAGAGGCCACGGTGCGGAATTTTCAAGCGGATCTGAGCACTCTCGTTCGGCTGCGTATGGAGATCGCCCTCCTCGACGACCTCACCCGTTTCCATACTCCTGAGTGTCCAGTAACTATCCAGGGTGTCATCCAATGCAACCAGCGCTACCGTGAGCTCGCCGGGTTCAGCGTGAAAACGGTACAGACACTCTTCACACTCGGATGATTCGTCGCGGTCTCCGAGCCTTGCCAGCAAGGCATTCGACGCGCCCACGTCGACGGGAACCAAATCCTGCGACCAATCGCTCGGCGCCACCTCCACCGCGGTGCGGTCGCCATAGGCATGTAGCCCTTCATCGAATAGCTCAGCGACTTCGGCGTGAGTGGGGACGTCGGTCCGCTCCGTCTTCCAGGTCTCGATCATCTCACCGGTCACGCCGTCCAGGTCGACCAGCTTCCGGAAACCGTGATCGATACCGACCATGTCGAACCAGTCCCAGCTATGGAGCATCGCGTAGGAGTGGATGAGTCCGGTGTCCATGATCCGGCGTGAAAAATGAATGAGCTCGCGACCGAGAGAGAGAATCGCCTCCGGATCCTGCTCCCTCTCGAACTCCCACCGCAGGCGCAGCCAATGCCCGTACATCAACAAGTGGTCCAGGCGTCCTACGACACCGGGGTCCACCGCCAGCTTGCGCGCTTCGTCCAGATCCCGATAGGACAGAATCAGCGTCCTCTCGTTCAACTCGTATGATTCTGGTCGAGTATTCGGCACCTGCCAGCGTTCGTAGTAGCGCCGGACTGGTTCTGCGGCTTCTCCGAATGCCACGGCGTAAAAGTCGTCGATGATGGCATCGGCATCAGCCTGGACATCCCAGAATAACTGGGCTGCAAGGTAGTATCCGGGACCGTTGGCCCCCCAGTTGATGTTCGACTCCGGGACGAAGGTGTTGGCGCCGAGGCTGTGGTAATAGGGTATCACCGTGCGCAGGTAGTCCAGGTCGCCCCCATTGGCCTTGCCCGGCAGGCCCCAGTCCCACTGGTAGATCGAGAAATAGTCATAAATTCCGAAGTTGCTCGCCTTCTCGGAAAAACCGGCTATCTGTTGCTCGAAAGTCATTTCGGTCCGGCGCATGCTGGTCGTGAGCTGGACGTAGACGTTCGGATGCAGCTTGAATGAAGGCGGCTCCGCGTGATGGGCATACGCCAGCAGCCCCACGTACTTGTCGGGGAATTTCCGGGTCACGCCTTCCGCAACCTGATTGGCGAACAGGAAAACACGGTCGCTGATCGAACCCACGGCGCGGCAGCGGTCGCCTTCGCAGAACCCGCCGCCGTCATTCGGCTCGACCGACACCATGATGGCCTCCGGATTGTCGATACTCCGTTCGAACGAACTCAACGCGTAGTCTATCGCCAGCTGGAGGACCTCTGGGTCAGTCGTGCAGATCTGGTTGCCGCCCCGTTTGCCGTCTACGAGGGCAAAGTACTCGGGGTGCACCTCGAACAGGTCGCGCGGGACTAACCTGGAGTAGTTGTGTCCGCTGGCCGTGTTGAACCAGCCACGCTGTCTGTTATGCCGGTACCAGGCCTGGAAGTCGTCATGAAGCTTGTCGGTATGCGACCCGTAGGCGTACCAGATGTAGCGGTAGTCGTAGTCCGGGCTGTCAATCGTACTGACGTCGACATGCAGCTTTCGCTGCTTCGGGATAATGGTCCAGGCGTCGTGGGGAAAAAACCAGCGGCAGCCCAACTGCCGCAGCAACGTAAAGATCCCCTGCTGCGCGCCGACATCGCTGTTGCCGATGATGTAAAGCCGGTCGGCGGTGCTGTGCAGGACGAAGGCTTCCGGATTCTCGTATTGTAGTTCACCGACACGTGGCGCATTCGGAAACTCGGTCACCGTTCCGACGACGATAGAGCGACCCGCCGGGACCATCGTAACAGCCGGGTGACTGCCGCACATCTGCCCGACAATCTGCGCGAGTACTCCCGAATATTTCTGCGTCAACTCAGACGCACTGGGTGCGATCACGACGCTTGCGGCGCCGGACTCGGGATCGGCAATGGTGAATGGTTCGGAAGTCGCTGCAGCGGGGACGCTCAGTATAACCCCCAGCGCAAAGAAGAGTCCTGCGTTTTTCACCATTGTGGTCGCGAATCCTTCCTCCCTACGCTACGGCCCATCCCCACCGATGTTCAGCTTGGCCAGGTAAATATCCGCTTTGGAATCGCGAGCCGCGCTGGTCTCCCCGTATGTGTGCCCGGAGTAGTATACCAAAAAAACACCATCCTCAGTCGAGACAAACCCCGCATAACCCAAATCCGCGAACGCCGGCTTGGGTAGGAAGGCGATCTGCTCAAACGTGGCGCTGTGATACACTTCAGCCGGCTCATCATACTTCCAGAGCGACGTCGCTATTTTTCCATAAGCGATCACGGACGGTCCGACGAAACGGCCGGCGGCGTACACGTCCTTACCGATGCGGATCATCGCCGGCCCGGCGATCCCGCCCCCGTCTATGCCCAAAGTCCAATTGGTCCAATCTGAGTACGGCGGATAGGCGCGAGAGAGGACGTTCTGGCGGGTCAGCGCCCACAATTCCCCGTCGGGCCAGAAGACCAGCTCCGTCTCTGTCACATGCCACGGGTAGTACCCCCTGGGCCCCTCCGACTGCTCGACGATGGTGCTGACCTTCTCCCAGGCCAACCCGTCCTCCGAGCGCAGGAGATCGACACGCGAAAAGCTGGTGTCGCTGGCCACGTAGATCACCCCGTCGTGGACCCTGGGCCGCCAGAAGTTGTGCTGTGGCTCATGCACGCGCTGCGGTTCGGACCAGCTCTTGCCGTCTTCGGTGTAGACGACCCGGCTCTCCACGTAGCTGCTGTCCCGGCCAAGATCCCAGTACAGGTAGTAGAGCATGAGCCGGTCGGGAAGGGCCAGAAGCTTGCAGTCCACCGCTGTACTGGATGTCGTGTAGATCAGATTCCAGTCCTGCAAATCCGACGAGCGCAAGACGATCCCCGGACCGTCCTCTCCGGGGTGGACCTTGCCCTGATTGACGGCGACGTAGTAGTCGCCCCGCCAGTGGGCGATGTCGGGAGTCCCGTTCCAGGCGCCGTCCGCATAGACGGTTCGCACCCATTCGACGACGCCCTGCGGGTCGGGCTGCTCGATCGTCGGACCATCTGCAGAGCTGGTATTGGCTGTGGCCAACGCCGAACCCAGCGCCAGACAAAACGTTGCGATCCAATACGAATTGCGGAACCTCATTATGTCTCAGCGTCTCTCCTGACAGAATCTATTGCGTCGCAGACTCAGACCGCCAGGCTGAGGCGATCTCAACCGTCCCACGGAAAGGCAAACGTCGGCTGCCTGGCGTAGCGCTTCATCTCGATCTCGAGAACGCTGCCGGCTCCCGGGGCCAGTCGCACCCGGAAGGTGGAGCCGTCCAGCTCAACTCGGTCATCCCCAATGGTGGCGCGGACAAATTCGTGCTCGCCGTAAGCCCCGCCCTGCACGACGAGTGCACGCTCTTCCGACTGGTTGAGGTTGATCAGATGTAACGTCATCGAGTCAGGACCGAGCTTTTCAACCAGGGCGCAGACGTCTTCGGGCAATCCTGCCCGCTGTCGGGCCGGGTCGAAATAGCGCACGCGGCAGTGCAGCGGGCCGCTGTGCTCCGTCGGCAGGCCGCCGAGCATCAGGTGAACGAGGTTGGTCACGGTGGCGGGATTGAACTTATTCGGGTTATCGGAAAGCCGCGTGTCCGTCGTCATGGTGTCGTTGAGCACCCAGTCCATCTTGCGCCGCACCGTTTCGAAGTCCTCCCCCAGAGCCGTTTCGGGAAAACTCGGGTTATTGCCCTCGAGGTATCCGGTCCAACCCGATGTCGTCGACAGCCGCGACAGGTCGGCCCTGTCCATGGACCAGTAGTAGATGTCCAACGCCCCGGGCGAGTAGGGCTGCGGCGAAAACTCGTACCAGCCGTCATCGCCGTACATGCGCGGGTACATCTCCTGGCCATCCACGATTTTCTTGTTCGAATTGACCGAGTCGAGCATGCCGCGCCAGACATCGACGTAGCGCTGATCTCCGGTCAGCAGCAGGGCGTTGCCGAATCCGGTGATGCTGCGGAAGACGGAGCTGCGGCTGCTCGGTTGGTAGGACGGGGGCACGGTGATGGTGAAGCTCCAACCGTAGCAGCCCCCGTACCACTTGCCGTCGCAGGCGCCGCCGATGGTCCCGTCCAGTCCGATATTGGACGGCAGGATGCCGTCGTTCTGGCGCGCCCGCTCGCACCAGGCGTCGACGTACTCCAGCACCCAGTCCCGGTACTTGGCCTCGCCGGTCAGGGCGTAGGCGTTGAAACCGAGCGCAGTCGCGACCAGATTCGAGGGGTGATCGCCGATGACGTCGGTGTAGTCGGCGAAATGTTCGAGCATCTCCTCCCAGTTCCGCTCGCCGTGGACGGCGACGAAGCGCCCCTCCACCTGGTCCATAGGATCTCCGGCCCAATCGATGGCCGTTGCCTTGCGCAGCAGCGGTCCACGGCTGCCGTTGAACAGACTACGGATGATCTTGTGCTCCGGATCGTAGTTGGGCGCGTCCGGGTCTTCGTTCATGTAGAAGCCGGCGAAGCGGCGGACACGATCGTGAAAGCTGCGCTCGTACGGATCGAAGAGGCCGTGGTGGTTGAACGTGGTCAGGCCTTCGGCGTTGTGGACCCAGTCGAACATGACCGGGAATTCCTTGTAGTACATGCCGTCCCGGGCGAAGGGAACTTCCGTCGTCTTGGCCTCCGTGTACTGCCGCACATGGCCCTCCCAGGCCAGCTTGCACATCTCCATGATGGAATCCGAGCCACCCAGGACATACAGGGTCGGCCAGTGCCAGAGATTCTCGATAGCGTCGTCGGGGCCGTCATTGCCACCCCAGCGAGGGATGCATTTTAGATAGCCGCGCTCGTCGAAATACTTGGCGAAAAAAGTCTCACAGGCCCGGGTCTGGGCGCGTATCAGCTCGCGCTCCATCAGCGCCCAGCCAGGCGGCGTGGCAGGGGTATCGATTACGAGATCGGCGTGATTCAGATTCAGCGGCATGTGCGACTCCTTGGGGGTGAGATCTCAGGCAGCGGGGAGCCGGTGAGCTCGACCCGAGGTGCAGTCAGCGGCGTTCGTAGCGCTCGCGAACTGGATGGACCTTGGCGCGCTCGAACAGACTCGACCACTCCTTCGAACCGTCATCGGACCATAGTTCAAGCCGGGTCCCCTCGATCTGGGCCGGCCCATTGCGGAATTCCATGAAGTAGTAGTACCCCTGATGTGCGCTGGCCATATGGATGCATCCTCCGTCCGGATACACGACGGTATTGATGATGCGGGGCTCGGGATGGTTGTAGGGCTTGCCCTCTTCTCGAAAGGGCTTGAGGTCTGACTCGGGCACACGGCAAGCCTCAACTGCATCCTCGTCGACTTCAACACCGAGCCCCGGAGCGGTGGGCACCTGGTGATAGCCGCCCACCACGTCGATGGGTTCTTTTATCAGGGTCTGAGTGTAGAGGTTGATACAATTGATGGCCGGCCAGGTGGCGTGTGTGAGAACGGCCCCCAGGTGGGCGGCCCAGGTCGTCGTCAGCCCGTTGCCGACCAGTTGTAGCCAGAACGGCATCTTGGCCTCAGCGGCGAGTGTACCCTGCCGCATGAGGGCGGATTTGCCGGCGCACAGCACGTACCCGTCGCAGACCTCTTCGCGCACGACCGTTATGTAGGGCGGCGACCCGAAATGCATGGCGATGGGGCGGTTGATGGCCTGCCGTATCTGCCGGTTGCCCAGAACATCATCCCGGGGGATTGGCTCCTCGAACATGGCGACGATGTCGTAGCGTTCCAGTTTCTTGATGATGGGGATGGCCGCCGCGGGGGTCTGGAAGGTCCCATTGGGATCCAGGTCCAACTTGAACTGGCGGGGCACGACCTGGTCGATGGCGTTCACCTGCTCCACGATATCCCACCAGGGTCGCGGCTTGAGTTTGAAGCTGGTATAGCCGTTGGCGACTGCCTCCTGCGCCTCGGCAGCCCATTGCTCCGGGGACGCGTCGATCGACCACCAGGAGATCGGCACCCAGTCCCTGACCTTGGCGCCCAACAACTCGTAGACGGGCACTTCGAGAATCTTGCCGACCACGTCGAACAGGGCGATCTGCAGGCCGCATCCCAGCGAGTCGTCGTGCATCATGCGGGCCGGACTCTTGCCCGTGACCTTTTCTACGGATTCATCGGTTACGCGGCTCCAGGTGTAGTGGACGACCGTCTCCCCCCAGCCGACGTGCCCGGTGTCGGTCTCAACCCTGCACAGTTCGAGGATGTTCCAGTTGTAAACCTCTCGAGCCGTGATCTCCTGCTGGCGCGGCGTGAAGGGCACGACCACAGTGATGCGTTGGACATCGACGATTTTCATCCGTTTTCAGCTCCAGAGGTAGAAGGTCACTGTCTCAGCTGCCATATGCGCCCCGCGTTGTCGCCCAGAATCTTCGCCCGGTCACTCTCGGATAGCCAGTCGAAGGCCTCACGCACGATCCGCAGCTCTCCGTCCAGCGACGGCCAGTTGTACTTGGCGCGCACGGGACCCGGGTAGCCCGTTCCCCACAGACAACGATCGGCGCCAAAGGCATCCGTCGCTCTCCTGACGACCTCATGCATATCTCGATGTGGGAAGTCCTCGTTGGAACGACCGTGCACGTCAGAGATCTTCATGTAGACATTCGGATGCTGCGCCAAAGCCAGCACCTGATTGTACGGCGCCCAGTCCTCGGCTGCCCACTCCGGTTGCGGGTACATCATGTGGTCGATCAGCCACGTGATGCCGGGAAAGCGACCGGCGGCGTAGTCCAGCTGGTCGGCGTGATGGGCGCGACTGTGAATCTGGATTATTCCCCCACGCTCGGAGATCGCTTCGAACATTCGCTCGTTCTCCGGCCTCATCAAGATCTTGCCTTCCGCCGGATCGTCGACCTCGTAATACAAAGGATGAAAGCGAAAGCCGACCATGCCGCGCTCATCCATCCAGTAGGCAGCCGTGGTAGCGTTATCCGGATCCAGGGGGTCGACCATGCCGTGTGCCAGGAACCGGTCCGGATATTTTTGAGCGCTGTCCGCGATGTAGCCGTTGTCCCAGGTAGAGGCGGATGTCTGCACGACGACGGACCAGTCCACGCCGTTGGCATCCATGTCTTCCACCAGCAGTTCAGCCGGGGCCGGCTCGGTCAACACTCCGGATTGTCTGGGTGCCGTGGGTCCCACCGGGGCGATCGGCGGCAACTCCCATATGTGCACGTGTGTGTCTACGATCATTCGATATCTCCTGGCCATTTTACTGATCACACTCGTCACCTACCGCCGGCGTAGTGCATGTAATCATAGTTTCTTAGGTTAGTCAAGTTAGCCGCGCGGCATGAGTGCGGTCCGATTTGCAGGTGAAGCACAAGGCACCCAACGAAGAGTCGAAGGCCGCACTGAAGGCTCCAGCATCTGTCTCATACGCCGACTATCGCCCGAGAATACGGTATTAATGAATCCGACTGAACCCCACATCGACATGAGCACGATTCGTGCTATTGCTCAGCTGATCACCGAGCGCTTCGACCCGGAGCAGGTGACACTCTTCGGCAGCTATGCACGTGGAGACGCAAGCGACAACAGTGATGTGGACCTGCTTGTAGTACTTCGGGATACCAACCCGCGACGTGGCAATCCGGTCCGTATGGCGATTGCCGAGCGGTTCGTACTGCCGGTTGATGTGGTCATCCGCACTCCGGAAGCAGTGGAGCAGTACCGCGACGATCCGTTTTCGCTGATCCATCGGGTGCTGAAGGAGGGTGTGGTGCTTTATGAGCGCCGTGCGGCCTGATCGAGACTGGTTCGATCGAGCAGCGGTTCGGTATCCGATGGAGGGGCGACAGGAGCCCGATGGAGAGGCGGCCGCAGAGGCTATCCTCCTGGCGGAGCAGGTTGCCACTTTCATACTCGATCGGTCGGCCATCTGAATGCTTGTGGAACTTGGCGATCTCAGGAGTTGCAGGGGATGAGCGAACGATTGAAAGACAAGGTGGCGATCGTCACCGGTGCAGGCAGCTCGGGACCCGGCTGGGGCAACGGCAAGGCGACGGCGGTATTGTTCGCGCGCGAGGGAGCGAAGGTGTTCGCCGTCGACGTCAATCCTGCCGCTGCGGAAGAGACTGACCAGATCATCGATCGGGAAGGCGGCGTCTGTACTGTCCACCAGACGGACCTGACGCATGCGGATCAAGTTGAGACCATGGTCGAGCGCTGTATCGAGACCTACGGCCGCGTCGACGTTCTGCACAACAATGTCGGCATCCTAGAAGTAGGCGGACCGGTAGAGGCCAGCGAGGAAAGCTGGGACCGCGTCGTGGCGGTCAACCTCAAGAGCATGTTTCTCACCTGCAAATACGTCCTGCCGCACATGGTGACCCAGGGCGGCGGTGTCATCGTCAATATCTCGTCCATCGTCGGCATCCGTTATCTGGGAGTGCCCTACGTCTCCTACAGCGCCACCAAGGCCGCCATACTCCAGCTCACGCAGACGGTCGCCCTCGAGTACGCCGAAAGGAACATCCGCGCTAACTCTATTCTGCCGGGCTTGATGAACACCCCCATGATCGTCGAACCGCTGAAGGATGTGTACGGAGATGGCGATGTGGAGAAGATGATCGAGGTCCGAAACAATCAGGTCCCCATGAAGAGGATGGGCGATGCCTGGGACGTGGCGCATGCTGCCCTGTTTCTGGCCTCGGACGAAGCGCAATACATCACCGGAGCTCAACTCGTCGTAGACGGCGGTTTGACCTGTAAGACGTCGTAGTTGTTCATCGGAGCAATTTCCAGGAGACGGAGAGCATGCAGCGTCATTACGAAGTCGAAATGCGTCTGGACGTCAAAACGCCGATGCGCGACGGGGTGGAGCTTTCCTCCGATCTGTACCTCCCCGTGGCTGCCGGCGAGTCCTTCCCCACCATCTTGATGCGCACGCCCTATAACAACAACCTCGACCGCTTCATCTCCAAAGCCCGCCGCCTGGCCAACGACGGCTACGCCTGCGTGCTGCAGGACGTGCGTGGACGCTGGGATTCGCAGGGCGAGTTCTATCCGTTCGTCGACGAACCTGAGGATGGCTTCGACACGCAGCAGTGGATCGGCAGCCAGCCGTGGAGCAATGGCAAGATCGGCATGTTCGGGGCCTCCTACCTGGCCTGCGTACAGTGGATGAGTGCCCCGTTGCGTAGCGAATTCCTGACCTGCATGGCACCCCGTGTGATGTGCAACGATTACTTCAACGGCCTGTTGTACCCCGGTGGCGCCTTTCACCTGGGTGTCGCCATCACCTGGGGAATGCGCACCCGCGCCCGCACCGCGCAGACCATCGATTACCAGAACTGGACGGAAGCCTTCCACGCCCTGCCACTTGCCGAGATGGCAACGGACGCCGGCGACGACGTCGGATTCTGGAGGGATTGGATCGAGCACTCGACCGACGACGAGTACTGGGACGCCATGAACATCGAGCGCAAATTCCACGAGATCGCCGTGCCGGCTCTGGAAATGGGCGGCTGGTTCGACCTCTACGCCCCGCGAACCTTCGATAACTGGAACGGCCTTCGGGAACGCGGCATGACGCCCGAAGCACGGCAGAGCAGGTTGATCGTCGGTCCCTGGCCGCACCATCTCAGTCTCAGCACCCACACCGGCGACGTCGATTTCGGCGCCAAATCGATGATCGACCTGGACGCCCTGGAACAGCGCTGGTTCGACTACTGGTTGAAGGGCATCGACACCGGCATCGTCGACGAACCGCCGTTGCGGCTGTTCATCATGGGTATCAATGAGTGGCGTGATGAGCACGAGTGGCCATTGGCGCGCACCGACTGGCAGGACTGGCATCTTCATTCGGACGGCAACGCCAACACCGCCATGGGCAACGGCACCCTGGCTCTGGAATCCCCCGACGACGAACCGCCGGACCAGTACGTCTACAACCCGGAGTTTCCGGTGCAGTCGCTCGGGGGCAACAACTGCTGCTCACCCGAAATCGTTCCCTGGGGGCCCCACGATCAACGGCCCGTAGAAATGCGCGGCGACGTGCTCTGTTACACCAGCCAACCACTGAAAGCCGACACCGAAATCACGGGGCCGATCCAGATGACCCTCTTCGCTGCCAGTGACGCCCCGGACACCGACTGGACGGCGAAGCTGGTCGATGTCTCGCCCACCGGCTACGCCATGAATCTGTGCGACGGCATCCTCCGCGCGCGCTACCGCGAAAGCCTCAGCGAAACGAAGTTGATCGAACCCGGAGCGATCTACGAGTACGCGATCGAAGTCGGCGTCACCGCCAACGTCTTTCGCCGCGGCCACCGGATCCGTCTCGAGATTTCCTCCTCGAACTTCCCGCGTTTCGATCGCAATCCGAACACCGGCCATGCCATCGGCATGGATGCCGAGATGCGGCCGGCGCAACAGACCATCTATCACTCGCGGGAGTATCCGTCGCGGATCCGGCTGCCCGTGATCCCCTGACGCACTTACTGGTGCGGATCGAACCTATTGGTTCGGATCGAAGTTCTCCAGATCAGGTTCGATCACCAGTCCCTGCTGCATGTCGAACTCAACCTCGACCGAGTGCTCGTGGTAGTCGGCGTCGCCTCGTATGGTCGTGTACAGCTCTGCGCCGTCGACGGACATCGGCATCGTGTGCCACACGCCCAAATGCAGGCACACACCCACCTTACCCTCACCGTAAAAAGCTCGCATCTCCTCGGGACGGAGCGGCTCTCCAACACCGCCGACGATGTACACGGACGGCTTGCCGTTTTCGGGGAAGAAGGATTGTCCCGCATCGGTGTGGAAGGCGAAATGGGCTCTCTTCAAGCCTTCTGACAGTGGAGTCCTGTTGTCGTCGGCCTCGTACCACTGTGGATCATCCTTCCGATCGTCGGGAGTTATCTCCGAGTAGGAGTGCTTTTCATAGGAACTGTAGTTGCCCTTTACAATGTCCGGCTTGCGCTCCTCCAGGCTGTTGATCAGATGCCCGTAAGGCGCGAAGTATTCGGGCTTCAGACGTTCGACTTTTATCTTCACCGACTTGTACATTTTCGTCTCCCTCCTGTGTGTAACCCTGCGCGTTCAACCTAGCAGTTTGCGGAAGTAGTCGCGAAAGGCAACCGTGTCGGTCACGTTGTTGCCGCCGTACTCCAGCTCGATCCAACCCCGGTAGCCGGTTTTGTCCATCACCCTGAATACACGCTTCCAGTCGAGGGTGTTGTCTTCCAGACTTCCCGTACCGCTGTGTTCGTTAACTCCACGGGCGTGGAAATGGCTGCTGTATTGAATCAGTTGCTCTATTTGAGACTCGGAATAACCCCGCGGGTACATGTGCGCATAGTCGAGGGTCAGGGTCAAGCCCGGCACATCCTGTACCAGCTTTTGTGCCCGCTTTGGTGTGTCTGCGAATGACCCGATGTGAGGCTCAATAGCGAATTTGATCCGATACTCCCGCGCCCTCTCCACCCTCCAGGCCAACTCGTCGGCCGCCCTGGCCAGCGAGTCACGCCGGCTTTCTTCTTTGAAGTGAGCTCCGGGCAGCGTCGTCAGATGCCTGCACTTGCATTCGGCTGTGTAGTCCAGCGCTTTGAGAAACGCTTCTCGGGCCTGGCGACGGCGCCGTGGACTGGGATGATTGAGAGCGCGGGATTCGTAGTCCAGGGCCAACTGCAGAAATATGTCGGCGGCGACCAGTCCGTGGCTGTCCAGTCGCTTTTTAAGCTTGCGCGCTGAGCTCCGCACGTTCTTGAACTCACTCGCGGGCCGCAGATGCGAGCGATCCTCGAAGAGCCCAATATCGACGCCCTTGATGCCCAACATCGAGATCAGCTGCAAGGCCTGTTGGTGGGGTAAATCAGGATAAGTAAAATCGGAGCAGGCCAGCTTGAGCTTCATGATTACCCAACACCGAGGGCGGCGTCGATCTCGGCCTGGTACTCGTAGACCTCGCAGCTTTCCACTTCGCTCATTTTCACCGCCCTGCCCGCGACCGCCGACTCGAACACCGCGTAGAGAGCGGCCACGTCTTTAAGTCCGCAGGCCCCGTCTACCTCCACCGGTCGCCCGTTGAGGACCGCCTCCCCCATCTCGTGCAGTTCGTAGGCGATCAGTTTGATGTCCACCTTGGGATCCGTGTCGGTGACACCGGTGGGGAACAGGTGCTGCGTCAGCGGATCCAGAACCAGATCCGGATGGGCGGCCAGCAGATCCTCCTGTTCCATCTTCTTCTCACCCCGGCGCTCCAGGCTGACGCGGCTGCCCCTGTTACCGAATCCGTCGATCGTGCCGCGGTCGCCGAGGATGAGGTTGCCGGTACTGGTGCCGTGACCGCTGACGGCGACGATGAAGTTGAGGACGACGCCGCTCTCCATCTTGAACAGGGCTTGCGTGGTGTCTTCGGCCGAGGCTTCGATTTCCTCATCCATGGCCGCGAACCGCTTTTTGTAGAATTGGTAGCCCAGGGACATCGACTCTGACTTGCGGCGCACCGGCTCTACCATTCTCGCATCTCCGTACACCTCGGCGATGTCACCCAACTGATGGCGGATCATGTGGGTGAAGTGCACCGCCAGATCCAGAATGAAGCCGCCGCGCTCCTTGTGATGGCGCCAGGGCGTGATGAAAATTTTGTCTCCAGCTTCCAGGCTGTGGCACAGGGCCATGTACACCTTGCCGATCTCACCCGTCTCCAGCAGATGGCGCACCATCCGCGCGGATGGGTCCCGGCGGAAGTTCTCCGCCACCGAGACAATCCGGTCGTTGCGCTCGGCCGCGTCCACTATCATCTGGCAGGTGCGCACGGTGATGGCCATCGGTTTTTCGACCAGGACATGCAGCCCCAGATCCAGGGCCTGGCAGACCACTTCGTGATGCACCGACGGGTCGGTCACCACATCCACGGCCGCCAGGTTGTCGGTTTCCCGGGCCATTTCTTCCAGGTCAGTAAATACCTGTGGCCGGACACCCAGCAACTCCTCAGCCTCTTTGGCCGCCATCTCCACGTTTTCGCGTCGGATATCACACAGCGCGGCCAGCTCCACGTTGGCGAACGGAGACTCGGTCAATTCTTTCAATCCGTGGAGGTGCCGCGTGCCCATGCCACCGCACCCCACCAGTCCCAGACGAAGCTTTTCCATGTCGTCAGCCCTGCCAGCCCGGATGGTTGTCCATGTCCGGCTCGAGGGCCAGGCCTCGGTCCTCGTCGAAGTGCACGTCTATCGAGTGGGCGTCGTACTCCTGGTCACCACGGGCGGTCATGTAGACCTCGTCCCCTTTCAAGCAAACGGGCATGGTGTGCCAGACTCCCAGGTCCATGCAGATGCCCAGACTTCCATCGGTATAGAACGCGCGCAGGTCTTCCGGCTCGATCATGGGCTGAACCGGCGCCACCCAGAACACGGTCGGACAGTGCCGGCTCGGATAGAACGACTGTCCTGCGTCGTCGTGGCAGGCGAAGTGGGCTCGCAAACGGCCCTCACTCAGCAATAGCTTCGCTGGCAGCGGATCGGGAATATCACCGGTGACTTCGTAAGCGTTCTCCAGCAGGGCACCCACCACCACTTCGGGCTTGGCCTCGTCGAAGGTGGCGATCGCCTTGCCGAAGGGCGCGAAGGATTCCCTGGTGAGTTCCTCGACCTTGACCTTGAGAACTTTCAGCATGCCTGGCTCCCTGATTTTCCTCGTGATTTTGCTATGGTTTATTGCCCCGGCGGTTATCCATTGTCCGCGGGGTCAGATCGAAGAGCGTATCATGGCCGTTGAAGAAGCGCTCGAACTCATCGACCATGAGTTTGAACATCTGCGTGTAGCTGGAGGCCAGGACGCCCGCGATGTGCGGGCTCAGAAACACATTTTCCAACCGGGTGATCTCGTGGTCGCCGACGGGCTCGGGATTGAAAACGTCCAATCCGGCGACCAGGCCGCCGCGTTTGAGCCGCGCCACGAGTGCGTCCGAGTCCACCACCGTACCCCGCGACACGTTGACTAAGACCCGGCCATCCGGGATCATGTCGAGCTCCCGCCGACCGATCATGCCGTCGGTGGCGGGAGTCTGTGGCACCAGCAAGACGATCACGTCGCACTGGGTCAAAACGTTATCGAGCGAGGTCTTGAGAAAACCGACCGCGTCGGCCATCTCCGATCCCAGGTAGGGATCGTGGACCCAGACTTCCGTGTCGAAGGGTCGCAGCATCTGGATGAGCCGCCGGCCGATGTGACCGCAGCCGATCAGGCCGACCCGTTTGCCCGTCAATTCCCCATCCAAATAGCCCCGGTCGGTCCTGTCCGTGTACGACTCCATCCTGCCGGAGATGAGGCGGCGAAAATGCTGTCCCGCGTTGCGCAACGAAATGATGATGAGCGCCAACGCCCATTCCGCCACCGGATAGGAGGAGCCGTTGGTCGTATCCACTGTGCGGATGCCCCGCTCCCAGGCCGCTTCCACGTCGATGCGGTTGGCGAAGCGATCACCCTCGAGCTCGCCGATGATTTTCAAACCGGGAGCCAGGTCCATCAGTCCGCTGTCGACGGGGGGAACACCGGAGGAAACGATCAGCCCGTTCAAATCGGGGAGACGCTCACCGAGCCGGGCCACATCCTCGTCCTCTTGAACTTCGTAGATACCCCCCACCTCACACTCAAACAGATCCAGGTCGACGAAGCCCTTCAGACGCTCCAGTTCCCCAGCGTCCAGGTACTTCTCACGCACCTCGGCGTTTGAGGCTATCAGAACTTTGGGTCGGGCATCCCCCATAGCGGTCTATATGGCCTATACATAATTGATTAGGCGGCGATGCTGTTGGTGTTGATCTGATCTTCGGTGATCTATACAACTCTATTCATGACCTGGGCGCAATCCGTGCTCGACACGCCGGCTTCCCATTCTCGGGCCTTAGCTCCAGGCTCAAGGGTTTTGCTGGAACCGCAGGAGCTTGCCACCGCCGGCCACCAGGTTTATCTGGGCCCGCGCCCCGTCGGCAACCGGCTGCCACTGCCGTGCCTGAGGGTCGAACTCTTCCAATGCTGCCGCGCCGACTACCGTCGTCGTGATCGGCTGCCCGTGGTCCATGTTCACGACCAGGGCGTGTGAAACCTCGTCGGTGGAACCGAAGTAGCCCCACAGGACACCCTTGTCCTGCTCTGGATTGAAGGGAGGATCCACCCTGAACGGAGCCTCGGCCGGCAGTACATCTATATGCCATCCCGCGACCCCGCGACCCGATAGGTACACGGCAAGGGAAGTCAGGGGCTGGAGCTGCTCGGCGACGGCGACGAACTCGGGATGGATCTGACGCATCGCCTCACCCAGCGGGGTCAGCGGCGCCGCCACGTCAGCCTCGGCGCGCTCCGGCGTCCACTCGATGTCGTCGAACCCGGATACGCCGCCAAAAAAATCGGAGTAAGCCCAGTAGACGAAATGCATGATGCCCTGGCCGCCGTAGGCCAGGGTGGTATAGCCCAGGAACCTGCTCTCGTCGCCGTTGGGTATGCGGTGGGACGGACTCACGGAAGCAGCCTGTATGACGTTGATGAAGGGAATGCCTCCGTAGAGTGCCGCCTCGCGCACCAGGTGCAGGTTCATGAAGTACTGATTGCCGTCGTCGTTGGTGTAGAGACCGTAGTGGTCGTAGCTGATCAGGTCCGGCTTGACGATGTCGACGTACTGACGCAGATGCTCCCGGTAGGCCTCGTCGGTACCGCCGGAGGTGCCGAGCGCGCCGGCGCCGGCGTAGGTAGGAAACAGGTTGATGTGGGCCAGGTGAATTGGATCGCGCTCTCGGATGTAGGCCACCATCCTTGCGAACTCCGGGAAGCGGACGGCGCTCGGCTCGTCGGTGATGGCGTAGGAATACATGGCGGGATGATCCTTCACAGCGTCGATGACCGCGTCGATCCTGGCCTTGGCTGCAGGGTCGTCCAGGTTGCTGGGCTCCCTCATATCCCAGACCAGCAGGTCCATCCGCAACCCGTGGGCATGGGCGACGTCGAGGTCTTCGACCGTGGTTCCCCAGGCCAGGGTGAACCCTCCATCGACCAGCTTCTGGGCCATCCCGGGCGTGAATGGACCCCATCTGCCACCTCCACCCCCCGGACCGTGGTAGTAGCCGACGATGGGCGTGCCCATCTGCCAGATACTTTCACGGTTCTCGGGTTGTACGATAAAATCGATCACCGAGTCACCCTGAATCACGAGGCCGTCCTGTTCATAAGGCAGCAACCCTGGTCCGGTAATACTCACTCGATAGGTCGGCAGAACTTCCTGGAAGAACACCTTGCCTGCGGCTACCCCTGGTGTGGAACGTCCCATGGTCCCGTCGTTGAGAACCATCTTTCTGGATTGTTCACCAGAGCCGGCTGAAGTGAGTTTGTAGATGTATACGCCCGCCGCACTCCCCTGGCCTGAGTCGTCCAGGCCGTCCCAGGTGATCGAATGGGACCCCGCTTCCCGCCACGAATCGACCAGAGTGCGCACCTGCTGACCCAGACTGTTGTAAACTTCAACCCTTGCGTAACCGGCATCCGGGAGACTGTAAGTGATGACGGTGGATGAGTTGAACGGATTGGGATAATTCTGATGCAACTCGAAGGACGAGGGCGTCGTTTCGTCCGCTATCACCGTGGGAATCAGAAGATCAATCCGATATCCACCCTCATCATCAGTAACATCACTGTGCCAATCAAAGGAATCGTTTTCGTTCGTGAAGGTGATCTCGGCCCCGGCGACCGGTTCGTCACGGGCGGTTTTGACGGTGCCCGAGACTACCATCGCGGCGTGCGCAGGAAGGACGTGCGAAGCCAGGACTAACAGCACGACCGCCAATCGGTTGCTGCGGATTACTCTCATTGATTCCTCCAGTGTTCTTGCCTGCCGGCAACATGCCGCTGGGTTTCGATGTTTCGTTGCGGCCTCATCGATATGCGTGTGCATCAACGCGCGGCCTGCAGGCGCAGCAACCTGCCACCGCCGGCCACCAGAGTCACTTCCGCCCGCGACCCGTCCGAGACCGGGCGCCACTGCCGCGCCTGGGGATCGAACTCCTCCATGACTCCCGGGCCGACTATCGTCCTCGTGATCTCCTTCCCGTACTCCAGATTCACGACCAGCACGTGTGTGACCTCGTCCATAGACGAGTCCTCGTCCGTGAACGAGACCTCGCCGGTGGACGGGGAGAAGTAGCCCCAGAGGAGACCTTTTCTCCTGGTGCCAACCGTGAAAGGGGGATCGACCGTAAACGCAGCGTCGTCTGGCAGTTCATCGACAAACCCACCCGCTGGCTTTTGACCTGTATGGTACACGGCGAGGGATGTCAGCGGCTGCAGCTGCTCGGCGACGGCGACGAACTCGGCGTGGTTTTGGCCCACCGCCTCGCCCAACGGAGTCAACGGCGCTGCCGCATCGGCTGCGGCACGCTCCTCCGTCCATTCGATGTCTTCGAATTCGGATATGCCTCCGTGGAAATCGGCGTAAGCCCAGTAGGTAAAATGCATGATGCCCTGACCGCCGTAGGCCAGCGTGGTGTAGCCCAGGTACCTGCTCTCGTCGCCTGTGGGCACGCGGTGGGTCTCGCTCAATGAAGCCGCTTGAATGACGTTGATGAAGGGAATGCCGCCGTAGAGAGCGGCCTCGCGTACCAGCGCCAGGTTCGTGAAGTACTGATTGCCGTCGTTGGTCGTGCGCAGGTTGTAGTGGTCATAGCTGATCAGGTCCGGCTTGACGATATCCACGAACTGACGCAGGTGCTCCCGGTAGGCTTCGATGAGGTCTCCGGACGTGCCCAGCGCCTCAGCACTGGCGTACGTCGGGAACAGGTTTATGTGCGATAAATGGGCGGGATCGCGCTCGCGGATGTACTCCACCAGCCTGGAGAACTCCGGAAATCTGACTGCGCTGGGCTCGTCGACGATTCTGTAGGAGTACAGGGCGGGATGGTCCTTCACCCTGTCGATGGCCGCGTCCATCGTCGCCTTGCGGTCCGGGTCGTCGAGGTAGCTGGGCTCTCTCAGGGCGTAATCGATCAAGTCCAGGCGTAATCCGTGCGCGTGGGCGACGTCGAGGTCTTCGACCGTGCTTCCCCAGGCCAGGGTAAACCCCCCGTCGACGAGCTTCTGGGCCATCCCGTGCGTCAGTGGACCCCATCGACCCCCTGCACCTCCGGGACCGTGGTAGTAGCCGACGATGGGAGTACCCAGCTGCCATTTGCGCTGCACGGTGAAATCGAGGACCGCGACTTCCCCCAGCACCAGGCCGCGCTGTTCGAATGGCACAATCCCCGGCTCGGTGATGCTCACCCGATAGGTGGGCAGATCTTGCTGGACGACCACTTTGCCCATGGCTGTACCTGCTGGACCTGGTGCAGAAGGTCCTGCAGCCCCATCGCTGAGAACCATTTTTCTGGTTTTTTCACCAGAGCCGGCTGAAGTGAGTTTGTAGATGTATACGCCCGCCGCACTCCCCTGGCCAGAGTTATCCAGGCCGTCCCAGGTGATCGAATGAGACCCGGATTCCTGCCAGCCATCGACCAGGGTGCGCAACCGCTGTCCCAGATTGTTGTAGATCTCAACCCTGGTGTAACCGGGATCCGGGAGACTGTAGGTGATGACGGTGGAGGGGTTGAACGGATTCGGATAGTTCTGGTGCAACTGGAAAGACGAGGGCGTCGTTTCGTCTTCTGCTATCACTGTGGGAATTGGAGAATCAATCCGGTATCCACCCTCGTTGTCCGTGACATCACGGTACGCCTCAAATGGATCATCCTCGTTCGTGAAGGTGATCTCGGCCCCGGCAACGGGTTCATTGCCGGCCGTTTCCACGGTGCCCGAGACGACGATCCCGCCCCATACCGGAAGGCTGACCAGCCATACCAGAGCCTGGGACAGGAGAAATGGGCGGCAACATGGTTTTACCGAACGGTTATTGCAGATTGTCGTTCGCATGAATTCTCTAATCTATACCAATCCGAGCTGATGCCCTATCATGTCAGACGACTTGCCGGTTCATACACCCACCATATCAGGAGGAATAACCGATGGCTAATCCATTCTGTCACATGGAACTCCAAACCGATGACGTCGACAAAGCGCGCGGCTTTTACAGCGAACTGTTCGATTGGGAGGTCGAAGAGCTGCCGATGGGCGAATTCACCTACACCATGATGAAACCAAACGTCGGTGACCCGCAGGTCATGGGCGGGATCACGCCGAAACAGGCCCCTGACGCGCCCAACCACTGGCTCTCCTACATCGCCGTTGAAGACGTTGACGCAACCCTGGCCAAGGCCAGAGATCTCGGCGGCAACGTGCTCGCCGACAAGATGGAGATCCCCGAGAACGGCTGGATGGGTGTCGTGCAGGATCCGACCGGCGCCGTGTTCGGCCTCTGGCAGGCGATGGAAGACGCCAGCTGATTGTTTCAAACACACACGCCCCGGGGTGCCGCCAGCCCCGGGGCTTCCCAATGTACAGGTGTCACAGGGGGCGCCCGCATCCCGAAAAGACGTGGTTCTTACGGGTCGATGACGAAATCGTGACAAAGCGAGCGGCGAAACAGGCATCTCACTGCCACTGGTGGCTCACGTGAAGCGCTGCAATCGCCAGACAAGCACGCATGCGAATGACTGATCGCCGCTGCTGATGCCCGTCATCGTCGACATCGGCAGCCGCCGACAGCTTCTCCTGGACGACCACGTGATAGAGCGAACGGAGGGGGCGCAGCGCCGATTGCACCGACCAAGGCGCTACGGCCATGTGCCTCTGCTCGAGGCCGACCGGCCGTGGGAGCAGGGCGGTAACGGCGTGTCGCTGCTGGGCGGGACGGTGCTGTACGACGAGGAGGAGTGCACGTTCAGGATGTGGTACCGCAATTCCCGCGTCGTAAGGACCAACGCGGGCTACGAGACCCCACACACCAGAGGTTACACCTCGTGCTACGCCGTCTCAGAGGACGGTCTGAACTGGGAGAAGCCCGACATCGGTCAGGTCGATTTCGAGGGCTCGACACGCAACAACATCCTACCTCCTGGCATCGGGGGCAGCGCATTCATCAGACGCCCCAACCTGATCGTCGACTACGAGGACTCCGACCCCGGCAGACGCTACAAGATGGCCTACATGGACGAGGTCGGCGGCCGCTGGGCGCTCTCCCAGGGCTACTCCGCCGACGGCATACGATGGCAGATGAACGCGGGGACACCCACATACTTCCAGCCGCCCATCATTCCCAACGGGGTGCTGTTCGGTTGGGACCCCAACTGCCAGCGCCATGTCTTCTTTCACCGGACCTTCACACGGGTGCCGGCCGACGTCGACGGGCGCACCGTACGGCGCGACGGGGCGCTCGTGCGCTCCACCAGTGTGGACTTCGATGGGTGGGGGGACACACAACAGATCATCGGCAGGTCCGATACAGACCCGCCCGGTTGGGAGCCCGGTCACCTCGGCGTGCTTGCCGCGCTCGCGTACACCGAGGAGATTTACGTCGGCTTCCTGGACGTCTGCACCGCCTACCATGTGGAGGACGTGCCGGAAGAGCTGTGGAGCACGGTCTACCAGGACGAGCATGCCGAGCATCACACGGAGCTGCTGGTCAGCCGCGACGGACTGCGATGGGATCGGGTAGCGCCCCAATGGGAGTTCCTGCGGCCCGGACTGTCGGGCACATGGGACGACACGATCGTCGCCGTGGCCAAACCCGTCGTATGGAAGGACGAGATCCTGCTGTACTACACCGGTCGGAACCTGCCCTGCGGGGCCCAACTGCCCGATCATCCGCAAAGCGGCCTGTTGAACAAGGTCATCGACGGCCGCCGCATGGGTTACGCGATCGGTCTGGCGCGGATGCGCCTCGACGGCTTCGCGTCGATCGAGGCCTACGAGGATGGCGGGACCATGACGACCAGGCCCATGCGCTTCACTGGCGACCGGCTGTACATCAACGCGCGAGCGCCGCAGCGACCGTTCGGCGCCGCGGCATCACCCTCGGATCCGTGGGGCAGCGTCAGGGTAGAACTCCTGGATGTCGATGAGCGACCGGTAGATTCCTACGGCTGTTCCGAGTGCGAACCCTGGACGGGTGACGAGGTGCGCGACGAGATCACGTGGATGAGCCGTCCCGATCTGAGACGTTTGAGCGGCCAGCCGGTGCGCCTGAGGTTTCACCTGCGCAACGCCGCGTTGTATTCGTTCCAGTTTGCCGACGCGAGGCCGTCGCCCGTGAGTATCCCAGCACCCGGTAGCCGCGGTGGTGGCGCCTGACTGAAGAGAATTGGACTTTGAGGATTATATGGCGGAGAAAAAAATTGATATGGTGACGGAAGAGCAAATCAGATTCTTCGATGAAGAAGGTTATCTAAACTATGGCAGGGTCTTTGAGCAACGCGAAGTCGAAGGGCTCCTCGATGCCATGGATCGGATCGTTCGTATCGAGCTGGAGGGAGGAGATGACTCTTCGTGTGAGTTCCAAACGGGACATCGGCGCACGATCAAAGAGGCCCATGAGGAGGTCCGCACGCTTACCCAATACGTCAACGTTTGGAAGCGGGACAAGGCATACGACCGAGCGATTCGCAGTCCCCTGATCACCGGAATTGTCAAGGCTCTGCTGAAGACGCGGGAGGTTCGTCTATGGCACGACCACATCATCTCCAAGCCCCCACAGGACAACGCCCATTTCAAGTTCCACCAGGATTTTTACAATTGGCCTCTATCCGAACCGAACATCTTGAGCTGCTGGATCGCCCTGGATGACGCCACCGTCGACAACGGCTGCATGCATGTGATCCCCGGCAGCCACCGCGACCCGCGTTTCTCTCCCGCGGCCAAGAACAAGGAGCTCAAGGCGTTGGAGCGTGATCCCAATCTCAGGACGGAGAGGATGGAGATGCAGGAAAGCCCAGCCAGCGCCGGAGTACCGGTCGAGTTGAAGTCGGGGGAGTGCATGTTCCACCACTGTCTCAACTTTCACGCGACCCCACAGAACACGACCGATCGCCAGCGTCGAGCCTTCGTGATCATCTACGTAGGCAAAGGGGTCGCATTCTCTTTGGCCCAGGCAGCAGGCCATGTCCTGGTGCCGACTATCCCGGTTCAAGAAGGAGAACCCCTCGAGGGTGAAGGTTTTCC
Source organism: Candidatus Latescibacterota bacterium (assembly GCA_965248265.1). GTDB lineage: Bacteria > Latescibacterota > UBA2968 > UBA8231 > UBA8231 > CBDFJF01. The sequence goes on from CBDFJF010000001.1 coordinate 1,370,837, forward strand.
ACTAGTGGCCTGAGACCTCGCTATCCCACGCAATGTCCGTCGTCATTGTTGTCCTCGTTCGAGTGGACGGCGAGACGCTCGCATGAGTTCTCTCCGCGATTTCCAATCCGGGCTGATGCCCTATCGTGTCATCCAACAAGTCACATGGCTACCAAGCTGACGTTTGTCGATGTTTTGAGCTTGAACTTGAGCAATAAAGCCGAGTTGGCATTGGAGATTCCATGATCAGCAAAACGACGACAGGAGCGCTGGCGATTGCGCTGGCCGCGACCATGGCAGTGGCCGACGAATGGCCGCAGTGGCGGGGCCCGGCAGGCGACGGCGTGTGGCATGAAAGCGGAATCGTCACCGAGCTGCCCCAACCTGCCATACCCCTCCGGTGGCGAGCGAAAATCTCGAGCGGTTACAGCGGGCCCACGGTGGCAGACGGCCGCGTCTTTGTCATGGACCGCGTCACCAGCCCGAGCCAGATCGAGCGCGTTCACTGCTTCGCATGGCAGACCGGAGAGCTGCTGTGGTCGCACCAATACGAGCGCGAGTATCGGAATGTCGACTTCATCGCCGGCCCTCGCGCTTGTGTGGCCATTCACGACGGACTGGCCTACGCCCTCGGCACGATGGGCGATCTTCACTGCCTCGATGCCGAATCGGGTAAGGTCGTCTGGCGCAAAGACCTGTTGGAAGAATACGGGATCCGCATGCCGATCTGGGGCATTGCTGCCTCGCCGATCGTTTTCGGAGACCTGGTAATCGTGCAGATCGGCGGCACCTCTGCCTGTCTCGTCGCCTTCGATCGCCGTACCGGCAAGGAAATGTGGAAAGCACTCGATGATCGGGCCTCCTACTCCACCCCACTGATCGTCGAGCAGAATGGCGAAACAATCCTGGTGTGCTGGACGGGCGACTACGTTGTCGGCCTCGATCCCCGCAGCGGGCAAACACACTGGAAGTACCCGAATCCCCCGAAGGAAATAGTCATCTCGATCGCGTCACCCGTCATCGATGGCGACAGGCTCTTCGTCACGAATTTCTACGACGGCTCGCTGATGCTGCGACTGCTATCCGATCGTCTGGCCGTGGAAAAAACCTGGCGCCGCGCAGGCTCCTCGGAACTGCAGACCGACGCTCTCCACTCGACCATCACCACACCTCTCATCATCGGCGACCTCATCTACGGAATCGACAGCTACGGAGAGTTCCGGGGACTGGACGCCGCCACCGGCGAGCGCGTGTGGGAGAGTTCGGAGATCGTGCCGAGGGCGCGGTGGGCAACGGCTCATCTGGTGCGCAACGACGAACGGGTGTGGATCCTCAACGAGCGCGGCAAGCTGTTGATCACCAGCCTCACACCACAAGGCGCTCTAATCCACAGCGCTGCGCATCTGATAAAACCGACCCGCGATCAGCTCAATCAGCGGGATGGCGTGGTGTGGTCGCAGCCGGCCTTCGCCTATCGTCACGTCTTCGCCCGCAACGACGAGGAGCTGGTCTGCGCCGACCTGAGAGCTGGCTCACAGTAACATCGCACAGTGCGCCGGGCGCATCCCAGCGCGACGCAAATCATCAGAGGAGACAATCGCGTGACGCAGGCCATTCCAACCGCAGTGCTGGGCCGCACCGGACTGAAAGTCACCCGGCTCGGGTTCGGCACCGCCATCAGAGGCAATCCCGACGACGAGCACTGGAACAAAGTGCTGAACTCGGTGCTGGACGCGGGGATCAACTTCATAGACACCGCCAACGACTATGGCGTTAACAAAGGAAACCCGGCCGAAGAGCAGATCGGAAAACAGATCTCCGGACGCCGGTCGGAGTTCTACCTCGCTACCAAGTGTGGATGCCCTCCCGGGGGCGGCGAGCACATCTGGACGCGGGAGAACGCCTTCCGGGGATTACACGAGAGCCTGGAGCGGATGCAGACCGACTACGTGGACGTGATGCAGTACCACAATCCCTCAGTTGAGGAATGCGAGGCTGGTGACTTGGTGGCCGTGCTCGAGGATATGCGCAAGCAGGGCAAGGTGCGCTGGATAGGCGTCTCGACGACGCTGCCACACCTGGCGACGTTCCTCGAGTGGGGGGTGTTCGACGTCTTCCAGATCCCCTACTCCGCCCTGGAGCGGGAGCACGAAGAGTGGATCACCAGGTCCGCACAAGCGGGAACCGGCATTGTCGTCCGCGGCGGGGTGGCCCAGGGCGAACCTGATGCCGCCGCGGGAGAGGGGCAGGTGAACAGGTGGAAGATGTTCGAGGCGAATCTCGACGAGCTGGTCGATGAAGGGGAGAGCCGTACCACGTTCATGCTGCGGTATACCCTGACGCATCCCCACTGCGATACAACCATCGTGGGCACTACCCGCATCGATCACCTCGAAGAGAACCTGGCTGGTGTCATGAAAGGACCACTCTCTCCCGACACCTACGCCGAGGCCAAGCGCCGCCTGGACGCCGCCGGTGAGAAACCCGAGGCGGTTGCGTAATCCTTCCCACTGGCGGGAACCCTACGGCGCAAATACCTGAAACCGCCCACCTTCACTTCCCCCGTCGACGACGTGGATCCGGCCTTGCGAGTCGACGACCATGTCGATAGCGGTCGGTGGTGAGACCTGGAATTCTCCCGGCGCGTCGCCGAATCTTCCCCATTTGGTGACAAAGCGTCGTTCCGTGTCTTGTGACCTGGCATCAAAGACCTGTAGCAGGCCGCGCGCCTCCATGACCATCAGTCTCGTGCTAGACGCGTCGAAGGCGATGACGAGGGGGTCGAGGGTTTCGCCGCTGTCGGGCCCGACGCCGTCGTCGAAGGTGCTGTCATTACCCCCGTAAATGGTGTCCGTGACCTTCGTCTTGGCGATGATGTGGTTGCGTTCGCGATCGGGGACGCTGAAGAAGAACTGGTCGTTGCCGCTGCCTGCCCCAGCCTCGGGCGCCCGGACGACGTGCTGAACTGGTATGCCCTGATCGGCGATGAGCGTCTTCCGAATGAGATCGAGCGGACCCTCCACGTTCCCCTCGCTGTCACTGCGATACATGAACCCCTCGTAGTCTATCATCACAATTGACCCGTCCTCGTCTTCGTAGAGGCCGGCCGGAAATGCGCCGTCCGTATCGATCAGGCGGAACCACAGCTCCCGCCGATCGGTGTCGATGGCACCGAGGACGACGCTTTTGCTTACCGTGTCTGAAACAGCGGTGTAGACACGTCCGCCCGTATCGACTGCAAGCCGCACCGGGGAAAGGCGGTGAGGTATCAGGCTGTTGCCTTCCAGTCTCGAAAAGTAGGGTCGATACCCGTCACCCCCCGGAAACATGACCTGAACGCCCGCCTGCATCGCTCTGGCAGTGGTGGTCGAGATCGCCGACATGGCGATGTAGATATCATCCATCCCGTCCAGGGCAGCGCCGATCGCCTGCGCCTCGGAGTTGCTGATAGACTGGAGTTCCCGCGTCTCCACGAGCGGATAGAAAATGCCGCTTCGCTCTGGACTGGCGCTCGATATACCACCCTCCCATTCCGTGTGCACGACGACGCGGTAGAGGTACTCCGTGTTGCCGTCGAGGACGGTATCCGTGTACGAGGTGATGGTCTGGGTTTCAAGTAGCTCCACGGGCACATTCAGCCCGCCTTCGACGCGCCGGTGCACCTCGTAGGCTTGGAACCTGGGCCCATCGTATTGTGACCACGCCAATTCGGCCGTGGCGGTTTCACTGCTCAATAAAAGGCTTTCGATGCGCACTGCTGGAATCTCATAGGAGATTTCGGCGCGGGCGCTCTCGAAGCCGGCGCCAAAGACGATGGTGTTGACCCAGTAGAAGTAGTCGGCGCCGGGGCGGGCGGTCGTGTCCGTCCAGGCGCTGGTCTCGACCTCAGGTATCGAGTCCAGCCGTGCTGTATCTTCGCCGAATGCACGGCGCCAAATCTCGTACCCGTCAAAACCCGGACCGATGTACGGGTCCCAGGTCAGCACGATGTGCCCTGTTGCCGGGGAGTCAGCGATGGAGGTCAACTCGACACCGGTGACGGTAAACGACTGCACGGAAAGCGGTTCGCTGGGCACGCCAAAGCCCGCCGTGTTCACTACTTCGATCCAGTAGATGTAGTCCCGGTCCGGCCTGATTGACGTGTCGGCATACGCTGTCTGTGCTTGTTCGCCTAGGTGTGCGAGGGTATCAATCTCAACGAGTGTCTTCTCGCGGCGCATTACCAGGTACATGTGGAAATCGGTTTGCCCTTCGTACGGTGCCCATTCGATGAGCGCCACACCAGTGGAATCGCTGATCTGCGCGCGGACATCCTCGACTGGAGGCGTGAGCGCGGAGTCGAAGGGGTTTTCTCGCGAGGCGTCGTGGCACGATGCGAAGAGGCATGCGACGATCATGAACGCGCTCGCGCGGACAGCGAAGTGCTGTCCCGTATGTGTCTGACCTGAGATCATTTGTTGGATACGGTATCGTTATGCGGAAGGAATCATAAGTTCTCCGGCAATTGCCCGAGAAGCATACTGCCGTCGTCGTCGCCTGACAACACAACACCGGCAAACGACGTGCCAGAGTCGGATTGATGCCCGTTCGCTGCCGCAGGCACGGGCGTTCGGCCACACGTCAATCTGCGGTCTGTTGAACCCAAATTCGTAAATTCGGTCGGAATTTATCACTATATTTTCTCCGTCGGGATTCGCTGGACTACAACGGGTGATTGGCGCGCTCTACAACGCATGGCGAGAAACCCTTACCTGAACCGTTCCATGATCCGATCCGTCGATCAGTTCTTCGGCAGGAGCCGGGAAGTGGAACGCATAATGTCGCGCCTGGGCGCCGAACCACCGCAGTCGGTTTCGATCGTCGGGGCTCGCCGTGCGGGCAAGTCGTCCCTGCTTTGGCACATTGCCCAGAATGAGGTCTATGCCCGCTATCTGGACAAGCCTGAGCGCTACGCGTTCATATTTTTTGACTTTCAGGGACAACAACATCTGGGTCAATCCGGTTTTTGCCGGGTCTTCGGCGAACATCTGAGTGCTGCCTGTGGAGACCGTTTTACAGTTCCAGCTCTTGACGATTTCGAGGGCATGGAAGCAACCGTGCGCGATCTCAGCGCGCGGGGTCTTCAACTGGTATGTCTGTTCGACGAATTCGAAGCAGTAACCCGCAACCCCGGGTTTGGAGAGGAGTTCTTTGGTCTGCTGAGGGCGCTGGCCAACGCGCATTCGGTTGCCTTTGTAACCACTTCCCACCTCACGTTGCAGTCTCTGTGCCATACCAGTCAGATCTCCGAATCACCCTTCTTCAATATTTTCGCTGAATTAAAAATCGGACCGTTCAACGAAGCGGAGGTCAAGGAGCTCGTTGCCAAACCCTCAGCCAGTGCGGGGACGCCACTCTCGACCCACGAAGAAACGCTCGTGGATCTCAGCGGCCATCTGCCCCTATTCCTCCAGATTGCCTGTGCGGCCGCGTTCGAGTGTTTGAATGAGAACCAGGACCATGAGCTGATCCACTCTCTCCTTGAGCAGCGCTTCATGGAGGAGGCAGTCTCTCACTTTCGATATATATGGGATCATTTCGATGAAGCTGAGCGGGAAACCGCTGTAATCCTGGCCGTCAATTCCACGCCCACGGCTGCCCTTTCTACGGTGCGCTCCCTCCTGGGAGACGGTTTCGTGCGCAATGTGCAGGGCCGGACCCGGCTTTTTTCGGCCTCGTTTTCCGCTTTCGCTAGAGAGCAGATGCCGGAGGTGCCGAAGGCGACCGCGGGCAGTATTCCATCGCCCCCATCCAGCCTCGAACCGCCCATGAGATCGGCGATCGACCCGGTAGCCGAAGAAGAAGATCCATTTCCGCAAATCGTGGGCCGCAGCATCGCCATCCGTCGCGTATTCGCCTTGATGCAAAAGGCCGTCGTCGCAGACGATACCGTCCTGCTCACGGGCGAGACCGGCACCGGCAAGGAACTGGTCGCCCGCTGTATTCACGAGAGCAGCCGGCGCGGCAGCGGTCCTTTCGTTGCGGTGAACTGCGGCGCAATCGCCGAACACTTGCAGGAGAGCGAGTTGTTCGGTCATAAGAAGGGTGCATTCACCGATGCGGCCGCCGATCGCGAGGGATTGTTCGAAGCCGCTCATGAGGGCACGCTTTTTCTAGACGAGATCGGCGAGGTGGGCAGTGCCACCCAGGTCAAACTTCTGCGCGTTTTGCAGGAGGGGGAGATCCGCCGCGTGGGCGAGAATCACGCCCGCCAGGTGGATATCCGCCTCATTTGCGCCACCAACCGGAACCTTGAAGAAGAAGTAGAGGCGGGCCGATTCCGCCAGGATCTCTACTATCGCCTCTACGTAATCGCGCTCGAGCTTCCGGCCCTGCGCGATCGCACGTCAGATATCCGCCTGTTGGTGGACAGCTTTCTGGCGGAGTATCCGGCGGGCACAACCGAGGATGCAGTGACCCATCTAAATGGTTACTCTTGGCCTGGAAACATTCGCGAGCTGGAAAATCAGCTTGCCAGCGCCCGCGCGATGGCAGGGGGCGATGCGATCCGTCCCCAACATCTGTGGCCCCGATTGCAGCTGGCCGCTGCCGAAGATGTCAACGTTGGTGGCTTCCGCACCGAGCTGACCAATTCCCTCTCCTTCAAAGAGGCTCGGGAGCAATTCGAAAGAGACTTGATCCAGTCACGGCTGGAGAGACATGATTGGGAGATCGGCGCGGCGGCCGAGGCGCTGGATATCTCGCGGAGTCGACTATACGAGCTCGTGAAGCGCCACGGATTGAAGCGAGAGTGATATCCGCTCTGCGTCACGCGTCCGGAAAACAGGATTTCCGACCTGAATCCGTCTTGAATCCCGGACAGCTGAACTGACCCTCGCCGATTTTCCCGTCCATCCATTTTTCTCTAAGTTACAATGAAAATTCGACGTTACGTATCATGGGCGTCTTTCGGGACTTGCGGTGGCACGGCCATTGCGATAGAGAACCCGGAGGCAGTCCGTTGATGCCAGATTGGACTCCAAACTTGAAAAAACTTCACTGAAGTGGAATATGGCACCCTCTCAACAAACCGGTGAGTTCAGTCCCATTTCGCCGAACCCGTTTATTACGGGCAATCCAGTACGTGATCCCAGCCTCTTCTTCGGGCGGGAGGACGATTTCGCCCACGTGCGCCAACGCCTCATCGCCGAGTCGGAAGGCATCGTGATGCTGTTCGTCGGCGAGCGGCGCAGCGGCAAGACCTCCATCATGTTCCAGATCCTGGATGGTCGCCTGGGCGAGGAGTTCCTGCCGATCTTCATCGACATGCAACAGATCGCCGGTATTACGGGGGACAACGACCTGCTGGGACGCATCGCCGAGTTCACCATCGAGCAGATCGATGACCAGCGGCTGGTAGTTGAGTACTACGACTTTGCTCAAGGGAATCCCGTACTCACGTTCGACCGGTTGCTGGACGATATCCGCCAGATCTTCCCAGACAAGCGCCTGGTTTTTCTGGTAGACGAGGCGGAGATCCTGCAAGCCAAGGAAATGCGTGAGGAGATCACCAGCGCCGCCGTGATGTACCTCTCCAATATCCTCGAGAGTCGGAATGTGTCGTTCTGCTTCACCGGTTCCAGCGGTCTGGCCGACTCAGGCAGTACGGGCTGGCGTCGCTTGATCAGCAAGGGGGAAGCACGGGAGATCACCTTCCTGAGCAAGACCGATACCCTGCGTCTGATACAGCATCCCGTTGAGGGGCGCGTACACTACGGAGAGGGGGTGGTCGACTCGATTTACGACCTCACTTTCGGCCATCCGTTCTACACCCAGGTGATTTGCACCAACGTCGTGGACTATCTCAATGAAGCGCAGAAAAACGATTTGAGTGTGGAAGGTCTGCAGGACGTCGTGCGCACGATCATCGACAACCCACCCCCGCAGATGGTGTACGCCTGGGACGAATTGAGTGACACGGACAGGCTTTCTCTTTCGCTGTTGAGCGAGGAGAGCGACGAGGCCGTTCTGGTAAAGCCGCAGGAACTCTTTGAGAAAATTAGTGAAAACAATTATCCACTGCAGCTGAAGTCGGATGCGTTGCACAAGTCGCTGGAGGATCTTTACGCACACAAGGTGCTGGAACGGGACGACGAAGGAGGATATCGGTTCAGGGTCGATCTCTTTCGCCAGTGGATCCGGCGGGCCCGCTCCATCTGGAGCCTGGTAGAAGAGCAAGCCCCGCACAAGGGTCGGCAGGCGGTCTGGGCCGGCGCTGGTGTCGTCGCTTTCGCACTCGCAGCTACGCTGGGATACTGGCTTTCCGGATCAACGGATAGTGAAACTTCAGCTGGAGTTACCCCGCCTGCGCTGGAGAAGGGCCGCATGTGGGTCGAATCGGACCTGCGCGAGGTGCAGGTTCTCGTAAACGGCGTGGAACGAGCCTCGAGAGCGCCTGTAATGATTTCCGATCTGCAACCGGGGAATTACAAAGTCGAGGTGAAGAAACCGAAGTTTCACACCTGGAGTCGTGAGGTAGCCATCCATGCGGGGCAAACCGACAGTCTTCAGGTCGATCTGGTGCGCCAGACCGGATCCCTCAGCGTGCGCTCCCAACCGGCAGGGGTGTTGGTACAGATCGAAGGCGAGCTCGACACCAGCGCAGTCACTCCCATCGAAGAACTGGCTCTGCCAACAGGGGGTTACCAGGTTTTGATGAGACAGCAAGGATACGTCGAACAACGCCGCACAGTGGTTATCGACGATGGCGCCCCCGTGGAGGTGCAGTTCCAGCTGCGCGCCCGGGTGGGCAACATCTATGTCGAATCACAACCACGAGGTGCCCTGATCCTGCTCGATGGCAAGTCTACCGGCTTGAAGTCGCCTGCGCTTCTGCAAGGCCAACCGGTAGGTCGCCACAACGTCGGACTGCGGCTTGCCGACTATCAAACCACCGACAAACAAATCGACGTCGCTCTGGGGCAGACGGACACGGTGCGTTGGAGTTTGACGTTAAACCCCGCCCAAATCCAGATAACCAGTGTCCCCCCGGGCGCGGATATCCTCATCGATGGAAAAACGCATGGCCAGACGCCGGCCGGAATTCAACTCGAGCCGGGCCGATATCGGTTGCAGCTCGTACTGGAAGGTTACGAGCCCCACGAATTAGAGCAGGAGCTTCAGCCGGGCCAGTCCTACGAACCGCGGATCACTCTTGTGCCCCAGTACGGTTGGTTGCGAATCGTGAAACCCCTCTTCGGCACGGTGGTCATCAATGGCTCCGACGAACACACGGTGCCACCGGGTGATATACAGCTGCAAGTAGGCGCCTATAGCATCGCGAGCAAAGGGAATACCCAATCCACGAAGGTTACCGTCACCAAGGGTGATACAGTAAAGGTCTCATTGCCATGAAAAATTCTCGAAGGGTGGGTACAGTTGTCGCAGCCGTGGTAATGGTCGCCACTCCGCTTTTGAGCCAGGATTCGCCGTTGCAAAAAGCGATTGCTCAATTTTACGAGGGGGAATGGGAAGGATCGATTGGCGCGATGAACGTGTTGCTTGCGGATGACTCGATGGCGCTCGACGAACAATCGATGGCACGAAAATTCGTCGCCCTTGGTTACATACTCCTGGGACGGGACGCGGAAGCCGTGTCAGTCTACAAACAGATCGTTCGCGATGATCCGTCTTTTGACATGGACGCATTGTCCATAGAGGGAGGGGAGACCCCGGAGGCAGCAGTCCGTTTCTTTGGCCAGGCGATATTGGAGGTGCGTCAGGAAGACATGCGGACTCGGGAAGCTCAGCTGGCGCGGACCTCGCGCCGAAGCGCGCTGCTGCGTTCCGCCCTGCTACCTGGATGGGGCCAACGCTATCAGGGGTACCGGGGCCGCAGTTTTGTGATGATGGGGGGCATGGCGGCGGCGGCCATTTACGCCGTCTCCACGGAGCGCGCCTACCGGACGGCCAAAGATGACTACGAAATGGCGCGTCCTGGTGCCGATTTCGAAAACCTGTTCGACGAGTACACCCGCAAGGCAGACCAGTCCGATGTGGCCATCGGCATTCTTGGGGCGGTCTGGCTGTACAATGTGCTGGATACGGTTTTTCAGGGGCCGAATATCGAACGTCCCAGCGGCGGCTTATTCCTGTGGAACGGGCCCGGTGAACAGGGCCTGCGCATGAGTTACAGAGTGAGATTCTAAGGAGAAAGCGGGTCGAACGTGGAAAACCCATACGTACACACTCGTCCCATCGAGGGCAACAATGAATTCTACAACCGCACGTCCGAGATCATGCGGATCTCCTCTCGGGTGGCGGCGGACCGGCCACAGTCGGTCTCCATCGTTGGTGAACCGGGCATCGGTAAGACCTCACTACTGAACTGGCTGTGCGATCCGACCTCCCAAGCAGAGTATCTCGACGAGCCCGACTCGTACGTGATGCTGCTACTCAGCCTCGAGAAAAATTCTCCCGAGAATCCCGAAGCGTTCTTTGGCCTCGTGCAAACCGCTCTCGACGCGGCCGATCGCGGATCGATGAAGCCCAACTACGACGGATTCAACGATCTGGTGAAACGGTTGATGCAGGAAAAGAAAAAGCTGGTTCTGTTCTGCGATGACTTCGGAGCCGTAACCCAGCACCAGGATTTTCCACTGGACTTCTTCTCCTTCATGCGCTCCTTGGCCAACAGCCACGATGTTGGATATGTGACCACTTCTTCGGGACCCTTGCAGAAGTTGTGTCACACCCAGGATATCGAGGAGTCGCCCTTCTTCAACATCTTCACCACCGTTAATCTCGAGGCTTTCAAGGCCGAAGAAGCCCGGCGCCTCGTGGAGGAACCAGCCCGGGCGGCGGGTCGACCGTTCGAGCAGGAGACCGAATGGGTGCTGGATCTGGGGGGCAACCTCCCTTACCTGTTGCAGGCCACGGCCAGCATCGCCTTCGATGTTCGCATCAACGGATCTATTGAGCAAGAAGACCTGCGCGACGCCGCCGCCAGGGAGGTGAAGGGATACCTCGAAGCCCTGTGGGAAGATGCGTTTACCGAGGCGGAGCAGGAGGTCCTGCGCCGCCTCTCTGGTGGCAAACCGGTGGAACGCCGCCTGGAGTTTGCCGCCGAGGCATTGGAACGCAGTGGTCATCTGCGTAGAGCCGGCTCCGACTACGAGATCGCCGCGGGTCTGCTTGCCCGCTTTGTCAAGGATCACAGCAGCGGCGGTTTTCTGAAACGGTTGTTCGGCTGAGGGATCCATTTGAAAATCCCGCGCAATCCCTATCTAAACCGCTCGATGATCCGTGCGCCCAGCATGTTCTACGGGCGTCGCAAGGAAGTGATGCGTCTGGCGTCGCGCATCGGGGCGGATCCACCCCAGTCGGTGGCGATCGTCGGGGACCGCCGCATTGGCAAGTCTTCCCTGTTGTCCTACATCGCTCATCCAGACATCGTTGCGGATTATCTGGACGATCCCGACAAGGCACTGTTTCTGTTCATGGATTTTCAGGAGGAGCTGCGCCTGAGCATTGCGGGATTCATCGAATCAGTGTTTCGCCATCTGCAAGGCCAACTGCCGGTATTGATCCCGCAGGATCCGACCCCAGACCATCTGCGGGAGCTGGTGGCACAACTCCATCGGGATGGCTACCGGCTCATCCTGCTTCTGGATGAGTTCGATCGCTTAACGCGCAGCTCGAACTTCGATGCCGACTTCTTCGCCCATCTGCGCTCACTCTCTGGGCATTTCAACATCGCCTTCGTCACTTCCACCAGCCGCGATCTGCAGAAGCTCTGTCGCACTCAAGAGATCTCCGATTCACCTTTTTTCAACATCTTTTCCACCGTTTATCTAGGACCGCTGGAATCCGACGAGGCGGTCGCCCTCATTCGCGAGCCGTCTGGATCGACCCCGTTTCCGCTTGAACAATACATGGATATGATTCTCGAACTCGGTGGTCATTTCCCGTTCTTCCTCCAAATGGCTTGCTCCGCCGCCTTCGAGGTGTTGGTCGAAGAGGGTGAATGCATTCGCGAGCGCGTCGAGGCCCGATTTTTGGAAGAAGCCAGTCCTCATTTTCAATTTTACTGGGAGCAGATGGGAGCAGTGGACCGAGCACTTTGCAATCAGATGGCCATTGAAGGCGAAGTGGATATGGCGAGCTCGGAATGCCAGGAGCTGCAGCGTCGCGGCTTCGCCCTGGAGAAGGGGCGGCTCTTCTCCACCGCGTTTGCCAACTTCGTCCGGGAATCCTACGAGCGTGAAATCGGCGAGGTGCCCTTGGAAGTCCAGGCTGAGCGTGCACGGAGCATGGAGGAGGAGCTTGACCGTGCGCGAGAGATGCAGATGGGACTTCTGCCCCAGAAAAGTCCTCAAACCGATGGGTTCGACCTGGCGGGACGGTGTGAACCGGCAACGCAGGTTGGGGGCGATTTCTACACCTACGTCTGGCTCGATGAGGCTCACACCAGGCTGGCCATCGTCGCCGTGGACGTCATGGGGCACGGAATGCAGGGTGCCGTGACCGCGCTGCGATTCAGCGAAACACTTCGCTACGAAGTAAGGGAATGCGGCGATGCGGTGAAATTGCTGAGTGCTCTGAACCGGGCGCTATGCGGAACGCTCAAAAGTGGCGAGTTCGTCGGTTGCTGTGTCGCTGTCTTGGACGTGACCGAGCGCCGTCTCGACGTGGCGGTGGCTGGGTACCATCCCCCCCTGCACTACGAGGCTGAAGCGGGAATGGTGAGGGAACTCGAGTTGGGCAATCTGCCCTTGGGAATCAAGGAGGATACCGACTACGTGGGCACCTCGTTCAAGTTGAACAAGGATGACCGGTTGCTGTTCTACTCGGATGGGGTGATCGAGGCGCAGGACGACAGACAAGTGTTATACGGCGAGGAGCGCATACAGGAACTGCTGTTGCAGAGTACGCGGGAAGGGTTGGACTCGGAGGCGCTGTTGGACCGACTGTACTGGGACGTGGGACGATTCTCGGCGAGCACGGGACAGCAGGATGATACAACCTCGATCGCCGTGCGCGTGACGCGCTAGGGGGCCGAATCATATGAGCGCTCGATGCCGACGCCATTGGACACTGAGCGCGGGCGGGTTTCTCTTGCCGTGCGGGGGTAGTTAGGGAGTCTCCTGCAGCCGCAGAAGCTTGCCGCCCCCGGCCACCAGGTTCAGCTCCACCCGCGACCCGTCCGAAGCCGGGCGCCACTGCCGTTCCTCGGTGTCGAACTCTTCCAGCGCTCCCGGGCCGACTACCGTCGTCGTGATCGCTTGTGAATGGTCCAGGTTCACGACCAGGACGTGTGTTGTCTCGCCGGTTGATCCGAAGTAGCCCCAGAGGACGCCCTTCTCCTGCTGTGGATCGAAAGACGGATCCACGGAAAACTCCGCGTCGGCCGGAAGTGCATCCACGGTCCAGGCGCCCACGGGCGCTTGCCCGGAGTGATACACGGCGAGGGAAGTCAGCGGTTGCAGCTGTTGTGCTACGGCGACGAACTCGGGATGAATTTGACGCAGGGCCTCGCCAAGCGGGGTCAGTGGCGCCGCCACGTCGGCCGCGGCGCGTTCCGCGTTCCACTCGACGTCCTCGAACGCTGAAATGCCCCCGTAGAAGTCACTGTAGGCCCAGTAGGTGAACTGCATGATGCCCTGGCCGCCGTAGGCGAGCGTCGTGTAGGCCAGGTACCTGCTCTCATCGCTGTTGGGCGCACGGTGGCGCTCACCCACTGAAACAGCCTCCACCACGTTGATGAAGGGAATGCCTCCGTTCAGGGCTGCCTCACGCACCAGCGCCAGGTTCATGAAGTAGGTGTTGCTCGCATGCAGGTTTGCACCTGCCTCGTCGTCCGTGTAGAGGCTGTAGTGATCGTAGCTGATCAGGTCCGGCTTCACCACCTGGACGAACTGACGCAGGTGTTCTCTGTAGGCTGTTTCCGTATCGCCTGCGGTACCCAGCGCCGCGGCACTTGCGTACGTCGGGAACAGGTTTATGTGCGATACATGGGCGGGATCACGCTCGCGGATGTAGTCGACGATCCTGGCGAGCTCTGGAAACCTGACCGCGCTGGGTTCGTCGACGATTCTGTAGGAATAAAGAGCGGGATGGTCCTTCACGCTGTCGATGACCGAGTCGATCCGCGCCCTGGCTATCGGGTCGTCCAGGTTAGCGGGCTCTCTCAGGTCCTGGGCGATCAGGTCTAGCCGCAGCCCGTGTGCATGGGCGACGTCGAGGTCTTCGACCGTACTTCCCCAGGCCAGGGTGAACCCCCCGTCGACCAGTTTTCGGGCCATCCCGGGTGTCAGCGGGCCAAATCGAGTATCGATTCCGCCTCCGGGGCCGTGGTAATAGCCGACAATCGGTGTTCCGATCTCCCACACGCTGACCTCCGGTTGTTGCTGGCTCGCCTTGGTCAAGAAACCGGCACACCCCGGGGCAAAAAGGCAAAGAAGGCAGATCCCCCCCATACGAACGGCGCCTGCGATGCCGCGCGCGTTCATTCGTTCACCTGCAGGCGCAGCAACATGCCGCCGCCCGCCACCAGATTCACCTGCGCCCGCGAACCATCTGAAACCGGTCGCCACTGCCGCACCCGGGCGTCGAATTGCTCCATGGTGCCCGGACCGACGACCGTCGTCGTGATTTCCCGCTCGAAATCCAGGTTCACGATCAGGACGTGGGAGGACGCGCCGGTCGATCCGAAGTAGCCCCACAGGATTCCCTCGCCTTGCTCTGGATCGAGAGGGGGATCCTCCGAAAACACCGCAGCAGCGGGGAGTTCATCAATAGGCCACGTTCCCGCAGGCATGCGCCCGGAGTGATACACGGCAAGGGATGTCAGTGGCTGCAGCTGCTCGGCGACGGCGATGAACTCGGGGTGAATCTGACGGACCGCCTCGCCCAACGGGGTCAATGGCGCCGCCACGTCGGCGGCAGCGCGCTCTGTGTTCCACCCGACGTCTTCGAATGCTGTTATGCCTCCGTAGAAATCGCCATAGGGCCAGTAGGTGAAATGGGAGATACCTTGACCGCCGTAGGCCAGGGTGGTGTAACCGAGGTACCGACTCTCAGCGCCGGTGGGAATGCGGTGGGACACACCGACTGAGACCGCCTGAATGACGTTGATGAAGGGAATGCCTCCGTAGAGCGAGGCCTCGCGCGCCAGCGCCAGATTCATGAAGTACTGATTGTCCTGGTGCAGGTTCGTGCCTTCCTCGTCATCCGTGTACAGGTTGTAGTGATCGTAGCTGATCAGGTCCGGCTTGACGACGTCGACGAACTGGCGCAGGTGTTCGCGGTAGGCCTCGACGGGGCCACCGGCGGTGCCCAGTGCCACAGCACTTGCGTAGGTCGGGAACAGATTCATGTGGGCCAAATGGGCGGGATCGCGCTCGCGCAGGTACTCGACGATCCTGGCGAATTCGGGAAATCTGATCGCGCTTGGCTCATCCGTAATCTGATACGAATACAGGGCAGGATGGTCCTTCACGCTTTCAATCAGGGCGTCCATCCTCGCCCTGACCACCGGGTCGTCCAGGTTGCCTGGCTCTCTCAGATCCCAGGCGATCAGGTCTACTCGCAGTCCGTGCGCGTGGGCGACATCCAGGTCTTCAGCGGTGGTTCCCCAGGCCAGGTTGAACCCCCCGTCAACCAGCCGCCGGGCCATCCCGGGTGTCAGCGGACCAAATCGAGTATCGATTCCGCCTCCGGGGCCGTGATAGTAGCCGACAATCGGAGTGCCGATCTCCCACTGCTTGGCCTCAGCTAGCTTGGTCGCTTTGGCGAAGGGACCCGCGCAGCTCAAAAGAAGAAGGCAAAACACGCCTGTGCATGCCCTAACTACCCCGAATCCTCGCAATGCCGCGGTCACTGAGACGACCCTTCGACTCTGCCGGCCGCGCGGAGATCTGTTGAAATGAAACTCGGAATCATTGCCGGACCTTTCATGGTTTCTTGCATGAATACCGCAACGGGGTCGCCTGGGAAGCAGCTTACTTCTCCGCGACAATGGCCCCCTCGATGCCGCGATGATTGTCGGTGTAGTGATGCCAGTAGACGACGAGGACCCGTCCGTCATTGAGCTCCACCGACCATGGATAGCCGCAATCGTGGCTGAACGCGTCGCTCTGGATGACGATGTCCGGCGTCGTCTCCAGATCCGGCGCCCTGTTGTAGATGGGTGCCGTCTCCAGCTCGGTGCCCTCGGGGTCCAGAACTCTGGCCAGACAGCCCGATTGCCCATCCCAGCGGGTGCCGACGGTCAAGAAAATGCGCCCGTCTCGCAACCCAAGCATGTGGGCGGGGTAGCCGTGCACGGAACGCTTCCACGGCGTCCAGGTCTCCCCTTCATCGTCGGATATGACCAGGGCCTGAAAGCGGCTGTCGTACTGGCGATCTCGCAGGGGTATGCTCTCGTCCTGATCCTGCGAGGTGTTGGCATGGCAGCGAAAGATCACCAGGATGCGGCCACTCGGCGTTCGGTGAATGGCCGGCTCGCTGAAGTGGGCGACGGGGTCCTCGGCGATTCGTCCGCCGTACTCCCAGGTCTCGCCCATGTCGCGGGAGACACGCAACATGCCGAAGTAGGTATGCTCGCCCTCAGGCCGTTCGGTCGCCTTGCTCGGCATCAGCAGACGTCCATCCGGAAGCTCGATCAGGCCGCTCCTGCAGACCCCCGAGTGCTCGACCTCATGACCCCAGCCCGCATCCGGCACGGGGGGAAAGCGCACTGGGTTGGTCCAGGTGTGGCCGTCGTCCCGCGAACGGATCCAGAAAGGCGTGCCATACCGCGAGACCCACTCGGTCCCATGCGCCTCGGACCCCTCTGCGGGCACCAGCTCCGTGCACGAGCAGTGTATGAAGATGCTCCCGTCCGAAAGGGTGTGGACACCGCGGTCGATGATCCCTCCCAGGGGATCGGAGGCTATCAGCGTGGCCTCGCTCCATGTCTGTCCCTCGTCTTGCGAGCGGCAGGCCTGTAGATTGAACAGCGGATGGCCGTGGTGGGGGTGACCCAGATGCGGTGCCCGTTGGAAGAACGCCATCAGATCACCGGATGGCGTGCGAACCACATTCGGACACAGGGCGTACATTCCCTCTTCGTGATATATCGTCACGCGGTCGACGACTTCCCAGCCCATATGTTCCTTCCCGTTGGAATGTGAATCGAGCTACCAAGGTATCCACGAACGGATTGGGGCACAATCGGCGCTTGATAGGAGTAGTCATGAATGGATGCTGAGTCGGTAACGCTGCCTGGCGGTGAAGAGCTCGTGGTGAGAATCATGCTCCCACCGTTGCTCGAATACGCCGATCGCGTGGACTGCTGGGCCGATGTCAGAGAGGAGGTCCTCACAGGACAACTGTCATCCTGGCTCTTCACCCCCTATTTCGTCGGTGAGATAGAGGGTGAGGTCGCCGGCAGCATGTCCTACTTCACTTCAGCAGATGCCAGTGACGTCGGCGTCGTGGAATTCGTCACCACCGGGGACAAGTATCGTCGCAAGGGAGTCGCGTCCGTCCTGCTCGACCGCCTGGTGACCCATTTCCGCGCGCGCGGCGGCCAGGCCCTCTACCTGTGCACGACGAACCCGGTCGCCGGCACGCTGTACGAGAAGCTCGGTTTCCGCTACTACGTCGGCGATGGCATGCGCTATGTGGCGGGCAACCCGGCGGAATTCGACGCAACCTATTTGGGACACTGCGGGCGGGCTCACGTCAGCGATGCCACGTGGGCGGATCTGGCTCGCGCTTCCGTGCTGTTCAACCACCCCGCGCCCGGGTGGCTGATCAAGGATCACCTGACTCGGTGTTTTCGCCATACCCGCTTCGAGAGCCACTTCGTCTATTGGATGAAACAGACCGCCGACCGCAAGGGTGTGACAATGACATTGGTGAATCCGGTCGGGCGTCTTGTAGGAGCTGCTGCGGTGGTCCGGGAAAACACCTACTTCGAACAACACGTGGCTGCCTTGAGCTTCCGCGTCTGTCCGGCCTACATGAATCAGGGGCCCGAACTGATCGACGCGGCGGCGGCGAAAGCCGAGGAACTGGGCATCGGCATTCTGCAGGTACGGGTAGCCGATTGCGACGAGGACCAGAAGGAGCTCGTGCGCACGGCTGGCTTTCGGGAAGAGGCGCGACTGCGGCGGCAACTGCGCGATGGAGACCAATGGCTGGATCTGCTCGTCTACAGCCGCCAGGTAGCCAGTGATCCCGCACCCTGTTCGAGTGAAGAGGAGTACTACGGCAGCAGGAAGGCGTGGCAGTCAGAAAGGCTGTCTACCCCATTTCCGTGAGCCCAAAAACTCACTCCTGTCGCAGCCGCAGCAGTACTCCACCGCCTTTCATCAGATCGACTTTGGCCCGCGGCCCGTTTGATGCCGAACGCCATTCGCCCGCAGACGGGTCGAACGCATCCATGGCCCCCGGGCCGACCACCGTCGTCGTCAGCTCCTGTGTGTAGTCGAGGTTGACGACCAGCACGTGGCTGGTTTTCCCCTCGAGCCCGAAGTAACCCAGCAGGATCCCCCTCTTCTGCTGTGCAGGCACGGCCGGATCGACGGCAAACGCGGCCGTGGCCGGCAAGCCCACCCCTCCCTGCGGAATCACACCCAGATGATAGACGCCCAACGACTTTAAAGACTGCAGTTCCTCGGCTATGGCGACAAACCGGGGGTGGATCTCGCGCAGCGCCTCTCCCAGCGGGGTAAATGGCGCCGCTGCGTCTTTTGCTGCTCGTTTCTCGTCAAATTCGTCATCATCGAATCCGGAAATACCCCCTCTGAATTCGCTGTAGGGCCAGTAGGTGAAGTGCGATATGCCCTGGCCGCCGTAAGCCAGCGTCGTGTAGGCCTGGAACCTGCCCTCTCCGGGTTTGGGCACGCGGCTGGTCTCACTGAGGGCGACGGCCTGCACGACGTTGATGAAGGGCACCCCACTGTTGAGGGACGCCTCGCGAATGAGAGCCAGGTTCAGGAAGTAGTCACCGCTGTCGTGGGTCTTGCGGAAGGGGTAGTGGTCCCAGCTGATCAGGTCCGGTTTGACGATCTCGATGTACTGACGCAGGTGTTCTCTGTAGGCCGTTTCGGTGTCGCCGGCGGTGCCCAACGCCTTGGCGCTTGCGTACGTGGGGAACAGGTTTATGTGGCATGGATGCGCGGGATCGTTCTCGCGGATATAGGCTACCACCCTGGCCAGTGTCGGGAACACGGTGGCGCTGCGCTCGTCGGCGACGACGTAGTCGTACAGCGCCGGATGGTCCTTCACGCGCTCGATGAGGGAGTCGATTCGCGCGCTCTTCACCGGATCGTCCAACGCGCCGGGTTCGCCCACACTCCGCCAATTCACCGCTTCCGAATGCAGGGTCACCCGCAACCCGTGGGCGTGAGCGACATCGAGGTCCTCGATACTGCTACCCCAGACGAGGCTGAACCCCGCATCGACCAGCCGCTCGGCCATCCCGTCCGTCAAAGGCCCCCACCTGCCACCACCGCCCCCCGGGCCGTGATAGTAGCCGACGATCGGAGTGCCGATCTGCCACCGGTCGGCTTCCTCTTGAGCCTGAACTACCGTCTGTGGACCGCCTCCAACAAGCGCACATCCGGACAGCGAGAAAGTCCAGGTCGCGCAAAGTGATACGCAGCCCAGTGCCCGAAACGCAGCTGACCTCGAGATTCTGCATCTGTCTGTCTTGACAGCGACGGTGCCCGGCAAATGGCCAGATGCAGCGACACTTGCGTCGGGTATGGTGGATTCCATGGCTGGAGTCTCCTGGTTGATGCATCGCGTCCGCGCGCAACACTCGCGCGCTACCCCCCTCCCACGGCGCGGACCGCCGGTTCCGTTGCGGATGGCGGTTCCACCCTCCCACGACACGACCGCTCTATTTCGGCTGCACCCAGATGTGTACCTCGTCGATGACGAGATCGGTGTCCGCCTGTGGGTCCGCCCTCGTCAGCGTAATCGTCAGTTTGTTGTCCCCGTACGCCACCGCGGCCGGGGACACCAGGAACCAGCGGACATCGGGAACCATTTCGTCGAATATCGCATTCGGCTGACCCAGCGGCCCCGGGGCCATGGGCACTCCATTGAGGAGGACCTCCAGTTGATCGTGCCCGGTGAGGCTGCCACGCAACATCAAGGTCGCCTGCTGGACTCGGTCCATGCGCTCGTACAGGCGAAAAGGGTACTCCCCCGACGGCTTCGCTGCTGTGCGGTCGAGGACGACGCGGAAGGCCTTTACGACTCCGGTCGAGCAGCGATCCTGGCCGAAGGCGCTCTCCCCCTCCCAGGTGGGATCGAAGACATAGTACCTGTCGCCGCTGGCAACTCTATCCGGGTCGCGCAGTTCGTGGAGGACCTGCAGTGACTGAGGGAAGAACGGCGGCGACCGCATGAACCCGGCCACCGGCGCGTAGATCGTCAACCCGTCGGCGCCGGCGCCGTAGAAGGTCTGCGCCAGCGCTCTGCAGTTGGACGGAGTCATGCCACCCCCGCTCATCCTCATGCGGCGACTCGTCCACTGATTCAGTGTAGGGTAGTACATACAGTTGGCATCGCGCGCCAGGTCGCCGAACTCTTGCCATTCGGCATTGAAGTCGCAGAACATGACGTCCATCGGACTGACGTAATCCAGCAGCCCTTCGGTCATCCACGTCGGCGCATCCAGTCCCATATCCAGACACTCGTCAAGCGTGGAGAACACCCTGGCCCCCAGCTGAATCCGCCGGCCCCGGGTCTTGCTGAACTCGTCCAACATGTCCCGCAGGCGACGCACCAGACTGGTCATCAGGTGGGCGCGGTCCCTACCCTCGGGAAACGGGAAGTAGATGGGATCGCGAAAGGTCATCTCGATGCCGTCCACATCGAAGCGGCTGACGACCTCCTGCATCACACGAAAGACGTAGTCGCGGACCTCATCGAAGGTGAAATCGAGGGGAAATCCCTCGTGATAGCCCCCGCCCTCACGGCTTTCCTGGAATTGCCACTCGGGATGGGACTCGACCCAGTCAGCGCGAACGGGGAAATGTTCGCCTCCGTGGGTGTCGTTCATGCGAAACCCGGCGCTGAATGCCATGCCGCGGCTGTGGCTGTGGTCGAGGAGCACTTGCAGGGGCTGCGTGCCCGCCTCCAGCATCGGCAGAAACCGCTTGTGCTGCTCGCGCCCGTCGTACTGAAACTCGTCCGACTGCCAATAGGCTGTGCATCCCTTGTTGTAGCAATCCTGCTGGTAGGAGTCGGCGCCGCTGTCGGCTATCATGTCCACCAGCCGTCGCAGATCTTCTTCTTCCACCGGGTCCGGCAGTACGTTCATCGTTATGCTGGAGGGATCGCTGATGAAGTGGACCCGCCGGGTACCGCGGGGAGCGATCGACCCACCGGTGTCTTCAACCTGGCTGCTCTCATCATGGTTGCTGCGCGTCATCGTGGCTCCTTCCCATCGGGTACCGTTATAGATAGACTACAGCCGGCACATTGATCAACCTCAAACGGAGAATGAGATGGCCAGGATCCTGAGGCAAGTCACCGTCGTGCGCGACGGCAATCACAATGCCTTTACCGATGTTCAGTACTGGCAGGGCTGCTACTGGGTGACCTACCGCAAGGGCGCCGCGCACGTGGCGATGGATGGGGCGGTGACCCTTTCGGTGTCCGCGGATCGCACTCGATTTCGCGAGGTGGCGCACACGCACGCGCCCGGCGACAATCGCGATCCCAAGCTTCTGCCCGTGAGCGAGGACCGGATGGCCTGGTATTTCCCCAGTTGGGTGCGCGGTTTCGAAGCCAGGGAACTTCAGCAATACATAACATTTTCCAATGACGGCTACCATTGGGAGGAGCCGGCTCCCATCCTTCCCCCCGGCAATTGGCTCTGGCGCGTCCGGCGACACGACGATCGCTACTACGGACTGATCCAGAACCTGACCGAGGCACGGGAGCACGAGGACACGGTCCAGCTCGACCTGGCGGTCAGCGACGACCTGTTCGAATGGGAGATCATCGCCCGGGTCGGCGACGAGTTCGGGCTGAACGAAAGCGACATCCACTGGCGGGATGACGGCGAGGCCTGGATCGTCTCCCGCAGCATAGTCAAGCACTTCGGTAGCTGCTTCTGTTGGGCGCAACCCCCCTACACTGACTGGCAGGTCACCGAGATGGCGCCGATGGTGCATGCCCCCGTGTTCGTGGAATGGCAGGGAGGGCTCTACGTGGCGGGCCGCAACATGCCCATTGTCGAAGGCGACCTCACCTTCCCGTTCAATTCTGCCGGCGTCGGCGTGTGGCGGGTCAAACGCGGGGAGCTCGAGCCCCTCCTGCGCATTCCTGCTACTGGTGATTGTTCCTACCCTGGCATGACCGTGGACCCGGAGGGTCGGGTATGTCTGAGCTACCACTCACAGCATGCCTACCACATGGGGGTGCTGCCACCGCCATCGCGCATCCTGCCGCATCCCGACAACCAGGCAACCCTGCTGGAGGCCGTTGACGTGTACTTCGCTGAGCTCGAGCTGGCACACGACGAAGATTGGTGGACGCTCACGCATCCCGATCCAGCCGTGGAGTTAGGACGCCGAGACGATGAATGAAACCAAGGAAGGTGGCATCGCCATGACGGTTACCGGCGAAGTGCCGGTTGCCGAATTGGGGATCACCTTGCCGCATGAACACATCATTCATCGGCTCAGCATCCATTCGGGCAACCCGGACAACACCTTCGTGGATGTCAGTCTCGTGGCTGAGGAGTTGAGCCATTTTCGCTCGTCCGGGGGTTCTACAGTGTGCGACGTGACCCCTGTTGGCGTCGGACGCGATCCAGGCGCTTTGCGCGAGGTCTCCCGCATCAGTGGGGTCAACGTCATTTCCGGCATGGGCGTCTACCAACGCGACGTCTGGCCGAGTGAACTGGCGGCCATGTCGGAAACGGCCCTGGCGGACTTCCTGGTTCGCGAAGCGCTTGGGGAAAGCACGGGAATCGCCGCCGGCCTGCTGGGAGAAATCGCCTGTCACAACGAAGACCACTCCGATTGGCGGAAGTACCAGTTGCTCGAAGAAGAGAAGATGCTTTTTCGTGCCGTCGCCGACGCCCATCGCCGTACGGGGCTGACGATTTCGACCCACGCCAGTCTCGGTCGCGCCGGCGTCGCTCAAGTTCAGCTCTTGCTTGCCGCCGACGCTGATCCCGGGCGCATCGTCATCGGCCACTGTGCAGCGCAAGGTCATGGCGATCCGGCGCTCGATTTCGATTACTACCACACGCTGCTTGCCGAGGGTGTGTTTATAGAATTCGACCTGTTCGGTTGGCAGGACTTGCTACCTGACGCCCAGCGTTGTCAGCGGATAGCAGGCCTGGTCGACGAAGGCTTTGCCGATCGCATACTGCTGTCAACGGACACCTGCCGCCTCTCGCAGTTGCATCGCCACGGCGGCCGCGGCTTCGACTATCTCTTTACCAATGTTCTGCCCGGTCTGCGCGACCACGGTGTCAGCGACGAAGATATTCACACCATGACGGTTACCAATCCGGCACGGATATTCACCTCCAATTGACTGTAAGAAGGGGATCGTGAATCATGCTCCAACCCAAACACCCCGGCCGCATCAGCGACAAGGCCCTGGAGTATCTACGCGAGGTTACCGAGTACGGTTTCGGCAATTCTTCCGGCCCGGACCTGACCGGCCAATTTGAGCGCGCCTTCGCCAAGCGCTTCGGCGACGGATACGCCATCGCCCACTGCAACGGCACCGCCACCATGCACAGCTGCCTGGGCGCCGTGGACGTCAAACCCGGCGACGAAGTGATCGTGCCACCGCTGACCGCTGCCGCGACCGCGTTTGCGGTACTGCACCAGGGTGCGATTCCCGTTTTCGCCGACGTCGACCCGCGCACCTTCAACATCGATCCCGAGTCCATTCGGCAACGCGTCACCTCACTGACCCGCGCCATAATTCCCGTGAACCTGTACGGGCTGAGCGCCGACATGGATCCGATCATGGAGATCGCCAATGAACATGATCTGACCGTAATCGAGGACAGCGCCCAGTGTTTCCTCGGCTACTACAAGGGCCGCGTGGCCGGCACCACCGGACACATGGCCAGCTTCAGCTTGCAGGCTTCCAAGCACATCACCACTGGCGATGGCGGCGTCGTCACCACTGACGACGAGGAGCTTGCCACCGCAGTGCGCAGATTTGCCTGCTTTGGCTATCACACCCTGTCGGCCGGCTCCACCGGCACCATGGACAAAAAGGATCGCGGCCAACCGGGCTCGATTCGCCACGATTTCCTGGGTTGGAATTACCGCATGAGCCAGCTGCAGGGTGCCGTGGCCCTGGAGCAAACCGAACGCCTGGACGAACTGGTCGAACGGCACACGAGCGTAGGTCAGTTCTTCCTCGAAGCAGTCGGCGACTGCCCCTGGTTCGTGCCGCAACAGACCCCCGATGGCTACGTCAATAGCTACTGGAGCTTCGCCTGTCGTTTCGAAGCCGATCAGGCGGGCGTTTCCTGGCACCAGTTTCGCGAGCGCTTCTACGAATTGGGAGGCGATTTCGTTTACGGTGCCTGGCGACTGTGCTATGACGAACCCGTCTTCCAGGATCGACGCTTCCTCGGCGACTTCCCGGTCGATTCGGAGATTTACAAGGGCGACTATCGCGACTACACTCCCGGGCTCTGCCCCGTTGCCGAGAGCCTCCAACCCAAGCTGTTTCAGTTCAAGGCCAACTACATGGACATGGACTACGCCCAGGACCAGGCCAATATTCTGCGCCGGACCATCGACAGTATCACCTAGCAGATCGGAGTAAGCGGATCGAAATGCTCAAATCAGTGCACTATCAAGAGGTGGATCCCGGAGTCGGGTGGATCAAGGACGCGGACCTCGCCATCGATTCCAACGGCCCCCTCGACTCCGAGCGGGCGCTCACCCCGAACGTCGTCAAGATGCAGGGCGGCTACCGGATGTACTACCACGGTTTTGGGCCGCAACGCCCGAACCCGGACTCGAAGGGTTACATCTTGAGCGCGTTCTCCAGCGACGCCGAAAAATGGGAGAAAGAACCCGGAATCCGGATGGATGCAGGCGGCGAGGGGGCAGAGCACTACATCTGGAGCCCGGACGTGATCCCTCTGGAGGATGGTGGGTATCGCATGTACTATGAGGGGAAAACGGAGCAGGCCGGTGGCAAGGAGGTCACCAGCGCTGTTGTCAGCGCCGTATCCCCTGACGGTCTCGTCTGGGAAAAGGAAGCGGGCGTTCGCCTGGGAGCTGAGAACGCCTCCTATGGCGCCCCGCGATGCCTGTATATCGACCCGAGTTCTGACCAGCACAGCCCCCGCTACCGTCTTTACGCCAGCGCCTTCCACGATCACCAGATTGTCAGTGCCGTGTCTGATGATGGCCTACAGTTTGATCTGGAACCGGGCGTTTGCATTGCTCGCGAAAAGGAGTTCGAATCATATGAGGTCTATGCCCCCGAGGTCCTGCGCCTGGGCACCGGCGGCTACCGCATGTACTATGCGGGCTGGGTGGCAGCGCCGGAGGTTCGCGCTGGATCGAAATTCCACGGCAGAATCTTCGGTGCGTACTCGGATGACGGCCTGCATTGGGTCAAGGACGATGAAGTCTGTATCGACAACGGCGGGCAGTGGGACGCCAACAAAGCATCGGAGCCCTGCGTGATCGACCTTGCCGACGGTCGATTGCGGTTGTTCTATGAAGCCTGTGATCTGGAGGGGCAGTGGCGCATTGCCAGCGCCACGGCGGCACTCTCCTAACTTGGAGATAACCAAATGCAAACAGCGATTGCTGCGATCTTAATCATGGCTCTGAGCGGACTGGCCTTGTGGGCGACACCACCTCCGCCGGTAGAGATCGTCGAGCTCCGTCAGGATCGAGTGTTCGTCAACGGCGAACCGTTCTTCCTCGTCGGTATAAGCCATGTCGCCCATGGCCACTACTCGCTGCCCGAAGCCAGCGAGATGGGGTACAACGCCGTCGTCACCCATGGCTCCCGGGAAGACCCGCAGTCGTTCCGCAAAGACATCGACGACGCCTATGCCCACGGGCTGTACTCATTGGTCTCGATCAGCAACGGTATCTGGCAAGACCTGGAGACGACCGAGCAGATCATCCTGGCCTGTCGCGACGCCCCCGGCCTGCTGGTATGGGAGTTGGAGGATGAGCCCAACATCCGCACCGCTGGACCGGAGGGCACGCCTCATCTCGATCTCCCCTACAAGATGCCACCAGATGATTTCGTGCCGGTGTACGACCTGATCAAGCGGCTCGATCCCAATCACCTCGTGTGGATCAACCTGGCCTACGGGTACGAAAAAGACCATCGGGAATATCGGGACGTGGCGGATATCCACTCCGACGACGTCTACCCTGTTCCCGATTATCCTCTGACCCACGTTGCGCAAAATTCCGATGCCGTCGTCAACGGCGCCGCCGGCAAGCCGGGTTGGATGTACATCCAGATGTCGAGGCAGACCGAAGCCTACGTGCGCGCTCCGACCATGGAGGAGGTCCGCAACATGACCTACCAGTCCATCGCGCACGGCATCGTCGGCGTCATCCATTTTGCCTATCACGTCGCCGACTGGTGGCCCCGGGAATCGGAGCCGGCCTACTATGCCCAGTTCCTTGACCTGACGGCGGAATTGCGCGCGCTGACCCCCTATCTGCTGGCGAAGGAGGAGCCCGTCAACATCGAGGCCAAGATCATTGAAGGTTCGGCAGAGCCCTCCAACTTCGGGTATACCGCGTTGCACCTGTCGCTCCGCAAAGCCGAACGCGGTTACCTGCTGATCGCCGTCAACGGCTTCGATTCCCCGGTCAAAGCCCGCATCACGATTCCCGTTGACGGCATCGCTCCACGGGCCGCGGTTCGTTCCGAGTACCGGCTCGTCGATGTGACGGACGGAGTCCTCGAAGACTCCTTCGCGCCCTACGCAGTGCATCTGTACGACTTGCCGTTCAGCACTCCCGATGATTTCGAACGTCGAAAAGTGAGCTGGCCGCAATGGCAGCGGCGGCCGCACTGAGGAGGAACAGATTTGTCGTCACGACAGGTGTACATCTCCGGAGATCTGGTCGCTGAAGAGGACGCCAAGATCTCGATTTTCGATTCCGCAGTGACCCTGGGCGATACCGTCACCGAATCGACGCGCACCTTCGGCCACCGGCCCTTCAAGCTGGACCGCCACATCGAGCGGCTCTACTTGTCGCTGAAGGTGACGCGCATTGACCCGGGATGCGGGGCGGAGGAGATGAAGCAGATCACCCTGGATCTGCTGGAGACCAACCTGTCACTGATCGGCCCCGAAGAAGACTACTGGATCGTCCACAACATCTCCCGGGGCCTCTACCGCCCGGGACCCGACCCCACCGTACAACGCAGTGGCGCTACGGTGATGATCAACAACAGCCCGATGGACCTGCGCGGGTGGGCGGCGTTCTACACAGCGGGCTGCCACGCCGTCACCCCCATGAGCCGCATGCCGCCCTCACAGGCGATCGATGCCAGAATCAAGAACCGGAGTCGCCTGGCTTACACCCTCGCCGAGATGGAGGTGAAGCTCGTCGACAAGGATGCTCAGAGTATCATTCTGGATATTGACGGTAACGTGGCCGAAAACAAGGGCGGCAACATCTTCGCGGTGAGCGGGGGTGAAGTGCGGACGCCGACGACTCGCAACTGCCTGGCCGGAGTCAGCCGCGAGACGATTCTGGAACTCGCGCGGGAGTTGGAGATCCCGGCCCGGGAGATGGAGCTGCAACCCTACGATCTCTACACCGCGGACGAGGTGTTCTTCACCAGCACGCCATACTGCATCATGCCGGCTACCCGGTTCAACGGCGTGGCGGTCGGAGACGGTAAGGTGGGCCCGGTAACCAAGCGGCTATTGAGCGCGTGGAGTGATCTGGTTGGCCTTGACATCGCCGGACAGGCGCAAAAGCAGCTGACGAGTTGAGTTTGCGGCGCGAGGCCGCTACGTGAGCGACCACCGAATCGACATGATGCCTCCCGAATCTTCCACGTGGTTCAGGTAGACGAATTTGTCATCCCGCTTGGCGTATTTCTTGTTGAGATAGAAGACGGTCACCAGCTCCCCGGGCGCATGTTCCACGGTCACTGGATAACCGAAGTCATGCGGTACCGGAAGTTCGTATAACGTCATGAAGTGGTCGTGATCCCAGGTCTTACCCTCGTCATACGAAAGCATCGCCCTGATCGACAATGGATCCCGGCGATAGCCGTAGGAGCAGAGCAGCGCTCCTGAGTCTAACACTAGCAAATGCGGCGGGCCTCCCCATGCGGGCAACCTTTCTGGTTCGGTCCAGGTGCGACCTGAATCGTATGAGTGCGACTGATAGTGAAACATATCGTCCCACTCGCACGCTTCGCTGCGAAACATGACGACCAGGTGTCCCGGACTCGTCTCCACCAGATGGTTTTCGATGATCAGCATTTCGCGCGGCATCTCTTTCGAACGCGGCACTTCGCTGATCTTCTCCCATGAATCCCCCTTGTCCGTCGACTCCCACACCGAGACCTTGACGTCGTACTTGGCATCGGTCGCTATGTCCTCCTCGCGCATCGGCCCGGTCCCCACGTAGATCAGGCGCCCATCACTGAGAGTGCCCGGACCGGCATGCTGACCGGTGGGTGTATCCACCGGGGGACCCCAGACATGCCCGCCATCTTCCGAACGGATCAGCCATCCCACCGAGGGCAACTCTTCGGTCAGTCCCATCCGTTCGATGCGCGCCTGCCATTGCGTCAACCAGCGCTCGGGCACCGGGCAGTCGCCCGGGTACACCCCCTTCCTTATGTACGGGACCCAATCAGTTGAACTGAATGACGTGAGAATGAGGGTCCCGTCGGGATGGGTCCTCAAGCTGGCATCCCGATCGTCTGTCTCGCTGTTGAAGACTTCCTGCGGTAAGGACCAGGTCTTGCCACCGTCAGCCGAGCGCATGACGACGACGCGGCCCAGCGGGCCCACATGGTGAATCCGCTCTGAAGCGGCAGCCACGATCACACCGTCTTTTGTACGGCATATCCCCGGCCACCCGTACATCTGATCGGGACGCGAGGCTACGACTCCGTGCTCGATGTTGCTGGCGGTAAGTGGCATTGAGCGTTCATCCAATCGTGAGTGTGATTTTTCGGGTATGATGTGTTCTGTTCGGGAGAGTAACTGTTGCAGGCGGTGAAGACCACTGCCACGCCATCTTCGCCTTGACGTCTCCCGGTTGTTGACCGAGGCTTCGCTGCACCAGCGCCCCACACGAACTCAGCCATATCGATTGGGAAAATCGCACCGAATGATCGAGACGGATAGCTCCATCATCACACAGATCGATGAAGTCCGGCAGTACGATCCCCAGGGAGCCCTGCACTATGACCATGTGTCGATGGTGGACAGACAGCGGCTCAACCGCTGGGTGACTTGCTTCGAAGACACCAGCACCGGCACCATTTACCTACACAACGGGACCGTTTCGACCGACGGTGGCCGAACCGTCCTCAAGCGCGACAAGATGAATTTCAATGAGGTACTGGCCGTGCCGGAAGGGGCCGTTTTCTGCGAGCCGGGGTTGTTCCTCGGGCTCGAATCTTTCGTGACCTACGAGGAGCCGGGGCGCTATATTGTCCGGGCATGGCGTGGCACGACTCCAGCCAGCGCCGGCGACGAGGAAGAGGTCACATTCAACATCCCCAATGGTCCCCGTCCCAAAGAGGATTTCCCCGATGAGTGGTATGGTCTCTACATCCACCGCAGCATCCTGCGCAGAGACGACGGCGCTCTGCTGTGCACGGTCGAGGGTAACATGGCGGAAGACACACTGACTCCCGCGGACAAATGGAGCCGCATCGAGGGACGCTACCAGGGCCGATCGATCATCGTCATCTCGGTTGATGAGGGACGCACTTGGGATTATCTGTCGACCATAGCCGCACCCGAGGAGGGCGATCCGATCGGCGAAGGCTTCGGTGAGCCCACGATGATACAGCTGGATGACGGCCGGCTATTTTGCCTGATGCGGTCAGGGCACTACACCCCGATGTACGCGTGCTGGAGCGAGGATGGCGGCCAGAACTGGACGGTGCCGCTGTACACGGGCCTCGAGCGCGGTTGCGATCCCTGCCTTCTGAGGCTGCGCGACGGCCGCCTGGCAGTCAGTTACGGCAGGCGATATCCGGAAGGCTGGTCGCATGTCAGAGGCGATGGCGACCGCTTCAGGTACCCCGGACACGGCCTCATGCTGCTGGCGATCGACGAAGATGGAACCGGTGAATCCTGGAGGGTGGCGCAGATCGGGAGCGGGATGGGCTCCTGCTACTCCACCATCATCGAGGTCGAACCGAAGGTCCTGTTCTGCCAGGTCGATGGTTGGTACTGGCGTGTTCGCCTCGCATGACTGATCCCCCCTTTAACCGGCACCGCGGCGCCGAGAGGAGAGCCTTATGAGCTGGAATGTAGTCGACCGCTTTACGATCTATCACGAAGAAGGCTTTTATGCCTTGGGCCCACACGTGACCCGGACTCCCGCCGGTCACTTGCTGGTAATGTTCCAGAGGGCCACTCATGTGGGGTCTGCCCAGCACGAGCATCCGCTGTGCAACGTACAGGCCTGCCGGTCTGAAGACGAGGGTCGGACCTGGAGTGAGGCGCGACTCGTGACGGTCAATCCCCGAGGCGGGGTCATGGACCACAGCGCTCACACCCTTCCCGACGGCAGCATCTTCCTGCACTGCTCCAGCACTGAGCTGGTGGCGGCGGCGGACGAGGGTGCCCATGCCAAAAATTGGGTCGTGCAGGCAGGCAAGCCCTTTTGGGTTCGATCTCGAGACGACGGCCACACCTGGACCAACCCCGTGCGCTTCCCGCCCATACCGGACGCCATCTGGGGTCACCCAGCCCAGCACTCCGGCGTCAGCCGAAGCCGCCTGCTCGCACACCCGGACGGACGTTTGCTCCTGCCGAGCAAGGCAACGAACATCACTGAAAAGTTTCGTTACTTCGGAATGCTGCGCGTCTCCCGGGACATGGGCGAGACCTGGGAATACGGAGGCCGGATCGCCGAGGATCCGGTTGCCCACTTCAGCGAGCCGACCATTCACCTAACGCCGAGCGGACGCATTCTCGTCCTCTTCCGCTGCCATGCCAACACCTCACAGGATCAGGACGAGAGCATACCCCTGAGAGATCGCCAGTACAACAGCCGCTTTCAGGCCCTGGTCATGTCGGATGACGACGGCAAGACCTGGACGCCGTGGAAGCGCTCCGTGCACGGCTACCCCGCCCACATGCTCGGTCTGCGCGACGGGCGCATTTTCCTGACCGTCGGCACCCGCTGGGATGGACAATCGGGCTGTCTCGCCAGGGTCCTCGATCCCGAGGGCACCGAGCTGGAGACTGCGCCCATCTACACCAGGGCGCCGGATCTGGCAACGACGTCGGACATCGTCATCCAGAGCGACGCGTTCAGCCACGACTGCGGCTATCCCTGGTCGGTGGAGCTCAATGATGGCAGAGTCCTCGTCGTCTACTGGAATCACTTCGATGACGACCTCAGAGGGATCGCCGGCGCCATCGTCGCTGAGGACTAGTGTCCCTATGAAGACTGCTCGGATCGTCTACAACAGTGATCCATCCACCATCGCTCGCCACGTCCTGCCCGACCCGGTGGAGGCCGACGACCTGCGCCACTGGACGGACATGCTCGCCGACAGCGGTGTCGATGTCTTCGTTCAGGATGCCGTCAACCAGGGGTTCACCCTCTACTGGCGCTCGGATCGGTTCCAGTACGACCTGCGCCCGCAGCACCAGCGGTTCCTGCCTTTACTGGATGCGGGCACCCAACCCCTCCAGGTGCTCCGGGACCGCAGTCACGAGCGCGGCATGACATTCCTCGCCGGCATCCGCATGAATGACGGCCATGATTTTCCCGTCTTCGCTGAATTCATAGAGTCGCACCCCGAGTGGCAACTACCCAAGCGTTGGGATGTTCTGGGCATCCAGCGTCCGCCCGAAGCTTCGATCAACGTGGGCGGCAAACGACTCGACTACAGCTTCGACGGAGTCCGGACCTTCTATTGTGAGATGATGGAAGACCTGCTGGACTGCGTCTCCGTTGACGGCCTCGAGCTGATTTTTCGGGAGTCTTATTTCCCGGTCCCTGATGCCCGGGATCACGCCCACCTGATGACGGACATGATGCGGCGTGTGCGCGTCATTCTCGACGAACGCAGTCGAATCACGGGTGCCTCACTGATCCTGGGAGCCAGAGTGTATGCCGACATAGAAGAGTGCCTGCTGATGGGACTCGATGTGCCGACGTGGATCGAGGAGGGGCTGATCGACTACTGCTGCCCCATGGACAGCATGTTCTCCGACTTCAATGCCCAGTACGCTGAATTCGGCGCCCTGGTGCAGAACACGGAATGCGGGATGTACCCGGGGCTCCATCCGTGGACCAGTCACCGCATGCGGTTGAAGAGTGCAATGACCCCCGCCATGTGCCGCGCCCTGGCTCACACCTTCTACGCCGCTGGAGCCGACGGAGTCTCGGTCTTCAATCACTTCGTCGGCCTCCTGTGGCACCCGCCGTACTATCCCCAGACGCTCCAGGTGTTCCACGACCTGCGCGACCCGCAGCGAGTCGCCCGTGGTGAACGGCACTACGTCTTCGATCCCACCTTGGGCGGAGTCCCCTGGATGGGCTGGGACCGTGGCGAATCCGGAATTATCAACGCACAACGAGTTGTCTTCGATCGCAGTGCAAACCGGCCGTCGGGGATTTTCCGCTTTCGCCTGTATGAACAGATGAACCGCGTGCTGGGCGCAACGCTGCTGCTTCGGGGCGCGACCCTGACGGCAGGGGACAAGCTCGAAATCGCCCTCAACGGCGTCCCACTCGCCCACGGACCCTTCGGCCGAGAGGACGCCAGAGCTGGCGACCAGTGCCCGGACACTCGCTGGTTCCCGCTTCCGGGGCATGCGCCCACGTACGGAGATAACCAGTTGAGTATCACGCTGGTTGAAAGCGATCCGGATGCCGAGGGTGATCTCATCGTCGACGAGGTCGAAGTCTTCGTACAGCCGAAATAGATCTCCGGCAACGGGGTGCCGTCAGCCTACTGAGCCGCGGCCTGGTCTTCGGGAAAGAGTTCTTGAACCGTGCCCTCCAGGACCTTGGCGGTCAAGGGCTTCCTCAGGGTAACGTCGGCGCCGGCCTCATCGGCGAGTGCGAGGCAATCCCGTCCCGCGATCGTGCCTCCGCCGGAAATGGCGAGAATCTTGACCTCGGGCAGTTCCCGCTTCAGCCGCCGGATGATGTCAAGTCCGTTGACTTTCGGCATGAAAATATCCACCACGAGCAGGTCTACCTCCTGCTCCCGAAGAATCCGCATGCCATCCCGGGGATCCGTGGCTACTGACGTCCTGTAATCCGACTGACCCAGCACCAGAGCCAGAACCTGGGTGACGCGTTCCTCGTCGTCGAGGACCAGTATGTGCCGCACGTGCTTCCACTCCGTTATGAGACGGCTGTCTCGGGAACCAGACAGTATCAGAGTACCGTCGTGGTCCAATCAGGACAGGAACTATAACTGAGTACATTTCGCTGTCAACAGTCCGAGCCGATACGGAGCAAGCTCCATCTTTTGAGGTTGCCAGCCCAGCGTCGCGGCGGTATAGTCCCCCAGGACCCAGGCAAGGAGGGAAGTGTTATGCGCAAGGAGCTGTTCATCGACGATCGCTTCATCGCTGAAATGGACGCCCTGACACGCCGGTTTCACCAGGCAGAGCCGCACACCGACAATCCGGTGATTCATGCGGATCGTCCCTGGGAGAGGGATGCCGCGTTCGTCGATACTGGCCTCGTAATCTTCGATGAAGACGAGGGGTTGTTCAGAGCGTGGTACCAGGGTGGCAACTGCTATGGGCCGGACGACCGATCCTGCATGTGCTACGCCGTGTCCGAGAATGGGGTCCTTTGGGAGAAACCGAATCTGGGTCTGATCGAATTCGAAGGCAGCACCGACAACAACATCGCACTGTTGGCGGATTGCATGATGCATGATCCGGCGGTGATCATCGACCACAGAGATCAGGACCCGGCGCGCCGCTACAAGGCGACCTGGTGGGGCGGCCGCAGAGACTCCAGTCAACCGGATGGTTGGCTGTTGGGGCACTGTGTCGGCTTTTCACCGGATGGTGTCGAGTGGATGGAGCATCCGGACAACCCGGTGTGGCCCAGCGATGCAGAGGTCGGGACGCCCTTCGATCTGTCCCGCAGCGACGGCAAGCTGGTGATGTACAGCAGCGCCGACGGCCACGGCATACGGGTGGTGGGGCGCACCGAGTCCGACGACTTCGTCCAATGGGATCTGCCCCCCGATCTGGTGTTCGGTTATGACGAGGAGGATGAGCCCGGGACCGAATTCGGAGGGCTGGCCGCCGTCGACTATCACGGCACCCACATCGGCATGCTTTGGGTAATCAGGAACCGCCCCGGTTTTTCGCGAGCGGAATGGAAGGAAATTGTCGATCGCAATATTCGTCAGGGTTTCCTGGGACCACCTATCCAGATGAATGCGGCTGCATGCCGCACGATTCACACTGAACTGGTCGTCAGCAGCGACGGCAAGAGTTGGCAGCGCGTTGATCGCGACTCCTTGTTCATCGACCTGGGCGCAGAGGCGACCTGGGACGAGTGTCACTCGCTCGCCGGTCGCCCGTTCGTGCACGACGACAGGATCTGGATTTACTACACCGGCTGTGGGCGCAACAGCCCGACGCCGGGAGCGACTGAGCCCGAGCAGATCGGTGAATGGAGCATCGATACGGGGTTGGCTACATTGCGGCTCGACGGCTTCGCGTCGCTGCATGCGGCCGGCGAGGGCGAGGTGCTGACTCAGCCGTTCGAGCTGCAAGACAGTAAGTTGACCGTGAACGCGGATGCGGCAGGCGGCGAAGTGCGGATGGCCCTGTTGGACGCCAGTGGGGAGACCCTGCCCGGATTTGGTCTCGTCGAAGCTCAGGCGATATGCGGTGACCATTTGCGGGCCCCGACAGTGTGGCAGGGCGAGTCTGACTTGAGTGGATTGCGCGGGCAGACGGTACAGCTGCGAATCTGCTTGAAGAATGCCGACCTTTATTCAATTTCTAACACGGAATAGAGCTAGTGCCGGTAACACGGCAATAGAAGTCGAAAGGAATCTCCGATGTCAGATCAAAGCGATACCGCCACCGGGCTGACGAAGCAGGAACTCATCGATGGCCTCCATGAGATCGGCCTGAAGCAGGGAGACGTCGTGCTCATTCACACC
The DNA here is from genome assembly GCA_965248265.1 of Candidatus Latescibacterota bacterium. Lineage (GTDB taxonomy): Bacteria > Latescibacterota > UBA2968 > UBA8231 > UBA8231 > CBDFJF01. Next base: position 1,406,156 of record CBDFJF010000001.1, read on the forward strand.
GCCATGCGCACCTTCGGCCACATCGATGGCGGTGCGACCACCGTCATGGACGCGTTTCTCGAAGTCCTGGGACCGCGCGGGACGTTGGTCGCCCCGGCGTTCACGTTCTGCCACGAGGCAGAGGAGGATCCAATCATCGATCCGCGTCAGGACCCGTCGGAGATGGGGGCAATCACCGAAGCCGTGCGCCAGCATCCCGAGGCGTTGCGCAGCACGGCCTACCGCCACAGTTTTTCGGCCATCGGTCGGCGCGCTCGAGTGATTACCGAAGTGGACCCGGCGCTGTCGTCGTTCGACCTGCGTTCCAGTTTCGGTGTGATGCTGGCCCTCGACACACAGGTCATCCTCTGCGGCATGACCTACCAAAGCTCCACCAGTCATCACTTCGCGGAGATGGTCTGTGACGTGTCCTACCGCCAGACGATTCCGCTGACCGTCAAGGTGAGGCAGGCCGACGGCAGCCTCATCGACCAACCGATGACGGACTATCAACCCAAGAGCGAGGGCGGTTCCTACTACGGCTCCCGGCATCCGGACTTCATTCGCCTCGGACAGATGATGGAAGAGCGCGGCGTGGTCGGCAAAGCCTTCATCGGCAATGCCGCGGTCAGGCGCTTTCCGATGCGGGAACTGGTCGGTCTGGCCGAGGCCGAGGCGGCCGTGGACGAGAACATCTTTTGCGCACAGGAGGGGCAGGAAGGCACATCCCCTCTCACCTTCGGCACCAAAACCCAGAGTCCCGAGATGATGGACGGGGCCGGCCGGGCGGTACGCTTCGAGTGGTGCGTCCGCGACGTCGACGAGCTGGTGTTACCTCAATAGGGCGGCAGAACGCTATGTGGCAGATCGGCACCCCCATCACCGGCTATTACCACGGACCCGGGGGTGGGACAGACAGATGGGGTCCATTGACCCACGGGATGGCGGAGAAACTGGTCGATGGCGGATTCAACCTGGCCTGGGGGTGCACGGTCGAGGACCTCGACATCGCCCACGAGCACGGGTTGCGGGTAGATCTGATCGGCCTGTACACGACCGACCCCACGGTCTTGGACGACCCCGACGCAAAGTCGCGGATGGACTCCGTCATCGACAGTGTGAAGGACCATCCTGCCCTGTATTCCTACAACGTCAGCGATGAGCCCAGCGCCCTCAGGTTTCCGGAGTTTGCCAGGCTGTTGGATTACTTCCGCGAGCGTGATCCCGACCATCTATCGTACATAAACCTGTTCCCGACTTACGCCAGCGCCGAGGCGTTGGGGACCGAGGGCGATACCACCGACGCGTACAGAGAACACCTGCGTCAGTACATACAGATCGTCAGGCCCGACCTCATCAGCTATGACCACTACCAACTTCGCGCGGACAGGGATGACGAGGAGTACTTCCTCAACCTGGGGCTCGTACGCGAGGAGTCATTGAACGCCGGCGTGCCCTTCATCAACGTCGTGCAGGCCTGTTCATTGGGCCCGACTCACCGCGTCCCCACCGGCGACGAGGGCAGGTACCTGGCCTACACCACGCTCGCCTACGGCGGCCAGGGACTGTCGCAGTTCGTCTACTGGATCCGTGTCCCGGATTTCATCGGAGGAGGCGTTGCCGAATACGCCGATGGTCCGTTCAACGCTGAACGTGCCGCTGCCGATGCCGCGGCGCCACTGACCCCGCTGGGGGAGGCGCTGCGTCAGATCAATCCGGAGTTTATCGCCGTCGCTGAACAGCTGCAGCCGCTCAGCTCGCTTGGTGTGTATTGCTCAGGGCGGGCACCCGCGGCGGTACCGGCCTTGCCGGCCGACAGTTTGTTCGGCCTTGATCCGATCGATGCGGCGGGAGACGGGAGCATCCTGTGGGGTTTCTTCTCCCCGTCCGCCGGCGATCCGACCCACGCTTTGGTCGTGAATCTGGACTACGAGCGCGAGGTCATGACAACCGCAGTCGGTCCCGCAGCCATGGAAGAGTTCGACGCCGAACGCGGGAGTTGGCACCCGGCTTCGGATGGCTCGCGTGCGCAGTTGAATATTGCTCCAGGCGGCGGCAGGCTTCTGCGCTTGAATGAGCGGACTTAACCTCCCATGCGCTTCGGCATCATCGGCTGCGGAGCCATCGCTTCCCAATCCTTCGCCCCGAGTCTCCTCAATTCCGAACAGGTAGATCTCGTCGCCGTGTGCCGCCGCGACGGGATCAAGGCGAAGGAATTCGCCGAGCAGTTCGGCGGCTGTGCGGCCTACGACTCTGCCAATGCCCTGCTCGCCGGCCGGCAGGTTGAAGCCGTCATCGTCGCCACGCCTACCGACACGCACGCTGAGTACACCCTGGCGGCAGCGCAGGCGGGCAAGCATGTGCTGTGCGAGAAGCCGATGGCTCGCAGCGGTGACGAGTGCCGTCTCATGATCGTAGCCTGCAAGACGGCTGGGGTTACGCTCGGAGTCGCCTATCGCCGCCGGTTATTCCCACAGGTGCTGGCGGCGCAGGAGCTGATCGCCTCCGGTCGCATCGGCCGCGTCGTCTGCGTGCGCACCCATTACACCGGCTGGGGTGATCTGACAGCGGATGCCTGGCGGCTGCAGCCGGAAATCGGCGGCGCCCTCATGGAGATGGCCGTGCATCGCATCGAGGTCCTCCTCAATCTGGCTCCAGCCGCGCCCGTCGACGTCAACGCACTAGTGGAGACCGTTCACCACACTTGGCCGGTCGACGACTCCGACGCCCTGTTGCTGCGCTTCGCCGATGGCACCATCGGCGTGCATTCCACCATCATGACGTCGAGACCTCGTCACGACTACGCACAGATCGACGGCACGGAGGGTCGGATCATCATCGACCCCCTGGAGTGTGATGTCGATCAGATTGAGATTGAGACTCCCGAAGGACGCGAGGTTGTTTCGGTACGGCCGCTGGTGCGGCCCTACTTCGATCAACCGATGATCGAGGACTTTGCGCGCGCTGCGAAGGATGGCCGCCCGCCTGTGTGCGACGCGGAGACTGGGTACCGCGTGCAATCAGTCGCGGACGCGGCAAGGGAATCGGCAACCTCCGGTCGCCGCATCACCCTGGACCTGTGACCGTCGACACTGAGCACTCCGCCGCTTGGCGCCGTAGTGCTCGGTCGCACACACAGCACCAAAGGCTCTCCCCGATACTCAAAAAGCTTCCCATTCTCCGGATGAATGCGGATCACATCAGACATGGCTTCTCCAATACCGCTAGTGCTCTGTTAAGAAATCGAGCTTGTACTTTGTCGTAAGTCGTGGTATCATGGATACATATGGTGAATCCGTCAGGAGGGTCATGCTATGTGTCTCCATGCTCGTTCGCCGAACGCGGCGGAGTCTAAGGAACTGGGACGGTGGCTGAAACGGCCTCGCAACGCCGTGCAGATGCGCCGTGGGCAGTTGATCTCGTTCAGCGCCCAGGGCATGCGCGTCCAGGAGATCTCGGATACACTGCATCTGCATGAGGAGTACGTTCGCCAGTTGATCCGCCAGTACAACGAAGGGGGATTGACGGTTTTGCGCACTCGGGCACGTCCGGGGCGTCCTTCGAAGTTGACGCCGGAGGACGAATCCGTGGTGGTGGAAATTGCCACGATGCCCCCCCGTGCATTCGGCCAGCCGTTCAACCAGTGGTCGTTGCGCAAGCTGACCGACTGCCTGGTGGGACGGCAGATGATTCCCGAGGTTTCGCATGTGACCATCGGAAAAATCCTGGATCAACATAAGGTTACCTATCAACGGACGCGCACCTGGAAAGAATCAAAGGACCCGGAGTTTGTCTCTAAAAAAAACGCATCAGCCGACTCTACAAGCGGGCGCCGAAAGACACGGTCGTAGTCTGTTTCGACGAACTGGGACCAGTCCAGATCAAGCCGCATGCCGGTGCTTCCTGGGCCCCACACAAGCGCCCGGTCCGGCATCGGGCAACCTATAGCCGCCACGGCGGCGTCAGCTATTTCTTTGGAGCCTATAACGTCCATGAGGACATCCTGTGGATGCATCACAAACCCAAGAAACATGCGTCGGTCGTACTCGATTTCCTCAAGGCCATTCGGCTCCGCTATCGCACGGCGGAGCGGATCTATGTCGTCATGGATAATCTGTCGACGCACAAGACACCGCCGATCTTGCAGTGGTGCCGACGAAACCGGGTCTCGCCGGTCTTCACCGCCACCAACGCGTCATGGATGAATCGGCTCGAATGTCACCTCACCGCAGCCCATTATTTCGTCATTAAAAACAGCGATCCCAACGATCATCGAGAAGTCGGCCAGCGCATGCAGGAGTACCTGAGGTGGCGAAACAAGAACACGGACAACGCCAAGCTGGCCAAAGTCCAAAACTCAATGCCCACTCTTTAACAGAGCACTAGTGAGCGATCATGGCCGGGGCCGCCGCTGCCACCGCGGCCAATCCACCTCTTCGCGATCGCTCTCAGCTTTGAGGGGGATCTCGTACAGATGCACGGCATACGGCGCGAAAGAATCTTCGAACACGCCTCCCGCGACATCGACCAGCCTGTTTTCGAAGCGCACGGCGGCACGGTCTGCGAGGCCGCGGTCGGGTACCGCAACCGTGAACCGGGCTTCGATCGGTGAATCGAAGCCGTTGACGGCAATCAGGAAGTACCCGCCCTCGGTCTGGTGCAGTGAGTGATGCAGGGCGGTGTATCCCATTGCCCCGGGTTCGGCGAAGCCTTCCACGATTTCCACCTGAATCGCCGCAGCCACCCGCGGCGCTACGATGTATGGCGTCAGCGTTCGCAACTCCGCCGTCAGGTCCGCCCACTGCGCCCAGTATGCCGGTCTGTCGGTCACCCACCACTCGCCATAGTGGAAGGCTTTGTAGATGACGCCGCTGATGCCGTGCGTGACCGCCATGTAGGTCATGCAGCGGACCTCTGCGATGGTCGGATGGCGCTTGTTCTCTTCTCGTCCCCCCAGCCCCATCATCTGTAACACCATCCACCCCGGGTTGCCCGCCCCGCCTTCAACCACGGCATCGGAGTATTGGGCAACCGAGACCAGGGGGTTCGCGGGAACCGGGCGCACCAGGTCGGATTGGATGTCTGCGACTACCCTATAATCTTGATGGTCCCTGAGCCGTCCGTAGGACAGCTCAACCCGCACCGGGTGAACCGGATCGAGCCTCTTGATCAACTCGTACGCGGGCACGAAGTCCTGAGGCGGCATCCTGTAGGGACGGTCGGCGTGCGGTGTATCCTCGTGCTCGGGTCCGCTGAGGCGCAAATCGGGCTCATGTTCCAACTCCCAGGTCAGCAGTCCGGGGGCGTCGCGACAGGCCAGGACGATCTGCTCCACCCGCTCCAGGCTCTCCCACACACCGTTGGTCAGTGATGCCGCCGCGTACATGCCGTTGGCATAGGCATCATCTATGTCCATCCGGAATGTCTGTGGGTCTGCCCCCAATCCGTGGGTGGTGGCCAGGTTGAAACCCTTCTCGCCCGCCTCGGGCAGGGAAAAGTGCCAGTGCGCCGCATGGTCTATGCCTACCGGGAAGAACGGCTTCCCGTTCACGAGGAGACCCTCAGGCCGGATCTCGACACTCGCCACCGGTGGCGGCGTGTCCGCCGCTAGCGGCAACCCGCTCAGCGCCATGATCCCATTGAGTACGGACGTCTTCATCATCCCGACTCCCAGGTTCGTTCGCAGCGGGCGTAGATCCCCCGCGCTTCGCCGTTACGCGTATCCAGGGCAACGGTCAGGCGGTTCGTGCCGTGCTTGGATACCAGGCGCAGCGACGTCGCGTCTTGAACCGCCGGACTGATTCCGGGGCCCTCGAAAACTTCCTGCCCGTTCCACCACACCCTCACCGGCCCATCGTAGCCGAGATGGATATCGACGAGGTCCCAGGGGCCCACTTCGATGTCCTTGACGAAGTAGATGAGTCCGCCACGGCCGCCGATAACATTGCCGGCATCGATGAAGTTGTGGCCCGGTGTATGAGGGGTGCCGTCCTCCGGAATGCGTACTGGGCGGAACTTCAGTGCTCCAGAATCAGGATCTGGCTCAACAGCCTCCTCCAGACCTCGATGGGCCTCCACCAGATCGCTGACCAGCATCTCATCGATGAACTCGGCTCCGAAAAGGACATCGGCAACGTAGATATCGGGCTTGACCCACTGATCTATCTTCGGGTCTTCGTTGGCGATGGCGTTGCTGTAGAAGCTCAAGGAAAACCGATGGCTGTTGTCCTCACGGCGGGCCACGCCCATGTAGGAGTTGTCCGGGTGCGGGCCGGTAGGCAGCACGCAGATCAGGAAGCATTCGCCGTCGATGACCCTGAAGATGCCGGTGTGCGCGGCATGGTCCTCTTGTGCGTGTATGCGGATGTCGACCGGGTCCCAGCGGCCCGAGATGTAGACCTGGCCATCCACGGTCCAGCAGGCGGGACCGGTAATCCTGACGTCCAATTGCTGCATGTCCCAAGTTTCGAACGGGTACTGGCTGCGGCACAGTTTGGGTTTCTTCAACCCGGTCTCACACCGCATCAGCATGGTCGCCGTCCCGTCTGGCAGTATCTCCAGGTAGCACTCGTTGGCCTGGTCCTCCTCTGAGTCGTTGATGGGGCGGACCTCGACCCAGTTGTGGCCATCTTCACTCTCGAACCAGTGCACCCCGTACCCTGGTGTGTACCGGCATCCGGCGCAGTAGTGCTTGCCGCGATGCCAGACGGGACGCCACAGGGCACAACCGTAGGTCCCCTCATAGGGCTCGAAGGGCGTCCAGTGATCACCGTCCTCCGTGACCGCACAACCCGATACCACCGGGAGGTCGCCGATGGGATCCACGTAGCAGGTGCAGTACAACCTGCACCCGTCGGTGTATAGGTGAGCATCGCGCGTGTCAAAATGACCGCGCAGCACGGCTACCGTGTCCCAGGTGACCCCGGCGTCGCGGCTGCGCTGGACGATGACTCGACCGGAATCGTGCTCCCAGTGGACATCACCCTGGCGATAGCCGACGTAGAGATCCCCCTTGAACCAGCTCGCCCCCGTAAATGCATTGTGGTGGCGATCATTCGTTATGCGACGAGTACTCAGAACCTTCATAAAGATGGATCCTCCGTTGGCTGACTTAATAGCTACTATTGTTTTGGCCGAATGTGCTGGTTCATTGCCCAGGCAGGATAACTGTTGTAGAGCTCGACTCCAGGATAGGGTTGGCCCAGCGGTTGGGGAGGGACCATCATGCGACCGGTTGTCGGCCTCATGTCACTCATGACGTACCGCAGTCCCACCGACCTCATGGTGCGGGCGGATGGCACGTTCCAGGGTGCGGTGACGGCCATGACGAGCCGGCCGTTTTGCAATATCCAGCGTCCGGCCGCACCTACAGTCGCTCGCCCCAGCCCGCGCCCCTTGGCTTGGGGAGCCGCCTCAACGCCGATTTCCCAGACCTTTTCGAAGGTCTGGTAGACCGTGGCCAGCGCCGCGAGCTCGTCGTCTTCGAAAATGCCGAATCCCATGACCGCGTCCTGTTGCGGGCAGTGCCAGAAAATGTCGAAGTCGACGGCCGTGGCCAGTTGATCTGGTGTGAGCTGGACAGGACGGTCGTCGTCGGGTGGATCAAAGCTGCGTTCGTCGCCTGCATAATACCAGCTTGGTCCCCAGACGCCTATTCCGTCGGGCAAGGTAACCCGTGCCATCTGGTAGGCACCGAGAATCGAGAACAGTTCTTCGGGAGCGAGGTGCTCAACCACCGCATGCAGTGGTTCCACCCATTGCTCGCGAGCGCTCACCACGCCACGGTCTCCTATCCTCACGGCCCACAGAGGACGCGCTTCGCTCTGTCGCTTTTCCCTCGCCACTACTGGAATGGGGTCGGCGTCTAGAGCGTCAAGGCCGACGCCCAACCTCTCCTCCAATTCAGTGCGCAGGGGCGGGAAGTCGTCGAGAGCAGTCACCGGTCCTCACCTTCCACAACCACTGAATAGGCGTTTACCGGTAAATCCTTCAGACGCTGCAAGTCCCCTCCCGGCCAATAAATATGAAGCGAATCAACTGCCGTCTCCCCACCAAGGCCAAAGTGTAACCGGCGATCGCTGCTGCTCAAGAAACTGTCACCGCAAAGCACATCCCGCCTTTGTTGCCGACCACCACTCCACAAGTACACCCTGGCCCCTACTCCCTGACTATTGGCCGCTTCCCCCACCAGACGCAGCCCCAGCCAATTGTGCTGCCCACCAACGACATTGCGCCACAGTGTCGGCCGCTGGTTGAGATTGGTGACGAACAGGTCCAGGCGACCGTCGTTGTCAAAATCCCCCGACACCACTCCCCTGCTGATCGCTCCAGTTCGAATCGCCCCCGACGCCGGCCATACTAACGTGAACAGGCCGCCGTCGTTGTCGTAAAGGTGGTTGGCCTGCCCGTAGGTGGTGGCACTGCCCGTCACCTCGATCTGGGGATAGACATGGCCGTTGGCGACAAACAGATCCAGGTCGGCGTCGTTGTCATGATCGATAAAAACCGTACCGAACCCGACAAAGGGCAGACTGGTGCTGGCCAGACCAACGTCAGTGCTCATGTCTTTGAAGGTGCCGTTCCCCTGATTGCGGTAGAGGGTGTTGTAGTCGTCTTCAAAATTGGTGACGAAGAGATCCGGAGCCCCGTCGTTGTCGTAGTCACCCAGAGCCGCTCCCATTCCGGCCTGGGCCAGTCCCATTTCGTTGAAGGCCGCATTGGCCCGCAGACCCATCTCGACGAAGGTACCGTCTCCGTTGTTGCGGTAGAGAAAGTTGGGCGTCGAGTCGTTGGCGATATAAAGATCGGCGTCGCCGTCGCTGTCGATGTCGGCGAACAGCACCCCAAACCCGTAGCCGGGTTCTTCTTGACCCAACCCGCTGGCAGCGGCGATCTCGGTAAAAGTGCCATCGCCGTTGTTGCGGTAGAATTGATCTGGCAGCGCCGGAAGGCTCAAAGGGCCGATGAAGACATCCTTGCCCTTCCACTGCGCGCCCAGGGGCCGAATGGCTCCAGGCTGAAAATCAACATAGTTGGTCACGTACAGATCCAGATCGCCGTCCAGATCGCCGTCTCCCATGGCTGCCCCGGTACTCCACACCGGCACCGGTACTCCCGCCTGAGCCGTCACGTCGGCGAAGCCCCCGCCATCGTTGCGGTAGAGGATATTCTGCTGCAAGCAGGTGACATACAAATCGGCATCGCCGTCGTTGTCGTAGTCGGCGCTCAGCGCCCCCATACCCCAGCCGTAGCCCGTCACCCCCTGCGCTGGGGCGACATCAGTGAAACCCGTTTCGCCGTCGTTGCGGTAGAGGGCATTGCCCGCACCCCTCCCCGGGTCTTCCAGCTGGGCGCCATTGACCCAATAAATGTCCAGATCGCCGTCCCCCTCAGCATCCAGCAATGCCGCCCCACCACCTTTGGCCTCAACGATGTAGCGCTTTTCCGGACCACCGCCCTCATGGGGCCGGGTCACACCCCACGCCGGTGACATATCGACGAACGGGCCTTGCGCGCCCGTCGCGGTTGCACGGGAAGGAAGATCGGCTGGTGGAGTTGACTGAGAACAGGAAACCACGACGATCAGCGCCATAGCGTGGAGAGCCCACATTCCGCTCGGGCATTTTCCGGTTCCTGCCATATCAACGCCTGTTGCGCGACGATTGGGTTTCGTTCGCCCGGCACCTACATTTGCTTTTGCTCGTAAACGAATTTTCAACTCTGTCGCCCGTCATCCCGGAGGGATTAGGTGCAATTCCCGAGGCCATACCTTCTCGCCTTGACCAGCCTGATCGCCGCCTGCGGCGCTGACGACGCGGCGCTGCAGTCCAAAGACAAGGAGCTCGCTGTCCAGCTCAACCAGCGCGGCAGCGCGTTGTTACAGCAGGGTCGGGTGCGAAGCGCCCTCACCGCTCTCGAACAAGCCGCGACCTATGACCCCACTTTGGATCGAGCTCACTTCCACCGTGGCCTCGCCCATACCCGCCTCGACCAGTACGACCAGGCCCTGGCCGCCTTCGAACGGGCCATCGACCTCAATCCCCGCGTGGCCGGCTACTATTACGCCCTGGGCAACACACTGCGGACTCAACACCGCTACGCGGACGCGGTCACGCAATTGCAAAGAGCCATCGAGCTGGCCCCCGACCAACCCCGTTATCACTTTAGTCTTGGGGAGGCTTTCCGCTCCCTGATCTCTCTCGAAAAAGCAGAAGAGGCCTATGCTGCGGCCCTCCGCCTGCAACCGGAATTCAACGAGGCCCGCTACCGGCACAGCGACCTGCTGGGCCGCAGGGGCGACCTGGCCGGGGCGGCGGCGGGCTTTGAACGCATCCTCGCCCAGGAACCTCGCAATGTCGATGCCCATATCGGATTGGCCTGGGTCCATTCCAAAGCTGAACAATACGACAGGGCCGTCCGATCTTTGCAGCGGGCTACCCGACTGGCCCCCTTCAACGCCAACGCTCACTATCTCTTGAGCCAGGCCTATGCCCAGGCCGGCCAGGAAGCCCGGGCTGATTCCGTGCTGGCGATGTTCAAGCGCCTGGGCACCACTGAGCGCCGCTACAACGAGGGCGTCAAGCACATGAAACAAGGGAATTGGAGTCAGGCCAACGCTCTTTTAACCCAGGCTATCCAATCCGATTCCACCTACCTGAAGGCCTATATCCGCCTTGGCACCGTGCACCTCTTTCAAAACGATCTCGACGAGGGCATAGCCGTCTTAATGCAGGCCCTCGAGCTCGATCCAGGCAATGTCGAAGTCCAATGCTCTTTGGGCGAGGCCTACCTGACTAAAAAAACCCCCGACATGGCTCACCGCTTTTTTGCCGCCGCCCTGGACCTGGATTCCACCTCGGTGCGGGCCCAACACGGTCGGGGCGCAGCAGCCTACCAAAGCGGCGACTGGACGAGTGCGGCAGCCGCTTTCCAAACGGCGCTAACCATCGATCCCGACTACCGCGACAGCCACTACCAATTGGGCTTGACCTACTTGAAACTGGGTAAACACCGCAAAGCGGGATACAGCCTGCAGCAGTGCCTCGAAATCAACCCTGACGACGTCCAGGCCAACTACGTGCTGGGCACCATGTTCTTGCGATACGGCCCTGCGAAGCTGGCGCGGCAGGCCTTCGACAAGGTGCTTGAACAAGATCCCAACCACGTCAGAGCACGGGAGAAGCTGGCGCAACTGGATCAGAAAGAATGAACTCTACTACCTCGTGCTAGTGACCGTGTCACTCGTTCTCTTCAATCCACAGCACTCGGTTGATTTCGGAGCTGCCGGCGACGGTCTGTTTCTTGCCGTTGGCCCAGGTGACGTTGATGGAAGAAAATTCGCTGTTTTCACCCAGGCCGATGTAAAGTGGATAGTCACTTTGGGATAGGAAACCGGATTTGCCGTCGTAGACCCGGTGAAGTGTCTGCCCGTCAGGCAACAACACCTCAATCGTTGTGCCGACGCCACTGCGATTATTCTTCACCCCTCTAAACCGCAACTTCAAATAGTTGATGCTCTTCTTCTGTGCCAGATCGCTTATGAGAATTTGTGGGCGAGAGTAATGCTCATTGGTCACGATATCGAGATCACCGTCATTGTCTATATCGAAAATCGCCGACGAACGTGAGCCGAGTGAACCAAAAACCTGAATAACACCGGTGCGCTTTTCGCTACAGTCGCGCTTTGAGTATTCGGTGGCACAATCTCTAGAAAAAATAGGTACCATTGTTTTCTCGTTCTCACGTGGTTCAATATTCAAAAGGCCAGCCACTTCGGTGAACTTCCTCCCGCCCTCATTGAGTCGCAGAGAATTTGGCCAGTATGACCATGGGTAGTTCATGCTGGAGGTGATAAAAACGTCCTCGAAGCCATCGGCATTGACATCTTCAACACTCACGCCCCATGGCCAGTAATTTTCCAAACCCAGGTCATCGGATTTTTCTTGATAAGTTATCCCGTCCGCACCCCGAGTACCCTGAAAGAGGGCGTTGCCCCAAATAATCTGCTTGTCTTTCAGCTTCATTGAGAGATGAGGGTTGAGCTCCTGCCCGGGCTCTTGCGCGGCAACGACATCGGACTTCGTATTTCTTTGATCGGGGTGAAAATTGAAAATCATGTCGGCGTGCATATCAGTGACAAGCAGATCGAAGAGGCCATCATTGTTGTAGTCGAAGCTCTTGACCCCTTGTGAACCGTGCGGATTCTTCGGGAAATACTTCTGCGTCATGCGCTGAAAGGATTTACCCTCTTGATTGATGAAAACTGCGTCACCGCGATGCATGCTCAACACGTAAAGATCCATCCACCCGTCTTGATTGACGTCCATCGCGGTGGCATCTCCCGACCACATCCGATCGCTCAACCCCACTTGTTCAGTGACATCCACGAATTGGCCATTGACGTTGCGGTAGAGCTTGTTGCTTTCATGAGTTCCCTCGTTCATATGGGCCATCGGTGCGTGGACGATGGGTATGTAATACCCCTTTGCGCTTTTCTCACCAGAGAATTTGCCGGTATTTGTGACGTAGAGGTCGAGCCAACCATCGTCATCATAGTCAAAGAACACGGGTCCTGATGAATGAAAGAGCGACTCCAACCCCACTGCTTGGGTAACGTCTTTGAACGTCCCATCGCCTTGATTGTCGAAGAAGATGTTTCCAATACGCGTGGTAGTGACGTACAGATCTGGATCGCCGTCATTGTCGTAATCGGCGAAGCCGGCGCTGGCGGCGACCTTGCCGTCGGTGCCCACACCGGCTGACTCTGTAACGTTCTGGAATTTTCCATCACCCAGGTTCCGCCACAGTTGGCTGCTGCCCATCTGAGTGACAAAGTAAATGTCGAGCCATCCATCGTTGTCGTAGTCAGCAATGGCGAGGCCGTTGTGGTGTCGATAGTAGAAAGCCTTCCCTTTGTCCTTATAGAGATCCATCATGGCCTGGTGCTTGAAATCTATGCCTGATTCCACACGGCGGTCTTTGTACTCAAACCGGTTGTACACCAGTATTCTGTCGCGATTCTTGATCTGTTCCTTCTTGATTTCTTTGATCCACTGGTCGTCGTAACCAAGGCCTTTGAATTCTTCTTTTTGTACATCTTGTACATCAGAGCATGCAGCGATGGCCGCGGTGGCCACCAATAGCGGAGTAAGAGGTTTTCTTGTCATTGGAGTGACCTGTGTAAGAGGGCTGGTTCTCCCTATCTAGCGACGATCGGAGCCCACTGTCAAACGGAACTTTGCTTGACAATCTGGTGATACCGGGATAGCCTTACGCCGCCGGGATAACCCGGCGGACTGGTGGTATCCCTCTCAGGAGCGATAGGAGATGAACGAGAGCACGGAGACTGCGGCTCCCGGCGGTCTGTATGTACTGATCGCCGGCTTTGCGCTGTTCGTGACAGCCCACACCATGCAGCTGAGCGTGGCCAGCCTCATCGGCGCCCAGTACGCGCCGGACAAGTCCATGGCGACGCTGCCGCTGTTCACGGTGATGCTGGGCACGGCCCTGGCCACGATTCCAGCGTCCATGCTCATGAAGTACGTCACTCGTCGCGTCGGCTTCATGTGCGGGTCCGTGCTGGCTATTCTGGGCGGCGGCACCGCGGTCTATGCGGTCCGAGCGGAAAACTTCTGGCTCTTCATCATCGGCACCGGGCTCATCGGCATGTTCAATGCCTTCTGCCAGCTCTACCGGTTCGCCGGGGCGGAGTTGGTTCCGCCCGAGCGCAAGGGCAAAGCCATTTCCTTCGTCCTGGCCGGCGGCATCCTGGGGGGACTGCTGGGCCCCAATCTTGAGAGGCTGTCCAGGGGTTGGTTCGAGATCGACTTTATGGGCCCCTACGTCGTAATCGCCGGTCTGGGGTTCCTCACCATGTTCCTGATGAGCTTCCTTCACATGGGCAAACCGCCCGCCCAGCTGGAGGCACCCCCACAGCGATCCCTGGGAGAGATCGTCAGGCAACCGACATTCATCGTGGCTGCGGTGAGCGCCACGGTTGCGTTCGGGGTTATGGCCAGTTTCATGGCGGGATCGCCGATGATCATCGAGAAGTTCCATCACAGCCATCACCAGGCAACCTCCGCAATATCCATCCACACTATGTTGATGTACACCCCGGCCTTGTTCGTGGCCGCTCTGATCACTCGCTTCGGTGTCCTCAACATCATCGGCATGGGCATCCTCTTCAAAACAGCCGGCTTCATCGTGCTCTATGCGGGCAAGAGCTATGCCCACTTCATGGGATTCATGATCCTGCTGGCACTGGGTTGGTCGTTCATGTTCATCGGCGGCACCGCCCTGGCCACACGCGCCTTCACCCCGGCGGAACGGCCCAAGACCCAGGCCCTGCACGACTGCATTCTATTCACATGGGTGGCGGTCTGCGCCCTATCGAGCGGCTGGATGGACCACAACTTCGGCACGGACGCCCTGCCGGTCGTGGCGATCGGTTTTCTGCTGCTGACGACCCTGCTCATCTTGCTGTTCAGGAAACGGGTCGCGGCCGCGGCGACGACCTGAGCGAACGATTCAACCTATGGTGCCGGGCGTGGATGGCCTGTCCCACAGTGGATGATGCTGTGCGTCGCCGCTGACGCTGGCAGCCTGCAGCTGCTCCTCGCTGAAACGTGAGTGGAGGAAGGGTTCGACCGGCACCGGCGGTGTCGCGCCGACCATCAACGCGGTGAGCATCTCGGCCGTAATCGGCGCATTCAGGATGCCCGTCCTGAAATGCCCGGTAGCGTTGAGGTATCCGCCATAGCCGTCCACCGGCCCCAGAATGGGCAGCTCGTCCGGGCTGCCGGGACGAAACCCAGCCCACACACGCTTGACCCCCACATCGTTGAGGAAGGGTAGACAGCGCACCGCACCGCGCACCAGGTCGACGAGGGCGGAGGAGGTGACGCCGTATTCGAATCCGACGTCCTCGGTCGTGCTGCCGATGATGATCTCACCGTTGCCTTTCTGTGCGAGGTAGCAGTCGCTGGTGGAAATGCTGGCCCCCAACACGTCGGTGGGCAGCGTGTCGGTGCAGACGATCTGGCCGCGCACAGGGTGCACGGGAGTCCTCAAACCAATCGAGCGGGAGACCTGATCCGCCCAGGCGCCAGCCGCGTTCACTACCCAGTCAGCGTGCAGGCCACCGGCCGAGGTTTCTGCTCCTACCACTCTCTCCCCTTGCAGGATCAGTTCGGTGACCTCGATATGGGTCAGGATCCTGGCCCCGAGTTTGCCGGCTCCAGCACGCAGGGCGTCGGCGAACTTGTACGGGTTGAGCTGGTTGTCGTCGGCCATACGCAGGGCGCCGCGGTTGTCCCGGTTTATCGCCGGCTCCTGTGCCGCTAATTCGCTGGTCGAGACCAATTGCATCGACTTCGACGCGTTCTCGTTGGCGGATGTCAGAGTCTGCGCAAACAGCTCGTCCGCCTCGTCGAACATGACGAACAGCAGGGAGTTCTCCTCGTACTCGATGTTGATGCCGGTGACCTGTTCGAGCTCTTGTGCCAGCGGTTTGAAGAGGGTGTTGCTTTGGAGAGAAAAATCCAGGAAGCACTGAGGCAGGGGATCGAGCCCGTGAAGACCCTCGCGGTCAATCTTGCCCTCGGCGACGAGGGCTTTGAAGAAGATCACGCCGCATCCCAGTCCCATCGACTCGCCCACGGGCCACAGGCCGCCAGCCGACGCGGCGGTGGCGCGGCCGCGCCTTGGTTGATCCACAAGCGTCACCGCCAATCCCCGACGGGCGGCATAGTACGCCACGGCACTACCGATTACACCTCCTCCCACGACCAGGACGCTCGGCGAATCTGTCACAGCCATCCGCTACCTGATCCCCTCAATCCGCGGTGAGCTCGACCGGCGGCAGATGACACCGGGCCAGGGCGCCCATGGTCACGGGCTTCACCGGGGGTTGCGGGTTGACGCGCCCGCAGGTTTCGGGGTGACAGGACAGCTTACCGCTCATGTACAGGGCACAGGCAGGTCCGCAGTAGCGTCCCTGACAGGGCCCCATCCCCAGACGGGTCGCCAGTTTGACCGCCTGCAGATCCTGCGCGCCCATGGCCATGGCCGTGTCCACGTCGCCACGTCTCGCCTCTTCGCAGCGGCACATCAGGGTCTCCTCGTCGGCCAGCATTGCTAGTCCCGGGCGCAGCCGGGACAGCTCGTCCAGATAGTGCCGGGGCCTAGTCAGCGAACGGAGCTTCTTCATCGGCTCCTTCAGGCGAGAGACGGTCTCCGCACGGGTCAGCGCGCCTAGTTGCTCGGCGGCGACGATGCCGGCCACGCGTCCCTCCTGTTCAGCGACCAGCGCGCCGGCAACCCCACTGCCGTCGCCGGCCGCCATGACTCCGGGCACACTCGTGCACATATGCTCATCGGTGACGGGTACCCACCCGCCCAGGGCTTCGTCGTAGCGGTGCTGGCATCCAGCCAGGGTAGTGAGCTGGGTATTGGGCACGAAGCCGTAACCGACGACCAGCAGATCCACGTCAACGCGGCTGGCCTGATCGAAGTCGGGTGTCCAATCGTCGGTGTTGACCGGACCGTACTCGACGCTCGCGACCGCCTCGGTGCCATCGGCCCTGAAGACGACGTGGTTGTACAGCAGGGGGATCCGATGGCGGCGCAGGCCGGCGA
Source organism: Candidatus Latescibacterota bacterium (assembly GCA_965248265.1). Classification (GTDB taxonomy): domain Bacteria; phylum Latescibacterota; class UBA2968; order UBA8231; family UBA8231; genus CBDFJF01. The sequence goes on from CBDFJF010000001.1 coordinate 1,422,773, forward strand.
AATAGCCCCAGGCATCTCTCATCAGGCTCCCGTGGCCGCGCAAGGCGGCAGCGGCCCTCATCTTGCCGGGTCGTCGCCCCGCCTCCAGGACGGCCACGACCTCCACACCGGACTCCGCCAGCTGGTTGGCGACGACCAGCAGCAGTGGTCCAGTCCCGGCAATCAGGGCGCGCTTGCCCGGACGGACCCCCATGGTCTTGACGAGGCTCTGCACACCGCCGGCCGTCATCACCCCCGGCAACGTCCAGCCTGGAAACGCCACCGGTCGGTCGTAGGCTCCTGGGGCAATGATCAGCTTGCTCGCCTCCAGCAGCTGACAGTCGTCGTCATGACCACACAGAGCCTGCAACCCGGGGCCGTTGTTCCACACTCCGAGCACGGCCGTGTTCGACATCACCTCCACCCGGCCGGCAAGTGCTTCGAATTCGCCACGCAGGGCCTCGCCTCTGATGAAATCCACGTTGGCACGGGGTTTATCGCCGGGGCTCCATTCGGCGGGCATGGACCGGTAGATCTGTCCGCCGAGCGCCGGGGCCTCGTCGATGAGAACACATTCATGCACACCGGACTTCGCCGCTTCCACGGCAGCACTCATGCCCGCCGGACCGCCACCGACGATGACGAGCTGACTCTTTTGCCGCGGGCGGCTCTCCGCGGACGGAACGCCAACCCCGTCGCGGCTGCGATCGCCGAAATCCGCTGCCCAGTTGCCACTCGTGCGCAGGTTCATGCCGTCGCGCACCGGCAGATTGCACGTGCGCACGTTGGGCCTGCCGTCCACGGTGAGGACGCACTCAAAGCAATTACCGATGCCGCAGTACGGGCCGCGAGTCTTACCGAGACGGCTCTTCCCGAAGGTCTGCACCCCGCCAGCCATGAGCGCGGCGGCGACGCTCTCACCGCTGTAGGCACGTATCGGCCTGTCGTCGAGATGGATCGTCATCTCGATGCCTCGCGCTGCGCTCCCGTGGATGCGGCTGTCTCGATCCTCATTCACAAGCGAAAAACTCCCACTGGTCGGTTGTGGCCGAATAGGTAGAAATGTACTCCATTCTCTTCCCGGAGACGTGGGTACGGCGGCCGTCGCCGAGGCTCGCCGCCTGGTTGCCGGTCGGACTGACAAACAGATTCAATCTTTCTGGGGGACCGGTTACTCATCTCGGCTTCGCTCAGATCGTGTATTCTCTTTGATCACGGCCAGCGTCGCGGCCTGCCGCTCGACGTACGCCACTGGCCGGCCAGGAACGCGGCGATCCAGGTCCCAGCGGGTAAAGGAAATGATGAAGTCTGCGCGATCGGCTAACGACACGGGCACGAAGTTGTCCGGAAAATAGTAAGTGGCCGAACGCTCCGGCCCCACCGCCCATACGTTATACGTCTGGACCTGTGCAGCAGCTCCGTCCCGCTCGACGACGTATTCTCGCAGCCGTTCGACCGCTTCCTTGTAGGAATTGCCCCAGTAGTCCAGCTCGTAGCGCCCTTGGGCGCCCTCCACCCCCCCGACCAGCTCGTTGTAGTGGACGTACTGGTGTGGATGCAGCTGCACCATCCTATAAGCCTGAGGAGACAGCAGCAGGCAAACGGCGGCGGCGGCCAGGAGCTGGCGACGACGAGACCATGGCCGGCACCAGCGCTCGAGCACTGCACTCCACCCTAAACCGCCAACCACGCATAGAGGCGGCACGACAAAGAGGAAATGCCGCATGGTGTCGTAGAGGACCGAGTTGACGGCAACCACATAGCAGATGGGAAAGATCACGCTGAGCACCAGCAACGACACCCGGGCCGCATGTAACGGGTCGGCGCGCAATCGACCCCGAGCCAGACAGAGCATGGTGGCGGCCACCACCAGGCCGGCCAGCAGGGTCTCCGGCAACTTGACTACGAGATAATGCGGCAGGTACGTGGCCGGCAGGTCTTTGGCCTTCACGTACTCTCCGCCGATGAGCACCTGATTGAGCAGGCCTTCATCGGTCACCTTGAAGTGCGACATGTAGGACAGGGCCTCGAAGGGTCGCAGCAACGGGCTCTGCTGCGCCCACGGCCAGAAAAGCAGCATCACGGCGTAGGCCATGACCGCAATGACCAGCAGCGACCGCACCAGACTTCGCAACCGCCGGGTCCCACTGACTCCCCGCACGCCAGGTCCGGGCACCAGCGAGCTCGGAAAAGCCAGGAAGAGAGCGGCTGCCAGCCCGAGATAGCCAAGCAGGACCAGTCCACCGATACGCACCCCCAGTGTCAGGCCTATCGCCAACCCGAGTTTGAGCTGCAACCGGCCCGGTATGGTTGGCAGGTGGCCGAAGCTGCACATGAGATAGTAGACTGACCAGGCGTAGCCGACGGCAAAGGGGATGTCTTTGGGATTGTTGAACATGTGGCCGAAATAGGAAGGCTCCAGCAGTAGCAGGGCGGTAGCCAACCAGGCCGCGCCTTCACCCCCCGCCAACCTGGCCATCTTCCAGACGGCGAGGATGCCGGCTAGGCCGACCAGAGCGTTGAACAAATGGCGCGTCTCGAATATCCCCAGAGGGGATACGCGCGCGAGGAGGGCAGCCACCGCATCGAATAACGCGCCGTAATAAAAGGCGTCGAGGTAGGCCAGCGCCGCGTGGTCAGCGAAGAAGGATTCGTAGTATCGCAGGACATACTTGCCGTATTGGTGCTGGTTGGGCGCGTCCCAAGTGATCCCGTAGTCGCCGTGGAGACAGACCACGACGGCGATAGTTCCCAGCGCCAGCCCCGCGTGAAGATACCGATTCAAAGCCGCAGCGGAGACTCTATGAGCCTGCCCCGCAGCCCAAATGGGATACTCGGACAGGCTCCTAACGAAACGGTTGATGGTATTGTCCCGGTTCTGGTTGAAACAGTGCATGCTCCAATCGTATGATATGCTCGAAGTCGGTAGCCGATATCTGTGGAAGTGGGGAGTCCCTTGGCGCTAACCATAACATCGTTTCGTGAGAATCGCTCACAAGGGCAGAGCGCGGAGTATGCGCTCACGCACCTCGACAATGTTCCTGCTCAAAACGTCGTACGCTTTCATTTAACCTTGGGCCCGATTGAACACCGCACTGGTTCGCAGTATCAGTGGATTCTTCTCGAAGGGGTAAAACAAAACGGGGACACCTATGCCTGTTGGGTGTCAGTCGACCGGTTGCCATGGGCTTCCACGCACGAAGACCATGTCCACACGGCTCGTTACCTGCTTCGAGAGGGAGATCAACAGCCGCTGGAGTACGTCACCGCATTGACAGGCGAGGCGTTGCTGCCGGAATTCCGCGGCTGGGACATCCTCCTTCCCAAACCCTTGCGCGATTCCAAGACTCTTTTCCCTGAACGAATGCACTACCTGGGTTTCGATTTTTCGCTCGCTGCGACAAGCGAAGATAAATCATTTTCGATACCTGACGCTGAACGCCTTGCGCTTCGTCCAGACATGCTCGTGGGCACGGGGCGGAACTTCCGCGATGTACAGGGAGCCCGTCTGATCGGTAACGAAGACTACGATTATACCCCCTATTCCCGCGAAGACATCGATGAACTCATCGACGCGGGAGTCAATCATTTCTGGCCGGATGAAGAGCAACGTGAATGGATGCTTCGCCGCCCGATTTTCTATATCCATCGAGGCAATGACCGATATCCTGAGTTACTCTATCGCAGCAATCTGCGCGGAGGACATGCTTACTACGACGAACCGGGACACATAGCGCGCGGCGACATGCAGGCTGATCAGTCACCGGCTGAAATGGCACAATGCGTGGTTGAGCGCACTCGGGATTCGACCCGCGTGGACGGATTGAATCAGTCACTAAAAGAACGCTCTGATATCGATCTTGGTGATCTGAACTTGCGCCATCCGCTCCCGAGTTGGGAAACGTCGGTGAGTACCGTCTGGTATCAGATGCGCGCGGGCGCAATCGGAGCTATTCATGAAGGTCGGTACGCAACGTGCAACGAGCCGCTGACGCTCAACATGCACTATGGATGTACCATACCGCCGTATCCGGAATACATCTTCCGCTACTACTACGCGTTTTTGCGTGGCGCGGCACGCCATTTTGGCTGCGACTGGGGCATGTCCATATACGGTCAGACCGAGGAAGCTATCGCGCCGCACGCTCTCACGTTGGCCTATGACATGGGGGCGCGCTACTTGTGGTGCTGGACTTCCGACGGTGGGCATCATGTGCCCTATCCAGAGCAGGTCAACCTTGCCCGTTTGCTGAAAGCTCACGCGGCAGAGCGCGATGAACGAGATATGGAAGCGTTGCTGCACAACGCCAGGGCTGCCATTGTCTTGCCGGATGGGTATACCTTCGAACCCTCGGGGCTGCTGTACAACCAGGCTACGCACCATGCAGAGCGCGCCAATGAAAACGGAATACCCTACCGAAAAGTGCTGCACAACGCTGCCGTTGAAATGGAGCGTTTGCTGCGCTTGGGGATAGAGTTTGACATCGTTGTGGACGCTGATGGATTCGATGGAGATGGTTATGAAGAGGTATTATTTGTGCGTCCTGAAGTGCCCTCCGGTCCACGCACTCCACCCAGGCCGCGGCATCTATCGAAACCACTCTTGAAACCAACGGTTGAGCAGAATCCGGATTCTGCAGAGCTGGTGACCCTTCGAGCGCAAGTGACCGGCGGCTCTCCGCCACTGGGATTCGACGCAGGAAGAGATTCAAAAACCGGAATACGGGAGCGCCACGCGGTTGTCTGGGAATATTACAGCCCCGACGGTGGCTATAAGTTGCTCTACGGCGCGGAGCATACTCTTACCCTGACAGGTACGGGACGGCATCGCTTCCGCGCCGTGACTGCAGATTCGTATGGAAGTATTGTCGACGAATGGTTGGTGCATGGTTAATCCCAATTGCGCCTTCTGGCGCCTTATCTCCTGGGCACCGGAAGTGCCAGGGTGGGCGCGCAGGCCACCGGGTCGTAAACACACACATCTTCCCCGATAAAAAGGGACCGGACATGATAAGGAACAAGATTCTCGAACGCATACGTGCGGGCGAGAAAGCGCTCGGCGTATTGATGATCGACCCGTCTGAGTTACTGGTGGAGCTGGCGGGCAGGATGGGGCTCGATTTCGTCATGTTCGACGGCCAGCACTGGCCGTTGACACCGCAGCGGGTGGGAACCCTGTGCGCGATCGCGGATGGCTTCGACATCACCCCGATCATGCGCGTGCCCGACCAGTCCGAGACCTCCATTCTCAGCTACCTCGACAAAGGCATACGCCTGATCATCGTGCCGAACCTGCGCACGAAGGAGGAGGCCCAGGTGCTGGTCAGGTACACGTTTTTCGCGCCCATCGGCGCGCGCAGCGCGACCAGCAAACGCACCGTGTTGGCTGAGGGCAAGGGTGGCCGGAGCGAACTCTACGAGCAGGCGAACGCCAACACCATGCTCGTCCCCCAGCTGGAACACATCGAGGCGCTGGAGAATGTGGAAGAGATACTCAGCGTGGACGGGATCGACTACTTCGAGCCCGGTTTCGAAGATCAGGCGCAGTCGATGGGATTGCCGGGGCAGGCCGGCAGCGCCGTAGTGCACGACGCCTGGAACCAGTGCACCCAGAAGGTGCGGGCCGCGGGCAAGCACCTCCTAGCCGACCACATCGAGTTCGTCGACGCGTTCAACAGCGTTGTGAAAGACGCTCAGGCCTTGCTCGAAAAGCACGGGCGCAATTCGCAGCTCGCTTCCTGAGCCCCCGGGGAGTGGGGATTTTTTCTTGACATGCTGATTCATTGTATTGATAATATTGCTAACTGTGCCGTAATCAGTGGTGTGAGATAATGTTCAATGTACAATAAGTTGCTGTTTTACCAGCACTTATCACCAGAACCCGTAGGAGGATTCGGAATGAAGAAGTTAGTTGCTTTATCAGCCATAGTCTGTCTCGCCGGCGCCAGTTTTGCCCACGAGCCGGCAAATGAGGAATTCTTGGTGTATCAGTTTGCTGACGGGAGCACCCCAACCGCAGACGGGCTTGATGACGATTGGGATGGTGTCCCGGATTCGTACACTATCGGCATCGACAAACTCTACGACCCGTCCCAGTATCAGGAGGCCGACCGCGGCGGGAGCGACATCAGCGACATGAATATCACGCACCGGGTCGGGTGGAACGAGACCGACAACAGGCTCTACGTCGTCACCACGGTGTTCGACGATATCCACGATCGGACCGGTGAGGGGTGCTTCTGCACTGATGACTCCTATGAGCTCGAAGTGAACATGGACCACTCTGCCCATGCAGATGAAAACCCAGAGGACTTCGTCAGCAGGATCGCCTATAAATACGCTGTTCCGCCCGTTGACGGCGCGTACGCTTTCTCGCGCCCCGTCGCCGCGGTAGCTGATGAGTGGCTCTTTCCCGGCAGTGAGTGGCTCGACTTTGGGTGGAGCTTCACCGGGGCAGAGTTCGGGGAGAGCACCTACACCTACGAGCAGTCCATCCTTCCCATCGAGAACTTTGCATGGGATGGTAGTGAAGGATCAGCAGTAATTTGGGACCTGGAGGAAGGCGATCTCTTCCATCTCGCTATCGGTGTGGGCGATGTAGACGTTCCATCTGACGCTTACCATGGCTTCTGGAGCACATCGCCGACGGCCTGGACTACCGACTTCGTCCTGGACGAAATCGTTGACTCGCCGACTGCCGTCGAGAATGATACTTGGGCTCGCATCAAGGCTCAGTACAAGTAACTGCCTGACTGGTAGTTGCCTGACGAGGAGTTGCAGTGAGGAGTTAGAAACCCGTGTCCCACTCTGTGGGACACGGGTTTTATGTTTTGCTGGCAGGAGGACGACGGTGTCTCAAGCAGTTTTCTGGGTCGGTCTGGTAAGCCTGGCGTTGACCTCTTCGGCCATGGCTGCAAGGTCGGAATACGTCCTGTCCGGGGACAGCGGAATCCCCGGCCGACAGCCCTGGCAGACAGCCCTGGCGGCAGACCCCGGCGTCTACGTCGTTTTCGACAACGACGGTCAGCTCATCGACTCCGTGCCCATTGCCCTGGCGCCCCGGGGGGCCGGCGCCGATACCCTCATCGATTACAGCGGCGGCACCCTCCAATCCGTGTGGATTGATCCCACCTGGAACCTGGCCCGGCGCCTCGAGCTGGCGGATGGACAAATCACCTCGAGCGAGCAGTATGGCTATCTGTACGCAGAGCTGGAAAGCATTGTCTGGTCCTTCGACGGCGACCCGAAGACCGCCATGAACCGCAAGTTTGTTCAGGATCCCTTCGGGCTTCCAGGCATAGGCGCGGGGTGGCGGCAAAACATAATCGTCGACCTGGGAGCCGACTTCCCGATCAACCGGGTCCGGTTCTACCCCCGCCTGGGCCATGACGATGCCCGGATCATCGAGCAGATGGACGAGCCCAGACCGGATCCGGAAACATTCGGCAGCCTGAGCTTTTCTGAAAATTACCTCGAATGGTACGAGCTCAGCGTTGCCGAAAATGCCAGGCCGTTCTCCCCAGATGCCACCCCCGAAAACTTTGCGCCGGGCACGCGCTGGTTCAAGGACGTCAAGGCCTGGGGGGCAGCCCTCGACCCGTGGTTCACCAGCCTCAAACTGACCACCGAAAATCTGGACGTGGTAGTCGATCACCACTTCCCGCTGCGCCACGAGCGCTACGTAGCCCTGCGTCCCATCAAACCACTGCGTAATTGGGAAGTCGCCGAGATGGAAGTCTACGGAGAGGGCTACACAAAGAAAGGGGTGTTCCTCACCAATATCCTGGACTTCGGGCAGCCAGTCAGTTGGGGCAAGATCCGTTGGGCGGGCGAGATCCCTCCTGGCACCAGGGTGACTATCAGAACCCGCACGGGCAATGATCCGCACCCGACCCTTTACTGGCAGCCGGACCGTATCTCCGGTGAGCTGAAGTCGATCACCCGTGAGGAGTGGTCACGAATTCGCGGAAACCTTCGTCTGGCCCCCACCTACGACTGGAAAAACTGGAGCTTCTGGTCGCCACCCTACGATTTCGAATCCGGCCTGCGCGATCCGGCTGCTCCGGCCGCTTCGTGGGAGGATGGTACGTCCCTGCAATCGCCCAGCCCCAGCCGCTACCTCCAGCTCGAGATCATACTCTGGTCAACGCGCAACGCCACGCCTCGCCTGGACGCTCTGTGGCTCCAGTTCTCTCAATCTCCCGCCGCCTCCGAGCTGGTTGGGGAAATCTGGCCGATCGAAGTGGATTCTTTCGAGCCGCGCAACTTCACCTACACAGTCCGTCCGGATTTTATCGAGGGCGATATCGGGTTCGACCGCCTCGAGATCCTCACTTATACCACGGTAGAAGAGGTCCGCTCAGTCAAGGTAGACTCCCGGGAGATCGATCTGACCGATACGAATTATACCCCCGAGATACTCGACGACCGAATCATCGTGAAGCTCGACAGAAAGCTACAGGATCCGACCGATGACCGCCTCAAGCAGGTGGAGGTCAATTTCGACGTCGCCGTGCTGCGCTTTGGCGCCGACTTCAAGGGGTGGGTATTCAACAGCGACGATCCAGATCGCCTGAAGCAGCAGGTTCAGCCCGGCAACGCCACCTTCCGCTTTGCCGGAGACGTGCTGTCCGTGCGCACTGCGGTGGGGGGAGATCTGCTCGTCTTCACAGAGACTGCTCCCAATCCCTTTTCCCCCAATGGAGACGGGATCAACGACGAGATGTCCTTGTCCTTCAAGGTGCGAGAGGTGGCGCTGCGTCGATCCATTCAGGTGGAGATCTACGATCTGGCCGGTAACAACGTCCGCACCCTGACAAACATAGACGCCGTAACGGGTGCGTACTCTTTTACCTGGGACGGGGTCGATGACGGCGGTGTCAGAGTTTCCCCCGGTCTTTACCTCTACCGTATCAATCTGGAATCTGACGAGAACAACGAAGAGAAACTGGGCAGTATAGCCGTGGTCTATTGAGTATGGCCCGCCGCAACCTCTCGCTTGTGTACGGCTGGCTCGCGACCGTGTGTATGCCATATTCGGCCGCCGCGCTGGAAACGCTAACTATCGGCAACGATGCCCGGATCGATTGGGACGGGTCGGGCTCGCGCTTCACGACCATCGATCCGGAGTACCGCGCCCTGAATCCCAACGAAATCCTCACCGGCAACCTGCCGGGCGCTCTGATCTACTTCGAGCACCCTGATTTTCCGGGCAGCCTCATTCCCAGGCAGCTCGAGGAGGGCGAGAACGTAGCCGCCCAAACCATAGCGCGAGGCGGCAACATCGAGGCTCCATCGGTACTCGATGTCGCCGACGCAGCCCTCCAGACTGCCCTACAGGAACTGCTCACCGACGACAATGGTGGCCAGCTCCTGGCCTTTGAGAGAAAGAATGTCAACGCCCGGGGCGCACTGATCATAGGCGATCTGGGGGGCCGCTTCGGGGTCAACCGGATCCGCTTCTACCCTCGCAACTCGGGAGTCATTGACTCGACCGTAAAGCGTTCTCCCTCAACCCCTTTTCATCAGGACTATATCAGGGGTTTCGAACTCTTCGTCAATGATGGGCTCAACCTGACCCAAGACGGTTTCCCCGTCTGGGATCTTCTGTCGGAAAACAAAGACAACACCGACCCGGTGGTCGAGGTGATTCTCGACCCGCCTCAGTATATCCAGTCCTTCCGGTTGAAGTCGACCTCGTCGGTCGATTTCGAGATCGACGAGATCGAGGTTTTCGGCACTGGTTTTGTGCCCACCGCCCGCTACCTTTCCGATGTATTCGACCTGGGCCTGGCCGCGTGGGGCAACATCCGCTGGACCGAACGAGTCACGGGCGATCCGTCCCTGACTCGTCTGCTGATCTCTACCCGGACTGGCAGCGATGCAACACAGTTCGTGTACACGCGCAAGCTGGCCGACAAAGAGGATGCTCCGGAAGTTTCGACGTCCCTGCGCAACCGCGGCCAGCCGATGACCCAGGAGGAATATGACGATCTACCCGAACGTGATGCCGCGGGCCTGGAATGGGAAGCTGGTTCGGTCAGGGACGATCTGCAGAACTGGAGCCCCTGGAGCACAGCCTATCCGCCCGAGGGGGGTACGCCAGACGGCACCCCGATCCTATCGCCGGGACCCCGGCGCTACATACAGTTTCAGGTACAGGCTTTGAGTGACGACCTGGCATCTGCCCGCCTTCTGGAGGACGTCTCCTTAGAGTATCTGGTGCCGCCCCTGGCCGATCAGTTCGAAGCCGAGATATTTCCGCGCGAAGTACCGGCCTCCACCATCACGACCTTCACCTATGCCGTGCGACCCACCATGGGGACCGACGGCTTACTCGGTTTCGACGCCTTTGAGATTTCAACGCCCCTGCGGGTGGAGGGTGTGGACCGCATCGAAATCCTGAATCCCGATGGATCCCTGGCGGACGCACATGACTTTACCGCGGAAGATCCCGCCGCTGACAGCCCCTTCGGGATAACCGCCATCGAGGACGATCGCTTCACCGTCCACTTCCCGCTCATTCATGAAGATCAAAGCCTGCTCAAGATCACCTTCCGTGCCGCCGTACTCGTCTACAGCACCAGTTTTAATGGCCGAGCCGCCCTCTCCGCAGAGCAGGGGGCTTTCCAGGCTACTGTCCCGGGAAATGCCGCCAACTTGGGCGAAACCGACGAGCCTACGCAGTCTGGGAATACGGTCTTCAGCCCTTCTGTCCTCAAAGGTCGGCTGATCGATGCGCTGGAGACGGTTCCGAATATCATTACCCCGAACGGGGACGACATCAACGATCGGGTTTCCATTGCCTACAACGTTCTCGCCCTGACCAAGGCGGGCAGAGTGACGGTGCGGATCTACGATCTGTCCGGTCGGCTCGTCCACACGTTGCAAGATGAGAACCTGCGCAGTGGCCGCTACTTCGACGAGTGGAACGGACGCGACGCCGAGGGGAAGCTTGCTCTTCCAGGAATCTATTTGCTCTCGGTCTCGGTAGATGGAGACAACCGCGACGGTGCGCTGATAAAGCCCCTATCGGTGATCTACTGACCGCCCTTTTCCATCATCGTTTCCATTATCTTGCCGGCCCGCTCCTGTGCAATCTGCTGCATCCGGTGCCTGCGGGCCGCGCGCTGATGGCTCTCAAACGCCGCCCTAGCCTGGTCCTTTTGCCCGGTCTTGAGATAGAGTTTTCCCAGCTCCTGGTGGACCTGGTAATCATCCGGAGCCAGACTGAGAATCGCCGAAAAGTGCTCGATGGCCGCCCCATATTGCCCCCTTCCCGCCTCCAACCTGGCCATGCTCCGCAACGCCGGTATAGACTGGGAATCCGCTACCAGCGCTGCTTTCAGGTAGCGCTCGGCCTCGGCTTCGTTACCTCCGCCCTCAACGAGCAGATCGGCCAGCTGGCACAACCCCTCGACATGATCGGGTTGCTGTTCGACCAACGTTCTGTACTCCCGTAGGGCCTCGGCATCATTCCCGTGAGCTTGATAGAGCTGGGCAAGCTGATGCCGCACCAGCAGGGAGTCCGGCTTGAGTTCCAGAACCCTGCGGTAGGCTGCTTCGGCTTTAGTGGGAGCATCACTCATCAGATAGGCATAGGCGAGACGTCCGTGCAGCGCCGCCCAGTCGCCGCGCCGCACAACAAGGTCCTCATAGAAATCGATGGCCCGCCGGTATTCGGTCTTCTTCAGGAACAGATCCGCCACAACCATGCTCACATCATCTCGATCCGGATGGTACTTCAGTAGCTGCCGACCGGCCGCAATGGCATCGTCATCCTGCCGCCGCGCCGCGTACATGCCGGTTAGCGCCATCAGCGCCTCCTCGTGGGCGGGATCGATCTTGACGGCGCGCCGGTATTGGGCGAGCGCGTTGGCCTCCATCCCCCTCTCCTGGAAAGCAACGGCCATCCAGTAGTGTTGGTACGCATCGCCTGCTGAGTTCATGTCTCCCACCCCCCGGTTTGTCCCGAACAAGAGTAGAAGCAGGAGCACTCCCGCAAGCGCCAGCCGGGTACCGCGCTGACGAAAAAGGATCACGAGCCCGTGCGCGGCGAACAGCAGGAGGACCGGCACCACCGGCAGCCGATAGCGTGCGTTGACGAAAAACAGTATCACCGAGAAGGAGTACGTCGCACTGAAGAGCAGTAACAGAGCCCCGGCCGGACTTCGCCGCAAGGGCCCCACCAGGCAAGCACCCAGACCGAACAGGGCGAGGGGGGCAATCAAGCCAAAGGGAAAGGCCAGGCCGTACTTCCACAGCAATCCCTGCAGCAAGGAGGAGTCCTTACGGGCGTAGTACGGATCCAGGTTGTGGAGTATCTCGTCGCCGCGCCAGAACAGACGAGCCTTGTGCAGCAGCAAGCCGACATACCCCACTGGATCGGATGAGATGTAGGACCAGGACGAGCGGCCAGTGATGTCCGCATCGCTTTCGGGGCGATTGACCAGCTCGTGCCATTCCCGACCCGGTCTGAAATCGATGCCGGCATCGGACGAGACCAGCACCCATTCACCGCCCACGATGCGGTTGCGCAGGGTCACCGGCGCCACCACCAGAGCGACTCCCAGGCAAAAGGCGGCCACTTGCACCAGGCGTCGGCGGCTCCCCGAATCCGCTGTCGGCAGAAAACGGAGAGCCCACAGGAGGACAACCGGGGCGAACAGGAATACATTCGCAACCAGCAGTCCCGAGCAGGCCAGCAGAAGGCCGGCCAGCAACCAACGGACTGCGCCGGGGCCTCGGGCCGCCCACAGCAAGGTGAGCAGCAACACTACATTGAGGCACACTGCCGGACCGACGGGCAGCAGCTCTCCCTCAAAATAGATGAAGGGGCCGTAGATCGCGGCCGTACAGGCCGCCAGCCAGCCTGTGGCCGGGGAGGAGAATGTCCTGTTTCCCAACCAGAAGAGCGACACACAGGTGATGGCACCCAGGACGGCCTGCACGAAGCGCGGCAGGTAATAATCTTCGCCAAAGAGGGTGAAGAGCAGGCCGAGAAAGTAGGGGTACAGCGGCGGCGGCCAGAAGGGCTCCCCCGAATCACCTGCCCGAATTCCGCTCGCCAGACGCAGTCCCTCTTCCACGTAGGTCCTGGCATCGACCACCGGGGTGTCGAACAGAAGACTTTCAGACGTCTGAAGCAAATAGAACAGCCGGATCGTCAGGGCGAGCCCGCCCACCAGCGCCAGCCCCGCCCCTGTGCTGCGCCATCGTATACTGCCGTCGGTCAATTGCCCAGGCCGGCGTACATGGTAATGAATCCCTCGGTGGTGGTATCGGAGTCCCGCTCGTTGAAATCTCTACGGTCTATCTTCATGCCTATCTGGGTCGTCAGCTCATAGCCCAGGTATGCGCTGACATTGGCAAATTGCACAGCCACCGCCTGGCCATTGAAATCGTTTGCGTCTTCACGGAAGTCGTTGGCCACGGTGTATTCGATCCCGGCTTGCACCGTGGTGCTGTTGAGCACGGGAAAGCTCAGCAGAAATCCGAAAATCTCCGTCAAGACCCGCTCCTTTTCCGTGGAGAGCAATCCTCTCGATTGCCAGCGCCACTCGCTCTTCCACCTCGGTTCCAGGGTGAGATTCCCGATCGGGTAGCGGTAGCTGGCCTTGTTGATGAGGCCGAAGAAAAAATCGGTGGCCCGCGCCAGGCCGAGGACTTCCCGCGTTTCCCTGTCCTTGCGCTGATGGTAGATGTCGTACTTCAGATGGTTGGCAATTTCCAGCATTCCCGGGCTGTAATCATGGCCGAGCCAGAGCGAATTGATCCACGTATCGCGGGCGATCAGGGGATCCTCAACCTTCCTCTGCTGTCCGTCCTTCACGGTCACATCCGGAAACCACTGGAGCAGGTCGTTGGGAATATCGTCTTGCGCCCGTTTGACCATCTCCATCATGCGAAATCGGCCCAATGTCGGTGTGTCCTGGTCTGCAGTGAAAAGAGCATAGGCCGTGTGGTTCTTCTGGTTGGAGGAGATCAGATCTTCGCGCAGATAGCCTACCGTAACCCGGGTTTGGGGGGTCAGGTGATAACCCACGTAGGCGTTGAATCCGCGGTGATCCTTCGCGTAGGGGTAGTCCGGCTCCTCGTCGTTTTCGAACCGGTCCACCCATTGGTTGTTGTTCATGTCGACACCGAACAGTTGTTCGGGACGATCGACGTTGTGCCTCAGAAAGGCCTCTTCGTAATCCGGGGTATCATTGGTGCGAAAGGTGTTATCATTCTGGTTGAAGTCGGGGACGAAGTCATTGTTCTCGTCCCACCCGGGAAATACCGTGCGGTCCCCCGGGCGCCAGTCTGCCCGGATTGTATCGGGAGCGCGGTCCTGGTCGTCGTTGTCTTCAACCAGCTCTAAGACATGCTGGCGTTCGTCTTCATAGTCGATGGATCCATCTGAATGCGTAACAAAGGTCCGGGTGGTGTAGAGCGGATCCATGCTGTAGGCCTCGCCGAAGAAGAACCAGGGGCCGGCGACCTTGCTGAGATTCATCATCCAGGCCGGTGCCGTCCGGCGCCCGGAGACGCCCGAGGAAGTCGAGTGCGACTTGCGGGTGATATTGGGGTACTGGCGATAGGTCAGACTCAGATCATACTCGCCGTAGAAATTGAAGCCGAGCACATTGTTCATTTCAACGGTGCCACCGACGATCTGGTTGGCCGTGGGCAGGCCGTATTCAAACCTGAGCACCCGCAAATTGGTGTTGTCCTGTACATTGCCCTCGGCACGGGCGATCAGCAGCGGCACCGATCGCCCCGAGTCGTTAGTCTGGCGGTCGGAGCTCATCCAGACCTGGTAATCGTTGCCGATCGTCATGGCGAATTCAACCTTCTCGATTTCTTCCTTGGCTCCGCTGGAACGATTCACGAACGCGGGAGAGTCGAAATCGAAGAGGATGCGGATCTCTTCCGTGCCATCGGCCGAAAGAAATCCCTCCTGCACGAACCCCCCCTGGATGAGCGGCTCGAAGCGGATGTCCCTTCCCTTGTCGGTCTCGCCATTGGTGTAGGTGATGAAGATGTCCAGGGCGTCCGGGAAGAAGGCGGCCCCGCCCTCCCCGTCTTCCGGGGAATCGTCCCTGAGCAGGATTTCGATAATGGAGACAGTCGAGTTCTGGTCGATGGTCAGAGCCCCCGCTACGGGGTTTCCCTTGAACCCGCTGACCAGGGTGTTCGACTGGTGGGTGTTTACGAAGTGGAGCCCGACGGTTGTGAAGTCCCCCACCTGAGCCGTGGCGCGTCCCCCCAGCAAGGTGGTGAGGTTGGTCCTGAGCAATTCCTGGTCGCGCGTGGTGGTACCCCCGGGACTGCTGATGCGCGAGTAGATCAACGTCCCCTGGTACTTATCCATGGCGAAGTCGAACTGGGTTCCATCCCAGCGCGGCTTCGTGAAGGTCATGGGCGTCAGGGTTGTGCGGAGCGCGTTCGAGATGGTCAGGGCGTAGTGGTACTGACCTTTCTGATCGGAAGCAATAGCCACTCCCGAGAACCATTTGTCAAATTTTTCCGTCTTGGTCAGGGAACTGCCAAACTGACGAGGTTGGGTCTGGGTGTTGTCAAAGATCAACCAACCGCGAGTGACGAAATTTCCGAACAGGTCGTAGAAGTAGTCTCCTTCCAGGGAGGTGTCGACGTAGCGCTGGTATCGGTTTCTGGCGTAGTTGCTATACTCCCATTGCCTCCACTTGTACTCATTGTAGAGTTCCTGTGGCACGTACCACTTCTTCACCGCCGGATCCAGGGCACCGAACAAAACGCCCGGTCCGTACGGAGCAAAACTGACCCTTCCACCCCGCTGAGTGCCGAGGCGGGTTCCGTAATCCTGGGCGGCAACCCGGTCGACGACCCCTGCACCCCCAAGACACGCGACACAAGCGGCGAGCAAGACAAACCCGTTTCTCGCTTTCATGATCCCTCACTTTGTACGACCTGCCACCCGGTCTGATGGATATTCAGTAGGCTACGGCCACGATTCGGGACAAGCTCAAATCATCTGCATCTGCATCCATGTGGAGCTGGCAGATATACAGTCCGGGCGGGACCTTCAGCCCGGACTGGTCGACCCCAGACCAACGCAGCGAGTGCGCGCCCCCGCGCACCAGGCTCGATCCTTCCCACACTCGGCGACCGTTCAGATCGTAGATCCGCAACCGCACCTGTCGGTCTGCTGTCACCTGGAACACCGAGAACTGGATGGTCAGTTCATCGTTGATGCCGTCGCCGTTGGGGGTGAAGGGATTGGGCGTCAACACCACGTCGTCGAGCACCTTGCCCCCCACGGGCACGCTGAGGGACAGGTCCTGTCCCTCGGCCAAGGCGGTGGCATTGCCGCCGTCTACCTGCTGCCACAGTGGTTCGCCCGCCGGCGTGAACTGGTCGGACTTGCGCACCTGCGCCCGCACGGTCGTTCCATTCAGAAACACCGTCGCCGCCACGCGCACGTGCACCAGGCGGCCTTCTCCCCGGGTGGTGCCCCGCTGTGAGCGACTCAATCGGTTGTAATCCGCCTGGGTCAGTGAGTCACCCTGAACGGTGAAGGGGAATTCGGCTCCTGCGCCCAACAGCTTGCGGAAGTAGCGGATGGGGCCCTGCTCCTCGGGGGCCAGTTCGTCGTAGGCAAACTGATCGTCAACCTCGTCCAGGCGCACCTCACCAGCAGTGTCCGTGATCTGTCGGAAAAAGAGCGTCTGTCCGCGCTCATTATCGGACAAAAGCCCATAGGCTGCTTCAGACAACACCTCGCCGGCGTGGTCGACGACGACCTCGTCGCCATCGCCGGAAACGCGGTAGTAGCGTTTGGGCACCAGGTCGGCCTCAACGCTGTGCACCAGCTCCGGAATGCGAAACATCACGGTGCCACCGCTACTCTCCAACAACTCGAGGGTATCGCCGGCCGCGCTGACAAAACCGCCGTCTATGGGTTCAAAGACCTGATCAGGCTGCTGCTGCGATAACTCGGCTTCTGTGCCGGTGCGCACCCCCACCAGACTCAGATCCAACTCGGCCGGTCCCTGCAGGAATACCTCGTCGAAGCCGGGGGTCCGAGAGGCAAAGGGAGCTTCGACAAAGGTCGAATGCAAATAGATATCAAAGGTGTCCCGCAATCCGGCTATGGCTTGCTGCGGCCAGATCTCGCCGATGAGGCGGCGGGCGACCGGATCGAACATGTCAACTTCGATCGAGCTCAGCGCCGCGGCCTGCTGGCGGTCCCGCGTGACGAATGTGGCCTGGATCTGCATAAACTGACGTAGGCTGGGCGAGGTTACGTGATCGCCCTGCTGGTATGTGCGACTCCACGCGCTCCAGCCACTGCCCACGGCAAAGGATGTATCGATGGGGCCTTTGAACTTGTCGCGCAGATTATCCCAGTCTTCAAAGGTCTCCTTCTCGTTGCCCGAAGAGTCTAGGTAGCGGATGTTTTCCACCCGCAGATCGCCGGTGCGGGTACGGATTTCTATTTCGGTGCCGGGCGGTTGCTCGTCGGGACCGGGACTCCAGCGGATGGCGCCCAGGTTGCGCGGTTCGGGCATGAGGATGATGTCCGAGGTCATGCTTGCCTCGGCCACGTAGCCGGCCGAATACAACAAGATCTCACCAAGTTCGAAACCGTAGCCGCCGCTCCGGAGGTTGGTAGTTAGATTTCTCATCTCCAGGTAGCGCACCTTGAGCGGCGGCTCGTAGATGTCGGAGATGAAGGCGAACTGGTTGATCAAGTTGTCCTCCCGTTCCGAGGGACTGACATTGCGCCACTTGAATGCTCCCGTTGCATCCCGTGTCCCGTCCGAGCCGCGCAGGATATACCCTTCTATATACGTACCGTCTTTTTTACTGACGCCACTGGCCGATGCAACGCGCATGTTGTCCAGCCACATCAGCGCCCCCAGATCTACCGTCATTACCCCCCGCGTATTGAAGGGAGACCAAACCAGGAACCTGAAGCTGGTGCCAAAGTCGGCGTCGAAACCGGCTCCGCCCTTGTAGGGGCCGGTCACGTCCACGCTACCCCCTCTACCCAACACACCCGGTGAGAAGTTGTCGCCCCAGCCCCATACCTCCACCTCGCTCAGCCGGGGCCGCTCGCGCACATAATGCTCCCGCTTGCCCTGACGCTCCGGACCCAGACTCTCGTAAATCTCCCGTGGCACCGGTTCCTCGAATCCGGCCTCGTCCCGGATGTAGTAGACGATTTCGCCTCGTTCCCCCACTGGCAGCTCCTCCCATACCTCCGGCGTCACCTGACGCCCCCGAAATCGCTTGCTGTCCGTCACCAACACCCGAATCGTCTGCACCATCCGCCCCGTCCATGACGGGTCCGTCCCTGGCTGGACAAACCGGGGCTCGCTTTGTGTAGTCAGTTCAAAAACCCGCTGCTCCGTGTTAGGCACAACCGTCCCGCCCACCACACTGAAGCTGCCCCACTGGTACTCGTTGGACGAGCCAAATTCGCTGTCCTTCGCCTCCAGCACCTGCTGCTCCGGCGAAGCCAGCACCCGAAACTGGCGAAAGGGATCCCCCAGGGCCTCATCGACGAAGTGCAGGACGACCTTCTCGACCACCACGACCCGGCCCAGGTCGATCTCCACCCACCAGTTGGCTGAAGTGTCCGCCAGATCCGGCTCCCAGTACGTCGACGGATCTCCATCGAAAATGTCGGCCGCGGAATCGATATTCGAACCGGCACGGCTGATGCCCGGACGTACGAAATAATCGTACTCGGGAAACATCTCTTTGGACTTGATCCCGAAGTTCTGCCGCGAGGTGCGCCCGGTGCGCTCGTTGCGCAGTGACAGTCTCACCTCATCGTCGCCCGTCATCGTCGTGTCCGTGATCGTGAACATCTCCCCGTCCAGGACGATCCGGGTGGCATTGCCTGGATAGCGGCCTAAGTCCGCATCCAGGTACTTGCCGATTCTCTCCTCCACCAGCTTGAGCTCCTCTGCCCTGGTACGAGCCAGCGTCCGTTCCACCGTGAGGATGGACCGGTCTGCCTTGCGGATCCTGGGCTTCTCGATGGGACGTACGAAGCTGTCCAGGTCCTCGGCCAGGATACTGTAGACGTGTCGGAAGAAGTGGGGTCGGATCTGCCCATCGACTAAATCAAGGATGTGTTCGGGCCGGCTCCATTGGGCCCAGTGCTCCGGGGTCTCGACAATGATCCGGGTGTCGGTGACGTCCGCCGACTGGGCCTGCGCCGGGGAAGCGCACAAACCCGCGATTGCCGCCCACACCAGTCCGATCCAAAGCCCTGCCCGCTGCATGTGGTCCTCCTTGGACATCATGTTGCACCTCTCCATCTCTTCAGAGGGCAGGCTGCTCCTTCCCGTTGCCGAGCGCGGCGAACGACCGACCATCTGGCCCTTCTCTGCCGACAAAACGGCGGACACCAGTTGCGTTACCCGTATTTTGTCAGTGGAGTACATACAAGGACTACAATACAATAGGAAAAGACAGAATAGCGTGTCAACGATAGTTTCCGGCTCGAGAAGATATCATAACATTCTTATTTTTACGTAGTTATGCGCTGCAATTTGGACGATACGCCATCGCGGATTGCATTGACGGTTTCCATCCATCTGACTACGCTTCGCGCCCGTTCCCAGGGCCCCCGACCCGGAGACCCCGGTCTGAACGCGAATGAGTGAGTCTTCCCCCCTCCAACCTACCCTTCGCGCACTGCTGATCGGCGCTGTGGGAGCGGCCGCCATCGGCGGTGGGGTGCCTTACTGTCATATGGTGCTCCACGGCTCCGTCCTCGCCTCCTATTTCAACACCCCCGCCGCCATCATCCTGTTCTTCTTCCTGGCGCTGTTTTTCAACACCTTCCTGGGGTTGCTGAGACGTTCGTGGATGCTGAACCGGGCCGAACTGGCTCTCGTCTACATCATGTGGATCGTCGCCACTGCCATTCCCGCAAAGGGCTTCACGGCCTTCCTGCTCCCCGACATCACCAGCGTCGTCTACTACGCCACGCCCGAAAACGGTTGGCGCGAGCAGTTGCTGCCGCACATTCCGCAGTGGATCATGCCGTTCCGGCAGTTTGCCGATGTCCAGGATTTCTACGAGGGCGCGCCTCTGGGGCAGGCCATACCGTGGGGCCGATGGATTCCATCGTTGATCTACTGGCTGTCCTTCATCACCGCCGTGTACCTGGCCATGATTTCCATCACCGTCATCCTGCGCCGGCAGTGGGTCGAGCGCGAGCGGCTGGTTTATCCCCTGGTACAATTGCCCATCTCGATGATCCACAACGAAGATGGTCGTCCATCGATCATCAGCCCCCTGTTCAAGAGCCCGGTGATGTGGATCGGCTTCGCCGTTCCCGCAATCCTTCAGACCCTCACAGGTCTCCACCACTACTACCCGAGTATCCCGGCATTTTCTTTTTACGGCCTCTCGGTTCCGCTCTTCCGCGACTCCGTGCACGTGCCCCTGAACCTGAGCTTCCAGATGCTCGGGTTCTCCTATTTCATCAGCCGTGAGATCGCCTTCGGCCTCTGTTTCTTCTACCTGCTCAACACCATCGAGCAGGGTGTCCTCAATGTGCTCGGCGTGCAGGAATTCGACTCGCTCCTGGCTGGCTACAGCGCCTACACCGGCCCCATTGTCGTGCACCAGGGATTCGGTGCCATCATCATGCTGGTCCTGTTCGGTCTGTGGATGGCCCGCAGCCATCTGCGCCAAGTTTTCACTAAAGCTTTCGGTCGGGGGCCGGAAGTAAATCAAATAGACGATAGTGACGAGATCCTCTCCTACCGGGCGGCAGTCTTGCTGCTTCTGGGCAGCCTCCTCTTCGTCGGCGTCTGGTTGTGGCAGTCGGGCCTGCCGGGTTGGATCACGCCGATTTACCTGTTTTTCGCTTTCGTCCTCTTCATCGGCATCACCCGAGTCGTCGCCGAAGGTGGGCTGGCCTTCATCTTCCCCCCCATGATCGCCTCCGATTTCGTCACGGCGGGATTCGGCACGAGGGCTCTTGGGGAGTCCGGTATCATGGCCCTGGCTTTCACCTACATCTGGGCCAGCGATATACTGACCTTCGTCATGGCATCCTCGGCCAATGCCCTGAAGCTGGCCGCAGAGACTATAAAAAAGGGCGTGCGGTTGGTTTTCTGGGCCATGCTTGTGTCGATTATCGTCACCCTGTGCAGTTCGGTGTGGGCGATCATCGAGGTGAGTTACCACTACGGCGGCATCAACGCGGACGTCTTTTTCCTGGGGTCAGCCCAGATGCCGTTCAATGTTGCCGCGGCCCGCCTGGGGTCGATCGAAGGCCCACACTGGCAGAACTGGGTCTATACCGGCATCGGCGCCACCGTCATGGGCTTACTGATGCTGGCCCGGCAACGCTTCTCGTGGTGGCCCATTCACCCGCTGGGTTTTCCAACATCCGCCGTTTTCGGCACCATGTTCTTCAGCGTCTTCCTGGCCTGGCTCCTCAAGAGTATCGTGATCAGGTACGGTGGACCCCAACTCTACCTGCGCAGCCGCCCCTTCTTCCTGGGGCTGATCCTGGGCCAGTTCGTCACCGCCGGCATCTGGTACGGGATTGACTACATAGTGGGCGGGAGTCACAACCAGGTGATGACGTTCTGATGCCGCCGCAACCTCAACCGATCAGGTGATGCTCATGGACAAGATCGATTTCCGCGAAAAGCTCGAGTTGTTCGACCAGTACTGGGTTCCCAAGATTGTCGGCGAAGTGAACGATCAGTACGTCAAGGTGGCCAAAGCGAAAGGATCCATGGATTGGCACAGCCATCAGCAAGAGGATGAACTGTTTCTGGTTTTACACGGCGTACTGCGACTCGAACTCAGGGACCAAACCATTGAACTGTCTCCTGGAGAGTGTTTCATCGTGCCACGGGGTGTCGAGCACAAGCCGATCGCCACGGAAGAGACCCATTTCGTTCTCGTGGAACCCAAGGCGACGGTAAACACCGGAAATCTGCAATCCGAGCAGACCATCGACGTCGAGGACCTGGAGTGGATCTGAGCGACCTTCAGTCCCTCTTCTCTCCTACCAACTTTACCGACTTCCAGATGCCGCCATACCACGCGCGGTCGCGGACGCGAACAGCCAGGGTGTTCTTCTCACCGATGCGCACTGCATCACCGAGGGCGATCTCGAAACGCTTGTCCCATCCCCAATCATTGAGATCATGCTCGCCGATCAGCACGCCGTTGAGGTAGACCCAGGCCGATTCATCAACCGCGCCGAATGAGAGCGCCAGTTTGTAGCCCTGCGCTGCTGCCGGTACGTCGAAATCGACGCGATACCAGGCGACGCCGTCGTACTGATGGCCCTGCGGTTCCCACCATTCGCCGATCTTGATCGGTTGGTATTGCGTCTTGTCAACGACAACGCCGCCCCAGTCCTGCTGCTGCCCTTCATCTTTGAAGTCAAGCCTGAACCGCCAGACTTTCGGCAAATCGACGATGAAGTCATGCGTCTGCCACAGCTCGCCGAAGGTAGCCTCGTCGTCGTAGCCTGGTTGATCGACCGCACGCCGGTCGAGGGCCGGCATGGTCCGTCCCGCCACTTCTGCCGGCCCCGACATGCCGACTGCCTCTGCACTCCTGCTGTCGACGACAGAAAGGTTAACATTGACGCCACGCGGCTCCGAAGCGATGCGAGCGCCGTGTCTGTTGTGCACCGTGATCGCGCCAACGACATCGTCACCGTAATCGTTGCCCCGCAGTGTCATGACCTGAACGGTCGGACCCGTTTTCTCCTCGTACACCGAGCAGTTCACGAACTCGATGCTGCCCGTACCCGTCGCCGACGGCTCTTGCATATTGAGCACCACCGCCGTGCCCTGCGAGTCGATCCAGTTGCAGCCGACGAAGCGGATGTTCAAGTGGCCGACCGAATGACCATAGACGTTGGCCCCTGCCTGCCCGCTGTTCTCCGACAGGCAGTTGATGAACTCGATCGTACCTGGTGGGCCTTCATCACCCGGCACCCGCACGCACATCCCGGAATCGCCGCCCGTACCCGGTTTGGTCATCCGGCTGATACAGTTCTCGAAGCGAATCGAAATCGGGGGACTGTCGGCGGTGATGCGATCGTGAGCACGAACAAACATCCCGTGTCCGGCGTTATCCTCGAAAAGACAGTTGCGGAAGACACAGTTGACCAGCAACTGTGTCGGGTTGTCCGGCTCGTAGTCGATACCGGCTGATGGCCCGGTGCCCTCCGTTCCCGAGAAGACACAATTCTCCACCAGCAGGTTCTTGGCGTCGGTCACGCTGATCCCCTGCCGGTGGTTGTCGTGCGAAACGCAGTCGCGGATCACGATGTCTTCGCTGCTTCGGCCCGCGCCGGATCCGATGTAGATCCCGTCGCCGCCGCTGCTTTCAATTCGAAGACCTTCGACGTGTATCCTCCTGCTGCCCTCAATTTTCAGTCCGTGCTTCCACTCCTCCTTCGGTGGATAGGGCGGGTTGCGATAATCCCTCTTCCGCATCCGTAGAGTTGCGCCGTAGCCGCGAATGGTGATATCCGACAAACCGATTGCGGTCAGGAGACAATCCCATCGCTCCTTGAATTCCCCCTTCTTGGCCAGCACCAGGACGCCGGGCTCGAAAACCAGTTCCAGATTGCTGCGCAGGAAAATCGGCCGCACAACCCACGGCTTGCCCATGAAGGGAACGATGACCGTCTTCGCCTTCGAGTTGATCGCCGCCTGCAGCGCCTCGGTGGCATCCTCGCTGTCGAACCCCCACCAGGAAGCGTTGGCTACCGCCAGTTCGCCAGCGGCCACCTCCGCAACGGCTTCAGGATTCTCCCCTTTACCGGGAACGACGCCAGCCCAGCAAGTACCCGCGACCATGAACCCGATAAGCACCGGCACGATCTTCATATCGTCCATCTCCTGATTGGTGGTGAAACCGCAATAAAGGTCACCATCTAGGCCTCCATGGAGGGGGCCCATGCTCTCGTATAGGACAACTCGTTACCGTTCGCCGCTGTGCACGACAGCGACGCCCCAGGGCTCGATTTCTAACTCGAAGCCGCCGTCCTGCAGCGCCAGCTCAGATTCATTGATGAGATCCTGGACGCTGCCGCTCTGCCAGCGGGGCTGCAGCCGTACGCGAACGGGAACGCGTTCCAAATTAAAGGCAAATACCAGCCAGCCCCCGGCAGCCGATCGCCGTGATACCACGGAGACTTCTCCCTGCCCCAGCACGGCCACCTGCGGCTTGATGCCGGCCTCCTCAGTCAGTCCTGAAACGATTGTTCGCTCGGCCACATCACCGAAACCGGTAGACAAGGTCAAGCCCAACCAGATGAAACGTCCGTCGGCACTGCGTACCCCAACCGTTTCATCGCCCAGCCAGGCAATCGCCACAGTGTCCTGCTGCGGTTCCAGGACGGCATAGCCACACGGGGAAACTATGGGCACCTGGCCGTATGGAGTCTGCAGCACATTTCTGCCGGCGCCGATATCGACCTCCGTTACCGCTGAGAAATCGGCCACCCGGACCCCCAGGCGATCACTCAGACCCTCGGGTGGCCCATAGCTCGACTGGCCATCCGACCCATAGAGACCAAAATTTCCCTCTGCGACCAACCTTGTCTGTGGGCTGTCATCCAGTGTCCGCTCGATCCGCGAGAGCAGCGAATCGCTCATCAGCGCCGCATTGGGAAGGAACAACAACCGGTAGCCCGACCAATCCATCGCCGGCGTAAGGATGTCGGCATTGATACCGGCGCGCCATAGAGTCCGGTAGACCCCGAGCAGATCCGTGTTGAAGCGCTGGGCTTGGTCGTTGAAGCCGAATAGCTCCTGGGATTGGGCATCATAGACGATGCCGACCTCGGCGCGCGGACACTCCAACGGCAGATGATCGCTCATGCCTTCGATCCGCGCTACCGCTTCCTTTACCGCCTCGAAGCGCGGTGTCGAAGCACCGTCCAGCGCCGCCAGGTTGTACCCCGGCGACTCAAAGCTCAGGTACTCGGGCCGGTACTGCCAGAACATGGCTCCGGCAGCACCGCCGGCCAGCGACATCCACAGTAGCGCCGTCAGCTCGCACGGGTCCGATTGCTTGTTCCAGGTGACCCCGCCCCGTGCCATGCCGGCGTAGATTTCCTCATTCCACCAGCGCCCGTTGACCCCCATGGCTCGGGCGATGTCGAAGCTAAAAGCCCGGTCCGCGATAACACTGGGATCTTTTGAGGTTAATAGATTGTTCGACGACATCGACATGCCCCAGCTGTCTACTTCCCTCGCGCACATCTCGTCCCAGGGTCTGGGCATGTTGCCGGAATGGGCTCTGACCTCGGTTGTGGGGTCGATCGCACGGGTCTCTTCCACCATCCACTTCAGCTTCTCGATCAGATTCTCATAGTGGAAACGGCGGTAGACGAGCATCTCGAGAACGGTGTTGTTGTTGCGCGGTGGCTCCACATCCTCCCAGTTGCAGTAACGTCGCTGGAAACGCTGGTTGAGGTCCTCGATTGAGAATCGTTCCTGCAACCACGCCTTGTACTGCGCCTGGGTGTAATCGCAAAAACACAGCGTGTTGGGGACGGCCTTCGTACCTGTATCGATCGGACTGACGCCATCCCACAGGCCCCAGATCAGCAGATTGTCGCGGTCCTTGTAACGCGACACCACATGGCGCAGTAGCTCACCGCCGTGTTCAAGCCAGGCCGGATGGTCGTAGCAGTGCATGATGCCGCCCTGCGGGTACGCCGGATGCGCGCGCGCCACCGTCGGCTGGCCCTGCGGGTTGACGGAGCGGATATCGGGATGCTTCCGCATCAGCCACTCGGGGCAAGACCCGTGCGTGGCCAGCGTGATGTCCAGCCACACGTAGAGGTCGTGCTTCGCCGCCAGATCGAACAGCCGGTCAAAGTCATCCAACCGGTACACGCCCTTCTGTGGCTCCATCCAGTTCCAGTAGGAGAAGCTGCGCACGACGCGCAGGCCGGCGTCGCGAATTCGGGCGAAATCCTCGTCCCACACTTCCTGTTTCGGCGTGGGGGCCCGGTAGTACTCGACGCCGATCGGAAACGGCGTATCGGGGTGGAGCTTGAAACGGGTCTCTGACAATTCCTATTCTCCAGTTCGCTTTTCGGCTGCTACGCTTCCCAGGTCCGTTCCCACCGAGCATAAATGCCACGCGCTTCGCCTCCCTTGGTATCGAGGCACACCGCCAACCGGTTCGTGCCGTGTCTGGATTCGAGACGCAACGACGTCGTGTCCTGTACCGCCGGAGAGCTGCCGGGACCATCGAAGACCTCTCTCCCATTCCACCACACCTTCACCGGACCGTCGTAGCCGAGATGTACGTCGACGAGGTCCCACGGTCCCACCTCGATGTCCTTGACGAAGTAGATCAACCCGCCGCGGTCGCCGATGACCTTGCTGGCATCGATGAAGTTGTGGCCCAGTGTATGAGGGGTACCGTCGTCCGGGATGCGCACGGGGCGAAACTTCAGAGCTCCCGAATCAGGATCCTGTTCAACGGCCTCTTCCAGACCGCGAGGGGCCTCTACCAGATCGCTGACCAGCATCTCATCGATGAAATCGGCCCCGAACAGGACATCAGCCACATAGATGTCGGGTTTGATCCACTGATCCAGCTCCGGGTCTTCGTTGGCGATGGCATTGCCGTAGAAACTGAGGGCGAAGCGATGGCTGTTGTCCGGCCACCGGGCCACACCCATGTAGGAGTTGTCCGGGTGTGGACCCGAGGGCAGCACGCAGATCAAGAAACACTCACCGTCGATGACCCTGAAGACACCCGTGTGCGCCGCATGGTCTTCTTCTTCATGTATGCGGATATCGATCGGATCCCAGCGGCCGGAGATATAGACCTGGCCATCGACCGTCCACACAGCGGGCCCGGTCAGGCGCACATCCAGCTGTTGAATCTCCCACTCATCGAACGGGTAGCTGCTGAAACACAGTTTGGGTTTCTTCAACCCGCATTCCAGGCGCATCAGCATCGTCGCCGTGCCGTCTGGCAGGATCTCGAGGTAGCACTCGTCTGGATGCTCCTCTTCTGAATCATTGATCGCTCGCACGTTGACCCAGTTGCGGCCATCTTCGCTCTCGAACCAGTACACGCCGTACGGCGAAGTGTGATGGTATCCGGCGCAGTAGTGCTTGCCTCTGTGCCATACGGGACGCCACATCACGATGTTGTCAGTCCCTTCGTACGGCTGCCAGGGCGTCCAGTGATCTCCGTCCTCGGTGACGGCACACCCCGACAGCACGGGGTGCCTGTCATTGGGCACGACCTGGCAGGTGCAGTACAACCTGCTGCCGTCCGTATAGAGATGCGCGTCGCGCGTGTCGTCGTCACCGCGCAGCACAGCCAGGGTGTCCCAGGTGACGCCCGCGTCCCGGCTGCGCTGGACGATCACGCGACCTGAGTCGTCCTGCCAATGGACATCGCCTTGTCGATAGCCGACGTAGAGATCCCCCTTGAACCAGCATGCTCCCGTGAACGCATTGTGCCGGCGGTCATTCGTGATGCGCCGGGTGCTCAAAACCTTCATGACAATGGACTCCTCCGTGTGGCCTTTACGATTCCCATGTCCGCTCCCACCGAGCGTAAATGCCACGCGCCTCTCCTCCCCTTGTATCAAGGCACAGCGCCAACCGATTGGTGCCGTGTCGGGATTCCAGGCGCAGCGACGTCGTGTCCTGCACCGCCGGAGAGCTGCCGGGGCCCTCAAAAACCTCGCTCCCATTCCACCACACCTTCACCGGACCGTCGTAGCCGAGGTGGACATCCACCAGGTCCCACGGCCCTACCTCGACATCCTTGACGAAGTAGATGAGCCCGTCACGGCCGCCAATGACGTTGCCGGCATCCAGAAAATTGTGACCCGGCTTGTGTGGAGTACCGTCATCCGGGATGCGCACGGGGCGAAACTTCAGTGCCCCCGATCCGGGATCGGGCTGCGTTGCCTCCTCCAGGCCACGAGGGGCCTCTACCAGATCGCTGACCAGCATATCATCGATGAAATCGGCCCCGAAAAGGACATCGGCCACGTAGATGTCGGGTTTGATCCACTGATCCAGCTTCGGGTCTTCGTTGGCGATGGCGTTACTGTAGAAGCTGAGAGCGAAGCGATGATTGTTGTCCGGCCACCGGGCTACGCCCATGTAGGAGTTGTCGGGGTGGGGGCCTGAAGGCAGAACGCATATCAGGAAACACTCACCATCGATGACCCTGAAGACCCCCGTGTGTGCGGCATGGTCTTCTTCTTCGTGTATGCGGGGGTCGATCGGGTCCCAGCGGCCGGTGATGTAGACCTGGCCATCGACGGTCCAGCAGGCGGGGCCTGTCAGGCGCACATCCAACTGCTGCATGTCCCACGTCTCGAACGGGTACTGGCTGCGACACAGTTTGGGTTTCTTCAACCCGCTCTCGCACCGCATCAGCATGGTCGCCGTGCCGTCTGGCAGGATCTCGAGGTAGCACTCGTTCGCCATGTCGTCTGGTGAATCGTTGAGAGGTCTGACATCGACCCAGTTGTGGCCGTCATCACTCTCGAACCAGTGCACGCCAAACTGCTCGTGGTCGTAGAAATATCCCGCACAATAGTGCTTACCCCGATGCCATTCAGGTCGCCACAACACATAGTTGTCGTAGGCCCCCTCATAAGGTTCAAAGGCCGTCCAGTGATCGCCGTCTTCCGTGACCGCGCAGCCCGACAGCCCTACGGCGTTGGCCTTGACCTCAACGTAGACGACGCCGTACAACCTGCTTCCATCCGTGTAGAGATGCGCGTCGCGCGTGTCGCCGTGACCGCGCAGCACCGCCACGGTATCCCAAGTGACGCCGGCATCGCGGCTGCGCTGGATGATGACGCGACTGGTGTTTTCGTGATGGTGGATATCGGCCTGACGATAGCCCACGTAAAGATCCCCCTTGAACCAGCACGCACCCGTGAATGCGTTGTGCTTGCGGTCGTTCGTTATACGACGGGTACTGAGGACTTTCATCGCTCGCTCCTTGGATACCTCAATCGACTGGTCTGCGAAAGTAGCGCTCGACCTGCTCTCCCACCTCGTAGCCGAGAATCCGCCGCGCCTTATCCATCGGGTATTTCCCGTGTTCGAGATAGCTGTTGAGATTGAACCATTGGAAGTGATCCGGCAGATCTTCGACCTCCAACGCCAGGCGGCAGGCCGTGACGAGATCCTCCCACACCAGCGTGAACGGTGGGTGGGAACCTTCCTCCTGATGCTTCTGCGGCTTGGGGCCGAGCTCGTTGAACAGAAACCACACCGTGTCGATGCCGTACTCGCGCGCGTAGGCTCGTGAGATCTCCATCCCCAGAAATTTCGTCAGATTGTAATGTGCCGTCCCCGGCATCAGCGGCACGTCGTCCACCCGGAACTGGTGGTCGAACCAGAGACGCACCATTTGAGGACCGGTGTGCAGAACTCGCTTGATGCCGTGCTCCATCACGGAGCGACTGATATTCTCGACGCCCCGGGTATTGACTTCCCAGCTGAGCACGGGATCGTTGCGAACCACACACAGATTGAGAACCGCATCCTGCCCCTGGCAAGCCCGGTGCACAGCATCGTAGTCGCAAATGTCGACGATGTCCGATTCGTGTCCATCAGGATGAGGGATGACGTCCGTCAACGTCAGCTCGTACTGCTGCGCCAACCCGGGCGTGACGGAGGGCCCGATGTGACCGAGGGCTCCGAAGACGACGACGCGCTTCACTTCCCGCCCCCGCTTCCTGCCCACAATTTGGCGAACATGTGCTTGAACCCCTGCTGTATCTCAGGTTGGACAAGGAAGCGCGGGTTCGGCGGTTTGGCGCACACGTGATGAATCTGCCAGCGCCGGACCCAGTTGTGCATATCGGAGGAATCGCGCGCCAACGCCGTGCGTACCGCCCGCGCGGCGTCGCGAGGGTCGAGCCAGCTGTGGTCGAGAGCGTCTGAGCTGGCCTCGTCTTCGGCGACCAGGGTCCCCAGCCGCAGTGACGTGCCCGTGATCGCGTGGTCGCGCACGAACTCGCGGACCGTGAACTCGCCAAGGTAGCGCCACATCCTCTCGCCGGAGGGCGGCGGAAATGGCTCGTGATATTCCGTTATGTAGGTGTCCTCGGGGTAGACGTCGAACAGGTGGAGGGTACCACAGTAGATGAAGCGTTTGACTCCGGCTTCGATGGCGGCCGCCATGAGGTCGTAGGTGCCGCGCGTGTACCAGTCGAGCTGGGCGGCATCGTCTGCCGGCGGGGTCAGCGGTAGCTCTCCGGTGTGTATGACAGCTTCGACGCCAGCCACCGCTGCTGGCAGGGTCTCGGACCGCAAGAGGTCGCCGATGATGGCACCAGTGCCGGGTGGCCCCTCGATCGGCTCTGTTTCCAGCAGATGCAGCTGGTGATCGGTCACCAGTTCGCGAGTGACGGCCCGGCCCAACACACTCTGCGCCGACACGATGAGAATCTTCATGCTGCTGTGCCCTCTATGGAGTGTCCGCCCACGACTGCTTCGCTTACTGCACGTCCAGCAGGACGCGCATCTCCTCTGTCAGGCGCGCCGCAGTCTCAGCTCGCAGATAGGTCCTTTGATCTGTCTGTTGCGATAGTTCGCGGCGCACAAACGCCATGTGCATGACCCGTCTGGGTTTATCGCTGCGATTCAACGTGCCGCCGTGCCAGGTGTGCGCATTGAATACCACCACAGTACCTGCCCGGGCGGTCACCACCATCTCATCGGGATGCGGCTTCTCGGGATCCTGCTTCATCTCGGCCGGTGTTTTCTTGAACCGGTGTGATCCTGGAACCAGGCGCGTCGCACCGTTTTCCTCGGAAAGATCATCGAGCAACCACAGGGAGTTGGCGACGAAATACTCTCCGGTCTGAAACCGTTGTTGTTCTTGCCGGTTTGACGGTGCCCAATCCATGTGCAACGCCTGGAATCCCTGCCCGGGAAGGGGAAAACGACAGTTTAGCGAATGCACTTTGAAATCGGACGTCAGTACGTGCCGGATGGCTGCCAGAAGCCGGGGGTGGGTGTAGCAAAGATCGAACATGGGATCCTTGTTGATCAGATCACTCAACCGTATTGAACCCGCCTCCTGACCCACTTCTTCGCCAGCATCCTCCCCTTCTGCCCTGATGATTTCCTCCACGCGATCTCTGAATGACGTCACTTGAGCAGGTGTTATCATATCCGGTAAAGGGAGGTAGCCCTCTTCATCCAGAAACTGTTTCTCGTCGTCGGATAGTGTTTCGCCCCGTACACCCAGATCGTACAGGACGGGATCCATGTTCATCGCGATCGCCTTGTGGGACGGTGTCATCAACTGCATGAATGTTCGCCTTGCCGTAGGTGAAACGCAAGGTTATTGCTATGACGCAGCCGTTTTCCGGAGGTACGCCGCGACGGTGCGGCCGGCCCGATGTCCATCCTGGTAGCACCAATGCGCGCCATGGAATCCGCCAATCTGCGCGCCTGCGACAAACCAACCTGGTTCGGACAGCTCGTTGCCACCCAGCCTCGTAGGAATCCGGCCCGATTGTGACACGGCCAGGCCAGCGGCCGTGATCAGTTCGATGTTGGGCACGAGTTCGCCGCTGATCACTACGCCGTCACAGTCGACGTGTTCCTGGCCGACCTGGAGCTCCGTGACGCGCAATTCATCCCGGATCGTGATGGCGTCGACCGCTGTACGCAAAACGGGCCGACCCCACCTGCCGAAATAAAACCGCACCAACAGTCCAGTTGCGGGACCAGACCTTTGATCGAACATGAGCGCTTGGTGCGATCCCGCCGACCTCAACTTGGCCGCCGCCGAGAAAGCGATCAGATCCGAACCGATAATTGCGGGACGTTCCATCGGCATTGCCTGACAACCGTCGAGCAGCTGCAGCAGCTGCATCGTGGAAAATTCGCGTGCTGGCCGATGACCAGCAATCCAACCCGCTTCGCTACGTGTTTTTTCGCGGGCACCACACGCAAACACCACGGCGTCCGCCGCGACCTTTATCTTGCCGGTGTTCGGACCAACCAGTGTCAATGAATTCGTTATCTTGTCGACGTCGATGACCTGACATTCGAGCCCGATGTCGGTGCTGGTACCATCGAGCTTGGCTCGCAGGATATCGACGAATTGGCTCCCGAATAAGATCCGCCCGCGAGACCACACGGCGAAGGTGGGAACACCGCCGCGTTTGACCTCGTATTTCGCCGGTACACCGCCAACCTCGGCTGCTCGGTCGATCAACAGCACTGGCGAGATGCCCGCCTTGGCCAGACCCACAGCCGCTCCGATGCCGGCCGGCCCCGCGCCCACGATCACGACACGGTAACGAGTTTTTATCGCAGCTTTTTGGGACCGTGCTGCTGGAGGAGGTCTTTCCTGTACGCCCTCACCCGCAACAATGAATTCCGAACCTGGTCCCCGCTTGGTGACATTTGCCAGCGGTATTCGAAAATGATGGCTGATCATCTCCGCGACCGGGATGCAACAATTGAATCCCTGGCAACGTCCCGTCAGCACGCGCGTTCGACGTTTGATTCCGTCGAGAGTCGCGGCTCCGCGGCACGAATCGATGGCATCCTGAATTTCGCCACGCGAAATGTTTTCGCACGAGCAGACGATGCGTCCGTAGTCGGGGCGTTCGACGATTCGTTGCGGATCGTCGAACGGGCGACTCCACCAGCCGGGCCACTTGGTTTCGGGGCGACTGTCTGAAGCGGTTTCCTTCTTCCGTAACTCCAGGCCGCACTGTTCCTTCATCTGACGAACGACGTACTGGGCGGTTGAAATCGAGGCGGTTAATCCGGTCGAGCGAATCCCCGCAAGCGTTACGATGCCACGATAGCCGTCGTTGAAACGAATCCAGTAGCTTCCTTGCGCGCAGTTGCAACGCAAACCCGCATACGTGGTGATCACTGGCTGGTCGGACAAGGCCGGGCACATCTGGACGCTACTTTCACGCACAGCGGAGAGCCCCTCGATCGTCGTGTTGGTGGCATGGACGTCTTCGGGTGGCAGGTCTTCAGCAGTTGGGCCAGCGAGCAAATTGCCAAAGATAGTCGGACTGACAAGCATTCCTTTTGTCGTTGCGGTCGGGATCGGCAGCAAGATTCGGTCCACGAGATGTGAGCTGTCGCGGTCGTAGATGACGAACTGACCGCGTCTCGGATTCAGGTCCATCTGCTCGCCATCATAAACATCCACGAGCTTGCGGCTGCCAAGTCCGGAGGCATTGATCACGAATCGAGCTGGGATACGAATCCCCCCGTGTGTTCCTATGACAGACTTGATTCCCGCAGCCGGGCCATCGATCGTTGACACGTCCAGGCCAAAAACGATATCAACTCCGTTGCGCACCGCGACTTCGGCATACGCAATGCTTGTCGTGAACGGATCCACGATGCTCTCACGCGGTACCACGAGACCACCGAGTACACAGGACGAAATATTCGGTTCCATCCGTTTCGCGACTTGCGCGGAAACCAGCTCCACATCGTCGACTCCGTTGGCCAATGCTTTGTCTCGCAGCCCGGGCAGTTGCGCGAGCTGTTCTTCGTTGAGCGCAAGCATCAGCGCCGAAACCTGTTTGAACGGTATCTTCAGTTTTTCTGCCAGCGTCGGCCATTGGCGAGATGCAGTGGTGACAAGCTGCGACTCGAGCGTTTCCGGTATAGCGTCAAACCCGGTGTGAATGATGGCGCTGTTTCCCTTGCTGGTGCCTTCGCCCACATCGAAGGCCCTATCAATCATTACGATTCGCAGCCGGTACTGCGACAACTCATAGGCGAGTGCACAGCCGATTACACCGGCGCCGATAATCGCAACGTCGTATGGAGAATCGCTGGTGAACAAACTGGGGGACAATCGGTGCGTTGAATGACAACCAGGACCGGGCCAGTTGTACCAGATACTTCCAGGGGCGGACTCTGTTTCAGCGTGATTCATGATCGAAAAACAGACCTTCGTCCCCCATCTGGACAACCGCCGAGCAGAATCGTTTCCATCTTTCGAATGCGGCCGCGTAGGCGTTGGCGACGGTTGCATCAGGTTCGAATGAAACCCGCTCGCCCATAGACTGCGGAAGCTGCTGGGGAGATTCCCAGAGTCCACAGCCTAAACCGGCCAGATATCCTGCACCTAAAGCCGTGCACTCCGACAAGCTGTTGCGCCTCAAGGATACATTTAGCAGAGCGGCTTGAATCTGCATGAGAAGATCGGATTGGGCCAATCCGCCATCCACATCGACGCACTCAGGACGTATGCCGGATTCCTCCATGGCATCGAATACCTCCCTGACGCGAAAGGCGATGGCCTCAAGTGCCGACCGAATCAAGTGGCGGCGATCCGTACCCTGGTCCATGCCCAACCAACAGGCGCGGGCCCGGCTGGACCATCGTGGTGCGGCCAGGCCGCTGAGGGCTGGGATGAGCATGACCTGTGATGGCGGATCGATTTCCTGTGCCAACCTTGCTACCTCATCGACATCCGTTGCCAATCCAAGATCACACAACCAGTCCACGAGTGATCCTGCACTGTAGACGCCGCCATCGAACACGTAGGTTGTCTCACCGCCAATACTCCAACCAACACTGGTGAGCAGGCCAGACGCGCGAAGGGTGGAATCGGTACCGATGTTGGCCAGCAGAAAGCATCCTGTGCCGTAAGTGATTTTGGCTTGCCCGGTGTCCAGGGCTCGCTGCCCGAATAAGGCTGCCTGCTGGTCCACACAGATTCCAGTTATGGGAATCTCGGACCCGAACATCGCTTGTGTGGTGACCCCTATCCGTTCCGCATTCGGAACGACCCTGGGGAGGCAATCGATCGGTATGCCAAATGATTCGGCCAGGTGTGGGCTCCACTGCAGCGTCGCCAGCTCCAACAACATGGTGCGTGACGCCGTGGAAACATCAGTGATGAAATGCTCTCCGCCGGTCAGTTGCCAGAGTAGCCAGGCATCGCTGGTTCCGAGGCGCAATCGCCCGGCTTCCTGAAGTCTGTGTGCTTCGCCGACATTTTCCAGTATCCAGGCCAGTTTGGCCGCGGAAAAATACGGGTCCAAACGGAGGCCGGTGGTCGCGGATATGGTTTCTTCCATGCCGCTGGAGCGCCAGCGTTCCGTGAGATGCTCGGTACGCCGATCTTGCCAGGAAATAGCGGGGCAAATCGTACGCCCACTGGCGCCGTCGAAAGCGATGACGGTTTCCCCCTGATTGGCCAGGCCGATTCCCGCAATTTCGGTAAAGCCTATCCCGGCATTACGGACCGCTGCCGTTGCGCTTTGGCGAACCGTATCCAACATCCGATCCGGATCAAACTCCACCCAACCTGGCTGCGGGTAAGTTGCCTCGATGCCAAACAGCTCTGGCCAGGACGTTCCTATGATGGCTCCATCCTGGTCGATCACGAGCGCTTTCGTGGACGTCGTGCCCTGATCAATAGCCAGAATGTATTTCGCGGTGGTGGCCACCGTTACGCCCTACTGCCCCGTCGGTCCACCCATCCCGAACTTTTCCTGTAGCAGAGCGAGATCGCGTGCCAGAACCGCTCGCTCCAACGATGTGCGAATACGCGCGAGCAACTCTTCCTTGCTGAAGGGTTTCGTCACGTAGTCATCTCCACCCGCCTCGAACGCCTGTGTGATCGCCTGCAGATCGTGTCGCGCGGTCACGAAGATAACGGGCACGTCCTCCATCTCTTCTAGCGTTTTAAGCCGGCGGCAAGTCTCGTAACCATCGATGCCCGGCATCATCACGTCCAACAGAATGAGGTCGGGCTTTGCCGCCGAAACCACTTGCAACGCCTGCTCGCCTGTGGTGGCCACCGATATCCGGAATCCGGCGGTTTCCAACATCTCTACCAGCACGTCGAGATTGGCCGGCGTATCGTCGACGACCAGAATCGTGCATCCTGTCAGATCGGGACTGGTTCTCGCCATGGTTTCACCTTTCTCCGCAGACGGTTCACTACAGCTGTTCAAGTGTCTCTCTGATCGCATCCATATCGTAACGCTGTGCCAGCTCGCGCAGGTGAGAGGCCAGGCTCTGCCCTTCCTCCCCGAGATCCTCGACGCGCGTCAAATGCCTGCGCAGATCGGTAACACTTTGACCTTGGACCGCTGCGAGCAGGTCGTCGCGCAACGCCCCCGGCAGCTCAACTTCGTGCCAGTCAACAACCACTGACTCCACGACCTCGGGCTCCGTTGTGTATTCGTACTCCACGCCTATCTCTTCGGCCAGGCATTGGTAGACGGCTTCCGCGCGTATCGGTTTTTCGATCAATCGGGCGAAACCCAGTTCCAGGAACCGCTTCCGCTGATGGTCGAACACCGATGCGGTCACCGCCACGACCTTCGCGGTACTCGCTCCGTATTCGGCGATCAAGCGCTCGAGCGTAGCCGGACCGTCCAGCACCGGCATGCGAATGTCGAGAAGAATGATATCCGGCATACCCTCCCGTACCCTCTCCAAAGCCTCTTGCCCATCCTCGGCCTCCACGACGTCTACTCCGATTTTGCGCAGAAAAAGAGCGAGGACGTCACGATTCGTCGCCACGTCGTCGACGACGAGAGCTCGCACGGAAGTGCCCGCGGCGAGATGTCGCACCTTCGACCAGTCCATCCTTGTTTCCCGTGCTCCTGCGACATGCCCTGCTGCAGCGGGTAGTGGCAGGGTGAAGGAAAACCCTGCACCTTCGCCCGGCCTGGACTCCAGCTCGATGTTCCCCCCCATCATCTCGACGAAGCGGCGCGAGATGGTAAGGCCCAACCCTGTGCCACCCTGGCGTAATCCTTCCCCTTCTTGCCGGAACGCATCAAAAATGGTCGCCTGCTGCTCCGTGGCAATGCCCGCACCGGTGTCGACGACCTCAAACGTGTGCGAATCGTCATCCGGCCGCACCTTCACCCGCAATAGTACCTCGCCTTCACGCGTGAACTTGACGGCATTGCTCAGCAGATTGATCAGCACCTGGCGCAGCTTGCCCCCGTCGCCGTGCACGGGGAGGTCGGGTAAGCTTTCCTCGAAGCGCCAATCCACATTCTTCCGGTGGCACTGCATGGCGAACATTAACTCCAGTTCGTGCAGCATGCCCTTCAGGTCAAAATCGGCTTCATGCAGCTCCTCGCGCCCCGCTTCAATCTTAGAGATGTCGAGCACGTCGTTGATCAACCTCAGCAGTTGCTGTCCGCTGCTTTCGATGGTGCTGATCGCTTTCCGCTGGCTGTCGTTTAGACGGCTGTCGTCACCGAGAATCTGGGTGTAGCCGAGAATGGCGTTCATCGGGGTCCGCATCTCGTGGCTCATGTTCGCGAGAAACTGACTCTTGGCTTGACTGGCAGCCTGGGCGTGCTGCTTAGCGCGTTGCAACTCATCATCGGCCCGCTTGCGCTCCGTGATATCCCGGAACGTACCGACGTAGAATCCCAGATCCTGCCCCGTCTTTGCCTCCGTCACCATCGCTTCCATCGGAAATATCGATCCGTCGGCGCGCCGACCTGTCATCTCGCGATACGTCTGGAGGGCTGCTAGCTGCTTTGGGTCGGGTTCGTCCGCCTTCCCCCCCTCTGCACCGAACAGACGCGTCAAGGGCCGGCGAGCCATTTCCTCCTCGCTGTATCCGAAAATCGCTTCGGCGGCCGGATTCCATGTAAGGATGGCGAACGACTCCTTGGCACAGGTGACGATGCCGTCCATGGCCGTCTTCACTGTAGCCTCGGTCCGGGCCGTTGCTCTCTCCAGCGCTTCCATCACGAGATTGTATCGCTGGGCGATCTGCCCGATCTCCGTGAACGGTTCCACCGGTACCCGTAGGTCCAGCGCGCCCGACTTGGACTGGCGATCCATCACCTCGAACAGCTCCAGGAGATCTGTAGTGGCGCCGTGTTCCGATACGTTTAAACCGACCTCTTCCTGTTCGGGCGTGACTCTGAGTTGAGTGAAGTAGTTGATCGCGGAAAATAGAATGAAGGTTACCCCGAAAGCCCAGACGAAGCAGGCTGCGATGCCTGTCGTTTGCGCATTTATCTGATCCCAGAAGCCGAGTCCCGTACCCAGCAAGTCTGGCTCACCGAAGAGGGCTACAGCCAGTGTTCCCCATATACCTGCGCCCAGGTGAACGGGGACGGCGCCCACGGCATCGTCGATTCGTAGGCGCAGCAGCAGATGGTCCACCCCCACCATCACTACTCCACCTGCGGCCCCGATGGCAACGGCCGACACCGTCGTCACGGCGAAGGCACTGGCCGTGATGGCCACAAGACCCGCCAGCGAGCCATTGAGCATCAGGTCCACGTCTGCACGGTCTCGCGTCAGCCAGCCCAGGGCCACCGCCGCCACCATGCCCGCCGCACCTGCAAACACCGTGTTGGCGATGATCCCCGGTACCTGGCCGTTCATGGCGAGCGTACTGCCGCCGTTGAAACCGAACCAGCCCATCCACAGCAGGATGACGCCCAGTGTCGCAACGGGCACGTTGGCTCCGGGGATCTTGCGTGGCGGTCCATCCTCAGGAAAACGACCGCTGCGCGGACCGATGATCAACAGAAGAGCGAGGGCGCACCACCCGCCAACGCTGTGAACGACGGTGGAACCGGCGAAATCGACAAATCCCCTCATACCCAACCAACCATTCGGCGCCTCCACATCCACACCACTCCAGGCCCAGTGACCGAAAACGGGATACACCAGAACCGCCACTGCCGCAGCCACTAAGAGATAGCTCGAAAACCGAAGCCGCTCCGCGATGGCGCCGGAGATGATCGTCACCGTAGTTCCACAGAACATGGCTCCAAACAGGAGGAAGACGGCGAACCAGGCTCCAGCTCGACCGAAATCGGGAACGAAATCACTCGTTCCTATCCACCCACCATTCGACGCCCCCCACATGAGCCCGTATCCGACTGCCCAGTACAGGACGATGGACAACCCCAGGTCAGCCAGGTTTTTGACGGCGACATTGATGTTGTTCTTGCTGCGCGTCAGCCCCGTTTCCAGACACAGAAAACCGCCCTGCATCAGGAAGACCAGGCCGGCGCTGACTGTCACCCAGAGGATGTCTATCAGTGGTTTGTCCATAGATGTCCGGAGTATAGGTAGGACACAGCTGTATTGATAGCAGCTTGCTTGGCTGCGGTCCCTGCATGATACTTCGAGAGCTACCGAAAGACAACCTGTTACCCTGGACAAGATGTCATGAGAAAATTGTTCGTGACCGTCCTTCTCGTGAGCGTTACGTGGAGCAGTAAAGCGATGACTCAGTCGGCATCAACGGTTTCCTTTCACGGCTACGACGACTGTATTCGGCTCGAGAATGAAAGCAGCCGGGTTACGCTCTCTCCCGCCAGCGGCGGCCGGGTATTGGAGTACACCCTGAATGGAAAAAATGCGATGTTCCTGCCTCCTGGCCAGGAAGGCGGGCTCTACGCAGGGCGGTTTGATATCGGTCCCGAACAGACTATACCTGCGCATCCGGACCTGTGGGGCGGGCAGTGGACAGGCGAGATTACCGGGCGCGGGTCGGCTCGCCTGACCAGTGTCCAAGATCCTGCGACCGGCGTGCAGCTGATTCGCGATTTTGAACTCGACGCGAAGTCTTCGCGTCTGACGTGTACGCAGATCATGACGAATGTGTCGGATCGACCCAACGCGTACTGCTATTGGAGTCGAACGCTGGCACTCGGTGGCGGCATTTGCGTAATCCCGGTGACAGAACCCAGCCGTTTTCCAAACTCCTACGTCATGTATGAGCCCGATAACGCGATCAATTTCCTTCCCGTAGATCCGAACATTCGAATGCGCGATGGATTTATCGAGATCGTGGGGGCTCCCAAGTATCCCAAGGTGGGTATGGATACCTTTGACGGCTGGATGGCCTATGTGATGAAGAACGATGTCATGTTCGTGAAGGGGTTTCCCGTCTATCCCGACCGCGCTTACAACGAGATCGCGGGCTTTACCCTGGCCATCTACTACCCGGAACACATGTGCGAGCTCGAACCGATTGGCCCCCGTGAGAGCTTGCAGCCCGGTGAGAGCGCGTCCTTCACGGAGACATGGGTCTTGCTGCCCCATGAGTATCCTGCACCTGGGAAACAGCTGGACCTGCAGAACGTGGCTGCCAAGGCCATCGCTGCCATTGAGTAATCCCTCGCCTACGTGGCCTGTTGAACCGACTGACGAGGCGCAGCATTGGCTCGAGTTGGCCGAGGCCTCAACCGACCACTTCGTCAAAGGAGTTGATAAGTGAAGATGTATCGTGTGGCTATTCTGGGTTGTCGAGGACGGGGGACAGCTGCCGCCAGAGGATACGATCAGCACCCCCGCACCGAGCTAGTCGGCCTTTGTGATCTGGTCCCGGAACGACTCGATGCGATGGGGGAAGAATTCGGTGTACCTGCGCGGTTTAACGACTACCACGAGATGATCGAGCAGACAAAGCCGGACATCGTCGCCATCCCGACAGGGACCGAGTTTCACTACGAGTTGGCCATGGGCGTACTCGAACACGGAGTGCACATCGACGTCGAAAAGCCGATGTGCGTCGATCTGGAGCAATCTGACAAGCTACTGGCACGGGCGCAATCGCAAGGGGTGCGAATCGCCGTCCATCACCAGGGCAGGACAGGCGGGCATTTCAGAGCCGTGCAGCGAGCGCTACATGAAGGGCGCATCGGCGAGCTCAGGTATCTCCTCGGTAGCGGTAAGGGGTACTACGCCGGTTACGGACTGATGAACATCGGAACCCACATGCTCAACAACATTATCGGAGTCGCCGGCCACTGTCGCAGCGTCTCGTCGACGGTGCTCACAGACGGACGCCGTATCACTCCGAACGACGTGGTTCCAGCCGCCAGCGGCATGGGGTACGTGGCGGGAGAGCGTGCGACTGCGTCACTGGAGTTCGAGGGGAACGTCACCGGAACGCTGCTACAGCACCGTTTCCCCAAAGTGGATTCCACAGGTTACTGTCTGGAGATCTACGGCACGGAAGGCAGGTTGTTCTGGAAGAGCGGAGCCGCGTATTACCTTCCGGTCCCGCACGACGTACCAACAGGCGACGGTCAATGGCAGGCGCTCGAACCGATCTCAGCGCAAACATACGACCCTGACGGCGCAGCCGATGAAGCCGACTACTGTTTTGCCGACGAATACGTACAGGCCCTGGACCAGAATCGCGAGCACGAGTGCAGCGGCAAAGAGGCCCGGCACGTGATCGAGATCCTGATGGCCATTTTCGAATCGGGAGCGTACGGCTGCCGCGTGGATCTGCCACAGGAGGATCGCCGCAACCCATTGCTGCGGTGGCGGGAAGAAGCCGGTCTGGGCTTGCCTGAGCCTCTGCCGCGGCCCTACTACGAATGGCTGGCCGCCGAAGACGCCAGACTGGGCCGCCTGGCAACGACCCCATCGTAACCCCGCACAGCCTACCCCCAATCCGCGGGGGCCAGCGACGAGCACTGCTGACGGCTGCTCGCAGCCAATCTGCCGTGGCGAGCTGCTCTGACCGCTAGATGTCGCCGTCGTGGAGCACGGTCACGTAGGCACAGAAGGCACCCTCCCAGGGCCGATCGAATCTCAGGGCCACTTCTGCCGGTCGAGGGTGGTGGAGGACGAGTCGAGTCCCAAGCAGCTCGTCATCCGCTGCCACAGTAAGGGCCATCATGGGGTTCTGGCGCACGTCAGCATTCCACAGGAATAGGACTGATTACATCCTTGAGCAAGATCCCCCGCCCGTCCCGCCAGACGTAATACTTGTCAGTCTCCTCGACGATTTCCTCACCGCACGCGAATGGGCATCAAACCCGAAGTAGGTGTGAACATCATTTTCCACGACACGAGGCTTTGCCGACGAGGGTTTCCTCTCTTCAATCCGTTTCCCATGTTTCTCTCTTTCCTGTTGTGGCCGGTCCGGGCCCAAGCCGAAGGGTGCTGGGAACGGGCTGACAAGCGTCCATTCGACCGACTCGCCGGCCCTGATCCACCCCCGATCCACTACCTCATCTCACGCTGCATCCATCCCGCCGCTCACAACCCATCTCGACACCATCCCGCCGCCGACCTAGACTAATCATAATTGTGCCCGTTTTATAATCACTACCATTGGCCAGGTGGCACGTTTCACCGCGCCACCACACCAGCTATCAGGACAAGAGCACATTCGATCGCGAGTTCTACCTCGTCCGCGGCGAGGACCCGCACAATCGCGGACTGAAAAGAAACCCGGATGAATGAGCGCATGGCCGCAGTCGCCACGGAGGAGTAACGGATGAGCATGCGTCTTCAGGGCAGGGTGACCTGCACGGAAACGGGCCGCGATCTCGCGGATGTACTGGTGTCCAATGGCGAGCAGGTGGTGAAAACGGGCGCGGATGGTTCCTACCATATCGCGGTCGAGGTGGGCGTGCATCGGTTCATTTGGGTCTGCTCCCCGGCCGGCTACCGCGCCGCTGACTTCTACAGTCGGATACCTGCCCACGGCAGCGACGTCGATTTTGGTCTGACGCCGGCGCCAGAGCGCGTGGCTGGCTCGTTCCGGTTCGTCCAGATCACCGATTCCCACGTGGGCAAGGACTCGTCTCCCCACGGAGTCTACCGGGATGCCATCCACGATGTGGTCGCGCAAGTCGACCCCGCCTTCATCATCCACAGTGGTGACCTTACCAACCGCGGCACGATCGCCGAGTTCGAGAGCTACCAGCTCGCCATTCGCGGCATCCAGACACCGATATTCTCCCTCTTCGGCAACCATGACGGCGTCACTAACCGCGCCGACGCCGATGGGGCCGACGTCACCCACACCACGAATTTCAACGAGGTGCTTGGTCCGGCCTACTTCAGTTTCGACTGGGGACCACTCCATTTCTGTCTCTACGCCGACTTCGACCTGTTCTTCTCCACGGCGGACCAGCAGAGACGCCGCGACTGGCTGCGCGCCGATCTTGAGGCGCAACCAGCCGGCCGCGCTACCGTCCTCGCGATTCACAAACCGGCGCCGGATGAGTTCATCGCCGACATGAACCGGCTCGGCGTGGCCGCCGTTCTCTGCGGGCACCTGCACGCGAACAAGGCCTACGACCATGAAGGCACGACCGTGCTGACGACCTCGACCTTCTGTTTTGGCGGCATCGACTCGTCGCCACGCAGCTACCGCGTCCTCCATGTTGACGGCCAGACCATCGTCAGCGACCTGCGGGCCCTCCAGGCACCGCGACTGAAACCGTGTACCCCCGAGGGTGTGCGCGTTGGTGAGTACCGACTCGAACGCGTGTGGAGCACGACGTTGGCCGGAAATCTTCATCGGGCATCCCCCGTCGCCCACGACAACCGGCTCTTCGTCAGCCAGCGCG
Organism: Candidatus Latescibacterota bacterium; assembly: GCA_965248265.1. Classification (GTDB taxonomy): domain Bacteria; phylum Latescibacterota; class UBA2968; order UBA8231; family UBA8231; genus CBDFJF01. Next base: position 1,466,073 of record CBDFJF010000001.1, read on the forward strand.
ACGAGGATCTGACAGGGGGTCCGGGCGTAACTTGCCTCGACGCTGTCACCGGCGCACGCCAGTGGGAGACCGTCACGGAAAGCGCCGTCAAGAACCGGGTCGCCGTGGGGGGGGACGGCCATTGTGCCGCGCTGGGCGTCTCGGGATGTCTGTTCCTGCTCGACACCGACAGCGGCCAGGTTCGTTGGAGGCGCGATCTTCCACGGTTTCCGCAGCGCTGGCTCTTCGGCTCTCCAGTCGTCGATCAGGGACACGTATACTGCGGTGGCCGAGGAGGCTACGGGGCATGGCGCATCGACACCGGCGATGTCGCCTGGTACACGGAGCTGGATACGACCGACATCTACGCGTGCTATGCGATCCCCGTACTCACCGAGCACCTGCTCATCAACGTCGTGCAGGGCAATGGCGGTGCGGTGGCGCTCAGGCGGGGCACGGGGGAAATCGCCTGGCGCCGCGAGGAACAGGGTGGAGTCCACTACATGGCCGCCGGCCCCGTGCTGATGAACGGAAACCGCGTGATTCTGCCAGGCGCACAGAACATGCTTTTGTGTCTGCGGGCGGATACCGGCGAGGAGATCTGGCGGTCAGCGTTCGACAATGGTGTAGCAACCGGTCTGACTGGCGCTGGCGATCGTATCCTGGTAAGCACCGAAGCGGACGGAGCCCAGTGCATCGATGCGGACAGCGGCGAACCCATGTGGCGTTTCGATCCTGGACCTGATCTGATGGATGCGACGCCCATGCACAGAGGCGATGCGACGTTGCTGGCGGCCCCGGTTTGCTGGGAAAGCTACGCGCTGATCGGCGGCAACGACGGCGTGCTGTATTTCCTGGACGCCTCCTCCGGTGAGTGCGCGGCGCAGCTGTTTGTCGGCGCGCCAATCACGGCCGCCCCCTGCGTGCTGGCCGACGGCCTGTGCGTGGCCACCTGGGATGGCCGACTGATACGCTACGGCGTTGTGGACTGATGGCTCTCACGGCTGGTTCGCCACCATCATCTCACTGATGCGCGTCACCAATGTGTACCCCAGCGTCGTTACCGCAGCAATGGCAATGGCCAGCAACACCAGAATGAGCTGCTCACGCCTGGGTCGTTTCGGGGGTGGCGTTGGTTCTCCAAACATGACCTTCAGCTCCGGGTTGACTCCGCGGTAGCGGCTCGACACGACTATCGCGTTGTGTGCCCTTGTCGGCAATAGCGCGGACCTTTCGCTTGACTATCCCACCGATAACGTCGTTCATGTCTCGTGGCTGATGCAACAGGTTCCCCAACTGAATTGTCGTCCTCACTGAATCGGAGTCTCGATGCCCAAGTCAGGAGAAAAACCCAGCGCCCATCTCTACCCGGAAGGGGGACCGGGGCGGCAGTTGAAGGGGCGGTTGAAAGCGGGCGAGGTGTTGGTGGGGGGGATCATCTTCGAATACACGCGCCCGCCGCTCGTCAGATTTTACCAGCAGGCCGGTTTCGATTTCATCTACATCGAGTATGAGCACATGTTCATGGACCCGTCATCGCTCGTGGATACGGTTCAGTGCGCTCGCGACAATGGGCTGCCCGTCATCGCCAAGCCACCGACGTTGGACCAGGCCGAGGTGGCCAAACTCATGGAATGTGGCGTCGTCGGCCTGCAGTTGCCGCGCACCGGGTCGAGGGAGGAGATAGCCACGCTTATCGATTGGGCGCGGTACACCCCGCTCGGCCACCGCTCCATGGCTTCCGGGTACGGTAACAGCGACTACGTGCGGCCCGATGACAAACGCGCCTGGATGGATGAGCAGAATCAAGAGATAACGGTCGTGGCCATGATCGAGACACGGCTGGGATACCAGAACGCGGAGGAGATCATCAGCACACCCGGCGTCGACATGCTCTACGTCGGACCTGGCGATTTCTCGGTGGAGATGGGCCAACCCGGCAATGCCGAGCACCCCGACGTCAGGGGGCCTGCAGAGGAAATCCTGCAGATCTGCAAGAAGTACGGCGTCCCCTTCGGGACCACGGCAGCCACTCTGGAGGCAGCCAAACGCTACGTCGACATGGGCGCCCAGTTTTTCCTGACGGAGGATGAACGCACATTCATCACCACGGGCGCAGCTAGATTGGTCGAAGATTATCGCGGGATACTGGCCTGAAGACCAGGACTCCGGCGAGCTTGATTAGCTCAATCTATTCTGAAGAACGTTCCCGCGATGTGGCGGACGATCTGGACTTCCTCTATCGGTTCGTCCTGCTCCTTGGCGCAGAACCAATAGGCCACGAAGATTCGACCGTCCGGTAGCTCCGTCGGCATCTGGTAGCCCAGGTCGTAGCTGTAGCCATCGCCACGCACGACGAACTCCTCGCTCCACGTCTCGCCCAGATCCTCGCTGATGACGCCGAGGATCCCGCGGCTGCCCAGGTTGGCGGTACGCCGGGCAAAGAGCACGAGAATGCGACCGTCCCGCAGCACCAGGGCCGAGGGACACCGCCATCGATTGGCGAGCGCCACATCGTTCAACGGGCGCTCCGGCTCTGGATCGGCCATGTTCCCGAATTGATTCCCCGGGCTGGTGAAGAAGCGGGGTGGTGACCAGGTCATGCCGTCGTCGTCGGAAAAGGCGACGCAGGGCATTTCCGGAGGGATCTGGTACATACAGCACATCAGGCGTCCGTCGGGCAGCCGATGCACGCCGCCGTAGGTGTAGCCGTATTTGTCGACACCCGGTGCGTTACGGATGAGGTGGGGGCTGACGCGGACCACTTCGCTGCAGTACTCCCACGAGATGCCGTTGTCGTAGCTGACATAGTAGCACAGGGCGTGGCGCCAGTAGATGGCACCGACGATACCCAGGACACCGTTGTCGAAGCGGACATGACCCAGATTGACTCCCAACCACCCACCGTCAGGGGCCCAGACCGGGTGGTCGATCGCGGTGGCGTGTTGTTCCCAGGTGCGCCCCCGGTCCCTGCTGCGCAGACTGAATGACGGCGGGTGTTTCCGGTGACCCAGGTCAAAACCGCCGTCCGAGCCGATCGTACCGATAGGCGGTTTCAGATAGACCCCGTGGCAGAAGTGGATGATCGAGTCCGTCTCGCCCAGATCGATCTCTTCGCGCTCGGCACGGGGTCTGGGCCGCAACCAGTCGAGAATCTCGTCGGTCGTGCGATCGTTGTTCCAGATCCACTGACGCTCCTCGTCCGGCCAGGTCTCGCCGTTGTCGAAGGAACGGCTGATGATGCAGCCCGATTCACTTCCCCAACGCTCGTGCCGACTCCACATGCTGCGGGGGCCGCCGCAGTGCCGGCTCCAGCGCTGGTTGGGACCGTCCTTCATAACGCTGTAGTCCATGGGCACGGCCAAGTAGGCCACGGCGATCTCGCCATCGCCGAAATTCCAAATGCCGCCTCGGTTGGTGGCATACAGGTACATGTTTTCATCGCGATGGACGATCATGTGGCGCACATCCTCGAGCGCCACTCTGCGCACGCCCACGGTTCGCTTCGGCGAATCTCCTCTCATGACTCGTTCTCCCACGGATCAGTCAGTCCTGCCACAACACGACTCCCATGTGATAGCGCTGGTGCGTGGCTATGCGCTGGCAGTAGTACGCGGTGATGATGGTGCCGTCCGCCAACTGTACGCTGGAGGGGTACCCACCGTCCACTCCGCCCGGACTGGCGTTGGCGCGGTTGACGGTCGTGTTGAAGAGAACCCGCGGGGCATCCCAACTCAAACCCTCGTCCCTACTCACGCGAGCGCACACGCCGAGCATGCCCCTGTTGCGCACACCGTAGGTCAGCAGGATCGCCCCGTCCTGCAACGCACACAGGTGCGCCGGCATCTGCAGCGCCAGCGTGACCGGCCCACGATTTGTCCAGGTCTGCCCGCAGTCGTCGGAGGCGAACATGAAGGTCTCTCCACCCCCGGTTGATCTGGCGGCAGCCAGAATCTTGTCATCTCCCAGGTAGAGTAGATCGGTCTCGTTGTACCTGTCCGCCCCGATCAACCGCGCATCCCCCCAACTGCGACCATCGTCCTCGCTGAAATAGATCCAGGCGCTGTCCCTGCCGCCTTCCTCCATGGAGTAGCAGGACACACCCAGGCGCCCTTGTGGGAGCTTGACCACATCGCCAAAGGGAATGGCACCGGAGATGTTCGCGGGCACGGTCACACTCGGCGTGCAGGACCAGGTCCTGCAACCATCCTCCGAGAGACAGACCATCGACTCCTGGTCCCCCTGCTCTTCGGGCGTCAGCGGTCGATTCAGGCGTTCGCCTCTGGGCGCGGCGAATTTGCGGCCAGCACAAAGAACCACGAACGCATTCGCGTGGGTCAGGCCGGCGGCCAGATCTCCCCGGCACGTTCCGGGCTCGTGGTGGACAGGAACGGACAGAAAGGACCAGAGCCTGCCCCCATCGTGGCTGATCCAACATTCGGAGGACCCTTCCCACAGCTGGTGGCACGGTTCGCCGAAAATGGTCGCCACGATGCTGCCGTCGGACAGCAAGGTGAGATTGGGCCAGGCGCACTTGTTGTCGATGGCGATGTAGCGTTCGAGATTTTCCATCCGATGTCTCGATTTAGTTGCAAGTCAATATTGGCTGTCCTTGTTGGTAAGCGGACACCACCTCGCCGTATTGAGATGCCTGATCAACGTATCGGTAGCGTCCTCCGTGCCGATGCGCTGCAACGCCAGCGCCGCCTTCGCCCGCACGTAGCGACTCTCGTGGCGCAGGTACCGGGCAAGTCTCGGCGCGGCCTCGGCCGCCTGAGCCCCCAGCTTCGCCAGTGCCAGTAGAGAGTCGCGGACCACCCAGTCCTCAGAATCGTCGAGCGCGTCGATGAGTGACGGGACCGCGGTCGCCGCCGCGTCACCGACGTTGCCGAGTGCGCGGGCGGCGTACATGCGTACATCGCCGTTCTCGTCCTTGAGTGCGGTCTGCAGGGTTCCGGTCGCCGGTGCCGCAGGGCGGCCCATGTCGCCCAGGGCATCTACGGCGACAGCTCTGGTCTCGACGCGCGCAGCGCCGGCCGCTTCCTCGAGCGCCGGCACTGCGGCCCGGCCGATTGCCGCGAGACTGTAACCGGAGTTGCGCCGCAAATCCTCGTCGTCGGACGACAACCGCGTGATCAGCTCAGGTACCGCTCGTGCGCCCATGCCAGCCAGCGAATAAGCGGCCTGAAAGGAGGTGGTCTCATTGGCATCTTCGAGTCGTCCCATCAGTTCCGCGACGTCGCCGTCACCCTCCCCATCAGAGCCGTTGCCAGTGCCGCCGGCACTCCACTCCCACATGGTTTTCCACATGCCATTGCGGCGGTCGTCTGCATCCTGCCAGTTGAGGTCGTCACAATCCCAGGCCGGTGCGACAGGTTCCTCCAAGCGCGTAAAGAGGAACTTGTACATGAAGCGCTGCCCGTTGCCGATTTTCTCGGATCGGCGATGCCACAGATCGTAGTGAACGACAGTGACGGAGCCGGCAGCTCCGCAAAAAGGCGTCTCTTCCCCCACCTCGGCGTCCGGCTCGTGGTTGTAGTACTGGGACCCCGGGAACACGTTGGTGGGGCCGAGCTCGACGTTCGTTTTCTGCGGATAGTAGAAAATCTGGCAGCGGCGGGTACGGTGACCCTCGTTGCGACCGTCTTTGTGCAGGGGCGATTGCGCTTCGGCGCCAACCGGGCGGCGGTGACAATAACGGTTCGCGTTCAGCACGTACCCGGGCCCCAGAACGCTGCTGAGCGTGCCCGCGACCTTGGGATGGTCCAAGACCTCCTGCAGCTCCGGAATAACCGCCATGATGTTGTTTCCCGGATTGCCCGCCGTTTCCATCACATGCTCCGTCCGCTCAAAGACGGTCTCGTGAAAACCGGCGGGCATGTCGGCATCGAGCGTGATGAAACCCCTGCGGATAAACTCCCGCATGCTCTCGTCGCTCAACAGTTCCTGATCGTTTACCATCTCAGCCTCATTACCTCCGAAGCAAGCGATGAACTGTTGCCGAAACGGCGATTACCAGGAGAAGTGCGCCCAGGGAAGAGAGGAAGATTCCGAAGCCCGGGTCTCCGCCGTATATCACAACGCCGCCGAGAAAGAATCCGGCCGGCAAGGCAATTGTTGCTCGTGACAACCAACGAATCCGATGATCAGTGCGAGTGTGTAGGCACTCCCTTTCATAAGGGGTGTTGTCGGTAGTCTAGTTTCAGAGCGAGCTATATTCCTTCGTCGGCCTCCGCCCACGCACCCTTGCACATGAGTCCGCCGTCACAGTTTACATTGTCGCCGGTCATGAACGAAGCCTTGTCGCTGGCCAGAAAGAGCACAAGGTTGGCGATCTCGGAGGGTTGCCCGATGCGGCCCAACGGATGTCCGGCAGCGATACTCTTTCTCGCCTGCTCTTCCTCCTGCGGGCTCAACCCCTTGAGCGATTCCTGTACCATCGGAGTCTCGATCGTGCCCGGGTTGACCGCCAGAACGCGAATGTTGTCCGCCGCGTATTCAAGCGCCAGCTGCTTGGTCAACGTCAGAATGCCGCCCTTGCTCGCGGCGTAGGCCGCCACGCCCTTCATCGACTGCAGTCCCTGAACGCTGGCCGTGTTGATGATGGCGCCGCCGCCGCGCTTCACGAGTTCGGGTACGCAGTGCTTCGTCATCAGGAAGTAACTCTTCAAGTTGACGGCGATAATCTGGTCCCAGCTCTCTTCAGGCAGTTCGTGGGCAGGCAGATAACTGTCCATCGGTTGAATGCCCACGTTGTTGCACAGCACATCGACGCCACCGAACTCGGATGCAGCCATCTGCACGGCTGATTCGCATTCCGCGTTGACGGTGACATCCGTCTTGCGGAACAGAAGCTGGTCATGACGGCCGGCGAGCTCTTCTCCTGCACTCTCATCGACATCGAGGCACAGTACCTTGGCCCCGTCTCCGGCGAAAGCATCGCAGATTCCCCTGCCGATGCCCTTGGCACCGCCGGTAACGATAACGGATTTCCCGTGATGCTCTCCTGGCATGATTCTACCCTATTCCTTTCGCGGAGCTCGCACCCGAACTCGTACCATCGTAGGCGAGGATGCTGTACTCTACTTTGCGTAATCGGACCGCAAACTCAATACGTGGATCTGAGCATTGACTCCGTAATTCGACCAGTCGTTCATTACGGCGCGCACGCCGTCGCTGTCGAAATAGGCGGTGGCGTCCGCGATGCTGGCGAACTCCGCTTCGATGAAACGATTCGGAGAGGCTCCGTGGTAGTTGTCGTAGGAGGCCATGCTCATCAATTCGGGGGGAGCTTTCAAAGCTGGCGCCGCCGACTTCACCCACTCGATGTAGTCTGCTTTCCCACCGATGGGATAGTCTACGGTCAGCAGATACTTGATTGCCGCCCGTTGTGATCCGGATTCCGCGTGGGCGTCTTTGACGCCATCGAGGATGACAACCTGGATGGCAAGAGCAAGCACTGCCCCCGCAGCCATGTACATCAGTTTCGCCCTCCCATAGCGTGTGAATCCGGCACTCGTACTCGGCGGATATTGTCGGTAGTGTAGGGAGTTTCGCAGGGGTCTCCAAGGCAGATCTCTCGTCAACTGGCCCCGATCGCTTCGATCACCTCATCCGTCGACATGACATCGCCGCAGTCGATATCGATATCCAGCAGATTGACTTCGTGCATGAGCTCACAACGCTCGCCAACCGCTTCCCTGGGCACGACAACGCGAAAGGCGCTGCAGCCGTCGCGACAAGTGGCGTACACGCAGTGACTGGTGCTGACCCCGGTGACGATGAGCGTATCCACGCCGAGCACGGTCAGCATATTCTGGAAATTGGTGCTGTTGAAGACCGAGGCGTAGGGTTTGTAGATGATTTTCTCGGTCCGGCGCCTGCCCAATCTCGGATCGAGTCCCAAGGTTCGGTCCTTGTCAGGATCGTATTCGGACCACCCCGGTGCCTTGCGATGCCGAGGTGGGTCCGCGGGATCGTTCGGGGACGTCGTACGGAGCACGGAGTTCCTCTGGCACACGCAGTTCCGGTGTGCCGCTGTTGTAGTCGGGTGAAAACAGTTCAGACATGGGGGTCTCCCTCCTCGTTGTTCGCGAGCCAGTTCGGCGATCGCCGTCTTCGCGTGCCTTATCTAACTTACTCTCTGTCCAGCTGCAAGAGTCAGGCAACGATCACTCGGAAAGGACACGATTTGACCTCATCCACGCCTCCAACCAGGGGCACGGAGATTCTCTGGGACACCTACGGTGTTCCCCACATCTTCGCACCCGACCACGCAAGTCTCTTCTACGCATATGGCTACGCTCAGATGCAGGCACATGCTGAACTCCTCATACGGCTCTACGCACAGGCCCGTGGTCGCGCCGCTGAATTCTATGGCGAGGAGTACCTGGATGAGGATCGCTGGGTGCGCACGAATGGCATCCCGGAACGCGCCAGGGAATGGGCTGCTCAACAGAGCCTCGAGTTTGCCCCACTGCTACAGGCATTCGCCGCCGGATTGAATGCCAGGGCAGCCGAGCAGATCGAACTACTCACGGCGGATGCCAGAGCGGTCCTGCCTCTCACTGTGGATGACATCCTCGCCCACGGCATGCGCGTCATTAACTTCGGCTGGCTCGTCAACGCGGACAGCGTCCAGACCCGGGCAAACGGCCTGATCAAACCACCTTCGGGGTCCAACGGATGGGCCATCTCCCCGGACAACACCGCTTCCGGCAATGCCATGCTGCTGAGTAATTCCCATCTGGGATGGGGCGATAAGCACACCTACTTCGAAGTACAGCTGACCGCTCCGGGCGTCACCTCCTACGGCGCCGTCTGGGTCGGCTTCCCCACACTGCGACTGTGCTTCACCGACCACATCGGCTGGACCCAGACGACGAACAGCCCGAACCTGGCCGATCTCTATCAGCTGACGCTCCATGATGACGGTTATGTGCTGGATGGAGAAACACGGTCCTTCGAGGTGGAGCATCAGGTCATCAAAGTACAACAGGAGGATGGCAGACTCCGCGAGGAACCGCTGACGATCCGCCACTCGCTACACGGTCCCGTGGTTGTCGATCGCGATGATGTGACCGTGGCGGTGCGAGTCACGGGGATGAAGCGACCGCGCATGTTCGAGCAGTTCTGGCGCATGGGACTGGCGCAAGATCTCGAGCAATTTCAGGACGCCATGCGCCTGCAGCAGCTGCCCCTGTTCAACACCATGTACGCGGATCGCGACGGCCACATCATGTACCTGTACAATGCCGCATCGCCGGTTCGTCCCCGGGGGGATCACAGCTTCTGGGCCGGAGTCGTTCCCGGCGACGCTTCCGACCTCATCTGGTCAGAGGCGATCGTGCCGTACGATGAATTGCCTAAGATCATCGACCCCCCCAGCGGCTGGGTGCAAAACTGCAACGATTCACCCTGGACCTGCACCTACCCGATGGTACTTGAGCCGGAGATGTCTCCTGCCTATGTCGCGCCGCCACCCAGTCTGGGCCCGCGAGCGCAGCGCAGCATCCGGCTGCTGTCACAGACGGACGAAATCAGTCTCGCCGATTTGAAGCAGATGAAACTCTCAACGCATGTAGAACTCGCCGATCACTTTGTCGATGACCTGGTGACGGCCGCCAGGCAGCTGGGTGGCGAGAGAGCTCAGAGAGCCGCCGATATTCTGGCTAAGTGGGACCGCGAGACTGAGAGCCGGAGCGACGGTGCCTTCCTGTTCTACCGTTTCGCGGAAGCAGCTGGCGAAAACTTCGATGCCATTGGCGGCTATGAAACCCTCCCCGATCCCCGACAACCATTGACGACACCCCGTGGCTTCGCTGATCCGGTGCGGGCCGTCACCCTCCTCGATGCAAAGGCGGAGCAGCTGGAGAGTGACTACGGAACCCTCCACGTGCTCTGGGGCGACGTCATCCGTTTGCGCCGCGTCGACCTGGACCTGCCGGGCAACGGCGCCCCCAGCACGATGGGGGCCATCAGAACAGCTGCCCCGGGGCCCTTCGAGGACGGAACAGCGCAGGTCGAAAGTGGCGACACCTTCTACTTTGTCATGGAGTTTGCAAACCCACTCAGGGGTGAAGCACTGCTCGGCTACGGCAACTGGTCACTCGAGGGATCGAAGCACGTCACCGACCAGCTGGAGATGGCATCGAACAAGCAGATGCGGCCGATCCTACGACAACGTCAGGAAATCGAAGCCGCTTTGAAAAATCACAAGGTGTTTTAGTGTCGCTGACGTCTCCTCAGGAGATCAGCGTTGCTGAAGAACGGCTCGTAGTTCTCGACAAACTCCGCCATTGTTTCCGTCACCGTAGAGGATGATGTGTCGAGGACGATCCGCTTCTGGATCAGCGACGCCTCGACTTCCTCCTCGAAACGCTCGAGCACATTGGCGATATCCTTCTCCTGCACGACCTGATGAGTGTGCGGCACCTCTCGCATGCGCCGGGCGATCACTTCAGCGTTGGCCTTGAACAGCACCAGCACCGTATTCGGCGACAGCTCGCTCGACGGCACGCTGAAGTGATCGTGGAAGTGACTCGTCTTTTCCAGCAATCGCTCCGCCCACTCCATCACTTCGGCCGCGATGGTCGATTTACCCGCGTACTCACAACCCACGAATACGAGATTCATGCGTCTCCTCTCACGTGCCCTCTCGGTCAAATGTCTGTGTGACAGTCTGATGCTGAGTTGAGCTGTCCGCAAGGCAACCCTTTCTTGCCTTTCCCAAGCAGTTGGATTTGCTTTGCAGGTCATACGCGTCGCTGAGCAGGTCCGCTGCTGAACCGCTATCCCACCTCTATGACGACACCCGACTCCTTGAGAGGCACTCCGAAGCGTCGCTCTCCAGTGCGCAAGGCGCTTTACGTTCTCTGGTTGGCCGCCCTCGTGTATAACGGGCTGGTCGGCAGTGTAGCTCTGTACAGCAGCATCTTTTCTCCACTTCTGATTGAAGATTCGGGCCGCATCACGGTCCAGAATGCCTACTTCGTCAAGGATCGATTGCTCGGCTGGAGAATGATGCCCAACCTCAGCGTTTCCTTGCAGGATTCCGAGAGCCAGCCGTCCACACCATACTGCACAACAGACGACCAGGGACTCAGAATCACGCCCGCTCGAAACGGCCGCGATACGGTCGTCTTGCTGGGCGATTCATTCGTGCAGGGCTACTATCTCTTCGATCGCGAGATTATCGGGACGCGTTTGAGCCAGAGAGCCGAGGTCAATGTGGTCAACGCTGGTGTCGGGGGCTATTCAACCGATCAGGAATACGTCTTGCTTACCCAGGTCCTGGAAGAGGAGCGTCCTTCCTGGGTAGTGCTTCTTTTCTCTGTCAACGATTTGCTCTATCTGGGCGAGAGCAAGGCGTGGGGCATGACTAAGCCGTATTTCGATGAAGTGGACGGCAAGGTCGACTTCAAGGCCATCCAGTACAACCTCACCAGAGAAGAAATGGAAGAACTGACGGCTGAAAAGCAGAAAATGGGTTTGGAGGTGGAGGGCTGCTGCATCCCCGATTTTTTCGATCGGGTGGTCGGCCGGGCGCGGAAAACCTACGGTTTCTTCCCCCGAATTGGTGCCAGCGCGTCCGAACTGCAAAGGCAAATTGCCTCCACACGCCCCGCAACAAGCTACCACTACCAGATCGCCGACGTCGACTTCTACTACTCCTCACCCGAAGCATACGTCAAGAAATGGGATCTCCTGTTCCAGTTTCTGACCCGTATCAGAGATATCGGTTTCGAAAAAGACTACCGTTTACTGGTTTTTTTCGTACCTGAGTTGGCTCAGATCGCACGGCCTGAACGGGATCATTTCCGGCCCCAGGATTATTTTAATGACAAGTGCATAAAAAATGGGATCGACTGCATTGATCCACATCTTCAATTCGTTGAAAAGCAGAGCCAGACCGATCTCTACTTCATGGACGAAGGGCATCTTTCACCGGCGGGTGCCGACCTGACAGCGCAGATCATCAGTCGCTACCTGCAATCGGTTTCCAACTAGTAGTACCTCGCGCTTAGCCCTGGCCCTGTTCGACCCGATCGCGTCGCGTGGTCCTCTCCCCATTCGTGGGTTGTCCCCCCTGGGGAGGTTGGTCAGGTCGGACACCCTCCGGTGGCTCAAACCCGGATCGTTGGCCCGGGGGGACGTCACCCTGGGTGTCGCCACCCCTTCTCCCTCTGCCACCCCCTGAGCGCTCGGGAAGACTGGCGGGATCGAGAAAACCGGTGCCGGGGTGCAGCTCACGCCACACGTTCCAGGTCGTGTACACAGAGGGCATTTCGCCTGTCCTCGAACCGGCGTAGTCGCCGGAAATGCTGGTCATGGCGATGTCGCCCTCAAGATGATACCAGAGACTCTCCGTCTCCTCGTCGAAGAGCACGAAAGTGTCCTCGTAGAGAATTCCGACAGATGCAAAGGTCAGGATCTGTCCCTCTACCTCGCGGCTGTACACGGCAGCCAGATTGGCGCGGGGTCAGTAGGCAACAGCGATGTAGTCGTCACCAAAGTGGCCATTGGTTACCTCGATGCCGGTAAGTGCGTCGAGCGAATAGGCTCGGGCTGAGCCGTTCATGTTCACACCGATAACGACGGAATCGTCGTCGTCCGTCGGGTACCCGGCATCTCCCGGGTACAGCATCCCTGGATCCGAAACAATGGGAAACGAGCCGATCCCACCGCCTCCAGTAAAGTCGGAAGAGTGCATACCCACCTCATCCCGAGCAAAGGTGAGATCCCACGCCCTTCCGGTGCGGTCTTCGAAGGTGTCAGGTCCATCTCCGGATGCAAGGACGATCAATTCCTCGGAATGTTGACTGCAACCGATGACCAGTGCGCCAAGAACCGCACCGAGGGGAGAGAGCAGGTGACATGACCTCATCGCTAATTCTCCTTGTCAATACGAATACGATATACCCAGTCCCCACGCATGACCGGCGCTCACATTCTCTCCGGCCAACACCGATTCCAGGGAGACCTCCATCCAAAGAGGGCCACGGGCGCGGAATCCCGTGATGAGACCCAGCTTGGTGAAATTCCCTTCGGAGACCTGCACAAGACCCGGCTCTGCCAATCGGGCATTTCCACTGAGCGTTTTACTGTTCTCCAGGTAGGCCTTGAACGAGAGCCGATTTGAGGGTGTGGCACCTACCTCTCCGCTGTAGCTGATCTGATTCGAAAAGGGCCCACCGCGAACGCGGTATCCGGCCTCTGTCCCTAGGTAGAGCGGCAAAGGGTAGAATGACCGGGCCGCCAGAACTCTTAGCTCAACATCCGCTTCTCCCGTACCCAGCGCCGGGGTGATATCATCGTCGTAGGAGGTGGGGATCTTCACGCTCATATAAGGGGACAACACGAACGGTTCCCCTACAAGTTCGTACTTGGCGCCGAGCACGACATCACCCAGACCACTCGTGTTTAAACGCAGGACGTTATGGCGAACGTTGCTGTCCGACCGCAGTGATGACCCACTGAGTTGGGTGATCAAGGTGAGATATTGGGTGAGGCCATATTCGATGTAGAGGAAGCCCTGACTCGCCTGAAACTCGGAGCCATAGATCGTGACAGGCTGACGATCGCCGACGTCATCAAACACTTCATCCGAGCGGTAGAAGATGCTGGAGAGTTTGGTGTAGGCGTGACCCTGCGGTTGCGCCCAGGCGCCAGCCGAGACCAGTCGAGGAATCGCTAATACGACGAGGACTGCTATGAGCTGAAAGAACCTGCGCAGCGTCATGGAAAGCCTCCACCGTGTCGACGTTTGTGCGCATCTCACCAACAAGTGTTAGACCCATGAGGGGGGCGAGACGTTTAATCCTGCCCGAGCAAATCAGGTGCGCCGGCCAGTGTCAAGGTGGGAGACTTGGGGCAGGCCATCGCAGGCGGATCCACTGAGCAGGGAGCCGCGCCCACGGATGACATCCGCTTCGTCGTTGCTGCGGCGAAGTAGCAGCAGGACCGGCAGGGCCATCATCGTCACCGCGCCCCCGACGATGTAACCGTCTGCCAAACCACGCATCCGTGACAGGTAACCGAGACCGGCTTGTCCTGACATGCTGGTGGAACTGCCCAGCATGCTGTCGAAAGAAATGACCGTCGCCCGCTGCTCAGCGGGGATGAGCTGATGGAGGTAAGCCTGTCGAACGGGAGCCATGACTCCCATCGCGGCCATGACCACGAGGTACAGGCCGACGGCGAGTTCGAACGAGTCGGCGAGGCCGACCCCGACAGCGGCCAGGGATTGCGCGATCAGTGCCCACATCATCAGCGTCGTTCGCTTGCCGCAGTACCGCGTGAAAAACTCGACCACTGTGTTGCCAGCGATTCCCGCCAGGGCGATAGCGGCCGCGATAAAACCAGCTACAGCTACCGCCTTCGGGTTGCCGTAGAGCTCAAGGAAGTAGGGTTGCCAGGCGTGGAATCCCCAGGCGATGAAGGTGTAGGGGATTGCCGACACCAGCATCAGACGCCGGACGCTGGGCTCTGACCAGCCATAGGAGATGCTGGAGGCTGCGATCCGCTTCATATGACCGCCAAGGGCTGACAGGGCTACCCGTTGCGGAGTGAAACCGACATCGCGCATGGCTACTAGGGCGATGGCGAAGACGAGGACGAGCAGGGCGGAACGTACGATGAAGGGCAGAGACAGATGCACCGATCCCAGCAGCCCGCCGGCGATCGTGCCGGCCAGCATGGCCACACCGGTAACCATCGAACTGCGGGCGAAGACGCGGTCGAGGTCAGCGTCGAAGTTCGTCGCTTTCAGGGCGTCGACCAGCCAGGCCTCAACGGCGCCGGAGTAGAACGTGAAGCCCAGGCCGAGGACGACGGACATCACAAGGAAGAGGACGAGGCTTCCTCCAGTGGCTGCTACACCAACGTACCCCAGAGTCCCCAGGAACATGACGACCAGACTCAGCAAGAAGGAAAGTCGGCGTCCACGCGTGTCGGCGACCACGCCAGTGGGCACCTCGAACAGCGCCATGCTGCCTGTGAAAACGGCATTGGCGAGAAAGACCTCGAGGATGTCGAGTCCGGCGTCGAGCAGAAAGAGGGTGTTGACACCCCAGATCAGCGATGCCGAAAGCGTGTAGAGGGCGGCGATAAGCAGGTAGATGCGTATGACAGTTCGATGCGATTTCATAATTGACCAGAAGCCTCACCCCCGACGGGCTCAGATAAGCAGAGAGCCGGCATTCACGTGCAGTGTGGCGCCATTGATGTAAGTGGAGCGCTCGGACACCAGGAATAACACCGCGTCCGCTAACTCTCTCGGGGTGCCTTGACGTTTCAGCGTCGACGCTTCGGCGAACTTCCTTTTCTCGTGGTCGCCGAAGCTGTCAGTGATCGGTGTGTCGATGGTTCCTGGTGCAATAGCGTTGGCCAGAATTCCCTCGAGGGCAAATTCCTGAAGTTCGTCAGCCACATCCGTCTCAACCACCGAACACTTGGTCTGAGAATTGTCCTCGACGAGTCTTCGCGTCTTCTCAGCGCCTGCAGCGTCCACATCCGCGATGACGATCCCATTGGCGCCGGCTTCTGCCAGGACTTCGGCCACGGCGCGGCCGATACCGGACCCTGCTCCCGTGACGATGGCCGTTTTTCCGGAGATATCCATGGAGACGATAAACGGGGTTCTCGAAAGCACTGACAAGGGGATAGGTGTACGGCGCTTCACACGACACACCCCACCGTCTTGACCAGATCCATTCTCGAAAGCTAGATTGGCAAACTCGCCTGCAGAACCTGACAACCAAGCTCCGGGCAATGCAATCACACCCAGCTGCGCCTGCTGCGTAAGATGGAAACCCGCGAGTACTACTTAGTGAGTACCCATGGAATTTGATGGATGGTGCAGCCTGTGGCGGCGCCTGCGCGTGGGTCTGAGTCTGCTCTTCGGGCTGCGAGGACACGATTTTCGCGCCGGCCGCAGTTACATGAACCTGGCCTATGGCCAGCACCCGTGGCCGGTCAGGATACTGCGCATGTGCGGTTGGACACTGGATCAAGTGTTCGGCACCATCCCCGAGGCCCTCACTTCAGTGACCTTCGCGGACCGGGTGTCGAAGACGCCGATCTGGCTGGCAAACGGGAATCCGCTGGCCAATCATCCCTGGGAGACTGATGCGCAGGCGCGCTTGCCCGAGGAGGTACACACAGTCATCATCGGCGCCGGGATGACGGGTGCCAGTTGCGCCTATCACTGGTCCAAACTGGCGGGTGATGAGACCTCCGTAGTGCTTGAGATGGAGGATCCGGCCTGGGGCGCCAGCGGCCGCAACGAGGGACTGGTGGTGATGGGGCGCTACTTCGCCATGGTACACAATTCGGTGCGGCGTCATCTAGAGAGAGCGCGACCGCAGCTGAAAGCCGATGAGCGAGGGCAACTCTCATCTCAGTTCGCTGCCGCGTACTGCCGCAGCGCCTACAAAAACGCCGACTTGATCGAACAGACGATCCGCGATGAGGGGTTCGAGTGCGAGTACGAGCGCAATGGCTGGATTCAGGCCAATAACCAGGCGGGCCAGCCGGCGTTGCGCGGCTCGATCGAGGCCGGGACTGAACACGGCTTCGACGACTGGACTTCGCTTACACCGCAGGAGGTGTGGGAGAAGGGGGGAATGAAGGTCGAGGCCCCGGCCGGCTTTTCTCGGCGGGCAGCGTCTTTCCACCCGGCCAAGTGGGTCTGGTGTCTGTTGCGCAAGGCGATGGAGAAACCGAACCTGCAGCTCTTTTCGCGCACCAAGGTGACCGGGGTCGAGGAGGATGGTGAGGCCTACTACCTCGTGCACACTGAACGCGGCACCATAAGGACGCAAGCGATCATCAACGCAGTCGAGTCCCATACGGCGCTGCTGCACAAGCGCTACGGAGAGTTCATCCACCCTGTGCAGACGCAGGCAGCGTCCGGCGCCGGCGGGCCCGAGAGCATGAAACCGCATGTCGGGTTGAGCGGAAGACGTGGGTTCTTCGGGCGTCATGGCGACGACGAGGTTTTGGTCGGTTCGGACTCCTCACGCATACCAGCGCACAGGGCCAACTGCAACAATCCCTCGCGCTTCCTCACCAAGTTCCTGATGGGAGAGCTACACAAATACTTCGGCCGCAGCCGCGTGCACGTGACCCACGAGTGGAGCGGCACGCCCGGTTTTACCGATGACGAGTTTCCGGTGGTCGGGCTGTTGGATGGCAAGAGCCAGTACATCATCGGAGGCATGTGCGGGTCGGGAACGGGGGTGTCGTTCAACGCGGCGCGGCACATCGTCCAGCAGATCCTCGAACTGGACGGGCCCGACGATTATCCGGCAGCATACTTCGCACCCAGCCGTTTGCTGGACCCGGGGAACCATCCCTGGCCGGCTTGAGGCCATTTAGAGACTGGAGGTCGGACTGGACGGCACTTCCGGACTACGCAGGATCGGACACAATCCCATTGACCTTCTTCTGGCGATCGATCCACGTCAGGCTTGCTGATTGACAGTCATATGCCTGCTTGTTAGGAGCAACAACTGGCGTCCCGTGGCAATCCAATCCTCAAGTGCTGCGGTCCGGAGGCGTCGGCAGGAATGATAGCTTCCTCTTGTTCTACATCGTTTAAGAGGGCAAAGGAATCGTCGTCAGTGGTCTCGACGGCGACCGAGATCGTCGCGTCGCGATACTGCAATCCCGAGATCGACATATGTGTGATTGCTGCTGGCGCATAGGGGGAGAAAGCGACGCCCGGTTTGCCGACGCGCAGTCCAAACAGGGTAGACAAGACCATCTGAATGTACCCGGTAGCACACCATGTCTGGCGAATGCACGAATTGAATTCTACGGGGTCGTCCGATATGGGCAGAAGCGGGTGGACATCCGGATAAACGCCGGGATTCTCTTGCAGTCCGCCGTATCGCTCACCCGTGAGCGGATGGTACAACTCGGAAAATTGCACATCTCTACAGGCTTTCTGAGCCAGTGATTCGAGCTCAAACCACCCCAGGTCTCGCCGTCCGTTGCGAGATGCAGCAAGAACCCACATCGCATTGACTTGTGGCCAGATGGTCCCGGAATGGCGTCCGAACGAAGTGCCTTCCACGTTGGTGTACCTGTCGTACGTCGGCCACACACAGGGTATGCCGTGTTCCGTTATGTGCGTGTTTTCGAAAATTGATTTCGCACGCGTTTCATCGGCAATACCAAAAAGAAGGGTAAAGGCGTGTCCCATGCCTTCCTGCCTGTCGGGATCATCCTTGGCATCGACGAGATAGCTGTACGTGCCGCGCTCCGCATTCCAGAAAATCTGGTTGATCGCTTCTTTGAGGCGTTCGGCTTTGACCGACCATTCGGGCTCGACTGGAGACTGGAGTTCCCCAGCCATCTCGGGCAGCAGGCGATACGCGTTGTAATACAGACAGTTGGTGGACAGTGCCTTCATGGGAAGGCCGTATCCAGTCGGTACTCTGAGTTCGGGATGATTCACGACCCAATCCAGAATCCCGGGGGAGGGGCTATCGGCAAAGTAGTCCGAAAAAGCTGCCACGCCATCTTGAAAACTGGCCGGGCCGCGAAACAGACCATCGTCCGAGTCGAACTCCGTCTCTTCGAAGAATCGTATCGAGTTCACGGCAACTTCGAATGCTGTCGACAGGAAGTTGCTGTCATTCGTGCACAGGTAATGATTCCACGCCGACGTCACCCAGAGGATGGCGTCCCAGTACTGTCCGCCGATGCGCATGCCCCACTTGTCCCGGGTGAGGGCAGACAGCAGCGTATTCCTGGCCACTTGTGGTGTGAACAAACTTCCGGCGAACCATGAGTTGAAGGCCCCGTCCCGCGTCCAGGGTTTGTTGTATTCGAGTCCCGCAAGTATGCAGGGTGTCGGGTGCTCATCGAGCTCTCCCTGCCAGGGTTGTATGTTGCCGCGAAAGTCGCCGATGGCGATGCGAAATGCCCTGTCAACGACGGGATTGTCTGTTCTCAGCGCGATCGCGTCATTCATAGTATGCTCCAGAAGGGACTCTCAGGTGCCGGAGACCGAGCAAGAACGGACGGGGGTCGGAGACGCTAGCTCTCACGGATGTAGATCGGGTTCGCGAAGGCCTTTCGGTTGTCCCTGGCAAAGCACTCGACGCGAATGTAGGACCTTCCGCCCCTGAATTTCATCTTGTAGGACCCCTTCACGACCTGCTCGTGTTTGGGCCACAGGTCTTTGACGACCTTGCCGTCCGCAACAATGCGCACGCGTTGCAGCCCCAGACTGTCAACGCATTCGTAGCGCACCTCGACACTACTGCCCTTCTTGCGCTTGAGGAGGTCGCCCATCTGCGAGCGACCGCATCTCAATTTGATGAAAGGCGCATCCGAAGCGAAGAAATGGCCAGCCCAAAAGGCCGCCAGCACATTCTTTTTGGTCAACCGGTCCACGAAGACGCCGTTCCATACATCCCCGATAGCCTGGGGCAGGTGGGCATCAGTGTTGCCCATGCCGCGAACGACCTTCCCCTGGCACAGGTGCTTGTCCCAGAGCCCAACGGCCCACTCATCCGTGATGTCGAAGCAGTCGAAGATGTTGTTGGCTCCGTTGATCAGTTCCATGGTGAAGTCGTCGCCCAGCAGATTGAGGGCATCGATCTGCTTTTTGGTGTACCGCCGGTTGGGGAACCAGCCATTGGGGTGAGGGATAAACGGAAAACCTCCGAGGGCGATGGTCGCGTTGTAGTCTTTGACGAGATCGTGCTTGACGGTGTATTTCCTGTCCAGTCCCAAAATGCCAAGGTGGTGATGCTGGGTGCCCGGCTCCTGTCCCCACCACATGTTCTTGTAGTTGACGCACTCGACCTTCTGCCTCACTGTCTGGTGGTCGGTCAGAAAGAAGAAGTCCAACCCGGCTTTCTCCACCCACCCGGCAATCTCGGGAACTGTGCCGATGCCATCGCTGTAGGTCGAGTGGCTGTGACAATCCCCGCGCCGGACCACGAATCCGGCCAATTTTCGGGTCTGCTCGATGCGCTCCCGCATGGCATCCTTCCAGTAGCCGATGACGGTGTCGGGATAGTTGAGGCGTTTTTCGACAAGCCTTTTCAACTTGTACTGACGCGCGCGATCCCGGGCAGTTCGACTGGCCATGGTTCGTCCTTTCTTCAGAATTCGGATTTACAATTCACAACAGGGGCAAATCCTCCAAAAACAAAACCCGGTCCTGAATCCACGTCAATAGGCACCTGCACGACGAAGTTTCGCGACCCGTCTCGAAGTGGCGGTTGTTGATCCTGGACACCAGTCGCGGTTGGCAGTGCGATAGAATACCGGCTGTACGTACCAATTGGAGACCACAATATGACCACCTCGATGCCGCAGGGCGATACCCTCGTGCTCACCCCCGAACAACAACGGCAATTCGACGAGGACGGCTTCTTCCTGGTCGAGGACGCGCTCTCACCGAACGAAATCGAGACCCTACTGGGCGTCACGGACGAGCTCTACGAGCGCTACCGACGCGAGCGCGATCTCGGGCCTTACGAGGCCTTTCAAATGCGCAACATCGTCGCCCAACACCCCTGTTTTCTCGACCTGATGGAGCATCAAACCATGCTGCCCCTGGTCGTGGATGTGATGGGGTTCAACATCCAACTGCGAACTTCGCACCTGGATGTTCGTCCGCCTCAGGAGCCTGAGGTCGTTGCCCAAGAACTCGGAGCCAAAGACGGTTTCTTCCCCTGGCACTCCGACCAGCCCGACTACGGATGGCCGAGCGTCGATGGCGTCGTCCCATATATGGAGATGAAGATCGGCTATTACCTGACCGACCTCACTGAGCACAACAGCGGCGCCATCTGTTTCGTACGGGGAAGCCATCGCGTCTCACCATGGATCACCAGCAATGGCGAACAGATCGCCGATCCCGACCGCGTGTTCGAGGCCAACGTGCGTCCGGGAACCGCCTTGGTCTGGCGCACTGCCCTCTACCACTGCCTTACTCCGAATTGTTCCGCAAACGCCCGCAGGTGCCTCTACTACGGCTACCACCACCGCTGGATCCGCCCCTCTGATTTTCATCACCAATCGCCGAAATTGCTGGCCAAACGTACTCCGATTCAACTGCAATTATTGGGAGAACTCGGTACTGGCAAGAAGAACTACGCCGGGGATGATGCCGAGGTCGCGCCCGTCTCCCGCTACTGGCGTCCGCGGGACGAAGACATCCCGCTCAAGGCCTGGACACAGGAGCAGCTCGCACGGAAAGGCTGAGTTTCCTTAGGCCTCTCCGTCCAGCAGTCGCTGCACCATCTTCTTGCGGTGCTGTTCCGTGGCCATGGTTGACACCTCAACCGCTGGCGCTTTAGACTTTTGCCTTCCCGTCAAACCACACCGAACCAAGAAAAGCTGCAGCAGGAGGAGAACATGGCACCCAAAGAAAACATTGGCCAGGTCACACAAGCCCGTCGAAACGGCAGAGGCCCGGCCATCTGGCTGGCCGGTGACCCGGATGACCTGAAAGAGTGGATGCCGCTGGGGATCGCCGGCATCGTTACGAATACGGTGGTACTGAACCAGCTCATGCCGAAATACAAGACGGTAATCGGCCTCATCGACAAGTACCTCGGAATGACCGATAAGCCCGTCGTCGTCGAGATCGATGGTCACTCGATAGAAGAGCTGTTGGAAGTCGGCAGGGTCTTCACCAAGATGTCCGATAACGTCATCCTCAAGATTCCCTGCGGCGTCCTTGGCCTCAAGGCATTCGCCGCCTTCAAGGAAGAGGGAGTCGAGACCTATTGCACCACCGTGTTTTCGCTGACCCAGGCTGCCGCGGTTGCCCAGGCCGGCGTCGACCATATCCTTCCGTTCTGCGAACCCGTCAAGGAAGCCGGTGGGGACCCGACGCTACTCGTTCGAGAGTGTGCCAAGATGTTCAGCGGCTGGGAGCATCGACCGTTCATCCAGGCCGCCCTGGTGCGCTCAGTGGAGACGGCCCACGCCGCCTTCCGCGACGGCGCCGATGAGCTCGTAACGTTCTGGGGCGTCTACAAGGACATGATGGAGCACCCGTTCACGACCCAGTGGAACAAGACCTTCCTGGATGAGTGGGTGACCATGCATGAGAACGGCAACCTCGAAGGAGTACCGGTCACGCTCAAGCACTAACTGGTTTGGCGGGCACCCCACGGCGGGTGCTCGCTCGGTCGAACGTCAGGACGCTGCGCGCCACCTCACCCCTGGCCAACACCTCGATCTCCTCGCGAGGGGGACCGGCGCGAAATCAACTCGTCCAGTTCCAACCTGCCAGTACGGTACCAGCACCTCATCCTGTCCCGGGTCGTCAAGATCCAGCTATTCGATCACCATCGGGTGTTCGGCTCTTACAGGACAGCGGCTTTCATGGATCCTCCATTCAACAGTGGGCGCCGGCTCTACTTGACGATTGCTTCTACTGGCGCCAAACTCGAGGCTTCGGCCATTTCCGGTCACCCACCTAATCACCTACAAAACGTCAGACCTCAAAACTGGTGAATAAGCGCTTCCCCTCAACCATCCTGGCCACCGCAGTCATACCCTGGGATGAAGAGTACCGTTTTCAGGAAGACCTCTTTCGCCGGCAGGTGCGACTGCTGCGCGACGGACTGACTCCGTACATCTACTTGTTCGGCACGGCTGGCGAAGGCTACGCGGTATCTGACAGCCAGTTTGATGCCATTGTCAATGCCTTTCGTGATGAGATGCTGCCTGGAACTCATCCCATGGTCGGCGTCGTCAACCTTTCATTGCAGACCATCATCGAGCGCATCGAGCGCTGTCGCGCCCGTGACATCCGCACCTTCCAGCTCTCATTGCCCGGTTGGGGTACCCTCACCGACCGCGAAGTTGACATCTTCTTCGAGCAGACGTGCGGACGCTTTCCAGATTGTCAGTTCCTGCACTATAACTTGCCCCGTGCCGGGCGTGTCCTTGGCGGAGACGATTACGCGCGGCTCGCGCCCGCGCATTCCAACCTGGTGGCGGTAAAATTCGGCGGCTCGGGCGACGCTGCCTTCTATTCAGACCTGTTGGGGAAGGCACCGCAGATCCAGTTTTTCCTCACCGAATTCGGGTATGCCACGGTGCGCGGGCTCGGGCAGGAGTGTGGCTTTCTGATTTCGCTGGCCTCCTGCCACTTCGCACGAGCCCGAAAGTACTTCGATGCTCGTGGCTCCGAGCTGGAGATGATGGCGCAAGAGCTCCAGCAAGTCGTGAGCGCCATCAGGGACGCGGTCGCAGACCACGGACACATGGACGGCGTCTACGACAAGATGTTCACGAAGATCCACATGCCGGAATTCCCACTCCGGCTATTGCCGCCCTACACGGCAGCCGGCGATCAACAGTTCGAAGCCTTTCTGGCCGCACTGCCCGAAACCTGGAGAGCCACCGATGGCCCCGAAACGTAAGCCCGTCCTGCGCAAGATCTACAATCAACCATCCTACGTAATCCGCACGAAACAGGTCGAAGTCGCCATCTCCCAGCTCGGTGGCTGCATGGCGCCGGTCACC
This sequence comes from Candidatus Latescibacterota bacterium, assembly GCA_965248265.1. Classification (GTDB taxonomy): domain Bacteria; phylum Latescibacterota; class UBA2968; order UBA8231; family UBA8231; genus CBDFJF01. The sequence goes on from CBDFJF010000001.1 coordinate 1,489,563, forward strand.
TTCTACCGCGACAGCAGCAAGCCAATCATCCCGCTCGCCGTCGCGCCCTGGTGGAACGAACCGGTGTTGTCCGACCAGCCGCCCGTTATTCAAGTCCTGCGCGGTGACTTCTTCTGCATGCCCTTCGGCGGCTCGGCCAACGCCTACCGCGGCCGCAACTACCCTCCGCACGGAGAGACCGCCAATCGTCGCTGGAGTTTCGTCGATCGCCGTAGCTCGAAAAGCGGGGCGACCCTGGATTTGAACATGAAGCTGAAATTGCAATCGGGGGAGGTGCACAAAACCTTGGCCCTCGAAGCGGGCAGTAACATCATCTACAGCAGGCACCGGCTATCCGGCATATCCGGGAACATGACCTACTCGCACCACGCAACCCTGCAGTTTCCCGATCGCCCCGGCAGCGCAAGATTGTCATTCAGCCCCTTCGCGCACGCGTCGACCTATCCTCACACGCTCGAGACTCCAGCCGAGGGCTCCTACGCCATCCTCAAGAAGGACTCCGTCATCGAGGACCTGACCAAGGTTCCCCTCATCGACGGATCGACCACCGACATTACCTCCTACCCCAACCGCCGTGGCTACGAAGACGCCGCCATGGTGTGCGCGGACACGTCGCTCGATTTCAGCTGGTCAGCCGCCACCTTCGAGCGCGAGCGCTATGTGTGGTTCAACCTGAAGAATCCACGCATCCTGGCCAGCACCATGCTCTGGTTCTCCAACGGCGGCCGCCACTTCCCACCTTGGAACGGACGCCACATCAACGTCATGGGCATGGAGGAGGGCACCACCTTCTGGGCCGACGGTATCGCCGCCTCGGAGAAACCGAACGAGTTCTCGAAACGCGGTATAAAGACGGTTCGGCCGATGCGCCGTGGCGAGCGCCTCGACGTGCCCTGTATCATGGGGGTCGCCAAACTACCTCGCGGTTTCCGGGTCGTCAGAACCATGCGCCGCGTCGATGATCAGACCATCCGCCTCACCGGAAACAACCGGCTCAAGGTGGACGTCAAGGCGCGGCTCAACTTTCTGGAGACCTCCACGCTGGAAGGGCTGATCGAGTAATTCACTCACTCATGATCGTCCTGGCCAGCAAAAATGGTCGCATCGGACTACCCGCTGCTGTCGAAGTGATGTCGCAGGGCGGCAGCGCCGTCGATGCCGTCGAAGCCGGAACCCGGGTTGTCGAACGTAATCCCGAAGATCCCACCGTCGGGCTGGGAGGCTTGCCGAACGTCCTCGGAGAAGTACGCCTCGACGCCTCTATCATGGATGGCAGTAACCTGAAAGGCGGCGCCGTCGGCTCGGTACGGCGCCACGTGCACGCGATCACGCTCGCACGCCGGCTCATGGAGCGCGGCCCCCATGTGTTTCTGGTAGCTGACGGCGCCGAACGCCTGGCCTCCGATCTTGGCCTCATCGAAGAGGAGCCCCTCACCCAGCGAGCCGACGCCACCTGGAGGAAGCATCTGCAGAAGCGCTTCCCCGGTCTCGATGTTGATCAGATTGCAGAGCGCAGGGATTTGCTCTCCATTGTCGACGAGCTGCAGCTGTCCATGGCCGGCTGGGATGAGATGAAGCAGGTGGCGGGCCCCGGGTCGACGACTCACGGCACCGTCAACTTCCTGGCACAGGACCGCGACGGCAACGTGGCCTCGGCCGTCAGCACCAACGGCTGGGCCTGGGGGTATCCCGGTCGCCTCGGTGATTCACCAGTACTCGGCGCCGGTTCCTACGCGGACAGTCGCTGGGGCGCTGCTGCCTCGACCGGTACCGGCGAAGTCGTCCTGCGCATGTCGACGTCGCGCAGCATCATCCTCTACATGAAGATGGGGATGGACCTGACCAGCGCCGTGCGCGAGGCCATGGTGGACCTGCGCGCCCTCAACGACCCACTCGTCGAACACATCGCCGTCATCGCCCTCAACCGCGATGGCGAGCACGTCGGACTCGCCTACCGCAAAGACGAGCGCTACGTCTATCTTACGGACACCATGTCAGAGCCAGCAGAAGTCGACATGGTTTCGCCCTGATGAATCACCCTGTTGACGGACACTGGTACCGGTGACGGCACATCCTCCGATCGCTCGACCGCACGACATCGAGTTCTTTGATCGCGAGCTGGCCTCGTTCGTGCCCGATCAGGTATTCGACGCCCATGCCCACCTGTGGGCAGATGACAGCCTGCCGGCTCACCGCAAGCATCCGGCGCTGCCGCCGACCGTCGGCCTGCCCGAGTTTTCACGCATGCAGCAGGAATTGCACCCGGGCAAACGCGTTGCAGCCAATGTGTTCCATCGCATCACCGAGCCTCAGCATCTCGCCGAAGCCAACGCCTGGACCGGCGAGCAGGTCAAGAGTGACCCCGACTACCGCGGGCTGTTCATCTGCATTCCCAAGCAGGATCCCGAATGGGTGCGACAGGAAGTGCGCCGCCTGAATCTGACTGGCCTCAAGGTCTACCACGTCTATTCCGGTATAACCCCGACGTGGGACGCACAGATACCGGATTACCTTCCCGAGTCGTACATCCAGATAGCTCACGATGAGGGGTGGGTGGTGATGCTGCACATGGTGCGCGCGCGCCGCGGCCGATCCGAGCAACATCAAGTGGATCCGCCACTACTGTGAAACCTACCCGAAGATGAAACTGATCCTGGCCCACTCGGCACGCGGCTTTCAACCCAATCACAACCTCGAGGGCCTGCCGCAACTCACAGGTCTCGACAACCTCTACTTCGACACCAGCGGCAATTGCGACCAGATGGCGCACCAGGCCATCATCCGCATCATCGGCCACGACAAGCTCATGTACGGCACCGACCTGCCGGTCAGCCACTTCCGCGGCCGCTCGGTGCCCGTCGCCGATACCTTTCTCTGGCTCTACGAGGATTCCCCGGTCTGGGGCGAGAAACACATGAAGATCGATCCCGTGCTCATCGGCCTCGAACATCTGCGCACGGTGAAGTGGGCCTGCTGGTCGGAGCGCCTCAACGACCGCCAGGTCGAAGACATCTTCTGGAACAACGCCGCCCGTCTGTTCGGGATTGGCACCTGAACGCTCGCAAGGGCTGCGCTCCGGCGCCCAAAACGGGCAACGCCCGCTTAGTCCCCGATGTACTCTTCCCCCTCAGGGTAGAGGTGCCGCATTCTGGGAATGTATTTCTTCAACCAGCGGTCGTTGGTATCATCACCACCGGGGTGATTCGCGCACATCCACACCGGTGCATCGATCCCGCTCTCGGCACACAGCTCCACTACCCGGATCACCAGCAGTTGCACGATGAGGACGGACGTCAAGGTCGATGCCACTCCCACAGCTTGTGAGGCCCCAGGCACGGTAACGACCTGCTCGTCGGCAGAGGTAAAGGTATCGATGGCGATGTCGACGACCTCGGCGAGGTTCTTGCGGCTCGGATGCCGTGCCGTGAAATCGTCAGGCGTACTATCGCCGAAGGCTGTGCTGGTGATGCCGATAACGGTGGCGGCGCGTTTCTTGGCTGCTAACGCCAGGTCGATCGTTGCCGCATTCATGCCATAGTAGTTGCATACGATAACGACATCGTTTGGCCTCACGTCATGGTAGGCCATGGTCGCCCCGCCCATGCCCGGAACCCTTTCCAGACACGGCTGGCCATCGAAAAGCCCCAGTCCGGGGCCGAATACAATGCTCACACCGGCCAGGCCGCCGGCGCGGTAGAACATTTCCATGGCCGGAATCTGCGAATGCCCTCCAGCGCCGGCCACGTGGATGATCGCATCCCCCTTGATGGCCTCGACGAGGGCGACGGCGGCTTCTTCAATCTGCCCGACACTCTCACGCGAAATGCGTCCAAACAGTCCGTCAACATGGTCGAGAAACTCGGTGCATCCTTTGCTGTTCATCGGTGGCCTCCGCTGTTGTTTGCTCTGCAGACCTGCTCTCAGAGTGTTGCCGGCATCCGACGCCCCGGTGGAGAAAAGAAGAACCCGAGAGCCACTGTCGCCCCCAGCACTCCCACCGGCCAGTAGGGTCCGCCAAGATTGTGCGCCGTCACTGTGTCCACTGCCAGCCCCAGCACGGGTGCGACGATGACCGCCGCAGCGCGTTTGGCCTGGCTTTCGATAGAAAGCAGTGTTGCCCCCTGCTCTTCCTTGCCGTGAGCGTCAATGCGGGAAAGCTGCACCGGACGCCACAGGTTCTGGAAGGTGTCCAGCAGCACGAAGGCGAAAATCATGGCGATGGCCAGTTGATGGTATGCGGCGACGCTCAGGACCACGAACAGGAGGGCATTGACTCCCCATAGCAATCGCGCCGCTCGATCTTCATCCCCTGCCTTGGAGGCGATCAGGTGCGACTTGCGGCTGGCGAGTCCGGCGATCAGGTAGAGGACGAGATATACCGGACCGACGACGAGCGCCGTTTGCTGAATCTCGCTCAAGCTCCCCGTCGCCACCCAGTAACCGCCGGCCGCAATCGCCGCCGCTCTCAGCACCGGCTGCAGGTAATCCTTGATGATCTCGTAAATGCCCTGAAAGCCGACGGACTCGGCAACCAGCCTGCGCAAAGCCCGGCTCGAGAACACCTCTCGGAAGCTGGCTCCCAGGTGGCGCCGCATCTCGCCCAGCGAAGTCTCTCCTGAAACGGTGCCGTCCAATTCCTCCGGATACCCGAGGAAGTTGATGACACCGATGAGGTAGGGGATGACACTCAGGTAGAAGACGTAGAGGTAGCTTTCGCTCGCGTACACGATTACGGCCGCCAGGATCACGGAGGCGGCCGAGCCGTACTTGCTCCAGGAGCGGGTATAGCCGTATACCCGCGTGCGCTCATCCGTCCGGCCTTGCCGTCGCAACCACGTAAAGATCATGGCCTTGTGCGTACCCGAGCGGAAGGCCTCTCCGATAGCGAACAGAAGCATGGCCGCGAACAGCAATGACAGGTTCCCGGCGAGAGCGAAAACGACGAAGCTGCCGATGTAGGCGCAGAATGAAATGATCATGGCTCGTCGTCGCCCCCACAGATCAGCGACGGCACCCGAGGGGATTTCGAACAGGTTGATCGCCACCTCTCGGAAAGCGACCAGCAGGCCGATCTGGAAGAAGGTCAGGCCTTTTTCGAGAAAAACCAGAATCAGGAACGGTTCGAAGTAGCGCTGGTTCTTGAGCAGTCCGTACAGACTGAAACGGAAGACCATCGACATTCCCACCGTCACACCTTCCAGCGTTTCCCGCCCACGCGCTCCAGCGTCTTCCAGTTGAGCGTCGCACCCATTCCCGCTCCCCCCGGAAACCACAGGTGGCCACCTTCAACACGCTCGGCCGGCTCAACCAGCTCGGCTCGCCAGTCGTTCTCCCAGACAGCGTGTTCGAGAGCGTATGCGTTGGGCGATGCGGCCTGGACGTGGGCGCTGGTCAGATTCGACAACGGCCCGAACGGACTGTGGCACGAGGTCCTGACTCCGCGTCGCGCTGCCCATTGGCCGGCTCTGGCAGCCACCCCGGCGCCACCGCAACGCATCACATCCTGCATGATGATGTCGACGCCACCGACCTCGACCAGCTCCTCAAACACCGCTTCTCCGTACTCGTCGCCGCCGGCGACCAACGGCAGTTCGACTGATGGACCCAGCTTCTTCAACCCCTCAGCCTTGGGGCGATAGTGCAACGGGTCTTCCAACCAGGCCACACCCAGCTCCTGCATCTTGCCGGCGACAACCGGCATTGAATCCAGCGAAAACCCGCCATGACAGTCTACCAGAATCGAGACCTCAGGCCCGGCTGCATCGCCCATGGCCTTGAGCCGGTCAAGACCAGTCTGCGCCAGCGAGACGGCCTCATCAACGGGCAGACCGCGCCTGACCTCGTCGAAGGGATCGACCTTCACGATCGTGAAACCTTCGCTGGCCGCACGTTCGGCAGCGGCTGCGAAATCCCGCGGCGTGCGCGCCCGTGCTACGTGGTTGAGGAAGCGGTTGACGTTGGCGTACAGCTGCTGGCTCTGCTGCGTTGCGCCGCCCAGCGCCGCCGTCATACTGAGGTCCTGGTACTGACACTGAAACTCGATAACGGCAGTGCTCAGTGCGCTCAGTGGCCGGCTGTAGTCGGCGTTGGCGGCGGCCTGCTCGGTGGTGATTCCCAGCAGTTCCGCTACCTGACTGTCGCGCTCAATCGCGACCCCCCGGAGCTTGCCGAGAAACTGGTCGAAGATGGCAACGCGAGGGTCGTCGGGATTGCTGTTCTGGAATTCTACCACGACGTCCATCCCGTCCGTGTCCCGGATCATCGCGAACGACCAGCTCTTGACGCTGCTGGCCGGGACCCAGCCGAATTCCACGCTATCAAACTTGACCGGCTTCGTCATGGACAGCTGGTGACCGCGTCCTTGGCGCTCTGATTCTTCTGAGCAAGCGCCGCCTGCAGCACCCCCATCGGTTCGGCGATACAGAGGAAGTGGAAACCATCAGCGACGAGTTTGGTTCCGTCCCCGATTCGCCACATGGTCTTGCCCGCTTTTTCACCTGCCTGGCGAATCCTCTCAACGGCTTCCTGCATGCGCCGATGATCCATCTGGTTACCGACCCCCAGCTCCATCGACAGGTCATAGGGACCGATGGCGATGGCGGTCGTGATTTCATGAGCGGCGATAGCGTCAGCGCGGTCCAGCCCCTGTCGTGTTTCGATCTGCGGCAGCACGATGAAGTTATCTTCCACTTCCCGCTTGAAGCTGTCGTAGTCGAAATCCGGGACCCAGTAGTTGCCGGCTCCGCCTGGTCTTCGCCGGCCGCGTGGTGGCATGTAGATACTGTCGCGCACCTGGTCGAGTTCAGTCACCGACTCGACGGAGGGCAGTAAAAAACCGCAGGGGCCGCGGTCGATGCTCTGCCGGATCGTCGTATAGTCGCAGTCCGGCGGGCGCAGTAACACGGCGAAATCCGTCATGCGTCCGAGGGCACAGACACTGGCCACCAGTTCGTCGCTGTGTGCCCCGTGTTCCCGATCGATGATCAGGTAGTCGAAGCCGGCGCGCTGGAGGTACTCGACCAGCGCGGGAAACAGATGGTCGGTCGCCAGTGCGCCTGTAGTGATCTCACCTCGTGCTACCTTGTCTTTGAGCTGTTTGGCCGCTTTCATTGGCCTTTTTCCTCATCAGTTTTAAGCGAATCGTGATCTAAATCACATCAAGTATGATATCAGCCTCTCGGGTTGTCGAGCAGTGTAAGAATCGCTAGGGATCTGGTCCCTCCGAGTCGATAAGTATCCTATACCCTTCCACCCAAGGGTGCAGGTCCGCACGAATACTACCCAACAGGAGACCCATGATGAACTACCGCCTAAACTTCATAGCGTTAACGATGTGTGTAGGAATGCTGTCTCTTGGATGCAGCGACGACGACCCTGCTCCCACCGGACCGAGCGCCACGGCGCTGTCTGCCAGTGATCTGGGCTTCGACTGGACGGGCCGGGACGAAACGCTGAGCCTCGATTCCTCGACCGGACGCTTTCAGCATTCCAGCACCGCATTTGGTGTAATCGGCGGCGGCACCTGGACGATAGACGCTGACAGACTGACCCTGAATTATGAACAGGGTGACGACTTCCTGATAAGCGGCATGATAGTCCTCACCGCTTCTCTCAATGGCCAGGATCTCACGCTGATCCAGTTGTGCGATGAAATCAGTCTCGACGATGCGGACAGTCAACAAGCCAGTGTAGCCAACTGTGAGGCGAACCCGACGAATACCTGGACCAGGTAGCACACGGCACGGGCAGGATCGCGCCTATCTGCCGCCGCGTACGTGCGCCAACGCCTCACCGATAAAGCCGAGTTCTTCTTCGCGAAGCAATCCGTAGTTGTAGAAGATTGCCCCCATGGCACCAGCCTTGGCGGCGGCGACAACACCTTCCGTCAACGGAGCGGCATCACTCTGGCCGCTCTTGTTGATGGAGGCCATGACACCGCCACCCGGAGCGATCTGCGCCTTCATGGCGTCTACCTCGTCGACGCTGGCCACGGCGCCGGCCAGAGCACGGTCGATGTGAACGTTGATGGCCGGGTCGAGATCGGCACGCAGCGCGCTGGATTCGGTGGCCAGCGGCGCGTGCAGCTTCGCTCCCGATTGATGTGTCATGTCAGCTACCTGGATCCATAAGTCCGTCGCGCTGCGGCGTTGGGCATCCAGGTATTGCTTCAGTCTTCCGTCAAATGCGCTCAACATCCAATCGTCATCAGCGGGCAACTCATCCTCAGCTGTGGCCCTGCGCGCCAGGCGCGGTCGCAACCAGTCGACGACCTCGTTGCGAAAAGCCTCGCCGTCCATGCCGGCATCATTGGCGATCTGAATCGATCCTGGATTGAAGCAGACCGCCAGCAGTGTCTGACACCGGGCGGTCATCTCGGCTCTGCGTTTGGGCGGCACCGCCATCCCCCGTCGCTCCAGTGACTCGATCAAGAGGATGCCGGGCTTGAAGCGGTCGAGGATCTCAGAAGTCAGCGCCAGCATGTATTCCTGCACATCCTTCGGACCCAGGCTCAGCCGCATCCGATGCGGCGTGCCAAAGGCGTCGTGGTTGGCGAACTCGGGATATTTCAGAGACAGATTGGCCTGGAAGGTGTAGACGACCCAGGTCCCCAGCTGCAGGCCATGCTTGCCGATGCCTTCAACGATGCGGTCGAACCATTCCGGATCAGTCACCTCCTTGCTCACATGTGGCTTCATCCGGGTGTTGTCGTAGCGCGAGAGGTCCGGAAAGAAATAGATGGCGCCATCTTCGCCACAATAGACGGGACGCTTGGGATTGTGCGGCAGGAAGTAGGTTGACTGGTGATAGCATGGGGTCAGCATGACCTCCTCACATCCGGTCGTCGCGAAACGCTCCATGGCGACATCCATTCCCTCGTCGGCCAGATCCCACGGATAGGTGTACAACGAGCCGATGAACTCTGTCATGTCGTTCTCCTCCAGTTATTCCATCGCCCTGTCGCGTCGCGACAGCCAGCCATCGATCGAATACCGTCCCGCCCCGGTGAGCACGAGGGTCAGAAAAGGCACCAGAAACAGCAGCGCAAACTCCTTCTTGCCGAAGGGATCGTCCCAATGCACGATGCCAACCGCCACCGCCATCGTGATAACGACGGGAATGGCGGCCATCCGAGTTCCAAGCCCTACCACTACCAGCGCGGAGCAGATAACTTCGGCGAAGATGGCCAGAGCCAGGCTGAGCGGACCACCGAGACCGATCGGATCCGCCCAGGTCTCGGACCGCTCGCCGTAACTGAGCAGTTTGCCCCAGCCGTGCTGCGTCAGCATCAGCAAACCGACGACGACACGCAGCAGCAGCAATCCGATATCGCGCGTGCAGGCCTGTGGAGCGGTTGCAGCTTGCCAGACCCTGCACGGAAAGCTGGTTGTCGTTTCTTCCATTATGTCACCTTTGTTTGTTTGTCGTAGATCGGTGCTATGTAATCGGGAAAGATACCCCACAACGGACTTCAGGCCAGATATGTGGTCGGGACTGACTTCCGTGGGGGTTGTGCGGGCGAATTGAGTCTGATAGACTGACTGTGGATTTGACCATGCAACCGACCACGGACAGGGAGCAAGATGGCGAAGACCAGGAAAACAAAGAAACTGCGCATCGCCATCATCGGGGCAGGTGGCATCGGCGGCACCCACATGCGCTATCTGGCTGACATGGCCGACGTTGAGATGGTTGCCGTGGCCGACCTCATCGAGGAGAGTGCGCAGCAACGCTGTCAGGAATTCGATATTCCGAAGGCGTTCACGGACTACAGGAAAATGCTGCGCCAGGTGGAGGCCGACGCCGTCAGCGTCTGCACCCCCAACGGTCAGCACGCCCCGTGCACGATCGCGGCCCTCAATGCCGGCGCCCATGTGATCGTTGAAAAACCGCTCGCCATGAGCGCGCGTGAAGGCAAAAGGATGCTCGACGCGGCCACACGCAACGGTCGCGCTCTGATCATCGGCTTCCAGAACCGGTACGATGCCAGAGTCCAATTCATCAAGCGAGCCGTCGATGAAGGTCAGATGGGCCGCGTCGTTTTTGCCCGGGTGCAGGCCCTGCGCAGACGAGGGATCCCAAGCTGGGGCGTGTTCGGACGCAAAGACCTGCAAGGCGGTGGTCCCCTCATCGACATCGGCGTGCACGCCCTCGAGGCCGCCCACTACGCCATGGGATCACCGCAACCCGTCGCCGCGACAGGCAGCACTTACACCTACCTGGGCGACAAGCCGTCTTCGGTAATCTCCCAATGGCCCAATTGGGATTACAAGAACTACACCGTTGAAGACCTCGCCGTGGGCCAGATCCGCTTCGCCAATGGCGCCACCCTGCACATCGAATCGAGTTTTGCCGCCCATATCGAGAAAGGCCAGATGGGCTTCACGCTCATGGGAGAGAAAGGTGGAGCCAGCCTGGAGCCACCCTGCCTCTATCGCGATTTCAACGATCACATGGTCAGCATCCGCCCCGATTGGTTGCCCAGCGGAACCGCTGCCAACCCCTTTGCCCTCAAGTTGCGCAATTTCGTCGATCACCTGCTCTACGATAAGCCCACCATGGCCCCGGGTGAGGACGGACTGATGGTGCAGAAGATGCTGGACGGGATCTACGCCTCGGCGGAAAAGGGCCGCGAAGTTAAGATTTCCTGAGCGGTTACCTCGCCTCGCCACCTGGCCGTCCGCGCATGGTGCATCGGATGTGTTTGGCAAATCGCTTCTTGTTGGCCTTTTCCATCCTGCGACTCTGTGAATTCCGGTTGGCTCTAGCGTACTCGCGCTCCAGCTTTCGGTAGTTGACCAGTCGGTTCTGCTCCAACTCCCCCCGTTTGATCGCCGCCTGCACCTCACAACCCGGCTCCTTTTCGTGCTTGCAGTCATTGAAGCGACACTGATTGGCAAGCTCTTCCACATCCTGAAAACTTTCGCTGAGACCTTCATCATCTCCCCACATCTGCAGCTCCCGCAGGCCCGGCGTGTCGATGAGAAGCCCTCCGGACTGCATGAAGATGAGCTCCCGATGCGTGGTCGTGTGCCGGCCCCGTCCGTCGATACTTCGTATGGCGCCCGTCTCCATCGCTTCAGCGCCGACAAGGCAATTGACCAGCGTCGACTTGCCCACTCCGGACGAACCGACGAATGCCGTCGTGGTGCCGGGTTCGAGATAGGACGTCAGGCACTCCACATCGCCCAGCTGTGCGCTGACCGCGTGCACGGGAACTCCCATGGCGATGCCCTCCACCTCGGAAACGCGTTCCACCACTGTCCCACACAGGTCTGCTTTGTTCAACACGATGACTGGGCGTGCGCCACTGTCCCACGCCAGTGTCACATAGCGCTCCAACCGCCGCAGGTTGTAGTTGTCGTCCAGGCCGGTCACCAGAAAGAGGGTATCGACGTTGACGGCGATCAGCCGCTCCTTTTCGGCGGGTGTCTTGCTGGCGAACCCTCGCGCGAATTTGCTCCGTCGCGGCAGAACCGCCCGGATGATTGCCCTGTCGCCAGCTGCAGGCTCCACGGCCACCCAGTCACCAACCGTGGGAAAATCGCTCTTGGATATAGCGTCGTGTCTGAAGCGACCGGAAACGACGGCTCGTTGCTCCCCCACCTCAGAAAGGATCACGTACACTTCCCGATGCTCGAGGGCAACTCGAGCTGGCAACAGGCCTGGTTGTGCAAGGGATTCGAAGTTTTCTTGAAAGAACTGTGTCCAGCCCAATGAATCCAGATTCATGGTTGCGACTCCGTTAGAACAGAATGAGGCTGCGGACGAACCCGTACCGCAGCCTAGTACACAAAAAAGCCGTCCCACCGTGGACGGCTGATATCTGAATGATCGATTAGATAGTCGTCAGCAGTCTCCAGGACCAGGTACGAGCACGCGAGTGTCGTCGAAGTGTGTGATTGTCATGTCCCTAACCAACATGGCTGCCTCCTTTTTGGTCCTTTCTCTCTGAGTGTGCGCGGTTTAAATCCATCCTACGGTGGCAGGTGAACAGTAGCAAGTAAAAAATTGGCATGCTGGGCCCTGGAGTAATCAGCCTATTGGGATTGACAAAGCCTGCCGTCAAAGTGATACTGGCAGGTAGAGATTCTGACCCTGTTACGTGGAGCTGAACCACAATGAAGAAGAACACCTTTCGAACAGCTGCCTTCGGCACTTTCCTCGGTCTGACCTTGTCATTGGGCCTTGGTTTCGGCACGACAATGTTGAGTGCGGCGGTGATTTCTCCGACAGTTGAGCAGAGCAAGACCTGCGACAAGCCCGAAGTATGTCCCCTGGAAGACAAGGTGGACTGCCCGAAAACTGCCTCCCCCAAGACTACCCAGACTTCAGCGCCCACTCAGTGCCCGTACAGTGGTGCCAAGATCTGACGCAACCAAACAGTCCGTCATCGAGAGGCCCCTGGACCGCTGAGTCCGGGGGCTTTTTCGTGATCAGACGCAGAGACCATGAGGCCCATTGCACTACTTGAGCCAATGAATATTTTTGTAACAGATTCACGAATTTCGACCGATATTATATATACCCCCTGTGCGACTGAACGCGGGTGGAGTGTCACTCGATCAGAGGAACGAACCATGGCTCAATATGAAGATCGCGACGGCGGCGGTGACGGCGACGGCGAAGAGGAGGGCGAATCTGAGATTCCGGCGATGCAGAAGATCGGTATCCTCTTCGTCGCCTTGGGTCAGGAGACAGCCGGAGAAGTCATGAAGTTCCTCACGGACTATGAGATCGAGGAGATCACACAGTCCGTCGCGAATCTTAAAAATGTCAGCGTAGAACAGCAGGACAAGGTGATGGAGGAGTTTGAGCAGCACCTCCTCGCCGGAGAATGGGTCAGCACAGGAGGCATGGACTTCGCTCGTGGCGCTCTGGAACGCGCCGTCGGGCCCCGAAAAGCCCAGGAAATTCTCGATCGCGTTGCCAGCACCGTTTCTTCCGGTTTCTATATGCTCAAGAACGTCGCCCCGGAGCAGGTCGCCCCGTTCATCTCGCATGAGCATCCCCAGACCATTGGACTGATCCTATCGCAGTTAGACCCGGCCCAGGGTGCCGGTATTCTGGCGCAGTTGCCCGAGCGCATGCAGTCCGATGTGGCCTACCGTATCGCGACCATGGAGAACATCACTCCAGCTATCCTCAAGGAAATTGAAGAGGCCCTCGAAGCCTCGCTGCGCGACATCCTCGGCGGTAATCAGGACGTGGGTGGACCGAAGGTGGTCGCGGATATTCTCAACCTGACCGGTTCGTCGGTGGAAAAGAACGTCCTGGACCAGATGGATGCGCAGGATCCGGAAGTTGCCGAGTCCGTGCGTAACCTCATGTTCACGTTCGCCGATATCTCCAAACTCACCGACCGCGAACTACAGGTACTATTGCGCGAGGTCGATCAGAAGGATCTCGTCGTCGCGCTCAAAGCAGCCGAGGAGGAGTTGAAGGACAAGATCCTCGGCAACATGTCCGAGCGCGTGCGCACCTTCATCACTGAGGAGATGGAGTTTCTCGGCCCGATGCGTCTCAGCGAAGTGGAAGAAGTGCAGCTGCGCATCGTGCAGCAGGTACGTCAGCTCGAAGAGCAGGGCCAGGTAACCATCGTCCGCGGCGACGCCGACGATTCGTTCGTATAAAACTCCCGATAGGGAGTTTTCGAGTCCCCTAGCGACTTTCCCTCGCACACCGGAGGGTGTGTGTGAAATGAGAATCCGCCGCTCGCCACTGCCCCTGGCTGCCGGACTCATATTCCTGTCCATCCTGGCAGCCTGGCCCAAGGGCGTCGACGATACCTTCACCGACGCCCGCCTGACCATGGTCCGCACCGATCTGGCCGCCCGTGACATCGCCGACACCCTGGTGCTGCAGGTGATGGCCGAAATCCCGCGACACGAATTCGTACCTCCGCCCCTCCGGAGCATGGCCTACCAGGATCGCCCCTTGCCGATCGGCAAGGACCAGACCATTTCGCAACCCTACATAGTCGCCTTCATGACCCAGGCACTCGAACTGGAAGCCGGGGATCGGGTGCTGGAAATCGGTACCGGCTCGGGCTACCAGGCGGCCGTGTTGGCGCGACTGGTCGAGCACGTGTACACCATCGAGATAATCCCTTCACTTGGAGATAGCGCCCGCGAGGTACTACGACGACGGGGCTACGACAACGTCACCGTTCGCATCGGTGACGGCTACGTCGGCTGGCCGACCGAGGCGCCCTTCGATGCCATAATGGTCACCGCCGCACCCGACCACGTGCCGCCAGCCTTGGTGGAGCAATTGGCCGAGGGCGGACACCTGGTGTTACCGGTGGGGGACTATTATCAGGAGTTACTGCGATTGACGAAGCGCGATGGGAAGATACTTTCCGAATCCCTGTTGCCCGTGCGCTTCGTGCCCATGACGGGACAGGCGCAGGAATAGGCGGCCTGCGGCGGAGCTATTGGTCCACCAGTGACCTCTGCCCCAGCTGACCATCCCAGAATTCCCGCAAAATCTCCAGCTAGTACGGAATCACCAGTTTGCCTTGCATCTGGTCATCGGCAGAAATCGGTAGTTCAAGGCGTTTGGTCCCACATTATTCGATCCACGGGGAGTTGTCCGTAGTATTGCCACATGATCGCCGGTGACACCAGCTGAACCGCAAGAACCACCAAGGCTGTGATGCCGAGCACCTTGGGCTTTCGTGTCAGTTGTGTTACCGTGCGAACGAACCGACCCTCTGCCTGGATGCCAGCCCGTACGGCCAGACGAATAACATCACCGAACACAAGAAGTGTGAATAAGCCTACAACCGCAGCCGTTGCCGCTGAGCCCAGGTAAGAAGAAAGCGCTATCGATGCACTGACAGATAGATCCCCAAAAAGCGATGCCCCTTGCTGGTAGGAGTCCATTGTTTCGCGATACATCCATGCGACTACCAGCCTCGTGAGCAGGTACTGTCCCAATCCGGCGCAGATCCAAGGAGCACTTTGCCATTGCAGATTTCGCCGGGCCCAGAGAAGACCCCCGACAAGCAATGTTGCAGTGGCCAACAATAGTGCGAAATACAGAGAAGCCATCACCGATAGAATCACATCACACCTCCTGCTATCGTGGCCTCCAAAGGGCTCTCTCTGCCAGGCGCATTTCGTCGGCTCGGAGGGCGCAGAGGAGTGATCACGCTTGACGTTATTCACGTATTGCGTTACTAATCATGGATGATTATATCATTCAGGTGTTCTGACACGCAAGCACTCGCCAGCGGACGGCGAATCGCGCGATTCTCAGGCATTGAGTCCGTTGCCAGGCGGAAACTGCGTCAACTGCAGATCGCAGGTAGACTTGCTGACCTTCGTGTCCCGCCGGGAAATCGCCTCGAGAAACTCAAGGGGAATCGAGCCGGACAGCACAGTATTCGCGTCAATGACCAGTTTCGAGTCTGCTTCCGCTGGTCAACCGCCGGCGCGAGTGATGTCGAGATCGTGGACTACCACTAGGGGGAGACTATGCCCAAGTTAAAACCGGTTACGCCTGGAGAACTGCTGCGAGAGGAATTCCTCGTGCCGATGGGTCTCTCGCAGTATCGCCTGGCCAAGGAGATTGGTGTTCCCGCTCAGCGCATCAGCGAGATCGTAGCAGGCCGGCGAGCCATTACGGCTGATACGGATCTGCGACTGTGTCGGTTTTTTGGCCTCTCCAATGGTTACTGGCTGAGGGCTCAGGCCGCCCACGATACGGAAGTGGCTGAGGAATCTCTCGCCAAGACCCTGGCGAAGATCCAGCCTTGGAGCAAATCGCGACCTGCGGCTGGCCAGATCGCCTGACAGCACGTTGCGTCCCCGCGATCACCCCTCCAGTGGCCGGCCCCAGGTCTCCATCAGTGGCTTCGGCGGTAAATCCACCGGCTTGCCGAAGTGCACCGACTGGACCACCCCCTCGCAGAACTCCATGTACCTCAAGCCCTCCTCGAATGACGGATGCACGGGCGTACCCTCGCGTATGGCCTGGATGAACTCGGCATCCGTTGTCTGTTCGCGGATCTCGTCTGGACGAGGTTCCAGTACCTCCATCTCCTCCATGCCCTCCGTCGCACCCATGATGTCGTCCCCGGGCAGTGTGTAGACGATCGCCCCCTTCGAACCGTAGATCTCGATGCTGTCTTTGGGTGCCATGGCCGCATCGGATGAGAAGTGGTAGGTACCGGACGCGCCACATTCCAGCTCGACGGCCAGCACCAAGGAATCCGGAACGACGGCATCAATCTCGCCACCGTCAGCCGTCGGAACGCGGGGAGTGTATGTGTTTGCCCGCGCGAACACCGATGTGGCGGGACCAACCCAGCGATTGAGCACCTCGATCCACAGACCCATCGCCAGCATGTGACAACCGCTTACCGCCGGGTCGAGGCGCCAGTGATATCCACCACCACCCATCCCTGAACGCGCGCTCATGCCTGTGATGCGGACTTCGTGCACATCGCCGATGTACTCTTTGTCGTTAATCAGTCGACGCATCAGGTTGTCGCCCTTGAGACCGGGCAACGGCGGATAGAGGACGGTTACCCTGTCGGAGTTTCTGGCAGCCTCTGCCATCGCCAGCGCCTCGGCCAGGTTGCGGGCCATGCGGGCCTGGCACAGCACGTGCTTCCCTCCGGCAAGCGCTGCCAGGGTTGCGTCGTGATGCAGGACCGGCGGCGTGGCGATGACGACGGCGTCGATGTCAGGGGACTCAGCTATTTCACGCCAGTCCGCTACGGTGCTGCCGATGCCGAACTCCTCAGCGATCGCCTGGCTCTTTTCGGGCGTGCGATTCCACACCTGGGTCAGCTCTACTCCCGCTATGGCCTGAAGTCGAGGAATGTTCCGAGACCTGGCCACTCCGCCGGCACCGATGACGCCGATTCGTATCGTATCCATCCTGTTCTCGTCCGTTTCTTTCAGTTTCTACTGTTGAGGCTGATAGAACCAATCCTCCGACATCACCCTGACCTTGTTGCCGCGATCGTGGGGGGCCAGCCCCACGTCGACCATCAGCTGGTCATAGTCGACACCGTAGACATCGGCGATGACGGCCTTGTCACCAAACACGCACATGCCGTACGTGATCAAGACCTTGCCATCGTGGAAGGCGATCGTCGGCTCATTACAACGCAGCGGACCGGGGGCACGATGATAGCGCTTGCGATCCACTGGTTGACTGAATTTACCCAGCACAACTTTCTCGATTACTGGCGGTTCGACCCAGGCCGTGTCATCCAGCGACTCCAGATTGCGATGATGTTCCCAGGTCTCCCCTTCGTCTTTGCTGATGGCGCAGGACAGTCGATGCCGGTACAGACCGATCGCCAGCTCCCAGGGCGAGATCTGATTCCAGATCACCAGCAGATCACCGCTGCCTGGCAGCCGCTTCAAATTGCACGGTGCGGCAGAGGCAGCCAGCTTCGACGGAAACGGCTCCGTCCAGGTCTCGCAGTTGTCGTCCGAATACGCCTGGAAGTAGCGCCCCAGATGCGTTCGCCCCATCATCAGCACCCGTCCATCCTTGAGTTCGACGACGGCCGGCTCCTCGATCGAGTGGCTGCCCCCGGCGCCGTTCTCGAGCGTCACAAAGGTCTCGTTTCTGCTCCTGGTCCAGCTGACGCCTTCATCATCGGAATAATAGGCATAGCCGTAGGCAAGGACCCCACCGGTCCCACCGCTGAAATCCTCTCCGAAGCGGCGGATGATCTTGGGATTGCCCGTCCACGTCGGCTTGATCACCGAGAACGCCGGCATCACGATACGGCCGCTGCCCAGGACGATCAGGTTGTCGTGGTTCGTGTGCACGTCGGTGTGGGGAGGATTGATGTCCAACCCCGCGGTCCAGGTGGCACCACCATCGGCCGACGTATGGAAAGTGTTGACGCTGCGGTTGTCCTCCATGTACCGCGTCACCATCAGACCCAGATCGCCACCCGGAAGCCACAGCAACTGGGTCTCCAGTGAGCCGACTACATCACCGCCCCCAGTGAGCTTGAGGTTGACGGGGTCCGTCCACGTCTGACCGCCGTCCTCGGAGTAGTTGGCTTGCAGCGGGCGATCGTCCGCGTGACCGGGCGCCCACACCCACACCAGGCGGCCGTCTTTGAGCGGGACCACACTTCCGTACGATGGACTGTGGCCGACCTTGTCCAGCTTGATCACTTCGTTGACGGACTCATGGGTTCCCACTGCCGTCATTGCGCTGCGGCTTCCTCGCCAAAGTTATCGGAGAACAAGAAGAAATCGTCGAGGTCGAGGACGGCATCCCGGTTGAGATCGAACAGCGGGGCGGGATCCCGGAAGCTGTCCACGAACAGGAAGAAATCGCCGAAATCGACGCGACCATTGCCATCGAAATCCCCCGTCAGAACGCCCTCGATGGGCCCGCTGACAATCGTCGCCGCCGACAGGACAATCTGGCTGTCCACGATTTCCCCTTCGCGGCTCAGCTCTATCCCCACCACCGTTAGATCGGTGCTGCCGCCGAACTCTTCCAGGATCTCAAACGACAGCACGCCAAGCTCTCCGTTGCCGGAACTTGGGTCTTCCGCACTGACGCTGAGGCTGACCAAGCCATCTTCGCCGCTTGCCGTGGCGTCGATTGCGGCCAGGAAATCACCAGCTCTGAAACTCCCGTCGAAGTAACGCAGTTGACCCGGATCGAATTCTACATCGACGCGCCAGTGATCGATCTCCGGGGCATCGACGATGTGCAGCTCACAGGCGTGAATCTGACCGACTGCGGCTGGACCGGTAAGACGGCGCTGCTGGTCTCCCGGGAGTAGATCGAAATCGATGGATACTGGACCTAGCGGCGGCGTTCTGTCTTCTACCGTGATGGTGATGGTTTCCGAATCGGCACCATCACGCTCGTCGGTCGCTGTGAAGGTGACACTGTACGCGCCCGACTGGTCGAAGCCCGGGGTCCAGTCGAACGTGGCCCCTGTCAGAGACGCACGCGTGGGCAGATCTTCCGCTGAGAAGCTGACTTCTTCACCATCTGGATCAGTCCCTGACAGGACGAAACTGAGCGTTTCCGCCTCGCCCACAGTCTGATCTCCGATCGCACTGAGTTCCGGAGGCTGATTCAGATCATTGACCGTGATGGTGATGGTCTCCGAATCCGTGTCCCCTTGCCCGTCGTCGGCGGTGAAGGTCACGTCGTAGGTACCCGACTGGCTGAGGCTGGGGGTCCAATTGAAGGTGGCTCCGGAGAGCGTCGCCCCAGACGGTGCACCGGAGACCGTGAAGCTCACATTGTCTCCGTCGGAATCGGTGGCCGTGAGGGTGAAACTCAGAAGAACACCTTCGACCACAGTTTTGTCGCCAATCGCCCCGAGTTGGGGTGACCGGTTCACATCTTGGACCGTGATAGTGATGTTCTCCGAATCTGTGTTCCCTTGCCCGTCGTCCGCGGTGAAGGTCAAGTTGTAGGTACCCGACTGACTGAAGCTGGGGGCCCAATTGAAGGTGGCTCCGGAGAGCGACGAACCAGACGGCGCACCGGAGACCGTGAAGCTCATATTGTCTCCATCAGAATCGGTGGCCGTGAGGGCGAAACTGAGAAGGAACCCTTCGGCCACAGTTTTGCCGCCAATCGCCCCGAGTTGGGGTGCCTGATTCAGATCATTGACCGTGATGGTGATGGTCTCCGAATCGGTGTTCCCTTGCCCGTCGTCCGCGGTGAAGGTCAGGTTGTAAGTGCCCGATTGGCTGAAGCTGGGAGTCCAGCTGAACGTGGCCCCGGAGAGCGATGCCCCGGACGGCGCACCGGAGACCGTGAAGCTCACATTGTCTCCGTCGGAATCGGTGGCCGTGAGAGTGAAACTCAGAAGGACACCTTCGGCCACAGTCTTGCCGCCGATCGCAGCCAACACCGGTGCGCTGTTCTGCGCGGCGGGGACGCTGCTGGCATCACCCGGTTTGGATACCAGGGCCGAGTTCCCCTGCGCTCCGGAAACCCAGGTTCCGTTGGGATCCTGCAACTCAGTGCCGTTCGTGAATCCGTCCCCATCCGAATCCAGCGCCGCCAGCGTGGGTCCCCAGTCCACGTCGTTCCCGATGAGTCCGGCTTGGACTGCCAGGCCGAAGGCGTTGCGGGTACCACCGCCATTGGGGTTGACGTGGCAGTTGGAACAGCCGTTGACGGAGCCGTTCGGAAGCTGGGCCACCCGATGGAAGCGGGCTAGCACACCCCCTGCGGCGAGCAACAGCAACGATGCCGTCAGCACTCCAATTATTGGTCGTGACATTCATAGTTCCCCGTATTGCGCACCGTCTAGCTGACCCATAACGATACACCAATGCCGACTCAGACGAAAACAGATCGATTCACCCTCTGACTACAGGTCGTAGGCCTGCTTGTGGCCGGGGTGCCGCAGTCGTATGGTACCGTAAAC
This sequence comes from Candidatus Latescibacterota bacterium, assembly GCA_965248265.1. Classification (GTDB taxonomy): domain Bacteria; phylum Latescibacterota; class UBA2968; order UBA8231; family UBA8231; genus CBDFJF01. The sequence continues at coordinate 1,509,955 of CBDFJF010000001.1, forward strand.
CCTGCAGATTGAATCGGGTTTGAACCCTCGCCCGCCGGACAGACCGTCCGCGTCCGAGATTGGAGACGTCGCCATGTCAGAGCCCACGTCGCTATCGAGCACAGCCCTCGACGGCCTGGAATCGGGAATGCCACGACAACCGGAAACCAAACCAGCCGAGCTCACGTACCATAGACTCTGCGAAGCTTCCGAAGTCGAAGAAGGCGGCAGCAAACCGTTTTCCGTCGACGGTACCCACCTGGCCCTGTTCAAGTACGAAGGCAGCTTCCACGCCGTCGACAATCGCTGTCCCCACATGGGCTACCCGATGTCGGAAGGCAGTATTCGCGACGGCGTCCTCATCTGTCACTGGCATCACTGGGAGTTCGACCTCAAGACCGGTGGTTGCTTCCTGACCTCCGGCGACGACCTCAAGGCGTTTCCCGTCGAGGTGAGAGATGACGGCTGCGTCTACGTCGGACTCTCCCGGGGAGAAAAAGAGGAAGCGCGTCTTCGTCTGATCGAGCGGGGCAAGCGAGCTCTCGAGCAGGGACTCAAGGATCGCAGCTCCTTCCTGATCGCCAAGGCGGTTACCGCATTGCGTGAGAGCGGCGCCACGCCGCAGGAGATCATCCAGCACGGCCTGTTCTACGGAGCCTACAAATCACAGGATGGCTGGTCTTCGGGAGTGACCATCCTCGCCATCGCCGCCAACATGTGGAGTGACGTAGCTCCCAGGGATCACAACCTCTTTCTCGTGCACGGCCTGACCCAGGTCGCGCGGAAAACGGGAGGCGGCTCCAGACGGCAGCGTTTCCCGTTCCCGAAGGCGAGCGATGAGCCCGACTTGGTGACCCTGAAACGCTGGTTCAGGCGCTACATCGATTTGCGTTCCAGCGGCCCGGCCGAGCGAATCCTCATCACGCTCCACGACCGCGGCTATCCTCCTGAAGTGATCGCCGATTTCGTCTTTACTGCGGCTACCGACTTCTACTTTACTGGCGACGGACACGCCCTCGATTTTGCTAACAAGACCTTCGAGGCCCTCGAGGAAGTCAGCTGGAAGGGCGCCCATGAGATCATGAGGCCGATCGTCGTCGACCTGGTCGGGCGGACCCGGCACGAGGAAACCTCTCGATGGGCGGATGCCGTACCCATCCTCGAAAATGTCTTCACACGACTCGACTCGATCTGGGAGGCCAACCAGGCCAACCAACTCGACCTCGACATCTCGGCCTTCGCGCAGGTGTTCCTCCAGGATGAGTTCGAACCCATCGTCCAGGAGATCGAGAAGAAGCTATGCGACGGTGTCGATCCAAAGGCCATCTGCCGTGCCATGACCTACGCCGGCGCCATCCGGGTTGCCCGCTTTCATCTCAAGAACGAAGGCGACTGGCACGACGTCGCCAATATCTATTCCTACGCTCACGGACTGTACCGCGCCTTCGCTCTGGCACCGAGCGCGGAGCTCGTGCGCGGCATCTTCCACGGTGCCGTATTCATGACCTATCTCAAGTGGCTGAACATGCCCTCGGCTCGGGTGCCGAATCCAGGCCAACGCCTGGGGGAGACCTTCGATTCCGATGACAAAATGCTGGCGCGCCTGCAGGAGTTCGCCGATTTCCAGAAGGTTTTCGAGTCGGAGCTCGTCGTCAACGAATACCTGGAAGAGGGGCGCGACCTCAACAAGCTGCGTCAGGCACTGGCCCACGTCACCCTGCGTGAAGACGCGGAGCTGCACATGTTCCAGATGCTCGAGGTCGCCTACCGCCACTTCGAGTTGAGTGAGGATCCCGAAGAGAAGCGCATGCACATGTTGGCGGCAACCCGGTACATCACCGCCCAGAAAGTCATGAAGGGTATCCTGTGGTCGACGGAGAATGCCGAGCGGCTGCAGCGAGGCGATCTGCTCAGTGATCGCGACGATGACGATTGATGGCAGCTGAAGAGTGCCCCTATATCGAAGCTGGGACCCAGCAGGCTGTGAGCGCCATTGGCGCCCAACAGCTGGCCCTCGACCGGTCGCCGTTCCGCTTCGGGCGGGAATCGCGCGGCAAGGAACACAAAGGCTGGCTCAGCAATCGCCGGATATTACCTTCCAAGCCGAACAACGAATGCTATATGCATGATTCGGGTTACTTCAGACAGATTTCGCGCGAGCATTTCCAGATCCGGCAAGGAGAGGATGGAACCTTCTGGCTGACGGACCGTGGAAGCAGCTGCGGGACCTGGGTAAATGGAAGTCGCCTCACCGCCGACTCGGGTGAGTGCGACCTCAGGAATGGTGACAAGATTGTCGTGGGGACGGCTGAATCGCCGTACATCTACACCTTCGTGGCGAAGACCTCGCACTGAAAACGGCGATGCATCGGTCATCCCGTGGACATGGACGGGGATGGCGACGTCGACGTGGTCATGGCCCTGCGCGGTTCCGATGATCCCACGGCTGTCGGACTGAACCAGATCGTCTGGTATGAGAATGATGGTGAATCGGAGTCATCATGGTCGAAGCACGTCATCGCCGACGGCGACGGGCAGATGGAAGTGGTGGCGACAGCCTGGGGCGTCGATGGACGCCTGGCCCTCTTCAAGCACCGGGGTGACCCGAGAGGACCATGGGACATGCAGATTCTCAAGCAGGGCTGGTCGAATGCCAATCAGGTGATCCTCGTCGACCTGATTGGCAACGGACGACTGGATATCGTTGCCTGCGCCGAACGCGGCAGTAATGAGCTTCGTTGGTGGAAGAATGAGGGCTCTTAGTTGCGCCGCAAGCTGACGTCTCCATTGGTACTTCGCAGAGTGATTACCGGACCACCGCCCGTTCCGATCGAGCCGGTGATTCGATTGTTTGCCTGAGTCTCCGTCGAGGTCACTGAAAAATCCGAACTCGCCCTTCCGTTCGCCGTCTGCGCGTCCAGGCTTCCGTCGAATTCGCCCGGCAGCGAAACCATTACGCCTCCGTTTACCGTCGCCGCCGTGAGCGGCATGTCGCTACTTCGCACCGTCACGTTCACACCCCCGTTGACGGCCGAGAACCCTCCCTCTCCAAGAAGCTCCGTCAGGTCAGCTGACACCGCGCCGTTGACGGTCGCCAGGGTGATGGGTCCGCACGCGCCGCTGACTTCGATCGCACCGTTGGTGGTCTGAACCGACACTTCTTTCTCCATACCCGTCACTTCGACGGAGCCGTTAACGGCTGTCAACCGGGCAATGAGATCGGCCGGCGCTGTGATGTCGAATTGAACAGACACGTTGACGTTGCTCGGCGGTTTGGGATAGGACGTGAGTACGACTATCTGGCCGTCACTGTGTTCCGCCGTCACCTCGACATCCTGAAGGAAGTTCTCTGCGGTAGATCGATCATATGCCTCGACCTTCTTGAACGCCTCCACCGTCACCACGTCGCCTTCGATCGCTCGCAACGTTATCTGCCCGTTGATGGTCCCCACGACCAGTTCACTTGCTGTGGTAGCGTCGACGGTGCGTGACAGCGATTCGCTTTCGGAGACTCGGTTGCTGTCTGAAGAGAGCACGGAATCGCTGCATCCGGGCAGGGCGACGGCGAGCATTGCCGTCATCGTCAGGGTCAGCCGGTCAAGATTGGTGGGTCGCATGGTCATCCCTCGAAGTGTCTTGTATAGTCTAGTATTGTAACACAGTAGAGTCGCAGAAGTGACACCTGGAGCAAAAAAAAGCCGGCTTTGCTCACACTATGCGACCAACGTAGCTTTCCGATGGTCACCCCCACTTAGCAGCTGTCAGACCCTGGAGACCATCATGCGAGAAATGAAGGGCTATATCGTACCGATCTTCACCCCGTTCAACCAGGACGGGTCGGTCGATGATGCGGCCATGCGCCACAACATTTCATACCTCATCGACGAGGACATCCACGGCATCACTCTGACCGGATCATTCGGAGAGTTCCCGCTGTTGAGCGTGCAGGAGCGCATCGATCTGTTCGAGATCGCTGCCGATGAAGGGGCTGGGCGATGCACCATCATTGCCGGCACCTCGGACGCCAGCACGGAAGCCGTGATCGAGATGAGCGAGGCTGCGGCGAAGAGCGGCTGTGACGGGCTCATGATCGTGCCGCCACCGTACCTGTTGCCCTCGGAACGCGATCTCGCCAACCATTTTAAGCTGATCGCTGATCGCGTCTCGTTGCCAATCACCATTTACAACAATCCACCGCGTACCGGATTGAGCATGAGCACGGGCCTGCTGCTCGAACTCAGTCAGCTCGAACGTGTGGTATCGGTCAAACAATCCAGCCAGAACTTCTTCGACCTGCTGGAACTCATCCGGCTGACGGCGGATCAGCCAGACTTCTGGGTAACCAACGGCCAGGAGCACTGGGCTTTCCCAGCTATGGTGATGGGAGCCCAGGCGGCCTACGGCGTATCACCGTTGCTGATCGGTCGGGAGTGCATCGAGCTCTACAATTGCGCCCAGCGCGACGATGTCCAGGGCGGCCGCGCCATCCAATTGAAGGTCAATATCATCCGGGCCGCGTTGCGGCGTTGCGACGGCACCCCGGCCGCCTGTATTCGTGAACTTGCGAACATGCGGGGCCTGGCCGGCGGCCATCCACGTGCCCCGATCACCGGGTTGTCAGACGAAGACAAGCGGACTCTGCAGGAGGCAATCGATGCGGTCGGCATCACGCCCGTGGCACAGTCGGCCCTGGCGAACTGATGCAATTCCGAACACTCGGACGCACCGGTCTGAGGGTTTCTTTACTCGGTTTTGGCACCGGTGGTCCACGCAATTTCGGCCAGGACTCCGACGTAACCTTTGAACAACAGAAGGCACTTGTACATTACTGCCTCGATTGCGGCATCAACCTCTTTGACACCGCGCAGGGCTACGGTGACTCGGAGCTGTTGCTGGCTCGCACCCTGGAGGGCGTACCGCGTGAACGGTACGTGCTGTCGAGCAAGTGGAGCCACACGGAGTGGAAATCACCCAGCGGCACGGGTAAACCCGACGGTCCTATCTGGGAGGACCCGGAGAAGGTTGCCGAAGGCGTCGAATCGAGCCTGCAGCGGCTGTCGACTGATCATATCGACATCTTCCACCTGCATGGAGTACTTCCCGACCAGAGCGCCATGGTCGCCGATCGCTTCGGTCCGGTCATCCAGCGACTCAAGGAGCAGGGCAAGATCCGCTTCCTCAGCTTGAGCGAGCGCTTCATATCGGATCCCAAGCACGAGGGATGCGTCGCCGGCATGAAGCGGGATCCTGAACTGTGGGATGTGATCATGCTCAAGTACGGGATCCTCAATCAGTGGGCATCACGCGAAGCACTGCCCCTGGCGCAGGAAACGGGCACCGGCGTCATGAACATGGCCGCCGTGCGCATCAAGCTCCCCGATCCTGAGAAGCTCGAAGCGCTGATCGCGGATTGGAAGCAGCGCGAACTGATCGACCGTGACAAGGTGCCGGACAAGAGGCCGCTCGATTGGTTGATCCGCGACGGGGTCACCTCCGTCGTCGACGCAGCCTACAAGTTCGGCGCAGACCACCCGGCCGTCGCAACCCTGCTGACGGGCACCGTCAACATCGAACACCTCAAGCAGAACATCGCCGCCATTGAGCGGCCGCAACTGCCCGACAGCGACAAACAGAGGATTATTCAGTTGTTCAGCCACATCGCCGAGTACGCGTGAGCAGGACCGCATGCCTCAACCAAAGATTGTCGTTTTCGCCCCGGCCGACGAAGAAAGTCTCGAACGGCTTCAGAACGCCGGCTGTCATCTCATCGTAGGCTCGGCCGGCTGGTCCTCCCCGCAAGGCAATAGCGAGGATGAACTCGTCACGATGGCTCAGGATGCGGCCGTGCTGGCGGGAGCCACCATCAAGAGTGCCCGCATTTCACGTCGTGTGATGGAGTCATCCGACCAGCTGCGCCTCGTCGCCAAGTACTCGGTCGGCGTGGATGACGTCGATGTCGACGCCGCGACCCAGTTGGGTGTCCTGGTCACCCATGCCCCCACGGAGGCCAACTGGGGATCGGTCGCCGAACACACCATGGCCACGATGCTGACGCTCTTGAAGAAACTCCGCGAACGTGACCGCACCGTGCGCGCCGAAGCATGGCGCGCCCCGGAGCTGACGGCTACCTACGTGGGCCGGCGTGCCGATGGCTATACCGGTATTACCATCGGCATCGTCGGACTCGGCCGCGTTGGCGGACGGGTCGCCAAACTGCTGCGCCCGTGGGGTGCGCGCGTCATCGCCGCCGATCCCTACATCGAGGCTCACCGTTTCGTCGACCACGGAGTCGAACAGGTGGATCTCGAGTCCCTGCTGCGTCAGGCTGACGTCGTCTCCGTGCATGTGACCTTGACCGCCGAAACCCGGCATTTGATCGGCCGTGAACAGCTCAGTATCATGAAGCCGACGGCCATCCTGCAGAACAACGCTCGGGGACCCATCGTCGATGAGGCAGCACTGGCTGATGCCCTGCGCGGCGGCCAGATCGCCGCCGCCGCCCTCGACGTGTTCGAACATGAACCGCTGTTGCCGGACAGCCCGTTGCGCGAGTTGGGTGACAAGGTGCTGCTGACGCCCCATATGTCCGCCAGCTGCCAGCAGGCGGGTCTGCATGAAGGTTGCCGGTGGGCGGCGGAAGGCATCATCGAGGCGCTGCACGGACGGTTGCCCGGACACATCGTCAATCCGGAGGCCATCGAACCATGGCGGGCACGGTTCGAAGACCGATCCGCTTGCGACGGCTGACCATGCAAGGAAACACCAAATGAAAATTACCAGGGTGACACCCTACGTCATGTGGGGAGGCGACCGCGGCAAGGGGCCATTTTCTTCCACCATGTGGGGCGGTGGCGCCGGACGTAACTGGCTGTTCGTCAAAGTCGAGACAGACTCCGGACTGCACGGCTGGGGCGAGGGCTCTCTCGTCAACCAGACCCAGACCATCGCCCAGGCCGTACATCACCTGGCCGAGGACATCATCGGTCATGACGCCAGCGCCATCGAACGGCACTGGCAGGTCATGTTTCTGCACAACCGCTACCGCGGCGGTGTCGTCCTCAACTCAGCGCTGAGTGCCATCGATCAGGCGCTGTGGGATATCAAGGGCAAGGCGTTGGGCGTGCCGGTCTATCAGCTGTTGGGTGGCGCCGTGCGCAACCACATCCGCAGTTACTCGGGGGCCGGTGACGCCGAGCAGGCAGTCCAGCGAGTGAAGGAGGGCTTTACCGCTGTAAAAGGGGGTGCGTGGTACACGGACAAGGACATCGACGAGAAGCAGGTCGTGCCGCGTTTTCGCGAAGCGGTGGCTGCAATGCGCCAGGCCGTCGGCGCGGACGTCGACATCATGATCGACAATCACGGCCGTTCCCGCCCTTCGCTGGCGATCCGTCAGATCCGCGCCGTGGAAGAATTCGACCTCCTGTTCTTCGAGGAGCCGGTGCCACCGGACAACGTCGAGAACTACGCCCTGCTGCGGCAGGCTGGCCTCAAAATCGACATCGCCACCGGTGAACGGCTGCTTAACCGGTGGCAGTACCGTGAACTGATCGAGCGCCAGCTCGTCGACGTGATTCAACCCGATGTCTGTCACTGCGGTGGCATATCGGAGTTTCGCCGTATCGCCGCGCTGGCCGAGATCTACCAGATCCAGCTGGCTCCGCACAATCCCAAAGGCCCTGTCGCCACGGCCGCCAGTGTTCACGCCTGCGCCACGATTCCGAACTTCCTCATTCTCGAGCACGTGCATCGTTGCCCGCTCTTCGAAGAGATCCAGATCGAACCGATGGTCATGGGCAACGGCGGTTATGATCTGCCGACGCGGCCGGGATTGGGCGTCGATCTCAATGAGGAAGTAATCGCCGCCAACCCGCATAAGGACCGGCCGGTGATCCAGGCTTTTCTGGCGGACGGCACCCCCACACACCCGTGAACCTCCACCACACTGGGTTCGTCGTCCGCGACCGCTATCTTGCGCTCGGCTACGGAACATCGTCGTAGATGAAAGGACAACATGATGCCGACCAAAACTCTCACGATTGACTCACAGGTACATGCCTACGAGCGGGATCGTCCCGAACGACCCTGGAGTGGGTCTCTGCCGGGACCCGACGAGGTCACAGGCGACGATATGGTCGCAGCCTTTCGTCCGTCACCCCCATGTCCAGCAACAGCGTGACTTGCGAGCGTATGAGGTCGAGATAGCCGTAGTCGCCGGTGAGCATGAGGGCGCACTCGGCCGCGACGGTCGCGGCGATGAAGTTGTGATCGGCCGACCAGCGGCTGTTCCAGCCATACAGACCTCCCCACCACTGTCCCTGTCGCTGTTCGCCGACTCTGCCCGTCGGTCCGACGTTGTCCGGCAGGATGCCGTCGTTGGCCCGCAGCCGCTCCATCCAGGCGTCGGTGTAGTCGAGAACCCACTGCCTGTACTTATCCTCGCCGGTGTACAGATACGCGTGTGTCACGAGGCCGGTGGCGGCCAGGTTGTCTGCTACATCCCCATTGAGGATGACTTCGTCGAATAGGTTGACGATTTCGTCACGGCGCTGATCGTCCTCATACCAATCCTCCTCGAGATCCGCCACCACCGGATGGAGATTCGAGCGCTGCGCGAAACCGGAGATGCCGATGCCGGTCAACCGGTACCAGGGGTCGATCAGTGCCTTCACCCGGTCGGCATCCATGTGATGCATGGGGCCAACGCTACTGTGAAACGGTGACCGGATGATCCTGTTTATCGGGTCGTAGTTGGGTGCATGATCGTCCTCGCCCATGTACATCGCCGCGAACTTCCTGGTGCGGGCGATATTGTCCACATTGGTCGGATCGGCGACGCCCATATCGTAAAGGGCCATGTTGCCCTCACCCATGTGAAACCAGTCACATGGACCGTTCTGATTGTAGTACTCGTTGTGCAGTTGTCCCTCGAGATTGCGGTGCGGAGGTCCGATAGGATTGACGTCGTCGAAGCGGCGCGTCGTCGCGTCCCAGGCTCGCAGCGCCCACTCCCACAAGCGCTCATCGCCCCCCATCGAGTACAACAGTCCCCAATTGTGGAAGATCTCGTACACGTCATCGACATCCTGTACGTAGTAGACGTTGCCATCCGGATAGCAGTACTTCTCGATGAACAGCTGCGCCGAGCGCTCCATCAGTCCGATCAGGTTGCGCTCCATGAGCGCCCACGCCGGAGGTGGAGCGATCTTGGTCGCGCGCAGGGTGGGCTGACTCTCGACAGGTGCTGGCATGGGACCTCCCTACGGGTTTGTTGGGCTGCTCTTTTCTCGGCCTCGAGGTGCGCCTCATGAGTATAGGAGAAAGAAGAACACACTTGAAGTTCCACGCCGCGTGACCATACTTTGCGATGTTGTTGCCATTCACCATTGGAGGAGACTCATGAGCAACGTCCCGATGACGCGACCTGCAGAAGCCAGGGCTGTCCACAGTACGAGGTACTTTCACTCCTCCACGTTCGTGGAGGTGGAGGATGGGCGCATCCTGCACGCCGCGAATCGGACCTTCACCACGTCCGATGACGGCGGCCTGACCTGGTCGGGGGAATCGCAGAGGCGAGACAGCGACGGAAACGAAGTCGGTCATGGCGGCACTTCATTGGTGAAGCTGTCCGGCAAAGGCATCGGTCTGGCCGCCATGGTTAAGGGCAAGGACGACCCCAGGGCAAACTCGGGTGTCGTGTTCTGGCGGTCGGAGGACGCCGGCGAAACGTGGGAGCCACCCGTGAGGGTCACGCCCCATGGTATAGGCACGCACGCGTATCAGGATGTCCTGCTGCGCACTTCGTCAGGGCGCCTCATCCTGCCAGTGTACGTATCCCTGGGCCAGGGTCAGGGACCCGGCGATGTGAAGCCGCCCAACAATGGCAAGCTGGTCAACAATCAATGGGTCTCCACGAGTGCCCACTTCTTCGACCCCCACTTCAGCGCCTCTCGGGTCTTCTACTCAGACGACGACGGCCGGTCATGGCAACCTAACAAAGACGGCGAGCTAATCATTTTGTTAGATTGGTCCACCACGTTCAGTTACAATGGCGAGCCCAGCGTGGCCGAGGTGTCGCCGGGAACCCTCCTGCTGATGACCCGAACCGGCCTGGGGCGCCACTTCCAGGCCTGGTCCTACGACGATGGCGAGACGTGGACGAGGCTTCAGCCGAGCCCACTGGCGGCGGGCACGAGCCCCGCGCAGATACGCTCGATCCCGGCGACCGGCCATCTGCTCATGGTGTGGAACCAGGAGAACGAGGAGGAGATCAAGTGGGGCTACAACCGCACGCGGCTGTCGTCGGCCGTCAGTCGAAACGGTGGAAGCGTGTGGGAATTCTTCCAGAACATAGAGTCCATTCACGAGCCCACCCGTGTGGAGCCCGGCCCTGTCCAGGCCCTTCGCCCCGAGGAGTGCCATTTCGAGCCTGGCGTACCAGCGCCAGAGCGTGACGCCCGGCACATCCTCCAATACGATTTCCACGGCCGCTGGTCCTACCCGTCGGTGTTCGTCATGAAGGACCGAGTCCTCGTCGCGTACACCTACTCCGTTTACGAAGAGCATCCCACGGCAGCCCGGCTCGTGCTCAGCAGAGAGCAGGATGGCGCGCCCAACCAGAAGCTGAAGGTGCTGCCCCTGAGCTGGTTCTACGGCGGCAAGGAGCCGGCGGACAACCCCTCCCTGCCCAGAGCCCACGAGCCGGCCAGCCCGTAAAAGATCTCCCACCTTCGGATGGCGCCCGTGGGCCAATCTGTGTTGGTTTTCACGGGATGGAATCATGGAGGAGTCAGCAATGAGCGACTGTCCGTTTGTGATGACCGAGGAAGAGAAGTACGTCTTCGACCTGCGCGGTTACCTCGTCGTGCACGACGTCCTTTCGCAGGATGAGATCGAGGCTTGCAATGCGGCCATCGATCACTTCCGCGACGAGATGGTGTTCCTCGACAGGGGGAGCAAGCCTGGTGGATCGACGCCGCTTGCTGCCGAAGAGGGCCGTGGCGAGATCTGGGGCATCCTTGGCTGGCCCGCCCCGTATCGCGATCCATTTCGCAAGCTGCTCATTCACCCTGTGGTGGTCTCACGCCTCAATGCGCTTTGCGGCAAGCGGTTCCGTCTGGACCACGGACCCTGGCTCATCACCGGCCGTAAGGGGACAGATGGACATCGGCTTCACGGCGGCGGTGAGCCCTTCAGCCCCGCGAACTGGTACCATCAACAAAACGGGGAGATCTGCTGTCGGGCGGTGACCGTGTCCTGGCAGCTCACGGACGTGCCCGCCGGAGCCGGTGGATTCTGCTGCATCCCCGGTAGCCACAAGTCCTGCGAGCCGATGCCGGAAGATCTGCCCTCCCTCGACGATGATATGGGCCTCGTCCTGCAGCCAGAGGTAAGAGCCGGGGGCGTCATTTTTTTTGCCGAGAACACGACTCACGGCACCCTGCCCTGGAAGGCGGAGCACGAGCGGCGATCTGTTCTCTACAAGTACACGGAACGGGCCAATGCTCGCGACGTCGGACCGTACTTCACTCCACAGGAGCGCCATGGTAACTGGGTCGACGAGCTGACGCCGGAGCAACAGGCGCTCCTCTACGGACCCGGGTTGCACACGGCAGGAAAACCACTCCCCTACATCGACTCGGATGGGGAAAAGGTCTGGATCACGAATGTCCGCAAGGGTCCGGACGTCCGCAAAGGGCCCGGCCCTCTAAACTGACTCGGAGCGTCATGAACGAGAAAGAGAATTACTTCTGGGACCTCAACGGCTACCTGATCGTCCGCGACGTTCTCTCCCAGGAAGAGATAGACGAGACCAACCGGGCCCTCGATTTCGCCAAGCGCGGCGTTGAGGAACGGACCAAGGACACCGGGGGAGCCGATGCGCTCGGCGGAACGCAGGCGAGGTGGTACCTGACTGGCGAGAACCTGCTGCAGCTGCCGCACCCGCACTGCCGGCCTTTCCGCAAAATGCTGGCCCATCCCCAGATCGTGCATCACCTCGTATGCATGTGCGGCAAGGGGGTGCGCCTCGATCATGGTCCCCAGTTCAACAACGCGATCAAAGGCACACAGGGTCTGCTCCTTCACGGGGCCGGCCATCCGCACCGTCCTGCCGTGGCCTATCACCATCAGAGCGGCGCTGGCTTCTGCAACGGCGTAACCGTCACCTGGAATCTGACGGACTGCCCCGCCGCCGGCGGCGGTTTCGCCTGCGTGCCGGGAAGCCACAAATCCAGATTCGAAATGCCCAGGGGCGTCCGGAACTGTGCCGACGACATGGGCACCGTCGTCCAACCCGAGATCCGCGCCGGCGACGTCCTCTTCTTCATGGATGGCGCCCAGACCCACGGCACTCATCCGTGGCGCAACAACCACGAGCGCCGCTCCGTCCTGTTCAAGTACGCTGGGCGGACGGCTATCCGCGGTCACCTGGGATTCGCCCCTCCCGACAGATACTGGGAGAAGGAGACCATCGAAGACATGTCGCCAGAAGAGCTCGCCGTGATGTGGGGGCCGTTCTCGGGCGATCAATCGAGGGTACCAGCCCTCGTCTGCGAGGAAGACGGCGCCGTGCACGTCGAAGGGGGCTGAGCCTGTGCGCGATAATACCCAGCCGAACCTGTTGTCGACAACACGAGGAAATGCCATGACCGAACAACCTCTGTACCGAGTTGGCCTGATCGGCTGCGGCCGCAAGGGAACCGTGCACGCCCGTTCCTATGATCTGGATCCGCGTGCCGCCGTCGTCGCCGGCGCCGACACCGACCAGGAAAACCTCGACCTCTTCTGCGAGCGCTTCAATGTACCGGGTTACAGCAGCTATGAGGAGATGATCAAAAAGGAAAGCATCGATATCGCCTTACCGATCCTGCCAGTGGCACCCAATCCAGAGATCGTCATCCGCTGTGCACAATTGGGGGTAAAGGGAATCGGCTGTGAGAAGCCGATGGCTGCTTCGCTGGCTCAGGCCGATGAGATGGTAGCTCAGTGCCGCGCTCACGACGCCGTGCTGGCCGTCGGAGATCTGGACGTCAACCTGCCCCACTATGCCAGGGCCCGAGAGGTCATCGATTCAGGCCTGATCGGTGAAGTGCGGACCATCAGCTTCATGATGGGCAGCGGCGCGCAGCTGTCTGGCGGCCACATCCAGCAGTTCAGCCTTGTCCGCTACTTTGCCCGGGGCGCGGACGTCGCCTGGGTCATCGGCTGGGTCAGTGGCGATCCACAGAGCGACTACGACCAGGGCGGCGCCGGCTACATCCGCTTCGTCAACGGTGTCGAGGCTTTCTCCGACCGGCGAGATACCGCCCGTTATGGCTTTGAGGTTCGTTGCACTGAAGGCACTGTCGTCAGCGATTACCGCCACGTCCACATATGGAAGATGTGCGCGGATGAGGGTCCGACCAAAAGAGAGTTCGAACGCGTCGAGGGCGTCGTCCCTGAGGCCGAGCTTTACGAAGGCAGCAAGACCTACGATGCGGAGGGCTGGCGGGTTTTCCCCCGAAACAACGCCACGGCGCGAAACCTCATCGACTCCCTCGACAACGGCACGGAGCCACCCGCCAGCGGCGACAACGGCCGCAAAGCCCTGGAGATCGGCATCGCCTTACGCGAATCTCACCGTCGCGGCCACGTTCCGGTGAGCTGTCCCCTGCCCGACCGCAGCATGCGCATCGTCCCCAGCGATTCGCGCAACTTCAACAAAAAGCAGACCCGTGATCGCGAAGCCTACATGACCGGATTGCGGGCACAGAAGGTGGACCCGGCAACACTCGAGCAGAAGTAGAGGCGAAAGGGTGACCTTCCCCGACTCTCAGCTTCAGAGTGTGATCGAAGACTTCAACGGCGGCATCGGCGTCTACGTGAAGGACCTGCCAACTCAGGAAACCTGGGAGCATGCGGCCGACCAGCGATTCACCAATGCCAGCGTCTGCAAGGTCGCGGTCATGATCGAACTCTTCAGACGTGCCCAGAAGGGATCACTGTCCCTGCTCGACCGCCATCGGCTCGAGCAACCGCCACCGCCGTTGGGTTGGCCCAATCTGAGTTTTATGGAGGACGAACCGGAACTGTCGCTGGGTGACTACTGCAGGATAATGATCAACCGCAGCGACAACGCCGCCGCCGATTACCTCATCAGACTACTCACGCCGGCCCGGATTAGCGAGGAGAGTGTGTAGAGAGCGAACTGACAGTTGTCCGCCGGGCCAACCACCTCCGCCCTACCGGTCAGAATCTCGGCCACCAGAGGCTGGTAGCTCATCCTGATTGAGTCACCCAGAAGTAGAACCTTCGGTAGATCGTTCATCGCTCGCTCTTGTACCCCTGTTCTTCCATCGGTTGATTGAGAAAGTCAAAATGACGCTGCTCCGGATCCGCTTTCCATCGTCCGACTGAATCCTCCCGGACGACGATACGTGCCAACTGGAATCCAAGAAATTCTTCCAGTCGCTGCAGGGTCTCCTCCTGCTTAAGCACGAAATCCTCGAAGCGGACGGTGATGACGTTAGCGGGTTCGGGTGTCGCTTTCATTATCTGGTACTGGTAATACCACGATATAGCTCGCTGCTCGCGGATGTCATCGGTTTCGGGGTAGGAGATCCCGAAATCACGCAGATCGTCTGTCGTGTGACCGCTCAAGATGCTGTCGCGGGGGTCGCGAATCCACTGAATGAATTTTGCCTCGGGGAACCTGCGTGCTATCCACGGGTAGGCAAGGGTCGTTTCCGGAATTTTCCACCCCTTGTGTTCCGCATCGTCGCTGAGTGTACCCCCGAGGTACCCTTCGATGAGCGACTCGAATCGTGGGTCGATGCGGCCATCGAGAAGTTCGGAGAAATCCCACAACAGCTTCCCTTGCCATTTTACGTACTCAGCCACAACGCGACAGGCCTCGTACATCTGCGCGGGGGGAACCAGATCGCCGGAGCGATTCAAAAGACGGCCCATGTACACATCACTGGCGTACAGGGTTTGGGAGATGGCTCGGGTGCCGGAGTGGCCTCGCCCGATGACGATTATCATTCAGGAGCCGGCTTGCAGTTCGGATCGGACGAACTCCATGATACGCTCGAGATCACCGCACACCGGAACCTCATCTGCCAGGCCAGGAATCTCATCACGTGAATCCAGATAGCAGACCACCGGCCGCCGATAAGACACCGCCAGCGCGACCTCGCTGCTGGTGCCGGCGCTCCCGGGAAGCGCAATGACAACGTCCGAGCTCAGCACATTGATGTGATTGCGGGACAGGACTTCCTCCCCCTGCTTGCCGCTGAAGACCAGATGGGTGTAAATGGGAATCTCCACCCAGGGGTTGGGATAGCCGGCCTTGGAGCGGGCCGATCCCTCCTCTCCCGGGAGGACACCGATGACATGGCCGCGCCGATCGTCCACCTCGCTGAAGGCGCGGCTGACCGCCGTCATCACCCCTCTGCCCCCACCGGTCAGCAGGTGCACTCCTTCGTGAGCCAGCCAGCGCCCGAGAAGTTGGGCCTTCTCCTCATGAGGATCCCTGCCGGAGCCCATGACACCAATTACTGGAAGCTTCTCTATCGCCAACGCTCTACCCTCATGCTCCCACCAACTCCTTCAGCCTGGTGGGATGCCATGTAAGCACCACATCCGCTCCTGCCTTGCAGGCTTCGTGCGCTGCATCTACATCAAGAGCTACGGCAGCTCCGGACACGAACATCCGCTTCCCACCACGACCGGGCGTGAGTGCGGGGATTCCATCAGATCGGCACATACGGTTTCTCAAGGAACTGGAGCTGTCCCGTGACCTTGCCCGTCTGTCCTGGCTCGAGCGTGCCGAAGCAACTCCCATGTCGGTACACGGCCAGTGGCTCCAACCCAGGATGATGGCATTCGGAGAGCTCAGCTGAATGAACTACTGACAACTGCTGTGAGCCCGCCACGCACGCACAGCCCCCTGAGCGGCCTGGATGTGTGGCTGCCACCGATTCCCCTGGTTCTGCCCAATGCGCTCTGCCATCGCTGCATGCTCGGCCACCGGACACCACTTCAGCCATCGCTCGAATGGCGCGTCAAGCGAGTTCACGGGCACCCACTCCTTGCCAGGGTCACCGACGGGCAGTTCACAATTTGCCTGAAAAGCCCGGCTCCAGCGGTGAATGAGACACAACCACGCCCAGCAGTCGAACCATGTTTCGCTGGATTGATTGGTTACATCGATCTCAAAGGTCAGACCATCCTCCCCGCTACGAACCCGACAACCGCACGTCCCATCGGCGTTGCCCTCGGCCGCGGCCACCGGGCTGTCAGCGTATGACACCACGCCGGCACCGCCATCATTCCATTGGACATTGGGCTGATACCCAAACTGACGCGAAGCGTTACCGAAGAATTCCGTCAACCGAATTGCCCATAGCAACTCGCTGTAGTTCGGGTGTTCGACGATGAGCGTTGGAAGTCTCACATCCGCATCCAACTCGGCAGGTATATCGGACCGATGCTGACGGAACGATTCAAACGGCGTCACACGGATCATCGTGTCCTCAGTCACCGGCTAGCTCTTCGGCATTTCGCAAATTTCGACGGTCCCACCATGAACGACGGTAGGATGCTGCTTCAGCAGGTCAGTCAATTCATCCAGGCTCTCAGCGTCAAAACGCATGTAGCCGCCTATGTTCTGTGTGATATCGGGGACCTCGCTGTTGCCGATGGTCGTTCGCTGCCCGATGGCGCTGCCGCCTCGGAACAGGCCACTCTCTTTGGCGAGATCAAAAAATCGGTCCCAATCTTCCTCTGTCCCGCTCGTGGCGCCGGGATCCTTGTTCCCGTGCATGAATGTGATGTACTCCATCATCGGCTCCTTTTTTGGCTATTACCCTGTTCCAGATTCTGCCTGATGAATGTATTTCAATCGACGCTTGTGCAGTAGAATGTCCTCACGCAACCGAGACTCCGCATCCTATCCGGACGAGCAAGCCAGTCCGTAAAGGTCCTCAAGAATGTGTCGAGCGGAATCCTCTCCACTGAGATCGTTCCACTCGTGTGGGTCGTCTTCGAGATCGAACAACAGGGGCGGCAGGTCCAGCGCAAACCAGGCTTTCCAGCGTCCACGACGGATCATCCGCATCGGCACACGAGTCCCATCACAGGCGTAATGCATGCGGCCACTGATCGATGTGGTATAGCCCGCCTTCCGCAGCACGTGCGCCCACGTCGGCATGTCCGACCGCAACGGAGTTCCCAGCTACCACACGCCATGCTCAGGCGTCAGCTGACCTGTCATGAAACTTGCCCGGGAAGGGCTGCACATCGGGTAGCAGCAGTAGGCGTTGCGGAAGGAAACGCCAGCTGCCATGAGTCGATCCAGGGCGGGAGTCTGTACAGCAGGATGTCCCATGCCCCCAATGCTGTCCGGGGCGTGTTGATCGGACATGATTGTGAGAAAATTGGGTTTCTCAGACGTAGCTGTCATGCTTCGTGGTGCTGCCCGAACGCGATGATATGACCGTCCGGATCGCGAACCGCGAACTCCTTCATGTCGTATTCCTCTTGTACACACGGCTCGTATTCGATCACGGCCCCATTGTCCCGGCACTGCGCGAACAGGGCATCGGCGTCGTTGATCCAGACATAGGCATCCCAGAAACCGCCCTGGTCGCGGTTGGTGGCTACCGCGTCTTCTCCTCCGGCCTGCTTCAGCATGAAGGTAAATCCGTCGCGGGACGGCATGGCAAACTCTGGCGGATCCCCCCACTGCGGAGGCATGTCAAAGCCCAGGGAACTGTGGTAATACTCCAGGGATTCCTTGAGATTGCGTACCACGAAATACGGGGCGGTGCCTCTAAACTGTTTTTCTTCGGAGGACATAACTGCTTTCCCTTTTTGAAGGTGTCAACGTCCGAACCTGCGCCAGACATTGAAGATCACGTATCGGATTCCTACGGCGACAACCAGCACCGCGATGATATCACCCCACTGGCCCAGGTCCAACCATCCGATCAAGAACAGACAGCCGCCAAAGACCAGGGCCGTGGTGATGCCGATGAGCAAACCCAGTACGACGCGTGGCAATGGCAAACCGCGTCAGTTGCGCTGCGGCGGGCGATCATGCCTGGCTTCGTATAATCCGATAGTCCCGCCACCCGGCAGTGTGAAGGAGGTGCTGAGCCCCCATCCTTCGTCGACGATTGGCACACACACGCAGCCGGCTTCCGTCAACGTTTCGACCTGGGCCTCGACATCATCGCACATCAGATAGGCTTCTTGCTTGCTGCCCTCAGCCGCTGGATGAAAAGCCATTTCTGCGGGGGGTGCGGCGAAAATCAGCCATCCGTCACCGACGTCAATGTTGGGAAACTTCAAGACACTCTTGAAAAACTCGCGATCCTTTTCAGCGTCCGTGCTGTAAATGACTACATGAAGACCATTAATCATGTTTGACCGCCTCCATTGTTTCGTCTCCATGGCAAGCACCCCATCCAGCTTCATGCCGCCACGGTCAGCTCTCATGAGGCACAACCACGACCATCTTTCCGCCCGCGGTATTGGCATCCATCATGGCGTGAGCATCACGCAGCTGCTCGAACTCCCAGACAGGACCGCGCTGGACGGCCAATTCCCCGGTCTCGACCAGATCGACGTAGCGCTGCAGTTCCTCAACGGTGATGTCGTCAGCGCCCCCGGAATAGCTGGTAAGGCGCACGCCGGAAGGAATCTGCTCCATCGGCCGAAAACGCTCGAACTCCCACGCACCTCCGAGAATTCCTGTCATGCATACCACACCTCCGGGACGGACACACTGCATCGAGTCGAGAAGGGTCGTGGCGCCAATGAGATCGAGGGCATGGTCGAGGCCTCCTGGGTAGTGGCGCCGGACCTCGTCCACCAACGTTCCGGAATCGACGAACACATGGTCCGCACCTGCCGCCATCAGGAATTCACGCTTGGCTTCACTTCGACTGGTAGTCACGACTCCCATGCCGGAAGCCTTGGCCAAAGCGAGGGTTGCAAGGCCGATGGACGACGTGCCGCCCCGGACAAGAATCGTGTCGCCAGGTTTAGCTCCAAGCCCCACATGCAGAGAGCCGTGTGTTGTCTGGAGCATCTCCGGCAGCACGCCCAGATCCGCCCAATCCAGTGAGGTCTGGAGCGAAAACACATTGAGGACCGGTGCACAGGTCAACTCAGCGTAGGAGCCATCGAATTCGCGGCCCATCCCGCCCATCATCGCCGCGACCCGCTGACCCTTCTCATACTCGCCGCCTGGGGCAGACTCGACCTCACCGACGCATTCGATGCCGAGCACACGGGGCAGCTTGACCGAAGGCGAATCGCCGATGCGCGTGAACCACTCTGAGCGGTTCAAACCGAAAGCGCGCACTCGAATCAGCACCTGTCCGGCGACAGGGTCGGGCACCGGAAGTTGACGAAGTTGAAAGGCCTCTGGACCACCCGGGGCATCGAGGACCCAGGCACTCATCGTTTTCATCTCATCGCCAGTCGAAACGCTGCCATCTCTTCGCCGTTGCGAACCAGCAGAACGTCGCCGGCCAGCACCGGGTGATTCCAGGTCTTGCCTTTGATTGCCGGGAACCGCGCGAGCTCTGTGAATTGATCGGGGGTGGCGCTGACCAGAGCCAACTCCCCTTTCTCCGACAACACCAGCAGCAGATCCTGGTCGGCCAACAGGAGGAGCTGGCCATAACCGTAGCGTCCACCCTTCCACTTGCGTTTGCCGTCCTCGACATCGATGCATGCCAGAATGCTGCCGTCGAAGCCGAAGGCATGGCCCTGGTGAACGACGAAGTCGTTGAAGTAGGGCTTCAACCGAATCGAGGTCCAGCGCTCTTCGATGGTCCATCCCTTTGGTCCGGACGCTACCGCGATGCGGCGAATGCCGGTTCCGCCAGTTCCCTCACCGGCGCTGATCAGAAGATCACCGTCCGCGATCAGGGCCGGTTGCACGATGCGGGTGTCGCCCGGCCACGAGTGCTCCCAGAGCAGGGTGCCGTCATCCGGCAAGACGCTGATAGCGCCGGCTCCGCTCATAAAAAGAACCTGAGCGACTCCGTCGATCGTCAACGAATGGGGTGAGCTGTAACCATCGCCACCGTCCGGCCCGAACCAGCGCGGAGTGCCAGTAGCGAGATCGTAGCCGGCGAGCTTGCCGGCAGCAGCGACGATGATGACGTCATCGACTACCAGCGGCGAACCAGCAAGGGCCCAACCTGGAATCTCTACTCCGGAATCGGATGCTGCGTTGCGCGACCACACCACGGCACCATCGTCAGCGTCGAGGACGTTCAAAATTCCGGTCGCACCAAAGGTGTAGACCCGACCCCCGCTAACGGTAGGCGTCGCGCGCGGACCTGCGCCGGCATTCGCCTCCCAGAACCGGGCAGCATCACCATGCCTCCACACCGGCTCGCCGGTGATCACACTATAGCAGGCGACGACTTCTTCCTCCCCCCGCTGCTCCTGGGTGTAGAGCAGGTCGCCGCGAATCGCGAACGAGGACCAGCCGGGACCGATTGGCCGACGCCACAGTTCGACTGGCGGCGACTCAGTCCAGTCTGTCGTGATCCGGACACCGCGGATGATGCTGTCGCGGTCGGGTCCGCGAAAGCCGGGCCAGACGACAACCATCTCCGTTGATTCCTCAGCCGACCGAAGCCCCGTTGGCTCGTCGCCGGCCTGAGCCAGCAACCGCTCCTCGGGAGTCTGCGCCCATCGCCACGCGAAGTCGTTGTCCATGTCTCCGGTAAATCCACCGGTCCGCACCAGCGTCCACATGCCGCACGCGAGCAGGATGGTGGCCACCATTGCAGCGCGCCGCGGTCCGTCAGCGAGCCGACGGCTGGCTACCGCCCAGACGACGAAGGCCAGGCTCAGCACCGGAATGGCGTAAACGGCCAACATCATGCCCATCATCGCCGTCGCGATCGACTCGTCGACAAGATAGGAGGTCGCGACAAACGCGACGATCATCAGGGCGACGGCAACCCAGCGTTCGCGTCCAGGCGCCCGGCTGAAAAAGCCCCACCATACGATGACAGCCAGCCCGCAGAAGAGCCCACCCATTACCCCGATGGTCAGGGCCTCGGGCACGATGATTGGAACGACAAACCTGAGCAACCATTGCAACACCACGATGACTACACCGGGCCACAGCCGGAGTGGTTGTCGAGTCGGTTCTTTGTTGTGCGCGTTATTCATGGTTTTCGGGCGGAATAGCTTTGAGGCGACGACCGATCACTGTACCCATCCACGCCATGGGAATGTAGGCGGCTACGAGATCGAGAAGTATGAACCACGCAGGCGCGGGGATCACGAATGAGGCTGAAATGCCTCCCGCCAGGAAAGCGGCCCCAACCACATAGGCGTATACGGGCCGGTAACCGGCCGCAACAAGTAAGGCGGCAAACGCTCCAACCAATGTCCCGAGTGCGTGGGCAAGAAAGGGAAAGATAAAATGCTTTGCCTCAAATAGGTGCATCGAAGCACTCAAGCTCTCGACGTCTGCTACGTCGACTCCCAAGGGTGGTGGGACCACGGATGGCCCCAAGGTGACCAGCGACATGTTGACACCGGAGCCTACCGCGAGGCCAACAATGACGGCGAGGATGTTGCGCAACACGTCACACTTCCTGTTCAACACTTGTTAGATCGGACATGGCTCCCACCTCTTTCATCCAGTCAGGAGGGCTTTTTGTTAACTCCGCCCAGGGATCATCGCAGCTTCAGCTCGAACATCTGCTCAGCCGCCTCTTCCGTACCTGCATCACACGTAAACCCGCTCTTCTCCAACACTCGGCGCGACGAAACGTTGCCGCGGGCAACACCACCCACTATCGAACTCACGCCGGACCGGCGACACCATGCAACAAGGCCCTGAATCATTTCGCTGGCCAGCCCCTTGCCCCACACCGACTCGGCAAGCAAATATCCCAAACGTAATTCGGCACCCACGGCACGCTCCTGATCTGCTTCGAACAGAATGACCAGGCCAACAGACTCTCGTGATGACCGATCCACCACGAGCAACACAGCTCCTTCGTCGTCGCGATCCTGGATCCACTCCTGCGCGCGTTGCGAAGTATACGATCCTCTCCACGCCTCAGGAAGCGACTGTGTGACTCGGTCGGTTAGCAGGTTGACTACGACATCTGCCAGGTCCTGCGCCACCCAATCGTCATCAGACAGTGAGTGCCACTCTTTGACGATGAGGCGATCCGTTGAAAAGCAACATGCCTTGCTGATCAATATTCCCCTCTCCATGTCCTTGCGCAGGCCGCTATCGTGGCGAGCTGACTGTGGCCAAGCGTTGACTGATTCTGATCAGTCCGCCTTCACGCTAACGATCCAGCCCCTGCCCTCGGCAAATTTCGAATACCAGATCAAGAACCCGGCCACCGCCAGCGGCATCACGATAAACATGGTGATCTCGAAGGGACCGAAGTCCATTGTCGAATCGTCCATGCCAAGGTAAGGGATCATTTGCACAATCATGCCAAGCAGCGACACGATAAACAGATAGTACGCCGCTGACTTTCTCAGCAGCAGCAGAATGCCCCCGATCGAGCCTCCGAAAACGGCTACCGCGAAGGCTCCGGTGGCCCATGCAGGTCGGCCTTCGATTATCGCGCGCTTCGCCTCGGGCATCGCGGCAACCATCTCTGCATTCATTTGCCCGAAGTAGTTCATGACACCCATCGCGTTCCAGATCAGCGCGACCGCGCCGATTACCCAGAAACTCCAGTGAGCACCACCAGTGGTTTCGTCGTTCATTGCATCCCCCTGTTGCTTGTTGATTCTCTAGTGCGACCTCAATTCGTAGATTCGAATGCTAGCGATAAACGGATTGCTTTGCGCAAGCTTCTCAGCAGCTTCAAAACTCTCCGCCTCGATAATATTGTAGCCGGTAATGGATTCCATGTCCCATGGAAGATCTCGTGTTCCACTTTTCGATATCTCTCGACCATTGGTGAACCCGCCCTGGTCAACCTGCTTGTCGGAGATCGATTCAAACCAGGCCATCCAGGCCTGCATGATTTCCGGGGTGGGCTCTTCAAATCCCATGTGCAGGTACATGAACTTTTTCACTGCCCTCTCCTTGTGATGGTGTGGCCTGAAAAATTTGCCGGTGTGGTGTCTCTGGCAATATCTGGTCTCACGACTACAACGCCAACATATCGATAATCTCTCGACTCGACTCCTCGGGACTCTTCCTGTGATTGAAATGGAGCTGCCTGGCAAGTACATAGTTCGAATCATGCCTGAGCATGAGTGCATTGGCGTCAAAACCATAGAGCAAATGACGCATGCCACGCCTCTCATCGAGGATTCTCAGTGATACGTCGAGATCAGGTGATGGCAGCACCAATACTACGTGGGGATAGGGTCGAAGGAGATCACGGACTTCACCCAGGGTCTGGGTATCCTCGAATAGCGAGTGTCGGCCACCAAAATCTACCCTCTGTCTACGGGCGTGAGAGGTTCGATGGTTCGGTCAATCTTGGGTCGGGACTGCGTGCGCTCTTCGTTGATATCAACTTCCTCTACAGTCGCAGCCTCTTGCAGATACGACTCAATGATCTCGACGCTATTCCACCAACACTCGTAACCCCAGACGATGTTCCCATTGTCCAGTCGGATTTTGGGATTGCGAGTGTCTGTGATACTCTGTGGTGGAATTTCCTGAGCGACAATCTCACCGAATCCCAGGAACCTGACGATACCGTCTTTGGCGTCGAGGATAGCGCCAACTCGCTTGAAGCTTTCGGCCGTAGCATCCTTTTCAGGCATTGCTGGTAGATTCCAGAGAAATGACCAACTTGCCCATGTGGATGGCTTCTCCGAAACGCTGAATTACATCCGGAACCTCATTCAGCTTATACGGGCCATCTATCACCGGCTTGACTTTGCCGGCCTCGAAAAGCTCGTTGAAGTATTCCAGATCTTTGTTCGGCTTGAGACTAAGCACGCGGATGCTCTTGTTTGTGATTCTTCGGATCATTGGTCCGAGGAAAGCGGTTTGTAAAAGTCGACCCGTACTCCCACCGACCGTGACGTAAGTACCGCGCGGACTGAGCGCGCGCAGGTACTTGAACACCGACCGGTTGGTCCTGGTATCAAGGATTAGATCGTAACACCGCCCTGATTCGGTGAAATCTTCTATTGTATAGTCAACGACATGGTCAAAACCCAGGGAACGCATCATATCCAGTTTGCGCGAGTGGTCAACGCCAGTCACTTCCACACCGATTGACATGGCAATCTGTACGCCCAAGGTTCCAACGCCGCCGCCCGCACCATTGATCAACAGTTTTTGACCCGGCTGCAGCTGCCCTTCATCACGGAGACCTTGTATAGCTAACATTGCCGCATGCGGTATTGCCGCTGCGTCGATGAATGTCATGCTGCCAGGTTTCAATGCCAGTGCGTTCTCGTCTGCACAGACATATTCGGCAAAACCGCCGAATCCGCACTCAGACAGGTCCCCGTACACCTCATCACCTGGTTTGAATCGGTCAACGTTCTCGCCAACTGCCTCGACCCGACCGGCAATGTCAAGACCAGGTATTTTGACCTTGGGTTTGAGTAATCCGCAAAGAAGGCGAATGTAGAACGGCGTACCTCTCATGAGGCACCAATCCCAGTCATTCATGGCAACCGCTTGAATTCTTATGAGGACTTCACCCTCCTCGGGAATCGGTACTGCCACCTCTCTAAGGTGAAGGACACCTCGTGAACCGTATTTTGTAAGTACGATTGCTTTCACACTAGTGCCTCGCAGCGGAAGTTCGTTGCCATAGCTCAACCGGTAACGAACTTGCGCTGCGAGGTACTAGTTGACTATGGATCCGCACAGTTGTCTCCACCTTGAACGACACCGCTGAAGTCATACTGGGATGAGAGTGATCGAGAGAAATCGACCTGGTGCTCGACAATGTCCATCCTGACGAGCCCGTTGCCGGTAAATCTGAGTCCAACGATCTGGCTTCGGTCGTGGGTCGGCACGTAGAGGGTTACCTTGTCTTCGCCCGCGGTGACGGTAGAAAGGCACAAGTTTCTCTCACCGACCGCGTGGTTGCTGTAGAGAGTCGACTCGGACAAGACAGAGAGTACGCCTCTCGAAATTCTGGCAACTCGAAGAATTCCCCCGATGTGAGGCGTCTGGACCCAGGCCAACTCAACTATGCCATCGCCGTCCAGGTCGTAGATCGCGGCGATGTTGAGCCATCGCGACGGTGTGCCGATTTCGTCGACCCAGGCGTACTCACTGAGAGCCCGATCCTCGATCTTATAGATCATGATACCGGCACCCTTCGATACGTCAGTTCGCACGGTCACAACCTCCAGTTCCCCGTCACTGTCTACGTCTGAGAGCCGCGGCCGGATGTCTTCGAAGACAAATCGCTCGTCGAGCGTGTGTGTGTATGTGACACCATCTCGCAAGACCACAAGTTGACCGGCTTCAATCCGATCACCCAGGATTCCGTGGCCATACCTGTCTGTTGGTTGAGCGTACTGTGCGTAGATAGACCGATCCTTGCTGATGCTGACCTGTGCTTCGGGAAGTTGCTCGAAGCTGGACGCCAGGAAGACCAGGTTCTCGTCGTGATCCATCCCGAAATCGCTGTCTTCCTGGTCATCGTGCTCGGCTCGTTCAGAATCCCCCACAGTGGCGGCATCCTCAGTCCCATCTGGCCCCTGTGGACTGTTTGCTCCGGAATCGGAACAACCACTGAGACACGGCAATAACAGAAGCCCGAGAGACAAGCACCACCGTAAGGACAACGCGGAGTGGCCCGTCATTGGTTTCCCGGCGTGAATGGCACATGTCGAAGCGATTTGATGGGCGGCAGAGTCAGGGATAGGGCTTGATCCAGCCTCTCCCATCCACGTTGATGAAAGGGCTCGGTTCGATCTCGCATAGCCTGCGCGGTTTCAAGAGTCGCTGCTCGGGCGTTGGCTGCTTCCGCATCAGAGATGAACCCGGCCTTGCACGCCTCGACGAACTCGTCTTCATCCTCGATCTCGACATTCCCAGTGGACCCCATCACCGGGTCTAGCTCCAAGTCGACGTAGGTCCACTCATCATCGAATACGGCAGGCGGGGTGCAGATGTCGACGCTGATCATAGAGTAGTGCTCGCGGCGCCACATTGCAGTCCACCACCGAGACCTTGGCATGAGCTGTATCACAGGTACTCCTTCGTCACCAGCTCCCTGGCCTACCTCGCACTCCCCGATTGTAGTGCCCTTTTGGCCACGATAGAGTGTGCCCTTCGGGCTGAAGAGCCAGACGCCAAACTCGTCTTCCGTCACCTGGTAGGCTGCCCACCGAGCGATGCCGTCCGGACGCTTAATCTTCCGGATGACCGTGTCCTTAGGGACCGTCTTCACCACGTCACTCATCGCATCGCTCTTCTCGCCTCTCCGCCATAACGCCAGCATTACCTGCACGCCTTGCGCATCTGGTGATGTTTTGTTGGCGCGTTTTGCAGTACTACTACATGTCGATGTAGCTCCGACTACGGAGAGATATTGCCCGGTCGGAAACCAGCGTCGAGAAGATCAGCTTCGGGAATTGCTGCCCCGGCTAGCAAGGCCTTTACTTCAACCGGACTTGCCCAGCTGAAGCGATCATCTCTCGCATGATGGTTCGTGACATTCCTCAGGTGTCTGCCGTCGGCCGTGACGACGTAGATTTCGCGATTGCCGTCCCGTTCCGAACTGAACGCGATCTCGGTTCCATCCCAAGACCAGCAGAACGCATCGACACCACTTGAATCGCGACTGACGTTGACGAGACCCACGCCGTCACGGTTGACAACATAGACGTCGGGAACGCCTCCTTGGACAGAACCCAGAAAAGCGAGACGTGAAACGCCCTGCCCCGAGATCGCGCCGTGGCCGAAGGGCCAAGCCCAGACCGGTCGGTGACCTGTTAGCCCGGGGGCCAACCGGACTACATCGTCGCCGTTTCGATCCATAGCGAACACCTCCACGGGACCGTGCCGATCCGAGAGGAAAGCGATGCTCTCTGAATCCGGAGACCACACTGCGTGGAAACTATTGGATGCGTCACTAACCATCGTTCGCTTGTCGGTTTCCCATTCCCGGACATAGATCTGGAAGCCCTCGCCTTCATCTTGATGGAAAGCTTCCAGCGCAGGTTGAGTATGCGATAGGCTTGGGGTAGTATCCGTTGCAGGTTGGTTCCGTCGATGCATCTCGGATATCATCTGTACCTGAAAGCCCCCAAGAGTGTACCTCGGTCCTTCGGAGTTGTTGGCCTGTGAAGGGGGGAAAAATACTCGGATGTCTGCACGCCCTCGGGATGCCCACCTCGGGCCAACCAGCGATCCTGTCCTCTCGTGGTTCGTCACCCTGCGGACATTGCTCCCTGCCCGGTCGGCAAGATAGACATCCAGCGGCTGGCCATCTCGCTCAGATGAGAACACGACCATGCCTGCTCCGTCTTGATCGGAATCTGCATCAGCGAACTCCGGAGATAGCATCAAGAGGACAACCACTTTACCCCACGAAGCGAACACGCCCTGCTGGGCGCGACGTGCCCTATGGCTTGCCGGTATCACCATTGTCCGATCTCCGTCAGTGGGTCTAACCCATTTTCGGTGCTAACGCGAGCATCACCTGCGCGCGAAGCCGTCTGGTGAATTGTTAGCAAACTCAATTTGCCACGGTCCCATTGGCAGCCTGCGATCTCACGCTGCCTTAGGCTTCAGATGGCTGCACACCAGATGTGCAACCTCCAGGGGAGTCTTGCCGTTGCGGTTCTTTCTACGAGTATTGGCACCCAGAACAATGAGCACCTCGACGGCTTCGATATGACCATAAACCCCTGGCCAAAGACCCTTAGCTACCTGATTCGAGCATCTTCTGCAGGGCTTCGAGCCCGGTCATCCCTGGTGTGATACCCAGCGTGCTCGCCGCTGTGCTGCAGGCGACGATGCGTGCCTCGTAGAGGTCTTCTGGTTCGCGCAGAGGGTTGTCCGGTGTGCCCTTGGCAATCGCAAAGGCCATGTCGAATTCATTGGCACAGCCGATGTCGTAGATCCCGCAACCGACCACTCCACGTGCTGTGTGGATGGCACAGTACTGGCCCCCATCCCATTCGTAAGCAGCGCCAATGGCAGTGCCGAACGGAGTCTCTAAATCGCGGTGTTCAACTTTCGGTGATTGCATAACACTCTTGGCTACTGATCCCGGTTTCCCAGCTGCGTTGGTGCGCCCAGGTGCTGAACCATGCCAGTTCCGTGTTGTGAGCTGTGCAGCCGTTTCTCACTTCAATGGAATCGTCTCCAGCAGGCTCGTCCACGCCTTGCCCAGGTCCATGACGTCTCCACCACACATGACCAGATCGCAACCCGCGTCCATGGCGGCACTCAACAGTGGGCCAGGCAGGGTGAAGATGCCACTGAGCTTGCCCGCCGCCGTGGCTTTCTCAATGCAGGAGACGACATTGTCACGCAGCTCCGGGTCGGCCATCTGACCGGCACGCCCCATGCTCACGGCCAGATCACCCGGTCCCATGAAAATCCCTGCCAGACCCTCCACCGCGAGTATCTCGTCGATGTTGGCGACGGCCTCGGTGGTTTCGATTTGAGCGAACAAGTGGGTGCGATTGTTGGCACGCGTAAGCGCGTCTTGCAGGTTCAGCAAACCGAATCCCATGCCGCGGGTGCGGGTGTTGAAGCCGCGGGCGCCAAGGGGGGGATACTTGCCGTTGTCGACGATCATCTTCGCCTGCGCAGCATCATTGACCATCGGCACGAGCAATATGCGGGCTCCCGATTCCAGCGCCCTCAACACATGATGGCGTTCGCCATCAGGCAGGCGCACGAGGGGAAAGATCCCACCCGCTTCTGCTGCCAGACACAGCGTCTCAATGCGCTCGAAGTCGGATGGACCATGCTCGACCTCGATCCAGATCGCTTCGAAACCGATCTGAGCCGCCAGACTCACCAACAACGGTGAGGCGCTGTTGACGGTTACGCCGCGAATTCGCCGCGACTGCCCACTGGCATCTGTGAAAACATCATCTCTGGTATCGATGGTGCTACCCTCCCTTTGTTTTACCGTCCTTCGTTTTACCGTACATCTTGGCCGCCTGCTCTGCTGAGATCAGTTCATCCTCCACGTCGCGGTCGACTTCGGCCTGGTCCCGCTCTGCAGGATCGCCCCATCCACCACCACCTGGAGTCTGCGTGTATAACTGCTCCCCCTGCTTCAGTACGTCGTGCACCTTGGTCGGCAGCTCACGCTTGCTGCCGTCCGGCGAGATGACCCAGGTGTGAGCGCCGACTGCGCTGGTCCCGTTCTCCAGGCCCCACGGCGTAAACTTGCGTCGATCCGCACCGATCGTGATCGTCGTCCGTTCGCCGAGGCATTTGAGCTCTCGAACTAGACCGCATCCCCCACGCTGACGACCGTGACCGCAGGTATCGGGAACCAGCCCGTACTGCACCACCTGCAACGGATAGGTACGTTCGATGATCTCGATGGGCGCGTTGCGAGTATTGGTCAAATGGGTGTGCAGCCCATCCGACCCGTCAAGATCGTGCATGGCTCCCTGACCGCCCGCGTAGGTCTCCACGTAGTTGTAGTACTCCCCGTTGCGCGGATCCATGCCACCGATGTTGAGTAGGTTCATCTCGCCGCTGCAGGCGGCACAGACACGATCCGGCGCAATCTGGTAGAAAGCCGCCAGCAGCACATCGATGACGCGCTGATCCGTGAGGATGTTGGCGTTGCCGATCGCGGCCGGATAGGTCGCCTGCAGAATCGTACCTTCTGGCGAGAACACGTCGATGGGGCGATAGGCGCCGGCGTTCGTGGGCAGATCCGGATCGAGGACTGCCTTGGCGGCGAAATAGACACAGGCCCTGGCCGCCGAGAGCCGTGCGTTCAATGGTCCAAGCACCTGTTTGCTGGTGCCGGTGAAGTCGGCCCGCAGCTCGTCACCCTTGACGGTCAGTGTCGCCGCGATCCGCACCGGTTCGTCGACGACACCGTCGTCATCCAGAAAATCCTCGCCGCTGTAGCTGCCGTCCGGCAGCGTTGAGATGGCGGCCCGCATGCGGCGTTCGGCGTAGTCGAGGATCGCATCCATGTAAATGAAAACCTCGGCAGGATCCTCGCGCTGCAGCAGTTCGGAGACGCGGAACTGACCGATCTGGGCCGCCGCGAATTGGGCCATCAAATCACCGCGGACTTCGTGCCTCGTACGCACGTTTTGGTTGATAAATCTGTACAGCACTTCGTCGAGCTCGCCGCCAGTGAACAAACGCGTCGGCGGAATCTGCAGCCCTTCCTGATAAATCTCCGTCACCCCGAACGGCATACTGCCGGGGGCGAAGCCCCCCATGTCGACGTGGTGGGCGGTCGAGGCACTCAAGGCGACCGGTTTGCCTTCGTGAAACACCGCTGACACCAGCGACAGATCGGGTAGATGACCAGGCCCCTCGGGGTACGGCAGATTTGTCGCGTACACATCGCCCGGACGCATCTCTTCCACAGGAAACTCACGCAGAATGGAAGAAATCACCGCCGGCATGATCCCCAGATGCAGCGGCGTGCCGACCTCCGCCTGGGCCAGAACCTCACCAGTCGGCAACGCGATCGCGGCCGAGCAATCCCGGCGGTCCTTTATGTTTGTCGAGTAGCTCGTGCGCACCAGGGCCGCACACATCTCCTCGGCGATGCCCTTCCAGCGGTTGCGCATGATCTCGAGACTGATGGGGTCAATACTGATAGGGTCGATGCGGATAGAATCCATGTTCACGAGATGGCTCCAAGAAGTAGTTGCCCATGCTGGTCGACGGTGCCCGTTTGTCCCGGCCACACTACCGTGGTTGAGTCCAGCTGTTCGACGATGGCGGGTCCTTCGATTCTGCTGCCGGCACCCAGATCGGCGCGGCGAAACACCGGTGTCTCCATGTGCTGACCGTCATAGACGACGTCGCGACGCGCGGCGGGCTCTGCCGTGGCTCCGGACGCAGCCACCTCAGGCAGGCTGGCCACACCGAGATCGACTTCCACCGAGACCCAAATGCTGACCAGTTCAACCGGTTGATCCTCGCGTGAGAACCCGTACATGCGTTCATGGGCAGCGTGAAAAGCCGCGCCGACGGCGACCAGATCCGGCTTGCCGGCCGGCACCTCGACCGCGATATCGAATCCCTGTCCCAGGTAACGCATACCCAGCTGAATGGTTGTCCGCAATCCGTAGTCGGCGGCAGCGAAGGCCAGTCTCATCCGGGCGGCATTCTCGAGCTCGTCAATTACGCTGAGAATCTGGTCCGGAGAGCTCTCGGACAACAGCTCGACCTGCGTGCGCACGTTGTCCTCGCGCAGCTGCGACATCAGCAACCCGACCGCGGAGGTGACACCCGGGGCCAGCGGCACCAGGACCTGGTTGACATTCATCTCGCGCGCGATTTCGGCCCCGTGCAGGGGGCCAGCCCCGCCGAAGGGGCACAGGGTGAAGGTGCGGGGATCGTAACCCCGTTCTACCGTCAGTTTACGAATTGCCGCCGTCATCGTCGCCACGACCACACGGATCATGCCCTCGGCGGCCGCTTCCACTGACAGTCCCAGGGGACTGGCCAGCTTGTCTGTGATGACTCTCTTCGAAACCTCGACATCAACTTCCATGCCGCCCCCCAGCAGGGTGCCGTGGGAGAGACGCCCCAACACCAGATTGGCATCCGTCACCGTCGGTTGATCGCCGCCGCGCCCATAGCAGGCAGGTCCCGGATCAGCACCGGCCGAAGCAGGCCCTACCCGCAACGCCCCACCCGGGTCCACCCAACCAATGCTACCGCCTCCGGCCCCCACGGTATGGATGTCCAACATCGGCACCTTG
This sequence comes from Candidatus Latescibacterota bacterium, assembly GCA_965248265.1. GTDB lineage: Bacteria > Latescibacterota > UBA2968 > UBA8231 > UBA8231 > CBDFJF01. Next base: position 1,541,800 of record CBDFJF010000001.1, read on the forward strand.
ATGGCCAGCCCGGCCATCTCCGTCGTGCGCGCGAATTCAATCTGCCCCTCATGGATGACGGCGACGTCAAAGCTCGTCCCCCCCATATCAGCGGTAATGAGGTTCGCCCCTGCCGCCATCGCGGCGCCTGCTACAACCCCTCCGGCCGGTCCTGATAAGATTGTATGGACGCTGTGTCTGGCCGCCGCCTGCGCCGACATGACACCCCCGTTCGATTTCATCACGAACAGTGGCGCATCCAGTCCAGCCTCAGACAAACTCCCCTCCACGTGACCCAGGTACTGCGCCATGACCGGTTGCACGAAGGCGTTCATGGCGCAGGTGCTGAAGCGCTCGTACTCCCCTTCCTCCTGCACCAGCTCGTGTGACATGCACACGGACGCCTCGGGCAGCGCCTTTACCAGCGCTTCGCCGACCGCCTGCTCGTGTGCCGGCGCGGTGTGGCTGTGCAGTAGACCCACTGCCACTGCATCGACGTCGTGCTGCTTGAGTTCGGTGATAATCTGCTGCAGATGCTTCTGATCGAGTGGAATCTCCACCGAGCCGTCATGGAGGATGCGCTCCTTAAGCTCGAAACGCCGCGAACGCGGAACCAGTGGTTCGGCACGTCGGCTGCGCAGGTCGTACATGTGCGGCCGGTCCTGCCGCTGGATGTGCAGGACGTCACGAAAACCCTGGGTCGTGATGAACGCGGCCTTGGCGCCGCGCCGCTGCAGAACCGCATTCGTTGCCACCGTCGTACCGTGAACGAGCAGTTCGATCTGGGCCACACCGTCGTCGCCGCTGGCTTGGGCCAGCTCAACGATCTCGACGATCCCCTGCACCAGAGAACGGCCCGGATCATCGGGTGTGCTGGCAACCTTGTGGAAGATCATGCGGCCGCTGGTGGACTCCAGCAGGACGATGTCGGTGAAGGTGCCCCCGGTGTCGATGGCGATGCGAATGGTCTTCGTCCCCGTCATTTCCTACGCCCTGTTGGTACCATAAGCCGCGCCAATGAGTTTCCCCTCGGCAAACCGCCTGAGATTGAACCGCCCCATGTCGATGGATGACGCCCTGCCCTCCATGATCTCCTCTGCCATGAGTTCCCCGATCGCCGGACCGATCTTGAAGCCGTGGCCACTGAAACCCGCGCACATCTGAAATCCTTCGATGCCATCAATGCGACCGAGAACCGGATGCCAGTCGGGAGTGACATCATAGAGTCCGGTGTAGGAATTGATCGCCAGGATCGAACCGAACGACGGCCATCGTGCTTGTAGCCGCGTCGTCGTCTCCTCGATAAAGTCATTGTCGACTTCCTGATTGTACCCGTCCGGCTCCACGATCTGATAGTCCTTCGGGTAACCGCGGCCCACAAGCATTCGTGATGTCCCGTCGGGACGGTAGTAGATAGCCTTGGCCATGTCCGAGAAGCACAACCTCGGTGGCCCGCCGGTGTGGGCGACATCGTAAATGATCTCCTCTTCGCGGGTGACTTCGAGCGGCAGCTCCACTCCTGCCCAGGCCGCTACGCGATCAGCCCATGGCCCCGCGGCGTTGACGACAATGCCGGCCGAGACATCCCCCGCCTCCGTCTTCACGCCTTCGACCGTGTTGCCACCGTGAGACAGGATCAGTCCGCTCGCCGAAGTCAGTTGTGTCAGCCGTCCACCGAGTTGGATGAAGCGCTGCACATAGGCGTGGGTGGTGGCGCGGGGATCGGCATACCCGGAACCCGGCTCGTAGGCGCACCGGTGCACGTCCGACAAATCGACCCGTGGCTCGATCTCGTTGAGCTCGTTTGTGGACACTTCGCGCACCTCCACACCAAGGCGCTGTCCTCGTTCGAGGTTTTCGCTGAAGCCATCGGATACGTAGTCGGGAACCAGGAATGCCCAGCCGGTATTGACGAAGCCGCACTCCCCGCCGATCTCGTCATCGAAGCGTGTGAAGACATCGACACTGCGCCGCACCATGTGCACCAGCTCGTCGCTGGAATAGTGCTGACGGACAATGGCGGCCGAGCGCCCAGTGCCCCCGGAGGCGATCAGCTGCTTCTCCAGCAGGATGACATCCTTCATCCCCCGCTTGACCAGATTGTACGCGGTGGCGGCTCCGTTGATGCCGGCGCCGATGACGACCGCGTCAGCTGTTTGCAGACCCATTCGCTATCCCCAATCCTGGCCGTGCGCACGCGTCATTGCCATCGCATCAGCACCTCCGACCACGGTACTATGCTCCTGCTCACACCCATGACTATGTTATCACTGACCTTCACTATAGTTAAACATCTCACTTTGTACGCAGACCGGATAATACCAATGCAGAAAGCCATTGTTCTTCAGGAATCCGCGAATGAGAAAATCACTGACAGCTGGGGGAGCCTGACCTGGTTCGCCAGCGGCAAGCTGGGCAACTCAGACGGCATGACCATCGGTCATGCTTTGATCAAACCCGGCTGCGAGAACCCGTTGCACAGTCACCCGAATTGCGCCGAGGTCCTCGTCGTCGTGCAAGGTAGGATAGCACACATGATCGAAAACGGCAACGAGGTCGAGATGACCGTCGGCGACACCATAACCCTACCCCAAGGGCTGCCCCACATGGCACGCAACATCGGCGAAGAGGACGCCATCCTGTCCATCTCTTTTGACTCGGCTGACAGACAGACCAAGCTGGAGTAATCAAGTGTGGGTGCACGTGTAAGCACAGCGCTCCACAGCGGCCCGGCCGCTCCCACCAGCTACAGCAGCCGTGACTACGGGTCTGGCTGTCGAAACGTTGGTGTCCTGGTGGTGCCTGCGGCGGTGAAAGGATCGCCAGCGCCAGCGGAGCACTCGCCTTGACACGACGCTTGGTGGCCGGCAATGTTCAATGAGGTTGTCGCTTCGGCCGACCTTCACGCGAGCTGAATCGCAGTAACAAGGAGTTTTGGTTAGTGCAGGCCCTGGGTACCAACCTCATGGTTGAGTTGCACGAGTGTAGCTCTGAGATTCTCGACGACATCATCAAGGTGGAACAAGCCATGGTCGCGGCCGCCGAGGCAGCAGGAGCGACCGTCGTGGAAGCGCATTTCCACGAGTTCAAACCAATCGGCGTCAGCGGTTTCGTCGTGATCACTGAATCCCACCTGGCCATCCATACCTGGCCTGAGCATCGGTACGCGGCCGTCGACATCTTCACCTGTGGACAGGAGGTTCAACCGGAGCGCGCCGCACAGGAGCTTATAGAGAAGTTTCAGTGCGAAAACCCGACGATGTTCGAGGTCAAACGAGGATTCGCTTCCCCATCATCCGATAGTGAGGTTTCATCGAAATGAGCCGCGAGTGTACGTCACGCGCATACGAGTCAACCTCTGCAGCTTCACTCGCCTCGTTCTGCCGTGCCATCACCTGGTCGGATCTGCCGGTAACGACGCGCGAGCGCACTAAGGACCTGCTGCTCGACCATATCGGGGTCACGTTACGCGGCGGCACCGAGGCCTCGAGCGCACCGGCGACTGAATTCGTCCGTGGCATGCAGGCGCACGGACCGTCGTCCATCATCGGTGGTGGATTCTGCAGCGGTGCCGCTTGGGCAGCCCTCGTGAACGGTACGGCCGCCCACGCTATCGAGATGGATGACGTCACCAGCGAGTCGTCCCTGCATCCGGCCGTCGCCGTCATGCCTGCTGCATTGGCTGTTGCCGAGCAACAACAGGCTTCTCCTGCCGCCCTCCTGGCCGCCATCGTCGCCGGTTACGAGGTCAATCTGCGGATCGGCAATGCGCTCAACCCGGCCTCGGCCTATCGCCGCGGCTTCCATCCAACCGGAATCGCTGGCGGCTTCGGTGCTACCACCGCAGCCGGTCACCTGCTCGGACTCAGCGCCGACGCGTTAACCGATGCCCTGGGTATCTGCGGCTCTATGACCTCCGGGTCCATGGAATATCTGACCGATGGCGCCTGGACCAAGCGCCTCAACGCGGGTTGGGCGGCCCATGCGGGAGTCGTCGCCGCCAGCCTGGCACAGTCCGGCTTCAACGGGCCCGGATCGATAATCGATGGATCACTCGGTGTTCTGAAAGGGTATACCGACGAGCCCAGGCCCGAGCGCCTGCTGGCTGATCTGGGGAATCCGTATCAACTGGAAACCGTGTCGATAAAGCCCTACGGATGCTGCCGTTACATTCACGGCGTGATCGATTGCGTCATGACTCTTCGGAGGGAACACGACATCAATCCCGATGATGTAATAAAGATGAGGGTCTCGGTGTTGAGTGGAGGTGCCTCGTTGGTTGCCGAACCCGCGGAGCAGAAAAGGAATCCCAAGAATGTCGTCGACGCACAGTTCAGCACCCCATTTGGTGCCGCCATCGCCCTCGTCCACGGCGCCGCCGATCTCAATCAATTCACCCCGGCCAACATCACTGACACGACCGTTCGTGACTTGATGGCCCGCACCGAGTGTTACAGCGACCCCGCCTTCGACGCGGTTTATCCGCAGCAATGGCCGGCCGCCGTTCAGATCGAGTTGCGCGACGGGCACACGGTGTCCACCCAGATCGAGCACGCCACTGGCGAGCCCCAGAACCCGGTTAAACGCGAGCAGCTGATAGGCAAGTTCGTCATGCTGACCGAACCCGTACTCGGCGCGGCGGATGCTGGCACGCTGGCCTTACGCATCGTAGAGCTGGATGCTGAAGCGGATCTGCAGGAGGTGATGCGCCTGGTCAGGAACTGAGGAACGCCGGTAGTCCGCGTCTTCCCCTCCGCGATCTCATCTCACAATGAAAATTCACCTGCCACCCCCTCACCCATTCGGCAACACCGGCGTCCCGGTCAGCGTCATTGCATGACCGCCGCGCTCGCCTATACCTCAGCCTCCGACCTGTGTCACATGGTGCGCTCACGGCAGCTGTCTCCGGTGGAGCTCATCAGCAGCACGCTTGAGCGCATCCAGGCCTCCCAGGCCTCCCTCAACGCCTTCATTACCGTCTGCGGTGACGAGTCCATGGCCGCAGCTCGTCAGGCCGAACAAGCCATCGTCAACGGTGATGAACTCGGTCTACTCCACGGCATTCCGTTCACCGTAAAGGACCTGATCGATACCGAAGGTGTCCGGACCACGATGGGCTCGTTCATCTTCGAGAATAATGTACCGAAGAAGGATGCCATTCCCGTTGCCCGTCTGAAGGCTGCAGGCGGCATCCTCATCGGCAAGACCACGACCCCCGAGTTTGGTCACAAACCGTTCACCAGAGCACCCCTGTTCGGTGAGACACCCAATGCCTGGAACAGCGGCCGTATCGCCGGCGGCTCCAGCGGCGGAGCAGCGGTCTCCGCGGCCGCCGGACTCGCCGCGCTCAACCTCGGTACCGACGGTGGCGGTTCCATCCGTATCCCAGCAGCTGTCAATGGGATAGCAGGCATGAAACCGACCATGGGCACGGTCCCTCAGCACACACCGGACAGCTTCGGCGCCAGCGTCTTCGTCGGGCCGATGACCCGCACAGTCGCCGACGCTGCGCTGATGCTGCAGGTGATGGCTGGACCACACGCTGATGATGTGCACTCGATCGGTCGCCAACCCCAGGATCTCATCGCCGCAGCGGCCGAGCCAGCCGATGTCAACGGTTTGAGAATCGCATGGCGTCCCCTGATGGGTAATCAGATTGTCGACTCCGGCGTGGCTGCCCTGGTTGAGAGCGCCGCACGGTCCTTCGAACAACACGGGGCTGAAGTGACTCTGGTCGATGCCACCTTCGAGACCCCTGAACCGTTCTGGCGCATACTCAACCAGGCCTCCTGGCGCACCCGGTTCGGCGGTTACGCAGCCGAATGGGGCGATCGCATGACCCCGACCTTCCTGCGCACCATATCGGAGGCTGAGTCGTATCCGGCTGAAGAACTGCAGCGGGCGATCTACCAGCGCACAGTGCTGTTTCGCCAGGTTCAGTCCTGGTTTGAGAAATTCGATCTGGTACTTACACCGGTCATAACCCGTACCGCTCTCGAAACGGAGCGGGATCTCTACGATCCCGTCATCATCGAGGGCCGTGATGCCGGTATCATCAGGCAGAACTGGTACCCCTACACCCACCCTTTCAACTTGACCGGACATCCGGCGATCTCCCTGCCGGCGGGATTCGCCGATGATGGCCTGCCCGTCGCTTTGCAGATCATCGGTCCCTATACTGATGACGCTGCCGTCATCAGGGCAGCGGCACTTTTCGAGCAATTGCAACCATGGGCGCAACACAGGCCCGATTTGCCTGAACTCGACTCGTGTTCAGGGTAATCGCCGCCCGCATGGTGGGCACACCGCCCCAATCCTGATGGAGTGAGCGATGGACCGCTGGCCTTTATCATTTTCCGAGAGTTATCCATGAAAGTCGATCGAGAACAACTGATGCAGGATGGTTTTCTGATCCTGCGCGAGGTCGTACCGCCTTCTGCACTGGAAAAGCTGCGCGAGAGTTACGAGACCCTGATAGAGCGCCAGGGTGGCCGCACATGGCTGAGTGAGGGCAAGCAACCGCGACTCAACATCGTCCCCCACCTGGACGAGACCACGGCTGATGCGGCAGAAATCTGGCTGCACGACAACACCCTCGGGGTCGCCCGTCAGCTGATCGACGTGGGCGACGCGGCCGCATCGACCTCGATGTGGTGTATGTGCAGCCCGCTGGAAGACCATGGTCCAGCCGCCTGGCATCGAGACATCCATCCCATCGACATGGCACCGATGCGGTTGTTGCAGCTCGACATGCTCGAGAACGGCCCGCGGTATTTACAATGGAATGTCCCGCTATACGATGACGATGTACTGTGGGTCGTGCCGGGCAGTCACCGTCGCGTCAACACGGCACAGGAGAATGAAGAGCTCCTGAAGGACCGGTTTTCCCCTTTGACGGGTGGCATCCCGGTCGAGCTCAAAGCCGGCGACGGCGTCGTCTACATCAACTTCCTCCTGCACTGGGGCAGCAACTACAGCAGCAAGCTGCGGCGAACCCTGCACGGCGGTCACAGCATCTTCACTGACAACCAGGGCAGCGGCTGTGCTCAGCACCTATCGCCATCCGCCCGAGAGCAGTTCGCACGTTGGGATTCACTTGCCGCAGGGGCACAGGACACAACGGAAGCGGCGCTGCGCGCGGTACTGAACGGAGATGACGCGGCCTATGATTCAGCCCTCGACACGTTGCAGCCAGGGATGGGCGCGGCCGGCAAACTGGTATTGACGATTTACTTGTGCAAAGCGGTGCAGTTGATGCGAATTAAAACACACCAGGTCATGGACGAGGTACCAGAAAGACTTCAACGCGCGGCCACCCAAAATCACCCAATCTCCCTGAACTGGGGACCCGGATTCGCGAACCGGTTTACCACACCTGAGTTGGAGAAATTGTGGCAGCGATTCGAGTTCGTCGACGCTCGGCTGCTACACACGGAGGAGTACTTTGTTCCCGGTTACCAGTCCGGGCCGATGCAGTACTTCTTCGAGGACGTGGCCGAGCCCTTCACGGCCAGCGACTTCGTCGCCAGTTGGAGGTGACTCAAAATTCCTGTCCTCATGACTATCTCTGATCGTTGCATCGCCAATCCACTGTCTATTTTGCCTCGTCATCAACCTGCATTCCTGACATAGAAACCCTCAATCAAGATTCTGAGAGATACGATGACTTCGACGAACACGGAACCTCTCCTTCTCACTGACGAGCAGGTGCGCGCCTACATTGCCAACGGCTACATCAAGATAGAGACGCCTTCCGTGGCACCCGAGGTGCATGCCTCTATCGCCGGCAGATTGAACTTGATGATCGAGCAGGGACCCAACCTCGGCAATAACGTGTTACCGCATGCACCGGAATTCCGCCATGTGCTGAATTGCCCCGAAGTCCGTGGTGCCCTGATCAGCCTGCTCGGCGAGGATTTCATCGAGCACCCGCACCGTTACTGCCACGATTCCAAGCCGGCGGAGGAGAAGCCGGAGGATATGGTTGCCGCCGTGGGCAAACGCACCCATCAGGATTCCTACACCCCGATGGGACAGCCGCGTCAGCACTATCCCCGTTTCGCCCGAATCATCTACTACCCGCAGGACACGCCCATCGAGCTTGGGCCGACGCACGTCACTCCTGGGACCGCACTCCACAAGGCGGTCACCGAAGAAGACAAACTCAACGCCTCACCCATGTTGGGCCCTGCCGGTTCGTTGTGGATCACCCATTTTGACGTCATCCATTCAGGAGGCATCAACCTGACCGACTACGTGCGCCATATGATCAAGTTCATTTACGTGCAGCGCACGGAGCACAAGACGCCCTCTTGGAACTGCGTTGATGATCGGTGGCACAATCCAAAGGATCTGCAGTCTCCATGGGATCTGGAAGTGGCTTGGTCGCATACCTGGGATTGGATGTGTGGCAAACGCGACCGCTACGAGAGCTTCCGCCTAAATCATGGCACCGGCGCGGGTGACGTGGCCGCGTTGTCTCAGTCATTGAATTCTAAAGCCCCGATCGATGAACAATTGGCTTCCATTCGACAGCTGGCCACCCTCGGTCCCGCCGCTGCTGAAGCGACTCCCTCCCTGATCGGCCTGCTCAACAAGGATCATCAGGCTGCCCGCGCTGCCGCCACCTATGCTCTTGGTGCCATTGGCGAAGCTGCTGTCAGCCCGTTGATTGAGCTGATCAGAGAAGCTGGCGAGAATGGCTGGGAAGACGGCAAGGTGCCCTGCTGGGGTGAGAACTCCGTGTCCATGATGGACGAAGCCCATGCCCTTGCCGCCATCGGCGCGCCCGCGGTCGCCGGACTCATCGAGCTCATCGACACGGCGGGTGAATGGGGCCGTATCAATGCCGCCTTCGCCCTCGCGGAGATGGACTCTCACGCCGCCAGTGCGGTCCCGGCCCTCATCCGCTGCCTGGACGACCCTTCCCACCGCATCGTCCGCACCACCCTGGACGCCCTCGGTACCATCGGTGGTGAAGCCGCGTCCGCGGTTCCGCGGATGAGCCGTTTTCTCACTGAAAGCAACCCGGCATGGGAAGAGGAAATGACGGAAAGACGCCGGTGGATTGCCATGGACCAGGTGCGCGTGAACGCCGCCGAAGCGATGGGAAGGCTGGGGTCGAAGGCAGCCGCCGCCGAAGATGCCCTGGTGGCCGCCCTCGACGATCAATGCGGTTACGTCGGACTCTACGCCACGGATGCGTTACAGCAGCTGGGATCGCCTAGCGCACAAAAGGCGGTGATGGATCTGGTGATGGCGCAGCGTTGGGATTGCTCGCTGAGCGAGACTCGGCCCTGGTAGAGTCGCCACCTGCAGCAGGTGCTTTCACAGAAACGGTCAGTCGAGGTTCAGCTTCAATCCCCCGCTCACAACGAGCCCTGGTTGCGGGATTCCGAAGACGGACTGATAGCGCTCATCGGCGAAATTGGCCGCGTCGGCGTGCAGGCTGATTGCCGGCGTGACCTGCACCAGCGCGCTGGCACCGAGAATGAGGTAGCTCCAGTCAGCCCTTGGGGCGCCGATGGCGGACGCGGTGTCATCCACTTCTTCATCGGGCGTTGTTTTGTCGTCGACGAACAGATCCTCGTCGAAGAAACGCTCCTGCCAATCGGCTCGCACTGATAGCCGCACTGGCATGGCCTCTCCCAGGCCGAGGGAATAATCGCTCGTAAGTTTCTGACGCAGACGGCCGGGCAAATTCCGGCTCGTACCCAGGTCGTCTTCACCCGAGGCATCCTGAAAGGTGTAGCTGAGGCGCAGCTTGGATTTGCGGTGGAGGCGCAAGCTCTGTGACAGTTCAAGGCCGGCGATGTCCGCTCGCGCGAGGTTATCAAAGGTGAGGAATAGATCGTCACGCCCTGCTACTTCCATGCGTCTGGTAACGGGCCGGATCAGGTCGCGATAGCGGCTCCAATACAGGGTTGCTTCGCTCTGGGAGCGCCGGGTCAGCCACCGCAACCCCACATCTGCCGACCACACTCTTTCAGGTTTCAAGTTGCGATTTCCGGTCTCACCGACGACATCGTCGATGGGCACGGAAAACACCTCCGTCGGTTTGAACAGATCGTCAAACGACGGTGCCACGAACGCACGTCCTATGGCGCTGTGAAAGACGAGGTTGTCACGCACCTGCAGGGCGGCGGAAATCCTGGGATTGAATTGTGTCCCGTAGAGGGAGTGATCATCCAGGCGCGCGCCCGCTTCGAGCACGTGGCGATCCAATTCGAACCGGTTTTGAACGTAAAGGGCGCCGACTCCTGCAGTCTCCGTACCGAACAGGCCATCACGCTGTCGTTCGAAGCGGTACTCGGCGCCGAGTGTGAGAGGTCGCAGGTGCCGCCTCGTCCAATGAAGCCTTGGCTCCAGGATCCACAGTTGATGCCTGGAGAGGAAATCGCCACTCAGTTCGCCGGCCTGGACGATCGGGTTCAGCCGCTCGACACGCCGCCACTGACCCGATGCGTTGCTCTCGAAGCGCAGCCCTGTGCGCAACGGGCGCCTGTCGCTGACGCTGATGCGCACGCGGTCGTCGTTCTGCCGATCGTCGATGTCAAATGCCCCGACCTGCCCGTGTCCTTCGGCACCCGGTGCTCCTCCTCGGCGTCGAGCCAGCTCAGTGCGGATGAGCGTTTGGCCATCGGTGTGGTGATGTACGAGCTTGCCGGCTGCATTCCAGACTCGAGTGTCCGTGTTCTCGAGATGTCCGCCACTGGAGCCCATTGATCCATCGACCGTCCACTCCCAGTCCCCATGGCGTCGACCGTGCAGGAGATGGTAGCGTTGAGTAGCGTAAGCCCCGTCGTCGTCGACACGAGCCCCAGTTCCGGCAGTCATGGACACCCAAGTGCGATGGCCGCCGTCAATTCCCCGCGTGAAGAGTTGGATCACACCACCGCCGGCATCGGCCCCGTACAGCGCCGATCCTGGACCTTTGACGACCTCGACGCGTTCAAGGCGGTCGACTCCAACTTCGCCCAGATCGACACCTCCGAGCGTCGACGTCTGTCCGGCAGTGTTCAAGCGCACGCCATCCAGCAGAACGAGCGTCTGCCCCGGTGATGCCCCACGCAGACTGACGCCGGCCACCAGGCCCGGCGCGCCACCCCCGGACAGGTCGACGCCCGGAAGACTGCGCAAGAGATCAGCCGCTGTCTGGAGACCGACCGATTGACCGACGTTGTCGACAACGTGAGTCGTGACAGACGAATGCAAGAGAGAGCTGGGCACGCGTGACGCTGTGACCACGACCGGATCCTCGAGGGCAAGACTCGGCACCAGGTCGAACCGCATCCCGGCCGTCTCCCCGGCTGTGACCAGGATCTCTCGCTCGACCGAAGCGTACCCGACATGCGAGATGTATACCCGATAGCTGTCAGGGCTCAGGCCCCGAAACAGAAAGGAACCGCTGATGTCGGTGGCTGCATAGCGAGACGCTGACCCGAGGAGGACGTTTGCTCGAGGCAAGGGCTGCCCTGTGTCTGCGGCATAGACATGCCCTGAGATGCTCCCGGTATTGTCGGCGCTCAACTTCCCGGCTGCCAGCATGAGCAGCAAGAAAACGGAGGTACGGGGCTTCAAGATTCTCCCACGCGAGCACATTCCTCTATGATGCTGCGAGCGCTGTGGCGGCAGCGAACTGGCTCTGATAAGGTCGCGTGCCGAACTTGGCAAGATCCTTCTTCAGGTAGAATATACCTCCGCTGCACAGACGCTCACCAGCTTTGAGATGGTCCAGCAATGCCTTTGCGTCAGTGTGTAGTGGCTATAAAACGGGTTATCGCGAGTTCCGGTCAAGCCCTGATGCGCGGCTTTGAGCCCTTGAACCGGGTAGAGGTGGTGTGTGCCAGTGGTCCCGGAGGCGATGGGGTGGGGTGAAGTTGGCGCGATGGCGTGGCCGCGGGTTGGTAGGACCCCGCGGTGGGTTGACCGAGCGCAGCGGTGGCGTGACGGGCCTGGTTCAGGCCGCGGACGCTGCGAGCAGCATTTCGAACTCGGGCTGGGGATGGGGGCGAGCGAGAAAAAATACCACGGCGGTGCTTGGAGAGCAATCCGTGTTTGTTCCCCTCCCGCCGTTTCAGGCTTACTGGATTCTCAAAGCAAATTAGTTCATATCTCTTAGCATTCTAGATGTATTGCTCGATCCTTCACATACTTGGGATGGCAAAGCTAACCTACCTTTCTCTCGCTGGCCTTTAGCCAGGAAGGACAACCATAGCCCTGATCATGAGCCAAGACGACAGGCATCCTCTGTATATCCCCTATGCTGGCCCTTCCTTGTTGGAAACACCGCTGCTGAACAAGGGCTGTGCCTTTAGCGCCGAGGAGCGCACCAGTTTTAACTTGACCGGCTTATTGCCGCCCCGCTACGAGGGTATCGATGAACAGGTCAAGCGTGCCTACATGCAGTATTCTGCCTGCCAGAGTGCGTTGGAAAAACATGTCTACTTGCGTGGCATTCAGGACACCAATGAAACCTTGTTCTACCGTCTGGTGACGGATCACCTCGAAGAGATGATGCCGATCATCTATACCCCGACGGTAGGTGATGCCTGTGAACAGTTTTCCGATATCTACCGCAGCAATCGGGGGTTGTTCATTTCGTACCCGGAACGGGATTATATCGACGATATTCTGCGAAACGCCACCAAGCAGAAGGTGAAAGTGATCGTCGTGACCGATGGAGAGCGCATCCTTGGCCTTGGCGACCAGGGCATTGGTGGGATGGGGATTCCGATAGGCAAGTTGTCGCTGTATACCGCCTGCGGTGGCATCAGCCCTGCTTACACCCTGCCGGTGATGCTGGATGTGGGCACCAACAATGAGAAATTGCTGAACAATCCGATGTACATGGGCTGGCGTCACAAGCGTATTGGCGAAGGAGAGTACCGTGAGTTTGTCGATACCTTCATCAAGGCAGTGCAGCGCCGTTGGCCGAAGGTGTTTCTGCAGTTTGAAGATTTCGCCCAGCCTAATGCGATGCCGTTGCTTACCCGCTATCGCAATGAGATCTGCTGCTTCAACGACGATATTCAGGGCACGGCGGCCGTAACCGTAGGCACCCTGTTGGCGGCGTGCCGGGTGAAGGGTAGCCGACTCAGCGAGCAGCGCGTCGTATTCGTTGGTGCTGGCTCAGCCGGCTGCGGCATAGCCGAACAAGTGATCAACGAAATGCGCAACGAAGGCCTGTCGGATGCTGACGCACGCGCTCGCATTTTCATGGTCGACAGACACGGCCTGGTGACAGCAGGCATGGGGGGGCTTCGAGACTTCCAGGAGAAGTTGACTCAGCCTAAGGCCGCTATCGCGCAGTGGAGCTTCAGCGATGAATTTGCATCCCTGCTGGATGTGATGCACGGCGCAAAACCCACGGTGCTGATTGGAGTGTCCGGTGTGCCGGGGTTATTCACCGAGCCGGTGATTCAGGCAATGTGCACGGGATGTGAACAGCCGATCATCTTCCCACTCAGCAATCCGTCTCGCCAGGTAGAGGCAACGCCGGAGCAGGTACTGACCTGGACTGACGGGCAGGCGATAGTTGCCACGGGCAGCCCGTTCAAACCAGTGGAGCTGAACGGCAAGCATCACCCAATAGTGCAGTGTAACAACAGCTACATCTTCCCCGGATTGGGTCTTGGGGTTATCGCCTGTGGAGCCAGTCGGATCGCTGATGAAATGCTGATGGCCGCCAGCGAAACACTCGCCGCCAGCTCCCCGTTGGCCAATACCGGGCAGGGCGAGTTGCTGCCGCCCATCACCGGCATCGCGGCGTTGAGCAAGCAAATCGCCTTTGCCGTGGGCAAGGTTGCGCAGTCGCAAGGGCTGGCGCTGGAGATCTCCGATGAGCGCCTACAGGAGTTGATCGAGCGAAACTACTGGCATCCTGAATATCGCAGTTATCGTCGCGTCAGCTTCTGACAGCAGAGCACGATGACCTGGCGCATGCTGCTTAGCGCCAATCCGAACGGGTGCCCTTTTACCAATCCTTCTCGAGACAAGTGTCCATCCCGGGTTCATGACCGACTGGCAAGCGGCCGTCGCGGCTGAAGGCGGCTCCACGCTCATGGACGTCGACCAGATTGATCGAGGCAATGCTAGAATGGACCCGGCAAATGCGTACTTGATTTGCACGACCCCGCGCGCGGGCAGCACTTTGTTGGGTGGACTTCTTCAGTCCACAGAGGTTGCTGGAAACCCGGAGTCCTATTTTCGTCAACCCGACGAAAGCTCATTCGCTGAACGATGGGGCATTGATCGCTCGACTGATGGCGTATTCGACTACGCCGATTACCTGCGAGCGGCGTGCAACGCCGGTAGCACCGTAAACGGGTGGTTTCTTCGGGCCCTCTCCGTTGTCGACATAGACACCGTCCAGCAAGAGAACATGCCAGTGCGGGTTGAGATTCAACGCCGAGCCAAATCGCTGCACGAAGGTCACTGAGCCGCAGCGACCGTCGGCGAACCCCTGTCTTTGTGCTTGGCGTCGGTACCAACCATAAACGACGCGGAGGAAGACGGCTAGCAAATCGCTGACGAGCACACCGTCCCAGGCCAGGCGATAGCGGATCTCGTAAGGCAGGCTCAGGACCCACTGACGCACCGGCACTTTCGGCAGGACCTCGTCAGTCAGGCGGGCGGCCGTATCGGCCATGCGCCGTCCCATACAACTGGGACAAAATGAGCGGCGCTGGCACGAGAACGCGACCACGCGATCCTTGCCGCAGTCCTCACACCGTACGCGCAGAAATCCGTTTGCGAGAATTCCACACTCAAGGTAACCGCGGAGCTCCTTCTCGACATGCACCGGCAGCTGTCGATCGGATGAGCGCGTGCGCTCGATGAAGGTCTCCCCCCACGTGCTCGGCTAGCACGCGATAGAGAGGCTCTTTCTCTGGCGTGCGACGTCGCAACGGCCCACTGGTATCCTCCTCGACAGCGTTTGGGCGCGGCGATACCTTCGACCGCTGGTCCCTTCACTGTCACCTGAGAGTAGTCACCATGAACGGCATCGAAACCATCGCCCACATCCTCAAGACCGAGGGCGTCGAATGGCTGGCCTGCTATCCCAACAACCCCCTCATCGAGGCCGTCGCAAAAGAAGGAATCAGGCCGATCGCCTTCCGCCACGAGCGCGGGGCCGTCATGGCCGCAGACGGTTACAGTCGCACCAGCGGCCGCAAGCGCTTCGGCGTCGTTGCGGTACAATGCCAGGCTGGTGCCGAAAATTCCTTGGGTGGACTCGCCCAGGCCCACGCGGACAACGTGCCGATTCTGATGCTGCCGGGCGGCAACAACCTCGACCTGCTCGGAGTGCGCCCTAACTTCTCGGTCGGGCACACCTACAAGGATGTAACCCGGCGGGTGGAGACCATCTACAAACCCGAGCAGATCGTCGGTGCCATGCGTCGAGCCTTCAACGCACTCCGCAATGGACCGGGTGGCCCCGTCGTCGTCGAGATGAGCGAAGACGTGTGTGCCTGTGAGGTACCGGCGGATGGGCCTGCGTACAAACCGCCCACTGCAGCGCGACAGCTCCCGGCCACCGATGACATCGACGCCGCGGCCGAAGCACTCCTCAATGCCAAACAGCCATTGATCTGGGCCGGAGCCGGCGTCCTGTTTGCATCGGCGACCGAGGAGCTGAAGAGGCTGGCTGAGCTGACCCAGATTCCCGTGTTCTGCACCATGCCGGGAAAATCGGCTTTCGACGAACGCCACCCGTTGGCGTTGGGCTCTGGAAGCCGTGCCACGACACTGGCCGCTCACAACTGGATCCAGGAGTGCGACGTGGTCTTGGCTCTGGGTTCCAGTCTGACCTGGTCACTCTACGCCCAAGTCATTCCACCCGGCAAGTCCATCATCCACAACACCGACAACCCCGACGAACTCAACAAGGACGAAGACGTCGCAATCCCCTTGCTCGGCGACGCCCGCATGACCATCCAGGCGTTGATCGCGGCGATCGAGGAACGCAGCGGAGCCGGGGAAGAATCGCGCTGGCCGGACACGGCCGAACGCCTGGCGGGTCACCGCAAAGAATGGCTGTCCCAGTGGCAACCGTTGCTGGACTCCGACGAGGAGCCCCTCAACACCTACCGGGTGATCGGCGACATCGATCGTACCCTCGACCGCGAGAACAGCATCGTCACCCACGACGCCGGCGCACCGCGCGACTCCATCGTCCCCTTCTACACCGCGACCACTCCTCACAGCTACATCGGCTGGGGCAAGACCACGCATCTGGGCTTCGGCATTCCACTGATGATCGGCGCCAAGCTGGCGCATCCAGACAAATTCTGCCTCAACCTGATGGGAGATGGTGCCTTCGGCATGTCGGGGATGGACATCGAAACCTCCGTGCGAGCCGGGGTGCCCATCACCACAGTTGTACTCAACAACAGCGGCATGGCGACTTACCCTGGTTCCTGGTTTCCCACAGCCCGTGAGGACTTTGGAGTTTCGAACATGTGTGGGGACTATGCGCAGATTGCCTCGGGAATGGGCGCTGAAGGAATCGTGGTGAGGCGAGTTGCCGAAATGGTACCGGCGCTCGAACAAGCGCAACACCTCAATGACGAGGGCAAGACGGTGCTGATCGACGTCCACTCTAACCTCGAAGGACGGCGCTCTCGCTGGGATCGCTGACGTTACAGGCCTGAGGGGTAGGGGCTATAGTCGACGATGATCTCGATCTCCTCCAGTTGAACGCTGCCGTACAGCCCCTCCGGTCGACTCTCCAGGTCAACCCGCAGGATGTTGTCCCCTTTGTGCGGCAGGATGGCCCGCAGGTGAAAATCCAGCCAGTGATTCCTGGCTCCGGAATGATTGAAGGTATCGGGCTCACTCTTGCGCACCCGGTGCATGGTTTCCCCCGCCAGTGACTGCCCGTTCAACACCACGCTGAAGCGATCAGCCGAGACGTGATTGCTGAAGAACAGGCGCAGTCGCACCTCCGTGGCGCGGTTGTCCGGGCCACCCAGATTGTCGGCGATGTAGAACTCGATTTCCACTCCACCGCTTCCCGCTTCCTCCGACTTGAACTCATGCGGAATGACATGGTCGTAGCCGATGGCGGCGGCGTCCGCTGAACGCCGGGCAAACACGTAATGCTTCCTGGCCTCCTTCGTCAGCTCAGCATCCCCCCACTCGGTCAGGATCGAGCGCTCCTCGATACCCAGCGGCCAGTGGAACATGTAGCTGTAGAGGCCGTCGACTCCCCAGTCCCAGTAGTTGGCGGCCGCGGCGCGAAAGTGTTCGGCCCCGGCGTACTCCTTGATGGCGGCACCGGTGACATCGCTGCGCACGTAGTGCTGCAGGAAGCCGTAGACGGATGCATCCGCTTCGTGTGCCGGCTCCACCACCCAGCGGAAGGGCATGTTCGGATCAAGATCGGTGTAGGCGTATTGAACCGGCACGACGAAATCCAGCAACCCCTCGGCAAGCCACGCCCGCACGTCCAGGCCTTGAGCCAGATTCGCCCCCTCCGACGGGTAAATGCGAGCCCCGAAAACCCGTGATCCGTCGCCGCTCGATCGCACCAGCGCAGAAGCCTGCCGCACCCAATCGGTCATGATCGCGGTGCCGTCGGCAACTTCGTCCCGGGGGAAATAGAACGACCCGCTGGCATCGAAGGCCGCGGTGTAATCGAGCTCGAAGCCATCGATGGCGTAGTCGGTGATCAGTTCGTCAACTATAGCTATCTGATGGTCTCGTACTTCTTGGTGGCCCCAACCGCGACCACCCTTGTCGAGCTTGTGATCCTCCTGCATCCCGCCGTAGGTCGACAATCGCAGGTCGGCGAAAAAGTCCATTCCCCTGGCGTGGGCGCGATCGATGACGACCCCGAGAGGATCGAGCCCGGCATCCAGCAGGCTTTGCATGCACTCCCAGGCTCGCCACACGATCTGGCTCTTGAACGGCCGCATATCACTGCCGAAACGCACCCCGACCTCCGTCGGCCAGAACGCCCCGTCACCCCGCTCGACACAGTAACTCAGCGTGTCGACGGCCGTTCCCGCGACCTCGTCCACGGGCACCCAGGCATCCTCCATCCTCATCGGTGGCTCGAACATCCACAGGTAGTTGTGGCGCGCGTCGTTGTGGTAGATGGTCCGTTTCTGTCTCATTGCCTTCCCAACCTGTTGTTATACAAAGTGTTATGGAATCGCAGGGCCCGCGTATCTAACCCACATCTAACATTGGGCACGGATTCATTATAATAGGGCGCCTATTGGTACTCGAACAACGCGCCCCTAATCTCCAGCGTGTCGAAGGCGAATTTGAACCACCAATCTCCCTGGCTCCTGCTTTGGGTGCTGTCTTGCTTGTCTTTCTCGAAGTCCCAGCGCCATTGCCCCCTGGCCACCAGGCGCACTTTCACGTCGCCGTCATCAATCTCTCTGATGATGTAATCCCCCCAGGCCTTGTACAGCTCTCGCCCTTCGACCAGCTTGGTGTGAAATGTCCAGTGGGGATCGTTCCGGAAGTCATACCACGACAGCGCCTCCAGGCGCCCGGATGGCGTGCCTACGCTGCGAGAGAGCTTGTACCGGTGTACTTCGGCGAGCGGATCTAATACGGGCGCAACGGGGCTGTCGCTGCAGGCTGTCAGAAGCAGCAATGCGATCAGCCATTTCATCAGGATGACCCTCCGGCCGCCTTCAGCGCGTAGGCGACGAGCCCACCTCCTGCTGTCCCGGTCGCCAGGGACCACATGGCAATCTTTACCTTCACGGCCACCATGTCTCCGCGCAGGCTGGAGATATCTCCGCGCAGACCCTCTATCAGATCGTTGTGTCGCTCCAACTCATTAAGCACGAGCTTTTGGTATTCTCGCCAGCCATTCTCCATCTCAGCCATCCCCCGACTCCTCGAAAATCGCCATCACTGACTGCGGCCCAGTAGGACACACCCTGATCTTCCACCGGCTCTGCGATGCTACGATGGACTGGTCTTGCGGCTCCATTTCCACCTCTTTGGTCTGCTGATCTCGTGCCGCCGCGATGTACACTCCACCAATTTCCTTGCAGACCTCACGGGTGTCTGGAGCTAATTCATCGAACCGAAGCCCCGTCAATTCCTCCAAAGGAGTTTTGAACTTTCCAATCCTGTGCCATCCGTCGTTCATTGCCAGAATCCGACACGACAACGGGTCTTCCATCTCTTCGATTGCAATAACAATCACACCCCACGGAAGCGCATCAATAGCAGCCTTGAGCGCGTCGACATGCTGTTCTGACTTCTCAAATAGCTGCCGAAGCCTCGCGATGTTGTCACTCATCCGAGTTCCGACTGGCCAAATCCGGACTCCAGCGATGCGCGAGAATGGTCATCAACGAGATCATGGCTGCCGTGACCTCCGGAGGTGGCTGCATCTGAAACACCCAAGTGATCAGCACGACAACGCTGCTGGCTACGACGGTGGCAACATCTCGCTGACCTTCTCTGATTCTGCGCGACATTACCTACTCCACAGATGAATCAGAGCCCCAATGGCGACCAGCGAGAAGGCGGCAAGGCCGACCAACACCGGCCATTCGGCCCTGCCGACCTTCAATCCACGGACTCTGTCACGCCGCCGGCGCATTACTATGGAGCAGCCAGGGCTTCGATGAACTCAGCAGCGGCTTGCGCGACAGGTTCGGGAATTCCACCCCAAACCAGTAAGACCGTGATCAGGGCAACCCCTGACGCTACCAGGCGGGCTCGACGGCCAGATACAGCGGCGCCGTTATCTTGTCGCCCCAGGATGCCAGTAACACGCCCGATAGCCTTCAGTGGATTCATTCGTCCTCGTCAGTGTGCCCCTTGATGGCCTCGAACACCCGGGCATAGATCAACGGCGACGGAAACGCCTTCTCTACCATCTCCAGCACCATCTTCTCCTGCTTGTCTTTCAGGCGGATGGTGGGGAAATCGTCATCGTCAGATTTCCCTTTGATCTTCAAAGCCAGGTTGAAGCGCTTGAGGCGCTGCGTACCGTCAGCCGCCTTGTCGTTGGGCGGCGTGCTCATCAAGGCATCGCACACCAGTTTGCCGAGAGGCACATTGGGTTCCCCTTCCTTCGTGTCGTCCTTGAGGGGCTCGCCGTCCAAGCCCATTACCGGCTGATTGAAATCAATGCCCAACGGCAGTGTCTGCGTTTCTTGCTCTGTGACTTCACTCAAATCGCACCTCCTTTATGAGTTGGCTGCCTTCAGTGCTTCCTTCTCGGCCAGCGTCTTACTGTTCCACCAACTATTAACATCGTTGGCGGCAATGGCATCTGCTTCCTCTTCCGCCCTTGCCTGCGCGAGAACTTGAAAGGTCGTGCCATTGGCAGTGGCGTAAGCATCAAGCGCATCCTGCCTTGATTGCGAAAGAGAAATTGTAGTGTCTGGCATTGTGTGCCCCTTTAGGTTAATGCGGCATATGCCCACGCATTGCTTACGTGGTCATATAGATAAATCCGATTGTTGGTGGTGTCGTGAACGATAGCAGAGAGGTTGCTGTGATCTGTAGGTGTTCCGCTTGGGGCTCCTGCCATTGATGAGATATATAGAAATCCGTCAGTAGCATTTGTTGCTAGCGCTGCAGTTCCAACATGAATACTGCCGCTTGCGTCAAAGACCGCTGTTACATTGGCATTCCCGCTATAAATTCTCGTGACAGCTGATCCCTGCACTGTCCCGACGTTCATTATGTTCGTGTTGTGATCGTAATTTACTACACCTGCCAAGTCGTCCCCGTCGTCTCCGAAATAGAGAGACCCTACAGATGTATTTCCTGACAGAATAGAGATGCCTGTGTGCCCGCTGTTTTCTACAACCAAATCATCGGCGTTTACGTTTGCGGTTGTATTCCCAGCTGTCGCTGTGTGTACATGGAGGGTCCCGTCGGTGCCAAGGATTCCTACGCTGGCGTTGCCGAGCACAGCCATCCTTCCGGACCCGACTGCGTCTGGATTGACGTTCAGATCCGTCCCGTCGTACTGGATTGTGGCGTCTTTACCAGTTCCAAATGTGACACCTTCGGAATCATCAAACTCCAGCGATGCCCCGGAAATGATAAAATCTCCACTGCCACAACTAAGCGTCGGGTCTCCTCCAGTAAAAACCAGGGCCACGTCCGTACCGTCATACGACAGCCTCATGCGCTCAAGAGCAGTCTCGGATTCAGCTACAGCAAACACCAAATCAGCGTCATTGATTCCCGCCGCGAAGGTGTCATCTGCCTCTGCCCAGATGCTGGCAGCTACGAGAATGGCGTCTGTGCCACTGGCTTCAAGCGGCGCCTGGAAATCGACGCGCCCAAGGATGTCGCCATCTACGACAGTCGTTTCGGCGGTCGAAAGAGTGAGAATCCCAGCCGCACCAGCATCGCCTCTTACCTCTGCTTCGTTGAGAATCTGAAAGACACCTGAACCAACTACCCTCGGATCAAGAACAACGTTGGTGCCGTCATACGAGAGCTTGGCGTCTGAACCGGTGCCAAGAATCGGACCAATGTTGTCGTCAAATATCGGGCTGGCCGTGAACGTCTTAACAGCCGTAACACTCTGAGCCGTCGATTTGCTGAGATGGTTGGTGTAGACGTTCGTAAACTCAGAGTTCAGATTCGTCGGGGTGAGGTCTTCGTTCCCCCAAGTCTTTGCATGTCCTATGTCAGTGTCAGCCATGATTTAATCCGTTGATTTGCCCTTAGTAGATCGGCTCGGCCCGTCATACCACAACTGGCATCGCCGCATGGTAAAGTCCTGTCCTGCCGCGTTCATGCTGTAGAGGATGCTGGTCTGCGGAGAGTAGTCGAGCAGCGGCAGGTCCTGTGGGTACTGGCCCGGATCGGAGATGTAGCCCGGAATCGCAGCAGGCAGCGTCAGCGTGTTCCCCGACAGATCCAGCTGCTGCACCTCACCCCGTATTTCAGCGCCTCTCTGCAGCACGTTCAACGTGTAATCACCTTTGCTGTCGTAGTAATGCCGCCCGTTGACCCACCCTACAGTCACGTCACCACCCAGCGGGGCCGGAGCTCCCGTCTCGAAGAAACTGACGATGGAGCCGCCATTGTCCGATTTCGTGGCATCCTCATGATCCCACAGCGTCCCGGCGTCGTCACCCAGGTGCAGCTTGTTGTCGATTACCGCACCACAGAATCGCTCGAAGTTCACGTCCGGCCCAAACCAGATACCGACGTCCTCACCGTTGATGACGGTACGGCGGCGGTAGTCGTAGAACATCAGGTGGTTCATGTTGGTCTGACTCGAGCCGTACGGCAGAGCAAAGACGACGTAATCTCTCTTCGGTACTCTCATGGCTAAGGCTTTGTGTAGCCTGTCAGGGTTCAGGTTCGCCCAGTACCCATCTTCCCCATCCAGCGCCAGAGAGACCTTGCGCAACACCGCACCGCCGCTCCACTCGTACACGCCGTCTTTGAGAATCATCAACTGCGAATCACCCGGCAGGGCCACGATCCCCCTACCGTCCAGGGCCGCTTCGTCCGTGCGTTTTTGGGGATGATACGGGTTGGTAGCCGAGCCGGTAGGAATCAGCGTATAGATGCCGTCCGTGGTATGGACACACATGCTGTTCTGGGTGGGCATCAGACCCAGGCCTATGCCGCCGAAGTTGTAGAAGGAAGTAGCGCCGTAAGTCTCAATGTCTGCGGTGTCCGAGTACCATAATTGGCCTGTAGCCCCATCAACATTCAAAATCCACAATCGATTATCCCACCAGGCGATGTGCTTGCCTTTGGAGAAGCGGGCGTTGTCGTCCAGCGCCGAGGCGTTGCCAGTGCCGGTGTACTTGATAGCGTCCGTGTCCACACCGTTCGTCTGCACGAACGTGCCATTGGCGTTGACGCGCTCGAAAGTGTTATCGTCGCCGGCTGTGATGGTGGTACCGCCGGTAATGGCCGACCAACCGGAGGAGTACTTGTACATCGCCGCATCGGCAACCAGCACCACCTGAGTTGTGTCGGCGTCGACATCGTACTCAAAAACCATCGTCAACGTCGGACTGCTACCGATCGCCGCCTCGGACTTATAGGACAAAATCCCCGGCCGCAGTGACGCCGAGCCGCCGCTATCGAGACGGATATTCTGGCCGTCAGAGAGCTCGTCCCGAGCACACTCCTCTGTGGGAATGTCGTACCTGGTTCCACCGTACCAGGGGCCTAATTGTATTGAGTCCAGCATTAGCGTTTCAGTCCGAATGAACGTTCCCCAGTAGTACGCGCTTGCTGCACCGGAAGGCGGCCGAGAACGCTTAGAATGTTCTGCCCTCCTGGGCCCGTTGCGAGCCCTTGAGTAAGGAACTTGCGACCACCAGGGCTCAACACGGCTTTGCCCAGTCCATGCGTGGCTCCTATCTGACCAAGAGCTCCCAACAATCCCGTCATGCCCCGTTGTCCTGAAGAGGCCAATGTCTGAAACTCATTCGCCTTGCCAGTATTGCTGAAATTCTTAAACAGCCGCTCCGATACATTGGTGTCCTGTGCCAGCTTAGCGAAGTCCATGATCGTGTCTGTGGCGTCACGCCCGAAGAATTCCACCAGCACCTCAGGACCGCCGGCACGCTGGATGGCAGACAGCAGCCGGGTGCCGCTGAAATGCCCTGATGCTGGATCTGTGGCTTGTGCCCGCAACTTGACCATCAGGGCATCGCCGGCCATGTCCCACGCCTCACGCCCAAATCCTGTAGCGGTAAGGCCAGACTCAGAAGTGTTCGCGCCGACTTTGCGTTTGAATTGTTGAATGACTCGCGCCTGGTTAGGACGGGCTAATTGATCGACAATATTTGCTGCCTTGTCGGGATCGCGTAGTAACCGTGCCGCGCTCGTTTTGTCGAGATTGATGAGATCTTTGGCGGCCGCAGATGCGGATCGAGCTGCGTCAGCGAATCCATGCCGGCGCCCGACCTCCATCCCGTCCTCCAAAAGTGCGCCGTACAGATCGCGGATGTGTCCATCCAACCCGCTGTTCTTGAACTGTTCCAACCCTCCCTGCGAACTGAGGAGGCTGCCGATCTGCTTGCGATAGGCGTCAAGCTCGTCGAATGTGCGAATGTTGAAGATGTCCTTCTGCAAGTCAGCCAGTTGCTTCTTCTGTGCCCCTGCGATATTAAACCCGCTCAGAGCATCTGCCCCGGTGCGGTCTGCAATGCGCGCGATCGCCTCAGCAGCATTAATGGCTTCGGCGGGGGCCTCGCCTGGCAGTAGCTTACGTAGCTTCTTGTACAACGCCGCTACTTCGCCCTCGCGAGCTTTGAGCGTCTCGACAGCCCCCTCCTGCAGTGCATCCCCGACATCTTGCGAGAGATGCTTCTTTTGAGCCCGTATCACGTCCAGGCCGCCTTGGAATTCCTTCTGCAGAGGCTCAGAAACCTGTTGTCTGAACTGATCTGCAGTTACAGCCGACTCAGACACCCGCTGTTCGGCTCCTGCCAATAGGTCCGAACGGGTTTGTGCGGCCAGTGGCAAATTTCCCTTAATGCTGGTACCCAGCTTCGCGTCGACATCACCAGCTTTCGTCATCAATTCTGTGTTGGCTTTGAACGGAGCCAGCCCCTTCTTCAGGCCAGCGCCGACCAGCCGACCGCCAATCTCGCCCAACGGGGCAGTAAATGCTTCTACCTTCAGGTTGTCCTCATTAATAGGCTGCCCCGAGCCTAGTGCTTGCCCAATTTTCTGTCGCCCCATTTCGCCAAGCAGCCCACCTCCTGCAGCACCAACCATCCCTCCCGGTGCAGCTCCGATGCCGAAACCAGCGGCACCCAGCGAAGTCCCAGCAATACCGCCCAGCGTAGATGTCGCTGCAGGAATAAAATCACCAGCCAGATCGGCGATGTCACCCACTTCGAAATTACCTGGGTCAACCGGGAAAATCTTGCCGTCCTTCACTACGCCCAGGTGGCCATCAGATGTCTGTCTGGGTTCGAACCCGAGATTGCGCAGGATGCCTTCTTTGCCTTCATGTGTTGGGGCCATCGAAAGAGCGGCACGCACCATGAAGTTCACACCGGACTCATCCAACACATTGGGCAACGGCAAGCCTTCAGGAGAACCCTGCCGAAGCTGATTCAGCAGTGCACTGACTCTGTCCTTTTGAGCCATTACTGAAGTCCCCCTATGGTCTCAAGCAATCCAATGCGCGGCGCTTTATACGATCCACCTGGAGGAGCTCGTAACACACCTTGTCCCCCAAACTGCTTTTGCTGCTCCTCTATCATCTTCTCGAGCAACTCCATTGCTGACGGTCGCCGGTTGATCTCTGCCTCTGCGGCAGGGTCTCCTGCAGCGGCCTGTTGAATCAGTTTCAAATCATCCAGCGCCCCAATACCAGCATTAACCGCAGTTGGATCTGCAGCTGTATTGATGATCTGCTGGCGCTGGGTGCGGAAGTCGGTCTCGATATTGTTCAGCCGCCCCAATAGAGCTTCTTTGCCTCCAATCAAACCGCCGATGAAGTTGTTGCCGAATCGGTCGAACTCCTCTTGCGTGATTGCAGCACCTGAGAACACGCGCACGGCCATTTCAGAAGTCAGCCCGATCATATTGAGCAACTCACGGGCCCCGGCCTCGCCCAGACGGCCTTGCAACCAATTTTCCGAATTGGTCTGCAGTGCAGCACTGAACAGTTCGAAGGTCTTATCGTCTGCGTCCATCACCTTCTCTCGAATTCGCTGTACCGAATCCTCGATGGCTGCAAGTTTCGCGAATCTCGTTGCCTGCTCACCGGTCAACTTCAGCTCGGGCTTGGCCAGGTTGAGCGTTTCTGTGAAGTCCTTGAGGTCGCTTTCGGTCAACTCGAGATTGCCCTGACGCATCTGCAGCATGAACATGCGCCCTGCTGCTTCGGGGCCGATATCATCAACCTGCGATACTGCTCCACTTATGAGCGTCCTGACTGTTTCAATGCGTTTGTTCGTAGCGTCCTGAGTCGCTTTCTCTCCTGCCAACCTTATCTGCTCGGCTCTGTTTTCCGCTCCAAGTGTTTGAGCACCTACTTGCTGTTGTCTAAAATCTTCAGCAGTACGAGCAGCTTCCAATTCCTGCTGACGTTGAAATGCCCCGCTCAGCACGCTCTGAGGTGCACCTGACTCCGACAGTAGCATCTTTCTGTTGACGCCTTCTCTGGCTGTCGAAGTTGGGTTAAATGTGTCAGTAACTGTCGCGTCTACGATTGGCGTCTTCATTCCTCGGGCATTGGCTGCATCGGTCAACCCTGCTCCGAATCGCTGTTGCATTTGATTCTGCAAATTCCCTAACTGCAGTTCACTAATGCGATCCTGTGTATTCTCTCTGTCTTCTTGTCGCCCCAACTGACGGGCGTGCTGGGCAATGCCCACTCCCTGAGCCCCTACCCTGGCTATGTTTTCCAGAAATCCAGCCTTAGGCATAACAGGGGCTTGGCCCTGCGCACCTGTGCCAGGACTCAAAGCATTCATCAGGTTGGCTATCGATTGAGATCGACGAGCCTCTTCTATCGCCTGCCGTTGGCGCTCTTCTACTTCTCCTCCAGCCAACCCCCGTAGTCCTGCACCTGTCGCTGGTAGCAGTAATCGGGATAGAGCCGGACCCCCTGGTATAGCACTGGACGCCAATGTGATTCCAGCAGGGACGGCAAATGATGCGAGCTTATCGAAGAATCCCATTATAGTAACCCCAGTGCTCTAAGTTCTTCGGAGGTTTCTGCCCCCTGTTGTTGAGCAAGAGCCAATGCTTCTCCTCTGGCCATGCCTGGATTCTGCGCCATGATTTTGTCTGCCCTGGCGTTAAGAATTGTCGTTTGCTTGTCAAGGCCGGTCTGTATGGTTTCCCCGACGGCTTCTGGATCATCTATTCCCAAGTCAAGAATTGGCCCTTGGTTTAATTCCGCCCCGCCCCCTCCGCTGTTAGTTGGGCCCGGAGCACCAGTGCCCTGATTAGCTAATGGTATTCCAAGTAAAGCACTGATACGATTGGCAATGTCGGTATTGTCAAAGTTGAACCCTGCCTCATTTGCCGCAATCGCCTGAGTAATCACATCGCGATCTTCAAACTGCCTGCGAGCTCTATCCTCCGCAGCAGCAGCCAGATCGCGATTGAACTGACTATTTCCTAACTGATCCTGCATCAGCAAGCTCTGCAGCGTGTCCTGTTGGGCGCCGCCGGTGAACTGACCGCTGATGACTCCGAGGGCTTGCTGGATTGCGAGGTTCTGAGCCGACGTAAACTGATTGCGCTGATCTTGCTGGGCTCTTTCCTGGATGTCAGCAGACCTATCGAATTGCTTACCCTGCTGAGCCAACCTCTGCTGGTCCAGTCCGAATCCTCGATCAAACTGCGACCCCTGCTGTAGTAACTGAGCCAAGAATTGTTCGTCCTGCTGACTGAGCCTCCGCTCGTCCAGCCCAAAGCCGCGATCAAATTGGCTACCCTGCTGCAGTAGCTGAGCCAGAAATTGTTCGTCCTGCTGTGACAGGCGCTGTTCATCGAGACCAAACCCTCGATCAAACTGCGACCCCTGCTGTAGTAACTGAGCCAGAAATTGCTGATCTTGCTGGCTGAGTCTCTGTTGCTCGAGCCCCGATGACGTTTCAAATTGCTCGCCTTGCTGGACAAGCTGCTGTCCGAATTGGCCTGCCTGTTGTTCCCTTGAGACTTGTTGCTCTTCGAGAGATTGCCCAAATTGCGATCCTTGCTGTGTCAGCTGATCGATGAATTGCCGATCCTGCTGGCTCATCCGCGCGGTATCCAGCCCCAAACTCTGGGCGAATTGCTCCCCCTGCTGCGAGAGTTGCTGCTGCTGTAAGCCAAACTGCTGGCCGAATTGACCGGCCTGTTGCGCCAGCCTCGCTTCGTCCAACCCCAACCCTCTGGAAAACTGACTCTCCTGCTGGCCCAGCTGGGCGCGCGCCAATGCCTCAGTTGCCTCCCTACCCAACTGCTGCTCCAGCAGCGACCTGCCAAATTGCGATTCCTGCTGCCCAAGCTGCTGACCGAATTGTGATCCTTGTTGAAGCCTTCCTAACAGCTGCTCTTCCAGGCTTCTGCCAAATTGTGACTCCTGCTGTCCCATCCTTGACTCTTCCAGGCCCAGGCTTCTTGCGAATTGAGACTCTTGCTGGCCAAGACGCTGCGACTCAAGTCCCAGCTGCTGCCTGGCCAAACGGCTCTCCAATGTCTCCTGTGGGCCAAAGCGCCCCTCGACCACTCCCAAGGCCTGCTGGATTGCGAAGTCTCTATCGGCATCTCTGCCAGTTGTGCTGACGTCAAATTGCCTTCCCTGCTCACCCAGTGCCTGACGGAACTGAGATCCCTGGTCCAGCCTTCCAAGACGCTGCTCGTTCAGCGATCGTCCGAATTGCGTGTTCTGTTGCTCGAGAGCCTGTCCCTGCAGTCCTTCGCCGGTTAAGGCCCGTCTGATGTCTTCCTGGAACAACTCCCTACCAGTGGGCGTAGTCGCTGTCAGTCCTCTTGCCAGAGAACGATCTGCTACGTCCTGCTGCAGTCCGGCTCGTTGCAGGCCGAAGTTGGCGCCGAACTGAGCCGAATTGAGCGATCTGTTGGCTTGATCGCCAGACAATCCTAATGCCGCGGGTAAGACTCGCCCGAACGCGTCCTGTATCCCCTGCGCTCTGACTCCCGCGCGACCGCGCTCAATGCCGCTGTCGAATTGGCCAAGCACATCAGCTACCCTACCGCTCGATACTCCATCACCTCCCAGGACACCGAAGCGCTGCAAGTCCTCTATCTGCTGATCTCTGGCCTGTCCAGCGTTGAAGTCGAAGTCAGCCAGAGCCGCTTGGGTAATGGGGTCTTGCCCAGAAGCTGCTCCTGCCAACTGCCCGCTCAGTAACTGCTGTATCTGCTGCTCAAACGGGCTCTGTTGCGGCTGCTGGAAACTCAGCGAATTTGCCGTCCTTTGCCCTGCTCTCTCTGCTCTGTCAACCAACGCTGCCGTCTGAAACTGGTGTGGCTGTGATGACGGCTGGGCAAATGGGTTATTGGCACCCACTCCGCTCTGTACTGCTGCAGGAGTCGCAGGGAGAGGGGGAGGGGCACTTGTCGCCCCTGGAGGGGGAATAGCTGGTATTGCAGGCGCAGGAGGCGGAGGAGCAGGCGGTGGAGGAGCCGTAGGAGGGGCTGCCGGTTTGGCCGCCGGCGTCTTTGATATAACCTCTCCTGAAGGGCCAGTTTTTATTACAAAATCTTTTGTCCCAATAGTCACATTGGGCCGATACTGGGATGGCGTGGGCTGGTAAGTATCCCCATTTGATGGCGGAGGAACTACAGGCTTCTTTGTAGGCGTAGAAACTACTTCTGGAGCAATAGCCGGTGGCTTATCCGGACGCACTATTTCAGGATTGGCAGGGCCGCTGGGAGGAGGTCTGTTTGGTGCAGTCGCATCAACCCGACCAAAGAAATCATCTAACCCCTCGGGCTTCCCTGCATCAATCTGCTTGAAAAAGTCATCAAACATACTCCCGCTGGAAGTAGGTTTGTCGGCTGGGCGCACCAATTCAGGGTTTGCTGGACCACTTGGGCGGGGAGAAGTTGGCCTAACTATTTCGGGGTTTGCTGGGCCGCTTCGGGGGCGGTCAGGAGAGGGCGTAAGCCCTACCAGAAACATTACTTGTGCCTCTGAAATCCCCATCTGTTGGGCTAATCTTGCTATCGCTTCAGGGTTCATGCTATGCCGCCGTTACAGTGTCTGATCCTACGATGATTGTCACGCCGTCGTCGCCGTCGCCCGCGCCATACCGCTTCGCCGGATATCGGCGGTTGCCGTTCATTTTCTTGGCCTGCTCTGAATGTCCCGCCAGTGCCCGATTCATGTTTCTCTCCTGCTCACTGGCAGGTTCGTACTGCCTGTTGTCGTCCAGGTACAGCTTGCGAGCTCCGTAGATAAGAGCTGATTCCAGAGACCTCGGAATGCCCAGCACTTGCATGGTGCTACTGTCGTCGCTGGACGTCCAAGCCGCGATGTCCATCCGGTACTTGACCCGGATCACGTCGCCAGACGGAGCCGCGGCGGGCCAGACATCAAGGGTTGGGTACCCGGTACTGGCCTGCAGCCCACCGATCTGGATAGCCTCCGCGTTAGCACTCCAGTCTCGATCCGGGTCCGAGTCGTCGTACGCCTCCGATTCGATGATCGGTACGGGCCAGTTCTGAGTCTCGTTGTGGAACGAAGTCCAGTTCGTGACCGGCCCGGATATAGGCGTGTACACCCGCGTAACCGCCGACGAGCTGAACGTGGCCGTCGCCCCCGAGGTGCCGCCCGTGATGGTCTCCGTCGCCGTGAAGTCGCCTGATTCGGAGTAGACGTAGAGGTACCCGTTGGTCGAGTCGTACGAGTCCACGGTCGCCGTCTTGCCAGATGTGCCCCCGGTGATTGTTTCCCCGCTCGTAAAGGTGCCAGACGCCCCAGTGATCGTGAACGTCAGCGTCGTGCGGAACGTCGTCTCCCGATCGAGAAACCATCCCGGCACCAACGACAACAGCTCGGCGGACATCGTGGACAGATACGTCCGCGCCTCGTCCTTGTACTCTGTGACGGACGTACTCAGGCGCACCCCTTTGAGGACACGGGTAATAGCTGTTGCGAGCGTCGCCATCAGGCTTCAGCCAGCACCCCTTCAGGAATCTCGGACTCACCAGCAACAACCGGAGCTCCGTCGCCACCGTAATGGACCTCCTGCCCGCCGCCGTCGATCTCACCGTATTTGCCAGCGGCGATCTTGGACTGAACTTCACTGCCCAGCCTGCCGCCGTCGCGCCGGGCCTCGATCCACATCTCGTACTCCGGCGACTTGATCGGCTTGCCGTCGGCTCCCTTGGCGGCGCCCTGGTCGACAACCACGTCGACGACTTCCTCGGTATATATCTGATTCCCCTCCTCGTTGACGATGATCTTTCCATTCTCGTCGCGCATGGGGATTGGCTTTCTACGCTGCTCGACGTGCGGCTCGGCGTAGATCGTGCGCCGGGGGTTGCCGTTACCGTCCATCTCAATGCCGCCATTACCGTCTGAGAGCAGATACATCTTGATCGCAGCCGGAGGCAGTGGCACGAAATCGTTCGGGTGGCGCACCTCAGTACCGCCATGCACCTTCAGCTCCTCGGCGTCGTAGTCGCGCCATGCGTAGGGTCGCAAGGGTTTGGCCGGAGTCGTATTGAGCAACGCCCGTCCTTCCTGCGTCTGCGCAGCCGCCCGTAGCAGTGCCGTGGCGATGTTCGGGTTGCCAGTCAGCACCTTGATGATCTCGGCCTCCTGCGTAGCGTCCACAGCCTCTACCGGATCAGAAGTGCCATCTTCCGGCACCGGTTCGCTTTCGCCCAACACCTGTGCTCCTTCTGGGATTGCGTTGGCCTCCTCAACAGCAGCCTGTGCTGCCGGATCGGGCTCTCCCTGCGGTCCTGACTGTCCCATGTTCTGCCGCTTTGCCAAAATCACACCTCCGTCATTTCGTATTCTGCTGTTGGGTCTGGATCGTGCACTGGTCTGTCCAGCGCCACCAAGCTCAGATACTGCCTGGCCTTGTTTCGAATGTCTGCATGCTTCATGGCCCATTCGCGAGCCTCAGAAAAGCGAGCGGGGGAGCTCAGTTCCTTCTCCAGCTCCTCCTGCGTGTAGTTGATGTCCTCCGTGCGCCCGGAGAAGTTGCGCTTGGCGAAGTGGTCTGCCATTGTCTCGTTGCTCACCCACCCGTCGCCTCTCGGTGCATCTACGCCCCTGGCATCGAAGACGAACGCCTGCTTCCCGCAAGCCAGCGCCTCGAGGATGCCGCGGCCATACCCCACCATGACACGAGAACGGCGCATCAGAGACGCCACGTCTTCCTTGGGCGAGCTCTTGTAGTGAACAGTCATACAACTCAACCCCAGGCGCTCACACGCCTTCGAAACCATCGCCGAGCCTCGGATGCCCTTACACAGGTTGAGCACATCGAACTCCGCCTCCTGCGGATAGAACCGCTCCAGATTGATGCCGTTGGTTATCACCGTGCTCTCGAAACCGCGCTCTGAAAGCACGCCCTGTACTTCCTGTGACACTGCCACCACATGATCAGCGCCTATCTGATACTGCTCTGCCTGATGCGTTGGTCCGTGCTGGGTGTAAATCACAGGACACGTCAGGAACGGCCTGAGAATGCGCATACAGGTGTTGTGGTTGACGATGGCCAGATCAATGTCTGTAGGCATCTGACGCACATGCACCTTGCAGGGCAGCTTGAACACGCCCTCAACGAACGTGAACACCTCCACCTCGTGGTCCTTCTCCATCAATGCAATCGCCATCTCGCGCACCCAGGTCTGGGTCCCGCCGTATTGGGCAAAGTCGTGGTTAGTCAGCAGGATCTTCATGCCGCGTTGCGCTCCTTGAACTGCGCCAATTTGTCCACCATCTCGCCAAGAGACGGCTCGTATCTGGTGGGCTCAGCCAATTTCGCCGCCACCTGGTCGTTATTCTTGCCGCGACTCAACGCCAGCTCTATCTCTCTGATCCTCGGAAGGTCAGCCGGGTCGTGCATACCGTGGGCGATGCCGAAGCCGAAGTGAACGTGCCGCTTGATGCCAATGTCCTCGCAGTACTGGTTGAAGAAAGAATCTGTCGGCACCGGTCCCTGCTGCTGAAACGGGTATTTCCCCACCTCGTACAGCCGATCAAAGACACTCGTCTTCACCAGCGTCATCGCCCAGGTGATCATGTCCGTTGACTGCACCTCATCCCCGTCGTCCTGTTCATGGGGTACCAATCGCAGGTTGTTTGCCAACAATTCCTCTCTGGTGCCGATCATATTGACCCAATCCCCGATCTGCTTCATGGCCAGGGACGAATACGGCCACACCTTTCGGAATGTCTGGAAACCGATCACGTCCTTATCGGCCTCCAGCAGCACATCGAGGCCGTTGATGGGGAACCCCCAGTGATCGTCTTCGACGAACAGCACATGGGACGCTCCCATTGACTGGGCCATCCCTACCGTCTCTTCCTGCACCTCGTAGAGCGGCCGGTATATCTGGAAGTGCTGTCTGAGCCCAAACTTTGCCTTGTTGTGGGCGTACCACTCCATCCAGTGCGGCAGAAACTTCTTGGCCGGATCGACCTTCACCCATGGCACACAGCAGCAGATCATGCTTCCACCATGTGGATATCGTCCCAGTTCAACAGCGGCCGTCCTTCGTCTGATTTGTAATCCCGATGCACTGCTTGGCCCCTGCGGGCCAGCCATTTTTCGGCGTACTTGGGACCGAACACGTTCCCGTAGTACTCGCATTTTCGCTCCCACAGCTCGACCGAAAAGCCCTTACCGAAATGCTTGATGATGCCACTCTTGTGATTCTGGTTCTGCGGCCGGTGGTGCATGATGCGCTGGTCGTTGTAGGTAAACCCGCGCAGGAATTGGTCAACCCGATAGAAAAACGGGATGTTGCGCACCTCCGGTCCCACCCATCGACGCTGTGTATAGTCCTTGTCCTCGTCTTCGGGTGTGATGTACACATCGTACCATCTGCACTCGATGACATTGACTTCGGGGAGCTGCAGCATCCCCGAGTCAAAGTCATACAGGTGTTCATCTGCATCGAAGTAAGCCAGCCAATCCCCTTCCTCGAGGAATCGCATAGCCGATCCGAATACAGCGTGTCTGTTGAACCATTCTGCTCTTTCCCTATCGGGATCGAACAGATCGCTGGTGACTACTTCGACAACCCCCGGATGCGCACGGCATATTTCAGCCGTGTCATCCGTTGAGTTATCGTCGTAGATGTGAATCCCGTCAGGACAAACCCGCGCCCACCGATCCAGAGTGTCATGGATGATGTGCGCCTCGTTGCGCACCTTCGAGACTCCGCGTACCTGCATGGTTCAGTTGATCTGGATGTCGATGAGCACGTACTCCGTGTCCACCGCTACCGTGAGGAACTTGCCGACGAGAGGTTCTGCGAAGTTCAACAGAGAGAAATCATCCTCCGAGTTGATGGCCGCAATCTGCAGCGGCTCCGCAGCGCCATTCACGCCGTCAGACAACACGGCGATCGTACCTCCCGCGATCGTACCCGCGCTCTCATCAGCCAGAACAACTCCGTGTCCCTTACGCTGAATCCAGGCGTACTCACCGGCCGCTACATCGACCAGCGTCACGCCCTTGATCACGTCGTCGGTGCCGTTGTTGGCGATCACCAGGTTGTTGTAGGGGTGCCCGATGATGGAGCAACTCCCTTCAGAAACCAGTGCGACCGCCAAGCCTGGATCGTGGATGACGATACCCATCACATTGGCCGTTGTCTTCGATCCAGCCTCGTGCGACTGGATCTTGTACTTGTGGCCTTCGCCGCCAGCGTCGGTGATTATCAGATAACCACCGGCCCACTCGTTGATCAGGTCGTCCGAAGTGATGTCGGTCGTCTTGACATAGATGAGCGTATCACCAACCGCGTACGTGTCCTTCGCCGCCCCCGCAGAGTCCACGAAAGCCGCGTCAAAGGAGGTCTGAATCGCTTCAGACGCGTCCATCGCAGCGATTTTCCCCGGGCCGCATGCGCCCGAGAAATAGCTGTACACGTACTCTGAGCCGTCGCTGGGGTCGAAACGAACAGAGCCGATAGCGCCCTGTTCGTTTGTGCTTACATCATACAGGCCCTGCGTGACGCCGTCGGACACTCCTCCGTAGCCAGTAAGACCGTTTGCTCCAAAATTCGTTGGGACTGCCATTGTTCTTCTCCCTTTCTACCCCTATGGGTAGGGTTCAGGGGTGCATTGGTTTGCTCCCCGAAAGGTGGTTTATGCTCCGGTGAGTGCCGTAGCTACGCCGTTCTCACGCCGCCGGAATGTGGTTGTGGTTACACCCGCCACGACATACGCGAGCTGGGCGAGTTGCCCGTTGGACTGCAGAGTCACAAACGGCGTCTTCCGGTAGTTGACCCGGCGCATGATGTTCATGACAACGCCGGCGTCTTCCTTCGACGACCCTGGTACCATGTAGCTGTGCAGTGCCGTGCAGTCGTTGTCCGCCAGCAGTTTGTAGCCGTAGAAGGGCGGATGGTAATCCCCCCCAATACCGCGGGCATTCTCGACTGCCGTACGTGCGTAGCCCTGCGAGGACAGCGCGATGCGATACGCCTTGGCGATGCTCCAGGTGGTGAAAATGCGCCCCTTAGGTGAGGCTCCCTGGATCATGATCAGATCGAGTAGGTCGTTCCACACGTCGATCCCATCGAAGACGTTGGTTGCGGTCTGTGTCAAAAACGTCTTTGCGTCCGTGACGCGCTGGTTGTCCCAGACCGTGGTGTTGCCGGAATTGACGCCGCCGATAGTGGCGCCGGACGCATCCGCGATCAGGTCAGGAAAGCCCAGAATGTTCTTACCGGCTTGCGCTGTGTAAAAATCCTCGTTCTGGGCTTTGAGAAGACTCTGCATGGAGTTGTTCCCCAGCATCATCATCTCGTCGTACACCTTTTCAGGACCGGAGTTTTCCCACCCCTCGGTGTCTGAAAGGATGACCGGGCAGTAGTAATAGCGCTTGTTGTAAAAAACGCCCTCTGCCGGGTTGATCGGCGCCTTGTTCAGCGTGTCATACTCTGAAAACGACCCCGCTGTGTTGCCGCTGGTCTCGATGTGGCCCTGGATGCCACGCCCTCCGCTGTCAACCATCTTGAGAGCGGATTTCTTGAACTCATTTACCGTGGTGTACTTCTCGAAGAAGTTGTTCACCACGTCCGGCCTGACGGATCGACGCGTTGCCGTCCAGTGTGTATCCGCCACTTCGGAAAGTGTTTGTGCAGCCATGTCTTGGACCTTCTATTGAAAGCCCGCGACCGTTCATCTACACGCTTGCTACCCCGGCATTGTCGAGCCGATTACCGCTATCGCCTGCTCAGGTGACAGCGGCCCGGTATCGGCCGGAACTGTCGGACCCGCAGGAGCAGCGCCTGACGCCGCACTGACTTTCGCTTGCCTTGCGGCCTGGCGATTGCCGTTTTGCGCGGCTCTAACCTCCTCCAATGATCGACCTGAGAATTGCGCCACCAACTCGGGCACCGTCCACGGCTTCTCCGTCTGCGGATTAACCGCGCCGTCCCGAATCAATGGGTAAATACTCTGGCCGTATAGTTGAGTAGTTTCAACGCCGAACAGCTTGTGCGCCTCCTCTGTCTGCTTCTGCACTTCAGCGAAAAGGGCTTTTTGATCCCTCTCCTTGTTCTGCTGAAGCGACTCAGATGCGCTGCGAATCTGAGGCTCGTACTGGTCCAAGCGTTCCTTCGTCTGGGCCAACTCGCGTTGCAACTGATCGTTGGTTTCAGCGATCTGGGCCAGCACCTCAAGGCCAGCACGTTCAGCCGGCAGCATCTGCGGATCAGCGGCAATCACAGCACGCGCCTGTTGGGCAACCGTGCTTTGCTGCTGCTCTGGAACACCGGGCTTCTGAAGCTGTTGCATCGTCTCCAGAAACTGTTGACGCTCCTGTGCCATCTGCTGCTCACGAACCTCAAGCTGGCGCATACGTTCGGTATGCTCTGCGGCGTCCTGCTGCCGCTTGCGCGTGTAGTCTTCGTGTCGCAGGTAGCCGCGCTCTTGCTCCTCTTTGTCGGGCGCGGCTTCGGAATCAACGGAATCAGGCGAAGCGTCCTTCGCTTCGTCGTCTTTCGCCTCGTCCGATTGTCCTGTGGCGGGCTCAGGGGCTCCAGGCGCCTTGTCCATCTCTACCAGCTGCGGGCCGTCAGACGCAGAGGTCTGTTCCGGCTTGTCGCCTCCGGTATCTGCTGGGGGCTCCGATGCTTGTCCCAATGCTTCGCCCATCGGGTCGTACTCGGCCATGCGTTACTGCCTCTCTGTTAAGGGCCTCACTCTTCGAACGAGACCCAACTCTCCAACATCTGCTCTCGCGCCTGACCAGTGTTTTTCCGATCAATACGCGGATTGCTATGCAACTTCTCGGTCAATTCCTTGACCATTTCGTCTTCGTCCATCCCCTCCATCACGCCCACATCCGGGCTTCGAGCACTCATATCCTCGCCGCGCTCTTGTGGACCGTCGTTCATGATGTCGTCCAGCCTCTCAGGGCCGCCGACCTCAACCAGCCCTTTCTCCTTCAACAACTGCTGCTTGTGATCGTAGGACTTGACCACGCACCCGAACTGTGGGTCCACGCCGCGACCGTAGAGCGTCGAAACGGTGTTGTGAATGCCGTTGGTATGGGCCATTTCCCACGATGCGCGCCCCTTACAGCCTTCCTGACGACAGCCGATCGTCTTCGGGATCTTCGCTGACAGGATCGGCTCCGCGTCATAGAGGTGACCGCAGGAGTTGCAGCGAAATGTCCAGAGACGGAGGCCCATTACTCGCCTCTCTCTCGCTGAAAAAGCGTTGTGCAGGGCAAAACGTGGAAATCCCGCGGCGGTTGCTCGGAGTCGGAAAATCCCCGGATAATGAGGATGTCCTGAGTGCCATGCGGAGGGGCAACCTCCACAGCCGTGACAACGAAGTCTTCCGGCACGCTACTCTTGTCAAAGGTTTCCCATGACTCCTTGATCCAACCCTGAATTGCCACTCGCGGGATCGCGAAATGAATAGGACCAACCATCGCTATGCCGTTTTAGCCAGCCTCGACAGAGCACGACGCTGAGCAGCAGAGAGCAGATATGCGGTGGTGTCCTGGAAGTTGGTTTCCTGAAAACCGTCTACGACCTCCTGGATTTGATCGCGTATCGTTTGGAGGTCAGCCTGCCCACTGGAAACCGCCTGCTCCAATTCCTGCACTCTTGAAGCCTGCTCGTCATGCTCTTCTACAGCTGCTTTGTTCTTTGCCATCTGAAGTCAATCCTCTGTGAAGTCCCATTGCTGGGCGGTCTCAGTGAACCACGTTTCAGCCTCTTCCAGGCTGTTCACGCGGGTGCTCTCTTCCTTATGCGGCATTTTGCCCTTGCGCCACGATAGCCAGACACGCCAACAGGGCTCCGGACGGCTGTCGAGGTCCGACACCAGCTTGATGTACCAGCCTGAGTTGATCAGGGCGTCGAGGGCTGTCATGTCTGCTGCTCCTGCCTGAACTCCGCTTCCGCGGCCTGTGCGGTTTCCTGCGCGTTGCTACGCACCTGGCCGATTATCCCTTGCGGAACGTCGCCGCCCCCAACAGAGGCCGGTCGACCCTGTGTCTGCGCCTGGCGCTCGGCCAAGGCCTGTTCATGTGCTTGTTGGTGCTGAAATGCCAGAGTGTCGATCTGCTGTAAGGCGAGAGCCGCATGCGGATCAGCGGGGCGCCCATCAAACGACATCTGCTGAGAGCGAATGGCAAGCTCCTGATACTGCTCGTGATTGCGATACTCCGGCAGTATCTGCAAATGGGCCTGATGGTCCTGTTCTGGCAGGACGCCAGGGTCCTGGAACTGAGTAACGATCAGCACGTTCTCCAGCTGCTGCGCCCTCTGCTCTGCCGGGTTGACGTCGTCGATCATCAGCTTTTCTACATCCGCCACATCAAACCCCTCGGCCATCTGCTTAGCGAGCTCGCGACGGTCAAAAACGTCTGTCAGCTGAATCGCCCTATCAAAAAAGGCCAGGAATTTATCCTGCTGCAGCTGCTTGAACAGGGGCTGCAT
This sequence comes from Candidatus Latescibacterota bacterium, assembly GCA_965248265.1. Taxonomy (GTDB): domain Bacteria; phylum Latescibacterota; class UBA2968; order UBA8231; family UBA8231; genus CBDFJF01. The sequence continues at coordinate 1,580,338 of CBDFJF010000001.1, forward strand.
TGACCCAGCCTGCACGGAAATGCGGTACTTCCACAGGAAATCAGAGGTCCGCAGAGTACGCGTGAACCGTCGCTGGCCGTCAGGTGCAACATTTTGCTGGAAGGCTTCGGGCGTGTAGCGGTAGTCACCCATGATCGTGAACGCAGAACGGGCCATGCTGGTGTAGACCTCACTTACCGCTGCCTCGCCCCATTGCTCGTTGACCTCCGCCGCCGCGCCGATCAGCGCCGCCTGCGTAGCCGTCATGCCGCCGGTGTCTTGTATCTGCCTGGTCCGAGCGAAGCGGTCGATGTGGAAGCGCAGCAGCTCTTCATGCTGCTGCTGCCCCTGACTCGGACCTCCCCAGTCGGCCTCCTTCCAATTGTCCTTGTTGGGCACGAACACGATCTCCCCGTCCTCTGCCCGACGCACGGCGTCTCCGACGCCCGCTTCCTGCGCCCCCTCTTTCTCGGACTCATTGGCAATGATGAAACGAGAACCGCGCTTCAACTGCGACGACGACCTCGACAGCGATTCGATCACGCCGTCCTGCAGATCCTTGAGATACGACAGGTGCGCGTTCGGGTAGTAGGACATCGGATGCACGTCCAGCTTGGTGATGACGAAGGGAAAGCCATGCTGGACCAGCCAGCCACGAGCAGGAGTGCCGATCTCACCGTCGGCATGCTTCGTCTCCAGGTCCACGATCGGGTCACCTGTCTCGTCGAACATTGGCTGCTCGCCCCATTCGCCGGTCTCAGGGTCCGCCCCCAGCTGCGTGCGTTGCGTATAAGCCCGACGCATGAACGGGTGCGGGACCTCCTTGATCGGCTCGTCGACGCCAGGCGAGAACATGATGAGCCGCCGCGGATCTTTCTTGCTCTCTGACCCTGGCACGTGCGTACGACAGTGAATTCGATCCACCAGCACGAACTCGCCGTTCTCGATCGCTTCCTGCAGCGCTTTCTGCTCGGCGGGCATGGTACGGGCGTCGTCCATCGTCTCCCCGAAGCCCAGCTTGTCGTCACCGCCCTTGCCGGTAGCCTTGATCTTGTCGCGATGCTGGATGCTCTTGTCGTCTTTGAGGTACTTCAGCGGCACCCACATCTTCTCGCGCACGTAGCGACCGTGACCGAACTGATGCGGGGGCAGCGTTGGGTCCAAATGCACGAAGAAAGGAGGTCGGCGGTTGAAACTCACCAGATCCTCAGCGTCAGGATCGTTGGCCGACCACGGCGCGATGATGTCATCGCCGGGGGGATTGATGTCGATACCGATCTTGCCCAACCGGCAAAACAGCGCGTCAACGATGCTCTGCTGCACGTGCGCCTTGGTATCCGTGATCTCGAACAGGCTCTTTGATGCCCGCTCCAGCAAGCTTTCGACGTCGATGCCCTCCACGTCCTGTACCTCGTCGTCGGTCACCTCGAAGAACAGCCGCGGATAGTTGAAAGCGACTGTGGCGACCACCTCCCTGACGACGGGTTGAAACTCAGAGACCTTCATCAGCTCGGTCTGCTTCAAGTCGCGCACCCGACGGCGGAACTCGAGGTCAAACATCTCGACCAGATCCTTGGCCTGCCGCTGGCGCTCCTCGTACAGCGTGTCCAAGCTGGCCATTTCGGCCCGCCAGAATTTGATTTCGGCCGCTTTCAATTCACACTCCCGTTGTCGGGCAAAGACAGACCGCCCGGTATGGACGTCGCCGGCATGATGCGCTGCATCTGGATCTTGATGCCCGCGTGATCGGCAAGGCGCTTGAGCGCCGCCATGACTTGGGGTGCGTGGCCAGGCGGCATCTGAGCCCCACCCAACACGACAAGACTGACGACGGTCATAACCAGCGTCATATCCGCCACCCACATATCTCCAGGATCAGCCTCTTCGTCGGGGGCATCCGGTTCTTGCGGGAATTCGAGCTCGTCCGTCACGCTATCGCTCTCCCTTGTTCGTCCATCTGCATGAGTGCATCGAGGACTGCCTTGCCCGTGTTCGGCGCCGTCACCGTCTTCTTCTTTGCCGGACGAGGCTTGTAGACGTGGTTTATGCCGTATCGCAACCCGTCGTAGGGGTGATCGTTCCCGCCCTTCAACACGTCCTCAGGATCGTGTGGGTCTCGCATCACAGTGCCCAAGCTCTCAAGCACATGTTCCGTCTTACCGCGGAAAAACTTGAGGCGGCCGGCGTAGAGCAGATCCTTGACGTTGCGAGCTCCGTTGACCCGCTCCATGTTGGCGCGAGTAAGGTGGATGCCCTGCTTGACGAAGCTGTCTACTGGAGCTGCCGCCTGGGTAGCCTCTCCTGGCTTGCGCTTCGTCCACATATCGTGAGGAGCCAGATGGAGCCGGCAACGGTCTTTGCGCAGACGGAAGTAGTTGTCGAGCATCGCCAGGACACCGCGCGCATGATCGGCACCACCTGCATCTTCTCTGTAGTACTCGTCCACGACATAGACATTCCAGTCGGAGTCAACAGCGAGTAGCCCGCACCACGTCGCCATACTCTCGCCGTAATCCATGCAAGTGAAATGAGCCCAGCCCTCGGGAATCTCGAACGAGTCTTCCTCGACTTCAGAGCGCCGGAACATGGAGAAGTAGGCCCCGACGATGGCATCCCAGTCACCCTCCAACCAGCCCTTGATCAGCTCAGGATCACCGACTCCCCTGAGCCTGTCGATGTAGCCGGGGTCCGCCTGGAGCCCTATGCGGTTATCCTTGACCTTGGAGGGGATGAACATGCGAGTGGTCTTGGTAGCGTCGTCTCTGATCAGGTGGTATCCGTATTTGTGGGTATTGATCTGGAAATACTCTTTGATCTCGGCGTGACAGCGACCACCAGGGTTACCAGTAGCGCGAATGCGCTTGTTGCGCGCAGGGCCTCTGAGGCGTGACTTCATGCGGTGGTAAGGCTTCATGGTCTCATGCAGAGGGAGTTCGTCCCAGCCAATCCAGGAATAGGAAAACCCCATGTACTTGGTGAAGTCATTGATCGAGTCGAGGCTTCTGAGCCTGAGCACAGCCCCGTCAGGCCAACGCCAAGTCTTAGTGCCGACCTGATACTCAGCACCCATCTGAGGGAAGATTTGCAGCGCACACTCGATGATCTCTTCGAGCTCGGGGAACGACTGGCGGAACAGGATGCCAACCCAGTCTGAACCTTGATCGACGTCTGAAGCGAAGTCACCGAGAAGGAACTGCGTCTTGCCCCCGAAGACGGCGCCGCCGTAGAAGAGTTCGTCACAGAAGCTGGCCGTGGCACAGGCATCTGACTGAGGACCGGGCTGCGGACTCCAGCAGTAGCGGTCACTTTCCATTGCTCCCGACTGCCGCCATCTCGCCGTAGACGTGACCCATCCGCTGCTCTATCCAGTCCTCGTAGGACTCAGGCCGCGGCGGGCTATCAACCTGCCGATGCTCAATGCTTCCCGATATCTCCACCTTCTGCCGATCCACGAACATGTTCAGATGCTTCGCGAGACTATCCAGTGCTGATATCTTGCTGTGGAGCTTGAAACGTGTCTTCTTCACCAATGGCGCATTCTCGCCGGCGCCGTCCACATACTCCTCTTGCACTATCTCTGAGATTGCTCGAGTGGCCCCTTCCGACATTGCACTCCAGTCGAAATACACCATCCCGTTGTCTTCGAGGCGCAGGTAGTTGCTGATGTCGGCGAAAGCGATGGCGGCATACTCCTCAAGCACGCGATCGACGGTGATCTGGGTGCGTTCGGAGACCACGGCCCTGGCTTCGGCGATCGCAGCCGCTATTACTGGTTTGTGGAGGTTCTCCGTCCCGATTTTATGTGCCGTCCTCGGACTGTATCCGGCCCGCTTCGCCGCCTGGGTCGCGTTCAAATCGACGAGGTACTCCTCGACGAAACGCTGCTGTTTGGGGGTGAGCTTCATGGTTTGGTAGCAGGGACGGGATTCGAACCCGCGACCTTCTGGTTATGAGCCAGACGAGATACCGTTTCTCTACCCTGCATCATAAATCGACCTCGAGATGTACGTGTGTTGGCTCCCGCACCACATCGAAATCAGGATTGAGCTCCTGCAGATCGATCACGATGTAGTCGATTTCCTCGTTGGTCAGATGCCAGATGCGACAGTCGATAGCCAGATTCACGTAGTGCTTGGAGTGATCGGAGTGCTTGCCGTCGCAACCGGCCGTGATGACAAACTCAAAATCAGGATGCGACGCATGCCAGTTGAAGATGGCCTCGATATTGGGCAGATATCGAACGATCTCCTGCCGGAGAAAGCGTATGTCGACGCCGTCTTTGAGCTTCATAGGCTGTTGACCCGTAACTACCTGTGCCCGTTCTTCTTACACACAGGGCGCGTGATGTTGGAAGACCTCTCGCGCTACCCTGAGTGGTGGCGATGCCGCTGGGGTTTGAGACCCCACCAGGCTTGTCACGCCGCCCCTGTCGCAAGTGACATAGCGGCGGATGGCGTTGCAGTAGAGGCACCTCGCAAAGGCAACGACTGGACAAGCTTCCTCCGAAGCCCCAGACGACCTGCGCGAATCTCCACTACAACGTCCCCGCTCCGACCTGTCTCGAGCAGGAAGGAGCAGACCACACACGTAAACGACATAGCTCGTTTTCGTGGCCGGTCACGAAGCGAGCATTGAGAGAAATCCAATGTTCCGCTTCAAAATCCGGGTTTCTATCAAGCTGTCGAAAGCCTGGCGAGCTCTATTCGCCGTCGCTTTCGGCCTTGAATGATTCCCGGCACTGTGTGGCGGTGAGGGCTTCGGCCTTCATCGCCTTTTTTTGATGCGGCGGGAGCCGGGACCCCAAGGCCACCAGATTTCTCTGAAACGGCTCCCGCCACACTTTCATCCCGGCTCGACGCCTCTATACGCCTGGCCAGAACGAGAAAACGGGCGTCCCCTGTTTGGTGATAGAGGACACCCGTTATTTGATAGTGCTGCTGTCTGGGCGGTTCTGCAAACCGCCTTTCGAGGGAAATCTACAAAATCAGAACGCTCCCAGTCAAGAGGTGCTGCACGTTACTTCGCCGCCCACTCGAGTATGGACGCCGCCATACCCCCCAGAATCACACCGGCCGCCATGGTTCCGAAGTGCGGCGGCAGCAACGTCTGCAGCTGAGACAGTCGCGTGAAGGCGATTGACGGCTGCCATTGGACGACCCCGCCGTTGTAGCTCCAGTTGAGCCGGGTCCACATCGCCGAATACATGATCAGCGCCGTCAGGATGGCCGCGATGGGCCAGATTGCCGGCCCCATGTCCGGACGCCCGGGCAGCAGGAGCAGGGCCGAGCCGGATTGGGTGGCCAGATTGGTGAGGAGGAACCATTGGCGCATGAGGACGCCGTAGACGACGAACCAGACCGCCGACGACGAAGTGAAGGCGAAGGACCAGTCGACGACGGAGCGGTCGAGGAGAAGCCAAGTGGCGGTAACGAACCAGGAGGTGGCCACCGCGGCAATACAGGAAGCGGCAGCGGCGAGCTTGGCGGCCGTGTTCTTGCGCTTGGTGCGATCATCGACGATCTCGGCGATGACGAGATCGTCCACCTTGCAGCGCAGGGCCTGGGCGATGTAGAACAGCGAGCCGAAGTCCGCCTGTTCCAGCGACGACCCCTCGTAGTGCAGGACCCGCGACAGGTTTTGCCGAGTCATATCGCAGCGCTCAGCCAGCTGGGCGTCAGATGGAATTCCCAACTCCTCACGCCGCTGACGGACGTACTCCTTGTTCACACGCACGAGCCGTGCGCCTTTTTTCAGGGGCGATGCGCTTTTCTTCTTGTGCTTGGCCATCTCACCGCGTATCGTATTGAATGTCCTCGTTAATGAGGACAAAGAAACAATGGGAGACGGGGGGTGTCAAGTACGAACAGCGGGGGGATTACCAACGATTGTGACAGAGATCACATTGCCAGAGAAAGACGGCCAACAGCTACAGAGAACGGATAAGCCGCTCCGGCCAAAACCTGATTTCCTGTTGCCAGGGAGTCGATCGCGATGTTTATTGAGCCAACAGCCTGCCCCGGCTGAGCGAAACAATGGAGAGAGTGATGTGGTGGGCTACTTTGGCGCTGGGATTAGTGCTCTGGTGGACTGGCGGATTGGGACAATGGTGGATCACTGCCGCATTCGTGGGGCTTTTAATAGTGCTTGCGGCAAAGCAGAACCAAAGGCGGAAAGAAGAGGAATAGGTCCCGAATGAACCGCTACCTGAAACCACTGGCGATCGCCGCGGCGGCGGCTGGCCTAACCCTGCTTGCTGTGTCTGTGTGGGGAGACGATCAGCGGGAAATGAACGAAGGCAACCCTTGGAAAATGAGTGGGGGATGGCTTGTTTTTCCTGGAATCGTAGAATCTGAAATATCTTATAGATCCGAAACGAGCTTCGTGACTGCCACAGGGCTATCATGGCCAGACGGCAGGCAGATGCTCGTCACCTATTACTCAGTCGACCCGCCGCCGGGACAGTTACACCCGGCAATGTTTTGGCGCTGTCATCAATACTTCGATTCTTCAATGCAGGCCACCGGAAACGAATGCTGGTACCTGGAGCGCCTTAAACGATGATTTGCCTCAATCCCCATCACCATTCAAGTCCGGCTCGAACTCGGTTAGCTCGATGAGCTTCATTCGGACATACGCAGACAGATTGAGCCCCAGCTTCTTGGCTTCACGCTCAAGATGCTGCTTCAGCCCTTCGTCTATCCGCAACTGGACAAAGACGTTCTTTTCAGCCACTAACATACCCCAGAACGTAATACTTCACTGGCCATATTGTCAAGTCCGCCCGTGTGCTTGTGAAGTTTTACTTGACTTGCGTAGAGAAATGTCATACATTTAGGTCAGGCATAAAAAGCGGCTGGCCGGGGAATCTTTTAGCGGAGAATCCCAGCCAGCCAGTCACAATCACCTCACAGAGGGCCTTGGGGTCCTTAGGAAGGCGTTTGTAATGCTGGAATCTACCACACAAACCCACCCGCAGCAAGCTGTATCTCCATACCCGCAGTCGCACCTACCCGCACCATCAGAACCCCGGCCCGCACCATCCCGCCGAGACATCCTCAACGCCCAAGCGGCGGGACAGCTTCCGCCAACCAATCTCACCAAACATCTCGTCCTGGCTGAACTGCCAGACGACGACCCAGAGGAGCAAGATGAGGCGGTAGTGTGCAACGAGTGCGGCGATCTGTTCCTGGGCGATCTGCGAGAGAGTGAGTGCGAGTCGTGCCAGAAGGAGTACCACCTGGAGAGGGACAGACGACTGATATGAACCGAAGACTCCCCAGAAGCGAGGACAAGTGAATGAAGAATTTGATGTCCCATATCCGCCTCAGAAGTCAAAGCACTCACTGCGCAAGCAGCGTGCTCTTCGGCGCCGGCACATGCGCCTCTACTGGCGGGTGAGAAAGAAGAGCCGAGAGTCCAAGCAGAAGCGAGAAGACGACGACCCCTACTGACAGGAGAAATGAAATGCCAGACACAGAGATACTCGAACTCGTTAGAAACCGCACCCATGCGACGGGAGTCCCGCTCGCCATTCTGGAGGCACTCGACGCCCCGATAAAGAGGCGGACCGTCTACGACTATCGCGTCCATCTCGGACCGGACATCACTGAACTCGCCATAGAGAAACCCTTCGAGGTGAAAGCCCAAGCGGAAGAGTTTGCGGACCTGGTAGAAGAGTGCGGATGGCGAACTCACATCGAGAGAGAAGAGTTGGAACGATGCACGGGCTGAGCCGAACTGGAAGAGTTGCCCTGGTTGTCGCAAGCAGCCTCAAAATGCTGGCGTTCGGGTACATCCTCGTCAGCGCATTCATCCCCTTCATCATGGAGATATGGCCATGAATTTCCAGAAAGCACAGAAGTACGGATCTCATGGGCGCATGGCGCTCGTGGGGCCGGCGGGAGCTGGAAAGACATACACCGGACTCCGCGTACTCTCGGCTATGTGCGAGAAGATCGCTGTTGTCGACACCGAGCACGGATCTGCGTCGAAGTACGCGGACATCTTCGATTTCGATGTGCTGGAGCTGGAAAGCTTCGACCCTGCGCTCTACATCGAGGCCATTCAGTCGGCGCAGAGAGCAGGCTACGACGGACTCCTGATTGACTCTCTGTCACATGCATGGATCGGGAAGGACGGCGCCCTGGAGATGAAGGATAAGGCGTCACAGCGATCCGGCGAGAACAGCTTCACGGCTTGGCGTCACGTCACGCCGATTCACACCCGGCTCATCGACGAGATGCTCGGTTGCAAAATGCACCTGATCGTGTCAATGCGATCGAAGACCGAGTACGTCATCGAGGAAAACGCCAAAGGGCAGAAGGTGCCGCGCAAGATCGGACTCCAGCCAATTCAACGCGAAGGCATGGAGTTCGAGTTCGACGTGGTCGGTGACATGGACCAGATGAACGTCCTCAGCATCACAAAGTCCCGTTGCCCCGCGATGTCCGGCCAGATGTATACCAGGCCAGGAGAGGACGTGGCAGAGGTATTCAGCGCGTGGCTGGACGGAGAAGAGGCGCCGGAGAAGCCGAAGGTGAAGCCGACTGGGGATATGGGGATAGCCGGCAAGAAGCGGTTCCTGGCCAAAGTCGAGGAATGGATGGATGCGCTCGGCGACCGGTTCAACGAGATCCTCGAAAAGGATTTCGAGCTGGTAGCCGGCGACATGGCCAAGATCACCGACAAGGAGCTGGTTGCGGAGATCCATGAAGCCATGGAAGCCGCGATCGAGGCGAAGATCGCAGTAGAAAACAACGGCGAGTCAGGCGATGACGACTTCCACAAGCAGCTCGACAAAGAAGAAGCCCGGGCGGCATAGATGCCCGGACGTTGGATTCGCTTGGATGTGGATTGGGAAGACTCGGCCTGGCTGGATGCTCTGCCCGGAGTGGTCTCCGGATGCTGGCCACGGCTGCTTTGCCATGTGAAGCGCACTGGGGTTCGTGGTCGTTGCCGACGTCCGGATCACACCGTGATTGCGCGACGCTGGAATGTCACGCGTGACATCGTGACAGAGTTGGAGCAAGCAGCACTGGCCGACGATGCACTGCGAATTGAGAGCGGAGAATGGGTGGTCGCGAACTGGGAAACATATCAGTTGTACGACGAAACAGGCGCTGAAAGACAGCGGAGAAGGCGCGCCAAACAGAAGAAAAACAGTAACCTACAGGAGTCACGCCGTGACGGCGTGACAGACCGTGACAGCCGTGATGTCCTGTCGCGTGACATAGACAGAGACAAAGACATAGACAGTACCCCTGTGTCTGGTAGTACTGAGGTACCCGGTACAGAGGCGGAATCCGAAACAATCGATGGCGGCGACACACAAGTCATACACTCCCGCGATCCCACCGACGACTTCAAGCCCTCACCGAACTACAAGCCCAACGAACTGCGCGAGCTGTGGGAGGCCGAAAGGCTCCCCTTCCCTCACTCCGTCCACTGGGCGATACACGAACAAGCCTTGCACCGACTGCACTCAGAACCTCCGCACTGGTCTCGCAAGGATGTTGAGAGGGCGATCATGCGCCTCGCCGACGACAAGCGCTCGGCCCAGGACTTGGAGTGGGTTTGGCAGAAGGGGCCGCAGTATCTGGAGCAGCGGGCGAAGGGGTTGCAGGTAATCGAGCACGTCCTGAACTGGAAGTCGCATTCGCAAAAGAGCGAGCCCGGCCGCGAAACGACGGAGGAGCGGATAGCGCGTCGTAAAAAAGAGCGCCGAGAGAAGCGCGGGAGAGACGCTGCGTGACAATCCTGCGCGACGACGAGCAAGCCCAGGATCGCATCGAGCAGGCGCTGCTGCTGCACTATGGCCGGATGCTTGAAGACGGCTACGTCGACGATCTGCTCAAGCGTCTTGGCGGAATCGATCCAGGCGTAGTTGAGCAGGCACTCGACGAACACATCGGTGACACGTCGCCTGGCCACGGCAACCAGCCGATAGGGCATCATCCTCCTTCCGCCGCAAGACTACTGGCGCTGGTTGAGCGTCTGCAGCCAAAGCAATCCACCGACAAGGACTACCACCACGCTCAGCCGTCGGGGGAGAAGCGTCTTGTGGAGATCCCCGAGAACATGCGGCAGTACTTCCCCATCCGCGATGCGAAGAGGTTGCCAACCGGCCAATACAAGACGCACATCGAAGTCTACTCGTCGTACTGCCGGGACTGCTCCGACACCGGCATCGCTCGCTTCTTCCACTCCCGAGACCGCCGCCGCGTGTGGACCACCGAGGAGTTCTGGGAGTTGCCTGAGGCGATGAAGGATCAGCTGAACTCTGCCTCTGCTGTGTGTGATTGCAGTCGTGGCAGAAATGCTCCTGAAAGGGGGCGTTCGGTAGAGGTGTGGCACGAAGGCCGCCAGAGGCGCGTATCCACGTTCCCGCGCATGGAGCACATCCGTGAGATGGCCAAGCAGCGCATTGACGAAGACCTCGAGGTGGTGGGCAATGCAGACGCTTTCTGAGGGCCAACCTGTGTACTCACGCTCGCGGCCGTGGTTAAGAAACCTCGTCCTGGTTTACGGGCCGTACAGCGGCAACAGGTGGGCAGTGCAGGTAAACGGCGGCCTGTCGTGGGAGTTCGAGGGCAAAGACTTGATGCTGAAGCCAGTGAGGAAAATCAATTCCACCCAGAGGGGAACATGACGATAGCGAGGTCGAGCATAGGCAGGAACGCATCAGCGCGTGTAATCCGGAAACCTGGTAAGGGGAGACAAGCAGAAGGACGTGCGGGCGAAGGGGCACCTGCCAAAAGGGGGAGGACACTTAGAACTCCTTTCGCTCGGCCTCGCATCGTGTCGGCGAGAAAGAAGCGCCGCTTTGAGGAGATGTCTCCGGAAGAGGCCAAGCAGTCGCGAGAAGGGTACATCGCCCTGTGTCTGGACATCATGCATAACGCCTTCAGCCTCGTTGAGCTGAAGTGGGAGACTCCGGAAAACCAGGAATACCAGGAGACCGTCACGTTCCTGCTCAATGACCAGTCGCCGGTTCATCAGATCCTGTTTGTCGAGCGGGAGTGTATCGAGCTCGCATTGGGGCGGATCTACAACGGCGAAGAAGTTGCCAACGGCCATGCCGGCCGCAAACGAAAGAAGGTTTCGGCAGAGCACCTCGATCGGATACTGCGAATGACGCACGGCGATCTGCAGGAAGCGGCCCAGATCCTTGGAGTGAGACCTTCTTCGATCAGGCGAATGGCTACCAGGCGCGGATTGAACCTCGATGCCTACAGAGGAGCCGCCTGAGATGGACCAGGGCACTCTCATTCTCAAGGCCCTACAGCAAGGCCGGAAGCTGACACCGATGGATGCGCTGCAGGAGTTCGGGTGTTATCGCCTGGCGGCGCGCATCAACGAGCTACGGCGCGACCACGACATCAGCTCAACCATGCACACGAACCACAACGGCAAGCGGTACGCCATCTACGAGCTTGAGTTGGCCACCGATGAGAAGGGGCAAAGGGCGCTTCTATGACAACAGGCACTTACGAGATTCCAGGCATCGGCAATCCAAAGAGGCCAAAGCATGAGGGCGCCTACGCCAGACGCTGCGCTACCAAGCAGTGCAAAGGGCTTCCGTTCAAGGCGGGGTACTGTGTCAACTGCGGGCCGACTGCGGCGATTATGAAGCTGCTCAAGGCGCTTGAGGCCGGTGCTGTGCTTCGAGCGCGGAAGGAGAAGATCCGGACCTACGTAGTGCTGGAACCCCCTGATGGCGAGCCCCCGCAGTGCGTGAAGGAGGTCACACTGAAGGCCGCGGTGAAACGCAAGCTGCTGGTGAGCATGGAGGGTTCGCCCGGACGCTATGGGTTCAGGTTGTCCAACAAGGCCACACAAATACTGGAGGCGAGGTGACATGAAGAACTGGAGACGCGTCACGGCAAACAGCCTGCCGAAGTCTGGACGAGTAGTGCTCGCCTATCGCGCAGGACAGTACTTCCTGGCTTCAGTGCAGCGCAACGCCAAGGAGCAACTGAAGTGGTACCCAGGCGGGTACGATCTCAAGAAGTTCGATTTCTGGATGCCACTACCACCAGAGCCAACGAAAGGAGCAAAGGAATGACTGCGCTACTGCAACTACCGATCACCGAGGAACAGGAAGACGAGCTGTACTCCGAAGCTTTCGGAGACGCACTTTTTCACGGCGAAGGCGACGAGCTGCCGGAGCTGCCAACGTTCGAAGATGAGGAGCAGGCGCAGCGATACCTGCGAGCCTACGCGCACTACCGGGAACAGTTCGACCAGGTGTCCGCACTCTTCGACGCCGAGATCGAGCGGATTGCAGCCCGACAGCAGAAGGAGCTGTCGAAGATCGAATGCCGGGTGGACTTCCTCTCGGCCTCGCTCAAGCGCTTCTACGAGGCGTCAGGAGCCAAGAGGGTTGTGCTGCCCCACGGCACTCTCTCCCAGCGCAAGCAGCCAGAGCGAGTCGTCATCGAGGACGAGACGACGTTCCTGGAGACGGCGCCGGCTGAGCTGATAAAGACGATGGCCGCCCCCGACAAAACGGCAATCAAGGAGCACATCAAAACCACCGGAGAGATTCCAACCGGTGTCGACCTGGTGCGCAACGATCCCAAGTTCACAATCACGCTGGCCGAATGAGAAGAGCAACCCGCAGAGAGAAGATCCGGATGTCGAAGATCGTTGACGACGGCTGCATCGTGTGTCGACGTGAGTTCGAGATCTACACCCCGGCGGGTGTGCACCATTGCACCCGTAGGCAGAAGCGGTCCCATGCGCGCACCATCGCGCTCTGCGACCGGCACCATCAGCACGGCGGAGAAGGCGTGGCGATTCACCCGTACTGGAAGCTGTTCGAAGAGAAGTTTGGGACAGAGGAGGAGTTGCTCGAGGCGACGAACCAGATGGTGGACTCACTATAAGAACCATTAAAACGCATTTACGCTGACGTAAACGAAGGAGGAGAAATGGTACGAGAGTGCAAGACCCAAGAAGAACTCAGCGCGGCAATCGCGGAAAAGAAAAAGCACCCCGATATCGAAATCTGGCTTGTGGGCAATGCCCGATTTGAACTGGGCGGCTCCTCCCAGGTGAGAGCCTACGGCTCCTCCCAGGTGACAGCCTACGGCTCCTCCCAGGTGACAGCCTACGACTCCTCCCAGGTGACAGCCTACGGCTCCTCCCAGGTGACAGCCTACGGCTCCTCCCAGGTGACAGCCTGCGGCTCCTCCCAGGTGACAGCCTGCGGCTCCTCCCAGGTGACAGCCTACGGCTCCTCCCAGGTGACAGCCTACGGCTCCTCCCAGGTGACAGCCTACGACTCCTCCCAGGTGACAGCCTACGGCTCCTCCCAGGTGACAGCCTACGGCTCCTCCCAGGTGACAGCCTACGACTCCTCCCAGGTGACAGCCACTGATTGGGTCGGCGTCACCGTGCACCCCGGAGCCAAGGTCGAAGGCGGGAAGCAGATCGAGATACCGCGGCTGGATACACCGGCTCTATGGTGTGAGTTTTACGGGATTCCTGTCGATGACGGGGTTGCAGTGATGTACAAAGCCGTCAACGACGATTTCGACAGCCCCTACGGGATGTCATACAAGCCTGGAACCGTCCCTGTGGCTCCGGATTGGGACGAAGGCAAAGCGGAATGTGGTGGCGGTATTCATGTGTCGCCGCGGCCCTTCATGGCGCTCGCATTCCACGGTGAGGCTACAAAGTTCGTCGGCTGCCCTGTGAAGCTGGAAGAGGTGGCGGTTCATCCCGATGGGCATTACCCGGAAAAGGTGAAAGCCAAGGGATGCTGCGCACCGGTGTTTGAAGTAGACATCGACGGGGAGCCGTTGCTGGGCATTCCCGATAACGGCAAAGCGTTGACTCACTACAACGCCGGTTAAAATGAATCAGCCGTGTGTTCCGCCAAGAAGCCCGTACAACCAGACTAAGACTCCTAATGCGAGCATGGCTGCCGGCCAGAGCAGGTTCGATCTCTCGCTTGCGAGCTCTCGGAATGTGGCATTCGTAAAGAAGAGGAAGCCGCTTATCGCGATCACAAATCCAGGGATGACGAAAAGAGACATGGCCCAGATGCTAAGGAGCAGCTCTCCAATCCCAACTGGCTCGTATCTCAAGAAATGACCTACACCGAGTACGAGAAGGACCGAGGCGATGCATGCAATCGCTGCAAGTTTCATGGATTACCTTAGCGCAGAGCTTAGATCGATTGTGGATTGGACACCATAGACCAACGATAATGCCATTTAAAGGGAGTCAACGGATGTACCTCGAAAGCACGGAAATCAGCGGAGAATTGTCGGTTGAGGAGTACCGCAACCAGATGGTGACAGCGCTTGAGCGTGATGTGCGGAGCATTGCCTACGCCATCACGGAAATACGCGACCTGTTCAAGTGCCCCGAATGCGACGGCGCCGGAGGAGCGCGTATCACAGAAGAGCCGTCTGAGGACAACGACTTCGAGGGCTGGAGGTTCAAGGGTTGCGCCCGCTGTGACCGCAAGGGGATTGTCCGCCCATGAACCGACAGAATGTGACCTGTGGCCCGCTTTACCGGCGTGTCCGCGAACTCTTCACCGGTGACGCCCCCGAACTCAATCGCGCCTTCGCGCAGGGATTCACGGCCGGCGAGGCTGAGAAAGTCTATCTCGGCGCCTGCAAGGCTGCCATGTTCCGCCCGACATCGTCGATTGGCCGCGAGCTGCTACGCTCCTGGGTATCAGACATTTGCGGCGTGTACGGGCTTTGCTGGACCACACTGGAGTATGTGGACCCGAGTCGTGATGGCGAGGCGGTATACGAGTTGTGGATCTGTCGGGACAACGATGCCGTCGATGCCGTCGAGTCAACAACCGCCATCGAAGTCAACAGTCTCTCCTGGCATCACTGGCGGGGGCTGCTGACAGGTGTGGCTGATGGCGAAATCGACCTCCACTTCCACGAGCGCCAGAGCGCTGGAGACATCGACGGAACATTGGCGGACTAACGATAAGAAACCTACTGAGGAGTCAACGGATGGGCGACGAATGGGAGAGAGCGAAGCCAACCGGGTGCCCTTTTCTGCGGTATCTCGACGCATACCCGATAGGCAACTGGGTTTCAAGGGGTGAGCCTCCATGCAGACAGAAGATTTGCGGGAAGGATAGTTGCTACCAGTACGGGCGCTCCTACAGAGACCGAGAGCGACTTCTGGTTCTCCCAGTTGGGACGCTGATGTTCAAGCTCTCTCCAGAGCTGGGTGACGGACAAAGCAGCTCGATTGTGAAGAACATCGATCACGCCATCGAGGCGGTACGTGCGTGGATGGAGGACAGGAAGCACGGCGATGACATCGGCGAAGAATGCCAAATCGAGTGCGTGGAGATGACGGAAGCCGAGATTGCGGCTCTGCCTGAGCTATGAGAATCCGCCCGCTCTTTGCCTGGTACGACATCTGGATCGGAGCGTTCTGGGACAGGTCCAACCAGCGGCTCTACCTGTTCCCGTTGCCCATGATTGGGCTGAGGATTGATTTCAGAGGGGAGTCAACGATCATGGAGGACAACTGGGAAACGACGTGCCCAAACCGCGATGACGGTCAGCACTGCAACTGCTGGTATGATGGCGAGCCGTGCTGTGCCTGTGGCGATGACTGCGAAGAAGACAGGCAAGACGAAAATTGCTTTGCGGACGCACGATAATTCCGATTACTGGGAGTCAATCGAACGAGAGGACATGAAATCTTGCTACCTCCATTTCAGGGGGACGGCACAGCCCCCACTTGAGATCAGCGCGACGGACGCTGCCACGATCATCAGATGCAACTATGCCTCGGTGGAAGCCGTTGAGCTGATGGAGGAGCGGCTTCGCGAAGGCAAGCGAGTGTATGTCGAGAGCGGGCACATCCGCCTGCATAGCTTCACACTCATTCACAGCAATTGAGGAGATCCTATGAGCGGGAATAGCAAGGAGCGGCGCAGGCTCAATCGCCTGACGAACGGGCTTCTTCCGAGACTCAATGAGTTGGAGGAGGAGGTGGAGTATCTACGGGAGGACACAGCGTATCTCGAAAGGGGTATTCACCAGTTCTCAGCTGGGGGTTGGTCTGTATTTTGGCGATGGCTCTGGAGTGGCTTCTCCTGGAAGTGAGCTGCGCGAGTTGTGGCGATCGAGGTTTCGTGTATGTCCAGGCTGATGAGCGAGTGGGACAAGGCCACGGCCAATTGGAGATCTGCCGGTGTGTTCGTCCTTTGTGCCGTTGCGGAGACCAGTCTCCCTACCTCTACTGGGATGAGGAGTCCGTGCGCCGCGACTGCCCCTGTAGAGCGCCTCGGCACCGGATACAGGTAGTGAACCACCTGGTCAAGATCTCGGGAGTGCCCGACCGCTATCGCTGGAAGTTCCGCACGGACTTCCTCGACGCCGAGCAGCCAGGACTGGCCGGCAAGATCCGGGCCTCGATCGCGAAGCTTGTGGACTCCCAGGAGCCGCCGAAGCAGGGCCTGTTCCTGCATGGCACACCAGGCACCGGCAAGACGCTGTTGGCCAGCATCGTGCTCAATGAGCTGATGTACTGGAGGATGAAGCGGGGTCGGTTCGTGAACCTGGCTCGATCGCTGTTTCCTCGACTTCGGCAGACAATGTCAGAGGGGTCTCAGGAGAGCGGGAAGCTCTTCCAGATCCAGGAGCGGTTGGCCACAGTCCCCTACCTGGTGATCGACGATCTGGGGGTGCAGCGCGGGACCGAGTGGGAGGAGGAGATCCTGTACGACCTGGTCGATGCGCGGTATGCGGAGCAGCAATTCACGGTAGTTACGACGAACACGCCTCTCGATGAGATCGAAGGGATCTCGCGAGGGCGGATCTACTCACGGCTCAAGGAGATGTGCCGATGGTTGAAATTGGAAGGGACGGACTGGAGATGCGAATAGCAGAACCGTCCGATCGGGGCCGTGTGGTAGCGGTCGTAATCCCCCGCTACCTCGAAGCATGGGCACTTTTGAATCCGTTGTCGAGCATGAAGACATGGACGATAACATGCGGTAGGTGTTCCCACTCTTGGCGAGAAAAAGTCCCGCTTGTCAGGGTCTGTTCGGCTGTGTGCCCGTGCTGCAGGACGCAGAACCGATGGGAACTTATCCTTGAGGAAGACTCGGAGGCTTGATCTCTTGCTGAGTGAGTCCTTCGAAGTACTCTGCACTGTTATCAGACTCGTCTACTATCATCACGTTCACCTCGGCCCTATCTGGCGAGACGATCAGGTAAGCCTGTCCGTGAGTTACTGGATCTGCCGCCCCGGTCTGTTTGGTACAGACACACTCCTGAGCGCGCCTCTTATTGCTGAGTGGGGCCAGGATGCGGTAGCAAACTGCTGGCGTCGGCCATGTGGGGAAAAGATTCCAAGCTGCAAATTCATCCGCGTGCAGATTCGCAGACAGACTCGCCCAAGTCCCAAAAGGTTCGGGGTGATTAGTGTCGCTGTCCAAGAAACCATCCACATATTTCATGAAAAAACGGTGTCTGCGCGCGGCTTCAGCATCAACTTTCTCGCTAAGCTCCTTCTGGGATCTCCGCTTTGCGCGAAGGTCTACCATCGTTCCCGCGACATTTTCATGGACGTCTTCTGCGCGCCTGGCTTTGTCCAACCACCCCTGTGCTTGGTCAAGAAGATCTGCACTGATGAGTGTCTTCGCCAGGTTAGACATTGCCAGCGTATTTCCAGCGTTGGCCGCCTTTTCGTAGTGCCCTATGGCGAGAGATTCCAGTCCGATCTTGTCGCAGCAGACACCCAAATTATTGATCGCCAGGTCGTAGTCGGGCCGAAAACTCAAACATTTCGTGTAGTGAAGCCGGCTGACCTCCGATTGGCCCGCGCGATAATAGGCAAAGGCTGAGGCAAAGCGAATGTCTACATCGTTCGGTGTAATCTCTAGGATCTTCTCAAGAATAAGCGCCAGAGCGCCGGAGATCTGGACGGTAACCTTGAAACCGTTGAGTCACTGTAATGCCTCAAAACGATAGTCAAAAGGTGCCAACCATGGATAAAAAAAAGATGCCGTATCAGGCCCTCGTCTTTCCTGAGTTTGGGGACGGAGAATTTGCAATCCAAACAGGGCGGCGACTCGGGATGGTCAAATCGGATTACACCGACGACTGGTATATCTCATGGTCGCCTCGCAATTCAAATAACAACGCCGAGGGGGTGTGGTCAGAGTGGGTTGAGTTGGCGAATGCAATCATTGCTGAGGATGAACGCCGCAAGGCGGATACTACCAAATAATGCCTCTTATCGGGAGTAAGAAATGTATTTCAGTTTAGAGTTTATTCAGTGCGACGGCTGCGGAGAAAGAGTAGAGGAAATGGGGGAATTGAAGTTCGGAGAAGTGCCGGATGATTGGCTCAAGGTAAGCGAACGAGAACATCACTGCCCCGAGTGTAAAACAGAGACTGACTAACGATAATCCTCGTACTACGGAGTAGATGAATGAGTGAACTGCCCTACGCTGAGGACGTGAACTACTGGAAGACAGGATCGTCGTCCCCGGACTCATGGATCGCGAAGGCGATAAAGCAGATCGAGGACGTGGGCGGCGAGATCACGGCAGAGGGCTTTGGTCGCGCGGCTGGACACTCGGCCTACATGCTGGGCTTTGTGTTCGACCAGGAGGCGTTCAAGATCACCTGGCCTGTACTGGAGTCGCACAAGGGCGAGGAAATGGCCGCGCGCCGGCAGGCGGCGACGTTTCTCTATCACGACGTGAAGGCACGGTGCATGGTGGTGAAGATCAAAACGCCGAGGGTGGCGTTTTTCGAGTACCTGCAGCTGCCAGACGGCCGGTCCGCTGGGCAGCTGGCAAACCCCGAGCTGTTGGCCAATGTGCCGAAGATGCTGACAACATGAACTACATCCTCCACTTCAAGGGGCCACCGCAGCCGGCAGAGCAGGTCAACGCCACTGACGCGGCCAAGATCATCCGCAGCAACTTCGCCTCCAGGGAGGAGATCAAGGTGATGGAGGAGCGACTACAGGCAGGAAAACGAGTCTACGTCCGCAACGGGTATTTGCGGCGTGGGGATCTGAACTGAAAGGAGGAGCACATGCCCAAGTATCACACCACAAAGCAAGTTGCCGACATGCTCGAGGTGACCGATCGGTACGTTCGGAAGATGGTGATCGAGAAGAAGCTGACTGCGTTCAGGCTCGGCCACCGGGTGCGCATACCTACCGAAGCAGTTGAGAAATTCATGCGAGAGCGCAAGATCGCATGAAAGGGAGCATAACCCGGCGCCAACTCAAGGGCGGCCTGCAGTACTACATCGTCTACGACGCTGGCCGGAAGTGGTCGTCGAAAAAGCAGAAAACCGTTCGTAATCAGCAATGGGAGCGTGTCGAGCCAAACACTCGGACGGCTGCACAGAAGCTGCTCAACATCCGCCTGGCGGAAGTCCAACGGGGCGAATGGCAGGGTAAGCAGAGCATCGGTTTCACCGAGCTCACCCAGTCATGGATGGAGAAGGACGCACGGCCGCGACTCAAGCCACAATCGCTGGACCGCTACCAACAATTCCTCCGGCTGCACATCCTGCCCGTCCTCGGCCAGTACCAGGCGCACGAGATTGACCTTGAGATTCTACAGGGGTTTACTGCGGTGTTGCTACAGGAGCTCTCGGTGTCTCACGTCAAATCAATCGTGGCTGTCACGAGAGCCATCCTGCGCAAGGGGTACGAATGGGGATACGTCAAAGCCAACCCGGCTGACATGCGCATTTCCTACCCGCGTCACACGCCGAAGAAGATCGATCCGCTGACTCCCGAGGAAATCCACGCTCTGCTGGCCCAAGCGTCCCAGAAGTGGTGTGCAGTCCTCGTAGTGGCGATCTGGACCGGTTTGCGCGTGGGCGAGATCCAGGCCATGAAGTGGAACAATCTTGATTGGAAGGCTTCGGAGTACTATGTGGAGGAGAACCTGACTCGACGGCGGGGGTTCGGAGATCCCAAGACGCCGTCAGCAGCCTCCTCGGTGCTTCTGTCGCCCTTCGTCATCGATACCCTGCGACAGCACAAACAGCGTCAGGCAGCGCTCAAACTGGCTCAGGGAAGTGATTACAAGGACGCAGGATTTATCTTCACAACCGATCAGGGCGGGCCCTATGGCTACAATCAGATCACCAAATGGGGCCTGGAACGCACGCTCGAAGACGCCGGTCTGCGCCGCATCACATTCCACCAGCTACGCCACACCTGTGCCTCGCTGCTGATCTCCAAAGGAGCCAACATCAAGTCAGTGCAGAGGCAGCTGCGGCACGCCACCATCAAGCAGACGCTCGATACCTACGCCCATCTGTACCCGGACGATCACGCCGAAGCGGTACGGGCAATGGACAGCTATGTATGGGGGAAGGCCGCTCAGCTAACAAATATCTAACAAGTTCCGCAAAACGACTACCTGTTCATACCAACAGAGGAACAGGCGACATGAAAACCTCAGAGAGAAATGTCACAGGTTCCGCAATCATACGCTCTATTCATACCCCGACAGTAGGTCCGTTTCTGTCTCATCTTGACTGTCTCCTAGGCTCCATGTACACTCGCGCACTAGAAATCTATACCACTCAAGGAGAGGACTCCAATGCGCGTACTAGTGACCGGCTCGGCCGGCAACATCGGACAACACCTGATAACCCACCTCAAGGACAAGCACGAGTTCCGCGGCCTGGACGTGAATCCCACAGCCCAGCTCGACGACTACGTGGTCGCCAACGTCAACGACTGGGAGGCCGTCAACCATGCCTCCACAGACATGGATGCGACCATCCACTTGAGCAACTGTGGTGGGCAGTGGGAGCAGGCACTGCAGTCGATGATCGGTACCCGCCACGTGTTTGAGGCGGCCTTGGAGCACGGGGGCAAGCGCATCGTCTTCGCCAGCCGTGGCGGCGTCCATCCATCAGCCGTCATTCCGCGCAGCGTCACCCGCACGGCCGACCTGCTGACCCACCCTGACAGTTACTACACCATCACCAAGGTCTTCGGGGAAGCCATGGGCGACATGTTCTCGTCCAAGCACGGATTCGGCGTCGTCTCGGTCCGTATCGGCAACTTCAACAAGGACCGGCCGGAGCCGGAACACCCCCATCAGTTGGGTCACGACGACTGCGTTCGGCTCTTCGATGCGGCGTTGACGGCCAAAGACATCGGCCACGAGCGCGTGTTCGGCGTCTCGGACAGCAACTGGCCCTTGTATGACATCGAACACGGCCGCAAGGCCATCGGCTACGATCCGCAGCAACGCTCTGAGGTCGCTCAGGACGTCATCGACGCCGGCTAGACCTGAAGCACCCCCGCATCATGGAGGCGGCGCGCATCGATTACAAGCGCGTCGCCTACTTCCCCTGGTCCTTCCTCCACTGGTCGTATTCCGGACGCGCCTCTTCCGACAGAGGATAGTACCTGGACAGGTGTCCACCTGCCAGTAGTCTCTCGCGCGAGAACTCCTCCCACTCTGCATGAGTCGTGGCCGTTTCTATCAACTCTGGAGCCATTTGAACCGGCACCACCACGACACCATCGTCGTCGGCAACGATGATATCGCCTGGCATCACGAGTGTGTCATTGCATGCGATCGGCACGTTCACGGCGTGCGGATAGATGTCAGTCTGGGTATGAAAGTTGGGCGTCACGCCGCGCAGCCACAGACCCAGGTCGAGATCGGCCATGACAATCGGGTAGTCGCGGATGCAGCCGTCAATGACAACACCTACTCCTCCACGTCCCTGGAAGAACGTCAGCATCATGTTGCCGAAAATGCCGCTCTTCATCGATCCTCTGGCGTCGACGACGACGACATCACCCGGTTGGGTGTGGTACAGCACGTGGCGGTGCAGCTGCCTTTCCGGATCGGCGTACTCGTCCTCCTCGTAAACATCCTCGCGCTGCGGCAGACAGTGCAGTGTCAACGCGGGCCCCGCAACACACTTCCCCGGTGAATGGGCGACTGGACCCAGGATGTACGGGTCCTGGATGCCGAGGCGCTTGAGCTCACCTGCCGCTGTGGCACTGCCGATCTCCCTCAACTGCTCGACAAGCTCCTTCGGTGGACGCCCGATATCCGGTGTATCTGTTTGACCATCATTCATTTCATATCTCCCAATGTTTTTATCAGTGTGTCTACGTCAGTGCTTCCATTATAGAGGTGACCGGACACTCGCACTCTACCGGACTCACCCCAGACGAGAATTCCCTGGTCGGCCAGACGCTTCTCAACACCTGCTGCGTCTTCCGCCTGGAAACAGGTATTGCCCGAGCGCGCCTCACGTCGCCGTGGCGAAATCACCGTCTTGCCAATGCTGCTCAGACCTTCATCGATATACTCGGCAAGGTCGCGGGCGTGCGCCTCGATGCGCTCGATGCCGTTCTCCAGCAGAACCTCGAGCGCTCCATCCAGCAGAGCGATGACGAGCATGGCCGGATTGCCGGGTTCCATCATGTACGGCATCGACCGGGCATCGACCTCCTGAGCACGCTCTGGTTTTTCAGTCGGAAAGATATCCAGGTTGCGCCATCCGAAGCTCGAGGGCTGGATGCTGGCCTCAGCCCGTTCGCTCAAATAGCATGCAGCCGCGCCATGAGTGGAGAGCATCCATTTGTAGCTGCTGCTGACACACAGATCGGTCAATGCAGCCGGCACGGTGAGCACACCTGAGGCATGGGTGGCATCGACAGCCAGCAGTACCGGCTCCGGCTTTGCCTTGAGGCCGGCGGCCAGCCGAGCGATGTCGAGACACTGGCCTGTGTAGAATGAAACCTGACTCACCGCCAGCACCCTGGTGCGCTCATCCACGGCCGCCAGCAGATCCTCTTCGCGGACCTCCCAGTCCCGGTGCTCGACCAGGCGAGTCTCTACGCCGGCCTGCTTCAGGTTGCGCCAGGCATAAGCCACGGAGGGAAACTCCAGGTTGGTGGTGACGACGTTGTCACCCTCACGCCAGTCAAGACCGCGCGCCAGCCAGGCCATCCCTTCGGCGGCCGAAGGCGTGAAGGCGATGCGCTCGCCCGGCACTCCCCACAGCTTGCTGACCTTGTCACGGCAACGCTCTGTGCGCCCCAGGATCTCCTGCCTTCCCGCCTTGCCCTCGCCCTTCCAGCGAGCGAAATCGGCGTAGACCTCATCGTTGGCCTTCAACCAGGGGGCTTCGCCGCCGCAGGCGAGGTGGGTCATGCCCTCCAGTCCGGTGAAAACGTCTGGCGACAGCAAGGGTACAATCGCTGTCATGTGAGCGAATCAGTCAATACGGAAGGAATAGAGTTTCGCGTTCTTGATATGGAACTGCAGCCGCTGAGGCCGCCTGAGGGCTGGCTCGTAGTCGGCTCTCTCATCGCCGTCGCCGCATTCCCTGGTCAGCCTCCGCCCACCCTTCCAGGTCACTTCGCAGCACAAGCCGTCGTCAGTTACTGGAATCGCATCGTTCAGGGAGCATCCTTCCACAGGCTCGCCGTCAGCATCGAGCACCTCGACGGCGATACTGCCGTGGGCGGCGTCGGCGTTCAGCGTCAGGTTGCTGCCGGTAAAACGCAAAGGCTCCGTCGTCAGCACGCCTTCCCTCCCGGATGGTTCCATGGAAACGATTCTGCCGCGGGGCAATTTGGCCAGACCCGCGCTGAACGCTTTGAGCTCACCATCCATCACATTGCCGATCCAGGCTTTCTGAGATCCGCGCTTGCCTTCTCCGTCGCCGGGGGGAGTGTGCGGGAAGTTGGCCGCCAGATAGTAGAGGTAGAGCTCGTCATCCACTGGGATCATCGTGCAGACGCAGGAGTAGTAACTGTCGAACGTTCCTGGAGCCCCATTCGTGAGGATGTATTGTCTGTCGGCGGCTCGTTCCCAGATCACGCCATCGCGACTGACCGTGAGTTGGGTGTTCAGGGTCTGAATCGCGTACTCGGGGTCGTTGTCGTAAACCCACAGAAAACCGAGGTAGATGCTCTCGTATTTGATCACGGGCATGCGGTAGAACTCTTCGTAGCGGCCGTCCTGCTCATCCGGCACCATGACCACTACGGCGGGACCCCAGTGGATGAAGTCGTCACTCGTCGACCACGCCACGGACCTCTTGGGGGGATCCATGTTTTCGACATGGGGACGCATGTAAACGACGTACTGGCCGTGATCGGGATCCCAGCCGAAGACGGTCTGTCCATCCGTGGTTCCGTGACTCAGCGGCATGACCGGATTACCGGGCACGTCCTCCCAATTGATTCCGTCGAGAGAGAACGCGGCGAAGTGTCCTTTGCCCATCCAGCGCACGTCGGGGTCGCGCAGCGAGTGCCAGTAAAGCCCTTTGTACCGTTTGGAGGGATCCTCCTCCTCGAGATCCTTCGTCACCGTGAGGTTGCGACCCCGACGCACCAGATTGTTGTCCGAGGAACCGTCGACCTCCATTACTCCCAGGTTGGGCTTGTCCCAGCTGATTCCATCCTTCGACGTGGCATATGCGACTCCCTGCGCGGTGTCGTACCACATCTTGAAGATGTTATCCTGTGCATCGAAGTGGACAGAGTTTCCCAGGATGCGGGCCAACCAGCCCTCCCCGGGTCCATCTCCTTGCAACACAGGACGTTCATTTTTCTCCGGCGTCTGGACGACCCGCTTGAGACCCGTCATCGTGTCGATGAGGTGATCGTCTACGAAGAACTGGTCGTCACAGCGTATGAAACGACTCATGAGGTGCTCCGGTCTCGGGGCTCATCTGCGACGGCAACCCCGATCATGCTGTCGCGCGTTATCAGATTGGCCAGTTCCTCTTCACTGAATCCATCTGTGCCAACCGGTCGCATCGGCATCACCAGATATCGCAGCTCGGCGTTGGAGTCATGCACCCGCACCTCCACATCATCAGCGATGATGGTGCCGAACTCGCGCAATACGGCGCGAGGCTCGCGGACCAGACGCGATCGGTAGGAGGCGGTCTTGTACCACGTTGGAGGTCGTCCGAGCAGGGTCCTGGGGTAGCATGAACACAAGGTACATGTGACCACGTTGTGAACAGTCGGGGTGTTCTCCAACACCGTCAGCACGGTGTACCCCGGATCGCAGCCGAGCTTCGTCACCGCGGCGTTGCCGTCTGTGAGCAATTCTGATTTGAATCCGGGATCCGACCATGCCCTGGCGATGACCCGCGCACCATGGGTCGAAGGCTCCACCGATTCTATCCTGGCGATCTGCTCCCGTAGTTCCGTAGCGGTGTAGACGCCTTTCTCGATCAGCAGCTCGTTCAGCGCGAGACCCATCAATTCATAGTCGGACGACGGCTCGGGATGATCGGGTTGAGGGGGATGCCTGTGCCCGGGACTATGATCATGCTCGTGATCGTGATCAGCCACCGTGCGTCTCCCGGCTCGGTTCGAGCCAGTTCTCGAAAATCTCCAGGTCCAGCGTATCATGAGCAGGGCCCTCGTAGTCTGGCCACAGATCGCGCTGCTTCAGACGCACCCGGTACACGGAGTGAAAGGATGCCCCCGATTTCCCGTACGCCACCTCTTCCGGTTGCGCGAACTCCTGGGGGCACACACGCTCTACAACGCCGACTCGGCCTTTGGCGTAGGAGGGAACGCGGTGATGCCGGGGCTCCTTGCGAGACGAAACACGCACGCGATCACCAGGCTTGAAGTGCGCCTTATCGCGTTCCATCACGCCTTCCCTCTCGAACGGATCTCTGCGATGCGCGTATCGAGCTCTACTCGCGTCACGAGCCCTTTGTCGATCGCATGAGCCGCGGCCGAGCTTGCCCAGCGCTCGTAGTAGCTGAGTTTCTCGTACACGTCTGGCCCCAGCGCTTCGATCCCTCTACGCAGCTGGGCGAAATCCTCGATGATCCCCTTGTTGAAAATCAACATCACCATCGCGTCCACCTGGCGCTCCCAGTAGGCGGCATCGTGTTCGCGTCGATCGATGGCTTCGCCGGGGAGACCGCCCAGATCATGGGGACCGATACGCTCTGGTCTATCGTCTGTCATGGTAAAGAATAGAATACATACGGCGAGTCGTTGTGTCTTCTCCGGTGCATCGGCGTGTTGCGGACAATCTATCCTACACGCTCAGCCAGTTCGCCCACGGAGGAGCAACCGAGCTGCATCATGTTGTTCTTGAGATCAGCAATCAGAATCTCAGCGGTGTGGTCGCCACCCCGCTTGCCGAGGGCGGCTACGCCGTACATGAAGGCACGGCCGAGCAGAACGAAGTCAGCGCCCAGAGCGAGAGCACGCGCGATGTCGAGTCCACTCTGGACACCACTGTCGAATAGTATTTTAGCGCGATCCCCGACCGCGCCGGCAATGGCTGGCAGCACTGAGATCGCCGCCGGAGCGCCGTCGAACTGTCGCCCCCCATGGTTGGAGACCATAATGCCGTCATACCCCAGCGTCACGGCGCGCTCGGCCTGGTCGACACCGAGCACACCCTTGAGCACGAGCGCCCCCTTCCACTCGTCGCGCACCTCCTGCAGGTATTCCCAGTCGAGAGTGCCACCCAGCTCCTGCCCGATGAAGGAGAGCATGTCCCGCATGTCACGCCCATCCAGGTACTTCTCCAGACCCAGAAAGCGCGGCTTCCCCGCGAACAGCGTCGCCAGCGACCAGGCCGGACGCACGGCGCAGCGATAGAGCATCAGTGCGGTCATTTTCGGCGGCACGATGACGCCGGCACGCAGCTGGCGTTCGCGCCGGCTGGCAGTAGGCAGATCGGCGGTTACCAACAAGGTCGTGAAACCAGAATCCTGAGCACGCACAAGCAAATCGCGCCGAATGTCGGGCCGGCGTGGCGGATAGAGCTGAAACCAGCCCATGCCATCGGCCAGGGGCCCGATCCTCTCCGGCGCGTCGGTGGCAGCGGTGCTAAGCGCATATGGGAAGCGATACTTGGCGGCGGCTCGCGCGAGAATCTGCTCAGCGCGCGGCCACATCAGTGCGGTCAGGCCAACGGGTGAGACTCCAAAAGGAGTGGCGTAGGGGATTCCGAACAGAGTCGTCGAGATGTCGGGCTCGAACACGCCCTTCATGAACTGCGGCATCAACGTGACAGCCGAAAGCTCCTCTCGATTGCGCCTCACACACTCATCGGCTCCGGTGCCGCTGTCGAGGTACTCCCAGGCAAAGTGGGGGATACGACGGCGCGCCCTCCGCCGCAGGTCAGTGACGGAGGGGTACCGGTTCATGAGCTGGCTGTTGTGGCCTCCCATGTTACCGCGTCTGCTCAACCAAAGAAACGTCGCTGGAGCAGCTTTTGGCTTTCATAGATGGAGCCGGAGAGGCCTGTTTCGATGGTATCGGGCGTCGGCACCGGAGGCACCTCCACCCAGCGAGGTTCAGCAGGTGCCTGGCCTCGAAGGATGTTTTCGTCCTTGTCCTTCTCCGGACCACCTTCCGCAGGTTCGATCACCCAGGCGTCGGCCGCGCACATCTGCAGCAGATACAACCGGCGCGGTTTGTCGGGTGACGTGTTGGTCGCCGACGCATGGAGGCTGCGGCCGTGGTGAATGGAGATATCGCCGGCCGCCAGTTCGACGGGCACGACGTTGCCGGGGTCAAAGTCGGGATCCGTGATGCCGCCGACGAAAACGTTGCCCTGGAAATGGTTGTAGATCGGTCCCTTGTGCGAGCCGGGAACGACGAGCAGGCATCCGTTTTCCGAGGTCATGTCGTCGAGGGGAACGCCGACGGCCAGCATGTCGTCATTGGTGCGCGCCGCGAAGGCGTAATCCTGGTGCCATTCTACCGGGCTGCCGAAGCCGGCCGCCTTCATGTTGAGTTTGCCACCGAATTGACGGACGTCGGGTCCCACCAGTTGAGCCACCATGTCGATGATGGTCTCGTTGCGCATGACCCTGTCGTAGGCCGGATGCAGCTTCTCTGGATGTTTGAGACGCCGTAACCGTGGTGCTTCGGCCGTGTGCCCCGGCTCGAGATCAAATTCGTCTGTATGATCCGTTGCGTGGCGTGACTTGTCGACGAATTCCTCCGTGACACGGCGTAGTTCCTCAATTTCGTCTGGGGGCAATAATCCGGCAACGGTAACGTAGCCGTCTGTGCGGTACTGCTTTACTTGCTCATCAGTCAGCATGGAAAGCTCCTCCGGATCGGCGTTCCAGATAAACTAACGCCAGATTTCAGAATGTCCGAATCTGCTGATTCGAGCTCGATTTCCCCGGATTTCGCGCCAGAACCTCCAGCAGGTAGTCCGGGGATCCTGGCTCGCTCGCGGGACGCTCGCGATGCCAGTCTCGATGGGTGGGTACATGCGAATCAGACAAAGGCCACGGATCGAACGGCTCATACCCCAGCGCCGCGCGCAGCTTGCTGGAGTCCAGTGTCACATTGCCGGCGCGCGGAGGAATCGGCCCGGCCTCACCTCGTGGCCGCCCCATCAAGCAATCCGCTTCGTAGCCCCCCAGGCGATTGATGACCTGGCCGATCTCGTACAGACTCAACTGGCGTGGCGCGCCGGCGTGATAGAGCCCGGACAGATCGCTGCGAAGGACCGTCTCGAACAGTCCGTTGAGACAGTCCGTGTAGGTTGGCGTCCTCACTTCATCATAGTAGAGCGTCGCCGGCCGGGACTTGGCAAATCGCGATCCTATCCAGTCGATGGCGCCGGCGTGGCCGTTGAAACTGATCCCCATCGGCAGCGAAATCCGCAGGACACAGGCGTCAGCGCGCTCGCTGAGAAACATCTGCTCGGCATCGACCATGGTTTCACCGTACACAGTGACCGGATCCGTCGGATCATCCTCGACGTGATTTCCGGAACCCGTTCCTGAATACACCAGGTCGATGGAAAGCGTGATGATCCGGGTTGCCTCCGAAGCCGCCGCCAGCAGTCCGTTGACGCTGTCGACGTTGATACGTCGGGCGTTCTCCGGATCGTACTCGCACGACTTTAATCTGCATGTTCCTTCGCAGTTGATGACCGAGGCGAATTCGTGCTCGTCGAAAAGCCGCTTCATGCCGTCGGCGTCATAGGCATTGAGCGCTCGAATGCCCTCGCCCTGCAGCAGCCAGTTGTCTACACGGCGGGTGCCGATCACCTGACCCGGATGGTTGAAGCGGAAGTAATCGAGGGCGTTGTAACCGGGGACGCCAGCTACCCCGGTGATGAGCATGGGAAACAGATCTCGGTTCGACATGCTTTTGGGGATCTAAAACGTACTCATGTCGAGGTCGAAGCGCGTGTGCTCGTAGGTGGCAAAATCGGTCACAACATCCAATTCGACTGCGGCGCCTGAAATTCCGGCTTGTAGATCCCGGCGAGAATGCCACCCATGCCCTGCAACACAGCCCCAAGGCCCAGAGACTTGAAGAAACGGCCAGGGATCGCGCTCGAAATACTCCGCATCCCAGTCGATGAAGATCGCCCCGGTGTCGAGGACGAGCGTCGGCTTTTCGCTGGCCGGAGATCCGATGCTGATCGGCGACCCCCCGTTGGCACCCAAGACGGTCTTTTCCGGATCGAGATGGAAACGATGGGAAGAAACAGCCAGCGCGATGCAATCCTGTTCAAGAGCAATACGCGTGTACTTGCCGGCCCCGCCGCAAATCTTCGGCCGGCACGCGCAGACAGCTTTCAGCCATGAATTACCGTGGCCTCCCGTCGGCGACGGTCATCTCCCGACGGAACGATGGGGTTGGCCACCGCCGTAGGGACGATGGCGATCCGGACTCCGTCCGCGAGCAGGCTCAGGAGTGTTTTGTGGCTTCTCTTCGCTACTTTCCTGAACTTCCTCCGCTTCGAAATAATCCCCATAGGCCTCTGCCAGAGCAGGCGTATCATTGACGTGTGCCTGCCATTCTTTTGCCACGGCGTCTGAGTCCACACACTTGTGACATGGAATGATCATGTTCAACTGATTAACCCCTTGATATCCCCGGTCAAGACAGGTCTTGCAGTTCTTCTTCGTTCGATGGTTCGAGACTATCTCTATGGCCTTGGCGAGGTGCTCGTCGGATAACTTCGGTACGTCTTCCAATGTGACCTTCCTCCCTGGATCGTTAGAAAACTGGCCTTAACGTAAGATGATGGAGGAACGCTTTTCCGACAACAGTGGCACCTCAATCTCTGACTATCGATGGCAGTCCCTGTGAGACTTATCTTTTAGTCCTGGCGAACCAGATTGAAACGGCCAGATCGAACAGGAGCGTTTGCGATGTGGAATGACGAACAGCTTGCAACTTACCGCGAACAGGGCTTTCTCATGCAAAGAGGGCTCCTTTCAAAGGAGCAGGTCGACGAACTGCGCGCGGGCGCCGTCGACCTGATGACGGGAGACTCGAACCCGCCCGAAGTTGAGGTCGTGCGGGAGAAAAGCGGCCCGGTGCGGTCCGTGTTCTGTATGCACCGAAACATCGAGCCGTGGCGTGGCCTGTGTCGCTCGGAAGCCATCGGCGCACCCATCAAGCAGATCATGGGAACGGATGCCTACATCTTTCACAGCAAACTGAACACCAAGGAGTCGTTCGAAGGCACCGTCTGGCTGTGGCACCAGGACTACGGCTACTGGCAGTACGACGGCGTCGACGATCGCCTGGTCTCAGCCCTGATCATGCTGGATGCCAATACCATACACAACGGCTGCATCATGCTGGTCTCCGGATCACACAAATGGGGGATCCTCGAACACTACGATGACGTTGAGACGACCAGTTACAAGCAATGGTGCATCCGGCCCGAGGCGTTGCGCAGTCACCTGACGGATGAGAACTCCATCACTCCCATCGTCGGCGAGCCCGGAGACGTCTGCTTCTTCGACTGCAAAATTATCCACGGTTCCAACCACAACTTCTCCCCGCTGCCGCGTCGCTCGCTCATCTACGCCTACAGTGCAATCGACAACCTCCCGACGGGTGTCGACAATCCGCGCCCCGACTGGGTTGTTTCACGCGAGCCAGAGGCGGTAACTGCCGAGATCGCGGTACCGGTATAGATGAAATGCGAATTCTGATAACTGGAGCAACCAGCGAGCTGGGTCGCGCGCTTTCGACCCAACTCAAGGCCCGAGGTCACCAACTTCGACTGGTCGACGGCGAAGCCGTAACGGCCGGAGCCAACTCGGAGGCCTGCGTCGCCGACCTGACCGACGGCGACAGCATGTGGCAGGCCGTCCGCGACATCGATGCCGTCGTCCATACCGGAGAAGCGCCATCGAATACCCCCTCCGACCCCGAGGCTCGCGGGGTTTTTCTCCTCGACTACTACACCCGGGGCACCCACGTGCTGTTGAAGGCGGCAGTCGAAGCAGGGGTAAGGCGTTTCGTTTACGGCAGCACGCTGGACCTGTTTCGGCCATACCCGGACGATGTCTACATCAGCGAGATGTGGCGCCCCTTGCCGACGCCGGATGTCGAACCCATGAGTCGCTACCTGGGCGAGCTCACCTGCCGCGAGTTCGCCCGCGACCATCTGATAGCCGTCACCGCCCTCCGCCTGGGGACCATCGCCCTGGAAGAGGACGTTGTCGGGCAGACGCCGGACCTGGCCTGGCTGGATCGCCGGGATGCGGTCGAGACATTCTGTAGTGCTCTGGAACGTGACGGGGAGAATCACGCCAACTGGCAGCGCCGGTGGAGACTGTTCCACGTGTGCGCGAAGCCGCCCAACCCCAGGTATCTCAACGCCGCTCAGATCATCCAGCCGCAGCATAATTTTGACGCGGCATGGAAAGCGGCAGGAGACACTCAACCCCTGTGGCCGCCGTTCAGCCAGAAACTCTCAGCGACGGCGACGACTTCGGCCTCTGACCGGAAGAAGGTGCTGTTCCTCGGGGCCTCGGGATTGATCGGACCCTTCCTCACACCAGGACTGGAACCCCACTATGGCTTGACCCCGGCAGATGTGAAACCCCACCCGGACGGTAAACCGGTCGAACACGTTGACGTCACCGAGTACGCGCAGGTGCTGGAAGCCGCGCGCGGACACGACGCCATCATGAACTACACCGTCGTCCGCAACGACGGCGACCTGAGTTTCCACGTCAACATACGCGGCGCATGGAACGTCATGCGCGCCGCGGCGGAGCTGGGCATTCGCAAGGTTCTGCACAGCGGGCCGGAGTACGTCCGTACGCATTATGACCACGAATTCGACATCGACAACCCGCCCTCAGCGGCAGGAACCGGGTGGTACCCCCTGACGAAGATGCTCAGCCGGGAGATCTGCCGGATCTATGCCCGCACCCACGGAATCGTCACGCCCTGTTTCGTATTCAATGGACTGGGGCCGGCGCCAACTGAAGCAATGACGGAGAGGGATTTCCCGCCGTTCACCATCGTCTGGGAGGACCTGCAGAACGCCTGTCGCCTGGGCCTGGAAATTGAGTCGCTGGGAGAGAGCAACTACGAGGAGTTCAGCCTGCACTCCCATCTGGGCCAGGGCAAGTTCTCCATCGACCGGGCCCACAGAGTCCTCGGGTACGAGCCGGCGCACGACTGGTCACGCTTCTTCAAACGGCCTCGTTGACATCCTCGCCCTCCGCGGTTGAGTACGGCAACTGGGTTTCTGGGTGCTCCTTGAAATACTGCACCTGACGGACCCCGAAATTCTCTTGAAGCTGGATGCTTAGACCACCATCGACTGTCAGCGAGTGCCCGGTGATGAATGAGGCTTCGTCCGAGCACAGGAAGACGGCGGCGTTGCCGATGTCGACAGGACGGCCGACCTTGCGCAGCGGGTACTGATCGGCGAAGAGGGCCAGACCTGACGGGTTGTCGTCCCACATGGTCTTCTGCAGACGATCGGTCACCATGTGTCCAGGCAGAATGGCGTTGACACGGATGCCATCGGGACCGTACTCCGTTGCCATCTGTCGTGTCAGACCGATGGCCGCAGCCTTGCCCGTCTCATAGACCAGCACTCCGGGCGCCATCAGCAACCCATGGACCGAGGACATGTTGACGATGCTGCCACCGCCAGCCTTGCGCATCTGTGGTACCGCGTACTTGGCACCATGGTACATCGATTTGACCAGGACGGCCATCCCGTGGTCCCAATCATCCTCTGAGACTTCGACCGCATCACCCGAGCCTGCTGTGAGAACATCAAAAGCGTTGTTCACCAGGATGTCCAGTTGCCCCCACTTTGCAACAGTGGTCTCGACCATGTGCGCCAGATCGGCGTGTACACTGACATCGACCGCGAGTGCTTCAGCCTCGTTTCCCGCTTCCGTGATCTCCCGCACCTTGGTCTGGGCGGCGTCTACGGCGATATCGGCGATCAGGACCCTGGCACCCTCTTCCGCGAGACGCTGCGAGATGGCCCCTCCAAGGCCATTTGCACCACCCGTGACAATCGCTACCTGCCCCGCCAGTCTTTGCATTGCTCACGCTCCGTGTAGTGATTCTGTGTTGGCGCTACGTTCAGTAGCATCGGCTACCTTTTAGGTATCATCGGCTACCTTCAGTAGCAACGAAGCGAAAAACGTGATGCGTGAGGCGTAAAGGGTCAACTACAACAAAAGGTAGAGGTGATGATGGACACATTCGACGGGCTCAGGGCGGTGCATTTCGACCGCATCGCAGGTGTTGGCTGGGGCGATCAACACGATTAACAGGCCAATAATTTTGCAGCAGCTCGAGCTGTTCATCCTGCTCTCGGTGGACCTCCGAAGAGCGCAAATCTACGAAAATCGGCAAGATTTCCATGCTCACATTGGATAATGCCCTGTCGATCGATACTCTCTATACTCTCAGTGCCGCCAAAGTCGCCCGTTTGTGGGCGTGCTCCAGTCGACCCTCGCGGCAGCCTCCACGAATGGGATGAAGGCTCATGATAGAGTACGCCATCCACGACGGTGTTCGTTTCATCAAGAATGTGACCGTGCCCATGGCAGACGGCGTGCAGCTGGCATTGGACATGCACGTGCCCTGCGCGGACGACTCCACTGACTGGCGCGACACGCCGCAGCCGCTGCTGTTGGAGTACATCCCCTACCGCAAGGATGATATCCAACCCTACTCGGGCTACCACGACTACTTCGCCCGCCACGGAATCATCGGCGCCCGCCTCGACTGCCGCGGCACTGGCAGCAGCGGTGGCGTCAACACGGACGAGTACACCCCGCGCGAGCAGGCCGATGGGGTAGAGGCCATTGAGTGGCTTGCCGAGCAGACCTGGTGCTCGGGCAAGGTCGGCATGATCGGCAGCTCCTATGGGGGATTTACTTCCGTACAGGTGGCGGCTCACCAGCCACCGCACCTGGCCACCATCATCCCCATCTACTTTACCGACGACCGCTACGCCGACGATTGCCATTACCGAGGTGGG
This sequence comes from Candidatus Latescibacterota bacterium, assembly GCA_965248265.1. GTDB lineage: Bacteria > Latescibacterota > UBA2968 > UBA8231 > UBA8231 > CBDFJF01. The sequence goes on from CBDFJF010000001.1 coordinate 1,614,578, forward strand.
GCGCTTCGTTGCTATTACGACATCGGCTCCTATGGTGCCTCGATGATCGGCATGAACGCCATGCCACCCTACCCCGAGTACAGCGGTGCGGACTGGGCCCGGGTATGGGAGGAGCACCTCGACAACAACACCCCCTACCTGTTGGAATGGCTGGCCCGGCCGCGCGATGGCGACTACTGGCGGCCCGGAAGCATTCGCGGACGCTACGACCAGATCGAATGCCCCGTGTTCATGATCGGCGGTTGGCGCGACGGTTACCCCAATCCTCCACTGCGGACCTTCGCCAACCTGGACGTTCCCAAACGATTGCTGATGGGTCCCTGGAACCACACGCGTCCAGACCGCGCCATCCCCGGACCGCGGATCGACTACCTGGCGGAGGTCGTGCGCTGGTGCAATCACTGGTTGAAGGGAGAGGACAATGCGGTGATGGATGAACCGCCGGTGCAGGTCTACATGCAGACCTTCGATGTCCCCCGAGCGGACCGCACTCACACCAGCGGCTACTGGCGTGCCGAACAGGAACTGCCACCTCCGCCGTCTGACACCGGAAGCACCTATTTCCTCGGCGATGAGAGTCTCACTGCCGATTCACCAGTCACCGGAGATGGCTTCGACGAATATGAATACAGTCCTACCGTGGGTACTGCCGGAGGCCTGTGGAGTGGCGGTGTTCCATACGGACTGCCCACGGATCAGCGCCCAGATGAGATCGACTCGCTTACCTACACGAGCGATCTCCTCCCGCAGCCATTGGAGATTCTCGGTTGGCCACGAGTCAAGATCTTCATCAGCTCCACGGCGCCGGTAATGGCCTTTGTCGCGCGCCTGAGCGATGTGGCTCCGGATGGCACCAGTGCCCTGGTCTGCACCGGCGTGTTGAACGCTACCCGCCGAGATTCACTGTCGAAACCTGAGCCCCTGGTCCCCGGAGAAATCTGCGAGCTCGGGTTCGACCTCGACGCCACCGCCTGGCGCTTTTTCCCCGGCCACCGCATCCGCCTGGCCGTGTGCAGCGCCGATTTTCCCAACCTCTGGCCCACACCATACAAAGGCACCAACTGCCTCTACCGGGATGCCGAGCATCCATCACAGCTCACCTTGCCCCTGATCCCGGTCCGGGATGGCAACTCCAGCAACACGCTGCCAGAAAACGAGATCGATTTCAATCCAGTTGACGACGTCTCCGTGTTCGGATTGTCCCCCGACGAGCCGGTATGGCAGATCGTCCGCGACATGCTCGGCAATCGCGTCGGACTGCAGATGCTCAGACGCCAGACCGACCGCATCAGTGAAGCGATGGAGGTCACCAACCAGAGCAAGCTCGATGTCTGGGCAAGCAATGACCGGCCGGCTGATGTCGTGGCTACCGGGCACCATCATCGCCGCATCGTGCGCGATGACGGCGTCTATGTGATTGACTCCGGCTGCATTCTGCGCTCCACGGAGAGTGCCTTTCATCTGACCATCGATCTGCACATAACCGTCAACGACCTGCCGCATCACCAGCAACGTTGGGTCAGGTCCTTCGAGCGGCAACTGTTGTAACTCCACAGAGTCCTCGATGAAACAACAGACCCAGGTCGTCATCATCGGAGCCGGCATCGCCGGTTCCAGCGTCGCCTACCACCTCACCAGACTCGGGTGGACGGATATCGTCGTCGTCGATCAGGGACCGCTGCCGAAGACGGGGGGCTCGACCTTACACGCGCCGGAGAGCCGCTCTGGGATCCCACCATGGAGCGACTCAAGCGATGACTTCTGTCCCGCGCGCAAGATTCAAAGGAGTCCGATGATGGCACAAAAAGGTATCCTGGAGCGGTTGTCAGAGGGCACCATCGGGAAAGGCTAATAATCGGGCACCTTCGTCACGGCAATCGGGCGACTTCGAGTCCCTGTGCTCGGGCAGCGCGAGCCTGCTGACCGTCAGCCGTGACGAACAGGTCCACGGAACACGCGACGGCAGTCCCAACGTGGATGGCCTCCATGCCCCTCAGAGGGCTCGCTTCCAGACAACCTACCACGATGGGCACGACCGGTTCGGAGACATCGATCACTAGCGCCTCATCCAGATCTGCCGTTATGTCGCGCTTGAGCTCTGTGTATTGTGCTGGAGTCAGAGCGCCATCTCGGCGAATGCGATTGAAGGCAGAGAGCAATTCGGCAAAGCAAATGATGCTCACGACAATTTCTGAGGCAGCCGCGCAGTGTTTGGCGACAGTCTCGCTGCCGCGCTCTTTGACGTATCTCTTGGCAAGCGCTGACGTATCGAAAAATATTCTCACCCGTTTGCTATCCTTCACGCTCTTCAAGAACGATTCGACTCGCGGATATACCTTTCAGATCGAGCGGCTTCGATTTCTTCCACCTGTTGGGTGCTGTCGGAACGTAAGGCGACAACACGGCCACCGGCTTGCCATGTCGATAAACTTCAATTACCTCGCCGGCTTCGACAGCATCAAAGTATTTCCTGGCGTTGTTGCGCAGATCCGAAAACGTGGTTGTCAACATTTGACCTCTCCCAGCTGTGTGTCATTATATTGTACAAAATCATGACACTCAGGTCAATATCCGGGCGACAAGCCGATTATGTCTGATCTCAATCTCTTCGAGCAGCTGCGCTACCACAGCGAAGCCTACATTCGCTGGAAAATCACCCGCCACGTAATCGGCAAACCAGAAGACTCCAAGGAAGTCCGCATCCTCCGCGATGAAGTGAAGGACAGCGTCCTGGTCAAAACCATGCTCGCGGAACAGGATGATGATGGCCGCATCCCCCTCCACCCGTACGACAAATGGCGCGGCGCCCATTGGGTGCTGGCCGTCCTCGCCGATCTCGGCTATCCCCGTGATGACGACGATCTGATTCCTCTGCGGGAGCAGGTCTACGACTGGCTGTTCTCACCGGAGCATGAGAAGTCACTCGCCAAACGCGTCGTCGACGGCCGTCATTGTTGCCACGCATCCCAGGAAGGCAACGCCCTCTACTACCTGCTGGAGCTCGGTTTGGCCGACGACCGCACCGATGCACTGGCCGAACGGTTGCTTGAATGGCAGTGGTCGGACGGCGGTTGGAACTGCGACATGAAATCGAAAGGTGGCACCTCATCCTTCATGGAGACCCTCACTCCCCTACGCGGACTGGCCCACCACGCGCGCACGACGGGCAACGACGACTCCGCCGTCGCTGCCTCCCGTGCAGCTGAGGTTTTCCTGGAGCGCCGCATGTACAAACGCCGCCGTGACGACGAAGTAATGGCGCCGGACTTCACCGTATTGCGCTATCCCTGTTACTGGTACTACGACATCCTCTTTGGCCTCAAGGTATTGACCGAGGCCGGGTTCATCGTCGACGAACGCTGCGGCGACGCGCTAACGTTGCTGCAGGGCAAACAACTGGGCGGCGGCGGCTTCCCGGCAGAACGGAAGCACTATAGTGTCGGCCGGGAGCGCAGCGGCGCCTCACTCGTCGACTTTGGCGGCACCAACAAGAAGAAGATGAACCCCTTCGTCACCGCCGACGCCTTCCACGTGCTCAAGGCTACGGACCGCCTTGAAGTTTTTATCTGGTGAAGGCGCACCGATGTTGCCGGCCTGCATGACCAGTCGTCATCGTCATTCACGTCAATCCGCGTTGTGCCCCACCGTGTACCCCCCGTCGACCATGATGCTGGATCCGGTGATGAAGCTGCTCTCGTCAGAGGCCAGAAACAAGCTGGCATAGGCACAGTCCAGGGTGGACCCCAGCCTTTTGACGAAGTGGCTCTTGCACTGCATGGTCGTCAACTCGGCCTTGGATATGCCCAGTTTTGTGGCGTGCTTCGTGGTCGCGGGCGTGTCGATGGTCCCGGGGCAGACGGCATTGACCCGGATTCGCTCCGGACCCAGATCCAGGCTCATGCACCGCATCATCTGTATGATCGCCCCCTTGCTGGTGTTGTACGGGACGAAACTCGGCTGGGCGATATGGCTCGAGACCGATGCCATCAAGACCACGCTGCCGCCGACGCGATTCGGATTCCCCTTCGCGATTCCGCTGCGGTTGATCTTCGGCTGAGTGCTGCGCAGATACGGCAGCGCGAACTTCACACAATTCGCGTAGCCCTTGACGTTGGTACCGAGAATCACATCCCAGTCGTTGGACGTCACCTCATCGACCGTGCCGAAAACGAACGCGGCCGCGTTCGGCAGCACGATGTCGATTTTGCCTTCTATCTCACCAACTGACTCGATCCACCGCCTCAATGAGTCCTCGTTGCCCACATCCGCCACGTCGAAGAACACGCGCTCTCCTTCTTCTCCTTCCCCGACCCTGCTCTCCTTCAACTCCTTCCTCAAACTTTCCTGTAAGCGCTCACCTAGCTCTGCCCGCCGACCGCAGAAGTAGACGATCGCACCCTCCTTGGCGAGGACCTCTACGCAAGTCTTGCCGATGGCCTGGGTGCCCCCGGTGACGATGGCGATCCGGTTCCTTACCCGACCCGCGCCCACGTAGCTGGTGGTGTCCACGCAGCCCTCCGGACTCGCGGTGTCATCGAAACTAGTGTACAGCTGCCGCGTCTCCGGATCGACGTTGGCTCCTGAAGGGTGTACCTCAATCTCCATTGTCCTTCTCACTTCTTCGGGTAGCGGTTACTTGAGATCCTTGCCCGGTGTCTCAATGTGCGCCGGCGTCAGTTCATTCTCAGTCCACGTACCATCCTTCATTACCGGCTCGCTCGCAGGCCTTCGCCCACTCATCAGAGCCATCGTCGAACCAGCGCTCATAGGTGTAGTTGCGCAGGGTGCCCTCCTCCTGGCCCATGATCTTGACCAGGCTGGGCTGACCCAGCGAGTAGATGGTGCGTCCTCCACCCAGCCTGACAACACCGATGTAAGGCTCTACCTCGTTCGGTTCGCTTTCCCGGTACTTGTACATCAGCTCCTCATCGACGTCGAAGCCCAGGCCTGGCTCCTCGGACACTCGTGAGAAGCCCTCGGTCACCGCGAAGCGCTTGTGCGTGATGTCATCCTCGGCGTCGAGTTGGTCGTCCAGGTGAATGGAGTGGCCGGTAGCGGACGGCATGGTGCAGGCAATGTGCATGGCCATCGACTTGGCCAGCGTCCCACCGCAAAACTGGAAGATGACCTGGAGATTGAGCTTGCCCATCGTGGTCGCAGTGGCAATCAGATCTCCGACGGGCGGGTACATCATGTAGATGTCCGCCATGCCCATGGAGGCCTCGTGGCCACCACCGAGCTTCGCCACCCCTCCGTGGACGATCGCCAGCTGGGTACGTCGGCGCAACTCGCGCCAGCTCTCGATATCCGCCGTGTCGAAGGGGTCTTCGATCCACTGAACTATCGGATGATCGCGCTCGAGCTGGGCGACTATGGGGAGCACCGAACCGAGCCTCCGGCCGCGACGTCCGGTGAAGTCGTAGTGGACCCTGAACCCCGGCGGCGCCACCTCCTCGATGGCCTTAGTCCACTCGAAGATGTCCTCCAGCGGGTTGCTGTGAATCTTGAAGATGGTGTAGCCGTCGTCGACAGCACGGACGATGTCGGCGGCCAGTTCCTCCCGGGTAGGCCCGCCCCAGCACCACGCCGCTGTGGAGACGCTGTCGCGCACCTTCTGCCCTATCAGCTTGTACGCCGGCACCTCCAGGTACTTACCCATGATGTCGTACAGGGCCATCACCATGGCCGGGTGCAGATCGGAACCGAGGTAATCGAATGGATCCGTGTCGATGACCGGGTCGAATGACTCCCTGGGTGGCGGTGGCGCGCCGTCGAAGTCGCCATAGCCGGTGATGCCGAGGTCGGTGGTGACTTTGGCGGCAATCCTGAACTCATGCCCGTTGCGGGCAGGGTTGTCGCGATAACGCTTCGCCAATGGCGGATGGATGGGAAACAGATCGATATCGGTGATTTTCACGAGGTCTTCTCCCCTTCCACGGGCTGGTAGAACCAGTCGATGGATACCACCCGAACCTTGTTGGCACGATCGAAGGGTGCCATGCCAAAACGCTCGTTGAGCTCGTCGATGTCGGCGCCATACGTCAAGCGGATGACATCGAGATCGCCCCATGTGGCCATGCCGTAGGTTATGATGGCCTTGTCATTGAGGAAGGTCAACGTCGGTTCGTTCTTGCGCAGCGGCGAGGGCGCGCCGACGTAGCGTTTGCGGTCAATGGGTTGGCGGTAGCCGCCGTCCAGGCCGACCTCGATGGCATCGGCCTCCACGTAGCAGACGTCGTCCATCGATTCCAGGTTTTTGTGATGCTGCCAGGTCTGGCCATCATCCTTGCTGATGGCGCAGGTGAGCCGGTGGCGGTAGAGGCCGACCATGTACTCCCAACGTGAAACCTGGTTCCAGATGATGAGCAGGTCTCCGGTGGTGGGAATCCGCTTGATCACGCACGGCGAGGGTACCAGTACCAGACCGGTGGGCTCGGGCTCCGTCCAGGACTCACCCCGGTCTTCGGAGTAGGCCTTGAAGTGTTGCCCGAGATACGTCCGTCCCATCATCAGAATCCGCCCATCTTTCAGCGCAACTATTGCCGGCTCCTCGAAGGAGTAGCTGCCAAGGGCGCCGCTGTCGATGGGGACGAAGGTCTCGTTGCGGCTGCGCTGCCAGGTCTGACCCTCATCGTCCGAGTAGTAGGAGTAACTGTAGCGCAGGGTGCAGGCGATGTTGGCGCCGAAGTAGCTTTCGCTGAACCGCTGTAGTCGTTTGGGCTTGGGTGAAAGGGGGGTGGGACCGATGGTCGAGTACACCGGGACCACGATGCGTCCATCCTCCAAAACGATGCTGACGTCATGGCTGGTGTTGACGACGATGTCGGGGGCATTCATATCCACACCAGCCGACCAGGTATCGCCTTCGTCCGCGCTGACATGGAACGTCTGCTGACCGGTGTGACTGGTCTGCACCATGCCGATTCGCCCGCTCTGTAGTCTGACTAGATGAATGCCAAAGACCCCCATGACTGGCGCGCCGTTGTCGTACGTCAAGGCAACCGGCGCGCTCCAGGTCTCGCCCTCGTCCTCTGAAAAATTGGCCTGAAGCGACTCCGGGTCTCGTTTACCCTGACCCCACACCCACATAAGCCGATCGCCAGCCAGGGGGATGACACTGCTGTAAGACGGACTCAGAAATACATGATCCAGCTTGATGATGGAATGGACGTGTTCGGTCACCGGCGACTCCTTCGATGTTTCCAAGTGTGCACTTGTCTCGCCACCCGGGCAAGCGTACGAACCAGCCTGACGGGTGGAGTTTCCCCACGGATTTGGTATGTTGCTTGGCTTCACGGCTCCGGGAGGGAGTAACCATGAGAATCACACGCATCGAACGCATCGGGGTGCGCATGCAGTATGACGAGCGTGTCGCCGAAGCCCTGCGTCAGGGCGGCCTGGCCAACCGCGCGACAGACGAGGAGTTCGAGGCGGAGAAGGAGCGTTTCCACAAGGAGTTGCGGGAGCTTCCACTGCCCACGGCTGCGACAACCGTGTACCTCGTCCACAGCGATGAAGGACTGATCGGCCTGGGTGAGGGCACCTCGATGTCCGACGACGAACTGAAGGTGTACGTCGGTCACAGTCCCTTCGAGTACATCATGGACGACAGCGTCGGTCCGTTGCAGATCGGTTTCTATGACCTGATGGGTCGGGCCCTGGGGCTGCCGATTGCCCGCCTTCTGGGCCCGAGTCGCGACACCGCCCCGCTGGCCTGGTGGTCGCACTGCTTTGCGCCGGATGTATTGCAGGGCGAGGCGAAGCTGGCGCGGTCGCGCGGTTACCTGGTACACAAGATCAAGCGGCGGGCGCATACCGATGTCGTAGAGCAGGTGGCCGCCATGGCCGAAGTGACACCGGACGACTACACGGAGCTCGGTCTGCACCTGGCCCACCACATCGGTCAGCCCGATCCGGTGGATGCATTGCACTCGGAGGTATACGACTACTTCATCCTCGGCACCCAGGTCGCCGCCATGGTGCGCGACGCCCATATCGCCGACGCCCGCAACCGGCAATTCTGGATGCAGGCCACCAGCACCGACATCACCGCCCTGTTCATGCTGCAGTTGGCTGCCGCCACGCCCAACGCCACGCGCGCTCATGTGACAACCAGTCACCTGCATGAGCAGTCCCTGCTGCAGGAGCCGCTGATCGTCTCCGATGGCCACGTCGCCATTCCCGACCGCCCCGGATTGGGCGCGACCCTGAACATGGACGTTGTCGAGAACTTCCGGATCGAATGACCTATCGTTTCACCCCTCTGCACGCCAACCACCAGAAGAAGAACCCGCATGCCGAACCGCACAGCAGGCCGATGGCAGCCCACACGCCGAATTCGTCCATACCATGCTGGACAACGCCCCTGCGATGGTCGCCAGCGGCAGGACGAACTTGAATTCGAGCCGTTGGATGAAATCGAGGACAAGAATGCCCGGCACGACGAATACCGCGGTCCCCAGGTAAGCAGCAGGACCACCGTAGAGGAAGAAAACCAGCAGAGCCAGCAGAGCGGAAAACGCATCGGGTACGTATGGGTCGGTCTCTCCGGCGATCATCCACAAACCGCCGATCCACACAGAGTAGAGAACCCAGGCGACCACCGGCGCCAGCAGGGGCGCGATGATGAGGGCGGGAAAAACTCTCACGTTCGGCTCGCACATGTTCGTCTTGTCCTCAGATTGCCATTCCCGATCCATACCGATGAGGTTAACAATAGACACCGATTTGGGTGTGGTCACGCATGACTGGGAGGGTCGCGGGCAGCGGCGCCACGTCGTACACTTTCGCCCGATCGTTTCAGGATCGAGCCGTCACCCGCCAACCGGACGAGCCTCTCGTGCGCTTACCGCGAACACTCTACTACAACGACGCCAGACACCAGTACCTCTTCGTCACCGAGCCACCGATGTCTCTCGAAGACGCCCAGCGCCCGGTCGACGAGGTTGCCGGAACTGCCGTCGACACCTTTACCTACGCGGTCGCAAGACGGGACGGTCTGTTCTACCCCTCGAAGGTCGGCATGAGATTCGGAGGCGACATCCTGCCACTCGGCGACGCAACCTGGTGGCGCGCATGGCACAACATGCAGAGTCTCATCGACCAGGGTCTCGACCCGTTACGGGTGCTCATCGACCGTGCTCGCGACAACAACCTGAGCTTCATCGTCTGTCTGCGTGTTGGCGCGTTCGGTGAAATGGACGCCAGCCTGAATGTTCGCAGCCATGGTAGCGGCTTCGTGCTGGCACCGGTGAGGGACCACGCTCTTGCTGTCGCGCGGGAGCTTGCGCAGGACTATCCGGTCGATGGAATTGAGCTGGACTTCACAGACCCCTCGGGCCCGGCCGCATCGACCCTTCTCGGTTACTTCGTCGCCGAGGACTTGCCGGCCTTCAGACCAGTGATGACCGAATGGGTTCGCAGTGTGGCCAAGGTGGTGCGTGACCGAAACGGCGGCCCTGGCGTGGTGGGCGCGCGCATTTACCCGACCGAGCAGGTCAATCTTGGGGCAGGACTTGACATCCAGACCTGGCTGCAGGAGGGATTGGTCGACTACGTGGCGCCTACTGTCCGCGGCACGCAGTTGCTGCATCAGAGCATGGATATTGACTGGCTGATCGAGGCGGCCCACGAGCGGGATGTTTCCGTGTACCCGCTCCTGCATCCGATGTACCGTGACAACACCCACGCGACGCCGGAGATGATGCGGGCTGCCTTTGGCAATTACCGATCGCGCGGAGTCGATGGGCACTACACATGGGCGTTGAAGTGGCCTCCGGATGAAGCGCGGCAACAGATCCTCACCGAGCAGGGTGATGCCGACTCGGTCAGAAAAGGCGCCAAACACTACTTCACCCCCGGCCGGGTGGAGAAGGAGGGTGGCGTCGCTTCATACCAATCGGCACTGCCACTAAGCATCGCTCCGAACGACACCGGGGTGCGCTACGGAGTGCCGATGTTCATCTCCGACGATCTCGAGCAACAACAGCGGGCATCCCGACTGCGTCTGTTTGTTCGCGGACTCGTCGACGCCGACGAGTTTACCGTCTACCTGAATGATCAATCGGTGATGGCAGAGTCAAGTCGCCGGTACTTCCATGATGCGCTGCACCCGGAAACCGGTCGTTGGGTTGAGTTCGCACTGGAGAGGATACGCCCGCAGACGGGAGACAACCTGTTGGAAATCGAGCTGCATCGGCGTGGAGCCAATGATGTGAGCAATCCCAACGCCGCGCACGGCACCGGGCTGGTGCAGCCCTTCATCGTCGAAGAAGTGGAGCTGATAATCGAGTCAGACCTCATCCACTCGGCGGAATACCCCTCGCAGGCGTGAAACCAAGCTCCTCGCGAATACGGGTGATGTCGTAAACCGTGTCGCGCTCGTGACCGGGCCGCCCGTAGTGGGAAAAGTCCATCGTCTCTGCATCCGCGCCGTACCAGGCACGCATCAACTCCGGCACCGTCCCGGCCACGCAGGCCTGTGCACCGGTTGCATTCATGGTGCGAACGCCGGGCTTGTGAGCCGCCTCGACCGCCAGGGTCAGGCAGTGGACGGTGTCGCTGAGAAACATCCGGGAGATAGCACCAAAAGCCCATGCGGACACAGGGCCTACCTCGCGCGGGACGAGCTCGCGGTCGTCCGGGGCGATGCTGGCCAGGCGCAGATTGATGAAGTCGAGGTCTTCGTTCTGGCGTGAGAGATAGCCGGTGACCTCCTCCATCAAGTACTTGGAGAAACCGTAGCCGCCATCCCCGACGCAGGGGTGCTCGTCCAGTATCGGCAGTTGCAGCGGCCTGAAACGGGCGGATTGCATTCCGACGGCGGCAATGGAGCTGGCGAGGACGAACTTCTTCGTCCCGCGATCGATACAATGGCGCAGCATGCGATGCGTTCCAGCGACGTTGACCCCGATGCAATCCGCCTCGCTGCCGCGACCGACGACGGCCGCCAGGTGAACGACCACGTCTATGTCTCTATGAGGGTCCAGACTGTGCAGCTCCTCCGGATCCGTGAAATCACCTTCGACAGCCGTGATGCCTTCCACTGGGGTCGGTTTCCGCGACAGGCCGATCACCTTGTGCTGGTCCGCCAACGCCGCGGCCAGCGCGCCTCCGATGAAACCGCTGGTGCCGGTGATGAGAATCGTGCTCATGATGGGTCAACTCTCCGCGGGCAGTTTTAAGCTGATAAGCGCTTCAAGTTTTCCTCGTAAACCTCGAAGCGCTCACCCTCCGTCTCCTGCGGATCCACCAGCTTCATGAACAGGGCGCTCCCCGGCTTGTCCGAGGCGAACTCCTGGTGGCTCTTGATATGGGACGGATCTTCTCCGTGCCAGACAACGTCGCCATCCTGCATGTAGATGAAGTCGTTGGCGTAGCGGTCGATCATCTCATCCTGCTTGTCGCGGTAGATGAGCCCCTGCTCGCAGGCGGTGCGCCGTATGCTGCGGACGATTTCGGGCGTGTTCGTCTCGTATGAATTGAACTCCGCCAGGGGGGCAGGATTGGTCTCACTGACGAAATCGATCTCGTCGAGGTCTACTGTACCGAAGCCGCGGTTGGCGGCGATCAGCAGGTGATTTCTGTCCCGACGGAACGGCGGCGTCGGCCAGTCGGACCTGGGATCGTGACCCATCAGGTGAGCGCCGCACGCATCCGTCGCCGTGGTCTGGTCGCCGGCGATGAGGGTGTCGGCGACGCGCCCCTCACCATCCCATTCCCGGCCATACTGCCCTACCATGGCGTCGACGACATTCAGACACGGCTGAGTAATCAGAGCCAGATCCGGAAGTACATGTGACAACCTGATGGCGTGGTGAAAGTAGGTGCGGATGCGGCCATGAGGCCTCGGGATCGGCGTGATGCCGAACAGGTTCTTCATACACATGGTCACGCCCATGAAACCGTGGTTCTTCATCTTCGCCACGGAAACGACGGCATCGGCTTCGGCAAAACAGGAATTGAGGGTGTAGCGATCGAACATGGTACCGCCACCGGGCACGTCGTAGTTCGAGAACGGCGGCAGGTTGCACTCCACGTATTCGACATCGAACTCCCGCAGGTAGCGCAGGTAATTGAGCTCTGCTTCGGGCTCTCCCTGAGTTACGTAGCCCCGCGTGTCCGCCGCGATCAGATGGGCGGATGTTCGTTCACGCAGCAACCGCAGCACCGCCATGCAGACGCTGTCGTCGACGAGTTCCCGGCGACGGCCACGAAAATGTTCGACGTTCGGATGCATCATGTTGAACTTGAGGACGATCTTCTTGGCCTTCTCCAGCTTCTCCCATGACCGAGTCAGCGGGTCGGTAACGTGGCGCAGGGTCTCGTAGACATGCTCATTGGTGGCCGTTCGGTGATCGCACCGGGCGGCACGCACGCTGTACTGTTTGTCCGGCATCTTGCCCTTTCCTGTTAGCATTGTCGAGAGGGGATTGTACGTCGCGTGTGGAGTCGTAACAACCGTCACGGGACACCAGACTTATCGTATATTCCGTGGCCTTCGCTTTTGCCCTCGGCAACCAGGTTGCCCTGTTACAGGCGGTGGAATGCGCGGACTGTCGCGCCAACGACTCTCTGTCTAGGCGAATTTCTTCTGCCGCGCCTCTTTGTCGCGCACATGCTGACGCAATTCCTTCTTGCGGATGCGCAAGGACTTGGGCGTGGCCTCGAGCAGCTCGTCGATGTTGAGGTATTCGATGGCATCGTCGAGGGACAGCTTGCGGTGCGGCGCCAGCGTTTCCTCTTCGGCGGTCTGCGTGGCGCGGTGGCCGGTGCCCGGCTTGCGCTTGCACGGATTGACCGCCAGATCTCCTGAGCGTATGTGCTGGCCGATAACCTGGCCGTCGTAGACCTCCGTCCCCGGCGGCAGGAAGAAGGTGCCGCGCTGCTTGAGGTTGGTCAGGGCATAGGCGGAGGCGGACCCGGTGTCCGCCGACACCAGCGAACCGAAATCCTGGGTCTCGATGTCGCCGGCAAACGGGCCGTACTCGTGAAACAGGGTGTGGTAGATACCGTTGCCCCTGGTCAGGGTGAGGAACGACTGACGGAAACCCAGCATGCCCCTGGTAGGCGCCAGGTAGGTACAGTGCACACCTCCGGTGTCCGTGTGCCGCATGTCGGTGAGTTTGCCGCGGCGTCTTCCGAACATCTCGCTGACCGCACCCAGGTTGTCGGCAGGGACTTCTACATAAACTTCCTCGAAGGGTTCTTGGCGCCCGCCCGGTCCATCCTGGTAGATGACCTCGGGTTGGCTCACCGAGAACTCAAACCCCTCGCGCCGCATGGTCTCGATCAGGATCGCCAGGTGAAGCTCGCCGCGGCCGGAGACAACCCATTCACCCGGGGCGTCGGTATCCTCCACCCGCAGCGCCACGTTCTGCTCAAGCTCGAGAATGAGCCGGTCCCGAATCTGCCGGCTGGTCAGGAAGCGTCCTTCACGACCGGCGAAAGGGCTGGTGTTGACGCCGAAGGTCATGCGCACGGTCGGCTGCTCCACCTTGATCCGCGGTAGCGGCCGCGGATCTTCCGGATCCGTGATGGTATCGCCGATGCCGATGCCTTCGATTCCTGAAACGGCGACGATGCTTCCGGCGTGCACGACCTCCTTGGGCATACGCTGCAGATTCTGGAAGGTGTAGACTTCGCCGATGCGCGCGCCGCGCGGTTGTTCACTGTCATCGACGACGGCCACGGACTGACCCGGTTTCAGCGTTCCGCTGCCCAGCCGGCCGACAGCGATCTTGCCGACGTAACTGCTGTATTGCAGGGTGGTGACGAGAAGCTGGGGCGGGCCATCTGGATCGACATCGGGGGCCGGGACCTTATCTACAATGGCATCGAAAAGAGGAGAGAGGTCATCGGCAAGGGCGTCGTGCTCAAGCCCTGCCCGCCCGACGAGTGCCTGGGTATAGAGGATGGGAAAATCCGCCTGCTCGTCGCTGGCACCCAGCTCCATGAAAAGGTCGAGCGTCTCGCCAGTGACCCAGTCAGGCCGCGCTGCCGGCCGGTCGACCTTGTTGACGACCAGAATCGCCATCAATCCCTGCTGCAGGGCATGGCGCAGGACAAAACGAGTCTGCGGCATCGGTCCCTCGACGGCATCGACCAGCAGCAGCACACCATCCACCATGTTGAGGATGCGCTCCACCTCGCTGCCGAAGTCAGCATGCCCCGGGGTGTCCACCAGGTTGATGGTCGTGTCCTTGTAGACGACGGCCGTATTCTTGGCGGTAATCGTGATGCCCCGCTCACGTTCGAGATCAGCCGAGTCCAGGACGCGATCGACGACGGCCTGGTTGTCTCGGAAGACGTTCGTCTGCCGCAACATGCCGTCCACGAGCGTCGTCTTGCCGTGGTCGACGTGGGCGATGATGGCGATGTTGCGGATACTGGTGGCGGTAGCACTCATGGGCGGACGTACGGCGTTGGCATGTTTATCTCAGTCATCTCAATAGTAAGGGTTGTCATCGACTGCCGTACCTCTCGATTTGATCTTCGTCTAGTTCTACACCCAAGCCCGGACCTTCTGGAACCGAGGCGACCACGGGGCCGAGTTCAAGCGGCTCGGTGATCATGTCCGCTTCGTGATACAGCGGACCGATGAAGTCACCTGGATAGATTTCGCTGTCTATGGCCTGGGCGGCAACACCCAGGTGAAGCATGGCTGCCGTGGCGACACCCAGCTCCAGGTTACTGCCCATGCTGCAGACGATGCCGGCTGCCTGCGCGATATTGGAAATCGCCATAGCCGGCAGAATGCCAGAATTCTTACCCGGATAGATGCTGAGAATATCCACTGCGCCGACCGCGATCAGGTTCTTGGCATCGGCGGCGGTGAAAACACTTTCGTCCGCCATCAACGGGATCGACGTGCTCTGCCTCAAGGCGGCCAGACTGCGCGCATCTTCGGTGCCGATCGGCTGCTCGGCGAAGAGAATGTCCAGTTCTTCGAGAGCTGCGAGCGCCTTTTGTGCCGTCGAAATATCCCATCCGCAGTTGCCGTCGATTCCGATCGTCACATCGCTTCCCGCGAGTTCACGCACCGCTCGCACTCGAGCGATGTCTTCAGTCAAGTCGAGCCCGACCTTGACCTTGAGATGCCGCACTCCCCAATCGAGGAACTGCCGGGCGAGGTCTGTGGCCTTCGACATGTCGAAGGCTCCGACGACCATCTTCATCGGCAACGAATCCCGCACTTTGCCACCGAGCAGACTGAACACAGGCGCATCTGCCGCCTTGCCGGCGATATCCCACAATGCCATTTCCACCGCCGCCTTGGCAAATGGATTCAGCTTGATTACCCGGTCGATCCGAATGGCGCAGCCGCCAACGTCGCGCGGGTCCATGCCGGTAAGTGCCGGCGACAGCAGCTCGTCGATCACCGCCACACACCCGGGACTGGTCTCGCCGCTCCAGCGGGGCGACAGGGTCGCTTCCCCGATGCCTACGATCCCGTCGTCGGTGTGAACCTTGACCATCACGTAAGCGGAGTCGACGTGCTCGCCGTGCGCCGTCTTGGTGGTCAGACCCTTCTTAAGCGGTACCAGAACAGGGATCGGCTCAATGCGGGTAATCTTCATGCGCGTGGAGGCTAGACCTCCAGGACCTGCTTCCAGTTTTCGTAAATGATGTTTTCGATCACCTGATCCGGCACCTTGGGGAAGTTCGTCCCCTCCACCACGTCGTTGACCTTCCACTGACCGGCGACAACCGCATCTTCGTTTTTTTAGCGGCCAGGGCAAACTCGACGAACTCGTCGGAGAGATGATCCGGATACCACAGCAGGTTGGTGTGCGTGTCGAAGAGCATGGCGTGACCAGACTCCGACATCAGTTTCTGCGGTTTCAACTGAAGTGCTTTCGATCGGGTTCCTGGCCTTGCGCCCCACTGGACACGGCCCCTGTGACACCATAAAGTACGCCCACCTGCCACATGGGCAATTAATCCGCACCCACCACACAACAATCCGGCAGAAACATGCGCTACCTGGTAAAGCTATTCTCACTCGAAGGCAAGCTGGCAGTCGTAACCGGCGGTAGCCGCGGCCTGGGAAGGGGTATGGCCGAGGCCCTGCTGAACGCTGGGCTGAGGTGATCCTGGTCAGCACGGATGAAGACCGGCTGCAGGCCACGACCAACGAATTCGCCTCCGCCGGGCTCAAAGCCATCGCTCATCGCTGCGACCTGTCATCCGCCGAAGAAATCGAGCGACTGTGCGACACGATCGAAGGTGCTCACG
Organism: Candidatus Latescibacterota bacterium; assembly: GCA_965248265.1. Classification (GTDB taxonomy): domain Bacteria; phylum Latescibacterota; class UBA2968; order UBA8231; family UBA8231; genus CBDFJF01. The sequence continues at coordinate 1,630,814 of CBDFJF010000001.1, forward strand.
ACTGCCTGGATATCCTCGTCACGCCGGCGTCACCAACGGCTGGGATCAAGTGCTACAGTATCCGGATGAAGCGTGGGAACGAACCCTGAAGATCAACCTGGAGGCACCGTTCAGATTGTGCCGCAGGTTGGCTCGACTGATGACGAAGGATGGGGGCTCGATCATCAATATCACCAGCCTGGCAGCCGAACGCGGAGCTCCCGACAATCCCGCCTACGGCGCCGCAAAAGAAGTCGATGACCCGATCCCTGGCCGTCAGCCTTGGCAAGTATGGAATCCGCGTGAACAACATCGGTCCCGGGTACATTCAGACCGACATGACCGGCCTGAGCTGGAACGACCCGGCATTGCGCGAACGCCGTCGCCAGTCGACGATCCTCAAGCGCTGGGGCCAGCCGGACGACCTGGCAGGCGTGGTCGTGCTCCTGGCTTCTGAGGCATCCAGCTACATCACCGGTCAGGACCTCTACGTCGACGGCGGTTGGCTGAGCAATTTCGACTGAATACCAGTGGATCACCGATGGGCAAACTGTACAAGATCCTCCTCCTGTTTTTCAGTGGAGTCCTTTCCCTGCTCGCAGTGGAGATGTTTCTGCGCGGAGTCATACCGTTCCGATACGTGCATCGCCATCCGGAATTCGTGGTGGAGTCCGTTCATCCCGAGGACGACAGGATGTACATGGCCGAGCCGATGTTTGGCGCTGGCCTGCGCTACGTAGATACCACCTGGAAGTACGGCTTGAAACGAGACCTGCGAGCTCGGTTCCTGTCTTCGGAATATGATACCGAGTTCAACACCAATTCAAAGGGGCTTCGCGGACCTGAACTCGAGAAGCCGGGCGAGCACGGACGCATTCTCGGTGTCGGTGACAGCTTCACCATGGGCTATGGAGTCGAGCAAGAAGAGACCTACCTCACGATACTCGCCAGAGAGCTGGGAACTCCGCGGACACCGCTTGAGACAGTGAATGCCGGTGTCGTCGGCTATACTCCCGGAAACAGTTATCAGTACCTGGTCAACGAAGGGTTGGCCTTGGATCCAGACTACCTGGTGTTCCAGCTATGGGTGGGAGACGACCTGTGCGCTGGTTCCAGCGTCGGCCGGCCGCGTCCATACGGAACGCTATCTGAGCGGAAACGGTGGCGCTACCTTGCACGGAAATCACATCTGATCATGTTCATCCGTGACAGACTGCGAGGCAATGACGTCGCGAGGGGTTGGTTGTTGAGCCGAGGATACCTGACTCCATTCAGCACGCCAGTGTTGCTTGGAGGCTCTATCGCACGGAGATGTCGTGGTCAGCTCCGGCAACTCCGGGAGATGCTCGTTGATATAGAGACGCGAAGCCGGTCGTCCGATACCAAACTGATAGTCCTGCTGATACCCGTTCGCGAACAGGTCTATACATCGGACTGGGAGTTGGCCCTCAACTACAACGGTTTGCCTGAAGACACGTTTGTTGACGCGGAATCGCCTGGCCACGCGGTCGCAGAGGTCCTGGAGGGTACCGGCGTAGCCCTGGTTGACGCGCTGGACGTTTTGCGTTCCCACGACACTGACACTCGTTTGTACTTCGCATGGGATCCGCATTTGACCCCTGCGGGACACGAGGTGATAGCTCGGGAACTGGCTCTTCGTTTCGTGCAGCTGGACGGGTAACGCGAGCCTGGCGACTACGGCCGCTTCGTGCCGGCTCGCATCGCCCCTATGTCCTGAGTGGTAGTCTGCTGGTACATCGTCCCGCCCACTGTGATGTTGGTGCCAAAGTCGACAATATTCACCCCGTCGAAGATGTCCACCGGCAGATCTTGTTGGCCCTCGAGGGTATAGTGTTGGCCTCCTTCGCGGAAGAGGTCCAACGTTCCATCTTCGTAGATGTAGCGGCCAAAGGAATGGAACAGGTATTGACCATCAGGAGGGATGAGTCTGGGATTGCTGGCCTCGAGCACAACCGTGCAGTAGGAGTACCCACCGTCGGAGAATTCAACCTGGTCACCGGTAAAATGCCACCACGTGAGCGTGGAGTAGTCCTCGTAGACGCCATCCACACGGGTCATTTTGTTTTCGACCGAGTAGAAAACACGGCCGTCTAGCGCGGTCCCTTCGTTCGGTTGCGTGGGCGAGTCGCCGCAGGCGACCAGTGAAACGACCAGGAAAAGCAGAAGAGCAGCCATGCGATACCTCCATGTAGAGGTTCAAAAGCAAACCCTTGCCCAACCAAACCCCGTGGGAAATCCGTTCCCCTTAATGGAAATTGGTTCCACTGCTGAAGGCGGTCTGCGCTCTTGCGTTTCCGCCTCAGGCGACCCCTGTCTAAGGAGCCCCTGCATCGCCATGGTCGCAAAACGCGGGCCACAAGGACTCAGAGGACATATCCGACCTTGCGTTACCTGGCTCCAAGCCCGTTTATCAGTCACTATTCATAGGCGCCCGCAGGGCGCACCGGTCCGAAAAAGGAGACCATGATGAAGGATTCAAGAACCCGTAGTGTCGATCGATCGATCGAGCTCACCAAACGAGCTGAAGCCATCATCCCCGGGGTTTCGCAACTGATCAGCCGACGCCCGCGCCGGGCGGCGAGCGGTGTGAGTCCGGCCTTCGCGGAGCGCGCCAAGGGATGCAGGATCTGGGATGTCGACGGCAACGAGTACGTCGATTGGACCAGCGGCGTGGGACCGATCATTCTCGGGTACGCGGACGATGTCGTCGACGAGGCGGTAAAGGAGCAGATCTCGAAAGGGTCGCTTTACAGCATCCTGCACGAGTCGGAGATCGAGCTGGCCGAAGAGCTGATCAAGATCGTGCCCTCAGCTGAGATGGTCCGCTTCGCCAAAGGTGGAGGTGAAGCCTGTACGGTAGCGGTGCGGATCGCCCGTGGTGTAACGCGAAGAGACAGGGTTCTGTTCAGCGGTTACCACGGATGGCACGATTGGTACCTGGCTGCGAATCTGAGCCCGAGCAGTCTCGACAACCACCTCTTTCCGGGTATCGAGCCGATTGGAGTGCCCAGGGCCCTGGAAGGCACTTCGATTCCGTTCGAGTACGACAACCTGAACATGCTGGAGGATCTCCTCAAGGCGAATGACGGCGAAGTCGCCTGCATCATCATGGAACCGATGCGCTCGGAAATCCCTTCTGAAGGATATCTGCAGGGGGTTCGCGACCTCGCCACCAGACACGGAGTGGTTTTGATTTTCGATGAAGTTTCCTCCGGATTCCGCATCGCGCTGGGTGGCGTTCAGGAGTATACGGGTGTCACCCCCGACATGTCCGTGTTTGCCAAGGCCATCTCGAATGGTTATCCGATGGCGGCCGTCGTCGGCAGCCGCGAATTCATGGCCCCCGCAGAGCAGATGTTTATCTCCAGCGCCTACTGGGATGATGTCGTCGGTGTTGCGGCAGCGTTGGCGACCTTGAAGGAGCTGCAGCGGCGTGACGCAGTTGCGCATATTGCGCGAATCGGCGAGCAGTTCACTGCGCGTATCAACGCAGCAGCAGCAGAGGCCGGACTCGACGCCGAAGCCTACGGGATAGCGGCTCACCCGGGAATCCGCTTCAACCTCGAGGATTCTGCGAAACAGAAACTGGTCCAGACCTTGTTTGTCCAGGAGAACGCCAAGCAGGGCGTCATTCTCTCGGCCGGCTCGTTCTTCAACTGCTCGCACGATGACGAGGCGCTGGAGCTGACTGGAAACGCCGTACGAGAGAGCTTCTCAGTGATTCGTCAGGGACTGGAATCAGATGGACTGGAGGATTTGCTGGAGTCCCCTATCCAGCAGGATCTGTTCCGGCGAATGGTTCGGTGAAGGATGGGCTCTCCGGGGCCCCGTCCACTTGGCGGACCGAGGTAACCGGAACAAAGCATGTGATCGCCGCCGGCCACCACATGGCGGCACAGGCCGGCTTCGAGATCCTGGAAGCCGGCGGTAACGCCATCGACGCTGGCGTCGCCGCGGGAATCACCCTCGGAGTGCTGGAGAGCGAGATGGTCAACGTGGCCGGCGTCGCGCCGATCATGATCTATCTGGCCGACTCCAGAAAAGTCATCACCATCAGCGGCCTGGGCACCTGGCCTCAGGCCGCAACGCTGGAGATGTTCGTCGAAACGTATGGCGGCCACATCCCCCCCGGTCTCCTGCGCACGGTAGTACCCGCGGCCCCCGACGCCTGGATCACTGCCCTCGAGCAATACGGCACCATGGGATTCGGCGACGTGGCCGCTTCGGCGATCCGCTTCGCTGCCGACGGCTTTCCGATGTACCCGTTCATGGCGGAGCGCATCACGGAGAGGGCTGACGATTTTCGCCGCTGGCCTTCCAATGCCGACATCTACCTGCCTGGCGGTAACCCCCCGAATGTCGGCGACCTCTTCCGACAAACCGACCTGGCGCGCTCGTTGCAGTACATGGCCGATGAAGAGCAAGCCGCCGCGGGTCAGGGACGCGCAGCCGGACTCCAGGCCGCGCGCCATGCCTTCTATCGCGGTGACCTGGCCGCAACCATCGTTGACTTCCACCACCAGCATGACGGCCTTCTAACGATGGAAGACATGGCCGGCTTCCGCGTCGGCATCGAAGCACCCGTCCACACTCGCTTTGCCGGCGTCGACGTCTATGCCTGCGGTCCGTGGTGCCAGGGACCGGCGCTGCTGCAGATGCTCAGCATCCTCGAGGGGATCGACCTGAGTGAACTCGGCCACAACTCCCCTGCTTACCTGCACACGATGATCGAAGCCATGAAGCTGTCCCTGGCCGATCGCGAGCGCTTCTATGGCGATCCACGGTTTGTCGAGGTGCCCATGGACGCGCTGCTGGACCCCGATTACGCCGCGCAGCGACGTGCGCTGATCCGCCCGGGCTCAGCATCACCAGCATTGCCCGCAGCCGGCAACCCGAGCGGCTCCGAGTCTACCGGCGCCGCAATCGCCAACTCGAATGAGGCCGGCCCGCCGGATACCTCGCTGGACACATCCTACGTCTGCGTCGTGGACGGAGACGGCAACGCCTTCTCGGCAACTCCAAGCGACGTCTCCTATGACGCGCCGGTGATACCGGGAACCGGCCTTTGCCCGTCGTCGCGAGGCTCCCAGTCCTGGGCCGTACCCAGACATGCCTCGTGCGTGGTACCCGGCAAGCGACCCCGGCTGACGCCGTGCCCCGGAATGGCCATCAAGCCGGGCGAGTTCGTCATGCCGCTGGGCACCCCCGGTGGTGACGTGCAGACCCAGGCTATGCTCCAGACGCTCCTCAACGTCATCGTCTTCGGCATGAACCCGCAGCAAGCGGTCGAGCATCCGCGGGTCGCCACCCGCAGTGCCCCCAACTCCTTTGAACCGCATGACTCTGTGCCGGGACGGATCAACCTGGAACGCCGGTTGCCTGATTCCACCGGCGATCAGCTGGCGCAGTGGGGCCACGGCGTCGACTGGTGGCCGGAGGCTAGCTGGCGGTCGGGTTCCGTCTGCATGATCAAGGCTGACCAGAAGACCGGAGTGAAACGCGGCGCCAGCGATTTCCGCCGCCAGGCGTATGCCCTGGGCTCGTAGGTAATCAGCTGTAATAGACAAAGCCGCCCCTACCCTATATCCTCTTGCGGCTACCCGCGGGACTCGAAATAGAATGGAGTGATAGAGCGATGAGTCATCTGTTCCCTACTGAATTGATAGGTAGTTACGCCCTGCCCAGCTGGTTGTGGATGGCGATCGAGCGCGCCGAGGAGCGTGGCGATCTGGGCGAATCGGATATCGAAGAGACCCTCAACGACGCCGTCAACATGGCCCTGCTCGACCAGGAAAAGGCCGGCGTCGACGTGTTCACCGATGGCGAAATGCGTCGCCGTGACTTCATCCAGAATTTCTACGGCCTGATGAGTGGCCTCAACAAGATTTCGCCCAAGCGGGCTTTCGGCTCGGCCGGCTACGACCAGAACCCACGCTACGAAGTGACCGGCGGCGTCACAGCCCCCGATGGCCTGGGTATTGTCGAAGAGCTCGAGTACATGCGCACGCTGACCGACAAGCCCTGCAAGATCTGCGTGCCAGGCCCCATCACGCTGTCGCTGCCGCTGATCCTCAAAGGCGGCTACCAGGACAAAGAGGCGCTAATCAACGACATGGTTAGCATCGTCAACGCCGAGATGAAGGCATTGGTCGCGGCGGGCGCCACCTACCTGCAGGTGGACGAACCGCGCTACGCCACCACCCACGAGGACGCCAGGAAGCTGATTACTATCTATAACGAGACCCGCGCCGGCGTGGATGCCAGCGTCGGTTTGCATTTCTGTTTCGGGAACTTCAAGGGCAGGTCGCACGACAAGCGCGACTATTCCTACATCACACCCAACCTCGGCGACGCCGAGTGTGACCAGTTCAACTTCGAATTCGCCAACCGGGAAAATGCTCAGATCGAGCTACTGGAGCAGCTGCCGCCGGACTGCCGCGTGGGAGTCGGCGTTGTTGATGTGAAGTCGTACTTCGTGGAAACACCGGAGCAGGTAGCTGCCAGCATCAGACTGGCCGTCGAGCACGTGGCCGCCGAGCGCATCGTCGTCACCCCAGACTGCGGTTTCAACCACTGCCCCCGCCATGTCGCCTTCGCCAAGATGCAGTCGATGGTGGCCGGTGCGGCCATCGTTCGAGCCGAACTGGCGGGGTAGCTTCTACCTTAACCCACTCACTCACACGCACACTGGCTTATAGCTCAGCTTGACGGTGCCGTCGCCGTCGATGCTGGCGACCGTGTGCTTGCGAAAGTCTTCCTGCGTCTCCTTGAAGTCGTCGCGATTGTGCCCGCCGCGTGACTCCTTCCGCTCGATGGCACCCTGCATTATGACCCTTGCAACCCGAAGCATGTTGCGCAGCTCTCTGGCAGCACGGTAATCGTCGGCCTTCTCCAACCGGACGCGGCCAAATCTTGCCCACAGGTCCTCCATGGCGCTTAACCCCTGGGCCAGGACGTCATGAGTTCTGAAGACGCCGACGTTCTTCTCCATCAGATCCCGTAGATCCTCGCGTACCTTGGCGATTACCTCGTCACCCGCGTCGCTCATCATTTCGTCCAGCTCATCCCGCGTCGCCGTTGACACTTCATCAGGCAGAGGCAGATAGTCGCGGTCCGCGATATCCCGCGTAACCATCGTCGCCGCCCGCCGACCGAAAACAAAAATCTCAAGGAGTGAGTTCGTTCCCAGTCGGTTGGCGCCATGCACGGAGGCGTTGGCCGCTTCGCCGGCCGCGTACAGCCCGCCAACCGTCTTCGGCTGGTAGTCCGGACTCCGCTGCTGCTCATCGATGACGACACGGGTATCCAGATCGATCGGGATACCTCCCATCGTGTAGTGGGCCGTCGGCCTGATCGGGATCAGATCGTGTTGAGCGTCCAGACCCAACTGCGTCTTGATCGACTCACAGGCGCCGGGTGTCCGCTCGTTGAGGTCCGGAATATGGCGCATGTCCAGATGCACGTATTTCGCCTCGGTCTCGCCGTTGAGAGCCACACCCCTGCCTTCAATGATCTCCAGATAAATCCCGCGTGAGACAATGTCCCTGGGAGCCAGCTCCAGACGCTCGTCGTACTTGTCCATGAAGCGTTCGCCGTTGGAGTTTAGCAGGTAGGCCCCTTCCGCCCTGGTCTTTTCCGATACCAGAAAACCCGGCCGAGGATCGCGAAACGGATGCGGGTCACGAAAGCCAGCCACCGTTTCCAACTCAATCTTGTCCAGCTCCCCCATCTTCACTGGAATCCCGGTCGGATGGAACTGAATGAACTCCATGTCCTGTACCGCGATGCCGGCATCCAACGCTAACGCGTAGCCATCTCCAGTGTTGTCCTCGGTGTTAGAGGTGTACGCGAATACCTGACCACAACCTCCCGTGGCCATGATCACGGCCCTGGTCTGAAAGATGTGGACGGTGTTGTCCTCCGTGTTGATGGCGACGATGCCAGCCACCTGGTCTCCCACGCGGATCAGTTGGGTGACAAAGTATCTCTCATAGAACTCGATGGGCGTCTTTCCTTCTTTCTCCCGTGACGCCTTGAGCTCTTGTAGTTTTCTCAGAATCGCCTCATGCAGGGACTCGCCCGTCTTGTCACCGACCGAGTGCCCGCGCGCCGCCGAGTGACCGCCGAATATCTTCAACCGAATCGATATCTTGTCCTCCTCTTTGTCGAAGTCCATGTCGTACTTGATCATCAGCTCGCGCATGTCGTCGAGGACCTCAGGTGCATCCTTCACCAGGATGTCGGCAGCATCGGCGTCGACGAGGTAGTTGCCGCCCTGGATCGTGTCCTTGAGATGCAGCTCGAATGAATCAGGGCCGCCGCGCTGGGCTGCAATGCCTCCCTGGGCCTCGCGGGTGTGCGCCAACTTGAAAGGGACTTTGGAAAAAATGGCTACCGGTATGTCCGCTTCTGCGAGCCCTCTCCCGGCCCGCAGACCCGCTCCCCCTGCCCCGATGATGGCGACGGGGATCTGATGGATGACTGGTGGTTGACGTAAACTCTCCATGGGGTGTTGATTCCTTGCAGTATGGTCGCGATTCTGAAGCGGTTCAGTGTATTCGATCAGTGAACTGGATTAGAAATTAGGCTTCGCGAATCGGTTTCGCCAAAATCCTCATCGGCTTACTGTATCCAACAGCAACCATTCCCCTCAACGTGGGACGACATGATCGAGGGGATCGATCTGGCCTATTCCACCTTCAACACCCGTGCTGAGTCGAGTTCATCGTGCGCGAACCGACGGAAACCTCACGGGGCGACCAGGTCTACCACTACAGCAGATCGATTCGGTGGGAGTCGGTAAACGAGATCCTCAAGCTCTGACTGGTGTCTTAAAAGTCGAACTCCACCTCGACCACGCGATTCTCGCGAGCCGCGGTTTCGCACCCCTCGATGCATTGAATCGGTCCCTTGGCCCATTCTGGAGTGATGATCAGGGGCACGCCCGTCTGCAGGTGGTCGACCATGTTCTTGTAATAGCCGTTGGGCCTGGTTACCGGAACGATGTCAGCGTCGAGCCGGTGACCCTGCTCGTCCACGATGGAAACGCGACCTTCACCGCCGAAGTCGTCGATGACAATCGCGCCGTGGGTGCCGAGGACCGTCCACAGCGGCTCCGGCGCCGCACCCAGGCTACCGACCTTTACCTGGGCCTCGACCCCACCGTCAAAGCGGGCGTAAGCCCGCACATAGTCCTCGTTGGTAGTGTCGTGCCAGAGTTTCTTGACGGAGTGCCCGTAGAGGCTGGCCCGGCGATTGATCGGCTCACCCCTGGAATTTTCCTTCGGCACCAGCTGCAACACTTTCTCGAATTGATGGGCGCCCATGTCATACATGGTGCCACCGGAAATCTCTTTGTGCGAGCGCCACCACTGGGGTTGTCGGGCATAGCGCATCATCGCACACTCCATCGAATAGACTTCACCTATGCGGCCACTTTCGATGATATGCAGCAGAGTAAGCACGTCTGAGTCCCAGTGGCGGTTGTGGTAGACCGACAGCATCACTCCTCGTTCCCTGGCCAATGCGATCACCTCGTCACAGTCGGCCACGTGAACGGCGAATGGCTTTTCGGTAACAACATGAATCCCCGCTTCAAGCAGCGTGCGGATCCCCATTGCATGATAGGCGTGAGGCAGGACCACGATGCCAAGATCGATGGTGCCGCTGGCAGCCATCTCGCTGGCGTCCGTGAAAGTGGCCAGGTGCTCTCCCTGCTCCTCCTTGGCCGCCTCAAGTCGAGCGGAATCCCGGTCGCATATGGCCGCCAACTCCAACCCCTGGGTATCGGCGATTCGCTCCGAGTGGTGTGTTCCCATGCCAAAAGCCGGACCGTAGCCCAGCAGGCCGACGCGGATGGTCTCTTCCCTCTCCTGTCTCATGACGTAGCGCAGGCCCTTGAAGATCAGATCCTGGAAATCGGGGTGGTTGAAGGCGCGCTCGTCGTGTCCGAGAGCAGTGTAGAGGACGCGGCCCTGGCCGTAGTCGCGCACGTAGCCCATGTGGTGGCGCTCGAACTGCCACAAGCCCTCCTGGAACACCCGCAGCTCGGCCTGGGTGCGGCGCTCGCACACATAAAACTCGTCCATTATATCAAAGCTGGAAGTCAATCTTGGTAGGTAGGAAGCTGCGTCTGGCGAAGTCTCCACCGTGAAGTCGCTGACCGGACCATGGGTGATGAACACGGTGCCGACCATCTCGGTGTAATCGCCGTATTTATCCAGCTTGGCATTGGCGCAATGGATGGCCACGAGTCCCCCTCCTCCGCGCACGTAGCCGACCAACCCTTGCTCCTGATCCGCCGTCAACTCGCCTCCAAAGGTGTACAGGATAACGGCGTCGTAGGATGACGGATCGGCCAGTGCCGACCGGTCTTGCGTTATCTCCAGTGCGAATTGCCCTCCAACTTCCAGTGCCGTCTTCAGAATCGAGGCACAGGACTCGAAGGGGTGAGCCGTTCCACCGATAATCATCAGAACAGGATGCATTTCACTTGCCTCTCTCGCTTGACTCTACGCTTGACTCTAGTTGTACCGTTGTCGTGTCAGGGCACGCCATACACTATCCACTATTTGCTTCCTTTGTCCAGGACGGGAATCCGGGACTGGATTCAGGCCGACCGAAGACAGTATGTTCGGAAACCTCTTGCTCACCAGATCCCGCAACCGGAAAACGAACATGGCGACAAGGCTCATCATCGTCCGTCACGGCGAGACGGCATGGAACCGGGGCAACATCTATCGGGGCACGCACGACATTCCCCTCAACGACAATGGCCGCCAGCAAGCACAGCTCACCGCCAAGGCACTCAAGGGGCACGCCATCGATATCGCCTACACCAGTCCGCTATCCAGGGCGTCGGAAACTGCGCAGATTGCGCTTGAACCTCACGGTATCAAGGCTATCTATCATGATGGCTTGCTCGATTTCGACTACGGCGAGTGGACGGGAAAACAGGAAGAGGAAGTAAAGCAGACCTGGCCGGCCGAACACAGAGAATGGACAACCCGGCCGCACGAAGCCCGCCCGCCGGGAGGAACAACGCTGCGCGAAGTATCGGAGCGCTGCGTTGCGATGATGGTCGAGGCCGCCGCCCAACACGATGCCAGCACCGTAGCTCTGTTCTCGCACAGGGTAGTAAACAAGCTGCTCGTGCTCGGAGCACTCGGCCTGGCACTGGATCGGTTCCCCTATATCGTTCAGGGAAATTGCTCGTTCAACGAATTCCTGGTACAGGATGGGGAATTTATCATCGAGTCTATCAACAACACTGCCCACATGACCGGGGGCGGCGTTGACGTACTGACAGCAGATTTTTGAGGGGAACGCGAAAATTCAAATGGCAAAGAAAAAGAAATCCACATCTCCAAACTTTTCTGGTGGCAACGACATCCCTCGGAAGTTCGAGAGCAGAATCGCGGCTTTCAACCACCAGCGCATCGAGACCATGGTGCCGATGCGCGACGGCGTCAAACTGTTCACAATCATCCTGATACCGGATGAACCTGACAGGCCCATGCCGATTCTGCTGACCCGTACTCCGTACAACGCCGCGGTACGTACATCGCGAACAACGAGCCCTGACATCGCCATGGTGTTGACGGCCGGCAATGAGGAACTGGTGCGCGATGGCTACATCGTCGTCTACCAGGATGTGCGTGGGCGCTACGGTTCGCAGGGCAAGTACATCGTCACTATGCCAGTACGAGGCCCGTTCAACTCTGGCAAGGTCGACCAGGTCACTGATGCGTGGGACACGATCGAATGGCTGCTGCACAATGTCCCCGGCAACAACGGCCGCATCGGCATGACCGGCGTGTCCTACGATGGCCTGCTCACCGTTATGGCGCTGCTGGAACCGCACCCGGCGCTCAAGGCGGCGGTCCCGATCAACTCCATGGTCGACAGCTGGATGGGCGACGACTTCTACCACCAGGGCGCCTTCCGTGCCGTCATGATGCCCTACATCTATCGCCAGACTGCCTCCAAGGATGGCGGCAAGGCCATACCATGGGGCTACTACGACACCTATTCCGCCGTCCTCGAAGCCGGCTCCATGGGCGAACTCGGCCGGCGCTACGGAATCGACCGGTTGCCGGCCTGGAAACGTCTGATCGACCATCCCGACTATGACGACTACTGGCAGGACCAGGCCCTCGACAAGCAACTGGCCAAGGTACCATCCAAGGTACCGACCCTGACCGTGCACAGCCTCTTCGATCAAGAAGACATGTACGGACCGCTGGCCAGCTATGCTATACTGGCGAAGAAGGACCGGAAGAAACACAAGACCACGCACCTGGCCATCGGCCCCTGGTATCACGGCCAGGTGAAGGCCGATGGTTCCGCGCTCGGCAGCATCAAATGGGACGCCGACACGTCGCTGCAATTTCGGCGCGAAATGTTGAAGCCCTTCTGGGATCTGCATCTCAAGCGCGTCAAGCCGGCTGCTCCGTTGCCTCCCGTGCTGGCGTTTGAGACCGGCGGCAATCGCTGGCACCACCACAATTCCTGGCCACCTGCCGCAGCGAAGCCTGGCAAGCTGTTCCTTCAACCGGGAGGCAAGCTTTCCTTCGACGCACCCTCCAAAGGCAGCCAGCAGCCCTTCACCGAGTACATATCAGACCCGGCCAAACCGGTCCCCTACCGTGTTCGTCCGATCCAGACAGTGGGTGGCACCTGGTACCGGTGGCTCGTCGATGACCAGCGGCCCTTCGCCGATCGGCCCGACGTGCTCACCTTCGTCAGCCAGCCGGTGGCTTCACCCATCACGCTCAGCGGTGAAGTGGTAGCCCACCTCTTCGCTTCAACCACGGGAAGCGACGCCGACTGGGTCGTCAAGCTCATCGACCTCTACCCGGACGAGGTTCCGGCCCAACCTGAGCTGGGTGGTTATCAGCTGATGATTTCCGGCGAAATCCAACGCGGCCGCTACCGGGAGAGCTTTTCTGAGGCACGCCCGATCCCGCCAGGAAAAACCCTGCCGTACCGCATCCCGATGTCGCACGTGAACCACACCTTCCTGCGCGGGCATCGCCTTCTGGTACAGATCCAGAGCTCGTGGTTTCCAGTCTACGATCGCAATCCGCAGACCTTCGTCGACCGCATCGCCTGGGCCAAGCCGGATGATTTTCAATCTGCTACACAGCGCATCCACCACGCCCGGGGCGCTGCCAGTTTCCTGGAGCTCCCGGTAACGGACGCCGGCGGCTTCCTCTCCGCATAGGTCCTGCCTCAGGGCGATTTGATATACATAGTCACTAATATTCTGCTCAGCTCGGCCTTCATCCTGGGAACGAGGTGGGCACAACACCGGCAGACGGACATCCTCAGCGTCGGCGCGGTGAACTACATGGCTAGCTTTGTCTGCGCCCTGCTGGTGTTCCAACTGGATGAAGCCAAAGCCGTCAGCATCGCAGCCTGTGCTTCTGGAGCCACCACCGGAGCGGCCTACTTCGTCGCCTTCTTTTTCCTGGCCACGACCCTGCGATGGAAGGGTGCGGCGCTCGCCTCCGTCGTCTCCAGACTGTCAATCCTCGTCCCCATACTCTGCGGCATTTTGATCTGGCACGAACATCCGTCGACGATGCAGTATGCCGGCATCGCCCTGGCCTGCGTCGCACTCGGACTCATAAGACGAGGGCGCCTCCACTTCGACATGTCACAGCTGCCGTGGTACGCACCCCTGCACATAGCGATGTTTTTCGTCATCGCTGGAGTCTCACGCCTGGGCCCGGAGGCGTTTCATCAGACAGCGGCGCCCCATGAGAAGCCGTTCTTCCTGTTGGCCACCTTCGGCCTGTCGGCGTTTGCATCGCTAGTCCTCATACTCGTGCGACGAAAGGTGCCGGGGCGTCGAGAAATCGTATTCGGCACCGGCATCGGCGTGTCCAACATTGGCCAGACATTCGTCATGCTCAAGGCACTCGATGTCTACGATGGTTTTGTCGTTTTCTCGATGATAAGTGCGGGAGGACTGGTGTTCACAGTCCTGGTGGCGGTCCTTCTCATGGGCGAAAAGCTGACCCGCGGTAGTTGCATCGGAATCGCCGTCGCTGCTATTGCGTTGGTGATGTTGCAGGCGAATTCCTGAACGCCAACCTGACAACGGAGATCTCGAATGTCGAAGAAACAGATCAGCTCAGACTTCACTTATCGGCCGGCGCCCAAGGCCCGGCAATCGCAGATCTTCTACGACCCCCTGTCGTATTCGGCTTTCCCTCACGTGATCCGCATGGACCGCGAAGAGTTGCTCATCGCCTTCCGCCAGGCGCCACGACAAAAGGGAGTCGTCAGACACACCCATCCGCGCTCCGTCATCACTGTCTTCCGTTCCTACGACAACGGTTCCAGCTGGGAGACGGAGAATGCATCTCAATTGGCAGCCGGCGGCGGACAGGAGCTGGGCTTGATTTACCTCGGCAACGGCAAGGTCGGTGGTGCACTCGCCGCCCATGAAGTCGTACCGGCCCGTGAGCAGGCCCGTTCCGGGTTTCCCCATCTGCACAAAATCGAATACCCTTTCGTCAACGTCGGTGGGCTCTGGTGTTGGAGTGACAACTACGGACTCACGTGGCGGTGGAGCACTCGGTTCTTTTCGCCGACAAGATGCAGTGCTGCGCGCCACCGGTGCTGTTAACGGATAATTCTCTGTTGATCCCGGTCTATGGCCCCATCGGCCGTGCTACCTGCGACTCTTCGACCCTCCACCGCTCCACCGACGGTGGCGCCAGTTGGAGCGAGCTTGCGGTCATGGCCAGAGGCAAGCCTCAGGCCCGGGGGTACTGCGAGCCGGTTGTGATGGAGTTGTCGCCCGGGCACCTGCTCGTCCTGCACCGGGTCGGTAATCCCAAAGGAGAGGTAGGCATCTTCTGGCGCAACGATTCCACCGACAACGGCAAGACCTGGAGCCGCACCGAGGCCACCTCCATCAAGTCCGGCGCCTGCCCCCGGCTGCTCAAGCTGCGCGACGGCCGGCTGCTGTTGACCTACGGTCGCCGCTTCGACCGCTCAATGCGCCGCCCGGTGCATTCTTCGGTAAAACGACACAGCTCCGATCAACTGCACGATGTAGAGCAGGGCGGCGAACAGAAAGAACACCTCAATACCGTCGGCTACAGCGGTCAGAAAGTAGAAGAACGAAAAGAAATCCCTCTTGCCCATGAAGGTGCCGCGCTGCAATATCCGATAAATCAGTCCCCGATCGGCCTCCGCAACCTGCCTGGTGAAGTTGGTCATGAAGTGTTGCAGGCTACCGCTCCCCGACCTCCACGCACTGATGTACATGACCACCAGGAACACCAGTAACATGCCGATGCACGATAGACCAATGATCATGTACACCGGCTCGGGATGGACCTTGCTGAAGCCGACCAGAAAACAGAGGCTGGCACACACGTAGGCGATGTTGTCGGTGACCGTATCGAACCAGGCCCCGAATTTGGATTCGCACAGCTTGACTCTGGCCACTTCCCCATCGCACCGGTCGAAGACCGCAGCCAGATGCCAGAGAATGCCTGAAAGCGCCAACTTGGGGTACTCGTTCGGGGACAGCATCAGATAGGCCGCCCCCAGTCCAGTAGGCATGACCAGTAGCATGGTGATCATGTGCGGCGACAGGCCGGTCTCGACCAGAATCTTCGAGGTGGGAATCGACAGGCGAGCGTTCAGATGACGCGAAACGAATCCACTGGTCTTCTTTGTCACCTGACCGAAGAGCATGTTTTTGACGGCGCGCGCGTCCCGACGGTCTCTCACCCGCCTCCAGAGAGGCTGTGCGAATGCGTGCTGGGTGTGGCCCGTCTCTGCCTTGTCGGCTAATAGCGTCCAGAAATCCAGTTGGTCATCGGCCATTTCTTGTGCCGAAAACAGGTTCGCGGCACACAAGAATGTCCCGGTGCACACCGGCCCGTCGGGGGTCTCGGTAGCGCGGAAAGCGAGTCTGGGGCCCGCTTCGACGACCATGTTGACGCCTTGCTGTTGAGGGTCACTGACCTGGACAATCGCATTCAGGTCCCCCAGCTCGCGGTTCATCAGGTCGGTCAGTGAAGAATGGTGATGCACGTAGTCGCCGAGCAGGACCAGAAAATCCCCGGCCGGTAGTTCCTCCGGCGCGGGCGAGGATCCCCAGGAAACAAACCGCAACTCCAATGGTAGTTTTCTAGTGAAAGCAGTCAGATTCAACTTCGCGGCCGGCGGCATGACGACGAGCACCTTATCGATGCCGGCCTTGGCCATGGTGCGAATGCCCCGTTCCAATAATCTCAACCCGGCCACCCGGGTTCGGTAGGTAACCGCTTCGTCGGGCTGGTTGGGAAACAGGAGAATTCCTTCGCGGATCACGGTCGCCCGTCCGTCTGAACTCGGCGAATCTCTGCCGCCATACGGCTAAGTTCGGCGTCGGGCATCTGGGGATACATGGGCACGAACACCATCGTCTCAAGCAGCTGCTTGGCCGTGTCAGGCGATAGCCAGGGACGGTCCTCAGGAGCCTCCACGAGACACAGACTCTCTCCCTGGGTGGCGTCGAAACCGGCCTGCCGCAGGGCCCCCATCAGCTTTTCTGGCTCGCACGCAACGACGGGGAAGAGCCAGTGAGTATGTCGGACCGAGGCGCTGCCGGGCACGAACACGTTTTCTCCCAATACCTGTAGCAAGTGGCGTCCTTTCGCCGCGCGCGGTGCCAGTCGCCGTGCGTCGAACCGGTTTAGTCGGCGTTTGAGTAACCGCAACAACGGTGGTGGCGGTTGCCGGCGGATGGAGGTGACCAGATCCCGCTCTCCGAAAGTCCTTGCCGAACGGCTGATCAGATGATCGTGATCAATCCGGCAACACCGGCAGATACGATTGAAGACGGCATAGGGAAACCGTGCGGATATGGCTTTCATCAGGCCGTATTTGACGATGCGTTTAAAGTAGCGGAAGCGGCTTGGGCGAGGGTATGAGTCCTGTATCTGTTGCATCCCGCGCAGCAGTCCGGCATCTGGCGCCACGGCCAGCCCTCCACCCATGGCCGTACATGTCTTGATTGGACCGAAACTATAGAAAGCCAGGTCGGCTTCGCCAGCCTGAAAATCCTCGGTGCCTTCGAAGGCCTGAGCGCGGTCCTCGATCAGAATCAGGTCATGCTGGTTTGCGAAGGCGATGAAGGGCGCCATATCGAAGCGGCTGCCAAACAGATGCGCGACCACGAGCATCCGGGTCTTTGGCTGCAGCCCTCGTTTCAGCGACTCGATCGAGGGAGTGAGATGGGTCGGTTCGAGATCGACGGGGACAGGCACCAGGCCGTGGGAGCGCATGATGGCCACGATGTCGGGAATGGTAATCGCCGATACCAGGACCTCAGATCCGGGAGGAAACGACAGTGTCTGCAACAGCAGATCGAACGCCGTGCGTGCAGACTGGCAGTAGAGCACTCGGGGGTCGCGCGTTCTCGCCCGTTCCGGCATTATACAGGCAACGCTTCCGTACAGAAGATCTGCCCAGGGAATGTCGAGCTTCTTGCGCACCCACATGTCACCCACCTCTCCTGGATCACTGCTCCGCCGCCGGCCACACACTGACGCACCAGCCGATGATGCAAACCTGATGCCAATGGTGGACACGCTACCAACCAACGCACAGGTTGCCATCCCGACTTGAACTTAGGTTGCATGGGCTTGCGCATCCATGCGCAGCGATTGCGCGGTCCGACGGTGAATTTTTCGTATTGAGCATCTCCTAGTACATTAGAAGGTCATGCCGTCGGGTACTGTCTTAATCGTTGAAGATCAGGCCATAGTAGCCAAGGATCTCTCCTATTGCGTGGGAGACCTGGGTTATGATGTCGTCGACATCGTTGCGTCCGGAACCGTAGCCGTGACCAAGGTCGCCCAGCTGAAGCCGGACGTCGTGTTGATGGATATCGGCCTCGAAGGTGACCGCGACGGCATCTCAGCTGCCGAGGCCATCGGCAAGCGCTTTAACGTTCCCGTGGTGTTCGTCACCAGCCAGACTGATATCGCGACCATCACGAGAGCGAAGCGGACGGAACCTGCCGGTTACGTCGTCAAGCCGTTCGAACCCGAGCAGATTGCCGACGCGCTGCGCGCGGCGATGAACAGGCCGAGCGAGCAACCGGCCGAGCGCCCAGGGCGGCCTTCACCGGTGGCTGCACCTGTAGACCCGTCCGGTCCGTCAACCATTCTCATCATAGACGACCAGGAGCACACGCAGGCGACGGTGATAAGTGGCCTGCCGCGCGGGCAACGCGTCAAGCTGGCGGGATCGTTCGATGCGGCCAAGGACATGCTGCGCAAGCAGGGGTTCAACCTCATTCTCATAAACATCAACCTTCCGGACGCCGATGGAGGCTCGTCGATACGAGAGCTGCGCCGGTTGGTGGGCCCCCAAACCCCGATCATCGCCATCGCCGAAAGAGTCAGCCCGACGTTGGCCGCCTTCGTGAAGGAATCTGTTTCAGCCCTGCTGCAATCAGCGCAGGTGGAGTCCCGCCTCGGGGCCGAAGTCAACGCAGCGCTGGGGTTGTGATCAGGGCGCGGGTGAACGAGCGATCAAGAAGCGATCGCGACGCGCACTCAATAGGCGATCGCGTAGCCATCCCGCCGCGGATCTGATCCACCCGCCATCGCCCCGGTCTCCGCATCCACACGGATGAACTGGGCGTTTCCCGGCCCGCCCCAGTCCCCGAGAATTTCCAGCGCGTGCCCCCGGCCCTCCAGCCCCTGCCTCGCCGCCTCATCGAAGCGACCCTCTAACTGCAGCATATCCTCACAGGTGTGCGGCACTGTCGATTCCATCGGGTTCTGCAGGCTGCGCCACCGCGGAGCTTCGACCGCCTCTTGTGGCGTCATGCCGAAGTGAATGGCGTGCGTCAGCAGCTGTAGATTGGTCTGCACTTGAGTATCGGCCCCTGGTGTGCCGCAGACGATGGCGGGCTTACCATCCTGGGTTGCGATGACCGGGTTCATGGTGTGACGAACCCGCTTTCCAGGAGCCAGACAATTCGCATGGCCCTCTTCCAGGTGCCAGTAGGTCATCCGGTTGTTCAGTAGAATGCCGGTATCGCCGGCGATCAGACTCGAGCCGAATCCCATTTGGATGCTCTGCAACATACAGACGGCGTTGCCCTGCCCGTCGGCGACACAGAAGCAGGTGGTGTCCTCTTGTTGCTCTGGTGAGCCCGGACCCACCTCCGTGTTTACTCGGTCGAAATCGATTTCGCGCGCTCGCTCTCGGGCGTAATCTTTGGAGAGCAGGCCATCGATCGGCACGTCGATCCAATCCGGATCGGCCATGAAGGCCTCGCGGTCGGCAAAGGCCAGCCGCTTGGCCTCAACCATGACGTGGATGCTCTCGGCGTTCAGGCATCCCATCCCCTCAATGTCGAAGCCTTCGATCAGGTTGAGTTCCTGCAGCAGAATGTGACCGCTCGAGTTCGGCGGCATCTCGTAGACGCGATATCCCAGGTAGTCGACATATATGGGTTCATCCCATCTGGCATTGAACGCGGCGAAGTCCGCCTCCGTGAGCAGGCCTTCGTAATCCCTGCTGAACTCGGCGACCCGGCGCGCGATGTCCCCTTCGTAGAAGGCACCCCGTCCGTTTTCTGCAATTTGTCGCAGCGTCGTCCCGAGGTCTCGCTGCACCAGGATCTCGCCTGCTGCCAGTGGTCGGCCGGCCGGTTCAAAGATGGCGCGCGTGAACGGATCGGAAGCGAAGTTCTGGTGCTCCTCGGCCAGCATGGCCGCCAGCTTGTGGCTGACCGCGTACCCGCGCCCACACAGATCGATCGCCGGTGCGAACACATCGCTCAAGCTGAGCTTGCCGAAGCGCTCGTGCGCCATCAACCAGCCGTCCACCAGACCCGGGACTGAGACACTCAGAATCCCCTTCATCGGGATGCCCCCGCGCTCGGCGTAGAGCTCGCGCGTCGCGGCTGCCGGCGCCGGACCGGTCGCGTTGACCCCGAACATCTGCTGCGACTCGGCATCGTAGATCATGATGAAGCCGTCACCCCCGACCCCGGACATCGGCAGTTCGACAACGCCAAGGGCGGCGGCTGTCGCGATCGCGGCGTCGACGGCGTTACCCCCCGCCTGCATGATCTGGATACCGGCCTGTGAGGCCAGGGCATCCCCGGATGCGATCACACCGTGAAGGCCCTGCACCGAGGGACGGTACGCTGGAAAGGCGACTTCATGAGGTGACGACATCGAGATCTCTCACCACGTTTGATAGCACACGTAACCCAGGCCATAGCCGACCGCCAGCATGGTGACGAAGCCGCCACCCATCCAGAACGCCAGTTCCTTCGTGCCGTACCACAACGACATGACCCACTTCACCAGCGCGTTCATGGTGATGGCGATAAAGACCGCGATGCCAGCCGCCGGAATCGGTATCACCCCCTCCTTCACCATATCCGCCATCGACAGGGTGATGGCACTGGCGTCCCCCAGTCCGGCAACAGCACTGGCGATGTAGACCCCCTCCGCGCCCATCCAAGCCCCGGCCAGCTTCACGAACAGGAAGATGACAACGAAGAACAGGCCGAATTTCAGTGCCGGCGTCAGCGAGTACGGATTTTCCATCGGCATGTCGACCCCCGGTTCCTCCGCCCTCACCGACTTCGACAACAACCAGGCTCCCGCCATGCCGGCAATGGCCATGCCCAACAACGGCAAGGCGAGGAATCTGCCGAGGGTCTCGTCAACGAACCAGGCCAGCGCCAGAAGCCGGGGGAACTGCACCGCGTTGGCTGATACCGCAACCACGCCGCAGATACGAGCGTGGGTCGGGGCACCCCTTGCCCGCGTCGCCAGCGACATCGTCACCGCCGTCGTCGACACCAAGCCGCCCACGATTCCCGACACCCCTAGTGCTCTGTTAAGAAATCGAGCTTGTACTTTGTCGTAAGTCGTGGTATCATGGATACATATGGTGAATCCGTCAGGAGGGTCATGCTATGTGTCTCCATGCTCGTTCGCCGAACGCGGCGGAGTCTAAGGAACTGGGACGGTGGCTGAAACGGCCTCGCAACGCCGTGCAGATGCGCCGTGGGCAGTTGATCTCGTTCAGCGCCCAGGGCATGCGCGTCCAGGAGATCTCGGATACACTGCATCTGCATGAGGAGTACGTTCGCCAGTTGATCCGCCAGTACAACGAAGGGGGATTGACGGTTTTGCGCACTCGGGCACGTCCGGGGCGTCCTTCGAAGTTGACGCCGGAGGACGAATCCGTGGTGGTGGAAATTGCCACGATGCCCCCCCGTGCATTCGGCCAGCCGTTCAACCAGTGGTCGTTGCGCAAGCTGACCGACTGCCTGGTGGGACGGCAGATGATTCCCGAGGTTTCGCATGTGACCATCGGAAAAATCCTGGATCAACATAAGGTTACCTATCAACGGACGCGCACCTGGAAAGAATCAAAGGACCCGGAGTTTGTCTCTAAAAAAAACGCATCAACCGACTCTACAAGCGGGCGCCGAAAGACACGGTCGTAGTCTGTTTCGACGAACTGGGACCAGTCCAGATCAAGCCGCATGCCGGTGCTTCCTGGGCCCCACACAAGCGCCCGGTCCGGCATCGGGCAACCTATAGCCGCCACGGCGGCGTCAGCTATTTCTTTGGAGCCTATAACGTCCATGAGGACATCCTGTGGATGCATCACAAACCCAAGAAACATGCGTCGGTCGTACTCGATTTCCTCAAGGCCATTCGGCTCCGCTATCGCACGGCGGAGCGGATCTATGTCGTCATGGATAATCTGTCGACGCACAAGACACCGCCGATCCTGCAGTGGTGCCGACGAAACCGGGTCTCGCCGGTCTTCACCGCCACCAACGCGTCATGGATGAATCGGCTCGAATGTCACCTCACCGCAGCCCATTATTTCGTCATTAAAAACAGCGATCCCAACGATCATCGAGAAGTCGGCCAGCGCATGCAGGAGTACCTGAGGTGGCGAAACAAGAACACGGACAACGCCAAGCTGGCCAAAGTCCAAAACTCAATGCCCACTCTTTAACAGAGCACTAGGCCACGGCTGTGGCCCAGAATGCGCATCGCCAGGTACCCGACGTAACTGATCGTCGATACCAGGACGACCATCGTCCACACCTGCGTGGGATTGAAAAACTCGTACGGCCCCATGCTGCGGTCGGGCAGCAGCGGGAAGATTACGAAAACGACCACCAGGAATTTGAGGGTATCGTAGAACTCGGTCTCGCTTACCGACTCCCGGGCGAAATCGTGCAATCCCCGTTTGGCCGCCAGCAGTACGGTCATGACGATACCGGTGCTGATGGCCTGCAACTCGAAATCGCGCACCAGGTAACCCAACCAGAATACCAGCAGCGCAGCCAGCTCCGTCGTCATCCCGGCTCCTTCGCCCCTGTTGTAACCCTGCCACAACAGGGCGGCCAGAGCCGCGAATGTTACGAGCGTCAGGGGCACCTCATCCACCAGAGCGGACACGGCCCCCAGGACACCGAAGATGGCGAACGTCCGCACACCGGCCGACTCCCGCTCCCCGCTACGGCGTCCCTTGTAGCGCTCGATGCCGACGAGCATACCGATAGCCAGGGCCTCACCAAGCGCCTTGAACACGTCCATGTCGAATGAGTGTGTGTTCAAACTGTAGATACCTTACGTGATCTGCCGAAGGTAGGTCGAGAAATTCGCCCTCGTCCGCTGTAAGCTACGAACAGCGTCCGACCACTCCAAGTCTGGTGACCGCGTCTGCACGACTCAACTATTGAGTTTATAGACGAGCCGCCGTACGATGATGCTTGCATTCACGCAGACGTCACTGCTGACGCACATTCAACCGGAACAAGTCATGCGCATAGGCTGTCAAACCATCACCTTCGGGGAGGACCAGCACCAGCACTTCGACTCCATCTTCGCCTCCGTCCGCGAGGCCAGTTATGAGGGTGTGGAAATCGACTACCGGCACATCGCGGGCTGCGATCCGGTCCGGCTGCGCGAGTTGCTCGACCAGCACAACCTCCAGCTTCTCGTGTCACACATCGGCGGCAACCTCGAAGACGCAGACCAGGCAAACAACGAGCGCTCACTGTTGGAGGACGTTCTTGATTGCCTCCAGAAACTCGACGTCGGCATTCTTATGTATTCAGGTTTGAGATTCGACACCGAAGATCAGCTCAACAGCGACCTGGCGATGATTCGCCGCACGGCTCAGCGGGCGACGGAGCAAGGTGTCCGCCTGCTCTACCACAACCACTACTGGGAAATGCGCGACGACGCCCGCATTCTGCGAGCCCTCGTAGACCAAGGCGGTGACGATCTCGAATTCTGCCCTGACGTCGGCTGGATCTTCAAGGGAGGTGCCGACATCAACCAGGTCCTCGAGCTGCTGCGCGGACGCATCGGCGTCATCCACTTCAAGGACTTTGCCTTTCCCGGCACCGGCGAGGAGTATGAGCTGTGCGACACTGTCGAGTTCGGCAGGGGCATCGTCCCGCTCGATGATGCGGCCACCTGGGTGACCGAACACGCGCCGGATGCCTGGGCAGTGGCGGAACAGGATATCAGCGTGCTTGAGCCAGGCACGGCCGTTCGAGAAAACGCAGCTTACTTGATCGAGAGCCTGGAATGATAAAGGCGTGCGATACCCTCTATTCCGGAACGATATTGGTACCTAATCCCATTCAAACACGACCTGGCCAGTCCTACCGGTTTCGAACACTCGAAGGCCTCTACCCCTTGGTCGATAGTGAAGCGGTGGGTGATCAGCTTCTCCAGGGGACATCGTTCTGCACCACGAAGTCGGACATCTCATCGAACAGACCGATGTTGTAGATCCACGACCCAAACAGCGTCAGCTGTTTCATTATCATGGTGTACTGAGTGTCGACTTGAAACGTTTCCCCCAAACCAACGATGGCCAGGCGGGCTCAGGTACTGGAAACTCCCTCACTTCGGCCTTGCGATCGCCGAGAAAGACGATGCCTTTCATGTCTACCGACCTCATTCGCGAGTGCCGGCTTACTTCACCAGCGTCATCCTCCCCGTCTGCTGAAAGTCTGGCGTCCTCATTCGATAGAAGTAAACGCCGCTGCTGACGGCCTGATGCTGCTCGTCCGTTCCATCCCAAGAGACCCCGTAATAACCCGCAGGATGCTGCTCACCAGCGACCAGCGTCCGCACGTGCTGTCCGAGCACGTCGTAGATCATCAGCTCAACGGTTGCCGTTGCCGGTAACGCGAACCTGATCTGCGTGGACGGGTTGAACGGGTTCGGATAGTTGGCCCCGAGGAAAAACTGCTGCGGCACCAGCTGCGTCGAGATGACCTGGTGCACCTCACGTACATCACCCTCTGCCCCCGGGCCCTTCACGAATGCCTGGCGCAATTCGAAGTAGGCTTGATCGACGGTTGCCGCCCCCACGGTCTCGAACATGAACTCGGCAAGCAGGCCATGTCCGGAGACGGCGCCGCCGTCGGTGAGACCGTTGCCGACAAGGACCTGGCCCTTGCGCTTGTGCATGATGCGGAACAGGGGTGCGCTGCCACCCTGCGACTCCAGCAGCGAGCCGGCCCCCGGTTGTGCCCTATCGAAGCGGACGATCCGCGGGTCGTAGCGGACGACCAGGCCGAAGGCCTGCAGATCCCGCACCTGATCCGCCCATACCCGAACGGTGATGCGGTCATTCTCAGCACCCGTAATCATGGGAGCACTGCCTCGCGCCTCCAGCCAGAGTTTGGTGTCGTAATCGAGCTCGTGCACGAAGGCCAGCGCCTTGCCGGAGACGGCTGACTCCCCGAAGTGATCAATGAAGATGAAGAAGTCGTCGAGGCCGATTCTGCCGTCGTTGTTGAGATCGAAGACGGCATTATCCCCGGAGACCGCATCGCCGAAGACGTCGATGAAATCGAAGAAGTCGTCGAGGTTGACCCTGAGATCGCCGTTGAAATCGGCGATCAATACCACTGCCTCGGCAGCGAACTCCTGCGGCCCCGTCCACGGGCCGATGAGGGCACCTTCCAGTGCTCGCACGCGCCAGTAATAGATATCCCCTTCGATGAGATCCCGCGTGATGGTCCAGGAGGTAACGCCGTTGTCATCCTCGGTGATGCCGGATTCCGAAGCCACCACATTCGCGAAATCCTCCCGCGTCGATACCTGCACGGTGTAGGTCAACGAGGCGCCGGCGGCAAAGGGCTCGGCGTTGGTGAAGCGGAACGTCGGCCGCAGGGCGCCGGCATGGGCCAACTCCGTCGGCGTCGTCGGTGCCGCCGTCGTCGTCGGCGTCACACTGATCGTCGTCGATGGATCCGAGGCGTTGTTGGAGCGGTCCACGGCGACGATGCGGTACTCATACGCGACGAGGTTGGTGAGGGACAGGTCTATGTAGGTCGGCTCCCCGAGCCCGGAGGCGATGGCGACGAACGAGCCTACTCCCGCCACGCGGCGCTCTACCCGGTAACCGGCCAGATCGAGCTCGTCGTTGGCGTCCCAGTTGAGCACGGTCTGCTCCGATCCCGGAAAGGCGCCCAGGCTGGCCGGCACCGCAGGTGGCGTCAGGTCCGGAGTGGCCAACGTCGTGAAGGAGGCTTGCGATGACTCGGTCGGCGCGTTGTTGGCACGGTCGATCGAGCCGACCGTGTAGAAGTAGGTCGTTGCCGACTCCAGATTGGTGAGAGTGATCTCATGCCCGGTGACGTCCTCGACCGCACCGATGGTCGAAGTCAATAGACCCGAAGTCGTGCCGAAGTCTACGAAACTGTCGGCGAGCTCATCCGTGTCCCAGGTCAGGATGGCCGAATCCTCATCCACCTCCACTTGAATGTTGGATACAACTGGAGATGAAAGATCGGGCGCCCCGTCTGTCGTAAATTGGAGAATGGATGATTCTGTTGGTCCATTGTTGCTCAGATCACTGGAGCGGACCTTGTAGAAATAGGTCGTCGAAGCCTCCAGGTTGGTCAGCGTGATATCGTGTACGGTGTCTGTCTCTGGGAGCGAACGAATGAATCCCAGCTCGGCATCCGGGCCGAATTCGACCTCGGCCGTGGTCTCCTCGTTCATCGTCCACTTAACCGTTGCCGTCCTTTCATTCTTGTAGGAGATTCCCGGCGTGCCGACGATGGCAGGTGCTGTCACGTCGATCTCCGGGTTGGTCGTGAACACGGCCTGCGGCGACTCTGTGGCCCCGTTGCCGGAGGCATCGGTCGAGGCCACGAAATACTGGTACCTCGTCCCCGGTGTCAGATTTGACAGGGTGATTTTCTGCGTCGTCCGGTTTTCTCCAGCGGTTTCGCGCTCATCGAGCCCCTCGACCCCGAACTCCACCGCAGCGGATGCCGGCTCGTCAGTCGTCCACTCTACGATGGCGGTATCATGGGTCTTCGACGAGATCGCAGGACCGCTGACGATTACGGGAAACTGAGTGTCCGGAAAATTCGTCGTCGTGAAACTGCCTCCACCACCGGGGGGCTGCAGCGCCGTCGTCGCCTTCCCGGCAAAGGCGGTGCGTTCGAAACTCGTCGTCCTGCCGTTGATTGCCTCGACCAGAATGCCGAAGTCGTATTCGGTGCCGGCCGTAAGCGCTTCGATCGTCACCACGTGCGTCTGTGCGAGGCGCAAACTGCCGTCCTGGTTATAGCTGGAGTTTCGAAATTCATCGGCAGTGCCGTAGGTACCGCCCTTGGTGCCGAAAAACACGGTGGCCCGCGTATCGACATCGGTCCTGAACTCGACAACGGCCCGCACGTCCCTGGTGTCGACGGTTGGCCCCGCGATGATCTCAGGAGGCTGATCGTCACCCACGTTAGAGGTCACTACAATGATGTCCCGGCTCCACTGCTCGGTGCCCCGTCGATCCGTCGACACGATGATGTTCCCTATAGTCGCTGTGACGCGAATCCGGTAGGAAGTTGACGGAACCAGGTTGCTCAGGGTAATGCTGTGTGCATTCAGGATTTCCGGCGACGTGACGCTGTGCGGATACAGAGTCGCATCACTTGCACCATCATCGATCGCGCCCCTGACCGGCCCGTAGTCGATGACGACCCTCGCAATCTGATTCAAACGAACATTGACGATGGCACTGTTGCTGCTGACGATGACCCTCAGCTGACCCACAAAGCGAAGAGGTAGCTCGTCTGTACGGGTCTTGAAGCTGCCCGTCTTGACGACAATTGTCTGGTCAACGGTGAGCAGGCCGTCGTTTATCAGGTCGTCGACCCCGACAAGCTCGGAGGTAATCGTGTAATCATATCTCGTATTCGACTTCAACCCGCGAAAAAGAGCGGCGTGAGTCAGAGAGCCGACGTCCTGATCATGCGTGACCGGCGGTAGCGGTGACATGCCGACTTCGTTGACCTCAAAGCGGGTGTTTGCGGGTCGATTGGTAATCCAGGTTGCCGTGACACTGGTCGACGTTCGCTGCACATCGACATCGGTCCCGGTAATGCTTCGCAGATCCGGAGCTGCACGGGTCCTGAACAATCTGGGCTCGATCGGATTCGGCGTACCCAGCAGGCTCACCGATTTTATCTCAAATTCGTACTGGGTATCCGGCTCCAACCCTGTCACCGTGATGGAGTGCTTGCGCGTACGCAGTACCCGGTCCAGCTCCACGACTTCATCCACGAATTCATCCGTCAGCCCGATACCTGCAGCAGCCAGCGCATCCGTCACATCCGAACGCTCAACCTCTCGGGAATCGATACCGTCTTCGATCAGCACACGTACTGCCCTGACGACGTCGACAGTCGTATTCGCTAATGGACTCTCGACAAGCAGCCACAAGCTGGTATTTACGACTCTAAAGCACAGCGCATCGTCGATACCAGGGAAACGTGTTTCCCAGGAAATAGTGACTTTGTTGTGACCGGGCGTGATATCAACGTTGAATATCCAGTTGGTAGAGTCGGGACCATCCATCACCAAAGGCCGGAATGGATTCACACTGACAACATTATCACCACCCTCGCTCGGTCCCCCCGCGAAATAGAGCAGAGCACCCTGTAGAATGTGGTCGCCCTCGCTCACCCCGGCACCACCGACGGCCTGCAGGTTCTCCACCGCCCCCTGCACTGCTCTGGGGGTAACTGACAGCACACACACAGTGCCGACCAGTGCTGCGATCCTCATCCGGTTGCATAACCTGCTCGAAAACCTCAAGTCGCCACTCATTCTAATTGCCATTGATTTTAACCTCCGCGCCGCGGCCATCTAGCCATCCGCCGTTGGTTAGTTGAGCCACTTTCGGTGATCCCTGGATGGATCCCAGAATCTCCATATTGTTGGCAGCAATACTGGCGACGGGAACATGGAGCTTTTGGCTCAGGTCGTCTATGCGCGCTCTCATCGTCGTGTCTGCCGCTTGTTGTTGCTCTATTTGGGTCTGCTGTCGTTCGATGATTTCCTGCTGCTCCCGGAGGGCCGTGGTCAGGACAGGGATGAGATCGGCACAGTAAACGCCGAGCATCTGA
Source organism: Candidatus Latescibacterota bacterium (assembly GCA_965248265.1). GTDB lineage: Bacteria > Latescibacterota > UBA2968 > UBA8231 > UBA8231 > CBDFJF01. Next base: position 1,659,276 of record CBDFJF010000001.1, read on the forward strand.
TCGGGATCATCGCCGATGTAAACCACCTCACTCACCACCGATTGCACCTCCTGTGCAATGAAACCAAGCTTCTTGCCGCGCTGGGGTTGCTTCTTCCAGGTGAATGAGACCGGGCGCAGTTCCATGATTTGTTCGAGGCCGTGCTCCACCTAATCCAGAATGGGCACATTTCCTTCCCCGTTACCCGCGACGTTCATCGCCGTCGATTGCTGCATCGATTGAACCGCATCCGTGAGCGCAACCATTTGGGCCTTCAGCGTCTCCACCTCCGTCGTTGTTTGATTCAGCCGCACACTCAACTTCGCCTTCCCCGCCCGCTCCGCCTCGATGATCTGCTGCTGCTCCTGAATGGCCTTGATCAGCACTGGAATCAAGTCAGAGTAATGCACACCCAGCGTCTGATCCTCGTCGTCACCCACCTTAACAACCTCATTAATCACCGGTTGGACCTCCTGGGCAATGAGACCCAGCTTGGTGCCGCGCTCGGGGTGGTCCTTCCAGGTGAAGGATACGGGGCGCAATGCCTTGATTTCGTCGAGACCGTAGGTGATATCCTGGATACTGTCCTTCTTTCGGCGGTCAGAAATTACGTTCAAGGCGTTTAGTGCGGAGATAGTTGCCCAATAATAAGAAGCGTCACCTAGGTCGATTAAGCCGGCGCTCGCAGGCAGAGGCGGGACGGCGAACATCACATCAAAATGACCGACAGTCATTGACGTTAACGGTGATCCACCAAAGTAGGTTACAAAATCGTGGCCCGTTAGAGCACTCGCCGAAAAGGCGTTGTGCGTAGCGAAACAGGTGCTTTGATCGTAGCTCGTTCGAAGGGCATCAACTCCCGCGGGGGCGTCAGCACCGGAGTCATAAGTCATGACCGTGCCTTCAAAAGTAGCCGCATCGCTGGTGCCGACAACGTGAAGCTTAGTCGCAGGATTCGTCGTGTTGATGCCCACGTTGCGGCTACTGTAGGCGAAGTGAATGACCGGACTTCCTAAATTGTCAAGTTGAAGGTGGTTGCTGCTGAACAGCTTCGTGAGCCCCCATACCGGGGTGGTTCCATCCAAAAATTCTAATCCGACCGGGTCGAAGACGGGGCTGGATGCCAGCTTAAGGACGGTACCCGTTCCTGTGAGCTCGATCGGATTCCCGCTGGTGACAGTGACTGCACTGCCCGCAGTGTAGGCATCGTTGAGACTCCCCCCGCCTCCACCCCCACCACTGTTGATCAGAGCCAGGATAGCGGGATCTAATTCCCGTGTGCCCGTTCCTCCCGCTTCCTGGTTGACGATAGGATTTTCCAGCGAACCACTCATGGTAATGCCGATGCCCCCTAATACTTCTCTCACAGCGGCGTCCGTGCCGACGGTGATGGTGTTGGAGGCCGCATCGGTGCTGACGTCGACATTGTTCCCTTGCAACACCGTTACGTCATCGGACAGGTTGTTGACAGTGTTGACGACATCATCTGTGCCGATGGTGATGGTGTTATTGGCCGGATCAGTGTCGACGTTGACATTGTTCCCTGGCACCACCGCTACGTCACCCGGCAGGGCGTTGATGCTTGTAACGCCGGGGTCCACGCCGATGGTGATGGTGTTGTTGGTCAGATCAGTACTGATGTTAACGTTCTCCCCCCCCAACACCGTGACACTACCACTCAGGCTGTTGACGTCGGTGACTGCGCCATTTACAAGATTAAAGGCATTGTGGGCCGTAAAACTGAAAGGCGCAGTGCCCAGTGGTTGGAACGGGAGTAAGGGGGATCCGTCGCCGACCGAAACCCCTATGTACAGAGGACCGTTAAACAGCCCCGGATCCAGCGGGCCCAAATCCACATTGAAATTCCCGTTTCTCGTCTCCACTTCATACGTGTCCTCCCATAGCGGTAGACCGCATTCAGCTTGATCGCATTCGCTGCATACGGGCTGCCCGCAAATTTGGAAGGTGAGGGCGTGCGGACCATTAGACACAGGCAATCCCGTCGAATTGTTCAGGTCTCCAACGAAGGGAAGAAAGTTGGGCACCTGGGCGTCAGTGCTGGAGAAGACGGTTACGAACCAGAATGAGGTGGTCAGCAACAGGCGTTTCATCTAAGCTCTCCTGATTGGGGTTCATGTTTCGATTTCCATATTATAACTAGCGAAAGGGCTGTTACCGATCATTTTTGTTCGTTTCTTGATGCCGCTGACGTCCACTTCTAACGGATGTTGTTCGTCCTAAGTTCTTTCTTATCAACCCCCTACACACTGACTGATAACATGAATGACACTGAATCCTGAGAGATCGACTCCGACCTCGGCTCGTTCTCCAAAGAGCAAATGGTCGAGTAACACCGGATTATGGGACGGCGAGCGTTCCCCGACGGGCGTCCGAAGGCCCGATGCCACGATCGAACGGATCGCCTCGGTCTCCGTGGCTCAAACATGGAATGTTCTGGAATCGGAAGGCTATGTGAATCATTACGAGGGACACTGGATATGTACCCACCCTGGCCTGACCCTGTGTGGCAGAGCGGTGACCACGAACTTCATGCCGCGTCGGCAGATGCTCGCCGAGATCGAGCGGGGTTACCTCCTTGAACTCAACGAGTCGTCAACGGAGTGATCCCGATGGACTTGCACCCAGCAACCCCACACCCGCAGTCGTAGTCCCGAGCTCGCCTCAATAGCGCTGATTACTTCGTCTAACGACTGACCGCAATCGGTATCGAGGAGAATGATCTTCTCCGGGCCTTCTTCAATCCGGGCCGAACGAGTCAACCCGTAAAGCCCGACTCCTTATGCGCCCCGTCACAGAACGGCTTGTTCTTCGACGCCCCGCAGCGACACAGGGTATAGTGGTCGGCCGTCGGCGGTTTGACGCCAACAGGATCGTCGAGGGTGATGCCCCCGCGCACGTGCAGGGGCCCGTCCTCGGAGATGAAGATCTCCGCCTCGGAGAAGAACTCTTGATGCAGTTTGCCATCGAGCTTGTACGCAAGAGAGCCCGAAGGACAGGCTCGTATGGTCTTGATGACCTTGTCACGCGCTTCCTTGTCGGGTTCAGAGATGCGCTCATCGCCATCCCAGCGGAAGAAGGTCTCCGGGGCACCGTGGACACATGAGCCCGCGTGGCAGCAGATACCGACGTCATCGACGACGGTGAGCTCCTCACCGCTGTATTCACGCACAGGGTAGGTCTCAGTGCGTTCCTTCTTGCCTGAGAACCCGATGTCCTTGTGGGTGCCGTCGCAGAACGGTTTGTTCTCCGACGCGCCGCAGCGGCACAGCGCTATCACGTCCTTCTGCATGGCGACGGGTTGATTGTCACTGTCAGTCAGTTTCTTCAAGCCCTTTACCAGGAATGGACCGTCTTCTGGAACATCGATAGTGGGTTTCTCACTCACGGATCATCTCCCTTGGTTGTTCGGTTAATTAGCGTCACCGCTCCCGGCTCCTTGTTCGTGTTCGACAAAGTGGGGTGCTCAAGCACGACTAGTGTGGTCTCATTCTGGTTAAGTAAAAGTGACTGGCCACTGATTGTTTGGGATGATCCGACTGACGGCCGAAGACCTGGCTGGGATCCTCCAACAACTGATACATCATGACAACATGAGGCGAGGACCTCTGTTCCTTGTCGCTGACAACGAACCTCGGCGATACGGAGTGCCAAACCTCCTCGTCGGTCAGGGCGTCAATGGCCTTCTGGTAATCCGGCAGGTCACTCTCGCGCACACTGAAAGCCACGATTCCTCCAGGTCGGGCAAGCTTGACCACGCCCTCCAGGTCTTTTGTGGGGGTATGGTTCACAACACCTGCTGCAAACACGTGATCGAACTGCGCCCAATACCTCTCGGGCAAGTGGACCAGATCAGCATCGATCACTCCCTCGTCGTGGAAAGGCTGAAACAGCCCCTCAGGAATCTGTGCCCGCAACCCGGGGGCAAAGTCAAGGCCGTGGACGTTCGAGAATCCGGCCTCTATCAGAGCGGCGCCTGAAATTCCGGTTCCGCATCCGGCGTCGATCACGTTCGAATCCAGTGGTAAATCCAGATCACCGAAAACCTTCCTGAACGCTTGAGCCATTTCCCGTGGCACTACGTAGCCCGCTTTTTCGACCGTTCTCAGGTAGGTGGGAGCGATCTCCTCATAGGCCTGGCGCACGGCTTGCGGCAGCATGCTCTGCATGTTCGGCAGAATCCTGTCTGTACCCTTCCACTGAGCGATGAACTGTTCGCTCTTGGCGCCAATCCTCTCCGCTTCGCCCAGCGCACCGTGAAGGGCGATATCGGGAGAATACTTGCTCGCGGGAACGGATCTTCCGAGCGTCTCTGCCATTGCTCGAATGTGATGCACCTCGGCTCCGCAACACACACCTATATAGGAGACTCCGATATCCCTGGCCTGTTGAGTAAACGACGCAATCTCGTCCCTCGTGCACGTGTCATGGTCGAGATTGATGGGATAGGTGTCTCCCGCATGCAGTAGCTGAAAGGTCGGCTCTGCCTCGGTGGTCGCAAACGCGACTGGCAACGCGGCTAGCGGCGAATCGGGGAGTCTTTCCCGTATCCTTTTCAACAGCGGCAACATGGTGTCTGGACCGCGCGTGCAGTTCAGACCAACAACATCCGCGCCTTCGTCTACAAGACGAACGCAGGCCTCCTCGATCGTCAGGGAGGGGTCATCGGAAACACGCTCTGACAACGCAGAGAGAGTGATCACCGCGTCCAAACCCTGCTCCTTTATGGCCTTGAGCGCGAGTGAGGCTTCACCATAAGAGGAATAGGTCTCGCCAATTACGAAATCGACGCCTGCCTCGGCAGCCCACCGTACCTGCTTTCTGACTCCCGGCAAAACGGACCGGATGTAGTCGTCGCGGTCTCTCTTTTCATACTCAAAGGTATTGCAGACGTTCCCGGCAACAAGAGGATCCAGTCCGAATCCCGCCGCCCACTCGTCTCTTGCCAATGCGGCAGCCTTTTTGGCTATCTCGAGGGCCTCTCGGTTGATACTTTCGAAGCGCCCGGCCAGACCGACCGTGGCCAGTTTGTCTTCGTTGGCGTAGTAGGTGAGTGCGATGGAGACCATGGCGCCACCCCGGAAAAAATCGAGATGGGCGCGGGTGACGTGGTCTGGATCCTCAACCACCACCTCCGGCACGAAAGCCCCCGCCTGTAGCAGGCCCAATCTCTCAAGTTTGAAGACCATGCCCTCAGCAACTACTAGGGGGCCCTCCTTCAGTTTTGCTTTCAATCTGCTCTCAGGCATCGTTCCCGCCAGGGTTTTCCGCCCTCACAGTGTCTAGTGGGTAAATGTCCGCGCGAAAAACAGGCCTGTTGACCCAGTGCGCCGTTCAAGATAAGTCCCATTCGTACACGCAGCCACATGCGTGTCCCGACGCGATGTCGGGCGGCCACCGCGCACCTGATCCCAGGATCCAGGCGGGGGTGCATCGCCTCTTCATCGTATGTAGTTTCCCGGACTCGCTCGGGCATATCAGGATGCGCCTCGAGCAGCAACGCCTGGAAGAGAAGATCGCTGCGGCGAGTATTGACGCGGGTACAGACAATTATGACTGACACGGACAATATGGATAGCCCACGCGCCTGTAGCGCGGAGGAACTGCCCGAACTCCTCGAGCTGGTCAACTACGTGTTCCGCACCAGTCAGGGCCGCCCCCCCGACATCGGCGATGCCTACCGGCACATATACTGCGAGGAAAACCTGGAGCTCGTGCGGGTCATCCGTATTGACGGAGCCATACGCGCTTCAGTCGGTCTGTTTCCCTTCGAGCTCGCAGCCGGGCCTCATGCCTTCAGCGCGCTGGGCCTCAATTGCACCACCTGCCATCCCGACTGGCGCCGCCGTGGGCTTGGTGCAATGCTGATGGATGACGCCGCCCATCTGGCCGAGCAGAAGAGCCTCGACATGATCCACCTCGCCGGGGGCGTTCCCGAATGGTACCGGCAACTCGGCTACGAACAGGCCGGCAGCAGGTACCTCTACCACTTCGATCGCGGCAACATCGGACTGCTGCCACGGTTGGACTGCGAGGTGGTAACCGACCTTGACGGCCACATCGAGCAGGTGCACGCACTCTACCTCGCCCAGCGTTCCGGCAACATGCGATCCCTGCACAACACACGGCAATCCTTCTCACGCTACCCCGGCCAGCTGCTGGCCGCGCAGCAGGATGGCGAGCTGAAGGCCTACCTCTACGCGGATTTCGATAACCTCGTTCTCGAGTGCGCCGGAGAGCCGGCCGAACTCATCGCCGGCCTCACACACGAGTTGTTCGACCGGCGAGACAGAGAAAATGAAGGGGCTTCCACGACGGGCCGGGATGAGAAATACAGGGTGTTGCGTAACGTTGTGGTCTCGCTCGAAGTGAGCCCCCTACGCACGGACCTGACCACGCTACTGGACGAGCTGGGTATCCCCTGCGAACGCAACTACTGGCACATGGTGCGAGTGACAGACCCGCCGAATCTGGCCGGTAAGACCGGCTTCGAGGGCACCATCGAAGCGGCCGGCGAGGACGCCTTCGTTGTTGCCACCGAAAATGGAGAACAGACCATGACTCGGGGTCCGATCGGTCGTCTGTTGTTCGGACCGGAGCGATTTCCTCTTCGCACGCAACCACCGATTCCCTTATTCGCCCCGGGCACAGACCATGTCTGAATTCCGCGCCGCCGTCATCGGGCTTGGTTGGATGGGAATGCTCTATGACATGGCCTCGCGTTCTGACGCGCGTTTCAACGTCGACGACATTGACCGGCCCATGCCGGAAATCGACGTCCACGGGCGAATCCACCACCACCAGCATCCGGGTGATGAGGGCAACCCAACCTCATACTGCGAAGCCTTGCGTGATCGGCCGGAAACCGAAATCGTCGCCGCCGTCGACCGGGACAAGAAGCGACTCGATGTGTTCACGCAGCGCTATGGGATCGACGCGACCTACACCGACGCCGAGCAGATGCTCAGAGAGGTCCGGCCGGAAATCGTCGCGGTGGCCACCAACACCAAGCACCGCGCTGATCTGACCTGTCTGGCCGTCGAGTGCGGCGCCAAGGGCATAGTGACCGAAAAGCCGATGGCCCATTCCCTCGAGGAAGTCGATCGCATGGTCAGCACCTGCGCCGAGGCCGGCGTGCCGCTGAGCTGCGGCTCCATCAGCACCACGCACCCCTCATTCGCCGTGGCCAGGCGCCTGTTGGATGATGGAGCGATCGGAGAGCTGATATCGATCGAAGCGCCCGGCGCGTCCGCCCAACACCAGAACTGGTCCTATTTCCTGGATCGGCTGCCCTCGTGGGTCGTCGGTTCCGGCGACCAACCTCGACGCGAAAGTGGGAGTGATGAGTTCAACGGCCACGGCTTCGCCTGGGCCGACAGAGTGCCCGTTCACTTTCGCCGCGGCGCCCCCGGCGTACGACTTTCCGGTGAGACCGGCGAAATGGCTTTCGATTTGGACAAGCGCTGGAGACTCTGGAAAGACATCGACGTGGATGGAGTATCTGGAAAGGGTAGGGCCGAAGTCCCGTGGCCGGATCCAAACTTCACGATGCCCTATGGAGCCGTGTACTGCCTCGACGACGTGTTGCAGTGCCTGGCCGGCAGGCTGGAAGAACCCAAAAATTCCGGGCGCCGCGTCGGCATCGCCCTCGAAGTCGAAGTGGCTCTCAAGGAGTCTTCAGCCAGGGGCGGATCGCGCATCGACCTGCCCCTGGCGGATCGTAGCCTCGGCCTCAACTACGATTGGTTCCGGTGAGACATGGCTGAGACTCCGCGAATGATGTTCAACGATGATGGCTGGATCATCGGCACCTACGGGCCATCGTTGACCCCGGACATCATGAGGGAGAAGATGATCGAGCCTTACGAAGGCTCGCCGGTGGATGTGTTTCTGTGGTCGATCGGTGGCCACGAGACCTACGACTACGAGACCGAAATCGGCGAACTATTCGGCGACGGCTACGACGATCTCGACGAAGCGCAGCAAAAAAGACGGGACAACCTTCGCTTCCTCATAGATAGCCATGGCGGACCGGTGACCGTGATCGCCGAATTGTGTCACCAGGCCGGCATGCGATTCTTTCCCTCCGTGCGCATGAACGAGCACTACGACATGGATAAATCCTCTCCCAGCTACGGCCGCTTGCGGCGTGAGTACCCCGAGCTGCTCATCGGCAAACCCGGAGAGGAGATTCCGTACCCGAGCCTCGAGTGGGGCATCCGCACCGGCCTGGACTACGCCACCGACGGCGCCCGGCAGCACATGCTCAGCATCATCTTCGAGCTCATCCAGCGCTTCGACGTGGACGGTATCGAACTCGACTTCATGCGCCACCCGGCCTTCTTCCGCATCGAGGACGCCTACGCCCAGCGCTATCTCATGACCGACCTGGTGCGCCAGGTGCGCAGCAAGCTGACACAGAAAGGTGAGCGTGCGGGACGAGAGCTATCCCTCGCCGTACGAGTACCTCCGACCCTCAACGACTGCATCAGAATTGGCCTGGACGTCGAGGAGTGGATGCAGCAAGGACTCGTCGACCTGCTGATCGCCGGCGGCGGTTTCATCCCCTTCACCATGCCGATTCGATCATTCGTCGAGGCGGCACGGGGAACCTCCTGCAAGGTGTTCGGATGCTTCGAGGCACTGCGGCCGACCCTGGATGAAGACGTCATGCAGGCGTTGGCTGCGCGCTACTGGAAGGCCGGCGTCGATGGCCTCTACTTCTTCAACTACTACAGCATGTCGGGCGAGTGGAAGCGCGACTTCCTGGCGCGATTAGCCGATCCTGCCCGGCTGGCGCGGGCGGACAAGCAGTACCAGGTGGACAACGGCATAGTCCGACCCAACAGTCAGTTGGGTTTCTCCTTTGCGAACGCGATTCCCAGGGTGCAACTACCCGCCGGCATCGCAGCAACACCGGGCGGACGGGGATTCATGATGCAGATCGACATCGCCGATGACGTCGCAGCGGCGGCGGTCGAGGGTGCCCTCGGGCCGTGCACGCTTGGGTTGGGGTTCGAAGCGCTGCCCGTCGATTGCGAGCTCTGCGTTGTCATTAACGGCGACGAGATTGCGTGGGCAAGCGCCACGCCGGCACAACCCTGGATCCGGCTCGGGTACGATCCTGATTGGAACCAGTACCCATCATCGTTGGCCCCACAGCCCGTAGAGGAGCAGGATCGAGTCGAATTCGAAATCTCGGTCCCGCTATTGCGGCAAGGGGAAAATCAAGTTGAAATCAGGCTCGAGGCGGGGCCATCCTTGCTGCTGCTGGATGCTCGACTGTGGATCCGGTACACCAGCTAGACAATAAACACCCGCGGCAAGAAGGCATCCCCCGGTTCTTGACTGACGTCAGGGTTTGTAGGGTGTGCCCGTGCGCCGCAGCTCCTTGGTAATCGCCAGCTGCACGGTGCAGTACTTGCCGATGTACTCCGTCGCAAACCCGGGACGTGCATCGGCAATCGTTCCGACGATCATGTTGGCGTACTCGAAGGTCGTGTCGTAGCGATCGATGATGAGCGCGACCATCTCCGTCCACGCCTTCTTCAGCGCGTCGCCCCAGGTCTCACCGATACCGCTGGTGAGCCACTCCTGCGGACTCTCCACGTAGCCCGTCGTTTCCACCACTGGACTGCTGTTCGGGAAACCGGGCGAGCGCTCCACTTTGAGAGTCACCACGGCATCGATCTCGACGCCGGCGGCAGTCAGTTCGCCATCGCCCATGCGCCCGTGCGTGTCGCCCAGCGACAGGTAGCCACCCGAGCGCTGAGCGCGAATGTGCACGGTGCTGCCGGGCTGGATCGAGTTGAAGTCCATGTTGCCGCCATGATCGATCGGGTGCGGTGCCACCGATTCCAGCTGGATGATCCCGATCATCGGGCGCGCCGGGACAACGAAGTCCGGGGGAAAGTGGATCAACCCATCGCGTACAGGCGCCACACAGCGCCAGTACCCCCAGTGAGGTCCGGCATTGCGGTAGAACCCGTAGGGACCCACCTCCATGTCGACGATCTCGATTGCCACCCAGTCGTCAGGCTCGATGTCCTCGATGATGAACGGCCCTCCGTAACGGGAGTATCGGGGCGTGTTCGCCGCCACGATCATACCTGCACGCGTTTCGCCGGCGGCCTCGTAGTCGTGATCGGCCCCCCCGACGGTCTCGATGATGACGGTCTCTCCCAGCTCCAGCGTACCGCGCACTTCGCCGCGGGCTGGATCATCAGGACCCGAGTAGCAGGGCGTGCGATTGAATCGGCGCATGAAGATCCTCCTGGTGTCTAGTGCCCTGTCACGGAAGTAGGCTTGTGAAATGAGGGCGCCGAGTCGCCCGGCCTGCAAGGCGCGCGAGTGAGGCATATCGGTGGGATATGCCGATTGAGCGCGCTCAGGGACGAGGCCGAACTCTAAGAGTTCGGTCCCACGCAGCAGGTCGGGATGGATCGACGGCCGAATACAAGAATACTTCCGTGACAGGGCACTACGTTAGTCCCACCGAATCGTCGCCCCCACGATCGACCGATCCCTCGTCCAACCGCTCATACACCTTTGGCAGTTCGTGCCAGGCGAACTCGTGCGTCATCATCTTTTCATGGAAGCTTTTGCTCGACTCGAATGTAGCATAGGTTGGGCCGCAACACCCGGGGCCTTGACGCGGAGGCGGTGAACTCACGCCAGAACGCAATCTATTTGTTCCAGGAGCGTGCTCAATTGATACGGTTTCGTGACGAATGCCGTGTAGCCGAGGCTCGTGTTGGGCGGGGCGTTTGCGGAAACGATGATTACCTTCACCTCTTCATCGACCGAAATGAGCTCTTTGAGAACCTCCAACCCATCCATCCCCGGCATGTTGAGATCCAGCAGGACCAGATCGATGATGTCACGGTCTGCCCTGTAAGTCTCCGTAGCTTCGAATCCGTCGCCTGCCTCCAACACCCGGTAGTGCTTCCGCTCCAGGGCCTCCTTCAACATCAGCCGTATGACGGCCTCATTCTCTACGAGTAGGATCGTCGTGCCCTCTTCGCCCATTGAATGCCATGCCTGTTGGTAGGTGATTGCGGTCCGATTCAATGATAGCACCAGCAAGCGTTGGTCCGGTATCCGTACAAGTACGGAAATCACCACTGTTCTCGACATCCATTCTCCGTTCCACCATACTACCCCTGTGTCCCTTGTGGAAATCCCTGACGGCCGACGAATAGCCCATCATCTCTACCCAGGCCAGGGCTACCGCCCTCGAAGAAGTGAGATGAAATGCTCCCGGACAGGACGTCGACCACCTGAAAGGTTGCCCATGATCAACGCCAGCAGAGATGAGTTTCTCGAACAGGGGTTCATCATCCTGCGTCAGGTGATCCCACCCGATCAGCTCGAGGCGCTGCGGCGCAGTCACGAGACCCTCGTTGAACGACAGCGGCTGGTATGGACCCGTGAACGCGACCCCGATGATCCACCGGGTGGCCAATGGGAGACGAGCAATCAGCCACGCCTGGCAATCGACCAGATGGGTGCTGAGCACGACGAGAGCACCGCCAACACCATCGAGTTGTGGCTGCACGAGAACCTTCAGGGTGTGAGCAGCCACCTGCTGGCCGAAGACGATGCTCCCGTCACCGAAATGATGATGATGTGCAATCCGGTCAGCGACCGCGGACCGGCCGCCTGGCATCGGGATTTCTATCCGCCGCTGAACGCACCACTAATGGCCTATGCCGACGACATCCTCGAAAGCGGCCCGCGCTACGTCCAGTGGAATATCCCGCTCTACGACGACGACGTTCTCTGGGTAATCCCGGGAAGTCATATCCGGTGCAACACCGCCGAGGAGAACGAGACCATTGCTCGTGATCCTCGCGTTCCGGTTGCGGGAGGCGTGCAGACCCACCTCAACGCCGGGGACGGGGTCGCCTACATCCTTCCCATCCTGCACTGGGGCAGCAACTATTCGACCAGGATACGGCGCACCGTCCACGGTGGCTTCGCCCGCTTGACGCACAATACCGATACCAGCTGGATGAAGTACCTCTCGCCGCCTGCGCTGGAGACTTTCTCACGATGGCAAGAGCGCAGCGAGCGTTACATCGGTGATGCGGAGGCTGCGCTGCGTGCCGTGTTGGCGAAGAGCCTGGATGCCTACCACGCCGCGCTCGACATTCTGCATTCAGGCCGGGGTCCCAAGGGAATCTTGAAATCGACGATCTGCCTCAGCAAGACGGCAAGACATATTCGAAATCAGCGTTGTCGTGATTTCGACAGCCTGTCGGCCTTCGATCAGCGAGGCATGCATCAGGTGCATCCGATGACGCTGCAGTGGGGCCTGCCCTTGGGCGAGCGCTTCACCCCGGACGAGGCCGAACTGTTGTGGCAGCGCTTCAAGCCCGTCGACGACATCCTGCAGTTGGCGGAGGAGCACACCCTGCCCGGCTTTCAGGGCAAGCACACCCGCTATCTGTTCGAGGAAGTACCTGCTGAACTGACCATGGAAAGCTGGTCCGCGTCCTGGGAGAGCGGAGAACTGGGCTACTAGCCGCACAGTCTCTGAAGTGCTGGCGGTACCGTTTATGCTTGCTCGGGCACCGACTGGGCGGGCGTTCCCAGCTCCCGCGTCCTCTCATGCCATTTGAACTTGATCTCCCCGGTCAAGAGAGCGCGGTGTTCATCTGACAGACCGGCGACCAACGCGGCGTTGGGCTCGTACCCGTGCCAGCTCTGAAACATCGTCGGCGTGTACCCACCGACGATCAGCACCCGATCGTTGTCGGAGCGGATGATGCCATGAGAGTGCATCAGCGACTCGTAGAACAAGAGCGTCGAACCAGCCGGCGCTTCGACTTGATGGATGAGGCGGGAGTCTTCCATGGCCGCGCTGATGATATCGGCGGCTGTGACCTCCCTGGTGATCTTGTGTGTTCCGGCGATCACCGTCGTTCCCCCGTCGTCGGGGCCCAGATCGGTGAGATTGGTCAACGCCTTGACGAAGGTGAAGTGGTAGAGCCCCTTACCGGTATGGGAGAAGCCACCGTAAATGCCTCGATGAAACCCGTAGTGACTGTCCTTGTCCGGTCTGAGGAGGTGGGCGTCGGATTGCTCCAGCCGTACAGCACCTCCACAGATCTCTTCCGCCATTCCAACTATTCGACGATCCGTCAGGTAGTCGAAGTAACAGGGAGCCAGGTGCGGCAGGTTGTCGAGGCGCCATGCTTGCTGGCTGGACGCAGACAGATGGCAGTCAGGACCCGGCAACTCACCAGTTTTCCGGTACCTCGATTCCATCTCATAAACGGTTTCGCGCAACACCTCCACGTGATCAGCTGATATCAGCTCTTCGAGGATGACGTAACCGTTTACCTCCAGGTGCAGCCGCTGAGCCGGAGTCAGCGCCGGAAAGGGCACGTTGCGTGTTGGGGGATGCTTACTCATCCTGGTCTCCCTTTATTCCACATCAGCCTGTGGTATGCCATGCCGGTAAACGCTCAAATTGGCACCCCGGCACGAACAGCGCAGTGTATTATTTTTTGCACTCCTGGGCCAGATTGTGGACCAGATCCCAGACCAGAGATCTTACTCGATAATGGAAGGAACGATCCAATGACGACCGCGATGACGAGCGTGGCCCCGAAGATCCTCGAAGAGCTCAAGGAGTTCGACTCCCCCACCATCTTCAACGCCATCCTGGCCATGGAGGGCAAGCCGAACGAGGACTACACCGACCACACCATCAACTGCCTGTTGCCGGAATTCGGTCCCATCATCGGCTACGCCGTGACCGCTGAAGTCACGACGAACGACGAGGACTCCGCCGCCGTTTCCTGGGACGACTATTACACCATGGTGGATGAGCGGGATGGCCCCCTGATCGCCGTCATGAAAGACGTTGACTCCAGACCGGGCCGGGGCGCCTCCTTCGGCGATGGCATGGCGACCCTGCACAAGACCCTGGGAGTCGTCGGCGTCATCGTCGACGGCACCGTCCGTGACCTCGCCGGAATCCGCCGGGTAGGCATGCCGACCTACGCCTGGGGCACTGTGCCCGGACATGGCCAGTTCAACGTCACCCGCTTCGACGCACCCCTGACGGCCGGACAACTGCGCGTTCACCCCGGTGACTTGCTGTTCGCCGACGGCGACGGCTGCCAGCGCATCCCCAACGATCGCGCCGAAGAGGTCCTCGACCATGCCAACCAGGTCAGGGAAAAGGAGGCTGCCATCTTCGAATTTTACGGCTCTGCCGATTTCACCGTCGCCGAGATGATTGCCCGCAAGGCCAAGAAGTAATGATCAGATCGGTTCTGTCGCGGATGAGGTTCGCCCTACCTGGCATCCAACACCTCACGAATCTGTCCAGCTACCACGGTTGCCTTCGCCGGCTTGGTGATCACGTGGAGAGATTCGTCCACCGCATCGGAGTTGTATCCAGTAAAGATCATCACCTTTAGTTCGGCATTCAGGTCACGCAGAGACCGCAGTACCTCCTCACCCGAGATCTTTGGCATGGACAGATCGAGCACGACAAGATCGACCTCCTCTTGGTGTTGCCTGTACACATCCAGACCTTTCTCACCGTCTTCTGCTTGTAAAACCCGATACCCAAGTCCCGACAGGTAGGTGGACAGGCTGGTCCTGATGATCTCCTCGTCGTCAATCACCAGGATCGTCTCCGTCCCACCAGAAGAGGCCGGTTGCACTGAGTCCTTCATCCGTTCGAACTGGATGTTACCATTGGCACTCGGCAGGCTGACCGTGAAAGTGGTTCCAACTCCTTTGGTGCTTTCGCACTCGATCCAGCCACCGTGATGTTTGACGATACCGAATGCCGTGGCCAGTCCCAGTCCGGTACCGGCGCCGACCTCCTTGGTCGTGAAAAACGGCTCGAAAATCCGTGCCTTGACGGCTTCTTCCATCCCGGCACCGTTGTCGGATACCTGGATCCTGACGTGTCGATCCGTTTCGGCCCCTGTCCCGTTTCGCTGACTGGCCTCCAGGCGGATAAACGGCGCCGCCGTTGCCTTGACCGCATCCCGGGCGTTGAGGCACATGTTCAGGAAGACCTGCTGTAGCTGGCCGAAATCGCCGAGAGTCACCGGTAGCGACCCAGGTGTTTGCAGAGTGATATCGATCCTGCGGTCGAATGTCCGCTGACAGATCGTCACAATCTCGCTGAGCATTTGCCCGATATCGATCGGTCTGGATTGCGCGGAATCGGCCGTGCGGGTGAACAACAGCAATTCTCTCACGATCTCCGCTCCTCGCGCCGACGTCTCCTGGGCGTCGAGAAGATGACGCTTGACCTGCTCCTGCGGAGCCTCGAGAGCGACGTCCAGACTCCCCATTATCCCCTGCAACAGATTGTTGAAATTATGGGCGATACCGGCCGACAGCTGGCCCACCGCTTCCAGACGTTGCGACTGACGCAGTTGCTCTTCGGCGTTCTTGCGCTCGGCAATTTCTCTTTGAAGTTCCACATTCGCTGTCGCCAGTTCGGAGGTTCGATCGGCGACTCGCTGTTCGAGTGTTTCGTTGATGGCCGCCAGTTGATCACTTGCCTGTCGCCGCTCCGTCAGTACGGCAACCAGCGCAAGCATCGTCAGTGCGACCATACAGACGAACGACTGCAACAGAAGCAGCGACATGTTGAGAGAATCCGGTATGAAGAACGGACCAGAGCCGCTCACGGTTGCCCATATCGCGATTCCGGAGATCAGGAGAATCGCCAATGTCACCTGCCGTTGGCCGAAGCGAAAAACCGACCACAGAAGGAATGGCATCAGCAGGTAGACCTGTGAATGCAAGATGCCTGATGGATACCAGAGTTCGAAGGTCATGAGGCCTACCGCGAACAGCGCCGTGAACAGCAGCGTGGTCTCCCACAGCGCATGGCTTCGCTCGGCTCGATCCGACCTCCTGAACAGGCTCACCAATGCTGGCGTCAGAATGAGGACCCCGGCGAGGTCTCCCAGCCACCAGGTGAACCAGATTTGACTGTACATCACCCATCGGACGATTCCGAACACAGCCAGACCAGTGGTGCCGACCGTGCTGCTCACCAGACACATCAACAGCGCGGCAACCAGGAATTTGAACACCGACGAGGCGCTGTCGAAAGGTCTGGTTGCGGCTCCAAGGCGGCGCAACAACATCACGCCGCACACGGCCTCGAGGGTGTTCCCGATGGCAATCCACAAGGACAGCGCAGCCGCCCCCGGCAACCCGGCAGTCTGGTTCATAAGGAAGACGACGATGTTCGCCAGGAACGCCCCTATGGCGACTCCAGGCCATACCCGATAGCCGAGCAGAAGCAGGGCGGCAAAGGCGATGCCGGAGGGAGGCCACACCGGTGACGCGTTCGTCTTTTGGAAGGCGAGCAACAAGCCCAGGTGGGCCGAACCGTAGTACATCGCCGCCACGCAGAGAACGAGCAGCGATCCAGCCAACCAGGAAGGGAGAGTTTTCAAGCGAATGAAAGTCATGTAGCTGAAAACATGATCAACTGTCTTCCTTGACAGTGGGCAGTCCCGCCGCCTCCCACGCCTCGAGCCCCCCAACGAGATCCGCCACGGGGACATCAGGAAGCTCGCGCATGATCAGACTGGCAGCAATCGAAGACCGGTAGCCGCCGGCGCAATGCACGACGACTTCGCCCTCGATTCCCCGTTCGAGATACTCTCCGAGTTTATTCAGAGGAACGTTGATGCTGTCTGCAATATGCTCCTCCGAGTATTCACCGGGACCGCGCACATCGATGATCGTCGAGGTTTCGGCATCGAGCTTTTCACTCAGCGAACCCGCCGTGACACGCTCAACCCGGCACACCAGATCTGGACGCGTTTCCAGCGCTTCCATGCCCCCGTTCAGAAAGCCGGCCACCCTGTCGAAGCCGATGCGCCCGAGTCTGATGGCAGCCTCTTCTTCTCGCCCTCTCTCGGCGATCAGGATGATCGGCTCGTCGGTGCTGAGCAACGTCCCGGCCCAGGTGGCATACTTTCCCTGCAGACCGACGTTCAGGCACCCCACCAGGTGAGCCCCGGCAAAATCGGAGGGCTCACGTGTGTCCAACAGTTGAGCACCGGCGACAGCCTGTTCGTGGACTTGCTCGATCGTCAGTGGCTTCAAGCCATGACTGAGCGAGGCCTCCAACGTCGGGTGCTGTTTTGTATTGAGAATGGCGTCGTACGTGAAGTAATCGGGTGTATCCGGTTGATCGGCACAGACGATGCGGATGAACTCCTCCGAAGTCATCGGCTGCAGCGCGTAGTTGTACTGCCGCTGAATCCCGATCGTCGATACCGTGTCCTCACTCATGTTCTTGCCGCACAGAGAACCGGCGCCGTGGGCCGGGTAGACGAGGGTCTCATCGGGGAGTGTCAGCAGCTTGTCGTGGATGCTGTCGTAGAGCAGGGCACCCAACTCCTCGGCCGTCCAACCCAGCGAAGCCCGTAGATCGGGTCGGCCGACGTCACCGATAAACAAGGTGTCGCCTGTGAGTACGGCATGGGCACTCTGGCTTTCTCCTTCGAACACGAGGATGCATATCGATTCGGGTGAATGACCCGGGGTTGATAACACCTGCAGTCGCAATCTTCCCAGCCCCAGCATTTCACCATCATCCATGGCGGTGAACTCGTACTCCGCTTGCGCCCTGGCGCCCAGATAGATTCCGGCCCCGACACGATCTCGAAGCTCGAGATGACCGGCCAGGAAATCGGCGTGAAAGTGACTCAGGAATACCGCATCGATGGTCAGGTCACCTGCTTCGGCGTCCTTCAGATACTGGTCGATGTCTCGCTGCGGATCGACGACGGCCGCACGGCCGCTTTCTTCGTCGCCGATCAGATAGGACGCATGTGCGAGGCACCCCAGGTAATACTGTTTCAGTATCATGGGGTCTCTCCTTTGGGTTCCCTCGGCCACCCTACCGGACCGGTTGGCCACAGGTAATAAATTGACGCACGTACGCCTAAGCTGCCAGACCTCAGTCCTCGTCACTCTTTCGCTCCCGCCATCAACCCCGCCGTTCAGAGTCCGATGATCTCTCCCGCATGCTTGAGAGCCCCTGGTCAGCGTCTCCAGAACTCCTTCCCGCGCCAACATCCTTGCCACAATCGGTCACACAGGGTGGGACACTGAACTTGATCGATTCAGGTAACATCGAGCTGGAGTCACATGACCTTGGCCTGCGGGATGCCGAAGACGACTGAGTCCTGCCAGGACTGCCATTTTGACAGGTTTAGAAAGGACAGTTGCGATCTGTCAGGTTGGCAAAGTCACCTCACTCGACCAGTAATATTTCACAACATACTGTAATTAATGTTGTTAAATAATTCGTTACATCTTCGAGGTACGGTTATTGCAACTCCGGCGAGTGGAATGACATAGCATGCCAAAAGTGAGTGAATGAACGCAAAGGAGATCTGAAATGGCCGTATCCAGTGACACAGTTGAGGTGAAAGAGGTGGCAGAAGGGGAGGAGAGCCTTGCGAGGCGATCCTTTCCTCCCGAGCTGCCCTTACTGATCACACCACAGGTCGTCATCTACCCCGGTATGGCCTCGCCATTGGTGATCGACGACCGCGACTCCGTGAACATGGTCCAGGCTGCCCTCAAGACCGGCAACAACGTCGTCGCCTTGTTCGGTCGCGTGTCCAGCGAGCAGGATGTGAGCGAAGAGGATGAGGTGGTTGCAGGATCGAGCGGGGATGATCTCTATCCGGTTGGCGCAGCAGTCCAGCTCGTCAGATCGCAGAAGGCTTCAGACGGTCGCCTGCAGCTGCTCGTCCAGGGCCTTGCCCGGATCAAGATCCAGCGGAAGTTGACCGACACCTCCTACCCGATGGCCAGCGTCCAGGAACTGGAGGATCTCGAGGAGACCTCGACCCGTTCCGAGGCCATGGTGCGCAACGTGACCAGCCAGTTTCGCAAGGCGGTTTCATTGGCACCAAGCGTCCCAAAGGAAGTGGCAGAAACTGTTGGCGCGTTACCGGAGACCGGCCAGAAGGCCGATTTCATCGCCACCCAGCTGAACCTGGACTTCGCCGAGCGGCAGGAGATTCTCGGCGAGCTCAACGTGCATCGCCGCTTCGAAACCTTGAACACCTACCTCAACCGTGAAGTGGAAATCCTCGAGCTGCGTGAAAAAATCAGCAGCGAAGCAGCCGGAACCATGGAAAAGGCCCAGCGAGAGTTCTTCCTGCGCCAGCAGCTGCACGCCATTCAGGAAGAGTTGGGGGAGGAGGGCAGCACCAAAGAGATCGATGACCTCCGCGACTCCATCGAGGCGGCAGGGCTGCCACCGGAGGCCAAACAGGAAGCGGATCGGGAGCTGTCACGCTTGGCCAGCACGCCGCAGGCCTCACCGGAGTACTCGGTTTCGCGCACGTATTTGGATTGGCTCGCAAACCTGCCGTGGAGTAACTCCAGCGAAAGCGACCTCGATCTGGGCTTGGCCGAACGCGTTCTGAACCAGGATCACTACGGCCTCGATAAGCCCAAGGACCGGATCCTCGAGTACCTCTCGGTCAGACGGCTGAAGGAAGACATGCGCGGACCGATATTGTGCCTGGTCGGTCCGCCGGGAGTCGGCAAGACCTCGCTGGGCAAATCCGTCGCCCGGGCCATGGGGCGAGAGTTCGTGCGCATGTCGCTGGGCGGGGTCAGAGACGAGTCGGAGATCCGTGGTCATCGCCGCACTTACGTCGGAGCCATGCCCGGACGCATCGTGCAGAGCCTGCGCCGGGCCGGCACCAACAACCCGGTCTTCATGCTCGACGAGATCGACAAGCTGGGCTCGGACTTTCGCGGTGATCCTTCATCGGCGCTGCTGGAAGTGCTGGATCCGGAGCAGAACCACACCTTCGTCGATCACTATCTGGACGTAGCCTTCGACCTGTCCAAGGTCATGTTCATCGCCACGGCGAACTCCTTGCACTCAATCCCACCTGCACTGCTTGATCGCATGGAAGTGCTTGAGTTGTCGGGGTACACCGAGGACGAGAAGCTGGAGATCGCCCGGCGTTACCTGATCCCGAAGCAGGTTTCCGAGCACGGACTCTCCAGCTCCAAGCTCTACATCGACAAAGGTGCCGTCAGATCGGTCATCGGGCACTATACCAGGGAGGCGGGGTTGCGCAATCTCGAACGCGAGATCGGTACGATCTCACGCAAGGTGGCGCGCAAGTTCGCCCAGGGCCGCCAGCGCCGCATCCGCGTCCAGGAACAGCATCTCAGCGATTACCTCGGTCCCGTACGCTTCCGCCACGAAGTCGCTGAGGAATCACACGAGGTCGGAGTCGTCGCCGGGTTGGCGTGGACGCCTGTTGGCGGAGACGTCCTCTTCGTCGAGGGGTCGGTGATGCCGGGTCAAGGCAGGATGAAGCTGACCGGCCAGATGGGCGACGTGATGAAGGAATCGGTCGAAGCCGCCATGACCTACGTCAGATCGCGGTGGCAGTCGTTGGGATTGCAGGAGTCGTTCGCCCAGAACCAGGACCTCCACATTCACGTGCCTGCCGGCGCCATTCCCAAGGATGGCCCCTCCGCCGGCATCACCATGGCCACGGTGCTGGCCTCCGTGTTCACAGGCCGATCCGTGCGCAAGGACGTGGCCATGACCGGAGAGATCACCCTGCGCGGCAAGGTCCTGCCGATCGGCGGGGTTCGCGACAAGGTGCTGGCGGCGCATCGGGCCGGGATACGGACGGTGATTCTGCCGGCTGACAACCGCAAGGACGCGGAGGAGATTCCCGAGACCGTGCGCAAAGAGCTGAAGCTTGTCTTCGTCGACCACGTCGACAAGGTGATCGATCTGGCTCTGGTCAAAGGGAGGCGGAAGAAGGCCAACCGTAGCACGTCAGCAAATGGCGGGGGAACGACGCCGAATCCGGCAGTGCGGATACCGGTGTCGTCCGTCAACTGAACCAGCGTCGCAAGATAATGACGGAGCGCCGGGGCTGGTCGTGGTCCCGGCGTTTCCACCATAAATGAGCCGCCTGCGGCGCGGCGTTACTCGTTGAAGTTGTAGATACCCAGCGCGGTCTTGCCAAGCACCCACTCTTGATCCTCTCCGCTGAGCCAGTCGATGTGCTCCTGGAACATCTCCAGCGCTGGTTTATACTTCGTCTGCCGCTCAACGCCGGGAAAGTTGGTCCCCCACATCAACCGCTGCGGCCCGAAGGCGTCGAAGATGCGCTTGAAACCGTCGTGAGAATCCTTGTAGGGAAACTCCTCCTGCTCTTTGTGCGGAATCAACTTCACGTACACGTTCGGATACTTCGCCAAATTGAGGACCGGTTGCATGCCCGGGTACGGAGCCTCTTCGATTCTCGGCGCGCCGCCGTTGTGGTCGAGGGCGAGAGGGACATCCGGGTGCCTGGCAACAATTGGTTCAATATCGGGGTACAATGTTGAGGGTCCGTGTGAGATGAAGCCGGCTCCCAACTCGGCAGCCTTGTCCCAGATGGGATCCTGATCCGCGCCCGCCCACATGGACGGGTGGTCGGGTTTCGACAGATGGATCCGCAAGCCGCTGAATCCGTGCTCCTTTACCAGCACCTCGAGACGCTCGGCCGCCCCGGGCTCGAACTGGTTGACCAGGCCCATGGCCGCGAACTTGCCCGGAAAGCGCTTGAGCGTGTCGGCCACGTAACTGTTGTCGAATAGATAGTGAATCGGCTGCACGATGACGGCCCTGTCGACCCCGGCCTCAGCCATCTTCGTGTTGAGGAACTCGACGCTGCCATCCTCGTCCACGGTCCTGCCCTCGTTCATCGGGTACTTTTCGAAATCGCTGCTGTGTACGTGCAGATGGGTGTCGACAACCATGGTTATTCACTCCTCAGATGAGAATTCGACAGTGACGACGTGATGGCCTTCTCTGAGAGCGGAGTCGCAAGCCTCAGTTCAGTAAATCGCGTAGATGAGCCGCCGCCTTACCGATCAGTTCGGTACGGTCGTCCTGCTCCTTGCCCTCGTAGACGATGGAAATACAACCATTGTAGTCGCCTGCTTTCAGAACCCCGGCAACCCGCTCGTAATCGAGCACCTGCTCACGACCGCTGGCAATCTTGTAGATCTTGCAACGCACGTAACTGGAATGGGGCAGCGTCTGCTCCATGTAGCTGTAGATGTCGACATCCGGATCGGCATCACCCGCCGCACCTGGTGAGCCACGCCACTGACCCGTATCCATGATGAACGAAAAATTGGGATGGTCTACATCCTCGATAATCCGCAGCACATCGGGACCTGTCGCGGCCAGGTTGCGGTTGTCGTGATTCTGCATCGCCACGACCACACCCTTGTCGGCGCCGTACTCGCTGACTTCACGCAGGCAGCGAGCCAGTGCGGCAAACATCGGATCCCGGTTCTCGAGCTCAAAGGTGGTCCAACCGAAGACGCGAATCAGCGGCGCTCCCAGAACGAGCGCCATGTCGACGGCCGACTTGCACTCATCAATCTTCTCTCGCTGAAAGTCTTCGTCACCCGCGAACCCACCGCCGACGCCCAGGTAACCCACGGGCAGCCCAAGGTCCAGGCACTGACGCTTGATTCCCAACAGGTAGTCGACGTCAGCGGATTCGAATGCCCGTTGATGAAAATCCAGACAGTCGAGCCGCAAGTCATGGCAGGTCTGGATGAAGTCCTCGACGCTGATCGGAGGAGCGCCTTTATAGCTGAGGTAGTTACAGCCGATTTTTATCAATGATTAACCTGCTGGAAATCGATACTCGATGAAGGCGATGATGATGGTCGCGAATACCCCGCTGATCCCGATCATGGCATAGAGGTTGTGGCGCAGACCTGCTGATCTTCGCGCAAGTACGAGATGCCCCAGTGCATGTCTTCCGGCGGTGGTGAGGTGGATTCGGCCATCAGGTTTCTCCTGAAGATAGAGTTGGACCAGTTGATGACCAAGCCCGAAGAAAGGCGGTGCCGCCTCCGCCGTGAAGAAGGACCATGGCGGGACTGCTCGCCCTCTTTCAGTTTGGGTAACCCATCAAGGCGAAAACCGTAGTCCTGTTTCCTCGATAGGGTTCATTCTCGATGTATACAGCTACAACGCCTTCGGCGCCGAATCCCTTGGCGGGTTGGTAATCGGGTTTCTCGAAGAGCCCTTGGAGATGATGTCCAGAAAGCAGCGTGCTGACCACCCTTCCTACTCCCCGTTGGATTCGGTGCTTGCGCTCGCCAGCGCCTCGCGCTTGCCCTGCCGGGTGGGCAAGTACTCGATCCTGCGCAGAAAACGTTCTCCGATATCGAAATCCGGCTGTCCCGAGATGTAGCGCCACAAACGCACGCGGCGCATGCACTCGTAGCGGTTCTCGCTCCCCGCATCCCAGCCGTGACTCTTCGACAGGATCCCATCGATTTCCGGATCGTCCAGGTCGGAGGTATCGAAGTTGCGGATCTGAGGTTGAGTCGGGTTCAGGCGCAGCTTGTACATGTAGCGATCCTGATCGGTGTGGTTGCTGCGAGCGCCGTGCCACACGCGGGTGTTCCACACGTACATCGTCCCGGCCGTGCAGCTCGCCCAGATCTTGCCCCGCATGTGTTGGTAGAAGGCGATCTCGTGGGTGCGTACGTTGCGAAACTGCGTACCCGGCATCAGGAAAGTGCCGCCCATCTCGTCCGTCGTGTCAGCAGGAAACAGGGACAGCTGGATGTCGAAGTAATTCTCACGGAAGTCGATCACCGAATCCTGGTGGGTGTTCGGTCCTATCATCTGATGAGCACCCATGAAATGCGTGGCATGGTGGTCGTAGAGCGGATCCGGGCCAACCAGGGAGTGGATGAGTCCGTTCACCTGTGGCAAACGGAAGGCATCCCCCAGCGCCGTGCCCTTCGGCCAGGTTTCCTCGAAGGGCGTGCCGACGGCGAAATATCCCTTGCCCCTCCCCGTCTTCATCTCCTCCAGACAGGCCGCGGACAAATCTTTCGGTACCATGTCGTCAAACTTCAGGTAACCCGACGACACGAATTCGGCCATCTGCTTCGAATTCAATAGATGCTCACTCATGTCGTCACCTCTTCTTCTTCAACCAGTTCATTGTATTTGGCCAGCACTGTCTGGTAGGGCAGCGGTCCGTCTTCGTAGGCATCGTCTGGCGTGCGCGGCGTCAATTCGGACATCTGGATGACCTGCCAGCCGTCGCGCATTGCTTCCATGGCATTTCGGTAGGGTGGTTCTTCCTCGTCGACCAGATCGCGGATTCCGGTTCCTTTGGAGGCTTCGTACCTCGACCAGCCGATGGCCGCCGCGTCGAGCCCGGGGGTGGTCTGAAACAGCACCAGGATGTCTTGCACGGGCATGGTATGACCTTGAAGGATGAGGGTTTGGTGATTCATTGCTTGCTGAGTGGGAGTGTGGAAAGTATTCAACCGCCCGCAACCGGGCAATCGGCCTCTTGTGCGATCAGAGCAGCGCCGACTGACCGCGCACCGTTGCGCACGGCCGTTTGAAATGAGTGATCGCCTCCACGGCAATCAGCGGCAAATTGTGTTCTGGCAGAATACAGCTATGTTATGTGCGCTATATTTCCCGCAATAGTTGTGGGAATTTCAACGTTGGCAGTGGAGTCTGATCCAAGTAAGTCTCAAGTAGCATTCTACCCCGTAGATACCTACCTCGTAGCAGGTTCCTGCAACAGCCTGTCGAATTGATTCATACCTGATGGTGGCCCCCCCTCCAGCGCAATCGCACCAAACAAAAGGAAAATCACCATGGCAGAACGAGAGACCGGCACCGTCAAGTGGTTCAATGACGCCAAGGGCTTTGGCTTCATCGAACGGGCAAACGGCGCGGACGTTTTCGTCCACCACAGTGCCATTTCAGGGGAGGGATTCAAATCGCTCACTGAAGGACAGACGGTTGATTTCGAAGTCGTCCAGGGCGAGAAAGGCCCTGCGGCTGAAGGCGTTGCACCTGTTTCTCAGTAAATAACAGCAGGACACCGGGGGGCGATGCGGCACGAACGGCCAGCATCGCCCCTTTTTTGTCATGACCACAATGCGCGCAGGCGGGGCAACAGGATTTCCGTCTCCTTGTCGTGCAACTCCCCTTCCCACCGGTCGTTCACTTCTCGCGTGCTGCGGTCGTAGGATGCCTGCATGACTTGTGGCAGGTCCAGTTGGTGGAACCGCGCCACCAGATAGCCATCATCCCTCAACTGGATTTCGCGAAACCCCATGGGGTAGCCAATCAGGCAGGCTGTATCAACGATCAGGAAGTCGCGGAACAAGCGGATGCGATTCACGTGCCGGTGACCGGTGAAGATGGCGACGATAGCCGGCTCCTGAGTGACGGTTTCTATCAGCCGATCCGACCTTGTTGGAGGCCCGGACTTACTCGTCGCCTTCTGCCCGTTCGGCTAACAGTCTCTCCAACCGGGCCCGCGCCCTATCCGACGATTTCCCCTCGGGATGCTTCTTCAGGAACTCCTCGAATTCCTCGATGCTGCCACCATGAAAGAATAGGGCCAGGTCGAAAGGAGCCAGCGCGGCCATCGCCCTATCGGCGTACTTGCCAGTGGGAAACTGCTCGAGAAAACCCCTGTACGAATCCCCCGTGTTCATCTTCTCAGCCTGCACATAGTGCATCAACTCCAGCTTGTTCTGAGCCTCTTCGGCATGCGGCCCGTCTGGAAACCGCTTCAAGAAGTCCGTGACGGCCGCGATCGTGTTCTGCTTCTGTGCCCGCTTGAAGTTGTTGGTCTCCATCCGCGAGCGAGCTTCCGAGATATGCTCCGATTCCGGGAATTCCGCGATGAACCCGAGATAGGCCTCGTCGGTGTTTTTGCGTTTGGCTTCGATCCACTCCGAGTCCTTCGACCCACACGACATCATCAACACTGCCGTCATGCACACGACAGCCACAGTCGCACTGGCTCGCCAGGATTTAGGGATCGTCGTCCGCGCCCAAGCACCGGCGTCGGCACTGGCTATGGTATCAAGATTGGTCGCTGACAAGGTGGTCTCCTCTTGGGGTTCGATGTTGGTCAAACAGCCTGCGCGATCTGCACCGGCTGCCCGTCCGGGCCTCGCACGGTGAAGAGCCGTCTGCGAAGGTCAGTTAGGGGTTGTGTCTCGCTGGGCTTGCCATCGGTCTCGACCCGGTCCTTAATCGCCTGATAGTCGCCATCCACGTCGTCGGACCAGAGCCCGAGTACGCGCACCGGGCCCGGACCTACCTCGTCCCAGGCCTGGCTCGTGGCCAGCTCGATGTCTGTGCCACCGATGGCGAAGGCGGCCTGCTCAAAGCCTGGTTCGACTGGCTTGCCCTCTTCCCGCTTGTTGTTGTAAAAGAATTCCTCCAACCCCAACGTCCGGGTGTAGAAGCTACGCGTGGTTTTGAAGTTTGTACAATAAGTAGAGATGTGATCGATGCCGCCGAACAGTGCAGCGTCATCGTTCTCCATGCTGGCCATCGCCGCCTTGGCCGCCTTGCGTGCATCGTGGTGCGGCCGTGGATCGATGGTTTCGGATATCTGCAGGGTAAAGCCATTCGGGTCTGGCATGGTGAGCAGGGTCCGCTGCATGTTGCGGTGACCTATCTCGGTTGAATGCGGCGGAGCTCTGAACGGCACATCCCGGTCCTTCAATACGGCGTAGGTGGAGGTGATATCGTCGACGAACAGCGCCATGTGATTGATCTCCGCCCGCGGTTCAGCTTCGTCATCACCCCTGCACGCACCCGGGTCCAACCGCATCTCCAGAACCGAAGGACCAATGCCAAAGCAATATCCCTCAACCCCGTCTCCATCAGGTCCGTGTCCGAGCTCGCGCAGACCAAGCCGGTCACCGTAGAACGATCGGTTGGCTTCCAGATCTCGCACTGCGAAGACAACATGCCCCAGTTGAGTGAGCATTGCTATGACCTCCGTGGCTGGATGATCTGCGTACTGATCCGCGCCTCAGCCTCCTCGTCGAGGGGATACATTGGCCGTGTGATGGCCTTGTAGGGCAGCGACTTCAGGTTGGCACTCGTCGAACCCGGGCAATCGACGGCAACGATGCGCTCGCAGATCGCCTCGTAATGCGTGCGGAATCCGTTCGGGCTCTTGCATACGACCAGATCAAAATCGATCGGGTTCAATCCGCGCTCCTCGAACACTCGCCGCCCCATGATCGACACCGGGAATTCCGTAACCATGATCGAGTTCGTTCCCGCTATCAGGACAGCCGTCTTGCCTGCCCGCGCCCGTGCTCCCGTCTCCTCGGTGAAATGCCCGTCGTGCAGGCTCTGCACGTAAACTTCACAGTCCACTGGTGAGTGCCGCTCTCGATCCACCGTGCCGCCTAGGGCAACGGTGAAGCGGCTCCCCACACCGTGGCGAAAGGCTTCTTCCACCGCAGGTGCGTCCACTAATGGTAACAAAGCCTGCTTCGGGAAACCGACTGCCAACAAACCTTTCAAGATCCAGTTGCTGTCCCCGGAGGCTCCGCTCGAAGTCGCGTCCGCGGCATCGGAGAACACGGTCATGCCTTCGGTCTCGCGGGCAATGGCAATCGCTTCTTCGACGCTGGTCAGCGGGGCTTGCATCCGTGCCCGGTGCTCCCACATGAACTGTGCCAATTCCTCCGCCAATTCACACGCCCTTTCATCATCCCCGTCGCTGGTCACAATCACATTGCTCCGCAGCTGGGGCACATCGGTGAAGGGATTGCCGATATTGACGAGCGCCGACAGTCCATCGGGGGATGCCTCGAACTCCTTGCAGCGAGCCAGCGCTTTGCCGAACAGACCGGTGGCCGTGATCAACTCGTCACCACGCACCAGCATCGGCAGCTTCACCTGCGCTACCACCGGATGAACCCCTCCTTTGAGCAGACGAACCAGGTTTCGGGCTGCCCGCTGCCCGGTCTCACGCATATCCACGTGCGGGTAGGTGTGCAGAGCGACCATGATATCAGAATTGGCTACCAGCCGGTCCGTCAGGATCCCGTGCAGATCAAAGGAAGTGACGATCGGTTTTTCTCCAACCATGTCGCGAACCTGCTCGATGATCCGCCCTTCCGGATCGGGCTCCTCGACGCCAGCCATGGCGCCGTGAAAGGCGATGTAGACTCCATCGACCTCTCGGTGAGCGGCCTCCACCGCTGCCAGCAACTCGTCCGTCATTCCGTCCAGGTCCGCTGCCGGCACCGGACCACCCGACGTAACCGAGCCGGCACCGTAGGTCGGCACCACCTCGATACCCTCCTCGGCGAAGACATCCAAACCGCCGGCCACGTAGGTGTTGGTATCTGCGAAGTGCTCGATGAGCGCCTCACCTTCAAGGATGGTGAAACCGTCGCGTTTCGTCAGCTGTGGATTGAAGTGCGAGGTCTCCTGCTCGAACTCTACCAGCAGGACCTTCATTTACCGGAAATCTTGTCGAGCATCGAGGGAATCAACGGAAAGACCCAGCCGCGGTTGGTGATAATGTCCCTGGACAGGCTCGGCGGAATTGCCACGACGATCTCCGGCTCCAGTGAAAACCGGCCGGTGAAACCGCCGATCGCCGTCCGTGCATGCACACCCGCATAACCGCTTTCATCCTCCCCGCCGTCGCTGGCGTAATGACCGATGGCACCGCCGTACACATCCTGCCAGACCTTCGAATACCCGTTGGTGACGGCAGGTCCAGAGTTGAACTTGACATCCGTCGATACCACCATCCCGAGCGCCTTCACCGTGTAGAGGACATCATTCAAATCTCCCTCCCCCCCGCAGGACAGCGTCCAGTGCAGGGTGCGCAGGTGGTGCTCCGCGCATTCGGCGGCCGCCGCCTGTCCGTGGGCGACCGTTTCCGGCACGTCCGACATTTGCATCTCGCCCTTGCCGACACCGGAAAGGTATACGAGTCCACTCTCGTGGACGATGGCTCCACAGATGTTGCGGCCCTTTAGGGAGACGACGTTTTCCTCGCGGGTGCCCAGATCGATTCCGAGTTCTTTTATGCGATCGTAGACATCGAAGTCGCGTCTCAACTCCGCCGGTATGACGGATTCATCGTAGTGCTTGCCCATCGTTTCTACGCCTCCTGGATTCGGTTCATTAGCACCCGAATACTACGGAAACCGGAGCCCGTGATCCAATGACGGCGTTGCCCCCAGAATCCCCTGACTTAGCTTTTACCCCTTGAGATAGGAATACACCGGAGTGCATGGGAGGACGACATGTTTCAGGAAGTGAAGGTAGCTGCCATCTCCTTCAAACCGAAGAAGATGGACATGAAATCGAATGCCGACCGGCTGGAGGCCATGTTCCGCGAGGCGGCAGCAGGTGGAGCTCAATTAGCCGTCGGCCCGGAGGGGGTTCTGGAAGGCTACGTCGTCAACGAAATCGTCGACGGCCACTTGCCGGCACAGCGCATGAACGAGGTGGCTCTGACGATGAAGAGCGCCATGATACAGCGCTTTCGAGAGCTGGCGAGAGAGCTGGACATGTGTCTCGTCTTCGGATTGGCTGAGCGTATCGGCCGCAACATCTACAACTGTGCCGTGTTCCTGGATCAACGCGGGCGCTTGTGCGGCAAGTACCACAAGATGCAGTTGGCCGAAGGGAATCATCGATCCTGGTGGTGGAACCGACTGGGCAGGAAGAGCCGTGCCTTCAACACCCCGTTCGGTCGCGCCGGCATGCTGATCTGTAACGATCGGTGGAACGCCGACATCGCCCGCATCCCCATCCTCGACGGGGCCCGCTACCTGCTCATTCCGTCTTTCGGCAGCTGCTCACGGGATCAGGACGAAGCGGTTCTGGCCAGGGCTCGCGAAAACGGCGTGCCCATTATCGAGGCCAACGTCGGCGTCACCCTCATCATCAGCCAGGGAGAAATCGTCGCCCTGTCGCGCAAACAGACGGCGATCACGCACGCGACCATTGCCGTGCCCGCCGCGGCCTCCACCCGCAACCGGGATGACCATGAGAAGGGTTTTTTCGCCTGGCGCAAGAAGGAGATGGCCCTCAGGTACGCCAACCGGATGAAGAAACTGCGAGCCCCGGGTGAACAGGCCAGTCATCGACACGATCCATCCGGACGACCGGTGTGATGACTCTCAACCGGCGATAGAGGTCTCCGCCTCGTAGGTGATCTCGATCGTCGTCACTTCGCTCGACTCGGTGTCGTAGACGAAGAAGGTCTGGGCCCTGCCCATGGCTGACAGCGTGCCGGGATTGGCCAGCAGAACTTCGCGGTCGCCGGCCTGAAGTCGCTCTTGATTGAGGGTGTGGTCGTGACCGTAAAACACGGCATCATAGGCACCTGAGCTGGCGAGCCCGCGCGCCAGAGCGGGGTAGTGTTGCACGGCAATGCTCCGTCCCCCCAGTTCCAGCTCCGCCTTTTCGGCGCCGTGCTGGTGCAGGTTATCGCGGCCGAATCGGGTAGCCATCAGGAACGGATCGCCGTCGACGTTGCCGACTACCGTGTGGATCTCGCCACTGTAGTTCTGCAACAGATGCCCGAGCGTCAATGGCGCGCACATGTCACCGCAGTGGATGAGCGTTTTGATCTGCTTGTCCATCAGGTAGGCGCAGACCCGGTCGAGGGTCGGCCAATTGTCATGGGTGTCGGAAATGATTCCAATCTGCATCCTGCCGCCTCCATCTACTATCGTGACTTGCCGCCTTCATGCATCGTATCAGCGCGGATCCACGCGAAATCGCCCAATCGTGTCCTCGTTGAGTTCGAATCCCAGTCCGGGTCGCTCCGGAACCTCGATGGTACCGTCGGCGGCGACTTCGATCGCCGGATCCAGCAGCTCTGAGATGATCGGTGAATCGGGAAAGGCAATCGGCCGCCGCGCACCGAGCTAGGCTGCACCACATCGACCCGACCACGGGTCAACAAATCATGGAACTCGTGCCGGCCAGAAAACCCCCAGTCACCTACCGCGATACGGGTGTCACAGGCGGCGGCCAGCCTGGCGTAGCCCTCAACACTGTCGGCCGGCAGCGGTGCTTCCACGAAATAAGGACGGAACGGCTCAATCGCCAACCGCCTCTTCCGCCCCGCCGAACAGGCCTATGGTCTCTACCTTGGTGACTTTCACTAATCTACTCTCCCGATTTTCGTATGAATAATCTAACTCCCAAATCGGGCTCGTGGTCAAGGGAGTCGAGCCTCGACATCCGGGCGGTTCCTCGGTTAGATTGGTCCATTCGACAGTGAACCCACCAAGAGGAGACCCCCGTGCCATACCATATGTACGTGTCGAATTCCGGCAGTGATTTCCTGTCTCATTTTGTCATGGACGAGCACTCCGGCGCCCTGGAACCGCAAGCTGACATCACCCTGGACGGATCACCCGGAGCGGTAGCTATCAATGCCGGCCAGACCATCATGTATGTCTGCCAGCGTTCGCCGATCAAGATCGTCAGTTATCGCGTTGACCGGACATCAGGAGCCCTGACTCAGATCGGAGTCACCAACCTCGACGAAGGCCCTCCCTACATTGCCATGGACAACACCGACCGCTTCCTGCTGTCCTCCTATTACGGGGGCGCCGGTGTCGCCGTGCACGGGGTCGAAGATGACGGAACATTGTCGTCCGAACCTCTGCAGTGGCTGGATACGGAGATCCACTCTCACAGCATTCAGACCGACCGCTCGAACCGTTTCGTCTTCGTCCCACACACCAATCCGACCAACGCCATCTATCAGTTTCGCTTCGATGAGAGCAGCGGACGCATCGAGCCGAATGATCCGCCGAAGGTCGAGCCGGACACCGAGGAGGGCCCGCGGCACTTCGCCTGGCACCCAGGCAAGGACCTGCTGTACTCGGTGAACGAGAATGGCAACACCGTGTCGGCTTTCCGCTTCGACCCGGAGTCGGGCACCCTTCAGGCATTCCAGCTCATCGGCACCCTTCCCGAGGGCGTGGATCCGAAAGGGCCCGGACTGTCGACGGCGGAAATCAGGATAACCTCGAACGGCTGTCACCTCTACGCCTCAAACCGCGGACACGAGTCGTTGGCGCTTTTTGATATCAACGATGACGGCACGCTGAGTGCGGTAGATTGCTATCCGACCGAGCCGACGCCCCGCTTCTTCGAGATCGACCCGACTGAAGGCTACGTCTATTCCGCGGGGCAGAACACGGGACGGGTGGTGTCCTACCGCCGGGATGCTGACAGTGGCGTTCTGGAGATGCTGGAGCACTACCGGGTCGGCGAAGCCCCGCTATGGATCCAGTTCGTGAAACAGGATTGAGGCCGGACGGTGAGTCCTCAGCTGGCGCGGGCGATTGGCTTGGCCATGGCCCGGATACGCGAGTCTTCGTGGTTGACAAAAGCCTCATGCGGTTCGAACACGGCAGCGCTGTAGCGTTCCAGCGAGGCGAGGTGATGCTCCGATGACGGGCGGGCGGTGAATTTGAGCGCGATGTAACGCCTCCGCTCGCCACCCCCGAACTGGGAGTGCCACATCATGTGATTGAACAGGATGACGTCCCCCGGTTCGGATTCCAGGCAGACACAGGGAATATCCTGCGGGGCCAGGCCGAACGGCTTGGCATCGGGATCAAGCTCCTGAGGTCCCAACGCCTTGTGATACGGCATCCTGTGCGATCCGGGAATCACCCGCAGGCAACCGCTGTCCCTGGTTACCGTCTGCAGATAGATCATCACCTTCATCTGGGCGAAATCGGCAAACCGCTCTTCGTCGGGGTTGTAGTACTTGCGATCCGGATGCCACTTGATTTGGCTTAAACCGCTGATGTTTCCCTCGGAACCCGCCCAGACGAAATCCGGCCCCATCAGCTGTTCGACCGCCGGGTAGATGCGCTCGTCGATCACCAGCTGGCTCAACGCCGGATGGCGCTCGACGAAATGGTTCAACCGCTGCTCGCCGTCCTGCTGCGGTGGCGGATTGGCCTCCCACACCTCTTCCGCAGCGCTGATCAATGCAGCCATCTCACCGGCGTTGAATGCCTGCCGGAGAAACAGGAAGCCAAAGGTGTCGAAGTACGCCAGCTGTTCCACAGTCAGCATGTGAATGCCATTTTCATCTCGTTACTGTTTTCTCGGTCATGCTCTGGCGGCGACACGCTCTCGTTGAAGGATGTACAGACCACTGCCGACGACGACGGCTCCGCCTATGAACGTCCACAAGTCGGGAAGATCACCAAAGCCGATGAATCCCACAACGATGGCCCACAAAAACAGCGAGTAGCTGAAGGGTTGGAGGGTCGAAGCGGGCGCCAGTTGCAACGCCTTTATCAGCGAAAAATGAGCAGCACCACCCAGCATGCCTGCCAACAGCAGCAGCCCCCAGTCCATGGCAGTCGGAGGCCGCCAGTTGAATGGGCCAGCCACCGTCAGGAGTACAGCCCCTACCAGCGCCGTGTACAACAGGATGGTATCCGGCATGTCTCCCCCGCGACTGACGGCCCGTGTCATTAGTTGATAGACGGCGAACAACGTCGCTGCGCCCAGGGGAATCAACGCGGTCACGCTGAACACCCCCAGTCCGGGGCGAATGATGATGAGCACCCCGGCAAACCCCGTTGCGATCGCCAGTGAGCGGTGCAACCCGGCACGCTCTCCCAGCAGGCAAACGGCGAGCACGGTGACTATTATGGGTGCGATTGCCCCGATGGCATGAGTATCGGCCAGGGTCAGATAGTACCAGGCGATGACGAAGCCCGCTTTTTCTGCCAGCAGCACCAGGGCACGGCTCAGTTGCATGCCCAGCTGCTGTGTCTTCAGAACCTGGCGTACCCCCCGTGGACGGGCGACGAGGATGGCGAAAAGCAGCAGGATGAGATAGCGGATCCAAAGAATCTGGACAACCGAGTAGGTGTTGGTCAGGTGCTTGATGACCCCGTCCATGCAGGCGAACGTGAGCATCGTCAGCAAGATCAGGCTGATCCCGCGCAGGGTGGATGCGCGGGGGTTCTCATACATGCCGCATCAACACCTCATGCGCCAGATGCATGTCTTCGATGTGGTTGAGGATCGCCGCCGAAGTGATCTCCCCCTCCACGTCGTCGCGGCCCAGCGTCGACTTGATATCCTTCTGCTTGGCTTCATTGTGGTCCCTCGTGCGCACGAACTGGTTCCACTCTTCAACCCGAGCACGATCGACCGCACCCCCGTTCTGTTCCAGGATCCATCCCTCGAAGTCAGTATAATTGACAAGACTGCCCCGAATGAATTCAACCGCCTTGTCCGGCGAAATGCCGACGGCTTCCAGGGCTCTGGGGTCCAGGCCGGATGTGGTCATGTCCGGATAGTCGTCGTGCAGCAGATTCTTGGCGCGCAGCAGGACCTTCAACCACGTGCGCGGGAGCTGGCATACTTCCAGGGGCCCGTAGTCGAGGGTGGAAATCAGCGGTACAATGGCGTTCCCGAAACGCGAGAAATCCGCGTCCAGATCGCGCTTGTAGAACAGCTGCCAGTCCTGCAGGCTGTTGAGGATGACGGCGGAGGTCACGTGGACCTCGTCCGTGCTCCAGCCGATGTCCCTGTAGGTTTCCTGGATTTTCTCAGGTCTGTGGTGGATGCGGCCTCTGACCGCCGCATTCCAGTCGTCGATGGCCCGATCACCCTTGGTCGGCTCACCTCCCCGCTTTCCAATGATCCAGGTTTCGAAACTCAAGTAGTCGGGTAACGTCGAGCGAATGCAATCCAGCGTCTCCTCCTCATCCAACCCCAATGCCTCGATGACGTGGGCGTCAAGTCCACGGCTGGCTTCAGGGTATTCTTCGTCGAGCAGACCCGTCGCTCGCAGGGTGACCTTCCACCACAGACGAGGCAGCTGGCAGACTTCCAGAGGGCCGTAACAGAGACTGCTGATCAAAGGAATCATGGATGAGTTCCCTTTTCTTTGTGGGTTCCGTACAAACCGCCTTCGCGTCGCTGTGGTCAAGGCTGGCTATCGCCCTGTGGCTTCTTGACCACGGCAGTCGGAATTCAGTTACTACCTATCCATGAGAATCCTCCTCGTCGAAGACAACCCCGACGACGCCGACCTGGTCCGCGCGCTTCTGCTCGAATCAGATGGCCAGGCCGTCGAGGTCGAGCATGTAGTAAGAGTCAGCGAGGCCCTGGAACGGCTTCACGCCGGCGATATTCAGCTTGTTTTGCTGGACCTGGGCTTACCCGATGCCGATGGCATGGATGCGGTCGAGCGCCTGGCGGGGGATACCCAGGATGTGCCCGTCGTTATCTTGACCGGGTTGGCCGACCAAGAGAACGCGCTTGAAGCGCTGCGCCATGGAGCCCAGGATTATCTGTTTAAGAATCACATGAACGGTGAGTGGCTGCGAAGCTCCATGCGGCATGCGGTCGAACGTCACCGCCTGCTCGGGGAGCTGGCCGGGCTGCAGGAACAGATCGTGGAGGGAGCCCGCAGTCGGGCCCTGGCGGAAACAGCCGGGGCAGCCGCCCACGAGATCAACAACCCCCTCGCCGTGATCGTTGGCAACCTGGAGTTGCTGGCGACCAGAAACGACCTCTCACCCCATGACCGCGACATGCTCGGCATCGTCCGCGAAGCAGCGGCGCGCATCGAGAGCATCGTCCGCGACATGGGCAAGACACGTCGCTACGCTACCAAGAAGTACCTCCAGGACACCAACATCGTCGACTTCCAGGCATCGTCGGACACCGAGCGTGCCTGAGGGCGCGACCAGCGTAGCGCTGGTACTCAGCGTCTGACGATCGAGAACGCGAAATCCCGCCCGAAACCGAACTTGTAGGCCGCCGATATCCACAGCAGTGCCAGCGGCTCCACCATCCGTGCGCTCGCCAGCGGCCCCGCATCCACGGTGTCAAACCCCAGCGCGTCTGACAGTTCCACTACCCGGGTTCGGGCCTCATTGTCGTCCCCGCAGATGAACATGACGGCTTTTCTGCCTTCGAGCTCGGGAGCTTCCATGATGTTGGATCCCACCGTGTTGAAGGCCTTCACCACGCGGGCTCCGGGCGCCCAGCGCGCGACCTGCTCGCCGCCTGAATCCTCATGTCCATGCGTCAAGCCTGCCAGACCCGGCTTGAGGGGATTGGTGCAGTCGACGACAATCTTCCCAGCCATCGGGCCCGCAGCCTTGAGGGCCGCCTCCGTCGCCTCCCACGGCGTCGCCAGCACGACCACACCTGCCCCCTGTGCAGCGGTTCCAACCGCTTCGACACCGACCCCGGGGGTCTGTCTCAACTCATCGTGCTTGTGCGCCTGGGGCTGGCGCACCCCGAAGGTCACGGTGTGTCCCGCCATCGACCAACCGTGCCCCAGAGCACGGCCGACGTTTCCCGCTCCGATTATGGCGATCTGCATGCTCACCTCATCTCCCCCAGTCATTTGTCATTGTCATCGATTGGTCCGGGCGAGTGCCGGCAACGCATCGTTGAGTATGCGAACGGCCTCGAGCACCCCTTTCCCCTGCATGTCCACGACGACCTCGGCTGTTTGCAGGGGCAGTGAGTAGTTGATCGATTCGCCCAGGTTCAGGTACACGAGAATGGCCGCGCCTCCGACACGGTCAAGATTGGTTTTCTCCATCAGAGTATCCTCACCCAGTACGACTATGCCATGCGGTTGGTCGTTGAGGATTCGCTGCAACAGGACAGCCTCGAGTCGATTGTAGCGCTCGTGCCCGTCCTCTTCCAGTTTGAATCGTGCGGCCGACTGACCCGCTACGTGCTCGACCCACTGACTCAGATCCTTCAGCGACAAGCCGGTCAGCGCCGCCAGGTCGTACGCTGCCTCGCGGTAGTGACTGCCCGTTGAGCCGGCTATGGCCAACGATCTGGGCAGCTGGACCGTCGGTGTATAATCGTAATAGTCAGTCAAGAGGTGCACACTGTGTTTTGCGGAAGCCACGGGCACAAAAATGTCGTAGCTTAAACTGCCACAACTGACCCGGTACAGACAAGCGGAAGTACATCATCAGGAGTGCATCATGGCTTATTACGTGTACGTATCGATATCGGGAGAGGGCCGGGTCGACGTCTATTCAATGGACCCCGAAACCGGCTCTCTGGACAAACGGCAGGAGGTCGCCCTGTCGGGTAACCCGGCGGGCATCGCTGCTGATCCCCAGCGGCGGTTCCTCTACATCGCGCGCCGCGGCATACCGGAAATGGCGAGTTTTGCCGTCGATCAAAGCGACGGATCTCTGACGCTTCTCGGATCGATCGCGGAGGAATCGGACTCCGTCTACGTCACGGTGGATAGCACCGGGCGGTTCGTCCTGTCCTCCAGCAACGGCGGCGCTCTCGCACGCAGCTACCGGGTCGGTGACGACGGCGCGCTGGTGGGCCCACCTGCCAGCATCGCTCACACCCTGCCCGGGGCCCACTCCGTTGAAGTTCACCCGTCAAACCGCTTCGTCTACGTGCCCCAATGTATCTCCCAGAACGCGATTTTCCAGTTTCGGTATGACGGCGATACCGGGCAGATTACGCCTCAGGAACTGGCGGTCCTAGTCCCACCCACGAGAGTCGGACCACGCCACATCCGCTTCCACCCCAGCCTCGATGTCATGTACACGACGAACGAGCAGGACTCAAGCATCTCGGCCTATGGCGTGGGAGAGGATGGCATGCTGTCGCCGGCTTTCCAGACGATCTCGACGCTGCCCGATGACTTTGAAGGGGAGAACACGACCGCGCAGCTGCGGGTGCATCGATCCGGGAAATTCCTCTACGCCCCCAACCGCGGGCACGAGAGCATCGCCTGCTTCAGCATCGATTCCGCTTCGGGAGAGCTGACCCTGATCGGTCGCGTTCCCACGGAGGCACACACCCGCGGCATGGACATCGACCCACAGGGCAAGTTCCTGTTCGCTGCCGGCGCCGAGAGCGGCAACATGTCGGCCTATGCCATCGATGGAGACTCGGGTGAACTGACGCACCTGCAGACCTATGAGGTCGGGCAGGCACCGCTGTGGGTGCTGGCCATCGAGGTCGGATAGCCCGCGTGGCATCCAACCGGTGTTTACGCCGCTGCCAGCGCCTGTTTCAGGTCCGCGGTCAAGTCCTCTTCATGCTCGATCCCGACGGACAGACGCAACAGTGAATCGGTGATGCCGACCCGGTGACGTTCCTCCGGCGACATCCTGTCGTGGGAGGTCTCAGCCGGACAACAGATCAGGCTCTCGATGCCGCCAAGGCTCAGCGCAGGAGTGATCAAGTTGAGTCGATGCAGAAATTCTGACACCGGTACGGCCTTGGAGTCCAGCTCGAATGAGAGCATGGCGCCGAAGCAGCTCATCTGCGAACGGGCGAGTTCGTGTCCGGGAAACCCGGGCAGACCTGGGTAATTGACGGCACCCACCGCTGGATGATCGTCCAGGAATTGCGCGACAGCCAGGGCATTCGAAGACTGGCGTTCAAATCGCAAACTCAGCGTCTTCATGCTGCGCTCCAGCAGATAGCACGTGATCGCGTTCAAACTGCCTCCCAAGTTGCGAGCCTTCGACAGTACGCGCGCCGTCAGTTCATTTGATGAAAGCACAGCCCCGCAACAAAGATCGCTGTGCCCTCCGAGGTACTTGGTACCGCTGTGGACGACGACGTCGATGCCGAGGGCGAGCGGATTCTGACTCACCGGCGAAGCGAAGGTGTTGTCGATGAGGGTGACGATGCCTCGCTTCCGGGCAGCGTCGGCGACTCGCCGGACATCCAGAATCTGCAGCAGCGGATTCGTCGGCGACTCGATCATGATCAGCCGGGTGCTGGGCGTAATGGCTGCGACAACAGCGTTGGCCTCGGTGTCAACGAACGAATAGTCGATGCCCATCCGCGCAAACTCCTCGGTCGCAAAGGCATGGGTCCCGCCGTACAGCTGATCCAACAAGACCACGTGCTCACCGGGAGAGACCAGGGCCAGCGTGGCCGTGCTGACCGCCGCCATCCCCGAGCTGAAGAGCAGGCCGTCCTCCGCGCCCTCTAGCTCGCACAGCTTGGCGACCACCGCTTCCTGATTCGGAGTGTTGAAGGAACGGGGATAGGGAAAATCCTCGCGGTCGAGGTACTCGAAGGATGAGGATGTGTAGATCGGCGTGTTGACCCCTCGCGTCTGGGGATCCCCGTGACCGCCCGCGTGTACGCACTGTGTCGCCTTGTGAGTCGTCATCTCTGTTTCCTGAGTCGTATCGTTGCGGCTGTACGTCCTACCAATCATTATAAGAGCCAATGCAGGCCCGCACTACTTGAGAGAACGAGGGGAAAACAATGAATATGGCCGCACTCGATCTAAGAGAGAGACCACCCCGAAGCCCGCGAGTACGCCTGGGCGGATACGTCCTTCTGCCACGCATGCTGGACAAAGGACGTGCAACGATCGCTGGACAGAACGGCGAATACCATTACGCCTGCCCGATGGACCAGCACTTTCTCAACTACACCGGTATCGATCCGGATCAACTGAGAGAGGAACTCGCTGCCGGCAAGGGCGATTCTGAAATCCTCGAATGGGTCGAGGCCAATGCCCGGCACAAGCGCGCTCCTTGGGAAATCGCCCAATGGTGCGCTTATCACGAAGCTCGGACCCCCGCAGACTACGAGACGCGTGAGTACTTCAACGAACTACACAAAGAGGCGAGCGTGCTGCGCGAAGATATCAGCACCTGGTTTGAGTTACTCGATCTGGACGACTACACCACCTTCGGTGGGAAGGTGTAACACCTACGGCGATGACGACCGTACGAGAGCTCTCGGCCGAAGAAGCCGACAGCGCTGCCGCGATTCAGAGCGTGATCAATTCGCTCCGGCCAGAAGGTGGCCGCATCATTCTTCCTGCCATGGACATGACCCTGGACCGCGGCCTCGAACTGCGATCCGGGATCGAGGTGGTCGGCCAGGGTGAGAGCACGGTTCTGCGCAAGGGACCTGGCCGCGTTTATCCCCTCACCGGATACCACAACTACGGCATGCGCGATGTGCCGCTGCAGTTCACGGAGGGACTGGAGGTGGGTATGACCGTGTGCGTGCTGGACGACATCCGGCGCGGTTTCTACGAAACCTTTACCCGCATCGACTGGATTGACGGGCAATGGGTCGGACTCGAGCACGGCATCGCGGCCGACTACATCGCCAGCGATGCCCCTCGTCTGACCACGGCTTATCCGATGATTTTCGGACACGCCATCGCCGGTGCCGCCATCCGGGATCTCACCCTCGAGGGCAATCGCGCCGAACAGGATGCGGCTATGGGCGGTTGCCGCGGCGGCGCCATCTACTTTGCCGGCTCACGCGACCTCGAGGTCACTGGCGTGCGCCAGCGCGACTACGACGGCGAGGGCTTGAGCTTTCAGATGTGTCGCGACGTCGTCATCCGTGACAGCACCTTCGACGCCAACGCCGGCAACGGTATGCACCCGGGGGCTGGCAGCACCAACTGCCTGTTCGAGGGTTGCTCGAGTGCCGGCAACGGGCGCAGCGGCTTCTTCTTCTGCGTCCGCGCCAATCACATCACCGTCAATGAGTGCTCGTTCGAGAGCAACAGCATCGGCATCTCCGTCGGCACCCGCGACTGCCACAATGCCATAGAGTCCTGCCGCATCGTGCACAACCGAGGAGAGGGTGTCCTCCTGCGACCGGAGGGAGTGCGCCCAGTCGAGGTCCACTCCGTTCGTATCGCGCACTGTGAAATCGCCGGCAATGCCTTCCAAGAGGGCGAAGGCCAGGTGGCCATCCACGCCAACGCTCATGATGTCATCATCGAAGACAACCGCATCACGGGATCGGACCGATTGGTGCCCGCCGTCTACGCAGCGCCGACAGCCAGCGACATCTACCTCGCGGACAACACAATCAGGAATTGCGGGGAAGCGGTGTCAGCCGCAACCGCCAGTCTCACCACAGACCGTCCGCGGTTGGCGTTCGGCTACGGCGGGACCCCTGAGACCGCGTTCCGCCACCTGCCGAAGGCATCGTAGGAGGCTGGCGGAGCCGCTTTGAGGCGAGATCGCCGCAAGACCGGCCCGAAACGGAGTCTTGCCGCGGGCTCTTAGGCCCGGCCCACCCTCTTGCCTAGGTCTCCCATCATGCTCCTGCACTCAGCAAATGCTTGCGCCAACCCTTCTCGTGTGGCGCCCGGCTGACCCAAGTAATCCAACACCACGGCCTCGCAGGCTGCATAATCCTCGCATGCCTGAGGAACCTCGTTAGCGATTTCATTCGGAATTGTGGTGACGCCGTTGCTGTCCCCGAACAGCAGATCGCCTGGAATCACGGTGATGCCACCCACATGCACAGGCAGTCCCATCGAAGTAGTGTAGCCGTACCCGTGTGAGGGATTGGAACCGCTGGTGAAGACCGAAAAACCGAGTTCGCGAACCTGGTCGACGTCGCGCCCGCAGCCGCTGGTAATGAGTCCGACGGCCCCGAAGGTCTGGTACGA
Source organism: Candidatus Latescibacterota bacterium (assembly GCA_965248265.1). Taxonomy (GTDB): domain Bacteria; phylum Latescibacterota; class UBA2968; order UBA8231; family UBA8231; genus CBDFJF01. The sequence goes on from CBDFJF010000001.1 coordinate 1,700,591, forward strand.
TTTGCACATCATGTCGCCAAAGGTAGCCGCTACCGAGGGCGTTTCCAGGTCCTGGTAGACCAGCACCGGAGGGCCCGGCAGGGCATCGAACGACTCGATCTGCTGGGTCAAACTCACCTCGGAATCATGCTGGCGCGCGCCAGCGGCACAGCGTCGCGTCGCGGTACAGGCGTAACCGATCATCGGTGGCATCTCCGGATACGAAGCCTTGATACGGTCGTCCATGTAGCCGGTGTCGCGCGGCTGGATGTCGAACAACTCAATGACGTTGCAAATGGTCGGCGAATCGTATTTGCGCAGCTGCTCTATTGCTTGCTTGGACAGTCCCTTGTCGGGCATTGGTCTTTCTCCTGGGCTCCGTGTTTGATGTGCGTAACCGGTGGATCAGTATTACAATGTAGAGCATTCCCGAGGTATCTTATATGCCGTTCATGCGCCCCGAGTAACTCCACGTAGGATGTAGAACATGAATATCGGAACCCTGCTGACCAAAGCGGCACGCACCTTCCCGGACAACCTGGCCACCGCCCACGGCCCACGGCAATCCAGCTACGCCCGCTTCAACGCCCGCACCAATCAGCTGGCTAACGCGTTGACCTCACTGGGTATCGTCCGCGGCGACAACGTCGCCATCCTCATGTACAACCGCCCCGAGATGCTGGAGGCCATGTTCGCCTGCTTCAAGGCGGGATGTGGCGCCGTGCCGATCAACTTCCGCCTGCACTCACAGGAGTGTGCCTTCATCATCGATCACTCCGGTGCCCAGGCCGTCATCATCTCGTCCGAATTTGAAGAAGCCATCAGCTCGATCAAGGGTCAGATACCTCAGGTGTGCAACGTCATTACTGTCGGCCCGACAGATTCGACTGATCCGACGGCGTACGAAAGCATGCTGGCCTCCCACTTAGATGAATTCGCCGACATCGATGTCGACGTCGACGACGTTGCCTGGTTGTTCTATACCTCCGGCACGACTGGCCAACCCAAAGGTGCCATGCTCACGCACCGCAATCTGTTGGCCATGACCATGAACTTCTACGCGGACATGTCCTGCGATTTTGGCCCAGACGACGTGACCTTGCACGCAGCCCCTCTCTCCCACGGCAGTGGTTTGTACGCCTTGCCGAATGTCGGCAAGGCAGCGGCGCACATTTTCCTGGAGGGCACTTCCTTTGAGCCGGAAGCCGTATTCCAGACCATCCAGACCCATCGTGTCACCAACATGTTCGCGGCGCCGACGATGATCATGCGCTTGATCGACAACCCCGCCGTTGACCGCTTCGACCACACGTCGTTGTCGGCTGTCAGTTACGGTGGTGGACCGATGCTGGTGGAAGACCTGACCAGGGCGATGGACAAACTAGGTCCTTGCCTGGTGCAGCTATATGGCCAGGGCGAGTCCCCGATGACGATCACCTACCTGCCCCACCGTGACCATGTCCCTGATGGCGACGCCGATCAGATGAAGCGACTGGCTTCCGCCGGCATCGCCCGCACCGATGTCGAAGTCCGCATCCATGACCAGGACGACAACGAGGTTGCGGCCGGCGACATGGGAGAGGTCGTTACCCGCTCCGATCTGGTCATGAAGGGCTACTGGCGCGACCCCGAAGCCACGGCCCAGACCCTGAGAAACGGTTGGTTGCACACCGGCGACATGGGCTACCTCGACGACAGGGGCTACCTCTTTCTGATGGATCGTTCGAAGGACATGATCATAAGCGGCGGCGAAAACATCTATCCCCGCGAAATCGAGGAAGTCATCATCCAGCATCCGGCGGTCGCCGAAGTCGCCGTCATCGGGGTTCCGGATTCCGAGTGGGGCGAGGCTATCAAAGCGATCGTCGCTGTCGCCCCGGGACTTGAAGTCACCGAAGCGGAGTTGCTCGAATTTTGCCAGAACCACATTGCTCGTTACAAGAAACCGAAGTCGGTCGATTTCATCGCCCAATTGCCCAAGAACAACTACGGCAAAATCGTCAAGAATGAGTTGCGCGAGAAATACTGGCAGGGACGCACTCGACGCGTGATTTGATTATTCTCTGTTATTCTGATGATAGCCGTTATCTGATCGACAAACTGATATGGCGAAACGACGAAAACTCTCGCGAGGCGTGGCCGTGGTTGGGGCCGGCATGTCGCAGTTCGACATGTTGCCGGACAAGGACTCCAAGGACCTCTTCGTCGACGCCTTCCAAGACATGCTCGCCTCGGTCGACAAAGGGATTGATCCAGCCGATATCGACGCCCTCTACCTGGGCAACTTCACCAACGATTTCTTCGTCGATCAGTCGCATTGGGGCGCCATCATCGCCGACACCATCGGCCATGTACCACGGCCGGCCACCAGGACGGAAGGTGCCTGCGCTTCGAGCGCCATCGCCTTTCGAGAGGGCGTCTTCGCCATCGCCTCCGGGTTCTACGACATCGTCCTCGTCGGCGGAGTCGAAGATATGTCGAAGCGCTCGACTTCCGAGATTGCCGATGGACTGGGTCTGGCCGCCGTGCCCTACGAGCGAAAATCCGGATTTACCTTTCCCGGCGTCTTCGGTGCCCTGGCGACCGCCTATTTCGAACGCTATGGAGCGACGCGGGAGAACCTGTTCGATGTGACCATCAAGAGTCATAACAACGCCACGCTGAATCCGCGCGCACAGTACCGGGCTTCGATCGCGCAGATGATGGCGGCCAAGGCCGAGCGCGCCAGGAGCAGAGGGGACGCGGTTCCGGAATGGGCGGACGAAATGGAGTTTCTCCGGGACCCCAAAGCCAATCCAGTCATCGCCTGGCCCATGCACCTGTTCGACTGCTGTCCGATCAGCGATGGTGCCAGCTGCATCCTGCTGGTAGGCGAAGAGCTGGCCGCCAGCTTCACCGACGACCCGTTGCATGTGGCCGGCATCGGCCAGGGCAGCGGGCGGGGACTGCATGCCGCCGATGACCTGACCTACTTCGAAGCTTCCCGATTCGCCGCCCAGGAAGCCTATGACATGGCCGGACTCAGACCCGACGACATTCAATGCGCCGAAGTGCACGACTGCTTTTCAGTGGCCGAAGTCATCCACGTTGAGGATCTCGGTTTCTTCCCGCCAGGAGAGGGGTACAAGGCTATCTCCGATGGCGCCACGCGACTGGACGGCATCAAACCGATTAACACTTCTGGAGGCTTGAAGTGCAAGGGGCATCCGGTGGGTGCGACGGGCGCGGCACAACTTGTCGAATTATGGGCGCAGCTGCGTCACCAAGCCGGGGAGCGACAGGTTCCCACTGGAGATCTGCGCATCGGCGCCGCTCACAATCTCGGAGGCACCGGTGGCACCTGCACCTACACTATTCTGGAGAGGAGATAGCCCTTGCCTGAGAGGCCGATGAGCGATCACTCATTCGAGCAGTTCCTCGGCGAGGACAGACTTATGGGGGGCAAGTGCTCTGGCTGCGGCTCTCTGTTCGTTCCACCGCGCTCCGTTTGCAGAAAATGCTACGGCACGGACATGGAGTGGGTGGAGATGACGGGAACCGGCGTGCTGGCCGGCTTTTCCTGCATCCACATCGGGCCACCATCAATGGCGGCAGAAGGCTACGACCGGAACAACCCGTATTGCACGGCGGCAGTGGAACTCGACGAGGGGCCCCGGGTTGTCGCTCGTGTCGAGAACATCGACACCCTGCGACCGGAAACGATCATCATCGGGATGCGCTTGAAGGTCAGCTTCTTGCACAGGGGCGATGGCGACGACCGTAAAACCATCCTGGCCTTCCGACCAGCCTGTTGATTTGGCAGATACTCCCGACATGAAGGGCGCAGCCCTGGCGCTGCGGGCACTGAAGGATCAGAACGCCACGGATGACCTGTCCGGCTGGCGCCGAGTAGCCGTGCTGCTGGTCAGCCTGGGCCAGGAGCTGGCTGCCGAGCTCATGAAGGACCTCGACACGGACGAGGTCGAGCAGATCGCCGAGGCCATTGCCGCACTCAAGACCGTGCCCCGGGAGGTCCAGGAGCAGGTCGTCGCCGAGTTCGAGGAACAGCTGTCCTCGGGTTGTTTCGCGGCATCGGGCGGCGAGCAGGTTGCCCGCGGCATGCTCGAAGCTGCCCTGGGAAAGGACAAGGCGCAGGAGGTACTGGATCGCCTGGGACATGGGGCGAAATCAGATGCCTTTGGCATGCTCGACAACGCCGATCCGGCCCAGGTGGCCACTTTCCTGACGCAACAGCACCCGCAGACCATCGCCCTCCTGCTCTCACAGATCGAGGCCGAAAAGGCTGCCAGCCTGCTCAACCGCCTGCCGGGCCCACTCCAGGCCGATGTCGCTCACCGCATCGCCACGTTGGAACCGGTATCGCCTGTGGTGCTCAGTGCCCTCGAGGAGACCCTGCTCGAGGAATTGCCTGATGTGCTCTCCGGACAGCACGCCGTCGACGGTCCCAAGGTGGCGGCCGACATCCTGAACCGGGTCGGATCCGGCCTGGAGCGGGATGTCCTGCAGCGACTCGACGCCCAGGACCCGGAGATGGCAGAGCAGATCCGCAACCAGATGTTCGTCTTCGACGACCTCGCCCGCCTCAATGCGAAGGAGATCGACATCGTCCTTCAGAACATCGAGTACGAGGATCTTGTCATCGCCCTCAAATCCGCCGGCAAGGGCGTCGTCGCCACGATACAGTCGGCGATGTCAGAAAGGCGGCAGCAGTTGTTGATGGACGACCTCAACGCCTTGCCACCGACGCGGCTCAAGGACGTGGAAGAAGCTCAACTGCGGATCCTCCAACACGTGCGCCGACTGGAGGAACAACAGCTAATCAAGCTCGCCCGCGGTGACGAGGACGACACCTATGTCTGACTGGTCTGCCTGAGATCGAGATGTCGACGACCAGGGTACAGGCACCAACCTCCATTCTCCGATTGGGTCATGCGCAGGTTGATGTCACCCCACCCGTCGGCATCTACCACCGTATGTGGGGGGCTGCCAGCCACGACCAGGCCACGGGCGTGCATCGACCGCTGTTGGCGGACGTCATCATCGTCGAGCCGATCGGTACCCGGGGTGGGCAAAACGTTCACGAACGTTCCGTTCACGGACGGTTCGTCCGCATCCTCCTCGACTCCGTCTACCTGATGGACGAGCAGACAGAACCCATGATCCAGCGCCTGGCTGAGCTGACAGGTACCGAGGCCAGCCGCATCATCGTCACACACTCCCATTCTCATGCCGCCGGTCACTTCGAACCGGGCCGCCGGTCCCTGCCCGGTGGCGACCTCATCGATGGCTATCTCAAAGAGCTGACGGCGGGGACCAGCCAGGCCGCCGAGCAGGCCCTGGCCAACTTCGAGGAAGCCACAATTACGTACGGCACCGCGCGCTGCGACCTCGCTGCCAACCGCGACTACTGGGATGAGGCAGGCCAGCGCTACGCCACAGGCTACAACCCGGATGCCCCGGCCGATGACACGGTCGTCGTCGCCCGCGTCAGCGACCTCGACGGCGACACTCGTCTCGTCATCGTCAACTACGCCTGCCACCCCACCACGCTGGCGTGGGACAATACCGTGCTGAGTCCCGATTTTGTCGGCGCGGCTCGCGAAGTCGTCGAGCAGGACGTTGGCGCACCGTGCTGCTTCTTCCAGGCCCCCTGCGGCGAGTTGGGCCCCAGGCAGGGGTTTGTCGGCGACACCGCCGTGGCCGATCGCAACGGCCGGCAGCTCGGGCACGCCGCTCTGTCCGGGTTCTATTCCATGGGACCGCCTCGTGCCGATTTCGTCTATCTGGGACCCGTTGAGTCCGGGACCACGATCGGCACATGGGGATGGGAGCCCTTCGACCCGGCGCGTACGGCACAGGCTTCGAGTTGTGACGGAGATGCATTCACCGTCGACCTGGCGACCATCGACCTTCCCGACCCGGCCACCCTGCGGGCGGACCTCGAGCAACTCTCTGGTGAACAGCTGCAAGCCGATCGCAACGGGGACACGGCGCTCGCCGGCGATCTGAGCGCCCGTGCGGAGCGCTGCCGGCGCTGGCTAGCCAGACTCAAGGCCCTGCCAACCAGCGGAGTATTCCCCTACCGCGTCACCGCCTTCCGCCTCGGCGACGCCGTCTGGATCACCTGTAGCGCTGAGCCATACAGCACCTTACAGACGACCTTGAGGGCCCGCTTTCCGAATGTGACCCTGATGATCTCCCCGGTAGCCGGCGACGCGCAGATCGCCTACCTGCTGCCCCACGTCAGTTACGGCATCGGGGTGTACCAGGAACAGCCGTCCAGCCTCGTCGCGGGTTGTCTCGAAACGCTGATCGAGGCCTTGACCGCATACCTTGCTCAGATCACAGGCGAGACCCCGATTTCGTCGGTACCGTTCGTGCCTGACCATTTGGGCCGTTAACCGGCCGCCGACACGACCTGTTCCTGCACGGCCTCCAGCAAACTGTCACTGATTCCGAGCGACTCCTGCAGCTCTGTGTCGACTTCCGGCTCCTTGCCGCAGCCGCTGCTGCCGATCTGAGCCCGATGGACGATGACGTCAGCCAGGTGAACGAACGCCGTCAGGCGCGTGTCGCCGGCGCTCTCCTGTGGTTCATGGTGATAGCTCAGGGCCTGGGATATCTTGCTGGGCAGGTTCCACCATTCCGCCAGGTAGCCACCGATGGCGGCGTGGGTAGTGCCCAGCATCTCCTCTTCCTCGTCACACAGCATCATGCGCCGCGCTCGAGCCATGCTTACAACCTCGGCGTAGCGTTCGGGCATGTATTGTACCAGCACGAGTTTGCCCAGATCGTGTAGCGTGCCCGCGAGCATGGCGACCTCGGCTCTTTCACGGTCCTTCGTGATCTTGCGCTCCAGCAAGGACGCCGCCATACCGCACGCCAGACAGTGTTTCCAGAATCCCTCTTGTTCCAATCCCGAATTCGCTTCCGATTCGAACGTCTGGAACACACTGGTGGCGAGTACCAGATTCTCCACCATCCCCATGCCGAGCACGACCACGGCGTTGCTCACCGTGGCCACCTCTCGCTGCTGACCGAAGTAGGCCGAGTTGGCGATCTGGAGAATCTTGGCGGCAATAGCAGGGTCCTGGTTGATGACGCGCGTCACCTCCTCTGCCGAAACGTTCTCGGCGTCCCGGGTAATCTCACTCAATTCGGCGTACACGCTTGGGACCGGAGGCAGAGAATCGATCTCGCTGATAATTCTATGGAGACCCATCATCTCCATCTCCTGACTCGCCGTCTGTTCAAAGGCGCTGCGAACGATCTCCGTCAACTCCGCGTCATCCCAGGGTTTGGCAATGATCTGTTGAATATCCGCCGCCGCCAGGGCTGTCGTTGTCTCCGGCCCCGGCTCCTCCGTCATGATCATGCGTATGATGTTGGCGTCGATCTCCCGCACGGCCTTCAACAGTGCCACCCCATCAACGTCGGGCATCTGGAAATCAGCGATCACCATGTGGGCAGGGTATTCCAGCAGCAACGCCAGCGCTTCCTTGGCACTGGTGGCACTGTTGATGTCATAACCGGCGTCACCCAGCAACGTGCCAGCAGCGGCAGCAACCTCAGGCTCGTCGTCGACGATGAGAATCTTTCTATTGTCCGCTTCACTCATCCGGTCTCTCCATTTCCCATTCAGCGAACGCTCAAGGTACAACTTTTTCCACCTGCACAATACCGCTGCTGACACAACAGCTTCATGCCGCTCCATTGACTACCTTTGGAACGGAACCGATCATGGCTGAGAATCCAACCGCCCACTCGGCCGCGCGCTTCGGCATGTTCCTGGGAGTCTACACTCCCAGCGTGCTGACCATGCTCGGTCTCATCATGTACCTGCGTTTTTGTTGGATGACGCATCTGCGTAGCCTAACGTGGCACAGCCAGTCGATTTGATTGACCTGACAGGAGACTACTCTCATGGAAAATATCGCTGATCGCGTCACCGATGTAATCGGCAAGACTCCGATCGTCGCACTGGACCGGCTGTCGCCACCGGGTGGGGCTCGCATATTGGCCAAGATGGAGTACCTCAATCCAGGAGGCAGCGTCAAGGACCGCATCGCCTTGAGCATGATCCAGGACGCCGAGCAGTCGGGCAGGTTAAAGCCGGGCATGACGATCGTGGAAGCCACCAGCGGCAATACCGGGATCGGGCTGGCGATGCTGTGCGCCAAACTCGGCTACCGGTTGGTACTGACGATGCCGGAGACCATGAGCTTCGAGCGCCGCGCCCTCGTAATCCGTTTCGGAGCGGAGGTCGTGATCACCAAGGGCTCCGGCGACATGGAGGGCTCACGGCAGCGAGCCGAGGAGATCGTCAACGAGAACCCGAACTGTATCGAACTCAAGCAGTTCGACAACCCCGCCAACCCGGAGGTTCATCGCCGCACTACAGGGCCTGAGATCCTGACGGCTGCTGGCCGCAGGCTCAGTGCATTCGTCGCCGGCATCGGAACGGGTGGCACCATCACCGGCGTGGGCGAGGTGCTGAAAGCTGACATTCCGGACGTCAGGATTGTCGGTGTGGAACCGGCAGGCTCCGCGGTGTTGAGCGGGAAAGCGGCGGGGCCGCACATGATCGAAGGCATCGGCGCCGGTTTCGTGCCGGCGATTCTCAACCAGCAAATACTGGACGATATAATCCCGGTGGAAGACGAGGAGGCGTTCAGAATGGCGGGAACTCTGGCCGATGAAGAAGGCCTGCTGGTCGGCATCTCATCAGGAGCAGCCGTGCTGGCTGCACGCCAGGTTGCCGCCGAGTTGCCCGAGGATGCCATCGTCGTCACCGTTCTCTGCGACACCGGAACACGCTACTTCAGTATCGAGGAATTCTTCCGTCGCGACGACGAACAGGATCAGAGTTCGCTGCTGTGAATCTGAGCCGCAAGGAGAAAGCATTCGAGGCGCGCTTTCGCCGCAATCTTCGATTGTGGCCGGAGCAGAGTCCCTGGCCGGGATTCGCGATGTGCGTCCTGTTGGCCGGCCTGGCCGGCTACGTTCATTCGCTGCCCATTGCGCCGTTTACCCTCGCCAACGGCCAACAGCCCGTCAGCCCCGTGTTGCTGGCGCTGCTCGCGGGCATGATCCTGCGCAACCTGATACCGGCAACCGCCCGACTGAAGCCGGGTGCGGATACCATCGTAAAGAAGTGGCTTCCCGTCGGTATCGTGCTGCTGGGCGCCCGCCTCGACTTCTACGTCCTCATCGATGTGGCAGCGCAGGTATTGATTGGATCGGCAGCGCTCATAGCCTGCATCATCCTGCTGACTCGGGTGCTGTCTCGCTGGTGCGGCGTCGGAGAAAAACTGGGTCTTTTGATCGGAATCGGCACAGCCATCTGCGGCAGCTCGGCCATCGTCGCGGCGGCCCCGGTGGTGGAGGCCAAGGAAGACGAGATGGCCTACTCCATCGGTGTCATCAACCTGCTCGGCGTCATCACCATATTCCTGTTCCCCTTGCTGGGCCCAGTGCTTGAGCTGGATGCCCGTACCTACGGCGCCTGGTGCGGTCTCGGCATCCACGCCACTCCGCAGGTGATCGCCGCCGGCTTCGCCCATCCCATCGATGGCCACACCGCGGGTGAGACCGCGACGATCGTCAAACTGGTAAGGATCTCGCTGCTCGGTCCAGCCGTTTTCCTGTTGGGCGCCTGGTTCGCCCACCATCAGCGGCAGCACGCCGCCCACGTCGGCGCACCGGTCAAGTACTCGAGGCTGGTACCGGGATTCATCCTGCTCTTTCTCACACTTGCCCTGCTGCGCACCCTGGGGTTCCTCCCCGAGGTGACCCTGCACATGACCGAGCGGTGGCTCCTCGGTGCCGGGGACGTACACCTCGATATCGCCGGCTTGCTGAGCCAGACGGGTAAATGGGTGATCACGGCCGCGATCGCCGGCGTTGGCCTGGTAACTGAGTTCCGGACCATGAGGGCGGGAGGGTCTCGGCCGCTGCTGCTCGGGGTTTTGGCCGCGATCGCCGTAGCCATGCTTGGCCTCCTCGTAGCCGGCCTGTGAGCGGTCAACTGGTTCGTAGGAGGTGTCCGGTCGAATGGTGTCCAGGTCGATCTCCGCGTGGCGCTCGCCCAAGCATCGGCGTCCTTCAGGCCTCAAGCTGGAGCCGAGCGCCGCAAATCGATATCCTACCTCTGCACAAACTGGCAACTAATGTGATGGCAGCAAGGGAGACCAGTCTTGGCTCGCAACGTCCTCTTCATCCTCGCCGATCAGTTCCGCGCCGATTGCCTGGGCGCGGCCGGAAACGACATCATCCGCACACCCAACCTGGATACACTGGCGCAGGAGGGTGTGCTGTTCCGCAACTGCTACAACCAGGCCGCCCCTTGTGGTCCCAGCCGGACTTGCATCTACACCAGCCGCTATCTGTGTTCCACGCGGTCCATCAACAACCTTACCCCGCTGCGCGATGCCGAGGAAAACTGGGGTTTTGCTGTGCGCGAGGCCGGCTACGATCCAGGACTGATCGGTTACAATGACTACACGGTCGATCCAGCTATGCTACCCGCAGATGATCATCGGCTACGCAAGCTCAGTTACGACAACGTCCTGCCTGGGTTCGAACGTGTCTACTATCACGAGTACGACAGCAACGAGTACTTCGCCTGGCTCGTGGAACAGGGTTATCCTGAAGAACTGTGCAACCACCAGGCCATACACACCCCAGCGGTACCCGAGGAAGGACCGGGAGAGCACCTGCCCTGCCACTTCCCCGCTCACTACAGCGCCCAACACAGCGAGTGCCGCTACGTCACCGACAAGGCCCGCGACTATATCCGCACCCGCGATAGTGACTCGACTGGCTGGGTTCTGAGCCTGAACTACATCAAACCGCATCCTCCCAACGTCAACTGCCACCCCTATCACGGTATGTACGATCCTGACACCATGCCCGTCCCCACTCGCAGGCCGGATGAGTTGGCCAACCCCCATCCCTACCTGCGCGTAGCCATCGGCGACGGCAAGCACCGCGACGAACGCCATTTGCGTGAGTTCATGGCCTGTTACTATGGCATGGTCACGGAGGTCGACGACAACCTTGGTCTCGTCTTCGACGAGCTGAAAGCCACTGGACAGTGGGACAATACCCTCATCGTCTTCAGTTCCGATCATGGCGAGTCCCTCGGTGAGCATTATCTCACAGGCAAGGGCCACTGCTTCGACGGTGCGATGCATATTCCCTGTATCATCCGCGACCCGCAGTCCCCGGGCGGGAGGCAGCGCGACGGCTTCGTCCAGTCCATCGACCTGGGCCCGACCGTCCTCGACTGGCTCGACGTCGAGGTGCCGGATCGTTTCCAGGGGCGCAGTCTCATGGGTGCCGTGCGCGGCGATGCGGCCTTTGAAGAAGGCAGCGAAATCCACTACGAATTCGACTACCGTTCGGCGGCGCGGCGGCGCGATGCGGATACCGATATGGACCAACACCTTCTCTGGGTCGTCCGGGACGCGGACTACAAGTATGTCCACTTCGCCGATGAACGAGTGCCGCCGCTGCTTTTCGACTTGAACACCGATCCCGGCGAATTCGACAATCTGGCGCCACAGCCCGAATACGCCGAGACGGCACTGCGATACTGCCAGAAGCTGCTGCGCTGGCGCATGCGGCACGAAGACCAGCGCATGGAGCACTGGGCCTCGCGACTGCGCTATAGCTGAATCGGCAAAGGTCTACTACAACGAAGATGGGAGGCCTAGTCGATCCAACCCAGGACATCCCGTAGAACGCTCCAGCGGGGCCCTGACTTCTTCGCCGTCTTCCCCAGAATCCAGTGATCGTAGAGACGTTGGTCATAAGCTCCAGCGCCGACGAACTGAATCCACGAACTGAGAAACTGTGCAAAGGCCTCATTGCTCCTAGCCACCGGATAGCCGACGGGAGCCTGAAACAGGGGACGGATCAGGACAACGCTGAACTCCGGAAAAAGGAGAGTCCACGCCGCTCCTGCCTCAGCCGTCCATAACATCGCGTCCGCCTCCACCCCACCAGACTCCAGATACTCCCGGACTGACGGCAGGGTCACGACTTCCGCGCCCGGCAACAGAGAGCGGGCAATCGGCGCTGCGTCACTGGTACGCCCGACGGCAATGGTGAGATCCCCGAAACGTCGCGAGTTCATGCGCTCATCGAATTCCTCACGCCGGTGGTCGGGTACCAACAAGGCGGCTGTGATCTGCATGTAGGGCTCGGTAAACCGCATTTTCGCGAGGCGTGCCGGCAACATGGTTACCGCCGACATTGCCAGATCAAAATCGCCGCGCTCCAGCTGAGCTGGAAGGCTGTGGAATTCGAAAGGCACAAATTCGAGCCTGCACTGCAAGTGCTGCGCGAGCAGATAGGCCATGTCGACATCATACCCCACCAGTTCGTCCTCGGCGTTGAAGAAACTGGCCGGCAGGTTGTTCGGATGATAACCGACCCGGAGCACGCCTGTCCTCTCGATGCGGCCGAGACCGTGCACGCCCGAGGTGACCGGCGATAGCGGTACAGACCTGTGGACGACAGTCTCAGCAGACGAATGCAACGACGAGTGCATGTTGCGGATGGCTGCGTCCTTGTCGAAGGCACCGTCCAGCGACTGGGACAGAAATCCCCGCGTGGCGCCGGTGACGGCGGCCCCCACGAGGATGCCGACGACGACGACGGGAATCAATCGACGGACCTGCACCCGAAGCATCCCCGTCAGAGCACAGGCCGTGAGAACGGAGACAAAGAACAGGTGGATGGCGCCGAGCAAGTCACCCATCCGGCTCGCCAGAACCCCCGAGACGACGAAGAGCTGGAACATGTCAGCCGGCAGGCGCAGTTGATCGAGAAGGAACGGAATCGCCGCGAGTGGACTCCCGAACATGCTGAACAGGCCCGTTCCCAGCAGCAGCGGATATTGCGCCACCGAGACTGGCTGGTCCACGAACCAGGCGGCGAACGGCACGAACAGCAGAGCCAGCAGTTTCCCGGCATGCGGAAAGGGATAAATGAGCGGCGTAACGGCGCGGGCCGTCGACACCGGCCGCTCGAAATCTCCCCCGCGTTCCCGAAACAGCTCCTCGGCCGCGGCGACCAGCATTGGCAACACGATGAATACCTTGCCGGTGGCGAACGCCGTCAACATGGGCGCCCTGAGGGCGCGCAAGATTTGCCCCATCGAGAATGGCGTCAGCGCAGACAGCAGCGGGACCATGACGCCAAATCCGAGGATGAGGACTCCGGCGAGGAACAGGAGCAGATAAGCTTCCAGTCGCGCCAGTTCGGCAAGCTGCATGGTGCCCGCAGTGCTGGCAACGATGGCGAAAACGCCGACCGGCGTCACCTTCACCAGCGACTGATTGATGCGGGCGAAGGCAACGGTGACCACGTCCAGCTGGTCCAGCACCGCCTGTTTTTGCGTCAGAGACATAATGGCGAGGCCGACGGCAATACAGAAGATGACGACGGCCGGCACGACGTTGTTGGCCAGCGCATGAAACGGATTGGAAGGGATGAAGAGACTCAGAAAATCCACCTCCGCCGGCTCCTGCAGCGAGCCGGTGCTGAAGAAGGAAGCCGATTCCATGTGAGGCAGTGACAGGGGAAGCAGCAGGATAGCCCCCAGACACAGCGCCGTCGAAAGCAGTAGGAAGGTGCCCGCATAGAAACCGAATCGCCTGCCCTCCTTCGATGAGAGGCGGCCGATGTTCGAGATGAGGGCTAGGGTGATGTAGGGCAACACCGTCATCTGCAGCAGGCCGACGAAGATGTCGCCCGCCAACGACAGAAAGGCGACATGTTCGCCGAATAGCAGACCCGTTGCCATGCCTACCAGAACGCCGGCCAGAATGAGGGCGGACAGGCCGGGCCGGGGGATGCGTGTCATCCTGATTCTCCTACTTTTCTGTGCCTGAGGCCGAAGACGATCCCCATGATCAGCCCACTCAAGATGCGCGAAGCGCACGCCAGCCCGAACGCCGCCACATAGCCGTAGTCGACGATGAGTGTGCCGCCGAGCAGACTGCCCGCGAAGGCAAACAGCTGGAAACCACCGACGCGGTAGCCCTGGATTCGGGCCCAGTAGCGCCTTGGCAGAATCTGCGTCGTGAAGTGCTGGTCGGATGGATTGTCGACCACCTCCGTGGCTCGCACCAGGAGAAACATCGGCACTGCGATGGGCAAGCTGATGAAGGCTCCCATGATCCCGAGCGCGCCACCTCCGATGGCGCGTGCCGGCAGAATCGTCAGTGTCGCACCAAACCTGCGCACCAGGGCGGGGGCCGAAAACGTGGCTGGAAGACTGACAAGCTGACTCAGAAAGAACGTGGCTCCGATGGCCACTGGCCCGAGCAGCAGTTCCTCCTCGAAGAAAACATTGAAGAACGGGAAGGTCAGTCCGGCAGCAAAACCGCGGGTTCCACTGAGAGCGGTGATTGCGGCAAAAATTCGCCAGGGTTGACCGGTAGCGTCCGTTTCTGGTTCCCCCTCACACTGCTCGGTCGTGTGCCGGTCGTCGCCCCCAGGCTGCTGGATCCGCAAGAGCGGCAATACGGCGCCGAGTGAACAGGCGGCCCCGAGGAACAGCGCGTAGCGGAACGTCTCCGGCAACTCTGTAGAAGTACCGAGGAAATATCCCATGATCCCGGGCATGAAGCCGCCGCCCAGACTCAGCAGCATGCGAATGACGACCTGCAGCGCCGTCCAGATCACCAGCGCTTCGGCGCGGCGCGAGGGATGGGCGTTGTCGGAAAGAAAGGCCACATGGTTGACCCATATGAAGGCACTGCCCACGCCACCGATGAACGACAGTGCCAGCAGAGCCGCGGGACTCTCGGCCAGAACCAGGCCCAGTTGCGACGCAGCTAAAAGCAGCCCGGAGACGATCAGGAAGGGCTTGCGGCCGATGCGATCGCTCAGTATTCCGACCGGCAATGCCAGGATGGCGGTAGCAAGGGGCGCCATGCTGGCTACCTGGCCGATGAAATCTTCCTGGTAGCTCAGCCGCAGTAGGTAGAGATTGTACAGTAGTTGAAAAAGCGCCATCCCGGCGTTGATTAGTACACCGTAGTAGAAGAACGACCGGACGTTGCGGTTAAAATCCCGCAGCCGGTACCTGTCCATGGCGCCGGCGATACTCACACTCTCCGTCGCCCCCTTCGATCAACCACCGCATCGAAGACGGCCTGCCCAATCGCCTTCACCTCCGGCCAGTTGATGCCCCGGTGGTGGACGATCGATCCGAGTAGGAGCTTGGGAACCCAGGTCAGCACGTAGAGTGTGTAGACGACCATACGCTGGGGAAGGGTGAGGTGCTTGCGGAACAGCAGCACCTTGTTGCGCAGCAGGTAGTACATCCGCTCCGGGTTGCGGGTGCCACCAAGTTCCACCTTGTGTTGAATGACGGCCGTGGGCTCGTAGAGAACCTCGTACCCGGCATCCATGATCTTCAGACAGACGTCGACGTCACCGTGGGACGTGTAGTACTCGACATCGAATCCACCGACTGACTCGAAAACATCTCGCCGGTACAGGGTGCCACAGCTGGCGGTGAAATGACATCGTGATCGCTGGTCTGGTGCG
Organism: Candidatus Latescibacterota bacterium; assembly: GCA_965248265.1. GTDB lineage: Bacteria > Latescibacterota > UBA2968 > UBA8231 > UBA8231 > CBDFJF01. The sequence goes on from CBDFJF010000001.1 coordinate 1,716,137, forward strand.
TCTCCGGAGAACGCTCCGAGCCACCGGCTGAAGTAGCCGGCGCTGATGGCTTCGCGCGACGGATCACTGTGGTAGACGATACGCGCGCCAACAGATCCCGCCCCTGTCTCCTGTAGCGCCTCCAGCAAAATACCCAGCGAGTCCGGTGCCATCTCGACGTCGTCATCCAGCGACAGAACGAATTGAGCACGTTCGGTGATTTGCTGCTGGGCCACGGCGCGGCCACCGAACGCCCCCAGATTCTCTTCGCTTCTGCTGTACTCCAGCTGACCCCACGCATTCGACATCCCTTCCAGATGCGCCGGCACCTTCTCCGCCGTGGCATCGGTGGAGCCATTGTCGTAGAGCACCAGGTCCAACTGCTCCTTCGGGTAGTCCAGTTCCTCCAGGTTGTCGAGTGTGGCAACGAGATCGGCGCAGTTGTTACGGCTGACGATCAGGATGCAAATCGGTGGAGGAGTTGGCATGTTCGTCTGTCGGTTGCCCTCACCCGTTCTCGCCAGGATTGCGCACTGAGCGCATGAACTCACGCGTGAAAATGCCCGCTCGTATACCTGTACCCATGAAGATGAGTCCGACGGCCAGCGCCGAACCCACGAGCCCGATGACGCTTCCGAAGAAGCTGTTGCCGGCAAGACCTGCGATGAACCAGGCGACGAAGCCGGCCGGTACAGCAGTGAGCAGCGGCCCGATGAGAGGCCGGACCAGCAAGTACAGAGAACGGCTGAAGTGGGTATGTAGCGAGGTAATCAAGTAGGCAGACCCGGCCGCGAAAGCGATGGCGGTTCCCAGGGGGGCTCCGGCGAATCCCAACAGAAGCAACAAGACGACGGACAAGACAACGTTGAGTACCCCGGCAATCAAACTGCTGTACATCTCTGTTTCGGGTTTGCCGATGCCCACTGCAACACTCTTGGCCATCCCACTGTAGACGCTCAAAAACATACCCGCGCAGAGAATCCACACCGTCAACTGGGCCTCTATCGCTCGCACGTCGGCCCAGACAAACAGCAGGGGTCCAGCCCCTACCCCGGCCCACAGAAAAATCGGCAACCCCGTCCAGGCGAGCGCTCTCGTGCCCCTCTCGTAAAAGCTCCAGAGTTGCTCGTGCTTACCTGCGGCGTTGAGGGCAGAAGCAACTGGCAGAGTCGCAGATACCAGTTTCAGTGGAAGATCCTTGACCACGCTGGCCAGCTTGGCTCCCACATCGTAATAGGCCACCGCCTCCAGCCCCAGGACAGCGGTCAGCAATAGCTTGTCGAAGTGCCGGGCAACCAGGTATGCCACATGGCCGATCTCCAGCTTTGATCCGAATGAGATCAGTTCGCGCAAGGAACTCGCGTGCGGTCTGGCGACAAACCTGAATCCCGGAACCCGCCTTCTCACGGCCAACGCACAGGCCCCGAAATCGACCGCTGACATGACAACCTCTGCCACCACCAACTCGCGCAGACGCCCACCGATGAGGACTATGGCGATAAGGACAACAGCACGTAGTATGCTTACCGAGATGGTGATCTTTGAGGTGATGTCGTAGCGCTGCAGACCCTCCAGCACTCCGCGTAACAGCGACGTCGTCGTCGTAAAAGCGAAGACGAGAACCGCGGCAGGCAGAGCGAAGCTGACATCGGCCTGGATACTCTCCGGCAACCAGGTGGTCAGGACCGGGGCACGACTGATAAGAAACGCCACCACGATCGCCACCGAGCTGACCGTCCCATAGAGGAAGAATCCGCTATGGGCCAGGCGTGTGACGCGGCTACTCTGTCCGGATTCGGTAGCAGCGGCTACCAGTGGGGTTGCCGCCGCTCCGATGCGCAGATCGACCACTCCTAGAGTACCGGAAAAGGTCCAGATGACCGCCCACAGGCCGTAGGTTTCGGTTCCCAGAGCCTGCAGAAGAACCGGCGTCACCACTAGGGCAAGAACCAGGCGAATCACCGAGACAGAGGCACTGAACGCCGTATTCCTTGCCAGTGATGGTGTGGGTGTCAAGACGAAGTACGCTCGGCCAGCAGATCCCGGTAGATCGACTGCACCTGAGCCACCATCCCTGCCGCCGTGTGGTGCTCCATGACGTAATCGTGTGCATCGCGGCCCATCTGCGCGGCATGCGCTGGGTCATCGAGCAAAGTGGTGATGGCCGCAGCCAGTGCTTCGGGGTTTTCCGTCGGGACCAATTGTGCCGTACCCTCTTCTTTAATGACTTCCTCGATGCCGCCGATTCGGGTGGCGACGACGGCGCGTCCGCTTCCCATCGCTTCCAGTAGAGTGTACGGCATGCCCTCCGAACGCGACGCGAGGGTTACCAGGTCTGCGGCATTCAACAGATCGGCCACGTCCTCTCGGTGACCGAGAAAACGAACGGCTGACTCTATGTTCAACTGCTGCGCCAGTCCCTCCAGCTGCTGACGCAGTGGCCCTTCTCCAACGGCCAAAACGACGAGTTGAGGATAGCGCTTTGCGATCCGGGAGATTGCTTCGAAGAGGACATCAAAACCCTTCTGAGGAGTCAGTCTGCCCATCTGCAACAGGACGGGTGCTCCTGGCTCGACCCCAACCGTCTCCCTGACCTGTTCTCGACTCCTGTGCGGCTTCAGCCGCCCCGTATCGACGCCGTTGGGGACCACCGTGATCTTGTTGGCCGGGAATCCGTAGCCGGAACGCAGCTGCTGCGCAATCCCCTCCGAAACCGCGATGACGCGGTCGCACCAGCGCAAGGTCAAGCGCTCGGCCATGGCGTAGGCTCGCTGGTTCACAGCAGCCACGTCGTAGTGGTAGACGGAATTGTGGATCGTCGACACGCGCACTGGCACTCCCGCCCTCCAGCCGGCGACTCGGGCGTGGACGTTCGCCCTCACGTTGTGACTGTGCAGGATGTCTATGCCGCGCTCCCCGCACAGCTGCATCAGGTGACTCACATCTTTGAGGCCGAATCGCGAACCGAGCTCGACGGCGTGGACCGTCTCCCCCATGTCCTTGAGGCTCTCCGGCATCGGGCCGTCTGCCGGCATACCGAATTCGAAATGAAAGGCCTCTCTGTCGACCCAGCTGGCAAACTGATGCATCTGTACCATCCCGCCACCGGGCTGGTTGTCGGAGAGCAGCTGCAGCACTCGAATTGGCGAACCCGGCATCCAGTTCATCCATTTCGCAGGGTGTGATCCGACGATGTGATTCGTCGATGTGATGCGTCGAAAAAGGACGCTGTTGGCTCCGAGAAAGATACGACGGTTTGTGGCAACCCGTACGCCTGGCCTGGCCGGTCTCAGGCCTCCCCCAGCACCTTGAGCGAGACCCCGTCCACGATATCCTTGACCTGCTCTTTGTAGGCCACCATGTGTGGGGCCACGAGGTGGTCTCGCAACGCCTCGAGACTCTCCCACTTCTCGATGACGGTCACCATGCTCGCGTCCAGAACCTGCGGCTCCAGTTCGGCGTCGACGTCAATGGTCGGTGCATATTCTATGCAACCGGCCTCCGCTCTGACATTTGGAACATTGGCCTTGAAGATCTGTACGAACTCGTCTCGTTTACCCGGTTTTACACTGATCGCAGCCAGCACGTTGATCATGGAACTGTCCCCTTTCAAATGATTGAGTGGGTGTCAAAAATACCCGCTCTTCCGGCCAGGGCAATTGAGCATGGCGGTGCCCCGAAGGCGCTGTATATTTGCGCACAATGCCAGGACACCGCGAATGATCAGCGAAGAAAAAGCATTCGGCTTGAGTGCCAGAGAGTGCGCGTTTTACACCGACAACGGCTTCGTTCATGCCGAAGGCGTATTCACCCCAGCGGAGGCTGAATTTTTCCGCCAAGAGGGGCACAGAGTCATCGAGCGCCTCCTCCAGCATGACGTACAGCGGGTTCGTATGGAGGGATGGAAGAGTAGTGCCAAGGTCACGGACCTGCCACGCGAGCTCCTCCACTGTCACGACGTCCAATTCCAGAGTGCCACCTTCACGCGACTGATCAATGACCCGCGACTGACTGACCGGGTCGCCGATCTCATCGGTCCCAATGTGCAGCTGCATCACACCAAGCTGTTCATCAAACCGCCTGAAACAGGTGCCCCGTTTCCGATGCACCAGGACGTCCATTACTTCCCGCACGAGCGCGATACCATGATCGCGGCGATCATCCATTTTGACGACGCCCCGCTCGAACGTGGATGCGTTCGCGTCATTCCCGGCAGTCACAGATGCGGACGTCTGGAGCACCTCCATGATGGCGGCCATCATCTACCCGTCGACGAGTACCCCATAGCCGAAGCCACTCCCTGCCCCGCGCGCGCCGGCGACGTCCTGTTCTTCAGCTACCTCACCATACACGGCTCATCGCTCAACACCAGCGATCAGGCGCGGACGACGTTGCTGGTACAGATGCGCGACCCGACTGATGAACCGACTCAAATGGTGCACCTGTCCCGAGGCCAGGGCATGATGTTGCGCGGTGTCGATCCAGTAGGGGCCCTTTGAACCGCGTTGAAGATGCCGGTTCAAGCCCGCGATGGTCGAGGCCGCGCGCAAGGCGCTGGATTACGGCCTCGCCCTGGTCCCGAAGCGCCTCAGGACACGCGCGGCGTTGCTTTCGTCCGGGTCGATGCGCAGGGCCCGTTGCAGCTGCCGGGCTGCCGTGGCTTTGTCCTCCTTGAGAAAAGCAACCACCCCTTGCACGTAATGGCTACGCGCCTGGAAGCGACGGTCCAGACGGGCAACCGTTTCGCCGTCGGCGTTGGTCAGATAAGGCACCACACTGACGCTCAGGAAGGGTAGCAGGCTCTCGAGAGCTGGCACCCCGAGGTTCGTCGCGCCTCGGCTGCGATCCGAGAAACTGATGTACGGACGGTCGTCCGTATTGGTGGGTCCGTCGCCCGTGTAGTGCGCCACGCCTTCCTCGTCCAACACCAGGGTCGACAGAAAGTCAGTGGTCCTACCGAGTGACACCGCCTCCAGACTCGCGCGCACGGACGGGGCCCGCAGTCGACTCTGCAGCTGGGAGTAGTCAATCCGCATGCGCTCGGGAGTGGCCAGCATCAGAGCGTAGACCTCAGTCAGCCATAGCGTCGCGTGCGGATATACCTGGCGGAAAGTTCTCAGGATCATCTTGAAATCGCGAACGGTCAATCCGTGAAGCGGCAACCACTGCGCCATCACACCTCCCGGCTGCAGTTTCGCCTGGCACTGTTGATAGAACTCCTCGGTGTACAGAACCCAGCTATCCGCGGTCCCCGGGTGGGTCGCATCGCTGATGATGACGTCGTAACGCTTGGGCGTACGCAGCACATGGTTGCGGCCGTCGTCGATGATGACGTTCAGATGCGGCTCGTCAAAGCGCTCGAAAATGCGATTGTTGTATTGCGCGAAACTCTCGGCAGCTTCGACCACGGCGGGTACAACCTCGACACAGTCGATGTGCCGCGGGTGTTGGCGCTCCACCGAAGACAACGTGATGCCGCCGCCGAAGGCGATGACCAGGGCGTCTTCGGGTTGAGGATGCAGAACCAGAGGCAGCGTCCCGAGCAGGCGAAAGGTCTGCAGCGAGGTGAACGTCGTCGGTACTTCGGATCCGCCATTTACTTTGAGCACACGCAATCTGCCACCATACTCGTGCACGGAAACCGTGCCGCCGGCGTCTTCGTCGAAATGCACGACCGTGCCAGGTCGCTCACCCCAGCCAATCAGGCCCTTGACCATGTCCGCCGGCATGAATGCGTTGAGTGCGATGACGGCGGCCCCGAAAGCGGTGATCGTGTAGGCTTTGGCGCGAGTGCGTACTGCCGTATTGGCCAGCAATAGGACGACACCAACCAGGATATTCAGCCACGCCAGCACATCGACGCTGCCCTGGGTTCCCACCAGGGGAATGAGCACGAAACCCGCGGCAAAAGCGCCGAAGATGGCTCCCATCGTATTGATACCGTAGATGTTGCCGATGCGCCTCCCCAGATCGGGGAGCCCGGTGACGTACAGGCGTCCGACTACCGGAAACAGCATGCCCATCAGAAAGGTTGGAATGCACATTACCAGGAAGGCGGCACCGAAGAGCCGGGCCAGGTTTCCCAGCCAGGTGGTCTGTCCCGCCCCTATCCAGAGCAAGGGCACCGCACCGAGAGCGTAGACGGAGATCAGGCCAAACAGTCCCAACAGTAGCTCGATGGCGGCGAATATCAGCAACAGATCTCGCCAGCGATCCACCAGACGCGCCCCGACCACGCCACCGGCTGCCAGTCCGAACAGAAAGCTGATCAGGATCGTGCTCAGGGTTTGGGCCGTCGCGCTTTGCAGTACGATCGCCAGCAGTCGCGTCCATACCACCTCGTAGCCGAGCGCGATGAAACCGGAGAGTCCGAATGCAGCCAACACCAGGATGCGTAAGCGTGAGTCTTCGGCCGGTCGCACCGCTACCTGCGACGGTTGCTCCGCTTCTGCCTGCTTTACCTGAGCCTGTTGTCGTGCCGCTGAGTGACCCCTGGCGAGAGCCCACGCAGCGATGGCGATCAGCAAATTGATGCCAGCCGCGACATAGATGGTCGCTGTGACGCCGATGGCTTCGATGAGGACGAATGCCGCGATGAAGCTGCCGGCCGCAGCTCCCAAGGTGTTCACGGCATAGAGCCGGCCAACATCCCAGCCAACCTTGTCGATGCGTTCAACGGCAAATTTGCACAGTACCGGCAGGGTGGCCCCCATGAGTGTCGTCGGGACGATGAGGACGACGAAAGTGATGGCAAAACGACTGGCTAGAAACAGAAACGGTGAGCCCTCGAGCAATTGATACAGCCCGGTGTAGAGCTCATCCAGGCCGGCCTGAATGGATGGGAAGACCAGAGCGAAGAGGCCGATGCCGAGTTCCAGGAGGGCGTAGAGGAGCAGCCCGTTTCTTGCCCCGCGGCGGTCGACGATTCGTCCGAAATAGAAACTGCCCAGAGCGAGACCGGCCATGAACGCGGTAAGCACCGTACTCACGGCGTAGATGCTGACGCCGAAGACGACGATCAGCATGCGAGCCCACACCACCTGGTAGATGAGCGTGCACGCCCCCGACAGGAAGAACAGACCAAGAATGGTCGCCCGCGCCCTACCGCTCATCGTTTCCCCGGCTTCTTTCTTTTCATGATCGACGGTTTCAGTCAAAATCTGTCGTGGTGAGCTATCAACGGTCCAAGGTACGGTGACCGAGTGAACGAAACAAAAAGTCTCCTGCCATCCGTTTGTCACCCAGTCAGGGTGACGTACATTCAGGCGCTCTGTTAACGACGCCCCGGTGCATACTGGGGGATGACACCACGAGAAACCAGCAACACGAGGAGACCGAAAGCGATGGCGAAGGATTTGTATGACCGGGGACCGATTGGCGGCTTTTCCAGAGACCACCTCATTCAGTGCACCCAGGAATGGACGGGAGAGCGCTTTTCGGATGGCCGCCCGAAGGTTGCCGATGATATCATCGAGCGAATGCGAGGCGTTACCCTGACTCAGGCGTGGGGCTCGTGTCGTGGCGATGAATTCAATCAGCAGTTCGAATCGGGTTTCATCAACACCCATCCTGGAGAGGTGCTGTGCGGCCGTGCGCTGACGGCCACCTTCATGCCCAGACGGCCGGACGTGCGCCGATTTCTGGATCAACAGGGAGAGGCGGGAGGGCATGAAGGCGGGCACATCCACTGGCCCATCAACGCCCTCGTCCCTGGCGATGTCTACGTCGCCGACGTATACGGCAAGATCGAGCAGGGTGCCATCATCGGAGACAACCTCGCTGCTTCCGTGAAAGCCAAGTCGGGCAACGGCGTCGTGCACAATTGTTCGGTACGCGATATCGAGGGGATCCGAGAGCTCGAAAACTTTCCCTGCTTCGTCCGAGGCTTCCACCCCACCATCGCCTCCCCGACCATCATGCTGACCGGCCTCAACTGTCCAACCCGCATCGGAGGCGTTACCGTCATGCCCGGAGACGTCGTCCTGGGCAAGGGTGACTCCGTCGCCTTCATACCACCTCACCTCGCCGAGAAAACGGTCACCCAGGCGGAGATCGTCAAACTGAGAGACATCTTTGGCAAAATGAGGCTCAGCGAAGGCACCTACCTCCCAGGCCAGATCGATGGCCCCTGGGAGGATGTAATCGAGAAGGACTTCTCGGACTGGCTGGAAGGACACATCGACGAACTGCCAGTCCCCAAACACGCCATCCAGGACTACCTGAAAGAGCGCACCTGGTAGAAGGGAGTATCACCCCACATGTCCATACCGCTCTCCCGGACCAACCTTGTGCCGGCCATACTGATAGCCTCTTTCCTGTTGGGAGCCGGCCTCTGCGCTTCGGTTTCAGCGGCATCACCGTCAAACAGTTCGCAGTCGCCTCAGAGCATTTCGGCCGTTGATTTCCTCGAAACCCTGCGTCAGCCTGGGCCTGGCCAGACCGTCTCCCTTAGCGATGCCAGGGTCAAAGGACCAGTGCATGTGACGTCTGCCGGGCTGGACACGATCCGAGCCTCCCTCAAACTTCGAAACGTGACCTTCGAGGACCCAATCACCCTCGACCGGGTGGTCTTCACGAGTCCGGTGCGCGTCACCAAATCTACGTTCGAACAGGGCTTGTCCATGCTCGATGCCAGATTTGAGCAAAAGGTTTCATTCACGAAGAGCTCCTTCAGCGGACACGCGACCTTCAAGCGGACGCATTTTTCGCAGGCCGCACGCTTCGTCGACATCGTCGGCAATGGCATGATGTCGTTCTCCGGTGCGGTTTTCGATGGGAAGACAACCGACTTCACACGAGCGCAATTTCTGCAACCCGCCTACTTCGATCAGGCGGTCTTCTCGGGCACGACCTCATTCCAGGATGCCACCTTTGGACTCGAGTCATCGTTCAAGGAAACCCATTGGCGTGCCGAGGTCGACTTCGCCGGAGCCCGTTTCGGTGCAGAATCGCTGTTTCGTTATGCGCGCTTCAGTGGTAGTGCCACCTTCGACCGCTCCCGATTCCGCCGCGAAGTCTTCTTCGACAAGACGCGCTTCGAGAGGCCGGTGTCATTTCGCGAGATCACCTTCGTGCGCACGGCGAGCTTCACCCGCGCTATCTTTGGTGACAACGCCGACTTCGCGCACTGTCGCTTCAAGAGAGGGGCCGATTTCAGCGACGTTGATTTCCGCGCCCCCGCCCATTTGAACGCCTACTTCGGCGGCGATCTGATTCTGCGCCATGCCACGGGTCCTGTAGCCGACCTGCGCCCCACGCCAAAAGACGCCAAGGCCGAGAGTGCCGATTCGACCTTCGCCGACACCGCCCGAGTCTACCTGCACAACGCCGACTTCGGCCGAATGCTCTTCGACTGGTCTCAGTTGAGTGGACGCCTGTCGACCGCCGATAGCGTGGGTACCGGCTCTCTGGGGGCAACCTACGGGGCTGTGCGGCTGCACCTGGAAAACCTCGGACTGGCCGAAGACGCCCGCAGCTCCCACCGTGAGTGGATGGATCGGCGGCGTCAGTCGCTGCCGCCATGGTCAGCTGAGCGAATCTGGCTGGAGGTGTTTTCCGCGACGACACGCTACGGCACCGACCCGGGACGCCTGCTCTGGTGCGCGCTGGGAGTCATCCTCCTCTTCGCATTCATTCTCAGACGTTGGTCGCCGAGTGACCAGCCCCCCCCCGATGGATTCCTGTCCTTCCTCTATTTGAGCCTGTGTGCCTTCACTCGCCTCAGCCTCCCCCGGCAGCCGGTGGGCCGAGGTCGGTTTTGGATCGGGGTGGAAGCCGCCATCGGCTGGCTCTTCATGGCGGGCTTCATCGCCATCTGCGTTCGCCTTCTGTCCTCATAAGCAGATCTCGAAGATGAGTCTGCGGCCTTGGTGCTTGTCAATGATCGCCTTGATTCCCTGGGCTTGTTCCGGCCCCTCATCACCCGAACCGGACGACATCACCGTCGTCTTTGCTGACGTGACCACGGCCGCCGGGATCGATTTCGTTCACGTCGACGGGTTCTCTGGCGAGTACTATTATGTGGAGACCTTCGGATCCGGCGCCGCCTTCGTCGATGTAGACGGTGATGGCTGGCAGGATGTCTATCTGACGAACGGGACGCTCTTGGCTGCTGCTGCCGATGCGGCCAGAAATGCTGACCCACCAGTCAACCACCTCTACCGCAACCAGCGTGCCACCTTTACGGATATCACGGCAGGGTCGGGTGCGGGCGACGCCAATTATAGTGCAGGGTGTGCGGTCGCCGATTACGACAACGACGGTGACCAGGATATCTATGTGACCAATTTCGAAATGAATCGACTGTTGCGAAACGACGGAACCGGCCGTTTTGAAGATGTCACCGAGCGTGTCGCCGTCGGCGATCGCCGCTGGAGCACCGGCGCCGGATTCTTCGATTACGACAACGACGGCGACCTTGATCTGATGGCCGTCAACTATGTCGATTTTCGTTTCCACAACAACGTCGTCTGCAAGAAAGGAAAGCACCGGTCGTACTGTGAACCCGACTCCTACGACCCAGTGGGGGATGTCCTTTACCGCAATGACGGAGGGACGTTCTCCGACGTGACCGAGACCGCCGGTGTGTCCCTGCTTGGTCGCGGCCTCGGACTCGCGTTCTCCGATTATGACAGGGATGGCGACACCGATGTCTACGTCGCCAACGACGGCACCATGAACTTCCTCTACGAGAACCAGCAGGGGAGTTTCGCCGAGGCCGGCCTTCGTGCGGGAACACGCTACAACACCGACGGCAGGGCCGAGGCGGGCATGGGGGTCGATTTCGGCGACATCGACAATGATGGCTCGATGGATTTGTACGTGACCAACTTCTCCGGCGAGACCAACACCCTTTACGTCAATGATTCCAGGGGGGAATTCCGCGATGCCACCGCCGGCGTCGGACTGGCGCATCCCAGCTTCATGCCGCTGGGGTTCGGAACCAAATTCCTCGATTATGACAACGACCGTTTTCTCGACCTGTTCGTCGTCAACGGCCACGTCATGGACATCATCGCCGAGGTCAATTCGGAGCAGACCTACGCGCAGACCAACCAGATGATGCGTAACACCGGCGGCCAGTTCGCCGATGTTTCCGCCTCACTGGGACCTGGTCTGAAGGTGGTGGAAGTGAGCCGGGGAGCGGCGGTTTCAGATTATGACAACGACGGTGATTTGGATATTCTGGTCACCAACGTCGCCGCCCGGCCAACCTTGCTGCGAAACGACGGCGGCAACAAGCACCACTGGCTGATCGTGGAACTGGTCGGTACCCGCCACCGTGATGCCCTCGGTAGCCGGGTCGTCTGCACGAGCGACGACGGGGTAAAACAGGTTCGCGAGCGGCAGTCGGGCTCCAGCTATTTGTCCAGCCACGACCACCGTCTGCATTTCGGTCTGGGTAACGCCGTCGTGGCAGACCTGGCAATCGACTGGGCCGACGGGGCAGTCCAACACATCAGTGGCGTGTCCGCCGATCAGATGCTGCGCATAGAGCAACCTCCAGCAAAGTGAAGTCGCCCTACTCATTCAGGGGTCTCATCGTCGGCAGCTTGCTGTCCCGCGCAGATCGGCGTGTTCAGTCGGCCGGTCAGGCGCCGATTTCAGCGACGTGGTGACAGGCCGCCTGACGCGTGTCCGAAAGCAGTTCGAGGGCCGGCCGGCGAGCCTTGCAGTCATCCTGCACGTAGGGACAACGGGGATGGAAGGGACATCCCGTCGGCAGGTCAGAGGGATCCGCAACCTCACCGCTCATCTCAAAGTTCATGGTGTGATCGGGATCGGGATGCGGCACCGCTGACATCAGCCCGCGGGTGTAGGGGTGTTTCGGATCGTCAAAGAGGGCAGTCGTCTCCGCCAGTTCGACGATGCGACCGGCGTACATGACGGCGACGCGATCGCAGATGTGGCGGACGACGCTCAGGTCATGGGCGACGAAGATGTAAGTCAAGTTCAACTCGTCCTGCAGGTCTTCGAGCAGGTTTATGACCTGGGCCTGCACGGACACATCCAGGGCCGACACCGCCTCGTCGGCAACCACCAGGGACGGGTTCATGATCAGGGCACGGGCGATGCCGATGCGCTGGCGCTGTCCGCCCGAAAAGGCGTGCGGGTAGCGGTTCATGTGCTCGCCTCGCAGGCCAACCTTGACCAACATCTGCTCGACCCTATCGCGACGCTCGTCGTCGCTGGCGAGGCCGTGAATGCCCAGCGGCTCCCCGACAATGTCGCCGACTGACATGCGCGGGTTCAGCGACGAGAATGGATCCTGGAAGATCATCTGCATCTTCGTGCGCAACGGCTTAAGCTCTGCGTCTGACAGCATCGCCAGATCATAACGCTGGCCGTTGGTTCGAAACAGAATCTCTCCCCTGGTAGGTTGCAGCGCCCGTAGGATGGTGCGCGCCGTCGTCGTCTTGCCGCAGCCGCTCTCGCCTACCAGACCTAGCGTTTCGCCCGGCATCAGGTCAAAGCTGATCTGATCCGCAGCCTTGACCGTCCCCACCTGCTTCTTGAAGAACCCCTTGCTCATCACCGGGAAGTACTTGCACAGATCCCTGACCTGCAGCAAAGGCTGTGTGTGTTCTGCGGCTGTCATCAAGCCATAGCTCCTGCCACGGTCTCGAGGGGTATCTCGTCAACTCGAAAACAGGCGACGATGTGACCGGACCCCACGCTCTCCAGCACGGGCGGAGCTCCCTGGTCGCATACCCCGGGCTTGGCGTGCGGACAGCGGGGATGGAAGGCGCAACCGGCGGGAATGCGGGTCACCGAGGGCACGCTGCCCTCGATCGAAGCCAATCTCTGCTCTCGACCCGTTTTGGTGGCAGGTAGTGATTGTAGTAGCGCGGCCGTGTACGGATGCCGGGGCGACTTCATCACCGTGCGCACGTCGGCCTGCTCGACGACCCTGCCCAGGTACATGACGGCGACTTCCTCGGCGGTCTGAGCGACCACGCCCAGATCATGCGTGATCAACAGAACCGAGGTCTGCAGGTCTCGCTGCAGGGTCTTCAACAGCTGTAGAATCTGCGCTTGGATGGTCACGTCGAGGGCCGTCGTCGGCTCGTCGGCAATTAGCAATTCGGGATTGCAGGCCAGCGCCATGGCGATGACGGCGCGTTGACGCATGCCCCCGCTGAGCTGATGGGGGTAGAAGTCTATGCGTGCTTTTGGGCCGGGAATGCCCACCTTCGAAAGCATGTCGATGGCCTGTTTCCTGGCTTCCTCCGGGGTGACTTCTCGATGAAGCAGGATGGCCTCGCAGATCTGGTCGCCGATCGTGTGCACGGGGCTCAGGGCCGTCATCGGCTCCTGGAAGACCATGCTCGCCGTACCGCCCCGGATCTTGTAAAGCTCCTCCGAATCCTCGTCGAGTTCGGTCACGTCAATCTTGCGGCCATCCTTTGGCCGTAACTCGATGCGTCCGCCGACGATTCGGCCCGGTTCCTGAACCAGACGCAGAATCGAGTAGGCCGTCACGGTCTTGCCGCATCCGCTTTCTCCCACGATGGCGAGAAAACTGCCACGGCGAACCGAAAGGGTGACGCCATCGACGGCGCGAGCCACGCCCTCATCCGTGAAGAAGTAGACCTGCAGGTTCTCGATCAACAGCAACAGATCGTCAGCGTCAAACGGCGTTTTCCCTGACATTGCGTTTCCGTCTTCGACTGACAATTGCGCGCTCATGCGGGGCCTATTTGGACGAGTAAGGGTCTGCGGCGGCGAGAAAGCCCTCGACCTGCTTTCTCGTGGGAAGTGCCGCCATCGCCCCGGTCGCCGTTGCCGCGAGGGCCCCTACCGCGTTGGCGAAGCGGAAGATCTCATGCAGTCTCTCGGCGCTGCAAACCGCCGGCGTCTGTCCGTCGCTGAGGGCATCGCAGACGCCGGCAGACAATCCCGCCACGAAGGCATCGCCGCACCCGGTGGTGTCGACCTCATCGACTTCAAACGCAGGCACGTGCCCGCGAGCCTGAGCGTTGCCGAAGTAGACCCCATCGCCGCCCAGCGTTATCGCACTGAGGGCCGGCCCCTGTTCGAGGATCCATCCAGCACCTTCCTCCGGATCCTTTATCCCGGAGAGAAACTCCAGCTCCACTTCATTCAGCTTGCAGATGTCGCAGGTGCGCACCCCCTCCATGATACCGGCTCGAGCCACCTCCGTGCTCGGCCACAGCCGCGGTCGCAGATTCGCGTCGAAACTTACCAGGGTACTCGTACGCCTGGCCATCGATACCACATCAAGTCCAGCCTGATGCGAATTTCCCGTGAAGATTGGGGACCCGTAGCAAAGCACAGAGGCGGTGGCGATGTACGACTCGTCGAGGTGCTCGCTCAACAGCTCGGCGTCGGCTCCACGGTAGATGGTGAAATCCTGCTGTTCCGGAGTCGGACTAGCCACAAGAGCCGTCGTCGTGAAGTGCCCCTCCAGACTACAGAAATGGGTCGTATCCACACCCTCGGAGGTGATCAGCTCGATCAGATAGTCTCCGAACGAGTCTGCCCCAACTCGACCGATCAAACCAACCTCCCTGCCGAGTCTGGCGAGACAGACGCTGGTATTCGCCGGCCCGCCTCCTGCCGCACGGGAAAACCGATCGGCGTCCTTGAGGGAAACTCCCGTGGGAGCGAACAGGTCGATGACGGCTTCGCCAACGCAGACGATTTCAGGCATGATGTCTCACAAGGGTCTGGGAGTTTCGGTATGGACGCTTGTTCCCGGACCAGTATGGAATAGATTTGGCACGCTTGCCACCAGCCTTCCAACCGTGAGTTTACTATGTCCCTTAAATGCAACTCCACCACTTTTCGCGACCGCAAGGCGATCTGCCTTGAAAGCGATACCCTGCAGGTGATCACCCTTACCGGCTGCGGTCACCTGGCCAGCCTGCGTATTCCCGATGTCGATGTGAATCCGATGTGGGAGCCGCCGTGGGCCGGAATCGAGCCGGAGGACTGGGATCACGATCAGCATGTGCCAATCTACGGCCCCGGCGAGGGCCGTCTGCTCGCCTCCCTGGCCGGTCACTCGCTGTGCCTGAATCACTTCGGCGACCTTACCGAGACCGAGATCGAGGCCGACGGCTACTTCCACGGTGAAGCCTCGAATCTTCCATGGACCGTCTTCGACCAGCGTGCGGAAGATGGCGAAGCCCGCCTCGATTACGGCCTGAAACTTCCCGAGGCTCGCATGCGTTTTCAGCGAACGCTGCGCATCCGCGAAGGTGAGTCGACCCTTTATTTCACGGAAAGCACGACGAATCTGACCCGCATCGATGCGGCTTTTTGCTGCCAGCAACACGTTACCCTCGGTCCACCATTCGTGGAGAGTAGTGTTTCACGCGTCGACCTACCAGCAAAACGCGGTCAAACAAACCCGGTCGTCATCCATGAGACTGATCCGATAAAACCTGATCAGACTTATGACTGGCCCAATGCTCCGCTACAGGCTGGCGGCACCCGTAACCTGCAGCTCTACCCCGAGGAGCACTGCATGGCTGTGGTCAGTGTGCTGCTGGAACCAGAAGAGGAATTCGCTTACGCAGCCGTGTCGAATCCGAGGCTGGGATTGCTGCTCGTATACGTCTTCCCGCGTGAGATCTTTCCGTGGACAACCCTGTGGTACGAGCACGAAGCCGCCGAGTTTCTGCCGTACACCAACAGAGCCACGACCTGGGGCGTCGAGTTCGGTTCCGTGGCGCAGGCCGTCAAATTCATGGAGAATCTGACGGCAGGACCGTTGCTGGGACATCCGCGCTGTGGAATGTTGTCTGCCTTGCACACGGTCGATATCAACTACCAGGCTCACATGATGAAGATCCCGTCAGACTGGCAAGGGGTCGCACGCATCGAGCACGACAAGGGCGAGGCCTTGCCTGGGAAGTCGGATCCGACCGCAGTGCGCGAACACCTTCCGATTGGTTGGTGTCAACGCAGACCCTAACGCCGCGCTCGCCACACTGAATCCCTACTTGCGCTCTACGAGTTCGACTTCGTACCCGTCGGGATCCGTAACGAATGCCATCTTGCGTCCCTCCACGAACTGTTCACGCCAACCGTCAGGCCAGATCTCCAGGCCCTCTTTCTCTAGACGGTCGCAGTAGGAGATCAGGTCCGGCACACCGATGCAGGTATGGATGAGATCCTCGGGCACTTCCGGTTTGTAGTCGGATTCGCACAACTCGAGGGCAAAGCTGTTGCCGGGCAGTTCCAAAAAAGCCAGGCGATTGCCGGCTGGAGACGACGTCGAGCCCTTGGGACTGACACTCTTGGCTTCGAAACCAAGGTGGTTGACGTAGTAATCGACGGAACGGTCGATATCAGCGACTCGAAAGCGGACATGCAGGAATTGGTCGGCCACGATACTCTCCTGGTTTGTGATGTCGGAGTGATGACGGATATTTTGGATATCATAAGAAGGCATGATAGTCGTTGCGGTCAAGCCGGGGCGACTGCCTCTCGCGGAACAGTTTGCTCCCCCGGCAGTCTCCTCGAGAGAGCAGGATTCCGCCATCTAATCGAGAGAAAGCGGATGAGCCCCTACGATTTTGATGCCAGCGTGAGTCGACGCACCGCCCTCGTGGGACTGGGCAAGGCCAGCCTGTTGGGTCTGGCCGGCTTTCCTGCCTGCAGCTCAGACCCTGAACCGTCGGGTACACTGATCTCTCCCGCAGGCGCCGATGACACCTCCTCCGCAGTCGATTGCGTGCTCACACCACACCAGGCCGAGGGGCCTTTCTATCTGCAGTCCAACATGGATCGGCGCGACATCACAGAGGGCAAGGAAGGAATCGCTCTCGGCATAAACCTCACCATCGTCGATGCAACCGAATGTGCTCCCCTGGCAGGCGCCGCCGTGCACATCTGGCACACGGACGCCAGTGGCGTTTACTCCGGCTACGCCTCTGTGGGCGACTTCGATGATGATGCTCGCGGCGAGACCTTCATGCGCGGTATGCAGGTAAGTGATGAACGCGGCCAGGTACACTTTGAGTCGGTATATCCGGGCTGGTATCCGGGTAGAGTGCCTCATATTCACATCAAGGTCTTCTTCGAAAATCAGACCTCCATTACCTCACAGCTGTATTTCCCCGATGACGTCAGCAGAGCTGTGTTCGTGCTGGCGCCCTACGATTTGAGAGCCGGTGTGTTCGATCTTTCAGAGTCCTCCGATCCGGTGCTGCGCGGAGACAGCCCCGATTCGCTGCGTATGACATTGACCGGCGACCAGGCTGGCTACACGGCTTCGCACACCATCGGAATCGCTAGCTGACCATTATGGACCAAGTAGGCCCAGCATTGCCGACATCACGTATGCCCAACTCACGGTGGAGTACCTGGCGATGGGCGGCGCTCACGTCCGTGGCTTTGTACGCGGGTTCTGCGGACCTGTTGCATGCCAGTGATTCCCCCACCACCGCGGGCAACCTGATGCTGACAGGCAGCACGAGCGGTTACTATAATGGTGGAGAGTGGCCGGAGCTGACGCGCACGGTGTTGTCGGTCCTGTACCTGGCTATCATCGCCAACGACGACGAGGAAAACTACCACAGTCACAACAGGCACAACCATCACGGACACTGTTACGACCACGACTGCTATTGCGACGAGGAGCTCGGAATTTCATTCCCGAAGGCGCAACTCGGTTTTGGTCTGAGCTATTTCGTTTCACCAGACCTGGCCGTGGGCGGCCGCTACATCTACCGGCATGATTTCAAAGACAACGCGCTGGAGACGTTGTGGGGCGGCGGACCGGAACTGACCTACTATTTCGGCCGGCCCCACCATTCAGTCAGGCCGTTCGTCGGCGGCAGCCTGCTCTTCACCCGCGCCGTCGACCGCTACAGCCGGGAGCAACTCGAGCAGGGCACCTCGGTCAATGTTAGAGGCGGTTTCAACGTGGCCCTGTCACCATCCTGGGGACTCATCCTGCAAAGCGGCTACCAGAATGACCAGTTGCCCGGGGGAGACGGCGATCCGCGCATCAGCAAAACCCTCGGCTTCGGATTCGGATTGATGGCTTCGATAAACTGACAATGAGATAAACTGACCACCACACCCTGCCGCAACTCATCCAGATTTATCAGCTCGGGAGATCAGGCATCGGCCGCGGACGTGCGCCGCTCCTCTCCTCCCGTGTCCCAATCCAGCTCCGGGCGCACGTCAACGACGGCTTCGGCCAATTGACCGCGGTGAACTCCGTCGATGGTTACATCCAGCGCAATGGTCTGGCGGCGGTAGGTCGTGGCTTGATCGGACGGAATCCGCAGGATAAAATCGACAATCTCCTTCTTCCCCGGTCCTGCTGTGACACTACCCTTGCCGGGCTGTGCCTCCCATCCATCCGGCAACACCAGCTCGTACTCCAGCGTCGATGGCTCCGGGCGAATGCACTCGAACCACACCTGCATCCGCACCTGCTCGCCTGGAGCTGCCGGCGGTTGGTACGGATAGAGGAACACATGATCCGGGTATAGGGCTTCTTCCAGATTGTCCGGGGCCGCCAGTGCTCGCCAGTGCTTCTGCTCAGTCATGCACCAGGTATGAAAACCCTTCCAATCGTCAGGACCCGTCTCGAACGGCCCGTTGTGGCCGGGGCAGGTCAGTTCCGGTTGATGCTCCAGGTAGAGCTTGCCGGTGATCTCGTGCGAGTTGGCGTGCACGTGATTGCGCCAGATGTTGTTGGAGGCGTAGCCATCGTTTCTGAACCCGACTTCATCTCCTGAGAACGCCACCCGCTTGCCGTCGATCTCCCCGAACATGGCCATGTGGTAGTCAGCGTGTCCGGGCGTGTGGAAGACCTGGAACTCGAACTCCTCCCACTGGAAGGTCTCCGCTTGCCCCAGGCTGCGCTCGACGTCCAGCGGCGCGGGAAAAGTGCAGCCGAGTTTGTAGGCGTGGGGATGTCTGAGGATGTCGGTCATGTTTTCGTAGCACCAGACCTTGGCGCCGTGATGCTGCTGCAGGTAGGGCAACCCATTGACGTGGTCGTCGTGGTAGTGGCTGGGCATGGCCAGATCGATCTGCTTCATGCCGAAGCTGTCGCGCAATATCTCCAGATTGTGCTCCAGTGGCCGCAGGCGGTTGCCCGCTTCAAACATGATGTCGAAGGAGTACATGAAGGTCCGGCTGGGAGAACCGTAGTCGACGAACAGGGCCTTGCCGCTGTCACTGATGACGATCCAGGTGTTCGAGCAACCGGGAATGTGAACCAGGTGCGGCAGCACCGAGTACGGCCTCACATCCACCGTTGGCGTCTCGAGCCCCCAGCGGTGCACCATGTACTCGCGGAATTTGGTCTCCAGTGCCAGAAGCCCCTCAGCAGTATCACCGAAGGGCCGGCCGTGTGAGGGGCACAGCATGTCGGTGCCTCGATCCCGCATCTTGCTCAGGGAGTAGATCATGTAGTCGGTGCCATCTCCCTGTCCATAGTTGTACTGCAAATCGAACAGGGTCTGCACTTTGCCGGGCGCGCTGATCAGGTCGCCGCTGAAGCCGACCTTCTTGCCGTCGATCTGGGCGATCAGGGCGATGTGTCCGAGCGAATGACCGGGCGTGGGTTGCACTAAGAAACTGTAGGGCCCCCATTCAAAGGTCTCGTAGTCAACCAGTACCTGCGACGTGCGCACACTCTGAGCAAGGGTGAAAAAGGTCTGCCGGACGTCGTAGATGTCGTAGATCTGGCGCGAGCCCCAGAACACCTCGACCTCGTCGAAGTAGGAGCGCTCCTGGGCCGGCACGGCTATGGGAATGCCGCGCTCATTAGCCAGGTGATCACCCTGGCACTGATCGCGATGGTGGTGGGTGTGCAGAATCCAGTCGACCTGGGTAACGCCGATGTCGCTGAGGTGATCGAGGACCTTGCCGCTGCCGAAATCAACCAGCAGGGCTCGGGTCCCATCCTTTACCACGTACACATTGCACGTATCCTCGTACCGGTAGAGGTTTTCCGTCATCTTCTCCAACATGGTATTCACTCCTTCATCTTTCTCGATTGTTTCATCCAAAGACCGGACCTAATGTCATACCCAATCGAGTTGACTTCCATAGAGTTCGTGCGAATACCGGCGACCGTGCGCACGA
Source organism: Candidatus Latescibacterota bacterium (assembly GCA_965248265.1). GTDB lineage: Bacteria > Latescibacterota > UBA2968 > UBA8231 > UBA8231 > CBDFJF01. The sequence continues at coordinate 1,736,198 of CBDFJF010000001.1, forward strand.
CCTGGGTCATGGCACAGCTGCGGGAGGCCTCCGGTGAGCACACCTGGGTTGAGGTCGTCGGTAACATCAAACAGGAGTCAATCGAGACGTGCACCGAATTGGCGGCAGCCGTGGTCGCACTTGCCGGGCGTCCGATCGACGACGAGGCGGCCGTGGCTTCCATGCTCGACCTCACCGACACTGACCTGGGCGGCGACTTCATCCGTGCCACAGCGGTGAGCTGTCTGCGCTCGGCGGTGTCTCAACTGCAGGCAGTGCAGGCCGGCCAGACCTTGACTGAAGCCCTCGGCGGCGTAACGCAGGACAGCGTTCAGCTGTACGGCAACATCAACCGCTCGTTACTGAACGAGCGCTCACCGGCTGCCCATGCCGCGGCTGCCACCATGGCCGTGGAACGCTGGGGCTTCGAGATCGTCAAGTGTGCTCCCTTCGATGAGGTTCATGCGAAACCAGATGACCGGACAACGGACATCCTGGATTCGGCCGCACCCGGTATCGCGCGGATTGCGGCAGTATGTGAGGCCGTCGGTGGCGACGTTCGAGTTCTCGTCGACTGCCACAGCCGCTTCGATGAGCCCAGCGCGCTCGAGATCGGCGAAAGCCTGGCCGAGCTGGGTGTGGGCTGGTTCGAAGAGCCGGTCGACCCAACCCAGACGGAAACCCTTGCTCGCATCGCCACCTCCACCCGCCTGCCGATGGCCGGCGGCGAAGGCCTGTATGGGAAGGATAGCTTTGAGCACCTATTGTGTACTGGTGCAGTGGAAACCATCATGCCGGATATCAAACACTGTGGTGGCGTTGCTGAGGCCGTCCGCGCTGGTCGTACCGTGGCCAAAGCCGGCGGCACAACCTCCCTACACAGCCCCTCGGGCCCACTGTCGCTGTTGGCGAGCGCCCATGCCACGGCAGCCGTAGATGGCGCGTTGGCGCTCGAACACGCCGTGGATGAGGTCGAATGGCGTGCGGAGGTTCTCGCTCCCACCGAACAGATCCGACAAGGCCGATTGTGGATCCCACCGGGACCTGGCCTCGGTGCCACGCTCGACGAGGATACGATCCAGCGTCGTGGCCGTCGATGGAACCCGTGACGCAGTCCGAGTGCAGAGTGGACCCTCATTGACCGGGTGCGGCAAAGCCGGCTTCTTGTCTATTAGTACCTTACTTACAGGTAACGGCACTTTAGCGAGCGATGTTGTGAGCAAGACCTCATGAAAATCACCGACGTAAAAACTTGGGTCGTCGCCAATCCGCCACCGCATTTTGGTGGCGCTTATTTCGTTTTCCTTAGGCTGACTACCGACAACGACATCCACGGCTACGGCGAGGTCTACGGCGTTCCATTTCACCCGAGCAAGGTGACGCAGTTGATCGAAGATGTCGCCGAACGCCACGTCATCGGCTGTGAGCCGTTTCAGATCGAACACATGTGGCGGATCATATACAGCAGCGGTTTCGCTCAGCATCCAGATCTGTCAACGTGCGGCGTGTTGAGCGGTCTCGAGATGGCTTGTTGGGACATCATCGGCAAGGCGCTGGGGCAGCCGATCTACAACCTGCTGGGCGGCCGGGTGCACGAGCGGGTGCGATCCTACACTTACCTGTATCCTTCAAGCAACGAGCTGGCGGAGCAGGCCGAGAAGAAGGAAATCACACCCATGGACAGCGCCACCGGCGTCTTCGGAGATGCCGAGATCGGTCCGCGCCGGGCGCTCGAGTACGTCGAACAGGGATTCACCGGCATCAAGTTCGATCCCGTGATGCCGATGTCCTCCTTTGACCCGCGCCAACTCTCCATGGAGGCCCTCGACAACGCCGAAACCGTGACCGCCAATATTCGCGAGGCCGTCGGCAACCGCTGCGACCTGCTGATCGGCACCCACGGCCAGATGACAACCTCTAGCGCCATCCGCCTGGCCAAGAGATTGGAACGCTTCGACCCGTTGTGGTTGGAGGAACCCGTCCCACCGGAAAACCGAGACGAAATGGCACGCGTGGCGCGCTCGACCAGCATACCCATTGCTTCCGGCGAACGCCTGGCCACCAAGTACGAGTTTGCCGAGCTGTTGGGTAAGCAAGCGGCCGCCATCATCCAGCCAGCGCTAGGCCGGGTCGGCGGCATCCTGGAAGCCAAGAAGATCGCCGGCATGGCCGAAGCCCATTACGCCGAGATCGCACCCCATCTCTACTGCGGACCGATCGAAGCGGCCGCCAACATTCAGATCGCCACCTGCAGCCCGAACTTCCTGATTCAGGAAAGCATCGAGACCTTCGGCGGTTTCCATGCCGAGATCGTCAAAGAGCCGATTCGCTGGGAGGATGGTTACATCATTCCTCCGACGGCGCCGGGACTGGGCATCGAACTGGATGAAAAAGTGGCAGAGAACAATCCTTACACTGGCAATACCGTTTTTCTCGATATTGTAGAAAGGCCGGTCTATTGAAGGTTCTGGTCACAGGGGGTGCCGGCTTCATCGGCTCTCACACTTGCGTCGAGTTGCTGCACGCCGGTTTCGAGGTCGTTGTCGTCGACAATTTGTTCAATAGCGATGCTGCGGCGGTAAGGCGAGTCGAGGAAATAGCCGGATGCGACCTTGTCTTCGCGGAAATCGACGTCCTCGATCGGACTGCGCTTCGAACAGTCTTCGCCGACAGCCAGCCTGAGGCTGTCATTCACTTTGCCGGGCTCAAAGCTGTCGGCGAATCCGTCGCTGAGCCACTGCGTTACTATCGAAACAACGTCACCTCGACCGTCGTGCTCTGCGAGGTCATGCGTGAACACGGCGTCAGCAATCTCGTGTTCAGTTCCTCAGCGACCGTCTATGGTGATCCCGATTCCGTGCCGATCCGCGAGGATGCCGTGCTCAATCCGACCAATCCGTATGGCCGTTCCAAGCTGATGATAGAGGAGATTCTGCGAGATCTCCACGTGTCAGCCTCCGACTGGAACATCGCCCTGCTGCGCTATTTCAATCCAGTGGGCGCGCACCCCAGCGGCCGTATCGGCGAAGATCCCAACGGCATTCCCAACAACCTGTTTCCCTACGTCACCCAGGTCGCCGTGGGCAAGCTGGCGGAAGTGTCCGTATTGGGCGACGACTATCCGACGCCGGACGGTACGGGAGTGCGCGATTATATCCATGTCGTCGACCTTGCGCTCGGTCACCTCAAAGCCCTCGAGGCCCTAAACCGAGGTAGCGGGATGCAGACCTACAACCTGGGGACCGGCAAAGGCTACAGCGTTCTGGAAGTCCTCACAGCTTTTGAGAAAGCTTCGGGACACGACATACCTCGCCGCATCGTTCCTAGACGACCCGGCGATGTCGCCACCAGTTACGCCGATCCCTCGAAAGCTCATGCGGATCTCGATTGGCGAGCCGAACGCGACCTCGAGCAGATGTGCACGGATGCCTGGAACTGGCAACGACAGAACCCGGACGGCTACGCCCATGGCTGAGAACAGACGCCGCCGCACCCCAGATGGACGCCCGGAGACCCGCAGACTCGATGACATGCTCCAACAAGCCGTCGAGGGCGAGGACCTGACAAAACTGCCTGGCTACGGCAAGCCGGTCGACCTGAAGGGATACTCCACCAGCGACCCGGAGACCCGTGTTGCCAGCAAATTACTCGGCGACAACAACGTGCTGCCCCAGCCCCTGCAGGATCGCGTGGATGCCGAGAACCTGCGCCAGGAAGCCGACGAGTATCTCAAGGGTGAGGTTGAGCATCTGCGGGAAATGAAGCACGGAATCGAACCCGCGGCAGCCGCCTTCACGGCTCCGTTTCCCGATCGTCAAGCAATCCTCGACCTACTCGGCACGGAGAGCTGGCCATCCTACTTGCCCGAGCCGTCAGGCGCAGAACTGCAACGCCGCCAGACCTTCAAGCAGATGGGCAAGGTATTGCTCGAGCAGGTATCGGGATATAACCGTCGCTTCGAGGTCGTCGTCTCGCAATACCTCGGGTGCCTGCAGCGCTACAATGACTGTGTCGAGCGAGTCAGCAAGCAGATCTCGCTGGCGCCCGGCCTGCCAACCGGGCCGACCGTACGGGCTGCTGATTTGGTTCAAGAAGAAGAAACGGCTCGGGCAAAACTCGGATCACCGCTTGCGGCGTTGCCCACAGACATCGAACAGAGACTGGATCGATACCACCGCAGTGTCAGCCCATCCGCCTGGCAGCGGTTGATGTTCACTTTGCGCGGAAGCTGACTCAACGGCGTTTCCTCGCTTTCTTCATTTTCCGTCCGCCGGGCTTCCCCCGTCCACCGCTGCCTTTGCGCTTGCCCCTGTCCTTGTCTCTCGCCGGCTTCTCGGATTCGCGCTTCGACGGCGCAGGGCGCTCGGCCAGCTCATAGTTGATCCGTCGATTGGGCAGATCGACCCGCACCATCTTGACCTTGAGCTCATCTCCCAGGGTCCAGCGCACCCCGGTGCTGCGGCCGACTATGGTTTGAGTTTCACTCCATACTTCGAAGTACTCACCACCACCTCTACCCAACGACTCCATCGGGATGAGACCTTCGGCGAAAAAATCGTCCGGGCGCACGAACAAACCGGCTGTATGAACGCCGACGACTCGCGCCGCGAATACCTCCCCGACTCGCTTGCACGCCAACAGACAGGCTGCCAGGTGATCGATCTCGCGTTCGGCGCTCACGGCTCGGCGCTCTGTTTCCGAGCAGCGCTGTGCCGCGGCGTCGAGCCCGCGCAACACGGAACGGCCTTGCCAATGGTTCCACAATGCTCGATGCACCAGCAGGTCGGGATAGCGTCGAATCGGTGAAGTGAAATGGGCATAGGCTTCGGATGCCAGACCGAAGTGCAGAGATACCTGCGCCGAGTAATAGGCCTGCGACAACGTGCGCAGCAGCAGCAGCTGACCGGCCTCCGCCTGCGGAGCCTGTTTCAGACCCCGGACGAAGCGCGCCAGGCTCTTTGGATTATCGCGGTCCTTGGCCTGCAGTCTGAAGCCGAAGCTGTTCGCCCAGCCCTCCAACAGCTCCCACTTTTCCGGAGGCGGCGGTGGGTGGACGCGGTAAACACCTGCCAGACCCTGCTTGAGCAGGTACTCGGCGACCGACTCGTTCGCCGCGATCATGAGATCCTCGATCACGTGGTGAGCTTCGTGCGATGTGCGAGGCACGATGTTCGTGGGCTCACCGTCGTCGTTGATGACGACGCGGGCCTCGGCGATGTCGAGATCCAGTGATCCCCTGTGGAATCGCCGCCCGCGCAGCAAACGCGACACCGCGATGGCCTGCCGGACAACCTGCGCCGTCTCCTTGGGAACGGCGGCCCGGTCGCCATCGATGAATCGCTGGACCCGTGTGTAGGTGAGTCTTGCAGCACTGCAGATCAATGTGGGATAGACTCCGACGACGCGTCGGTTGCCATTCTTGTCCACCAGCATCTCACAGGTGAGTGTCAGACGCGGCTCACCCGGGACTAGCGAACACAAGCCATTGGAAAGGCGTTCGGGAAACATCGGCAGTACCTGCGTCGCCAGGTAGACACTAGTGCCGCGCACCCTGGCTTCGCGATCCAGCGCCGACCGCGCCTTGGCGTAGGAGGCGACATCCGCGATCGACACCCAAACGCGGTAACGCTCCCCCTCCTTTTCGACGGACACGGCATCATCGAAGTCGCGCGCGTCCTCACCGTCGATGGTGACGTGGGTGCACTCGCGCAAGTCGCGACGGTCGTCGGCCGCCAACACCTTGTCCGGCTGCACCTCACCGAAACCATCAGCCTGCGTCATCACATCCGTAGGAAAGTCGATCGGCAAGCCGAGATTGGCGACAGCCATCTTCAGCTGGGTCGCATCACTGCCGCCACTTCCCAGGCGTTCGACGACCGTCGCCAGGGCCGCGTGGATGTGCGTTTTCGGCTGGGCAATGCGGAAGCGGATGGCCTCGTCCGCCTCGCACTCATCGCCGGAACCATCACGGACGAACAGAGCCTTGCCATGAGGCTCGGGGTCGATCCAGACTGCGCCGCGCTGACGGCGCAACCAGCCGACGCAGGGCTCACGGGGCTCTTCTGCAACCCGGGTACGTCTCTGAGCTGGACGCTTAACCTGCGTCTTCCTGCGTCGAGGCTGCGAAGCGGGCGGACCGGGGGCTCTCTTGCGCCCGGAGCGCTTCGGGGCCTTGTGACCCGCGGTACGGCTGCGGGCAGACTTACCTTTGCCTCGCGACTTACGCGTAGCAGATTTGGCCACGATGCTCCGTGAAGGTTGGTAAGAGATTCGCGCCAGAGGCAGCGCGAACGGTGAAATGCCAGCCTATCAATCGGTGGCAGAAGCAGTATCGAGCTTGTCCCCGGGAAACTCGACGGTGAATTGCGTGCCCAGTTGGTTTTGCATCTTGATGCTGCCGTGCAACTGGCTGACGAGGGTGTTGATCAGCTGCAGCCCGAGTGACTCTGACGAACGGAAGTCGACCTCGGCCGGAAAGCCGATACCGTCATCGGCAACTTCGAGCGTGTAACCGATGTCCGATTGCGTCAAACGGACCCGAATCTCACCCTTGCGACCTGAGGGATACGCGTACTTGAGGGAGTTGGAGATGAGCTCGTTGATCATCAGTCCACATGGAATCGCGTGATCCAGATCCAGGGAAACGTCCTCGACTTCGGAATGAAAGCGAATATCCTGGGGACTGATCTTGTAACTCTTAAACAGGTAGTCCGCCAGGCCTTTCAGGTACTGGGCGAAATCCACCTTGGCCAGATCATCCGATTGGTAGAGCCGTTCGTGAATCGAAGCCATCGCCCGAATGCGATTGCGGCTGTTTTGAAACATTTCCACTATGACCGGATCGGTGATCTGGCGCGTCTGCAGGCTGAGCAGACTGGATATGATTTGCATGTTGTTCTTGACGCGATGATGGATCTCTTTCAGCAGGACAACCTTCTCGGTGAGTGATTCCGTCAGCATCTTGTTGGCGTCAGAGATCTCCTGCGTCCGTTCTTCAACCCGTTGCTCCATCTCCTCGTCGCGCTGCTGGATCTGGTGCAACATGTCGTTGAATTCCTCGGTCAAATCACCAAGGTCGTCGTCGGCGAATTTGACGGCACGCAACGAGTAATCCCTGCTCTCCGAAACCTCGTTGGCCGTGTCGACCAAGTTCTCTATCGGCCGCGCGATCACCCGCAGTACACTCAGAGATATCAGCAGCGCGATGCCCGAGCAGAGTATGATAATGACGGCCGTAACGATGACGGAACGCTCAAGCTGGCGGTAGAACAGATCCAGGTCAGCTATGATATGGATCGAGCCGATGAAATCGTCATCCTGGTAAATGTGCTTGACCGAGATCACGTAGCTGCTGGTGAATGTGATGTCCTCTACGAGCGGCAGCGGTGGCATCACCAACTCTCCGCCGTCTCGAGAGTACGCGGCGAACACATCACCGTTTTCATCAAAGAAGCATGCTCCGCGCACATGGGGCTTCGCCGTGAGCGAAGTCAGCGTCGCTTCGGCGTCCCTCGGAACTGCGAAGCGAATAGCGGCGGCCCCGTTGGCGCCGATGACGTCGGCCGTGTTTTCCAGCTCACTGACCATGAAGTCCCTGAAACTGAGTACTTCGTAGGCGACGATCGCCACGGAGGCCATCAACATGGCGGCAATCGTCGTCACGATGATGATGATCGTCAGCTTGCGGTGCAGGGGTTGGTTTTGAAATCTCTGCTTCATGCGAACCGCTATTCGAAGATGCTTTTCGCCAGCTTGAACAGACTGGAACTCAACTCGAGTTGAGCTTCACGGGCGGCAGTGGCGTTTACTTCGAATCCGAGATGATCGTCCACCAGCACGAGAGACAGAACGCCTCCCTGGCTCGCGAAGCCTTCGTCTTCACCGACGGAAAGCACATTGAGACTGTCCAGAAGCTGCGGGTAATCCTCCGCAAAACGATTGAGACCGTCGATGTTGCAGAACAGCATCTGGCACGGTGCGAAATCCTCTGGACCGTCGAACTCAACGATTCTGATCGGCCGACCATGAATGCGTTTGTCCTCCAGAAGTGCAAGAGCCTCGCCAAACGGATTGCCACCCATGATGCCAAAGATGAAGGATGAGTCATCGCTGGCGAAGGCGGAATCAGGCCAGGTAACGAATTTCGCGAAGGAATAGATCAGCTCCGTCTTGGCTCGATACTCCTCCGCCTGCGTCACACTGTCGGCACGGCCTTCGCCAACCGTCAAAAACAACAGCCCAGCGGTTACCAGCGGGATTTTCCATAACCGCAAGAGAGCGAAATGAGAGTTCATTGACGCCTCAGAATCTACCCTTCCACCTGACCCCGAAGCGCCAGACTTCCTTTTTCTGCGGTCCGTTGAGGGACTGGTACACGGGTCCCCCATTCAAATTGTAGTGAGCGGTATACCCTGTAATCAGTAATACTGGTAACTTCGAATTCATTCGTCTTCCCTCCGGTGGTGGACACGGCAAAGATACAGGGGTGTCAGGCGATTTCCAAGGAACCAGGTACTTGGAAGTCCATCATCCGCTCTCTATATTGGAGGCAACTCAACATGGTCGAACCAACAGGACCCGCATCCTCGCAACCGCAGCCGGAAGAAATGCACTGGGCAATCTCTTACCTTCGCATCGAGATCCGCAATGATCTGCGTGGTCTGCACGAGCGGTTAGACGGGACCAACTCCCGTAACTTCTGAATCCGAGTGTTAATCGGATCCGCCACGTAGATAAACCCCACCTCATCGACCGCCACACCAGATCCTGCAAATACCCGTCCTGTTTTCCGGAAAGACAGCAGTCGACAGAGTTGATTCAGGGGTGAGATTGCGGAAAAGCGGACACACACCGCAGCAGGCTCCCCTCACATTCGTGCTGATGAGTTAACCGTTTGCAGACACCCCCCGATCGACCATCTACATTGCCCAGAGACCAAAGTAGCTCAGACTCCCACGCCGACCACGCTCCAATGATCCCCCACACCCCAAGCGGCCGCCACCACCTAGGCCTCACTCTAGCTTCACTGACAACCCTGCAATGGGGCGTCCAGGGAGTCCTCCTCAAGATCCTGATGGGCCCCCTCGATGTCTACACCATCGCCTGGGCGCGGTTCTTCACTTCGGTCATCATCCTCTGCCCCTTCGTCCTGCGCCGCCAGGTCCTGCGATCGCTGCTGGGAGTGCGGGGCTGGCCGTTGATCTTGCTGTTGACCTGCATCGGTGCTTCGCTCACTAATCTTCTCACCTTCATGTCCGCGCTGGAGTATTTGTCGCCTGGCACCACCCAGGTCCTGATGCAACTGGCCCCGATGTTGATGCTTCTGGGCAGCATGGTCCTGTTCGGCGAGTCCTTCACCCGCATGCAATGGATACGTGTGATCGTCCTGGTCGCGGGACTTGCGCTGTTTTTCAGCCCGCGCCGCGACGAATTCTTCGGCGCCTTCGAATCGTTCGACGTCGGCATCGTGCTCGTTCTCATCGCGGCGCTTACGTGGGCCATATACCTGCTGGCCCAGAAACAGCTGCTCTCCAGTCTGTCGCCGGTTTCAGTCCTGTTCGGTATTTACCTTACCGGTTTGATTGTCCTTTTTCCCGTCACCCAACTCGGAGACTTTGCCAAACTCGACGGGCCTCACTGGATCCTCCTGAGCATCAGCTGCGTGATGACGGTGGCCTCCTATTTCTCCTACGCGCATGCGGTCGCGCACGTGGAGGCTTCGCGCGTCGGCGTCATATTCTCGTCGTCTCCGCTGATCATTTTCCTGATGGCGTGGTTGTTCTCGATCATAATGCCGGGGTCGATAGAGCCAGAGCACCTGACCCTGGTCAGTCTCACCGGCACCTTGATGGTCGTCGCCGGCTCGGCACTGGGAGCGCTTGGGAGGACGGTCCCCGAAGAGACACACGAAGAGGCGGAGGCCATGGCGAGGCCTACCTGATCTGGCTGCTACAGGACTACGAGGCCAGTCCTGTTTTCATCCCACCGCGATGAAGATGATGTGGGTGTGTCGTCATGGTTTGGCGTAGCCGTCCGGACTGGTGCGTCGCCAGTCCGGCAGGTAGCCCTCCTTTCTTCCGAAGCCGTAGGAAGGCCCGATCTGGTTCTCCGTCCTCCAGGGCCATGCCTGTCCTCCGATGACGCGAAACTCATCGCCCTTGCCACGCAGCCAGTAAAACATGTGGGCGACGTAGCGCGCCATCTCATGACCACCGTAGTAGGCCATGCTCAGATCGAAGTCCGGCTCCGCGATCCAGTCCTGCTGCGGGGGTACTGTGCGCCAGTAGTTGTACTTGAGCATGTGACGCATTCCAGTGGTGGTGGATGCACCGCGGCGGTGCATGATGCTCTGATGATGAAGTCCTAGCGAACCGGCCGGGCCTGCCATAGGAACACCTTCATCATCGTCCTCTACCCTGCTCGGACCGATGTGCGTCCCCGGCATGATCTCCGTCGGCCCCAGTTCGACCGGGGTATCCTGTGGGAAGTAGAAGACTTCGACGAATTCAAGCTCAGGGCCGAAGATGTGATCGGCATCCTGATGCCAGTCGTGGTGGGGTTTCGGACACTCGACAGCGTGATCGCTCACGATCACCGGTAACCCAACGTTTTTCCCGAGCAGGGACCGCATCACCCCGGCTAGATCGGCGTTGAGGAGAACGTGTTCGACGAACCAGCTTTCCAGGCAAATCGTGCTGGGCTCGCGAGACCGACGAATACGCTCCAGCTCTGCCTCGGTCATCCCATCAGGGACTGTATTCGGATCGGCGGGAATGCGGCCTTCCAGGTACTCGCAAGTGCGCTGGTTAATCTCGTCAGGCACCACACCCTTGAGCATCAGATAGCCGTCAAGGCAGAACTGCAGCACCTGGCTGTCTGTCAGAGTGGCTTCGCAGTCGAAGGTGCGCTTGCTCTTGTCGTAGTTCAACGTTGATCAGAGGTATCAGTTGAAATCGAGTCCATATAGCCCGTGAAGGAGACTCTTAACTTGGCCATCCTGCGTTCTTCAGCGCCCTTCTATGCGCCAGACGTGATCGTGACGCGCTAAGTTCGCCGTTCTCGGCGTAGACAACAATAGCCAGAGTCCATGTAGCTGACAATGCAGCATGGCGATTTCCACCAGGTGTGCAGCCCTCGATGCGACCGCACCCGCACCAATCCGTCGGGCGGTGACCTGCATGACAGGGAAGCGCCTCATCCTGCCGAGGTTCAGATTTCCGGGAATGCTGGCAACGTGATGTTGTTCGACAGCCTGCCCGAAAGGTGAAACCACTTGTCCGTCATATGGTGGTATGAATCGGGCTAGCTGTCTTTTACCCCAAGACGCACGCCCGGCCACTGGTCGTCGCTGGCGGTCACATCCACGGTGATTCCGTCCGGATCCTCCACCTTGAAGGCCCCGTCCTCGAGATTGTGGACGTCCAGAGGTACCTTGCCGGACAATCCATCCGAGAAGATCTCATAGCCCATGTCCAACAGGCGCTGGGCGGCCGCTTCCAGGTTGTCCGTGCGCACGCCGATGTGCAGGTAGTCGAGCATGCCGCTGACATGCCCTGGGCGAGATGGCCCGTCATGTTGAAACACGCGGAAGTTGTGATGGCCGTCGCTGAGATCGTAGCGCTTGCCTTCGTGCTCAACGACCGACAGTCCGAGGCCATCGCGCCAGAATGCGATGGTCTTCTCGATGTCGGTGGCGCGCACGCCGACATGAACGAGTGTTGGAACTGGAGTAGGCACAGTATTCCTCCCGAGTAGAAGTACTGGAAAACGATGGGCAGCCTCACACTTACGCTGCCTTCCTTTCATCACCATGTTTGAACTTGGTCGCGGTCGACAGCCTGCTTTGAGTGCCGCCTGAGGTCGATCCGCTGCAAGCGATCCGCTGCAGGCAATCGGACATGAAACGGGCGCCACAAGCCGTCAGCTGCTGCAATCGGGGAAGGTACTGTAGTCAGCCGGGTACCGGAACCCCGGCAGCCCGGCCGGGAAACTCATCATCATCGGAAGATCCATGCAGAACATTCTGATTCAAGCCAATGCCAGGGCCCGGCAGGCCGATCTCAGCCGGGCCTCCACCAGCGGCTTCGCGGAACCGGCCGCAGCGAACGCCAGACGTTTTCACGCGACGATCCCAGGCTATCAGCTGACTCCCTTGCACAAACTTTCTGCCCTTGGACTGCACTTCAATCTCCAGGCTCTGTGGTTGAAAGACGAGTCGCAGCGCTTCGGTCTGAACGCCTTCAAGGGACTTGGCGCATCCTACGCCATTGCCCGTCTGTTGGCCGAGCGTCTGGAGCTTGATCCGGATGATCTCAACTTCACCCAACTGACTACGCCGGCTTCCCGTCGCGAACTGAAAGATGTCGTCTTCGCCAGCGCCACTGGTGGCAACCACGGTCGCGGAGTTGCCTGGATGGCGCAACACCTGGGATGTCGCTGCGTCGTCTATCTTCCCGCCGGCTCGACCCAATCACGCGTCGCCAACCTCGAGATCCACGATGCCGAGGTGACGGTGACCGACGTCAACTACGACGACTCCGTGCGCCTGATCAGCGAACGGGCCAACGACAACGGCTGGCTGCTCGTGCAGGACACGGCCTGGAAAGGTTACGAGGAGATTCCGCGCGCCATCATGCAGGGCTATCTGACCATGGTCAGCGAAGCCTTCGAGCAGTTGCATGACCAGATGCCGACGCATGTGCTGATTCAACTCGGCGTCGGCTCCCTGGCAACGGCGCTTCAGGGGTACCTGGTGGAACGCTTCGGTGATGAGCGGCCGAATGTGATCGCCGTCGAGGCAGCGGCTGCTCCCAAAGGCTGCCTTTCGATTGAGGCCGGCGGAAACGATCCGATCGTCCTCGATCAGTCGTCTGAAACCGTCCTCGCGACCATTGCATGTTGCGAAATGTCGCCGCTGGGTTGGCCGATCCTGCGCGATCACACGGACTACGTGTGCGCCGCTCCCGATTGGGTCGGCGCCCACGGCGTCAGGATTTTGTCGAACCCCACCGGTGATGATCCACGAATCGTGGCGGGTGCTACCGGCGCTGTCACTGCAGGACTCCTGGCCGCCCTGTGTGATCCGAACCTACCAACGTCGGACTTAGACTCTGTTGGCCTGACATCGGAGTCGCGCGTGCTGGTATTCCTGACGGAGGGGGCGACAGATCCGGTGGCGCACCGAAAAGCTGTCTGGTATGGAGGTTGGCCGACCCCGGCCTCGGAATAACCGAGGGTCTTGTACGCTATTCGCTCGGCGCCCAGTCCGGATAGCGCTCGTGCAAGATGCGCTTGCTGGTCTGAAAATCCTCTTCCGTGAAATACTGATAGGGGGAGAGCAGGCGCAGTGGCATCTGTTCGAACCCACCCAGGCGCACGATCACCTTGTCGTAGGCTCCATCGATGCGGCTTTCCCCGCGCCCAGGCGACAACAGCAGGTCTTCGACCATGGTCGCAAACTGCTGGCGAAACTCCGAGACCTCTCCATCCCGCCCGTTGATGGCTGCGTCGAAGAACTGTTTGACCTTGGGCGGGCACATCGGCGCCCAGGACGACAGGAGGGAGCACTCGCCTTCAGCCAGGCCGAATGTAAAATTGCGCTCTCCGAGGAAGTGTTGCAGCTGTGAGGCATCCCTCACCAGAGCCCTGGTTCCCTCTTCATCATGCACGGTGTTTTTCGTGGCCACGAGATTGGGGACAGCGTCGATGAGCGGGAGATAGTGTTCAGCGGCGAGCACACGACGGGCGCGAGGCAGGTTATAGTGCAGGAACCGGGCGTCCGGAAAGGTGCCGCAAACGTCCATGAAATAGGTCAGCAACTCTGCATCCGTCAGCTCACCCCAGGCCGGCAGTGACATCTGGAAAATCCGGAAGCCAGCGTCATAGGCGAAGCCCATGCGCTCGACGACATTGGCGGTGGATAATCCGATGATGCCGACCTGGACGTGCTTCTCTTCCCCGAGGTCTTTGGTCGCGTCGCGGAAGACCTCGACGATCTGCTGGAAGCGCCGGGTGTCTACCGCATACCCCTCACCGGCTGTGCCGAAGATGTAGAAGTGATCGAACTCGTCATAGGTATGACGGACTTCCTGCCGGAAGACGTCCTCCAGCAACTCCTCGTTCTCGTCCCACGGAATTTCGCATGAGGTCAAGATTGCTTGCGGATAGCGCGGCATTGATTTCGATCTCTGTTTAGATTCCTCGCTTCGGGCTACTGACGGCCCTGGACGACAATAGGTGCGATCTGGAAACCGGACAAGCGGATCAACGAGAGGCGGTTGGTGAGCAGAAAATTGCGGCACCCGTGGCGAGTTGATCTGGCAAGCATGAGGAGCACACGATGACTGACAGACGGCTGATTTTCGACGGCGACTACCCGATGGCCCCGACCGCGATGGAGTTGAACCGCGACTTGCTGCTGCCTATCGACCAACTGCGCGCGTCCCTTCAGACCCATGCTGTTGCGAGCCGCATTGACGCCGAGACCTTGGCCACGATCCCGGAGTTGCGCCGCGGCCGTGTGGCCGGCGCCCTGGTCAAGGTCGTCGGCCGCATCTGGCGCCCGGATGATCGCAATCCGGTGGGTCATCGCACCGGCGAGATCGCCTACGCCTACGCCCGGTCACACCTGGCCTATTACCGTATCCTCGAAAGGCGCGGTGCGGTTCGACTGCTACGCAGCGGTACCGATGTCGACGATCACTTCACCTCCTGGGAGTCGGCCTCCGCGTACGATGAGTTACCCGTCGGTTTCGTCCTCGGCATGGAAGGCGCCGACTCCATCCTCTGGCCCGAGATGGTGCACGAATGGTGGGACGACGGTCTACGCGTCATCAGCCTCTCTCACTATGGAAAGAGCGTGTACTGTCATGGGACCGGGACGGGAACCGAGGGTGGTCTGTTTCCGCCGGCTCGCGACCTGCTGGCCGAGATGGACAAGGCAGGCATGATCCTCGACCTCACCCACGCCTCCGACGCCTCGGTGCGCCAGGCACTGGAGCTGTTCTCCGGGCGTGTGCTGGCTTCGCACCAGAACTGTCGCGCCCTGGCACCCGGCGAACGGCAATTCCCCGATGACCAGTTGCAGGCCATCATCGACCGCGGCGGCATCGTCGGCCACTCCATGGATTCGTGGATGGTGTATCCCGGGGGCTGGGATGACTGGGGTGATATGCCGACCCGACCCGAGGTCTTCACTCGTGAAGAAGTCACCCTCGAGCACTACGCTGATCATGTCGATCATGTCTGTCAGTTGGCCGGCAACTCCCACCATGCCGCCATCGGCGGCGACACCGACGGCCAGGGCGGATGCGAGGGCACGCCGTTTGGGATCGACACGGTTGCAGACTATCACAAGCTCGAGCCGATTCTGGAAAAGCGCGGCTACAGCACGGACGACATCGACAACATCATGTGGAAGAACTGGAAGCGGTTCTTCAGCGACTACTTGCCCTGAGCCAGCGGAGACCCGGCAAGCCACTGTGGAGCAAAGGGTTCGAAATATTTCAGACTCATAAGGAGACGGTAATGAGTTACGGTTTGAGTATCCGGGATGGGGCAGCGCTCGATTTCCTGTCATTGGGCGCCCTCGTGCACAGACTAGACCCTGGGATCGTACCCTTTCGCAAAGCAAACACGTGCCAGATACACGTCAGCGGCGGCGAATTCAATGTGGCCGCCAATCTCGCCGACTGCTTCGGCATGCGCACGGGTATTGCCTCGGCCATGGCCGACTACCCGATTGGTGATCTGATAGCGGAGCGTGTCAGGGCCATGGGGGTGACGCCTTTCTACAAGCATTTCGAACACGACGGCGTTACCGGCCCCAACATGGCTACCGTCTTCAGCGACCGCGGCAACGGCGTGCGCGCCCCGGTCGTGTTCTACAACCGCTCCAACGAAGCCGCCGCGAGACTGCAACCCGGTGACTTCGACTGGAGTGCCATCTTCGATGCCGGCGCTCGCTGGTTCCACAGCGGCGGCATCTTCGCGGCGCTGTCGAAGACGACGGCACAGACCATCATCGAAGGCATGCAGGCGGCTAAAGCCTCAGAAGCCATCACCTCCTTTGATTTGAATTACCGTGAGAAGCTGTGGAAGATCGCCGGCGGGCTTGAGGGGGCCCAGGAAGTCATCGGCCGCATCGTCGACAACGTCGATGTCCTGCTTGGCAACGAGGAGGATCTGCAGAAGGGACTTGGGATCGCCGGACCGGAGGTGGCAGCAGGCAAGTCAAAGCTGGATCCCGGCGCCTTCTTCGGCATGATCGATCGTGTTTTAGAGAAATTCCCCAACATCAAGATCATCGCTACAACGTTGCGGGAAGTTCACTCAACCAATCGACACAGCTGGAGCGCCGTCGCCTGGATCGACGGTGAAACCTATGTTGCCCCAACAGCCGAGCTCGATGTCTACGACCGTGTCGGCGGCGGCGACGGCTTCGCCTCCGGCTTGATCTACAGCATACTGACCGACAAGAAACCGGAGTTGGCGATCAAGCTGGGTTGGGCCCACGGCGCGCTGATCACGACCTTTCCCGGCGACACCACGATGTCGTCGCTGGAGCAGGTCGAGGCGTTCGCCGAGGGTGGGTCGGCGCGGATACAGCGTTAAAGCGCGAATTCTCGCCCACCACCTCTGTTGAGCCACCGTTTGCCACGCATTCGCTCAAACCGCCCGTTCCTCCAGCCACTCCTTCGTGATCTTCAGCCCGAACCCGGGCGCGTCGCTGGGTGTCAGGCGACCGTTACGAATGACGGGCGTTCCTGGCAGTTGCACCATCTCCTCCAACGGCACTCCCGGTGGAGACACCCCCTGACGCAGGCCGCTTTTTGCTCTCCAAGCTGAAAAGGCCAGTCCGCATGCTCTGGGTAGCGATGCATCGGAGTGACCATCTTTGGAGCATCCGCCACCCGCGGCACTCGTGGCTTAGTAGAGGGTATGGCGGTATGCGTTATCGGAACGGCTCGCACATCAACGATCTTCATGGCCTATAGCTTTCCTCTCAATCACGTCTGCTGGATTTCAATCACATCTGCTGAATTTCCCGCCACAGCTCCTCGTCGACGTGTATGCCATTCGCCAGGTTGTCGCATCGCGTCGCCAGCATGCCCTGACCGGGATAGCGAACCTCGGCTCCCTCGAGCGCCGGAACATCACAGTAGTCGCTGAGGATCTGCTCAACTGTTTCTTCAAGAATCTGTGCGCCTGCCAGTGATTCGGCATCGATCGCGATGAAGACTTGAGACACGTTCATTTCACTCTCACGTTGTCGAATCACAGCCGTCGAATCGCCTCCGCTGATGATGGTGGCCAGCAAATCCAGAACCAGTGCCAACCCGGATCCTTTCCAATAGCCGATGGGTAGCGCCCGCCTGGAATCGACGATAGCACCGGGATCCGTCGTCAGCTCGCCATCCTCATCATAGCCGCCCGCCAGCGTCAGCTTCTCCCCTCGCCGCCGCATCACCTCCAGCTTGCCATTGGAATATTGGCTCATCGCCATGTCCAGGAGCACGTGGCCGTTCTTGTGGGGCACACAGAGTGTCAGCGGATTGTTACCTATGCGTTTGAGAGCCGATCCCCAGGGGGGCATCAGCGCCGTGGTGTTGGTCCAGCAAAGAGCGATGCAACCCGCCTCACACGCCTGCAGCCCGTAAGATCCGGCTCGCATCCAGTGGTTCGTGTTCTTGAGACCGACACAGCCCATGCCATGATCGCGGGCGATCTCTACCGCTCGCGCCATCGCAAACTGCGCATTGAGCAGCCCTACTCCACTCTTGCCATCGAACTGTTCGATAGTTCCAAGGCGTGCAACGAGTTCGGGGGTTGCTTCGATATCAACGGTGCCGTCCTGGCACGAACGCACGAACCCCGGAAATCGGTTGAGACCGTGAGAGACGACGCCATCGCAGGTGTTTTCTGCGAACAGCCGGGCGCAGCGATCACCGCGATCCTGCGAGAACCCCAGATTAAGGAGAATCCGTCTGAATTCAGTGTGTAGCGTGTCGAAGGAGATCCGTTCCATGGGCGCCTAAGCTAATCAGATTGCCTGGCCTGCCCCAGGAGCGTGTCGAGGGGACTCTCGATGCGTACGAGTTCCTTGCGCGTGACATGTGTGTAGACCTCGGTGGTCTTTGAACTCTTGTGTCCAAGAAGCTCTTGGATGTAGCGCAGATCGGTACCGCCCTCCAATAGATGGGTCGCGAAGCTGTGGCGCAGCGTGTGCACGGTTGCTCGTTTCTTGATTCCCACGGCGATAACAGCCCTGGCAAACACCTTCTGCACGGACCGCTCTGTCAGGTGGCGGCCCCGACGCGCTCCGGGGAAAAGCCATGTCGATGGCTGGTATGCTTTCCAGTACAGCCGCAGGCCCTCCAAAATAGACCTGGGCAGTATGGTGTACCGATCCTTGCGACCCTTGCCTTGCTTTACCCGGATGAGCATCCGCTCGCTGTCTATGTCACTCACCTTCAGACGAACTACCTCACCCACACGAAGCCCGCCGGCATACAACAAGGCGATGATTACCCGGTGTTTCGGATTTCGCTGCGAGTCCAACAGTCGCAGCACTTCTCGCTGACTGAGTATCTCGGGCAGCTGGCGCCCACTCCGAGGCCTGCGCAGACCTTCCAATGGGGCTGGCTGTTTCAGCACTTCCCCGTAGAGAAAGCTCAGAGCACTGTAGGCGATGTTGAAGGCTGAGCGGCTGACCTTACGATCGACGATGAGCCACTCGAGATGTGATCTCACCTCGGACTGGCGGTCGCCCCAAAACCCGCGCTTCCATTGCAGGAAACGCCGGCAGTATCCCATGTATGACTTCTGTGTCTTCTTGGCGTAGCCCCTCAATCGCAGCTCTGACTCGAGGCGGTTGAGGATGGTCAGTTCTTCTTTGAAAAGATCCGGGTGTCTCCGATAGCGCCGCATGTTCGTGTTTCTCAAGCAAAGGTGTATCCCTTGCTTGAGAGAAATCGATGCCAGTCGGACTGCACGGCGAACGCTTCTGCTATCTCATACTCGCACAGGTGGATAACGTTGAAGCCCGCGTGTAAAACCTATTGCGACTGTTTACCCGAATACGCACCTTCGTGTCAGATAAGTAACACATAGCGTCGATTATGCGAACCTTTTGTTCGCATACAAGCAGTTAGAGGCCATGCGGCCAAAGCGAAGACCTTGCACTCTATACGCCATTGGCGTATAGTAGATCTATGACCTTTGTTGAAACGCCCATCTTTTCAGAGGAAATTCTGACTCTACTACTCGACGATGGCTACCGAGCATTGCAACTGGCGATCCTGTTCCGACCCGATCAGGACAGATCATCCCGCGCACAAGCGGCTTGCACAAATTGAGATGGAATTTGCCGCGTGGCGGCAAACGCGGCGGTTTGCGTGTCATTTACTACTGGGACAAACCCGACGACACTGTTTACATGCTCTGGGTGTATCGCAAGAGTCGGCAGGAGGATCTAACGGCTCAGCAAGCCAGACTGCTCAGCAAACTTGTGAAGGAGTACCTGTCATGAAAGATCGCGACTTTGACAAACTTGTAGATAGCGTCAAACAAGCCGGTGCGATCAAGCGCGGCAAACTCAAACCGGGCCGAACCATCCAGATGGACCCTGACGATGTCAGATTGATCCGCAAGAAACTGCAAAAGTCCCAATCTGAATTTGCCCTGATGATAGGGGTCAGTGTCTCTACTCTGCAAAACTGGGAGCAGGGACGCCGCAATCCCGAGGGCCCGGCTCGAGCCCTGCTCAAGATCGCTTCGGAGAATCCCGAAGCAGTGGCGCGATCCTTGAGTGCGTAGCGAGCCCACACCCCGCCCCTGACCACACAGCCTCTAACAAACGGTTTACACTGCGCCGCCTTCAGCGGCTTGGCCTTCGGCAATCTGCCTTCGCTGTGCTCGACAGATTCGTAAACCGTAGAAACGTTATGTGCCATGAATGGAAAAGCCGTTCCCTGCCCACCCACTTGACCAAGACGTACCACAATTGGTACATTACGACCTATGAATCGAGACAAGCCGTTGGCCGTTCGCTTCTTTTGCACGTCGACAGGCCGAGAGCCTGTCAGAGAGTGGCTGCGCAGCTTGAACCGCGAATCAAAGAAGGTCATTGGTGCGGACATCAAGACGGTTCAGTTTGGATGGCCGCTCGGGATGCCGCTGGTGCGCAAGCTCGAGAGCAATATTTGGGAGGTACGCAGCACGCTTCCAAGCTCAATAGCTCGCGTTCTCGTAACGATTGACCAAGAAACCGTTGTCTTGTTGCATGGTTTCATCAAGAAGAGTCAGAAGACTCCCGCGAGAGATCTGGCATTGGCACGCACCAGACTTAAGATGCTTCAGGAGGAATCATGAATAAGAAACACGTCGGCAGCAGCTTCGATGAATTCCTCGCAGAAGAAGACCTGCTCAGCGAGGCAGAAGCAACTGCGGTGAAGCGCGTTATCGCCTATCAGTTGACTCAGTTCATGGAGGATAACGAGCTGTCAAAAACCGCGATGGCAAGGCGAATGCAAACCAGTCGTTCTGCACTCGACCGGCTGCTTGACCCAGCCAATCCCTCCGTGACACTACAAACTATGGATCGAGCAGCTCGAGCCTTGGGCAAAAAGCTGCGTATCGAACTGACCTGACTGTAAGCGATTCAACTCGCAAGGCTGTGGAATCGACTTCACAGCACATAACAGCACTGTTCGCGCGGCGCGCCATACGGCGCTTGGCCTTCGGCAACCCGCATGCGCGGGTTCGCAAACCGGCAAGACGTTAACTGACATTCTAGTTTAGCAGAACTCATGACATTTTATCTTGGCCTTTTCATTGTTGGCATTGCATTCGGTACATTGGCGCTCACCTTCATGTCCATTTCTCGGTTGGAGAGTGTGAAGTTCAATACGGGCGAGGTTCAGTGGAAAACAGTCTTGCTATGTTACGTGTGCAGCACCAGCTATATCACCGGGCGCCCGCTTCGCCCTCTTTATGGATATTCGCTCTTGCTAGTGGCCATCACCCTTTACCCGGCAGCGTTCGCCATTGGCCAAGGATTCGATGGTACGTTTGGATCCTCACATTTTCTCGTCTTGTCTCGCTTGGCGAACATTCTATGCCAATTGTGCGATTGGCCAGCGATGGGCTTTTGTCTTGAATACCTCGGATTTCGTTTCCGATCTGTCTTCTGCGTAGCTGGGTTTGCCGTCACAGGCTTCCTACTGCTATTCAATCCGATCGCCTTCTTTGGCTACTGGCCACCCTTCATGACCGAGTATGTGAGGATTTGACGATGCAGCAACCGGGCTGATAGGTAACAGTCTAAACCGGGTTGATGGGTGACACTATTGTTTTGATTGAATTCACTCCCGTACGATCATGTCCCTCTCGTCGACGGTGGCTAGGAGGACGGTGTTGAAGTAGATGGCCCAGACGCCGTCGTCGATCTCCTCGAGACCGATGTCGAGATGCTTGAGAGACTGAGCGATGAAGATGAGCTTGTGGCCGAGGCGTATGGTCCCGGCTCGGGTGACGTGCTTGATGACGAAGTGACCGGGGTACTCAATGGTCGGCATGCGGCCGGGATAGGGCCGGGGTGATGGGTGGTACCGGGAGCCAGGAGTCTTGCCGTTGAGGGCGTCATGGGGACGCTCGTCGTTGTAGAGCTGTCGGAAGCGCTGGAAGGATCGCTGCTGGGCGGCCTTGTTGGCGGCGGGTGGCCGACAGGTAGCGGCCTTCAAGGTGCGATGCATGCGTTCGTGGGCGCCATTTTCCTGCGGCGATGCCGGGCGGATCCGCTGGTGCACGATGCCGAGCCTCATCCACCAAACGTTGAGTCGGCATAGCCCATGCAATCCTCTGGAAGCAAAGGGAACGCCGTTGTCGGTGCGAATGGCCTGAGGCAGGCCGAATTCGCGGAAGGCTCTCTCGAAGACCGGACGCGCATGCAAGGTCTTGATGTCGGGCAGGGCGCGGCAGGTCAGGAGATAGCGAGTGTGCTGATCGCTGATGGTGAGAGGGAAACACCAAACTCCGTTCTTGGTAGGAAATTGGCCTTTGAAGTCGGCCGTCCACAGATCGTTGGGGTTGTCGGTGGTCGGCGGCACGGCTCCGGGGTGCTGACGTGGGCGTCGTCGTCGTCGCTTCTTCACCAGGCCTTCGCGCACCAGCAGATCGCCTGCCGTACTGACCGCCGGCCAGGAGCAGATGTGCGGATGTCGAGGCGCCAGCCAGTCCAACAGTTTGTTCGGTCCCCAATCGGGGTGCCGTGTGCGCGCTCCGAGAATGAGCTCGGCAATCTCTGGCGCCATGCGATGCGGACAGGTGTGGGGCGCGTGACTGCGGTCCTGTAACCCGGGCACCCCCTCTTCGGCGTGCCGCTGAAGCCACTTGTATCCGGTTTTGCGGCTGATCCCGTATCGCTCGCACAGCTCCGCTCTCGAGTAGTGCCCGCGCTGATCGTCGGCGATAAATCGCTTACGTTGTTCCATGGGTGCTGTCTCCATCCAGGGCATCGACCAACCTCCCAATTGGGGTTGGTCAAAAAGTAGAAGGAGTGTCACCCATCAACCCGGTCAGATGTGTTACCAATCTACCCGGTTTGTACCGTGCACGTCACTTAACACACGGTTTGCGCTGCGGCGCATTCGCGCCTTGGCCTTCGGCAACCCGCATGCGCGGGTTCGCAAACCGGCAAGACGTTAGATGAAATGGGAACGGATGGATTAAGGCCTCGGTCCCATATCTCCAAAAAGTGGTATACGGATACATAGGGTGAGAATCGTGACTACGTATTTCGCGGATTATAGGTGGTCTAAGCGCGAGCCAAAGGGGATATCGCCGATTGATGATCCCGCGGGCAAGGAGCATTTCCGCCTTTTTGAAGTCAATGGTGGCATGCGGCTAGAGCAGTTTGATGAGGCCGGCAAGTTCCGACGTCTTGTCTACTGTCCGCACGACGCGAAAATGGCGCGCGGTACGACATTTGAAGTCTCAGATGACCATACGCATAACATTCGTCGTTCTGAGGATGGTGCTGTGCGATCCTACGAAGTATACGTGTGGCCCGATGGCGACTATTCTGAGGATGTGCATCCGGAAGTCAGGATCTTCAATGAACACGGCAGGCTTGTGTGGCAACATCGACCACAGCGTGTGTCGGAATCTGCCTGGGATATTCACGTATTCGACGCGCTGGGCAAACCACGCGTGGTCTTGCACCACACCGATTGCGACGGTCCTGAACCTGACACGATCGTTGAGGAATGGCTTGAATAGAGGAACGAACCGGCTGCATCAGGTAACACACTAGACGTCTGGGCCCACGTGGCTTCTATTGTTGAGGTGCAGGCAGATGAGTGTCCCACATCACATATCACAGCAATTCACGCTACGCGCCGTTCGGCGCTAGACTTTGGGCAAGCCGCATTCGCGGCTTCGTGAATTGTGAAGACGTTAGACGAAACTGAGTCATAGTATGGTACACGCCTGTGAGTTCGAATCCTTCCATTTGGATCAACTGCAGTATCTCATAAACAGCCATTTGGGATCACTGATCCCTGGATGGGCACTTCCGTCTGAGTACATCGCTTCCTGTCTAGAACGCAATCCAAGCGAATTCGTCACTGATCCGTGGGTTTGCGAGCGCAAGACCTTCATCGCGATGAAGAATGACCGCGTGTGTGCTGCCGCCCATATTCTGAGATATCGAAAAGACTCGCCGGCAGAAGGCAGGGGTGAAATCGATTGGTTTGTGTGTTGGCCAAAGGAAGCAGAAGCAGGCGACGTCGTCTTATCAACTTCGGTGCAACAGCTTGATTCCTGGCAGACCCGCGCACCTTTGGCAGGGTGCAATCTCCCTGTGCGGGTTTTTTTTTTCGGGCGTACCAGAATCTTGGCAACGCATAATCGAGCTTCTCAAGCGGGCGGGCTTTACGCCAGGGCACGATGAGGCTGAGGCTATATACGGAGGGGGGCTGGCCTCGGTGGAACCATTGGCGGCGGCATGGCAGGCTTGTACGGTGTTGGGGTGGTGAAGAAGGCACGACGGCAAGGCATTGGAACTGCCGTAACAGCCGGTGCATGCTCATTTGCCCACGAATTGGGTTATCGTGCAGCGACATTGTTTGCTTCGGGTCAAGGCAAGTACTTGTATCCACATCTCGGCTTCGAGTTTATAGGCACATTCAGCCATTGGTCATATTCCAAGACGCGACAAAGAAAACATCAGGGGCTGAAGGCATGAGGACGCCTAACAAAGCGGATAGTTACTATCCGTTCACAAGCCTGAAAGGGGCCCTCCAAAAATGGCGAAACGAAAAATCAGGGTTATTCATCCTACCGACCCCATAAATATCACCTTCGGAGCAGGCGATGAATATCGGTATCTTGCCACCGGAGACCACACGGACGGTGAATATTTCCTTGTTGAAGCCACTGTACCACCTGGTGGTGGCCCTCCCCCCCATATTCAAACCCGAGAGGAAGAAGCGTTCTATATTTTAGAAGGCGAGCTTACGTTTTACAGCGAAGAGGGAGAGATTGTCGCCGGACCCGGAACCTATTTAAACATCCCCAAAGGGGCCACGCATCGTTTTCGCAACAACGGGAATCAGACGGCCAAGATGCTCTTTTTCTTTGCGCCCGCCGGTATTGAAAAGCTCTTTGACGAGTTCAGTAAAATGGATGCCCCCGAAGACGACTTGAAAGCTGCAATCAAAGCCATGAACACCTTGGGCCAAGAGTATGGTGTCGAGTACTTGGGAGAATAAGCTAGACAGGCGTGCCATCTTGGAACAACCGCTCGATAACCGAGTCGCATTATGACTCTCCATCGAACGGAGACGCTCATGAAGCTCACGAGTCTCTTCACGTCTCCTCAGATCGACATTCTCGCTGACCTTCACGAACGGGATAGCCGAGAACGGCAGGAAGGGATACGAGAGGAGTCCAGTCTCAAGGCCCTTGCGCCGGCGGTCGCGCAGTTGCTTTACCTTCTCATTGTCCGAAAAAGCGCAAAGACGATCGTCGAATTTGGCACCTCACACGGCTACTCAACGATTCACCTGGCCGCGGGGGCCGACAGGACGGATGGTCGCGTCTACACGGTGGACATGATTCCCGAGAAGACAACATCGGCTAGGGACAACCTCGCAGCGGCTGACCTCCTGCATCGGGTTACACTGGCGACTTGTGATGGAGCCGCCTTCGCTACGTCGCTGCCCGAGAGCATCGACTTCGTCCTGGTCGACTACGGCATCCCAGCGTTTGCGCCTGCCTGGGACGCGCTGCGCGGCAAGACTGAACCAGGGTGTCTAATTTTTTTCGATGGCGGCCCAAAGGGTTACTGGGAATCGGGGGCAGCAATGGGCTTCAAGGCGCTTCTTGAAGACGACCCCGCGTTCATTGTCTCGATCCTGCCGATGGAGAAGGACCAGTTGATCGGCGTAAGAATCGCGGAGTGATCAACCTTCAGTCTCCGTGAGGCTACCGCGACTGGGATGCGAATCAGATTAAGTGCGACCGATGTATACAGCAGCACTTGCGGATCAGGCCTGCGGGCCTTCGGCAAGTTCGCGAATGGGCGGAACGTTATATGACATATAAGATCCAAATGCATATAGACATCAGCAGGTCTATGTAAGGACGATGGGGTTCCTGATGAGATCGGCGATATATGGTTTTCTTCTGGTGTGCGGCTGGACCGTTGGCAGCGAAGCGGAGGAGCGTAAACTCGGCGTGACGGTGGATCCCCGCATAGAATTGCTGTCGGTAGTTGGTGTTTTGGCGGGGCACCAGGGGCTTACCAACTATGACATCAGATACAAGCAAGAGATTCTGAACCACTTTTCAGGGCATAGGGATCACCATGCCGTCAGGTTTCTGCGGGGCGTTATGGCCAGAGCCCTTGCTTCTGATGCTTACGCGATGGTGATGATTCATTTGTCTCAACCGCCAGCATTAGTCTTCGAGAGCCCAATCATCGATGACGAAATGGAAGACTATATTACGCGAGCGTTTGGTGGCGACATCAACATCATTGCATTCGTGGAAGGGCTCCGAGGCTTCGCCAACGACGCCAATTTCAATGAGTTTTTCGCCTCTAACGAGGACTTCTACCAATCTCTGCTCTCGGAAACTCTCGCCAAGCTTGGCAACACGGATTACATGGCTGCGCTCGAAGAGTCCTTGGACCAGTACTGCATCATGGCGGATTTGGGCCAAGTATCGTGCGTGATACAGGGATGATCGACCTTTTCAGTATTATCGGCCCTGTCGCAGAGAATGACGGTATTCCCGATTTCGGAGACGTTGCCAGACTTCAAGATGTCTTATGGCATGAGTTCGCCCATTCGTTTGTCGATCCCATAACCGCAGAGCATCTTGAAAGCGTCGAGAAATACTCAACCTTGTATGTCCCTATTGCAGATGAAATGATGAACGCCGGGGGGTATATGAACTGGCAAACCTGCGTTAACGAGCACATAATCAGGGCCATTACATGTCGATTGTTTCACGCTGAGATTGGGCCAGCTGCCGGCGAGAAGGCGCTGGAAGCCGAAAGAGAGAAGGGCTTCAAGTACATCGACTCGATTTACTCTAGTCTGCTTATCTACGAAGCCAATCGGTCCACGTACTCCTCCTTCGAGAGTTACTACCCCCAAATTGTTGCATCTTTCGGAGAGATTGCTGGAGAATGAAAGACCCGATGTCCGTCGGTGTACTGTGCTCCAACGTCACATAACAACACTGTTTCGCAAGGAGTGATCGCTTTCACTATTGGGTATCCTTTTCTGGTTTCCAAATCTTGCTCATATCTATTAGTCTAAGACTGCACTTGGCCTTCTCTTTCACGGTGTTCGCTCTTAGCAGTTTCGAATCTCGAATTCACCTATGGAGTGTTGGTAGTGAATGAATCTGAAAGTTACGGCCCCGGCCCCGGACCGGGCATGCTGCTATCGACTGCACAGCTTGACGAGTTCAAAGCAGAGGGAGCGGTCGCGATTCCGGCATTGATACCTCCTGATGTGCTTGCCGGATGGCAGGCTCAGATACGAGCCGCTTGCTCCGATGGCGTCGACTTTGACGACCCGGACACCTGGAAGCCCACTGGGCGCTACGCACCCGAGGGTGGCTGGCCCGAGTTCAGCCCCTGCCTGTATGATGTACCGAGTCTGCAGTCCATCGTGGAGCAGATCGGCGGCGGCGCCTTTGCCCCTTCCCACCCAGCGGGGACGCGATGGACGCCGCAGGTACCGATGACACGGGTGATCCTGCCGAATGACCCGGACAAGGATTGGACCCCCCCGCACAACGGCCACCTCGATGGCTACGCGTCAAGCTGGGGCGGGGGGTTCATGGCGATCTTCGTTGTGCTGCTCTGGGACGTCAGCAGCCCTACCGGCGGCGGCACAGCCTACTGGCCAAGGTCGCACCTGACCAATCACCGCTACTTCCTCAAGCACCCTGAGCAGTTCGACGGCTCGTACATGTTCTCTGAGCCTGTGAAGAGCGGTGGGCACCTGGCACTGTTGGAGGGGGACGACAGTGTGGGTGAGGTGGTATGCATGACGGCGCGAGCTGGCGACGCCATGCTGCTCCATGGCCTCACCACGCACATCGGTTCAGCTAACGCCCCGGGGACGAGGCAGGCACGGGTAGCGCAGTTTGCCCGGTACTGCTGCAGGGAAATGCGCGAGCAGGCACCGGCAGTCATGTTCCCTGACAAGGATGGCACGCCATGGTCGCCGGACAAGGACGACCCCGCTGACGAACGAGCGAGGGCAACAGGATTTCTACCGCTGGATCACCCTGGCCGGCAGCTCTCACGATATGATGTGCCGGAAAACCTCTGGAAGTATTGGGGCCCTGCTGTCAACACAGAGCTCGCTGAATAAGTGAAGACCGATCTACTGCAGCGTGTGGTTGAGGTGTTTGCACGTGGATTCTGCTTTACGCGCAGTTTTACACACCCCTATCTGGCTGATGACGTCGGGCATGCAACCTGGTGCTCTAACATGTATGTGGATCCAAAATTTCGCCGTCGCGGAATCGGTCGAGCGATGATGTCTGCAATGCTGCGTGACGACCACACGAACGGCTCTGCGTTGGCCGTACTTACCGCCAGCCACACGGGTGCTAAACTCTATCCGGTTGTGGGGTACAAGCAAATCGGTACACTCTTTGTTGTTTACACCGAAGAAGAAGCAATAGCAGCACAGCGAGTGCTCGATTCAGTCCCAAGTTCCAGTATCACAACTGAGATATGTCAACCCGACGGAAACCCAAGGTTGGAGTCCAGGCGCTCATCGTTCGTGACGGCTGCCTGCTGGCCATCGTCAAGGAATACCCTGAAGGTACCTCGTACATCCTCCCTGGTGGTGGTCAAGAGCATGGTGAAACACTGGCCATCGCGATCCAGCGCGAATACGAGGAAGAGCTTGGGGTGAAGGTGGAGGTTGAGAAACTCCTGTTTGTCCGCGAATACATTGGAAAGAACCACGAGAATGCTGTCGCAGACAGGGATATTCACGTCGTAAACATCGTTTTCGCCTGCAGCGTACCTGAGGATTACCTCGCGGCCGTGGGGCCAGCACCCGATCCTGACCAGGTGGGTGTCACCTGGCTACCTATTGAGAAACTGAATCAATATCGATTCTATCCTGGTGCGCTTCGAGAAGCTCTGCTTGACATTGCTCAATGTCAGGTCTATCTGGGAGACGTCAACTGAGCCCTTGAGTGCAGGCCAGTTCGCCAACCAGACACAGGAGGCACAACAATGGCTGCACAACATGCGACGATGAACCGACTGCAGCGCCGGGCAAGGAAACCTGGCGAACAACGCATCAGCGGCGCAGAAATCTGGCGACTGGTCGACCTTTCAAAGAGCAAGGACCCCGAAGACCGGTTGGAAGCCGCCGACAATCTTTGTCCGTGCCACGTTCGACGGCGGATTGATGAAGTATGGGAGGCACTCTACCGGCTGCTCGAAGACTCGGACGTAAAGGTGCGCAAAGCCGCTTTCCACACGCTCCACGACGGTGGCGATCTGAGTGACCCCGCTCTGGACCCGATCCTGGAGCGCGGAAGCAGGAATGAGACTGATCGAAAGCTCAAACGGACGATCACGAGGCTGCTGAAGGAACGTGGCGTCAAGACGAGAGAACGAGCCGAACTCACCCAACAGGTACAAGTGACGGTCGGAGCATATCCCGAGCAAGGCAAGTGTGACTTCTGTGGAGAGACAGGCCCGGTCAAAAAGGACTTCGACACCACGATACCGGATCAAGGCGGCTCCAGACCGGCCATGATCTGCGCGGCCTGCGATTGAAATGAAAGCGCAACGTGGGGCTCTTGCCCAGCTTCCTTCTTTCAAGCCTGTAGCGCGGACGCCAGGCGTAGTGCGAAAGGAGGCCGTGTGCCTACTTCAAATTTACCTTCCTCTCCCAGTATTGAAAATCTCCGGAAACAAGCCAAGGGGCTTCTACGAGATCACAAGGCTGATAAAGCGGAAGCCCTGTCGCGAATCAAGCAATCTCATCCAGATTTCTCGAAATCTGAATCCGCAGCACTTGACAGAGGGCAGTTCACACTTCAAGACGCACAGCTCGTCGTCGCCATCGAATACGGATTTCGCAATTGGCCAGAGCTTGCGCAGACCGCACAGGTCAGCGGTGAACGAATGGGACTCGTAAGAGACGCCATTGATGAGGACGACGACAGCAGCCTGAAGAGGTTGCTCGACGACGATCCGACTCTTGTTCAGGCAGAGTTCGCGTGGACGGATCGCAAGGATCGCTCCAGGTCAATTACGCCCTTCCGGTACGCTCACATGCGCAACGCGCTCGGCTGCATGGAAGTCCTGAAGAGCGCCGGGGCGGATACGCGTTTTCTCGGCCACATGCTCTGGTGTAATGCCTACAACCTGAAGCTGACGCAGATCAGGAGATTTCTGTCACTTGGCGTTGATCCCAATCGATCTGGTGTGATGAGTGCTGCCATCGGATCCCATTGGGTCTTCGATGTTCGTCGACGCCACGAATGCATCAATACGCTCATTGAAGCTGGAGCCGTCTATGAGGATGGCCCCGTGATGGACATCCATCGAGGTCGCCTCGATGCGCTTGAAGACAGAATCAGCCGTGATCGGTCACTGCTTTCCAGCCATTTCGACTACAGGTCTGTAGACAACATGGTAACCGGAGTCACCTTACTCCACATCGCAGCGGCTCACAATGAAGTCAGGTGTGCGCAACTGCTTGTCGAGCTTGGTGCCGGTATCGATACAAAGGCCCGGATCCGTGAGGATGGCTCGGGCGGACAGACACCGCTCTATCACACCATCGGCTCACCTCGCGGCTCCTGCTACGATGTGTTCGAGTGCCTCCTCGAGATGGGGCCTGATCTGACTGTTCGCGCCAGCATCGATCATGATGGCGAGATTCGCCAACTCACACCGCTGGGTTACGCGCGTGCCCGGTTGGACTTCTATTCCAGGCACAAGCCAGTTACGCGACACTCATTGGCCCGCGAGATCGAAAAACTACGCCAACTTGGAGCACCGGAATGAACCCCATCGACTCACCTCAGACGCTGTCTGGTTGGCCCATTCCGTGGCCGGCGTTCGAGATAGAATGGACACGTACGGCTCTCATCGTAGTCGATTATCAGAACTACAGTTCCAATCCGGATGTAGGACTGGTCAAGATGCTGGCTGAACAATTCCCCGAAATAGCCGGATACTACAAGCCTCGCCTGGCCGAGATAGCCATCCCCAACACCCGCCGCCTGATCGAAGCCTTTCGTGCAGCCGAAAGAGAGGTCATCTACACCCGCCACGGAGCCCTGCTGCCAGATGGGCGGGACATGATTCTGCGCCGCCAGCGCCGGGACATCGACGCCATGGAAGCGACTGACCGGCCACACCTGTGGTCTCGCGGCAGTTTCGAACATGATATCATCGAACCGTTGGCTCCGCTGGCCGGCGAGCTGGTCATCGACAAGAATGCCTCCAGCGCCTTCAATGGCAGTGCCATCGACCAGCTGTTGCGCAACATGGGCGTCGACACCCTGATCGTGACCGGAATGGCGACGGACATGTGTGTGGAGACGACGAGCCGCGATGCTGCTGACCGCGGCTACAACGTGGTACTGGTTGAAGACGCCACCGCCACCTTCGTCGAGGAGCATCATCAAGCTGCCCTGTCATCCCTCGCGCGAGTTTATGGCCAGGTATGGGATACCCAGGGCGTGATATCAGCGCTCGAGGCGCGGGAGTCCTCTGTTTGACCAGATTCCATGATCAGCATTTGCATTCAAGGTTCTCCGGGGATTCGAAGGCCGATCCCAGGGCCAACTGCCTCCACGCCATCGATCAGGGACTCAGTGGACTCACCTTCACCGAGCACTACGACAGACACCCGACGGAGCGGGATTCATGCATATGGGATTATGCTGTCAACGCCGATTCCGTCTCGGCACTGCGTGAGGAATTCTCAGATCGTTTGACGGTAAATCTGGGTATCGAAGTCTGCTACCAACCCGACGCCATGCCCGAGATTCTCGACCATCTGCAGAGCAACCACTTCGATCTTGTCCTTCTCAGCATTCACTGGTGCGGCGGCCGGCCGCTGCACGTCAAGAAGGAATGGAGCGGAATCGACCACAGAGCAGCAACCCGGACCTATTTCGAGACCGCCCTCGAAGCCATGCAGTTTTGTTTGAAATTGAAGAACACCGGCCAACGAGCTTTCGACGTACTCGGCCACATGGATCTGGTCAAGCGCTATGCCAGACGGTATTGGGATGCCTTCGACATTCACGAATGCGAAGACCTCGTAGACGAGATCTGGCGCACAGTCATCGCAGCGGATATCCTTCCAGAGATCAACACCAGCACCCTGCGGGATCGCGTCGGTGAACCCATGCCGGGCGAGTGGACGATTGGACGCTACGTGGAATCAGGGGGCAAGGTCATGAGCATTGGCAGCGACTCCCACAGAAGCGATCATATCGGGGCTGGGTTCGACACTGCCAAAGCAACACTACTGCGTGCAGGCATTGAGGCCGCGGCCGTTTTCACCAACCGCGAAATGGAGGTTATTCCTCTTGCTTAGATCGCAGTGTTTGACCGCTTCAGCAGTCTTGCTGGTCTACTTCGCTGCCGGTTGCTCAAGCGACAAGACCATCACCATCGCCGGGCCCGGCGATCCCGCGGTAACGATCGTCCCCGGTGACACGCTCCCGATCGACACCCACGGCAGCCGTGGAAAGCAGTGGTGACTACGAGCTGCCCGACGACGCCGTCCGGCTGAGTTGGCGCTGCACTGGAAGTGCCTCGGTCGAGGTTCAATCAACGTCGGGCTCATCCAGCCAGACCTGCCTCGATTCACAGCAGAGTGTGACGGTCCAGAGTCCGGGATCAGTCACCGTTGAACTTGCGGAGAGTGCCTCTTTGGTGATTCTGGCAGCGAGCTGAAAACACCTTACGGAGCAACCTCATGCCCAGTGTTTCATTCCTGAAGGAGTTCGCCGACGCCTGGAACAGGCACGATCTCGACGCGCTGATGGAACACATGGCCGAGGACGGTGTGTTCATCTCATCAAGCGGTTCGAGGGTGGAGGGTCGCGAAGCCGTGTACGAGGCCTTCGCTTCCGTGTTTGAGGCCTTCCCCGATGCTCGCTGGGAATCCGGCACCCACTTCGTCAGCGGCAACCGCGGTCTATCTGAGTGGATATTCTCGGGGACTGACGACGAGGATGGCGCAGTTGTAAAAGAAAAAGGCTGCGACGTTTTCACCTTCGAAAACGGCAAGATCCTGATCAAGGATACGTACTTGAAGTAACCCCAGGGCACCTACTGCCAGAGCGGCTCCCCGTTTTCCATCTGCCTCTGCAGAAATTCCTGGTTGAGCTCCACTCCCAGGCCCGGTCTCTCTGACAGCACCACATGCCCCTGCTGAATTGCCGGCTCCTCTGAGACGATCACGTCATTCCAGGTCGGATCATCGTAACGGTGGAACTCCAGGGCCAGGAAGTTCGGCACACTGGCGCACACATGCGCGTCCCCTACCGTGCTCAGGGCGCTTGAGTTGTTGTGCGGGGCGAACGGGATGTAGTAGATCTCAGCCATGTTGGCGATCTTCCGGCACTCGGAGAGCCCTCCGCATTTGGAGATGTCCGGCATGATGATGTCGACGGCCTGCTCCTCCAGCAGATCGCGAAAGCCGTAGCGCAGATAAAGATTCTCACCCGCACAGATCGGCGTGCTCGTCGACTCGGTTATGCGCCCGAGGGCATCGACGTTTTCGGGTGGCACCGGCTCTTCCAACCACATCAGGTTCAGATCCTCGATGGCCTGGGCCACCTTGAGGCCGGCCGTGGCATCGTAGCGGCCGTGCAGGTCGATGGCCAGATCCATCTCGGGTCCCACGGCCTCGCGAATCTCGTGGGCCTGATCGACCATGATCTCCAGCTCACCCGGTGACACGGACCAGTTCCAGGGATCGAGTTTGTGAGGATTGCCGGCGTCGTCGAGATCGAACTTGATCGCGGTGAAGCCATCGGCACGCACCTGCTCTGCTCTCTTCGCCGTGTCCTCATGAGCGCTGTCGACATATAACCGCACGCGGTCGCGGAACTTGCCTCCCAGCAGGCGGTACACCGGCACGCCCTGCGCCTTTCCGGCCAGATCCCAAAGCGCGATCTCCAGACCGGTCAATGCCGATATACCCAGCCCCGAGAACCCACCGCGGAAGAGGTAGCTGCGGCGAATACCCTCGAAGCAGGCATCGACATCACGCGGATCCTTGCCGATGAGTTGAGGAACCATGGAACGGGTAGTTCCCCTCCAACCGCCGTCCACGTGGCTGGCCTCGCCAGTTCCATAAACGCCTTCATCCGTATGAATACGCACGTAGTAGTATGTATAGTGTGGCACGCCATCGACCTTGACGCGGACCTCGGCGGTTTTGATGTCGGTGATTTTCATCCTGTCTCCTTTTGCTTGCGAAGGCCCTACATTATCCTACGACAACCATCCTCATCGCGTCAGCTCTCCGGGAGGAAGCACCTTCCCCATGAATGAAAGTCTGGTAATGACGGTAATCGGCGATGACCGACCGGGGCTTGTCGAAGCACTAGCCCGCACGGTGTCAGCCCATGAAGGCAGCTGGCTCGAGAGTCGCATGGCGCGGCTCGGGGGCAAGTTCGCCGGCATTCTTCGCGTCACCGTTCCAGAGGACAAGGTCGACCCACTGCTGGAAACTCTGCGTGAGTTGGACGCCCAGGGCCTCCGGGTCACTTCGGAGCGCGGCACGGCCCCGGAGGAGCGATCGCAGCCAGTACGACTGGAGTTGATGGGAGCTGATCACCTCGGCATCGTCCGCGACATATCCGCTCTGCTCACCAGTCAGCACATCAACGTCGATGAGTTCACGACCGACTGCGAGCCCGCACCGATGTCTGGACAGCCGCTGTTCAAGGCAACGGCACTGCTGCACCTGCCCCCAGGAGTCTCCGAGGACGAGTTGCGCGCGAGCCTCGAAAATCTGGCCTCCGACCTGATGGTCGACATCAGTCTGGGCTGAGCCGTTTTCCGACGAGCCTGCATTCACACTTCGTCCGGATTCTCCCGCTCCTGCCGTCTCTTTTGTCGACTGCGCCGCCGCTTCTC
This sequence comes from Candidatus Latescibacterota bacterium, assembly GCA_965248265.1. Taxonomy (GTDB): domain Bacteria; phylum Latescibacterota; class UBA2968; order UBA8231; family UBA8231; genus CBDFJF01. The sequence goes on from CBDFJF010000001.1 coordinate 1,770,849, forward strand.
AATCCGTTCGTGCCTCCGGGCTCCGCGGCCCTGCCGCTGCGGTTGCACCTTGATATGCCCTTGCGGCTCGGGAACCGGATGGCCGTCCTCCGTCGCTTCATCGATCCAGTCAGCCACTGACTTGTCGACCGCCGCCAGGGCGGCTTCCTGAGTCGGCCCCTCGGCGATACAACTCGACAACTCCGGCACCTCGGCGACGAATACCTCGTCTTCCTCAACCCAGTAAATGACGACCTGATACCTGTGCATGCGAATGCTCTTAGATCCTGGAGTGCGTTTCAGACGGCAATCTGCAAGCAGTACTGTATAGTGCCGGCGAGTGTTCCGTCAACTCCCACACACACCCTTGCCCACCCGGCCTCGCCCCTCTAACTTCGCCGTCACGATGGCCGAGCCCCTACCACTAAACGCCTTCACAACACTCGAAGAGCAGGCTGAAGCCCTCTTCCGTGACGGCTACGTCTACCTGCCTGGCGTGCTCGATGCCGATCAGGTCTCACACCTGCGCGATCGCATGGACGCGCTCGACGCCATTCCGGAGTGTTTCGACAAGCACACCGATCCGGCCAAGCACGGTTTCCTGAACAAGTCCATCAACAACACCTTCAATCGGCACGTGCGTTTCCTGCAGTTCCTGGACTGGCCGGGGGTAATCGAAATCGCTGAAGCCGTCCACGGGGAGGACTGCCACTGCATCGGCATGACTGCCTGGATGACCGGTGATGGACGCCCGGACCAGACCCTCCACGTGGATTGGTTGCCGGTCAGCCTGCCGCAAGACGTCCTGGCCGACCCGCGCGTTCGTCTGCCGATTTTCATCACCACCGCACACTTCTACTTGGACGACCTGACACAGGAGCTTGGTCCGACCAATTTCGTCCCGGGCAGCCATCTTTCGGGTCAGGGGCCCGAACACGAAACCACCTGGCAGGGGCAGAGTGAGAAATCGATTCTGTGCAATGCCGGTGATGTCGTCATATTTCGCAGTGAAGTTTGGCATCGCGGAACCGCCAACACCAGCGGTCGCACCCGCTACCTGTTGCAGGTCCATTACGCCAAGCGCATGATTACGCAGAAATATCCGCCCTACTTGAACCGCTTTCAGTTCGACCCGCATGTTCTCGAACAGGCGTCACCGCGGCAGCTACGCCTGATGGGCGACCACCGACGCAGCAACTACGACTAGGACTTCACCGTGCCTGATCCCGCACAGATTCCGCATCTGCTGAGACTGATCGACGATGACTCGGAACCCGTCCGCCTGGCCGTCGCCAGCGCGCTGGCAGCGTTTGGTCCCTCGTTGCCGGACGAGTTGGCCCGCCTCACCGAGCCACCCAGTGACGCTCAGATGCAGATGATCCAGGACCTGCTCGAAAATCATGGCAGGCAAAGCCACGGCGCCCAGGCTGTTGAAGAGAAGGATGCAACCGAACCGCGGTTCGAACCCGGTCAACTGGTCGTGCATCGTCGTTATGGCTACCGCGGTGTAGTCGTCGCCTTCGACGTCACCTGTGAGGCGGAGGATGACTGGTACCTGACCAACCAGACCCAACCTAGTCGTGACCAGCCCTGGTATCACGTCCTCGTCCACGACTCAGAGCAGATCACCTATGCCGCCCAGACCAGCCTCCAGGCTGACGACTCCGATCAGCAGATCAGTCACCCGCTGGTCGAGCACTTCTTCTCTTCCTTCAGCGACGGCCACTACTTCAGAAACGACGAGGCCTGGCCGCCAACCTGAAGTCATCGGGGAACGGGATCCTGGCCTGGAAGTCCAGGAATTCAGAGAGGAATGGATCATGAGAGGAGCATCTCCGAGAGTAGCCCCCTCGGTGTTGGTGCTGAGTCTGGCGCTCTCGGGAGCGGTGCCCTCCGGCGCCGGTGAGGCGCTTCAGTTCGTACTGCCCGATATCGATGGCCGGGAATTCTCACTGAAGAAGGAGGTGGGCGCCGGACCTCTGGTCCTCGATTTTTGGGCTACCTGGTGCAAACCCTGTATCAAGGAACTGCCCGTATTGCAGGAAATCTCCACCGATTACGAGAAGCGAGGCGTCAGGGTCGTCACCATCAATATTGACGGACCACACAACCAGGCCAAGATTCGACCCTTCATGCATCGTCACCGCTTGCAGCTACCCGTACTCCTCGACAAGACAGGTAGTGTCATCAAGCAGTTTCAGTTGATATCGGTCCCTTCTACCGTGATCATCTCTTCCGCTGGCGAGGTGGTGTACAAACACTCGGGATATAAACCTGGCGATGAGAAGGTATTGCGAAGCAAATTGGATGAATTGCTCGACCACGGTGCACCAATTAACACGAACCAGGAAGTCGAGGCTGGTTCGTGACCTATTTCGGAGGCATCCCGTGCACTACTGGTCGCTGGCCGTTGCGGCCGCTTGCTCGATAACTCTCGCGACATCACCTTGCGCTGCAATCCCGCAGCTGGGTGAGCAGGCCCCGGACTTTACCCTGGAACAGTTGGATGGTGGATCGGTCTCGCTGAGCGACTTCGACAGCAAGGTCATCTTCATCAACTTCTTCGGTTACATCTGAAGCCAGTGTCTCGCGGAGGCCGCGAATATCGAGCAGATCTGGCAGGATTACCGCGAAAACGAGGATTTTGTCACCATCGGAGTGGACGCGTGGGACGGGGCCGCCAATCAGGTAGAAAACCTCTTTCGCGTCCGCACCGGCACGACCTATCCCCTGTTGCTCATGGGCAGACAGGTGGCTCGAGGTTACGGCTTCGACCGCCACAATTACGCCGTCGTCGATCACGATCGAGTGCTCCGATATCGATCGACGGGCTCTATCAGCTCACGCTTCGATCCGGACGCCATTCGCGGTGCCATCGACCTGGCTCTGGCCGCTTTGCCTGGGGCCATGGCCTCTCCTGACTTCGACGGCGACGGCCACGTCAGCTTCACCGATTTCTTCCTCTTCATCGATGCCTATGGCACGACCGACCCTCGTTTCGACATGAATGGCAGTGGGGGAGCGGTTGATGCCGAAGATTTCTTCCTCTTTGCCGATCAGTTCGGACGTTAGTCAGCGAATGAGATTGCGCCGAAGTTTCCGCCGGGCACGGCCTGTGGTTGCCCTATCGGTGCTGTTGGCCACTCCACCCACCGACGCGCAGGAGCACCTGCACCTGACGGCGCTGACCGAGGTGCAGGTGGGCAACCTGCCGGATCGAGCACCACGGGATCTGCGCACCATCTACCAGCAGTTGAATCTCGACTATACGGCATCCGGATTTCAGGCAGGTCTGCGCAGCGAGAACTTTGGCACTGACACCTCGGGGCGTGACTACAACCATCTGGCGCAGCGTTTCGTCCGCTACAACCAAGGCAACCTGCAGGTCACGGCCGGTCATTTCTTCTCAATTCTCGGCAACGGCCTGCTCATGCACGCCTTCGAGCTGCCCTCCGTGATCACGGAGGACCGGGGCTGGCGCCGGCGTTACCAGCTGACCCGTGACCTGGATGGTCTACAGATCGGTTACAGGTGGAACAGCACCGAAGTCACCCTGCTGCGAGGCACCCCAGTCAACAGCGCCCTCCCTCCCGGTGACCTGGGTGGACCTGAGCGTCGCGACGGTACCCTCCAGGGGGGCTCGATCGAGATCCATCCGGTCGATTACTTCAGCGGCGGCATCGGATTGCTGCAAATCAAGGCAGCCGATGGGGACAAGCTGGGCGCCACCCTTCACGGACGCTGGCGACTGGCTCCTCTGATACAGCGCCTGGGCCTGGCAGATGTGTACGCCGATCTCTATGGCGAGTACGCCCAGCGCGATTTCGAGGCTGGACGCTGGTTCTCCCTGGATCGCGATTTTCCTCGCGCCCTATACCTTTCCAGCACCGTCACGGCCGGTCCCTGGGGATTGAGTCTGGAGTACAAGGATTATTGGGACTTCCTGATCGCGGAGGTCAACAATCCCCCCACCTTGATCAGGGAACACGAGGCTTTCCTCCTCAACCGCGATACCCATGTACTGCTGGCTGACGACGAGTCCGGAATCCAGGCTGAATTGAGCTACTACTTCACGATCGGTCAGGCCCTGACAGCCAACTTCACCAGAGCCGAGCGCCGACAGGGACCAGGGGCGGACGACAACATGGACCTGCAGACGCTCTTTTTACAGGCGGACTCTCCGCTCGGAGAAAACCTGAGTGGCCAGCTGTGGGCCGATTTCAGCCGCGACCACATTTTTGCCCACGACAACCGCAAATCCGTCGGCACGGTCGTGGACTGGCAGATCGACGGTACTTATAGCCTCAACACGGACCTCCAGTTCCAGACTGTCGACCGCTCATTCGGCGATCTGGTTTTTCCTTACAAGAACCTCTACCTGGGATTGGAACTGCACCGGTCCCCAGGTCTATCCGGAGCCCTCCTCGTGCAGCGCTCCACCGATACCCTCGAGACCGGGGCCTCCGAAACGGGTCCAACCTACTGGTACGGTGGCAGCATCGGCTGGCAGGTCCGCGAAGGCCACAGCCTCAACCTCTTTGGCGGCAAGCGCCGCACCGGGTTGGCCTGCACCGCCGGCACCTGCTACGAGCTGCTCGGCTTCGAGGGGGTGGAGGTTCGCCTGATCAACCAGTTCCTGTAGATTTTAGTCGCCCGCCCGGAACAGGCTGGCCCTACCACGGATAGTTTTCCGATATTTGGTATTGTGGTGTGCGGCAAGGATTACGACCTTTTTTGCCGCACCATTTCGCCATCCCATTTCATCTCTGGACCAATTGCAGCATGACAGAACTCATACCCTACATGTTCCTGATTCTGGCGGCGGGACTTGGCGGCATCAGCATGAGGATGATGCTGGAATACAAGAAGCGCGCAGCCCGCTTTGAACGCGAGCATGTGAAGATCCGCCGGCGCAGGGATGAACACGTAGCGGTTATCGAGGAGCAGGAGGCCAAAATCAAGGAGATGGAAAGCGAAATTGAGAAGGACCAGACTGCCTTGACGGAGCTCCAGATGCAACAGCGGGAGGCGACGACGCGCTTGACTGAACTGGAAGAAATACAGGAGCGGCTCAGTCCCTCGTCTCGCCGCGTCGAGACCGACCGGGAGCAACAATAGATGCTGATTCTTACGGTCGCTCTGTGCGTCGGCATGATGACCGTGTGCGCCCTGGTCAAAGGCTTTACGAGCCGCCGGCTGTCGGAGCTGAAGCGGGAATTGTCCACCCTGAACATCGAAGAGGGGCGCCTCAAGGAAGAACGTGGGAGGATCGAAATTCGGCTCGAGAGTGCCGAGGCTCGCAACAACAACCTGACCTTCGAACTCGAGAAGGGCAATAAAGAGCTGGAAGACCTGTCGGAGCTGGTCGGCGAGTTGGAGACCAAGATGTCGAGGGCGGAAGCCAACGACGAAGACGCCTGATTTCCGGGTTTACCGACCACCCCCTATATTATTTTGTCTCTGTTTTGCGGCTCATTATCAAGGATTTGGTTCCATGCTGACCCAAGCTCAAATCGACGAATACCGCGCCAGGGGCTTTCTCGCCGTCGACGATGTTCTCACTCCAACCGAGGTGCAGGAACTGAAGGACGTCACCGATGAGTTCATCGACAAATCACGCGCCTTCACCGAACACACTGACGTGTTCGATCTGGAGCCCGATCACACCGCGGATGCTCCCAAGTTGCGACGCCTGGTCAATCCCGCCAGCAACCACGAGGCCTACGACCGCACCCTGCGACATGACAGGATTCTCGACATGGTCTCCCAGTTGGTCGGCACGGCATCCGTTCGCACCAACGGTGACAAGCTCAACATGAAGGCAAGCGAGGCGGGTAGTCCAGTCGAATGGCACCAGGACTGGGCTTTTTATCCCCACACCAATGACGACCTGTTGGCGGTCGGCGTGGCCATCGACGACATGACCCAGCAGAACGGGTGTCTGCTGGTAATTCCCGGATCGCATAAGGGTAAGGTGTACGACCACCACCAGGACGGCCGATTCGTCGGCGCCGTGACCGAGCCGAATTTCGACGACTCCAGTGCAGAGGCAATCGAGGTAAGAGCGGGGGGCATATCCATTCACCATGTTCGCACCCTGCACGGCTCCATGCCCAACACCTCGTCCAATCCACGTCGGCTTTTCCTGCTCATGTACTGCTCTGGGGACTCCTTCTCCCTGACCGCGACCCCGGGCCAGATAACGGATTGGGAAGACTACGAGAAATCCTTCCTTCGAGGAGGGCCCTCCCAGGATGTACGCATCGAGGCATGCCCCGTGCGCCTGCCACTTCCCGGGCCCTTGAAGCCGGGATCGATCTTCGAGAACCAGACGGTTCTCAGACAATCGAACATCAAGACGGCCTGAGAACTACACGGCGGCCGCTTCTGACCCTGATTGGGTTGGACATCAGTCCAGTCACCGACTGGGCCGCCACGACTCCATCCTGACAGGATCTCCATGAAAACCTACCGCACTGCCCTCATCGGCTGCAGCCGCATGGGCGCCTTCATCGACAACGAGACACCGCCCGATCACCTGGCGTACTCTCACGCTGCCGGCTACGAGGAATGCGCACGCACGGAGATGGTGGCCTGCGCGGACCTGCGAGAGGATCTCATGGAACAGGTCGGCATCCGCTACGGTGTGCCCAAAGAAAGACAGTACCTCGACTACCGCGAGATGATCGAAGCGGAAAAGCCAGACATCGTCAGCGTCGCCACCCAGCCTGAACCCCGGGCCCAGATGGTCGTCTACGCTGCCGAACATGGGGTCCCGGCGATCTACTGCGAGAAGGCCATGGCCGCTTCCCTGGCCGACGCGGATGCCATGGTGGAGGCCGTCGAACGCAACGGGGTATTCCTCAACATGGGTACCAACCGGCGTTGGGACCCTGGATATGATGCGTTGAAGGCGGTCATCGACGGTGGTCGACTTGGCGACCTGAAAAGCGCCATCAGCCACTCCTGTGGGCCGCTCTTCAACTCCGCCAGTCACATGTTCGACCTGCTCCTGCGTGTCAACGACGACGTGCCGGTGGCCTGGGTGCAGGCGCACCTCACCGACGCGGACGAGATCATCGACGGGGAACTTCTGCGCGGCGATCCTGTCGGCGAGGGCATCATACAGGCTGAGAATGGCGTCACCCTCTACGCCTTGAACTCCAACCGGGGGGTCGAGCTGGAGGCCATATGCGAGCGTGGCACCCTTGAGGGATGGAACAACGCTACCTCCTGGTTCCTGCGCGAGTCGGGAGGCCTCGACTATACCCGCCGCCGCCACATCCTGGTCCCCGGAGAATTTCCGCCCTTCGAAGATGCCAGTTCCACGGTGCGGCTGATCGAAGACCTGGTGCATTCCCTCGATACCAGCGAGCCTCCTCGCGGCGGCGTGCGTGTGGCCCGCGCCAACATGGAGTTGATCTTCGCCTTCGTGGAATCGCACGCCCGTGGAGGCCAACGCGTGGAACTACCGTTGGCAGACAGTGCCTACCGCCTGCAGATACCGCCGAGGACAGCACGACCCAGGCTGGAGCGGACAGACTCCTGACCCGTCGGTAACCTGGCACGGCCTCACCGCTGTACCTTCACTTCTACTCCCATCACCCTTTCCCACACCTTCACCATCGCCGCCTTGCTCTCGTCACCATGTCCTTGAGCCAGGGCCATCTGATAGGTCTGCATGGCCGCGGACGCCACCGGCAGCGGCACCCGGCGTTCGTTCGCTCTGGCCATGATGTTGTCCATGTCCTTGTAGGCCAGATGCATCTTGTAACCGGTCTCAAAATCGCCCTGAAGAATCCGCTCTGAAAAGAAATCGAAACCGAAACTTTGCCCTGAGCTGGTACCGACAACCGCTCTGACCTTTTCGGGATCGAGCCCCAGCCTGGTCGCGAAGGGGAGCATCTCAGCCAGTGCTGCACAGGAAATATTGAACAATACGTTATTCGTCATCTTCATCAGCTGCCCGTTGCCGGCGGGTCCCATGTGCACGACGAGCTCGCCAATCGTATGCAAAAGTGGCAGGACTTTTTCGAAGGCACCCTCATCTCCACCCACCATGATGGTCAGGGTGCCGTCCTCGGCACGCGCATCCAGGCCAGACACCGGCGCGTCCAGCCAAAAAACACCACTGGCGGCCTGCTCCTCCGCCAGCTCACAGGTCTGCGTGGGATCCGTGGTGCCACAGTCGATGATGATCTGACCCCGACGCAGCGCCTGGCTCATCCCCCCATCGCCGTGGAGGACCTCGTTGACTGACTTGCCATCCGGGAGGGATAGGATTAGCCAATCGCACTGCTCCGCGACATAGCGTGGACTGTCGGCGGCATGGGCGCCGGCGCGGACGATCGGGTCTAGCGCCTCGGCCCGCACATCGTAAGCCCACAGGTCATAGCCCTGTTCGATGACGTTGCGTGCCATTCGTCCACCCATGGCGCCTACTCCGATGAAGCCGATGACTCCGTCGACGTCGACACTCTCTTTCATTACCCAATTCTCCTGAGTAGATTTCTGCCCTTGCTATTGCTGTTAGACGATTTGCCACGACGAGGAGGTTGTTGTGCCGACCCGAATTCCACAGTTGGACAGATCAGACCTCCATGAGAGCCACCGCCCCATCTACGATTCCGTCGTCGCCAGCCGGGGTACGATCAGCGGGCCCTTCCGCATCTGGCTGCACAGCCCCGAGTTCGCGGACCGGGCTCAGCGCCTCGGACAGTTCGTGCGCTATGACACCAGCCTGCCGGCCAGGCTCAGCGAACTGGCCATTCTGGTCTGTGCCCGCTTCATGGACTGCCAGGTGGAGTGGAGTCTGCATGAACAAGCGGCCCTGGACGGCGGCCTGGCCGTTGATGTCGTCGACGCGATTCGCGAGCGGCGTGTTCCGGCATTCGGTTCGGAGGACGAACGTGCGGTGTACAATTTTACCGGCGAACTACTGGAATCCCGGTCCGTCGAGGACCACACCTTCGCCAACACCCGCAGCCACCTGGCGGATGCCCAACTGGTCGAACTCACCGGACTCATCGGTTACTACTGCACCGTCGCCATGACCCTCAACGCCTTCCAGGTGCCACTTCCCGAGGGTACCCTGCCCACGCTGGTCGATTGCCCGACCTTCTGACCTCCGGAAGACCCCAGCATGGTGATCAGTTTATTGCAATCAGTTCTTTATGAACGTCCCGTTGTTCAATTCGGCGTACGCCGCGCGCAATTCCTCTTGCGTATTCATCACAATCGGACCGCGCCAGGCGACCGGCTCCTCCAGCGGTTGACCCGATACCAGTAGAAAGCGAATTCCGGATTCACCGGCCTGTACGGTGACCTCGTCGCCCCGATCGAAGAGCACCAGCGATCGATTCACAACCAGGCTCCCATCAGCCGCGCCTACGCCTTCCGTCAACACCTCCTGCGGCTCGGAGGCGTCGCGGAAGGTGCCCGCTCCGTTGAAGACGTAGGCGAAGGCATGCCGCGACGTCTCAACGGGAAGCGTCTTGCGTTGGCCCGGCGGCACCCACACATCGAGATAGCGCGGATCCGTGGCGATGCCATCTACGGGGCCGGTCTTGCCCCAGAATTCCCCGCAGATGATGCGGACACTGGTGCCGTCGTCGTCGGTAACCTCCGGGACATCTCCTGAAATGACGTCCTGGTACCTGGGGGCCGTCATCTTCTCGCTTGCCGGCAGATTGGCCCACAGCTGAAAGCCGTGCATGCGACCCTGGGGATCGCCCTGGGGCATCTCCTGATGCAGGATCCCTCGTCCCGCAGTCATCCACTGCACGTCACCAGCCGCCAACGCCCCCCGGTTGCCCAGACTGTCGCCGTGGGAGACCGTGCCGGCCAGCACATAGGTGATGGTCTCTATGCCGCGGTGAGGGTGCCAGGGGAAACCGGCGAGATAATCATTGGGGTCGTCGTTGCGAAAATCGTCGAACAGCAGAAAAGGGTCGAACTCCTCGGTCTCGCCGAAGCCGAAGGCGCGGTGCAGCCGCACTCCGGCGCCTTCTACGGTGGGTTTGCCCGCGATGACTCGCTTGACTGGTCGGATGGACACGTGTGTTACCTCGTAAAGGAGAATGGACGTTGGCTTTTTGACGCGCGACGCCAGCTGGCTACCTTCGAATGGTAGCAGTCAGCTATTAGTATGTCGGATGCCACACCAGTTGTCGAGGGCCGGTCCCCCCACACCCGACGATCTCACGATTGTCCATGAGAAAGAGCGCGATGCCCAACTTCACTGAAGAGCAGTTGACGGAAACCATGACCAAAATCCTTGCCGCCGTCGGACTGTCAGAGGAAAATGCCCGGTTGGTGGCGCAGCTGTTGGCCGAGGCCAATAGCATGGGCCACGATTCCCATGGAATCATCCGTATCCCGCAGTACCTCGATTTGGTCGAGAAGGGTGAAATCGTTGCGGATGCCGAGGTCGAGGTGCTTCAGGATAGCATGCTCACTCCGATCGTCGACGGGAATTGGGGATTCGGACAGGTCACCATGAACCGGGCGGTTGAGATCGGCCTCGAAAAAGCCAGCCAAAGCGGCCTCGCGGCCGTCGCCGTGCGCGGCTCCAACCACATTGGGCGCCTTGGCAGCTACGTCGATCGCATCGCCCGTCAGGGGATGATCGGTCTGATGTTCGTCAATGCCGTGGGCACCCCCGCCTTCAGAATGGCTCCCTGGGGAGGGACCGAGCCACGGCTGGTGACGGACCCACTGGCCTTCGGCATCCCGTCCCCATCTGGTGAACCCATCGTCATGGACATGACGACGACGGTTGTTGCCGAGGGCAAAGTCAGAGTCAAACGCAACCGCGGCGAGCAGACACCGGATGGCTGGTTGCTCGACTCCGATGGGAACCCCACCAATGACCCCAACGACCTCTACGGGGATCCGCCCGGCAGCATCCTGCCGCTGGGAGGTGCTACGGCTGGCCACAAGGGCTACGGACTCAATATTGCCATCGAACTTCTCGCCGGCGTGCTGACCGGAACCGGATCCACCGGCACTGGTGAGCGGCTGGCCAATGGTGTCCTCCTCATCATCCTCGACATCGCCCAGTTCCTGCCGCTGGATGAATTCCACCAGCAGGCGAATTCCTTCATCGCCCACGTCAAATCCTCACCGCCAGCCCCCGGATTCGACGAGATCCTGCTCCCCGGAGAAATAGAGCATAAGGTGAGGGAACAACGCACCCAGGACGGCATCTTCGTCGAGGATGAAACCTGGGAGCAGATCATCGAATGGGGAAACAAGCTCGGAGTCAGCCTGTCGTAGCAACGCTGACGGCCATCTTCCGCGGGTAACAGGACCCTACTCAGCGGGCGCGTCGTCCGCTGGCTCCGCCGGGGCTTCCTCTGCCGCATCCTCCGCGGGAGTCTCCTCGGTATCTGCGTCCTCGATCTCCTCCGACATGGCTTCTTTCCCTATTCTGCCACCACCCTTTTCCGGGACGGCCAGGACCGGGACGGGTGAAGCGCGCATGACCTTATCCACGACGCTGCCGATCATGAGCCGTTTGAGCCCGCTCAGTCCGTGTGTCCCCATGACGATGAGGTCCGCTTTTTCCTTCTTGGCCAGGTAGACGACCTGGGCAGCCGGCAGGCCCGGAACAATTCGCTTTTCTACTTTCCTGCTCTTTGGCAGGCACTTCTTGACGAAGTCGTCCATCATCTTGTGCGCCGCTTCGTCCAGGTTTCGCAGCACCTTCTTTCCGGGTTTTTTCGAGGCGTAGAAACCCGGAGAGTTGGCGGGGTCATGGATGACGTGCAGGAGAATCATCTTGGTGTTGAACTTCGTGGCGATCTTGTCGGCGAACGCCAGAGCCTTGCGGGACCCCTGGGAGAAATCAACTGCGACGAGGATCTTCATGGTCCATGTCTCCTTGCTGGACTGTTCGAACTACGACTGCTGCTGCGTGGCAGCCAACGGTTGCGGCCCGCCCTTCTTACGCTCGCCGCCTCGGGTATCGAGATAACCCTCGAGCATGGTGTAAGCAATCGTTTCCGCGTATGAATTGATGCGCTGCAGGTAATCGGCCACGTCGAGATACAGGTGGTTGACCTCGCGCGACCCTTCCTGAACGCTGCTCAGCTCGCCGAAGTGCGTCATCTCGTAGCGGTGGCCCAGATCGGTCAGGGCCTCCCTTGACCGAATGACCTGACGTGCTTCCTCCGGGCTGTTGCGCTCGAAGGCCTGCATGACTGTCTCAAAATTCCGCAGCACGCCCCGGTGATACCCGCGCAGTTGCTCGTTACCCTCGTCCGAAAACTCGATGCCCGCTTCCCCTTTTCGCCGTAGCAGTGGTACGAGATCTCTGCGGACAAGATCGCTGATGTGCTCCAGATCGGTGGCGATATTCATCAACTGCGTGCCGAACGCTGATTGCTCCTGGTTCAGAGGCCGGCGTGAAATCTCAAGCAGGTAGTTGTCGATTTCCTCAGCGACATATTCGACCTCGTCCTGCCGTTTGAGAATATCGTCGCCGACACTGACATGGTTGGCAATAAAAGCCGGAACGATGTCTTCGACGATGCCCCGAACCATTTCGGCGATTCGCGCTATCTCGCCGCGGGTTTGCTCGAGCGCGATCGAAGGCACCGCGAACAGGTCGGGGTCGAGGTGAATGGTCGTCCACTCCCGTCGAGTCACATCGGCAACCGCCTCCTCTTCCCTATCGGGCAGCAAGAACTCGACGATGCGAGCAAACTGACCGGCAAACGGTAAGAACACGATGGTGTTGACGACGTTGAAAATCGTGTGTGCGTTGGCGATCTGGCGCGGAGTCTCAGCTGCCGTTTTCTCCACCCCCGAGAGACCGGCCGCAACCGGGGATATCCACACCACGATTTTTCCCAGCTGGTCAATCAAGCCCACCCACAGCAATACCCCGATGACGTTGAAGAGGATGTGGACGAGGCTGGCACGTACCGCCTCACGCGGTTTGCCGATGGATGCCAATATCGCTGTAATGCAGGTGCCGATGTTGGCGCCGAACGCCAGGGCAATGCCCGCCGGCAGGCTGATCAACCCCTGACCTGCCATGACGATTACGATACCCGTGGTCGCAGCCGAGGACTGGATAAGGCCCGTGAACGCGGCCGCTACCGTAATCGCCAGCAGGGGCGACTCCATTTGGGTCATGAGCTCGAGGAAGGGTCCGTAGGAGCGCAGGGGATGCATGGCGCTGCTCATCATCCCCATGCCCATACACATGAAGCCGTATTGCTTGAGCTCTTCCTTCTTGCCCAGGAAGGATGCGGCAAAACCCACGGCCACCAGCAGCAAGGCGTACTTGGTTACCTTGAAAGCGATGATCTGAGCCGTGACAGTGCTGCCAATATTGGCGCCGAAGATGACACTGACGGATTGGGACAGGGACATGATGTTGGCGGTGATGAAACCCACCACGAGCACCGTGGTCACCGAGGAGGACTGTACGCAGGCGGTGACGAAGGCTCCGGTCAGCGCTCCGGTGACGCGGTTGGTAGTCAGCCTGGCGAGAACGTCTTTCAGGCTGTCGCCAGCGCGGGCCTTCAGCGCATCTGCCAGCTGTTCCATGCCGAACAGAAAAAGGGCCAGTCCGCCCACCAGCCCCATACCCATGGTGAAGATGTCGAGTTGACTCGGTGCGGCCGCATCTTCCTTACTCAAGGCGAAGACCCGGATGCTGACCAGACCCACCAGAAGGCTGGACAGGAAGAGCAGCCTCAGAATCGGCTGGCGTCGTATGAAACTGAAGACCCCGATCGTACTCATCGTTGCCCCCCTTGTCGGAGATGGACCATCAGTATTTGCACCCCCAAATCAACAGAACTTGGACCTGGCCATAGAGGAGGCCAGGTCTCGCAAAACGCCTAAAGCCTACAAAGTCCTCGAATAAGGTAGCAAAGTGAGACCGCCGTGACACATCCCGTCCGAACCTGGCTGCAGCGACTGGGAACAGGGATCATCCGTTGCGTAATCCGGGCGCCTTGACCACACGCCGGAGAATGGGCTTAATCCACTGTAATACACGAGTACCAGGTACTCATTAACCCAACGAAATTGGATACTGTTGTGATCGATTACGAACCCAACGCGGTCCTGTCGACGGTGGAATACCGGGTCGTCGGCAAACGCCCGGTGCGTCATGACGGGGCCGACAAAGTGACCGGTAAGGCGCGTTACGGGGCAGATATGGGACTGCCCGGCATGCTCTACGGCGCCATCCTGCGCAGTCCGCACGCCCACGCTCGGATTGTCAGCATCGACACCAGCCGGGCTGAGGCGGCGGCGGTCAAAGCAGTAGTTACGGCGGCGGACTTTCCTGACCCAGGACCGGCCCCCGGCAGTTTCCAGCTGCTCAACCTGATGGCTCGAGACAAGGTTCACTACAAGGGCCATGCGCTGGCGGCTGTGGCAGCGGTGAGTCAGCAAGCGGCGTGGGATGCACTGGCGTTAATCCAGGTCGAATATGAAGCCCTGCCGATCGTCATCGACGCCGAGGACGCCATGGCGGATGGGGCGACCACGCTGTTCGAAGACCTGCAGGCGATGATGGATCCGGAAAGCGTCGACCTCGAGACCTGGCCTCCCAATGTGGCCAATCACCTCGAGCAGGAAATCGGTGATGTCACCGAGGGCTTCTCCCGCGCTGAGATCACCGTGGAAAGACACACGCGCACGTGCGCTGTTCATCAGGGATACATAGAACCCCACGCCGGCACCGCTGTATGGCACGAGGATGGGCGCCTGACCGTCTACAGCAGCAGTCAAGGGCACTTCTCGGTCAGGGATCTGACCGCCCGGGTATGTGGAGTGCCGGTATCCCAGGTGCGTGCCGTGCCGCTTGAGATCGGCGGCGGTTTTGGCGCCAAGCTGCGGGCTTACGTCGAACCGGTGGCGGCCTTGCTGGCGCGCAAAGCCGGCGCGGCAGTGAAAATCGTGATGACTCGCGCAGAGGTCTTCGAAGGCACCGGGCCGACCTCGGGAACCCGGGTAGAGGTAAAGCTTGGAGCCACTCTCGACGGGCGGATCACGGCCGCGTCGGCACGCCTGGTGTACGAAGCGGGCGGCTTTCCCGGATCATCCGTCGGCGGTGGAGTCCGTGGCATATTCTCGCCCTACGACATCCCCAACGCCCGCATCGAGGGTTTTGACGTCGTCGTCAACCGGCCAAAAACATCGGCGTATCGTGCCCCGGGCACTCCCGCGGCCGCCTTTGCCATGGAAACAGCCCTGGACGAGTTGGCCGAGCGCCTCGACATGGATCCGCTCGAGTTGCGCCTGAAAAACTGCGCTCGCGAGGGCACCCGTCTCGTGTCCGGAGTACAGCTGCCGAAGGTCGGCTTCACGGAAGTGCTCGAAGCGGCGCGTGCGCACCCACATTACAGCGCCCCCCTCGAAGGTCCGTGGCGCGGTCGCGGTGTCGCCAGCGGCTACTGGAGCAACGGCAGCGGCCCCTCGAGTGCGGTGGCTGTCGTTCACCCGGACGGCACCGTCCACCTGGCAGAGGGCTCTCCCGACATCGGCGGCTCTCGCACCGCCGTGGCACAGCAGTTCGCCGAGACCCTGGGTATCGCTGTCGAGGATGTCCATCCGGAGGTCGTCGACACCGACTCAGTGGGGTTCACCTCGAACACCGGCGGCAGCGGCGTCGCCTTCAAGACCGGGTTCGCCGCGATCACGGCAGCCGAGGACATCAAGGGGCAGCTGATCCAGCGCGCCGCCCTGATCTGGGAGTGCGATGCAAATGAGGTGCATTACCTCGACGGCACTCTGCGGAACAAGGTTGATCCCAACCGTCAGCTCACGATCCAGGATATCTCCTCGAGGGCGACCGCTACCGGTGGCGCCATAGTCGGCCGCGCCGGCGTTAACCCATCGGGCGCGGGACCGACCATCGCCACTCACATCGTCGACGTCGAGGTCGATCCGGAAACAGGCAAGGTGACCGTGCTGCGTTATACCGCGTTGCAGGACGCAGGCAAGGCCATTCACCCCAGCTACGTCGAGGGCCAGATGCAAGGAGCAGTGGCTCAGGGTGTCGGCTGGGCGTTGAACGAAGAGTATTTTACCAACGATGCCGGCGTCATGGAGAACTCGACATTCCTCGACTATCGGATGCCGACGAGCCTGGACCTGCCCATGATCGACACCGTCATCGTCGAGGTCGCCAATCCCAACCACCCTTTCGGCGTGCGCGGCGTCGGTGAGGTGCCGATCGTGCCTCCCGTGGCCGCAATGGCAAATGCCATCCACGCCGCCACCGGCGTGCGCCTGAACCAGCTGCCAATGAAGCCGTCTGCCGTGGTGGCCGCCCTTGCCCGGCGCGACGAGTCGTCAGCCGGGGCTGCCGGCGGAGGCAGCTGAACATCGTGGCCCTGGTCTGGATCCCGCCTCGGCTACAGCCGCTCACCGAGGGCCGCAAGCAGGTCGAGGTCTCAGGATCGACCGTGCGCCAGATCATCGACGCGCTCGATGATCACTTCCCCGGACTCAAAGCCAAACTCTACGATGCTGAGCGCGACAGCCTGGTCCGCGGCATCGCGGTCACAGTCGATGCCATGACCAGTGAGGTGGGCTTGCTGGAGAAGGTCGGCGAGGACAGTGAAGTGCACTTCCTTGCCGCCATCGCAGGTGGTTGAGATGACGGCAGCCGACCTCCTCGTCGACGAACTGAAGGCCCGAGGCGTTCCCTTCATCTCCACCCTCAATGGCCATGGACTGGATCCCTTCTACCTGGCGTGCCGCCGCGCCGGCATGCGCATGATCGATGTGCGCAACGAACAGGCGGCCAGTTACATGGCCGAAGTGACCGGCCGGCTCAGTCGTTGTGTCGGTGTTTGTGCGGTCAGCGGCGCCGTCGCCCACGCCAACGGCCTTACCGGGGTGCTCAATGCCTGGTTCGACGGGGCTCCCATGCTGTTGATTACTGGTATGACCCCGCTGGCTCGTCTGGGGTATGGCGATTTCCAGGACTTCAATCCGGTGCCGATGGCGTCCCCGATTTGCAAGTACGCCCGGGTCATCGACGTCCCAGAATTGACCAGGCAGATCGTCCACGAGGCGTTCGAGGCGGCGACCTCCGGCCGCCCCGGCCCGGTTCATCTGGCGTTGCCAATGGACGTGGCCGCAGCTGAGGTCGATGACGCGCAGATTCCGCAGTCGAGAGTCAGAAGTGGTCAGGTCCGTCCTGGTGGCGCAGCCGAGCAAGTCCTGATCGAAGATGCCGTCCAACGGTTGCTTCGCTCAAAACGCCCCGTCCTGATCGCCGGCAGCGGCGTATACTACTCGCGAGGCGAGACCGTGCTGGCCGACTTCATGCGCCAGCAACAGATCCCAACTCTGGTACCCAACTGGGACCGGGGCAGCATTGTCGGTCGGCTGGAGCCCTTCGTGGGGGTCGTCGGCTCAGCTTCGGGCAGTCCCGCCATATTGCCGGATGCCGATCTCGTCATCCTGGCCGGGGTTGAGTTCGACTATCGCATCGGACAGCTCGATCCGCCCACGGTCAGCGCGGACGCCGATATCATCCGGATCCATGCGGATGCATCTCGTTTACGCCAGGGCTCCGATGCTGGATTGTCGATTCAGGCCTCGCCGGCCGTTGCCCTGGATCAGCTGACCCGGGCGTGTCTCGAGTTGCCGTGTCCGCCTTGCGGCGAGTGGCTGGCCGAGGCAAAGCAGCGACGCAACGACTTCCGTGAGCGATGCCGCGTCGCTGCCGACAAGCTTCCTCCGGGGATTTCAGGACGCGATGTGGTGGATGTACTTGCCAATGTCCTCACGGACGATACGGTCGTCCTTGTCGATGGCGGCAACATAGGACAATGGTTTCACCAGCTCCTGGACCGCTACCCTGGCCACTGGGTCAGCTGCGGAGCCAGCGGCGTCATCGGCTGGGGCTTGCCCGGCGCGATGGCGGCCCGCGCCCTGTACCCGGAACGCCCAGTGATCCTGCTCTCCGGCGATGGCTCCTTCACCTTCACGGTCGCTGAATTGGAATGCGCGGCACGGCAGAGGTTATCGTTCGTGGCCGTGGTTGCCGACGATGAGTGTTGGGGCATATCGGTGACCGGCCAGCAGCAGCGTTACGGCGAACCGCTCTACAGCGACCTTGGACCGACGCGACTGGATCTGGTCGCCGAGGGCTTCGGGTGCCGCGGCGTCAGAGTCGAACAGATCGACCTCCTTCAGGATGAGATCGAAGCAGGGCTTGCAGCTGATCGGCCGACAGTTATCCAGGTCCCCATCGTGCATGGTGGACCGGGTGGCCAGTGACGAGCCGCGTTTCTGACGCCGCCGAACTCCTACTTGCCCTTGTCGACGACGAGGCTGAGGTTGACGTTGCGCAGTGGCAGGAACACACCCAGGTAGTGCTCCATCATCTTGGACTTTTTTGCCAGCCGAAAAAGTGCCCGCGCTAACGGTCCGGGCCGGATGCCAAAACAGTCGAGGCTTCCGGCCGCAATCGTAAACGGAATCGGCGGCACACTCTGGGCAAAGTAGCCGTAGGTAGCGCCGTACTTCGTGGTCGGATCGAAGTGATCGAATGCCCTGCAACCGAGAAACTTGCGGTGGGTGATATCGTTGTGAGCACCCGGCGAGCTGTAGTGCGGGAAGCGCACCGTGACGAGTGCCTGATCAGTGGCAACACGGTGAATTTCCTCAAGCAAGGCAGCGATGTCGGAGACGTGTTCGACAAAGTCCTGCAGGTTGATGCGGGTGAAGGAGCCGTCTCTGAAAGGGATGTGTGTGCCCGGATCATAGCAGTAGCGCACGTCGATGCCGGAAAGACTGGGATGCATGTCGACACCGATGGAGCCGGGCAACTTGCTCTGCCCGCATCCCAAATCGAGTATGCGTTCTGCTGTTTGTGACATGCTGCTTCCCTTTGACTCGTGCGATTGACGAGCCCCTCGTGTTTCAGAGTGTGACAACCGCCTGATTCGGTCAAGGTCGCATCGAACGCAGTCTCATCCCTCGCTCCCAGATGCCTTATATTTTGCGGGAACCGGCATTCCGATAGTACGTGTCCGGAGTAACCCCTTGCTAAAAGGCACCTCCAAATGATCGCAATTCAAGAGCCCTCCGCGGGCTCGCCGTCCATTCACTTCTTCACGTGCTGGTAGTCGTGTCAGGACCCGGTGACATTGCCCACCGTTGACACCCAGACACACGCATCTCGCGAAGAGCTGGACGCGGACATAAGCGACCTGACCCGAGGCTCGCTGGTCACCTTCGTCGGCAAGTTGGGACGCCTGTCTAGGGGGGCCTTCATCTGGGTCATTACTCTGCTGTGCGGAACCGAGGTGCAGGGTCTGTATTCCGCCGCATGGGGTTTGGTCTCAACCGTAAACCGAGTTGCTCACTTCGGCATGGAGCGTGGCGTCGTTCGTTTCCTGACAGCTGCCAGACGCGGCGACGGTGACGAGGGGGAAAGCGCCGTCATAGGTGCAGCGCTTCGAATCGGATTGACGGCCAGCATACTCACATCGCTAACCTTGTTTCTGACAGCAGACTACCTGGAAGCCTATTTCGACGAACCTATCGGCACTGCCATATTGATTGTCGCATTCACGGCACCATTTACGGCGTTAACCGGTATTTTCGTCGCCGCCACGCGCGCCTTACGGATCATGCGCTACGATGTATACGTCACGTCCATTGCCGGCCCGCTCATTCTCCTGGTTGGCGGTGTCGCGGCCGGACTGACTGGAGCGGGGTTGCACGGTGTGATGTACGCTCAGCTCGCCATGACCATTGGAGCATGTCTGTTATCGGTCGTGTATTTTCGTCACTTCTTCCGGTTGGGGGCTTCTGTTCGTCGCATCTGGAATACTCCATGGCGTCCACTTGCCAGCTTCTCTTCTCCGGTCATGCTCGCCGATGTGTTGTCGGGAATCCTGACTCAACTCGACGGGATCATGTTGTTGAAGATGGCATCTGCCCACGATGTGGGCATCTTCGTGTTGGCACGGCGACTGGCGAGCACGATGCTCAAACCGTTGCAGTCGGTCGACCCTATTTTCAGCTCTGTGGTCAGCGATCTGTCGGCCGGCGGCAAGCACGCCGAACTCCAGCATCGCTTCGGGGTCGTATCCAGATGGGTCCTCATCATCAATCTGCCGATTCTGGCGATTCTGCTACTGATAGGCTACGA
This sequence comes from Candidatus Latescibacterota bacterium, assembly GCA_965248265.1. Lineage (GTDB taxonomy): Bacteria > Latescibacterota > UBA2968 > UBA8231 > UBA8231 > CBDFJF01. The sequence goes on from CBDFJF010000001.1 coordinate 1,790,974, forward strand.
GCTGCTACCGCTGGTAGATAAGACAGGCCAGATGGCCGGGATGGCCGATGTCGAACTGGGTTTCTCAATCCTGCTAGTTCTGTGCGTCGGCATGCTGATTCAGGGTATCTACGGAATTGCCGAACCGCTGATCGCCATGTGCGGCCGGCCGCAACTCAACCTCTACAACAACATCGTCTGGTTGATCGCCAACTTCGGTCTCAATCTTTGGCTGATCTCTGCGTACGGGATCATGGGTGCTGCGATCGGAGCGACTGTGGCCGTCGTGCTCGTAAACATCATTCGGGTCCTGCAGCTGTACTGGATACAGAAGTTCAAACCATTCGACAGAACACAGCTCAAGCCTGTCTTCGCTGCCGCCTCGAGTGGCCTGCTCACATGGCTGGTGTCAGCCCAGCTTCCCTCTGGCGTCCTTTGGGCCGTAGCCACCCTGCTTTTGTTTCTCGCTTCCTATTTGCTGGTGCTGCGGGCACTGGGACTGGAAGAAGAGGACAGGCTGGCAATGAGCCGAATCCGCGAACGTCTGCGCCGGAGTCCTCCCAAATGAGAATCTGCCTGGACGCCCGCCAGATTCGCCGTTACCCGACCGGCCTGGGCAGCTATGCCAGGTACCTGGTCCAGCATCTGGCAGCCATCGACGATGACCATGACTACGTCGTCCTGCGCCACGACGCAGATTCCCCTGTCGTCGAAAAGCACAATTTCACGGAGATCACCCTTCCCTACACCATCTTCACCTTGCGCAACATGCTCGCTGGAGCAGGTGCGGTGCACCGCGTCGAGGCCGACATCTACCACTCCCTGTTCCACTTCCTACCACTCGGAGGCGGATTGCCGAGAACGGTCGTAACGCTGCACGACCTCATCGCCGTCGAACACAGCAAGCTGTCACTCGACTCTCCAGCGAAACGGTGGTGGAAGAGCAACTGCGTGCGTCCTCTGCTGCGTCATGCTCTCAGCAAGGCGGACCACATCGTGGCTGATTCTGATAGCACGCGCAGTGCGGCGCTGGCTCGCTACCAGCTGGAACCTGGACGCATCACTACCGTTCAGCCGGGCGTTGACACCCATCGGTGGAATGCGACAGGTAGCGTCACGCCGCCCGACGTCGCGCGTTCTGCCAACAGACGTTTCATTTTCAGCCTGGGTAATACGCACCCTTACAAGAACGTACCGAGGTTGCTTCACGCCTTTGCCAGCATCGCCCCGTCCTTCCCGGAGGTCGATCTCGTCGTCTCCGGGCACGGCCGCGCTTACGCGACATTGCAACGGCTCGCTGATCGCGCCGGCATCAGTGCTCGCGTCAAGTTCACTGGAACCGCCAGTGATGAGGAGGTGAAGGGTTGTTTCAAGGAAGCCCTGTTCTTCGCCTTCCCTTCCCTGGTTGAGGGCTTCGGGCTGCCCGTCCTGGAGGCCATGGCCTGTGGTTGCCCAGTCCTGACCTCCGACTGCTCCGCACTCAAGGAAGTCGCCGAGGGCGCCGCCGAGTTGGTCGATCCCACGGACGTCAATGCCATAGCAGCCGGGATGTCCAAACTGATTCAGCAGGAGGGGTTGAGGCGTGGTCTTATCGAGCGTGGTAAGACGCGAGCCAGTGGGATGACGTGGGAGCAGACAGCCCGCCAGATGGTCGCCGTCTACCGGGAACTGGCCGCCTGAGTAGCCCCGTCATGTTGATTGCAATAGTCGCAGCGATCGCCCTCCGCTCATGTTGATTGCAATAGTCGCAGCGATCGCCATCGCCATCGCCATCGGCGTAGCCGCTTTCATCGGCTACCGAGCCCGCGTGAACGGGCCGTTCGAACCGACACATTACATATGGTTTCGCGGCCTCGGACTGCTGTGCGACAAGAACGGGGGCCTGGACTTCCTCAAGCGCCAGCGCGGCAGCCGCGAATCCATGCCCCTCGACCTCGACGAGTACGCCAACATCAGGGACGGCGATCTGGTCTGGGTCCGCCACCTCGCCCTGCCGCAGTTTGCCGACCTCGTGTTGCCGACCATCAGTGCCCGCTTCGGACTGGTATCAGGCGACGAAGATTGGGGAATACCCTCAGGATTCTCCGACGCTGACAGGATCCTCGAATGCCAGCACCTCGTGCACTGGTTCACGCAGAACTACGATGGCACCGATACCAGCGGCAAGATATCAGGCCTGCCACTAGGCCTGGACTTTCACACCATCAGCAATCGGCGCAAGTGGGGACACTGGCCGATGACGCCACGACAACAGGAGACCCAGCTCAAGGAGATCGTCGTCAGCATGCCGCCGACGGCCGCCCGCACCCGGCTGGTACACGCGGACTTTCACCTCAACAAGCTTAAGAAGCAGGTCTGGGGTGAAGGACGCATCGAGGTGGAGGCAACCCTGCGCGGCAATCAGTCTATCTATTTCGAGGAGCGCAAGATTCGGCGGCTGGATTCGTGGAAGAAGAAGACGACCTTCGCCTTCGAAGTGAGCCCCCACGGCAACGGTCTCGACTGCTTGCGCACCTGGGAGTCCCTCGTCCTCGGCAACATCGTCATCGTCAAGCGCTCTTCATTGGACCCGTTGTACGAAGGGTTGCCCGTCGTCATCCTGGAGGATTGGGACGAGATAACGGAGGCCAATCTGGATCGTTGGCTGGAACTACACGCGACTGCCTTTGACGATCCGGCCATGCAGGAACGGCTCACCAACAAGCACTGGATCGAATACATGAGAGGGAAGATGCGATCGCTGATGGATAGCGCGTCCTCGTAGACGTGGCCATGCTGAAAATCGGTGGCTGACACAGCGACCACCTGGCCTTCAATCATGTTGCGATTGCTGATCACTCTGCCTGCGACCCTCGCTACGCACCCCGCCACCGACGACGAGAGCCGCGCTCACGAGAGCAAGGTTCTTGATGATGTACTGCCCTTCCAGGGTCAACCCGTACGGCACGCTGGTGAAGCAGATGTCAGGAAGCAGGATCAGAGGCAGCACCGTTCCCGGCATCTGAATGAAGAGCAACAGGATGCCGGCGCGTATCAGCGGCCGCACGATCAGGCACACCCCAATCGCCACCTCCCACCAGCCTAAAACGGGGACGAAGACCTCCGAGGGAAACCAGTAGACGGTCGCCTCGACCAGGCCCTGCGCCGGGCTGATTCCGAACAGCTTGAGAATCCCGAACCAGATGAAGATGACGCCCAGCGATACACGCAGCGCCGGCGACCCCCAGCGGGACATGAAATTGGCGATGGCCAGGTCCCACCGGGCTATGAGTTGAGGATCGATCAAACCCTTCTGTTCGCCAATACTTCAACGTGCCGTTGCCAGGTTCCGGCGATGGGCTCTCCGTGTTCGGCCGTACCGTCTGAGGCGCCTGGACCAGTAAGAATTGGATTGGGAAACCCTTCCCTCCTGGGCTCGGGCTTGCGGAAATGGTCGACGTGCAGGAAGTGGTAGGCCGCTCCCGCCCGTGGACTATCTGTGGTGTTGGCCCTGGTGCAGTGGGGCGTTCCATAGCAGAAGAACACGACACCGCCCGCCTTGATCTCGCACGCCACGGCCTGCGCTTCATCGACCTCGCAATGGATGTGGTGATCGCTATTCAGATCTCGCCCATGCTCGAGGTTTTCTTTAAAGGCATCCGGCAGTACATGTAATGTCCCGTTGGCGATGGTCCCGTCGTGGATGGCGATCCACATCGCCGTTCCCTTCAACGGATCCTCGATCTTGAAGTAACCGTTGTCCTGGTGCCAGCCCGTGCCCGCACCATGCCTTGGCGGTTTGAGGAATACTTGATCCAGATGCAACACGAACGGCGAGCCGATCAATGCGGTCACCGCCTCCAACACCTTGGACTCGAACGGCAGCGCTCGGAACAGATCGCTGTGTGGCGACATCGGGCAAAGCTGCAGGTTCGCTTTTGCGCTGGATGGTGTTTGACCGTCCCCGTCCGTACTCACGTTTCTGATCAGCTGGTCCTTTTCGAAGCGCTCGATCTCTGTCCACATCGCCGCCACTTCAACGGGCGTGAAGAAATCTTCGACGATGACGTACCCATGACTTCGAAAGTGGTCTACCTGTTCAGTTTGCATGCGCTTGGTTCCGTGTTTGGTCCGAGGACGAGATTTGGTGGAAACTTGAGGCCGGAGTTCCTGACGCGCAACCGCCTCGACAGCTGGAATCGGCTTTACCACACTCTCCAATCACAGTCTAATACACCTATCAAGGGCCAACCGGCGGCAGAGGAACTATGGCAGACCGCACATCGCTCGTCCCCCACTACACATTTTCCCGGTACCCTCGAGGAGCAGGAAGCCGCGCTGGCCACCAACCCGCTAATGCAACGGTTGATTGAGTCGCGGGCAACCTATGCCGATGACCCTCATCGCCCCGCCTACCACTACGTCAACCCGGAGGCAATGCTCAACGACCCCAACGGCCTGTGCTACTGGCAGGGGCATTGGCACCTGTTCTATCAGGCCTATCCGCCTGAGGATACTCGTCAGCACTGGGGCCACGCCATCTCGAAGGACCTGGTCCACTGGCGCGACCTGCCCTATTGCATCTACCCGGACCCAGAGGACAAGTGTTTCTCGGGGGCTGCGTTGGTGGAGGAGAACCGGGTCATCGCTATGTACCATGGGACAGAAGCCGGCAACATGGTCGCGATCTCCGACGACCCGCTGCTGCTGAACTGGACCAAGGTCGGTGACAGGGCCGTCATTCCGATGCCGGAACCCGATTCAAATGCGCCATATCGTGTGTTCGATCCCTGTATCTGGAAAAAGGACGGGCGCTACTATTCGCTGTCAGCCGGCACCAAGCCCGAGGGACCGGCCGGCAAGCCGGTGCGCGCCAACTTTCTCTTCAAATCAGAGGACCTGGAACATTGGACCTACCTGCACCCCTTCGTCGAAGACGACGCCTTCACTCTGGTTGGGGATGACGGCGCCTGTCCCTACTTCTGGCCGATCGGTGACGCGTCTACCCCGAGCGCAGCGACAGTCTTGGAGTGTCCTTTCGCTCTCAGGGAACCACCAGCAGCATCCACTCGCTCGACGCCTGGCAGATGAAGTCGATCTGGTGATCGCAACTGGGGAAATTCCTGATCACATTCAGCAACCACTAAGAGAACGGAGTTCTCCGCGTGCAGAGCTGTAATTGATTCTGATGGGCTAATAGAGCCTCAACAGGCCCGAAAACGGATCGAGAACAGGTCCGCGTCCTTGAGCACAAACCGCAGGTGCACGGCCTTCCCGGCGAGTCGACTCACGTCGCTGCCGCCGCGCCAGGTGACGGCGTGTTCGATCTCGTCACCGTAGATTTCCGGACACTCACGCAGTGTGTACCCGGGTACCGGCTTGCCGGCAGCATCGCGTATCTCGACTCGCACACTGCCGGCCGCGGAGGTCGCATAGTTCATAACCAGCTCACGCCCGGTAAAGCGCAGGGTCTTTGTGAGCAGCTCGCCCCCACGATTGGACGCATGCACCGCAACGAAGCCATCGAGCCGCAGGGTGTGACGTCGCAACCGGCATGGACCGGTCACGTAGTTCTCGTGGGAGTAGAGTGACAGCTCCGTCGGCATACTGGACAGTTCCGGCGCCGTCTCGAGTATACCCCACGCCATCAGGTTGGTGCGTTGAGACCACCGTTCGCGCATGGGACCGGGACGCAGGAATGCCTCGCCCCAGCGATGCCAGTGCTTGCCGCCGTCGCGGCTTGTCATGTACAAACTGTCAGACACCCCGGGGAAAGGGTGCTCGGTAACCTTCGTGCGCTCTTTCAGAAAGCGCATGGGAAACCCCATCAGGATGTGCGGAGCGCGGAAGTACGCCACCGTCGCGTTGGTGTAGAGTTCCTCGCTCGGCGCGTCCCCAAATTCCACCCACTCCGGATCCGTCCAGTTGACGAAGTCGGATGACGTACAGACCATGATGTTGCGGACGCCGTCACGCCGACAGCGGAGAAACATGGCGTAATGACCGCGCTCTTCATCCCAGAACGCCAGGTTCTGTGAGTCGAACATGTTCGGCAATGTGCCTTTGACGACGGGCTGACGACGCAGCAGCTTCCAACGCAAACCGTCCGGTGAGACGTAGGCGAAAAGGGCGTCCTTGCCCTTGCTCCCAAGCGCCTTGTAACGCCGGCTTGGCGGACAGGCGGGATTCGTGTCCCGGAATGGCGTGAAGTTATGGCTGCCGACCCCGTCCCAGACAACGTTGTTCGCGGTCGAACCGCGGAACTCGCAAAAACCCAGCTTCGGTCGGACCCAACGGATGCCGTCCTGACTTTCAGCGCAGCACGCGACCTCATGCGCAGCGATGGTGCGCGACTTCATGGTTGCACCGCGGTAGTAGAGGCGCATTATGTCGCCATCCCTGAACACCGTGTAGAAGGCGCACCCGGGGCCTTCCCACGGCTTGGTGAAGCTGATGACCACCTCGCGCGGAGTGGGGGCCTGGAGCCTCAGCGAAGCTCCGCGCAAACGCTCAATCAGATAGTCGTCAACGAACAACTCCAGGCGTGAACCGAGGTCAATGACCCCACGCCGGCTCGCCGGCAAATTTTCCCCCAATGTTGACATGCGGATCCCGCCGAATAGTTGGCTCGCTTACGTGCACTATTGCTTCAGTTGGCCGCTGGTTCACAGCTGGGATATTGTGAGATCCACCACCTGACATCCAGCATCACGGCAACACGGAATAAACCTCGTCGACGGATAGGACCGATAGGCAGCAATTGTGGATAGTTTAGATCTCTCAGGACCTTGGTGTCGAGTGGAATATAGGCTTTCGGGCGGAATGCGTGTTTCGCGGAGCTCGGCGGGCGTGGCGAAATCCCCAACACCAGTTCGACTTTGCCGCCTGAGACCGACCGGCCGGACACCGCTGAGTCCCGATTTTGTCACTACCGGCTGCCGTTGCGCCCGCAGGCGCTGATCCGGACACCCTATCCGCGGCCCCCATCGATCACCAGACGGCGATCAACGCACAAGCACGGCCTCAACGCCCTCGAAAAACCTCAAACGAGCTTGACCGACTCACGATAATACCGTTAATAACCACTATGCACCTCTGTGACCATGCCCCGGTTGATATTTTGTCGAACTTGCGATACGCCCTGCTCGCGCTCGCGCTGCTGACAGCGACCGCCACCACCTCGGCAGCCGGCCTCGACGACCATCCCGAATTACAGCTACAGGATGTTCAGGAGAACGATCGTTGCCTTGTCTGCGGTGGCGAACTGGAAAAGGATGGTGGCCTGGCCTTTTTGTACAAAGGGCGCCGCATCACCCTCGATACGCTCCACCTGGAAGAATTTCTGCAGAATCCCTCCGCCTATTTCTCTCACTTGCAACCGCGTGGTGCGCTGTTCCAGGAAAGTGGCGGCGGCCACCTGAGGAAGGGGTGGTTGTACTTGGGAGTTTGGATTGTTCTCGGCTTGGCCGGTGCCGCCGTCTGTACCGGCGTGGCTCTGCGCAAAGGCTTGCCACCCACGCGATGGTTCGCGGCGGGATTGGTTGCCAATATCCTCGCCGTCATCGTCGTCGTCACACGCTCGGCTCCCAAACCGATTCCCCTGCCACCCCGGTTGGCCAAGATACCGACGACGTTGGCCCCGTACCTGTGCGCTCGATGTGGCGCCCAGAACCACCCATCGGCAACACAATGCATCGACTGCGGCGCTGCCATCGAACCGACCGCTGACTCCGAGGTCAACCATAACGGGCAGAGATCACAGTCATGATCAAGACTGCGCAGAGCTGGCTCGAAAACAGTCTGTTCGCCTCCGCGGATGGTCCCAGCCGCCGACCCCAGCTGTCGGCGAAATTCGAGAGCAACATCCCGGGGCTGTTCGTCGTCGGCGACCTGGCTGGCGCGCCCGTGATCAAGCTGGCCATGGAGCAGGGGTACAATGTTATTGAACATATAGCCTCGCTGCCTCAGCCCACCGCGCCTGAGGGTGTCTCCGAAGACGACTTCCTCGTCGACATCCTCGTCATCGGCGCCGGCGCCGCCGGCCTCAACGCCGCGTTGGCCGCCCGCGACCGTGGACTGTCCTGTATCCTGCTCGAGAAAGCCAAGGTCGCCAATACCATCGAGAACTTCCCGGAGGGCAAGTGGGTCTACGCCGAACCCGACAGCACGGTTCCCAAGGGGAAGCTGTGGCTGGACGGCGCCCGGAAAGAAGACCTGATCGAGCGCTGGCATCAGATCGTCGACGACAACGAAATCGATGTGCGGGTGGAAGAACCGCTGACCGCAGTTGATAAAGTAGACGGCCTCTTCACCGCCACCACCCCCAAACAGAGCTACCGGGCCCGCTGGATCGTCCTGGCCACGGGTCAGCGCGGCTATCCCCGCAAACTCGACGTCGAAGGTGAAGACCAGGAACATGTCTATCACCGGCTCTACAGCCCGCGTCACTACAAGGACGAGGACATTCTCGTCATCGGCGGTGGCAACAGTGCCATCGAGGCGGCGCTGACACTGTGCGAGCAGAACCGGGTGGTTCTGTCCTACCGCAGCGCCGAGTTCTCGCGCTTGTTCAAGGACAACCGTGAGGCCCTCGATCGCGCCGTCGCCGTCGGCGACATCCGTGTGTTGTTCAACTCCAACGTCAAGAGCTTCGGGACGGATCAAGCCACCCTCGCGGTCGCAGCGCAAGGCGAGGACCCGCGCGAGGAAGAAGTCCCCATGCAGCACGCCTTCGTCCTCGTCGGCTCAGAGGTCCCCGTCCGCTTTTTGAAGTCGCTGGGCATCAAGCTGGAAAACGAATGGAGCGGCTCGCTGGCGCGCTCACTGTGGCTGTCACTGGCTTCGCTCGCGGGACTGTGGCTGTTTGGCGGTCAAACCGGATGGACCGCGCTCGAGCACCAGTTTATTCCCCCGGTTGGCCTGGTGCTGGCCCTGGTCTCGATTGGGAGCTTGATCCATTTCGGTCGCTCCGGCGATCGCTGGGCTTGGCTCGGAATCTCCTTCTTGGTGTGGTACGCCATCTACGGCATCAAAGTGGGGACAGGAGAGGAGTTCTGGCCCTTCAAGAACTGGGGTTACCAGGCCATGTCGTTCTTCGAGCGGCCCTGGAGCTTCTGGTACACCGTCATCTACACCGGCCTGATGACGGTCTTCGGCATTCAGGCGATCAAGCGCTGGGGTCTTGAGCGCAAGGACCGCTTCCAGATCTGGCGTTTCGTCAGCCTGCTCGGATTCCAGTGGCTGTTCTTCTTCCTGGTACCTGAGTTCCTCTTTCAGTGGGCAGTCGAATACCAGTGGGTTGGCGAGTTGGCCCAGGACCCCGCCTTCGCTGATCAGTCCTGGCGCAGTTACGGCATCGTCTACGCCTGGCCCCTGTTCTTCTACACTTTTTTTTATAACCCGCACCACATCTGGGTGGTGTGGGGGGTGTTATTGACCTTCGTCATCATCCCCATCTTCGTCCTCTTCAACGGCAAGCGCTATTGCTCTTGGATCTGCGGTTGCGGCGGCCTGGCCGAGACCTTCGGTGACCGCTGGCGCCACCTGGCGCCCAAGGGCAAAACGGCGATTCGCTGGGAGAAAATGAACCTCGGCGTCCTCGTCCTGGCGACGCTCATTACCGTGGTCATGCTGGTGCGGGATGTGTACGGGCTGTTCAACGACGTGGCGGATTGGTCGATGGCCATCTATCGCATTGGCGTGGACGTCTGGCTCATCGGCATCCTGCCGGTGACCCTCTACCCGTTCCTGGGAGGCAAAGTCTGGTGCCGCTACTGGTGCCCCCTGGCAAAACTGATGGATCTGATGTCCAACCTCTACGTCAAGCTGGGCATCAGCCGCTACCACATCGAGTCCAACGATAAGTGCATCTCGTGCAACGAGTGCTCGCGCAATTGTCTCGTTGGCATCGACGTGATGTCGTTCGCCATGAAACAGGACGTGCTCGACAACAGCAACAGCTCCTGTATCGGTTGTGGTGTCTGCGTGACGGTCTGTCCGATGGACGTGCTCTCCTTCGAGGCCAAACCGAAACAGACCACTGCGACAGGCGCCGGCTAAGATCCTCGTCGCGGCCGCAGCTGCCTCGGCGCGTCTCCCCGACCTCCATTATCCCGACTCAACCCAGCTCACTCACCACCACATCTCCGTACAAGCGTTCAGCGTCCGCCATGTGGCAATCCGCGGTTCCTTCCGTGAGTACGACGGCAGCGGAAACAGCTCCTGCCCAGCGCAGGGAGGCCTTCCAGCCGTCCCCTTTCGCCAGGCGCCAGACCAGTGAGGCCGAAGCGGCGTCACCGGCCCCCGCCGCATTGACCGGCTGCTGCACAGGTGGAGTCACACGAAAGGCCCCCTCGGCACAGAAGGCCAACATCCCCTCTGCCCCCATCGTCAACACCAGGGCACCCATCCCGTGAGTCCGGTAGACACGATGCGATTCGGCTAGCCAACCCTCGAATGATTGTGGCCGCACTCCGAAGGTCTGCGCAAACTCCTCCAGGTTCATCTTGACGATAGCAGGACGCGCCGGCAGCGAGGCCAGCATCGGTTCGCCGGCACAATCGATGAGCACGGGGGTGTCAGCGGCTGCGACTATGAGATCGTGGTAGAAGGTCTGCGGACAACCCGGTGCCAGCGTCCCGGCGCCGATCACCCAGTCCGCCTCGTGGATCCGAACACGAAAAAGCCGCATCAATTCCTGCAGATGCTCTTCGCCGACCTTCAGAGCTCCGGCCATGATATGACTGTGGCGCCCATGCGCGGTCTCACAGACGACCAGGGCGAGGCGAGTCTCCCCTTCGACCCGGACCGCTTCGGTGGTGATGCCGTAACGACCGGCAACAGCCAGCATTTCGCGACCGGTGGCACCGGCCTCGAACACCAGGCCCACGGTATCGACACCCAGGTGGGTCAGCACGACAGCGCAGTCCATGCCCTTCCCACCCATGCAGTCGTCGTAGCCATCCGTCCGCATCACCAACCCGGGCGACCACTCGTCGATGAACAGGATACGGTCGAGGGCCGAGTTAGGCGTTACCGTCAAAATCATATGGGACCCGGTCCGTTGGCATCAGGCTCTGGGAGAGGATGCACCAGGCGTTCCAGTCGATGCGCTCGGTGGCATCGAAGGCCGCCAGAAGATCCTTGCCGGCGACGAACAATCCATGCCGCGGTGCAATGACGGCGGCCGCCTGGCTACGGATGCAGTCCTCTTTCCCTGACAGACCAGCCACGATGTTGTCGGCCAGAGCCTGGCTGTGAGCCGGGGCGGCCTGAATGAGGTCGACGCTACCGAATTTCTGCGTCGATTCCAATACCATCTCGATGGAGCGACCAGCGACACAGAAGGGCAACACGTGGAATGGGTGAGCGTGAACGATGCCGGTCACGTCTGGAAAATTGCGATACACACACAGGTGGATTCTGCTCTCACGCGAGCTGCGGGGATGTTCAAGAAAATCATCCGAGGCGATCTCCGCCCTCATGATGTCTTCCGTGCCCAATTTCCAATGCTGGCGGCTGCCGGCAAACCGGGGCGTTATCAACATCGTGTCCCCATTCCTGGCGCTGATATTGCCGCCAGACACGTCGGTCAGTTTACGCGCAAACAGTTTGGCGGCGACATCGATGATCAACTCCGCGGTCGTATCCACAGCCATCTCCTGTAGTCTGAATGTAGAAGCCTCGAAAAGAGCAGATCCCCGCTCGCAGGGGTCCAGGCGGATAAAGTAACCTTGGGCGCGCTGTATGGCGATCGTGTCCTTTGCCACCCTTGAATCCGCTTGAGATCTCGATTAACGTCCGTCCCCAATGACTCCGGCACAGTTAGCATCCCGTTACTCTGGTTTGCACAGTGCCGCGCAATCTCCACGACAAGGAACTCCTCCGATGAAAATCGTCAGCGTCGAACAGTTCTTTCCCAAACCCCGCATCCGCCTGGTCAAGATCACGACCGACAACGGCCTGGCAGGATGGGGTGAGACCACCCTTGAAGGCCGGCCCAAAAGCACAGCAGGCGCCGTTGACGAGATCGCCGATTACCTCGTCGGCAAAGACCCGCTGCGCATCCAACATCACTGGCAGCACGTCTACCGATCGGCCTTCTTCCGCGGCGGTAATGTCTTGATGTCGGCCTTGTCCGGCATCGACCAGGCGTTGTGGGATATCGCCGGCAAGCACCATAATGTCCCCATCTATCAACTGCTGGGCGGAGCAGTCAGGGATCGGATAAGGGTGTACGCCCATTGGGGAATCGGCAGCCTCGATGAAGATGCCTTAACCGCAGCCAGACAGCGGCTGGAGTTTCTGCAGGAAAAAGGCGGTTACACCGCCTTCAAGGCCGGCCCTCACGGCAAGTGGAGAGCCCACGAACCGCCCTCACGGATCGATGCCTTCGTCGAGTGCGCCTGCAAGATGCGTGAGTGGGTCGGCCCCGATGTCGAGCTCTGCTTCGATTTTCACGGCAAGATGACACCGGCCCTCGCCGTCGAGGTCTGCCACGAGATCAAGGGCATGCGGCCGATGTTCGTGGAGGAGCCGGTACCGCAGGAGAACATCGATGCCCTCGTGGAAGTCTCTAACAAAGTCCCCTTCCCGATCGCCACGGGAGAACGATTGCTGACGCGCTGGGGATTCCGAGAAATCTTCGAAAAGCGCGCCGTCGCCTACATCCAGCCCGATACCTCACATGCCGGTGGCATCTCCGAACTCGTCAAGATCGCCAACATGGCCGAGGTCTACTACATGCACATCATGCCCCACTGCGCCATCGGACCCGTCGCTTTCACCGCCTCGCTACACGTCGATGCCGTCGTGCCGAATTTTCTCATACAGGAGCAGATTGACCAGGGATTGGGAGCGGGGTTGCTAACCGAAGACCTGAAGGTCATCGATGGCCACATTGAGTTACCGACCGAACCGGGACTCGGCATCGACATCGATGAGGAGGCGGTGGCTGAAGGATGCGAGTACACCGAAGAGCTGGGGGGCGAGCATTTCTATGAGACGGACGGCAGCGTCGCCGACTGGTAATCACCGGGCCTTCGTCACAGCACCTCGAAGTTGGAGGAGCGCTTCAGACTTCGATCGAAGGCAAGCGTGTGCTGGCAACCGGCCCGAGCGCCGATACGCCCGATCAGGTCACCGGCTGGCTGCTGCTGTATTCCGTGCGCCATCAGCCGTCGATCACAACGCCATCTCCATGAGTAGGGACCCAACCGAACGCCCCCCGACCTCGAACCCGCCCCCCTCTCCGGCGGGCGCGAATCCGAGCTGCTCGAAACAGACCTGCTTCTCTTCGTCCTCCACGCAAATGTCGGCTCTGCAGCGAGAGATTCCTCGGTCCCTGCTCCAGTCGACTGCAGCCGCGAGCAACTGCGGCCAGGCAGCGGCATAACGTTTGTGGATGAATCCGTCGACGTGGCTGACACCGTCCGCCGCTATCCGAGTGGTGGATAGCCCTGCGAGGCAACCGCCGGTTTCCGTCCAACCCTCAAACCATGTCCCTTCCCTTTCACCCGTGGCCACCGCTTCGTACCGGGGAAACAGTCCCATGCATGACGTGAGTTGAGTAAAGCGAGTGGAATAAAGGCCTGCATTGGTGTCCAGGACCTGCCAGTCGTGTGGACACACCGCCAAGGGGATCAGGTGACAGCGTGATCGCGGCGACCCGGGGCTGACCTCGATGGATTCGGTCGCAGTGAAGTAACCTGCCAGAAAATCCTCCGGAGACTCGTCGAAGTTGACCTGCGCCATCAGGGAGGCCGAGGCCAATTTGCGAAAGCCCAGACGGCGATAGACCCGCGCCGCTGCCGGGTTTCCCGTGCCCAGGAACAGGGCTGCCCCACCCAGTCGCGCGAACTCGTCGCGAGCCGTCTCGCACAGCTGCGCGGCTATTCCCCGGCGGCGGAAAGCGGGCGCCGTAGCAACTTCACCGAGCCCCCCGATGATAGAGGATATGTGCGTTGACGATGGGGCTGCAGTCTCTGATCCTCGCCCGGCGTAAGCCAGGTGAGTCGTGCCCATCAGTTCGCCGCCGCCAGCATCTCGTTTGAGGTAGATCTTGTGACCGATGAAGCCCTCATCAGACCCTGCCAGCACATCCCGAAAATCAAACTCCTCTTCGAAGATGCCTTCCCAGAACGGCGGGAGCTCCGCCTGCAGATCGGCGCTCAGAGGCGGCTCGAAACAGGAGACCTGCGGTATCACCGATCCAGGCCCCTCGAGGAGTCTCGTCCGTTCACTCGCCTATCTGTCAACGCAGTTTTCCACGCGCAGCCACCGCCCACACCGCCTCGACCACCTCGTTGCGCATGCCGTAGAGGTAGTCATGCAGGAACGTGGTGGCGTCCGTGTAACCGACGATGAAATCGAAGGCATCACCGACTTTGACCGTATCATCAGGCGCCGACAAATTGATGATCATGTGCTCGGCTGAGGTTTTGATGGATGAGACATTCTCGAGTCTGAGTGGGATCGGCTCGCCCGGCCATGCCGGTATCGTCTTGAAGCCACCGTCCAGGATGATGCGTTCGGGAACGGGACGGCTGGTGACCGTGCAGCGGACGAAGGCACAGATCTCAGTATCGACTTGCCGGCCGCTGTAGGCGCGGTCATTGAACATGCCTCCGCCAGCCTGTATCTCCGTGATACCGGGTAGAAACGGCGTTACCCTGAGCGTGCTCGTACCCCCGCAGCTGACGATCGCCACCGGCAGGCCGGCTTCCCGGCACAGATCAGCGCTGTGAGTGAGAGTGCTGACGCAACTCTCAATTATCGCACGCTTCTCGTCGAAATCTGTCATGTTGGCCGTGTGCCCCTCCCAGGCCATCAAACCCATGTAGCGCAGGCCTGCGGTCTCATGCACGAACCGCGACATCTCCACGGTGGCCGCCCCTGGGGTCACACCGGCCCGCGCCATACCGGTATCCAGTTCGATGACGACACCTACCTCGACACCTGCGGCCGCAGCCGCTTCCCCTATCATTGTCGCATTCGGCCTGCATTCGACGGCGACCTTGATATCGGCGCGGCGACTCAGGTTCACCAATCGGGTGATCTTCTGCGGGGTCACGAGCTGGTTGGCAATCAGGATATCCGTTATCCCGGCATCCACCATGACCTCGGCCTCACCCAACTTGGCACAGGTGACTCCGATGGCTCCGGCGTTCAGCGCCTTGTGGGCGATGGCCGGTACCTTGATCCCCTTGATGTGTGGTCTCCATTGGACACCGGCCTCACTGAAAAGCGTTGCCAGTTGTTTGATGTTGCTCTCCAGTTTGTCGAGATCCGCCCACAGGAAGGGCGTATCCACGTCGCGTTTGTTCAGTCCAACTTCAGTCAATTTCCATTCCCCCGTAGCGTGTTATGCTCATTCAGTTATTCAATTAGTCGCCTGCGACCCAGTTCGGCCGCAGAACGAAAACCCGGTCGTCCCAGATAAATTTGTCCAGACGGGTCGCCCAATGCGCCCCACCGATGACGTAAAGTCGACCATCCAGGACGGCGGCACCGCCCCAGGACTGCCGGGTAGGCAGATCCGGACCGGAGCGCCACATGCGCTCGGCTGGCGAGTAGCGCCAGCTCTTCCTGGTGCGGTGATCACCCAGAGCCCAGATCTCGCCCTCGAACGCGGTCACGTAGGAAGCCTGTGGCAAATGCTCGGGGGCCGGCAGGTCGTCCCAGGTACCTGTGCCGGGATCGTAGGCGAAGGCGCCCTCACGACCGATGACGTAGATGATGTCATCGAGGACACAGCCGGCGAATTGGTGGATGGGACGCGGGGTTTCTGCTTCGAAACGCCATGAGTCCTCTCCAGGGCCGATACTTTCGACCGAAGACAACGCATCCTCATTATCGGAGCCGCCGATCGCGTAGACACGCTCCCCGGAGACCAGCGCAACAGGCTCGGTCCGAGCCGTGTTCAGCGATGGAGCGTCACGCCATGTGCCGCTCGCAGGATCAAAGACGATGACCTCATCAAGAGGCACAAGACCTCGGGCGCTGTCAGGCTTATCCGGGTTCACCCTGCCGCCGACGATCCAGACTTCTCCCTCGAAGGTCGTCAATCCATTGTGACATCGCGCCGTCGGCATCTGCCCGGCGACGTTCCAGGTGCGTGTCTGCGGATCGAAACGAAAGATCTCGGCGAAAACGCGGCCGGCGGCCGGAAAGTCCCATCCTGCGGTCAACCCCCCGGCGACGTAGAGCTGACGATCGAGTTCAACGGCAAAGATGTCGTGGTTGCCACCCGGTAGTGGAGCGACTTCCTCCCACGAGTGCTGCCAGGCTTGGGCAATCGCCTCAATTCTGAAAATCTGCGAGCCGGAGGTGAACCAAATATGACCCAGCGGATCGACGTGAATCAGGTCGATCGAACCCGCCCCTTCACCCGCTGGTACGATAGCGTGTGTCGTGAGTGTGTTGGCAGAATCGGCCTCGACCTCCAGTAGCGTGCCGTCGTCAAACCCAAAAAGGAGGTCCCCGTCAGCGTGCGATCGCGTCATCGCCGTTATGCGGCCGCTCCAGTCAGCGGCTCCAATCGGCGTGTGCCATCCGTCGCCAGGCTGATGCGGGTCCATGCGGTGGACCCCAAACCCGCCTGCCGAGACCCATACGAATCCGGAGGCATCGATCGCCAGGAGATTGCCGTCCCCGTCAGGCTGTGGATCGACGAGTTGCCAAACACTTGGCGTACTGGCCGCGCGCACTACAGCGACGGTCGATCCCCCCTGATCTGGAGCCAACGCCCAATGGTTGTCGTAGAGGTCGTACGCGGACGCCATGGGCGCCAGGTTGCCACCGATTCCCTCGGGTTGCGGCAGGTATTCCCCGCTCGAATCGCGAAAATTCGCGCATCCACTGATCCACACACTGCCGTCTCTGTTGCCCGCGACCTTGCGATCCGCGACCCTGCGATCGGCTACCGTGCGGTCTGCCTGATTCGAACAGTCGAATTTCGCGCTGACATCGGTGACGATCCATCCGGCTTCGAGGTCGACCTGGAGGATGGACGCAGAAGATGCCACGAACAGCTTGCCGTCGCGGCTGCCAGAGACGCCGCTGACATGCCCGGTTATGAATCTACGCGTCTCACTGCGCTCGGCATCCACGACAAACAGACCGGCGCCTTGCTCTCCCGGCACGGAAGCCAGCAAGCGCCCCGTGTGGTCGCTGTAGAGAGCGGTGGGCGGCGCCGCCAGTGTGGTCACGTGCAAAATAGACTCTCTCCCGGTTGACGCCGTGTCAGCACCCAGGTCGACGGCTAGCAATGACAGTAGTACAACCGACGCTTTGAGGAGGTCAGTGAATCGACGCATGGGATCTCTTCGGCGGCTCAAGGTGAACGAGCTATCTACACGAATTTCTCGCCCGGTGTCAATTCCGTCCTGCCAGAGCTGGCAGGACCAGCAACATTTCATCAAATTATTTGCTGTTGCGGGTGGCGTTTGCCTGCGTTTTCGACCCATCAACACAGGAGATTTGTTCATGCCAATAGGCGCCGAACCGTACCTCTATGAACCCGTGCCTGGTTGGAGCAGCGGGCCACACGGATGTGAAAAAGGAGTGCTCTCTGGCGTGGGCATCAGCACCGACGACCGCATCTTCGTCGTCGACCGCGAGCCGAATCCGAGTATCCTGGTATTCGACCGGGACGGGCGCCTCATCGACTCCTGGGGCCAGGACATTTTCCCGCTGCCGCATGACATCACCCTCACACCCGATGGACGAGCCTTTGTGACAGACTGCCGTGACCATACCGTCCGCATCTGTAGCCTGGAAGGGGAGGTGCTTCAAACCATCGGTACGCCAGGAATCCCCGGCCCACCCGGCAAGCCTTTCAACAAGCCGACGGGAGTCGCTGTAGCGCCCGATTCGGGCGAGTTTTACGTGACCGATGGTTACGGACAGTTCCACGTACACCGCTTTTCCCCCGATGGCGAACTGCTGGAGACCTGGGGGCAAAAGGGATCAGAGCCTGGGAATTATACTCTGCCCCACAATATTGCCATTTCCAGCAGCGGTATTGTCGCGGTCGCTGACCGAGAGCCCAACAACCGTGTCCAGCTCTTCGATCTCGACGGCAACTTCAAAAGCCAGTGGCGCGGTCGTCTGTTTCCCTGCGGTCTGTTCATCGACGACGACGATATCGTGTTCGTGGCCGAGGGATTCGGTGTCAGCGTCTTCAACATGGATGGCGACCTCTTGTTCGTGCTACCCCTGCGGGGCGGCCCTGTCGACGAGAATCACGGCTCCCACGCCATCGCCGTAGACCACCACGGAGATATCTACGTCAACGAGGTCGGAGCGCCCAACTTGATGCACAAATTCGCGCGTGTGGAGGGCACCCGGTGACACTAGCATGAAAGGGACGATCCGCATCGGCATCTATGGCGCCGGCAACTTCGCCAACAAACAGCACCTGCCCAACCTGACACGAGTCGAGGGCGTCGAACTCATCGCCATCTGTGATGTCAATGCGCAGGCCGCCCACGACACCGCCGCCACTTTCGGCATCCCCGCCGTGTACACGGACGGCCACGAGATGCTCGAGAAGGAATCGATGGACGCGCTGTGGTCGATCGTCCCGGCCTTCGCCCGGACCGCCGGCGTTGAAGTGGCCGCGGCCACCCGGGGCATCCACCTGTTCAGCGAAAAGCCCCAGGCCCTCGAGATGTGCGTGGCTCGCGCTATCGACGACGCCGTACGTGAGGCCGGGGTCCTCAGCGCGGTCTGTTTCCGCGAGCGCTACCGGCCCATATTCCAGGAAGCCAGACGCCTGCTGCAGGGCAAAGACGTCGCGCACATCCGCTTCCAGTCCGTCAGCGGGTTGCCCGGACCGCCTTCCGGCAGCTGGAATGGCGTCATGGAAAAGGGCGGCGTCGGTTTCTTCGACTGGGGCCCGCACGCGGTGGATTATTCCCGCTTCATGAGTGGACTCGACGTGGTGACGGCACAGGGGTTTTTCAACCACCCTGAGCGCTACACTACTCCGCTCTCGGCTTCCTTCAATTTCGCCATGTCCAATGGTGCCACCATGACGATGACCTTCGTCTCAGCCTCACCCAGCCAACCGCCCGAAGAGCCCTTCTTCTTGATGTACTACGAGGGCGGCTACCTCGGCGTCCACAGCTACGACCACATCGACATGAACGGAGAGCGGGTCTACGAAGGCGAGGAGTTCAACCCATGGTTCGAGCTCGACCGGCGATTCTGTGAGGCTGTGCGAAGCGGAGACGGCAGTGACCTCCTCAACGACTACCACGATGGCCTCAACTCCCTCGCTCCGGTGCTTGCCGGGTGGGAGTCAGCCAAAAGGGGCGGAGAGCCCATCGACATCGCCGAATTCATGCGTTCGTGAAGAAAATGGAAAATCGACCTATACATGACTGACGTTACCTCCACGGAAAAGACGATTACGACGCAGGATCGCCTGCGTCAACTCGACATGGACGGTTTCTGCGTTGTCGAGGGGGTTATACCTGCCGGTGTCGTCGACGAGGTCCGCGACAGTGTCGTCGCGGCTCAGGTGCGGCGCAGCGAGGAGTCTGAGAAGCGACTTGCCGCGACCCGGGCACGTGGCCATCGCACCGGGGTTCCAGGCGTTGCCCCGTTGAAACAGGTCATCAACGAGACCCAGACATTCGCGCCGTACCTTGCCGACCCCCGTATCATGGAGGTCGTCGAAGGCCTGTTCGGCCCATTCGCCCGGATCTCCTGCACCGACGTCGTCATCAACAATCCGGGGTGTGGGCGTGGATACTGGCACGCCGACTGGCCGTACAACCAGACCAATGCCTCTAACATCCCGGCGCCGTATGCAGACGCACCGCTGCACCTGTCGACGATCTGGATGTTGACGGATTTCCGGCCCGATAATGGAGCTACCCTGATCGTGCCCGGTAGCCAGCGTGAGTCGAATAATCCGGCCGCTGGCGAAGTCGAGGGTGTCGACGAGGATGCACCCTATCCGACTGAGATCCACGCGGTAGGTAAGGCTGGCAGCGTCTACATCGCCGACAGTCGCACGTGGCACGCCGTGGCGCCAAACGACAGCGACGAACCTCGCGTCGGCATGATCATCCGCTATGCCCCGTGGTGGCTTAACCTCAACCCGACCATGATTGGATCACCTGAGCATGCCATGATGGTGGTGGAGACGAACGGTAAGAATTACGAGACCGAACCATTGCGGCGTGAGGTCTTCGAGTCCTTGCCAGAGGATGTCAAGCCGCTCTACCGGCACTGGGTCGGTGACTGAAGCTAGCCGCTGAAACGGCAACAGAAAGGGCCCGGTTGGCTGACAAGCCACCGGGCCTTTTCTATTGCATCAAACTCGCGGTCTATGCTGAACTCGCGACCGGAGACTTATTGGGTGTACTGAGTGACGTTGGAAATACCGCCCGGCTGGGTCAGTGCATAGACGATCAGATTCACACCGAATTGCAACCCACGCTCGCGCGCAGTGGCGCCTGGCTGACCCCAGTACCAACTGACGTTCAGGTCGCTGAAGAGGACGGCAACGCGTCCACGTAGCTCCAGCATTTCGAGATCGAAGACGTTGCCTCCTGCAGCGCCCCCCATGGGTGGTCCGTCCTGGAAGTCAAAAAACGTGTAGTACAACGAGTGGGACTTGGGGATCTTCTGAAACTTGCCTCCCTCCGTTCCCAGCACCATCGGATCCTTCATCAGGGCCTTGAACTGCCGATCGAACGTCGTCCCCACGACTCCTGCCTCGGTGCCGGTGAGGTTGCCCGTCGATGTGTCGTTTTGTCGAATATCTTCCGCGAACAGAAACCCGCCGCCTCGCAAATAGTCGCCCAGGTTCGTCTTCTCCGTATCACTCAGCTGCACGATCGCACTGTTGCCCGTCATGTAGAGGAGCGGTGCTTTGTGAATGCGATCATCACTGAAGCGAAGGGTAGTGCCCTGGATCCTGGCCTTGATCTGCGTGTGATCCCTGACGTACCGCATCAACTCTTCGACCGCGAGCGGAAAGCGATCCACGTTTTTGTCCGCCAGATCATAGTCGATGATGGTCATGTTGAAGAACCCGCGGATGTTCTTCTTGTTCTCGGGATCCGTGATGATGATCGCCTTGAAGCGACCGAAATCCAGATCCCCCACATTCAGGAGTTCGCGCTCGAGACTCAACATTTCCTGAACCGGCGCCGCCGTCTCGGTGACGTCGATCATCTCGACCCGATCGAAGTCGAGTTCGTCTGCCTTGGCTCCGCTGAAGGTCCCCAGCAGCGAAGCACCCGGCAAAACGGCACCCAGCAGGTCACTACCGACAGCGCTCACATCCGATATAGCCGTGATGTCGGTTGGCATATCGGGCGGCGTAAGGGCTGCCAGCATCTCCATCTGCACTTCAGAGATTTCAGGCTGCTTTGCCAGATCGAAGTTCTTCTCGAGAATGGGCGGGGGCGCCTGAAACCGGATGAGCGTCTCGCCTTCCTCTTCCTCGGTCAGTCCGAAGACCAGGACGGCTACCCAAGCGACCGCGTGTACGGCCAACGACGCGACCAGGGCAGCATTCAAACCCAAACGCCTGCCGGTCGTGGCCTTCCACAAAGCCAGAAGCAGGACCGCGAATCCACCTACGCCGGCCAGAATCGCCACCCACTTGGAGACTATGATCCCGAGATGGAGGAGGACCGCAGACCCGAATACGATGTAGAGTATCTTTTTATGCTCTTCCACAGTTAATCCTTCGCCGGTTGCTTACAGAGAGGTAACTCGGGGTTAGCCGGGCTACCTATCCCCTGCCCCTATCGGGCTCTGTGGCGATTACCTGATCGACGATGCCTACCTGTCGTGCGATGTCCATGATCTGGACAATCTGCCCATGAGTGGCACGCTCGTCGCCCTGAATGATGATCAGGGTGGTGTTGTCCAATATGCCCCTTTTGTATTCCAACTCTTCCTTCAGGTTGGCAAAGGTGACCGTCTTGTGGTTCAGCTTCATGTTGCCGTCCTGGTCGACGACGATGAAGAGGTTCTCCTTGTCCGGAGCCTGGGCCTCTTCGGCCTCAGGAAGCTTGATGTCCAATCCGGGCGTAATAGCGAAAACCGCCGTCACCATGAAGAAAATCAGGAGCTGGAAAACAACGTCGATCATCGGTGTGAGATCGGGTCGCTCGTCCGGCTTCGCTTTCTGACGTTGCATAGCCTTTTATCTCCTGATTTGTCCTACTTGGCGGCTTGCCAGCGACGCAGCAACGCGTCCACGAAGCCCTGGCCGTACGGCTCGAACTGGACGGCTTTGCTCTCGGCGCGGGTCGTGAAGTAGGTGTAGATGGCGAGAGCGGGCACGGCGATCACGAGACCGGTCACGGTCGTGATCAGGGCTTCTGAGATACCGGCGGCGACGATAGTCGGTTCACCGAGACCCTTCTCGGCGATGCCTTCAAACGCCGTGATCATGCCGTTCACCGTTCCCAGCAGTCCCAGTAGCACGACGGAGTTGGCGACGAACTGGACGACCGCTAGATAGCGCCCCAGATAGCCTATGGCGGCGCGCTCTACCGTGCCGTTCATCTCGGTGCGCATTTCCTCCAAATTGCGCTGCTCCCTGGAGAGGTGCTCGAAACGCTCGATGCCCTCAGCGTATACCTCACCTTCCAGCCTGCCGACCTCGCGACAGTAGTCCTTCAACTGGTCGAACGAGGTGCCGGAATCTATACGGCCGTTGATATCGGTGGTGACGTCCGCCAGTTCATCTTCACTGCGCATTCGGGCGTAGGTGACGACGCGTTCGAGAAAAAACCCGAAGGCCATGATCGACCACAGACTCAGGGGCCACATGAACGGGCCACCGTCTCGGAAGAATTCTAACATTGCTCTGTTTTCCTCCCTCTAGGTTGTGACATTCATTTTCACTTCTTCAGATAGCTTCGTTTGGTACTCGTCTAAATCGCCTAAATGACTCGAGCCTCCGCCATGACTTCCAACTGCTGCTTGGCGAAGTCCACCTGTGGCGAAAACCGCGCTTCGCCGCTGTACTGGTCGACTACCTTCTGGAACTCGGCAGCCGCTTTGCGATAATCCTCCAGCGCCATGTAAGCGGCTCCGATATTCACCGCCGCATTGACCGTCTGGTCGCTGTCGGGATACTTGGTCTGGACTTCCTTGAAAATCCTAATGGCTTCTTCGAAGTCTTTCGCGTCGAACAGTTTTTCGCCTTCAGCGTAGATATTGTACGCGTCGATTTCTGACAGGTGACCCAACAGGATCGTCGCTTTGCGACGCAAACCCTTGTCTTCCGCCTTGAGGTCGGCGTCTTGGTACATGGCGAGAAACTGCTCATAGCTTTCCGTCGCCTTGTCGTAAACCTTCTCGCCGTAGTAGTAATCTCCGAGTGTGAATTGGCTTCTCGCCCCGTAGCGTCCGTCTCGATGTTCGGCTACGATCTGTTCAAAGATCGGCAGGGCGTCTTCCTTTCGATCCAGATGAATGAGTGCCCATGCTGTATTGTAGAGGGCATCGTCCACGTAATCGGATTTGGGGTAGCTGGCGATAACGGCCTCGTACTTCTTGGTGGCTTCCCTGAAAATCGGGATCTTCTGCTCGTGTGAGCGTCCGGTCGCTATGTTGAAAACGGCCTCTCCGGCGCGATACAATGACTCAGGCGCGTAATTCGAGCCCGGAAACTGTCTGACCAGTTCTTCGAACGTCTCGCTCGCTTCGCGCCATTTTCCCATGCGATAACGGGCCCAGGCGTCGTAGTAGTAGGCGTAAACGGCTTGTTCGTCGTCCGGGTACCTTTCGTAATAGGTCTGAAACGCTTCCGACAGCTTCGGCAGGTAGGCAATGCCGCCACCGCCGGAAAGCTTGTGTAATGATATACCGATCTGGAACTGCGCGTTCTTCGCCCAGCCGATCTGCGGATAGTCGTCTATGATCTTCTGGTAGGTGGCGATGGCCTGGTCCATGTCGCCAGCGCGGAAATAACTGTTGCCCTGGACGAACAGAGCGTTTGAGATGCTCTCAACGTCGACGGCGAGATCCACCAGCCGCTGCGAGGCCTCGATGCTGCGATCGTACTGCCCGAGCCGGAAGTAGGCGCTGGCAAGACGAACAAGTACGCGCACCTTGTCTTCCTCAGCCTCGACGCGCGTCAACATTCCTTCATACGTGCGGATGGCGTCAGCTGGATCCTGCTTTTCCGCCATGGAGATGAGCTGCAGCTGAGCGTTCCTGGCGAGCGTTTCGTCGCCCGAATCTATCACCCGGTTGAGCAGCACCGTCGCCTTGGCGTCGTCTCCCTCAGCGGCATGGGAAAGCGCCATCGCGAACTCGACCTTGAGTCGCATCGCCGCAGCTATATCGGAATCCAGTAACCGCTGGTAGTCCCCAAGCGCGTTGGAGTAATACCCGGTGTAGTGATAGGCCAGACCACGTTCGTAGACCGCGTCGCGAATCGTCTCGCTTTCTGGGTAATTCTCGATGACCTTGGTGTACCCTCTTACCGCGTCGGCGTAATTCTTGTTGTTCAGATCGAGCTTCGCGATTTGGTAATGGGCGGTAGCCTCCAAATCGCGATCGCCTTCCACGTCAACGAGCATCTGAGTCAACACACCTCTGGCTTGCTCGGGCCTGCCCGCACCGATATGAATGTTGGCAGCCTGCACCAGTGAGTGCACGTAGATCTCGCGTGCCTCCCTGCCCACCTTGGAGAATGAATCGACCGCCTCATCCAATTGGCCCTGGTCTTTGTAGAGAATACCGAGCCAGTAATTCGCGTCCGCCGCGTACTGAGTCTCTCCGTAGTCCGTGGCTACCCGCCGATAGGCGACCAAGGCCTCGTCAACCAGCTTCTGCTCAGAATTGATCTGACCGATACGCAGCAGACACAGGGGAGCTTCGGTCGAGCGCGGGAAGTTGTCGACAACGTCATCATATAACTCCAAGGCACTATCGAAATCCTCCAATTTCTCTGCAGACTGACCGGCGCTGTAGAGGGAGGCTGCACGGAGGGCGGTTTCGCTGTCCGGATAGTTGGCGGGGACGAGCCGGTAATCCTCTCTGGCGCGCCCGTAATCACCCTCGAAGTATCGGGTCTCACCCTTCTGGTACTGAGCGTTTGGAGGGAAAGGCGTGTCGCCGTACAGTTCGATTACCTGGTTGTAGGCCGCCCACGCGTCGTCGAAACGCTTCCACGCCAGGAAGTTATCCCCCATGCGCATCTGCACCTTGGCCTTGGAGAACCGCTCCTCCGCTGTTTCCTGTGCAACGATCAGTTCCTCGTAGGCTTCCTGGTACTTCTCCTGGCCTCGATAGATCTCCGCGACACGCAGCGACGAAGTTTCGAACAATTGCATATAGCGATCGAAATCGACGTTCTTGCCCTCACGCAGTGACCCCTGAAGCAGCGACCACATGTGCTCGTAGAGATCTCGCACTTCCCGGTACATACCGATGGCATCTTGGCTGCGGCCCATCCGATCGTAAGCTTGTGCCTTGAGGTAGGTCGCTTCGCCTATGACGAAACTGCCTGGGTGCTGCTCCAACGTGGCCTCTGACTGAGCGACGGCTTTCTCGTACTCGCCTTTCTCGTAGTAGCTGCTGGCGATCCTGAACTGGGCGTCGGCAGCGTAGCGATCATCCGGGTAGTTCTCGAGGACCACAGAGAGCGATTGTATGGCTTTGTCGTATTGCTGCAGGTTGAACTCGCTCCAACCCGCGTAGTACTGAGCCATAGCTGCATCCGACGACGTCGGAAACAAATTGACATAGTGCCGGTATTCGTTCGCAGCCTCCTGGAATTCCTTTTGTTTGAAACGTGTTTCGCCCACGCGAAGCTGGACGATGGAGCGAAAATCCTCATCCACGATGTCCATGACGGTGACTTTTTTGTATGCCTCTATCGCCTTCTCGTGCTGCGAGCTCTCCTTGTAGGCGTCGCCCAGCTTGTACCACGCTGCGGCAACGACGGGAAGCTCCAAGCCACTCTCGAAGTTGATGCGCACACTGTCAGTTCGCACCGCCCGGCTGTTAAAACGGACGATCTTCGAGTACTCGATAATAGCGCCTTCATACTCGCCCAAAGCGTAAAGGGACTGCCCGGCATCGAAGTTGGTTTTCAATGACTGGGGAACCGGCAAGAACAGGCTGGATCCCAGGCCGATACCCAGGGCGATAAGTCCGATCACGACCGCCATATGCTGATCTCCTTGCTCATTCTCCTACGTACTCAACCTAACACCAGATGCCGGGCTCCGAACACCGCTTGTGCCAGCACCGGCACGGCATTCACACGGGCCTCATCGCTAGAACACGTACCCCAATGAGAAGCGGTGCGAACCGTTGGTCTCAGTGAGATCCATCGGAATGTGATATCCGTAATCGAACTGCGTCTTGTTCCACTTGTAACCGAGGCCGGCGTTGACGTCACCACTGGCTTCGTCTTCGAAGATCTTGCTGCCTCCGGCGCGCAGCATGAAGCCTTCAGCCACCTTGGTCTCGCCACCCACCACCAGCCGCTTGTCCACCTCTTCACCGCTCAGATCACGCATCACCCACTGCACGCTCACCATGGAGGCTTCGGCCACACTCGTCGACACGCCGATATGCAGGTCCATCGGCACATCGCCGGCATCCGAGCCATCGGTGTTTTTCACACTCCCCTTGGCCACGTTCGGCTGCAGGGCGTTCTTCAGCAACAGACCGACGCGCGCATCGCGAATCGGGGCCTTCCACAGCAGGCCGATGTCAGCACCGATGGCGCCCTGGCTCTGGTTCGAAAGCGGATCCGGCGCACCCGTCACCGCGTCGTTGGGAATGTCACCGACACTCCAGAACACGTACTTGGCGGTCAGCCCCACGCTCAGCTTCGAGCTGAACTTGAACCCCAGGGACAGAAAGGCGCCGTTCTCGCTCAGCAAATCACTGCCGATGCGCTCGTAACCCAGGCCTAAGCTCATCTTGCCGGGACGC
Organism: Candidatus Latescibacterota bacterium; assembly: GCA_965248265.1. GTDB lineage: Bacteria > Latescibacterota > UBA2968 > UBA8231 > UBA8231 > CBDFJF01. The sequence goes on from CBDFJF010000001.1 coordinate 1,817,869, forward strand.
GCGTAACTGACCACGTGCTGGCCCAGATTATCTCCGTCAATGCCCGAGAACAGCAGGGACACGTTGGTGTAGGCCAACTGCGCACCCTTGAGCTGATTTAAGCCCGCCGGGTTGGCGAAGACGGCGTCGGCGTTGTCCGCCACCGCCACGAAGGCATTGCCCAGCGACGACGCGCGAGCACCCGAACCGATATTCTGGATGTTCACTACCGCATCCGCGGATACAGCCGTCAGTGCGAGGATCGCGGCACCGGCAACGATGCTATTGATTGCTCTTTTCATTGGCTTCCTTACCCTCCTCGTGAACGCGGATCAATCGTCGATGCGGATCGCATAGTCGATGCGGATCGATATTCGATCCGACTGATCAACCCTGCTTAAACTCGCTTGCATCTGAATTCTGAACAGCCTAGCGCTCGACTACAATCTCACCGTTGGCGTATTCCTTGCCGATGTCCCGGACAAACGAATAGGGAATGTCAACATCCTCGACCGGCTCATTGCGGTAGTCGAATCGCAGAACGCAATCCTGTACCAGGACCTGGATTTTGCTGACGTCCGGATGCAACGCCTCAAAGACCACGAATCCCTCTACTTCCTGGCCACTGAAGATCTCTTCGTTCTTGAACATGGTTTGCCTAAGCAAGTCGACGCGAGCCTGGTAACGAGCGTACTCATTACCTCGATAGCCGATCGCATAGGCGCGATAATAGGTATCGAGTTGCTGAAGGTTCAAACTCCAGTATTCCCTGTCATTTTGCGCCGTCAGGACAATCTTCGCGGGATCGATTCTCACCTTGGGATAGGCGTAGTTCTTGACAGCCAAATGGAAAACGGTAAACCGGCTTCGCTTCTTGGCGCCCTCCCAGAATTCCGTGTTGCCGTAGGTGTAAGGATTCGTCGACTTGGGGCCATTCTTTGACTGGGAAGCGAACTGCCGGTTGAGTTCCTCATCAGTCAAAGGACGCAGCTTCACCTCGAGACGATCCTGTGTAAACGTCACACTGCCGTCATCGGCCACGGTCATGGCAGTCCCCTGATCGTCGATCGGCCTCAGAGGGGTGGAGTAGTGGTAATAGCCACATCCGTATGAACCCAAACCCACGGCGAGGGTCACTGCCAGGCGAGTTCCCCAACGGATCGTGAAATCATTCGCTTTCGTCGCCATCGCTCTTGCTAGCTCCTGACTGAACCTGATTCAGTGAATTGTCGGACGCTAATATAGTACTATTGGACGTCAATATAGTGTATTTGATGGGGCAAAGGAAGCACTTTCACTCCCCCGCGAGGGACGCCTTGATTCGGCCCCACGAACGATCCCGCACGGCGGTTGGATCAAGGTCGGACTCCATGAGTCGCAAGTCCGAGAAACGCTCCGACAGACGGAACGAATTCTGACCTCCGGACAGTGACCACACCGCCTCAAAAATGGCCGAATGGCGGTCAAAATCGTTGAAATGCACGTTAAACCCCAGCACTTCCCCGGCCGTCAGATCGTGCCCGATGCTCTGAAACTCGGCCCCCACGTCGATCCGGTCGTAAGGCACGAGCATCATCTCATAATTGGTCGCCGTCAACCCGTTGACATCCTCTTGAAAGCTGTATGCCGCCGCGGAGAACGGTCCGTCGTGCTGGGAGTACCACTCGGCCGCCGAGAAACCCAGGAAAAAGTCCTGGTCAGGAGGCGGACCGGCAATAACGAAGTGGTTCGCCTCAGTCCCGTTTCTCCTCAGTTGCTCCGCTGCGGATAAGTCGGAGAAATCAGCGAACTGACCTCCCGAGTGATCGGCGTCGACGAACACTTCCATGTCGTCGTCCTGCCACATCAGGATCGCGGACCCTGAAGGGCGATCAATCTGGTGTATGTCGTCGAGCACCCGGGCCGCGATGTACAACCGGTTCTGGATATCGCTCCATCCGACCCACAGGCGGACCGAAAAATCATTTTCGTCAACTTCTACTTCAGACACCAAGTCCGTAAACTGGGCAGTATCAACGGTGAACGACTCGTCGACTTCGGACCAGTCCGAGAGGTTTCCATCCACTACCGGGAGCGCACCTCGCGCGAACCCAAAGGCTGGATAGACCGTGCCGACGGGTAGATGAGCGCCGGCGATCCCGGAATACGTCAGGACCAATGCCACGGCCGCACACGCGACGAGACCAACCTGATGTGAAAATTCTTTATGCAAAATCCGCCTCATGTTACGAAAATAATCCCGCTCTGTCAACGAGCTTGTCATGTAGGTCTAACACTATATTTTTCAATTGCTTACAAAGCACCCGTCAGTACGCCACGGCAATGGTGCCGCCGATTGAGCTGGCAAGTTCCCGCTGAGAAGTCCGAACGGATATTCGGTAGAGATACAACCCGGGAGCGCACAGCCTGCCCGCGTCATCCAGGCCATCCCATACCAGCGTGGCATCGCCCACACCTTGCAAACTTTCAGTGACGCCGTAAACGGTGTGCCCGGATAGTGAATACACCCTGAGGTTCAGCTGCCCGTGACCCAGAAAGGAGAGGGCCTGCACATGGAAACGGACAACGTCGTTGATGTCATCTGCGTTCGGACTGAATGGATTCGGCGCCAACGACGTCAGCCTGACTCCCGGACTCACCTGGCCGGTAGCGAGAACATCCAGCGTGCTGATCTCACCAGACTGTGATGCGTCTCCGGGTTCGGCTCGTTGCCTCACCCCCTCGGACTGCAGATCGGACCAGACCCAGCTCGGGAATTGTGTAAGCCTCTGAAAAACAGGGGTTTCGAACCCGAATTCGATGGTGCGACCCTGTCCTTGCGGGAATTCGTCCAGGCCAACTGTGGACATTTTCACCGACAACATCGGCGAGCCGTCCCGCGAGCCGTCAACACCAACCACAGCCGCAAAGATCTTCTCCCGTCCATCAAGGCTGAGTCCGTCAAGCCATTCACTGTCAGACTGGGGCAGGTCGGGAGGCGTCTCAAGTCGGGTCCACGGCAGGCTGTCCACTCCCAACCAGAGAAGCGTCGTTCGCGATGACGGCACGGCGATGTCGATACGATTGAAGCCCTCCGTCGGGGAATCGAACGCCGGAAGCAGAGCGTATGTGTAGGTGGAAACGACCCCCAGTTGAGCCTTGGTAGGTGTGATTTGAGCCAGGATCCCTCGGCCGGCAACCGGGACTCCATAGTCGAGCTCGATGAAATCGAGGGCGGTTCCGCCCTGCGAGTCCGCGGTGAAATCGACGCGCAGTTGGACGTAGCGGCTCAAGGGCAGACGGAAGGGAAGAGCAGCGTGAACGATCGACCCAGGGACTCCTGGCGAGAGTTCGAGCGGCGGAGACCATGGCGTCCATCCTCCCCTGATACCGTCCTCGGAGCCGAATTCGTTCATGGGCAGCGTCTTGAACCTTGCCCGTTGCACCTCGCTGAGCGCTGCGTAGCCGTAAGCGTCCAGACGGGTGCCGGGTTGAGGCCAGTCGAGGACGATGGAGTCGTCCACGAAGGGCGATTGTGACTCGGGGTTGGTTCCCCTCTGGTAGATGCGAGTGTGGGGTGAGGTCCCCGATCTGATTCGCATATGCGCATGAGCATGGTCCCCCTCGGCTTGGAGACGATATCGCACATCGCCGAGGATGACGGATTGCCCTGTGGCTTCCAAATCGACCTGTTGACTCAACGCCGATTGCGCCAGCTCATCGATATCAATGTGGTTGTCCCCATCCATGTCACGGGTGGTGAAGGACTCGAATGACACTGGCCTCGTCGAGTCTTCGGCATCGAAAAAACGGTGAACTACCGGACGGGATTGCCCGAGATCGACGATTTCACTCACGAGAGATGCTTCGTGAGAATAACCGCTGCCGAAGACCTCGAACTCGGCGATCTCCCAGGGAATGCCAGAGTCCATATCCCCACGCAGATCGAGGGCACGCACGTTGGGGGATGGACCGAACTCGCCACCATCGAAGCGGAATTCCTTGATTGCGGGACGCACCTGGTCGACCTGTTGCGGGATGATGAAGTCGTTGACCAGTAATCGGCTTTGCAGACTGCCATTGACCAGGCGCGTCTGCACATGATCCGGGCTGTCACTGGCATAGTGGATCTGGAATGAGGAAGGTGAACGATCGGCAAAGCCCGGCCGTGGACGAACCCGGAGCAGATCTACCTGATAGGTTCCCAGCAACTCGACGCGAAATCCCGTGTTCTCAGTGCGCTGTGTCCAAGTCCTGGAGGTGCGGATATCGCCATCCACGATCTGCCCGTATCCCGTGTCGCCGTGCCGGTTGGAGCCACGCTCCGCCCCGAAGCGTGCGGTGTTGAAGGGATCCCGGTGACCGTAGATACCACTGAGAAAGCGATCGTCCTGCACCCGGTTGAGATTGCGCAGTGAATCCAGACGCACCGGTCTCAACCAGTCGGCAGGTACCAGCAGCCGGGAAACAGGTCTGGCCAGCACCGGATCACCACCGGAAACGAGTGCTTCGTAGACTCCCCGTTCGGCATCCAGGTGAAAGACCAGAGCTGCGATCTGCTGAGGGTTTAGCCCCTGCAGGTCGTACTCATACACCATCCGCCGAACGCTTTCCGGCAGAGAGATGGGAGCTGCCGCCGCGTCCTCGTCGACCAGACCGTCGCCATCGTTGTCGGTGCCATCCAGGGCGTCCTCGTTGAAACGGCCATCGTAGTCATCGTCACCGAATCCGTATCCCGCAAGATCGGCACCCGCCGAAACGGCGGTCGGGGCTCGATGGAATGGCGCCTGTGCGTAGGCTTGCGCGAGAATGGGATCCCAGAAAACACCCCCAGTGTGGCGACCGTCCTCGTTGAGCAGGCCGTCAGCGTCGTTGTCCCGCTGCCCGTCGGGACCGTCCTCATCAATCAAGCCGTCTCCGTCGTTGTCCAGGCCGTCAGGGGCGTCCTCGTTGACCAATCCGTCGGCGTCGTCGTCGACGAGATCAACCGGGTCTTCGTCTATGGCTCCGTCGCCATCGTCATCGACGACGACTTCGGTGGCATGGGATCCACCCCATGCGTAATCCGGTCGATAGGACTCACCGGCATCGAACAGCTGGCTCACGGGGTGGAGACGCCATGGATGTTGGGCGTCGCCGAAACGCCAGGCAGTCGTTTGAGCCGATGGTTCTCCAGGTCGCAGAAGGCAAATCGTCAACCCGATGAGACCGGAACCCACCCTTGAGACGACAGTTGAGCTCATTTCAATACCGCTCGCTCTTGAACCAACTCGGCGATCGACTCATCATGCCAGACCACATCGCTGCCATAGGCCTGCCTCAAGCCGTCGATGTAGCGCTCGAACTCATCCGCATTCTTCTCACGTTTGAGCTTGTATTCGAGGATGGGCCGCACCGATTCGAAGGGACGAGGCCGGGACCCGGTGCGGCCTTCGATGCGAACGATGGCGTACCCGCCCTCCCCCAGCTCGATGGGCCCGATCAGGGAGTCGACGTCACCCCCCTTTATGGCCTCCCGGATGTGAGCGAGATCGGCATCTTCGTCGGCTCCGGGGAACTCGCTCACGTGACGGTGACCATGGGATGTTCTCCGGGTGCTGTAGCGGCGCGACAGCTCAACCATGTCTTCGCCTGTCACCACACGCCGCCGCAGCTGCCGTGCCAGTCGCAGACTGTCGGTGAAAATCTCCGTTATCTCGGTGGCCGGTTGCTCCGAGTACTCATCGATGTCCTGCTCGTAGTGTTGGCGCAGTTCCTCGTCGGTGATGACGATGCGCTCGATAACCTGCTTTTTTCGAAGATGGGTGACGGCCAGTTTCTCCAAGCGACGTTGGTGGAAACGCACGAAAGCCGAATCCTGGTCGAGGCCCCGTCTCCGAGCCTCCCAAACAAGGAGACTGTCGGCGAGTATTCGAGTCCGTATGGCCGCGACAAAACTCGAACTGTCTACAATCGCGTCACGGCCCAGGGCACCGGATCGCAGAAGTCGGATGCCGTCACCGACCCGCAACAACACCATGTCGGCCCCGCGAACCACTAGAGGCTGGCCTAGAGGCTGGCCGGATTGGGGAAATACCTGGCTGCCATCTTGGTGAGCGATATGCTCCTGCAGCTGGACAATGGCGGAGCCATGGTACGCCAGCTCGAAACGGGTCTCCAGACGGATGAGCAACCGATCCCGGGCAACCCGTTCGGTATGCTGCTGCAGATTGCGGCGCAATGGCTCGCGCACTTCTTCGAACGCGACCGTATCTGATGCCACAACCTTGACGATTTCGAATCCTCTATTCGTTGGTATGATATCGGAGATGTCACCCACTTCGATATTCCCGATCCCTGCCGCCAACGCCGGTGGCAGATCCCCAAGACCGAAGTAGCGGGCAAGGTCACCCCCGGCTGCGGCATCGGGCGCACGGGATCGCGACCGCGCTACCTCGGCGAAGTCCGCTCCTTCCGCCAACATCTGGGCCGCCTCGACGGCGCTGACTTCGTCAGACAGCTCAATGTGGGCGAGCCGGACCCGGCGGTTCCAACCGTTCAGGTAGGCCTGCTCTTCCTGGGCCGCAGTGACCCGGACCGAGTCGCCCATCACCGATTCAAGGAGGTGCCTGTTCAGCCACTCTACCGCATGCCGGTGAAGTCGGCGTTGAACTTCAGCAAGCTCGAAATACCCCAGCTTCTGGGCCTCGATCACCATGATCTGTCGGTCAACCAATCCCCCCAGCACATCGCGCATCTGGGCCTCCCCGGTATACACCGATTGCAGGTGCTCGGGCAGTCTGGCCTCGTAGGCTCTCAGATCGGCTTCACTGACAGCGAAGTCGCCGACTTCGACCAGGACCGTGGGAGCATCTGAACCCTGCGTGCACGCCAGCATCCCCAAGAACAGGACCACGGCCCGGGGTATGGCCAGCCTTGCCGTCGGCGACAGGGGTCGAGTTGACAGCGGCGGCACCTGTGAATTCTGAATCTCAGTCGTCAAAGCCTGCGTACACGGTGAAGAAGATGAAGGTTTCTGTCTGTGGCGCCGCCAGGACATCGATGTCGACCCGTGCCACGCGCAGGCCGAAATGGGTGTAGACGACGTATCCCAGGTAGGGACTCCGATTGGAGAGTTGGGCGGCGCTGACGAGTTCCCGGCGGGGCGACCCCTCGAGGGTAGCCTTGGCGCTTTTGCGAAACTGCCTCGTCCACAGGTACTCGAGGCCGAACTGGGCGCTGGTGCGACTGAGCAACGAACAGTGCGCGATGAGAAATGCGGACTCCCTGAGTTCTGATGTGGGCGGGTTCAGCGGATCCTGAATCGAGGACGGTACCAGACGCTGAAACTCACTCTTCCACCGAGGTTCAACCCGTATGCTCCCAAGCGGGAACGAGTAGGCGATCTTGTTGATCACACCGAAAAAACTCGCGGTGCGCCGAATCGGGAGAACGCTGGGGATTCCGGGGCTATCGTCCACCTGACGGAAAAACTCGTACTTGACCTTGGACTGCAGGTTCATCCCAGACACCTGTGTGAGGTCGTGGCGCAGGTAAAAGGTGTTGGCCCATGCATCGCGCGCCGGTAAGGGGTCGGCCCGGTCCCTTACCTCTCCAGCTATGCCGTCGGCGATACGCCAGATCAGGATATCGTCCTCGATGTCGTCCCGTGCCCGGCGCAGGTTGTCGAACACCCGCACGCGGCCCATCCGGGGAAAATCTCGTTCGTAGGTGAACAACAGGTAGTCGGTTTCATTGCGGCGTTCATCCGCCAGCTGTCTCTCATCCAGCCTCCCCACGGTCAGCCGGGCGAAGGGTCCCAGATGAGCGCCACCGTAGATGTTGTACCCCCGGCGATCGCGCTTGTAGGGATAGTCGGGCTCATCGTCGTTCTCGAAGCGATCGATGTAGCCGTTGTTGTTCATGTCGACGCCGAACAAAAACTGAGGTCGGTCTACGTGGTATCTCAGGAACGGCTCCTCCCAGTCGGGATTGAGATTGGGCCTGACGATGTCTACGTGATTCTGATTGAAGTCGGCGACGAAGTCGTTGTTCTCGTCCCAACCCGGGAAGACGAAGTCATCTCCCGCCCCCTGCCCGCGTCGTTGCCAGTCTGGATGGCGATCCTGATCGTCGTTGTCTTCCACCAGTTCGTAGACCGATTGGGTCGGTTGATCGTATCGCACCGGGCCGGTATCGCCCGCCTCTGAAGCGACGAAGGAACTGGTGCTGTAGTCGGGATCGATGCGATAGATCTCGGCGAAGGTGAAATACGGGTACAGTTGGCGCGACGCATTGATCAACCACGCGTTAGCCGCCTCGACGTGGTGGTGATGTCTTGTCGGATCGGGCTGCGCGAATTGCGGGTAGCGCATGTGCCGCCGGTTTCTGGCGAATTCGGCCTGTACGTCGAATCCCCCCAGGTCGCGCAGTTCGGCTGTCATGCCGACGATCTCGTTGGCCGTGGGCAAGCCATACTCCACGGACACGAAACGCTGATTGGATCCGTCCTTGACGTTGCCGGGGGCCCTCACCGTTCGCTCCGCCAACCCCTGCGAGAGAAAAACCGGCTGGTTGAGTTCGTTTACCTGAACATTCGAGGTCAGATCGACGCGGTAGTCGTTGGCCAGTAGCAAACGAAACTCAACTTGCGTGATCTGTGCAGGGACGGGGCCTGCGGCGGCGCGGTAGAGCTCTCCGGTGAAGTCGTAGCGCAGTGAGATCGTCCGAAATCCGTCGGCGACTCGGATGCCCCCGCGATCGACACCGCCCTCAACGGTCGGATGATAGTTGAGGATTGCTTCTCCAGCCGGGCCAGTACGCTGATTGCTGACGCGGCGCCCGTCTGTGGTGGAGATGATGATTTCTTCCAGGAAGTAGGCCGCCCCTCCCTCCTGGTCCTCGGGCGAGTCGTCGCTCAACTGGATCACGATCTCGCGGACCTCGCCGTTTTGCTGTTCCGTCAGCGAGCCCTTGAGAGGATTGCCCTCAAAGGCCCCACCCCGCGTCGTGGCGTTGAAGGCATTGACATAAGTAACTCCGACGCGAGCGAAGTCGCCTACTTGAGCCTGGAATCGGCCTCCGAGAAGATTCGTGACGTTGGAGCGGTCGTTGGCCTCGGTGTCGTCGCTGCGAAAACCGCTCGGCCTGGAGGCGATGATGGTGGTTTCGTACTTGTCGCTGGCCAGATCGAATTGAATCCCGTCGAATGCCGGTTTTGAGAAGGTCAGCGGCGTCAAGGTCGTCCGGATCTCATCTCCCACGGTGACACTGGCGTGGTATTGCCCCCTCGCATCCGAAGCGACGATCAGGTTCGAGAAGAAGTCGCTGTACTGGGAAGTCTTGAGGAGGCGACTGCCTGCCGCCTCGGGTTCGGACACGGTCCAGTCGAACACCAGCCAGCCTCTGGTAACGTAGCCTCCGTAGATATCGTAAAAGTGGTCCCCCTCAAGACTGGTGCGAACGTAGCGTTGGTACGGAGTGCGGGCGTAATTGCTGGTCTCCCACTGTCTCCAGCGATACGCATTGAACAACTCCTGCGGCACGTACCACTTCCGCACCGCGGGATCGAGGGCGTCATACAGGACTCCGGGGCCCTGTGGTTCGAAGCCCACTTCACCCCCAACCCGTGGCGTGCCCAGGCGATTACCGGGATCCTCTGCTGCAACACGACAAACCAACCACAGACACACGATCACCGCGAGTGCGAGCCAACCACGTCGCCTACGCGCGGCGGGTGTTCTCCCGTCCCTGTGATGAGATGAAGCGGTATCAGAGCACATGGACACCTGGCAGACTAGTAGACGACCGTTACGGTGCGGACGATCTGCACCTCATCGGCGTCCGTTCCCAGGCGCAGATTGAACAGGTACAGTCCCGGTGCGACCAACCGCCCATCCTGCCGACGGCCATCCCATACATACCGCAATGCTCCGGTGGTGATCGGTCCGCCTCCCGCCTCGGTGCGAGCCCGAGCCACGAACCGTCCACTGAGATCGTGAAAGGTGATGTGAGCTGGCCGCGGTTCCAACAGGTGGACGACCGTGAATTCGATAGCCAGCTCGTCGTTGACGTTGTCTCCGTTGGGCGAAAACACGGAGGGCAGCTGTAACTCCTCTATGACGCCCAACTGCTCGAAGACTGTCGCCCGCGCCGTCTGGCTGTCCACCAGCTCAGTGGCATCGAGGCTCTGTAGAGGTACTCGCTGAAGAGAACGCTTGCTCTGCCGGCTGTTGCGCACAAAGGCCTGTACCGTAGAGGTCGGATCCAGGAACTTCGCCTTGAAACGAATCTCCACCAGCGCGTGAAGGTCGGCGGCGGCCTTCGAGCCCAATACCTGGGGCAGGCTGATGACGGTTGTGTCTCCGCGTACCTGGAGGCTGAGATTTCTTCCCCGCGCATCCGTGAAATGGGGCGATTGGCTCTGGTTGGACGCAGGATCGAAGGAGGTGTCAAAGCGACTGCTTCCCAGCGGTTGGGGCGGTGCAGGCTCGTCTTGTCGCGTTGGCGCGACGGTCCCGGATCGGACCTGCACCAGCTCCGGTCGCCGCGGAACCACCAGCCAGACCTCGTCGAAACCAGCTGTTGCAGAATTGCCAGAGACCTGCCCGGCACGCAGAAAATAGGCGAACACCTGCTCTGACAGGGCGGGAATGTCGCGCGGGGATCGATAATCCTCGGTTTCGGCGCCCAGGTCACCAGGTGGCCTCGAAGTTCCTGATGGAGTCACCAATGCCAGCTCTCCGGCCAGTTCATCGGTGAGCGGGGTTGCCACCTCGACCTGGATGGAGCGCAGCCGGGCGCTGACCTGCGGATCCTCCGACTCGATCTGTGCCCGAATCTGGAGAAACCGCTGTGGCCCCCTGGAGTCGATGGTTGCCCGATTGAGATCAGAGACCGAGCGGTATGGCTGGCTCCAGGCGCTCCACTGTGACAGCACCTGGCTGACGCTGAACTCCGCTTCGACGCGCGGATCGGACTTGCGCCGGCCGTCCTCGTCGATGAGTTGATCACCATCTTCGTCAACCCCATCGATACCGTCCTCGTCAATCAGTCCGTCGCCGTCGTCGTCACGGTCGCTGGCGTGGCGCATGAGGGTGATGGAACCACTCGCCCCCTGTGGCCCGCCACGATCATCAGTAAGGCCATCCTCGTCAATCAGTCGATCTCCGTCATCGTCGATTCCGTTTGGACCATCCTCATCGACCAGGCCGTCGCCGTCGTCGTCACGCCCACTGCGGTGCTGCTGCAGGTTGATGGTGTGGGTCTCCGGCATCTGCAGCCAGACAGCGTAATCGGCCTGCAGGGACCGTATGTCCTCGTACGCCGCTGAATCAATCACCGTCCTGCGCTCGCTGGAGGTGCCGGCAGCGATGATCTGATGGTAAGTGATTACGGAATCGACTCGTGCACTGGTCCGCGTCTGCAGCCATAGCGCCACCTCAGGATGGCGGGAAATCGGTTCAGCCAGTTCGGCTGTGGCCGCGGCGTCAGCATCCAGCGATCGCACGACAGCCTCGGCTTCCCAGACGATGTCTCCGAGTATGCGACTGGCATGCGACCCGTCGGGGTCCGCGGGGGCCATTGGGATTTCGGGAGAATAGAGCCCGATTTTGGCAGGAAAACCACTCCCGTACATCTGTATTTCATTGAAATTCGCGAAGGCATTGGAAAACCCGGACGTGCCGCCCGTCGGGTCCACATTCCGCAGTTGAAAAAAGCGCAACCGCCGCGGCGCGAAGCGTTCCCGCATCAGGCGAGCGGTGGCCGTGGTATTGTCCTTGTTGAGATCGCTGGCCAGATCTGCCCATCGTAATCCGCGTTCAAACTCGGGGTAATCCTCCAGATCCTGCAGCACCAGTGGCCGTACCGCGGTCCCGTCGGAGCCCAGCAGATGCAATCCTTGAAGCGTGCCGACTACGTCGTTTTCTGTCGTTGGCAGGAACCCCAGAAAAATGGTGTCTATCCAGAACACGGCACCCAGATCCAGCCACATCGTGCAACAGGCCGTGGTTGGACCACCAACCTGTTCGGAAAGCTGTGAATCCCAGGATGTGGCCAGCCAGCGGGTCAAGTAGACGCCGTCGGTCGCGGCAGCTGGCGAACCCCTCCCTCCTTCCTCGAACGCACCACCGGCACGCATGTGTGGTCTGTAGGCGACGTTGTCCCCAGGCCCCCACACTTCGATCTCAGAGAATCGCGGTCGTTCGCGTTCGAAGTAGACGATATCTCCCTGCTCTGCCGGCGGGAGCTCGTCGTAGATCGCTGCCGCTGTCTTGATAGTACCACCGTCGGCGTCGACGGCTCGAAGCTCCGTGATCGTGCCGCCGGCAGTCACCCGTTGAAAAAGACGGCGGCCCCGGCGTGCAGACGGGAGCGCCTGGTATGCCTGCAGCCCGTCAGCCCCCTCGCCGAGCCGTGCTTTTTGATCGAAGTCACTGGAAACAATCGTGATCCGGATGAAGTGGATGAAACTGCCCTCGAGATCGGCTCGGCCATCCAGGTCCCCGTCGGCGCGATCCAGGGGATGAACTGCGAATACGTAGCGCCCGCCCCCGCCCTGACCGCGGCCACTGCCGATGGCATCGTAGCGATAGCCGCGCCCTGATGCTGTGCCGATCTGCTTGCCCATCGACGCTTCGACGGCAAACAGTTTGGGGGCATCCGATGGTGGAGTGCGTATGACGATGCTGTCCACCCAAACCGCGCGGCCGAGGTCGATGTTGATTTGCCACCTGCTCAGATCGCCTCGATCTAAATCAGTTGAAGGCGGTTCCCAGCAGGAATCGACGTCACCGTCGACGAGAAGGCCGGCCAGGTGGGCATTGGCCAGCGCCGTGATGTTGCCCCGGACACTATTGCCGCCCTGACGGACACCGTCAGCGTATTCGAACTGGCCCATGTCCGTCGTATAATTGCGCTTTCGCGCCTGGAAACGAGGGGCGATGCCGCCTGAATCGAGGTGAAATAGGCGAGTGGAATCGATAGCGGCCGCTCGCTGCTCGACGATGTCGTTTTGATAAATCCAATTGCGCCAGTGCTCGACGCCACGCACCACGATCCCGTCAGCCGTGTGCTGGTATGCCTCACCGTAAGCGCCGGCGCTCAAAGCAGTCACGACGAGCAGGAGGATGGCCATCAGTAAGCCAACGCCACGTGCCGTGCGATCCTGAAGTCAGCCGCGTCCGTCCGCACTCGCAGCTGCAGCAGATAGATTCCAGGAGGCACGAGGTCTCCCTGGTCATCCTTGCCATCCCATCCATCGGCGACTTCACCCGGAGGGACCCGCCGCTGCCACCCGCGCAGGCGGCGGCCGGACAGATCGAAGATTCCGGCCTCGACGTCCACTTCCCGCAAAACGCGAAGCAGGTCGTAGCCGATGTGAACGCGGTCATTGATGCCGTCACCATTGGGTGTGAAAGGATTCGGTTGCAGGGTCACCCGCGCCACGAGGTCCCCCACAGGGGCATGGGCGGCCGTGATCGCACTCAGACTGTTGCGGTCGCGCCGGTCGGCGCCGAAATCGATCGCATTACCGGCACGCACCCGCTGCGGCAGGATCCTTGTCTCGCTACCAACGACAACGATATCTCCATAGGACCTCTCCAGACTCGGGTCCAGCGTATCGAGAAAGGCCTGACTCTCGAAGAACGTGGTGGTGCCCAGCACGCGGGTGCGAAAATGGATGAGTAGCCGTGTATCCTCGGTTGATGCCCGGGTGATCGCCGGCAACTCGGGTATGGCTACGACAAAGAAACCAGGCTCTACAGTCGCCGTGTCGAAGCTCAGCGGTCGCGTGGACACACCTTCTTCATCCAGCTCCAGAACCAGCTCTACTCCGCGCACCTGGCTGAACGCAGGGGTACCAACACGAATTCTGTTCACTCCTGCATCCTCAACCTCAGCATGCAGCTGCAGGGCGTAGGTGAACAGCGTATCCACCGCAGGATTGATGCCGGCAGCTGGCACTACCTCTGCCTGGAGCCGGGAGACAACCGGGGGCACCACAAGCTCGAAGTGGAGGTTTTCCACGATTGTGGCAGCATCGGGATCGCTGCTGGTGAAATCGACTCGCAGCTGAAAGAATGGGCGCCCTCCCCGTGCGCTGATTACCTGGCCGTTAGTGAGAGGCTGGAACGGACTCCACCAAACAGGGTCTCGTACCCGCGGCAAAGCCGATCCATTGCGCTCGCGTCGGGCAGCCGGCAATTGCATGTACTCGGCGAAGGTAGTCTGGGCTCCGGCGCGCACTTCGGCTGGCAAGACCTCCCAGACGGCGCGCGATCCCGTCCGCAACAGTGGATCATCGAGCCAAACGGACGTGCCTTCGGTAGGACTGCCGTCGCGGTGATCGATCACCTGGGTATCGGCCCGCCACTCGACAGCATCCCCGTTGCCGTTCACCCGGAACAGCAGCAATGGTTCCGGTGTCGTTCCGGTGCGCATACTTATGGAAGCACTCGAGTGAGCCGGGTCCCCGATCGTGCGCTCGTCCCAAAACACGCGCCCTAGTGTGGCCCCCGGCAAGGCGTCGAGTTGGGCGCGGCGCGCGCGATTGCCCGCCTGATATTCGAGCATGGCTGACGCGGCCTCGCTCTGAAAGGGCAGCGCCCGCGTGACATAGGTGGCCTGAGGAACAAAGCCGCGTCCGAAAACCTCGAGCTCAGCGACGTCGAAATCGAGCGCAGTCAGTGACTTGAACTGCAGAAAGCGCAGGTATTGCGGGGGGTCGAGCGCGATGGCTACGGTGTCGGCATCGTTGCCACGCTCGATCCTTAGCATGTCGTACAACGGAACCCCTTTTTGCGCCAGGGCTTCGTCACCCAACAGTTCGTAGGCGGCATTGTTGACTGGCGACAGCGTTCCCGTGAGTGTGGGCTTGAGGTTGATTCCATCATTGATCTCAATGCTGTACCCACTGATCGCAAGAGGGAGGTCTCGCGGACGCGGGTAAAAGCGCACCAAGCCCACCGGAAAACGCGACACCAGGTCCATGCGAATGACAACACTGCGTTTTTCTACGACTCGATTGGGGGCGTCTTCACGAACAAACGCCGTGCTCGCGTCGACGTCGATGAGATGCTCCAGGTTGCTGCGCAGTTGCTGATCGTTGAGCTGCGTTTCGTACTGTGTCGGCGACCACAGCAGAGACTCAAAGCGGAACTGCGGATTGCGTGGCCACAAAACGGCGTGCGCCAGATTGACCATCGTCCGCACACTGTCGACGCCGGCGCCAGTGAACAACCGGATGCCTGCCAGTGACCGCGGCAGATCCGCTCCCGCCTCCAGCAACACCTGTCCTGCGTGTGCCAGGGTGTCGCCATCCACGATGAAATCCCGTTGCGCGATCACATGGTCTCGAGCAATGTGTCCGGTAAAGCGGCTCAGGCGATCGAGCTCTTGGGGGCTGAGCTCATCGATCGCCGCAGCTGTGGACAGGATGGGGACTTCTATGACTACCGTCGTGTCCAGCGGTGCGATGCCGCTGGCGGAAAGCGCGTAATCAATCTCAGGGAAGTAATTGCCTGGTGAGAAAGGAGGTTGCTGAGCCTCCTCCCAACCGATGTCGCCCGGAATCGAGAACTGGATCACCGAGGATTGCGCCATCACTGCCGTGACGCTGAGGGCGGCGTACAGGTGCAAGGACAGCGTTCGCCGGACGATCCGGACGA
Source organism: Candidatus Latescibacterota bacterium (assembly GCA_965248265.1). Classification (GTDB taxonomy): domain Bacteria; phylum Latescibacterota; class UBA2968; order UBA8231; family UBA8231; genus CBDFJF01. Next base: position 1,833,477 of record CBDFJF010000001.1, read on the forward strand.
TGTCGTGAAGGAGGATCGATGTTCGATGGTTGCACATCGACATCGACGGCCGTCGTCGAACCCTGCCTAGTCGGCGAAGCTCGCTTTGATACGCCCCCAGGAGTTGCTCTCAACTGCCGTGATAGGAGATGCGGCCGCACCGCAGTCACCGGTGTTGCAGGAAATCAACTCGCCGTCGACAAAATTGTCGGCCTCCCTCCACGTCAGTGGTTGTCCTGATAACGTGTGGTACCCGTGGAACAAGAACAGGTCATCACAGGCGAAACAACCAGCGTCGAAGTCTGGGATCGACACCTGGAACCCGAGGATCTTGCCGGCGACCAATTCCGTGCGCCTGCTGCGCTCCGGTCCACGCCAGTCCAACTCGTCCCAGGGGGTGATGAACATTTCGATCACGGACGTGTTGGGTGATTCCTGATTGTCGGTAAAACCGCCGGCATTGGAAAAAGGTGGGGCGATTGCCCAGGTCGCGGCGCCTCCGTATCCCAGGGTGTTGTTGTCGGGAGATACGGCGATGGCGAAGTATTGCTGGGCTTGAAAACCAGACAGCAACTTCGCTTCTTCAGCTCCGAAGCCGTCCTCTTCGAGGTATCGGTTGTACTTGCCCCCGGTATGATCGCCATCTACCATGAATTCGATACTGTCATACTGCCACACGTTGCCCAGATCCCCACCTTCGTAGGTATTGACGTAGACGTCATCCACGCGCTCTATGGCCACGTATAGATGGTTGCCGGCGCTGTGCCAGGCCATGAACACGCGATAGGCCAGGTCGGCCGTGTCGATACCGGCCCCGTCGTTGACATTCAGAGGTGCAAACTGGTCCTGATTCAGCGAAAACGTAGGCAAGACCTCTACCCAATCATCGAGGCTGCCATCGTGAATATCGGGTAACTCATCCGTCGATAGTTCGAATATCGGGAATGGTTGTCCTCCACCCACGTGCGCTGACGCAGCTTGACTAATGATAACGAGCACAACTATGCAACTCGGGACTGTGAGGCGCGTCATTTCGCTCCTCCTCTTGTCAATTGTGATGGCGATCACGTCTCCGACGGAGAGGCGTGATCAAAGCAAGACCATGTGCGTCGGGGCGGACTCAGGCCTAACCTATTACTGGCCAGCCACTTAGTAACTAGTAACAGCCATCGTTCAAGATAGTCACGGAGTGAGACAGATACAACACATCAATTGCCGGGCCCATTCCCATTCCCAGGGCTTATTTCAGTGGGGAGTCCTGGTAGCCGTGCTCCTGTCCGCGAGCGGTGACATCGGATGCGGACGGGAACCGGAACACCGTCCGAACCCAGTGCGCGAGAGCGTGGTTGATCATCTGGACGCAGGCAGCGGCCTCAGCAGTCCCAGAACCCGCCAGGGTATAGCGCTCCCCTCAGGCGACATCTGGGTGGCGACGGAGAAAGCCCTTGATCGACTGCGAGACGGCAGGTTTGTAGACAGCTACGATCATTCCCATCCTGCACCGATACCGGTGGGCCGCATAAACGCGATAGCCACGGACGGGACGGGTGCAACCTGGATCGGCACCTCGGACGGGCTGGTCCGCTTCGAGGACGGCGCGTTTACGGAGTCGTTTACCGGTCTGCCAGACTCGCGGGTCCTGAGCTTGCTGTCGACGGATGATGCCATGCTGGTCGGAACCTGGCATGGTCTGGCGCGAATCGCCAATGGCCACCCCAGCGCATCGACCCTCGGTGGCGGATTGCCGGACCGTCCGGTGACAACCATGCTGGCAGGGGATAGCCTGTGGGTCGGGTTTGCTGACAGCGGTCTCTGGGTTGGCAGCCTGGCAGGTCCATTCACACCGGTAGTAGAGTCCTGGCAGGACCAGGCGCTGACGGTATCCTCGTTGACCCTGGACCCAGCCGGAGATGTCTGGATCGGAACTTCGGGCGCTGGTCTACTGCGCTGGCGTTCGTCAGGGACGGTGGAGTCGATTCTGCCCTCAGCGAATATCCTGTCCGCCACCATCGACTCCACTGGGGAAATCTGGGTTGGCTCGAACTCGGGGGTGTATCGATGGCGCGGATCCAGCCTGTCACAGTGGTCAACACCGCAAGACAGCATCGCCGTGACAGCGTTCGCTCGTCTTGACGATCGAATGCTTGCTGGTACTTGGGGTGAAGGTCTGCTGAATTGCGATGATATCGGGAACTGCAGCGCCGCCGGCCTCGATGACGGCGAAGTCGTCGATATCGCCGTAATCGATGGCACGGTCTGGGTGACGACGACGGAGGGGCTCATCGTCGTCGATGATAGGACTGAAACGGGGCCTCGAAACCAGGTACTCAAGGCGTCGCGCTGGGGTCCATACATCTCGAGCGCGGCGACGTCTGGATCACCGCCGAAAGCGGAGGCTTGTACCAACTCGATCGCCAGGGATCGGTCATTCGGCATTACCATTCCGGCAACCGTCTCCCGAGAGCCAGAATCCTCAGTCTTGCCTATGACGGTAACATGCACAGCGAAAAGCTGTGGGTCGGCACCGCGCTGGGGTTATTCCATTTCGACGGGATGCAGTTCACACCCCACGAGCTGCAAGTCCCAGTCTATTGTTTGCACCTAGGCCCGAACGGCGATCTGTGGGTGGGATCTGATTCGGGCCTGTTCCGGCGGTCTGGACATCATTTCGAGGTCGTGGCAATTCCTGAAACGACAGGTCCGCCGGTTGTCCGAGCGCTCCTGGACGATGGCGACGCCTTGTGGGTGGGAACCGACGAGGGCCTATACGTCCGCGATGCTCACGGACGTTGGCAGCGAATCGACCGTGAATTGCCCTCCCAGCGCATTCGAGACCTTGCTGTCGATGATGATCGACAGGTGTGGATTGCCACGACCGGAGGAATGGCGATGTATTCCGCTGGCAGAGTAGTCACCGTCGGGCAGCCACGGCTGGAGGATTCACCATTCACTTGCGTGCTCGTCGATGCCGGTGGCCAGATCTGGATGGGCAGCCTGGCCGATGGTGCCTGGCGTTTTGACGGCCTGGATTACCATCACTACTCTGCCGGCAACGGCCTGAACAGCAACGCTGTGTGGGACCTGTTCGAGGACCAGCAAGGCGCTGTTTGGCTGGCCACCGACCGCGGCTTGACGAGGATTGCCAGAGGTGAAGGAGACAGCCTTTGATCGCCGTTCTCAGCATGATCTTCGTCATCCAGTTGACGACGGCCGTCTGCGCCGGTGAACGAGGAGACCCACTCAACCGAGCGGTCCAGCTCGACCGACCGGACCTGCTCGAAGTGCGCGCCGAGCGTCGACCGGGAAGCGGATGGATAGACGTCTCGTACATCACTTCGCAACTGCTGTCGCCAGCCTGGGTGATCGTCTCAGCTTCTGATGACGGTGGTGATTCCTTCGATCTTCCCGTTCGCAGCGTGGTCGGTGATGTCGGGCGCCTCGATGCTGGCAACCCCGGGGCGCACAGGTTGCAGTGGCATGCACTCGCAGACGTCCCTGATCTGTTCATCCATGACTGGCGTGTGGAACTGACGATCTCGGAAACGCCCCCGGTACCCACCTGGCAGGACATGATCCACGTGCCAGAAGGCACGGTAATGATGGGATCAGGTGGGGGGGATGCGGATGAACGCCCGCAGCGTGATGTCCGGCTCCCAGCATTCTACATCGACCGGTTCGAAACTACCAGCCGAGCCTTCATGTGGTACGTCCAATCCACAGGGAGACGTACGGCGGCCGAGCACGTCGATAGTTCGCTGATATACGAGGACGGCGGTTATGAGACCGTCCGGGGAGCCTCATGGTGGCGTCCTGAAGGTACTGCGGTCGTTTCACTGGACCATCCCGTGGTGCAGGTGGACTGGTACGATGCCCAGGCCTACTGCGAATGGGCGGGCAAGCGCTTGCCCACGGAAGCTGAGTGGGAACAGGCCGCCCGCGGCGACGATGGCAGGACCTTTGCCTGGGGATGGGAAGGACCAGAGGGCGGCAACCGCGCCAATTTCGGCGATAGTCGCTGCTGCCATGAGAGTGACCGCGATGGCTTCTTGCGAACAGCTCCGGTGGGAAATTTTCCCCGCGGACGATCGCCCTTCGGAGCCGAGGACATGGCAGGCAACGTCTGGGAATGGGTCGCCGACTGGTATGGTGAAGACTACTACTCCACCGGGGCACCTGCGGTGGCGCCAACCGGACCGCGGCGTGGATCAGCACGGGTCTTGCGCGGCGGTTCCTGGATCAGCTACCCGTTCATGCTACGCGCATCCTACCGCGGTAACCACGAACCAGAAATGCGCCATAATTACGGGGGCTTCCGCTGCGCTCGAACACCCTGAGCCGATCCCGATCGATCACGGGCTGGCAGGCTGGGTCACACCCTCGCTGTCGGGCTGCTCTTCAGTCTCCTCCCCAACGGCCGGATGAAACCGAATCAGCTTGATTTCGTGCATACCCGCGCTGAACCTTCCCGCCGCCAACTTGCCGGTGACTGCCGCGCCGGTTCTTCTGGCGTACTGCCTGTCCGTCTCACCAGCGAATCGTGCAATCGTGGCATCCACGGATCCGTGAAGCATCTTGCCACTCCAAAGGGTGATCGTCACCGGCCGTTGCTCCTGAGCTGAGGAGTATTCTGCGAACTGGATCCTATCGACCTTGGCCAGTTTGAGGGTCCTGTTGCTGCGATTGCGCATGTATCGCAGGATCTGCTTTTCTGCCACCAGCAAATCGGTTACCTCGTACAGGCCCCCATGCGTGGTTACAACGGCGGCCTTCAAGGCCGGTAACTCACCAGGAACGGGCTCGCCAGCAGGATGCCGAAAACGCACTTCGCGAACATCGTCCAGGGACAGCAACCAGGGTCCCAGACTGGTGTTTCCGCTGACGCCGGTCGGAGCCCGGGCACCACCACCAGTGGAGCCGTCACCGATATTCTGGTTGAACGAGGCTCCATGCCCGCCCGTGAACAGCCTGCCCGCGTCCACGCGACCGGTGCGCAGATGGACCTTGACCGGTCTTTCCTCATCACCGGATGGCCCATCCACGACCAACTTATCGATATGGTCAAAACCGGCCGTGCGCCGTTCAGCTCCGACGTAGTACTCGAGTTGGGTCCGGCCCTTGATCCTGATTCCGGACAAATCATGCCGATTGCCGAAGCGATCGATCACGGTCGCACCAATCGGTTTGGCGCTGGATGCGGGCGTCGCAACAAGGACCGAAACCGCGATACCGATGAGAATGAAAACCGGCATCAGATGACCTGGCGTCTGCAGCCTACTGGTCGTCACCCTCATCATCATCCTGCGTCGTGGAGGTGCCGATCTGGATCGGCGTGATGCGGCCAAAGCTCACTTCCAGGGGCCGTTGGACGTCGAGACCGCTTGAGGAGTTCTCGACTCGGATCTTGTAATGACCTTCCGGCACGATCAGATGCCGCACATCCGGCGAGGTCATGGCTCGTCCAAGGATATTGCTCATGTTGTAGTCCATGATCACGAACGGCCGCCGTAACCCGGGGTTGGCCCCGCTCATTATCACCTGGAAACGGCCGACCCGCACCACCTTCAGGGTCTCCAGCCCCATGCGAATCTCGACATCAGGCACCTCTACGTTGTCGTCGATGTGGGTGTTGACGACGACTTTGTAGATCCCCGGGTCGAGGTCCACGATCAGGTTGGTCTCCACCTGACCCGACTGGAACGCACTGGCTGAAAAGGCGGCATGCAGTGGCGTGTCGGAGTACACCTCCTCCTCGGTCTCCTGGTCGATGATGTAGAAATTGAGCCGCGGTATCCCACCGGCCTCGAGCGTCAGCCTGCCCTTGCCCTGCGGTATAGGACCAGGACCGTAGTGATCGTATTCGCCGGTCGCTGCACAGGACACCAACAGACTCGTCGTCCATGTCAGCACGCCGGCGACAGCGAGGCTGCGAAAGTGGATACGGATCATACGCATACGGTCTACTCCTTGTCGTCGAAAGCTGTTGTTCCCGGCTACTCTACCTGGGCATACGTTCATCCATCGACCATGGAGTGTCAACCTGCGCCGTAAACCGCCCTCCACGGGGTACAACGCATGAGTGAACGGAGCGTTCCTGGTCGCGCCCTGGCGGATCAGTCTTCCAGGGACCTTGTCCCTGTCTCTTTGAAACTTAGCGACTCAATCGACTCACCCAGAGCCGACATGACGCTGGCCGTGTCCTCGAATTGGTCCGAGAAAAGCAGCTCACCAACGCGAAAGTGAATCGTCGACCGCGGCTTCGTCGGCACGTACTCGATCCCGACCGGAACCATAGGTACGCGAATGCCCGACTGCTGCTCTACCGCCACCAGATGCTCGACAATCTCCTTCTGTAGCACCCCCATCGAATCGGCGTGTCTGGTACCCTCGGGGTGCGAGATCACGCACTCCCCGCTGCGATAGAGCCAGGCGAGATACTCGATCGTATCTGAGTTCCGTCTTCGTGCCTCTTCCAGCCGTCGCCGTCTCTCGTCGCGGTCCTTTGCCCGACGGATATCCTTGGGTCGCACAATCCTGACACCGCCAGGCAATTCCAGGAACGCGGACAACCCCGTCTTCATAACGTAGTTGGCATAGCGGCGGGTGGCCCGGTGGAGGAGAACACCTTCCACCAGTATGTCTCTGTACGAGCAGTGCTTGGGCAGTATCAAAGTTGGGCCCGACACGGGAATCCGGTCGCCATCCTCGAGGACCAGGCGGTTGGCCGTCAGCGCCAGTTGGGCCAGTCTGCGAGCGAAACTGGCGTACAGCAGCTTGCGCTTCAGACGAAAAACGGGAGGTGGTGACTCGACAATACCGGAGTGGGTCATGTAGGCTGGCTGGACGTTGCGTGGACGACTCCACAAAAAACGAAGGGGCTCCGATCACGAAGCCCCAATCAAAACGGGTGAAGAAAATTTGGCCGCTGAACTGGGCTCTACTGGAAGAGCTCCTTCACCTTGCCCCAGGTGTGAATCTCGACCCTGGTCGTTACGGCCACGGAAGGTATCAGGCTATCGAGCTGATCCAGCTGCGATCCCGCTCCCTGCAGTCGAACGCCAGTGGCATCCTCGAGAATGAAGTGGTCCTCGCGCGGCCTTGGGCTGTGGGCCAACCACGAAATCACGCTCTCTCCGGCGAGGCGCTCCACCTGAGCGCTGCCTTCGGAAACGGTCCTGAACTCTATCGTTCGGTCACCGCGCTCAAGTGCCGTGTTGACATCGACATCCCCTCGGATCACACCCAGTACAGAGATCTGAGTAGGGGCACTGCGTACGAGGGATTGCACCTGCAACGCCCGCTCCAGGTGCACATCAATCAAGGGATTGAACACATAGATGAGACGTAGCGGCGCGGCTGTGTTCCCCGCCTCGGTTACGGACGATTGGCCCTCGCTTGGAACGACCGTGCACAGCAACAGGAACATCATGCTGACGATCCCGATCCTGTTGTGCCCTCGTATGCTTGATTTTTCGTCCATGGTCTTGGTCACCAGTTTGTTGAGCCGAATCTTATTCGGCCCGAATCGAGAAACCTTTCTTCACCTGCTCCGCCCCATCCAGCACCCTCACCAAAGATAGATGCGGGTTGAGCACCTGTTCGATTTGTACTACCCCAATCCGCGAGGGCAAGCCGATACCGAGTACCGTTCCCGTTTGCGGATCCTTGAGCTCTCGACCGCGGTTATACACACCGAATTTGTCGCCGTTTTTGACAGCTTCAGCCGAGCCCACGTTAATATACGCGACTGTGCCTTCAATATCTACTATTTGTGGATCAGAGATACTGAATTCAGGCGTGGGCCGGATTAGCCCGCTTATTTGTACGGCCAGATCCTGCAGGCTCTGACCGACCGCCTGTCCTATCAGCGTAGTCTGGAACTGCTCTGATCCCCATGCGGATTCACCCATCAGATCAAACTGGCGCTCGAGGGGAACATGCACTGCCGGATTGACTATGCCTGTCCGCTTCGAATCAACTGCGGCATCGGTATGCGCCTCCCCTACCGAACGACCATCCACCTCGCCGATGAGGTTGACGGTGACGGTGCTGATACCTTGATAACTGCGGTAACCGCCGAGTGGAACCGTAACTCGTTGCCTTTTCATGGTCAGCACTTCGATCTCCGCCATCACGCTGATATCGGCACCCGTCAACCGGGCCAGCTGAATCGCCCGCGCTTTGCCGAACAGGCCCTTTAGCTCATCGTCAGTAAGGTGCTGAACCACGGCATCCACGGGGATGATGTGCAGAAAATCGAATTTGCGCAGACTGTCACCCAGACCGCGTGCGAACTCGGTTTGAATTGCCCACGGTCCCTTGTGGTCTGTCATATCCCTGAAGGGCAGCAACAAAACGCGCTGCTTAAGCGGGTCGACGTCCTCCTTCGCTGAGCTGGGAGCAACAGCTGGGGGAGGCTCGGCAACTGTAGACGGCTTGGCCTCATCCGTTTGAGCGTCTGGGGTATTTCCGGTATACCACTCGCTTGCAGGAGCACAACCCTGGTGGCAGAGCAGAGCAGCCATCAAAAATGCTGCTATGCCCCCCCCTGAGCGCGCGCTGGATCTCATCATTCCTCCACTCTCTCTTCCTCAGGCAGCCCCGCGAAGTCGGGGCAGGACGTAGGGCCCGCGCGGAACTACGGCGATCCGCGATTCTGCGATCCGCGATTCTGCGATCCGCGATTCTGCGATCCGCGATTCTGCGATCCGCGATTCTGCGATCCGCGATCCTGCGATCCGCGATTCGGGTCCATGATGCTCGACGGCAGAGCGCAAGGCTGCACCGACGGAATCAGCCAATCGGAACAGAGGTAGGGACTCGACTCGTGATGACACCCCTTCCGAATATAGCCACACATCGGCCTTCTGCATGACCTTGCACAACTCCTGAAGTTGCCACTGATCGACGACAAAAAATCCCGGTTGCCTGATACGCTGAAGAAATTCGTCCACAGTCTCGACTCCGAGCAGTAATTCCGAGAACTCCGGACTGCCGATGCCTTCCTCACAGCGAGCCGCGATGATGATGCTGCCGCCCTCCTTGACGACTGGTAGCACTGCCGTCAGCCCTTTGACCGCCTGGTACAGCGTCAGATCCAGCGGATGACCCGCGCTGGAAGTAATCACAATGTCGGCCGGCTCTTCGAGGAATGCCGATGCCTGCTCGGCGACGTAGCCAACTCCGAGTGCATGCGCGGCCTCGAGCTCCCCACAGAACACGCCGGTTACCTGTCGCTGCTCGTTCATGGTCACGTTGACGGTGAAGTCCACCCCCACCGCCTTGGCGACCGCCAGGGATTGCTCGTGCACGGGATTGCCCTCAATGCAACCCTCGGTGGCCTTCGGATTGGACAGAATCTCGGGCCCGTGAAAAAACCTGATCGTTTCGACACCGCAAATACCTGGACAGATGGCTTTGCGTCCACCGGAGTATCCAGCCATCAGGTGCGGCTCGATAAGCGAGATCGCTATTTTCAGGCCGGCGTTCACGAACGTGGAGTTGACCCAGGTCGGCATGCCCATGGCGGTTTGGCCAAGGTGGGTGAGTTGGTCTTCCTGGCGCGCAACATGGTTGACGATGCGGTAACGGGCCACGATGGATTCTCCTACCAACTCGACGAGTTCTTCGCCTTCGTTCGGCCGGTGGAGCCCGGTTCCAATGAGAATGGTGATAGCCTCGCGCGCCATGCCTGAATCCTCAAGAACCTGCAGGACTTCCGGTAGAATCAGCGAGTTCGGAACCGGGCGGGTGATGTCTGAAATGACTATGCAGGCATCCTGGTGTAGGGCTGCCTGTTGCGCCAGCGGCGTGGTCGCGAGTGGGTTTGATAGGCCTTCCCGTACTCGCTCGGTAGGAGCGTCCAGACCCGATGTCGAGACCATGTTGAGAACCTGTGCATGATCCGGCAATTCAATCGGCAGTCCATCCTTGCCGTAGTCTAGATGAATCCGCTGCATCGCGTGGTTTACTCGGCCAGCTTTTGCTTCAGATACTGCTTGAGGACCTCGCCATGCTCGCCATCGGCCAGTGCAAAATCGACGAATGCCCGATAGTAGGTGGACGGCGTGCCGATATCATAGCGCCCCTCCTGCTCGGTCAGACGGACACAGCGCACCTTCTCCTCATTTTTTATCTGGTGCCGGATGGCGTCGGTGAGCCACAGCTCGCCACCCAGACCCGGCTCGATATTGGCAATCGCGTCGAAGATGGAATTGGTGAAGACATAACGAGCGGCCACGGCCAGGCGTGTGGGAGCATCTTCGACCGCCGGTTTCTCGATGATATCCTCGATGGCAAACTCCGCACCTCCGTCGTCACGCCCCCCCACGGGCTGCACGATGCCGTACTTGACCACATCTTCCGGAGCCACCTCCCAAACGCCGATCGTGGCTGCGGATTGGTTGCTTTCGTGCGATGCGACCATACGAGCGACGACACCGGGATCGCGGTCTGAATGGACGATGGTGTCGCCGAAGGCGACGACGAATGAGTCGGAGCCGACGAACTCGGCCGCCATGCGCACCGCGTCTGCGTTGCCCGCCGCTCGCCGTTGGCGGACATAGAAGAAATCCACCCCACGTGCAGCATAGTCGAGTTCGCCGAAGTTCGATTCCCCCTTGCCTGACAACCGGGCTTCCAGCTCGGGATCATCATCGAAGTGATCCTCGATCGAGCGTTTCTTGCGTCCGGTAATAAAAAGGAACTTGTCGATGCCCTGCTCGATCAGTTCCTCGACCACATACTGAACCACCGGCTTGGAAGCGACGGGCAACATTTCTTTCGGTTGCGACTTTGTCGCGGGCAGCAAACGGGTTCCGAGTCCGGCAACGGGCAACACTGCTTTGGTGACGGCCATGTTTGTTTCGATCTCGATGAGTCAGAGAAGCGGGAAGCGTGTCTGAAGTTGCATCTGGTCCAGCATCAAGAATTGACTTAACTTTCGTAAAAATATGATATTATCTCGTGTAGATCAACGCGATGTGACCGCTACCTGGCGTTCTCAATCAAGTCGGCGTAGCGCTCTTCGATGGCGCCCGGAACGATCTTCTTCAATCCCTTGGTCAAGGTCCCGGTTTCTTCACTGAGTGGTTCGGGAATTACGATGACCTTCTGCGGCCGCTCATGTGCTGGCAATCCCGCCTCGTCCGCCTCGCGCAGCAGCTGCCGGCGTATCAGCTCGGCAACCTGGCCGGATCCACGCAGGGCCGTCTCATCATCTGGCATCCCCCCTTCGACGGCGGCGAGCTTCGCCGCCTCCTCCATGTCGACGGTCACGAGCACCAAAGGGGAAGTCCACTCTTGTCCCCCGGTGACGAGGGCGTGCTCGACCAGGGCAGCTCGAGAGAATACCCGCTCGAGCTGCTCGGGATTGACGAACTCCCCGTTGCTCAGCTTGAACTGACGTCCCATTCGGCCTCTGAAGGTCAAGAAACCCTCGTCATCGATTTCGAACAGATCTCCGGTTCGGTACCAGACCTTTCCTTCGCCCACCCCCGATTCGTCATGTACCAGTACCCTGGCTGTCTGCTCCGGGTCTTCGAGGTACCCCTTCATGACATTGGGACCGCTTGCCCACAATTCGCCCGAACGTCCGCCGCTGCCACGATACTGGCCGGTGACTGGATCTCCAAAACCGAGCTCCGTGCCGTCGGAGGACATCAGCTTGACTTCCAGCAGCGGGCGACCGACGGTCCCACTCTTGCGCCCACCCAAATGATTGGCAGCGATCAGGGGTGCGCATTCTGTCGTGCCATAGCCCTCATAGGCACGGATGTCGAGGACCTCGTGAAAGAAATCGAGCGCTTCCGGGTCCGCTTTGGCTGAACCGACGATCAGCAACTCCAGATTGGGTCCCACCCGCTTGGCCAGTTGATCGCGGATCTTGGCGATCACTTTGCGCCCGATCGTCCCGTGCACGACCCGATCGGCGAGACCACCCCTGCCGCGGGCCAATCGCTGCTTTGCCTTTACCGAACGCGCTATCATGCGACCCTTGGCTCCGCCTGCGTCAATCTCCTTCCGGACATTCCCGAAGACCTTATCCAGTACCAGAGGCACGGTCAGAAAGCCCTCGGGGGCCGACAGGCGAATGTCGCTGAGGACGCGATCTGGTGAGCGCGCCAGGTCAAGGACCCATCCCTTGGCGAGCGGATAGTAGATGTTGAGGATGCCCATGGAGTGATAGTCCGGAGCGGACTTGAACATGCGGAAGGGCTCGCGCTCGCTGATGACATCCCAGACCTCGTCGACATTGGCCATGATGTTGCGGTGCGTCTGAACCACGCCCTTGGGCAATCCCGATGATCCAGAGGTGTACAGTACCTTGCTCTCGTCGTCAGGCTCTACATGAACTGTTGGAGGAGGTTCGGGGTCGGCGATCAACGCCTGCCAGGAAGTGGCATTTTCCTGTGTCGGTTCACCCTCCGTGAGCACGGTGCGCGGCGGGTGTGCCAGCTGGGATGTGAGCGCCTGTAGCTGGTCCTGACCCGCCGGATCCACGACCAGCAAGCCAACACCCGAATGGTTGATGATGTGGGCGAGAATATCCGGTGCCAGCTTGTTGCACAGTGGCACCACGCTGACTCCGATCAGGTCAGCAGCCAGAAAGACCAGCAGCGGTTCGAGACCACCGTCCATCAGCAGGCCGATCCGCGTGCCCTTCACGCACTCTGACCGGAATAGTCCGCTGGCTACAGCATCCCGGTCACGCCGCAGTTCGTCGTAGGTGATCGGTTGATACTGCATCCGGCCCGCAGGGCCGGCGTCCGCAGGGCCGGCGCCCTCGGGTCCGGAGCGGAGCACGCGCACCGCGGTTCGCCGGCCGTACAGGCTCACGCTTCGATCTATCAGCTGCCCAAGGTTTTCTGGCAGTTGTTTGGTGTTTTTTGTGCTGGCTTCAGGCATCATATCGGTTCAAAACGATACGGGCGTCCAGTGCGCGAGGCAAGATAGCGGCGCAAAACAGCTATTTGGCCACCACCGTCAACGTACCAGGCTGTTTTTGTTGACTTTCAAGACTTATACAAGCAGTATATAGGCAACCCTGCCCCGTATAACCGAGATACAGGCCTCATAAATGGCGGACGAGAAACCCGATACAGCCGAAAACGAGCCGGAGGAACTGGCCACCGCAGCGGACGAAGACGTTCTGGGGGGACTGGAATCCCTGTTGGATGAAGAGGGCGCTGGACTCGCGCTTCCCGATGAGGATCTGACTGAGGATGATCTCAACGACCTCTTCGAGGATGATGACGACGACGCTGAACTGGAGGACGTGGCACCGGCCAGTCGTACGGGACGGGAGGCTAGGCAGGAGCGCAAACAGCGTGACCGAGAGGACTACCGCAATCTCGAAGCCCACTTGCAGGCGACCCCGTTGGGACTGGTGGTCTCCGACGACAAGATGGCAGTGCGGGTCAGTCGCATTACGGGTGACAATTCTGCCGAAGAGATCCTCGCTCTGCTCAAGAGAGAGAAGATCGTCAACGGCATCGACCACGAAGCCATTCGCTCCGCCCTTTCCAAAGCGGCCACCGGGCAAAATCAGTTCGAAGTCACCGTTGCCCGCGGCCAGCGGCCCAAAGTCCTCGAAGAGACCCACGTAGTCTACCACATGCCGGACGACTTGATCACCGATCCCGAAGCCCAAAAGACCGACTTCGAGCGTCTCAAGCGCCTCATGGAGGGCGAATATCTCGAAGCCTGCAAGAACTGGCAGGGGCCGGTCAAGATGGTGCGCAAAGGCGATCTCGTCGCTGAACTGAAACACGCGGAAATCGAGTTGGGATGTGACGTCTTCGGAGAAGAGGTCAACCTCGAGGGTCGAGGTGGCATCTCCCTCGAAGTCGGCGATAACGTGACCCTCAGCGAAGACGGAACGAAGGCCACTGCCGATCTATACGGCTACGCCGGCCTGCTGGCCGGTCTGGTCACCGTGGTCCCGCCGATCTGGATGTCCTCCGATCACATGGAAGCCCGATTCATCTTCTACACCGCTCGCAAGGCGCCGCCCGTGCCGACGGAGGAGGACCTCAACGAGCTGCTGGAGATGAAATGGATCGAGTATGGCGTGATGGAGAAGCAGATCGAGCTGATCTGCCAGCGGCTGGCGGAAAAGCAGGCGCTGCCCACCACCGTGCCACTCGCCCAGGGCTCGCCCGAGATCCACGGCGGTGACGCCCAAATCAAGTACTCCTTCGACCCTTTCGAGCTGATCAAGTGGAATCAACTGCAGAGCCTGCTCAGTGCCAAAGCCCCGGAAGCGATCCAGCACAACCTGACCGAACTCTACGATGGCGAAGAGGAATGCACCATACGCTTCAAGGCCGTGCGCCCGGGTGAGGTTGTGGCTGAGAAGCTGCCAGCTACGCAGGGCGTCGTCGGCCGGGATATCCAGGGAGAGGAAGTGGCCCCTAACGAGGGCAACGACGTGCCACTCGAGGTCGGCGAGGGACTGGCCATCGACGATGACGGATTGCGGGCCAAGGCCGAGCACTATGGTTACGTGGCGCTTCGCTGGGACATCGAGACCAACGTCCTCTCACCACTGTGGATCTCCCCCGACCGCACAGCCGTGTATTTCCTGAACCTGCCCCAGGCACAGAACCCGAGATTCCCCTCAGTCGAGGACATGCAGAACCTGCTGGACAAAGAGGGGGTCGTTCACGGGTTCACCCCTGAGCGATGGGCGGAGATCCTCGCGGAACTGGAAGAGGGCAAACACACCAAGGACTATGTCATCCTCGTCGCCCAGGGAACGCTGGCGCAGCCTGGCTCGGACGCTGAGTTCGACTGGATGGTAGCGATCGACAACAACAAGCCCGGCCGCATCATGGACGACGGCTCCATCGACTTCCGAGACCGAAATCTGAACACCGTCGTCAAAGAAGGTGATATGCTGGGCAAGCTGGTGCCCCCCAAAGTCGGCGTTGCCGGCAAGGATGTGTTCGGCAACGAGTTGCAGCCTCCGTCACCGCTCAACATCGAGGTCGTCACCGACTCTCGCATATACGCAGAACCCGTCGAGGGCGGGGCCATGGCCTTCTATTGCGAGACGGGCGGCGGCATTTCCACGGACGCGGAAATCAAGAAAGTGAAGGGCCGCACCCACAAGCGCATCAACATCGGCGTGTACCCGATCTCCAACATCGAAGGGGATATCGACTACTCCACCGGCAACATCGATTTCAATGGCGATGTCGTGGTCGGCGGCTCCGTTCAGTCACAATTCTCCGTCAAGGCTACCGGCACGGTTACGATCGGCGGCTATATCGAGGCGGGCGCTTATGTCACCGCGGGCCAAGATATCCTAATTCAGCGGGGTGTCGTCGGAGCCAGCACCGAACTGGTCGCGGGCGGGGACATCATGTCCAAGTTTATCCAGGAAGCCACAGCCCGGGCCGGTGGCAACGTCAAGGTCGGCAGCTATATCTTCAATGCCTCCGTGCGCGCTCGTGGAGAAGTCATCGTGCCGGGGATGGGCGAAGGCAAGTCTCGGGCGCTGGTCGGGGGATTGATTTGGGGGGCCAAGGGCATTTCGGCCCGCTCCATCGGATCTCCCTACAATGCGGGCACGCGGCTCGTCGTCGGCATTGATCCCGATCAGGTCAACCGTGCCGATCAGATCCGTGCCAACATGCACGCCTGTCAGGAGAAACAACGCAAACTGCTCAAGAAACTGGGAGTCGAGAGTCTCGACGTATCCTTGATCAAGCAGAGACTCGCCCGATGTCCGTCACCCAAGCAGAAGCAGGCCATGTTGATGGCGGTCAAACGCATCGCCAAGGTTGCTGAGTTGGAGCAAAATCAGCAAGCCGAGTTGGAGGAAATTGCCGAGGCTCAGCGCAAACTTTCGCACCAGACCAACATCAATGTCGTCAGCGAACTCTTCGCCGGGGTCGAACTGCGCATCGGTGAACAGACCGAGACCGTCCGCGAGGACAAGGAAAAAGTCAGCTTCAAGTTGGTAACCGAGGACGAGGAAGTGAAGATCCAGGAGGAAGTCCTCTCTAAGACAATCAAACTGAGCTGACTTCATCAGTGGCGTCAGTCCACAAACCCAGCTGACAATCTCCCTTCATCATCATCATCTTGTTCAATCATCATCGCCATCCGCAACCGCATTGAGAATTACCAATGTCAGCGCCATCGTCCTGCGCCTCCCAGAGGTTACGGCAGCTTGTGATGGCACCCAGGATACCTGCCTGCTCAAGGTCGAGACGGACGCCGGAATTACGGGGTGGGGCGAGGTGGATTCGGCACCGACGGTTGTCAAGGCCATCGTTGAGGCACCGCTATCCCATCTAATCTCCAACGGGTTGGCCAACGCTCTGATCGGCGAGAACCCGCTTGCCGTGGAAGCCTGCATGGCCCGCATGTGGGAGGCGGTCAACTACTATGGACGCTCCGGTGTGGGTACGCATGCCATGGCCGGCATCAACCTGGCGCTGTGGGATATCGCCGGCAAGGCCTACGGATGCCCGGTCTACGAACTGTTCGGGGGACCCTTCGAGACCCGCTTCAGAGCCTACTGCTCCATCCTTTTCGGTGACACGCCGGCGCAGACCTACGAGTTGGCACGCCAATTCAGCGACAACTTCACTGCGATAAAGTTCGGCTGGGGGCCGATGGGGAGTATGGATGAGTCCCTTGATGTCGACCTGGTGCGGCAGGCGCGACGGGGTGCCGGCGATGAGGTCGACATCCTCATCGATGCAGGCCAGGTTTGGGACTGGAAGACCGCACTGAAGCGCGCTGAGGCCTTCGCCGAGTTCCGCCCCTTCTGGCTGGAGGAACCCCTGCAGCCCAACGACGTGTCCGGATACGCCCGGCTGTCCCAAGCCAGTCCGGTGCCGATCGCGGCGGGTGAGGCGGAATCCCTTTATGGTGATTTCGAACACCTGATCGTTGATGGTGAGATAGACTGGGTGCAGCCTGATCCAGCTCGTTGCGGCATCTCAACCATGGTGGAGGTCGGGCGTCTGGCCACACGTCAGCATACCCGATTCGTCAATCACAGCTTCAAATCCGGCATCACCATCGCCGCTTCGCTGCATGCCCTGGCGGCCGTTCCCGGTGGTGAGATGTTCGAGTTCTGCATGTCCGACTCACCGCTGCGTCACGAACTCACTCGCGAGTGCTTCGAGGTGAAGGATGGCTTCGTCCATGTCCCTGAGGGGCTTGGACTCGGCATCACCGTCAACGAAGAGGTCGTCGAGCGCTATTCAGTCGACTGAAAAGCCACCCGTTCCAGCCTCCCGTCCGTCATTACCAGCCTTATCGCCTGACCCATCCTCTCCGTTCGTGCTGTTTTTTGTTGCAAAATGGATCATTAGACTGCTTCATACGTAGTGAACAGGGTGTTTTTTTGTGCAAATCGACCATTTTATTCTAAAGTTCATTGCCATTGTGCCGTTTATAACATATAATTGACATATTCAAGAAAATCTACGCTTTTAAAGTGACACTTTTACACCAAACAAGCTCTTTTCCACGCCTGACGAATAGAACATGACGAATAGAACAGTGGAGAAGAGGAGGGAGAATGTGGGTACCAATGAGAGGAGCTGATCTGGTCATAAAGGCGCTGGAACGGCACGGCGTGGAGTATGTCTTTGGCCTTCCCGGCGGGGCGGCGATGCCCATTTTTGACGCCCTCGTTGACTCAGACAAACTGAAACTCGTCTTGACCCGGCACGAGCAGGGTGCCACCCACATGGCAGACGGCTACGCTCGAGCCACCGGGAAGCCCGGCGTCGTCCTCGTCACATCAGGGCCTGGCGCGACCAACACGATCACCGGGATTTTGACGGCTCAAATGGACTCCGTTCCGATGATCGTGCTTACCGGACAGACCATCACACCCATGTTGGGTAAAGACGCCTTCCAGGAGGCTGATGTCTTCGGGGTCTCCATGCCAGTAGTCAAGCATTCATACCTGATCAAGAACGCGGCCGACGTCCCGCGAGTCATGATGGAGGCCTTCCATATCGCGACAACCGGACGACAGGGGCCCGTTCTCGTCGACCTGCCCAAGGATGTTACCCAGGACGAGTGTGTCGCCGAATTCCCCGAAAAGGTCTACTTGCCCGGCTACCATCCGGTGTCCAAAGCCAATCCCGAACGACTGAGGGAAGCCGCGCAGTTATTGAGCAAAAGCCGCCGCCCGCTGCTGTACCTGGGAGGAGGATGTATCGCTGCCGGCGCCCACGAGGCGGCGCTTGCCTTCGCCGAGAAAACCCGCATGCCGGTGACGAACACGCTGCTTGGGAAGGGCTCCTTCCCGGAACAGCATGAACTCTCCGTGGGCATGCTGGGAATGCACGGCACCGCCTACGCCAACAAGACGGTGGTCGGTTGCGATCTCATCATGTCGGTTGGCGGCCGCTGGGATGATCGCATCACCGGCAAGCTCTCTGAGTTCTGCTCTGACGCGGTCAAGATCCACGTCGACATTGACCCTGCCGAGTACAACAAAGTGGTCATGCCCGATGTGTTCATCCAGGGTGATGCGCTGGAAGTTCTGGAAGAGCTTATCAATTTCGTCGAGCCCCTGGACACCAGCGACTGGTTGGAGCAAATCGATGAGTGGCGCACCAAGTTCCCGCTCAAATACGGCCGCAAGGGTGGCTTGAAGATGCAGGCGGTCTTCGACCGGCTCTACCATCTCACCGAGGGTAAGGCCATCGTCACCACCGATGTCGGGCAACACCAGATGTGGGCGGCGCAGTTCTACAAGACCGCCTACCACAGGCAGTGGCTCTCCTCAGGGGGGGCTGGAAGCATGGGCTACGGATTCCCCGCCGCCATCGGCGCCCAGCTCGGATGCCCGGACAAGACCGTCATCGCCATCGCCGGAGACGGCGGCTTTCAGATGACCCTGTGCGAACTGTCCACGGCCGTTCTCGAAAAATTGCCGGTGAAGATCCTGGTAATGGACAACCGCTTTCTGGGGATGGTCCGGCAGTGGCAGAATCTGTTTTATGACAATCGACTCTCGGGTGTCGATTTGGATGGCAATCCCGACTTCGTGAAGCTGGCCGAATCCTACGGCGTCAAAGGGTTTCAACTGAAGCGCACTGCTGATATCGACAAGGTCCTCACTCGCATGCTGGAGTGGAATGAGGGACCCTGCCTCGTCCATGCGCATTGCGAGAAAGAAGACAATGTTTATCCGATGATACCGGCTGGTGCCGCAGTCAGCGAAATGCTCATTGAGGCACCCAAACGCACGCTGGCCAAACCGACGGGGAGTACATGATGGCCGACAACAATGGTAGCCCGGGCACCCCGCCAGCCACCGCCGTGGAGCTCGAAGGCATTCCGGCGGCTACACCGACGAAGCGGACGACCATAGGGCTATTGGTGAACGACCAGCCCGGCGTATTGATGCGCATCAGCCAGGTGTTCGCCCGCAGGGGCTATAACATCGAGTCCCTCGTCGTCTCACCCGCCCATTTGACCAATTCCTCGCGCATGACGATCACCTGCTCCGGCCCGGAGGATGTCCTCCACCAGATCATCCTTCAACTGGACAAGCTGGTCGACGTCGTCCACGCCAAGGATCACACCGATGATCAGGCGGTAACGCGTGAACTGGCCATGTTCAAGGTGGGTTGCACATTCAATGAGCGTTCGGAGATTCTGCAGATTACCGAAGTGTTTCGCGGTAAGACCGTTGATATTTCCGACGAGACGATCACGATCGAGGCCACCGGTACCAGTGACAAGATGGACGCCCTGGAGCAGTTATTCAGTAAATTCGACCTGCGCGAGATGGTGCGCACGGGCAAGGTGGTGATGGCCCGGGGTGGTGACACCACTTGATGTGAATGACGGGACGGCGCGGCCGCACATGACGGCCGCGCCGTCCCGTTGTCAGAACGTCAGACCCAGTTGGGCGTAGGTCATTCTGCCGATCTCCGGAGCCCCCACGAAGGACCGGTACTTATTGTCCAACAGGTTGTCGATGCTGACAGTGAGAGATAGTCCCTCGCCGTAGGGAATGTCGTACACGCCGCTGGCATCGACGACGGTGTGGGAATCCACGTCCCCCTCGAACACCCCCGACCTCATGCGGAAGGATCCGGCATAGCGAGCCTGTCCTCTCAGCCGCAGGCTCCACTCGGGAATTCGGTAGGTCCCTCCCAGTTTGAGCTTGTGCTGCGGAGCGTTCAGAGCCACATCGGCGATGCCACCCAGATTCTCGAAGAAACTGTCGTCAACGTACGAGTAGTTGCCTGTCAGGCTCCAGACTTCACTCGGATAGAAGCCGGCGCTCAAATCGAGGCCGTAGAGCGTGACGTCGCCGAAATTTCGGTAGGTGACGATCACATCGTCGTCGTCGTAGGCCTGCAGCGGAGACACGGTCCCGTACGGTATGCCGGCCGCTCCTGGCCTGGCTTCCCCCCCGATCTCGGCTCCATTCGTGAAGATCTGCGCCAGCTCCGGTACTGGATCGCCATCACCATTTCCACCCAAACCCAGAAGCGGATTGTCCACCTGCGCCAGCACGGCCGCGAGCTCGGCGAAATTCGCGTCCTGCATGTTTTCGGCGAACGCTTCAGTCAAAGCGGCGTTCAATAGCGTCGCATCGAGGAAGACGTTCGGCGTCTCAATCGCGAGAGGTCCTACGAAGTCTTCTCTCTCCGTGCGGTAGACGTCGGCCGCCACCACCAGATTGCCGCCGATGATGCCCTTGTACCCAACCTCCAGTGTCTGCGTCGTCGTCGGCTTTGTCCGCGGCACGTTGACGACGTCATCGGTGGCGTCGAATCCGCGGGTCTCCTGATTGAGCTTCCTCATGTCTAACCCCAGACTGGGCAGCGTCGTCGGCACGAATGCATCCAAGCCAGGGCCAATGGCGGCCACTTGTTCATCCGTCAAGCCCAACGCCGGCCCGAGCCCTTGAAGGGCGGGCACCACCCCGTTGATTACTGCTCCACGCCCCACGCTCCACAGAACGCCAGTAGCCAGTGGATCAGCCAGGGCGATGTACCCTTCATCATCCATCGAATACCCCGTGTCGCCTGGCTCCAGTCCCCTTCCCTGCAGCGCTGCTGCGATGACGGGAGCAAACGGTGTTCGGAACATCGGCCTGCCGTCAGCGCTGCGCTTGAAGGTGAAGCCTTCATCGAATCCATCACGGTAGGTGCCTTGTGCGCGGATATCGATGGGGCCGACACCCAGGCTGCTGAAACTGGAAGCGATCGTATAGGGATCCGACTGCGCCCGCCGATCCAAATAGAGCTCCGTCGTCGTCGGGGTGGCGAATGCCCGGTTGTAGGTCAGGCGTACGGTCTGGTTTTCCTGCGGCGAATAGACCAGACCAGCGCGAGGCGACAGGACGCCGTCTTCGATACGGTTGTGGTCGTCGTAGCGCAAGGCGAGAACAAGATCCAGATCCGGCGTCAGGTCCGTTTCGCTCTGCAGATAGACTCCGTACTCGTTGATGTCATCATCGTTCTCGTTCTGGCCGTTGATGGTACCCTTGGTGTCCGGCCGCGTCAGCAACAGGTCAGCACCGTAGGTGAAGCGCTGCCGTGGGTTCAGCTGGGTCACATGCTGCACCTGAAACACATCCAGACTGGATTTGTCCCGGATCGGATCGCCGGTGGCCAACACGAAGGTATCGCCGGCATCGTTCCAATTTCGATAGTACTGAAGGAACAGCTCGCGGTAGATGACACGGGCCTGGGCGTAGTTGTAGTTCCAATCGATTACCTGACCCGACCCTAGACCGGTCATTTCGATGTGGTCACCCAGATTGTACCCGTATGTCAGTATGCCGGTGAGGTCTTCGTTCGGCCTGAAATCGATACGCGCCTCCAACCCCTGACGCTCAATGTCGTAGTCGCGGGCCTTGAGCGCCGGATCGGCGGCTCGCGCACTGACCTCCACGGGATCGTCGTATTTCCAATCCGTGCCGGTGTAGTACTGGCCGGAAATCTTGTAGGCGATGTGCGGGCTCGCGGAACCGGCATGGCGGAAAGCCGTCTTTCGCAGACTGCGCTCGCCCAAACCCATCTGCACCGTGGTTCCGGCGGAATTGAATGGCGAGGTCGTAATCACGTGCATGACACCGTTGGCACTGTTGGGACCGTAGAGGGCAGAGCCGGGACCGAGGACGACCTCGATGCGCTCGACGTCTTCATTGATGATCGGCACGAAGTTATAGGCGTTGAGCCGCAGTGATGGAACACGAGCGATGCGGTTGTCCGTCATCGCCATCAGCGCCCCTGAGAATACGTTGTTGAAACCGCGCACGACGACGTTGCTCTGAACCAATCCCGTCTGGGAGAAGTCGACTCCCGGCAAATCACGTACGTGGTCGGAGATGGTCAGCGCTGGATTGTCCAAGACGGTCTCGCCTTCGACCGTGGCGATGGAAGCGGGTGCATCGAGTGCTTTTTCGCGGGTGCGCGATGCCGTGACGACATTGCGTTCCAGGTAAAGAGCCGCTGGCTCCAGCACGACGTTCAAGGTAAGGGCGAAGTCACCCGCGCCAAGATCGATTTCGGATGAGTAGCTGCGAAAACCGATATGGCTGACCGTGACTGCCAACTTGCCGGATGGCAGACCGGAGACGATGTAATTCCCGGCGTTGTCGGCCGTCGTACCTGTGGGCCGCGGCAAGGCGGCGCCGGAAATGCTGACACTGGCTCCTGGTAACGCCTGGCCATCAGTTGAGGCAATGGTACCTTGGACGCGTCCGGAAAACTCGTCCTCGGCTCCTGCCGAGCCGGCACTTGCCGAGCCGGCGTGAAGTATCCATGCGATCATGACGACGGGGATTGAACGAACCATGCGGAACCTCCCTTTGCTGGACTGCCGTGCTTGGCTCACCCTGCGATCATGGCGTGGTACCTTCTACCATGCTATCACTTCGGGCTCGCAGCATCGACTGCTTGCAACATTCGTTCGGGGGAATATAACCTAGTTGTCCTGTCCAGAAACACGTTATTTCTCCCTGAAAAGAGACCGTGGATGCGTCCTTGCCTGGCTTTTTGGCGATCGATATATTCGCTCGCACCGCAGCCGGATCAAACCACCGGATGGCGCACTATCGTAGAACCGTTCGCCCATTGTTGCTGCCGGCTGCCTGAAACACGGTCCCTCCTTCCTGCATATAGATGAATAGGCATATGGCTAGAACCAAACACCTGTACCTGTTTGGCGCACAGAAGACGGAAGGAGATGCCTCCATGCGCAATCTTCTCGGTGGTAAAGGTGCCAACTTGGCGGAAATGTCTCGCCTGAAGTTGCCCGTCCCGGCTGGCTTCACGATTACGACTGAAGTTTGCACCTACTACTACCAGCATGGATCGACCTACCCGGCGGCTCTCAAGACTCAGGTGCGTAATGCCGTGCGGGCGGTGGAGAAGAAAATGGGGGCTCGCTTCGGTAATGCTGCCAATCCCTTGTTGCTTTCTGTGCGTTCCGGAGCCCGCGTGTCCATGCCGGGGATGATGGAGACGGTCCTCAATCTGGGACTCAACGATGAAATCGTCGAGGGACTCGTCGCCCTCTCCGGTGATGAGCGCTTCAGTTACGATGTCTACCGTCGTTTCGTGCAGATGTACGGGGACGTCGTCATGGGACTGCGTCCCGAAGGCGTGGAAATCGATCCGTTCGAAGCCTTGTTGGAAAAAAAGAAACACCGGCGGGGCGTCGAACTCGACAGTGACCTGACTGCCGACGACTTGCGAGACCTGGTAAAGTCCTTCAAGGCGCTGATCAAGCGCCGTCTGCGCCGGCCGTTTCCTGAAGATCCAGAGGAGCAGCTGTGGGGCTCGATCGGCGCCGTGTTCGGTTCCTGGCAGGGACAGCGGGCCATCCGCTACCGAGAACTGGAGAGTATCCCCCACGATTGGGGAACAGCCGTAAACGTGCAGTCCATGGTCTACGGCAACATGGGTAACGACTGTGCCACCGGTGTGGCCTTCACACGCGACCCCTCTACGGGTGCCAAAAAGCTGTACGGAGAATACCTGATCAACGCCCAGGGAGAGGATGTCGTCGCTGGCATACGGACCCCGGAGCCAGTGACCAAGCTCAAAGGACAACTGCCGAAGGCCTACAAGGAATTTCTGCAGGTCTGCAAGCGGTTGGAGCGACACTACCGGGAAATGCAGGACCTCGAATTCACCATCCAGAAGGGCCGTCTGTGGATGCTGCAGACGAGATCTGGCAAACGCACGGCTGCCGCTGCCATCAAGATTGCCGTCGATTTGGCCCGGGAGGGCGTGATCAGCCAGAAGGAGGCGATCAATCGAGTGAAGCCGGCGGATCTCGACCAGCTGCTGCACCCTTCCTTCGACCCGAAGGCAAAGAGAACCTTAATCGGCAGCGGATTACCCGCGTCTCCTGGTGCCGCATCGGGCCGGGCGGTCTTCCAGGCGGATGAAGCGGAAGAGATGGCGGCCAAAGGCGAGAAGGCCATTCTGGTGAGAATAGAGACATCGCCGGAAGACATCGGCGGCATGCACGCCGCCCAGGGGATATTGACCGCCCGGGGTGGCATGACCAGCCACGCCGCCGTCGTCGCCCGCGGCATGGGAAAATGCTGTGTTGCCGGTTGTGGCGCACTGGCCATCGACTATGCCAAGAATCTGTTTCGTGCCGGCGGGAAGACGATCAAAAAGGGTGACTGGATTTCCATCGACGGCTCCAGCGGGGATGTCATGCTGGGTCAGGTGGCGACCGTCGAAGCGGCCTTCACACCGGAGTTCGCACAGTTGATGCGCTGGGCTGATCGCACCCGCAAACTCAAGGTCCGCACCAATGCCGACACGCCCCACGATTCGGAGGTGGCCAGGCGTTTCGGCGCCGAGGGCATCGGTTTGTGCCGCACCGAACACATGTTCTTTGAAGGCGATCGCATCAAAGCGGTTCGCGAAATGATACTCGCAGCGGACGAGAGCGGGCGACGGCGAGCGCTCGCCAAACTCAAGCCAATACAGCGGCGTGACTTCGAAGGCATCTTCCGCGCCATGAAGGGACTACCCGTAACGATTCGTTTGCTGGACCCGCCGCTGCACGAGTTCCTACCACATGAACCGGCGCAACAGCGGGAGATGGCCGCGGAGATGGGAGTCAGCGCCCGCCAGATCAAACAGACCATGGCCGGATTGGAAGAATTCAATCCGATGTTGGGACACCGTGGCTGCCGGCTCGGCGTCACCTATCCCGAGATCTACGAAATGCAGGTGGAGGCCATCATCGAAGCGGCCGTCAACGTCAAGAGACGCAGGGTGAAGGCGCTGCCGGAAATCATGATCCCCCTGGTCGGTACCGTGCGCGAACTCGCCGACCTGCGAGAAATGGTCGAACGCGTTGCCACTGCGGTTTTGAAGAAGAAGAAATCACGCGTCGACTACCTCGTGGGCACCATGATCGAAATTCCACGGGCAACGATCGTTGCCGATCGCATCGCCGAACACGCCGATTTCTTCAGTTTTGGCACCAACGACTTGACGCAGCTGACCTTCGGTTACAGCCGTGACGATGCGGGTAAGTTCCTGCCCGAGTATGTGGAAAAGGGTATTCTGGAAGCCGATCCGTTTCAGACCCTGGATCAGGAGGGCACCGGTGAGCTGGTCCGCCTTGGCACCGAACGTGGACGCAAGACGAAACCAGACTTGAAGGTGGGCATCTGCGGCGAGCACGGCGGCGATCCCGACTCCGTCGGTTTCTGTCACCGCGTCGGTCTCGACTATGTATCCTGCTCCCCCTTTCGCGTGCCGATCGCACGCCTGGCTGCCGCACAGGCAGCCCTCGCGTGACCACGACCATGACCCAGGCGCCAGAGCAGAGCCGCTTCGAGTCGACCTCCGCCACGAAGACGGCGCATCGGATTATCGCGGTCGCCAATCAGAAGGGTGGGGTGGGCAAGACGACGACCGCCGTGAACCTGGCTGCGTGCCTTGCTGTCGCCGAAAAGCGCACCCTCCTCGTCGACATGGACCCCCAGGCCAACGCCACAAGCGGCTGTGGCGTGGACGCACGTGAGGTCGAGTCGCTGAACATCTATCATGCACTCCTGGGTGACAAGACGGCGCAGGAAGTCGTACACGAAACCCAGATTCCTCACCTGTCTCTGATGCCATCACACATCGATCTCACCGGCGCCGAGGTCGAGATGGTGAACATGATAGCGCGCGAGCAGAAGCTTGAGTCCATTCTCGCTCCGATCACCGCCGACTACGATTTCGTCATCCTGGACTGCCCGCCATCGCTGGGACTGTTGACGCTCAATTCGCTGACGGCCGCCGATTCCGTGCTGATACCGATCCAGTGTGAGTACTATGCACTGGAGGGCCTCGGAAAGCTTCTGAATACGATCCGGCTGATCCAGCGGCACCTCAACAAGAAGCTACAAATCGCCGGCGTCCTGCTCACCATGTTCGACTCGCGTCTCAACCTGTCACGGCAGGTCGCCGAGGAGGTCAAGTCCTACTTCGGCGCCAAGGTGTACAAGACAGCCATCACGCGCAATATCCGGTTGGCTGAAGCGCCTGGTCACGGCCAACCCATCGTCCTCTATGACATCGTGTCTCCAGGAGCACAGAACTACATGAGCCTGGCTGGAGAGATCATCAGACATGGCTAAGAAGCAAGTTCTCGGCAAGGGCATTCACGCCCTGATCGCGGAGTACGGCGAGGAGGCCAGCGACGCGGACGGCCGTCAGGTCGTCAACCTGCCGGTCGCGGAAATCGACCCGAATCCGCACCAGCCACGGATGGACTTCGACGAGGACGCCCTCGAGCAACTCACCTCCTCGATCCGTGAGAAGGGTGTGATCCAGCCGATCAGCGTCAATCGCGTCGGGCAATCCTACCACATCATAGCTGGAGAGCGCCGCTGGCGGGCTTCCAAAAAGGCCGGCTTCGAGACGATACCGGCGATCGTTCACGAGATCGAGTCCGAAGAGGAGCTCATCGAGCTCTCGTTGATCGAAAACATCCAGCGGGAAGACCTGAATCCCATCGAGGAAGCCGAAGGGTACCGGGCGCTACGCGACACCTGCATGCTGACGCAGGAGGAAATCGCCCAGAGGGTCGGGCGCGAACGTTCCACGGTCGCCAACATGCTGCGATTGCTGAACCTGCCGGAAGAGATCCAGCTGTCCCTGCGCGACGGCGCCATCCAGATGGGGCATGCTCGTGCGCTGAGCGCCCTGGATGAGCAGGCCAGCCTCGCCCTGGGTCGTAAAGCGGCGGCAGAGGGTCTCTCAGTACGCGAGTTGGAGAAGGCGGTGCGCTCGCATGGCAAAAAGCGCGACCCCCGCAAGAGCAAGGACAAGCACGCGGGCCAATCCGGGGACGAGCGCGTGATCGCCGGATGGGAAGAGAAACTGCGGCATCGTTTCGGGACGGCGGTGGAAATCAACCGGAAGGCCAGCAACAAGGGCCGCGTCGAAATCGAGTTCTACGGTGACGACGACCTGGAGCGCATCCTAGATCTTCTCTTACCTGGATAAGCACAAACCTGCCGGTGCCTCCAACCAACCGAGTCCTCTTGGCGCGCGTTGAATCGCCAGCTGCACGGGTGATGTCGGGTATTGTAGTCTTGACTCTCCTCATGACCCTCGGGGCGTGCAGTCTCTTTCATCAGGACCTGCCCAACGAAGCCCCCATCCTCTCCTCGACTCAAGCCGATACCCTGCGGGTAAAGCGGGACGGCTCCGTTACCCTGAATGTGCTGGCCTCAGACGAAGACGACGACGTGCTGGACTACGTATGGGAGGCGACCGGCGGCACGCTGGAGCCCTCAGGCTCCCGCGCGGAATGGATCGCCCCGGGGCATATAGAGGGTACTTCCCAGATCTTTACGGTGAGGGTCACCGTATTCGATCGTCAGTGCGACTTGATCGCCGAACCGCAGGATCGCCATAATTGCGAAACGACGGCGCTTGCGAGCACGGACAGCTTCCGTATCGAAGTGGTTCAGAACCCGCCCACTCTGTCGTCGATTGCATTCGATGAGGCTCCATCGTTTCGCAGTCCGATGATGACCGTCAGCGCTTCGGCGTCCGACCAGGACGGGGATCTGTTG
The DNA here is from genome assembly GCA_965248265.1 of Candidatus Latescibacterota bacterium. Taxonomy (GTDB): domain Bacteria; phylum Latescibacterota; class UBA2968; order UBA8231; family UBA8231; genus CBDFJF01. Next base: position 1,861,510 of record CBDFJF010000001.1, read on the forward strand.
GCCTTCGAATGGTCTGCGGAAGACACGACGTTGACGGCCCTGATCGATTCTGTTGGACCTGAAGTGGACTTCATCCCGCTGTTCCCGGGAGTGCATGTCATCAGGGTCACCGTCCACGACAGGGCGGACTCGGTCGTCAACATCATCATCCTCGACGTGCCGTCTCCAGCCGACGTTCCGGACGGCGGCACTGTTCGGTTGGAACTGCCGGAGAGCGATGACATGCCCGCGCGAGCCTTCGAGATCGACGTGTTCGAGTACCCGAATCAACGAGGTCAGGTACCGATGCTCGTCGATTCCTTTTTTGAGGCGGAGCAGATCTGCTCCGATTTGGGAGCTCGACTGTGCACGAATGAGGAATGGGCGTTGGCGTGCGCGGGACAGGAGAGCGGGGAGTTTTCATCCGTCGACGACCCCGGCGCACTGCCGGCTCGTTTCGGTCGCCGGTTCTGCAATACCACCGGATCCGCCGTCAATCCGGTGGCGGCGAGTACGGGGCAAGACAGCGCCGGAGTATTGGCGGAATCCGGGAGCTTCCCCAACTGCAGTAGCTTGACGGGAGTCTACGATTTGACCGGAAATGCGCGAGAGTGGCTCGAGGAACGAGGAGACTCCACCCTTCAGGTCGGAATGCGATCGTCGAGCAGTGCGACCGCAAAGGATGCTACCTGCCAGGAATTCGAGGTCTTGCCCGCCGTGAGCCAGATTCAGGACGAGAGCGATGTCAGGTACTTCGAGTCAGGCTCAGGCTTCCGTTGTTGCCGCGACCTGGAGGTCGTCGATGCCGGCAAGCTCAGGAACAAAGTCGGGGGCGACATGGTCGACGACATCGTCGGCGATATCGGTCAGTGAAACGGCCGGTGTCGGGACGAACTCGGGCCCGGCGAAAACGCTGCCGTGGCGCTGTACTTGAACCAGCTCGTCGGCCTTGCGGTCCCGGCGTGTCGCCGCCCACTTCTGACGATCACGGACCTGTTCAGCGGCCCCTATCACCACGTCGTATTCGCGGTCGAGTAGCGTTCAGCTTGGCGGTAAGACCAGCCAGCTCCCGTTCCCGTGCCTTCATCAAAGAGACTAGATTCCTCATCTCGAAAGCGAGAACGTACTTTAGGGATATGGGCACTCCCACCAAAACTGCGCTCAACAAGATCAATTCGGCGCTCATACGATACCTGCCTGTGGTGTTATTCGTGAGGGACGCAAATAGGCGGCATGCCGGCTCTTCCCTGTAACGGGCATCAGCAGCTCCTGTTTTCCTGTTTTGAGCAACCGGTGTGCCAGAGAGGCTGCGACTCGAATCGGGCCGGTTCCCTCCGTGAAATTGCTGGGTTTGGATCGTCGCGCCCTCCCTGAGGGGCTGTTTTTTCCCCCGCGGTGGACATACTTTCCTTTGTCGTGGATAAAGAGCTGATCAGAGAACTACTGGCGCAGGTGGCCGATGGCAGGCTTACGCCCGATGATGCACTCGAGCAGCTGAAGTTGCTGCCGTTCGAGGATCTTGGGTTCGCCCACGTCGACCACCATCGCACCCTTCGCAAGGGCCATCCTGAGACCATCCTGTGCGCCGGCAAGACGACAGAGCAAATCGTCGCCATCGCCGAGCACCTGGTGGAGCGCGGCTCCATTGTGCTGGGAACCAGGATTTCGGATGAGGCGGCCGCCGCCTGCCGGCAGCGATGGTCTCATGCGGACTTCGATTCGACCGCTCGCACGGTCGTCATCCGTCCTCCTGATGCTGAGCCCACCGACCCCGTCGGGCGGCTTCTGGTGGTTTCGGCGGGCACCTCTGACATCCCGGTCGCACAGGAAGCCGTGGTCACGGCGCGTACAATGGGTGCGAACGCGGAAGCCATCTTCGACGTCGGTGTGGCCGGAATCCATCGTCTCTTCGCCCACGCGGAGCAGCTGCGGCAGGCCAACGTCATCGTCGTGGTGGCCGGCATGGAGGGAGCCCTCGCCAGCGTCGTCGGCGGACTCGTCGATGTGCCCGTTATCGCAGTCCCGACCAGCATCGGGTATGGGGCCAGTTTCGGTGGGGTCGCCGCGCTGCTGAGCATGCTGAATTCGTGTGCATCCGGCGTCCTCGTCGTCAACATCGACAATGGCTATGGAGCGGGCTACGCGGCTGCCGTCATCAACCAGCAGGCGGTGGACTCCACGTCCTCCCCGTGACGACACAGCCGCAACCGTCTACGTCGGTGGCCATTCTGGTCGGGGGGCGGAGTCGCCGCATGGGTGTAGACAAGGCGCGCCTTCGTCTTGGAACAGGCACGGTGCTGGAGCGAGTCATCGAGGCAGCGACTCCGATGGGGTTACCGTTGTGCCTGATCTGTGCTTCGTCATCCGAGGAAACGGATGAGCGCACGCAATGGTTACACTCCTTCGATGTACCGATCATCCCCGATCTGCGACCGAACCGGGGGCCGCTAGGTGGATTGCATACCGCCCTCTCGAGCAGCAGTGCCGACCGGCTGCTGCTGCTGGCCTGTGACCTTCCCTTTCTGACCACCCCGTTTCTGTCCTACATCCTTTCGATGCAGGGAACAGCCGACGTGGCGCTGCCGCAGGATGAGCACGGCTTGCATCCGCTGTGCGCCGTGTACACGGGCAGCTGTCTTCAGGGTCTCGGCAAATGCCTCGAGGAATCGCGACTGAGCCTCATAGACTTCGTCCGCTCGGTAAACCATCAGCCCCTCGCGCACACCGACTACGCGGACCTTGACCCCGGTGGCTTGCTGACGACCAATCTGAATACGATGGAGGACTATGAGAGGGCGAGGACGCTACTGGCAAAGCTCACGTAGTGAGCTTCGTTCTCGTAAGAGAGCTTTCGCACTCAGTAAGAGAGCTTTCGCGTTCAGTAAGAGAGCTCGGACTCGTGAGAGACACCGCCTTGGCGGTGGTACCACCCTCTCAGAATCCAGAATCCAGTACGGTCAGGACCAGTAGAACTGGCAGGTAGACGACAGAGGCCTTGAGCAGCCGCCTGGCAGCCAGTGAAGAGCGCGTGACCGAAAGGGCGATGCCGACGGCGAGCAGGGCTGTTCCCATCAGCAGCGCCCCGATAAGGTAGAGACTCCCTGACAGCCCGAGTAGAGTCGGCATCGTCGACGCGGCGATCAACAACACGGAAAAAAGCACCACGTGCCGGCAGGTGCGTTTGCCATCGGGCTCGACGACGGGTAGCATCTTGAAACCGCCCCGGCGGTAGTCGTCCTTGAAAATCCAGGCGATGGCGTAGAAATGCGGATGTTGCCAGGCGAACAGGATAGCGAACAGGGCCCAGGCACCCAACTCCAGCTCTCCTGACGCAGCCGTCCAACCACCAACAGGAGGCAACGCACCTGGGATCGAACCCACCGAAGTATTCCACCAGGTCAGCCGTTTCAGCGGGGTGTAGACGACGACGTAGAGGAAGGCCGTCGACAGTGCCAGGAAGGCCGTAAGCATGTTCACCTGCTGGAGAAGCAATCCCAGGCCGGCCACCAGCAGCAGCAACCCATAGGTCATAGCCACTGTCGGTTTCATTCGCCCCGATGGTAACGGCCGATCCCTCGTCCGCAGCATATGAGCATCGACGCCGCGCTCGAAGTAGTGGTTGAGGACAGCCGAGCCACCCGCTACCAAAGCGGTACCCAACAAGGTCCAAAGCAACAGACTAAGGGAGTGAATCCCTCGCCCCCCGAGAAAGAAACCGAGTGCCGTGGTTACCAGTACAAGCGCGGTAATACGTGGCTTCGCCAGCTCGACAAAGTCACCGAAATTCGGTTTCGCAGCTGATTTGGTAGCTGTATTCGATTTGAGCACAGTGAGTACCAACTCTGATAGGCTATCTTTGGGTTATCTGATAGTCGTTATCTGATAGTCGAAACAGCTCTGAGGGCCTGGGAGCCTGTCAATATAGGGGGCGCACATCCAAGCGGCAATTGACCCTGGAAATCCACCCCGCTATTATCGATCCATGTCCACTGACGCGAGCGCAGCAGCACGCATTGCCCAGCTCGTCAGCGAGATCGTCGACCACGACTATCGCTACCACGTGCTGGCCGAGCCCACCATATCCGATCACGAGTACGACAACCTCATGGCTGAGCTCCTGGAGCTCGAAGAGGCGAATCCATCCCTGCGACAAGCGGATTCGCCGAGCCAGCGCATCGGCGGTGACCCGACCTCGCAGTTTGCGACCATCCGCCATGCCACCCCGATGCTGAGCCTCGACAACTCCTACTCACGAGACGATGTCGTAGCCTTCGATCAGCGAGTGCACGCCGGACTGGCTGACGAAGAAGTGGCCTACGTCACCGAACTCAAAGTCGACGGTGTCGCTTTGAGCCTGACCTATGAGGACAGCGTGTTGCAGCGTGCGGTGACGCGTGGAAACGGAGTTCAGGGAGACGAGATCACGGCCAATGCACGCACCATCCGCGCCATTCCGCTGCGTCTGCGACAGCCTCACGTCACCTGCGAAGTGCGTGGCGAGGTGTACATGACGGCAGACGACTTCGCCGCCCTCAACCGGCAGCAGGAACAGGCTGACCGGCCGCTGTTCGCCAACCCGCGAAACTCGACAGGGGGTTCGTTGAAACTGCAGAGTTCACGCGCTGTGGCCGCCCGCGGTTTGCGTTTCTTCGCCTATTGGCTCGATTTGGAGGGACCGGACGCTCCGAGGACGCACTTCGAGCGTCTCGAATGTCTGCAGACCCTCGGCCTGGCCGTGAACCCGGCCCGCCTGCGCTCGAGTGACCTCGACGGCGTTTTCCGGTTCTACGATGAATACGCCGAGCGCCGCGACGACCTTGGCTACGAGATCGATGGCATCGTCATCAAGGTCGATGATCTCGATCAGCAGCAACGCCTCGGCAATACCGCCAAGTCACCACGCTCAGCCATGGCCTTCAAGTTTCAGGCTCAGCAAGCCCGGACTGTCTTGCGGGAGATCCGCTGGCATGTGGGTCGCACCGGAGCCGTGTCGCCGGTGGCCGTCCTTGACCCCGTGTACTTGGCTGGCACTACCGTGCAGCGCGCCACCCTGCACAACGTCGACGAGATCACCCGCAAGGACATCCGCGAAGGAGATACCGTGTTGCTGGAAAAGGGAGGAGACGTCATTCCCAAGGTCGTCTCCGTCCTGGTGGACGAGCGCTCAACCGCTTCGCAGTCGTACCAGTTCCCCGACAGCTGTCCTTCTTGCGCGACGGCACTCGTCCGTCACGAAGACGAGGCGGTCATCCGTTGTATCAATCCAGCCTGTCCCGGACAGCTGTGCAAACGCCTGGAGCATTTCGCTGGACGCAACGCCATGGACATCGAGGGGCTGGGGTCTGCCGTGGTCGAACAATTGGTTGACCGCGGTCTGGTGCGGGATGTCGGGGACCTCTACGCCCTGGATATCGAAGCGCTTTCGCAACTGGAGAGAATGGCGGAGAAATCGGCGCGCAATCTCGTGCGCGGCATCGAACGGAGCCGGGAGCGACCCTTCGATCGAGCTCTCTTCGCGCTGGGGATTCCGCACGTGGGTACCACGGTGGCACAGACCCTGGCGACTGCATTCCCGTCGCTCTCCAAACTCGAGGCTGCTACTCAAGAGGAGCTGGAATCAGTCGAGGAAGTAGGCCCGACAATCGCTCTCTCAATCGTTGAGTTTTTTGCCAACCCACAATCCGCGGCGCTGCTCGACAAGCTCGCTGGGGCGGGCCTGCAGTTCGAAGCAGCCGTCATTACTGGCCCAGAGGAGGCCACCGCGTCGGCGTTCAGTGGGAAGACGGTCGTGCTCACAGGCTCCCTGGAGGGCTACAGCCGGGATGAAGTCGCCGCCCATATCCGTCAACTGGGAGGCAAGATCACGTCCAGCGTCAGCGCCAAAACGGACATCCTCATCGCCGGGGACAAAGCCGGATCCAAGCTGACCAAAGCGCAGGAATTGGGAATTGCCGTGGTCACAGAGCAGCAGTTGATCGAGTTGTTGCGGGACGGAGCCGCCTGATCCTCACCGCCTTACCGTTACAATGAGGCGAAGCTCCACTCCTCCAGGGGCATCATCGAATCGGCATCGACATCGGGGCCGTTGCCCAGTCCGGGTACCTGCAACGAACTTACATCGATCTGCCCACCCTGCACGTTCAGCGCAACCAGTGCTCCTTCGCGCTCGCTGTAGAGGGCGGCGTGGCTGTGGACGCAGGCGCTGCGCTCCGGGGCCGAAAGGTGATCGAGGCCGCGCACGTAGTGATGTCCGTTGCGTTCGACATGTGAGATTCCCAGCGCCGCGGCATGCGTCAGGTCTTGATGCAATGGGACGACAGGCAGGTTCACCAGATCTTCACCTGATAGAAAATAGGGACGGCGGATACCCGGTTGCTCCGAGTGGTACCTGGCCAGTGCTTGATTGGTCAATGCCTTGATTAACCCCTTGCAGTTTTTCGACGACACGCCCGAATACCCCAGGGACACAGCCCGTTTGAATGAGTCCAGATCACCGTCGGACTCGTCGATGAGCATGGCCTTGCGTTCGGATATCGCCCGGATCCCCGGTTCAAGAGTGTCGTTGAGAGCAACACTCCGCTCCAGCGGTTGCTCAAGATAGATGATGCGTTCGTAGAAGCTCGCCAGCGCTTCGCTTTCGGCATCCTCGAGCTTGGCCAACAGTTCCTGAAAACTCTCCATTTCAACGTACTGCTCGTTGCCGTCCAGTGTTACCGAATAATCATCTCGACACCGTGCCTCCAGCAGGGTTGCGACCTCGCGCAAGCGTTCGAGATCCGCGTCGAGATCACCGTTGACTTTGACTTTGAAATAAGTCAGCCCCTGTTCCTCGATGTACTCCTCCAGAGCCTGCGGAAGACCATCCTCGAGAATTTCGGAGGCGGGGATGTCCCCTCGATGAATTGGGTCGGCGAGTCCGACGCAATGTCTGACTACGATGCGATCGAGGGGCTGTTTGGGGAGTACGTGCCCGGGCTCCACTCCCTGTAGTTCATCGTGAATACGGCCGAAATCGATACCCAGCGCGTTCGTCGACAGCATCTGGGTGTAGGTTTGACTTCGAGCCGAGCCGACAGCATCGATGAGAGCGCGCTCCAACAAGCTACTACCGTGACTCGCCGTCAGGTGATTGAGGCCGTTGTCGTCGCCGAAGGCCAAGGTCTGGTGGTACCCGGCGTACCAGGTGTCGAACACCGACTGGGGGGTCCTGGCCGCTGAGGTGTAGGCCTGAGCAGCGGCACGAGCGACAGCGATCAGATCATCGACGTTGTCCTCGTACTCCTTTTGTGGATCCTTGTCGAACCACTTTGGCGGCAGGATATCGGCTGCCCAACCCGTTGCCAATTGACCACCGGAGAGCTCGCCCTCCAAACGCAGATGCAGGATCGGCACCGATGTGAGGGTCGCCACGCCGTACTTGAAGGGCATGCGCGTGCGCACGTTGCGTATGAAAAAACGGATGTCCTTGATGGCGATTCGTGCTGGATCCGCGGCCATTGCCTAGTGCCCTGTCACGGAAGTAGGCTTGTGGAATGAGGGCGCCGAGTCGCCCGGCCTGCAAGGCGCGCGAGTGAGGCATATCGATGGGATATGCCGATTGAGCGCAACGCAGCAGGTCGGGATGAATCGGCGGCCGAATACAAGAATACTTTCGTGACAGGGCACCTAGCTCACCTCCGAGACGACGGCTGCCGGCAGTTCGCGTTGAATATTCGGCAACGCATAGCCGAAACCTGGCCCCTGAACCGAAGTCAGGTCCACCCGACCACCTCGCCGTCGATACACCCCCGGATGGACCGCAGCTTCGGCGGCTGAAGCTTCCGGATAAAACTGCATGCTGTTGGTCTCTACCCCCATGATGGTGCCGGCGTGAGCCGCCAACTGAACATGAGGTATTTGTGCCAGCATGGGATTCGTCAGGTCTTGCACCATCAGTCCCATGCCGTGTGCCTTGGCCCAACACAGACTCAGCAGAGCTCCCGTCTGCGTCTTGCAGGTCTTCAGAGCGACCCCCGTCCAACCGAGGCTACGCCCAAGGCGGATCAGCTCCCAGTCATGAGCACTCTCATCCATGTAAAGCGGTTTGCGCGCCGCGACACTGTGGACGTCAATGCAGTGCTGCTCGAGGTCGTAGGGAAAGGGCTGCTCGACATAGAGGATCATTCCGTATAATCGGGGCTCATTCTGTATTAACTGATCCAGAATGTCGTTGACGTATCCTGGCTCGTTGACGGTGCAGTTGAAATCGGCCGTCAGCCAGCTCACCCCGTGTTCGATCGCGATTGCACCGACCCGCTGCAGGCGCCGGTGGTCCCAGGCCGCATCATCGCCGCGCAGTTTGATCTTGAGACAGGTGAGTCCGTCCCGCTCGATCCAGTCGGCGAGCAACACGGGATGACCATCCGATGGTTCTTCCCCGGTGAGTTCCTCTGCCGAGAGCGGATCAAGTCCCCCTACCAGGTGCCAGGCCGGCAGTGTCTGTGCGCGGGGCAGCTCGAAGTAGTCGGTGGGGTAACGACCATCGAAAGACACATCGCGGGACCCGTCGGCCGGCTGCAAGTAGCTGCTCAGATCCCGATTCATGTAGCCGGAGTTATACGTATCGTAGACCGGGCAATCGTGCAGAATGCCGTAGGCATCATGGACGGCAAGGTCGAAGGCGGAGCAACAGACCAGAGCCGCGAGCCAGGGCATGGGGTGAGAACGCTCACGGTTGAATTGCTCCAGCAACCCCGGCAGGCATTGTCGCTGAAAGGCGTGTCCGATTTCGAGCGGGTGGCCGCGGTGATCGAACCCGGCCCAGGACCGTGCCAATCGTTCACAAAAAGCTTTCAACGCCTGATGACGATCCTCAAAGGAAATGACCGCCGGCCAGACCCATTGAACACTCAAGGGCGTCTCCCCCCACCCCGCACCCGTCGCGGCTGTGGCTGGTGCTTCGAGGAGGACCCTGACCCGCGCACAGGTCACGTGCGTTAGCGTCTCCGGCCCGAACTTGAGCGGAACCCGTGTCTCTACGGGGAGAAAATGCAGGGAGACTTCACGGACACGAGCGTCGCGCTGCACCGACACCTCAAGTCCCCACTGCAGTAACGTCCCGCTCGAGCGGATGCAGGTCCTCCAAGGCCTGGCGGGCCTGCAACAGCTGCGCCGTCACTGCTTCCGAACCCGTACCTCCGGGGATCTGCCGCAAGTCGATACTGTGATCCACATTGAGAAGCTTTAGAGCATCAGCTGCGAACAGCTCACTCTGGTCCTGCAGGTCTTCGATCGTCAACGATTGCAGACCTTCTCCTCTGTCGACGGCGGTCTTGACCAGCGCGGCCACCGCGCCGTGGGCATCCCGAAACGGCAGACCACGCTTGACCAGGTAATCGGCCAGGTCGGTTGCCAATGTCCCGTCATCGATCACTGCCCGCATGCGGTCTTCATGTACCGTCATCGTCGCCCAAACCCTGGTGAACACATCGAGGCAGTCATGGACCGTTTCGAAGGAATCGAAGACCGGCTCCTTGTCCTCCTGAAGATCCTTGGAATAGGTCAGCCCTAGGCCTTTCATCGTCGTCAGCAACGCCGTGAGATTACCGTAGACACGCCCGGTCTTGCCCCTCACCAGTTCCAAGGAGTCCGGATTCTTCTTCTGTGGCATCATACTGGATCCGGTCGAGTAGGCCTCATCGATCGAGATGAAGCCGAACTCGGCCGTGGACCAAATGATCAGATCCTCACAGTAGCGGCTCAAATGCATCATCAGCACCGACAGCGCTGCCAATGACTCCAGCAGGAAATCCCGGTCACTGACGGCATCCAGGCTGTTGGTCGTGATCGCCTCGAATCCCAGTTCCTGTGCCATGAACGCGCGATCGAGTGGGTAGGCACTGCCGGCCAGTGCGCCCGAACCCAGAGGTAGATAGTCCGCTCGCTTCCAGGCATCAGCCAAGCGTCCGCGGTCGCGCTCCAGCATCCAGAACAGGGACAGGGCGTAGTGGGCGAACAGAATCGGCTGGGCTTGCTGTAGATGGGTGTAACCCGGTAGCGCAACTGCCATGTGCTGCTCGGCACTCGCCATCAACGTCGACTGCAGCTTGTGAACTCTCTGAGAGGTCCCCCTAATGGCTTCTCTCAAGTAGAGGCGTTCATCCAGGTTCACCTGGTCGTTGCGACTGCGACCCGTGTGCAGCTTGCCCCCAAGGGGACCGATACGTGCGGTTAATCGCTCCTCCACGGCCATGTGGATGTCTTCGAAGCGATGGCCGAATTCAAATTCGGCAGTCATCATCTCCTCGAGAACGGCCTCGAGTCCCTGGGTGATGAGGGCGGTCTCCTCCGCCGTCAGGATACCAACACGTTCAAGCGCCCGTGCGTGTACCTTGCTGCCGGCGATGTCGACTTCCAGCAACTTGCGGTCGAAGCTGATGGAGGCGTTGAAGCGTGCCATCAACTGCGCCGTGTCAGCGGAAAATCGACCCCGGAGGGTAGTCGTCCCCTGTGACTCTGTCATGGGAAGTGTGGTTGCGGGCTGATTGCGTCAGCCCTGTCTCAGGATTTCGTCGAAGACATCGACGGCCTCGTCGATCTGGTCTTGCTCGACTATGAGAGGCGGAAGAAATCTCACGACATCCGTCGCACACGGAGCCACCAGGATATCCCGCTCCCTGAAGGCTGCCAGGATCTCAGCCGGAGCCCGCTCACTCATGACAGCACCGGCGATGAGGCCGCTGCCCCGTATCTCGCTGATCTGCTCGGGCCAGCGTTGCTGCAGTTTTTCGAGCCGCTCCCGCAGATGCGTACCCTTTTCGGCCACGGACTCCAGAAAACCCTCCCCCGTCAGCTTCTCCATTACGGTCAAAGCAACGGCTGCAGCGACAGGATTGGCGCCGAAAGTCGCAGCATGGTCGCCTGGCTGGATGGCGTCGGCGACGCGCTGCCGCAGCAATGAGACACCGATGGGCAATCCGCCTCCGAGTGCTTTGGCCAGGGTCATAATGTCCGGCTCGACACCAAACTGCTCATAGGCCCACAGGGAGCCCGTGCGACCTAGGCCGACCTGAATCTCATCGAATACGAGCAGCATCTCGTTTTCATCACACAGCGCCCTCAGCCCTTCGAGAAACTCTTGCGAACTGACGTGAATGCCCCCTTCAGCCTGGATCGGCTCTACCAGGATCGCACAGGTTTGCTTGGTGACGGCCGCCTCGACTGAAGCCAGGTCGTTGAAATCGGCGAAGCTGATCCCGGGCAGCATGGGCTCGAAGCCCTGGTGGTATTTCGGCTGACCGGTGGTTGATACCGAGCCGTAGGTGCGCCCGTGGAAGGAGTTCGTCATTGACACGAAGTGGCTCTTCTTGACCTTGCCGAAGGTCGTGTTCCCCCACTTACGACAAAACTTGAGCGATGCTTCCCAGGCCTCGGTGCCGCTGTTACAGAAAAAGGCGCGATCAGCGAACGAATTCTCCACCAGGACCCTCGCCAGATCAGTCGAAGGAATCGTGTGGAACAGATTGGAGCAGTGCATGAGCTGAGCCGCCTGCTCCTCGATGGCCTTGAGGATCGCCCGATCCCGGTAACCGAAGGCGTTGACCGCGAGGCCGCTGACGAAATCGAGGTATCGATTGCCGTCGGTGTCGAACAGGTACATACCGTTGCCCCGTTCCAGAACAAACTCAGGCCGCCCGTAGGTCTGCAGTATGTATTCATTCTCCTGCTTGACTATGTCTGCTGTCCGCATCATTGGCTACTCCTATTCACTTATTCACTGTACTATTTGCGTTCCCACGCCCTCATCGGTAAAGAACTCGAGCAGCATCGAATGGGGGATGCGGCCGTCGACAACGTGTGTCTTGTGTACGCCGGCCCGAACTCCGTGCGCGCAGGCACGGACCTTGGGGATCATGCCCCCGCTCACGACGCCTTCATCTATCAGGCCGTGCAACTCGTCGACGTGCACGGTGGAAAGCAGCGATGCCGAATCGTTGGGGTCCCGCATTATTCCAGTGACATCGGTCAGAAAAACCAGCTTCTCGGCCTGCAGCGCCGCGGCCACTTCGCCGGCCGCCGTGTCTGCATTGACGTTATAGGGAGCCCCGGCCTCCCCCTTGCCGATCGGTGCCACGACAGGAATCGCGTCTGTTTCCACCAACCTCAGCAGCGGTACGGGATCGACACTCTCCACCTCGCCGACGAAACCGATGTCGAGGGGACCATCGGGGGTGTCGGCGAAGTGCTTGCGCACGTTGAGGACGCCTGCGTCCCTGGCCGAGACTCCGACCGCCCGTCCCCCCAGTTGGTTGATCTGCTTGACGATGCCGGCGTTCACCTCACCGAAGAGAGTCTCCTCCACCACCTCCATGACTGCTTCATCGGTGATGCGCAGGCCGTTCACTCGCTTGGTCTCGATGCCCTTTTCCTTCAGCCGCCGATCGATCGCCGGACCACCTCCGTGCACGACAACAGGCCGCATCCCCACCGATTCCATGAAGACGATGTCCTTGAGCACAGTGTCGCCTTCGGGGCCCTCACCCATGGCGCTACCCCCGTATTTTATGACCACCGTCTTGTTGCGAAACGATTGAATGTATGGCAACGCCTCCACCAGGACAGCAGCCTTCTCAATGTATTCCTCCAGGGATTTCACTACCATGCTCTGACTGCCGCTCCCTCAGCCTCATCGGCCGCCGAATCTGGCTCCGGTGATGGCCAGAATCCGCTTCACCAGGGACTCGGCCTCCTCCACCGTTCGCGTCAACGCGAAAATCGTGTTCTCCCCCGCGATCGTCCCCATCAACTCCTGCCAACCGATCCGGTCCAGGGCCTCACACAGGCTTTGGGCGTGGCCGGACACTGTCTTTATTACAGCGATATTCTCCGCCTGGTCGATCTCGACCAGAAAATCGGAAAGCTCGCGCTCGAGAATGTGCTGGTCGCGAAGCGTGGCTCGGACCTCGTTTCCCAGTCCGTAGCGGAATCCGCCATCTGGCCTGGGGACGCGAACCACCCCGAGTTCCCGCAGGTCCTTCGAGAGGGTGGACTGACTCACCTCTATCTGCTGCCGCTGCAGGGCCTCAGCCATTTCCTCATGCGTACGGATATTGGCCTCCTGTAGCATCTCCTTGATCTTGGCATGTCGGACTTGCTTGGAATTCATCGCATACCGGACAGAGGGATGGAATAATTATTCGTTAAAATCAATAATTATCGTAATATATGGGGCGTCCGTTGCGCTGTCAACAAGCTCTCGACAACACGAGAAGGGCCGGGGTTTGACTTGGTAGGAAGGGGGTTTTCCAGGGTTATCTCAGGCCTCTTCGGCGACTGTAGCCGGTGTTCCGGTCAATCGTTCCTTTGGTGACAGCAACTCGGTGAGGCGCTGCTTGAGATCGCGAGCACTGAGACCACGGTCCAACTCCCCAGCCACGGTGAGAGAAATGGTCTGGCTTTCTTCGGAGACGACGATCGTGATCGCGTCGGTTTCCTGAGACAGTCCGATCGCAGCCCGGTGGCGGGTACCCAATCTCTGGTCCTCCACCTCCTCGGCGAGCGGCAGCGTGCATCGAGCGGCAACCAGGTTTTCCCCGTCGATGATTACAGCTTGATCGTGCAGCGGCGATCGTGGGGTGAATATGGTTGTCAGGAGATCCGCGGAAACTCGAGCATTGAGTTGCACCCCGGATTCGACAATTGCTTCGAGGCCGGCCTCGCGCCCCAGGACGATCAGGGCACCGTATCCCCGTTCGGCGAGTTGGCGGGTACCGGATACCACCTCGTCTATGACCCGGCTGGGTTCCACCTTGTAAAACCAGTTCAACAACGGACTCTGCCCCAGCGCGACCAGCATGCGACGAAGCTCCGGTTGAAAGAGGATGACCAGGAGGATGAGCAGAATGGACCGCATCTGCTCGAGGAGGTAGGTCAGACCAATCATGCCCTGCCAGTGTGCCGCCAGCGCCAGGGTGACCAGGAGGAAGAGTCCGCCCAGCATCTGCGCTGCCCGAGTCCCGCGAATCAAGCCGAAGAGTCGGTAGACGACAAAAGCGACGATGAGAATGTCGACGGCCGACAGAACCGAAAAGGGAATGAACCCGAACAGATGGAACAGGACCAGGGTGTCTTGCACTGAGCTATCTCAACCCTGAGACGGTACGGTTGACAGCGCGAGTTTGTCCGCCACTATAACGGGCGCACCCTCTACAATCCGAGTCATGCGCAGAGCTCGAACGGTCTCGACGACATCGTGCACACGCAGGATCTGAGCCCCTCGAGCGGCCGCCAGAACGGCTACGGCGAGGCTCCCCTCCAGGGCCTCGTCAGCCTTGAGACCTAGGCTCTTCCAGATAAAGGACTTTCGAGAGGCACCGATGACGACGGGCAACCCGAGGGCCGTAAACACCCCGACGTTGCGGATCAGCGAGAGATTGCTGGCCGTGTTCTTGCCGAATCCGAGGCCGGGATCCACGGCCAGACGTTGCCTGGCAACACCGCCGGCAACGGCCGCATCAACGCGATCGGCGAGAAACCCCTGCACCTCCCCAAGCAGGTCATCGTAGTTGGTGTTTTTCTGCATGACGTTGGAGCGTCCCCGGCGATGCATGAGCACGGCGGCAGCCCCGGTGGAGGCAACGACGTCAAGCATACCGGGATCGTCCGTGAAGGCACTGATGTCGTTGACGATGTCGGCGCCTGCGTCGAGAGCCTGACGCGCCACTTGTGCCCGAGTCGTGTCCACGGAAATTGGCGTGTCACTGCGCTGCCGGAAGCCCTCGATTACTGGCAGAACGCGGGAGCATTCTTCGGCGACACTGACTTCAACCAGATCACCGTACATCGGAGGTCGCGAGGACTGGCCGCCAATGTCGATGACATCGGCTCCTTCGGCAACCATGGCCAGTGCCCGTTCGATCGCCTGGTCGGCGAGCTGGTAGTGTCCCCCGTCATAGAAGGAATCCGGTGTGACGTTGAGGATTCCCATGACATGAGCGCGCTCCGAGAGGTCCAGCCCCCTGGCGTCACTCAGCTGCCAGATCATGTGCCTACCCTACCACCTACTGATCGGGATCTGACAGCCCGCTCCGAGTAACCGGGTCGTCTTCGGCAGGGGCTGCGGCGTCCACGAACTCACCATTCCCGTTATCGTTGGAATCCTGGCGGACCACGGCCTCGCCGGCCATGATCTTGTCGAGGTCGGCGCTATCGAGGACCTCGTGCTCTAACAGCGCTTCGGCCACGGCACTCAATTTGTCCCGGTTCTTCTCCAGCAACGCACTCGCGGACTCCTCCGCTTCGAGGACGAACTTCCTGATTTCGGTATCGACGACCTGGGCGGTGTGCTCACTGAAGTTCCGCGTCCGGGTAAACTCCTTGCCCAGGAAAACCTCATCGTCTTCGCTGCCCAGGGAGAGCGGACCGAGGTTATCGCTCATGCCCCAGTCACAGACCATTGCCCTGGCCAGCGCTGTGATTTGCTTGTAGTCAGACGTAGCCCCGGAGGTCAGCTCCCCGAACACCAGCAGCTCGCTGCAGCGACCGGCCAGGCCGGTGGTCAGTCGGGCCTTGCATTCGGTCAAGGTGCTGGTATGCGTTTCCTCCTCGAGCCAGGAGACCATTCCCAATGCCTGGCCTCGCGGTATGATCGACGCCTTATTGATAGGCGGTGCGCCGGGCACCAGTTTGGCGATCAACGCGTGACCGGCCTCGTGATAGGCCGTCAGCTTCTTCTCCTTGTCCGTCATCTGCATGCTTCGTCGCTCTGCTCCGAGCATGACTTTGTCCTTGGCCTCTTCGAAGTCACCCATGATCACGGCGTCGCGATCGGTGCGCGATGCCAGCAGCGCCGCTTCGTTGACCATGTTCTCCAGGTCGGCACCCGAGACGCCGGGAGTGGCTCGGGCCAGGCGTTTGAAGTCCACGTCATCGCTCAGCGGCACATGACGGCTGTGTACCTTGAGAATGCCCTCGCGACCTCTCACATCGGGCAGTGGCACGACGACGCGGCGGTCAAAACGACCCGGGCGCAACAGCGCCGGATCCAGGACATCGGGCCTGTTGGTCGCGGCGATCAGGATGACTCCGTCGTTGGACTCGAAGCCATCCATCTCGACCAAAAGCTGATTGAGGGTCTGTTCACGTTCGTCGTGGCCTCCGCCGATGCCCGCTCCCCTGTGCCGGCCGACCGCGTCGATTTCGTCGATGAAAATGATGCAAGGGGCGCTGGTCTTGCCTTGCTCGAACAAGTCGCGCACCCTGGAGGCTCCCACGCCGACGAACATCTCCACGAAATCCGACCCGCTGATACTGAAAAACGGCACCTCTGCTTCACCAGCGACTGCTCTCGCCAGGTGAGTCTTGCCGGTTCCTGGATGACCGACCATCAGTACCCCTTTGGGCGCCCGTCCGCCGAGGCGCTGAAACTTCTTGGGGTCTTTCAGGAACTCGATGATCTCTTCGAGTTCGGCTTTGGGTTCATCGGCTCCGGCAACATCTCGGAAGGTGGTCTTACGCTTGTCTTCGGTGAGAACCTTCGCCCGGCTTTTGCCGAACGAGAACAGTCCCTTCGGGCCTCCCTGCATCTGGCGCAGGATGAAGATCCAAAGACCGATGAAGAGCAACCAGGGAAGGAAGTTGAACAACGCGTTGTACCACGGAAACGGCTTGTCTTCGAAGGAAAACTCGATGCCGGCGTCGATCCACTGCTGCTTGGTGGCGGTGTCGATGGGACCGAGATTGACCCAGAACTGCGTGCCGTCGGTCAGCGTCCCGTGAAAAACCTCCATCCCCACGACCTTGCCACTTTCGATGGAGCCGCTATTCAGGTAATCCTGATACTGGGGATAGCGCACCTCTCGAGAGTCCGTCGGCATGCTGTCGTACAGCTTTGCGGCGAAGACCATCACCAGAATTAGGAATATCCAGAAGGCACGGCTACGCGAGGGCCAACTCCAGGAAAATCGAGGTGACTCGTCTTCCTTGTGCCCGTCGGACGACTCGTCGGCGGAATCGGTTACCGGGGTATGGACCGGCATCGTTTCACCATCGCCATCCGGAGTCTTTTCGCCTTGCGAGGTTTCGTCGCCCCTCGGAATCACGACGTCGTCAGGTGGCCCAACGCCAGGCTGATCATTCGTCACTGGTGGACTCGGTTCAGGCGGCTCGTGTGCTCGAGGTGATCTATCAGGCTGATTCGGTTCGCTCATTATCAACTTCAGGGTGTGGTGGAAGCTCTCCAGCTAGCTGGAGAAACAACAGCTGTTTTGACGTCGGCTTGACCCGGAATGGCTGTGCGATGCGCAATCCAGCGACCCAGGCGATCTGCTCCCCGCTGGTCAGGAGAACTACCTCATCTCTCAAGAGGCGTGGCCATTTTTCATCCACGAGCAGGTCACTGATCTTCTTGCTTCCCGTCATGCCCATCGGCTGCACTCGATCACCATTGCGCAGCGATCGCACCGACAAGCTCCGATGATCGATCTGGTCGGCATCCAGAACCGCTCGCCATGTGCCCAGCAGCGGCCTCAGTTCATCCATCGAGGAAGCAGGCAGAAAGCGCGCCTCCAAAGCGATATCGCGCTCGGGAATCCAGGTCGTCCCCGGCAACTCGACAGACGCCTCGAATGAACCGGGAGATCCGTCGCGGATGATCAACCACTGTAACGTGCGCTGCGCCCGCAGATCAGCACAGAGGTGGACGACCCCGCCTGGCCCCGCGCGCATCAAGCCGGCAAGACGTTCAACGACATCGAAACCGACCTCGGCATCGACCGAGGACATCCCCGCCAGCAACTGCCGCAAGACCCTGCGTTGGACTGCTATATGATAACGGAGTAGGGATGGCGCAGCAAGGATGATTTTTCCGGTCGCCTGCGCGCAAACTACTGTTTCCAAAGCTGTTTGCGACTTTCGGTAGAGGGCATCGTCCTCGTCTCGAAGCACGGTGGCTGTGTGGGCAAGCGTGCTCGTCAGTCTCGGGTTGTAGTCCGACTCGAGCAGTGGCAGCAGTTCGTGCCTGATTCGATTTCGCAGAAACCGGGTATCCATGTTTGTTGCGTCCTCACGGTAATCGATGCCTCTCGATTCTGCGTACTCGGCCACCGTCCTGCGTTCGAACGCCAACAGAGGTCTCAGATGATTCCCGCCAACTCGGAGAGGCTCCATGGCAGCCAGCCCTCGGGTCCCGCTGCCGCGCAACATCCTCATCAGCACGGTTTCTGCCTGGTCTGATGCGTGATGACCAGTGGCGATGTAGCGACTGCCCGTTCCCACCCGGATGTCTTCCAGGAATTGGTAACGCAGTTCACGCCCCGCCGCCTCAACAGAGAGACCCACCCGCTGGGCGTACTCACTCACGTCTACCCTACGAGTATGAACAACCAGTTCGTATGCTCGTGCTGACGCGGCAACGAATTCGGCATCACTGGCCGAATCCGCCCGCAGACCATGATCGAGGTGAGCTACCGATACCTCATACTCGAATTTCCCTCTCAGTTCACACAACACATCCAGTAGGGCCATCGAGTCGAG
Organism: Candidatus Latescibacterota bacterium; assembly: GCA_965248265.1. GTDB lineage: Bacteria > Latescibacterota > UBA2968 > UBA8231 > UBA8231 > CBDFJF01. The sequence goes on from CBDFJF010000001.1 coordinate 1,879,999, forward strand.
TCCCCCAGATACAGCCACAACGATCGAATCGCCCTGTCGGATGGACGCGACGTGCCGGAGGAATGACTCGACACCGGGTTGAATTGCCTTTGCCCCTTGCAGCTGCATCTCTGAAACCTTGCCCTCTGCGACGACTGTGTGCCGGCGAATAGGGCCTAAAGTGGCATGGAACAGGGATTGCTCTAACGAGATTGATATTACAACGAAAGTATTGTGAAAGGACGATACCTGCGATGGCTTCCTCTCCCAACTCAAAGCTGGATTCGATCAGAATACAGACGGCACGGATGCTCGAGATCTACGCCCTGCTCAGGCGACAATTGAAAGAAGGTAACATCCACCTACCCCCGGAAAAGCACGAGCAACTCAGTGGCGCAATCCGTACGATCGCCAAGAATATGCTGCAGTTGCAGTCCTACCACATATCCCACCAACCGAAGGAAGAAACTTCCTCGAGGGCGGAGCGCGAGGAAGTGACTTCCCGAGGCGATGGGATCGAGGCCCCGAACCTGAACGACCTGGCGACCAACGCTTCGTTGGCTCCCAAAGATCCCTCATCCGAAGGGTTGCCCGTATCTCCCGCCGAATTGCAGGAACTGGATGACATCGTCAATCAGGTTCTGCAGTGGCACATGGCAAACGGCGGTGTGGTCTGACGAACCACCGGCAGGAAAGCCTCAAATGCCTGCTGAACCCAGTTCCAACCGACGTCCCCGCCGTAGCGCCAACCCCTTGACAAATGCACGAATGTGCAGTAAATATTTGGATAGGAGTTGAGGTACATACGCGCATCCTCCCCGGACGGAGACCGCCCCATGCCCAAGCAACTGACGGACAGACAGCAAGTCATCTACGACTTCATTGCCCGGATCATCCGCAGTCGCGGGGCCCCGCCCACGATTCGTGAGATCATGGACGAGTTCGAGATCAGCTCTACGAATGGGGTCAGGACCACGCTGGCTGCTCTCGAACGGAAGGGGCATATCCGGCGCCTGCCCCGGCTCTCTCGCGGTATCGAGCTGGTTGATTATGCTGAACCCGAGACCCTGTCGCTGGAAACCGTGGAAGTACCCATTCTCGGCAGAGTTGCCGCCGGCGCGCCCATCCTGGCGGCCGAGAACTTCGAGGGTGCCGTGCATGTGGATAAGTCGTTGACCACTGGAGGCGACCTGTTTGCCTTGCGGGTCCACGGCGAGAGCATGAAGAATGCCGGCATACTCGACGGTGACATCGTCGTCGCACGGCAGCAGGAGAACGCCGATCGTGGTGAAATCGTCGTCGCCATCATCGAAGATGAGGCTACCGTCAAGCGCTTCTTTCGGGACCCGGATGGAGTGCGCCTTGAACCTGAGAACGAGACCTTCCGGCCCATCCACGTCACCGCTGACAGCGGAGAGTTCCGCATCGCGGGCAAGGTCGTGGGCTTGATGCGCCGGTTCTGAGCCCCTCCCACCACCGGAAGTGAGTGCCGACTTGAACACACCGAGTCGGTACGCGTTCGTATTCCCTCTACCATGAAAACGACGAGTCATGCCATCGACGCCACCGGGCGACGACGGGATGCTCTGACGATCTTCCAGTCCGCCGTCGATGCGGCCGATCCTGAGCGCTGCGTGCACGCCGCCGTTCAACTGGATGACGACGAGCTCCACGTCGCCGGCGCAGATTCCCCCTACGACCTGAGCACGTTCTCGCGCATCTGTATCGTCGGGGCCGGCAAAGCCACCCCTGCGATGGCAGCTGCGGTGGAAGATATTCTCGGCGACCGCATTGCCGTAGGAGCGATCAACACCAAGTACGGACACGCCGACTCGCGCTTGCGGCGAATCTCCACCACCGAGTGCGGCCATCCGATCCCGGATGAGGCCGGAGTGGAGGGCACTGCCGAAATGGTCCAACTGCTCAAGGATTCGGACGAGGACAGCCTTGTCATCTGCTTGTTCTCGGGCGGCGGATCGGCCCTGATGCCTGCGCCCGTGGAAGGTATTTCACTCGCCGAGAAGCAGGAGACCACGCAGCAGTTGCTCGCCTGCGGCGCCACCATCGACGAGATCAACACCATCCGCAAGCACCTGTCGTTGGTGAAAGGTGGGCGTACGGCCAGGCTCGCGGCACCGGCCACGGCCATCTCGCTGGTCATATCCGATGTCATCGGTGATCGACTGGATACCATTGCCTCCGGACCGCTGTACCCGGATCAGACGACCTACGGTGATTGCCTAGAGATCTTCACCCGCTTCGGGTTGCTCGAACGGCTGCCACCGAAGGTTCTCGATTACATGAAAGCTGGAGACCGCGGTGATGAGCCAGAGACCGCGGGGCCAGACGACCCCTCCTTTGCCCGCTGCGCCAACTACGTTGTCGGCAACATCAGCCTCTCCATCGATGCAGCGCGCCGTTCTGCTGCTGAACTCGGATATGAACCGCTCATTCTCTCATCACGAATAGCCGGTGAAACACGTGAGGTGGCGGCCGTCCACACCGCGATCGCCCAGGAGGCTGTAGAGAGTGGTCGTCCGGCTGGAGCACCAGCCTGCATCATCAGTGGTGGCGAGACTACCGTGACTCTGAAGGGTTCGGGGAAAGGCGGACGCAACCAGGAATTCGCCCTTGCGGCAGCCATTGAACTGGATGGATGGGACGGGATCACAGGGTTGAGTGGCGGTACCGACGGCACCGATGGTCCGACCGATGCCGCTGGAGCCATCTCCGATGGGGGCACGGTTGCACGAGCTGCGGCCCTGGGAATGGATGCCGCCGGCTATCTGGATGACAACGATTCATACCATTTCTTCAGTGCCCTCGATGATCTGGTGATTACAGGACCGACGGGGACCAATGTCATGGATCTGCGGCTCTTCTTGATCTCCTGATTCATCTGCCTCCCGTCTCACGCCCTGCCGTGTGCCAAATTGGGGTTGATCCTGAGTGAGGAACGGATCCCCCCGGTCGCGCGTATAACGAGTAGGACAATGCCTGACCGTGTTCCCCGTGGGCACCCCTGCTGCCTTTGTCGCTACTGAGGCGCGCTTGACACCTCCAAGGTGACGGGTATAGGTTTGTTTTTCCTTCGGTTATCCACCACTGCCATCATCGTGAGCCACCGATCTTTCATGCTCCGACTGTTCTCAACTTTGTTGTTCGCCAGCTTGTTCGGGGGGACTCTGCTCCTGGCTCAGCGCAGTACGGCGGCAACCGCCTACGCAGGAGAATTCCTGGCTGTGGGGGCTGGCGCCCGGGCCAGTGCCCTTGGCAACGCTTACGTCGCCATGGTCGACGACGCCACGGCCGGATACTGGAACCCGGCAGCGCTGGCGACGGTCACGCAGGGCGAATTGCATTTTACCCACGCGGACCGCTTTTCCGGTCTCGTGAGTCAGGACTTCGTGGCGGTGGCCTTGCCGCGTTTCGCCCTGTTCGATACCGGAGCATTCAGTCTGCTGCGCGTCGGCGTTGACGACATCCCGTTCACTCGTCTGCAGAATGAGGCGCTACCGGTAGGACCGGATAATCGTCCGCTGGTGGCGTCAACGGAGACCAGCCAGGATCTTGCCTTCCTGCTTTCCGGGGGTCGGAAGCTCACTGAGGCGCTGGATCTTGGTCTTACCGGAAAGCTCATCTACCGGACAGTCGATCAGTTCTCTGCCTACGGCTTCGGCGTCGACCTGGGCTTGCGTTACCGTCTGGCCAACGGCCTCGTGCTGGCCGCCAATGTCCGCGACCTGACGTCCACTCCAATATTGTGGAATGAGGGGCTCGGCACCGATCGCATACAGCCGTCGCTGGGACTGGGACTGGCCCTGCAGCGGGCCCTCGGCGCCGGCATGGCCTCACTGTCGCTGGGCTCCAGGTCCGGCGGCAATGCTGAGGACAATTCGGGTGCCGAGCCAGTCAACGCTGGCATCGAATACGTGGTCGGCAAGGTCGCCCTGCGAGGTGGCCTGGAGGAGGGGCGCCAATCGTTCGGACTGGGTCTGGAAGTGCACAATCGGCTGACACTCGACGCCGCGTACCTGCAGCACGACGATCTCAAATCCACCTACTTCTTCAGCGGCTCGATCGGACTCTGAGCTCAGCTACTTCTTCTTCGAATGCCCCGATGGGGGACGGCGGCCGCTGCGGCTATGCGGCGATAGTCGGCCGCCCCAACGCCGGTAAGTCGACCTTCTTCAACGCAGCGCTCGGACAGCGTTTCTCCATCGTCACATCCAAACCCCAAACGACCCGGTCACGGATCGTCGGTGTGCTGACACGCGGATCGACCCAAACTGTGTTCCTGGACACGCCCGGACTCCTGGAGCCCAGCTATCGGCTGCACCACTTTATGGTACGGCAAGCCGAACGCTCGGCTACCGAAGCCGACGTCGCTCTCCTGCTGGTGGACGGAACCCGTCCGTTCGACCGCTTCGACCTGGTCACTGACCTGGTCGACCGGCTTCATGTGCCGCTGATCGCGGCCATCAACAAGATCGACAAGGTCCCGTTGGAGAGACTGAGCGGGATGGTCGAGGAAGTGCGCACCCGCCTGAGGTTGGACGAGGTGCTGACGATGTCCGCTCTTCGTGGACAACACGTCGACGAAACGCTGGACCAACTCGAGCAGAGACTTCCGTTCGGCCCGAAGCTTTACCCCGACGATATGATCGCCGAGCAACCGGAGCGTTTTTTCGTCGCCGAATTCATTCGACAGGCTGCCTTCGATCAACTCTCCGACGAGCTGCCTTATTCGATCGAGGTAACGATCGATGAATTCAGAGACGGCTCCGGGCCTGACAAGACCTACATTCACGCCACCTTGTTCGTTGAGCGAGAGAGCCAGAAGGGAATCGTGATCGGTCGCAAGGCCAGTCGCCTGAGAAGCATCGGCAGTGACGCCCGTCGGGAGGTAGAAACCCTCCTGGACAGGCCGGTGTTTCTGGATCTGCGCGTGAAGGTAAGACCCGATTGGCGCGACAAAGACAGGGATCTGAAAGAGTTCGGGTATGAACAATAGGAAGGAGGGTGAACGGCGATGAAGGTTCTAGTCGTTGGCAAGGGTGGTCGGGAGCACGCGTTGATCTGGAAGATCGCCCAGTCACCGAGGGTCGAAGCCATCTTTGCTGCTCCGGGCAGCCCGGGCATAGCACCCCTGGCGACCTGCCTCAGCGATTTGCGCCTGGATAAACCCGCCTCGGACCGCGAAGGTTTGTTGCAGGAAATCGACCACCTGTTGGATTTCGTCGACGAGCAAGCCATCGATCTGACAGTTGTTGGACCGGAAGATCCCCTCTCCGTCGGCATCGTCGATCGGCTCGAGGCTGGTGGCCACAAGGTCTTTGGACCCTCCGCGGCAGCTGCCAGGATAGAGAGCGACAAGACCTTCTCCAAGGATCTGATGGCCCGTATCGGTGTTCCCACGGCCGCGCATCGATCGTTCTCCGATAGCGACGAAGCCCGCGCCCACATTCGTACGGTAGGTGCCCCGATTGTAATCAAGGCATCCGGCCTCGCGGCCGGCAAAGGCGTGACCGTGGCGGCCACCATCGATGAAGCGCTCTCGGCCGTCGACCGGATCATGGATCAGTCGATTTTCGGCGAGGCTGGCGCCGAGGTCGTGATCGAACAGTTCCTCGAAGGCGAGGAAGCCTCCTTGTTCGCCATAACGGACGGCAACGAATTCGTCACCCTGGTCACTGCTCAGGATCACAAGCCTATCGGGGAAGGCGACGTCGGACCAAACACCGGAGGAATGGGGGCCTACGCACCCGCGCCGGTGATGACGGCACAGCTCGTACGCACTGCCGAAGATCAGGTGATCATGCCGGTTTTGGCCGAAATGCGTCGGCTGGGGACCCCCTTTTGCGGCGTGCTCTATGTCGGGTTGATCATCACCGAAGAGGGCCCGATGGTGATCGAGTTCAATTGCCGATTCGGAGATCCTGAAGCACAGGTGGTCCTACCCCTGCTGGCGTGCGACCTCGTTGACTTGATGGAAGCCGTCGCCGACGGCGATCTCAGTCGCGTCGACAGCGCGCCCGTCCGTGACGGCGCCGCGGTCTGTGTCGTGCTGGCATCTCAGGGATATCCCGACGCCTATGAAACTGGCAAAGTTATCGAAGGACTGGACTATTTCACGGGTCGCGACGACCAGATGGCTTTCCACTCCGGAACGACTTTGAAGGATGGCTCTGTCGCCACTGATGGCGGGCGGGTTTTGGGCGTCACCGCGCTGGGAGAAGACATACCCTCCGCTCTAAAAGGCGCCTACGACGCGGTCGACGAGGTCTCCTTCGAAGGTAAGCTGTACCGGCGCGATATCGCTCACCGAGCCATGGCTCGGCTGGGCCTCCCCATCGCCCATGGCGGCAAGTCCTGATCTCAAAAGAAAACAGCGCCTCGCCATTTGGGGATTGACGAGACGCTGTTTGATTGATCGCCAGGTTGTCGGGGTCGGGGGCAGCGACCCCGCGATGCCGAACGTGCTTCCTATCCGGCCAGCCGCTTCTTATCCAGCCAGCAGTTATCCGGCCAGCAGTTATCCGGCCATGGTATCGACGATTTCGCCCATACCCTCCTGCTGCTGGGTGCTCGGAGCTTGGCTTTCTTCCTGCGCCTGCGTCCGGGTCTCCTGAACCCGGGTGCGTTGCTCCTCGCGATCTGCTCTTGCGGCTGCTGCGGACGTCCGTCGCTCTTCGTTCTCTACCTGCTGAGCGGTGGCCGCCGCTGTCCGGGATTGAGTTTGTCGCTCCGCCCGTGCATCACGTTCTTGACGGATTTCATTGCGACGCTCATTCCTTTCTGCTTCGCGCTGTTCGCGGTCCTCACGGACTTGCTGCTGCTGCTGTCCATTCTGGGCCGCGGTCTGCGCGCCTCTGAGCTGCTGGGCAGCTCCGCCTACTTCGGACATGGCATACCTCCTTGAGAGTACTCTTGCCTCCTTGCTGTCGAGCAATATAGTAAACGCCAATCCAAAGTCAAGGTAAATCAACGCGGGGCAAGCAGTTACCTCCTCCTGACGCAGCCTGCCACGACCTCGAGATGAGGGCGTCAGAGTGTCTCGCGAGCGTCGGGAGGTGGTCTTATGTTCAAGGTACCGACCGGAATTACGGCAACTCCATCCCACACTGAGAAATTGCTGAAAACAGATGCCTGACGACGTCCTGCGCCTCCGAAACATGCGTTTTTATGGCTACCACGGCCTGTTTCCCGAGGAGGAGACCCTGGGCCAGCCTTTCGAGGTCGATGTGGAGCTCATCCGCGATCTATCGGCTGCCGGGAAGACGGACGATCCAGGACAAACCGTCGATTACGTGGCGATCTACAAGCTGGTGGAGGAAGCGATGACCCAGGAGCGCTGCAAACTGGTGGAGGCGCTCGCCGAGCGCATCGCCGACCGCGTTGGCGGAGCCTGCCAACCAGTGGAAGTCGTAGTTCGGGTCCGCAAACCCCATCCCCCCGTCCAAGCCCACTTCGACGGCCTGGAAGTGGAAATTCGACGAACCTATGGGTGATACCGCCTATATCGGTATCGGCTCGAACCTGGGTGACCGTCTGGATTTGATGCGCCGGGCTGTCGACGATCTGAGACAGCAAGAAGGCATCGTTGTCGCGGATCGTTCATCTGTGTATGAATCACCCGGAATCGGGTTCGAAGAGCAGCCGGACTACCTCAATGCCGTCATCTCGGTCCAGACCGACTTGGCACCCTCCGAATTGCTGGAAACGATGCTGTGCGTGGAGAAGCGCCTTGGCCGTACCCGCGAGAAGAAATGGGGACCACGCACCATCGACCTGGACCTGTTGCTTTACGGTGATCTCATCATCTCGGAACCTGGACTCGTGGTTCCGCACCCGCACATGATGGAACGAGGGTTCGTGCTCTTGCCACTGTGCGAAATCAACCCGAGGCTCCTACATCCAGTGCAGGGCTTGCCTATCGCCGACTTCGCGCGCGCCTGCGACGACGGTACGGTGCGGATCCAGCTCACGAAGATCACTTCAGGTGGGTCAAGCGCCGATTCTCGACATGGGAATCTGCTTTGAGTTCGACCGAGTAGGAACCACTGGCGACGGCATGGCCATTGTCGTCCCGACCATCCCAGACAATTTGGTATTCCCCCGCGGACCGCTGACCAAGATCCCACAAACGCACGCGCTGGCCGTTGATCGAATAGACAGCAAGTTGGGCTTCGACAGACGGGGCATCGATGGCGAATCCGATGGTAACGGCTCCGTTGAACGGATTCGGGTAAGGCGGTGCCAACCGGGTGCTGACGACAGGAAGTGCAGCCGCCCCTTGGGAGACCGCCGTGATCATCGGACGGTTGGCAGAAATCGTGTAATCACCTCCCTGAAACGAAGTCTTGCCGACGATGAGAGCCAGGCTGTCGATGTCACTTACCGTCAGCTGGCCACGCCCGTCGTTGTCCAGGGGTAGGGACATCAGCTCGGTAGCCTGAGTCCGCATGATGTGTGCCCAGACGCTGAAACGGCCGGCGTCACCGCCATCGAATTCGATCGCCAGGTCTCCTGGAGTGCGAAAAAACACCGTCGTCGTCCCCCACTGCCCCTCTACGTGGCCGGTTGCCTCGACCAGCGGCAACTCCTCCACCGGGAAGGAAACCGCGCTGCGCCGGCCGAGGGCGTCGTAGCTGCCATCCCCGTCACCGGCCTGGACGTAATTGGCCACCACCCATTGCTCCCACGCAGAGTCGAAATCCTCAGTTAAACCCACCGCTTCGAAGGCGTCGTCGACGCCGAAACGTCCGTTCCGCTGCTGTGCCACCAGGTTGCGGATGAGAGGCTGGCCGAAGCGCTCGGCCAGAAAGGACATGAGCAGGTAGGTAGAGCCGTAGTAGGCTGGGGACGCCCTTGCCGGCCAGTTGGTGAAATCGACGTCGGGTTGGTTGAGGAAAGCCGGCACGGCGGCAGGATCCGCCTCCGGAAATCCAGCCAATTCCTCCGCGTACCCAGACAGGCCTTCATTGATCCAGCTTTCTTCATCAGTGTCATGTCCCCAATGAATGAGATGCTGGAACTCATGCGACAACGTCCCTCGCGCCAGATAGGCATCTCGGCGGACTGCCCTCTCGTCCAGGTAGATGACATCACGACGCAATTCGGGTACCGGATGGGCTGCGACTGCCGGGTCAAAGTAGCCGACGAAGATCGGATCGGCGATGTCCAGGATCAGGATGAATATCTGGTCGTAGCCATCGACATCAGGTGGCTCCCCGAAGGCTTGCGACGAAAGCTCGTAGACTCCTCGACCAGGATCGGCGGGTGTAGACTGATCGAAGAGTTCAGCGATACCATCGACGTGTGACTGTAGAACCGACCCTCCATTCGTATCCCATTGCCGGTCCTCGACGAACACGAATGCGTGCTCACCGACGAATTGGCAGCTCGCCTGCAACAGGACAGACGATCCGGATACTGGGAAGCCGAGTTGGGTGCCTACCGCTATTTCTTCCGCTTGCTGAGGTGAGAGGTGCAGTGATTTACCGGCTATCTCAGGAGTCGGAACAGCGGCTGCCTTCAACGCCAGCAGACGCGTACCACAGATCCTCCCCGCACTGTCATGGCTGTGTTGAGCAAAGGCGGTCACCTGAACCAGCAGCGTCCACGACAACAGCACGCATGAACGAGCGAGAACTGCGTTCTGGAGATGATTCATCGGGATTCGACAACTAGCGATAGAATCTCTTCGTGAGCGTGACCACGCCCTCCATATAAAATCTCTTCATGAGCGTGACCACGCCCTCCATATAAAATCTCTTCGTGAGCGTGACCACGCCCTCCATATAAAATCTCTTCGTGAGCGTGACAACGCCCCTTCATCTAGAATCTCTTCATGAGCGTAACGTGGAAACGATCGATGTCGGCTGGGCCCAGGAGTAGCTCAACCTGGGGATTGGCGTCATGTCCGACGCCTGAACTGGAACGAGCTGCGTGGATGGCGGCGGCAACGTGGTTGAAGACGACCAGACCGGTGATGTACACGGCATTGCGGTCGGCAGTTTCTGCGGAATTGCGCAAACCGCGATAGCGCTCGCGCGACGCCGCATCGTCCCACTCCCAGAAGAATGAGGTGGTGTCGGGATACAGTTCAGCTTCGGGGCCATCGTCGACTCGGGCGAACTGGTTGTGCTGGTGACGGCTTTCGTAGAAACCCAGATCATCGAAGTACTGTCCGCCCTTGCCATCAGGTCGGGCGCTGGCGTGCTCGGCTGCGTAGGTCTCGTAATTGACCTGTCGCGAATCAGCCAGCCATTTGAAACCCATATAGCCCCCCCAAAGCGCGAGCTCCGTTGCCATGAAGCGGGAGCCACTGGTCGTCCTTCCGCTTTGCAACTGCCCCCAACCGGGCACCAGCAACGACAACCAGAATTCGCGGCCGGCAGCCTGCGCCTCTCCGGACGTCAGCAGAACCGGCAATGCGCACAAGATGACACCCGTCCTGATATGCAACACCGATGTGAGCGACTTCATCATCAGTAGAAGGGTTTATAGGCCAGTATTATAGGAGCGCCTCCCCGCAAACCGTCTCGGGTTGTGAAGGCAAATCGGGTTCTGCCGTCGATGGCCGCGGCCGTTTTGCCTGCCGCGGTGTCGCGAGCAACGCGCGACGCATCGATCGCGCTGAGGACATGGTTGACCAGAATGAGACCGGAAACCGTCGAGGCCCGCTCAAGCCACTTGTTGCTATCGTCACGGCGACCCTCGTACGTGAGGCGCTTGTCGGAGTTGAAATGCTCCACCGAATCCACGGCCGAGGGTTGCACGGGACTGCCGTTGGCATCGGTCAGATCGGACCAGCCAGAGACAAACTGATCGTACTTGCCGATCAGCTCGTAGTACTGCTGGGCCTCGGACTCGGGGCAATCGCCTAGCCCGTCGATGCCGTCATTGACGATGTAAAGGCTACAGGGAAGGGCATGCGTCAGGGAGGAAAACCGCGAGCGCGAGGAGAGGCGCCAATTGAGATAATCCTGCGGACTCCACTCCTCTCGCGCCGTGGCGCGGAACTCATCAACGATGTCGTTGCCCTTGCCGTCCCACGTTGACCAAAGGGCCCAACCCAACGCTTCGAGACCGAGAAAAATGGCAGCGCGTTTACGGTTACCCGCATAGTACTCACCGGCGCCGGGCAACAGCGCCGACAGAAACAATGCCTTTGCCGGAGACTTGATGGCGGGGTCTCTTGGGACCGAAGACGCCGCGTCTTCCTCGTCCGAGTCAGCGGCAGTCTGGGTTGTGGCCTCCGTGACATCACCGGCCCCCCCGGTTGGCGCCACGATTGAAAACGGGGCACCGAACAGGCTCGGCAATGATGAGCGCAGGGGAGCTGGGATTTCCTCATGGTCCGACCCTATGGTTCGTTCGGGCACCATCAGGTGAAACGCCTCCCCCTGGGACTCACTTTCGGCCAACACTCCGGTGGCAAACGCGATCGAAATCAGGGTCAGTTGCCACAGTGAGCACGGGACGCTCGCCGTGTGACACGGCCTTCTCACCACTCGTCGATTTGGCACAGTACCGATCCTTTCAAAGTTGGTTTACAGATACCCGAAAAGCATCGTGAAGTAATACTTCCAGGGATTGCGCCCTGCAGGCTCGTCGATGCCATACGCGACATCGAATTGGATTCGCGTCGGCATACCGTAGTACGACAGCAGGTCGAAACGAAGTTGCCCTCCAGCGTCGCGCAAGGGAGCCGTCCGATCGTAAATGGGATCGGGATCGTCATGGTTGTCATCCCAGGCCTTGCCGACATCAGCGTATAATGCCCCGTAGACCTTGTCTATGTAAAGATGGGCTAAACGCTGTCTGATGTCAGAGAACAAGGGCGTTCGCAGGGTGAGGCTGGTCATCGCTGCCTTGCGCCCTTCCAGGCTATAGAAGGAATATCCCTTCATGAAATTCAAGCCACCGAGATGGAAGTCGAAAAAATCGTTCACTAGGACGTCGTCATCGACGTTGTCGCTGGTAATCCAACCACCGTAGAACCTGATTCCCAGACTGGAGTTGTTGGGCAGTCCGACAAACTCCTGCCAATCCAGGGTGAATTGATTGTAGAGCAGGCGCAGGTACTGTTCATCCAGAAAGGATGTGTTGTTCTCGTCGAATCCCTTGAGGAAATAGTTGAACATCCGGTCATAACGAAAGTAAATGCGTCGTCCTCCGCGCGGATTGATGTCGCGATCTCGCCGCCGGCTGATCGCTTCCATGCGGTAGGTAGCCGCCAGTCCGAAGCCATGCAGGTAGGTGTACCCGAACGGCTTCTGCTTCTGCTGGTTGAACCCGGGCTGGCCGTCTCGCCGCGGCACGAAGGCATCCCACTTCAGACTCGCATCATAGCGGTCGTAGGTCGCCGACAGGCGCAACTCGGCACTCTTACCCAGATGTCCGCTCAGTCCTGTGCTCACCTGGCTCAGGCTGAAGTCCATTCCGGTGATGATGCCGGTGTTCGCCTCGGAGCTGTCCCGTCGTGTCGTGTTCTTCTTTTGATGGAAGAATTCGAAAAACAGGGTCGGGCGCCATTTTCGGTACTCGTATATGGCAAACAGATCGCGATCGCGGTTGGTCGGAGCGACGGCGGCCCCGATGAAGATGCTCTGCTTGGACAACACGTCTGAGGCTGCGACGTAGGCCCCAGCTTTGAAGCGTCCCTCGTCGACGATCAACCGCGGTATGATCATGGTTCGGAGAAAATCCACTCCGTATGGCTGGCTCTCTCCTTCGACCTCCCTGAGCGGCCAAGGGGAAGCCAGCTTCGACGGAACCACGGGGGCATGCTCAGCCGGCGACAACGAGCCGGTTGCCTCTTCAGATTCAGTTTGCGTAGCCGCGTTCCCGCCGATCGACCTGATTTGATAGCCGTCTCTGCCGTACGAAGAGAATGCGATATCACCGTTTGCCCGGACAGTTGGATTCAGTGCCCCACCGACCACATTGGTCAGCCGCGTCGTTTGCCTGGTGGCCACATCGATAGCGTAGAGATTGAAAATCCCCGATTGATCTGAGGAAAACACAACCTTGCTCCCGTCAACGCTCCAGACGGGATCCCGGTCTGTGCCCTCGGTCGCCACCAGGTATTCGAAGTCGGCCGCCGAGTACCTGGCTGGTGCGGCGGCGTCCGCAGTATCAATGTCGAGCAAGGCAATGTCCCGCTGTCCTCCTGATGAAACGGAAAGGACCAGCTTGGTCCCGTCGGGCGACCATCGCGGTGTGTAGAGCTGCGTACCATCGACGAAGTCGGTCAGGTAGCGGATGTCGCTGCCGTCCATCTTCATCAACCCAAGATTGTTGGTGCTCCCCTGATTGCGGACGAAAGCGATATGCTTCCCGTCTGGTGAGTGGGCTGGGTACAACGCGCGGACGCCGCTGGTGAGACGCCGCACGCGAGGCGATTCCGGCGCGTAGCCGCTTACCATGCTCGCCGGCGTCCACATGATTTTGGAAGCCAGCCCGCGGTCCGCGGCCGCGAAGGAGTACTCGAACAGATCGGCCTGTCGCGAACCATACTTGTCGGCGCGCCTTTTTTGAACGTAAACAAGGTGCTCGCCATCGGCGGACCAGGAGATGGAAGAGACAACACCCGGCTGGATAAACTCATCCTCCCCCTCATCATCCCCTTCCAGATCGCGAACGACCAAGGCGTGCGGACCGTAGTCACCCTTTCCGGTAGTCAAGTACGCGAGTCGCTTGCCGTCAGGCGAATAGGCGGGATGAATGTTGGAAAAGCCTTCCTCGGTGACTGCCTCACCCTCGATCAGCGTGCCCAACGCTTCCACCTGAGCCCGGTAGGTCTGCGACATGGCCGAGCGCCATGCATCGTGCAACTCCTCTGTCGAGAGTCCCAGCACCTTGTCGATGGCCGAATCGATCTCCATGGCATGCCAGCTGGAGACCTCCTCACACAAGTCGGCCAACGCCTGATCGCCGTACTCGGTGGCGATATAGCGGACCAGGCCGTAACCGTGGTCGTAGACGAACTCGTTGCCGAATCCGCGCTTGCTGAACACTCCCATGTCGTCGAATGACAGCAATTGATCATTGAGTACGGCCGTGCGCAGTGCCATGTCCCGGTGCGAGTCCCAACGGTCGTGGCGGGCTTCAGCGACCTGGTACTGGGCCACCCCCTCGGCAAACCACATCGGCACTACCGTCATCATAATCGGGTAGGAAACGAGCACGTCGGGGTAGCCGATGAGGATATCGGGACGATTGCTCTCGCGCTGGTAGGCCAGCCATTGCACAAAGGCGGCCGGCACCCGATCCGGCCCCTTGCGGGCAGCACCCAGGGAAATCATGTGAGTGAACTCGTGGGTGACGACGTTGCCGAGCCAGTCGGTCGTGCCCCGCATGTCGAAATCGTGATCCAGCGGCGTCGTCCAGATCTCCATCGTGTCCAGATAGAAGAACGCGGCGCCGTTGGCGTAGTCGTCGTAGTCCTTGAGGATGATGCGAATCTTGTCTGTCGGTTCGTAGCGGTAGAGCTCAGTGACGGGCTGGTAGGCGGCCTCAGCAACCTTCGCGGTGTAACGTGCAGCGTGTTCCAGGCCCTGGTGAAATTGTACCCTGAAGTGGTCGGTTTCAAAAACCCGCCAGTCGAGTTCGGGATGATTCTGGGCTACCGCTGGTAACCCGGCCGTTACCAGTAAGGCGGCCGCCATCTTCAGTAGCGACTGCCGTCCCCTGTTGCCGCCTTCAATGTATCTGGGAGATTTGTCCATTGGCGCAGACTCTACTTTACCGACTCACGGCCATGCGTACAATCACGTGCTGCTGCTCCGACGCGGTACGGGCCTCCAGTCGACAAATGTATAATCCACTTGCGTAGTCGGCCGTCGACCATTGAATCTCGTTCTCAGCCGGGACTGTGAAGCTGCTGGCGTCAAAGGAAAGGCGGTCGACCCGCTCACCGATGGCATCGAAAACCTCGAGTTGCACCGTCGCCACCGCGCTGAGGAAGAAGCGCAGGTGCGCGATGCTCTCGCCGTCGACCGGATTGGGATAGCAGTAAGCGCGTGAGGATGGCAACAGGTGTGTATCAGGTGTGGGTACGGGTGCTGCCTGCCGCCGTCTGTGCGAGTAGCTGCCTGAGGCATCGAAGCCATCCTGACCCCAACCCACGTCGACTCCTCGATAGCCTGCCATCAGACGAACTGGATCCCACGCGTAGAGTCTTTCCTGCGTGAGCCCGACAATCTTCACTCCCACGGATCCCTCCAGATCGGCCAAAACAGGCGAAAAAGCTATCGGCGTCTCTGTCAGCAATGGAAACCCCGGCAGGAAGACACCATCGTCGTCAAAGCCGCTGACCCCGGTCGGCCCGCCGGCCAGAATCTCCTGTCGTCCATCCCCGTCCAGATCCACCATGACCGGTGACAGCGTGAAGTCGCCAGCCTCATGATGCATGGGAGCGGCACTCGGAAAACCGGATTGGTTGAGACCGCTGGAAGCCCGTATCGCGTGGACGGTCCTGCCCGCCACGGCGATAACCTCCAGAAAACCGTCGCCATCCACGTCGGCCAGTGATGGGCTGGGAATCATTTCGTCTACTCCAGCGGAAAGCTGCTGGGGTAACTGGGTGATTTCAATCCCGCCGTCCGGGTCAATTGCAGTGACGTGAAAACTACCACCGTGAGAGAGGGTGATGAGTTCGTCGCGGCCATCGCCGTCGAGATCACCGGAAACCGGTTGCAACCAGCCTTCGTCATCCTGCCATAGCGAGACCGGATCGGTCGCCGCTACCACCCATCCCTGTTCCCCGCCAGGAGAAGCTGCGATCAGCTCCCTGGAACCATCGCCATCCAGGTCGGCCGTGTTGAGGGTGGAAACGGCTTGCGGCCATTGTTGCAATAGGTCCCCGTTGGCGGCGTCGATGGCGATTGTCCCCTCAGAGCCGGCGACCACCAATGCGGCGGATCCGGGCCACAGCTGCAGCTGCTCGGAATAGAGTGCAGCGGTGATCGACTCCGCGCGCTCTATGGACCACACCCCATCCCCGTTGACAGACCAGGCTTGAATGCTCTGATCGGTCGACAAAAACAATCTTTCTCCATCAGGCGCCGCGGCCAGAAAGACGGCATCTGGCTGATCCCAGATCCCGCCCCCGTTCCCCGTCAGCAAACGCACTCCCTCGTCGTCCTCGACCAACAAAAGGTCACCTCCGGCGCCGTCTGCGATGGTCAGCGTCTGCACACGCCGTCCTCCAGCGACTGCCAGCGGCCATCCGGGAAGGCTTCGAGAGAACGTGATCTGAACTCTCATGGTGTCACTGAGCTCGGAAAGAACCTCGATCTCCACTCCGGAAACGAGTCCCGTGTTGGTCACAGTTGCAGGCTCCGTGCCTGAGCCAAATAGCGTTGACCCCTGATCACCCGTGGGCGCCTGACCGGCGAAAAAAGGATCCTCCTGGGTACCTTCTGTGAACTCCTGAAGGGTGAAGAAAACGTTGCCGATGTGGCGATAACCATCCGCCTCCTCGAGTGCGATACCCGGACGAACCCGGTCGTTGTTGATTCCGCCAGCCAGCTTCCCTGTCGCTATGGCCTCATCATCCACGTGCCAGACAAGGATCCCAGAACCCGGCACGAAGGCGTCGTATTCGTTCACTCCGAGCCAAACGCCAGCACCAGTTCCAGCCAGTTCGGTGCGATCCCCGGCCTCCTGCCCAGAAAGAGTGGTTGAGAATTCGATTTCAGATTGGTCCAACCACAAAGGATCGTCCTCGCCGAAGGGGAGCGGTACCCCATCAGGCAGCTCGCTACGGCCTCGCTGTTGACGGTTCTCCAGCAGGAAGTACTCGCTCGGCGAAATGGGAATCACGACTGCCCTGGCAACGGCCTCGGAGTCTTCTGTCGGTGACAACGGTCTGTCCGTCGCCACCACCGCCACCACCGTGTCGCGCCTCACGATCAGAGGATCGATCCAGCCCAGCCGGATCTTGCTCCAGGCCATTGGATGCGGTGGAACGAACCCGAACCCCGCTTCCAACTCGTCCTGGATGCGGACGAATCCCAAACGCGTGGCGCCCACGTCCATCAAGCTCCAACCTCCCAGTCCGGGAACACCGACTGCCGTGTTGGATAGGCTCAGGAGACCGAGTTGAAAGCCGAAAAACTTGGCCAGCAGACCGTTCAGGCCAGCACGTCCCCGGACATTCACTGCCTCCGGCAGGATCCAGGCATCCGGGAGCTCAAAGGTGCCTCCGTCCGCCGTAACGGGGTCCCCAGCCGATGCCAGATCCTCTGGGTCCAGGAAGACCGAGCGAATGTCGTTCAGTTCGCCGGTTTCATGGCCGAGGCCTGCGTGAAGAAACAGGAAGCTGTTGTAGTCGGAAAACACGACGTCATCGTCGGCGGCCTCGACCGCATCCTTGAGCAGGCTGACCCACTTTTCATCGATCTGCTCAGGCGTCCGGCCATTTCCGTAAATGAGCGCGCGCTGGGGCATGGTATAGACCGAGTCGGGATCCTCGGGCAGTATCGTGTATTCGATGTTGACACGGCCATCGGATACTGCCCGGTAGTACCGCGCCAGGGCGTCGAGATGGTGACTGAAGTAGATCCCGTCGTGAGGAGGGGTATCGTACGGCAGGTTGTAGTCGTCTATGGCCTCGCCAAGCGACCGCGTATCGAAGGTACCATCGCCGGAGGTGGTCAGTTCATCCGGGTCTTCGAGCGGAAACTCCACCCGGATAGCCAGGATCTTCCAATCCCGACCGTCCCTGACAACCTCCTGCGGCGCCTGGGTAGACTTCGAAGTAGACGAGGGTTCAGCGGTAGTGCTGGCTGCCGCCGATGCCCTCGGTACAGCCGACAAGGGCGCGGTGGCCCCGAGCACGGCGGTTAGTAGAAGATAGAAGGATCTCAGAGAAGAAAGGGCTCTGGTGTCGTCGGTCGCAGTTGAATCAGAACGTCAGATTGATGGAGAAGCGAGTGTTGTCCTGAAGCGGAGTGTCCTCGCCGGTTATGTAGGCGACATCCACCTGGAACACGTTGTACTTGAGGCCGACGCCGAATGTCGGTGTTTCCAATTCGCCGTCACGGTCCATCGAATAACCGGCACGCAGAGCGAGGAACGAGAGGTCCTTGACATCCGACAACCCATACCGGTACTCACCGCCCACGTGTAGATCCATCTCCCTGAACTCGTCGCTCATGGATTCATCCGTCCACGCCTTGAGTAGGTTGCTGGCGAATGAGCCGTCGGCTATCAACGGCTTGTACAAATCCAACGACAACAACAGTGCATGGTACTCCGTTTCCATGGCCTCGTAGGCTGCCCCGATCACGATGTGCTGCGGCAGCGGATCGGCCTGACTGGCGTCGATGTAGGAGATCTTGGGACCCAGATTCCGCAATGCGCCGCCGAACGTCAGATTGGGCGTAAAGTGCCACAATATGCCGAGATCAGTGGCGAAGCTGTTGCCGACGCCACTGCCCTGCTCCAATCCGGCACCCTGATCGGCCAGGTTGCTGCGGATGAACTTGATGGCGATGCCGGCAGCCATATTGTCGGATATGTGTGAGCCGTAGGCAGCGGATATCGCCAGGTCGTAGCTGCTGAACGTTCCCCGTCCTATGCCCCGCTCGTCTGTCCGATTCTGTTCACCGAGATCCAGCAAAGTACCGCTGATCCCGATGTTGCCCCCCCAGTTGGGTACCGGCTGCGAGTACGCGAGAAATTCGTAAGACAGGTCATCCGCCAGGTTGGGCAGCCATTTCTGGTGAGTGAAATTCAGCTGGCGCCGTGGTTGTCCCGCCAGAGCCGCCGGGTTGAAGTAGCTGGCGGTCGCGTCGTCAGCTATGGCCACGTAGGATTCACCCATGCCGCTGGCACGAGCTCCGGGTTCAATTAGGAGAAACAACACCCCGGCGCGGCTTTCTGGTGTAGCTGCGGCCCGACTGGCGGCCCCACTGATGCAGATGCCTGCCAGAAGAAGGGTAAACAGCGTTCTCATTTCAGATGCCTCCTATCGATTTCAATTCCTAACTATCGGTGATGCCATGATCAGGGCTGTGTCAGAGGTCACGGTTTCTTGACCTCCGGTCACGCTTTTTGTGACCTCCCGTCACGGTTTCTTGACCTCCAGTCACCTGGTTACCTGTAATACAGATGTGGCTTCAAACTCCAGACCCTGCTCTGCAACGACCTCCATCCGATACAGATAGGCACCATTCGCCAGCGCTGTGGGCGGCTCCCAAGCGACCTGATTGTAGCCGGGATGCCCGTCACCCTCTATATCGTCGACCAATCTACCTGATAAAGTGAAAACTTTGATACGGACGGTGCGCGCGGGTGTCGTTAGAATATACGTAAAGTGCCCCTGATCATGCATTGGATTGGGATGGAATATCACGGATGACAGAGGAGACCCTTCGGTCTCAGCAACCTGCACCGTGGTCTGGGCACGGGAGGAGTTGTTGAAGTTGTCCCACACCTTCAGACTGATGTCGTGGCTTCCAGGTTCCAGTTCCGGCATTTCGTATTCGATCACACCGGTTCGGTAGTCCCCGTTCAGACTGGTGTAGGAATCCGTCACCTTGAACAGCTCGTCATCGATGCGGAGTTCGATTTCGTGCCCCGTTTCCCCCGTTATGTTGATGCCGCCCGCATCCTCGATTGGTGCCATGAGCAGCGGCCTGTTGGGAACAAAATCACCATCCCTGAACTCGGATTGCCCTTCGAATGCCAATGTTATTGCCGGGCCGTCGATGTCCGGCTCTACGCCATCCTGGGTCCCGCCGAAGGCGATACCTAGAACGGTTCCGTGAGCCGTCGTCACTCCATCCCCCATGACGTAGGCACTGATGCGGCCTTCGGACTCCCGGTAGCTGATGTCCTTGGGCACGCGGAACACGGCCTGGAAGGCACCGTCTTTAACATCGGTGAACGAGCGGAATATCGGCGCCCCTGGTTGCTCCCAGCGATTACCCTCCACCAAGCTGCGAACGGCCGAATCAAAGGCCTGAACGATGGCTTGGCCGTCGAAATCGACGATCGGATTGCCTGAAGAATCTCTGACCTGGCCCTCGACCAGAACCTCTTGGAAGGCCTTTAGCGAATCGGGTGCCTCGAGCTGCACGTTGAGGCGGGGCCGATGAAGGATCTGCGCCGGATCACCCAGAAGCGAATAGCGCTGAATGTTGACGCGATCGACAGGAAAGACATTGACGCGCTGCTTGGCTGCGGTCAAGCCCAATCCCACCGGCACTGCTGTATCCTCGCCCGCGTACATGACTCGGTGAAACTCCCTGGCCAGGACCATGTTGCTGGCGTGGAATCCGACTCGCGTTGCGGAAATGAAACCGATGACCCCACCATCCGGATCGCTTAGGAAAACCTCGGGCATGGATTCCCGGAGGGGATCGTCGAATACACCGACCTGGCTGGCAGCCGTGTACACTAGCGGCAGTCGACGGCCGTTATTGATGCCGTCGATGTCGCGGGTGAGTACGAACATCTGCTCATGGGCAAGTGTCGCTGGATTGCCGTGGCCGATGTAGGTCAGGATCAGCGCCCCTTCGTTGAACTGCTTGACGAAATCGTCGCGAGCCGCAGGCTTGGTACGACCCTCGAGCGGATAGCTGCCGACGTAGAGTTTCCTGAGATCGAATTCCTGCGGTACCAGGAATTTGGCGATGTGCTCCGCGTCAGAAACGAAGAAGGATTCGTCGTTGTTTGTTGCAGGATTCGTCTTGTCATCGGCTACCAGCAACACCCGCGCTTGCCACAATCCGATCTCGGGATCGCGGTCGTAAGCGATGAGCTTGTCTACCAGGGTCTCGGCATTGCTCGCCGACCTCACGGGCAAACGGCCGATGGCGAGATCAGGTAGCTTGTCGATCCCATCCGTGCGCACATACCACTCGTCGTACATGCTGGAACCGTCCTGGAATGGAGGGATCCAGTTGGTGTGGCTGATGCCGAGGTTGTTCTTGTAATCGTAGGTCCCATCCCCCATCAGAACAATGAAGACTGGTGCCGGATCCCAGTTGCCGACGGCATAGGTAACGAAGCTTCTGATGGCCATCGGGTCGAGCAACCCACCCGAGAATTCGTCGTAGATGTCCTCGACATCGACAACCTTCGTGCTCAGCGGTGGGCCGAAGCGATCGTCGACCGCGCGCCAGGACGCCAACCTCTCAGCCGCGCCGAGAAAATCGCTGTGCGTGATGATGACGTACTCGGCTCCATTGTCCAGCGTTTTCAAGCCTGCCCGTGTCTTGCGTTCGAATGAAAGCGGGCGTTGCCACCGCGCCTCATTTGTAACCAGGTAGTAAGGCGGCTTGCCGACTCCGCTGTAGAATCCCTGAAAGGTTACAGAGCCACTCGTCGAGTCGTATTCGAAGTCGACGATCTCGTTTAGTTCTCCCACTGATTTGACGTCGAAAATTCGCGGACGGCCCTCGTCGAAACCGGTCAGGTGAAACTCCGCGGTGTTGCCGCCTAGTTGCAGTGCGGACCGGTTCGTGTCTGCCGCTCCCAACCAGTCGAACACCAGCTCGCCACCGCGCGCATGCAACGCCCGGCCGTACTCAATTTCGTACCAGTCAAAACGTGTCGCCGTGTTGTCTCGATGAAAAACGCCGAGTTGGTTCAACCCCTCCACGGCACCGGTTGGCGAGGAAACGCTGAGGGTCGCCGCCTGCTTCCCGGTAAAATTTCGAAGGGCGATGACGCTGTCGTTCCAGCGCATCTCGAAACTGTGCAGTCCTTCGTTCAGCCCCCAGAACCTCAGCTTGACATCGACTTGCTCGTCGGACGATACCTCCGAGAGCAGATGGTGGTAGTTGCGCGCGTTGCCGCGAAAGGTCTCCCAGAACCAGTCGTATCCAGACTTGATGCCCAGAAGCTGGGTAAAAATCTCCTTCTCGTCCTCTTCGTGGAGACGTTCCCGGTAGCGATTTGATTGTCTCGGCTCCACTTCGGTGAGCGCCCCGGACGAGCTTTCGACTCGCAGGCCCTCACGGAGTCTACCTTCCCACTCCAGGAAATAGACGTTGTCCTTGGTGTACGCATTTTGACGCCAGAAGTAGCCGTCTCTGCTGCTATGATCCCAACGCTCCACCGGTTCGCCATAAAACAGCACCGCGTCATCAATGTCGAAGCGTCCGTCATCGCCGCCTTCCACCAGGATCGGAATCTCTTTCAAAAAGACGCCCGCACTCGGTGTGCTGGAGCGCCCGAGTGTCAATCCTCCAGCGTAGAGCATACGGATGGTGCCCGGTACTACCTCGATCAGCGGAACACCGGCATCTGCCAAATCCTGCCCGGTAACACGGTGGATTCCCTGCCGGCGTACCGTCATGCGAACCCGGTCGGGCAAAGTGGCTCCTTGGAGAGTTGTTTTGGCTGCAGGCGCATGCCGGCGCCACGCTGCTGCCTGCTCATGGTTGATGATCGATTGCTTGTAGAGCTGGTCCTCCCATCGCCCACTGCGATGGCTGACCTGGCGATTGCGTGACGAACCTTCTGTAAAACGCACATCGACGACGACGCGACTGAAGAGTTCCACCTCGGCGTCGCCTTCAGCCAGTTTCGGCGCAAAACTGATCTGCACGACCCGTTGGTCTCGCAAGAAACCCGTTTCACCCATAATGACTGGACCGTCAAGAGGCAGGTCCCATTCCTGGCCGTCCAGCACAGGCGCTGCGAATGTTCCACTGGAGATCACCTCGACGACCTCCAGTTGGACTTCTCCAGAGAGGGGGATGCCGACGACGACTGTTTGGTGCGACAACCGCAGCAAACCCTCCGGCGCCGTTGCCGTCGCTCCGGCTGTCGAGATCCACCGGTCGACGGTCGCCGCACACGAGTACGAAAGGCGGAGACGATCATGCTGCTGTTCAACGATCTCGACCCCGTTAGCGGCGACATGGTCGATCTGGCCTGGCCTTGAGGTGCCAGGACTGCCCGGCAAGGTTGCCTCGACATGGCTGACGATCATGAATAGCGTCGATAGGAGGAGGATCTTGTGGAGCCAATGCAGTGGGAGTGCATGACGGCTGGCGCGGCTGTGTTGGGAAAGCGGCATAGATGTGACGAAGTCTTGAGGAGAGGAGGGTCGTCGACTCGGTTATTGGCAGACGGCGGTGCCGCTTGTTTGTTCCCCCCCAAACACTTGGGCAGGAAGGAACTAAGCCCTTGAAATACATCAACGTTATCTCCTCTTGTCAAGGCTGGATCCTTGACCGTCGCATTAGTTGCCATTATCTTTGTTGATTCAGCTAGTTATGATCAGGTGGCGTCCACCAGTGAGAGGTTTCCATGGCACGTGTGTGTCAGGTGTCGGGCAAGCGCAGGATGGTTGGCAACAGCGTCAGCCACTCACATCGCAAAACCAAGAGGGTTCAGCGGCCGAACCTGATCAAGAAACGCATCTACCTTCCGGAGGAAGGCAGATCGGTAACGCTCAAGTTGTCTGCTCGCACATTGCGGACCATGAACAAAAAAGGCGTGCAAAAGGTTCTCAAGGACTCCGGAATCAAGATCTGATTCCCACTCTCCCAGTCCTCATCACCAGCCACGCCGATACGCGCTCAACCTCGCGCGCCGTTGCTGCCAACCTGTCGTCCTGCTCTGTTTTTCTTCAGGCTCTGTTTTTCTTCAGCCCGTTATGGAGCGCTGTACACGACGCACTCCCGCCAACCCCACCCGAAGCCACGAAGACAGACCCTCTCTGGGCTTGGATTGCCGGACCACCTCCGGTTGATGCAAATCGCAGCAACGGCGCCATAATTTTCGCCGCCGCTGTCGTTGTCTCAGGTGGCGACTGCGTATGTACGACCTTCGTGTCATCCTCGTACCCGCTCTGTCAAACCAGCAGCGATTCGATTTCCCGCTGCACCTGCTCGTCCCTGACCTGATCGATTACTTCCTTAAAATAATGAGCCGCGCCGCTGATGATGAGCCGCTCGAGTGCCTCGATCTCGTCCTCTGAATAGGCCCCGGAGTCCTTCACCAACTCCATGTATTCAACCTTGGCATCCATGTCTAGCTGCGATACCGCGCCGAGCATATCAAACAGCTTGTAGGCGGCTTCGCTCTCCAGGCAACGGTCTACGATCAGAGCCAGTTTCTCATTCTTGACGGCCGAGTCTATCTCGATTCTTTCATCCACGGTTGACCCCTCTTGCTCGATTGATACGCTCGTGAGTGTTGGGTTGCGGCGCGCCCTTACCCGCTATGGTGAGACGCCGTTTTGATTCCGAGCTCATCCCGCATCCCTGGGAACTCACTCTCCCAGACCCTTGAGCAAGGTTCGGGCCTGGACGAATCAGATTGACAATCGACTGTGGACTACTTTGTCGATAATTACAAAAACTTCCATAATTACAGTATGTTACGTGTAATAAATTTGGGCCGGGGGGATCCTGTACGGCCCCGTGCGTTGCCAACGCAAAATCAGCGTGGAGGAAATATCTTCCCTGGAGGACCAGAGACATGGGAACTGATGACCTGGTTGATCGGGTTGATCTGGTTGACGGCAAACGAGAAGAAACTGACTCGAAGGCGAGTTGGCCTGTGGTAAGGGTGGTCCTATTTTGAGAGGGGAAGAACGAAACTCCCCCCACTCCCAACCATTGAGAAACAGGAAAGAACAAAATATGGTCGATAAAGAACTACTGGAGATTCTCGCCTGTCCCGAATCCAAGGAACCAGTTTACCTGGCCCATGAATCAATGATCGAGGAACTCAACGCCCGCGTGGAACGCGGTGAGTTGACCAACCGTGGTGGCAAGAAGGTGGAAAAGAAGATGGACGGTGGGCTGGTCCGTGAAGACGGTGCGTATCTCTACCCGATCGAAGACGACATACCGATCATGTTGATCGATGAAGCGATCCCCGTGGGTGAACTGGGAATCGAGGCGAAGCGGCAATAGTTTGCCGGCGTACCGCTCAAGCCTCCGGTGAAACTGGCGGACCTTCTACCTGAATCAGTGTCTGAGTTCCGTCCCGGTTGCGCAACAGGGTGATCTCGACCCTAGCCTGTCTCGATTTGGCCTGAAAATCTTCTACTAGCTCGACGGTATGCTGATGCTTGAGCAGATCGTGGGCTATGAGCAGATCGAATCCTTCCCGCGCAATGACTCCGAAGGGCTGGCCGCGGTAATACACCTGATAGGCGCGCAGGGTCGTACCCTCTGACTTCTCTTCCTCCGTTCCCCTCTTCAACCGCAAGTCGTGAGTCAGCACAAATCCGATGAAATTGGCGACCACGACGGCCAGATCACTGACGACGACCGGCGTACTCGAAAGATTGAAAAGCGCCAGGGGAATCAGGCACACCAGCATCAGGCAGGTCATGAAAAAGAACACGAGCCTCGCACGTGCCATCGACATTCCAGCGCGCTTGGCCTCGAGCATACCGAAGATTCGTATGATGATACCGACGAAGAGTGCGGCGAACAGGGCGATGATGACCAGCTCGAGAGGTTTCATTCAGATGCTTCCCACAAACTGCTCGGCAGCACGGTAAACGAAAACGGCGCCTGCGACCGTCGAGGAGTCACAAGCGCCTGTTTTTACTGAGGTTATAATTTGGTGCGGAAGCGGGGACTCGAACCCCGACGCCCGAAGGCACTGCCCCCTCAAGACAGCGTGTCTACCAATTTCACCACTTCCGCAAGAGCTCGACCCAAGGTCGAGATTCAAGCTCGATCGCTTTAGATCGCGATTCCGAAATAGCAATCTCCGATTGCTATTTTAAAAGCTCGATCAGGGATCGAGCTTCATTCACCGCCTTCGTCAGCGTCCGTTTCGAGGCCACCAAGAACAGATGGTGAATCCTCGTCGGTCGTGGACCCTGCGAAAGGGGTCACCTGGTAGGGGCCATCTTCACTCAGCATGCGTTCACTGGCCGTCGTCGGCAATTCGTCCGTGGAACCTCCCTGTAACAGAGCCTGCACTATGCAGCTGAGCAGAAAGGTCGTGGCCAAAACGGTCGTGGTCTTGGTGAGAAAGGTCGCGGCCGTGCGCCCCCCAAGAACGGACGTGGAACTCATCCCGCCCCCTATCGAGCCTGCCAAACCGCCACCCTTTCCCGCCTGCAGCAGAACGGCGACGATCAAGAGCAATGCCACGAGCACGTGAATGATGGTCAGAAATACTGTCATTAATCGATCCCCGCTTGAACGATGGCGGCGAAACTATCGGCGTCAAGGGAAGCCCCCCCGATCAGGCCGCCATCGATATTCTCCTGCTCGAACAACTCGGCCGCATTTTCGGGCTTGACGCTACCCCCGTACTGGATGCGGATGCCCTCGGCGACCTTCTCTTCCCGCTCGTATCGCAACCACTTGCGCAACACGGCATGGACATCTTCCGCCTGTGCGGCGGTAGCGGTTTGACCGGTACCGATTGCCCAGACTGGCTCGTATGCCAGGGATATTCGGGAAAGATCTTCGGAGGGGATGCCGTCAAGCGCTGACTCGAGCTGCCCGAGAACGACGCTGTTGGTATTGCCGGCCTCCCGCTGCTGAAGCGTCTCCCCGACACAAACAATGGGCTCGAGACCGGCCCTCAATGCAGCGGCCAGTTTCCGTCTGACAACCTCATCGGTGTCACCGAACAACTGGCGCCGCTCAGAGTGACCTAAAATAACGTAGCGACATCCACTGGTCAAGATCATGGCGGCCGACACTTCGCCGGTGAAAGCACCTTCGGCTTCCCAGTGTAAGTTCTGCGCCCCCAAGGCGATAGGAGAGCCGGCCAGAGCTTCGCGCACGGCTTGCAGACTCGGGAATGACGGACACAGGACAACATCCAACCTGGCGCAGGAATCGGCTATGCGAGCACCCACCGCCCGCGCCAACTCTGCCGCTTCCTGTTCGGTCTTGTGCATCTTCCAATTGGCGACGATCAGGCGGCGGCGAACTGCCGTCACGGTGTTTCGATCCTGGATCACTAGTCCGCGTCGTCGAGCGCTTCCACGCCGGGTAGCGTCCGACCGGCCAGGCACTCCAGGGAAGCACCACCGCCTGTGGAAATATGGCTGACCTTGTTCGCGGCGACGCCGGCCTGGGCCGCAGCTGCGGCTGTGTCACCCCCACCGAGAATGGTAACGGCTCCTGCCTCCCACGTTGCCTGTTCCACGGTGCGGGCGAGTTTGAAAGTGGCGGCGGCGAACGGCTCTATCTCGAAAACACCGAGCGGACCGTTCCACAGCACCATACCGGCGCCGGACACCTTCTCACCAAAGATTCTGGTGGTCTCGGGACCGATATCCACGCCTTGCCAACCAGCGGGTATCGCATCATGGGCAACGATCTGGGTCTGTGCATTGGCGGCCATTCGGTCTGCGACTACACAATCGATTGGCAACAGCAGCTCGACTTCGGTCTTTTCCTCCGCCCGCTTGAGTATGCTGGCGGCCACGTCGATGGCTTCATCCTCCAGCAATGAATCACCGATGTCCAGTCCCATCGCTTTGAAAAAGGTGTACGCCATGCCGCCTCCGATCAGCAGGGTGTCCACCTTTTCAAGCATGCTCTCGATCACCTCCACCTTCCCGGAGACCTTGGCCCCACCGAGGATGGCGACGAACGGTCGTTGAGGATCCGCAAGAGCCTCGGTCAGGTACTTCAACTCCTTGGCCATCAAGTAACCGCTGACACAGTCATCGAAGTAGTGAGTGATGCCTTCCGTAGAAGCGTGGGCACGGTGTGCAGTACCAAAAGCATCATTGACGAACACATCGCCGAGATCAGCCAAAGCGCGAGCAAACTCAGGATCGTTCGCTTCTTCCTCGGGATGAAATCGCATGTTTTCCAGAAGCAGTACCTGACCAGGCTTGAGATCACGCGCCATGTGCTCGACCTCTTCCCCCACACAATCCGGAGCCAGATGCACGCTCGTGCCCAGCAGGTTGTGCAGCAGGTGGGCAATTGGAGCCAGCGACATGCCGGGTTGGCGTTGGCCCTTCGGCCGGCCCAGATGTGACATCAGCACCAGAGAGGCCCCATTCTCGAGCAAGTGCCACAGGGTCGGCAGGGCAGCCTGGATACGGGTGTCGTCGGTGATACTGCGATCCTCCGCTAGCGGGACATTGAAGTCGACACGAACCAGAACCTTCTTCGCTGCCACTTCGATGTCGTCGATCGTCTTCTTGGCCATGAGTCCAACCACCGTACCGCGCCCAAAAGAGAAGCAATACTTTAAAGGTGACAATCAGTGCCTATCATGACGCCCTGCAATCAATGTCCGCTTTGCAGGAATTCGCGTAAAGCTAACCGGGGCCTGAAATTAGGTCAAGACGCACTGGCCGCTACGATCCCCCAGACAGAGCGGGCACCCCCCTCTTTCAACGCCCGGCCGCACGCGGCGATGGTAGCTCCGGTCGTCGAGACATCATCAACCAGTCCAATACGGAGCCCCACCGGCGCGCGGGCGCCGGGTTCAAAAGCACCTCGCACATTCTCCATTCGGCCTTCGCCATCCATCTTGGCCTGCTGTTGTGTAGCCCGTGATCGCCTTACCAGGCCGCGGATCAGCGGTATCTCCAGTGCCTCTGCCAGCCCCTGTGCGATGCACAGACTCTGATTGTAACCACGTTCGCGCAATCTCGTCGGATGAAGGGGAACGGGGACCAGGACGTCGACCTGGTTGAGATCCTCGCGCAATGCTCGGCTCAAGCCAATATGGTACCCCAGCAATCTGGCAAGACGGCGTTTCCCCGCAAACTTGATCGCATGCACGAGGTCGGAAGAGATGTCGTCGAAGCGTGCCCATGCCAGGACCCGCTCCGGATCAGCCGACCACGATCGGCAGTTGGGACAACCGCTGGAATCATCGCTGGGTACCGCTGGTTCGGAGCCTGTTTGCTCTGGTGGCACGTAGCTGCAGCGTCGACAACGCTCGGGTGGCACCAGCGGCAAGCGATTCCAGCAGGCGGAGCACAGGTATTCCGTATCAGGTGTCAGCGGACACTCGCAGGCGATGCAGTGAGCGGGGTAGAAGAACCCGAGTGCAACCCGGGACATCGAGCGGTACCAGCGGCCGGGATGCTTTGCCGTAAACAACGGTAAGTCACTGCCTAACTGTGTCTGGATGGAGCCGGAAGTGTCACGCATGCTGCACAATCATCGGGCACACGGTTTTGAAGAGGGACGCCGATCCGGGAGGCTTGCGGTGGATGAGGTGCCCGGTCACACGATCGGGATCTCAATATCCGTGCCAGCTGCCACACTCCCACAAGCGAGCGCCCGACATGTGTATATAGGTACATGAAAAAGCCTGCACTCGACGAAGCCGGGTGCAGGGCAGGACTTGCTTGCTATCTGAATTGACGGTCAGGCTACCAGATCCAGGTGTTCCTCCTCTTCTGGATTCAGCGTGTGGTCACGGGAATCCTCAGACTCGTCCTTGCTCCTTTTGCGCTTGCGCCGTTGGTCTTCACGCTGTTGTTTCGACAGTGCGTCATTTGTGCGCAATATCGACGTATTGATCGGGTTGATCATGATGGTCGCGCCCTCCGTGGCACGTCACCCTGGTGCCACTGACACCGGAGTATCCGAAATCTCCATGACGGACGCGCCGGTCTCTGGCAACTCCAGTTGACCCTGCCGAGGTTA
The DNA here is from genome assembly GCA_965248265.1 of Candidatus Latescibacterota bacterium. Classification (GTDB taxonomy): domain Bacteria; phylum Latescibacterota; class UBA2968; order UBA8231; family UBA8231; genus CBDFJF01. The sequence goes on from CBDFJF010000001.1 coordinate 1,909,566, forward strand.
GCGCGTGCCCGTTCACTCCGAACCCACCTATTGATATTATCGGCCTTTTCTTTTTCATCTACACTACATTCTGCCTCGCCAACTCGTTGAGGGCCAGTGAGTTGAGCACCGGCACAAGAGAGAGACCATGTTGAGAAACAAGCTGATCGGGTTGATCTGGGGGATCATCTTCGCAGGGTCGCTACCCGTATGCTCCGGCTACGAGCTGATTCACAAGCCGGAACCGAAGGATCCGATGAAGGTCCACGTGTACCGGCTCGACAACGGCCTGACCGTGTACCTGACGGAGAACCATCAGAAACCCAGGTTCTATGCCGAGATCGCCGTGAGGGCCGGCAGCAAGCACGACCCTTCCGAAGCGACCGGCATTGCGCACTATCTCGAGCACATGCTGTTCAAGGGATCTCAGAAGATCGGAACTCTCGACTACGGAAAAGAGAGCGTTCATCTCGACAGCATCGAAACGTTGTACGAGCGTCACTTCAGGACGGCTGACGAGACTGAACGCAAGGCGATCTACGTGCTCATCGACGATCAAAGCCAGCTGGCCGCTCAGCACGCCGTCCCCGGCGAGATCGACCGTTTGTACAACTCCATGGGAAGCAGGCGGATGAACGCCCATACGTGGGTGGAGGAGACGGTCTATAAGATCGACCTGCCGTCGAATCGCTTCACCCACTGGGCCAAAACCGAGGCCGAGCGTTTCTCGAAGCCGGTTTTTCGTCTGTTTCAGACGGAGCTGGAGACGGTCTACGAAGAGAAGAACCGGTCGATGGACAATAAGGACCGGCTGATACGCAAAGCAGTCCATGGGATGTTGTACAAGCTCCATCCATACGGACAGCGCACGACCTTGGGGTCAGTCGAGCATCTCAAGAATCCGTCTCTCAAACGGATGCGCGAGTACTACCAGACCTACTACGTGCCCAACAACATGGCCGTGCTGGTCTCAGGCGACATAGATATAGCCCCAGCCATCGAACTCATCGATGCAGAGTTTTCTGCGTGGGAACCGAGTGAAATTCCCAAGGTCGTGCGGTGGAAGGAGCCCAAGCTGACGGAGAGAGAACATGTCAGTGTGAGCTATCCCGGCGAGGAATACGTCCTCCTAGCCTTTCGCACGGAGGCCAGCACCCACAAGAACACGGAGGCCCTGCAGGTTCTCGACATGATCCTGGACAATGCCACGGCCGGACTCATCAATATCAACCTCAACCAGAAACAGGCGGTGCGACGGGCCGGCTCGTACACGACCTCGCACAGCAACCAGAACGACTACGGCGCCCAGTACCTGTGGGGAATCCCCAAACAGGACCAGTCGCTGGAGGAGGTGGAGGAACTCCTGCTCGACCAGATCGAACTGTTGCGCGACGGCGAGTTCGACGACTGGATCATTCCCGCCATCGTCACGGACTTCGACAAGTCCCGCAAGCGGGACCTGGAGGACAACGGCTCACGAGTGGCGATGATGCGCGACGCCTTCCTCTCTTTCAATCAGTGGGGCGCTGCCAGGCTCAAGGTCGAGCGCATGCGCAAAGTCAAAAAGGGCACTGTGAAAAAGATGGCTCGGAAGTATTTCAGTGACGGTTACGTCGTCGGCTTCCGTCGCCACGGCGAACCGGAGCTGCCGTCCATCGAGAAACCCGAACTTCAATCCATAGACATCGAACCGGGGAGACAGTCCGTGTTTGCGGCTGAGATCATTGAGTTGCCGGTCGAAGACGTGGAGCCCGTGTTCATCATCCCCGGTCGCGACTTCACCGTGGAGGAGGTCGTCCCAGGGGTGCAGTTGTACTACGCCAAGAATCCCCTCAACGACTTGTTCACCTTCGATATTTCAGTAGACGTCGGCACCATCGCCGATTCCATACTGTCGGTCAGCCGAGAGCTGATGGACAAATCTGGTACATCTGAGTTCACCGCTGAAGAGCTCAAGAAGGAGTGGTACCGACTGGGTACCGATTTCAAGTTCAACGTCGATGACTATGAGAGTACGGTCACGATGTCGGGTCTGGATGGGAATTTCGCTCGGTCCATGGGCGTCGCCATGGATCTCTTGCGCCAACCGACGGCACCAGACTCTACCCTTGAGGAACTCATCCGCATCATCGTCGCACGCCGTCATGATCAGGTGAAGGACCACAACGCCATCAGCACGGCCCTCATCCGTTTCAACCGACATGGCGAGATGTCCGCATTTCGGCGCGCCATCTCCAACGCCGGATTGGGCCGCCTCAGCGTGGCCAGGCTACACGCCTCGGTACGACATCTTCTTTCCTACAAGCACACCATCAGCTATTCGGGATCACTGCCGGCTGAGAGAGTTCTGACTGAACTGCGCAGATACTATCAAAACGTGGAAGCAGGCAGCCTGCGCGAACCACCTCCATTCCGCCCCCTGCTGATACGCGAGCCGGAAAGCTCACAGGTCTATTTCTTCAACAAGGAGATGGCACAGGCCCTCGTCCGCATCGAGAGCGGCGACGAACCCTACACTGAGACACGCCGGCCGGCCATCGACCTCTACAACGAATACTTCGACGGCGGCATGTCCGGCATCGTCTTCCAGGAGCTGCGTGAGGCCCGGGCTCTGGCGTATTCGGCCGGCGCTCGGTACCTGCACGCCCACCGCGCCGACGACCCCAATCTGCTGGTGGGCGCAATCGGTTGCCAGGCGGACAAGACCCCGCAAGCGGTCGAAGCGTTCCTCGAGTTGCTCGACAACATGCCTGAATCGACGGAGCGCTTTGAGGCGGCCAAAGCCGGCCTGATCAATCAGTACAGAACTTCCCGATTGGATTTCCGCACCATTCTCGGGGCAGTGAGAAAGTGGGAGCGCCAGCGGGTAGCCGTGGACCCACGGGCATGGCGCTTCGAGCAGATCCAGCGTGGCTCGTTGGAGGGACTGCTGGAATTCTATCGAGAACACATTCAGGGACGGCCGAAGCTGATCTCGATAGTGGGCGACAAGAGCAAGTTCGATTTGGCCAGCTTGGGACAATACGGGGAGATCGTTGAGTTATCGGTGGAGGATATCTTCTCGTACTAGTGCCTGCTCGGTTCTGGTGATCTGCTCTGTAGAGATCTGCACACATCGATGGGAGTAATTCGTAACGGCAAACGGTCGCGATTCTGCTCGTCTGCCTCGCCTTGCCTGAGCATGCTGCGCCCCATCATCCTCGGCACAGTATGTGCAGTGTAAACGACGACGGCAGCCTCTGGAGGAGTGATGTTGCGGATACTCCGATCCGGGAACCCCGATCCGGGAACCCCGACCCGGGAATCCCGACCTGATGATGGACAACTTGACATGGAGTTCTCATCCGGGCCGCTTTCAGCGCTCGGATCCAGCTCAGGCGCCTGGAAGGCCCGCATAACAGCCACGGCGTTCGAGTGCAAGAAGAGCGACCGGGACACCCACTTCCCCCTCAAATCAATCACTCGCATCCAGTGCTCAACCGGTCTGGTGTGGGCTGACATCGAGATCTGCTGTGATGCGGAATCGCTGCGACTCGCAGGAATCTCCATCAATTCCGCGCGACGGCTGGCTCAGACGCTACAGGAGCGGGTGGCGGAAATCTTGCTGTCTCTGCTGGAGCCCCACAGGGCAAGCCTGTCGAGCTTGTGGCACGCCTATACCGAACTCCTGAAGGCACCACACTATCTCGCTCATTCTGATCTCGAAGAATGGCGGCGCGTCAACGAAGCGCTCCATCGCACATCCCTCCGTGGCATCACGGACCTGGTCGAACACCCGCTGCTCCCCTGTGACTCGTTTCCGGACGACCTGGTCGATCAAGCGCGGACTGTGATGGCGGCAATGTCCGGCAAGTCCGAGGTGCTCGAGAACCGAAACGAGCACTATCTCCAGCAGGAGATGATTCGGTATCAGGGCTTCTTCGACTCGGTCGAAAGTACACCGCTGACGCCCGAACAACGCCGTGCCTCAATCATAATGGAGGATCGCAATCTGCTGGTAGCCTCGGCTGGCTCGGGCAAAACCTCGACCGTCGTAGGCAAGACCGGGTATGCCTTGCTGCGCAAACTGGTAACACCGCGGGAAATCCTCGTCGTGGCGTTCAACGCGCACGCTGCCAGGGAACTCGAGGAGCGCGTCCACGAGCGCTTGCAACCCTGGATAGCAGAACCTCTCTCGATCAAGGTGAAGACCTTTCACGCACTCGGCCTGGAGATTATCGCCGCCGTCGAAGGTGCCAGACCAGCGATAGCAGCGGACGGTGATGGGGATGGTGTGACAGGTGAAGTCATCACGGATTTGCTGGTAACGGATGCTGAATTCGCCGCAGCTTGGGTGCGGTTCCACGCCCTCTATCGCGACAGCGCGATTGACCCGGAGGTCTTTGAGTCGGCTCAGGCCTGGCGCAGGTATGTGAAGGATCATGGAGAATACGAGAACGGGCTACATGGGTTTCGCACACTGTGTGGCGACCTGGCTGGATCACCCTCAGAATGCGCCATCGCCAATTGGCTCTACCTGAATGGGGTGGAATACGTCCACGCACACTCCCTCGAGTCCCTGCCATGTTATCCTGGAATCTACCTGCCTGCAGTAGATACCTACATCGTGATTCAGACCTCGGAAGTCTCTGGCAAACCGGCGATCTGGCACCGGGTCCGTCGGGCTTGGGCACGCGCGAAGTCTCGAAAAAGGCCGCGGGCCATCGAAACCTCGTTTCCGGAGTATTTGTCTGGTGTGCTCTTTTCGAAACTTGAGAAGGAACTCGTCAACCGGGGGATCTCATTCAAACAGCTGCCCGTAGAGCAGGCGATGGATCAAATTGGCGAAGTCCAGGAACGACGCGGGGAAGTTACATCGCAGTTGCTTCAAACATTCGTCAAACACGCCAGAGCCAGGCAGATGACGCCCACGGCGCTGGAAGCGGCGGCGGCGAGTCATTCCCAGCCGGCACGAGCCTGGCTGTTCGCCCGCATCGCTGGCCGTGTGGTGGATCAGTATGCTTCCAGACTTCGGGCCAGCGGCACGGTCGACTTCGGGGACATGATACTGAAGGCCGCTCGCTTTGCTGACGATGGACGCTACCGTCATCCCTTTCGCCTTATTCTGGTGGACAAGTTTCAGGACATATCCCGGGACCGGGCCGCACTGCTCCTCGGACTGTTGAAGCACACCCCTGACGCCAAGCTGTTTGCCGTGGGCGACGACTGGCAATCCATCTATCGGTTTGCCGGATCGGACATCAGTCTGTTCACCGGATTCGAAGCGCACTTCGGCAAGACGGCAGTCAACTACCTGACCAGAACCTTTCGATCCAATCAAGGCATCGCGGAAACGGCGGCGCGTTTTGTGCAGAGGAACAACGCCCAGATGCACAAGCAGGTCGTGGCCGCCGATCAGACCAGCCAGGACACGCTCGTCGTTCGCCGCCACCAGCGCCGGAACCACCTGGCCCGATATGTCGAAGCCTGTCTGGAAGAGATGGCGCAAGAGACCGTGGATGCCGGTGAGCAGCGAACGGTGTACATCCTCGGACGCTACAGACGCCAGACCCCCGCAAGCCTGACGAACTGGAACCCCCGTTACCAACCGGCACTTCAGATCGAGTTCATGACGATGCATAGCTCCAAGGGGCTGCAGGCCGATTACGTCATCGTCGTCGGCCTCCAGGCTGAAGAATTCCCCTCGGAGAGGGTTGATGATCCGCTCCTTCACCTGGTGATGCCCGAACCCGAGACCTATCCACACGCCGAAGAACGGAGGTTGTTCTATGTCGCCCTGACCCGAGCGCGGCACCGCGTCTACCTGCTCGGAAGCAAGGGATCTCCTTCTTGCTTTGTGACGGAGTTGGTCAACGGGGATGGAGGCTGTGCGCTACGGATCGCGGATGAATTAAAGGGTGACAGAATCTGTCCCCGGTGCGGATTGGGGACGCTGACACTTCGGAACGGGGCCCATGGTCCATTCTTCGGATGCTCGGAGTTCCCGGTATGCAGGTACACACGAAGGGGGCTGTGACACACACAATGCAAAAGGGGATCCGGTATTCCACCCGAGTCCCCTTTTCGTGTTGGTAGCGGCTGAGGGATTCTGGCGTTTCCTGTCCTGCTAACTACAGGCCCTTCCGCCAGACCACGTTGTTGACGTAGTCGGTGTAGCTCAAAATGATCCGGAGAACTTTCTCGGACACATTCGACACATCATAGTCATCAGGGATACGCACCACACGCGAATCACCAGATGGTTGAGTCTCCAGCACCGCGAGCCCTTCCTGCACACGCGTCCATTCCAACCCAACCATCATCACTGCACCCTCTTCCATGCCCTCGGGTCGTTCGTGAGCCTGGCGGATGTTGAGAGCCGGAAAATTCAGAATCGAGGACTCCTCCGTGATCGTGCCACTGTCTGACAGCACGGCGCGGGCGCACGACTGCAACTTCACGTAATCGCAATAGCCGAACGGCTTCATCAGCTCTACAGCCGCGGGTAGTTCTGTCTGGTTTTCCTCAAGGCGTTTACGCGTCCGCGGGTGTGTCGAGACGATTACGCGCCTGCCGCTCTCAGCCAGTCCGCACAGGACCTCGACCAGACCAGACATCTGGGCGCGCACGTCAACGTTTTCCTCGCGGTGTGCGCTAACTATGTAGTACTCGTCTGCTTTCAATTCCAACCGTCCGAGGATGTCTGACTTGTCAATCTTTGGTCGGTAGTATTGCAGCACTTCGTACATCGGGCTCCCTGTCGTGATAATTCGATCAGGGGGCAATCCCTCTCGCAGCAGGTACTGACGCGCTATCGCTGAATAAGGCAGGTTGATGTCGCTGATATGATCGACGATACGCCGATTCACCTCTTCGGGCACGCGTTGATCGAAGCAGCGATTGCCCGCCTCCATGTGGAAGATCGGGATCTGCTGACGCTTGGCTGCGATGGCGGCCAGGCAACTGTTGGTGTCGCCGAGGATGAGTACCGCATCCGGCCGGACTTCCCTCAAGGTTGCATCAGCCCGGGCGATCACCAGCCCAATGGTCTCGGCCGGACTGGTCCCGGCCGCCTCCAGAAGGAAGTCAGGCTGGCGAATCTCGAGATCTTCAAAGAATATCTGGTTCAACTCGTAGTCGTAGTTCTGGCCAGTATGGATTATAGTCTGCTTAAAACTCGCCTCGTTTCTGTCCAGTGCAGCCATCACCCGCGACAGACGGATGATTTCTGGCCGCGTCCCCACGACTGTGGCAATCTTCACTCTTCGTCCTCCTGCACCTTCGCAGCATACGTGTCTGGCCGAGCAGGATCGAACTCCTCGCTTGCCCAGAACAGGGTGATCAGATCTTCAGTTCCCACATTTTCAATGGAATGCGCAAATCCAGGCGGAATTTCGACGACGCGCATGTGCGCTCCCCTTACCTCATACTTGGTCACGTCCTGGCTCCCAAGCCGCCGGATCCGGATCACAGCCTCACCCGCAAGCAACAGGAATTTTTCGGTCTTTGTATGGTGGTAGTGATTCCCGCGAACAATTCCCGGTGCGGTGCGTGACACAAAGAACTGTCCGAAACTCTGTCCCTTCGCTATTTCCGCCAGAACGCCACGCCTGTCACTCTTCTCATCCAGACCGTACATCAGATCATCCACCGGCACGTACGACAAGTACGTGGCGTGGAGCTTTCTGGCAAACGAATCCCGCAGATCAGGTGGGCGGACCGTTTGCCGCACCTCCTCAAACCCACGAATCTGTGCCAACAGCCCGCCTAGGTTCACCTCGTACACCGGCTCCACATCACGCCAAACCAGGTCACTCTCTTGCCGGCATTCGAGCTCGCCCAACAGTCGCTGAACCAGGTCGTCGACGTAAATCAGTTCCAGCGACAACTCCGGATCTGAGACCGTAACAGGAAGGTCGCGAGCCACATTGTGACAAAACGTCGCCACCACCGAGTTGTAGTTTGGCCGACACCACTTTCCAAACACGTTCTTGAACCGATATATGGCCACATGGGCGCCGGAGCGCTCGCGGTACGTCCCTACGATCTCCTCCGCCTCCCGCTTGCTGATGCCATACGGATTCTCCGCCGCCGCCTGGGTCGATGAGGCCAGCACCACCGGCACCGCCTGCCCGCGCTCCTGTAGCAACCGGCAAATATGTGCCGTCAGTTCAACGTTCACGTTGCGAAATTCTGCTTCATCATCCGGTCTGTTCACGCCGGCCAGGTGGAACACGAAGTCAGCCTTGGTCAAGGCTGCCTCAAGATCACGTGGTTTGTGGCTCCGGTCGATTGTCGAGATCTCGCAGTCGGGCACCTGCGCAAGCCACGCCATCAGGTTCTGACCAATGAAGCCTTTCGCACCCGTGACTAATACTTCCACGACGCGCCTCTCGCCACAGGCAGCCAACAAGTCTGCATCGAGCTACTCTGACTTCCCTTCATGGCAGTCGATGAAAAAAACCGCCCGCTCGCGGCCGGCAATCGATTCCAATTCCGATGTCAGTACGACAGTTGATGCTTCACGTATTCCAACTCGGTCAGCATCGCCCTTACTTCATCGAGGTCAAGTCGTCGGCAATTGTCGGAGTTATACTCCTCGCGACCTGACACCTCCGGGTTACCCTCGGTGTAGTATTGCTCGTAATTTAGATCACGCGTGTCTGCTGGCACCCGAAAGTATTGATCAAGATCGACACTTGCGTGCATCTCCTCTTTTGTTAATAGGGTCTCATACTCCTTCTCACCATGCCGCCGGCCTATCGTCTGAATCGCATTGTCGGCCTTGAAGATCTGTTTCAACGCCAGCGCCAGATTCCCGATTGTTGCGGCGGGAGACTTCTGCACGAACAGGTCACCGGGGTCGGCGTTATCGAACGCGTAGCGCACCAGACTCACCGCCTCATCGACACTCATCATGAAGCGGGTCATGTTGGGATCCGTCACGGTGATGGGTTTGTTGGATCTGATCTGATCGATGAAGAGCGGGATGACAGACCCCCGAGAGGCCATGACATTTCCGTACCGCGTCACGCACACGCAGCATCCCTGGTCTGCTGCAACACGTGCTTTCCCGGCGACGAGCTTCTCCATCATCGCCTTGGAGATGCCCATCGCGTTTATCGGGTATGCCGCCTTGTCGGTGCTGAGCGCGACAACGCGCTTGACCCCTGCCGCAGTGGCTGCAGCGATGACATTCTCGGTGCCTACCGCATTCGTCAGCAGCGCCTCCATGGGGTAGAACTCGCAAGACGGCACCTGTTTTAGAGCGGCGGCATGGAAGACCGAGTCAACACCGCTCATGGCGTCCAGTAGGCTTTCAGGCCGCCTGACGTCACCTATGTAAAACTTGATCCTAGGGTTACCGTACTCCATGCGCATCTCATGCTGCTTCTCTTCGTCTCGGCTGAAAATCCTGATCTCGGCGATCTCCGTATCCAGGAAACGCCGAAGCACGGCGTTGCCGAAGGTCCCGGTGCCACCAGTGATGAGCAGTGTACTTCCTTTAATCATTACGTTCGGATCCTCATCTCATTGCTATATTCGTCTTCCACGTACCGCTGAGCCGGAATGTGTCTCGAGTCGGAATCCCGGTCAAGCTCGTCTGCACCTGCCGTACAGGCCACTCAAGCAGGTCGATGACATTCTCGGCGACCGCTCGAGTGCCGTCGCCTCCTGCGATTCGGCCAGGTCCTCCCCGTACGACGCTTCGACACCGCATGCACTTCGATTTAAGCTATCAACGTCTCTATATCCAAGAACTTCGAGTGTGATCAGGCTCGGCTCGACGTTCATGAACATTGACGAGCCAGGGTGGCATCTGGAGAAGTAAGGCAGTGATGACCGACAACAGAGTGCCCTTTCTGGGTTTGAATTTTGACAACCTGGATCTGCCCGGTGCCCTTGCGCGTATTGAGCAGTTCATCGCTGAGCGCAAACCGAGGATGATCTTCACGCCCAATGTCGCCCTGTTGGTGTGGTCACGGAGCGATGCGTTTCTGAAGAAAACCTATACCTGTTGCGATATGGTGACGGTCGATGGCATGGCCATCTATTACGCCATGAAAATATTGGGTAGCCCATTGAAGGAGTCGCTCAGTGCCTCCGTGATGTTCTACCCGTTGTTTGAGCTCTCACAGGATAAGCGGTACAAGATATTCATGGTTGGTGCCCGGGAGAGCGTGGTGGCTACCGCCGTGGCCAACCTGCGTACACAGTACCCGGATGCCCGCATCGTCGGTTTTCATCATGGCTACTTCGATATGGAAAACCCCCCGGCCGAATTGGTCAGGGAGATTCAGCAGACGGAACCCGACATATTAATGATCGGTATGGCGACACCCTACAAAGAACAGTTCGTGGTATCGAACCTTGCGGAGATGAATGTCCCGGTCAGTCTTGGCGTTGGCGGTATGTTCGATATCGCAGCAGGGGAAGCCCACTTTGCCCCTGTATGGATTCGCAAACTCGCACTTGAATGGTTGTACCGGCTCATTCAGGAACCGAGGCGGATGTGGAAAAGGTACCTCACTACCAACAGCGTTTTCGTGTGCCTCTTTATCGTCGAATTCATTAAACGCCGGATTCTCTTCCTCCGTGAGGAGGTATAAGGCGATGCGAGTGGCCAGCCTCTCCAACGTTGCTCGACCAGTAGCCATCAATCAAGAACTATTTGATTTAGGAGGCGAATGAATGGTTGGTCTTAAAATGCTCATTCCAAATCTTCAACCCGATATTGCTGAAGCATTTGAGGAAGTCATTTCCTATTTTCCCCAAGCAGCTCAAAGTAGGGCTCTTAATAAGAGTTACTATTCCCATCTTTTTTTTCTGTCGAAAATTAAAGAGCTAATGCCCAATCTGGAGGATAAGCATGTTTTAGATGTTGGGGCTGGAGGTGGGCTGGAAGCTTTGACTGTAAAAAAATTAGGGGCCACCGTTACTGCTGTCGATACTTGGACTGAATACGATGAAGAAGAAGATAATCCTATTGGACGAGTGTCTGATATCATAGCTCGATATGACAGCGCGGAGATAGCGCGGCATGAGTGCGATATTATGACATCATCTCTCCCTTTTTCAGATAACAATTTTGATATGGTTCTCTTTTCAAATGTTTTAGAGCATTTACACGGTTCTCCAAAGTTTCCTTTAACAGAAATGGTTCGAGTCTTAAGACCGGGCGGCATTTTACTTTTGGCTGTGCCTAATATTGCTAATCTTCGTTGGCGCATCAATTTATTGTTTGGCAGAAGTCCGCTTGGGTCACTGGATGCCTGGTACTTCAGTGATCCATTCCATGGACATATTCGAGAATATACCCCGGCAGAAGTTGAGACGATGGTTCGTTGGCTGGATTTAACACTGATAGGGACTTGGCCTAACGATGGCCTGATTTGGAATACAAAGGTACCGACTAAGGAATATGCACTTTATGAGCGGAGTCTTAAGTTTACGAGCCTGTTTCAATTAGCGAAGATTCCGTACTTTGCGTTAACGGCGCTTATACCCAATCTACGATATGGGATTGTCACTGCTGGCTCAAAGCAAAAGGCTGTTAAAGAAACATGATTGTATAGAAGGTGTATTGCAAATGAGCAAATATACTTTGCAAGAGTGCTCTAGGATATTGGTTATGTTGTAACAATTCAGTCCGCACCGACTTCCAACCGTATCTCGTTGAAGAAGACGCACCCGATCTCATCGGATTGTTTCGTGCGCACAGTCCATCCCATCTCTTCTTCGATTTCCAGTCCGTCCAGTGACAGATCGAGCAGTCCCGTCGTGGTCTCATCGACCGGCATTTCGACAGCACCACGTGCTCCCTTGATGACAAGTACACCGGTCCCCGCGACAAAGGCAACGTCGATTGTGACGCGGGTAACCTCCCCGCTGATTCCCTTTAGCCGCGTTTCAACCGAGCTTCCGTCGACCGTCGACAGCAGCCGTCCGAAGTGATTCGGCTGATGCATCGGGACATACGTCAGGGAGCCGTCCCCGGAATCCGGATGAGGCCGCAGGTTGATCGTCCCGGAGTGGCCGAGCAGGATGTCCGTATCCGACCAGTCGACATACACCAACGGGTCGCGTCCGGTCGCCATCCACTGCTCAAACCATACATCCGTCCGATTTGACACAGCATACTGCCGCGGGTGATCCGACTCCAGGACTTCCCTGGCTGACATCAGATCATCTCGCGACGATCTGTTGCGCCGAAAGACTGTCCCCCAGGTCACGTCGAAGAGCCGCCATAGACCACCTCGCGACGATCCGTTGCGCCGAAAGACTGTCCCCCAGGTCACGTCGAAGAGCCGCCATTTCCCGTCGTAGTAGACTTCGGCGCAGATATGGCTAAAGTTCTCCTCCGGCGTCTCACCGTGCATGTAGAACTCCACGCTGCGCGCGCGAAGCCCCGTGCTGTCGGCCAGCAGCAGGAACGTTGCAACCTGATTGCCGCAGATCCCTGCTCCCATCGACAGGCATGATTCCGGATCCGTTGGCACTGGTTCCCCCGCCCGCGCGAGAATCGCATAATTCAGGGGACTCAGGCGCGACTGGACAAAGTTCATGATGGCGGTCGCATGGAAGAAGCCGCCTGACAGGCCGTGCGGCCGCTCGCCGAAATGCGCCACCTGCCGCTCGATCAGCCGGGCTGCCTGATCGACATATGATTCCTCCCGCGAACCATCAGACGGTAATTCCTCGCCGAAGGCACCGGGCACGCCGACAACAGTGGCGCAGATGCTGAACAGGATTGGCAACCGGATTTCTCTCGCGCGGATGTTCATCGTATTCCATCCGCTCGTCTGGCTCGAACCGGAGGGCAAGCCCATCCACATTGATCCCGCAGTGCTTGGACGAGCTCGCCCACACTGCCACTAGGCCAGAGCCCGAACTGCTCCGCTTGGACCCGAGCGTCATCGGCGAACTCGAGAAGCAGTTCGCGGTCGTCCCTTCGATCCTCCGCCTGGTATTCGACCTCGACGGCCCCGGGAGAGCCTTGCCCATTGCGCTGCCTCTCGAAGAACTCCATCTCCTTGCGCGCCCCTTCCAAGAGAGTATCGACGGGGCGGACCACCGCCACGAGATCGGGCATGGTCTAAATAGCCTCCCCCTGCAACCGCTCAAGCTCGCGCTGCCGCGCTTGCGCATAGGCCGCGACATCTACAAGACCGACCCATAGCGCAGTCGCGAAAATCACCCGGTTCACGTTACTACTCCATTGCACACCGCCCATATCTTTGATACTGCACAACCGGTTGGCGTTGACTGTAGTTGATCGCATCGATATAGGCTCACAGTTGGCCTATAGGGTACGGAGATTCGGAGGAGGGACCAAGAGGAGCACAAGGGGCTCAACATTGGGCGTGTGTATATGCCCTTCTCCCACCTTGAAATCCGCTGTCGGGTTCACCTTTTTCTGAGGGATTCTCGGATTTAAACCTGCCCCACCAACTCCCGGACAAACACGTGAAAACACCGGCTCTACTGCTGCCCAGCCGCCATATCCACTCCCAGCCCTTCCTAAAGGGTGTCTGCAACCACCTCTGTAAGTCCCTGTGAACACTGATTGATTTTCTGCGAGACTTTGCGGATCGCCGAACGGCTTGAGGACGAGCATCGCCAGGTCCGGCTGGGATATGGGCCAGCGCCAACTTCGGCCGACGGTTCAGCAAGCGCGACTTTGCGGAGGTGCGGGTCGAGTACTTGTCTTGGGGTCAGGCTCAAGGAGGACATGGAGGTCGCCCTTTGAGCGTTGTGCACGCTCGTACGCGGCGAACGAAGCTGGGTCGGTGGCAGGATCACCTTGGGCTGTCCACGTTGGGTGATTTGTCTGGAATCCTCCCCCGTGCTGAGAGGGCTCTACGCGAGCTACAAACCGCAGGTCGCGCTGGTAAAACCCTCACCAACTACGTCGGCACACTCGGGGCCTTCTGCAAATGGTGCGTCCAACGAGGCTACTTGGCAGACGATCCCCTGGCGGCAATCGCTCCTTTTGATACGACACCGCAGACAAGACGCCGGGCGATGGCCTCTGACGAGATCGCGGCGCTGCTGGAGTCCAGCCCTGCGCATCGTCGCCCCCTATACGAGGTTGCCTTCCTTACTGGGCTGCGGGTGAACGAGCTGCGCAATCTGACCGTGAACCATCTCGATGTTGAGAGCGGCGGCCTGCGATTGGACGCTGAATGGACAAGAACCGCAAGCCAGGTTTCCAGCGAGTCGCCTACATAAACCTGATCATCGAAAACGGGGTCAGCGTCAAGGAAGCACAAGAACTGACCCGACACTCCTCGCCGCAACTCACCATGAACATCTACGGCCGAGCCCGGCCCGAACGTCTAACCCAAGCCGGGGAAAAGGTCGGTGAAACGATCCTTCAGACTGTGAATCGTGCAACATACGTGCAACGCCTGGCAATGGGCGCAGAACAAGAAAACGCAACCCCTTCGCCTACAAGACGTTGCGTCTCCAGGAAACTGGTAGCGGCGGAGGGATTCGAACCCCCGACCCATGGATTATGATTCCACTGCTCTAACCAACTGAGCTACGCCGCCGCTTGCAGAGGAGCAAAACGTACTGGGTCGCGGTCTTTTGTCAACAGAGCGCGACCCGCCCACCGCTGTGAAGGAACGGTAACAGTGCTGTTTCGAATCAGTAACCACAGCGGTCCGAATGTGGGTGCCGTTCTTTCGATCCCGCACGAGTTAAACCCTCCACAAATAGAGACATACAGCTACTGCACTGCCGTTGCCATACAACCTGGCACGGGGGCTGCTAAGTCGACACCGAGATCTCATTGCGGAGCGGCTGATTGACAACAAATGCTTCTGGCCGTGCCCGCCGTCCCTTCCACCTCCAACGGATTGAGGTCCATGTGAAAGTCTTTAGCTTGCTGCTCCCCGTTCTTCTTTCGTTGACACCGCAGATTGCATCTGCGCAACTCCTCATTCATGAAGTGCTTTATGACGGAGCCGGAACCGATGCCGACGACGTCTTTACCGAGATCGTCGGGGCACCCGGTTACAGCCTTGCCGGATGGCGTCTTGTCGGCATCAACGGTGGAAATGGGGAGATCTATCGAGACCTGGACCTCACCGGTGCCATGATCCCGGCTGACAGCATCCTCGTCATCGCTACCAGCAATGCTGAGGGCATTGTGCTGGAAGAAAGGGACTTCGACGCGAATGTCGACTGGCAGAACGGGCCGGATGCTGTTCAGTTGCGGGACTCGACAGGCACGGTCATCGATGCATTGCAGTATGGCGACGCTGGCGAATTCAACTCAGGCGAGGGAGTTCCGGCGAACTCGGTACCTGCGGGAAGGAGCCTGTCGCGCGATAGGTCGAGTAGCGATAGTGATGACAATGCTGCCGACTTCTCCCCCCTCAACCCACCAACTCCGGGCTCACTCAGTGGAAATGAACTGAGGTTGTCGATTCCGGATACGTCGGCCGCCTACAACGATACGCTGGTAGTACCATTGCGCCTCAGTGGCACCACCGGCAGGGGGATTCTGGCCGCAGAGGTGTTCGTCAGCTTCGACGGTGACTTGCTGACGGCGGACTCGGCCAAAACCACAGCCATGAGCGACGGCTGGACCGTGGTCTTCAATCGAGTGTCCGGTTCTGATGGTCCGGTAGACACATTGAAAATCGCCATGGCCGCTGATGCCGACACGCTCGAAGGCAGTGGTGATATCGTTGCCGTCCACTTTGACGTCAGTGACCACCGGCGACCCGCCGCGACAACGATTGCCCTCGAGCACGCCCTGTTCAACGATGGCTCTTTCGAGCCGATCCTCGTCGACGGGCGCTTGTCGATCATCGGCAATGACGCTGCCATGGCCATCCTCCCCGCCACTCCAGTCGATCCTCCTGATGATCTCTACTTCGAGCTTTTCGACATGGATGAAAATCGCGACATCACGCTTGCCGATGCGTTGAAGATTCGCGTTGACGGAGACACCCAGGTCGAGTTACTAACGACCGTGGAGACGGGTGTGACCACCGGCTTCTTCCGCGGCTCCCTTCCCGTCGTCATCGGCTCCGCTCTATCGAACAACGGCGTCCTGGAAACGATTCCGGGTGAGACGCTGACGTTCTGCTATGATGACAGTTTGACGGCAGATGGGCAAACGCTGGAGCGATGTGTGGTCACAACTGTAGCTGCCCATGACGGACAACTCTCGACAACTGTGGTCGCCGAACCCGGAGACACGCTGCGAGTACAACTCATCGATGAAGATCTCAACTGGGACCCAGCGTCCATCGAGATGCTCGAGCTCTACGCCATCAATAGCACATCACCCGACACAGAGCAGGTCGCTCTGAAGGAGGCCAGTCCGGATGACAGCGTCTTCGTCGCCGTCCTGCCGACATCTGCGGTTTCGGCGACTACCGGTGACAGCCTGGTGAGCGTCACTGGAGGCGATGTGATCTCGATCACCTATGCCGACGAACACCGAACCTCCGGAAGCCCGGCCACCGTCCTCGACACCAGCTTCGTCGTCGCTCTCTTCGGAGATGCTG
Source organism: Candidatus Latescibacterota bacterium (assembly GCA_965248265.1). Taxonomy (GTDB): domain Bacteria; phylum Latescibacterota; class UBA2968; order UBA8231; family UBA8231; genus CBDFJF01. The sequence continues at coordinate 1,926,053 of CBDFJF010000001.1, forward strand.
ATCGCAACGGCCTGCTACAGGCTCTCGACGCCGCGGCCGTGTTGGGCCACGTGCTGAATCCGTCGCTGGCCGGCATCGACTCCCTGGCCGCCAACGTGGATTCGTCCGCACCGCAAGGTGCAATCACTCCTTTCGACGCGGCCCTGATCCTCCAGCACCGGGTCGGAATCCGCCACCGCTTCCCCGTGCAGGAATCAGGTTCCAGCAACCACCCATGGACAGACGCGCAGAGCCCGGCTGGCAAACCGCTGGTTCAGAGATCGATTCTGGAACCCCGCGTCGAGACCGAATACGTCTCGATCTGGACGGAAGACCGCTCTCAAATTATTTCGGGTGAGGTCTCGATAGAAGGCGTAATCGGAGAAGTGCAGGCCGCCGTGGATCTGAGCCATTTTCTAGTAGCCTTTCGCCCGTTCGACGGAGGTGTCCGGGTCGTGATGGCTGGCGCCTCCCCTGTGCCTGGGCCAGGAGAACTGCTCCGTATCTACCCCAGTGAACCGGTGACGGCGGTGAGAATACTGGGTGGCAGTTTCAACGACGGCCAGATCACCGTACCGGTTAGCAGGGATCCACCTGCCTCAACGCCGAGCAGCTTCGCCCTGCATGCGAATTACCCCAATCCATTCAATCCAGAAACCACGATAGGCTTCGACTTACCGAGCCCGGCTGACGCGCTGCTGGAAGTCTTCGATGTTGCAGGACAGCTACAGAGGGTCTTGCTGGCTGGCAGGATGGAAGGGGGGCGGCATCACGTCGCGTGGGACGGACGCGATGATGCAGGAAGGAGGGTCGGTAGCGGGGTGTATTTATACCGGTTGCGGACTGGAGTGTCGGATGAAGCCCGGCGAATGGTGCTATTGAAGTGAGCGTCAAGAAGACAGCGCGACCTCGATGCCCGGAGAAAATGAGAGCGATTCGACTTCAGCAAGGGCAGCTCGGCATGCGATGGATCGCAAACTTGTGCCTGGTAGCTCAGGCAGGAGCGGTTCCGGATCTGGGTGCGATCGATGTCGCCGTGGCAGTGCCGATCTTCGAGATCCAGGGGGCGGATCATCACTCGGCATTTGCTGGGGATATGGTGAGGACCTCTGGAATCGTCACTGTCGTCGATGATGACGGATTTTTCCTGCAGGATCCCTGTGGCGATGGCAACGATTTCACGTCCGATGCCATTTACGTGTACACGAAAACGACGCCTGTTACGCGGGCACGCGACCAGGTCGAGGTCGTCGGCAAGGTGATCGAGTTCATCCCCGGTGGCGAGCGCTCCGCCAACCTGGCGATAACGGAAATTACTCTCTCGGAACGCGTCAATGTGCTTTCATCAGGCAACCCGCTACCACGCCCCGTTCTCATCGGGCGGAGCGGCCGCCTTGTACCGACAGAGATTGTCGACGATGACAACCTCACCGTGTTCGATCCGCACATGGACGGCATCGATTTCTACGAATCACTAGAGGGCATGCGTGTTACCGTTGAGGACGCATCGGCCGTAAGCGCCACCAACCGCTTCGGCGAGATATTCACCGTGTCAAACCGCGGGCAGCTGGCGACGGGGATGAACGCACGCGGCGGAATAGCCATGAGCGAGGGAGATTCCAATCCCGAGCGCCTCCAGATCGACGGCCGACTGCTGGTCGAGCCAATGCCGATCGTGAAAACGGGCGACCTTCTCGGTGAGGTAACCGGCGTGATGGGGTACAGCTACGGCAATTTCGAGGTTCTCGCTGAGACCGCCCCACAAGTGATTTCCGCGGAATGGTCTCCCGAGGTCACCTTCCTGACCGGCGACGAGCATCACCTGACCATCGCCACCTACAATGTGCAGAATCTCGATCCGGGTGATTCGCCTGAGAAATTCCAACGCCTGGCAGGGCATATCGCGTGGAACCTGCAGTCCCCTGACATCATTGCGTTGCAGGAGGTGCAGGACAACAGCGGTCCGACGAATGATGGCGAGACTGCCGCAAACGTAACGGCCTCACTCCTGACGCATGCCATTCTTCAAGCCGGGGGGCCGGCCTACGATTACTACGACCTGGCCCCGGCCGATGGCAGAGCGGGAGGGGAACCCGGCGGCAATATCCGAGTGGCCTATCTGGTCAATCCGGGCAGGGTAACGTTGGCTGGATCCTTGCAATTGCTCGAGGATACCGGGCTCGACACCTTCGACCGTTCCCGCAATCCGCTCGAAGCAATGTTCCTCTTCAATGATGAAGAGATCATCCTGATCAACTGCCATTTGACCTCGAAAGCCGGGAGTGCGCCGCTGTTTGGATCAATCCAACCTCCTCTGATAAGTGGCAGGCACAAAAGAAAATCGCAGGCCGTTTTCCTGAGAAATCGCGTCGCCGTCTTGCTCGACCGTGACCCTCCAGCCTGCGTCATCCTGCTCGGAGACCTCAATGCCACTGAATTTTCTGAACCGCTACAGATACTGACCGGAGAGCCCCCGCTCTTCCTGAACCTCGGCACAACACTATCAACAGCTCAACGGTACTCCCACAATTACCAGGGCAATGCCCAGATGATCGATCATATCCTGGTCAATGCGGAAGGCATCCCTCCTGAGACCGCTCTTGATGTCGTCCACGTAAACACCGGTTTCGCGGACCAATCCAGTGATCATGACCCACTCATCGCCCGCATTGCTGTTCCACTGAGAATTGACCGGTTATCGCTCAACGACGCCGAGACCGTGGGTAATTCCGCCCAATTGCAGCTTTCGCAAAATTCTCCAAACCCTGTCGGGGAGACTACGCACATCTCTTACCTGCTATCGCATCCTGGAATTGTTCAGCTGAAGATTTTCAACATCGCAGGTCAATTGGTTCGGACACTGGTAGACACCTACCAGGACCGTGGACGCCACCAATCCGCATGGAATCTTGTTGACCAGGGCGGGACGGCAGTAAGCAATGGCATCTATTGCTATCAGTTGAGAGTGGCCAGTACGACACTGTGCAGGAGCATGGTCGTCAAGAGGTGAAGTCGACGATTCTGCTGACCGTCTCCGCCAGGGTCAAGCGGTCGACCTCGACGCCCAGAACGTTGGCCCGATGTTTGCCGTGGTCGGCTGTCGCCCCCGTGCGCACTCACCGTCTCAGTACGCTCCACGGCCGAAAAGCACGGTGGGGATCGTCTTGAGTAGAATTTTGATATCGAGCACAGGCGACCAGTTCTCGATATAGAAGAGATCGAGGGCGATTGTATCATCGAAAGACAGATCACTCCGCCCGCTGACCTGCGGCAATCCCACTACGCCTGGCAGTACATCAAACCGGTTCATCTGCCAGTCGGCGTATTGATCAACTTCGGAAGGAAGCGGGGGCCGCGGGCCCACAAGGCTCATGGTGCCTCGCCAGACATTGTACAACTGAGGCAATTCATCGATGCTGTAGCGTCTGAGCACTCGCCCAACTCTGGTTACGCGAGGATCCGTGCGAATCTTGAAAAGGGGGCCGCTGGCCTCGTTCAGGTCCTCCATGTCCTGCAGCATACCCTCCGCACCTTGGCGCATCGAGCGGAACTTGTATAGCCAAAATGGTCGCCCCCCCTTGCCGATGCGCTTCTGCTTGAACAGCAGGGGACCCCTCGACTCGAGCTTGATAGACAACGCAGCAGTCGTGACCAGCAGGATCAGGAAAGGCAGCGTGGCCACAGTGACAAGGACGAGAGCCGCAAGATCCATTGCGCGTTTGGTGAGCCTGCCCTTGCTGCCCAGGATTCGGACGTCACTGGTGACAAGGGGCAGCCCGGCAACCTCATGTATATGACTATTGACAGACAAAAAACCGGAGAATTGAGGCATCATCGTGAGTCTGATGTCGGCACGTTCGCAGATGGAAGCGATCCTCCGAATGGAATCCGGATGGAGATACTGATCGGACACAAGCACCTCATCGATCCATTGGTCGCGAATTACCTCCGAGAGCTGGTCAACGCTACCGATCAGATCGTCAACATCGATGTAGCCACGATCCTGGTCATCCGCAAGGAACCCAGCGGGGCTATATCCCAGGGCAGGGTTAGCTCGTGTATACGAGAAAAACTCCTGTGACTGCTCGCATGCGCCGATGATGAGAACGCGGTTCAGCCCCAATCCCCTCAGCCGAAACCACCTCAGAACGTAGTCACATACAGCATGCCAGGTAGTGAGCAAAACGATCGAGAGAATCCAAATCAGCAGCAGGTTTCTTCTTGATTGAAGATCTATCTCAGCGCTCCAAAAACCTCGGATGGCGAAGCCACCGATGAATGTGATCCCGGCCGCCAGAGAGCACACCCTGACCAACGACAGGAACAAATCCGCATTAAAAAAGACCGTTTTGGGCTGATAGCGATGTGAAGAGATTAGCAGCGCAAGACCGATGAGTGCGAAGAACGCCGCGTACTGGTAGTACGCGTTTGGAATCTGGAACGGCTTGGCATCCAGGAGATCCGTACTGGACCGGATCCAGTACGCGATCAACACGGTGCACATCAGAAGAATTACATCTCCAGCGTAAACGAGCCAGACCAACCAAGGAGTTCGCTTCTGCGTACCGATCATCGAAACCTCGGATCTGCGGAGTTCACGACATCGAATCTCGTCGCCCCAATCATCAGCTGCAATGCACGCCGGATCAGCATCGTTCTGCTCACAAAGCGACCGCCGTCCGAGAAGCTATCGAGAAAGACCGCCATACCTCGGACTCGAAGGCTCCATCAAAACTCTGAAATAGTCACCGGGGTCAATTCCGATAATCTCGCCATATTGGTCAGCTTGACGAAGTCCCTTTGCCGCTATCGGTTTTCCGAGGTATCGCCCGTTATAGTGCATCCGGTTTTGAGCACCTGCTGCACGAGTAGCGTTGTACGCGTAACCGCGATGCTGTCTTGCAGCAAAGCATCCGGCTCTCCATTGCCGAGCAATGCGTTGATGAAGTACTCCACTTCCCCACGATGTCCCTTGTCCTGGGAAATCTTCTTTGTCTTTTGCCGGCCTTCCGAAACGAAGGTCGCACGGCAAAAATCGTCGATGACGACGACCTTCCCGTTTGCGAACATCTCGATTCGCTCCTTCGGGTACGCGGGATCTCCCAAACCCGCATATGTGACTGAGCCAACCGAGCCATCCGCGAATTGAATGATGATGACGACGCTGTCAGCGGACGAGCCTGCGCCGTACGCGGCCACATCCCTCGGCGTCGAACCTGAAAGAAAAGTCAGCAGATCGACGAAGTGACAGACCTCGCCGATAATCCTTCCTCCTCCTTCGATAGAGTCGAGCGCCCAGTGGTCGCCGGGAAGAGGTCCGGCGTTGATTCTGCAGTTGATGACTTTGGGGCCATCGCCAACGAAGTCACGGGCCTGCGTAGACAGCGGAGCAAAGCGACGGTTGTGTCCGACCATTAGCAACGCGGGTGACTCCTGCGCCGCGCCTACGACCGCATCAAGCTCAACTTGGTCGAGCGCCATTGGCTTCTCGACGAAGGTCTGTTTGCTCGCCTTGAGAGCATCAATCGCAATGCGGGCGTGGAGATCGTGTCGAGTAGCGATTACGACAGCATCGATGTCTGAATCGGAGAGAATGTCTCTGTAATCCGTTGTGCAGTAGCTGAAACCCTCCCGCGTCGCGACATCCTTGCCGGATGAGCCTGAAGCGGTGGCGACACCAACCAGGGCGATTCGTGGCTGGGCCTTGAGAATGGGAAGCAGAGTCCCACGGGCGAAGTTTCCTGCTCCGATTACGCCCACACCAATCACGCCCTCGCGTTGCTTGACGCTCTGCAGTCGCGCCCGTCTGTCGTAGGATACCTCAGCGGCCCCCTCTGGATACTCCAGCAACACTCCGATGGGGCGGTCAGGACGGTCTTGATCAAGCATCAGCTCGTAAGCGTCGACAGTCCGTTCGATGCCAAAGCGATGAGTCACCAACCCACTCAAACTGAGCTGTCCTCTGGCAGCTGTGTCCAGAAAGGCCTCCATGTTGCGGTTCTCAGTCCATCGAACATATCCTACCGGATAGTCGACACCCTGCTCCTCATACGCCCGGTCGTAACGACCTGGTCCGTAGGAGCGAGAAAGGCGAAGATCGAGTTCCTTTTCATAGAAAACGTCACGAGGTATGTTCAACCCCACATCACCGATGACGACGACGGTACCGCGATCCCGGCACAGCTGCGCCGCCAACTCGACCGCCTTGTTGCCGCCACCCCCTGCCGCGATGATGACTTTATCTGCACCCCGATCTCTCGTCATGCTGGCGATGACGACCTGCTCTCCTCCAGACACAGCGGCATTCCCGCCAAGACTGCGAGCCATGTCGACGGCTCTGGCGTCCACGTCGATTCCAAGGACCTGACATCCGGCGCAGCGTAGTAATTGAGCAACAAGCTGTCCGACCAGGCCGAGCCCGACAACGACAACCACATCTCCGAGGGAAACATCCGCCTGTCGTATGGATTGAAGGGCAATGGCCCCTACCGTAGTGAAGGCAGCGTCATCGAAGTTGACCTCGTCAGGCACGCGCACGCACAGATTTGTCGGCACGCTGACGTACTCCGCATGATTCGCGTACCCGCCACCGGCGCACGCAACCCGCATCCCGGGGCGAAATTCTGCGACGCCCTCTCCTGCCTCCACTACAACCCCCGCACAACTGTAGCCCAGTGGATGAGATCGTTCCAAGACTCCCATGGCCTTGGAATAAGCGGCCGCCATCCCCTCGCGTCGGGAAACATCTAATACCTTCTTCACTTGATCAGGGCGTGCAAGTGCTTTTCCTACCAGGCTCTTTGCACCAAGGCTTACGCTTTGGCGTTCGGTCCCAGAGCTGATCAAAGAGCGTGCGTTGCGTACGAGAACTCTGCCCGGACCCGGTAGTGGAATCGGAACATCCTCTACCGTGAGCTGACCAGATCGCCTGTTCTGCAGAACCTGTTTCAATCGAACTCCAACCTCGATGTGCGATGTCCCTGAGTCAGCATTTCAGAGGCCGTGATGTATGTTTTCGCCACCAGTCGAAAATCTGGATGTTCGTACATCGATGCGTACTCAGCGTTGCCCAAGCGACGTTTGAAACTGCGATACATTCCGCGATGGCCCTTATCCCGAAGCATGGATCCGTGCCGGCGTTGCCTTCCCGAGCCTGTTATTACCCTCAATCTGCAAAGATCTTCGATAGTGAGCGTAAGGCCCCCTGTCGAATCTCGATGTGCTCTTGCACACTTCTGGTCTCAGAAACTTGGCGTACCTGCGATTGTAACCGATCTCCAGGCTGCAGCCGGCTTCGCACAGCGAGTCTACGATCGCGTAATCTGCCCTGCTTACCGCCGCAGGCTTCTCTACAAAGATCGTTCCCGAGGAATTCCACTCAAACAGATCTCTGGCCTGCCGGGCATGGTCGCTGTGATACAAACAGCAAGGCGACTGGTCTCTTGGCCGCAGCCCAGCTACTCTTCATCTGCGTATGGGGCATCGGTGCGCGAACTCGCCCTGTACAATCCCCAGAGCAAGATCATTGTGGTCGACGCAGCAATACCGCTCACTCCGTGAAAGTGTGGGAGAACCTGGCTCTGGCATAGTCGCCGCAGCCGATCTGGAAGAGCGCCCGCTCGGCGTCGGGTGCGGCAGTGACCACGGCGTCTCCCGGCTCGTACACCGCTTGCGAAAATGGATGCACGCAGTCTTGTACCGCAAGCGCCTGGTAGAACGTAGTAGGTTTCTCCGCCATTGAACGAGACGGCATCTCCCGCCTCCGTTCTGGCTGCTACAAGGGACTTCTCGATACGTTCGCTACGCAGACGCGAGCGCGCCTTGGAGAGGACCGCGGCCGCCCCTCGTACCGACCGATGGAAGAAGAGTGCCTTTCTAACACTACGGTCGACGGTGCGACTGGGAGAGAGCTTGAAGAGCTCAACACTGGACAGCTCGTCTCTCCGTCTCTTCTCAAGCATTCCGGTCTTGCAGCAGTCTTCCAAACAGAGCTTCGAGTTTTGAGGCGTAGACTTCGAGATTGAGATGTTGCCCCACGGTCTCCTGTCCGGAAAGTCCCATGCGAACAGCCTCCGCGGGGTTGCGGAGGAGATGACATATGTTTTCGGCCATAGCCTCCACATCACCAGCATCGAAAAAAATAATCTCTTGTCCATCCGTGAAGTAATCCGGCATCAGTCCAACTGGAGTCGAGATCACCGGAATCCCCGATGCCATCGCCTCAAGGACAGTCAGCGGACCACCCCCCTCACTGTAGGAAGGGCAAACGAACAGCGTCGCGCGCCGGAGGACATCCATCTTTGCTTCCCCCGTCACGAGTCCAGGAAAATGGACGGTCCCGGTCTGCTCCAGTTTCGCCACTAGATCCAGCAGCTCCTCGCCATCACGCTGATCGCCGCCGAGTCCACGGAGATTCCGTTCCTTGTGAATTTTGACTCCGGCAAGAACAAACTCGCATTGCGGAAACTCGCGTTGCACCATGGGAACCGCCTTCAGCAAGTCAATGGCCCCCTTTGCTTTTGAAATCATGCCCATGAACAAGATGACTGGAGTCGCCGAGACGGTCCTGCCGATACGACGATGTTCCTGGACATCGATGGCGACGGGAATGATCGAGAAACGCTCGCGTGGGACATGCTGGAGAAACTGAGCCTTGAAACGCTCAGAGCGTACTATGACGCAATCCAGCTGGCGCAAGATCCAGCGGACGTACCATTTGAGACCGCGTGAGGATATCTCATAGAACCTGTCGAACTGAGCGCCGCCAAACCGCACCACGGCAAATCTCCCCGTGATCTTCGCCGCAAGCACATACACCGAGTCCCGCAGAAATCCGCTGGTATTCTGGGAGAGTAGCATGTAGACGATGTCAGGCCGGCGCCTTAGGCAGGCTCCCAGCAGCCATACGGTTACAAACAGCGTCCGCATCACATCTCCGGAGCCAACCCGGCCGCGGCTTTCGATTTTCTTTCTGAGGCTTGTGTCAATGTGGGTAAGCTCGACGGCTGAGGAAAACGGTGACTTCAGGAGCAAGGCCGTCATTACCTCTGTGCCGTTGTAGGGAGGCGGAATCGGCGCCGCAATGAGGACTTTCACGGGGACCCTCTCCTCAGGTCGTTCGGTAGCCGGGGACACCCGCTCTGTCTCACCCTCGTTCGCGGTTTGCATGGCCGTGTTCGGCAGCGGTCGATCAGCCCTTTCCCAAGAGCTTTTTGAGCCTCTGTGTGACCTCCTGCGGCAACTCTCGGGCAAGCCACTCTGCCGGGGGGCGGAACACCCGGTGCCACCACCACGCCTTCACCCACCCATGCCGGTAACGCCGCCTGTGACGGGTCAGTGCAGCCTCGGGGAGTATCTTTCCTGCACTGTGCCCTCGCAAGCTCTTGTCCAGTACCAGGCGGGCGAAACCGCTGTAGGTGTAGGCGCCGCTTTCAACCACATCGCTGTAAGCCCGGCTGGTAATTTCTTCCCGCAATTGGTCTTCCTTCATCAGCCTCAGCACGTCGTCCAGATCGCTGAAATCGGCTTTGACAGGAATGTAGTGCTCCCAAGGATTCAAAACGCCGGCGTATTGCCCCTCCACCAATACTTGACAAGTGTGGGTAGCGCAACATTCCAGGTGGCGGGGGCTGATGGCCTTGCCTGGCAGCTTCCCATCCAGGCCGGGGAAACAGGCGGCCTCCACATCGTCGAAACCGGCGGCGGGATGCGTGGCAATGTAGGCGTTCACGTGGTCGCGGATGGAGCCATCGGGATCCATCATGCTGGTCCCTCCCTCCACCCCAATCATGTACTTGCACCGGACCATGAAGCGGTACCAGTCATCGCCGAGGAGGACGCTTTTTCGTTCCAATGAGATGTCGGTGCGAAGCCCAAAGCGCGGGGCGTGCTCGGCAAAAACATCGGCGATCTGTGCCTTGAGCATGCCGTGGCTGCCCAGCCACGGCGCCACCTGCCAGGAGCGGTACCCCACGTCAATGTCACGGGTGTGTTCCTGGCCGGCCAACTGCTCCATCTTTGCCACCCGGGAAGGAGACAGATAGCCGGTAAGGGCCTCCACGATCGTTATCCGATCGCGGTCCACCGGCGCGTAGAGCGTAGGCCAGGACTCCTCGCAGTGAGAAGAGACCACGACGGACACGTCGAAGTCCGCGATGAAGGTCCACAATGTCTGGGTGTTGAAGGAATCGTCCTGTGGTACGATCACTTTGATGGCGGGGTTGGTCTTTAGCGGACCCGCCTTCGCCTCGAATTTTTCAAACCGCCCGCGAAACCGCTGGGCGAAAAACGTGTAGTGGAAAACGATGAGGTCAAAGGGCAGGCTGGCCAACGCCTGGTCTAGCCGTTGTGTGGCCAGGTTCACGTAGACGACGTTGGTGCCCTCCAATTCCTCGAAAGCATGCAAGTGATCCCAGATCGTGGCCTTCATGGGATACTGGTCGTAGGCCAACACCACCAGGATGTTCGTCATACAGGAGTGCCGTTCTATTGCGGCCCCCGCCCTTCCATGTGTTCCGAGTGCTTCTCAATGCACGCCTGGATAAGCGGCAAGTTCGCTTCCGTCCATGCCAGGGTGTGTTTCAGACCATCCTCGTGGCGTACCTCGGCCTCGAACCCCAGCCCACCCTTGGCTTTCTCCGTGCTGGCGAAACGTTTGCCGGAATGGTCCCACGGCCGTCTGGGAAGCTCCTCCACTCCGCCGGGGTTGCCGGTCAGTGCGTTGATGCGCTCCGCCAACTGGCGGATGGTCGTTTCCTCACCGGTGGCCAGGTTATAGGCCTCGCCGGGCACGCCTTTCGTGGCACACAACATCAACCCCCGGCAGATGTCTTCGACGAAAATGAAATCTCGCGTAGCTATGCCACCTGCCTGCAGCGGCAGTGCCTCACCCTTCAGTGACTTGTAGATAAACGTGGGCGTGACATTGCGCCACACGGTGGCGGGGGTGCCCCGCCAACGCCCGGCGCCGAGGATTTCCCCGGGGCCGTACACGTTTTGGAAACGCGCCGTCACCGCTGGCAGATCGTGCTGCCGGTGGTAGTATACCGCGTAGAACTCCCCCACTAACTTGGAGATGGAATAAGGGCTATCCTGTTCCAGGGACAGCGCCGCATCCTCGGTAGTGGCTTCGGCCTGATCAAAGGTCTTCACCGCGGAGGCGCATCCCGCACCCGAGTACACCAGTTTCTTCATCTTCGTGAAATCACGCACGTGGTTCATGAGCTTCAACGTGGTGAGCGTGTTGTTGGCGTGGTCTTCGATGGGATCGTGGATAGAGCTCTGGTTTCCGTGATAACATGCCAGGTGGAAAATGTAGTCGTAGGTGTCGTCAATCTGGGCCAGCACGGCATCGTCGGCGATGGACCCCACCAGTAACGCTACCCGCTCGTCCCAGGGAACGTTCTCCCGCTGCGCGGACAAGAGGTTGTCCACCACGGTGATGGTTATGTCGTCGTTGGCCTCCCGTAGCAACCGCACCAGGTTCGATCCGACGAACCCCGCACCGCCAGTTACCACCACGCGAGTGCCTGAAAGAGCTGCTGCCGCCTTTACCATTCAGTCGGTCTTCAAGTGGGTGTAGGTCTCTTCGAGACCGAATTCCGTGTAATGAACAATGGCCTTGTCCACACCCTCAACCAACGGGGTACTCGTCTTCCAGTCGAAGTCCTTATTGGTTTCCGTGGGGTCGATGAGAATGGTCTCCACGTCGTCCTCGCCACGCTCGCGGTGCTCTACCGGCGTGTCTTCCGGCAGACCCATAGCCTTGACCGTGGCGGCGAACAGTTCGGGAATGGCGTAATCGGAGCCACTGGAAACATGGTACGGGCCCTTGCGGCCAGTGCCACTGATGGCCTTCATGACCACGTCCACCAGGTCTTGCACGTAGATGAAATCCCGGCGGGTGTTCGTCACGAAACAGCCCTTGTTCTGCCCCAGGCGTTGAAAGAAAGTGGGCAACGGACCGGAGACGTTGCGGGGGCCATAGGCGTTGGCCAGACGAAACGAGATCCAGTCCAGGTTGCTCATGGCGATGTACTGCTCACCGGCGGTTTTGCTGTAGGCATAGCTGGAACCCTCGGGACGGATCGGGTGACCCAACGTGATGGGCTGTTCCAGCGGCTTGAGCCCGTAGCACAGCGCCGTCTGAAAGTAGATGAAGCGGTTCACGTCTGTGGCCTCGGCGGCGCGCACACAGTTGACGGTGCCTGTGACGTTGGTGAGGGCATCTTCCTTCCAATCCTCCGGATCCTTGTAAGCTGCAGCAGCATGCGCCACCACCTCTGGTTTGAACCGGCCGAAGAGGTCATCCACCAACGCCACATCGGCGATGGTACCCTCAACGACTTCCAAACGGTCGTGAGGCGCGAGATTGTCACGCCGCCCAGTGTTGTAGTTGTCGATCACGAGGACCTCATTCCCCTCGTGAAGCAGACGATCCGCCAGGTGGGACCCGATAAAGCCGGCGCCACCGGTGATGAGAACTTTCATGTTACCTCCGTGCGCCGGTCAAACCGGCGTGATGTTGGATGTGGAACCATCTGTGTTTACGGCTTGCCCCAAACCACCGCCGCTGCAGAGATGACGCACACGCGAAGCATGGGGAAGCGTAGTGAACTATTTGACGAGATGTGCATACAGATCGAGACCGGCAATCGGTCCGACCGTAACCAGAGAAAGCCGCCTGACCCAGGGTCCCAGAACATTAAGGGGACCGGGGCTGGCGTTTTCCTTGTAGATTCTCACGGATGAAAAGGCGGCGCAGTATTCCTTCAACCGGCGCGCCGATACGAACTCGGTAGCCGGCGCTGCCGTCCCGGCGGCGTTGCTGTCGTAGCCGCCGCGAACCTCTGATGGTGCGATCAATGCCTCGGGGTTTTTCTTCCGCTCATGCCTGAGCTGCCTGAGGGTGTCACGCGGATAACGCAACCAGCGTAGATAGGAGTGCCCGTTGTAAACCATGACGATTGCGGAGCCACCGGGCTTGAGGATCCGATGAGTTTCGCTCAGTGCGCCGCCCAGGTCTCCAGTATGGTGAAAACAGCCGATGGCAACGACATGGTCGAAGGTGTCGTCTTCGAACGGCGCATCGAGAATGCTCCCCTGCCTTGCGTCTCCTTGGAGATCGTTGGATTTCAGCCGATGATTCACCATCGACACGGGGCCCGAGGCGATGTCCAATCCCGTGTAAATGGCGCCTTCGAAAGCCAGATGTTGAGCAACCGTTCCGTAGCCGAGACCGACCTCAAGCACTCTTTTGCCCTTAGCATTCTCGAAATCGATGTGACGTCTGAGATAGGGGTAGATGTTGAAGTACCATGCATCGAAGCGAGCCAGCGCGGCGGGGGATGCGTCCGTAACCCCCAGCGAACGCGCGGCACGGGAACCGCACAGCTCGTCCCAGAATTCCTCATTCGCCTTGTCGATGTCCATGTGCGCGCTCACTTCCACAGATTCCTTCGAGTTTGTATCACACCATCAAATCTGTTCTTTACACCAGGCGACCATGCGGTCCACTACTTTCTCTCCGGCGTGGCCATCTCCAAAGATCGAGGGACGCGCCTTGCCGACGGTACTGGTCTGCAACGCCTCCGCTGCTTCGATGATGCGCTCGGCACACCCTCCTGTCACGATGTTCCAACCCACCTCCACTGTTTCCACCCATTCTGTCTCATCCCTCATAGTCACGCAGGGAACTCCCAGAAAGTAGGCCTCCTTTTGAACGCCTCCCGAGTCGGTAAGGATGACTCGCGCATTGGCCTCCAGTTCGACCATCTCCGGATATCCGACTGGCTCCAGGCTGATAAAGCGATCCCCAAGCACGACGCCAATGCTTTCGAGCTTGTGCCGGGTGCGCGGGTGCAGCGGAAGGACCACAGGGGCCTCGAGCGTTGACAGCCCCTCCACTATGTTCGCAAGCCTGCCGGAGTCATCCGTGTTCTCGGGCCGATGAATGGTCGCCAGATAGTAGGGCACGGCCTCACCCCCATCCTCACGTAGGCCGAGGCGCTCAAGCACACCCGCCTTGTCACAGCCGCCTGATACAAACTGCATGGTGCAATCGAGCATGACATCCCCGACGTTGGCAACGCCGTCCACAATCCCCTCCCGAGTGAGGTTGTCAACCGCTGTCTGGGTAGGGCATAAACACAGTGTGGAAATGTGATCGGTGATGACCCGGTTCACCTCCTCTGGCATCCGCCTGTTGAAGCTCCTCAGACCTGCCTCCACATGAGCTATGGGGACATGCAACTTGCTCGCGGCAATTGCCCCCGCGAGCGTGGAGTTGGTGTCTCCGTAGAGGAGGACCAGGTCTGGACGGTGTGCCTGAAGGGTTTGCTCCAGAGCCGCCAGCATGGCACCGGTTTGCTGGCCGTGCGATCCTGAACCTACACCGAGATTCTCTGTCACCGGTCGCATGCACAGATCTCGGAAGAATACGTCAGACATGTTGGCATCGTAATGCTGACCGGTGTGAATCAACACCTCGTCGATTTCGGTGCCTTGCACCGCATTGCGGGCATCAATGGCAGCCGAAACTACGGCAGCCTTCACGAATTGCGGGCGCGCACCGACCACGGTCAGAACCCTCACCGGACCCGCCTGTCCGTGGAAGCAGACAACATTCTATTGCGGACAATACTTGAATTCATTCGCTTTGTCGTGAAATTCCTGCTGCCACAACTCCAGGCACAGGAGGCCCCAAGTCTTTCTCCCAAACTGTGATTCATTGACAATCTGATCCAGCACTACCCGATTGTTAATCAACGTCCGGTTTTGAGCGCGCTCGGAGGAGAAAACGTCGTGGACGAAGTTGCGCGCATCACCCTGCAACCACTGGGTCAGAGGTGTGGGGAAGCCCATTTTGTCCTCGCGTTTGGTGATTACTTCTGGTAGAAGGGGTTGGGCCACCTGCTGAAAAATATGCTTCATCGTTCCGTCTTTGAACTTGATGTTCGACGGGATGGTTGCGCACAATTCAACCAGCGGGTGGTCCAGTAAGGGAACACGCGACTCGAGACCATGTGCCATACTCATACGGTCCTCGACCTGCAACAGTGCCGGTAGCAATGTCTTAAAGTCGAAGTGCGTCATCTGATCAAAGTATGACTCCTTTTCGACGTTATCCCCATTGAAGATCGTCCTGAATGTCTCAAGAGGAGAATAATCCCCCAGCAACGACCAACGAATCTCATCCTGCAGGCTAGAGGCACGATTAACCAGGCGGAAGTAACGCCGGTCCATGTCCTCAAACAGACCCTCTCGCCAGAACTCCTGAAGGAGCGGTTTGTAGTTTCGCAGCGCCGTCAAGTTGGGAATGATCGATTCATAGGTGACGACGAACTCACCGCTATCCTTCGTGCCATCTATGGCCCCTCTTATACACTGTTCAAAGTAGGCGATGAGATAACGAGTATAGCCTCCAAAGATTTCGTCCCCACCCTGTCCGCCCAGCACCACCTTTCGATGGCGAGCAGCTAGCTCAGACACCATGTACTGCGGAAACGCCCCCGGCCCTGCGACCGGGTAGTCCAGGTGATAGATCACCCTTCGAATGTGGTTCATGAAGTCGTCGACTTTGATGTCAACCTCCAACAGGTCGAACCCTCGTTCTTCTGCAAGGGCACGCGCATAGCGGCTTTCATCGTACTGCGAACCATAGGTACCGAATTTGCCGGTGAATCCCAGCATGTCCCCATCATGTTGCTCGTGCGTTGCCAAACTTGCGATCGTGCTTGAATCCAGCCCACCACTGACGTAAGCCCCTACAGGAACATCGCTGCGCAGGTGTAGCTTGACGGAGTCTGTCAGCAGCCCTCGAAGCTCGTCCTCGAAGTACTGAGCCGTGTGGCGCCAATCCAGCTCGTAATACACCTCCCAGTATCTCCTGACATCCAGCACACCTCCTGCTACCCGCAACAGATGAGCGGGGAGTAACTCACGGACGTTCTTGAACAACGTCTTGCCGTCCAGGCAAAACTGGAAAGCCAGATAATCCTTCAGGCCTTCGAGATCTGTCTCAACATCGTCAACGAAGGGCAGGAGAACCTTTACTTCGGAGGCAAAGTAGAAAACGTCCCCGACGATAGTGTAGTAGAACGGCTTGATCCCGAAGCGGTCTCGGGCACAAAACAGGGTCCCGTCCTGCTCGTCCCACAGGGCAAAGGCAAACATGCCGCGGAAATGATTAACACACTCCTGTCCCCATTTGCGATAGGCATGCAGAATGACCTCAGTGTCTGAGGTCGTAACGAAGTTCTCAGGACCGATCTCCTCGCGAAGTTCGAGATAGTTGTAGATTTCTCCGTTGTAGGTCACCCAGTTACCACCAGCATCACACATCGGTTGCTCACCCGTGGTCAAGTCAATGATGCTCAACCGTCGATGTGAAAAACCGACGTGCGCCCTTGGATGAACCCACAGACCCTCGCCATCCGGCCCGCGATGACGCGAAAGACGATTCGCCAGTGCCAGTTGCCCTTCCAGATTGGCGATTGGTTCCGACCTAAGTGACAATGCGCCTGCAATACCGCACATATGATCAGCTTTCCTTCATTGGCGCTGGCCTTGAACCCTTGCTCGCACCAGGTGCCAAAACCCCAATCCCCTGGCAATCCGCCTTGCGTTCCACAGCACGGCGACCACTACCCACGACGATTCATCACATATCCTGCATAATAACTGACATGCCTTGATCTCAAATGAACCCTTACCCACCGATTTCATCGCCCCGCGTTTTCCAAAACAGCACATGAGAATGAATTCAACGAGCCTCTCATAAGAGTATCTTCCCGACGCAACAATATCCTGGTAAGCCTTTCCAGTAATCCTGTCCCTGTCCTCGTCCTTCACGATCCTGTCCATCACCTGCGCGATATTGCTGAAGTCTCGTTTCAACTCTATGTAATGTTCATCTGCGACAAGAATCCCGTTGTACTCTCCTTCGATTAATACCTGACACGTTCTCGTGGCACAGGCCTCCAGATGCCTCGGAGTGATCGCAGTGTAGTGGATGGACCCATCCAGACCAGGAAATATTGCCGCCTCGATTTCATCGAAACTAGCGTGTCGATTACCTGCTGTGAAGTCCGTTGTCCTCTTGCGCAATGTGCCATCCCTATCCATGACACTCGCCCCCCCCTCAACGCCAATCGTATATTTACATTCGCACAAGAACTTGTACCACTCATCGCCCAAAAAAACATCGTCCGGCGAATTCGAGATATCTGAAACCAACCGATACTCGCTTGCGTACTTATTGAATAGGTCAGTCAGTTGAACCTTTAACATGGCGTGTTTACCCATACACGCAACGACTGGTCTTGCTCTGTACCCAATATGGATACGTCGCTCATCAATGGTTCGTCGAATGTTCTCGATTGCCGTTATATCCTCGGACGTTAGATATCCTGTCAGAATCCTGAAAAATGAGACCCGCTCACGATCGACGTTGTTGTACAGCACACGCCACTGATGCTCCGCCGCCGGGGTAAACACATAGTTCACGCCAAATTCATTGACAAACTCGCAGAGCGCGTCTGTCTCGCGGTGCTCATCCTGTGGCATAATAACCTTGACGGCCGCGGATTCCTTCAAGTGTTGGACTCTCTTGAGCAGCCTCTTGTGTTTGTTACGGTGATCTCGGAGTGAAAAAAACGTGTGGTTGAACACGATGAGATCAAATCGAATCTTTCTGAAATGCCAGGGAATGTGTCTGGCAGCCAGGTTGACATGGAAGCAGTAGTGACTTGAGCTATTGTTGAGGAAATAGAGATAGTTTTTCACGCTCTTCCGTAGGGGAAACTCACCCCTGTAATAGGACAAGATCAAAATTCTATACATGCGACCGCTCATCCACGGTCCGACTCCAGCTCCACCGGAAAGCCCCCCTGCTCCAACGACCGCTGTACCGCCTGCAACACGCGGCACTCGCAGCCAATCCTGGCCGTCGCTACTGGGTTTGGCTTGAGCGCGAACACAGTCGACGAGTGCTGGCACTCGAGCTTGAGCGGCTCGTCCATGTGGATGTGCGGTATCACCACGTCACCAAACCGTCCATCACGAACTGCTCCCGTTTTGGGCACTCTGCTGCTCAGCGATCCTTTGGTTTCGTGTGTCATGCAGTGGTAGGGGATGATAGGGGCGCTTATGTGCAGGCAGCATCAGATGAAAAGTCAGAACCCCATTCGATCGGCTGCCGCCTGCAGGGCCGAATCGGCAGTGATAAGCCTTGCCCGGTGCTTCTCGGCCAACGCCAGGAAAAGCGCATCGTAGACGGTCAAGCTAGCGCGAGGCGCTATCTTGCAGGCTGAGGTGAGGATGTCCGAGTGAGGCGTGATTCTCAGGGGCAACGACAGGATATGAGTGATAAGCAGCTCGACATCCTCGTCGGTCAACAGGTGCGCGAGTCTCTTTTTGTGCAAGACTTGACCGGCTTCCGCGAGTATGAGATCGGGGGCGAGCAGGGCGTCCTCGCCCCGTTCCGCAGATAGTATGGCTCGCTCCATTGTCTCCGGTAGGGGACCGTCCGGTACGAACAACCGGATGAGAGCCGAGGTATCTACCACCCAGATCATCGTTGACGATCTTCACGGATCTCTGCAGGGATATCGCCCCACGCTCGGTCCTTGAGTTTTTCTCTCCATTCACGGGCCACTGACACGTGGCCTCCGCCGGCCAGGCTGACTTCTCGTTGAAGAATCAATTTGATCTGCTCCTGCATGCTTCGACGATTTGATTTCGCCATTTCCCGAAGCCCTTGGTAGGTTGCCGTGTCTACACCCCGGATCGTCAGCGACTTCATTTGATGCTCCAATACATGAATGCATTATGCTTTCATATCTATGGTGCAATAATAGATGCTTTTCTGTTCATGGGCAACCGGCGCAAATCCTGAGGTCTCCTTCACCTCGATCGCTCATCTACGGTCCGACTCCAGCTCCACGGGAATGCCCTCCTGACTAATATCCTATACATGCTGCCTCATGGGTTCCGCCAAGGTGCTCTTGGGGTCGGCGCGTTCTCAGTCTCAGCCAGGCGCTTGGTCGCTCCCATGACGCTCGTAGGCCGCACAGCCTTGTCAGTCGAGGTCAGTACGAAGCGCTCAACACCATGACGCAGAGCGCTCCGTGCCATGGAACATTACCTAGCAGCTAGGTGCAGCAGGCACTGGAGCAGGTTGACTTCATCGTCATCTGTAATGACAGCTGACTAGCGACAATCATAACTGCCGGAATGAAAAACGTATTGACGCCGGACAGACAGCCGCGACAAATACGGCCGCTACCTCAGTGACCTCTTCTACTGCCAGGTTCGACCAATCCCGCCGCAGTGCTCGCTGATGGATTCTTCCTCACCGCCAGCTCCAGGTTGCGCGGCCCTGCCGTGCCTGAGTCATTCGTTGCGGCCATGAGAAGATCAGAACGACGACCGCCGCTCATTTCTCCAGCTTTATAGACCGCGCCTGGTCCAGGGAGACGGGTTTGGCCAACCACCCCAAAGCCCCTATTACTCCACCGGCGACATAGAAGGTCACGAATATCAGGAAGGCGAATCCAAGCGCCCGCTCGTACTCCACTCCACAGCTCCCCAAGTAGGCGACAATAGCTGCTTCGCGCGTGCCAATACCTGATATCGACAAAGGCAGCAGCGTGACAAGACTGCCCAATGCCACGGCAAAGCTGATGGGAAAAAACCCGACTTCAATACCTATGGATAAAGCGACAAGATGGCACTGCCAGAAAAAGACGGTATAGGCCATTATGGTCAGAACGATACAGGCGACCAAGGAGGTTACCGGCAATACCTTCAAACCGCCCCGCAAATCGCGCACCAAACTCTCGGGGCCGAAGAGGCGTGCGCCCCCCCTGCCAAGGCGGCTCCCCAGGCGGCTGATCCAGGTGAAGGCCTCGTCTGACAGAAGCGCAACGAGCAAACCGGTCAACCCCATGACGGCCGCGACGATTCCCAACCACGCGTTGTGATCCCCGGCGGCGGTCAGCATCAACGCGAGCCCACCTACTCCCAAGAGCATATACAGATCGAAGATGCGGTCCGCCAGAACAGAGGAAAACGCCCTGCCGATCGAAACGCGGCAGTCCTGTTTAACGTGAAAGGCCTTGACCAACTCCCCAAGGCGGCCAGGTGTCAGCAGCCCTAGGAAAATACTGCCGGAATACGCCAGTCCGGCCTTCCAAACACCATAACATATCCCCTGGGCCAAGAGCAGTGTTTTCCAGCGCACAACTTTCAAAGACAGTTGGGGAATATTTAAAAAAATAGCCACGACCAGGTACCACGACGCATCTGCTATGGTGCTTACCAGATGCCCAAGGTCGACGCGGCTGAGCAGAAAACCGAGTAGTAGAACGCCGACGAGCCGTAACAGGGAAGAGCCTCTCATTCAGCAGGATTATCTAGCTAGGCGTTTGTGCGCTTCCCGGACCGTACGACGCTTCACTCATGTTCTAGGGCGATTGCTACTGTGGGACCGGCATTGGAGGGATTGCGGAAAATCTCTCTGAGCGTTCTCAGATAGGAACTACTGACATTGTTTGGGTGCGCCGCGTAGTAGCCTTCTTCTTGAAACAGCCGGTAGATGTCGTGCAGCCTGTGGCGCGGCACCTGGGGAAAGAGATGGTGTTCATGATGGAAATTGAAATTGAAGGGGGCAAAGAGAAGTCTCTCTATCAACGATGGCAGAGTCGTCACCGTCATGCCTGTTTCGAAGGTGGTCCTCGCTATGAAGGGCTGTTCGAGTTTGCTCAAATCCCCGTAGCGGTACCCTCCGTGCTCGCCGACCAGCCGAATTCGATTGAGGAAACTTGTGACTGTGACCAGCGGCAAAATCCAGAAGACAAAATAGAACCACCACTCGCTCCAAAAGAGGAACGCGCCTAAAACACCCACTTGCACCACGCCCAACAGGGCCAAAACCGCCAACTGGTCCTTGAGACTGTTAGGCGTGTTTTTCAGCTTTGAAGTGGAAGCCAACGTCTTTTCAAAGAAACGTTTGAACGCATATAATCCCGTCGATTCGACCACGAGGGCAGTGGCGATGAAACTGGCAAGCGTGGACTGCCGCGTCTCGTATTTTGGGTACTCGGGGTCTTCGTGGCGGCCGTACTCAACGTGATGCAACATGTGATATTTGCGGTAATTGCGGAGATTTAAAAAGATCAGAGGGGCAATTAGATTGCCCAGCAGTTCATTCAGCCATTTGGGGCTTAGAAGGGTATAGTGCGAGGCTTCGTGAATACCCACCGCAAGATGGTAGAAGACAATGCCGTTCAGCAGGAAGACGGGCATCACCGCCACTCTCAAAGGCAGAGAATTGAGGCCCAATACCCCCGCGACCAATAAGGCGAACAGCGCCAGGACGTGTACGGCGGGACCTATGAACGGCGTCCGCCGGAACGAGATATCATCTTTGATGAGTTGCCGGGCACGCCTGTGGATTCCCGCGTCGCAATCTCGACTGCCAGGCTGAACGGTCGTCGTGTCTTGGCGCATTACCGGATTTCCTCCGATCCCCTTACATGGGCACCGACAAAGGAAACTCGGATCAAGTGATTCCACCGCTTTTCGGCGTTTAGACTTGTGAGCTCGTCTGCAGAGAGCCAGTACCCCTCCACGCCGAGTTCCGAGGATTGAAAATAACGGGATTGAGGCACGTAACGCAAATGCAGTTCATCGCCCAGGACGGCCGCTTTGACTTTCACCTTTCCTCTCAAATTTACCGTCGAGTCGACACTCACGCCGTCCTCGGCAAATAGGAATGCGCGCGAGAAACGGCAGTCATTCCCTGACGCTCCAGCCGACAGGACGAGGACTCTGCGGATCTTCGTCTTTATCTTCGAAGCCATGAAGGTGCTGTTGGCCAAATAACACATAAAGAGTTTGAAGATAGACATGCTCATAGGGTTGAATAATTGGAACGGAATTTGGTGCAGTGCCCCCTCCACACACGCTTCCCCGGTTTTGGGGTCCCAACGGATGGCGTAATCGCGATCTATCCACTGACTACTTACCAATTTCTTATCGGCCAGCTGTACGTGTATGCCGCTGTCGTTATAGATTAGCCGATCGCCGCTGAAGACTTTTAGCACCCCGCCTCTGGAGAGATTGAGGACGGAATACGAGAAGCCTTTCTTGTAGGTCAGGACCTTAGCCCCCGGAAAATATTGCACAAAGTCGGGGCGCTCGTAGGGCACGGACGGCTCATCGCCTTGGCGCGGACAATAGTCCAAATAGCTTAGCAAGAATTCCTCGACGCGGTAGTACGTATAGCGATCGGATTGGATCTCCGGCGGGACGAGTCCACCCGCAGCCAGCGATTCGAGCATTTTCTGGGCGCAAGCGCGCGCCATCGGGAACTCCCTCCCGAAGTACTCATATCCGTGGGAATAGAAATGCAAGGTCTGCCTGCTCCCCACCGATCCGCCATAAGAGCCATCGGGGAAGACGAAATGGGCGCTGAACTCGATAGCCCGTTCAATAAAGTCTCGTAAATCCTCGTTCTGGTAATACAACCAAGTCTTGGCCAAGAAACTGATGGTAGTCGTCAGGTAACCAGGGTCTACTCCGTCGTACTCTAGCGCCCACCCTTCGGGGTCGCACATCTCGAGGAACTCTACTAAATAGCGCTGGAACGCGACGAACGATTGAGGATCGTCAAATTGCTTGTGGTGGGTGATCAGAGCACACAAAATCATGGTGTAGTGATTCGCCAAGAGCCCCTCGGTCTGTTTCGGCAGCTCTCTTATATAAGCGGCACAGCAGTCACACAGTTCGCCAACGCGGTCGTACTCTTCTGGCGTCAGTTCCTCTTTGAGGATCTCAAAGGCCCCGAGGAAACTGTGGAGCATTATGCCTGTCACCGCACGTCCGCGCTCGTTGGGGTAGAACTCGTCGAACGACCCGTCGGAGTGCTGGATCTTCAGACTGTAGTCCAAGGCCGCGACAATCCACCTCTTGAGCTTCGGGTTCCTGTAATAGATACTACCGGGCAAGCGATGCCCGTACACCAAAGCCAGCGAGTATACGGCACACTGGAAATGGCCGTTGGGAAAGTCCACTATCTTCTCGTGCCAGTACTCCCTGAAGAAGCATCCGTACGTTGGAGAAAAGGGATTCCGGTCTAAAAAGGAAAGGAGGCGCGGTATCTGCGGCAGCGCTTTTTGTAGGTAGGTTTCTTTCACGCCGGTTTTCTCAATATCATTCTCATATTCGATGTGTAACCCAACTTCGCGGTAAAGAGATCTACGCCCGTAAATGCGACCAAAGCCAACGGATTTTTTATGGTAAACAACCTGTAGGCCTTAGTCCGCGGCGCCCTCTCGAGAAGCCAATGGTGAAAACTCTGAATCCAAAAACTCGGACTTGGCAAGAATTGAACGGCGTTAACCGCAAAGCCGCACGTGGTGAACAACCGGGCAAGCGAATTCTCGGTAAAAACTGTCCAGTGGCGAGGAAAGTGCCATCCACCCCAATACCGACGTCCGAAAAGGCGAAAATCCGCTCCTTTTAAACAAGGAGTTTCTATAATGAGGACCTTCCCGGGTTTCAGCAACTCGTAGGCTTTTGCAGCGACCCCTTTCACGGCATCTAAATGCTCTATGACCTGGTTCATAATGAGTGCGTCGAAGTGGCCAGCGGGAAGTTCCAAGTCCTCCAAGCGACCGACGGCCAGTGATATGCCCATTGGTTCGAGATGGGCGACGATCGCCTTATCCATATCGTTGGCCCACAAGTCGTACGAATTCCGGCCTTTCTTCTGCAACAGCATCAATAGATTACCCGACCCACATCCAATGTCCATGACTCGGTCTCCCTCCGTCAGATACTTTTCCAAAGTCCTAACCTTACGCAACTGGACGGCCTCCCGTCCAAAACGTATGAAGGGGTTTTTCATCTTTTGAAAATTAAAAGGGTTGTATTCGGGGGGGTATATGCGGGAAAGCTCGTCTATAACTGGACGAGGAGACAGATAGGCCAAGTCGCATTGACGACAGACTCTTATCTTGAACTCGTCAGTACTCGTACAATACTCGAAATCCCACCCACTTGCCATTTCCTCCTGGCGCATGACACCGCAACCAGGACACGGCACGTCTTCCGTTTTGACATGGAGTTGGGCGTCGATACTGCTCGTCTCTGTCATGTCTTTTGGAGGATTGCCAATTGGTTCTGCCCTAATAAGAACCTGGAAAACGAGACCATATTGAGTGTAGTCTGTTGCGCGCAGACTTTTATGGCGTCTCGCCCTAAGAGGTCGTAATGTTGATCCTTGTCTTGGGCAAAAATCCTCAACTTTGAACCAAACTCCAAGATACTGTCTGTCCAGGGAGCCGGCGTAGTCAGGACGATTTTTCCTCCCCCTTCCAGCAGAGTGGCTACTGCTTGCAGCACGCGATGGGGAAATTCGAAGTGTTCAATGACCGCCAACATGACGACAAGATCGAATTTTCCCGGCAAAGAAGTGACTTTATCCTCGGCAAAATCAAAGACTCTGAACTCCATATTCCCCCTGGGGACGTTCCTGTCGACCAGTTCGGAATCGCGGTCCAACCCCAGATAATACTGCTCGGGCTTCAAACGGTCCTCCCATAGGGAAATGCCACAACCTATGTCGAGAATGCGTGTAGCTCTATCAAAAAAGGCGGTCGCTTGGCGCTTGCGTGCATTTCTGAGGAAAGAGGAAAAGAGGCCGTCTAATCTTCCTGAATGATCAGGGGTTGACATATCTGTTTTCAACGGGAAATTTTCGGTATAGTCGAACGGTCTAAAAAGGATGCCGGAAGCCGAGGCCCTCACGATGGAATAATAGGTTGATCAATTTACGGTCGCTCATCCGTCTGCCTCCCAACCACGGTAATCTGGAACGTAGCGCTTGAGCAGCTCTCGGATGAGAACCCGATCGCCCGCTTTGGCTGCAGCCCTCAGCTCCTCTACTGCCTGGTCCCAACCGGTGAGACAGCTCGTTCGTCCTGCGCAAACGGCGATCTTGCCGTGGTGGCGAAGGGCCTTCACTTGCTCATCTGTCACCAGCTCTTCTGAGAGCTTCTCACCGGGCCGAATCCCGGTGAACTCGATCTTGATGTCTCTGTATGGCTCCAGGCCTGCCAGCCGAATCATGTTCTCCGCCAGATCCAGAATGCGCACAGGATCGCCCATGTCGAGGATACACAACTCGCCGTTCTGCCCGACGGCGGCGCTGTGGAGAACCAGGCGTACCGCTTCGGGAATGGTCATCAGATAGCGGTACATTTCTGGATGGGTTACGGTTACTGGCCCTCCTTGGCGTATCTGGCGCTCGAATATCGGCACCACACTGCCTCGGCTACCCAGCACATTCCCGAAACGCACCGTCACAAACCGGGTATTCTCACTCTTTGCCGCGAGCCGCTGTATCTCAGTCTCAGCCAGGCGCTTGGTCGCTCCCATGACGCTCGTAGGCCGAACAGCCTTGTCAGTCGAGATCAGTACGAAGCGCTCAACACCGTGACGCAGAGCGCTCCGTGCCATGGAACACGTACCTAGAAAGATTGCCGATACGGCCTCGTCCGGATCCTGTTCCATGAAAGGCACATGTTTGTGCGCCGCGGCGTGAAACACAATGTGGGGCCGCGACTCAGCCATCACCCTGTCTACTTTCCCCTCGTTTCGTATGTCACCGATGATCGCCTTCAGCTGTAGTTGGGGATGCAAGCTGGACAAATTCTGAATGGTGCTATGAATGCTGGCCTCTCCCTTCCCCAACATCACAAGGCATTGCGGTGAGAATGCCGCAATCTGCCGGCAGAGCTCCGAACCGATCGAGCCCCCTGCGCCGCTCACGAGGACCACCTTGTCCCGCAAATACCCCTCTATCTCTACGGGATTGAGCTGCACTTCCTGTCTCCCAAGAAGGTCCGTACCGCTCACTGAAGGCAGATCCGACACATCCACGCGGCCACTGAGATAAGCCGACAGTTTCGGGAGCTTACGAACAGCCACTGCTTTGGTCCGACAGAGCGTGACGACCTCACTGAGCCGGCCCTCGTCCAGTTCATCCACGGCAATCAACACTTCTTGGATGGCGTGTTCCGAGAGTATGTCAGCCAGCTTCTCTCGGCCGCCGAATACTCTGAGGCCATGAATTCTGCTGTAGCGCTTTGCGGGGTCGTCGTCGAGGAATCCCACTACCTGATAGACTTCCGGGCTCCTCATGAGCGCGCGGGCGACGCTCTCCCCAAAATCACCTGCACCGTAGATCGCTACCCTGCGTCCTCCTGCCTGACGCTGGCCGCGAAGGTCATGAGACAGACGTGGGGCGAGCCTCACGAAAGAGATCGCCAGGAAGGCCAGAATCCCCTCCAGCAATACCACTGATCTCGGAATGCCGAGGTCGTACGACTCCGACTCGAAATCGAGGGCAGCTCCAATCGGGGTTTCGCCCAGGGTTCGAGGGGTCTGCTCCGACCGGGTAAACAGCAGTACGCTGACAAGGACAGCTGCGCCCGCAACTGATGTTATGACCGACAGTGCAAGTCGCTTCACTCTCGAGAGCCTCAGTTTGTCGAGGGAGATCCGGTGCAGGACCGCAGCAAGAAAGAACCCGGAAGCCGCAAGGAGGGCCCAGTCATGATTCTTCAGATAGTCGACGCTGATCAGGGCGACAGAGCCAAAGGCAACACCGCGAATGACAGAGAAAAGATCGTTAATCCCGCAATACCGCCAGAAGGATTGGTACCCACCAAAAAAGTAGAGAGAGGCAATCCTCAACAGGACGATGACCGGTAACAACTTTATCAGCTGAGTCTGGTAATAGGGCCACACATCGAAGTCGAAGCGGATCAAGTAGGCCAGCCACGCTGCCCCCGCTACGGTAGCGCCGTCGACGATGACGATTGCTGCCCGTCTCAACACGGGTCGCTCACCCTTCCATCGGATCGCTCATCGTTGGGGGTCCCTTTGGAGGCCGATATTCTGCGAATCAACGGCGCGATACCTTCCTCGAAAGAACGTGGTGAGAACCCGAAGTCCGCCGTCGCCTCCCGGTAGTCAAACTGCTTGTCTTCATTGAGGCGACGTACCTGTTCCACCGACAGTCGCGGATTTCGCGACAACAGGCCATAGACTTTCAATCCGGCAACACATGCTCCCAAAGGAAGATGCAGCCGAATAATCTTCTTATTCAAATGATTACCGATCGTATCAATCATCGAGTTATAAGAGATTGGCTCTTTGCCAGGGACTGCGTAGCTCTTTCCGCGAGTTCGATCCGACTGGAGAACGTCGGCCACAGCTCCTGCCAGATCCGCCACGTGAACGGGTTGCTGAAGCGATTGGCCATCGCCCGGGATGGGGATCAAGGGACATCGGTGGAGAAATGAGACCAATCTCGAAATATTGCGATCTCGAGTTGTCCCATAGATCATGGTCGGTCTGAGAATCGTGGAGGCGAGGCCGCTGGCGGCAATAGCCTCCTCCGCAGCGACCCGCACTGATTTGCTGCTCGCATCGATAGAGGTGAAGATGGCTGTGGTTGACAGAAATACGGCTCGGCTGACACGCGCTTGCACACAGGCTCTCACGATGCCCGGTCCATGCCCGAAACCCAAGGAAGCGACATTTACCAGAAGCTGGCAACCGCGGAGAGCCGCCGTAACTGTGCTCTCGTCGTCAAGATTCCCGTAGCGCAAGCTCACGCGGTCTTCTGGTAAGATGCTGCTATCGCTCGTCGGGCGTACAAGACATGCAACATCGTACGTGCCCCGCTTCAAGAGTTCTTTGACAACGAACGACCCGAGGAATCCCGTGGCTCCTGTAACAAGGACTGTACCCCCTGTGCTAGGTAACATCAAACGGCTCGATGCTCGATCCGCCTAGCCGGGTCATCAGTCGGTTTGATCGTCGAAGACGTAGTGGCAATAGATACATCTGAGAAAAGAGCCTTTGGCCTTCGGACAAAACGCTTCCAGAGCCGACAGCACAACTTTTCGGGTCGAGATTCTGGCAGCATCTCTAACACGCCGTGAGAC
The DNA here is from genome assembly GCA_965248265.1 of Candidatus Latescibacterota bacterium. Taxonomy (GTDB): domain Bacteria; phylum Latescibacterota; class UBA2968; order UBA8231; family UBA8231; genus CBDFJF01. The sequence goes on from CBDFJF010000001.1 coordinate 1,954,054, forward strand.
CGGCACGGCCCCCGCCAATGGGTGACATAAGGTTCGTCAGACACTCAATGCTCGGTGCAATTTGTCGTAGACGAAAGGCCTATCTTGCCTCGGCGGGATCTGCAAAGACCTCTGTAAATTCAGCAAGTCGATCATTGTGGTCATCGAACAGGAAGAGTTCCAACCACTGGCGCACGGCCTCCGGTTGACTTTCTACCTCGTGCAGCATGTCTCCGAGATCGAACATGTTCAGCCGAATGCGATTGTCTATATGGGCTTTCACAAGCGGCGCTGCCGCAGTAACCACTGCTCCAGACAGTGTGGCTGATGTTTGTAGGAAAACGGCCAGATCAATCCGAGTGGCAAAGTCCTTGTCAGCAGCCTGCAGCACGAAAACCACTCGACCGTCGCTCAGCGCCGGTGCAACCCAATGATCGAACTCTCCCTCGGCCATATAGATCCAGACTTGATCCCCGTCGTGATACACCAACTCGATGTGCCCAACTATTCCTGACGGATCTACCACTCGAAATCCGTTGCCCTCCTTCTCGACGCGATACTCGGGAGCAAACCCGAACATACTCCAGAGCTCGGCAATGACCATCGGGTGTTTCAGCGCTCGCTTCCAGGTGTCCATACGACATTCGACAAGCGCCTCCATGTCATGTCGCAGGTGGGAATCTTCGATGACCGACACGGCTTCGTCCGGGATACTTTCGATTCCAGCGGCACTGAGGATCTCATCGACTGTCTTGGCGACCTGCCTGTAGCCCTCGTCCGAGTTTCCCGCCGCATCAATCGCCGATCCGGTACCGATCGATATCACACCTGAAGTCCCCGAAGCCTCGAAAGTACTCTCTATGGCAGCTACTACTGATGGGAGGAGGTCATCTGCGGTTAGCCGGTGACCTGTCTCATTCATATGAGCGTCCAGCACGAAATAGGGACTAACCCCTGCCATCACCGAGCGTTCGAAAGTGGGTAACACGTCCACCACCTGAATATCCCTCATCTCGCAGAACTCCGTGACGAGCTTGTTGGCTTTTGAGAGGTCAAGTTCCTGTGGATCTATATTGTGTCGCCAAACGACCTTGTTCACAGCAGCTTGTTCAACCTGTAACCGCTGTGGCAGTAGCACTACGATAAGACGAGTTCCACGTGCACTCAGAAATCGATGAATCTGATCGAGAATTTCGGCGGCATGTTGAAAATCTGCCAGGAATTCAGTCGATGGCGTCTTTAAGTACTTCTGCATGAACATTGGCGGCTCTTCATGCTGGTTGCTCGAGAGATACTCGTGGCGATCGCGCTCGACGCTGGCCGCCCTTTGCTCAACCAACGACTGTTCGCCTGAGATACCAAATCTGTGCAGCAGCGATCTCAGGCTGAGAGGCCTTTTTGCCCGATCCACAACAAGATTGTAAAGGTGGCTACGTCTTCCCAGAAAAACCTTGGCGTGCATAAAAAGAGAGAGGTCATCGCTGTTGGAAACCGACGCGCTAGTATCGCCCTTGCTCACCAGGAAGCCGCGCCACACAGTTCTCTTTCCAAGTCGGCGCGCAAAGTCATTTCCAAAAAAAAATCCGACGACTACCAGATCAGGTTGGTATGTGCTGTGGTGTTCCGTAAGGAGATCGTGGTAGTGATCAATATCGTATCCGCCGACCCCTGCGTTCACCACCTCGATCTCTCCCCCGGCGCCGCCGTAACGGGAGTTCAACAGATCCTCCAAAACCTCTGGATAGGCGGCTTCAGCCGGACAACCATGACCGAAAGTGAAAGAGTCACCGATTACTAGTATCTTCGCTCTGCTCGAGTCCCTGGCGCTGTATTCCCGATCTCTGAAGCCGGCGCTATTCGTCCGAATTTCCACGTTGAATTCGGGCGACCTGTGGAACCCGCTGAAATTGGGCGTCAGTTCGTAGTCGCGGTCTGGATGGACTTGGAAAAGGCCCTGCGGAAAACCGTACGGAGGATGCGGGAGCCAAAGCCTCACCACACCCTCGGCTGCTATGATGCCAACAGCGAGTCCAACGAACATGAGGAGGATCTTCGTTCCGTCCTGTTTTCGACCATCGTTGTCTTTTGCCGGGACTGTTCCCATGCTACCGATGGTCAACCTGCGCCGGAAAGACCGAGCACACTCGCGAATACGTCTACAAGACATCTTTTGGAGGTCTTGCCATCGTTAGCCGCTCAGGTCACGTGGCTGTATGATGTCTCCCTCTACGATTTCGGCTCCGCATGCCTCTAGGTCCGATGCGCGTCTGCGATCTCGAGTGATGACTACCACCGCGTCCCCACGATCCAGGAGGCGCTGCACCTCGCGTCTACCTAGAAAACCCGAACCTCCAGTTACAACTGCACGCACCGTTCCACCACGCTCTGCAGGACCCGATCGAACTCAGATGCCATGAAACCGATGGAGAACCTCTTCCGCACACGACTCATTCCTGCCGCTCGAAGTTGTCTCCAGGTCTGAGGTGAACTGCACACCTCCTCGATCCGCCGCGCCAGCACCCGTGGCTCACCTGGAGGAACCAGAACCCCGGACACACCATCCTCAACGACCTCCGGCAGTCCGCCCACAGCGCTCGCAACGATGGGCACCCCAGCAGCCATGCCTTCGACTGTGACGATCCCGAAAGATTCGCTCAGAGAGGGTACGACTAAGATGTCGGAGTGCGAAAGTGCCTCTCTGACTTCCCGGTGGTGGAGGAATCCGCGAAACACGACTCGATCCTCTAATCCCAACGCTCGCACCAGGGATTTCGCCTCTGGCAACAGTACCCCATCTCCGATGAAATCAATGCTGTACCCTGCAGGAAGAGATGTCATTGCCTCTATTGCCACATGCTGCCCCTTCACCTCGGAATAGAAGTTCGCAATACAGCCGATCTTGACCTCATCCTTGGGCGGAAGGTCGCCTCTGCATGGGCCATCGATCTCGGCGCCATTGGGGATGATCGCAAGCTTTTCTAGAGGCGCCAGTCGGCGCGAAACAAGCTTTCCCCCTAGATCCCGTGAAGGAGCGATGACCTTTGCGGCCCTGCGAAAGGTCTGCCGCTGTACGAGTATGCGCCAAAACTTGAAAGTTGCTACCGGGCCATAGACACAGGGAATCCAGGGTATGTGCCGGCGCCCAGCAGCATGCCAGCCTAGCAGATTACTTGCAAAATCGAACGAGGCGATCACATCCGGACGGTAATCATCTACCACCTGACGGAACAACCGCAGCGCCTGCAAGTCGAGCCGCCCGCGGCTCTTCAAGAAAATCAGCTCGTCCGCGCACGCGATTGACGAGGCGGCGAGCTCTTCTTCCGCCTGATCGTATATTACAACCACCGCGAAGCGCGTGCCTTCAGGCCGATGACGCAGGACACTGTCGAGGACGCGGGGGGGGCCCCCTAGATAGGTGCTCACAATGGCGAGCACCCGCGTATCTACGTTACCGGCGGCCATGGTTTCAGCGGCCTGAACCACCTTCGTCGCCCGTCATCGATTTCAGGAGATTGAGGTAGCCGTGCGCGAGCTTGCTGCGGTCGTACTCTCTCTCTACGAAACGACGACCAACCTCCCCTAGGCGCCGTCGAAGGTCTGCATCTCCTCGCAGACGACGCACTGCGGCCGACATTTCAACAGCATCCTCCGGAGCTACAACGAGGGCACATCCTGCACGCCTTAGGATTTCGGCTGCCTCCCCGCGTACCGCGCCTACGATCGGTCGTCCCGCAGCCATGATCTCGAACATTTTTGATGGAATGAACGTATCGAAGAGATCGACGTTTCTGAGAGGAACAAGGCAGAGGCTGCTGGCAGCGTATATCTGAGGGACATTTTCGCGGGATTGCCCTGACAGGAATGTAACATTCTCCAATTCGAGCTTCTCTGCGTATGCTTGCGTCGACTCCTTCTCCGTACCCTCTCCCACGAAGAGAAAGTGTACATCGTCGCCACGCATCAAAGCAGCACACTCGATGACAGTATCCAATCCATGTGAGATTCCGTGGGCGCCGAGGTAGAGTACTACGAACTTGCTCCACAGATCGTTCTCCTCAATGAACTGAACTCTCATAGATTCGGAACATGTGAAGAAATCAACGTCCGCTCCGTTTGTTATGACATCGATCTTGCCTGCTGGCACCCCACGCTGTGCAAGGACCGTGCGGAACCCTTCGGTGACCGTCACAATTTTCTTCGCTCGTGAGTACAGAAATAATTCGAGTCGCTCGAGGGCCCTCAGGATGTGGCGATTGCGCACCACGCCCAATTGGGCGAAGATCGCCGGCCACAGATCACGGACTTCAAAGACGTAGGGAACCCCCTTGACCAGGCTGATGATGTAGGCGGAGATGACCGAGAACAGAGTCGGAGAGCTGACAACCACGATATCGGCGTGACCGACTCTCGGAAGCGTCATCAATAGCGAGCTAGCCGTGAAGGAAAGGTGGTTGAACGTCCTGCCGAAGATCCCCGAGTTCGGTCGCGCATACACATAACTCCGAAAAACTTCGATGTCCTCGATGATCTCTTTTCCGAAAAGCTTCCATCTATACTCTGCGGAGATGACGCCAGTGGGGTGATTCGGAAACCCGGTTATCACCTTCACGCTGTGGCCGCTTTTCGTCCACTCTCGCGCCATCTCGAGGACACGAGCTGATGGAGCCCCGATTTCAGGATGAAAGAAGTGACAGACAAAGACAATCTTCATGCCTTCTCTCTGCGCTCGCTCTGTGAGGTTGCCACGCTCCAATAGCTCTCTCCTCCAGTGAGGAGTTCGCAGGTTTCTGCCTCCCAATCTACTGCCACCCGCCACTGCCGATCCTCGATCCGCAAATCCATATACCGATCACGGTAGCGCAGGTCCACGTCCGAACTCGCCTCTCTCGTTATGACATAACTCAACCTGAGCGGCGCCCGGCCTCTCGAAGTGAGGCTACAACAAGCCCGAGCGTGCCGAACGCCGAACTGAGGCGAGTACCAACTGCGCCTTGAGCCGCTATCCCCGTGGCTGCATTCAACTTCATCGCATTCTGTCCCTGTCAGCGTGTAGTTGTTGCCGTTTCGTGAGATGCGTGCTGTTCGACCTGCGGATGTTACCTCAGCATCAGGATGGAAGTGCAGTAGGCTGGCTGCCTCATGGATGCCGTGACCGGTTATTTCATCGATGACAACAAGCCAATATTCCCAAGCGAAAAACACGATCCGGTTGTGTACTGGCGAACCTTTAAGAGCGCGATAGCCATCGTGACTGGACCGGAAGCAGCTGATCCCGTCCCCTATGGGCACGCTCACCCGCCCGGGACGCGCTCTCCTTGCGACCCTGAAGCTACCCCAGACTTCAGAGTTGTCTTCGCCGTCGACCACCACTGTATTGTGTGCCGCCGTGCTGCGAAAGAACGTGCGCCATTCTCCAGTCGTGTACTCAAATATGCCGCTGTCGGTCACCAATGGCAGGCCGTCGAGCCAAAGCTCGTAGCTCAGCGAGTCCGCGTGACCGTGGGCTGGCAGGTAATCTGGACAGACATCGCCTGCATCAATGACGGCGCAGTTGCCTTGGCGACCACCGAGGATGAAATACCCGGTTGCCCCCAATTTGCCGGACGGCGTGTCACAGACGTCAGTAACCGCTGTTCCTGGCTGCATTGAGGGACGGGAGAGCCAACGGATAAGGTCGGCATCACCAAGTTCCTCTTGCTTGGCTAGTCTGTGTGAAACATCGATTACGAATCTCGGATCCGGTGTCTGATCGAAGGCGGTATCTCCTAGCAACGGCAACACGCCCTGAGGCAGCAAGAGCGCGCTGGCGTAACCTGCCATGGCGCTCAGGTGTGAACGGAGTACTGTTGTTTCGGTAGCCTTGTTGCTCTGTAAGACCATGACACACTCAGCCAGGAGTCGCATGACCTTGAGGTGGTACATGGGACTCCTCTCGAAATGACCACCGTCCGAGAGAATTTGTTCATTCAGTTCCGTTTGCAACGTTGTTTTGGCGTGTGCGAGCCACTCAGCAGCCTCGTGTCCCTCAAAAAAACACCCCCCCATGATCAGAGCTCTCAAGTTTTCGAGCAGGTGGTTTCCCCTCACATGAGACTCGAGATTCCGGCGCAGGAAACGGCACTGAGACCAGAGTGACCCCAACAGTTCGGTACGAAAGGAGGGACATTGCTCCAGGTGATCGTGCAGTAACTGGATGGCGACAGTACAGTTGCCCACGCGGAGGGAGGCGGTGTAGGGGTGCCATGCATCAGCTGTTCCCACCGGATTCTCCCTTATCCAGCTCGTGGCCAGTCGACGGAACGCCTGAAATTCCTCCGCCTCACCAGCGGATCTTGCCGCCAAACCGAGATCTAACGCGAACTCCCAATAGTGAAGGTGATACCTCCAGAGCTGTGGCATATCCGGGCATCGCCAATCAATTCGCGCACCGAAACACCTCTTCTTGTTGAGAAATTCGAACTGGTTCTCCGTTGCTGCTGACGCCCGCTCGAGCACTTCAAGCGCCACACTGTCTTCGCCGGTTTCGGAGCGTGTGAGCCTGGCAAACGGCGCCAGGGATCGAATTGGAGTCTCAGCATTCGGAGCACCACGAGCATAGAGCCATCCAAACATCGTCGGCGCACGTCGATGAGCTCTTTGCAGAAATTCGAAGCGAATCCGCAGAATGATCTGTCGTAAGGGGATGTAGCGCAGGGTTCGAACAAACAGCGGGAGTCGTGCGATCATGTGTGCGGAACACCAGCGGATGTTTTCAAGGAGTCGCTGATGTCAAAGGTGCTGCGCATGACCTCGACCAGAGAAGGGCCCGTCATGAGATCTTGCACAACCTGCCTCATGCCGACTTGGTTCCGCGAACGACGATAAACCAGCCCAGGTCGTGAGGGACGATTTTATACATCCATTTAGGGAGGAATCTCTCTCTGCTCATGCGCATGTCATAGGGGGTCAGTATCGTATTCACCTGCAGATCAGGTAGATCGGGAAACATCCCCCGAGCCTCCGACCTCGTGTAGGCCTTGGTGCCGGGGCTCTCCATATGCTCTGACAGCACCGTGCGAAGGGATCTCCACGGTTGCCCCCTCAGGAGGGCATAGATTATCCAGGTCTGCAGCGCCACGATGGATCTGCGATGGTACAACATCACGCACACCTCGCCACCTGGCCGACAGACCCTCACTATTTCTCGTGCAGCCGCTACGGTGTCGGTGGTGTGATGGATGACACCCCAGCTGTAGACCAAGTCGAAAGCTCCGTCATCGAAGGGGAGTCGCTCCGCGTCGGCTTGTAACAACCGTGAAGAGAGTCCGCGAAGACGCAGTCGCTCGGCAGTAAGCTGGAGAGAGCGTCGTGTTAGATCGGTCCCGACAGCCGCAGCGCCTGCCTGCAGAAACTCGGTGTGGTCCGTACCGACACCGGTGCCCACTTCGAGAACTCGGCGGCCGGCCCACGAGGGGAATCTCGCGTAGTCGTGTATAAAAGGTTCGAGCTGGTACCGCCTTCTGGCTATGTGCTCGAAATACTCCCGTTCCCCCTCCTGCTCGGGCACGTCCCGCGTCCCGCACGGTTCGCTCTCCCAAAAGGCGGCGACATCACTCTTCATCATTCTTTTGGACACTGGACCTTTGATTTCCTCCCATAGTAGGCGATCACCCCCAAGACGGCGGCTCCCCCATAGAACACCAACAGCATGAGGGTCGAAAAGAGCACGGCAGTCTCGGCCTTCAGATCGTATACCTCGAAGGCGCGCACCAGGAACGCGTCGCGAGTGCCCAACCCCAGCAATCGAAACGGGCAAGAGCACCACCATATTGGCTGCCGCCGCGGTTGTCGTCAGTTGCGCCAGATCTATGTGTCCGCCCACCCCCAGGGAACACGCCAGGAAATAGATCTGCAGACCGAAAATGACGAACGCTCCGATGGTGAGCGCCACTGCGGATCCTGAAATTGAAGCACGCATGACGGCAGCCGAGCGATGGCTTGGGCCACTTCCGAAGAGCGTCGGCGTAGTCTGTATCCGAGATCTGCCTTTTTCTGCCTGTTGCGGTAGTAATGTACGTAGTCCACCGACCCTCACTCATCTCCCCCGACTTCATTCTCCGTCGAAAGCAGGAGTGCGAAGGCCACTCCCTGGAAGAGCCAGAAATACGTACGGATCACCGGATGATAGAGCCCATCCCACTCGAGAAACATTGCACCGCACGCCAGCAGGGAAAGCGCCAAAGTGCGCCGCTGCCCGGGCCGGGCTTCGGGGATCCCAGCGCCGTGTCGTATCAGCCCGATCCAGATATAACCGCACAGGATCGCAAAGATCGCCACCCCCAGGACTCCTCTCTCTGCGAGCATGATCAGGTACATATTGTCTGCCGTTTTCACGGTGCCACCGTGCGCCTCGACATCTGACCGGACGTAATTGTCGCGTACCTCGGTATAACGCCCGGTACCGACTCCAATGAGGGGGGACGAGCGCAGCATCTCGCCCGCCACGCGATATTGCGATAACCGGTAGGCCAGCGACGTGCCGCTCAGAACATTCTGCACGACGCGTCGGGCAATTAAATCCGTAACGTCTGTCGCAGACGTCCGCTCCTGCAAGCCAATCGTCCTCATACCTCCCCATACGACCGACCACCCCAGAAGCAGACAGACACCGGTCGTCAGGAGATATTGCCGGTCTTCCGAGAGGCGGCGTCTCACCGGGCGATACAGGAGTACTGCAACGAGCACCATTCCTCCTACGGCCCAGCCACCACGAGAAAGCGCAAACAGGACGCAGGCGATGTGTGCCCCCGCTGCCACCAGCCACCCCATGCGCTCCAGGGGGCGGGGCGAACTCTCGTACCGTTGAACACAGAGAGGCATGGACATGCACAGCAACGTTGCCAGTGGAATCGGGTTTCCCACTGTTGAGGTGGCCTGGTCGGGGGTGAAATACGGATTGTTGGAAAGGTACCACTCTTCAAACAGCGGATTTGAGCCATGGACGACTTCGATGACCCCGTAGACGGATATCGCCGTGCCGATCAAAGCCACCCAAGACAGCAGACCATGCAACTCCCGGGCCTCGCGGAAGGCAACCGGCACAAGCACCATAACGGTGACTCCAGTCGCTGCATAGTGGACCGATCGTCCGAGCCCCAACCAGTTGCCGGTTACAACCGATCCCAGCGTCATCTGAATCGTGTAGAGGGCTGCCAGGATAAGGACTGTCTTGCCAGCACGTGAGGCTGTCAGAATCGAAAGGTGCTTTGCTCCCATGAGCGCCAGAACGCAGCAGCCCAGTGTCGGCAAGTATTTGAGGACTGGTATGCTCGTCCCTGCGAACGAGATGGGCGGCAGGTAGTAGAATGGGACAAGGCCAGCGTAGATGATGAGAACGCGGACCCCCCATCTCAGTCCATGTATGCCTGACACCACAGCTCTAATGCGACGAGCGCCCATACATGCAGAGAGTTGTCTCGTTTACCCGATCTCTGCATCCGCACGAGATTCGTCACCGCGGAGGGGTTGAAAAGTCCACGGGAGCGGACCCGCTGCGTCGACAGTGTATCTTCCACGAGCGGGGCAAGATCGTCCCGCAGCCACATTCCGATTGGCGGGTTCAGCCCGATCTTCCCGCTTCTTGTTACTTCTTCGGGCAGCAGCTCTTCGAAGGCCTTCCGTAAGATCCACTTGGTCTGCCTGCCGGAGAGCTTCAACTGACCGGAAATCGAAGCCGCCGTTTCGACGACTTTGTGATCGGTGAATGGCACCCGGAGTTCGAGTCCATGCGCCATACTCATCCGGTCCGAATATTGCAGTACGTTGAACGGTAGAAACGAGTGCAGATCCACATAAGATGCCCGTAGTGCGGGATCGTGCACTTCAGGTACATCGTAGAGTGCACGTACAAATTCTCCTGAATCGGACCCGTGCGTCGCATTCTGAAACCAGGGCTCATACAACTCATGCTTATCGTTATCGCTTAGATACCCAACCCAGTCCAGACATCGCTCGCCCGGCTTCAGGGGAAGAGCTCGGAGGAACTGGCGCAGACGCCGGGTAGTGTGGTGGCCCGACCTGCTCTCTGGAATCAGTTCGACTGCGCGCGCCATCGCCGGACTCAGTTGTCGCAGCACTCCCAGTCTATCTGCGATTCGCGCCCCAAGGTAACGAGGGTACCCCAGAAAAACTTCGTCCCCGCCGTCCCCGGCCAGAGCGACACTCACGTGCTCTTTCAACATCTTCGACAGTACGAAAATCAGCACAGCGGTGGGATTCCCAAAAGGCTGATCGAATTGGGTGACAACCTCGGGCACTACTTCGGCAACCCGGAAGTCCACTTCCAACTCACGATGGTGCGTACCGAAATGTTGTGCCACCCGACGAGCTGCATCTCTCTCGTCGTATCTGCGTCCCTCGGCGCCAAATCCTATTGTGAAACTGTTTACCTTCTCTCCGGTTTGTGCCAGCAGACCTACCACGACCGAAGAATCAAGGCCCCCGCTGAGCAGCGCTCCGATCGGGACATCAGACACTCGCCGAATGTCTACCGCCTCACGAACACCTTTCTGCACGGCGAAGATGGCCTCTTCTTCATCCAGAATCGTCTCCGAGAACTGCACGTCCCAGTATCGTTCTATCCTGAGTGTGCCTCCGCGCCACTTCAGCCAGTGGCCAGGCGGCAATTCGTGAATCCCCTCAAATGCTGTCCTTGGCGGCGGTATATACAGGTAGGTCAGATAGTCATGGATCGCCACGGGATCGAGGCGGCGCTCCGCCTGACTGTAGCAGAGCAGGGCTTTGATCTCGCTTGCGAACAGCAGTCGGTTGCCGTGGATCATGTAATACAAAGGTTTGACGCCGATCCGATCCCGGACCAGAACCAGCTCGCTCTCTTCTTTGTCCCAGATGGCGAAGGCGAACATCCCACGGAGTCGATCGAGACAGCCGAGGCCCATCTCTTCCCAGAGGTGGACGATCACCTCCGAGTCCGTTCGCGATTTCATTCTGTGACCACGCTCAAGCAGATCCTCACGCAGTCCCAGAAAGTTGTAGATCTCTCCATTGTAGGTCAGCCAGAAGCGCTCGCGTTCATCGGTCATCGGCTGCCTGCCAGCTGGCGACAGGTCGATGATACTGAGCCTCCGATGGCCTATTCCAGCCGCCGTCTCGGCGGTACCTGGAAAAAGGACCTCTCCCCCGTCATCTGGCCCGCGATGCGCTAAAGCTTCACACATTCGGCTGAGAAGGGGGCCATCTGCCAATCCGACCATGCCCGCAATACCGCACACTCGAGTTACCCAGCCACCTCTTCCAGCAACTGCACGAGGTTTTCTGCTGTTCTCGACCAACGGAAGCTGGAGACTCTTTTTTTGCCGGACATGATAAGACGTTCACGCTGCTCGTCATCGGTAAGCAGCGCCGACATGGCGGTCGCCATCGCATCGACGCTGAACGGGTCGAAGTATAATGCTGCATCCCCTGCTACTTCCCGACACACAGGTATGTCAGAGCACGCCAGAGGCACGCCGCTCTGCATGGCCTCTAGGATGGGGTGCCCGAAGGTTTCCAGGTATGATGGAAAGACGCAGAGCGCTGCCCGTGTGTAGTATTCGCCCACGTCCTTGTATGGAACAGCGCCGACAAGATTGACGCGGTCGCCGAGCTCGAAGCGTCGGATGGTCTCGGTCATCTCGTCCCAGTGACTGCTGTCCAGATTTCTGCCGACAATCAGAAGCTGCTCAGGCCGTCCCTCCCGTATGAGTCGTGCGTAGGCCTCGATGAGGCGCACGAAGTTCTTGTAACGATAGATTGACGAAACGGACAGGATGTACGGCTCGTTGGCGTCAAGTCTCCGAGCTTCTTTTCGGTCGCCGAAATTCTCGGCTATGCCGTGGTGAATCACCCGTGACGGTATGTGGTGTAGTGAGAAAGCATCCATGTAATGCCTCGACGAAGCAGCCGAGACGTAAACGAGTGCATCTGCTCTTCTGGCCGAGAGTCGGGAAATCAGCCGTAATAGCCGCAGTCGCCAACGCTGCGCGATTTCCCATTCAATGCCGGTGGCCACGGTGTTGGGGTTCCGAAGCATGAGTATGATTTTGGTCCGACCAGGTGCTAGGAGGGGTCCGACATCCGCCGGACATATGATCGCGGCAGCTCGGAGCTTCCATGCCATCAAGGGAAGAATCACCTGCTCGAAGATGAGCCTCACGGCCAGCGAGTGACCCGCGGGAACGGCGATCACCCGAATCCCCTGAGCGTCGACCGCCCTGAGCTTTCGCGCTGCGGAACGATCGACGACCACGTAGTACCGGTGCTGCAAGACTCGCGCCAGTTCCGGGAGGATGTTATGGATATAGGTCCATCCTCCGCCAATTGACGCGGAGAGACAATTCAGAACTATGGTCACTGAATGTCTTTGATTTGAGTCTTGAGCCACATAAGTACGCCGGTGAAAAACCAGAATGGCATGAGCCGTGCGGAATCGCTCAACGTAGGGTGACCCTTGATGGCCACGAAAATCACCGCAATCTGCAGTGCCGCCAGCGTCACTGCATGCGGGAGCGCATGCGTCCCTCGAGTATCTCGAACCGCAGACAGACCGGCAGCTAGAGCGCAGGTCCAAAATCCGCAGTAAGCAAGCAGGTGGAGTGGACCGCCTTCGACGAGCAGCATGACGATCCCGCTGTCGGAGCTGACCCCCGTGGAAACGGGCAGGTTCGGACTCAGCAGCCGCACTTGCCCGTAGGTACCAACTCCCTGACCCAGCGCGCCCGCCACGTGCACAGCCCGCAGAGTGTCATCAACCAGCCATCCTGCCCTCAGCCAAATCTCGGTGGTCAGAGTGTATGCGAAGAAGTCGACCCAGGTCGCTAGACTTGCCGACAGGTAGGGGAATATCGCCACGACCAGGAGAGCGGCGACGCCGGCTCCTAGCATCAGTCCGCGGCGAATGCCTCGGATACGCTGTCCTGTTCGATCGCTGAGCCGGGCCGACATCTGCACCGCCGTGAGCATGCCGACCACTGCCACGAGTAGGATCAATCGTCGACCCGAAAGGAGCACGGCCAACAGACCTGCGCTCATCAACAACCACGCGCGCCGGTCGCCGTTGACCGCCAGTGCTCCGGCGAGAAAGGTTAGAATCAACGACATGAAGGCCATGCGATCCGCCGACAGGAACCACGCCGCGGCCAACGGCACCGATCCCTTGTAATGACTGTGAAATAAATGTGCCGCTGCACCGGGGAGAAATAGCGACTCAAGAGCCTCGGGCATCAGTGCCGTGACGCCGTCGTACCCCAGCAGGATCTGTGCCGTGGCAGTCACCGCTATCGGCACGGCAAACCAGCACAGAGCCCGGCTGAATCGCGAAAGCCCACTCATATCCCGAAAGCACATCAGCCCGACACAGACCATTGGCACGTAGAAGAGGTCGTTTCGCAAAACCACCATCTTCCCGAGTGGTCCTGCGGGTGAGAGAGTGAGCATCAGAAGGACCCAGGCGGCGAATCCGCTGTAGAGCAGGACAAGAGGTATCCGAGGCATGCTCCGACGCCCCCAGGCGACATGAAACAGCATCGACAGGTAGGTGAGACCGATCAGGCCGTCCCTCAACAACTGGACCCACAGCGCGTCGCCGGGAAGGAGCTTGCGTGCTACATCCTCCAGCAGGAGGGCGCCGAAAGCGAGCCACACCCCAACCCGCCAATCATGTAGGATGAACACGACCAACGACAGACACGCAATTCCCACCAACACCGCTCCCTGTCCATCCATCGCTTTCTACTCTCAGGGCTCACCGACAATTCCGGCTGGAAGCAAGGCCCGCAGGACGGGTCCTGCAAGATCGCTGAACTGCCGGAAATACATCACATATACGAACAAGGCCCAGAGCGAGAAGGCCACAGCTCCGCACCACTCCCATTTGGACGGCCGCCGCCTCGCTTCGTCTGACTCAGTTGACATGTCCTCTTCCAACGACCCATCGAAATTTTCCGGAAGGATCTGGTGAGAGATGGTCGACGACGGACAACTCGACGTGCATATCGCCGAGATGCTCCGTGAACTGCTTCTCCAGTTTAGCGCCTTCGCTGGACGTCAGCGGGCGTCTCGTTTCCAGCTTCACCGTTATCTGCCCTGGACCCGTCTCGACAATTCGGTACTTTCTGACAGCTGGTTGGTAGCGCATGATGTAGTCGAAGAGTTCTGGGTGCACATACTCGCCGTTGGGCCGCCTGATCAGGTCGTTGTCCCGCCCGACCAGGCTTTTCATCACGGAAAGCTCGCGACCGCATGAGCATCTCTCTGTCGACAATGAGCCGACGTCACCAATCCGATAGCGTAGTAGAGGCAATCCAAAACTCCGGAGATGCGTTACGACGAGATACCCGGCTCCATCTGCGGCCGACTCACCGCCTTCGATCTCTGTCAGTATCGTCTCGTCCGCAAGATGCAGCGATCCGTTCTGACACTCGTTTGCCATCACCCCTGCCTCGACAGAGCCGTACTCGCTGACCAGGCGGCACCCGAAGACCTCCTCGATGAGTTGCCGCTGATTCGGGTATAGTGTCTCGGACGTGTACATTGCGACAACGGGTGCTGCGCCATCTATCGACAGCGCATGGTCGCGGATGAAGTCAGCAAAGACATACAGCGCCGTACCGTACCCGAAGAGGATCCTGGGCCGCTCACGGATCAGGATTCTGTAGCTCTCCATCAGGTAGCGCTCGGAAAGTTCAAAAGCGGATCGAATATGAACGGCGAGAGCCCTGTCTTTGAGGAGATGCACTTGCTGCAGAAGCCGACCAGAAACTGACCGGTCGAAGGGCGAGCGATCACCCCAGAGCCTGAGCTCTCGGTCGCCGATATCGATCCCCCACCATCGCCGCCCGCGGATCATGTTGGCCAGATGATAAGACAGGGCAACCGCGCTTAACCGAAAAGAGACAGGCTCCCCAGTGGACCCGCTGGTCCTGACGGTGCACATGCGACCATCCGGCTCTGTAGAATACAGATCGGCCATTCGGGCTCGCAGATCTTCCTTTGTGAGTATCGGAAAGGACGAAAAATCCTCGATGCAGCAGAAGTCTCCCGGTTCCGCTCCGAGTATCTCGAATTGCTCCCTGTAATAGGGGGAAGAATGATAGCAGTGATCGAGGAGAGCGCGCAGGCTGCTCCATTGCAGCTCACGGAGTTGCTCCTTGGAGTACCATTGCGACCTGTCCAGCGCGCGCAGAACGGCGGGCGTTTTCCTGGCCAGGAGTCGTTCCTTGATAGGAAAGAGACACTTTCTAGCTATCCGGGCGCGCACGTCATCCTCCCATCGCATGTTGCCGCTGCAGTTGTTTGTAGAGAATACCAGGCCACGGTTTCGATGGCGAAACGCTTTAGTATCGTTTCGCGGGCACATGTCCCCAACGTCGCACGCCGAGCGGGATCAAGCAGCAAACCGACCAACGTATCGGCGAACTTTTCTGGATTTCCTTGTAACCCCGTTTGGCGATCTCGGGCGGGCGGACACTTCTCTACCTCTTTAAGATGGGCAGAAACACCTCGATCTCGTCCAGACTCAGTCGGCAACTCTCACCATGCGTGTCGATTCCAACCATCACCACTCTCCTCGGGGTACGCGCCTCACTATCAAACAGGCCACCGTGCTTGGTCACCTCCTCGATGTCTGGCGTGCTCAAGCACGTCCACTCAGATCCCACTACTTGGGGCGCCGACCTAACGACGCCGTGAGTCGTTCCATAGTCCACACCGACAACAATCGAGACTCTGCTCTTCCACCCTTCGTCGTTCCGCGCGTAGAGGCGGATTCCCATGGGACCGTCAACTCCTATATCACTCCCCATCCGCCAATAGTGGTAGGGCCCTCCTGTTGGCCTCCCATAATCGGCCTCGATCCGGACTGCGGCGGCTCCTTTGTAAGCAGTGGAAGATCGCCCAACAACCTGGTTGGAAGGCTCCATATTCCCCGCCCAGTGTACGGGCAACTCGACTCCGCTCTCAAAACCATTGTACTGAACGAAAGGGAGTCCCCTCCACAGTTTCTGTCCTGATGGCCCCGGGTACTTACGCTGGACGGCCGCCAGCGTCTGCGAGAATTTTCCCCCGACGCTGGCGGACTTACCGAACATGCGGTTGGCCTGTTCGTCGCTCCCTAGAGAAAAGAGGATTTCACCGGTCTGCATGTATGCCGCCGCTCGCTGACCAGAGGGCGCTTCTACCCTTTCCAGGAGATCCACTCCTCTCGACTGCAACCGGAGGGCTTCTTCGGCCCGGCCCTGATGATGGAGAACACTCGCAAGCCTGAGATAGTCATCTGGGGAACCCAGCGTAATCCCGAACTGCGACGCCGCCCCTGCAGCAGCGAGATACGCCTCTGCCGCAGCACCGAGATTTCCGTCAGAAAGAAGCGTCTGAGCTTCCTTCTTTTCGGAGTGAACATTCGCCAGATGCAGAAGACTCCCGACATCTGCGATCACGAGCCCAGCCCACGCCGACAGAACCATGATCTGCCCGACTCGCCATCCTTTCCAACACGCCGTATTCGCAGCCGTGCGAGTTACGGCATAGTAGATCAGCAGGAAAGTCACCACTGCTCCAGTGGCCCGAACTGTTGTCTCGACTGTGCCGCCGTTTCCAATCACGTGCCGTGCCAAAATCATCGCCAGGATGACTGCGCCCAACGCCGCAACCGTCAAGTCCCAGGTGACAGTTCGCGACTGTGGTTCGTCTCTCGCTCCTCCGAGTTTTGTCAGGACTGCCGATGCGATAGCGATGCCCAAAACAGATACGCTCAACAGATCTCCGTTGGAAGTCTGTGAACCAATGTTGTATTGGGCTATCAGGTAGGAGTAGACCAGTGCCAACAGTAACGCCGCGTGCCATGCCCCCTGTGTCGTAAGAGGAATCCCGCGTGCCAGTCCCCTCCACACTGGTACCAGCCCGAGACCGGCGACAATCAGGACTTCGCGAAGCAGTTCCGTCCACTCAGGGCGACGACCAAGAAAAACCAACGCCCATGGCAGGACGCATAGCATCGCGGCGCTGGCCACTTTCGCTGTCTGTTTCAAGAGGAGGGATCCACAGCGGCCTTCAGCAACGGCAACTGACGATTGGCCACCGTTGGCACATTCACTGTCTGAGGTCGAGCCCACGCTCGATAGATAGGGACCGGCTAAAGTTGAGAATATCAAGAGTTTCGGAATCCAAGAACCGCGGTGGGTGATCGAGCTCCCGAGACTGAAAATACCTGCTCTGCGGGACGAAGCGTATAAAAAACTCCCCTCCAAGCGTCATGCGTGCAACACTCTCCTTCCCCAGCAATTCGATGGTATCGACTACCGTCAGAGACCGGCTGCTCCATTCGATCGTACGCTCAAAAGCGACGGAAACCTGTCTCTGGCCGAGGATGAGGGTTTTCCGGATTCGACCCTTCAGCCGGTGGCAGAACCCTGCGGCTCGGTCCCATCACGGCGAGAACAGAGCGAAAGAGTATATTGCGCCAGAGCGTGAACACCCGATGCGTGGGTACCCTCTGCAACCGCCCACTCACCCTCCCACCGTTGTCGTTTACCAGAACTTCGTACTCCGGGTCCACCCACTGGCTCGATACTATTGTCCCGTCCGTCAGAGTCCCGATGACTCCGCAATCATTGAATCTCAGCCTGCCGCTCGTGCGCTCGAAGACTTTTACAACCCCTCCCTTGCGATAGTTCACCAGGAGAAAGTGCTCTCCAATGGTCCTGGCCACGATGCCTCCTCTACGCAAGTGGGTCTGTGTAACCGACTTCTGGTGGGGCAACTCTGGTAACGGAGTTGTACGTTCGGCATGGTCGAGGTACGCCAGCAGGTACTCCGGTACACGATAACCGACATATCGGTCGGACATGATCTCCGGGGGAACCAGTCCTCCGGTGGTCAGAGACCGAAGCATCGGCTCGCAGACAGCCTGTGCCATCGGCAGGTGCCGCCCCATGATTTCGAATCCGTGTGGATAGAAATGCAGTGTATTCCGGCTCCCCATGCTGCCGGCATAGAACCCGTTCGGGTAAACAAAATAGCCGCACACCTCTATCGATTGAGACAGGACTTTCTTGAGGCTTTCGTCGGGCCACTCCTGGTAAATCTTCGCGAGAAAAGAGACTGTGGCAGAGAGATAGCCGGGATCGATTCCGTCGTACTCTCTCGACCAGCCCTCATCGGCATCATGGTAGGTTACAAACCCACTCCACAAGTGCTCGAAATCGGCTCGCAGACTGTCGCTGCGGAGAAGAGCGGCTGCTTTCCACACGGCGAGACAGGCCATGGCGTGATGATTGGCCAGATGATCTTCTTCTTTGTCTCCAGAGGCGATGAAGTCGGCGGCCCTCCCGATCGCCCCGCGAACGCGGTTACGTACTTCCTCACCCATTCCCTCCTCGAGGAGACGATAACTCTCGACCGCCGTATAGGTCGTAAAGGCCGTGGGGCCAACCCAACCACGCTCGTATGGGTAGAACTCGTCAAAGGAGCCATCGCGATGCTGAATTGAGGCCCAGAAGTCCAACCCCGCAATCGCCCATTCCAGGACGCGTTCGTTGTGATAGTACTGACTCCCCGGAAACTTATGGCTATAGACGAGGGCCAGGGCGTGCACACCAAACTGTCGCACCGCGTCGGGAAAGTCGGATACCTTGTCCAGCCAATAATCGTGGTGCAGACAACCGTAAGTCGGAGAGAACGGGTCTCTGTCTTGATTGCCCAACAGTCTCGGAACCTGACTCAACGCATGCTGAGCGTACACCTCCGGTGGGCTATAGCCGGAACTCATCGGCTTCTTTTGTCAACGAGATCCGCGATAAGACCGATCGCCAGCAGCTGCAGCCCACTGGAGGCGAGAACGATCGTCGTCACGTCCATGATCTGTGGAGTAAAGAAGTAACTGTAAGAGAGGACACTGAAGGACGCCCCAAAGAGGAATAAAGAAAAAGGCAGGAAGACTTTGAGCGGATTGAAATACATCACGGTTCGGACGATCAGTTGAGCGAATTTCAGCGTATCTCTGAGCGGCCGGATCTTCGACCGACCTGTCCTTTTGTGGTAGTCGATCGGTATGAACCTGACCTCGAAGTCGTTTGTGAGCATAGCGAGTGTTATCGTCGTAGTGAACGAGAACCCGTTCGGCAGAATACTCAGGAATCGCTCCACTACACTCTTGCGCATGACTCTCAATCCCGAGTTCAGATCGGGAATCTTCACTCCCGCCAAATAGCTCGCCAATCGTCCAATCAGCCACTTCGCCGGGCGCCGGATCAATGAGATGTGAACATGTCTGCCAGTTCGCGCGCCGACCGTCATATCACATCCATCTATGAGAGCGATCAGCTCGGGCAGTCGATCCGATGGATAGGTGCCGTCCGCATCCGTGATGGCGACCAGCTCGGCCTTTGCCTGCCGTATGCCGTGCTTGAGCGATGCCCCATACCCGCGGTTTTCCTCGTGACGCAACACGACGGCACGCTTCTCCAATGCCTGTTCGCTGGTCCCGTCGTCTGATCCGTCGTCGACGACGATCACTTCGAATGGAATACCTGCCTTGTCCATAACTTCGTAGATCTCATCGATAGCGACCCCAATACCGGCGACCTCGTTGTAGGCAGGAACGATGATGCTGACTTCCGGCTTGGTATTCACCTCAGGCAACTCCAAACAGGGCATAAGGCTACATTTTCTTGCGCAATTTTCACATGGTCTCCAAGATTGTCAGAGAACTGGAGATGGGATGGCTGAGATAACCTCCGACGCGTCATGCGTCGTATGTAGTTCGCAACCATGCGAAATCTACCGGATCTACAGAACCACTCTCGAGAGAATCGGCTCTATGATCCCAAAGGGCCACCTGCTGGACATCGGATGTTCCTATCGCGCGTTTGTAGAGCCCGCTCGGAATAGCGGCTGGGAGGCCACTGGTGTTGACATCTCCCGGAAAGCGACCTCGTACGCACGGCAGCACAGAATTTAATTGCTTGAGATTCGTCGAATACTGATCGCTGGTGAAATTGTAGCGATATTCACAACAAACCAGAAAAGCCTCATGAATAGGCTTGCCCATATGTCAAACCGACTCACGCTCGGCAGATTCAAATCGCCGTTAGCCCTTTGTACGACAAGCATCATCGATTCTACCCGAGCGAAGGGACTCTGATAGAACTGCTGCGGAATGCGTGCATTACTGGAGATATTGTAGTGGATTGGATGGATGCCGATATCGGATGGCAAGCCGTTCCTATCCCGAAAATCCTTGGACCGGGCAGCAAGTGCGTCGATGTCGCTGCTCGGTTGATCGGCTCTCGATACCGGATGTTGCTGTGTGCCATCAATGCCAGTTGAGCCGTCCCCTGTCCGGCCCATTGCCTGTTACCACGATAATCAGTTAGACTCCGGCGAAGCACGATCCTCAGTAGAGCCCGCCTCGACTCTCTTCTGTAACCGCTCTATTTGCTCACGGAGGAGCCCGATCTCCTGGGCCATTGCGCGATTCCGATCAACTTGACGACTCAGGTCCACAGAAAACTGCACAGAGACCAGTACCAATCCCACGAGCCAGATCAGAAACAGTGCTGATGGTGCGTAGGCTACGCCAATCACGGCGGCGATCCACTCCAAACCCCCTCTGAAAAGCGAGGCGCCTATGAAGAGGAGGGCGGTTCCCAGCCACAGCATCGAGTACTCGACTCGAAGCCTCTCGTGCCGTACGAGTCGAATCAAAAAGAGGGCAAAGAGTACACTTCCAGTGACTGCGAGTACCTGAAGACGCCAGATGTCGACATTCATCATTATCCCCCTAGCGCTCCAAAGCGACTGCTACGAGCACGCTATCGTTCATTTTCTCTTGTTCCCTGCGCTGCCGCCCACCAGTGCATGGCAGAAGGCAAGCGCCATGAACACCCTCAGGCAGTAATAGGCTGATCCGATGAAACCGATCGAGGATTTGCCACCCGTCCGTTCAGCCATGCGGACGGGAGCTTCCACGACTTTGAGGTCGGCAAGGGCCGCCATGCCGATACTCTCGATCTCGGGATAGTCGACGGGATAGCTCTCGGCAAACAGCTTGATAGCTTCCGGGCCACAGACACGCAAACCCGATGTGGGGTCCGTGACTCGTACTCCATAGATCATGCGTAGCGCGGTACCGAATATCCTGCCTCCGAGACGACGTGCTTTCGAAGATTGAAACCCTTCCCGTTCGATGTAGCGCGACCCGATCACGATATCAGCATCGGTTTCGAAAAGAGTGCGGACGATCCGCCGCGCCTCGCAAGCCATGTGCTGGCCGTCACCGTCGATCTGAACGACAATGTCGTAACCGTGCCGCCAGGCGAAGACAAAGCCGACTTGTCGAGCCCCGCCGATTCCGAGATTGCAAGGGAGACGAATAAGATCAACTTCATCTACACGTCTGACAGCGTCCGCAGTGTTGTCAGTCGAGCCGTCGTCGACAACGACGATCGACCACTTGGGTTCACAGGCCCGAACATCAGTGAGGACGCCCGCTATCGAGGTCGACTCGTTGTATGCCGGCACGACAACCAGAACCCTACAGTGATCGACGTTGGTGCACGTCGCTCTTTTGACGTCGCTCACTCCCCGGCATCCTGGCATGTTTGTGTTGCGTGGACTGGTCGATCAGTTGCGCGTGACCTTCTGAAGTCGAGGAGTAAGCCTATCCATAAAATCACTAAAGGCTGAATCATCAGAGCAACTCTGGGAATCGATTGCCTCACGATGTCCGGCCTCCCGGCGAGGGTAAAGGCCATTGCCGTTGCGAAAAGCAGAGCAACTTGGACGGGTATTACCCATGCAAAATAGGCTGTACCGTGCAGCCGCGCGATGTCGGTTATCAGAACCAAAATCAGGAAAATCAGCAGGTATGCGTCACCATTTGCCGCCTCCCACGTGGCCAGCCAGACATGCCTGTGCTCAGGGAGAAAGATGACACCGAGAGTCAGCTTTGAGAGAATCAAAGGGGCGTACTGGTCCAGCAAAGTCATCCACCCTCGAACATACCTCGAGTAGATAATCCACGGAGCGATCACTGCCCCGATCATCCCGACGGTTGCGACCGCCATCACCCAGTGTCCGCGTGCAAGACACCACACGGCCGGCCAGATCACGGCAATCAGGCCGTAGACCTGCGCGTCAGGGCGGACCCAGGCGGCACTACCGAGAAGAAAAGATCCCAGAATCAGTGTATCGAATCGATTCTCCCGCATGCCCAGATACAAGCAGCCTACACCCAGCAACATGTAACAGGCGGCTGTGAAGTCAAGCATGGAGTTGGTACCACCAGGGAATGCGTTCAGGCTGAAGACGAGCCCCAGATAGAGACCGGCTCGAATCCCTCTGTACCTGACTACGAGAGCAAAGAGGAATGCCAGCGCATTCGCGTAGTGAAGTGAGGAGATTACCGTCTCGGCCTCGCCCCCAAGGAGGTACATCCAAGTGCGTTGCAGGGGAACGAGCGGAGGATAGTTTGGAGTGGCGATGTGATATTGCCCCTCGGGGGCTGTGACCATCGACCTATGGTGAAAGAAAATCTGCGAACGTTTGACGTGTTGCCCGATCTCGTCCCACAGAACAGGGGGCGTGTGCGCCGCTATGAATAGATTGTAACCCACCATGGCAATCAGGACGACCAGCAGGATTTTGAGTAGGACAGGAAGGTTTGCACCTACCCCGCGTGCCTCTTGTCCCGCCCGTCTAAGGCAGCTGAGTAAGGCCGACGGCGGCCAAACAGCGCTGAATCGCCAGAACAGCAAGATCAGTGCGGAATACGTCAGGCATACTGCGGCGACAAAACCGCCGCCGAAACTGAAACCTGCCCATGAGCCTGTGAACATCACGAGGATCGTGACCATCCAGCCGACATGGTATCCCGCGCTTACAACGGCAAGTGCCGGCAAGTCGCGGCAACTGATGGATACCAAGGCTGTCCCAAGCATCCATGGGGCCAGGATACTAGCGAAGCCACCAAGAATTTGAATCAGATGATCCGTCACAGCCTACAACCCTTCCCTGTTTACCGTGATCAAGCCCCAGTCGCGGTAAGGGTATTTTCGCTCATCACTCAATAGGTTGAGCTGGATGACGGCCAGCCGCCCTGGATTCATTTGCGGTGCCTGTTTCCGAATTGCTTCACCCAGGTTCTCAATGACATGCTCCACCCAGCCGTCTTCCCTGGCGATCGCCAAAGCATTGATGTTCCTTAGTCCGACTCCTGGTTTCAAGAGAGACAAAGCCACTGCCATCTGTCCCCCTGTCGTTCTCTCCCAAAGCGAGAATCGAACCGGTGGGTCATCGTCTGGAGATACAAAGATCGTCTTGCCGGACACTCCGAGGCGCCACATATCGTGCTCAGCATATCCATAGGTGATGTCGAAGTACTCTGAAAACCCGGAGCGCGAGCCGGTGTCGCTTCTCCTATGCTCGTGGATTTCTCTCGTAGCTCTGGTGATGTAATCCCCGGCAATCTGAGTCGAGTCCGAATTGGTGTCGTAGTCGTTCTCGAACAACACCTCGGCTTCAGTCCAGATCCGGACGTCATCGATATTCACTTCCATCCGCTTGCTCACAGTAGGTCGAAGATCAATTCCACGTCCTTGATGATAGTACTCGCGCGTACCGGGGACGGTGAAAGAGGGGGAATCGTCAGCCATCACAACGTATTGGATGTCCTCCTGAGTCTGCAGGGTCTCCTGCCCACCGAGAACAAGCCGACGAGGAAACACGAAGTAGGCAATAAGACTGGGATTCGAGAGATGCGGTCCCATGCCAACAGTAGACAGAAGAATACGCGCATCTGAGGGGGTCCTTTCACAAATGAACTGACCGAATCTGTATAGATCACCCCATGTTCTCCAGATCCTCTCGTCTTTGCTCTGAAATGCGTAATCCAGACTGAACATCCCCACCCTTGGATACATTACCGCCAACACCAGGAAAATCAGGAGCACGGAATGTCTGCGACTCCAGATCGCACTCCACGCGGATAACGCCGTAATCCTATTTGTTGCTGGCAGCTTCATCGATTGGTTAGCTCGACCCCGTGTAATGACCATCGAACACTACATTGCTACTCGGTTTGAGCCGGCGTGCTTCATCGTGGTGGAGGGATCCCTGCCGGCGGTCGACCGGGTTAAATCCATCCACTTGATGTCGGGATAGTACCACGTCTTTCTTCATGAAGTTCTCCGACTCCTCTAAACCAATGAAGACCGGCACAAACTGTGCACCGTGCAGCACTGCCTGCAACCACTAGATCATCACCCCGACCTCGCCCAATCTCCAACCCCTCCACGGATTCTTCAGACCCTCAACGCTCGCCTTCCTGACAGTTGCCAAGGTGGAGTCTGTAGACCACAGACTCCAGTTGCCGCGTGCCTATTCCCAAGGTTCGCGACTCGGCCGTAGTTCGCCGACTCCTGTAGACCTCCTCTCCGCATTCCGTGGTGAGATCGCGTATCACGGTCATGGCGTTGCGTATGACCGGGTCCGGTATTGCCTCGAGGCGCGACGGCGGGTAGCGCCGCTCATCGATATACAGGTGGGTGATGCCCAGAGCAGTGAGCTCCGCCGACAGCCCTCGGACGTTGCGGGTACGGCTCCAATCGAGGAACCCCTGGAAATACACGGAGGCGAAGAAGTAATCCACGTTAAGAGGGTAATTCAGCAGCCTGTTGAAGTGCAGCAGTCGTTCGCCAGGCTGAAGTGTGTGGTTGAGCCAGACGACATCGTCGTGATACCAGGTCTTCCTCCTCGTGAAATCCTCACTCGACTCGATTCCGAGTGCGACCGGGATGAACTGCGCGCCATGCACGACTGTGACAGACAGCTGGAACACGACGCCCACTGCGAGTGGCCAGACGATGAAAGGCCTGAGCCTCTCCCATTTCCAGGCACCTTGCACACCACCCACGCCGAGGATCAGGAGCCATGGCACTACCGGGAGTAAGTGACGGGATCGATGAAAGGCAAGGGCGAGCCAGAGAGACGCAAACAAGCCTGCATAGACGATGACGAAAATCCCGATTTCGCGAAACCGCTGGTTATGCCACATCGCCAGACCGACGGTGGGAATCATCAGGAATGGAACCAAGCCGTACCCATTCCGGGCAGCGCCAAGTACAGACCCGTTCATAGTCACGATCCAAGGCAGCGTCAAGAGCATCCACGGGGTGACTGGCAGTGCCCTCTTGTGGCGCTCTGTGAAGGCCGAGAACGCTGCGTCGAGTGAGGCGCTCCAATCGGTACCTCCAAAGAGCGAGTAGAACGCGGGATAAAGGGGATTGCCTGTGTTGGCATAGTTCCGAAGCCACCAGGGACAGGCCACGCATACTGCTACCATCAGAATGAGGCCAGTGGCGAGAACGATCCTTCTGACGGGAATCCGCCTCCACACAACGATCGACAACATGGTCAAAACTGGGACGATCGCCAGTGTGAAGAGGCCATAGTATTTAATTCCAGCGGCGAAGCCCAGGAAGAGCCCTGCAAGCACAGCTGTGAGGTAGCGATCTGCCCTAGCCCATTCAAGCATCATCCATACGCCCATCAGACTGTATAGCATGAGCGGTATATCGACATGTCCCGCCACGCCAATATCGGCAACCATCGGCAAAGTTATGAAGATCGACCCAACCCAAAGCCCGGCATGCCGGGATCCAAGCAGCGCTCCTGCGAGGGCGACGATGGCCAAGCAGGCGACGGCCAATTGGATCCATGAAATAACTCCGGCCAACCTCACGTCGGCCAAGGCCATGCCAAGAGCGTAGAGCATATGCGAGTACAGGGGGCCGTTCGTCGCAACGTCTGGCACGTACACGAGTCCAGCCTCGGACGCGACCAGTTTGGGATAGGCGTAGTGGTATGCCAGGGTATCAGCGGCCGTGGGTGGGGATACCGCTTCGAAAGTGTACAGGAGCAGGGCAACTGCAATCACGGCTACGGGCAGGCGTTCCCACGGCGAGTGGGTGTCCAACCACTGCCTGCTCATGGTGCAGAACGTTCGGACCCAACAACTCAGGTCGCGCCACACAAAGGGCAGCAAGACAGCGGTACCAATACCGGTCACGCTGGCTTCCAGCACGTCCAGACTGGCCATCGCCGTGCCCGTAAGCGACAGGACACCCAGCCCGAGACTGGCCGAGCCCGCCAGGTACGGCCCCTTGGCAAGCTCCCAATCATCCGTCAGGCAGCGCCAGATCGCGCTTCCCAAAGCGATTGCTGTGCTGATGACGGCGCCTGCCAGCGCTGCTGTACTGACGGCTGCGAGTACGTTCATGACCTGGTCAAGCGCTGCCTGAGCTCAATTGAGCGTACCTGCTTGTGAGACTGCGGCCTTCAGCTGGGTTGCATATCGTCTGGGAAGCCGAGAGCGACAACGCTCGGAGCCCGTCGAAGACTAACTGGGCGACAGAATACTTGATAATACCAGGCTTTCCTTTCCGTGAAGCTATCATGGTCTTCGTGGTAGCGGCCAGGCCAAATGCGAGCGACGCCTCGACTGGCAATGAGGGTCGTCCACGTTCGCCGCGTAGATACCGCCACAACTCCGCACCGTCCCCATGCCATTGGAAATTGGAAGGACAAAGCTGATCACGACTCGCAGTCAGTCCCATCCTCGCTTGCGGCCAGCACATCCCTGTACAATTGGACGTATCTCTGTGAAACTCGGCCTATGCAGAAATCTCGTAATACTCGCTCACGCGCAGCCTTAGTTACGCTCGTATCCTTACCCACTAGAACCCTTACGACGGTCTCGGCAACACATGAAGGTGTCGCTTCACGCAACTCGTAACCTGTGCTCTCGTCGCGAACCAATCCGTCTGTGACTCCTCTGATCGGCCTTACTACGCATGGCAGTTCGCATGCCATGGCCTCTATCAATGCATTGGGAAGCCCTTCCCTCTCTGAGAGAAAGACATACACGTCGGCAATCTGGAGATACTCAACTACGTTCTGCACGTGCCCAGTAAGGACCACTGAAGCATTGAGCTTCCTATCAAGCAAGAATTCCCGAATTCCCTCTGCGCATTGCGGATCCTCAGTGCAGCTGCCTACAAGGACTAGGAAGGCGCCAGGCACCTCCTTCTCAATCTGCGGCCATGCCTCGACTATCAAGCCGACACCTTTCGCGGGTCGAATTATTCCCGTATAGAGTACGATATGTGCTGTTGGTGGCAGACCCAGTTTCAATCGTTTCCCTGTGCGGTCCACTCCTGACTCCAATTTCCGAAACGCTGTCGTATCAACACCATTTGGTATATAGTGAAATCTCCTTGTTGGAAGACCGGACTGGCGGTAGGATTCCGTCAGCAAGGGAGATACACTTATTACCGCGTTTGCCAGTCTAAACAGGCTGACCTTCAGCCAGCCGAGTCGCTCACGCATCAACGCAATGGGATCGTCTTGGCCATGACCAGTCATTTTTAGTACTACACGTTTCTTTAATAGCCGTGCGAGTAAGACAGAAGGAAGCGCCCAGATGTTCACACCATGTACGTGTAGAATATCATAGCTATCACGGGCCCTTAGGAGCGTGGCCAACACCCTTAACCCCCAGCCGTATGGCCACAACCTCCCCTTTGCTTTAGTCGGGACACGTGTGACTGTGATTCCTTTAACGTGCTCGACCCGTTTAGCCTTCTCTCCAATACCAGCACCGACGATTACGACGCAGGTGCCGGACGCAGAAAGACTCTTGGACAAACAGAGCGCCTGTGTGCCGGCCCCTGATGGTGTGGGCGGCAGCCGGACAGCCAACATCATTATTCGTGGATCGGGTTGCGTCACTGCCTTGACCTGCTAGCAAGCTGTGGCAAGAGCCGGTGACTTTCCTGCGGCGATGATGAAGTGCTTCTCCTTACCTATGAGCTTTCAACGAGATGCATTGATGGGGCGGGGAAACGGAACCGCGAGAGCTAGCAGCTGTGGGTGGCACGCGTGACCAACCTTACAGAACCCCACTTTACTGGTGGATGTTGGAGGTTGACAGATCTTGCGCCTGAGGCTTTGTGCCATGTGCAGGAAGAACAGAGGCGAGCTCTTCGGCGACGATATGTGCCAGCACCGTCGCCCCGGCATTCGTCAGATGTAAGACGTCGTACATCAACTCTGGATCCTTTGGGACCCTACGATCGAGGTCTATCAGCAGGACGCCTTTCTTCAGTCGCTACCTGGCGCACGGCTTGATTGAACTGATCGTATTGCCTCTTGAACTCGCCATACCCAAGGCCGATTTCCTCGCTTCGCTGTCTTACCGCCATCCATGCCAGAGAGCTGTCCCTGTCACCCTCGTCCCCGAGGCGGTTGGACTGTGTCATCAGTACCGGAATACAGCCCCAGATGCGCGCAATGGCCACAAATGTCCGCAGGCTCTTGCGGAACTGCGTATCTGTGAGGGCGACCTTCCCGGAGGTCGGTACCGGCGCGAATGGCGCATTGTCATGCCAGGCCGTAGTCAATTGCTGGCCGAATAGGCGCTTCACAGTGAAGTAAATCTTGGGTATCGTAGCGTTGCGTATGCTTTTGGCAAAGAGTGCCAGCTGTGTCAAGGGTGGCTGATTGACAGGTCGGGATATGACAATGCTCCGCTCGGAATCGCGATTCCAATAGCTTCTGTGATGCAGTAGGTGCGCAAAATCGTTTATGTTGTGCATCAGGACCACGAAGTCAGGCTCGAGCGGTATGACCTTGGACAACAGCACAGTAATGCTATGGAGCGAGTGACTTCCTCCCTTGCCGCCATTGATAGCGTTTATCCTGAGCCCTGTTTGCTGCTCGATGAGTCTGCCAACCTGATACGGCCACCGCTTTGTTTCATCGTTGTATACACATTCGGTGGTAGATCCACCAAGGAAGATGATGGTCAGATCCGGCGCATCGTGTATGCGACTCGGCATCATGAAACCAGCATCGTCGGTCCTGACACTGTACTCGCGACGAACCAGACCGTCGGAGCCGCTGAGTTGCTCCTCGGAGGGCACCGCAATCCACACGAGATCGGGGGGCAGCTCACGCAATCGGACATGTCTCTCGACCTTGGCAATGGTCGTGAAGGGCGAAGCAGAATCGGGCAGGAGGAACTCGGTCACACCAGCTATTGAGCTGGTCAGCAGCACCAGAACAGCACCGAGTGTCAGCCTCGGATGTCTCTCAAAGACAGATCTGTATTCAGCCACCGTCATCTCGCGGTCAACTCGCTCTTGCTGTGTAGTCTGATCTCGTACACCTGTTCAGGGCAGAATACGTCACTGTGACTAAGGGTCGGCCAATCCGGTGGCAACAGCACGGCGCATGTCGTGCCGTTGACATGGTAGAGGCGATGCCACAATCCCTCTGGTACGCCTTCGAGGATTCCAGTGAACACCGGCTCGTTTACCATCCATCCACCCAGTGAGTAATCGTGCCACACTACGGCAGAGTGCTGGGCGCACACCGATAGTGCGTTGCGGGTGTCGCTCAGGACAGCGCCGAATGTGTGGTCGGCATCGATGAAGACGAGGTTGAATCTTCGTTCCAACTGGCTGAAATCGAGCTCGAGAGAATTCGCGTAGACTACTTCGAGATTCGCGATGTCATTGGCAAACATCAGATTGGCATCGACCAGACTCTCTCGATATCCGAAATCCGCCATCTGCACTTTCGAGAACGTGATCGATGTCACTGATGAGGCGAATGGACTGACACTTGCCAGCACTTCGCCGCGAAGAGAGCCGATCTCCAGGAAATGACATCCCTCAAACCGAGCCGCTAATCCCTGAAGGAGAACGTGCTCCAACGGATGTGCACTCCAAGGCGCAAATGAATAGTGCGACAGGCCAAACGGACCACTTCCTGCCAGGTCGGCGAGTGTGATCAACGGCAGTTGATCGGACCCGAAGCGCGTCGTCAGATGCTTGTGTCTGGGTACCATCCTGCGGTCAATGGCGAGCACGCCTTTCGCCGTGCGTCGCGGAAAACGAGCCGCCCGATACACAACTCCAAGGAAAGGCCAGATCATCTTCTTCAGTCGTTTCAGCAATGCCAGCGCAGCCATCAACGGACACCCGTGTCGGGATCGTCTTGATAGAGAGCGCGTTTACGAGAACGGTCAGATCTATCCCCTGCCTCCGTCGGCTTCGGAGCGCCGTATTGGCGGCTCCTAGTTTCAGCGATCAGCCGGGCGATTATCGGAACTGCGCCCGCGACGTCGGCAACAACATAGTCAGGCATGGTGGCCAATTCCGCGTGAGTACGCTTGCTTGGATTGACCAGGAAGGTCCTGGCCTCAATTGCAGATCCCAACTCCATGTCGCAACTTCGGTCGCCGATGACAAAACTGTCTCGTGGCTGGAAGTCGTGGTCCCTGGCGGCGCTGTGCACCAACCCCACCTGTGGCTTGCGGCACTCGCAACCCACACCGGGTGAATGCGGACAGAAATAGATCCCGTCAAGGACTACACCTTCATCCCCTAACACTTGGTTGAGCCGGTCGTGAACCAGGTCCAGCTGAGCACGACCGAATAGCCCGCGCCCTATGCCCGATTGGTTGGTGACGATGACGAGTCCCAGAGACATTGCCTGGAGCTGACGCAGTCCATCGGCGACGCCCGGTAGCAGCTCTACCTGACGGGGATCTGATAGATAATGGCAGTCCTTGATGATCGTGCCATCGCGATCAAAGATAACGAAGCTTCTCAATTCGCCAACGCCTCCAAGGTCATGTCGCTAGCACTAGCAGCTGGAAAAATTCGGTGCCGCCTGGGCAAACGCTGCACGGATATTCTCCAATGTATCATCACCCCAGAACCACGTTTGACCCTGAAGGCAGAAGTGCGGGTTCGCGCCTACCTGCAGACCGGTCAGCGCTGCTCTGACTCTCATGCCAGGATCCCTGTCTATTGGCAAAAACATGACATACCGAGCAAATCTGTTGTGGACCGCCAGATAGAAGGGACCGCTGCCGATTCCCAGATTCAGCCACGCGCGCTGGTAGAGAGCCGCGCGAAGTTGAACGTTCCACGCAGCTGCAGTGAACAGGAAGTGACGCCCTATCCGAGCTCGTTTGTTGAGTTCGAAGGAGGAATCCGTATCTGGAACGAAGATTGGGAAATAGAGCGTGTCGTCGAGTCCATTGGCAAAATGAATCCAGCTGTCGAGCTGGCTATTTCGCTCGGGCAGGAATTCGCTGTCGCGAATAGTGATCACGACTGGCTTGCGGCCACTGGCAAGCTCGTCGAGGACCTCGTCGACATACAACAAAGCACCACGAGGTGCCTCCAGCAGTCGGAACAGCTCAGCCGGTTCGGTTTCTACGCCGTATCCCGGATGGTCGAGAAACATCGGGCTGTCCACCATATAGTGATCCGGGAAGATCTGCGACACTGGTACGTCCCATAGTGCCTGAGCCTGGGTGCGAGTTCCGCAAATTGTAATCCTGCCTACAGTCGGCATCAGTTGGAGGCAGGGGATCACTAGGTTCTGTACTCTCCACATCCTCTTGTGGTCGCCAATAAGGTCGTCGTACTTGACACTTTTCTGCCCGCATCGGGCCATCACTGACTTGAACTCAGGCCACAATGGAACGACAATGACATGAATATGGCCCAGCCCTCGCTGGCGCCGAGCCAACTCAGCATGAGTCAGATTCCAGAGAATGTCATAGCTCGCCGGACACACGGTTTCATCCCAGAAATATCGCAGTTCGCCGACTGCGCGCTGGGACCCGGAGGAGGGGCGAATTCTACTTGAGAAGAGACGTTTCGCTAGCTCTCGCTTGACCTCGCGAAAGCGCTTGCTGGCCAAACCGAATGTCGTCGACGGGTAGAGCCACTCCCTCATCAGTCTAGCCCCGAGCCAATCCCAGCCGTATCTGCGGAAATTCCGGATAAACCGCATTGCCCTCACGGGGCGACTCCAGCTGCTTCACTCACCCTCAAGTGTACTGACC
Source organism: Candidatus Latescibacterota bacterium (assembly GCA_965248265.1). Lineage (GTDB taxonomy): Bacteria > Latescibacterota > UBA2968 > UBA8231 > UBA8231 > CBDFJF01. The sequence continues at coordinate 1,985,993 of CBDFJF010000001.1, forward strand.
GATAGAGCGGAGGAATGCCTCATCAGGAGTCAAGAGCTGATCCTCTCCCATCAGAGTGATGTAGAAGTCTACCAACTCCCGCGCACCGACAAGTTTGGTCGAAGTGCGGAGTCGTCGCGCCGCGAGAATACTCCTGGACAAGGGATTCCGTGTCGATGAGTATACTGGGGGCCAGTATCTAAGGGAGCCCTCCTGTGTGCCCAGAACGCGGCACTTCAGCGCCGTCACCAGAAGTGCGCGCCGCTCACGAGACCAGCGCATCAACCTGGGCAAACGCGCCGCCGCCGCCGCATTCTCGTTGTCCTCCGGCACAAAGACTGTGATCCTGTCATCGTTGTGCACTAGGCGAAATCCGAATCGGTGGAACTGCCTCGAGACCATAGAGTGATGTACCCACGACTGTTTCCCCCAGCCCTGGAACACGAATGCCTTTACGCCCGCTCCGCTCAGCATCTTCCTGGCGATAATGAGAGCCATTGACAGGCTGTCCGGATGCATTTCCGCGAGAGCGTGATTACACGTGACGATATCGAACGATGGCACGTCTCCATCCAGCAGTCGGAAAAACTCCCACCAGGGGAAATGCACAGCGCCCCCGGGAACAAGACCACCATCCCATCTCGCATCGGTCGCCAACTCGGCAACGCGACCGTTAGTCATACTGTGCCAGAGTCGGTTCTGAAGGAGATAGAACGCCTGGGCTACGTCAGTTGAGGCGTAGCTCCAGCCGTTCAGCATGAGAAGGCAGCCCACATAGCCCGAGCCAGGGCCAATTTCGAAGACGCGGCCGGCGGCGGCGCCCAGCACACTGCACAGTTCGTTGTAGATGTTGAGCGACCGCAAAAGACTGCTCCTGGTCGAAAGGGGACGCGAGAATTGAGTCATGCTGAAGTCTCGTACTCTCTCTGCCACGTCCCGCATCTGGCCGAATTCCTCCGGAGTCAGTCCGCCTTCTAAGAGATGATCCAGATCCCTCTCAAAGCGGGTCTCGTGCATGACGTCCAGGTACTTCCACAGCTCACTTTCGAACCGCACACGAGTCGGATATCCCGTTCTGCCAAACGCCACGGGCTCCACCGTCAACAGCGAGCGATTTGGGAGCTTAGCGATGCCCTCCTGTTCCCTCCGCTCGTAATCCCTGACTGTCAACATTGTCATTCCTCACCTGCCGAGTGGCACTTCATCAGCTCATATGCGGTCCACGGTACTGCCACGAGCCACCAAACGGCAGTCACGCACACAAGTAGCCATACCAGCCCGAAGTGTGGCAACACTGTGAAACACGCACAGGCGATAACGGCGCCTCGCACGATTCCAAGGCTGGTCTGCGGGTTCTTGTGCGCCAGCAGGAGGTAGCTGCCACCCGTGATCAAACTCCGCCCAAGCTCGGTGAGAATGAGCAACCCTAACACGCCGAGACTCGACAGGCGATCAGGGAAAAACCCGTAGCGACCAAAGGCGTGAACGACGAGGAACAGGGCGAGCGCCCCGAGTCCGAACAACAGTATGTGAGCCACGGTCAGCACGGCCGTCAGTTTGAAGCTTTCCTCTCTCTCTCCGCTCACTACGAGCATATTTATCCGGGGTATCTTAGAGGCGACTATAGAGTAGGATATGGAGAAAACTGACTTCACCAGCACCAGCGTGAGTCCCAACTGACCAGCAACCACCGATCCTTCGACTTTGTAGACTGCGGGGACGAACAGAAAGTAGGTCAGATAGTTGCTTAAGACTGCGGGTATCATCTTCGTCTGTAGCTCAACTATCTCTCGCTTTGGTCCGTATACTTCACCAGTTGGATGACGGCCGAGCTGTCCCCAAAACCGCTTTCCGATCAGGGCGATGCAGGTCACGCTCAGAATCGCGCCGGCAGCGTGCGCGATTGGCAGTGCCCAGAGACCGCCTCCGTAGAACAAAATTACCCACATGATCAACGACAAGCTTATTGACCCGAAGAACGTAGCCCGCTGGGCTGGAGCAACTTCGTTCAGCCCCCGGTATATGGCCGGCGGCAGTGTGGAGAACAGGTACAACCCTGTGGCGCACGAATACAGCACCCAGGATAGACGAATTGGTAGGCTTTCGTCCCTGAAGTAGATCAGCCCGGCAACAGCCAACAGGAATGCGGCAACGATAGCGGCCAAGAAAAAGAGCTTAATTGCCTGTCTCGCCAAGCTAAGGAGGCGATTGAGATGGTGCGCGTTTCCGACCAGACACCCATCAATGAGCTTCAAATGGGCGTACTCGTAACTGATGAACTGTGAGGTCACATGACAAAACCCCAGCTCACAGACGATCGCGAGGGCAGCTATGTTGCTGAAGGTGTACCAGAGTCCCTGTTCCTCAATGCTCAGAAAGACCACTATGAAATAGGCACTCACCCACCCTCTTAGGAGCGACCAGACGTTGGTGAGGCCGATCCACATCGTGCCACCGTCGATGATGTAACCGTCTACGCTGAAGAGCAATGCCCATCGACTGGTGAGCCTATGACGATGGGCCAAAAACCAATGCCTCAGATGCAACAGGACCCTCTCCCCAGTTCGGGACCGACACTTACTGGGCTCAAATTATGAAGGGATTCCGAGAAGTTCGGCGTGGTAATCACCCTCACGCCAGTCCACGACGTGTGAGGTCTCCGCCAAACGCTGAAACAGCGCCGTGTTCGCAAGTGCCTGACCTTGCAGGTGTACTCCGCCACCGAGGTGTTGGATGTCCATCTGCCCATAGACGTAGACTGCTGCCGCCTTCACAGCACTCAGATACTCGTCCTGCAGGCCTTCCGGGAACTCGGTCAGGGCCATGGTGGAAATCAGGAATGGCGGAGACTCAAACTCCGATACCAGCCGAACATACGCCTCGGAGGGAACGAGGCGAACCGGAGATGCTGAGGTGCCGCAGAGATAGTCCGTGCCGTTCCATATGGCTATTTCATCGCCCGCGAAAAACTCCGTCAGGTAGTATCTCTGAATGACTATGGAGATGGGCACGTCTACTATGTAGTACCGCCCGGCAACGGAGTATTCTCGAAGCAGACGAGCCAGGTTGCCAAATCCCCCGCCTATTTCAAGAAAATCCATCGCGCGCCCAAAGTAGCTCCGAGTGAACTGATGCAGCACGGCGAGATGGTACAGGTGGCGCATGGCCGTTCTGGTGATGTAGCAGCCTCTTACCGTCGCGAGATCGGTAGGACTTCCGCACAGTGATTCACGATATGTCGACAGGAAGAAGGCAAGAACCTCGCTACCGTAATGCGACTCCAGTCGCACCAGATATTCTTCGCCGCCTCCATGGCATATGTGGTCGGCGATTCTCTCATCCTCCTGAAATTTGAGAAGGCCACCGCTGCGCACCGCAGCGTCCATCCTCCAGTGAGGAGCTGTCCACGCGGCCTCCGTCTCTGACTCGTCGTTTATCTCTGAACGCTGTGAAGCGTGCAAGGCGTCGAGAAGCTCAACGCATTCGTGCGCCCTTCGCTCGCGTGAGCCGGTATCCCGTTCTCGTATTGGGTTAACTGTGAGCACGCTTAGTCAGGGGTCCTGTCGAGAGCATGAAGAACCTTCTCAACGGTCACGAGACCGGTAAAGCGTGTCTCGGTACCGTCGGGATGAAGAACAATTACCATTGGCAATAGGGCGACGGCGAACGCTGCGGTGATTCTCGGGCACTCGTCGATATTGATCTTGAACACGTCGATCTCAGCACCTATAGCCTGGGCCAACTTTGACATGGCCGCCACATTGTGGCGACAGGCCTCGCACCTGTAGCTCCAGAACTCCAAAACAACAAAAGCAGATCGAATACGCAGCTGGTCGGCGAGAGCATCGTCAGAAAGGTGTCGCGGTCTTACTTCCGACATCGAATCGGTCACTTCCGCGCCTCCGCAGCCTCTGCTTCGGGATCACGATGAATGCCTCGGAGAAGCCGCAAGGTCTCCTCTACGGCTTTTCCCAAATCGCCATATGCGGAGAAGCCAAGCTCCGAAATTTTCTCGCTGGATACTTCGTAGGACAGCTGATTCATAACTGGCGCATCCACCAACTCGACACGTATGTCGGCAATGTGCTCTCGTATGTACTGCAGAATCTCTGCTACCGTGGCGTTACTGGTCACCACGTTATAAAGGTGCCCGTCGGCACTCTTTGTCTGCGTTGCAAAGTGCAAAGCCCTCACCGCATCCCCGAGCTCCAGATACGGCCGCATCTGGTTCATCGCGGTGCGCCACACCGTCAGTGGCTCACCGACGGAGGCCTGCCAGCAAAACTTGTTCACAGCCGTGTGGAATCGCATCCCTGCTGAGGCCCCGCAGATGGTACCGAAACGCAGTATGGTGGCTTGAAGGCCCTGTTCGCGCACAAGACGGCCGAGGAGGATCTCGGCCTGCAGCTTGCTATCCGCGTAGGGGCTCTGGGGACGTAATTCGCTCTCACTACACCCCTCGTCTACAATGGATTTCTGAGTGCCGTACACGCTTGTGGTAGATGGGAATAACATCCTGCTGCCGTGTTGGACGCAGGCTGTTGCCAGATGTCGCGTGCCATCCACGTTAACTCTGTAAACGAGATCTCGGTTCTCGAAACTATTGACTGCGTCGGTCGCAGCCGCCAGGTGAATGACGGTGTCAACATCTTGGAGTAGATCGCCAAAGTCCACTTCGCATATATCCGCCTGGACAAAACGGTATCTGATCTCGGGAGGCAGGTCGAATAATGAGCAATAGCGCTGCGTGGATAGGTCATCCACTAGGACGACTTCGTCCACGGCACCCGGATCGAGTGAGCGAATCAGACAAGACCCAATGTGTCCCAGAGGCCCTGTTATCAAGATCTTCATTGATAGGCCTGGTCGACTTAACGCGCTATGGCGCCCGTCATAAGCCCATTTCCCGCAGGGACATCGGCACACCCTCCTGGACGCCGATCTTTGGTTCCCAATCCAGGTCGCGAAGAGCCTTGCTGATGTCGCCGAAGGTGACGTTCATCTCGCCGCGTCTGCGGGGGATGTAGTCTATGTCTCCACCAATCAACTCGGCCATATGTTTTACCGTCACAGTAGTACCACTCCCGATGTTGTATATTTCCCCCGATTTATCGGATTCTAGGGCGGCGATTATGGCATCAGTTACGTCCGAAATGTGGGTGAAATCTCGCGTCTGGGAGCCATCGCCGGTCACAGTGATTGGCTGGCCCTCTGCCATGAGTCTGACGAACAGACCGAACATGGCGCTGGCCCGTGGTCCATAAAGGTTGAAGAAACGTAACGAGACGGCGGGCAAGCCATACACCTGTGCCCAGTGGATAACCATCTCTTCACCCATGCGCTTCATAAGTGCATAAGGGTATTGAGGGCGAATCGGAGCGTCTTCGGGTGTTGGGTATTCATCCGCATTGCCATAGCAAGCAGCCGAACTAGGGTACACGAACCGCTTAGCAGACCTCGCCCTGCTGGCCTCGAGAACGTTGTAGGTGCCTCCGACCAACACATTCAGGTAGTCCCCAGGACTCTCCACGGACTGGACGATATCCGTCAGCGCCGCCAAATGAACAACCCAATCAACGCCGTCAAATTCGCTTTTCCAATCTCCGGCCTCGGAAATATCCGACTCAACGATCCGCAAAGCCGATGAACTGGCAATGTGGCCAAGATTCTCCGGAGTGCTCCCGACCATGTTATCGATCACGACAACATCGTGCTGTTGGTCGATCAGCTTGGGGACCAAGTGCGAGCCGATGAAACCACAACCACCCGTGACGACAACCTTCATCTATGCTCCTCCAGTGAATCCGAATCAACAGGATTTCTATCTCGATAGCAGACGAACTCGTTATCCCAGACCGTCACCCGTTTCCAATAACGCATGCCGACCTTCGCCATAACTCGGCGCGAGGCAAGGTGGTCGGGATGAGTTATAGCCACTATTTCGGCTAGCCCGAGTGGTCCAAAGCCGTAGTCAAGGGCCGTACGCACCGCTTCCGTCGCGTATCCCCGCCCCCAGTAATCGCTCCGAATGAGGTATGAGACCTCCACTTTATCAAGAGGAGGTAGCCATCCCAACCCGCAATGTCCCAGTATCACGGAGTCTCTCTTGGTCTCTAAACACCAGATGCCGTATCCATGGCGTTGCCAGTGGTCGACCTTCGTCTGCAGCGATTGCCGCGTACGTCCGCAGTCTCGGGGTCCATTCATGAAGTGCATCGTCTTAGGGTCCGAAAAAATCTCATAGAACCCGGGCAGATCGGACTCTTGGAACTGGCGCAGTAGCAACCGATCTGACTCGCACTGTGGATATTGCTGACGATCGGGTATCGTGAGGGTACTTTGAGACAGATCAGACATCGAGTAGATTGGATAGTTTCAGGCAGATGCCTTTGTCTCCTGCGCAGTTTCGTTGAACACAGAGACATAAGCGTCGATTACGGCGTTCGCCTCATCGGCGGTGATGACATTTGGTGGATTGATGTTCGTCCGATGGAATTTCGCGCTCAGCATCATGCCGTGTTGATCGAGCATGTCCCGCTCGAGCTTGGTGTTGAATTGCTCTCGGATTGCGCAATCGCAGGTTGGCGGCCTGGGGGCGGAACAGGCGCCACAGTCATATTCTATCGTCGTAAGCAGCCCACGTCCCCTGACGTTTCTGAAAAAGGGGTGGTCTCCCAACTCGTCAGATAAACGACGCCTCATTAGTGCGCCCAGCGAGTTGATGTGCTCCAGCATCGCGGGGATGTGCATTATGCGTTGCACCTCAAGTGCCGCCGCGACGCTTATCGGATGGCACTCGTATGTGGACCCGAGCATGACCCGACCCGTATGTCCTGCAAGTGCCTCGACAAATTCGGCACGCGTGGCAACGGCACTTATTGGTGCGAATCCAGCCGCTAATTGTTTGCCCATACATACGAAATCCGGGGTCACGTTGTCCCACGCGATGCAATAGCTCTTCCCGCTGCGGCCGTTCCCGACATATACTTCGTCCAGGATCAAATGAACTCCATAGCGATCACAGATATCGCGAACGTGGCTGAAGTAGGTAGGGGCCGGGGGCACGTTCCCAACGAGCTGTCCGAGCATGGATTCGGCGACGAAAGCGCAGACTCGTTCAGGGCCAATCTCAAGAATCTTCGCCTCCAAATAACCCGCACTACGCGTCGCATACTCGTCGATGGACTCGCCCTTTGAGCGCAATGTGTACGGATTATGTTGAGGAATACGTCCAACATTCTGCAGGTTGATCGGATCAAAGAAGTCGTAGATGGGAATCGTGGTTACCGAATTGGCTCCCGTCGTACAGCCGTGGAATGCGTCATCGCGGCATATGAACCAACTGCGATCAGCGTCACCGCAACTGTAGTGCACCTGGTAGCTCATTCGCATCGCAGACTCGATCGCCTCGCTGCCCGAACACCCTGAGTACCAGACGCGATCGAGACCCACGGGAGCATCGACCAGGATGAGATCTGCCAACTCATCGACCATGGCGTTCCGCCAGCCTTGCGTAGATGTGTAGCAAAAGAGCTCGAGCTGACGCCGCATGGCGTCGACCACCTGCGGATGCGCATGTCCGAGTTGCAAGCAGGCTGAGTAACCGGCGGTTAGATCCATGAGTCTACGGCCGTCTTCTCCCTCTACGTAGATCCCCTCGCCTCGTTTGAAGTATGGAAACGGAGGGGCACCAGGGTAGCGACGGATGACTTTGTCGCCATCAAGAACAGCATCGCTCACGAGTGATTCCCCTCGTCAGATACAGCCAAATGCGAAACGCCCATCCATGGACTCACGACAGTCGCCCCACAGTCTAGTTCCCCGATGCGCGCAAGAATGGCTTTCTGTACCTCGTGATTATTGCTACATATCACTACCAGGTCGTTCTCGTCGAGACTTGACGCTCCCTGAAGCCCGAAACTAGCCTCGAACGGCTCGTTACAGTTGTCGTCGATGTAGGCGAGTCTAGCGCCATTGAGGCTGTCCCTCAACTCCTGGAACACCCTGCGGAAGTAGAATGAAACCCCGTAAAAAACGATCCTCCGACCGCACTCGGCATCTCTGATAATCCGCTCAGTGATTTCCTTTCTTTCGTGGCGTAGTGACGCGAACTTTTCCTTGAGCACGGTTGCCCGCCGAAGACAGGACTTGGTCGTCGATCTTGAACTGTTTTCTTTGACTGCTATGACCCTGAGGAAGTTCGTCCTGTCGACTTCGATGGCGCGGAATCCTTGGAGAGTCGCAAGTAGAGAGTCCTTGTCGAAGTGGCATACGTGGTCTAGAATAAAATCCTCCACTTTGTGTCGGAGACACATATCTAAGTCCGGAACTTCGACATACAGAATCCCGTCGTCTGACAGAATCTCGCGTATTCCAGCCACAAATTCTCTCGGCTTCTTAGTATGCTCAATCACGTGTTTCGCGATGACAACATCGAACTTGCTATTGAAGGACTCAGGCCTGAAGACGTCCCTGACGGTGGGAACCGTCAGGCCGCTGAAGAAGGCAGGTTCAACCCCCAATATGTTTGCCGTCGGCACCTCCTCCTTGAGGAGGGTTAGGAGATCCCCACGGTTGGAACCAATCTCGAGGACGTTAAGCGGAGTACTCTTTCTCGGTAGGTGCCTGAGTATAGCTTCCGCCGGGTCAAGATTCCTTTTAGTTCGGTCGGGGAAATCGAAATTCTCATTGACGCCGTAGGATTCGTATATTTTCCCGCTCAGCTCGTCGTATTCTTCTGTATAGGCGCTTGCTTGAAAAACGAAGCAGCAGCTATGGCAGAGATGTACTCGCAGGCAGAGAGGCGTGTGGCGCAGCAAACTAGCGAAACAAGCGCGACCGACTGAGTACACCTCCTCAGTCTGCACAGACTCACACAGAGGACATCTTAGCTCATGCATTGATCTTCAATGTACGTTTCCAGCATGGTGGTCATATCAGTAGGGCTGTAACCGTATTCGCGTATTGCCCTTTGAGTCGAGATAATGAAGGACCGCTGCGGCGCGGGGAGAGTGCTCACTGCAACTTTCTTGTTACAGCACCGACGAATTGACTCCGCCATTTCCTTGACAGTCATGGTGCCTTGGGCCGCCAGCGTTAGCACATCGAAACCGGGGAGGCCCTCCCTGGCCACTAGCTGTGTAGTGAAACTACAGAGATCACCTATGTCGACGGCGTTGTTAAACGCTGCATCCGGGTTGTAGATCGTGATGTCGACACCAGCTCGTACGTCTCGCACGAGTCTCGCCAGCCACGGCCGTTTAGCCCCTCGACCGATGACGCCTGGAAGCCTCAACGCGACGATGGAGAGACTTTCCTTGAAGCTCTCAAGGAGCTGCTCACAGACGTATTTGCTGGTGCCATATGGGCCCGGACTTCGCACTTCCGTGTTTTCGTCAACTTCCGTCACTTCGACATCGCCGTATACGGAAATACTCGAGAGGAACACCAGGTTCCTGCACCGTGTTCGCACGGCAGCCGACATCAAATTGTCTGTTCCTACTACGTTGTCCGCGATGTAATCTCGGACAACGACACCCTTGTCGGGAGATCGGGCAGCTGCGTGAACTATGGCGTCGATGTCTTCGGGCAGCTTCGGGATTGCCTTACTAAGATCGGCTACGACAATCTCGGGAGCAGTGCTGCTTGCGTGCGAATATTCTGTCCTGACTAGACAGACCGGATCCAAACCATGAGCGCGAATAGACTCGACTACCTGTCGACCGATGAATCCGCCAGCGCCCGTTACTAGTATTCGCAAAATCTCATCGAAGCATCATTGGAGACTCGTCGCTACTCCCATCGCCTGCTCTATACAGTCATCAATGTCAACTCTGTACTGATAACTGCCCGCCCTGCCGATCGAGAACACTCGGTCCGGCATATCCCGAATGTACTTTTTCGCCTTTGCGATCTCAGACTTGAAGGGAACTGGGTAATACTTGCCATTCATCGATGGAATTTCCATGCCCACCAGAGTCGTAGGGGCATCCCAGTTCTGCCGTGTAAATTGCTTGTATTCCACTAGCCGCGTGAAGCCTTCGTCGTTGGCATAGTACAGGAAATAAACATTTTCGGGAAACGAGTGTGCGACAGGCAGAACAATCTTGTGGAAATCGCGACCGACAAACGGCAGCTCGCCGTATGTACCGTTCATCACGATGTCCGGAGAAATAGTATTGACGATGACGTCGAACGCCCTTTTGGCTCCATCGATCACGACGGCGCGCCTGGCAAGATCATATGACTCAATCGTCGTCCCCAGCATCACGGTTGCGCCTGCTGTTGCAATGTCGAAATAGTCGTTATAGCCGTTCGCAGCATAGGGATACGCGGAGATCGCCGTGTCCCATGCTTCCTTCGGGCCATCCTTCAGAGTGACTCCTTTCGGCGACCACGTAAAGTCATCGATGTCGCGATTGTCCTCGACGAGCCACATCTTCTTCGAGTAAGTCTTGACGAACTTGCTGTATAGTGTCTCCCCGATTGAAGCAATCCAGAATTCCTCGAAATTCCTCGCGTTACCGGCCCCTTGAAGGCGCCGTACTTCCGCCAGCTCTTCTTCGATTCGATCGCTGTCGGGCATGCGCTCGACATCGTCTATATGAATAGGGTAGTTGTAGAACTGAGCGTCCCTCTCCACATATGTGAGAAAGATGTGCTCCTGGCAGCGTCGCAACGGGCACAACGCGTTGAGGTAATCGAAAACCGCCTCGTTCTGCGTCAGAAAGTGCCGCGGACCAAAGGTATAGGGGTGCCCGCCGAACCACTGTGTCCTCACGCCTGCGCCCAGATGCGGGGCCCGTTCGACAAGCGTAATATCCCATCCCCCTTGGGTGGTAAGCATGTGTGCTGCCGAACATCCCGCGAAGCCTCCACCGATAATCAATGCTGTCTTTGCCAAATCGTATCCGCTCTCAGCCAACCATGCCAATCAGACATCGTCCGGTAGCACCGTCTCTGACGGCATCGAGGGCAACGTTTATCTCGCTTAGGTTAAACTCATGAGTGATCAGGCCATCCAATGTCATCTTGCCGCTCTTACATAGCTGCACATAGCGAGGAATCTCCACATCGGGGCGCGAGCTTCCGCCATGAGATCCTGTAAGGACCTTCTGATAGTGCAGAGGTAGGGAGTGAATGGATATGTTGTCGCCCTGGCGGGGAACTCCGACGAGGATCGTCTTGCCGTTTGGTGACGTAAGGTTGTACGCCGCTTCTATGACGCTGGTATTGCCGGTCGTGTCGATGACCACATCTGCGCCCTGCTCTCCCACGATCTCCCGAATGCCTGCTGCAGTGTCTCGCTCGCCCTCAGCTACAAAGCCATGGGTCATCCCGAACTGCTTGGCCATCTCCAGCTTCGACTCGACCACGTCCACCCCAATAATGGGATGTGCAGACACCATGTCAGCCCCCTGGATGGTGTTGAGGCCGACCCCACCTACACCGAAAACGACGACAGACTGGCCGATCTTCACCTGGGCATCATTGTTGATGACCCCCATCGCGGTAGTGACGGCACAACCGAACAGAGGCGCCAGTTTCATGTCGAAATCGTTCGGAATGACTGTCAGTCGATTCTCCGATACTACAGCCAAGTCGTTGAAGGTGGTCACCCAACCAGCGTTAACGGTACGACCGTCCCACTTGTAGGAGGGTGTCTCTGACTGGAGACCACTGCTGGGACGCCAATGGAGGACTACGTGATCGCCCGGAGTTACTGTCTTGACACCCGGCCCCACGTCTTCGACTACGCCAGAGCCCTCGTGGCCGAGAAGGTGCGGTAGATAAGGGTCAGCGCCCTTAACGCCGTCGATCTCATTCAGCTGAGCGCCACAGATGCCGCTATACATGACTCTGACAAGGACCTGGCCATAGGTCAAATCAGATGTTGCTGTCAGTTCGACCACAGATAGTGGTTCGTGTTGGTTCACCAATACTGCAGCCCTCAACGTTACCATGCCGTCATTGTTTCATTCGAAGAAGATGAACTCGTAATCCCCAGTATACCCGTACTGCTGAAGCAGCCATATCCACTCTGCCGTATCAAAGAATGTCTCCGCCGTAAGCGCCCAGCACTGAAGGTTGAAGAGCTCCTCCTCGTCTCGGTAACTCTCGACCATCACGTATTTGTTCCTCCCTACCCTTTCGATCTCCCGAACAGCATTCGCCAGCTCAAAGAGCCGAAGATTGTGCAGGCAGCCGAATGAGATGACCAGGTCAAAATAGTCATCGCCATATGGGTATACATCCTGAGCACGGTAGTTGGACAGAGAGATGCGGGAGGGTGTTGGTGCATCGCTAACTCCATGTTTAGAAATGTCAAAACCGTAGACCTCCGATTCGGGTAGGAGCTCTGCCAACTCATGGAGCAGGTGGGCCTTCCCGCAACCCACATCCAGAATCAGTGCGTCTGATGACAGACTGTAGATCTCTATCAGCCTTTCGGCGACCGCCTTCCATCTTCCATCGTAGGCGTAACCCCCGTACCCATACCGCCTGTCGCCATCCCAGTAATCGTACTCATACTCCTTTGCCTTCATCATGCAGTGCACCTTTTCGTCCTGCATGCGACCGACGTAATCTCTCTGTGTCCGCCTGTGAAGCGGTGTTACTACGTTCATCAGTCTTCCCATAGCTCGGCTCCCTCTATCCCTCTCTGTTCATCATGCACACCTGGTCCACGATGCGCTGCGAGGTGACTTGGTAGCGTGCCATCAAACTGACTTGTGTGCCGTACTCTTCTGCGAACTGATCAGGGATGCCAATCCGGTGAAATCGCCGCGTGGCAGTAGCCGTGTTTTCCATCAAGACTTCGGCGACCGCACTCCCCAGGCCGCCGACTACAGTGTGTTCTTCGATGGTCACAACCGAGGGAGTGTCTGCGGCATGCTGCAGAAGGGCCTCGGTATCCAGCGGCTTCACAGTATGCATGTGTAGAATTGCCGCTTCAATCCCCTGCTCACTGAGCCGATCTGACGCCTCCAACGCTAGTCGAAGACAGATGCCCGTTGTCACCAGCAGGACATCACGGCCCTCACGCATGTGGATCGCCTTGCCTATCTCGAATCGAGAGCCGTCATTGGTGACCACTGGATCGTATCCCTTAGCCAAGCGGATGTACAGAGGGCCATCGAGATCGAGAGTCAGAGGCATCAGGCGGCGCATCTCATCAGCGTCGGCGGGGGCCACTATAGTCATATTCGGGATGGTCCGCAGTATCGCCATGTCATCTGTCGCTAGGTGTGTGGGTCCGAGAGGAGCATACACGTATCCTCCGCCATTGCCGATCAACCGAACAGGCACATTGTGCAGGCAAACATCCAATACGATCTGTTCGAAACACCGTCGTGTCAAAAATGTCGCGATGGTATTGACATACGGGATTTTGCCTTCGAGAGCGAGTCCAGCCGCCACGCCCACGATGTTGGCTTCACTGACGCCCTCCATGAAGAAGCGCTCCGGCATTTCCTCCTTGAATGCCTGCAGTACGCCGACCCCCAGATCCGAACCAATGAAGAAGACTCGCCGATCTCGCTTGGCGAGTTCGTACACCAAATCCAGACAGGTCTTACGCACGAATGGTCCCCAAGTCGACCCACAGCTCATGGAGTTCCTGATCGGACAGTTGGCTCTTGTGGTGCCACTCCATCTCGTTTTCCGCGAAGGAAATCCCTCTCCCTTTTACGGTATGGCAAATGATTGCGTTGGGCCGACCCGACTCAACTGGCAAGGTCTTCAAGACACTGGCCAGGGCCTGTACGCTATGGCCGTCCACGCTCGTCACGCCAAAGCCAAAGCTGGTCCACTTGTCTTCAATGGGCTCAAGGCTCTGCACCTCCTCTGTGGAAGAGTAGGATTGGTGCTTGTTGTAATCGACCAGAACTGTGAGATTGTCGAGTCGATGTTTGCCGGCACAGAGAGCTGCCTCCCACACCGATCCCTCGTTCGACTCGCCATCGCCGATTACCACAAACACTCGATACCGCATTTGTTCAAATCTGGCGTTCAGCGCCATTCCTATCCCAATCGAGAGGCCATGGCCGAGGCTCCCAGTAGACGCCTCGACTCCGGGGATTTTTCTCTCGGGGTGGCCCCCCAATATTCCGTCACTTTGACAGAACTTGCTCAGCTCAGACTCCGGGAAGAACCCCTTGTCCGACAGAATGGCGTAAAGTGCCAGACAACCATGCCCCTTGCTCAATATGAAACGATCGCGTTCTGGCCACCGAGGACTACAAGAGTCAAACCTGAGTACACCGTCATAGAGTACCCGGAGAATCTCGACGAGCGAAAACGCCGCTCCCAGGTGTCCCCGTCGACTGGACTCCAATGTGCGAATCATGATCTTGCGGAGCTCGATCGAGCGCTCGTCCAATGGCGTTGTGGCCGACGGCATCTGCTATATCCTGTAGGGAAAACCTCGATGCTCGCCTACTCGATCCAACATCGTCCTAGCCTTGTCCAGCTGGCGCAATCTCAGACACCTTATATCTTCCGGCCCCGCTGACGACGCGAATGGGCGCCTTTGCAGCTCAGTGGGAACAAACTCGTTCAGAAGTACCATACACCACTTCAAACCGAATAGTGGATAGGCTATCTGCACTCGCTTTACCAATTCCTCCGACTCAGGGAAGTAGTTCAGTATGCCATCGAGAAAAGTTTGCCTCAGCCCGGAACCAATCGCCATCCTCTCATGAGGATGGAGGAGGAAATCAACGATCATCTTGGCTGGATCGTCCCAGCCGAAATGCTCGAAGTCCAGAAAAACCAACTCACCTCCGGACCGTCTCAATACATTGTGAAAGCCGAAGTCGGATGGACTGAGGGTCCGCCAAGGTGTTGGGATCTCGCTGCGAAACGTCAGCCCCCAAGAGCTGGCCATCCTCTCACAGCGAGTGGACAGCTCCGAAAACAAAGGCCTAAAGTCCCGCTCGAGGAACGTATTGAGCTCCGCGAACTCGTAGCCTTTTTCGTCATTCCTCAACCTATTCAAGCGTCCAGCTATACTGTCCACTACCGCGGCACCGGAGAAGCAGGCCTCGGATGCGACGAACAACCGGGAGGCTGCCGGTTGCTCGCTCAGGAGGCGCAGATGCTTCAGGAAATCGATGGCCTGAGCGATATCGTTCCGCGTCACTCCAGCCACGGCAATACTCTGTCCCTCAACATACTCATAGAGTGCACACCTGTGAGACCAGCTAATAACCACAGGTCTGGTTACGTTCACAACGCCAGTGGATCGCAAGAACTGCAGAGCGCGCCACTCGGCCTCCATACGGTCCCGCTGGCCGGAGATCAGGGCAGGATAGATCTTCGCCACATACCGCGCATCCCCACACTCAATCTTGAAAACCCGGCTATTCCGGCCCCCATCCAACGGGGAGACGTTCTCGCTCTCTTGGCCGAGAAGTTCCCGTATGGCAGCGAGGCTCGGTTGAAGGTCGCCGCTAACCCTGGGTGCCGAAGAAATAGCCATATATGTCTGACCAGCGACCGCGAAGTCGAATGCCGTTGAGGTCGTGATCTCGTGATCCATGCTGGGTGAACAGTATCCTCTCCACCTCTGTTGGGAACGCAGGCTCCAAGAACACTTCCATCAAGTCATCGACGAATGTAGTGCAACCCAATCGTCTGATGTGCTGTATCTTCTCCCGACGAGTCGTGGCAAAGATAATATCACGTCGTGTCAGTCCGATATCGCTGTTGAACAGCCCTGCTCTTTCCATCCATCCAACAGCAGCTTCGCGTAGGTTCGTTCCGGTCTCATCGTAATTTGCAAGTTCGGTCTTGTGGCTTACTATCCGCACCGATACACCCGTGACATGGCACTGGCCAAGAAACTCGTGCACGCCTTCGATCAGACAGGCCTCGGCGATTCTGGGGCCGTATACGCATGCCTGAACCTTTTGCCACTCGACTTCCCCGTTGGGTAAACGGCGAATGTAGTCTCGGTACTTCTGCTTGCTCCAGTTCTCTACGCAGGGACGGAAGCCTCTCTTGACTACCTCATCTGCGATGACACGATCGTACGCCACGATCGTGTTGTCGAAATCCACACCGATAATGGGATTCATTGGAAGCGTAGCCCGGCGATTCATTGCATGCCCAAAGCCTGCATAGTCTTGATGTTATAGTAGGATTTATCAGTCATGGAGTTTTGAACTAACCCACGCTCAAAAGCACCCACTAAATCACGTACTGCGTCTGCGATGGTGCGCTTGGCGACAAAGCCAAGCTCGCGCTTGATCTTTTCGGATGAAATGTGGTAGGACCGATGGTCGTCGGTGGGCGTGGACTCTATCTCGACATCGCCCCCCACCTCACGCCTAACAATATCGGCGATCTCTGAGACCCGATGGTTCTCATAACCAGCGTTGTAAATGCGACCATCGACAGCTTCATCCGGCCACTCGAGCGCTTGAGAGTACAGATCAGTGACGTCATCTATGTGAATATTCGGCCGCTTCTGCTGCCCCCCGAAGACTTTAATACGCCGGTTGAGAAGGGCGTGATTCGTCAGAATATTGACAGTGAGATCGAGCCTGAGACGGGGGGCGTATCCGCAGACAGTTGCCGGCCGCAGTATCAGACCGACAAACCCCGGTTGCCTCTCGCGCAGAAGGATCTCCTCGCATAGAGCCTTGTACCTGGAGTAATCGGTAAGTGGATTGAGGCTCAGATCTTCAGTGACATTATCCTCCTGCTTGACGCCGTATACGCTCGAAGAAGAGGCAAATACGAAACGCTTCACCTGTGCCTTCTTTGCTATCTGAATGAGCGGAAGGAAGGCGTCGTAGTTTATTGATCGACCGAGTTCAGGATTGAGATCAAAGCTGGGATCGTTGGAGATACACGCCAGGTGGATGATCGCGTCACATCCGTTGACTGCCTCGCGTAGGGCGGCTGTGTCACGAAGGTCACCCTTGACCTGCTCCAGGTTCGGGTGATGTCTGACTGAGTCAAGCACGTAAGTGCCATAGATATAAAGATCAAACACTCGCACACGGAAGCCCTGTCGCAGTAGCTTCGGCACTAACGAACTGCCGACGTATCCGGCGCCTCCTGTAACTAGTACTCTATCGACCATCGGTCTCGACAATCATTTCATAAGGGACGTTATGCCCTGGGTGATGGACTGGCGAGTAATAGTGGTTCGATTACCTAGCTCAGCGACCATCTGTGAACCCGCAAGATTGCCGATCAATCCGACAACATCCCAAGGTGCGTCCTGGGCGACAAGCACCGATGTGACGGCAAACACGGCGTCACCGGCTCCGACTCGGTCCCTGACACTGACCGCCAGAGCGGGGGCCTCGACGAAGTCATCGCCAACGGTATAGTGTAGCGTACCATGCCTCCCGTGCGTTACCGTAAACTTCGGGCAGTCGATTTTCTGGGTAACCTCAACGACGAGGTCGCGCCAGTCACTGTGTCGCATTCTCGTTTCCAGAGCGACTTCGTGCATTGCCAGACACACGTAATCCGCTTGGGGATACTTCGAGATAGTGTTGAAACCTCGATTGCCGGCGTTGCATTGTGTGTTCACGCTCAGGAAGTTGGTGGAGCCACAGATCTCTGTTACTGCCTTCGGGGTGAGGAAGCCGTGTCCATAGTCGGCGACCACCACTACGTCGTATGCGCCGACCTCCTCTTGTAGAATTTCCAGGGCCTGGCGCTCATCAACCGCCGGCATTACGTCATCCGCCATTGTGTACAGCTCGAACATCCTCGCGTTCGTATGGCGGTCCACGTAGCGACGCTTCCTGATAGTAGGCGCGCCGTGCCATGTAGCATATCTGTGTTTGACTTCGGGGAGCAGAGCATCGCTGACAAAGTCTTCGCTCCTGTCGACATCGCCCAAACAGGTCACGAGCCCCACCTCGTTGCACAAACCTGCCAGGTGATTGGCTACAGCGATACTCCCGCCTCCATACCGCTCGGTCGACTGATAAAGAAAGGCGAGAACTGGATCCTTGTTGGATTTGCCCAAGCCGTCGCAGAAAACGTATTCGTCAATGATGGCCTCACCAACTACAAGAACTCGAAGATCCCGGATCCGCTCAAGGTATCGAAGAATGTCTTCCGTTGTTTGGCGACTTCGGAAGTCCGCCAGCCAATCCTCTGTCTCAGATGGGAATTGCTGTATGTGCGAGTTAATCAGATTGGACGAGCTGAAAAGGTTGTCATCCGTGAATTCAACCCTGGTCTCGGCCTCGGACGCCGCCTCCATTTCCGCCCTTAGGCCCGGAGACACGTCTTCGCTATTCCGAAACTCGCCTCCTTTGCAGTACACACTTGGCCGCAGCAACCTGATCGTCTCGGCTGCGTCTGCCCACTCGTTGACAGCGACATAGTCGACAACAAACATCGAGGCAATTGTCTCTGCGCGTACCGCGTCCGAGAAAACCGGCCGATGATTACCCTTGTTGACAAAGCGATCCGGTGTCACGGTAACCACCAGGCGCCCACCCCGCGAACGCGCCTGCTCGAAGTAGCGAATGTGACCCAGGTGCAGCAGATCGAAAACCCCATGACAGTGCACCACGGTGTCTCCTTGCTTCTTCCACTGCGCCACCACTGCAGCCAGGTCGGTGATGCTGACAATCTTACCTGAAGTCGTCATGACCGCCCCTCAAAACGACGGTGTGAACTGTTGCAACCTAATCCGGCTCCGCCTCCGTCAACTACTTGTAGTGGCATCACGCAAGTATTGTTATTACAGGCTGTTGTGCATATTCGAGTATTTCTCAATCCCGCACACTTTTGTATCGCTTCCGTTGAGTCACGCTTTCGCCATGTACTGGCGCGTCCATGACGGCTATCATATCGAGAAACACAAGCGTTGAGGAAATCCTGCTTCGTGAGATCCATTATCCCCTCGCTCTGGTCTATTCAGTCTTGTGCCGAGCTTAGGAACAAAGATTAGCTACTGCAGGTAGAGCCGTGCGCAGCCAGCCGCTTAGTCGATACACGAATCATAATATGTTGTAGCATGATTAAGTCACTGTCTATAACAGAGTTACCTGGAGACGGTGCCGGCAGAGCGTTCGGTCAGCCACCTGGAGCGTCACGTGTCCGCCCTGCTCGCCCCCGCCGTTGAGACAGCCCGGGCGTTTGTGCGCGAACAACCGGCGGTCAACATCGATGAAACCGGTTGGCGACAAGGCAACGACAAAGCCTGGTTTGGTCTGCGGTTGCAGACGACGTCACCGTCTTCGGGATCCGGCCCAGTCGTGGCCGCGACGTGCCCAGGAACTGCTGGGCGATGATGCCACGGCGGTCATCGGCTCCGAACTGTTCACTCGCACTAGTCGCACGGACCCGATTTGTCTCTGCATTCGTAGCATCCCTTGCAAATATCGGGAATCTGGCCTTCCAAGTGAGCCTTCCTGAAACGTCGGTACGGTTCACTGTTCCATTCAGTTGTAAAGTTTCGCGCATCCCCAAGATCGGCTACCGAGGGTTGTCCTATAATGCAGCATGGTACGATTCGCATGTCTGACGAGATATAAGCCCGCTCCCAGGGCCACGGGCATATGTTATCCGAGCTGTACTTCTCCTCTATGCGCCAGAACGTCACCTCGACCCCGGAACCTCTGCCCTGTTGTACTAACTGATTCGCCCGGCGAACATCTAGGCCATTGGAGACATTGCTGTCGACGTAGGCTCCGTGCCAATCTCCTCTCCACTCCCACAAGTCGAGTGAAAAAGTCAGCCTGCTGAAACCCAATTCGACCGCTAGCGTTACCAACATCTCCAGCTCCTGAAGATTTCCCGACTGCACAACGACCCACATGCGCGTGCGCTTGTGCCCTACTTGCTGGCAGTAGCCATTCAGCATTGAGCAGTTTTCCTTGACGCGGCCCAACTTACCTCCCCGGCGAATCGACTCATACGTATCGTCTGTTGCACCATCGATCGATATCTGCAACTCGCAGATATCGCTATCGATCACTCGTCTGTAAGCATCATTCAGGTGAAGGAGCGACGCATTGGAAGTCGACCTGACCCAGATCTGCTTACTTCTGGCATACGCAATCATGTCGGTATAGGTCTTGCCCAGCAAGGGCTCGCCGATGCCTTGAAGCTTGAGCTCGATAACACCGTACTGCTCGTCGATAACACGTGTGAAGTCATCATAGTGTAGATCCTCGGCACGCGTGAACTTCGGCCAGTCGCTTACTGGACACATCGTGCAGTGAAAATTACAGCGGCTGACGTTCTCGACGTCCAGCTTGATTGGCATATAGTCGACGATCTCACCGCGTCTCGCCGCGAGATATCTCTCGTAATTTTGCCGTCGGAGTGGGTATCTCTTGAAGCCGTCTTCTAAGACGCGCTCATGAAACTCCAGATCGGGCGAAGGTTGCGGTAGTTCAGCAAGATCTAGAACCGAGTCGTTGGTCGTCGCCGGAAGTGATATGTCCATGGTTACAGCCGTACGAAAGCGATGTTAGGCACTATCGGAGTTCTTTCGATCCTGACTTCGTTGAGATCAAGTACATCCAGCAACGCCTCTGTCTCACCTGGCCAATCCTCATAGCACAACTCATCAATACATATCACTGAGCCTTTTGACATTCGGGGCAGACAAGCTCGCAACACGGCCGCCGTTGGCTCATAGAGATCTACGTCAAGATATAGCAAGGCGACAAGGATGCTCTTGTCGTTTTTCAGAGTTTCGGGGACGGTCCGCCTGA
Source organism: Candidatus Latescibacterota bacterium (assembly GCA_965248265.1). Lineage (GTDB taxonomy): Bacteria > Latescibacterota > UBA2968 > UBA8231 > UBA8231 > CBDFJF01. Next base: position 2,006,677 of record CBDFJF010000001.1, read on the forward strand.
CATCACCCTTGACGAGCCGCATCCGCGGTATCTGGGGGATCTTGCGCGTCTTATCTAGATGCTCGAACAAATCTACTATTTGATCGTATGCGCCCTCCGCGCTGTAGGTACCGGCCTTATAGAGCTCCGGGTACTTGGGTTGGGGTGGCATATCTTTGTCGGTCACCTCCGGGAAGCCAGTAAAGGTGTCAAAGCCATACACTCGCCTGCCATAGTTGACTGGCTCATATATCTCACCGAGGTGCAGCCACGTTGCCAGGCTGCCACCATACAGCACCCCGGCCTCGAATATCACTCCCGGAACACTGAGTATTGAACGATAGATCTCGGCCTTGAAAAGGAACCTGGCTAGGTCCCTATGCCGAACCCAGCTTGGAAAGTTTTCCAGTTTTTCCCTAGTCGAAATCGGGAAACTCTCGAAATTCTTGACGACCGCATCCAGTGCGGAAAGCTCGTCGGACCGAATTCTAGTGCCTTGGAAAAGCTCACTGACAGGTTGATCGTCCTGCTCTTCTTGGTCTGACATTGCAGTAAAGGCTCCTATTTCGTCGAGTACTTCAGCATTATCGAACCTCGCTCTGGCGTACACAAGTCCCTCAAATGACTGCTCTCGTTCAACACACTCGTCCTCGAGGGCGAAATGCACATTACAGCTATTTACTGCCCGCAGGATGCCTCTCATTTCCTCGATGTCAGAGGGCAGCTGTGCCACCGTCGCGAATATAATGTTTGCAACATCTCCGTGTTGCAGTCGCTCCAGTAGGTTTGGGTAGCATCTCCCGAGCACGAACTCAGAAACTATAGAATCGACTTCCAACGACAGCTGACTTGCCCTTTGGTTGATGAGGCAACTCTGCGCTTTCTGGGGAATGCGCCACGGGCTTAACTCCACGCTTGACACCACCCCCACCGTTTTCATATCAGATTCCCAGTCGCGTACAGATCATATCCCTTCTGAAACAAAGGTTGAGTCGTAGACTGAACTCTCATGTCAAAACTAACTCTTGGCGATCCGCCGGTATTTTCATGAGCTCCGTGAACGATGCTGCACTCGAAGAGAATCGCCTGGCCAAACGTCAGTGTCACTCCGCCTGGCATCGCCGACTCGCGCTGTAAAACATGACTGATCGGTTCGTCAAAACGATAGCTAGAGACAATCCGCGCCGATGACCTCCTGTCGAAAAGGTATATGCCGGACTCATCGGCAACGTCGTACATCGGCACCCAGAGGGTGTAAGCGCAGGGCGAATGTCCGTAGTACACATCAGTATGTGCGGGCGTCGCATCCTGCCCCTCTCCTGGGACATTTACCCGCAAGTATATGCGCTTCTGGTAAAAGATTTCGTTCTTACAGAGCTTGGCGATCGCCGATCCAAAACTGTCAAGTACCGTTCGAGTACTCTCGAGCATGCCGTAGTTTACTGTCTTCAGAAGTAAGTTCAGCTCGGCAGGGGTCACAGCCATCAAGAGATCGGACACAGAATCGTCCGGGTTGGCATTGGGAACGTTGGATCTGACGATGTGCTCAAATCGATCTCTGAAGAGAGCCAGTCCACTCAGGTTATCGGCATCAATCACGGCCCAGCCCGTTGTAGTGATATCTTCGATAAGCGTATCGTTCGCCAACGTCTGTCCTTGCCGGCGGTACGGGCGACGGTGGAATTGCTCGCCCGGCTCGGGCTCATCTCCGGGCATCGTCATTCTGCGTAGACGATGAACGACTTCCCCCACCAGCCTACTGAAAGATGAGGTTCGAATAAGAAGCTGCTGCTATCCGCGAAATCGGAGAACGCGCGCGCAACGCCCTTCTTAGGAGAGCCCTTATAGCCGGCATACATGTCATCTATATAGAGCACGCTTCCCTCCTGCAGAAGGGGCTCGATGAAATTGAACACGGGTATCGCAGACTCGAGCAGGTCGCAGTCCACGCAGACCATGGCAATCCTGGTGTCCCTATCGAGCAGTTCGCGCTGAAGTTCTTGTGTGAGGGACTTGTCATAGTAGCCGCCGACGGTCTCGACTTTGTCGACGTAGATGCCATGGTCATTGATCATGCACATGAATTCCTGCTCAGACGTCGCAAGTGCTCCCGCAGTCCACCCCTCATGGTCTGGTTCCGATGCCGGCTCCGGCAACCCGGCAAAACTGTCGAAGGCCAGGAACTCCATTGAGTCGAGGTTGTGGCGCCTCGCTTCTGTCAGTGCCATGCGGAATGTTCGGGCCCGGTGACATCCAAACTCGTAGTAGGCACCGATAATGCCATTCTCCTTGAGGTAATCGAAAGCTATTGCATAGTACGCGTATTTAATGGCTTGTCTGTTTGTCTGGCTATAGAGCACCTCATCGGCGTCCGACCAGTTCGCCAAAGCTGTACCGTCGGCGAGGTGAACCCACGGTTCACCCGCAGCCGCCTCGAGTCCAAAAAGTCCGGAAGGTACCTGTTTCAACTCAGCGCTCCTCCTTGGGCCAAGGTACGGTCCCCACTCGGCAGCCTACACCGGGAGGCTGCAGGGGTTCCTGATGCGGATGTGACATTCCGTGTGGCGCTTGACGCCACGGGACTGACCAGAGAAAGCGGCAACAAATGCGAGCGGAACGATGACACCCCGGACCTACCCCAGTTTCCATTGACGAACATCAATAGCCGACCGTGCAGTCAAGGATCTGCACCCCCCAGCCATCGGGGACGTAAGAGCAGAGTGTGTAAGCCCACAGAGGCGTGAACCGAGCACCGGAGTTCTGCTCGTAGTACACCTCTGGCGCATGTACGAAGCAAATTCGCCCTTTGTCGCTGTTAGTACGCATCAAGCTGTATCCTGCGCTGGAGAATGGGTGTGTAAGTCCTTAGTGTACGAAGAACCATCTGACCTGTCAGCACACAGGACCGCGTCGGGCAATCACGATGAACATGTCGCCGAAATTCACGGGAATGCGGATGGCCTTCGCCCACCCGCCAGGAACGTGCAAGCCTGCCCTGCTCAGCAAGTAGTTCAGCGAGAATACCTTGGAGTAGCGTACCACTTGCTGGACCTCGAACCCCACAACCTCCAACATTCGGCTGAGTGTGGCCGGCGAGAAGTGGTACAGGTGAAACCGCATCAGCCATGGAATAACGCCGACCCATGAGCCTGGCGGCAAGACTACTTATATCGTGAGTCGAGACGGCGATGCCGCCACCCGGCCGTAGCCATGACCTGATCGAGGCGAAAGCCGACTTCGGGTCTTGAAGATGCTCGGCTACGTCCCACAGGGTTACGAAGTCAAAAGAACCGGGTCGGAACTGGGCCTCTTCAGCACTGCCGCGAACGACAGGACAGTCGCACGCCTGTCTTGCGTGGCGAGCTGCCCAATTGGACGGTTCGAGACCAGTGCAGAGGTAGCCCGATTTCTTCGCCTCACTGAGGAAAACGCCAGCGTAGCATCCCACATCGAGCAATTCAGCGCCTGCAGCGTAACGACCGATCTCCTTTAGATGGCTTCTGAAGGTAACTGCTCGCTCATCCCAGGTTTCGAGGTACGCTTGATCGACCACTTCTGCATAGAGTTGTGAAATCCACCGCATCTCGTGGGTTCATGAAGACGAGGTCGCAGTGCCGGCATCTTACTATGTCGTGGTATCTGCCGTAGGCGGGAGCCGTGCTGACGAACTCTTCCACGGACGCCTGCCCGTGTCCGATAGTACTTGGATGAACCAGTTCGAAGTCTTCCTCGCCGCACAGATTGCACGGCACGACCTCAGAAATGGTTGACGATGTCATCATCGCAGATTGCTGCGTCGATCATTTGGGCATCCTTCGTCCCCCAGTCACGTCGATGATTTCTCCGTAACTGATTGATAAAAAAGGAATTCCGCGGTGTACTAGGCGCAAAGACGGGAGGCCAGCGAGGCCTCGAAAGTCAAGGCAAACGGCCGCAAAAGAAGGTTCAGGCTGCCGGCTGAACGGCAAGTTGCCACGTCATTGAGGATCTACCCATCCGTCTGGATCTGGCTCGCCCACGCCCGGTTCCCCTGGTACCAGGCCACGAGGGCCGCCATCCCCTCATTCACCCCGTACTCCGGCGACCACCCCAACAACAGGTGGGCCTTCTCAATCTGAGCCCACGTTGCAGCCATATCCGCCGCGTGCGCCTTCCGCCGCTCGATCTCGGCCTTCCGCCCCACCAGGTTCTCGATTATCCGGATCATGTCCATCAACACCACCGGCTTGTCCGACCCCAGGTTCACCACCTCGTAACCCACCGGCCTCAGGGCCGCCTCCACCCCCCTAGCGATGTCCGCCACGAAGGTGAAGTCCCGCCGCTGCGTGCCATCGCCGAACAGTTGCACGGGGCGTCCCTCGCTGATCCACTGCACGAACCGGAAGGGGCTCATGTCCGGCCGCCCCGCTGGCCCGTAGACCGTGAAGAACCGCAGCGCCGTAACGTCCAGCCCGTGCAGATGATGGTAGGTGTAGCAAAGTTCCTCTGCCGCCTTTTTCGAGGCAGCGTACGGCGACAACGGCTCGCTCGTATGGGCGTCCTCCCGGAACGGCACGGCGTTGCGCGCCCCATAGAGGCTCGACGACGAGGCGAGGACGAACTTGCCGATCCCTGTCTCGCGACAGGCCTCTAGCAGGTTCAGCGTCCCGGCAACGTTCGTCTCGTAGTAGACCCAGGGATTCTCGACGCTGTAGCGCACACCCGCATAGGCGGCGAGATTGACGACGGCGTCCACACCACCCGCCTCGGTGACCACCCGCAACAGGCACCCAATTTTCCGGTCAGTGATATCCGCCCGCCGGAAGTCGAAACCTCTCACCCCCTCCAACTGCGCCAGCCGCCAGTCCTTCAAGCGACGGTCGTACGCCTCGTTCAGGTTGTCGATCCCCACCACCGTGTGACCGCTGTCCAACAGCCGCCTCGTCGTCTGCGCACCGATGAACCCGGCGCACCCCGTAACCACGACTCTCACTCCGTTCTCCGTCGCCGAAGCAGTTGCTCGTATGCCTGGCCGGTTCGCGTCGCCATCGTCGCCAGGTCAAAACCGGGTGCACGGCGCAGACCTCGTTCTCCCAGCTCGCGGCGCGTGTCATCGTCGCTCAGTACTGCTGCCAGGGCCCGCCGGAGTCCCTCCGGCTCGCCGTTCACCAACACTGCCGCGTCGCCCACCACCTCCCCCACGCCCCCCACATCGGTGGTCACCACTGGGCAACCCATCGCCATCGCCTCTACGAGCGACAGCGGCATGCCCTCGCTGTGCGACGGCAGCACGAAGACGTCGAAGGCGGCCAGCCACGGCCGTACGTCGGACACGACTCCGGTAAAGACCACGTGGTCCGAGATCCGCAGGAACCGTGCCTGCGCCTCCAGCGTCCCGCGCAGGGGGCCGTCGCCGACGATACACACAGTCAGGTCGGCGTTCTCGGCCAGCAGGGCCGCCGCGGCCCCCAGTAAGTCTTCGGTCCCCTTCTCTCGGGTGAGGCTGCCCACCGTGCCGATCACTCGAGGGCCCTCCGGCAGCGCCACCGGCCGCGGCCCCGCCTTCTCGCGCCGGTAGTGCTCCAGGTCGATCCCGTTCGCGATCGCTGTCCAGTGCGCCGCCTCGACGATGCCGGCCGCCTCCAACTCCTCGGCCACGCGTTCGCTGATCGTGATGCACTCGTCCGTCAGCCGCGCGCAGCGACGCTCGACGGCGCGCAGCACCCACGGTCCCACGCCCGCGCCTGCCAGCTCGCCCACGACCCCGTGATACGTGTGCACCACCACCGGCACCCCCGCCCGCCGCGCCGCAAGTCGGCCCAGCAACCCCGACTTGCTGATGTGCGTGTGCACGATGTCGTAATTCCCGCGGCGCAGGATCCCCAGGATCTCGCGGTATGCCTTCCAGTCCTGCCACAGCGAGATCGCCCGCTGCAGGCTGTCGACGTAGTGCAGCCGCAACCCCGTCGCCTCCGCTTCCTCCCACAGGCTGCCCTCGCAGGGCTCGCCCCGGCCCGCCAGGATCTCCACCTCAAACCGCTCCGGGTCCAGGCTGCGCGCCAGGTCGATGACGTGCCGCGAGGCGCCGCGCTTCACCAGCCGCGTGATCACCTGCAGCACATGGATGCGCCGCGTCATCGCGCCCTGCCAGCGACCAAGGAGCTCACCCAACGACATTCCGTAGAAATCGCGCCCCAGCCGGAAGCGTCGGAGGTGACGGACGAAGACCCGGAGGACGCCGTGGATGTCTTCCGCGCGGACTGGTATCGGGGTGTCAAGGCGAGCCATGAGTCCAGGGGACACGCTGCGGGTCTACCGGCAGGATCGGTCTCACCCGCTCCGATGCCTACCGCACCGTCGGCTACATCCCAATTCACGGCCCTTCCACCCCGACCGGTACCCCTCCCTGGTCCAGAGATCGCTGCGCCGCCTCCAGCACGCGCACTACCCGCAGCCCGTCCTGGCCGTCACTTCTCGGCACGGCATTGTCCCGTACGCAATCGACGAAATGCTGGCACTCGAGCTTCAGCGGCTCGTCCATGTGGATGTGGGGTATGACCACATCGCCGAACCGCAGTGTGATTGCCTCACCGTAGGACTCGTAGCTCTCGCGTTCCACCGCCTTGTCGTAAATCCTGATTTTTTCGGCACTTTCCATGTCGTCGAAGACGGCCATCTTTTCACTGCCGACGATCGTCAACTTCCGGATCTTGTGCGGATCAAGCCACGAAACCTGCAGCTGGCCCATCTTGCCGTCTTCGAAGTGCAGGTTGACGAAGACGACGTCCTCAACGCCCTTCTGCAGATAGCACTCCCCGCTGGCGCTGACCGCGTCGGGCTCTTGATCGAGCAGGTACAGCATTACGGAGATGTCGTGGGGAGCCAGGCTCCACAGTGCATTCTCGTCCTTACGGACGATGCCCAGGTTGACGCGCTGGGAGTACAGGTAGTACGTCTCGCCCAGGTCACCATCGTCGATGAGGCGTTTGAGAGCGTCGACGGCGGGATGGTGAACGAGGAGATGACCCACCATGAGGACGCGGTCATTTCGGCTCGCGAGCTTCACCAGCTCCTCCGCCTCCTTTGCTTTCGTCGTCATAGGCTTCTCGACGAAGACATGCTTCCCCGACTCGAGAGCCCGCTTGACAGTCTCGTAGTGCTGGACCGCTGGAAGAGCGATCACCACTGCGTCGGTGTTAACATCCTGCAGGACACTCTCGTAGTCGGGGACCACCTTCAGATCGCTGTGCAGCCCCGCGACACGCGCCCTAACCTCCGGATCGCTGTCGCACACCGTCCCCAGATGCGCCCCGCGCAGGTTGGCGAAAACCCTGACCAGATTCCGGCCCCAGTATCCGGCTCCCACACACGCGATCGATACAATTTCGTTCCTACCCATTCCCCAAAACTCCTAAGCTGTCCGGCCTGGCGGATGCGTGGTTGCTGAAGATTCCTGCCTCGATACGCTCCGCCCCCGTCACTTACGCCACGAAAAATGGCGCAACTTATTGTTTTTTTGTTGTTTAATACTACTCAACGGCGCACGATCTCAAGGACCACGCCTGACGCCGTCGATCACTCAGGACAGATGCCAGACCTTTGATTCAGGGACTTCCAGCTCTCGCAGTCGCAGGTCAGCAACATCCAGGTCGTTCAGGACGGTTATGAGAACGCCGTCCAGGACGAGTGTCTTCAGCTCTTGTTCGGAAACCAGGGGAACCCCACCAAACGCTTCGCCATCGAAACCATCGTCAGCGACCGCGACCACCTCGATCCCATCCTGATGGACAACGGACATCACAATACGAGCAGCCTCACTCGCGCCGAAGAGCGCGATCCGGCGCACGCCCGCCTCACCCATGGAAGCGAGGCATTCCTCCAGTTTCTCCTCCACCCGGTTGTAGTAGCCGATCGTCATCTTCATGAAGCCGTAGGTAAGCCGCGACTTCTCCTTGAGACCGGTGGGAGTCAGGATGTAGAGGTAAGCACGCTTGTCGGGGTTATTCAGCGCGCGCTGAAACTTCACATGGCCCTTCTCCAGCAACCGGTGAAGGCAGTAGTTGACCTTCTTTAGATTCAACCCAGTTTGACGCGACAACTCCCGCTGCGTGACTTGTTCGCTCTCTGTCAGGGCTTCCAGGACAGCGAGCATACCGAGGTCATCGCGCGTAGTTGTATCCTGCGCCGGGATAGGCATAGAGATCCCCTTGACGGATTTCAGATACTCAAATTTTCGTGCTTCAGGAACTGATTTATAGCAATTAAGGCAGAGGCGTGCCCAATCAGTATTGGAAGTAGGATTGTGCGTGGGAAAAAATGTAGCCAGATGTTAACGTATTGTCAAGAAGAAAGTTACCAAAGGTAACAATGGTGATTTGGCTCACATTTTCGCACCTCACGGCGTGCTCGGCCGCCTAGGGGCCCGCCTTGATTCACAGATGGACGATCCGTTCGGAAGCAGCGAAACTCCGCAGGGCATTACGTGTGTCGACGATGAGCCTGGCCTGATCCACGATGCGTGCCCAGTCGTATGAGGAATGTGCAGTGACGATTACGCAGCAGTCGGCCCGGACAACCTCTGCGCACAACTCGACCGACTCGAGATTGCCACCCTGCTCGATCTCCAGTCGCGGTACATGTGGGTCGTTGTAGCAGACCTCAGCCCCCTTGCGCCGCATCAACTCGATGATGTTCAGGGCCGGACTTTCACGCACATCGTCAACGTCCGCCTTGTATGCCACTCCGAGGATCAGGATCTTCGACCCTTTCACCGGCTTCCCCGCGTCGTTGAGCGCATCGGCGACCTTGCTGACGACATGATGCGGCATGCCCGCATTGATTTTGTCCGCAAGGTCTATGAACCGGGTCTCGTGATCCATGCCGCGCATCTTCCACGACAGGTACAGCGGGTCGATCGGCAGGCAGTGGCCGCCGAGCCCGGGACCCGGATTGAACTGCATGAACCCGAACGGTTTGGTGGCTGCGGCGTCGATGATCTCCCAGACGTTCAGCCCCAGCCGATCGCAGATCAAGGCGATCTCGTTCACCATCCCGATGTTGACTGCTCGAAACGTGTTTTCCAGCAGCTTGACCATCTCGGCGGCCGCGGGAGACGATACCGGGACGACCGTGTCCACAGCGTGCCGGTACAAAGCTACGGCAGCCTCAGTGCATGCCGGTGTAACTCCGCCAATGACCTTGGGTGTATTGCGCGTCTGCCACTGCTTGTTGCCCGGATCAATTCTCTCGGGTGAGAAGGCCAGGAAGAAATCCACGCCTGGCTCAGCTCCATTCACCCGCAGGCGTGGGAGAATCAGCTCCTCGGTAGAGCCTGGATAGGTCGTGCTTTCGAGCACGACGAGCATGTCTCGGTGGGCATACTTGGCGATCTCGTCGCAGGCCGCGACGATGAAGGTTATATCGGGATCCTTGGTCTTGCTCAGGGGAGTCGGGACACAAATGCAGATGCAGTCAACGTCCTGCAATACGGAGAAATCCGTCGTTGCCTTGAGCGTTCTTGCCTGTACAACTTCATTGAGCCGTTGATCCGGCACATCGTTCAGATAAGACACGCCCGAGTTGACGCGCTCGACTTTTTTCTGGTCGGTGTCGATCCCGGTGGTCTCTATGCCACCACACGCGAATTCGATCGACAACGGTAACCCGACGTATCCGAGACCGATGACAGCCAGCCTTGCTTCGTGAGCTTCGATTTTCTCTACCAGATTACTCACGATTCGATTGAATCCTCATTCTCATCGCTGTTACTACCGGTCATTTCCGATACCACGCTACGGCTAGCTCTAAACCTTCTGTTGCGTGTACGAGTGGGTGGTAGTTTAGCTTTTCCTGTGCGGCCCCTATGTCGGCTTGGGAAAGTGGCAGATCTCCGGTTTTTGCAGGACCGTAGGAGATATTCCCCTCTGTTGCTATCAGTTCCTGCAAGCGAGCGATGATCTCATTCAGGCTCAAGCTGTCGCCGCAGCCGATGTTGAAAACACCGCCAGCTGCGTTCTGAGCATCGATCGCACACATGTTCGCGTGCACGACATTGGTGATGTAGGTGAAGTCCCGCGAAATCGTGCCGTCGCCGTTCACCGTCAACGGGCGCCCTTCCATCATGCCGACGATGAAGATCGCGATGAAGGCCGAATACGCCGAGGTCGGATCCATCCGCGGGCCGAAGACGTTGAAATACCTCAGAGCGACTGTCTCGAGACCGAAGGTATCGGCGTAGACCCGGCAGTATTTTTCTCCGGTCAACTTGGTTACGGCGTATGGCGAGATTGGCTTCGGAAGCATATCCTCCCGCTTCGGCATCCCCTCACCCGAGCCGTACACCGAGGACGAGGACGCGAACACGACCCTTTTGACCCCGGCTTCCTTGGCCGCATCCAGCACATTCAGTGTCCCCCCGACGTTCACCTCGTTGGTCGTGATCGGATCCTCGATAGAGCGTGGAACAGAAGGCAATGCGCCCTGGTGCAGGACGTAGTCAGCCCCATTGACGGCCTGGCGAACGGTGTGCTGACTGCGCAGGTCCCCTTCGATGACCTCGATATGTCCGGCAAAGGGCGCCAGGTTCTCGCGCTTGCCGGTGGAAAAATTGTCGAGCACGCGGACTCGTTCGCCGCGGCCGAGGAGCTCTTCCACTAAATGCGATCCGATGAATCCGGCACCGCCGGTGACAAGGAATAGTGCCATCAGTGCGCCACGTCAGGACCTGAATCCCACCTTGCGCCGCTCGCCGCTCCAGTGGATGTCGGGAGTGACCGCGTGTTTCTTGCTCTCGATCCTCTTTTTGTACTTCAACAAATCCTCGATTACCGTGCTCATCTCCTGGTCCATGTCATGGGTCGGCTGGTATCCCAGGTCGAGGAGGTGTTGATGGTCGGGATTGTAGTAATGCTCTTCCATTTCCTTTCTTGGATTGTCCATGTTGCGAACCTCGACACTGAGTCCGTGACTGGCACCCACCGTTTGGACCTTGAGGGCCAGCTCAGTGACGTCGTAAACCTCCTCGAACTGGTTGAACACGCGATACTCCCCCAGTGCCGGCGGATTCTCGATCGCCAGAGTCATGCATTGCATCGAGTCGCGCAGAGCAATGAAACCTCGTTTCTGATGGCCACCTCCGTATGGCGTGAGGGGATGACCGATCACGGCCTGAGCGCAAAACCGGTTGATGGCAGTCCCAAAACATTGATCAAAATCAAACCGTGTCACCAGATCCTCGTTTCCCTCGAAGGCGTCGACGCGAGTGCCGTAGACGACACCTTGCATGATGTCCGTCGACCTGAGACCCCAGATCCTGCACGCCATGGTTACGTTGTTGGAATCGTGCACCTTGCTCTGGTGATACCAGCTGCCGGCCTGCCGCGGGAAGGGCAGTTTGTCTTTTCTACCGCGATACTCGATCTCGAAGAAGCCTTCGGGGATGTCGAGATTCGGTGTCCCGTATTCACCCATCGTCCCCAGCTTCACCAAATGGCATTCCGGACAAGCTTCCTTCATCGCGTAAAGCAGGTTGAGGGTCCCAATTATATTGTTCTGTTGGGTGAAAACACAGTGATGGACATCTATCATGCTGTAGGGAGCAGACGGCATCTCACCCAAGTGCACGATGGCTTCGGGTTGGAACGAGCGCAGAAAATTCAGTAGAAAGTCGAAGTTCATCAGGTCGCCTTTCCTAAAATCAAGGCTCGACCCGTAGGTCTCTGTAAATGCCGTCAGGCGGTCAGTCATGCGGCGAATCGGCGTTGCTGATTGCGACCCCATTTCGGCGACCCAATCACGCCTGAAATACGTGTCAATGCCGGCGACCTCATGGCCTTTGGCCGTCAGGTGACACGACAGTGTCCATCCCAGGTACCCGTCTACACCCGCTATGAAAACTCTCATCCGTTATCCGTTGTGAGCAGATGCTCGTTTGTTAAGTCACGAAATAGTGTGCTCTGCAACGAGGATTCTCCGTTTCACGATGTTGCCCATCCGAGAATCTCGAGACTTCGATGATAGGGTACGTCCGGATTCTTGCCCCGTGAACGGCATCACGTCCCGGATCAATGCGGCCGAATGCATCGTAATCACAGAAACGGCGCAAAGGCCTTCCGCAACTCCCCGAAATCCCCCAGGCGCTGATGAAGCACGTCGTACACGATCCCCCTGTCGATATCCAGATATTCATGCACAAGGATGTTCCTGAATCCGATCATCTGGATCCACTTCTCTGCCGAGCTTTCATTCAGGTGTTGTTTCTGGGCCAGAAGCGTCGGTATGTCAGCGTACGAATCGACCTCACCCAACCCCAGATCGGCGATAACGTGGTTGCCCAGGTCGATCAGTGCCTCTACGGCCAGTTGCAGAAAGCGCTCGGCGCTCCCATAGCGCTCTGGATTCTCCAGGAATTCCTCGCGCGTGTACTTCTGCAAGTCACCGAGAACAGCCACGTACTCATCGAGCTTGTTCAGGCGTTTCCGGATGACCTCCTTATTGACCACTGAGTATCCTCCGGCGGTACGCCCGGCGCTGAACATCGAGATATGGCTTCAGATCCAGATATTGGCGTACCACGTTCGAAAACAGAGTGCCCCGGTCGAAGTCGACAGCCTGGTACACCAGCCGGTTGTGCCTGATCGCCTCGTACTTCAATACCATGTCACTGGTGTCCAGGAAGACGAGATCGACGTCGGTAAAGCCGAGACGCGCCAAGTCCGTGAGGATCTTCAGCTTCTTCTCACGCGCGGATCGGCTTCGCGGGACTACCGCCAGGTCCAGGTCGCTGCCGTGACGGGCCGCACCGATGGCGCGCGAGCCAAACAGGTATACCGCCTGGATATCCGGATAACGGCCGAACACCCCGGCCAGCACGGATAATTCACTGTCTGTTTCGGTCTGCGTGCTCACGGCCTCGTTCTTCGATTCCATCTCGTAATATCGCCGGATTTCCCTATCCCGTGGTTACCCACCACTACAATCCAATTGATAATGTTCACCCCATCGGTTAGAATCCAATGTACCTGAGATTTTCCACCCATCAATAATAAGAAAAAGCCAGGATTCCTATCTCATGGACGCATCACACTATGCTATCAAACCCGCCATCAGGCCCAGGTTTTGTGGGGACTCGAGCACTCGTCGCCATCTAGTGGGCTTGTTCTCCTTCACGTTCGCCCTGGCTCTGATATGGCTACTCCCACAACCCGTCCAAGCCAGCGAACCCCTCCCCCTCGAGGACTGCATCGCCCTGGCCTTGTCCAACAATCTGCAGCACCTCAGCGACCGCCAGAATCTCGAGGCCAGCCGAGCCCGCTACGAGCAAGCGCATTCGCCTTTCGCCATCGACGCCAATCTGGCCGTGACGGCTCCCAGCTACGTCGAGACGCAAGACACCTTCGAGGAGGCCGCGCTCCGCGAGCGTTTCCAGGAAGAGAACACGACCTTCCGTTATGAGACGCAGCTGAACCTGTCGCGCCGCGTCGACCGCGTCGGGCGCTTCAACGTGCGCAGCACCGGATTCCGCCACGACTTTGACTCCAACCGGCGGGAGGACTTCCTCGAGTACTTCGGCGATATCGACCTGCAGTACCAACGCGATTTACTGTCGACACCGAGCGACGAAATCGGGCTGCGGCAGGCTGAGCTGGACCTCACCATCAGCGGGTCAACCCTGGAGCGCAGGGAGCTATTGCTTGAACAGCACGTCTCTGACACCTACTTCGACCTGGCCCGCAGCATCCGCCAGCTCGAAATCCAAGAACAGCGCCTGACCCAGGCCTCTGCCGCTTTGATTCTTGCCCAAAAGAAATACGAGATCGGCCTCATTGCTGAGGTCGAAGCACTGCGCCTGCAGGTCGAAAAACTGAATGCCGAGGCCACCTTCGCCCAGGCGGAGACCGAGATTGAACGGCGACGCGACATTCTCCGGGACGTGCTCGGCCTCGACCACAACTCACCGCTCGAAATCGACACCGACGTTCAGGCCGAACGCCTCACCATCGATGAGGAGCACGCCGTCAGCGTCGGACTGGAAAACCGATCCGACATCATGGAGGCCGAGCTCCGCGAGCAAATCAACGAGCTCGACCTCGAGCGTCGCAGAGACCAGAGCGAGCTCAATGCCTCCGTCGTCGCTGGGGTGACCCTGCGGGGGCGCGGTCCTGAACCGGGCGACGTGTCCGACAGTTTCGAGCGCAGCAGGGTGATGGCGAGCCTTCAAATTGGCCTGCCCGTCGTCGACAGCGGTTGGCGTCGTGGCCTGGTGCGGCAAGGCGAAGCTGCGCTGGAACAGAGCCGGCTCTCGAGGAAAATGCAGCGCCAGCAGGTCATCCTCGACATCCGGGATGCCGTGCGTAACGTGCGTGAGGCGGAGCGTCAGATCGACTTGCGACAGGCCTCGCTGGAGGTAACCGAGCGCCAATACGAAGTCGAACAGGCACGGTTCGAACTGGGAATCGGCGACAGCCAGGAATTGTTGGATGCCCAGACGACGCTGACCTCGGCGCGCACGGAAGCGCTGGAGTCGGTCATCAACTACCGGCGCTCTCTACAGAGCCTCCGAGTGGCCACGATGTCGGATTTGTCAGAGCTCGAAGCTGGAAAACAATAGGAGCCTGTCCGCTTTAGCTGTCGTCGTTCGAGTCCATCAGGGGATGACTGAACTCCTCGTCCTCACCGAAAATCATGCGTCGTGGCCTGAGGCGAGTGTAGTTGGGAATCTGGTTGGTCTCTTCCGCCTCCTGACAGGCGACACACAGACGCGCGGTCGGCAATGCATCAAGTCGTGGCTTGGGGATAAACGGACAGCCGTCACATAAGTGTAACGGGGTATCCAGACAGGCCTCACACTTGCCGTAGGTTCCGGTCTCCAGTTTCTCCAGCGACAGCAGGATCTCTTCCAGCTCACGTCTCTCGGTGTCTCCGAGGGCCACGAGCAGTTCCATGGTCCCGGCCTCAACGGCGCGATCAAGGTCATCGGCTTTGGGATCCTGCAGCTGATCGATCTCAGCCTCGTTGCCGTGTAGATCGGCGAGCAGCGCGGAGCGACGATCCAGCAGTCGCTTCCTGACTTTGTCACGATCTCGTTTGTTGAGGGCGACCCTTTTGGCCATTGTGTGCCTTCCTTCGTCTCGGACTTCCCGTCCTCTTCGGACTGACTGCCTTCTAAATACACGGCCTTTCTTGACTCATACCGCGAGCCGGAGTTCCCGCTTTTCTGCGCCCATATCCGGCTGAGCCGCCGCGTTCCCAATATCGACTGAACCGAGCCAACGCTTTAATCCGTCCTGCCTCCATGTCGGGCATAATTTCGGACGTATTTTGGGCAAAAAAGAAGGCGGAGAAAGATAGCGATCCTCCTCCGCCTGTCAAACGCCAGAATCGTTTACGTATAACTACTTATTTTTATTGGATTAACAGAAACTACTACCAGCTATTGCTGCCGGTTTATTCCCGATCGATGTCTCGGAGCCGGTCTCTCAGTCGTGCGGCGAGCTCGAACTTCTCTTCCTCGACTGCAGCCTGCAGATCCACCAGCAGTTTTTCCTGAGGACTCCGGGGCCGGTTGTCCTCCACCTCTTTCTCCCAATCCCTGAGGAACTTGAGTTCGGGGCAATCGCCGTCAACAGCCTCCAACTCGTCCTGGGCAACCAGTATCTCTTCTATCTCAGCAATCCCTGTGCTGATTACCCGCAGAGCCTGCTCGTGCTGTTCGTGCTCGAGCGCGGCGAGTGCCCGAGCCTGGATGCGATGGGAGGTGACGAAGATCCGGTACTGGTCGGCAATCTGGCGATCTTCGTCGTGCTCTGCGTAATCCTGGCACATGTCCAGGATAGACAGGTTGTGTTCGGCGTCCTCCTGAGCCCGCGCATACTCCTTCAACTCGAAGAAGCTGATCCGGCGCCAGTAGTACTGCATCGCTTCCTGACTGAGAGCCCAGCAGTCTTCGCGCGACAGGGTAAAGGGTGTGCCATTCACTTTTGTCTGTTCATGATCGCGATGCAGTTCGGTAAAATGATCGAGCAGGGAGGTCCGATCGTGCGGTTGAGTACCGTCAGGCCGGCCTGACCATTCCAGCTGCATCAAACCCAGATCCATGCGGATTTGAATCTTTTTTTCTTTATCGTGCCCCTCGATGGTCCGGACCTTGAGCTGACCCGGCTGGTAATCCCAGTCTTCGAGGATTTGGCTGATGTCTTCGGATAAAGTTCGCATAGTCGGAACGACCATCAGTTCGTGGCGGCGGTCGTCAATACAATAATGGAGCGGCGAATAATACAGGGGCCGATCCGGGATGTCAATCTTGTATTTTCAATTTTCCGGCTGGAGCTGATTCTCCGTGGTTATTTCCTCCACGATCGCGAGTAACTCCTGTCGCAGAGACGGCGTCGTCTGCTTGGTTCTGATCTGAGTTTCAATGACCGGCAGGGCGTCCTCACCCACTCCGACCAGAGACTGATGGGCCAGCTGTCTTTCTTCGGGGGTAAAGTTTCTGCGCTGTGGGGCCGGCCCGACATCCGGACCGAACATCCCGATCGGGGACCCGCCACGGCCACCCAATCCCCCCAGGCCTGAACCCAGCGTCGGATCGTCGAAAAACTGGGGAGGTAGTCGCAGAGAATCCTGCTGCGAAAACCAGGGATTCTCTTCGCCGGTGAATATCCCACGCATGCCTCTGCGCTCCTGCTGCAAAGTCAGGATGTCGTAGTACTGTAACGCGGCCACCAGTATTTCGGCTGCCTTGGGGCCGCCCAGCTGCGAGATGACCGGCCAGGTGGCCAGGCGCAGGTCGACGTATTCGTCACCGAGGGACCGATCCATCAGTCGTCCCATCGGTTCGACGGCGCTGCGGTCGCCGATCTTACCCAGAGCAACCACAGCTTCTTCCTTGAAGGTCGTCCGCTTTTCATAGGAATGAAGCGCGCCGATCAGCGCGGGGACCGCGACCGGATCGCCGATCTCGCCCAGCGCCCGCGCTGCGCTGCGCCGGGTTCCGTAGGGATAATCCGGACGGGAGATGATCTCTATCAATTTCTTAAGCGCGCTCGCGCGCTCCTTCTCGTCACCCGCTTCGTATTTCTTCTGAAGGTTGGAGACGTTGCTGCAACCGACTCCACTCGCACACATCGCTGCAAACACAAGTATCCCCATTGCCAGGCGCAGCCCTAGCGCTTGCCGCCCTCTCGAGTGCTGTGGATATTCAGTTCCCTGTCGTGTCATCTCAATGGAGTACCCCGTTGGAGCACCGTGCTGTTTGCGGGCGCGTAAAAGAAAGAACACTCTCGCTTTGACTCAGATTCAGCCCCATGACCGCCAACCGATTGCTGGTGTAAAAGATACGTGGGCGGTATCCAGCGGCAAGGGCGGTGTGGGCAAATCCACCCTGTGTGCCAATCTCGCCGTCGCCCTCGCTGCTCACCCTCTTCGGGTCGGCCTCATGGACACGGATATTTACGGGCCCAACATCCCCGGCATGCTCGGTCTGGACGCCACGAAACCGGAGGTCGACGAGCAGTCCGGTCGCATTCTGCCGCGCGAGGCGATGGGGGTACGCTGCATATCGATGGGCATGCTCATCGACCCGGGAGTCCCCGTCATCTGGCGCGGCCCCATGCTGGCCAAAATGATCAACCAGTTCCTGTTCCAGGTCGCTTGGGGAGAACTTGACCTTCTGTTGCTGGACCTTCCTCCCGGCACCGGGGATGTGCAGATTTCGCTGACCCAGAGCGCCCCATTGACGGGTTCCGTCATCGTCACAACACCTTCTGAGATTGCTCTGGAAGATGTGCGCCGCGGTGTACAGATGTTCCGCCAAACAGAGGTTCCCATTCTCGGACTGGTCGAGAACATGAGCCACTTCATCTGTGACAACTGCCAGGGATCCAGCGCGATTTTCGGGGAGGGCGGGGGGCAACGGACAGCCGAGCACTTCGACATTCCCTTCATTGGCCAGCTTCCTCTCGATGCTCGTGTACGAGAATGCGCTGATGGCGGCGCACCGATCGTCAGCGCCTTTCCGGAGTCACCGGCCGCCATCGCCGTTCGAGAAATTGCCAACAGCTTGTTGGCGCGGGCGGAGTCGCTGGAGCCCGCTTCGTGAGCAAGAGACCTATCAAGGCCTACCGCGACGCGAGGTTCATGTCCAGCCCTGATGCGCGCACACTGCGCATGCTGGCTGAGTACGTCGAGCCCGAGAGCCGGTTCTGTAACCAGGGCATCGACCGCACCATCGTCTTCTTCGGATCGGCACGCGCCCTTCCCCTGGAAGCGGCCACGG
Source organism: Candidatus Latescibacterota bacterium (assembly GCA_965248265.1). Taxonomy (GTDB): domain Bacteria; phylum Latescibacterota; class UBA2968; order UBA8231; family UBA8231; genus CBDFJF01. The sequence continues at coordinate 2,024,909 of CBDFJF010000001.1, forward strand.
CTGCTCTCGCCCAGGCTCGCGAGACCGGCGTCGATGGCGCCGCGTTGGATACCCTCGAGATGCAGTTGCAGTTAGCACGCTATTATGAAGACGCACGCTCACTGTCGGCTCTGCTGACCCGCTGGGCGCTGGAAACGACCACGGAAAGCGGAGAGCCATTCGTCATATGTTCAGGTGGAGGGCCCGGAATCATGGAAGCCTGCAACCGGGGTGCATCGGAAGCTGGCGGACGCTCCATAGGCCTCAACATCAGCCTGCCGGCAGAGCAGGAGCCCAATCCTTACATCACCGATGAGCTCAATCTGGATTTCCATTACTTCTTCATGCGCAAGCTCTGGTTCGTGCAGCTGGCCTGCGCCGCCGTGGTCTTTCCGGGTGGGTACGGCACCCTGGACGAGCTCGCCGAGCTGCTGACGCTGATACAGACAGGCCGCTCCAGCGGCATGCCGGTAGTGCTGTACGGCAGCCAGTACTGGGAGGAGGTGCTCAACTTCGAGGCATTGGAGCGCTGGGGCACGATCGAGGCGCGGGATCTGGAACTCATCCACCGGTGCGATACACCCGAAGACGCTTTCTCCTACCTGAAATCGAGTCTCGAATCAGAGCTGACGCCATCCGAGGCTTCATCGAAGCCGACTCCGTAGATCTGCCTAGTCGACGGTGAACCGGGAGGTGCCCGTCGCTTCATTGCCACATCGATCCGTCACCTTCACGACGAGCTCGTGAACGCCGGGTCGCTGAGGTTCATTGCTGCTGAATTCGACCAGATCGGCATCTGGGTCATAGACGCTGATCAATCGCTGGCCGTCCAACAGCATCACGATATCCTCTTCCAGCCCGATACCTGAATCCTCATCCTTGATCGAGGCACTGAGCTTCAGCCCCGTCGCGGACACCCTCGCTCCGTCAGCAGGTTGCATCTGACTGATCTCGGGGGGACGACGATCTGCTCGCAAGGCGTACTGCCGCCCAAAGCTGCGGACACGAGCCAACACGTAGCGCTCCTCTCTCTCCGGCGCGAACTCGCGGCCGGCAAATGCCCACTCGCCATCACCGCTGTGATCGACGTACACAGCCATTTTTTCCGCATCCTCGATCTCATCGGGGATGCGGATTGCGATGGAAACCTTGTGGTTGAAGGTCACGCCGGCCGGTCCGAAGCGATAGGCGGCATCGAAGGTCGGGGCACCGGTGTCAACCGTGGGAGTTGGTACCCGTATTTGCTCAGATTGAGGATATACGGTCTCGTAGACGCTCCCCCTTGGAAAAGACAGGCGGGTCGCTCCTCCGTGGAATGACACAACGGCCGCAGACGCCGCATCAACCGGCGTTGCGCTCAATACGGTCGTCCGCAAGAGGCGCGCCCCGGTGTCCGCGCCTTTCGCTTCGATGGCGATGGAAAGCGCGTCGGCTTCAACTGGCGTGGGAGTGGCTGATCCCTGCACGGGACCTGAAGGGGTGAATTCATTCACAGGCGTCTTGAATCGAATGACAGCGCGATACTCCGTCGGTCCGGTCTGCCTCAGCTCCCCCGTTGCCGCGTCGAATGGATGCCACAGCAACGCGGGAGGCCCCGTCATCGCCTGATCAGACGCAATCCGGAGTTCGACGAAGTTCCGGAAATGCGTTTGCTCAATAGCCAGGTCCAATTCGGATTCTCCTCGCCGCAGCCTGTTGGCAGCAATTTCTCCCGTGGCATGTGTACGAAATGCTCGAGCACCGGTGCTATCTTCGACACTCAGGCGGACCATCCGGCCGGATTTCGGCAGGGGCCAGGTAAAGGGGCCGGAGTCGGCCGACAAGGTCTGCGTCGAATGCCCTTTCCAGCTGTCGCCGGCATCGGCCAGCGCCAGTGTTACCGTGAGCAGGTCGTCGTCTGCATCGCTGAGCTCCGCCTCCAGAAAATCGCCCTCTTTCTCGTGCACTATGCGACTGCTGACGATCCGCGGTGGTGAGTCCACGACGAAACCCACTCGGGCCGCACGCGAATTCCCTGCCGCGTCGAAGGCAACGACCTCTACAGTGTGCTTGCCCTTGTGAAGGATGGCTGCAGAGGTCGGCGTGGGCGATTCGTCTTGTGATCCACAAAAGAGCACGCCTTCAATCAGATTACTGCTCAGATTACTGCCCGCTGTCGACGGGCTTGTTTGTTTGCTGCGATAAAACCTTAGTCTGTTCCCAGGTCGTCGAAACAGAGCGGCATACGTTCCCTTTGGTCCTAGCCGCAGCCGGTCCATGTTGGCCTGGAAAGCATCACTGTAAGCGAACTGCTCATAGGTCGACGACAGGATAAACACGCCATCGACCCGCAGGTCGGTGCGGTAGGGCGCCATGCGGTTGTCGGCGAGATCGGCTCGGTCGTGCCCGCGTACAGCGATACCGATGTGACCGAAGACGATGGGCGTGGAGGCGCTGCGGTACAACTGGCGCTCGCCGTCCCAGCGCAGATCCACGGTGACTGGGTTGTGATAGCCGCCGACGGTGCTTTGGGGGCCCAACGGCACGAACGCGATGCTACGGATCGTCGGCGGGGTCGTGTCGCGAACCTGAAAACCGTGTGATAGTGGATTGACGGGGACGTTGTCGCTATTCCGAAGTTCCAGATGAAGATGCGGCGGCCCGGCCCCACTCTTGCCGCTCCAGGCGATCACCTGCCCTCTGTCGATGGTGATCTCGCCCTCTTCGAGCCACAGATCGGTTGTGTACCGTTGGCTATGCTGTTGGGCTTGTTCGACGCGCGTTGCCAGTGGTTCGGAGAAAGCCTGCAAATGCGCGTACACCGCGATGCGGCCATCTCTCAATCGCTGATAGAGCGCCCGTCCGTACCCCCACGGAGATGTGCGCACCCGCATGACGTGTCCGTCGGCGAGCGCTCTCACCTCGTAACCGGTCTTGCCCCAGGTCTTGAGATCGATGCCGGCGTGGAAGGCGGCCGGTGGGGCGTTGCCTGGCGGACGGGTCTCCCCGAATGTCGAAGACAGGGCACGTTCCAACGGTAGGGGCCAGACGTAATCGGACTCTGCTGCCCCCGCCTGTGTCAGTAAGAAAAGGAGTATGCAAAGGGGGGCACAGGCAGTATCAGACGACGTCATCATGCCTGGGGGTTATTCAGCTGCGATTGTTCCGTTCGGATAAGTCTTGAGATCGATGCTCTGACCGTTCACCGATATGTAATAATGAGGTTGTTCGGTCCAGGCACCGGTATTGAGGTAACGCCGGCCATCGAGTTCGATTTCCGTGGCGGCATGCGTGTGGCCGCAGGTCACGACCTCGAAGTCCTGGGCCTGCGCAATCTGCAGAGCCTTGCCGGCGACGTGATGGTTGAGCACGCGGTAGAGGAAGTCCCATTTCTTGGCGTACTCGGCGACGTGAACGTCGGGAAATCCGACCAGGACGAGTACCCGGTGCAGGAGCTTGAAGAGGTGCCTGAAAATCGGATAGCGCGGCATGACGCCGTCGAGATAGTCGCCATGTACGGCCAACAGGCGACGCCCGATCTCCCACCGCTGCTCGAAGCGGATCTTGCCAGAATCATCCAGCTCGACGTTTCGATCATGATTGCCCAGGATCCATATGATCGATCGTTTGTGCGACTCATCCCGCAGACGATCCAGCACCCGGGTGTGCTCGGCGCTCAATGGAATGTCCGGATCGTCGAGGACATCCCCGTTGAGGACGAGTCGTGCCCCCTCGGGTAACGAGTCCAACCAGGACAGAAAATTTCCCTGGCAGAAATGCTCGTTGCCCAGATGTAGGTCACTGACAATGTAGGTGTGGGTTGGGTCCATCCCGGCTTACTGCGCGGTGGGCGCTTATATTCTGCGGTCGTCGTCGATCTCGCACTTTTCCAGAAACATCATCAGCCAGAAACATCATCAGAACGTCTAGATGAATAACGCCACGTATCCGGAAATCCGCAAAGCAGAGTTCGAACCGGTTGCTCTCCCCCACGAAGAGCGACGCGAACAGCTGTTGCGCCACCTGGAGAGGTTGTTGCCGGAGGCCACACAGGCTGGCGCCTTTCGCGAGGGCATGATGACTGAGCCAGCGGCGGCGATACGGCTCAATACCCTGATGCCGGCGTTCGGAAAGCTCGGCGACCTCCTGCGTCGCTGTGCCACGGCAGTACCATGGTGTAGGGACGCCTTCGTGCTTGCTGAAACCGAACGCCAGTGCGGCAGCACCCTCGAGCACGCCCTTGGAGCCGTGTACATGCAGGCCAAGGCAACGACGCTGGCGGTCGAGGCGTTGGACCCGCAACCGGGCGAACGGATCCTCGACATGGCGGCAGCACCGGGTGGCAAGGCGACGCAGATCGCCGCCCGTCTGGGCAACACGGGTCTGCTGGTGGCCAATGAGCCTCGACGGCGACGGATTCCGGCACTGGTCGGCAACCTGGAACGCTGCGGGGTACACTGTGCCGCGGTCACCCGGGCTCCGGGGACACTGCTGGCCCGTCAATTCCACAACTACTTCGATCGAGTGTTGCTGGATGCGCCGTGCAGCGGCGACGGCATTCTCTGCAAGAACCGGGGCATGCTGCGCTACTGGTCCGTTGAAGACGCCCGCAACAAGAGTCACGAACAGACGGGATTGATCAGGGCGGCCTTCCACACCCTGCGCCCCGGGGGCACCCTGGTGTACTCGACCTGCTCGCTGTCAACGGAAGAGAACGAGGAAGTCCTGCGGGGGTTGATACACCGTTACGGCGACCTCGTGGAACTGCTGCCGGTGTCTGGCGTCGAGGAATCGGGAAGATTATCAGAGGAAATCGCCAAGCAATATCCGCCATTATTCAGACACGCGGCCAGGGTCTGGCCGCACCTGCACCACACCGAGGGGGCCTTCGTGGCACGGATTCGCAAGCTTGGCCCAACTGAATGGCGCCACCGGCAACCTGAGACTGTGGCGGGGGGGATATTGAGGCGACGGCCGGACAGGATGGAGGTGAATCGCTCGCCGGACCCACGGGTGTTTCGACGATTAGATCACCTTCACGGCAGTCGAACGAGGGAGGTGTCCGCATAGTGGGCGTCGAGGGCCAGAGGTACATCGAAGAGCATTGGGGATTCCAGGTACCAGTACCGGCGGATCAGCAGATCGCCCAGAATGGCCGCGATTTGCAACTGCTGCCGCGAGAAGCGGACTCCCTCAAGGACCAGCTCGGATCCATGTTCGTGCGCGCCGGGATGCGTGTGGCCAACCTCCACAAGGGACACTACTACCTCACCCAGCAAGCGATCGCCATGTGGAGTCACCTCATGTCATCCCCCCGATTGGTCGACCTGACTTGGGCGCAGACTCAAGCTTTGTTCAGGCACGAATCCATCCAACTTGAGAGGCCTCAGGTGCTCGGAGAAGTGATCTGTTGGCATGACTCCTGGCCCCTGTGCCGTGGGATCCTGAGGGGCGAAAACAACCTCGAGAGCTTTTTGCCACGTTCGCTTCGAGGCATTGATGTGCGCCGGCTGGTACCTGAGCCCTCCGGGAATCGATCCGCTGACTGATGGGTGGCATAGCGCTGAGGTTGCTGGCTTCGGGGATGATGCTGCCGGCGATTACAACCATCGTCAGTGGCGATGATGCTCTCACCTCTTCCCGGGAGGGCGTCCCGAATCTCTCGCAAGCGTCAATAGAGCGAGCCCCGGCACAACGGAACATCCCCCCGCCTGTGTGGCAGAAAGGTATCACCTACACACACCTCTACCACCCCAGCGACAATCTGCTCTCCAGGCGCTCGCGTCTCTCCCTCGAGCACATCCGCTCGCGGCTGCACGCCGAGTGGATCGCCCTGAATCCATTCGGATACCAGTCCGGAATCAGCGACCCTCATGTCTACCACGGCGACGACCCACCCGACCCCCACTTGCTGCATGCCATTAGAGAGGCGCACCAGCTTGGCCTGAAGGTGATGCTCAAGCCTCACATCTGGTTGCGCCGGGCCAGTTCCGACGATTGGCGTGGAGTAATTGCCATGAACACGGAGGAGGACTGGCAGTCCTGGTTCGCCGACTACGGCAAGTTCATCCTCCACTACGCCGCCATGGCTGAGCGTGAAAATGTCGCCCTCTTTTGCGTCGGCGTGGAGCTCTCGCGCACGGCGATCGAGCGCGAGGCGGACTGGAGAGACTTGATCACCCGGATTCGGCAGCGCTATTCCGGCCCGATCGTCTACGCCGCCAACTGGTGGGGAGAGTACGACCGCGTCGCCTTCTGGGACGCCGTAGACTATATCGGCATCAACGCATTTTTCCCGCTGACCGATCGAGCGGACCCGTCTCTGGCCGAACTGCGTGCCGGCGCCGAGGCTGTCGCTGACCAGATCGCGCTGGTCCAGCGCGCGGCCAACAAACCCGTCATCTTCACCGAAGTCGGATTCAAAAGTATCACGGGTACCAGTGTGCGCCCCTGGGAGTGGCCGCGCCGTATCGAGCCTGCCATCAACTTGGAGGAACAGTCGAGGTGTTACCAGGCCGTGCTCGAGACGTTCTGGAACAGACCCTGGTTCTACGGCCTGTACTGGTGGAAGTGGTACAGCGACCTCAACCCCGGCGGCATCCATGATGGCGATTTTACCCCTCGCCGCAAGCCGGCCGAACAAGTGCTCTCCGAGTGGTATAGAAAACCGGTTGTGACCGTGAAAGCGGCTGCACCCAGGTAGAACGAGACCGACCACCAGACCTGCCAGAATAGCCTGCCAAAACCGACGTCGGAAATTCCTTCACCCGGTTTCGGAAACTTTTTCCCTTAGCTGAATGACGATTCGCGATAGCCCGACCCGCTTGCGCAACATGTAGCGCAGTTACCGTTGGCGAGGGCAATATGAAGCGATCGATCCCAAGAAAACACATGTAGTACTACGTGCGTTTTCTTCATTGTTAGAAAATTTTAACTAATTGTTAATACATATCTTACGCTTGGTATCACGAACTTTGGCACAGCCGTTGCGATACGAGGGCCAGACCAAACACTCCTCTGTTTGTTTGGGATCCGAAGGCAAGAACTCCCCTTCTGGTCTGTCTGTCTCTCCTCGCGCAGATGGAGCCTTCGGATCCCAGCTCTTTTCCCTGAGCAAAAAGACTAACCAGGACAGGAGCTGATATGATGGGACGTTCGGCAGGACACCTACGTAGCAGGCCACGGATGTACGTGATCGTGTTCATCACGTGTGCCATGCTCGCGCTCGTGCTTCAGTGGCTCGTTTCGGCGACCGGTGATCTGAGTACGTACGCAGATCGGAGAATCCAGTCTGCCGTGGATGAAGCAGTGCAATCGCAGGTGACGGAGGCTTCCAGGAACCTCGATCGCGGTAGATGATCGGGTTCAGACAATCAGATGCACCCCTAACCAACCACACTAACCATATGAGGTGATCAGTGAATCTAAGATGGTACAAATCCCAACTTGACCTGTTGCCGCCGGACAGCCGCAAGAGGTTGAGCAACCAGTTGCGCAGGGACATGCGAGTCGGCGGATTGCCTTCCAGGAGGGAGTGGCGTCAGACCATTCAGCAGGTGCTGGGCAGTTACCGACCGTCGATGAGCAGTCCTGTTACGTATTATCGGTAGGCAACACTCGGCTGCGGCAACAAAGCGATCCGCTGCAAGCGATCCGCTGCCGCTGACATCAATCAGTCACCCGCACGCCAGGGCGTGAACAGGTCATGCTCGATGTGCAGGAGGTTCAATACCCGTCCGGCGATGAAGTCGCCGAGATCATCGAAGGAGGTTGGCTTTTGATAAAACGCCGGCATGGCCGGCACCACCGATGCGCCGGCTTCGGCCACCGTCGTCAAGTTGCGCAGCTGGATTAGATTCAGCGGCGTTTCACGGGGCACGATTACCAGCGGCCGGCGTTCCTTTAGGGAAACGTCGGCTGAACGCTCGATCAGATTGGTCGAGGATCCGTTGGCGATCCCGGCCAGGGTCTTGGTGGAGCATGGGATTACGACCATGCCGTCGGTGCGGACGGAACCGCTGGCCACGGCGCAGGTCAGGTCGTTCAGGCCCAGTTCAACCAGCGTACCGGCTGAAATCTCGTCGCCGTACAATCGTTGTAGAAAACCAGTGATCGTTTCCTTGTCGGGCAGCCACCCCATCTCTTCGACGAGCAGGTAGCGTCCGTACTTGGAGAGGATCAGATCCACGGAGTGTCCCCCTCGCAGCAAGGCGCGCAGGAGTCTTGTCGCGTACACGGCGCCGCTGGCACCGGTAACGGCGACGATGACTTTCTTGCCCTGTGCCATCAACCTCTCCCTACCTACTCCCGTTGGCCACGCGCGGTGGCCAGGGCTTCAATAATCCCGTCGACATCGTAGACGCAGCCACCCCACGTCCCACCACCGACATCCTGCAACGCCGCCCACAATCGAGTGTCATCGGGAAGTGCATCCTCCTCGGCCAGGTCCGATCGAAGCTCCCTTTCGGACAAGCGGCGTTCGCCTTCACTCGCTCCGAACTCCTCTTCGTCATGCCCGACCAGATCGACGCTGCCTCGCAGATTCACGGTATCGACGACGATCTCGATGATATCACCCTCCTGCAGCTTTCCCAATGGCCCACCCGCCAGAGCCTCCGGACCTATGTGCCCGATACAAGCCCCGGTAGAAACGCCGGAAAAGCGGGCATCCGTCAGTACCGCGACATACTTACCCCAATCGACATTTTTCAGAGCAATTGTCACCTGGGCAATCTCTTCCATGCCGCTGCCCATGGGACCGCAACTGAGCAGAACCAGCACGTCTCCAGGCTCGAGTTGCTTGCCCTTGATCGCGGCCATGGCATGTCGCTCAGAGGTAAAAATGCGCGCCGGACCACGCAGACGGTAAACACCTTGTTCGTCGAGCACACTCGGATCGATTGCCGTGCTCTTCACCACCGAGCCTTCTGGAGCCAGATTGCCCTTCGGAAAGCTGACGGTGCTGGTCAGGCCCCGTTCCCGGGCACGGCCTGGCGACATCACGACATCATCGGGATCCACGCCATCATGCTCCGATAGGAGTTCTCGAAACCTGCCGCGACGCTCCGAAGCCGCCCACCAGTCCAGGTTTTCGCCAAGACTGCTGCCCGTCACCGTCATGGCTTTCTCCTCGAGCAGACCCAGAGCCCGCAGGTGTAGCATGACTTCGGGAACGCCACCGGCCAGAAAGGCCCTCACCGTCGGATGAAAAGCGGGCCCGTTGGGCAGCACATCGACAATGCGGGGAACCAGCCGGTTGATGCGATCCCAGTCCTCGACCGTCGGCCGCCGACGTCCCGCCGCATAGGCAATTGCCGGTATGTGTAAGATCAGATTGGTGGAACCGCCGAAAGCTGCGTGGACGACCATGGCATTGTGTAGGGCCGCGTCGGTGATGATGTCCTGTGAGGTGATGCCTTCGGCTTCCTGGCGCACCAGGGCTCGGCCGGTACGGGCAGCCATCTCCAGCCACACAGATTCACCGGAGGGTGCCAGCGCCGAGTGGGGCAACGACAATCCGAGGGCCTCGCCGACGACCTGCGAAGTGGCCGCCGTGCCCAGAAACTGACAGCCGCCGCCAGCCGTAGCGCAGGCCCGGCAACCCAGGTCGTTGACCTCATCGATCGTCATCTCGCCGTGAGCGAGTCGTGTGCCCACCGACTGGATGGTGCCCGCGTCCTCACCGCGAATGGGAGGCAGAGTAACGCCCCCTGGAACCACGGCCACCGGCAGCTGATGAATCCCGGCCAGAGCCAGCATCATGGCCGGCAGCCCCTTGTCGCAGGTGGCTACTCCCAATACCCCGCGCCGCGTCGGCAAGGAGCGGATCAACCGGCGCAACACGATCGCTGCATCGTTGCGGTAGGGCAGGCTGTCGAACATCCCCGTCGTGCCCTGGGTGCGCCCGTCACACGGATCGGAGCAGTAACCGGCAAAGGGAATCCCACCCTGACGGCGAATCTCCACTGCCGCCGCCTGCATCAGCAGGCCGACTTCCCAGTGCCCGGTGTGGTAGCCGAGAGCCACGGGCGAGCCATCGGGAGCACGAATGCCTCCCATCGTGCTGAGAATGAGGAACTCCTTGCGTCCCAATTCAGCCGGGTTCCACCCCATGCCAGCATTCTGGCTGTAAGCGAAAATGTCCCCGCTGGGGGAATTGATGACCTGATCTATTTGCAGAGGAAGCTTGCCACTGGGACCCTCGGCTTTAGTGCGTAGCTGGTAGACCGAGTCGTCATCCTTGACGAGGTCGTGGAAGGTTATGTTATCCATCCGTCTTTGCTAGTTGAACTGGAGGGCCAGTTGGTCACCTAACACCAGCAGATCCGCCAGCGTGAACCCGAAGTAGAGAACGCTGACGACACTATTCATGGTCATGAAGGCCATGTTGACCCTGGTCAGGTCATCCGGTCGCACCAGATAATGCTCATACACCAGTAGACCGGCGATGATGACGATGCCAGCCAGGTAGATACCATTGAGCGCTGCGATGTAGCCGACAGCCGCCATCGCGACGATGGCAAGACCGTGAAAGAAACGGGCGCATAACAGCGCACCCTTGAGGCCAAAACGGACCGGAATCGAGTGCAGTCCGGTCCGCGTGTCGAACTCATAATCCTGGCAGGCATATAGGATATCGAAGCCGGCAACCCAGGCGAGTACGGCCACACCGAGAACGACTGGCGCCAACGAGAACCCACCGGTAACTGCGATCCAGGCGCCGAGGGGGGCCAGTCCAATACTCAATCCCAGCATCACGTGCGAAAGCCAGGTAAAACGCTTGGTGAGCGAATAGAGTAAGACGACCCCCAGAGCCACCGGCGACAGGTACAGGCAGAGCGTGTTCAATTGGCCAGCGGCGTACACGAGAACGGCCGCTGAAACAAGCACGAAGGTCAACACAGCACGCACGGAGACCAGACCGGTCGGCAGTTCGCGGGCGCTCGTCCTGGGATTGGCCGCGTCGATGAAACGATCTGCGATGCGATTAAACCCCATAGCGGCGCTGCGGGCACTGACCATGGCGACGATGATCCAGGCGATCTGGCTCACCGTTATGCCGTTGACGCTGGCAGCCAATGCCGCCCCGCTGAGGGCGAACGGCAGTGCGAACACACTGTGCGAAAACTTGATCATGCGTCCGTAAATGGTGACCGGACGCAGTGGATTCATCGCCATCGCTCTACCTTCATTCGCTCACTGCGCATTCATTCACCGCGCTCGTAAAACCGCAATTCGGGAATGCTGTCGATCATATTGTGGGCGGCGGCCAGCTGGTAAAACTCTTTCAACCCACTCACCGCTGGCGGCCCCAGATCGTATTGGATGTGATCGCGAAGATAGCGTTCGTAGAGCTCGCTTGAGCCCGCGCGTTGTCGCTGAAAGTCGACTGCGATGTCGGCGTAGAGAGCTTCCCCCGCTCGCTTTGCAGCGATCAAACGCTTGACTTCTGCCGGCTCCAATGCGGCTTCCCGTCCTGCCCAGAAAGCGAATACGAACGCATGACCGGTAAGGTCGAGCCATTCCTGACCCAGGTCCAGACTACGCCGGTCCGATTGGGCTTCTTCCTCTACCAAAGGCAATACGGGATCCCCTATCAATAGCGCCGCGTCCGCCTGGTGAAGCATGGCGTCTAGATCAGGTGCCGCGTCATGTAAGACGGGATCCAACCCGTACTTCTCTCTCAATACGATCTGCAGCAGGCCTATCGATGTCTGCGAACTGCGATCGGCGGCGACGGTGCGAATGCGTTCCAGGGACCCGCGGTAGAAGAGGCGCACGGTGAGCACTTTCCCATTACAACCTATGGCCACATCGGGAACAACGTGGTAACAGATGTCGCTGGATCCGTACGCGATCGCCGGGATCAGCCCCACGTCGATCCGGCCGGCCGCAAGTTCGGTGCTGCACGCGGAAGGAACGTGGTATGAAAGCTCAAAGTCGCGACCGAGTCCGCGAACACCATCGCCAGTTAGGGTCGCTGTCAGAGGGCGGGCATTGAGATAACTCACCGCGCCCAGGCGAACCGGAGTGCGGGGAGCGCTCACGAAGCCTTATTGAGGGCCTGCAACCGTGGACGCGTGGCCACGAGATCGTAGCGGGTGTTGCGCCGCTTCGGCTCGTACCCCGCGTCCTTGATCAGGCGCTCCATCGCCTCGAGATCCATCTCGTTGGTGTGGCTGGTTCCGGCGGCGCTGACGACGTTCTCCTCGAGCATGGTGCTGCCGAAATCATTGATGCCGTAGCGCAGACTGACCTGGGCGATGCGCGGACCCTGCGTTACCCAGGAGGCTTGCAGGCTATCGATGTTGTCGAAGAAGAGGCGGGCGACTGCAACCGTGCGCAGGTGATCGAAGCCAGTTGCCTTGAAGCCGTGCCAACGCTCGGCGTCGGCGCCCAGGTCAGTGGACTCGGGTTGGAAATTCCACGTGATGAAAGCGGTAAAGCCTCCAGTCTCATCCTGCAGGTCTCTCAGCAACGCCATGTGTTCCAGGCGATGATCGACCGACTCCACATGACCATACATCATCGTCGCCGTCGTCCGCATCCCCAGACCATGAGCAACCCGATGCACCTCCAACCACTCCGCCGTGCGGTCTTTGCGAAAACCGATAACATCACGCACCTCGTCATTGAGGATCTCCGCGCCAGCTCCGGGAATGGAATCCAGTCCAGCCACCTGCAGACGAGTGATGGTTTCTTCAAGCGACAGGCGTGACAGATGGGCGATATAGATGATCTCGGTTGCCGATAGGCAGTGCAGTTGGACCATCGGGTAGCGTTGCGCGATCTGTCCGAGCAGGTCTTCGTAGTAATCCAGACGCAGCTTCGGGTTGAGCCCGCCCTGCATCAGTATCTCGCACGATTTGGGCTCATCACCGCCAAAGGCCACGAGTTCGTCGATCTTGGCGAACACCTCCTCGTGAGGCAGCACGTAACCTTCCTCCGACCCCGGTGCCCGGTAGAAGGCACAAAAATCACACTTCACCCAGCACACGTTCGTGTAGTTGATGTTGCGCCCGACGTTGTAGGTAACGATCTGATTGTCGTGGCGCCGGTGACGCACCCAGTGCGCCAGCATGCCCAGCTCTGCGAGGTTCGGATGCGCCAACAGACGCCTGGCATCCTCGACCTCAAGGCGCACCCCGCCGTAGACCTTCTGGGCAATATCGTCGATCACCCCGCCGCTTCTCCCGTCATTTCCATGTCAGGGACGATGTTGTAAAGGCTGTCACGCTCCACCGGCTTGCGCCCAGCTTCCACGATGCGATCGAGAAGTTGTTGTTGTGTCAGTCGCTGCTGGGTTTCCTCGAAGCTTTGCCGGGTAATCTCGTAGTCCATGATGGTGCCATCGATGTCGTTGGCGCCGTACCACAGGGCAACCTGCGAGATCTCTATCGTGTTCATGATCCAGAACGTCTTGACGTGCGGAAAGTTGTCCAGCATCAGGCGACCGATGGCGATCTCTTTCAGATCCAGCGCCCCGGTTGGTCCGGGTAGATGATCAATCTCCGTCCGCTCGGGATGGAAGGAGAGTGGGATGTAAGCCAGGAATCCGCCGGTTTCGTCCTGTACCTCGCGGAGCCGCGTCAGGTGATAGACCTTCTCTTCCTTGTTCTCGACGTGACCGTACAGCATCGTCGCGTTCGTGAGCAGGCCCGCCTTGTGTGCGGTGGCGGCGATGCGCAGCCAGTCATCCGAATCACCCTTGGTCCAGAACAGGGTCTCGTGAACGCGCTCGCTGAAGACCTCCGCGCCACCACCGGGCAACGACTCAAGTCCGGCCTCCTTCAGATCAGCCAACACCTCCTCCAGCGGCTTTTTGGCGACTCGCTGTATCTGCGCCAGCTCGATCATCGTGAACGCCTTCAGATGCGCCGCCGGCCGCGCCTCCTTCATCGCCTGCAGGACCTCGAGGTAGTAGGAGTACGGCAGTTTGGGATTGACGCCCCCCACCATGTGGATTTCCGTGATCGGAGCATCCCCATACTCGAGGACGCGCTGTTGCACTTGTCGCGGTGTCAGCACGTAGCCCCGCTCGTCCTTCGGCTTTACATAGAAGGAGCAGAACTTGCAGAGCTTGTTGCAGACGTTGGTGTAGTTGATGTGTTGATTGCGCACATAATAGGTGGTGTCGCCATGCAGCTGCTCGCGCACCCGATTGGCGAGGTAGGCGAGCGCCGGCAGGTCGGGGGATGCGTAGAGGCGCAACCCATCGTCGGCATTGAGACGCTCGTTGGCGCGAATCTTGGCCTCGATGTCGGCGAGGCCAGCTCGCGCAATCTCCTGCTCAAAAATGGCGCTGCGATTGTCGCGTACGGAAGTTGGCATGGATGAGGTTGGCTTGGATCAGGTGGAGAAGAACATAGGCAAGGCCTCTGCGGTCCTCAATTCGCTTTGTGACCCTGGTACACGGCGCAGATGCCGAGAGTCAACGAGGTCATCCTCTCTCTATCGAAACCGGCATCCCGCATCAGCCGAAGAAAGCCGTCGGGCTGTGGAAAAGCGGCAACCGATTCAGGCAGGTACGCGTAGGCCTGACGGTTCCCTGAAATGATACCGCCCAGAACCGGAAGTATGTGCTTGAAATAGAATCGATACAGCTGGCTGAATACGGGAGCGGTAGGCTCGGTAAACTCGAGTATTACCAGCTCTCCACCCGGTTTGAGGACTCTCCGGGCCTGTGCTAAGCCCACCGAGACATCTCCGAAGTTGCGGACCCCGAAGGCCGCGGTAACCAGGTCAAAACTGTCGTCGGCGAATGGCAAGCTCTCAGCATCCGCACACAGCAGTGTCATGGGAATCTCTGGAGTTCCAGCCACAGCCGCTGCGCCAATGTCGGCCGCGACCTGACTCGACCCGTTCGCGCGCGATCCGAGTTTGCTCGACCCGAGTCGTAGCATGTTGAGAGCAACATCAGCACCGACCACGCGCCGTGGTTTAAGACGCCTCGCGGCTATGGCGAAGTCACCAGTGCCCGTGGCGAGATCCAGCACGCGTGCAGGGCGCTCACCACGGACCAGAGAAAGGGCACGACGGCGCCAGTAGAGATCGATACCGGCGCTCAACAAGTGGTTGAGCAGATCGTATCGGGAGGCGATGGCGTTGAACATTCCCTGAACACGTCGTTTGCGTTCGTGTATCGCATCCTCCGACTCACGGCCTTGCCAGGCATTCAATGCCGACCTGCGCCCATCTGTCAATGTGTTCCTGTTCGTGGTATTGTACGATCGAATCTGGCCATTTCACCCCGCATCGAACGGTTAATTAGTATAATACCACCCATGCGGAATGACATTTTTTTGTAATGGCTGAATCTGATACCCCCCTTCCCCGCATCCTGGTCTGCGACGTCGACGACGACGTCCTGGGGTGCATAGCTGCCAGCATCGACGACTCGTCTGTCGATATCGAAGAGGCCGCAGACCGAGAGGATTGCCTCGAGCGGCTCGGGCGCCGGGAGTTCGATCTCGTCCTCGTGGACCTGACGGCGGACGGAGAATCCGGCCTCGGATTGCTCGAACAGATTCGCGATCGTTTTTCCGAAACACTGGCCATCGCCCTGTCCGGCGCCGCGACCGGCCAGGAGACGGCGGAAACGGCACTGGCCCGGGGGGCCTACGATTTCTTCTCGCAGCCGACTGACTTAACACGGCTGCGCTGGGTGGTGGATAGAGCCCTGGAGCGTGTTCGGCTGTCGCGAGCCAACCGCGACCTTCGACACCAGCTCGGGCAACGCAGCGACGATTCCACCACATTTCGCCGGATCGTGCGCTTGAGTCCGGCGATGGAGGCGGTCACCCGCACCGTCAAGCAGGTGGCGCTGACGGATGTCCCGATCCTGCTTCGCGGAGAAACCGGGGTTGGCAAGGAGCTCACTGCACGCACGATACACGAACGCAGTAAGAGATCGAATGGACCTTTTGTCGCCGTGAACTGCGGCGGGTTCACGGAGGATCTGTTCTCCTCGGAGCTGTTCGGCCATGTCAGGGGTGCTTTCACCGGAGCCCACGCCGATCGCCCTGGCCGCTTTGCCATAGCGGAAGCCGGCACCCTGTTTCTCGACGAAATCGGCGAGGTTCCGTTGAAGAACCAGGTTGAGCTGCTGCGTGCTTTGGAATCGAGGGAGTACCAACCGCTGGGTGATACACAGGTTCATCAGGCCGATGTGCGTATCATCGCCGCCACCAACCGGGATCTCGAAGCCAGTGTTCAGAGGGGCACCTTCCGCGACGATCTGTACTACCGCCTCAACGTGGTACCCATCGACGTCCCGCCTCTGCGGGCCCGCCAAAGTGACATCCCGGTTTTGATCGAGACCTTTCTCGAGGAGGCCTGTCGCGCCTACGACCAGCCGCTGAAGCGGGTAGACGCCGACACCATGGAAAGCCTCATCCACCATCCATGGCCTGGCAATGTCCGGGAATTGCGCAACCTAATCCAACGACTCGTCGTCACCACTCCTGGACCATCGATCCTTCCGCGCCACCTCGACGAGATCTTGGACAATAGCGGCAACAATGATGGAGAGCGGCACTTCGATGTCGCCGTAGGCTCCACCATAGAAGATGTCGAGGCGGAGTTGATCCGGCAGACCCTGCAGCGGGTCACCTCCAACAGACGGGATGCTGCCTCGATTCTCGGAATAAGCGTGCGGTCGCTTCAATACAAGTTGAAGAAGTACAAGATCAGGTAGCCACCCCCTGATATTGCACCGTCCCACCACTTTATCTTGTTATAACTCCACCCAGATCCCCTGCCAATCGTGCAATAATTGCACTTTGGTGATATTACTCACACAACTGAGTTGATCCCACCGCGAAGTAATTTCTTATATATAATTTATAAACAACAAGTTATAGTCATTTTATATGCGGTCGGTACCATATTTGCATATACCAGTGCGCGAGGAACCAATGCCGGGGTTGTTGGAACCCCCAGCAGTAGTGGGAAAAGCTGGTAAGTGAAGATGTGATATCAACTTATCACGCTAATGGAAACGCCGCACGGTTATACGATTGCGGCGCTTCCGGTTCGACCAGTGATGCCGCCGATCGTGTTTGATGCAATATTTGCATGCTGCGTTCGGCCTGTTCAAAGCACCTACGTAAGCGGTAAAATGGCAAGTTAGGAAAGATGTCGAAATTGTCGCTCTGATCTGGCAATTTGGCATGCAATATTTGCACAGTCGCGCGGCCGATACCAAATCAACCGTGCGCCACAGCGGAGATCAGAGACCACGCAAGACAAGGAGAGAGATGGCTTACTCCATTCAGAACGTCCTGAGAGAGGATGAGAGCACCCTGAGGCGGTATTTCGATGACATCGCGGATTCCACACCGCTTTCGCGGGAGATGGAAGTGGCGCTTTCTGAGCGCATCCACAAAGGCGATCAGGACGCTCGGGATGAACTGGTCCAGGCCAATCTGCGGTTCGTCATTGACGTGGCCAAGAATTATCAGAACCGGGGGTTGTCTCTCACCGATCTGATCAGCTCGGGCAACGTCGGCCTCATGACCGCGGCAGAGCGATTCGACGGGACCAAGGGGTACAAGTTCATCTCCTACGCGGTATGGTGGATCAAGCAGTCGATCCTGCAGAGCATCGCCGATCATGCCCGCACCGTCAGGCTTCCCCTGAACAAGCTGAGCCTGCTCAAGGACATCACCAAGGCTTCGCGCAAACTGGGTCAGGGCCGCGAGAGTGAGCCGAGAGTGGAGGAAATTGCCGAGCACCTCGAGATCTCCTCACAGGAAGTCCTCGATACCATGCTCAGCGCCCGCAGCATCCGATCGTTGGACGAGGAGTTCGAGGAGGGCGACGAACGCAGCCTGATGAACACACTGGCTGACGATCGTCAGGATACGCCGGACGTAGACGTGATCGAGTCCTCCGCCAAAAACCATCTCGAGAGCATCCTGCGCTGCCTCGACGAACGCGAACTCTACATCATCCGCCTGTATTTCGGTCTCGACGGCACCGAGGCATTGACGCTGGAGCAGATCGGCGGACTCATGAACCTGACTAGGGAGCGGGTCCGTCAGCTCAAGGAGCGAGCACTCGGAAAACTGCGCTCTCCCGAGCGCTATCAAGCCCTGCAAGCCCTGTGTGACGAAACCGAGGTCTTCTAGCGAGCCCGTAAGGCACGCCAGAGACAATCATGCTTGGATTTCTGGGGCTTGGCCTCTGGATTCTGGCGCTTGCGGCTTATTTCCGCGGACGCAAGCAATAGCATCCGCCAGCGCGTGATCTGGGGAGGGATCATGTTTCTGAGGTCCCACTGGCAAGCAACATAGCGCTGTAAAAATCACGAGCGGGGCTCAGATTAGAGCGAGCCCCGCTTGTTTGTTTCTACCTCAACGTTTGCAGCAGGAGAGCCGCATGCCTGAAACCGCGAAGATCTGCGTCTACTGCGGCTCAAAGGCCGGCAAGGCCGGCTCGGGCTCGACCTATGCGCAAGACGCAGAGGCTCTTGGAAACGCGATCGCGAAGCGCGGATTCGGGCTTGTGTACGGCGGTGGCAACGTCGGCCTTATGGGCGTGGTCGCGGAGGCCGTGATGGATGCGGGCGGCGAAACGGTCGGGGTCATTCCCCGGGCACTCGAAGAAAAGGAACTCGCTCACCGGGGTGTTTCCGAACTCGTCGTGGTCGATGACATGCACCAGCGCAAGGCGATAATGGCACAGCGCTCAGTCGCGTTCGTGGCTTTGCCTGGGGGGTACGGTACGCTGGAAGAATTGTTCGAGGTGACGGCGTGGGCGCAACTGGGTTTTCACCAGAAGCCGATCGGATTACTGAATACAGACGGTTACTTCGATCACCTGCTCGCCTTCCTCGACCATGCCACGCGAGAGGAATTCCTCCGTGAACGTCATCGTGCCCTGCTTAGCGTTGAGTCGGATCCGGCTGCCCTCATCGACTCGACGGTAGCAAGCCTGAGCTGATCAGAGATTTTTCAGCCTATCTCGCAAGCGGGCGGCTGTCTCGAACTCCTCTCCCTCGATGGCCTGCTGAAGCTCCCTCTCCAGCGTTTCTTTTTCGCTCAGTGGACGCCGGTCACAGAATTCCCGTTCCAACTCATCGAGTGCTTCGCGTGAACGCTCCAGTTCGGAGAAGAACTCCTCTGCATCCACCTCCGGAAGCGCGTCGATCTGCCCCCTCACCTCAGTGACGATTCCGAGCGCCTCGTCATACTGGTCCTCGTCCGCCTTGACCATCGCTCGGGCCGTGCCATTGATTCGCAGGATATATGGCCACCACTTCTGCAGATTCATGCGGTCATCCTCATGGGCCGCGTAGCGGTGGACAAAACGGAATAACTCCATATTCCGCTCGGTATCGCGGATGACCCGATCATATTCCTTGAGCTGTAGCAGAAACACGTAGCGACCATAAACTCGAGCGCCTTCGTCGAACAGCTCCTGGCAGGATTCCCGATTCAACTCAAACCCCTCGGTCTCATCCCGCTGTGCACGGTGGCTCTCCAGAGAAGCGAGGTAGTAATCCAGGACGAAATCGGCATCATGTGGCCGCTTTCCGTCCGGCCGGCCATCCAGGTTCAGCTGCAGAATACCCTGGAAGGCGCCCTGGTCGACTCGAATCTGAATCTTGGGGATACCGTCCTCACCGACAAATTTTCTCACATTCGAGTCCGGATTGTACTCCCACTCAGTGAGAATCGAGATGATGTCTTTTTCGCTGCCCTTGTTGTCGTTCTCAATATCCATCTCGCGCCATCCTTTCGACGCAGTCACAGATACGCGTCGTAAAAGGGTTTACACGGCGAAACGATACCCCTGCTCTGATCGAATGTCAACCAACCTGATCGCCCGACGACCTGCGACTTGGAGATTTCCGTTTTTGCCTTGACAGTCTTGCCGCTTGGGGCCAGGTTTGGATGACAATTTTGTTGGTTTCTGTGTCTGGAAAGACATTTATGTCTTTTTTAATCGGGTGACGGTGGAGAGATGAAAGAGCGATCTGATCGACAGGTAATGATCCTGCTCCACGAAATTGGGGAGGTGCTGGGATCTGCCGCCAGTTTTGAGGAGGCGGTGCAGAAAATTCTCAAGCTGCTGTGTGAACGGGCAGAAATGGATCGGGGCACTCTCAGTCTTGCAGAAGACGACAGTGAAGTCGCCATCGACATCGCCTACGGTCTCTCCAAATCGGAGATACGTCGTGGCCGTTACAAAATCGGCGAAGGCATCACCGGACGAGTGGTTGAATCGGGAAAACCGGTCATTGTCCCCAGAATCAGCAGCGAACCGCTGTTCCTCGACCGCACGGGATCGCGGGGGAAAACGGAAAAATCGGAAACCTCCTTCGTCTGCGTCCCAATCCTGCTGCAGAGCAATGTCGTTGGCACACTGAGCGCCGACCCCCCATACATCGACGACGCCGGGCTGCAATCGAATGTTCGCCTGCTGTCCATCATCGCGGCCATGATCGCTCAAAATGTCGCTTCCCGGCGGCGCGCCCGCGCCGAGCGCGCCAGCCTGATAGACGAGAACCAGCGTCTCCAGAGCGAGCTGAAGGAGCGCTTCCACCCGTCAAACATCGTCGGCACTTCAAGGCCGATGCAAGAAGTCAGCGACCTCATCGTCAAGGTCGCAAGCAGTGACGCCACCGTGTTACTGCGGGGTGAAAGCGGCACCGGAAAGGAACTGGTGGCTGACGCTTTGCATTACGGCAGCCTTCGGGCTCGTAAACCGTTGGTCAAGGTGCATGTGGCTGCGTTGCCGGAATCACTCGTCGAGAGCGAGTTGTTCGGCCACGAGCGGGGCGCCTTTACAGGCGCTACCGAAGCCAAGGCGGGACGCTTCGAACGCGCCGAAGGCGGAACCATCTTCCTCGACGAAATCGGCGAACTGGCACCCTCGGTACAGGTGAAACTCCTGCGGGTGGTACAGGCGCGCCAGGTCGAACGTCTCGGAGGATCCTCGCCGATACAGATCGACGTGCGCATCATCGCCGCCACCCATGTGGATCTGGAACAGGCAGTTGTGGACGGCACCTTCAGAGAGGATCTGTTCTACCGCCTCGATGTGTTTCCGATCTTCGTACCGCCCCTGCGAGAGCGTAAATCCGACATCCTCTTGCTGGCAGACACCTTTCTCGAGAAATACGGGCGCAAACACACCAAAGAGATGCGACGCATATCCACCCCCGCCATCGACATGTTGATGAGCTATCACTGGCCAGGAAACGTGCGCGAACTGGAGAACTGCATCGAACGCGCCGTCATCCTGTCCACGGACGGCGTCGTCCACGGACACCACCTGCCACCGACGCTTCAGACGGCGACTTCGTCAGACACCTCCCTGTCAGGGAGCCTGGAGACGATGATGGGTGCCTACGAAACGGAGATCCTCGCCGAGGCCCTGAAGAGTTCGCGCGGCAACATGGCCAAAGCAGCCCGACTGCTTGGGACAACCCAGCGCATCTTCTCTTATCGTAGCCGCAAGCTGGGAATACACTCCAAGCAGTATCGAGCCTAGAGACCTCCACCTTCGCGATCTTGATACCTACTTAGTCATCCACAACAATAATGTCGTTTTCTGCGGTACTGGCGACGTTATTGTGTTTTCTCAGCAAATCTCGCCATTGATCAAATACTACGTATCATGTTTATACACAATATGTTATGCGTTTTTGCGAGTTTCGTCTTGTTGAAGGCATGGGCCTTGCTGTGCTATTTCGAGCACTAACAAGAGTCATAGGTCGAAAAGATGTATAAGCGAACAGATGGCAAGCCGAAATTGGCGCCGCTGCCGCAGAGAAGAAACCTCCCGTGGATTCTCAAGGGTGCAAGGGGTGGTGGCGGCGCCTCAACGACAACGAGTTCATTCTCACACCCAGGCGGTCGACAGACTGTCAAACACGGAGGTCACGATGGCGAGAAAGATTCTATCCGCAGCAATCCTAACAGGGCTGGCCTTGAGCTTCAGTCCCCCCCCTGCTGATGCCGAGTTTGGCGTCGGCGCCGACGTCGTCAGTCGGTATGTCTGGCGCGGCGCGCTTCTCGATGACAACGTCTCGGTGCAACCCTCGCTGTCGTACAGCTCAGGCAACTTGGAGATTGGCGCCTGGTCATCCTGGGCAGCCACATCCAGTGGCGCCAATGAGAACGACCTGTACGTGACGTATTCCAGTGGGCCGATCGCCATCACCGTCACTGACTACTACTTTCCCAATGGCGCCGGTTCGGACTTCTTCAAGTACAGCGACAAAGACGCTATCCACCAGCTCGAGGTCATGGGCTCGTATGGTCAGGGGCCGATCGGTGTCACTGCCGCCGCGATCTTGTCCGGTGATCCCGACACACCCATCTACATCGAGGGCTCCTACGAATTGATGTCCGACGACGATGCCAGCGCCAGCCTCACAGCCGCATTGGGGACCGAGAACTACTACACCAGCGACGGTGACCCGGCTTTGATCAACGTCGGCCTTAGTGTCACCAAGGGTGATTACACGGCACAGTACATCTTGAATCCGGACGCGGAGCAGGCCTGGATGGTTTTCATGATGAGCTTCTAGCACCTCCCGTTCGCTGCAAAACCCGAAAGGCCCCGGACGCATAGTGCGTTCGGGGCCTTCACCTTGTCTGGACCCCCAACACATACTATCATCGATCTTTCCCTTTTGCGCCCGGCCACGGCGCTGAGATATCCCCTAGTAAGGAGGAACTCATGGCAAAGGCAAAATCCAAGGGTGGAGCGAAAGCCAAGTCGAAGAGCGCGGGCGGCTCAGCCCGCTCCGTTGTCGCGTCCGCCAAACAGCAAGGGGTCCAGTTCGTCGACTTCAAGTTCGTTGATTTTCCTGGAACCTGGCAGCACTTCTCCCTCCCCATCGGCGAATTCGATGCCGATATGTTCACGGACGGTCTGGGATTCGACGGCTCCAGCA
The DNA here is from genome assembly GCA_965248265.1 of Candidatus Latescibacterota bacterium. Lineage (GTDB taxonomy): Bacteria > Latescibacterota > UBA2968 > UBA8231 > UBA8231 > CBDFJF01. The sequence continues at coordinate 2,047,779 of CBDFJF010000001.1, forward strand.
TCCGCGGTTGGAAGGCCATCGACGAGAGCGATATGCTGGTCATGCCGCAGCTTGAGACCGCGTTCATGGACCCCTACACCGCCGTCCCGACGCTGTCCTTCATCTGCGACATCATCGATCCCATTACCCGTGAAGACTATTCCCGGGATCCACGTGGAGTCTCTCGGCGGGCAGAGTCCTACCTGAAATCGACCGGCGTCGCCGACACCGCTTTCTTCGGCCCGGAGGCCGAGTTCTTCGTCTTCGATGACATCCGCTATGACCAGAACGCGAATTCCGGATATTACGTCATCGACTCGGTGGAAGGCGCCTGGAACTCCGGCGCCGAAGAAGATCCGAACCTGGGTTACAAGCCGCCGTACAAGGGGGGCTATTTTCCGGTACCACCGCACGACTCAATGCAGGACCTGCGCTCAGAGATGGTGATGACGATGATCGACAGCGGTATCGAGGTCGAAGTCCATCACCACGAGGTGGGCACCGCTGGGCAGGGCGAAATCGATATCAAGTACTGCCCTTTGGTAGTCTGTGGCGATCGAATGATGAAATACAAATACATCGTCAAGAACACGGCGTTCAAGCATGGCAAGACCGCGACCTTCATGCCCAAACCGCTCTTTGGGGACAACGGCACCGGCATGCACACGCACCAGAGCCTGTGGAAGGGTGGCAAACCACTATTCGCCGGCTCTGGATACGCCGGCATGAGCGACATGGCCATGCACTACATCGGCGGTCTGCTCAAACACGCGAAAGCGATCCTCGCGTTCTCCAACCCGACGACGAATTCATACAAACGGCTGGTCCCCGGGTACGAAGCCCCAGTCAACCTGGCCTACTCACAGCGCAACCGCAGCGCCGCCATCCGCTTGCCCATGTATTCGAGCAGCCCGAAGGCCAAGCGCGTGGAGTTCCGCTGCCCGGACCCGAGCGCCAACATGTACCTGGCTCTATCCGCGATGTTGATGGCAGGCTTGGACGGCATCGAAAACCGTACCGATCCGGGCCAACCATTGGACAAGAACATCTACGACCTGTCGCCCGAGGAGCTGCGCGCGGTGCCGCTGACACCGGCTTCGCTCGAAGAGGCGATGGATGCCTTGGAAGCCGATCATGACTTCCTGCTCAAGGGCGATGTCTTCAGCACGGACCTGGTTGAGGCCTGGATCGACTACAAGCGCACGGAGGAAATCGATGCGCTCAGACTGCGGCCGCATCCATACGAGTTCGCACTTTATTACGATATGGTGTAAGACCGTACAGGTGGTGTAAGACGTCCAACGATCGCGAAAAGGGGTGGACCGTCAGAGGTCTGCCCCTTTTTGCGCGTCAAACACGGGAAAGGATTCCTTGAGTCACTCCTACCCACCGCAATCCCAAGTGCGCATCGGCACGCGCGGCAGTGAACTGGCACTCGCCCAGGCTCACCAGGTCCGTGATCAGCTGCTTGACCTCCACGCAGAGGCTGTGAGTGTGGAAGTTGAAATAATCCGTACAGCAGGAGACACCAAGCCGGGGCCACTGGCTGAGATTGGCGGCGAAGGAGTCTTCACGGCCGAGCTCGAACGGGCTCTGCTCGACGGCCGTGTTGACGTCGCCGTACACAGCCTCAAGGACCTGCCGACACAGATTCACCCGGAACTTGCGCTGGTGGCCACGCCTCAACGCGTCGACGTGCGGGATGTTCTGATCGCGTTGAGCGCTACCAGTGTCGAGGGGCTCCCGGAGAATGCCAGTGTGGGTAGCGGCAGTCTTCGTCGTCAATGTCAACTACTCGCTCTGCGTCCGGACGTCCGCTTCGTCCCCATACGCGGCAACATCGGAACGCGGATGGCTCAGGTAACTGAAGGAGTTGTTGATGCGGTAATACTGGCGGCGGCCGGACTTCATCGTCTTGGACTCGAAGGGGAAATCAGCTCGTATTTCGACACCAGTCAGATGCTGCCCGCTCCAGGGCAGGCTGCCATTGGGCTGGAGATGCGTGACGACAGCCAACTCGTCGCCTATGTCGAGCCGCTCAACCATGCTCCGACGCTGGCGAGCGTCACCGCGGAGCGCAGCTTTCTGCAGGCACTCGGGGGCGGATGCCGGGCTCCGATCGCGGCCTGGGGCCGTGTCGTGGGTGGTGAACTCCACCTCGATGGCCTGGTCGGCTCTGCCGACGGCGCGCAGCTGATCCGGGGCTCGGTGGTCGGCTCACCGGACGAGGGCGAGGCTACTGGCACTCGGTTGGCCTCTAGGTTGATTGATCAGGGTGCCCAGTCTCTGTTGCCCTCATGAACTCGAACTCCCTGCCACACTCAGTCCCGGGGTGCGTCTACTTCGTCGGCGCCGGTCCCGGCGATCCGGGATTGCTCACCCTGCGCGGGGCCCAGTACCTCGGAGAAGCGGACGTCGTCCTTTACGACGAACTGCTGGACCGTCGCCTGCTGGATCTCGCCAGTCCCACGGCCGAGAAGATCGGCGTCGGACACCGGGGCGGTGACGGCAGGCGTTCACTCGAACAGATCTTCGATTTGCTGATCACACACGCACGGGCTGGCAAGCGGGTCGTGCGCTTGAAGGGCGGAGACCCCTACGTGTTTGGCCGCGGCGGCGAAGAGGCCCTGGCAGTGCGCGATGCCGGCATCCCCTTCGAGGTGGTGTCCGGAGTATCCGCCGCCAGCGGGGTCCTGGCCTATGCCGGCATCCCGTTGACTCACCGCAATCTCGCAGCGATGGCCGTACTGGTAACCGGACACGAAGACCCCACCAAGGACTCGCCCAGCGTCAACTGGAAGGATCTGGCCGTCCTCGATGCCACCCTCGTCATTTTCATGGGCAATCGGCGCCTCATCGATATCGCTGAGGCGCTGATTGCCGGCGGGCGCGATGCCGACACACCGACCGCGGTGATCGAATGGGGCACGTGGCCGAATCAGCGCACGGTCATGGGCACGCTGCACACGATCGCCGGTGAAGTCGAGGCTCGCAGCGTCCAGTCTCCGGCCTTGATCGTCGTCGGCGAAGTTGTTTCTCTGCGCGAACAGCTCAGTTGGTTCGAGGCCAAGCCCTTGTTTGGCAAACGGGTGCTGATCACCCGTAGCCGCGAACAGTCGGGATCGCTGCAACTGCTGCTTGAATCAGAAGGCGCCGCCGTGACCGGGTTACCCGTCCTGGACATACAGCCCCCCGACGACTGGTCTTCGATCGATCAAACCATCGACAATCTTGCTCGCTTTGACTGGATTGTCTTCACCAGTCCCAATAGCGTCGGCTACTTCTTCCTTCGGCTGCAGCACGCCGGTATCGACAGCAGGGCACTGGGAGGAGTCACCGTCGCATCGGTCGGGCAGGCGACAGCCGAGGCTCTGCATTCAAGGGGCATCGTGCCGGACCTGATTCCCGAGAAGCAGTCACAGGAAGGTCTGGTTGTCGCCTTCGAGCAGATCTCAGTGGATGGTGCCACCATTCTGGTTCCGGCCTCCAGCATTGGCCGCACACTGCTGGATGACGCACTGCGCGAGCGCGGGGCACAAGTGATCCGCGTCGTCGCCTATCAGAACCGGCCTCCGGAGCCGTCCCAGGTCGAACTGCCCCCGGCGCTCGAACAGGGCGAGATCGACCTGTTCGTGTTCGCCAGTCCATCCAGTGTGCACAACTTCCACACCGTGGTCGGCGACGCAGCGAAGGCGGAAACTTTTCTTTCGGGAAAGGCCATCGCCTCCATCGGGCCGACGACGAGCCAAGCCCTGACTGAAATCGGACTGCAAACCACGATCGAGCCGGCTCACAGCAGCGTGCCTGCACTCGTGGCTGCCATCTGCGCCTACTATGAGAATAAATGATGGAACGCAACTGGGAGAGTACGCTGATGCTTGTGCGTGAGGTGACCGTGGTATCCCGATGAGCCACCCCCGTTTACTCCCGCCCGGTAAGCTGCCGCACGATCTGCTCGAGCGCCTGGTGCGTGACTATGCCCATGTCAGCGACCCTCGGCTGCTGGTACCTCCCGGCATCGGCGAAGATGCCGCCGTCATCGATTTCGGGGATCGCTGCCTGGTGGCCAAGACCGATCCCATCACCTTCGCCACCGACGCCGTCGGCTGGTATGCCGTTCACGTCAACGCCAACGACATTGCGGCCATGGGGGCGCAACCCAGGTTTTTCCTGGCCACCATCATGGTGCCCGAGCAGATGGCAACGGCTGAGTTGATCGAGTCGATTTTTGCATCCGTACACGCTGCCGCCGGGGAGTTGGGGGTAACGGTGTGTGGTGGCCACACCGAAATCACTCATGGCATCGACAGGCCACTGGTCATAGGGCAGATGCTTGGCGAGGTTGATCGCGACGGCATCGTCCGATCCTCTGGTTTGCTTCCCGGTGATGTCGTTCTGCTGACAAAGGGGTTGGCCATCGAGGCGACGGCCATCATCGCCCGCGAGAAGAGGACGGAACTTCTGGCGCGTGGCTACGATGACGAAATGCTGCAGCGCTGCGCCGACTATCTGACGGATCCGGGAATCAGCGTCGTCGCCGACGCCCGGGCGGCACTGGAGGCAGGCGACGTCCACGCCATGCATGACCCTACGGAGGGCGGTGTGGCGACGGGATTGTTCGAGCTTGCCCAGGCCTCCAGGGTCGGCCTGGCCGTAGATGGGGAGGCCCTGACCCTGTCGACGGAATCGCAACAGCTGTGCCAGGAGTACAACCTGGACCCATTCGGCGTGATATCATCGGGCGCCCTCCTGATCGGATGTGCGGCGAACTCGGCACCCGCGATTTCGTCGGCTCTCGAGGCTGTCGGCGTGCACTCGGCCTGCGTCGCGCAGGTGATGGATCCGGCACATGGCCTGCAACTTGTGAAGGACGGAGCGTCTCAACCATTGCCCAGATATCTTGTGGATGAAATCACCAAACTGTTCAGTTGACATGAGGACGGGGACATTGAGGGCCGTTCTCTTCGATATGGATGGGACCCTGACTCAGCCGCTCATCAACTGGCAGGAGGTGCGTCGTCGGTTGAAGGTGCCTGAGGGAGCCTCCATCATGGATCACATCGAGGCGCTGAACGTCCATCGCCGCCATCAGGCCGAGAACTTACTCCAACAGATCGAATTCGAGGCCGCTACCGCCGCCGTGCCCAACGACGGTGTCGTCGAGTTGATTGACCGGCTGCGCGAACACGGTTTGAAGACAGGCCTGGTCACCAACAACCACCGGCGCGCCATGACCCACATCGTAGAAAAACTCGGCCTGAGGTTTGATCTACTATTGTCACGTGAGGACGGCGTTGCCAAGCCGGCACCCGATCTGTTGATCCTCGCGCTCGAGCGACTCGACCTGAGATCGAGTGAGGCTCTGTTCGTCGGTGACGGCCGTTATGATCGAACAGCGGCCGCTGCTGCTGAAGTCAGGTACATCCACCTGGATCACGACCCAGCGGCCGCACCGAACGGCCCCACCGTTCACAAGTTGGCTCAAGTCTGGCAACTGCTCGAACCGTTGATGTCTGCACCACCTGAATGAGATCGCGCCGCCTTGACTCGTCCGCATTCGAGGACGAACGTAAGACGTTATGCCCTTCCAAAGTACATTCGATTTCCGTTTGCCGGCCCGTCTCATCCACGGTTCCGGATCCATTGCACGTCTGCCGGAAGTCGTCGACTCGGACGCCAAACAGCTGATCGTCACGGATCGCGGATTGATCGAAGCCGGAGTCGTGGATCAAGTCACGGCGGTCCTGGACTCTACGGGCATACCCTATTGTGTCTTCGACGGTGTTGGCGCCAATCCACTTGGCAAGAATGCCCATGCCGGAGCGCGTCAGTACATCAAAGAAGATTGCCACGGACTGATCGCCGTGGGTGGGGGCAGCCCGATGGATGTCGCCAAAATGGTCGGCATACTGGCGACCAACGGCGGCCGTATCGAGAGCTACCTCGGAGCTGGCAAGGTACGCGCCGACCTACCCCCATTGGTCTGCGTGCCGACGACCTACGGCACGGCCAGCGAGGTAACCCAGTTCAGTGTTCTGACCAATCCGAAAACCAACAACAAGGATCCGATCATCAGCTGGAAAATCGTCCCACAGGTGGGCATCCTCGACGCCGATCTGTCGGTTGCCCTGCCGGCTTCAGTGGGTGGGCCTACCGGCATGGACGCGCTCACGCACGCGATCGAGTCCTATACCAATCTGCTGTCTACGCCGATCACGGAGGGCATCGCCATTAGCGCCATCGAGTTGATCGGGGCCAGTATCCGCACCGCCTGTGCCAACGACTACGAGACGGAGGCGACCCAGGACATGCTGATCGCCAGCGCCATGGCCGGTATCGCGTTCTCACAGACCCGGCTTGGTAACGTGCACGCCATGTCCCATCCGGTGGGGGCGCAGTTCGGTGTCCATCACGGGTTGGCGAATGCCATCCTGCTGCCCCATGTGATGGAGTACAACCTGTCTGCTCGCCTCGACAAGTTTGCCTCCGTCGCGCAGGCCCTGGGCGAGGACGTGGACGGTCTGCCCGCCAGCGAGGCCAGTGAACTGGCCGTCGAGCAGGTGCGGCAACTGAATCATGACCTGGGAATACCCCCTCGCTTGAGAGACGTAGGAGTTCGGGTCAGCGGTATTCCCAAACTCGCACGAGCCGCCATGAACAGCGGCAACATCGCCGTCAACCCCCGCAAGACCACGCAGAAGGATATCGAGCAACTCTTCCGGAGCGCTGTCTGAGCCGCTCTGAACCTGCTATATTCCGAGACTTCGTTTTCTGCCAGAGCCGATAGGAGAACAACTGATGAGTTTACCGCGAATGATGAAGGTGCGTCAGCATTTCGACGGCCCAACCCTCAAAGACATCGAAGGGGCCGTACGGGCAGAGGTCGCCAAAATGAACCTGGATAACCGGGTGAAACCGGGCGACAGCGTCGCCATCAGTGTTGGCAGCAGGGGGGTGGCCAACATCGCCCTGATAACGAAGACGCTGATCGAAGAGCTCAAGGCGGCTGGCACCGAGCCCTTCATCGTTCCGGCCATGGGCAGTCACGGCGGCGGCACCGCCGAGGGTCAGCGCGCCATCATCGAGGGGTATGGGGTCAGGGAGGAGTACATCGGGGCCCCAATCCGGGCGACGATGGAGGTGGAAAAGGTCTCGGAGACGGAGGATGGAGTCCCCGTCTACTTCGACAAGTACGCCTTCGAGGCGGACCACGTCGTCGTCATGGGACGGGTCAAGCCGCATACATCATTCAATGGGGAAATCGAGAGCGGACTCCACAAGATGATGCTGATCGGCCTCGGCAAGCACAAAGGCGCCGCTCTGTATCACCGGGCCATCGTTCACTACAGCTTCGACCGCATCGTGCGATCCGTCGGCCAGCAGGTGATTGACAAGTGTGGTATCCTCTTCGGGCTGGGCATCGTCGAAAATCAGTACGACCGCACTGCCCTGATACGAGCGGCATCGCCGGAAGACTTTCTCGAAACTGAGAAGGAAATGCTGATCCTGGCCAAACGCTGGTTACCCAGCATCCCCTTCGACCGCATCGACTTGTTGATCGTCGACTACATCGGCAAGAATATCAGCGGCTCGGGCATGGATACGAATGTCGTCGGCCGCAAGTACAACGATCATCATGCGATCGACAAAGAATTCCCGAAGATCACCCGCATCTTCGTCCGTGATCTGACGGAGGAGACCCACGGCAACGCCTGCGGCATCGGTATCGCCGAGTACACGCACAAGCGCATGACTGAAAAAATCGATCACTCCGCCACCGCCATAAACGCGATGACCGGGAACCACCCGTCTGCGGCGGCCATGGCCATCTACTTCGACACCGATCGCGAGGTGTTGAATGCAGCCTTGAAAACCGTCGGCCTGGTGGACCCTGAAAACGCCAGAGTCGTCCGCATCACCGATACCTTGCATTTGGAGGAGATTCAGGTCTCTGAATCTCTCATGCCAGAGATCGAAAAGCGCGACGACCTCACCGTCACTGAACCACTCGCCGAGATGTCCTTCGACGGCGCCGGAGACCTGCACCCCCTGTAGCCGTCCAGCGACACGTAACGAGGACCCAACCGCTTGCATCATGCTGCTGGTTGACGAAACGACTCGAGACCCCGCACCATGCTGAATCTCGGTTTCATCGGCTGCGGTGGCATCGCCCGGCATCACGCAGCACGACTGTGCCAACTGCCCAAGTCGGTGCGACTCACCGCCACCGCTGATCCCAACCGGACGGCCGCGGACGCGCTGGCGCGTGACTTCGGCGGTCATGATGTCTCCGTGTTCACAGACTACCACGATCTGTTGAAATCCGGGAAGGTTGACGCGGTCCTCGTCTGCACGCCGACCTACCTCCACGCACCACCCGTCATCGCCGCGGCCCGCGCCGGCGTGCACGTGTTCTGCGAGAAGCCGATGGCTCTAAAAATCGGCGACGCCCATCGCATGGCCGAAGCCTGCGAACGTCACGGAATCCGTCTCACCATCGGCTTTGTCAGACGCTTCGATCCATTCTGGGGCTGCATGCGCAAGATCGTGGAGTCGGGGGTACTCGGCAGCCCCGTTATCTGGCGTTCGGTTTCCGCCGGACACCAGAGCACGGTGTGGATGCGGGACGCCGACAAAGGGGGCGGCCCTCTCATGGATGGGGGTGTTCACAACTACGATTTCGCGTTGCAGATGCTCGGTCCGGCGGAGTCGGTGCAGGCCTCATCCGCGCGTTTCGACGCAACCAGCGTGGGTGCCGACACGACCAGCGCCATCGTGACCTTCGCAGCTGGCCACCAGCTGCTCATGAACTGGTCCTGGGGCCTGCCGGAAGGCGTCAGTTCGAGCGGTATCAATGACATCATCGGCCCCGCAGGCGCACTGCCGATTCAGCCTGCAATTCCCGACAATGCCCCCAAGGGGTTCGACCCCAAGCGGCAGGCTGCCCTCGTCGTCAGCTTGAAAGGAGGCGTACAGCGCGTTCGCACTTACCGCCGGGAGGACATGTTCGCGCAGCAACTCAAACATGTGTGCCGCCACTTCGCCCGCGACACCCAGCCGCTGGTCACGGCCGCTGACGGCATCAACGCCTTGGAAGTCGCCGTCGCCGTCCTCAAATCGGGCCGGTCCAGACGCACAGTGCGACTGTAGCCTTGCTGCGCGAGAGCCTCTTGTCGATCGGCGGGCAGCTTCGTAAGTGACAGTTTTATCTTGATTTGAGACCGATTTGGCCGTACTGTGTTTGGCTGAATGCGGCTATTTGAGGGTTTTTCTGCGCAGCCTGCTGTCACAAAAGGAGCGTTCGACATGTTGAAGTGGTCCAGATCACTCATTTGCCTGCAGTTGGTGGCCCTGCCACTGGTGTCTTCCGGGTACGCCGAGACCGACGACAAGGGAGACATTATGGATTCGCTGCGGCGAAAGACGCCCAGTGGTCAATACATCGATCCCGCCAGTTTCTTCAGGTTCCACGGCTACATCAGTCTCAGTTACATGCAGGCGGATGATGACCTGGGACCCGGCGCCAACGGCACGCCCAATATCCTGGTGAGTGGCCCCGGTCCCAGCGCCCTGACGGGCAAGAACGAAGGTGGTTTCCGCAACGACGCCGCCCTGTTCGTCGGCGGCGAGCCCTTCGAGGGAGTGGGCGGCATTATGGAAATCCACTTCGTCGGCGACGCGTCTGATCCGGTTATCACGGAAGCCAAAATGACCTGGGACGTGCTCACAGCAGACGATGGCGATCTGACGCTGCGCTTCGCCGGAGGCCGTTTCTGGTGGCCCTTCGGCATTCACAACGGTGAGTGGTTCAGCGCCATCAACAATTTCAGCCTGTTGTCACCGACGGCCACCGAGATCGTTCCCGCCCACTACAACGAAGTCGGCGTGATGGCCGAGGGCGAACTCAAGGTCAACGAGGGTCTTGGACTCAACTACGTCGCCGCCATCGGCAATGGCGTGCCGGGGTTTGGACTGATGGACAATGTCCGGGGCACCGGCGCCGACACCAACAGCAACCGCACCATCACCGGACGCGTGGGATTGCTGCTGCGCAGTGCCGGTGACATTGAAGTCGGTTTGAGCGCTGCCTCGGGCGAGTTGCGCTCGGTTGGCGATGCCACGATGGCCGGGGCGGCCGAAGGTTACGAGGGCGAGTTCAGCGCCTTCGGACCGGATCTTACGCTGAGCTGGCAGGCCTTGAGCCTGCGGTCCTACTACTACTCCTCGTCTGAGGACCTCAAGGGCGTTGCAGCCGGTGAGAATGACTCGATCAGCCGCAGCGGCTATACCTTCGAACCAATCTACACCTTGACTTCCGAGCGCGAGCGCCTCAACAGCGTATCCCTGATGCTACGCTACAGCATGGCCGAGGAGGAAAACCTGCAAGGTCAGACATTAACTCGTAGTCAGCTCGGCATCGGCGTGAAGACCAACATCACCGCCCAGTTCGTGGGACGCGCAGCCTACATGGTCCAAAGTGAGGACGATGCCCTCGCCGACGTGGACAATAATGCCTTCACGATCAGCTTCACGAACGACTTCTAACAAGCCTTCGGGCCTATTCACGGAGGTTTCGAGGCCATGATGAATGACCGACTGTCATTTGGGCTGATGTGGCACCGGCGGGCGCTGGTGTGGGTCGTCCTGGCGGCTTGTGTAGCGATCGGCGTTGACGCGCAGGAGTCCGTCTCTCCGGCGAGTCAGGCTGAGCTCCTGCTCAAAGCCATGTCGTACGACAAGAATCTGCTGAAGCGGTCCGGGGACGGTATCCGGATCGCCGTCGTCCATCGAGATGCCGTCGAGGATGCTACCAAACTCGTAAAGGCATTCGGCGTAGCGGGCAAGGACAAGGTGTCCGGGCTCGCCGTCAACGTCCGTGCCTTGCCGTTCTCGAACGTCGAAGACCTCTTGAAGCAGGTCGACTCGGGCGGCCTCAACGTCCTCTACGTCCACGCTTCGACGACGACGGCCCTGTCATCGATACAACAGGTAACCCGGGGCAGGAAGCTGTTGTCCGTGGGCGGCTCGAAGCAACTCGTCGAGCAGGGCGTCTCGCTCGGTGTGTACATGAAGAAGAACGTCCCCCGCCTGGCTGTGAATCAACGCTCGGCCAAGGTCGAGGGCCTGGATCTCAAACCCGCAATCAAACTGATCTCCACAGTAATCAAATAGCAGAATCGAACGCAAACAGCACGATCCGAATGACGCTCGAGTTTCGTTAGCGTCTTTCGAACCAGCAGGTGACCCTCATGTTGAAGATGGCCTCCATACGCTTCAAAATCATCGCGCCGCTCGCGGTCTTCATTCTGGGTATCGCTGTATTCAATGTCTACTACTTCCCCACCAAAGAAGCCAGCATCATCAGCGCCGTTTTCGAAGACCGGCTGCGCCAGGCCGTCGCCACCCTTACCCTGGGCACGAGCATCTCAATCAGCTCGGGGAGCCTCGAGGGCGCTGAAGCTACCGTGCAGTTGTTGGAGCGTGATGAAAACATCGCCTTCCTCTTCGTCCTGGACCCCGACGGTGCTGAACTCATCAGTCACGGCCAACCGGAAGAGGGTAGTGAGATGGAAAACCTGGAGGCCCTGGCGCAGCTACCGCAGTCCGTGTTCGTCGACAGGAAGCCGTACCTGCTGCTGAAGGAAGAGATCATCTTCGACGACGAGTTGCTTGGCTCCGCGATTGTCGGACTGGACACTAGAGAACGGGAACGGCTTATCCGCGAGAGCATCCTGTTCACGGTGATCGTCAACGTCATTCTGGCGGCGCTGGGTATAGGTGTCATCGTATGGGTGACCCAGTCCGTGATCCTCGCATCCGTGCGCGAAGCAGTCGATGTCGCGGAGGCCATCGCCACTGGTGATCTCACCGTCCAGGTAGGCGGCGAGCGCCAGGATGAGATGGGGCAGCTCTCGAATGCCATAAACGTCATGGCCGGTAACCTCGGATCCCTGATTGGACAAACGCAGCGATCGGGTATCCAGATAACCTCGTCGGTGACTCAGCTGGCGGCTTCGGGTAAGCAGTTGGAGGCGACGGTCAACCAACAGGCAGCGGCGACCAATCAGGTAGTAGCCACAGCCAAGGAGATCTCTTCCACTTCACACGAACTTCTATCGACCATGGGTGAAGTCTCATCGATGGCCGAGGACACAGTGGGATCCGCCGATTCTGGCCGCCAGGGTCTCAACCGTATGGAGTCGACGATGCAGGAGATGGAAGAAGCGACACAATCCATCTCCTCCAAGCTGGCCGTCATCAATGAGAAGGCCTCGAGCATCAACTCGGTGGTCACGACCATCACCAAAGTCGCGGACCAGACCAATCTCCTGTCCCTCAACGCGGCCATTGAAGCGGAAAAGGCCGGAGAATACGGCGTCGGTTTCGCCGTGGTCGCGCGGGAAATTCGACGGCTCGCCGATCAGACCGCGGTGGCCACCCTGGACATCGAGCAAACCGTGAAGGAAATGCGCTCCAGCGTCAGCGCCGGTGTCATGAGCATGGACAAATTCTCGGAGCAGGTTCGGCGCGGCGCTGACGAAATTCGCAATGTGGGAACCCAGCTGGCCGGTATCATCGAACAGGTTCATGCCCTGACCCCCCGTTTCGACACAGTTGAGCAGGGCATGGAGGCTCAGTCCCAGGGAGCGGTTCAAATCAGCGAATCGATGGTCCAACTCAACGACGGGGCGCAGCAGACGGCGACCTCGCTACGCGAGACCAACGAAACGCTCGAGCAACTCTCGCAGGCCGCCCACGACATGCAGGCAGAAATCGCCCGCTTCAAGCTCACCTGACCGCTGCCACTGACTGCGAAGCCACACGACCCTTCTGATGGACCATCTCCCGTCCGCTGATGCTCTCGTCCAGGTCCTCGACCCCCTGATCCGGCAGCGTACAGGGGTCGATTTGGCTGAGATGAACGCGACGATGCTGCGCACGGCTGTCGCCCAACACATGCAGGACCTGGGCATCGAAGAGTTTTCCGCCTATGGGCAGCTGCTCCACGGCGCAGAAACCCGCGTCGACGAGCTCTCTGAGAGGCTGGCGGTGATAGAATCCTGGTTCTTTCGCGATGTCGGTCCCTCTACGATCTGCGACCACGAGACCTCAGTGAGCCGCCGGTTACCGTGGGCACGGCGACCTCGACGCTGACCCGTAGTTTGTTTCATTGGCACGACAAGGACGTGGCCTTGCTTGACGATGATGCCCTCTTTGCCGGTTTGCGGAGCAGAGTGCTGTGACCGAAGACGGGATGAGTGATTTCTTCGACGATCTAGGGTTGCTGGACTTGTTCAGCACGGAGATGGAATCCCTGTCTGGCGTGCTCAACAATGGCTTGCTGGCGCTGGAGCGCGACCCCTCCGACAACAGCGGCATCGAGGAGTTGATGCGTGCGGCCCACTCCGCCAAGGGTGCAGCACGGATTGCTCAGTTAGACCCGATCGTCGAATTGGCGCATGCCATGGAGGACTACTTCGTGGCCGTTCAGGAGGGCAAGGCGCATGTCGCCGCCGAGCATGTCGACGTGTTGCTCGCCGGCGTCGATGCGATGGAGCAACTATCCAAGGTGGCCACCGATGAGTTCTCGCAGTGGCTGGAGAGCCAGCAAACCGGCATCTCCGCACAGGTTGACAGAGTGCAGTCGCTGACTTCGAAGGAAGCTGCTCCGGCCGGCCCGCCGCCCCCGGTGCCCGAAGCGCCTCTTGATTCCGATCTTCAACAACTGCCAGCGGCGAGCGCCAGCGATGCGGCTGAAGGAAAGGAGGCGCGCGATCGCGTCGTCCGTCTCACCTCCGACAGCCTCGACCGTCTGATGTCACTGGCTGGTGAGGTACGTGTCGACACCTTGTGGCTGCGGCCGTACGCCGACTCGCTGCTGCAACTGAAATCCAGCCAGGCGGGCCTTGCCAACATCCTGGAAAACATTCGCCGTGCAGAGGGAGAGAACGGTGAGACCTCCAGCGCCGACTTCGATGAGGCCCAACAAAGGATCGAGGACTGCCGCAACATGCTGGCCGAACGCATGGAAACGCTCGAGACCTTCGCGCGCCGCACGGCCGACCTGAGCAGCCGCTTGTACCGAGAGGTTATCAACAGCCGCATGCGGCCGTTCTCCGACGGAGGGCAGGGGCTGCTTCGACTGGTCCGCGATATGGCCCGTTCGCTGGGCAAGAAGGTGCGACTCGAGACCGTCGGCGAAGACACCGACGTCGATCGCGACATACTAGAAAGGCTTGAAGCCCCCCTCACCCATCTCGTACGCAACTCCCTCGATCATGGGATCGAACTTCCGGCCGAGCGCGTCGCGGCGGGCAAGCCAGAGGAAGGCGTGATCCGGCTGGAGGCCAGGCACAGCGCCGGCATGCTATCCATCGTCATTTCCGACGACGGCAAGGGCATCGACCTGACGAAAGTCCGCGCCAAGGTGATCGAACGTGGCCTGACCGATGAGAGTACAGCCGAAAGCCTGTCCGACACCGAGCTGCTCGAATTTCTGTTCCTGCCGGGCTTCTCCACGGCCACGGAAGTGACGGAAATCTCCGGCCGCGGCGTTGGCATGGACGTCGTCCAGAGCATGGTTCAGGAGGTGGGTGGCATCATTCACTCGACGACTCAGCTCGGCAGTGGCACTTCGTTCCACATGCAGCTCCCCTTGACGCTGTCGGTAACGCGTACCCTGATGATGAAAATCGGCGACGAACCATACGCACTGCCCATCGCCCGTGTCGACCGGACCGTGGTGCTGCCGCATGACCAGATCGAGTTGGTGGAGGGCAAGGAGTATGTCAGTCATGAAGGCAAGCGGATCGGCCTGGTGTCGGCCAGGCAGATCCTTGAAATTGGCGCCGGCCACGAACGTTCTGACGTCCTCCACGTCGTCGTCGTCAGCGACCGCCTCAACACCTACGGTTTGGTCGTCGACGCTTTCCTGGGAGAGCATGACCTCGTCGTCAGGCCGCTCGACCCGCGCCTTGGCAAAGTGCAGGATGTGAGCTCGGCCGCCTTCACGGAGGAGGGCGCACCCATCCTCGTGCTCGATTCTGACGACCTGGTGCGCTCGATCGATGCGCTCATCAGTGGCGATCGCCTGCGAAAGGTCGTCCAGGTCGACGGCGAGGCTGTCGGTGTCGAACACAAGCGCGTGCTCGTAGTGGACGATTCCATCACCGTGCGGGAGGTAGAACGAAAGCTCCTCGAAAACCGAGGCTATGAAGTAGATGTGGCCGTCGATGGAGTAGACGGTTGGAACGCCGTGCGCCAGAAGACCTACGACCTGATCATCAGCGACGTCGACATGCCGAGAATGACCGGGATCGAATTGGTGCGCCATATCAAGAGAGACCCGGAGCTAAAATCGGTTCCGGTGATGATCGTGTCCTACAAGGACCGTGAAGAAGACCGTTTGCTGGGACTCGAAGCAGGTGCCAACTACTACCTAACCAAGAGCAGCTTTCGCGACGAGACACTCCTCGACGCCGTGCGAGAACTGATAGGCAATGCCTGACTGGTGTGAAGGAATAGGCTAGACCATGGTCATACGCACAAAGAAGAACGTCCTCATTGTCGACGACTCACCCTTCATTCGCGAAATGGTCGGCAAGATCGTCGAACGCCTGGGACACCTTGTCTCCAAGGCTGGGGATGGCATCGAGGGCATCGCGGTCGCCAGCAACCAGGAAATCGACGTAATCATCCTCGACGTCCAGATGCCCAAAAAAGACGGGTTGCAGACGCTCAACGAGCTGCGCGCCGATCCACGCCACGCTCAAACGCCCATAATCATGCTCACCTCGGTCGGAGATGGCGATATCGTCAAGCGCAGCATCCAGGGGAAGGCGACACACTACCTCCTCAAGGACGACCCCCAGGAAATCATGAAGCGGCTCAAAGAAGTCTTCGCTACGCTCTGATGGACAGCTGAGTTCGCGTCAGTGGACCTTCCGGATCGAGCCACCGTCGCTCGATCCGGGCAGCGAGATTCCCCTTGCGGGGGTTCGCCCCGCACGCGAAGCTATGTCTCCAACCGCTGACCCCATCCCCCACTTCCCAATCCTCACATAGACTGCACATGACAAAGCCCGGCGCCGAGGCCTGGAAGTCGTCGACTCTGGCCAAGACCTACATCGAGGAGGTCCGCATGGGCATCCCCCTGGCTGAAGAGCAGATCGATATCATGCTGCGGCTCGTCGCCTCCAAAGACCAGCCGATGTCGAACTTTCTGGACCTTGGCTGCGGCAACGGCATCCTCACCTCCGCGCTGCTGGACAGCCATCCGGAGGCACGCGGAGTCCTCGTGGATTTTTCAGCCCCGATGCTGGATGCCGCTCGTACGGCGCTATCAGACCACGCAGCGAAGCTCACCTTCGCCGAACTCGACTATGGAGATCCTTCCTGGTCTGAGGCAGTAGCCCGGCACGGGCCGTTCGATGTCGTCGTCTCCGGGTTCTCCATTCACCATCAGACGGATGTGCGCAAACGCGGACTGTACGCGGAGATCTTCGACCTGCTCGGACCCGACGGTCTGTTCGTAAACATCGAACATGTGGCTTCGGTCAACGCCTGGGTGCGCCAGCGTTTCGACGACTACTGCATCGATTCCTTCTACGCAACCCATGTGAAGGGGGGCGGCACGCGTACGCGGGAGGAAATTGCGGTCGAGTTCTATCACCGTCCGGATAAAGCAGCCAACATTCTCGCTCTGGTCGAGGATCAATGCGCCTGGTTGCGTCAGACCGGCTTCCAGGATGTCGATTGCTATCTCAAGATCCTCGAGCTGGCCGTTTTCGGCGGACGACGCCCCCCGGTGAGCGCTGACCCGGTGTCCAGTCCAATTGTGCTGCGACCGATCGCCTCTGAAGACCGCGATTGGATCGTGGAAATGCTGAAGCAGCACTGGAGCGCGACCACCGTCGTCGCCCGCGGCCGCACCTTTCAGGGTGACGAGCTGCCTGGGTTCGTCGCCCTCATCAACGACGAGCGCGTAGGATTGGCGACCCACAGTATCGAAGAGGGAGAGTGCGAAATCATCACCCTCAATTCCTTCCGGCGCGGCCTCGGTATTGGCACCGCGTTGGTAGAGGCAGTGCGCGAGGCTGTCGCTGCCAAGGGCATCAAGCGGCTGTGGGCGGTGACGACGAACGATAACACCGGGGCGCTCGCCTTCTACCAGAAGATCGGCTTCAGCATCACGGCCGTGTACCCCGGGGCCTTCGACTCCGCCCGCAAACTGAAACCGGAGTTGCCCCTCATCGGTTACGACGGCATACCGCTCAATGACGAGATCGAGCTCGAACTGACGCTGACAACGTAGTTCGCAAGCGTTCGCACGGACTCAATCAACTCAGGTGTCAGATCTTCATCCGGCACTTCGATCCCGAACTCCGCCTCCACTGCGGCAATGACCTGAAGGGTGGCTATCGAATTCAGACCCAGCCCACCCTCGAACAGAGCCTCGTCGTCTGCTATCTCATCGGCTGAAAGCTGGAGTTCGAGGGCCTTGATTACACAGCCTTTCACACGTTCGCTCACGCTCTCTTTTTGTCCCATCTCGCTTCCTCCGATTGTGAATGACCAGTTTTCCGGGCGCGCCCGGAAAATTGGTGTACGATGCGCTCTGTGAGCCGGCGAATCCCGGACTCGGAGGCTATCGATATTGCTGCGATGGAAAAATGGTCCTCCAGACGCTGTAGGGTTCGTGACATGTCCGTGTCACCTATACGGTGTTCAACCGCCGGCGAAGCGCCGGCGATCCTGGACTGGTCGCTCAATGCCAGAGCCAACACCGGACACTTACCGATGGCTCCGATCGCTTCAATGGTATCCCGGATGTAGGATTCGGCATCAATCGCGTTGACGACGAGGACACAGGCGTCCGGCTTGATGCCCAGCATGAAACTCAACGACGGCAGGGCGAAGGTTTGGGGGTCGTGCAGGTCGAAGGGGATGGTACCGGACTGGCTCCCGGCTATGATCAGATCTGGCCGTTTGCGCTTGCACAGCTCGCGCATTTTGCCGTCGAGGTACTCGGGATATGAGTCGAGCGGGAGCTTTACGGTTGATGCGTGTCCGATCGGAAACGCGTAGTCCATGCCGAGCAATTCGGCATGCGGTTCCGTTCCAATCTGGCCGATGCAGTAACCCCTTTCAGCCAGGATGCGGCGCAAGGCGAGCTGTAGTGTGAGCTTGCCTTGAGAAGAACTCGTCCCGAACACGGCTAGCACGGGCACATCGACTGGCTCAGTCTGCACGGGGGGTAGCAGCTCTCCCTCCGCGGGTACCTCCGGCGCCATGAACGTCAGACCCTGCTCCCTGGCTGCTCGCAGGTAAGGTTGGTATCGCGGTGCGGACAGCGTCTGAAAGCTGAAGACATTGAGTTGCCTCTCCAGTGCCCTTGAGAGCCACCGGGCGAGGATATCATCCCCGCGGAGCCGGCCCAGTTCCCCCGTATATCCAAGGATCAGCGTGTCAGCCTTCTCCATGACGCGGTCGATGTGGCTGACGATGTGGATACCAGACCGGTTGACCCCGAAAGCCTCCCCCGCGTCCTTGCCGACGTTGCCTCGCAGCGGCAGGTCGACGATACCGACGACCTCGAATTCAAGCAGATCGCTGAAGCGGACGAGGGCGTGCATCTCTTTGGTGAAGGGATACAGTATGGCTCTGCTGAGCCACTCGTAGTTGCGACCCGGCCGCCCTGATGGATTTTCCAGATCGGCGTGTGAACTCTCGGACGCGCTTCCCTTGCTGTTTTGGCCCAGCAGGACGCGCACGCCTTGAAGGGAGTGCCCGGGGAAATGCTCCCGAATCAGAGCCACGAATGCACTTACTTTCGGTGCGGCGAAACTGTTGCCTCCCATCCAGACCTCTTTGCCGCCAGCCCAGCGCAACCGTTGACGACCGCCATTAGCCAGACACTCCGGCACTTCGCCATGCCGATGGATGTAATCGAATTTCCCTGGCAGGTCCCGCGAACCGACACTGATGACCGGTTCGAGGCAGGCGGGATAGCTGGCGGTCGATCTGTTTGCCATGGCCGCCACCACGATGACATTGGCCTGCATGGCACGCTGGCAGATGTCGAGAAGGTCCCGGCGAAGCGAGGCATCTTCGGTGCCCAGACTGAGGTTGACGACGTCCATGCCCTCCTCGATCGCCCAGGCAATGGCCGCCACCAGGAGCCTACCATCCGCTCGCATGGACTCGTCTAGAATCCGCACCGAGTACAACTCGACGGCCGGAGCAATTCTGCGGATGATGCCGGCGCAGGCCGTGCCATGGCCAGCGCGATCGGTGACGGCGACTCCAACTCGCACCCCGCCGCCGGGGCTCAAGGACAGATCGACACCGCGCACGAATCCCGCCGATTGCTGAGCCAGCGCGTCGATGCCGCTGTCAACGACAGCGACCTTGACCCCTTTCCCGTCGAGTCGATCGAATGGAATCTTGTGATCTTTGCCCATGACACCATGAGTCGTGCTCATCACGCGGCCCGACGATGATCGCCCTCAATGGCCGCGATCCTGCGCCGTCGCCAATCCACGAGCACTCGCAACAACCCTTTAGGACCAGACCACTCATACACAAACGTGCTTATGCCGCCCCATGAGACGTCGTCATAACCATAGCTGCGCTTCGTCGTCAGGCCCCGGAGCAAGTCGGTTTCCGCGAAGTAGAAACCCAGATCGGGATGCCGGGCGATCAACGGCAGGTAATTCTCCATCAAGAACGAACTGTCCGGCAGAGCCCGAAAACCAAAGCGTTTTAGACTGGAATACCCTTGCGGTTGAACACCCAGGTGACGGCCTCAATGCGATCGAATGAACCACTGCACAATACCCGAATAACGGGAAGGGCAAGTTGGCGCCAGAAGGTCCCACGTCGCTGAAAGAGGGGTGCGGTTTCAGCCGCCGACATGATGGCGACCCGGCCATCATCTTGTTTCTCGTCAACCTGCACCGAGGCGATGACGGCACCATCGCACTTGAGAATGAAAGTGCCGACTCGATTGGGGCGGCGTTCCTCCCGCACCAGAGCGCGGGCCGTAACGGTTTCGGCCTGAGCTGGTTTCGTCCGGTATCCCTGCGAACTCAACGACCAGTGCTCATCGCGCATCCAGTTCAGAAACTGCGCGAACGCTTCGGCGTTGTCGGGGTTGAGTTTGGCTTTCACGAACGTCATGCCCTGACCCTGACCTCGGCGATCTTGCCCTCCTCCATGGTCACTATGTAGTCGGCGATCTCCGTCAGTGCCTTGCGGTGGGCGACCATGATCGTCGTGCGCTCACGGCGTACCCGTTGCAGGGCTTGCAGAATTCGCGCTTGCGACTCCACATCAAGCGCGGAAGTCGGCTCGTCCAGGATGAGGATGGGATGGTCGAATAGGAATACCCGAGCCAGAGCCAGACGTTGCCTCTGGCCGTCCGACAGGCCGGCGCCGCCTTCGCCCACCAGCGTGTCGTAGCGGTCGGGCAGCGCGCAGATCTGGTCATGGATGCAGGCCACGCGGGTTGCCTCCACCATGTTGGCTTCGGTGACATCTCTCCCGAACAAGAGGTTGTCTCTAATTGTGCCCTGAAACAGCTGCGTGCCCTGCATGGCGAATCCGATCTGCCGTCGCACGGTGTGCAGTTGCTGTGCCCGTATGTCGGCGCCATCGATCGATACCACGCCGGCGTCCGGGTCATAGAAGCGCGGAATCAGCTTGACCAGCGTGCTCTTGCCGGCGCCACTTCGACCGACGAGGGCTACCATGGCACCGGCCGGGATGGTCAGGTTGATTCGATCCAGTACGCGCTCCGTACCGTAGCTGAAACTGACATCGTGGAAGCATACGTGCCCCTCGATCCGGCCAAGCGCCGGCAACGAACGGTCATTGCGAATGGCGGGGAGGCGTTCGTAGATCTCGAAGAAGCGATCGGCATGCACCAGGGTGACCTGCAGACGTGGCCACAACCCAATCAGGGCCTGCAAAGGCCCGTACAAATAGCCGACGTAGGCGGAGAACGCCATCAGCGTACCCAGCGAGAGATGACCATGCAGCACCTGAGTCCAGCCGTACCATCCGTACGCCGCGGTTCCCACTGCCTTGATCACGACCCCCGCAAAGCCGATTGCCGAGCCTATGCAGCTGATGCGCACCCGCAACCTGGCTACCGAGGCGAAGCGCTCCCGCAGATTGAGGTAGAAGCTTTCTTCGAGGGAGAGCGCTTGAACCGTCCTCATACCCGCCAGGGACTCTATGGTCTTGGCCGACAGCTCGGCGCTGCCCTCCGCGATATGCCTGGCATACCGGCGCTGATAGCGCCCCGAGACGGCTACCAGCAGCGAATCGAAAGGCAGTACCGCGATGCTGATCAGCGCCAGCCTCCAGTTGATATAGATGAGCACGGCGGGAAAAACGGCCAGCTGCAGCAGGTTGATGATCACACTTGAGATCAGCGCCACGGTGCCCGACACCGAGCTCTGCATGTCCTGGAAGCGCGCCATAATCTCTCCGGTTTCACTCTCGTCGTAAAAACGGAAGTCGAGGCTCTGCAGATGGCGATACAGACGGGACTGAAAGTCAAAACTCAAGCCGATGCCGATACGCTGCTGAAACAGCCCGGTCGCCGTATTGGTCACACCCAGCACCAGAGAGACGGCGGCTCCGAGAATCAGCAGGCAGTACAGCAACCCGAAGTCCTGGTGCGGGTAGACATCGTCGATCAACACCTTCGTCAGGTAGGGGCCGGGCAGACTTATCACCGCGATCAGAATGGCCGCCAGCAAGGCCTGTAACAGCTGCATCCAATAGGGTCGCAGCAGCGCGAGAATTTTACACACCGACTTCATGCGCTTTTGACTCGAAAGCGTATGGCCTCAGTGTCGACCCTCCCCAGCCCTCGCGACGCCGCCCGCCACAGCAATTCGAGAATGCGCCCGCGATCGACGATGATGCGCACCGTCGCAGTCATGCCCGCGAAGAATTCATGCGACCGGTCGAAATCATTGATGGTCGTCTGGCGCAGCGCAACTCGAACAGGATAGCCCGCCGGCGTCGGTTGTACGCCGATGCGGGCGACCTGTCCGTGCAGTATCTCGTATTCCATGTGCGGAAAACCACTTACCTCGATCCGTGCGCTCTGACCGAGTCGTACCCGCGGGATATCGGTCTCAGCGATGTCCGTCTCAACGACCCAGGACTTAGCCTCGGCCACCTCCACGACGGTTTCCCCCGCTTCGACCCGATCGCCCTGACGCTCTTCCAGTTTTGCCGTCAGCACCACGCCGTCCAGTGGCGAGAGCAGAAGAGTCTGCTCGATCTTGCGCATGAGACGCTGCCGCTCCTCTTCCCATTTCTCCAGCTCCCTACCCAGTTCCTCCGGCTCGCGTTCGCGACCCTCATGTGCCGACTGGCGCGTTGCAGCCAGTTTCCAGAGTGCCACTTTGTGCTCGAGCACTCCCTGCACCCGCTGCACGGGAATCAGATCGTCGACAGGGTTGCGGCGCCACCCAAGTAGGTTGCCGGATACTTCGTCGGCTGCCGAATGCTCCAGGCGCACTCTCCTCACTTCGAGAGCCGCCCGCTTGACCTCGATTTGCGCCACCGTCAGTTCTTCACTGGCAATGCGGCGATCACTGTGCAGTCGAGCGCGCAGACGGTACAGCCGGCTGTTCATGATTGCAATCTCGTCGTCAACCCTTTCCAGCTGGCTTTTCCACTCCCGGTCATCCAGCGATACCAATCGATCGCCGGCGCGCACCAGGGCGCCAGAGGGTACATGGACCTCGCTGACGATGCCGGCCACCACCGACTTGACCTTGTGGCGTACGGCGGGCGCCAACACCCCTTCGCCTTTGACGCTTATGTCCATATGGAAAAGCCAGGCCAGGATCGCGGCGGACCCGGCGAATACTATGAAGGCACCCAGCAGGATCCACAGGAACGAGCGCGTCAGGGCGAAGCCGGTATCCGCGAACAGGTCATTGCCGTCATGTTGATCGGGTGTACTCAAAGAACTCTCACCGGTGGCTGGAATCGTCCACGGTTCCGATATGTGTAACAAACCATGGACGTGGAGGTGGCCTCTTGCAGAGGTAACTCGGGGCAAATGGTGTGCCCGCGTACTACAGTGCCCTCGATCCGGTCGAGAAAACTGGCATGAGCGAGAGGCTCACCGGCCATCAGACCTTGCCCCCTTCGTTACCTGTTGGATACACGAGTGTGTGCACGACTACATGCCCCGGGCATGCAAAATCCTTATGTTCAGGACATGCCCGATCCCGTGATCATCTACGACGGCGAGTGCCGTTTCTGTCAGTGGAGTGTGCGCCGTATCCGCAAGCTCGACCGGCGCCAGCAGTTCGAGTACGCCCCGCGCCAGACCGAGGGGATCGACGCACGGTTTCCGGTACTAACAGAGTCCGATTTCAACACCGGTCTTCGTCTGATCGACGGTGAGGCCGTGCACGTAGGTGCTGATGCCATCTACCAGATCTACCGCCACATCCCGCCCTACAGTTTGATTGCGTGGCTGTATCGCATTCCGCCGTTTACCCAGCTGGCTCGTCTCGGCTACGGCATCATAGCCCGCAACCGCCACCGCTTCGGTCGCGTTGAGTGCGACACCGACGTCTGCGCCGTCCCGGCGGTGACTGAACCTGCCCCTTCTGAGGTTTAGAACTGCCGAGTTGTCAGGTACTTGAACCACCGGTGTGTACCCAACCTCACAAACGCCCCAGAATGACCATGGCTTCCTGTGTGTGACTGAGCGGTACGGCTTTTGCCCTCTGTGACTCGGCAACTTGGAACTGCACGAGACACGCGGTATATTGGGAGGGATCAGCAAAAATGGCCGAATCCACCGAACAAACCCCACACCAGTAGCCAGAAGAAATGTACTGGGCCCTGACCCTTCGGACAGATCTTCAGGACATCCGCAATGAGATCCGCGGTTTGCACACACGCATCGACAATAGCAGTGCTGCTGCCAACGCTCGCATTGACGACATGGGTGCTTCGATGAACGCTCGTTTTGACGAGGCAGCAGCGACTACCAACGCGCGATTCGAGGCCTTGTCTCTCCGTCTGGATTCCCAGTTCCGCTGGATGATTATGGCGATGATCGGGATGACAGGGTTACTCGCCGCGCTCATCAAACTGTAGTCCGGCAGCGCTCAGCCCAGAGCGCACCGAGCAATCTGGCCAACCGATGGCTACCCTTCCTTTCTTGCGCACGCGCGAAAACCGGCTACGACTGCTCGCCGTCCTCACCGTCGCCTTTCTCTCTCTTATCCTTTTCAGAGAGCCGATTCCACAGGATTCGGCCTATCACGATTTCGCCGACCAGCGCGTGCTCGCTAGCCTGCCGCATGCGCTTAACGTGGTTTCTAACCTGCCGTTGGCGCTTGTCGGCATCTATGGTTTGCTCGTCATCGGCCGACTGGTTCGGCGAGCGGACTCGACCTCGTTCGCGACAAACTCGGAGTCGATCCCTTACATCCTTCTGTTCCTCGCTCTGTCGTTAACGGGCCTGGGCTCTTCCTACTACCACCTGGCTCCTGACACACCCCGCTTGTTCTGGGATCGTCTGCCGATGAGCGTCGCCTTCATGGCCTATCTTGGCGCCGCCATCACCGAGCGCATCGACCGCCGCACCGGACTCGTGTCTCTGATCCCCCTGGTGGCCTCTGGCATCCTCAGCGTCCTTTACTGGCGCGCCACCGAACTCGCCGGTGCCGGCGACCTGCGCTTTTATATCCTTGTCCAGGGGTATCCGACGTTGTTCGTGCTGCTGATGGTGCTGTTGCTGCCCTCATCCTATACCCGCGGCCGCATGCTCATCACCGTCACCGCCCTCTATATGCTCACCCGTCTCGTCGAAATCTGCGATGCTGCCATATACCACCTCGGTCATCTTGTCAGCGGCCACACCCTCAAACACCTGCTCACCGCCGTCGCCGTATGGTGGATCATCCGCATGCTGCAGCTGCGGAAAATACACCCGCCCACCTCCTCATCTGGCTGAATCTATCGCATATTGCGTCACCCCAGGCCCTGCGATATACTAACGGTAACCTTTACGCAAAGGTCACTGTTCCAACACCTTACAGGACCAGGTCCGGTCCCTCGTTACCGGGGAAAATGATCATGCATCACCCAGTCAAAGTTCACGAGCACCACGTAGAGTCAGCCGTGTTTGGATATCCCTTAGAGAAACGCGCAGGCGTTTCTCGGTGTGCCGCTGAGAGCCAACACTAATGCCTGATCAACCTATCAGCGGCACCCCTATCAGCGGCACCGATGTCTGAATCACCTACCAGCAGCTACGACGCCATCGTCATAGGTACCGGACAAGCCGGCCCGTCACTGGCTGACCGCTTCGACGACGAAGGGCTCAAGGTAGCCGTCATTGAGCGCAAGCTATTCGGCGGCACCTGCGTCAACGTCGGTTGCGTCCCGACCAAGACCCTCGTCGCCAGCGCCCGCGCCGCCCACATGGCACGACGGGCAGCCGATTTCGGCGTCGTCCTCGATGCCCCCGTGCGCGTCGACATGGAGCAGGTGAAGGCGCGCAAGGATGCCATCGTCGCCCGCTCCAACTCCGGTCTCAGTGGCTGGATGCACGGCCTCGACAACGGCACCGTTTTCGAGGGCCATGGACGCTTCGAGGGGCCAAACCTGGTGCGGGTCGGTGATGAGCTGCTCCAGGCCGACAAGATCTTCCTAAACGTCGGCGCCCGCGCCGTCGTACCACCGATCCCCGGGGTGGATCAGGTTGACTATTTCACCAACTCCACCATCATGGACGTCGACTTTCTGCCAGAGCATCTGGTCATCATCGGCGGCAGCTACATCGCGCTCGAATTCGCGCAGATGTACCGCCGCTTCGGCAGCCAGGTTTCCGTCATCGAACGGGGCCCGATGCTATTGGCCCGGGAAGACGAAGACATTTCCATCGCCATCCGCGACATCCTCGAGAAGGAAGGCATTGCCATATACTGCGGCTCTTCCGCTGACTCGATCAGCAAGACTGAGGATGGCCTGGCCGTCGACTTGACCACCCCGTCCGGACCGGAGACGGTCTCAGGGTCACACCTGCTGATGGCCGTCGGCCGGCGTCCCAACACGGACGATCTGGGAGCCGAGGCAGCCGGGCTCCAGCTTGATGAGCACGGCTTCATCACCGTGGATGACCAACTGCGTACTAACGTGCCCGGTATCTGGGCTATCGGCGACTGCAACGGGCTGGCCGCCTTCACCCATACCTCGTACAATGAGTTCGAAATCGTCGCCGCCAATCTTTTCGATGACGACCCACGACGGGTCAGCGACCGCATCCCCTGTTACGGCTTGTTCATCGACCCCCCGTTGGGACGCGTCGGCATGACCGAGACCCAGGTGCGAAACTCGGGGCGCAAAGTCCTCGTCGGCCGGCGTGACATGGCGGATGTGGGACGCGCCAAGGAGCGCGGTGAGACCGACGGCTTCATCAAGATTCACGTCGATGCAGAGGATGGTCAGATTCTGGGCGCCGCCATCCTCGGCATAAGCGGCGACGAGGTCGTCCATCAACTACTGGACATCATGTACGCCAGGGCCCCTTACACAGTGATACAGCGAGCGGTGCACATACATCCCACAGTCTCGGAACTGATTCCCACCGTGCTGGGTGATCTCAAACCCATGGACTGAGCGTGGAAACACAGCCATGAACATGAGCGTAACCGACGAGAAGATGTGGCATCTGCATCATTGCCCGTTGTTCGCCGGCGTCAGCATGAAAGAGATGAAACACCTGGCGGCTATTACCGTCATGTTCAAGCTGGAGCCGCAGGAGCGAATCGTCTACGACTCCGAGCACGCCAACGCCATCTGGATGATCAAGGAGGGTCTGTTGACCTTGACTTACGGCGACGCCGAAGGCAAGGACGCCACCGTGATGCTGTTGAGCGCCGGAGATCTCTTCGGGGCCATAGGCGAGCAGCAAGATCTGGACTACAGCCAGAACGTCGTGGCCCTCAAGCCGACCGTCCTCTGCCGCATGACCCAACAACAGATGGAGGCGCTGCTGCACAAGTACCCGGAGATGGGCTACCGCCTCACCAAATTCTCCTGGCGCCGCATCGCGCGGCTGCAACAGCGCCTTGCCGAAATCATGACCAAGTCGGTCAAGGTCCGCCTGGCAACCCTGCTGCTGAACCTGTCGGACGAATTTGGGGAGGCGAACGCCGACGGCACGCGCTCGGTCGGCCTCACCGTCACTCACGACGATCTCGCTCGCCTGGTGGGATCCAGTCGCGAAATGGTCAGCAAGGTCATGGGCAGTTTCCGCGACAATGGTTGGATTCGTTCGTCCCGGAAGCGGATTGACCTGCTCCAGGTGGATGTGTTGTCGAACACGGTAGCGGCCGGGTGATCGGCGAACCATCCCAGCCCGATCCTCGCTGAAGATGAGCCTGTTGCCCTTTGCTTGAACTCTCCGGTGTATCCAAATCCTTCGGCGACACCGTCGCCCTGACACCAACCGACCTGACCATTGACGAGGGCTCAACCACCGTTCTGATCGGTCCAAGTGGCTGCGGCAAGTCCACCCTGTTGCGATTGATGATCTACCTGATCGAGCCCGATTCCGGGTCGGTCCGGTTCGAGAATACACAGTTCACACAGCAAGGGGCCCTGTCGCTGCGTCACCGCATGGGTTACGTCATCCAGGACGGCGGTCTGTTCCCGCACCTAAGTGCGCGCGACAATATCGCCCTGCTGGCCCGGCATCTGGGGAGGAGGGAAGAGCAGGTCGAACAACGGCTCTTCGAGCTCATCGACCTCACGCATTTTCCCCCGGAAGGCCTCGATCGCTTTCCAGTCCAGCTTTCAGGCGGTCAGCGCCAACGCGTCAGCCTAATGCGGGCGTTGATGTTGGACCCCCACATCCTGCTGTTGGATGAACCGCTGGGAGCACTCGACCCGATCGTGCGCTCGGAGCTGCAGCACGAACTGCGCGAGATCTTCCGCGCCGTCAACAAGACCGTGGTCATGGTCACCCACGACATCGGCGAGGCCGGTTTCTTCGGGAACCTCATCGTCCTCATGCGCGAGGGCGCCATCGTCCAGCGTGGGTCCCTGCGCGATCTCGTCGACAACCCTGGTGATCCCTTTGTGACCCGATTCATCAACGCCCAGCGCACCGCCATTCAGGTACTCGGGGGAGGCGAATCGTGATCACTCCGCTTGCCGCCACTCTCTGCGTGCTCTGGGTATTCCCGTCCGTCGCAGGAGGCGACGCCGACGCGCCAGCGGGCACGGATGTGCGACCGGTGAGAGTTGGCTCGAAAGCCTTCACTGAGAACGTCATCTTGGGCGAACTTGTCACCCGCCTGGGTGCTGACGCCGGTGCCGTCACCGAACACAAGCGCGAACTCGGCGGCACCCGCGTGCTGTGGAATGCCCTGCTGCGTGGCGATCTCGATGTATATCCGGAATACACCGGCACCATCAGTCAAGAGATTCTCGCTGGTCAGAATGTCGAGGGAGAGACAGCGATCAGAGCGGCTGTCGCCGAGCACGGCCTGCGCATGAGCGCGCCGCTTGGCTTCAACAACACCTATGCGATCGGCATGCGGGAGCAGGTGGCAGACGAGCTGGGCATCCGCACCATCTCGGATCTGACTGCACACCCTGAGCTCGTGCTCGGATTCAGCAACGAGTTCATGGACCGCGGCGACGGCTGGCCCAGTCTGCGTGACCGCTACCGGCTGACCCAGACCGATGTGCGCGGCCTGCAACACGATCTCGCCTACCGCGGCCTCGAATCGGGCGCCATTCACGCAATGGATCTGTACTCTACCGATGCGGAGATCGAGTACTACGGCTTGCGGGTGCTCGAAGACGATCTGGCTCACTTTCCCGTCTACAACGCCGTTCTTCTCTACCGGATCGACCTCGATGCGCGACAACCCGCCGTCGTCAAAGCCATACTCCAGCTCGAAAAGCTCATCGATGACAAAACCATGGCGGGCCTCAACGCCCGCGCCAAGCTGGATGGTGTGGCCGAAGCGCAGATCGCCGTCGATTTTCTCGCCACGCACCTGCAGATTGAGACCTATTTCGAGAACGTCACCTTCATCGACCGCCTCAGTTTGCGCACTCGCGAACATGCCACGCTGGTGTTGATCTCGTTATGCGCAGCCATCTTGATTGCCGTACCGTTAGGTGTGCTTTCCGCCCGGCTGCCGCGACTTGGCCAGGTCATACTCGGAGCCACAGGTATCGTGCAGACGATTCCGGCCCTGGCCCTGCTGGTGTTCATGATTCCCGCACTCGGTCTGGGCACACCGCCCGCGATTGCCGCACTCTTCCTCTACAGCCTGCTGCCGATCGTCCGCAACACCTACACCGGACTGCACAGCATACCGTTGGAGATCCGAGAATCGGCCGAAGCCCTTGGCCTGCCATCGCGCGTGCGCCTGCGCCGGGTAGAGATGCCGATGGCGTCCCAGTCTATCCTCGCCGGGATCAAGACCTCCGCCGTCCTCACCGTGGGCTTTGCCACCCTCGCCGCCTTCATCGGGGCCGGCGGTTACGGCCAGCCGATCATGACCGGAATACGGCTGGATGACACCGCGCTGATTCTTGAAGGCGCCGTCCCGGCCGCGCTCCTGGCGCTGATCGTGCAGGGTCTGTTCGAACTGTCCGAACGCCTGTTTGTGCCCAGAGGACTGCGGCTCAAACCGGTCGAATAGAAAGGACCATCATCACTCAGTTCGCCATACAGCCTACCAACCTGGCAGCCGCCATCACCCTGATTGCCTCAGCGCATCGAGAGCAGGACACGGATTT
Source organism: Candidatus Latescibacterota bacterium (assembly GCA_965248265.1). Taxonomy (GTDB): domain Bacteria; phylum Latescibacterota; class UBA2968; order UBA8231; family UBA8231; genus CBDFJF01. Next base: position 2,077,578 of record CBDFJF010000001.1, read on the forward strand.
CGCGGAGGATGTCAAAGACGGCCTGATGTCGACGCCAAAGCACCTGTCGTGTCGGTATTTCTACGACGAGGAAGGCTCTGCCCTGTTCGAAGAGATCTGCGGGCTTCCCGAGTACTACGTCACCCGCACGGAGCACGCGATCCTGATTGAGAATGCCGCCGAAATTGCCTCGCTGTTCGAAAACCAGGTAGACCTGATCGAACTCGGCAGCGGCAGTGCATCGAAAACGCGTTTACTCATGCAGGCGTTGATCGCCCAGCATGGCCCGTTGCGCTTCATCCCCATCGACATATCGAGATTTGCTCTCGAAGAGAGCGCGAAGTCTCTAGTCGAAGAGTTCGATGGGCTCGAAATTCTCGCCGTCGCCGGCGAATACACCGACGGCCTGGAGTACCTCAAGCAGAGCACCGGCCAACCACGACTCATCCTCTGGCTCGGCTCCAACATCGGAAACTTCGAGCGCCCGGATGCTGCCGCCTTTTTCCAACGCGTCCAGGACACCATGCAGGAGCATGACCGTTTTCTCGTCGGCATCGACCTGCGCAAGGACCGCGCCGTGCTCGAGGCCGCTTACGACGACAGTCGCGGCATTACCGCACGCTTTAATAAGAACATTCTCAAACGCGTCAATGCCCAACTCGGCGGTCACTTCGACCTCGACCGCTTCCGCCACCTCGCCCTCTACGATGAAGACCTCGGCAGGGTGGAAATGCACCTCGTCGCAAATTCCTCGCACACCGTTGCCGTCGATGCGTTGGAACTAAAGATCGAATTCGCCGAGGGCGAGACCATTCACACCGAGAACTCCTACAAGTACAGCCAGCAAGAGATCGAAGAGCTGATTGCCCGATCCTCGTTTCACCTCGAACGCCAGTGGTTCGACGCCGAGCACCGGTTCAGCCTGAATCTATTTGCTCCAGAGTGATGTCATGACCGCTTTGGCAAGATTCGCCGCGTCACAGGCGTTTCTCGGTGTGGCGCTCAGATTACCATTATCGCCCAATCAGCCTCCCATCGGGACTTATCGCCGTTTAGAGAAACGCCAGCCTTCAGGCGTTTCTCGGTGTGGCGCTTAGTGTCACCACCAATGCCCGGTCACCCTATCAGCGCCACCGCCACCGTAGTTGGCAGCCTCCTCCGCCCCCCCTGGTTGCTCAAGGCCCGCAATGACTTCGCTGCAAACCGCATTTCTAACCCAGAATTCAAACAGATCGAAAACCGCGCCGTCGACGAGGCCATCGCCTTGCAGGAGGAAGCTGGCCTTACCGTAATCACCGACGGCGAAATGAGACGCCTCTCTTTCCAGTCACAACTTCCAGAGGCCGTCGACGGCTTCGGCGAGTTTGCCCTTGGCGCCTTCTTATGGGGAGAATGGCACAGCGAAGGAGTAGGCAGCGAGTCCGTACCTCGACCCGCAGCTCTCGGCGTCGTCGACAAGCTGAAACGCAAACGTTACCTGTGCACCGAAGAATTCACCTACCTTCGAGCCCACACGCAAACCATACCCAAACTCAGTCTGCCCAGTCCCAGCCTGTGGGCGAACTTCTGGTCGCCGGAAAAATCCGGTCATGTCTACCCGACCCTCGATAGCTTCCTCGCTGATGTCGCCGATATTCTCAAGGACGAAGTGGCTGAGCTCCTCCGGCTCGGCGCTACCTGTATCCAGCTCGATGCACCGCATTATCCGCTGCTGATAGATCCAGGAACCAGAGCCTTCTATGAATCGCGCGGCTGGACCCTGGATCGCTGGTTATCGGCCGGCATCGAGCTCGACAACGCCGTCATCGGTGACTTTGTTTCCCAGGCCACATTCGGCATCCATCTGTGCCGCGGTAACCAGCAGAGCCGCTGGTTGGTCGAGGGCGGTTACGACGACATCGGGCAACGCATCTTCCGCGAAACCAAGGCCCAACAGCTTTTGCTCGAGTACGACGATGCACGCTCTGGTTCGTTCGAGCCGCTGCGGCATGTCCCAGAAGACAAGACCGTGGTCCTGGGCCTGGTCACGACCAAATCCGGCCACCTCGAAGACCCTGCTGTCCTGATAGAGCGCATCCACACGGCCGGCCGATTTTTTCCGTTGGACCAGTTAGCATTGAGCCCACAGTGCGGTTTCGCCAGCTCTGTCGTCGGCAATTGTCTGACTCCTCAAGAGCAACAGGCCAAACTTCGCATGGTCGTCGAGACGGCGGCGAAGGTCTGGGACGGAGCGACCTCGTGAACATTCTTGGAATAGACGCCGGCGGCTCCAAAACTCGGGTCGCCTTCGGCTCGAATACCGACCTCGCCGCGGATTCGCTGCGAACGGAGACCTTCGGACCTGGCAACTTCCGACAAGTCGGCTCATCTGGAATACGCACGCTGGTTCGAGACATCATCTCTCGTTGCCACTTGATGAACCCGTCTGACACACTCGTCGTCGGTGGTTTTGCCGGCGCGGGGACAGTGGAGAGCCAGGAAGCGATAAGAGATGTTCTGGTAGAGGAAGGTTTCCACATCGACAACGTGCGCTCGATTACCAGTGATGGCGGCTTGCTGTTGTGGGCTCTCGGCAACGACGGCATCGCCCTTATTGCCGGCACCGGGTCAATCTGCATCGGCCGCCGCAAGGAATCGTCCACAACGGACTATGTTGAGGCACGCGCGGGCGGGTACGGCTACCGCCTTGCCTCAGAGGTGGGTGGTTACGGGCTCGGCATCGGCGCCATCGATGCCGCCGTGCGAATCGAAGATGGCCGGCGGCAGCAGCCAACTGCCCTGTACGAACTGGTTGGGCAGTGTTTCAGATTGACAAATCTGCAACAGATCATCCCCCACCTTTATCCGGCTGCCCAAGAGAAGGACGATGTGCGGGAAAAAGTCGCGACGCTGGCGAGCGGCGTGCTGAGAGCGGCCGCAACTGGAGACGGTGTGGCCTTGGAGTTGGTTGAGAAAGCCGTCGATGAGCTTGCGGATCTCATCCAGGCCGTATTCCACAAATTGGGAGCCCGATCCTCCCATGTCGGCCTGCACGGCGGATTGTTCACCGATCCGCATGCGCACGACCTGCTACTCGAGCCACTAAAACAGCATGTGGCGATATGCGAACTGCCACTGAAATTCGAGTCGCTGGGCGTGAAACCGGGCGACAGGGACCCTTTGCTTGAGGCGATGAAATTCGTGTCACCATCATCACCATAGCGACTCGATCAGCGAATCGTGCGCTCCAAACATCGTACATGTTGCAATGACTCCCTGCGCTGCTTGTTCAGGCTCTCGTGCCATCGTAAGATAGCCCAGGCTTTCAAGCATCACAGCAATCTGACTCGAGCTGCTATAAACCAGGAGTGACTCTGCGTGCCATCATTCCCGGGCGTCAAAGCTCTCACCTTCGACCTGTTCGGTACTGTGCTAGACCTCGGCGGCAGTCTTACGCCTCACGTCGGCTCCTTCCTGAATCAGAAGGGATCATCCATCTCAGCGGATCAATTCTGGCAGCAGTGGCGCGCCCGACAGCGTCTCGAGCAGTTTCAGGATACCATCATGGCGCTGGGTCACGGGGGCTACCTGGAGACGGTGCGCAGAGCCTTCGTCTACACTCTTGGCTTGAACCGAATCGAGGCCACGGAGGACGAAGTCACCCAGTTCCTGGAGTGCTGGCAGCAACTTTCGCCCTTCCCGGATGTCGCAGAGGCCCTTCCTAGATTGCGTGAACACTACCAGCTGATCGCGCTCTCGAACGGCGATGCCTGGTTTCTGGAGCATCTGGCCGCCAATCGCATTCACTACGACTTCGATCATATCATCTCGGTCGATCTGATCGGCGCCTTCAAACCGCATCCAGGGGTCTATCGAAGAGCTGCCACCATCGCAAGTCTCGAAATCGGTGAGTGCATGATGGTGTCGACGAATTCCTTCGACGTGGTCGGCGCCAGGGCATGCGGCATGCGCGGAGCGTGGGTCAATCGCAACCAGCTGCCCTACGAGGATACTCCCTACCGCCCAGATGTAACCGTTGACGACTTCACGCAGTTGGCTCAGGTCATCGCCTGAGCGCAACCGGCGGCTTGCTTATATGGCGAGGTGCCATACAATCCGTATTACGATCACGAAACTGAATCCTGCAAGTACCATCCAATCAAGTTGGAGTCGATGACATGAACGTAGCAGATACCCGGACAGCCCTGACCGGCAATGCGGTCGCCGTGCCCCCGACGATTTGGCGCAGCGCCGGTGAACTGGACCTGGATGCCAACGTCAAGAACGCCGAATTCGCTTTCGGGAATGGGATCTCCGCAGCCGTTTACGCCGGTGGGGTTGGTGAGCACGACCGCTTGTCAGCTGAGCAGCAGATTGAGTTACTGACTGCCGTGACGCCGGCGATCCGCGCCAAAGCCGGAAACGCCTGCATCGGCACAGGATTGGGCCGCACCTTGGAGCGTGTTAAAGAGTTGGTTCCGACTCTGGCGGAGTTGGAGATCGCCTACGCCATGATGATGCCGCCTGACACCGACGACATGGATGAACAGGTTGCCTACTACACCGAGGTCATGGGTCTTCTGACCGAGAACGGCATCGGACCCGTGTTGTATCCCCGGCCCGAGCATCCGATGAAGGCGGACATGGTAGAACGGTTGTTGGACTTGTGTGAAGTACCCGGTGTGAAACTGGCTAACAACGGCTTGCTGCTGGCCTATGCCGAAATGGTCGAGCGCCTCGGACACGGGCGCACCGCCTGGCTGTGCGGCACCGCAGGATGGTGGATGCCGGCTTACTGGTCAGTGGGCGCTGCCCGAGGCATGTCAACGGGTATCGGCAACGCCTTTCCTGACATACCCCTCAATATGTTGAAGCAGCTCGACGATGGCAGTTTCGAGCACGACAACACCTACTGGACCATGGTGCGCATCGAACAGATTCGCCTGCGTGAGAAATCCTACGTTGCCCTGGTCATCAAGCACTTGCAGGAACTGGCGGGCCTGACAGGCGGCATGAACGGGGATGGTTCTGAGTTGCCGGACGACGTCAAGGCCGAAGTAGAGGCGCTGGCGCGCGGTGCCGGCTGGCTCGGATAGCGGCCACTCGCCGCGATTATTCCGGTGCCTCGGGCAACGTCAACCCCAGCACGAACCCACCATCCACACGCAGCACTGAGCCCGTAACATAATCGGCATCGTCGCTGGCCAGATAGGCCGCGGCCTTGCCGATGTCTTCGGGAACGCCCATCCGTCCCCAGGGAATTCTCTTTCCACCCGCTATCAGGTCTTCCTCGGTCGAGTACTTCCGCTCTCCAGGCGTGTCGATCCAACCCGGGTTGATGACGTTGACGTTGACATGCAGACGGGCTAGTTCCGCTGCCATCGTTCGTCCAAGATGATTGATCGCTGCCTTGGCCATGTTGTAGGCGGCGCTGGTCGGTATCGCCAGCTCGGCGTGCACGGAGCTGATGATGACGATCTTGCCGCGAGTGCGTCCGCTGATCTCCTGCTTGACCATCTGCTGTGCCGCCATCTGGCAGGTGTGAAACACCCCAAATTGCGCCACGTCGGCCGTACGCTGCACATGCTCCCATTCAGCGTCGACGACCAGCTGTCGTTTGGAGGTGGCGGCATTGGCGACGGCGACGTCGAGCCGGCCGAAATGCTCCACGGTCGCATTCACGAGCCCGGCAACAGCCTCACGATCGCCCACATCAGCCTGCCAGACCATCGCCTTCCTCCCCATCTGGCGAATAGCCTCAGCCACTTCCTCTGCCTCGTCCGGATGGGTGCGATAGTTCACGCAGACATCCGCACCCTCTTCGGCCAGGCACAGGGCGATGCCGCGTCCGATACCTCGTGACGCTCCAGTTATCAGCGCTACTTTGTCAGTGAATCGTTGCATCGTTCGACCGTCTTTCAATAAGAGATGTTGGGATACCAGTCCGTGCCGCGACCTTCCGGAGTCAGATCGAGCAGGTTCCACAGAGGCCATATCAGATCACAGTGACGCGGATTCTGACCCGCGGCGCTACCAGCGAAGAACAATTCGCTGTTGTAAGAATGGTGGATCTGCCCCTCAGATCGCACGAATACGTTCAGCGATGGATCCTGGTCGCCGTCCGCGTCCTCGGCGTAGTAGTCCTGGTTATAGGTGTTGTTCTCGGATGAGAGCAGCCGCAGATTGTGCCAGTTGCGCTCGGCCGCCCAAGCTCGAATTCTCGCCAGCGGCGCTCGGGCGACAATGACGAGATTGACTCGCGCTCGGGCGTGCAGGGCTGTGCCATTCAGGCTGTCCAGCAAGGAGGTGCACATCGGGCATGGTTTGTCGTCCGCACGGGGTCCGTACATGAATCCGTATATGATCAGTGCGTCGCTGCTTGGACAGGTAAACAGGTCCGGCAGGCGCACCTCGTTGCTTGTGGTGGAGTCCGTCAGATCCGGCGCTCCCTCTTCGAACACGTAGTCCTCTTTGAGACGTCCGCCAGGAGGCAAGGTGCGCCGCAATGCCGCGACCTCTTCGATCTGTCTTCTCAGTTCGATCTCCCGGTCCAGCAGCCTGTCACGTGCCTCTCGATACTCCGTGCTCTCACCAGGGAATTCCACATCGTGATGTCTGCCCATCGTCGACCTTCCTGAATCTATACTCGGTTTTTTCCGCTATTTCATGCCAGCGCCCTGTCAAAGAACAGGCGCAGCATGCGCTGTCTCTCAGCGGCGACGGCGCAACGGACACGCTGTCCCACTCTGTCGCCTTCATTCGCGTACGGTCGTCGGTCAAATACTACCTGGCCGGCAGTAAGATCACCCTCTGTCTCGATATCGATCCAGTACTCTTCGTAGTCGCAGATCGATGCGTCTATCGTCGTCGCCACCGCCAGTGGATCGTGCAGGTAGAAGACTGCATCTCCGGACATTCTTTCAGCGTTGGCCATACCGACCCGAGTCGCATCCTCGCAGAACAGGACAGCAGGTGATGAGTTGGTCTTCCTTTTCTGTTGGATCTCTTCCCGCGACAAATGCGCCATCCGCGTTGCGTCCAGGGGAACCAGACTCAGCCCTGCACCGGACCTGATCACTGCCCTGGCGGCGTCAGGATCAACGAAGAAGTTGAACTCGCTGTGTGGAGCCACATTGCCGGGACTCTGCAACGCCCCTCCCATCACGACGATCTCGTTGGCACACTGCAGAATACCGGGATCGTCCTGCTCGGCAAGGGCGAGATTGGTCAGGGGCCCCAGTCCGATCACCGTAACCGCACCAGGCTCTGCCCTTAATGCAAACCTCAGAAAATCGACGGCGTCACCGTGCGCGGAAATGGACGGCGCGGGCAATACGGCTTCGCCGAGGCCGGTCTCACCATGGAACGCCTTGGCATGAACGGCATCCCGCCGCAGAGGACGCTCTGCCCCTTCATAGACGGGAATGTCTCCACGTCCGGCGAGCTCCAAAACCTTGAGCGCGTTTTCGACACCCAAGTTCAACGGCACGTTGCCGTTGACGACAGTGAGCGCCCGCACCTCTAATTCCTCAGAGCGCAGCGCCAATAGAATGGCAAGTGCATCATCTACACCGGGATCGACGTCGAGAATGACAGGTTTCGGCATGGCGGGCGATTCCTGGGCGTTGCCCACGGACGTTAATCGCGATACGTTCCTGATTCAGATAGACGGAATAGTAAGACACGGAACCAGCTCGATCTACCGACCCGTTTCTCCAGATGCCCGACCCTGACCCGCAACTCGTCGAACTGCTCCGCAACGCCGGCGACATCCTCATCTTTACCGGCGCTGGTATCTCCACCGGCAGCGGCATCCCCGACTTCCGCGGCCCACAGGGCGTCTGGAAAACCCGCCAACCCGTCTACTATCAGGACTTCATGACCTCGGAAGAAGCCCGCGTCGAGGCCTGGGATTTCAAGCTCGAGAGCTGGGAGTACTTCAGGGACGCGCGACCGACGGCGACCCACCGTGCCATCGTCGAACTCGAACGCTCGGGTAAGTTGACTATGGTTGTCACCCAGAACATCGATGGACTCCATCAGACAGCCGGCACTTCACGGGACAAGCTGATCGAGATCCATGGCACCAACTCGGAGATAGAATGCCAGAGTTGTGGCGAACGCTCCGAACCACAAAAGCACTTCACGCAGTTTGCCACGACGCGCCAGCCACCCGTGTGCCACTGTGGCGGCTACCTAAAGTCCGCGACCATCAGCTTCGGTCAGAACCTGGTTGAGGACGATCTTGAAGCGGCATCGAAAGCTGCTCAGCAGTCTGATTTGGTTGTAGCGTTGGGTTCCACGCTTGGTGTCTACCCAGCCGCCTCGTTACCTCTGATGGCCGCCGAGCGCGGCGTACCCTACGTCATCGTCAACCGCGGTGAAACCGAACACGACGGGCGCCGCGGTGTGACCCGTCGCCTTGAAGGTAATGTCGACGAGTTGTTCGCACCGGCCTGCCTGGCAGCAACCGGAGGATGTGGTTCGATATGAACGTCCAGGTCAGACAGCTGTCGGCTGCTGATTTCGAGGAAGCGATGGAGATGATGAACCTCGCCTTCTTCGCAGGCAGTCCGACCCAGTTCCAGCGCCTCGTGCCGAAGCTCTACAGGCCGACCGATGAGCTCATGTCGTGTAACTACGCCGCCATTATCGATGGCAGCATCAAAGCCGTCGTCGGCGTGTTCCCGCTGGACTGGCACATCGACCGCTCCCTATTGCGCGTGGCCGGCATTGGTGGTGTCTGTACCCATCCCGACTATCGCCAGCGCGGCCTGATGAAACTGCTGATGCCCCACTGCATGCATGAGGCACGCATTCAGGGATATCACCTCTCATGGCTCGGGGGACAGCGGCAACGCTATGCCTATTTCGGTTACGAGACCTGCGGCGTGGGCATCAAATTTAATCTCAATAGGAACAACATCAGGCATAACTTTGAGTCGCCGTCACAGATCCGCTTTGAAGTCATCCAGGAAGATCACAGCGATCGGCTTCAGCAGGCGTGCGACCTTCACGCCGCCCAGCCCATACATGTGCAACGCCCCGAGGCGGACGTCTACCATTATCTGAGCGGTTGGGGTTTGCTCCCCCACGCGGCACTGGAGGCCGGCAAGATGGTCGGCTATCTCGTCGCCGGTTCAGACCCAACGATCAACGAGCTCGTCGCCCGCGATCACGACACGGCACTGCGGATGGCGCATGCCTGGGTGGAAAACGGCGACGCCGGGAAAGCCCAAATCACGGTGGGACCCCTGGAAGGTGGGATGCTCTCCTCGTTGGGCGATATCAGCGAGAGCGTGACCATCGGGCACGCCGGCAACTGGCAGGTGTTCGATTGGGTGAGCGTCGTCGATATCCTGCTCAAAGCCCGGCACTCGAGATCACCCTTGATCGACGGTGTGGTGAGCTTGTCGATTGAGAGCTACGGGGTGCTGGAGGTTGAAGTGGGTGGAGGAGAAGCCGGTTGCCGCATGATCGAGGGCGTTGCCACCATCCACTGCGATACCCTGCTGGCGCACCGCCTTCTGTTCGGTCCGCTCAGGCCGTCGCAGGTGATGGAACTTCCGGCCGGAGCGGAGACATTGGACGGCTGGTGTCCCCTGCCCCTGTACATGGCACCGCAAGACCGCGTCTGATCTGGGACACGCTGAGTGCCCGCACTCACCCGATTCTCAGCCGCGTCCAGCGGATACCGCACACACCCTCTTCCTCGCACCAGTGGGTGGCCAGAAAGATCTCATCGTCTAGGGGCACGGCTGTCGGAAATCCAAAGCGGATGAGAGCGATCTGTTCCTGAGAGCTGATTTTGTCTGTCAGCTCGAGCTGGGAGTTGCCGTCGTACATGGTACCCTCGAATTCAACATCCCAGCTGGCACCCGCCGCGCACACCAGACACATCTGCACACTTTGCTGTCCGAAACGCTTGTTGTAGAGAACCAGAAAACGATCCTCGCCCAGTCCGATCGGCGTCATCGTCTGACCCTGGATGCCCGTGGAGTGCGGACCGTCCCATGACGAACCTCCATCCTCGGAGAAGCTGTAGCGGTTCTTGAGATCAGTATCAGCGTCGTAGTCCTGTACCCACGCCGTTGCCAGCAGGCGCCCCGGTTGGTACTCGATCACCTTCTGTTCCAGGTAGCCGATTTTCGCGTCCGCGTCCTCGAAGACCGTGTGCATGGTCGGCCAGGTCGCACCTTGATCCGCCGACTCGTGAAGGACCACCCGCTCACCGTAGCGTCCATTGTGGAAGGTAGCTGCCGGCGCCAACCAGCGTCCATCCTCCGTGACCACGATCGAATTTGAGATCTCATAGGGACCGGAGATCTGGAATGGAATGACCTGCGGTGCGCCCCAGCTGCGGCCGCCGTCGGTGGAACGACACAGCACCGGCTCGGATTCATGACGCACGGTTTCTCCGCTGGACCGCTCCCTATGGTCCCGCTGTCCATAGGCGAGGATGGTTCCCTCCGCGGTGCGACTGAGCCGCAGGCTGTTGGTGACCAGCGGCTCCTCCGTCGGCTCCAGGATCGCTCCCTGGTAAGACCATGTACGGCCGTCGTCGCCAGATCGAGCGCAGTGAGTGCCACCCGATACGTGAGCCCCACCTCCCATGCTGAAACCACAGACGAGATCGCCGTCATCGAGCCGGACCGTGGTCGGAAAAGCCGAATCGCTGCGGTCGATATGACCGCTGTCGACTACTTCGATGCTAGGCATTGAGTAATCCTTCTCTCTTGTTTGTATAAGGTCGATCGTCTGTTGAGCAACAAATGCGTGGTGTATGTTTTGCCCGATAATGGTTGAGAACAATAACGAAGAGCTGCAGCGATCGACAATAGATGACCCATCTCCCGCTCACATTCCGATTGGCTCGATCTCAAGGTGGACTGGCCCCTTGGGATGCAGGATGTTTATCGCCTTCGTACCGGTTTCCATAACCTCCATTTCACCGCAAACAGCTGACACCTTGAACTCCACCATCCCCAAGATTGGCCTGCTCACAGGCAGTATCCTGGTAGCCCTGGTCATCGGCGAAACGGCCTTGCGCCTGATAGGGAATGTGACGGCTCCCGAGGTTCACGAGGAGGACGCGAAGGCCTTACCGGGTTTAGCGCGCGAGGATGAGCTCACCGAATGGTACCCACGGGAGGGCGTGACCCACCAGCGAACCGCCCCCGATGGCCGGCCCTTTCAGTTACGCATCAACTCCACTGGCCAGCGAGGGAACGAAGTCGGCGAGCGTGCGCCGGGAGAGCTTCGGGCACTCTTTCTCGGCGACTCCTTTACCATGGCGCACTCACTCCCCGAAGAGGACACCTTCGTGGGCCGCGCTGGTACCCTTCTCGGGCAGGAATTGCCGTTCCCGACCATGTGCATCAATGGCGGCGTAAACGGTTACAGCACGTATCAGGAGTTGGCTTACTACCGATACTTCGGCCGCAAGTTGGAACCCGACGTCGTCGTCCTCTGCTTCTTCCTCGGAAACGATTTCCGCGACAACATGGTCGGCACCCGGCAGGCACGCTCCGTTAACCCGGTGATACTACCGACCTTCGAGCGTTTTGTGATGCGTCACCAGGAACCCTTTCTGCGACGGGGTGACGCAGCCCTGCGCGATCCGATCTCGGGAGATCTTGTTCTGCGTCCTGAATCAAAGTTCTTAGAAGTGGTCGAGCGCAACTCGTTTCTTGCTCGGTTGCTCGGTTCGCGCTACGCCAGCATTGTCGGCAAGTGGACCGGTGACATCGCGCTGCTGGATCGGCATTCGCGCTACTACTTCTACGAAATCGGCCTGTTTCAACAACGCTTCGACGGATTGTTTCAGACAGCAATTGAGTTGACCCAGGAGGCAGTTCGACAGCTCCATCTATCTGTCGCCGAGGATGGCGCTGAACTCTTCGTGGTACTGCTGCCCTCACAGCACCAGGTTGATGAAGATCGCTGGCAGCGCACTTTGGCGGAACTGGGCGTGACGGAAGATGATCTCGGGAGTCTCGACAAGCGCCATCCGAATCGCTTGATCACCGAGTTTTGCACTGCTCGCGGCATCCCCGTGCTCGATCTCCACGAACGCTTCGCCACGGCTCCAGACCCGTCAACGCTTTACACAGCCGCGATCGATGACCGGCATTTCTCCGCCGCCGGACAGGTATTGACCGCCGAGGTGATGGCGAGTTTTCTGGCACCGAGGCTGAGCGGACCTTTTTATAAAGCCACTCAGTCATTTCGATCGGGGCGACAATCAATGGACCGGAAACGTGTGGCCGCCGCCGAGCGTAGTCTGATCGAGGCATCGCGATTGCGACCACGGTGGAGCGCTCCCCACGTTGCCCTTGGCGAGCTGTACCATCAATCTGGTGCCTTGGAGAAAGCAGCCCAGCACTTCAATCAGGCCATCGCCCGCAATCCCGAGTCCTGGCGAGCCCGTGAGGGTTTCGCTGAGGTCTGTGTGGCAGGAGGCGATCTGGAGACGGCTCTCCAGGCCTATCTCCAGGCCCTGAAGCTGCGTCCGGCGTGGTGGCCATATCGTCAGAGACTGCAGCAGATTCATCTTCTGCGCGGCGAGACGGTCGCTGCCGCACAACACCAACGCGCCGTTGAGAGTGCCGTCGCGGCATCCGCGCGTGTGAGACGGTTCTGGTGGTCGGAGCATTACGCCGCCGCCGCGAGGTTCGTCACTCGGAGCAAATGGCCCGAAGCGGAGCGCGAGTTCATTCGCGCCACCGTGTTTCTACCTGAGGACCCGGTATCGTACTTCAACTTGGCCAGCCTCTACGAACACTTGTCCAGACCAGACGAAGCAGTAGCCACCTACCAGAAAGCCCTTGAAGTGGCACCGGATTTTACGCCCGCGAGAGAGCGGCTACGCAGTTTGCGCGCGGAGTAACGCTTGGTTTTTTGCCCGGGAGAGAGGATTGGCGTTGCTTTCAATCCACCGAGTCTCAATGACTGGATCAAACTGCCGATCGCATGACAGGAGCCGAACATGACCGTCGCTAACACGTTCGAGGAGGGACCAGAAGGCTGGTGTTCTTACGACTACCACGCCAGCATGGTCGCCAACACAAACTACTTCGTGCTGACCACCTGGGATGAGCGCGGTGGCGCCGAAAACTCAGGCTGTGTATGGGCGGATCATACCCGTTGGAGCACCGACGCCCCGGAACGACCGATATCCATTCTGCCGTTGATCCTCTACCGCAATTGGGTAGGGAAACCGTCGATCGATCTTCGCGGTGCTGAGCTTGAGCGATGACCTGAAACTGGCCGGCGCCGAGTGCTACTTCTGGGCTCATACCTCGGGCACCCGCTGGCATTGCGGCGGCAGACCAGTGGAGATAACCGACGCCCGCTGGGGAGAACCTTCAATCCTGTTGTTGGAGAGCGACGAGTCTGTATGGTACAAGAGCTGGATAAGGGATCCGAAAATTGAGGCGAGCCTGGATGAGGTGCTCGGCAGCACTACGAGTTACGGGTTTTCCTTCGTCGGCTTTTCCCAGGAAGTCACCGGCAAGTTGTCCATGAGCAGCTTTGAGATCCGCACTGCCTGACAGCGATCCGCTTTAGCGATCCCGCTTTGGCTATCCCCCTCACCTCTCCCAGCGATCCGGATCGATGGCGGGTGCCGCCGTCTTCATGCCCTTGGGTTTGTGCGCCTGTTCCCACTCCAGTCCCGTCGTGTTCAGGCTCGGGTGCCGCGGCGACGAGTTCGGGATCCCATTCCTCCATCGGTTGGATCGGGCCGGCCCAGGCCGGCCTGTAGCCGAGCTGAACCAGCGTACGCGACGAGGCCGCTTTGTTGGGATGCGTACCGTGGAACATGTTGATGGGTATGATCACGGCCGTTCCCGCCTTCGGACACAGCGTGATCTCGCCGGGGTGCCAGTGGTAGCGCACATAAGGGTTGGCCTGAGCGTGAAAGGACAGGTGCGAGCGCGGCACCAGGCGAAAAGGTGCTCGTTCCGGAACCAGGTCGTCCAGATAGTAGAGGATCCGTAGCAGCCGCGGCGAGCTGCCCTCGTAGCCGAATATGGACGAACCGAACGGTTGACCGTCCGTGTGCAGGGAGATCGGTGGTGAGCCGGCCAGGGTGCGCGTGAGCAAGCCGTGTGTGAACACGATGTCATCACCGAATAGAACCTTGAGAAAATCGGTGACCTTTGGATTCCCGATCAATTCAGCCACTTCCTTGCTGTACCACTGCGGCTCCATGTGGTAGGTCTGCGCCTCGCTGTAATCCTTCGTCTGCATCGGCGCGTCGGCCATCTGCGCCTTGATCCGATCAATCTGTTCAGCGCCGATTACCCCCGGAAGCACGACGTAGCCTTCGACTTCGAGGTGACGAATCTGCTGCCCCAACGAGAAACAGCTGAAATCCGTCCCATCGATGTTCATGAAATCGATCTCTCCATCCGTTTCTCTATCGATCGTGTTTTCAGTCATTCCACAGTACCCCCGTCATTACAGAACCGACCGATCCGTCCGCCATGATGACGACGGGCCGCGCCCACGCTGAGGATGGATAGGCTCCCGTCGTCCTCGTTGAGCTCAATGCCCAAACCCGATTTTGGTCGGCAGCTCAATATACCTCTTGTTGCCCGAACCCTGAGTCACCGTTATGCTGCCGATGTCGGAGACGAGATCGCTGACGCTGACAGGGTCGTATTCAGTTGATCTGGCTGTAAGGGACCCCGATTATGCGATTTATTGCAGGAGCGTTCAACTTTCTACACTACACCAGTCCCTTTCCCATCGATTGATCATGCCTGCTAGTGCATCTTCTCACTCCCCCAACACACATGTTGCCCGTTTCGGTTACGCGGCCATTGCCATCCTGGCCATCGGCCTGGTGGAACTAGCAACATACACTGTTTCAACGATGTTCCTCCTGGAAAGAACCCCCTTCCTCCTCTACGTCCCACCGCACATCGACCACGAACAATGGCAACACTACATACTCGAGCGTGACCCGGTGCTCGGTTGGCCTTCGAAGGGTGCGCTGGCCTCGGCAGACCATGACCGCTCAGGCTCTCGGCCCGTTCCCGCCTACCCCATACCTGGCGACGAATGTGTGACCCTGTACGGCGACTCCTATACCTACGGATCCGAAGTGTCGGACGCGGAAGCCTGGGGCAACGTTCTGGCTCATCTACTTGACTGCCGCGTAGGAAATTTCGGCGTTGGCGGTTATGGGACTGACCAGTCGCTTCTGCGCTTTATTGGCAACAGCGCCGACACGGCACCCGTATCCATACTGGGGCTGTTTCCGGTGAACATGATGCGCAACGTCAACCAGTACCGCCATCTGCGCACCGGAGATTCCCCACTCGGCTTCAAACCGCGCTTCGTGGTCGAGGGCGATTCCCTGCGCTTGATTCCGAAGCCGAATCCAACCTTCGGCGAACTCCTACACCTCCGAGACGATCTCAGCCGACTGCTGCCCCACGAGGCCTTCGAGCCGGGGACCGCGGTCGGTCCCGTACCGTTCCAGTTTCCCTTCACGTTGACGGTGGCTAAGCTGGTTCTTCACGGCCAGGTAAGGAGTTGGCTGCTCGACAGACCCAGCTGGATCGATTTTCTCAACAGCGATCATCCGTCTCAGGCGCGACAGGTGACAACGGAGATTTGTCGTCGGTTCGTGGAGGAATGTCGTGCTCGGAACAAGGAATGCTTCGTGCTGTTGCTGCCCACACCCAACTCCTACGATTACTACAGGGCGACAGGAAGGCCGGTCATGGAGCCGGTGATGGAAGAATTCAGGAAGTGGGGCATTCCCCATCTCAACCTTACAGCACTGTTTGCCCAGGAATTGGGACGGCGTCCCTTTGCCGAAATCCTGACGAACAATCCCCAGCCCGGCATGGGACACTTCAACGCCGAGGGTAACGGCATGGTCGCACGATTCGTGTTTGAGCATCTGGTCAACCTCGACCAGCGGATAGGTGGTTGATTTGATGAAAGAACACCTGCGCGCTATTGCCGCGGAACTGACGCTGAAAGCTGATCAAGTCCGCAACGCGGCCGAACTGCTTGCCGGCGGCGCCACAGTGCCGTTCATCGCCCGCTACCGCAAGGAAGCGACGGGCAGTTTGGATGAGATCGCCGTTACCGCCATCCAGGATCGGCTCGAGCAACTGGAGCAACTAGACAAGCGCCGCACGGCCGTACTGAAATCACTCGAAGAGCACGGCCACCTGACTCAGGATCTGGAAGTTACTGTCCGAGATGCCGCTACGCTGTCTGAGTTGGAGGATATCTATCTGCCGTATCGCCCAAAGCGACGTACCCGGGCCACCATCGCCAGGGGAAAAGGCCTGGAGCCCCTGGCGGAGATCCTTTGGGCGCAAAAGGGGGCCGATCCGAGCACTAAAGCGGCCGCTTTTGTCGATGTCGCCAAGGGGGTCGATACGGTCGACGCAGCGCTTGCCGGCGCCAGAGACATCATCGCCGAGCGCATCAATGAGGATCAATCCGTGCGCCGGCGCTTGCGAACTTTTTTCAGCGAGCGCTCTACCATCCGCTCCAAGCTCGTACCGGGTATGGAGGAGAAGGGACAGAAGTTCAGGGACTACTTCGACTGGGAGGAGCCGCTGGCCAGGGCCCCGTCCCACCGGGTCCTGGCGTTACGGCGTGGCGAGAGCGAGGGCGTCCTCAACCTTCGTATCGAGCCCCCGGAAACCGAGGGCTTGGCCGTGCTCGAATCCCGCGTCGTCCGTGGGAGTGGCCCCGACCGGGATCAGGTACGTGAGGCCGCCCGAGACAGCTACCGCCGTTTGCTGAGCTCGTCACTGGAGACCGAGATGCGTCTGCAATCCAAGCAGGCTGCTGACGAAGAAGCCATCCGTGTCTTCTCCGAGAATGTCCGCGAGCTGTTGCTGGCAGCGCCTCTCGGGCGAAAGCGAGTCATGGCCATCGATCCCGGGTTCCGCACCGGATGCAAGCTCGTCTGCTTGGATCCACAGGGTAAGCTGCTCTTTGCGGATACTATCTACCCCGGACAGGGTGAGAGAAAGAACGCGGAGGCGGAGCGCAAACTCGCCGACTTGGTCGGCCGATATGAGATCGAGGCGGTCGCCATCGGCAATGGCACTGGAGGGCGCGAGCTCGAAGCCGTCGTGCGCTCCGTTGTTGGCGAGCAGATTGACGTCGTCGTGGTCAACGAAAGCGGCGCCTCCGTCTACTCCGCCTCGCCAATCGCCAGGGAGGAGTTCCCCGACCACGACCTGACCGTGCGCGGCGCCGTGTCTATCGGCCGTCGACTGATGGACCCGTTGGCCGAGCTGGTCAAGATCGATCCGAAGTCAATCGGCGTCGGGCAGTACCAGCATGATGTCGACCAGGCGGCCCTCAAAAGCAGGCTCGACGGCGTCGTCACCAGCTGCGTCAATGCCGTGGGAGTGGAACTCAACACGGCCAGCAAACAACTTCTCACCTACGTTTCCGGGCTGGGTCCACAGCTGGCACAGAGCATCGTCGACTACCGCGACGAAAACGGTCCCCTCACTTCGCGGCGGCAACTCAAGAAGGTTCCGCGCTTGGGCCCGAAGGCCTTCGAGCAATGTGCCGGATTTCTGCGCATCCGCGATGCCGTCAATCCACTCGACCGCAGCGGCGTGCACCCTGAGAGCTATGCCGTCGTCGACCAGCTCGCCACCGCGCTCTCGAGTGACGTCCAGAAACTGATGCGTGACCACGGCAAGTTGGACACCCTCGATCTGCGACAGTTCGTCACCGACCAAATCGGACTCCCGACGCTTACTGACATTCGCGACGAACTCGTGAAACCCGGTCGTGATCCACGCCCGCAGTTCGAAGCCTTTAGTTTCGCCGCGGGCATCGACAAGATCGACGACCTGAAACCGGGGATGAAACTTCCCGGCATCATCACCAACGTCACCAACTTCGGAGCCTTCGTCGACATCGGAGTCCACCAGGATGGACTCGTCCACATCAGCCAGCTTGCCGACGGATTCGTCCGCGACCCCAACCACGTGGTCAAGGTCCAGCAACAGGTTACCGTCAGTGTGATGGAGATCGACCTGCCACGCAACCGCATCTCGTTGTCGCTTCGACAGACCCAGGATGAGTGAGAAGGGAAGCTTGCTCCGGCAGGAATAGACCTTCATCTTCTCGATGTGAACGACGACAGCCCAAAGCACGAGTGCGGCCTGGCCGCCCTGTACTGGCTCAACGAGCCGTACAACGGCGGCGCTCAGGATAGTGAGCACGACGAAAACGTAGCTCCCTTGATGTCGCAGATGTTGTTGGATCTGCAGAATCGTGGCCAACTGGCAACCGGTTTTACCTCCTATCAACCCGACCGCACGACGATCCTCAAGACCTACAAGGATGTCGGTACCGTATCGGAGGCGATGCGGCTCTCCCATACCGGCAAGCACGATTCCATCTTGAGCGACCACGCCGGTCACGCGGCCATCGGACATACCCGCTACGCGACCAGCGGGGAGGAAGACGACGTTCTGTACGCCCAACCCTTCGAACGCCCCCACGGCCGTCTGTGGAAATGGTTCTCATTGGCGTTCAACGGCAACCTCGCCAACTATTCGCAGCTGCGGGAACGATTGCTGTCGAAGCGCGGGTATCACTTCACCCTGAACACGGACACTGAGATCATCATGCACACCCTCGCCTACCGCCTGCGAGGGCAGCGTCGTCCGGATTTGGTCAAGGTGATGGCCGGATTGAACCGGGATTTCGACGGCGCCTTCAACATCGCTTTCGTCGACGCCATGGGACGCATGTTCCTTTCGCGTGATCCGCGTGGTTTCCGGCCACTGTGCTGGGCGGTGCGCGGACAGCTCTTCGCCGCGGCCAACGAGTCGGTGGCGTTGAGGAACCTCGGATTTGACGAAATCAATCACCTCGAGCCCGGACAGATGGCCATCGTCGAAGACGGCCGCCTGCGACTCGAGCGCTTCGCCAAGAAAGAGGAAAAATCCAGGTGCTTTTTCGAGTGGGTTTACTTCTCGAACGTGGCCAGTGAGATCGACGGCAAGGGGGTCTATCATTCACGCGCGCGTGCTGGTCGCCTTCTCGCCGAGATGGAGGATCAGCCAGTGGACGATTCCTGCATCGTCGTCCCCGTGCCGGATACCGCGAAGGCCGCTGCCGACGCCTACGCCTTCAACATGCGCATGCCCTGCATGGAGGGGGTGATCCGCAACCGCTATGTCGGCCGCACCTTCATTCAGCCGTCCAGCACGAGGGAGAGGAGCGCCCAGAGGAAATACACGACGGTGCGCTCGTTGTTGAACGGTCAACGGGTCTTCCTCCTGGAGGACTCGATCGTGCGATCGTTGACGCTGAAAACGCTGGTGAAGCAGGTGCGCGACGACGGCGCCAGTGAGGTTCACGTTCGCGTCGCCTGTCCCCCGATCGTCGGACCATGTTTCTACGGCATCGACATGTCGACGCTGGATGAGCTGTTCGGCACCCGATATGCGCCAGCTCGCTACAAAGGCGAACCCTCGGCAGAAATGTTGAAGAAAATGGCCCGCGCCCTCGATATCGACAGCCTCAAGTTCTTGCCGGTCTCTTCCCTGGGACAGGCCATCGACGTCGAACGCGACAGTTTGTGCATGGGATGCGTGACCTCGAAGTACCCGACCCCGTGGGGGAACAAGCTGATCCGCCGGGCCAAGCAGAATCGCAAGGATGGGGTCAAGGGTCGCACCTATGCATGACCCGAAGCAGCAATCAGGGCAGTCGGTCTCCGACCCTGACGACACCAACCCTGTGTGCGATCTCGGTGAAAGCGACCATCGGTGTCCGCGCTGCGGCGACGACTTCATCAGCTGGGCCTGCGAGCTGGTGTGCTGGAACTGCGGCCTCAAATTCACCTGCGATGAGTGAACGGCTGACGACGGTAGCATTCGTCTTCCTCGCTCTTCTTACGGCCTGTGCGCCTCATACGATTACACCCACCCCACAACTGAGCACCGATGGACCCCAGGCAACCGCTCCCCTGCTCGAGGGAGTGGGACAGGTGTCGATGCCTATCACCGCCCGCTCGGCGCATGCCCAAGTCTATTTCAACCAGGGCATGGCCCTACTCTACGGCTACTGGTGGTTCGAGGCACGTCGGTCGTTTGAAGCGGCGGTGGAGTTGGACAGTACCTGCGCCATGTGCCATTGGGGCTTGTTCCAGTCTCTATCTGAAGGCTCCGGCAAAGCACGCACCGCCTTGGACAACGCCAAGCGTTTCGCGCACCTGGCCAGCGTCAGGGAGCAGCATTTCATCAGGGCGGACGCCCTGTATGATTCCATCGACACCTTTGCCGAAGCTGATGAGGCCTTCATCAGAGAAATGGAGTCAGCGTTGGAGGCCTTTCCGGATGATCTGAACGCACGGTTGTTTCTCATTCACTTCCTGATGGAAGACCATGACCCGGATGACCCGGCCGATCCTCGCCGCAATCCGGAGCCGATGCTGCAGCGTCTGATGGAACAGCACCCTGACCACCTGGCCGTCCACCACTACTGGATTCATGCCGTCGAAGCTGGCAGCCATCCGGAAGTTGCCTTGGAGAGTGCACGCAGACTCGCTACCCTGGCACCCAATGCCGGCCACATCGTGCACATGCCCGGCCACGTCTACTACCGCACCGGTGACTACGAGCGCAGCCACGACAACTTCGTGCATGCCTTCTCCGTCGATTCCACCTACCAGGCGGACTACAGCATCCCTCCGCACCGCAACTGGAATTTCATCCACAACCTCAACTACCTGGTCGCCAATTGTGGCGAGGATGGACGTTACTCGGAGGGCTTGCGTTGGACTCGCCACCTCGAACAACTGCCGATCGACCCCGATCGACCCCTCGTGTTCTATCAGGGACGACTGGCGCGCGCCCGCCTGCAGCTGCGCTACGGAATGTGGGAGCAGGCGGCGAATTCACTTGGAGAATTCGCAGACAATGACACTCTCGCGGGTACCTTCGCCGAGCATTTCGTTGATGGGACCCTCGCGTACGCCCGCGGAATGGCCGCCCTCGATCGAGCAGACCTGGCCGCTGCTACCACGCAGCGCAAGAAACTCGATGAAATGGAGTGGATCTTCATGATCGGGCCTGTGGACACGGACGACGGCTTCTACTCTGTGAAACGGCGTAACACCTTGCGTGCCTTTTCCCGCGAGTTGCGCGGTATGTTGCACGCGTTGAACGGAGAGTTCGACAAGGCGACGAAGGCCCTTCAGGAAGCCGTCGACATAGTCAGCGCCATGAGCTACGCCGAGCCTCCTGAATTTGCCGGGCTGCCTGCCGAGCGCCTGGGAGAGGCGCGCCTGCTGGCCGGCAACTGGGAGGCTGCGGAATCAGCCTTCCGTCTGTCACTGGAGGCCCGTCCCGCCAACGGGCATGGGCTGTACGGGTTGGCGAGAGCGCTCGCAGGGCAGGGACTGATGGAGGAAGCCGGGCAGACCTATGCCAGATTCGTGGACACCTGGCGACATGGAGATCTTGACCTGCCCCAACTCCAGAACGCCAGGTCCTGGCTGGAGTCGGCGGACGGCGGTTAACCACCACACTTACCGCCGCCGCATTTACCTCCCCCACACTTGCCACCGCAACCGCCGCAGCCGCCACCACACTTGCCACCGCCACACCCGCCACATCCCCCACAGCCACAACAACCACAACCACCCCCAGCAGCGTCAGGGCTGTCGGTCAGGCGTGAGACCAGGTGGATGTCGACATGCGTACCGACTTTCAGGACGAGCATCTCCGGACGCTCGATCCCGTAGTCGGCCAACGCGACTCTAAAATTTGCTTTCAGGGCAACGATGTTGCCCGGCAGTACGCCTTTCGTGGCTTCACTGCCCTCGATGTAAGTGATCGTCGCCTTGACGGTCTCCTTGCGGCTGACACCGTGAAGGGTCATTGTGCCTTCGGCCTCCACGTCAACGGACTCACCAGATTTCACCTTTGACTTGGAGGCGCTGGTGATCTTCTCCAGCTTGAAGGTCGATGTCGGATAGTCATCGGTGTGGAGAAAGTTGTCGCGAAAATGCTCGTCTCGCAGGTCGATTCCGGTGTTGAATGACGTGACGTCGACGGTGAATTCCCCGTAACCGTTCCCGTTGACGTTGTTCGGGTCGAATTTGTAGTGCCCGGACACGCCGGCACTGGTCCCGACAATCGTTTCCAGCGGCGCCGAGATATTGAACGTCACCGTGTTCCCGGGATCGTTCTTGCCGGTCGCGAACTCGGCCGTCAACGCGGGACTGACTGCCAACAGGCCAGCGGCCAGAGCGACAACAGTGTTGCGTAAGCGCATTGGTCTTGCCTTCCGATGAATGTGAGTGGAAATCACAGACGGTCCCGCCTTCGAGACGCCTGTCCCATGCATACAATGCGGACCGGATGCCAGATGGTCTGTGAACTTTTCACACCCCTCCCACGATAGGTGTGCGTCGTGGACCGTCATGGCAGAGGCTGGAACTCGACCAGGCGTGACCGAGCCGTCTCAAAGGCGGGCGTTCCGACGTATTGCACTGCGGAGGGCGAAATTGAGTCGATGTGCTCGAAGTGGACGTGGCCGCAGAAGATGGCGACCAGGTTGGTGGCAGCGGAGATTACCCGTGCGAACTCGATAGTGACGTCGGTGCCCGCCCTCGACGGGTCCCCCGCAGGATCTGCCAAAAGCAGGGGGGTCTCCCATTTGTCAATCGTGGGTCCGCGCAGAGTCGGCACGCTGATGGGAATATGAGTCAGCAGGACCGTCGGCAGTTCAGCAGCCAGCTGTTCCGTAGCAAACTCCAGCTGCTCTTCACTGACCTGGTAGATCGAGTTGTCGATGGCCACGAAGCGGATACCACCTATGTCGCGTACCTCATGTGAAGGCCGGCCCCCGGTGAGCGTATCCAACGACGGCCAGTTCTGTTCCCGCAATCCGGCTACGTTCTCTACTCCTGCAAAAAGCCAGTCGTGGTTGCCTGAGGTGTACATGAACTCGAGGCCGGTGCTCGTCAGGCCGGCGGTGGCCCGTTCGATGTTGGCTTGCGACGGGAAGTGGATCAGATCTCCGGTGTGAGCCAGCAGATCAATCCCCGTCCCCATCGAGGTGGCTCCCGCCATCATCGTGTCGAAGGTCGTCTCCGTGAAGACGCTGTTGCCATCCGCGTCCAGACGGCGCGCGCCGAAGCGCTCGTGGGCACCGCTGCACGCTTCCACATGGTCGGCATCGCGCTCGTCGATCAGCGCCAGGTGGGTGTCGGTCACATGCAGAAGGCGAACCGTGTCCGCCAGTCCTTCGACCTTGATCATCGCTGTGTCATCTTTACAGGTGTGGGTGATGCGCATTCGGATTCTCTCCAAGAGTCGCGGCCATCAATGGACAGCCAGTTCTTTCTTCTCATCATTGTCCGACTCGAATTGACGCCACAAATCTTCCAGATGCGAAGCGGCAGGCAACTCCGGACTGCGAATGATGAGATGCCGTACGTGTGTCGTGAACTTGCCGCCAGGTTCGAGGCTGAGTTTACCCGGGTAGAGGACGTAGTCCATTGCCACCCCCTTCATGCCGCACGAAATACCGGCGGTGTGTTGCCGCTCGGTCAGAATCACGTGCCGCCATCCAGCATCCGTGGCGTGGCCGACCAACAGGGGAAACCGCCATGTCGCGTTGATGACGCCCTCGGTACGGGGAAAATGCGGGATGCAGTTGAGCTCGAGAAACGGAGAGCTCGGATCCACAACGAAGGCCTGGAGATGAAAGACAAAAATGTCCAGGAAGTTCACCAGCCCCCCGGCTTCCGTGTGCCAGAAGAAGCAGCCGTTAAGCCCATTGATCTGGGTGTAATTGGCGAAGAACTGGCTGTACTCCACCATGGTCTCAGTGCCGACATTTTCGATGGTGATCAGGCAGTCGTATTGAATGGTGTCCGAAACGACCACGTCGGTGAAATCCCAGAGTTGGCTGGTGCGTACTCCGTCTACCTCGTACGCGCTCCAGACCCCCATTCGACCATCGTCGTCGATGCTGCCCGACTCGGCCGGCGTTCGCCGTGGACGCATCTCCAGGCCATGTGGCCGTCCTCGCCACATCTGCCACTCCCTGCAGTCCCACGAACAATGGCTGCCGGGGCGTTGACGGGGATCGCCGTCGTATCGGACTTCGTAATCGGAATCGGGGACTGGTCGACCCCATCCAGAAACTGACCCGGGTGGCGACAGCAGAGTCGCCGTTCCTGCCTCGTGAGCACCAATCCACTGACGCGGCCCTCGCCGGTAGGTCATGGTGAGACGCTCGTCCACCGGCTGGAACCACTCCACGCCCGTGTAGGGATGTCCATCCCCGCGTACCGTGATGGCCGCGGCGGCGTCACCGGCCACCGTTCGCAACAAGATGTCGTACATCGTCGACTTCTTCTCGTGCGGCCAGAGATCGTCGTCCCCAGTGTATTCCAGAATGCGCTGGCTGAACGTGGAGTTCATTTCACCTCAATTGTTGCCTATCGTTGGTCGCGGAGTGAACAACCTAACCCCGGGAAGCAACCTGTGTCACGAATAGTCATCTGCGGTGGTGGCGTCATCGGCGCCTCGATCGCCTATTTCCTGAGTCTGCGCAATGTCGAAGCGGTCGTGATCGAGCGTACCGGCATCGCCAACGCCGCTTCCGGCAAATCAGGCGGTTTTCTAGCACTGGACTGGTGTCATGGTACTCCAGTCGATGCCCTGGCCAGAAGGAGCTTCGCGCTGCATGAGGAGCTGGCCGCCACACTTGCCTCCGAAATGGAGCTGGAGTGGGGTTACCGGCGGCTGGACACCCTCAGTGTCGCCGCCAGCCAACAACGCGATCTCAGCTCTTTGGCCCGGCTTGAATCACCCAGTTGGGTGGCCCCGGCCGCTGCCGTGCACTCGCGGATCGGCACCCAGGAGACAACCGCGCAGGTAAACCCCGCGGCCTTCACTCAGAGTCTGATGAAAGCAGCCGAAGCGAACGGTTCTCGCCTCGTCATCGGCACGGTGGAAGGAGTAGCACTTACCGATGATGGACGCCGGGTAACCGGGGCCATCGTCGATGGCGACGAAGTAGAGGCAGACGCCGTCGTCATCGCTATGGGACCGTGGTCAATTCTCGCTTGCCAGTGGCTGCCGCTGCCAGCCGTGTACGGACTCAAAGGCCACAGCATAGTGTTCCGCTTCACGCCGAAGGACCCGCATGCGCTCTTCCTCGAGCTGGAGACGGAGGCTGGTGACGTGGAGACGCCCGAAGTGATGCCCCGTACGGATGGCACCACCTACGTCTGCGGCCTCTCCGCGGAAACCGCGCTGCCCGTAGACCCGGCACAGGTCGTCGAGGAACCCGGAGCCTGCGAACAGTTGCGCGCCATGACCTCGGCGGTCTGCCCCGAACTGGGTGCATCCGAGGTGCTGGCGGCACAGGCCTGCTATCGCCCGGTGACGGTGGATGGCTTGCCGTTGATTGGGCGCGTTCCGGGTGTGGATGCAGCCTTCGTCGCCACCGGGCACAGCGTCTGGGGGATGCTGAACGGGCCTGCTACCGGCGAGGCCATGGCGGAGCTCATCGTCGATGGGACAGCCTCCACCGTGGACATTACCGCTTTTGATCCGGCTAGGCAGCCGGCGTTCTCGCTACCGCAATAGCAGCACCTTCTGGACCTGATCCATCCCGCCTGCGCGCATGCGAATCGAGTAGACACCGCTCGCTGTGGCTTGTCCTGCGCTGTCTTTACCATCCCATCGCACTTGGTAGTAGCCGGCTTGTTGGGTTCCGTGAGTGAGCACGCGAATCAGCTGCCCCGCCAGGTCGTAGACGGCTATCTCCACCACGGATTTCCGAGAGAGGCTGTAGGGAATTACTGTATCAGGGTTGAATGGATTCGGGTAATTCTGACCCAGTTCGAAAGCGACCGGAGTAGCCCCGTACTCCTCGGCGATGGCCGTGGGTGCTACTGGGGCTACTTCGGGACCGACAGCGTAGTAGACGAGTCCCGTCGACGACGAGCCCGAGTTGTCAATCTCGTAGAACGCGATATGTGGCCTGCCACCGGCCTCCACTTCCAGGGTCACAAACTGAGCCAGGAACTGATCGTCCTGGATCGGGCCGGTAACGTCCTCTATCTCCCAACTGTCTTCCATCTTGGTGGCGAAACGCAACACCGATCTATCAGCATAGGCCACGTGGACGTTGTCTCCTTCATCCAGAGCGACGGCGGTAGTTCGACGCGCCCCGATGAAGGCGATCTGAAGGTCGCTGAGATCGTCGACGATATCGAAATTCCACTCCTCCCCGTCGTGGAAGGCGTATTTGACTCTGCCGGCCTGCTGCCCGGTGCGGTCCAGGTAGGTGATGTGGGGCCGGTTGGCGCTGTCCAGCGCTATGGATGGAAATTTGCCGACATCTCCATCGACATCCACTTGCTCGATCTGCCACTCGCCATCGCTCAACACGGCGTAGAACAGATCAGCTCCCGGGCTAGTGGTGTTGAGACGCGATTCACCATCGTGGTAGACGACATGAAGGCGGCCGTCTTCACTGATCGCCATGGCAACCCCGAATTCGTAGGGAATGCCTCCACTGCCGATCTCCTCCACCTGCCAGTTTCCGTCGCGTCGCACCGCCCATTCGATCCCGGACGAGGAGCCAAACTGGGACGGATCGATTGAGACGATGTGCACATCTCCGGCTGGATCGACCGCGATCCTGCCATCCCAACCGTCGTGACCTTCATGCACGATGACCTCCAGCGACCAGTCCTCTTGAGAGCCCACGGCGTACACGATGTCCTCGTTGTCGTGGTCGTGGTAGGCAATGTGGATCAGGTCGTCATCGTCGATGGTCATGTCCAGGGGTGCATAAAAATAACCTTCGGATATAGTGTCGATTTCCCAGGTGCCGTCATCATCTCTGAGTCCGTGGAACACGCCTCCCCCGAACGACTCTATCATGTATGCCATATGCGGACGGCCCTGATTGTCGAGTCTTACTTCGGGCTTCGTCCCCTGCCTGGTGACGAATTCGATCTGCCACCCCTCCTGGCCAAACGCCGCCGTTGCCATCGTGGCTGCGACCAACAAAACGCTCACTCTCAACATGTGGAAAACCCTCGCTGTTTATCAGGGACCTGCACCCCCTGTACTCATTGTTGCACCTTGTTTCAATATACAATAACGCTCCGTGGACTCGTTCACCGTTAAAGATTCCCTATGCCGCGGGTGCCGCCTTCCCCAACTTTTGACATCGTCTCCAATAGACTGATCTTCCTTTTTTCTTTTCACCCCGCCCATTGGGGGCGATCCAGCCCGTTTGGGGGCGGTCCAGCCCACTCGTTGGGCGGGCCACCTCCTGCGGGAGGCGGCCCAATCCTGTACGGCGCCAC
Organism: Candidatus Latescibacterota bacterium; assembly: GCA_965248265.1. Classification (GTDB taxonomy): domain Bacteria; phylum Latescibacterota; class UBA2968; order UBA8231; family UBA8231; genus CBDFJF01. The sequence continues at coordinate 2,104,903 of CBDFJF010000001.1, forward strand.
CAACCGGTGTATGGAGTCCACTCGATGAAGCCCAGTCAGCAAGCCAAGCTCATGCGGCAATATCCTACTATTGCCGACCTGCGGGATCGAGCACAGAGAAGACTCCCGCACGTCGCCTGGGAGTACCTCAGCTGCGGCACCGGTGAGGAAGCGGCCCTGTCGCGGAACCTGGACAGCATGAAGGAAGTGACCCTCGTCCCTCGATTCATGCGAGGGGAGATCCACCCGGAAGTTGGCGTCACATTGTTTGGCCAATCCTATGATGCGCCGTTTGGCGTTGCCCCCGTGGGGTTGTGCGGTTTGATGTGGCCGAGGGCCGAGAGGATCCTCGCCAGAGCGGCAGCCCGCTACTCGATTCCATTGTGTCTGAGTACGGTTGCCGCCGAAACCCCCGAAACGATCGGCCCGCTGGCGGACGGCATGGGCTGGTTTCAACTCTATCCTCCTCGTGGACGGGAGTTGCGCAGTGAACTGTTGAGTCGGGCAAAGGACTCTGGCTTTACCACGCTGGTGGTCACGGCCGATGTCCCCACCCCGGGCCGGCGTGAGCGAACGATACGGTCCGGATTGAACATGCCACCGCGCATCACACCCAGGTTCGTTTGGGAAGCCCTGCGTCACCCGGGATGGACAGTTGCCACCCTGAGAGCCGGATTGCCGAGACTGAGAACGATGGAGCCGTACGCGAAATCGGCGAGCATGCGCGACGTGATACGGTTCGTCGAGACGGAAATGGGTTTCGGCATAACGTGGGATTATCTCGAGCAGGTGCGGGACCAGTGGCAGGGCTCGCTGATTCTCAAGGGGATTCTGCACCCTGCCGATGCCGAGCGCGCGCTTCAGGCAGGTGTCGACGGTATACAGGTTTCCAACCACGGAGCCCGCCAGCTGGATGCCGTGCCGGCCGCAATCGATGTGCTGCCGGCGATCGTGCGCCAGGTGGACGGCAAGGCGAGCGTCATCTTTGACAGCGGCGCACGCTCGGGACTCGATATCGCGAGGGCGCTGGCGCTCGGGGCCGACTTTGTCATGCTCGGACGCGCTTTCGTGTACGGAGTGGCGGCCCTGGGTGCTTGGGGCGCCGACCACGCGGTGGAGATTTTGTTGGAAGAGCTGAAGAACAACATGGCGCAACTGGGGTGTGTGACGCTGAAGGACTTGAGGGAGTCAGCGGCCCAGGCAACTCCCTAGGAGAGCCATGTCGGAGGCAACCGAGGCACCGCACCCCGTCCCCACACGGGCGAATCCCGATCACGCGATCCGGTTGCTCGCACAGCGGCACGCCAGCACGGAGGGCAAGCGGGTCTGGGTGGCGGACGAAAACTGGTCCGATTCTGACATCCTCTCCCCAGCCCGGTTCGACGATTCAACCCTGATCGTCACCAACCGCATCGATATATACCGATCACACATTCACCACCACCGGCACGTCGAGTTGAGCGACTTCGCCTTCGAAAAGGCCGTCAGCGGAGAGGTCGACGCGCTCTTCTTCCGGGTATCTAAGGAAAAACCGGTTGTCCATCACGTCATCAACACCAGCGCTCGACTGTTGCGTCAGGGAGGCGAGTTGTACCTGACTGGAAACAAGAGTGACGGCACCAAAACCTACTTTGACAAGGCGAAGGAGCTGCTGGGAGTTGGAGGTGCTGAGTGGAAGAAGGAAAAACACGGCGCCTATTGCGGACGCCTGACCAAGTCCTCCTCAGCCGCGACGCCATTGGACTGTGAGGACTACCACGACCTGCGCCCCATTGCGGAACTCGATGATGCCCGTTTCGACAGCAAACCCGGAATCTTCGGCTGGAACAAGATCGACCGGGGCAGCGCTCTGTTAATCGAACAACTGCCGCGATTCATCCGGGAGTTGGAACGACCACCGGCCACCCTGCTCGATCTGGGATGCGGCTTCGGGTACCTGGCGGTGATGGCTGGAAAGCAGCTGGAGATACCGGTCACGGCCACCGACAACAACGTCGCTGCCGTGGCCGCCTGTGAGCGCAACATGAAAATGAACGGTATCGGCGGGAATGTCCTGCTCGATGACTGCGGCGGCGACATCGATTCTCAGTTTGACGCGATCCTGTGCAATCCCCCGTTTCATCGCGGGTTTTCGACGCAGGGCCAGCTGACCCAGCGCTTCCTACGAAGCTGCCAGCGCCTGCTGGCACCCGGCGGCGCTGCCTTGTTCGTGGTAAATCAGTTCATCCCGCTGGAAACGATGGCGACGCCACACTTCACTAGCTTAGAGCGGCTCGGCGAGAACGGATCATTCAAACTGGTCAGCTTGAGGCACTGACGGCCTCGCGCCTGGCCACTGAAAAGGCCGCCAGACTCCAAGTCCGGCGACTACTGAATTCGCGTCAAATGCATGTCGTGAGCCTGCATCGCTTCGCCTTCCTGGAACATGGTCCAGCGCTGCGTGATGTTGTCAGCGTCAACGATCGACAGATTCATCGAGTGCATGTGCATGCCCGTGGCAGGATCAAGCATGTTTTCTTCGGCAAAGGTGAAGCTCATCTTGCCAGGCCCCGATCCATCCAGGTCCATGCGCGGTTGGTTGCCCAGCATGCAATAGTGCGTCATGCTGAGGTTGCCACCTCGATCGTGATACATGCTGACCATCTCCATCGGAGACCCTGCGTTGAAGGTTTCCTGAATGGCGCTGCCGCCGGCGGTCAGTCGGTACTCGACCCTCATCGTCATCATCTCCGGCATACCCTCGTGCTTGGCTCCCTCACCCCCCTTGTCCTTCATGGGCATCTCACCCTCCCATACTCCGATCAATTGCTTGAGCTGTTCGAACTCTGCGGATCCCTTGTAGGGTTCCATTCCCATTTGCGCACTTGCAGGCGCCGCAGTCGCAAACGTGACGCAGAGCAGTACTATGATAGTGGTGATGGCTGCTCTCATAAGAGTCTCTCCTGATGCAGGTTGTGTGGTCACTTTCAGTTCGATAAATAGCGGTCCAGGCTGCTGAAGCAGCTGGTCCAACCTTCGTTGTGGCGTCCGGCGCTCTCTTCCGAGGCCAGTTGCGTGTGCACGAGCTCGATGTCGGTGCCGCTGTCGCTGGAGCTCAACGATATGGTCACCAGGGACTCGTGCTCGTCCGCCTCATCATCCTCTTCCCAGGACCAGGTGTACTCGATCAACTCCGGTTCGCTGAGCCGCTGGATCACTCCTTTTACCGTGAACAGCTCGCCGTCTGGGGCGCGAATGGCTATACGGTAATCGCCACCGACCCGTGTGTCCATGTGAACGTTTTCTACGGTGAAACTCTCGTGGCCGAACCATTTGTGCAGCTCGGCCGCGTTGGTGAACGCCTGGAATACCCTTCCGATGGGGGCCGCGGCGTGATGGGTCAGGGTTAGGGTTGCACCCTCAACCTTCGTTTCCGTCATCCTTGTCCTCCTTCAAATGCTTGTCGAGGGCCTCGAAGCGGCTCTGCCAAAACACTTTGTACTTGGCGAGAAACCGTTCGACTGCCTCGACGGGTTCCTGGTTTAATCGGCATAAGTTGTTGCGGCCGTTGCGTCTTCGCATGATCAATCCGGCTCTCTCGAGCACCTGCAAATGCTTGGATACCGCCGGCTGGGACATGGCAAAGATGTCGGCCAGGTCCTTCACCGGCACCTCGTCGGGTCCGATCCGCTGCAGAATCGTCCTGCGGGTACCGTCAGACAGGGCCTTGAATATGAGGTCCAGCTGATCTTGAATCATAACCATTTGGTTATATATTAGCTCGTGAGGAGGACCGATGCAAGGATTTTTTTGCTTCTACCGCGTTTGATTCCCTACCCTACTCCAGGATGAATCTTTTCGATCTGTTTGCCAGCCTGGACACCGGCGCCATCACCACCGTGGCAGGCGTCGGCTACAGCGAGGGCATAGAAGCAGCCGAAGCCGATATCGGCTGGCCCATGGGCGTCGTTAGGCTGCCCGATGGCGATCTCGTCTTCGCCGATATCCGCGGCCACCGCATCTGGCGCATTGATCTTGAGGGAATCCTCCACACCTTTGCCGGCGACGGCGTGCCAGGCAATTCAGGCGACGGTGGGCCGGCCCTCGACGGTCGCGTCTACACGCCCCACGACTTCTGTCTGGATTCCGAAGGCAACCTGTTCTTTTCCCAATTGGGTGCCCGCGGGCCCGACGAGGGTCCGAATACCATTAGAAGGATCGACCACCACACAGGTATCCTCACTACAGTAGTCGGCAATGGCAGGATGGGCCGCGGCGGCGAGGGCCTGCATGCGTTGGAAGCCGAGTTCGACACCACCACCGGGATCGCCGTGGATGAGGCTGGCAACCTGTTCGTCTGCGGCAAATGGGACAGCAATGTGCGCAAAGTCGATGCCCAGACTGGGATCATGTCCCTTTACGCCGGCCAAACCACGCGTCATTACCCCGCGGAACGGGACACCAGTCGACCCTATAGCGGCAGCGCCTATTCCTTCGGCGGTTTCCACGGTGACGGTGGGCCAGCCTCCGAAGCCGCCCTCTACCATCCTGAACACCTGGCGTTCGATTCCGGGGGAAACCTCTATGTGTGCGACAACGGCAATCACCGTGTCCGGGCCATTGACCGCGACTCAGGCGTCATCAACACCGTCTTCGGCGACGGCCAGGCCGCCTCGAGCGGCGATGGTGGCCCGGCAGTCGAGGCCAGCAGCCACGCGCCGGACGCCCTCTTCATTGACGGCCGCGGCCATCTCTACGTCGGTGAGGCCAGAGGCTGCAAGGTGCGCAAGGTCGATGGACGCACCGGCATGGTCTCGACCCTGGCGGGCACGGGGATCCCGGGGTTCGGCGAGGAAGGCCTGCCGGGACCCCAGACTCGTTGCAGCGCCGTCGAGTCTGGCATCTGGGTGGACGACGATGGCACCGTCTTCTACAGCGACTCCACCGGACACCTTCGCCGTATCGATGCGGACACCGGCATCGTCAACACCGTGGCCGGGGGCACCAGCATCCATGACGGGGGACCAGCGGATCGAGCCTACCTCGGCTGCCCCCGAGCGCTCTGCGTCGGTCCCGACGGCCACATCTACTTCTGTGACATGGTCCATGACCGCATCCGCGCCATCGACCCGGACACTGGCATCATACGGACGATAGCCGGTGATGGCGGACGCGCCTATGGAGGCGATGGCGGCCCGGCGACCTCCGCCTTCCTGCTCAATCCCTACGGTCTGTGTGTGGACCGCCAGGGCTGCGTCATCATCGCCGACACCCTCAGCAACCGCATCCGACGGGTCGATGATCGGGGCATCATCGAGACCATCGCCGGCACGGGAGTGGCGTCAGACCAGGGCGACGGTGGACCCGCTCGTAACGCCCCTGTCAACACTCCGCACGCGGTGGCCTGTCATCCCGGCGGCGATCTGTATATGGGGGATGCATCTGGCCGCATCCGCGTCATCGACGGATCGGAGCGCATCCGCACGTTGATCGGTATTGGCCGGCAGGGCTGGAGTGGAGACGGCGGACCGGCCACGGACGCACGGATTGGCACCCCGTCCTCCATCTGCTTCGATGCGGCCGGCAACCTCTACTTTGCCGATTTGACCCAACACGTCATACGCAGGGTGGATACTCACGGCATCATCACGACCCTGGCAGGCAGCGGAGAGCAGGGGTTTTCTCCAGACGGCACCCCTGCACGGGAAGCGCGTCTCCATCGGCCGTTCGGCGTAGTCGTCAGCAACGGCGGCACCGTCTACTTCTCCGATGCGCGCAACAACCGCGTTCGACGGATTGCTGCGGACGGCTCCTTGCAGACTATTGCCGGGGGCGACTACGGCGGAGACAGCGGTGACGGAGGGCCGGCCATCCACGCCCGCCTCAACGAGCCCCATGGCTTGTGCCTGTACGGTGACGCCATCCTTCTTATCAGTGACCATTACAACAACCGCATCAGGGCCGTGAAGCTCGACGCGGTTTGAGCATGACTGACCGCCGACTCATGTGTAGGTTATTGAGTACACGCTCAAACGCAGGCATTCGGGTAGATGCCTGAGGACTGAACCACGAGCCGGGTGAACCGAACAGGCAACCCACCATGACGATGTTCGTACTGCTGCAGAATGCTGCGCCCACACAGCAACGGCTCAAAGCAGCCATCGATGAGTTCAACCGATCGATCAGCACGGAGACGCTGATCGTGTCAGCCGTTGTGCTGCTGATCGCTCTGCTGTGGCTCTACGCCATGAAACGTGCCTACCAGGCCTGGTTCATGCGCAAGCATGGTTTCCAGGATTCGTATATGCGAAAACGCAAGAAGTTCGACGACTGACCCGACATCTCTTGCCATTGCGACGGCGGTCTTTGTTCATTACGCCTGCCCGTCAAGGAACTCACGACCTCCCGGTGTTTGTGCTTGCGTGCGGAACACACTGCTGGCGGCGCACGCCTCCGGATTTGGCGCAAACCGCCATTCGATCAGTCGAAAGGAATGTTGTAACTCGTTTTCCCAGTGAGAGCTTGCGACATTATTATCGAGTCCTGTCGGGCTGGCACATCCCTTGCATAACAGGTGGCAGACCCCTGCGTTGCACCACAGATGGTGCGCAGTCGAAATGCCAGGGGTACTGGACGAATCGAAAAGGTGACGGGAGAGCGAAAATGGCCAAGGGAATGTTTGCTCGCATGGCGGATATCGTGAAGTCAAACATCAACGAGCTGCTTGACCGGGCGGAAGAACCGGAAAAGATGATTCGGCAGATGATCCGCGAGATGGAGGACGCCGTGGGCAAGGCCACCGCGTCGGTCGGCACGGCGTTGGCCAACCAGAAACGGCTGGAGCGTCAGCGGAATGAGAAGCTGACCCAAGTGGCTGAGTGGCGGCGCAAAGCGGAGATCTCCGTTGCGGCGGGTGACGACGATCTGGCTCGGCGAGCACTCGAGCGCAAGAGCGGGCTTCAGAAAGCGGCTGATGAACTGGGTCCGGCCGTGGAAGAGAGCAGTCAGATGGCCGAGCAACTCAAGGAGCAGCTACGGGAATTGAAAGGAAAGCTGGAGGAGGCGCGTACCCGTCAGGGAACGCTGGTGGCGCGCCATCAGGCGGCCCGGGCGCGGGCTAAACTTGCCCAGAGCATCAATGGGCTGGGAAGCGACGCGTTCTCGAGTTTCGAGCGCTTCGAGCAGAACGTCGAGCGCAGTGAAGCCGAAGCCGAGGCCCACACCGAGATCGCCGGCGAATTGGCCGAGGTCGAGCGCCAAGCAAACCGTCTCGATCGCGAGGTGGCCGTGGATGATGAGTTGCGGGCGCTGAAGGAAAAGCACAACGCCCAAACGGGCGGGGACCAAACACGAGACTGAGGCCGCAATGCGTCTGCAATGGATACTGGAAGGCGGTATCAAACGACTGGGGGGCCTGTTTCTGCTGGTTTGGGCCATTCCCCTGTTCGCCGTGGGACTGGGACTTATGCTCTGGGGTCTATCGAAGGCTCTGACCTTGGCCATCCATACCGGCCCGCCTGGTTTTCTTCTGAGCGGAAGTCACTTCGAGCACCCGCTGTCCATCGGCGTCGCCCTCGTCGTGCTGAGTGTGTTAATGTGGGTCGGATCTCGCCGGCTGGACGCAGCCGTACGCACGTTGAAGGATCGCCGCGTTGAAAATGCTTTGTTGCGTCTGGCGCAGCAACGCGGTGGTCGGCTCACGGTCATCGAAGCTGCCGCGGAAACCGGTTACACCGCCGAGGAGGTGGCCCTCGTGCTCAGAAGGTTGTCAGAGCAGGGCTTTGTCGAGATCGAGGTCACGGATGCCGGTGTGATGGTGTATCGTTTTCCCGAAATCGCCTACGCGCCAACACCGGGTGAGAGCTGGACGAACAGAATAGAATCGGCGTGAACCGCGCCGGGAGGACTCGTGTCCGCGTCGGACAACGAGGTGAAGGAACGCCTGACCCAGATTGAGAGACGCCTGACGGACACGCAAGAAGTGATGATCGCCTTGAACGAGAAAATGGATCGTTGGGAGGAAGGTCCCCGAATCAGGAGCGAGCAATGGTCGAAGTCATCTTCATAAGTATAGCCATCGCCGTCGTCATCCTCAGTGCCGGTGCTGTAAAGTGGATGAACATCTATATGCATAGGCGGCCGACGGCTGCCGATGCCGGTATCGATGAACTCGGGCAGCGCCTCGATGTCATCGAGGGAAGACTCCGCGATATCACCGACGTAATGATTTCGGTCAGCGAAAAGGTAGATAGCATGGACCAGACGCGGCCGTAGACGAACAGGAGAGCAACGGATGGATATTCTGTGGAAAATCGCCGGGGTCGTCCTACTGATCGGCGGCGCGATCATCGCCTTCAAACTGATCGCCAGTATGTTGATGTTTGTCGTCACCGTGGCGGTCGCCGGAGGGCTCATTTACGGCGGTTACCGGTTGCTGACGCGTTAATGGTGCAGACGGCCGGTACAGAGGACGCCGCCGCGGGCGCTGTCGCGTCAGAGACGGAGGTCTTCTTTCGGCGGGGTATGGCCCTGCTGAAAGATGGTCAGCAGGTCGAAGCGAGGGAGGAACTCGAACGCGCCGCCTCTGCCGGCCACATGGAGGCGCACTTTCAACTGGCTCTGCAGTACGCACGCGACGGGCGGCACCAGCGCGAGATACATAGACGCGCCGTCGAGCACCTGGAAGCGATTCTCGCATCAGCGGACGAACCGGACGGGATCGATACCCTCACCGCTGGCCTCGATCGGGTTTGTTTCGCCCTTGGCGGTTTGTACGCCGACAGCAACGGAGAGGGATCGCTGCAGCGCGGCATCGAAGTCTACCGCCGCGGGCTGACGATCAATCCCCTGTCCGCGGTCGGTCACAGCAGTCTTGGACTCTTGCTCAAGAGGGCCGGGCATTACCTCGGCGCTCTCGGCGAATGCAAGCTGGCCATTCAACTCGACCCCGACCACAAGGCGGCCTACACCAGCCTCGCTCAGCTGCTGTGCGAACACGTCGATGCGCAGGATCTGGCCACCGAGTATGCCCACATGATGGAAGAGTTCGGGGAGAGCGCACCGCGCGTGATCGCGACGTTGTCCATCGAGCTGATGGAACAGGGCCGTGGACAGATGCAGCGGGAAATGTACACGAAGAGCCACCAACTCAAGAATCTGCTGGGTCTCGTCGGCAGCCGTCTGCGCCGCGTCAGCCGCAAGCTGACGAAACGGGAAAAGGTATCAGCACCATTGGAGGAGCTCGTCGACGAGGTTGGCGAGGAGATGCACGGCGTCGAAGCGGAGTACGAACGACTCTACGAAGAATGGGTCGGTTTCCTGGCGGCGCTGACGCCGGACACCCTATACACCAGCCTGGTGGAACCGGGGCGTGTCGTCGAGCGCGTGCTCGAAGCGCTGAGGCCGCGGGCCGGGGACACGGCACTGAAGTTGAGAACTCATGAAGGGGTCCCCCGCATTCAAGCCGACGAGCGACTCCTGCGCGATGTGATTACCAACCTGTGCCTGAACGCCCTCGAAGCGACGGCAGAGCTGGGAGCCGGAACTGAGATTTCGGTAGGAGTGGGATATGATGCCAGCGCCGGTGTCGTCTTCGTCGAAGTCGAGGACGAGGGCCCCGGGATCGCCCCCGAGTACATCGATCACGTCTTCGATCCAGGGTTCACTACCAAGGACAACGGCAGTGGCTACGGCCTGAGCATCGCTCGCCGCATCGCCCTGGCACACCACGGCGATCTCAGGGTGAAGAGCAAAATCGGGCACGGCAGCGTCTTCCGACTGGACATACCCGTGAACTTCGATGCGGAGGCTGGTCCTCACCTGGGGGAGATCCGGTAACATGGCGCCCACCGAAGCTGCCGGCGTTGTGCTGATCGCCGACGATCAACCAGAGGTACTGGACGTGTTGGCGCAGCATCTGCGCACTCGCGGCAAGCAGGTGTTGGAGTTTCCCACTGGTGCCCTGCTCGCCCAGCATTTGAATCAGACCGCCGACGCCGTCGAGCTGGTCGTGCTGGATCTCGACTTCGGTGCCGGCGAGCAGGATGGCATCGCCACCCTCAGGCAGATCAAGCGAGATCGTCCCGACACCCCCGTCATCATCCTCACTGGCAAGGGCAACGTCGACGCCGCCGTCGACGCCGTGCAGCAGGGCGCGGCTGATTTCATCGAAAAGGACCTATTCGTCGAGGACAAGCTCGAACTGAGCATGGAAAAGGTGGAGCGCATGCTGCAGGTCTTGCGTGAGAACGCTGAACTGCGCGCCCGCAACCAGACCTTGGACCGCGACAACACGCTCTATCGCTCAGAACTGGGGCTCCGTTACCGCATCATCAGCGACAGCCCCAAGATTCACAGCATCCTGCGCCAGGTCGAACAGATCGCCAGCGTGCCGCGACCCGTCCTGATCCGGGGCGAGCGCGGCACGGGCAAGGAACTGATCGCCGCGGCCCTCCACTACGGCAGCGATCGCGCCGATCGTCCGTTCGTCAAGCTCAACTGCGCGGCGGTGTCGGAATCACTCCTCGAAGCAGAGTTGTTCGGCCACGAAAAAGGCGCGTTCACCGGCGCCAATGAGGCGCGGCCCGGTCGCTTCGAAATGGCCGATGGCGGCACGCTGTTCCTTGATGAAATCGGTAACACCAGCCTGGAGTTTCAGCAGAATCTGTTGCGTGTCATCGAGTACCCCGAGTTTGAGCGCATAGGCGGCAAGCACACGATTCGAGTCGACGTGCGCGTGGTCGCGGCGACCAATGCCGAACTCGAGGAAGCGATCACGCAGGGCAGTTTCCGAGCCGATCTCTACGATCGACTGCGATTCTCTGAACTGTCGATACCGCCGTTGCGACAGCGACGCGAAGACATCCGATTGCTCGTCGATTTTTTCGCTGCCGAGATGACGCGGGAAGTCGCCTCGATACCGGCACGCGGCTTCAACCCCCAGGCGCTGGCCGCCTTGGAAACCTATGGCTGGCCGGGTAACGTCAGAGAGCTCAAGTTTGCCGTCGAAAGGGCCCTGTGCGTGGCGACGGGTGAAGCCGTGGAGCCGGCCGATCTGCCACCTGAGATCACCATCGGCAAGACCGCCCCGAGCGACCAGACGACAGCCTCCTTCGACGATCAACTGGAAGGACTCGAACGCGGTATACTGCGACGCGCACTCGACGAGGCCAATGGCAGCCAGAAGAGTGCTGCAACCGCACTCGGCCTCACCTATGACCGCTACCGGCACCTGCTGCGCAAGCACAGCCTCACCGGCCAGTAGCACCGATTCCCTGCTGAGTAGCTTCGGTGGCGATCAGCGCCACGAGCAACACTATACTCCCTGCTGAGTAGCTTCGGTGGCGATCAGCGCCACAAGCAACACTACACTCCCTGCTGAGTAGCTTCGGTGGCGATCAGCGCCACGCCGTTGGCCCCACCCGCCTTCAGCTGTTTCGTTACAATAGCGATAAATCATTCAAGTTTATTAAAAACAACAGATTGTAAGTTTTGTCGGGCAATCAGAATCCTCTGGCACAGTCCTTGCCATGAGTGTTTTGTGGACTCGGCCATTGCGGGTCCGTCGGTTTTCGCTAATTGCAGAGGAGGTAGATGATGGTCAAGTCAACGCTGGGTCGAATCGGACACATTCTGTCATCCAGTGTCAACGACGCTCTGGACCGACTCGAAGATCCGGAGAAGCAGGTGCGTCAACTCATCCGGGACATGGAGGCAGCAATCGAGGACGCCATCCGTTCGGTGAGTACGGCGGTCGCCGATGAGCGACGGCTTGCCCGTCGCTGCGAAGAGGATGAGCGTCAGGTGAAGAAGCTCGACAAGTTGGCCCGTCGCGCGATCGAAAGCGGCGACGAGAGTCTCGCCCGCGCCATGACCGTACGTCGACTGGCGTACGAGCAGGCGAGCGCCGTCGATGCCCTCGGCGAAAGCCGCGACACCGTGACCAGGCTGAAAACCCAACTCACCGAGATGCGTTGCAACCTGCAGCAGGCACGAGACCGACAAGGCAGTCTGATCGCTCGTATTCGGGCGGCCAGATCCATGCCGGGATGGTCGACGACGGCCACGGCTCAGAAGGAAGATCCCTACGCGGACTTTCAGCGTCTTGCGTGCAAGCTCGATCGCAGTCGCGAAGAGCTCGAACACCTCAGGGCTGAGGTCGAAATCTTCGAAGAGACCAAGGTGGGAATAGAAGAGGAACAGACCGGCACCGGGGCGGCATTCGAAAGGCAGGTGCGAGATCTCGAGCTGAAACGGCGTATCGACGAGGAGATGGATCTGCTGCGACAGAAAGTGGGCACCTGATGACTCCTCTACATGTCTCACCCCGTTCGCGACTCGTTGCCCTCGTACTCTGTTTCTTCGCCGGTTTTCTTGGCGCTCACCGGTTTTACGTCGGCAAGACCGGCACGGCCCTGCTCATGCTGGTCACCTTTGGCGGATTTGGTCTGTGGACCCTCATCGATTTCATCCTCATAGGGCTCGGTTCGTTCGCGGATGACCGGGGGTACCTGCTGCTGAGGTGGAGTGTCGAGGAGCCGACATCGAGCGTCGAGGTGCCATCTCGGAGTGAGGTGCCGCCCGAACCCGATGTACCCGCCCGACGGGAGCTGGTGACGAGGATGGACCGGATCGATGGTGAATTGTGCGACCTGCAATCGATCATGACGAGAATAGACGGGAGACTCGAACGTCCTCGATTGTGAGAGGCCCACGCCTACTTGTACCTACCTCAAAGATCTACGCGTTCACCTGTCCGTGCCGATTCGAAAATCGCCTCTACGATCGCGATGGTGCCCAGTGCGTTGGTCGCAGGAACGGCCAGCTGTTTGTTGTCGAGCAAGACATCGTGGAAATGTTCGATTGCCGGGGTGAAGGGATGTCGGCCGTCGCCGAAGGGGTAGCGCACTTCGCTATCAGGAGTCTGTACCAATAAATAGGAACCGTTGCGGGGGTGGTATGGTTGGGGAACGTTGATGAAACCCTTCTCGCCGTAGATGGCCGCGCCTTGACCACCTGTACCATCCATGGCCATCTGGATCGTGGCAAAGCGGCCATCAGAGAATTCCGCAACGGCGCTTGTCCGTATGTCGACCCCATACTCTGGATCGATGAGGCAGGCCCCCTGCACGGCGATCGGCTCTTCACCGAACACGAACCGCGTAAAGGTTATCGGGTAGACGCCGCCATCCAGCAGACCACCACCACCCAGTTCCCTGTTAAGTCGAATGTTATTGGAGGGACGCGGGATGCGAAAATCCATGTAGGCGTGTGTGGCCGTGATCTCTCCGATGGCGCTACTGTCCAGGATCTGGCGAAGCTTCAGGGTCTGTTCATGAAACAGGAACACGAACGCCTCAACCAGCTTCACGCCGGCACGTTCGCAGCTATCCGACATGCTGGTGATTTCGTCCGCTGACATGGCAAGCGGTTTTTCACAGAAAACGTGTTTGCCATTCTCGGCAGCCTTGATCGTCCACTCCGCGTGCATGGTGTTGGGGAGCGGGTTGTAGAGCGCGTCGATCTCGTCGCTTTCCAGAAGGCTTGTGTAGTCATCGCACACGACTGGGATGTCGTGCTTCTTGGCGAAGGCGTCAGCCTTGCTGCGATCTCGGCTGGCGACGGCGGCCAGCTCACCACGATCGGTCTCACGAAGCGCGGGGATGAATGATCTTTCGGCGATAGCCGCGGTGCTGATGATGCCCCATCGGATCTTGTTCGGCATGGTCAGATTGCTTTCAATGTGTGAATTCCATTTGGTTGCGGACCTACCTGGCTAAATCATGGGCAGTATATGAAATACTGGATTGAACTGCTGAACTGAGAAGTCGATCGGTATAACCTGGACCTGACCGAAAGCCATCAGCATGTTTCCAGGCCGCGACCCTGCACTTGCGACGACCTGTGGGGACGAGTGTCTACAGGAGTGCCCGTTACACTGTGATCTGAAATCCTCGATGATGGGTGCCGCAGCTCTTCTATCGCGAGGATGCTAGCGCCCACTCTGGATCCACCCTAGTGAAAACACTGCATACTCGACCTATACTCTGATCCCCATGGGTACATCAAACACAGAGGACTGGTTTCCGGGTCGAGTAGCACTGGTTACCGGCGCATCATCCGGCATAGGCCTCGAGATCGCCGTGGCGCTGGGAGCCGCAGGCGCGAAGGTGGGTGTCAACTACCGTGCCAATCGAGAGAGCGCCGAGGGTACACGGGAGAAAATCGAGGCCTCTGGCGGCCAGGCCGTCGCCATTCAGGCCGACGTCAGCCGCACCGAGGACGTAGCCCGCCTGTTCGACGAACTCGCTTCGGCGTTTGGTGATCGGATCGACATGCTGGTCAACAACGCCGGCGACTGGATGCCGAAGAGCCTGATCGTTGACTGTGACGATGCAACCTGGGAGCGAATGTTGGCCGTGAACACGACCAGCGTGTTTCTGTGCTGCCGCACTGCCGCGAGCAAGATGGTCGCTCAGGGCGAGGGGTCGATCGTCAATATCGGCTCGGTAGCCGGACACACGGGTGGGGGCGGCGGCACCGTGCCCTACGCGGCGGCGAAGGCGGCCGTGCACACCTTCACCCGCGGCCTGGCACGAGAACTCGGACCCAAAGGCGTCCGCGTCAACTGCGTCGCGCCGGGCATGATCGCCACCCCCATGCTGGAGGGCCGTGTCACACAGGAAGCGCACGAGGCATTGACAGGGATGACACCGCTTGGCCGCTTCGGCCAGGCGCACGAAATAGCGCCGATCGTCCTGACCCTGCTCTCCCCGGCCGCATCGTTCATGACCGGCGAAGTGGTGCAGGTGGACGGCGGCCTGTTGATGCGATGACGATCAAACCGTCAGCAATCTCACCTCATTTGACAAGGCGCTGAATCTCGATGATCAAACTCAGTCTGCAATCCCTTTCTTTCGGACACACATTCAACGCCGGCGAAATTGACCTCGTGGGTATCATCGACAAGGCTGCTGAGTTGCGGATGGACGGCGTGGACCTGCACTTCCAGCACTTTGCTTCCACTGACGACGATTATCTCGAGCACTTGCGCCATCTTTGCCTCAGGCAGGGCCTGCACGTCTGCTACATCGGCATCAGCAATAACTTTCTCAAGACAGGCGCTGAATACGATGAGCAAATCCAGCTCTGCAAAGACTGGATCGATGTGGCGGCAAGGATGGGCGTCCCCATGGTCAGGCTGTTCGGTGGCTGGCTGAACGAAGGGCAGACGGAGGAGGAGGCTTGGCCTCAGTTGGTGGCGGCGACGAAGGAGGTCGTGGCGTACGGACGCTCGAAGCACACCGTGTGCGCGCTGCACAACCACAACCACGGTTGCATTCCTGCCACGGGCGATCAAGTCGTCCGCATCCTCGATGAAATCGACGACCAGTACTACTCGCACATCCTCGACACCGGTCAGTACCGCGGCTCACCCGGTGCCTCCTTCGGCGAGCGCGGCAAAGAGGACCCCCAGTACGACTTTTACGGCAGCATCGCCACCAGCGCCCCGCGAGCCGCCCAGGTACGTGCCAAGATCTATCGCATTGTCTCGGGCACTGAGGCCTGGCTCGATTACGAGCGCATCATGCCCATTTTGAAGAGCGTGGGGTTCAACGGTTGGATGTCATTGGTATTCGAAGGCCAGGATGAGCTCGACGAACCCACCGCCATGCCGCTGGCCAACCAGTATCTGCGCGATCTGCTGACAAGGCACGAGATGTGAGCAGCCCTAACATCCTGCTCATTCTCACCGACCAGCAGCGCACCGATTCACTCGGTTTCATGGGCCGGACACCTTGCAGCACACCGAACATGGATCGCATTGCCCGCGAAGGGATCTCCTTCGACCGCGCCATATGCTCAAGTCCTCTCTGTCTGCCGTCGAGGGCATCCATTTTCACGGGCCAGTACCCGCACCAGATCGACATGATGCGGAACAGCGACACCCTTCGCGCCGAGCCGACACTCACGGAACGGCTCAGAGCGCAGGGGTATTACACTGCCTATGCCGGGAAATGGCATCTGGAACCATCCGGCCAACCCAAGGCCTTCAGAGGCAGAGGAAAAGAGTTGGGGTTGAGCCAGTTTCAATCTGACGCGGCACCCGCAGGTCAACGGGTAGTAGACCGCTGGTTCGACATTGCCGAAGGGCAAGCGAATGCGGACTACAGCGAATGGTGCGAGCAAAACGGTCTGCCCGACGGCTGGCCCGTCTCCGACCCGGACGTGCGTACCCATCGCACGCCCTCGATGACGACACCAAAAACTAAGGTGCAGGACCTGCCGCCCGACAAAACCTACGATGCCTGGGTCACCGACATCGCTCTTCGCTTCTATCAAGATCGACCCAAAGACCAGCCGTTTTTCCTGGTGTCCAGTTGGTTCGGGCCCCACCCGCCCTTCCTGATCCCGGAGCCCTACTACAGCATGTACGACTCCAGCGATATTCCCGAACCACCCAACTTCGGTCCGCGACCAAAAGCGCCCCGTTCCAATACCACCAATTTCTACCACCAACTCTGGCACGACCACGGTGATGACTGGCAAGCATGGAAGAAATCGATGGCCGTTTACTGGGGGTATGTAACAATGATGGATGCCTTGGTGGGCCGGCTGCTGCAAGCATTGGAAAGCGATGGAATCCTCGACGACACCCTGGTCGTCTTTGCCTCCGATCACGGCGAAATGCTGGGCAGTCACGGCCAGTGGCATAAGATGATGCCTTATGAAGAGAGCCTGCGGGTGCCGCTGTTGATGCGCTATCCGGAACGGATCCAACCCGGTCTGCGCAGCACAGCGCTATCATCGTTGATCGACATCCCCGCTACGATTCTATCGGTCACCGATGAGACCATCCCGGATGAGTACGAAGGATGCGACCTGTCCCCGGCCTTTACGGACGGCGCCGAGTTTCAGGAGGACGCCTACCGGTTCTCGGAACACCAACCACTGGGCGAGTGGCACCGTGCTACTGATTTTCGACTGGTTATCGATGAGCGCTACAAGTACGTCTGGAACAACAACGACCTGAACCAGTTGTACGATCTGGAAAGCGACCCCTTCGAGCTCGTCAACCTGATCGATGTTCCGAGTGCTGCCGAAGAGCTTATCCGGCTTCGCAGCCGCCTGCATCGCTGGATGGTCGAAACCAGTGATCCACTCTTGGAAAACTTCACCCGTCAGTTAGGTATAGAAAGTGAATGAGCGTCCCAACATTCTGATCATCACGTGCCACGACCTCGGCGACTACCTGGGTTGTTATGGCACTCCGGTGACCACTCCCAACCTGGATGCCCTGGCCGGACAGGGTATGGTCTTTCAGAATCACTTCGCCGCCGCCTCCATCTGCAGCCCCAGTCGCGGTTCACTGATGACCGGATGCTATCCTCACACGCACGGGTTAATGGGACTGGTTCCACGAGGTTGGGAAATGGATGTGGATCGGTGTCCGGCTCTGCCCCGGATCCTCCAGGATACCGGCTATCAAACACACCTTTTCGGTATTCAACACGAGCACTGGGACCCCCAGCGAGTGGGTTACGCCCACGTGCATCCGGTCGCATCAACCTGCAGTGATGATGTCGCGCCCGTTTTCGCAGACTGGGTTCGGCAAAGAGATCAAACGGGGCCATCATTCCTCGCCAATATTGGATTGTTTGAGCCGCATCGCTTCGGTCTGGCGAGTCAGGGTTACGACCAGGCGTTGCTGGGCACCGTTCCCTCCCATTTCAGACGCGGGGTCTACGGATCCGCAGATCCGGCCGAGGTCGAGGTTCGTCCCTATCTGCCCGACATTCCCGAGATGCAGCAGGAAGTAGCCGACTTCTATGGCGCCGTCGAGTTCATGGATCATCACGTGGGTACGGTGCTGCAGGCTCTGGATGATGCTGGTTTGACCGAAAGCACCCTGGTCCTCTTCGCCACCGACCACGGTGCGTCGTTCCCACACTCGAAGGGCACGCTCTACGATGGCGGCACCAAAGTCGCCTGCATGATGCGCTGGCCCGGCCATCTTCCGGTAGGCGGCAGCGTGACAGAGTTGACCAGCCACGTCGATATGCTGCCAACGCTGCTGGAGTTGTTGAATCTGCCCGTGCCGAGCCACTGTCAGGGGCACAGTTTCACCGATGTGGTTCAGCGCACGCCAGGCGCGGGACGCGAATTCGTCTATGCGGAGAAGAACTATACCCAGTATTACGATCCCGCGCGGATGATCCGCTCGAATTCATTCAAGTACATACGCAAGGGTCTCAAGACCTGCATTTTCGACTTTGTTCTGACCGAAATCGAACTGAGCCCGGCCAACTTTCGTACCAGCAAAGCGGTTTTCGATTTTTACTCTTCCCTGCGAACCACTGAGGAACTCTACGACCTCAACCTCGATCCAGCCGAGATGAGCAATCTGGCCGATGATCCGGCGCACCGGGACACGCTCCATGCAATGCAGACGGCCCTGGATGTCCATCTCGAATCCACGGATGATCCGTTCAGGCATCTGCGCCATGATCTGCTCATGCCGGCGGATGTGTACGCGGCCGTGAAGGGATCATGAGTATTTGCGAATGCCAAACCGATTCATAGATTGGATGCCTCCGTGGCACCGCAGTTGAGAGCGCCATGTACCGAACGACACTTGAGTGTCGTCCCTGCACACAAGGTCGAGACCACCATATGGTAGCACTCCGGCAAGAGGTCTTCTGGACAACCAGACAGGTGCTCGTGGTCCTCTTCCTGTTTGCTCCAGGCGTCTTGCAGGCCGCTGTCGAGCCCGACCCAAAATCCTCCAACCACTTGACATCCAGCAACAACGGCACCGGTCACTGGCGCACCTACACCGCTGAGGATGGCCTGGCCCATGGCAATGTGAATGCCCTGCTCCAGGACCGTGCGGGGTACCTCTGGATCGGTACCCGGGGTGGAGTGAGCCGTTTTGACGGCCGCAGATTCGTGAGCTTCACCACTACTGACGGACTTGGCCACGACAATGCAAAGGCCGTCATCCAGGATCGGTCGGGGGATGTGTGGGTCGGCACAGATGCCGGAGTGAGCCGTTTCGACGGTGAGTCCTGGACGACCTACACGACTGAGGATGGATTGGCTCACAGCGAAGTTCAGGCGCTGATGGTGGATCGTTCAGGTGCGGTATGGGTGGGCACCGACGGCGGAGTGAACCGCATCGACGGTGAGCTCTGGACGACCTTCACCACTAGGGATGGGCTGGCCGCGGGCGAGGTGGAGGTGTTCCTGGAGGACCGATCGGGCGCCGTATGGGTGGGCACGGAAGGAGGTGGAGTCAGTCGTTTCGACGGCGAGAGCTGGAAGACCTATACCATGGCCGATGGGCTGGCCTACGACAAGGTGAAGGGGATTGCTCAGGACCATAATGGCAACCTGTGGTTCGCCACCGAGGGCGGGGTGAGCCGATTCGACGGAAAGCTGTGGAAGACTTACCAGACAACCGATGGCCTGACCGACGATGAGGTTGAAGCGGTCCTGACGGACCGGGAGGGCAACCTCTGGTTCGGGACCGAGGGAGGCGGTGTGAGCCACTTCGACGGGGAGCTGTGGACGACCTACACCACGGCTGATGGTTTGGCGGGAGACATGGTAGAGGTGCTTTTGGAGGATCGGGAGGGCAATCTGTGGATGGGCACCAAGGGCGATGGCCTGAGCTGTTTCGCCGGGCAGAGTTGGACGACCTACACCACCCGTGATGGTCTGGGCTTCGACAAGGTGAAGTCGGTACTACAGGATCCAGCGGGAAATATGTGGATCGCCACGGATGGCGGCGGCGTGAGCCGCTTCGACGGACTTACCTGGACGACCTACACGACGGCCGATGGTCTGGTCTACGATGAGGTAGAATCGGTTCTGATAGATCGGGAAGGCCACTTCTGGTTTGGCACCGAAGGCAGAGGAGTGAGTCGGTTCGACGGGCAGAACTGGACGAGCTACACCACAGACAATGGCCTGCCGCACGGAGAGGTAGAGGCCCTTTTTGAGGATGTGTCGGGTGCTATCTGGTTCGGCACCGATGGGGGCGGCGTGTGCCGCTTTGACGGGGAGACGTGGAAGACCTACTCCACCACCGATGGGCTGGCCCACAACGAGGTGAAGGAGATACTCCAGGATCGAGACGAGAACCTGTGGTTCGCCACCGAAAATGGGGTGAGTCGCTTCGGGAGGGACGGATGGAGGAGTTATACGACCAGAGATGGGCTCCCCCATGAGCGCATCGACGCGGTGTACCTGGACGGGCAGGATCGTCTCTGGTTCGGTTCGAAGGGTGGGGCTACCCGGTTTGACGGGGAGAATTGGAGGACCTACACCACGGCAGACGGGCTGGTCAACGACAAAGTGTCGGATATCACCCAGGACGATGACGGACACATCTGGTTCGCCACCGGCGGTGGGGTGAGCCGTTTCGACGGGCACAACTGGACCAGCTACAACGTGGCTGACGGTCTTGTCCACGATCACGTGGGGACGGTCTACCAGGATCGAGAGGGGCGTTTCTGGTTTGGCACGTTGGGTGGCCTCAGCCGCTTCGTCCCTCCTCCCCCTACTTCGCCGCTGGTTTCAATCGATGCGATTGTTGCTGACCAACGATACACAGCGTCCTCGAAACCGGCCATTCCGGCAGGTGAGCACCTGATCGCCTTAGAGTTCAGCGCCATCAGCTTCAAGACCCGCCCGGAGGCGATGCGCTACATCTATCGTCTGAAGGGCTACGAGGAGGAGTGGCAGAGCTCCCACATCCCGCGCGTCGAATACCCCCAGCTACCCGCGGGTGACTACACCTTCGAGGTCAATGCGATCGACCGTGACCTCGTCAGCTCTCAAAGACCGGCCACTGCGCAACTGCGGGTGCGCGTGGATTACACGTGGATTGGTGTGTGGACGCTTCTGAGCGGCGCGCTCGTGCTCATCGTCCTGCAGTCAGTGCGGGTCGTACGTCGCGGGCACACTCTCCAGAGACTTCACGGCGACCTGCAGCTGGCAAACGAGGAACTGGAACTACGCGTCGAGGAGCGAACCGCCGAACTGAGCTCGACCAACGAGCAATTACAGGTCGAAATCGCCGAGCGCAAACAGATGGAGGAGGACCTGCGCCGGTACCAGAAAATGGAGTTGATCGGCGAGCTATCGGCGGGAATCGCCCACAATTTCAACAATGTGCTCCAGGGAATGATCGGCGGCCTCGAGGTCTCCATCCTCAAGGCTACGCCGTCTCAGCAAACCGCTCTGACCAAGGTCGTCGAGATGGCCGAGCGGGGGGCCAGCGTAGTGCGTCAACTCATGCTGTTCGGCCAACCGGTCAGGACGTCAGATTTGAGGCCGATCGATTTGCGGATGGTGATCGAGAACACGGTGGGATTGTGCCACAAATCGTTTGACCAGAGGATCGAGGTCAAGGTCGAATGGTCCGAGATCCTTCCCGCTATCCAGGGGGACGTTGGACAGCTGGAGCAGGTCCTGTTGAATCTGTGTCTCAACGCGCGGGACGCACTTATGGAGGCGGAGCGCGAGGCCTGGTACGTGCGCATCGCCGTGGACACGTGTGTTGTCAGGACCGAGGATCTGCCGAGAAACATGGACCTGGCGGTTGGCGTGTACGGAAGGGTGCAGGTGGAGGACAACGGTGCGGGCATGGACGAGGCCACCCAGGAACGCATCTTCGAGCCATTCTTCACCACCAAGGAAGTGGACCAAGGTTCGGGTTTGGGGTTGGCGACGGTCTATGCCATCGTTCGCGATCACGGTGGATGGGTCGAATGCGAAAGCGAGGTGGGGGTTGGCACGACGGTGTCGATCTATCTGCCGACGCTGCGCCAGCAGGGTGTGATCGAACCGTCGCAACCCGAGCAAACGCCGGTCCAACGGGGAACGGAGACTATCCTCGTGATCGACGACGAGCCCATGGTGCGGCAGTTTCTGTGCTCCTTCCTCGATCAATGCGGGTACGGTGCTCTGGAGGCAGCTGACGGCCTGGAAGGACTCGAGGTGTTGCGCCGGGAGGAGGTCGATCTGGTGCTGCTGGATCTGTCGATGCCGCGGATGCCGGGCCGCGAGGTGCTGGAGCGGATTCAAGCCGAGTTTCCGCACGTACGGGTGATCATCTTTACGGGCTATGCCACGCGCATGGAAGAATTCGCCGGAGCTCACGGCGTCTTGCAGAAACCGCTGCCGCCCAAGGCGGTAACCAACAAAGTACGTGAAGTGTTGGATGGGTCCATCCTAACCGGAGGTTCCTGACCCATGCGTCTGTTCTTGCTCATCTTCACCATCGGTTTCGTCGCTCAGGTAAACGGAGCGTCCACGGCGACAATTTCGGGTCGCGTCATCGACGGTGTCTCGGGTCTGCCCCTGCCCGGGGCTAACATCCTCATCGAGGACACCTCTCTAGGGACGGTCAGCGACCGCGACGGCAACTTCCGCCTAACTGGAATCACGGGGGGTTCGCGGACTGTAACCGTGACGTACATCGGCTATCAGACCATGTCGAGCTCGACCACGTTGACGCCCGGTCAGATCGCGCTCATCGATTTCGCCCTCGAGCCCGGGGTCATCATCGCCGACGGGATCATCGTGGTCGGTCAGCGGCTGCAGGGACAGGCCAGAGCCATCAACCAGCAGCGCGCCAGCGCCAACATCACGAACATCGTCGCCGCCGACCAGATCGGCCGCTTTCCCGACGCCAACATCGGCGACGCCATGAAGCGTATCCCCGGCATTGTCGTCGAGTACGACCAGGGTGAAGCCCGCTTCGGCCTGATCCGCGGCACGGAGGCCCGCATGAACTCCGTGATGCTCAACGGAGAGCGGGTACCCTCCGCCGAGGGCGCGATCCGAGCGGTGCAACTCGACCTGGTCCCGGCGGACATGATCCAGACCGTGGAGGTCAACAAGTCACTGACGCCGGACATGGACGCCGATGCCATTGGTGGCACCGTCAACCTGGTCACTCGGTCGGCTCCCGAAAGGTTGCGCATCTCCGGCACGTTGGGCAGCGGTTACAATTTCCTGTCCGAAAAACCGATGGGCATCTCCTCAGTGCTCGTCGGCAATCGCTATCTCGATGGCCGTCTGGGCCTACTTGTCAGTGCCTCCTACCACAATCACCACCTCGGATCCGACAACATCGAACCGGAATGGAAGGATGCCGACGAAGTGGCTTTCGTCGAAGAGATGCAGGTGCGCGAGTATGACGTGCATCGCATCCGCCGCAGCCTCGGCAGCTCCGTCGACTTCGAACTCGACGGTCGCAACCGCCTGTTCCTGCGTTCCATCTGGAACCAGCGCGACGACTACGAAAACCGCTACCGACTCAAGATCAAGGACTTGGGCCTGCCTGTAGAAGGGCAAACAGAGACCTGGGAGGTGGTTCGCGACTTGAAAGGCGGCAGCAGCGCCAATGACGACGGCCGCCTCGAAGACCAGAGCGCATCCAGCACGACGCTAGGAGGCGTGCACCTGGTCAGAGGGGACATCGAGGCTTCCTGGTCGGCGACCTACTCACGAGCCTCGGAAGACAAGCCCAACGAGCGTCACTTGGAGTACACCGTAGCTCGGGACGCGGACGATGGCGACTCCGGCATCGGCGTGCGCGCCAATCTTTCCGACCCGGAAAAGCCGCAATTCTCCTTCCTCGATCCCGCGGACGTCGCCATCGGCGAGTTCGAGCTCAACGAGCTCAACGAGGAACACCAGTTCGTCGAGGAGACCGACATCAACGGGCGCATCGATGTCAAAATCCCGTGGCTTGCCGGCCGCTGGCACAACCGGATTGTCACGGGCCTGCGCCATCGCGGCAAGGACAAAAAACGCGACAACCGCTTCTTCGAGTACGCACCTATCGACGACGACGCTTTCGCCACCCTGGCGCAGGTTCCGACCACGGATGTGACGAATCCCGACTTTCTCGCCGGCGACTACGAGGCCGGCACGTTTCCCAGCGAAGCGTTTCTGGGCAGCCTGGATCTGACGGACGCGACACAGTTCGAACAGGAGGACAAACCCGACGAGTACGTTCCCGCCAACTACGAAGCCACCGAAACTGTAGACGGCGGCTACCTGATGCTCGAGCAGGATTACGGCGAGGACTGGAGCTTCATCATCGGCCTCCGCCTGGAGCACACCAGCATCGACTACACTGGCAACGAGCTGTTCATCGATCCAGACGCGGATGAGGAGTTTCGCACGACGCCGGTCAGCGGCGAAGAGTCCTACACCCATGCGCTGCCGGGGTTCCACGTACGCCACCAGATCGACGCTCGGACCGTCTTGCGCTTGGCCTGGACCAACACGATCTCGCGGCCCAACTACTACGACCTGGTGCCCTACCGCCAGGTCATCATCGAGGACGCCGTACTCTCCGAGGGCAACCCTGCACTCGACCCGACCACGTCAATGAACTTCGATATCACGGCGGAGCGCTACCTCGAATCGGTGGGACTGATATCGGCGGGCGTGTTCACCAAGACCATCGACGACTTCACCTTCTTCTTCCTCGAAGAGGACTATCTCGATCCGGTAACGGGCCGGACCTTCGACGAGTACCTGCAGCCGCGCAACGGCAAAGGCGCCTCGTTATCCGGCTTCGAACTGGCCCTGCAGCGCCAACTCGACTTCGTTCCGGCGGTGACTGGCCTCGGCATCTACGCGAACTACACCTACACCGACTCCGAGATAGACGAGCTCCCCATCCAGGGCCGCGAAAATGACAAACTGTCACTGCCAGGTACCGCCAAGCACTCCCTGAACGGCTCTCTCTCATACGAGCGCGGCCTGGTCACCGTGCGCTTATCGGCCAACTACAACAGCTCGCACATCGATGCCGCCGCAGGAGAGTTTCGCGACGATGCCTTCTCGGATCGTTATTACGACTCGGCCACGCACGTAGACCTGAACGGATCCGTGCGGCTCACGCCACAGGTGCGCGTGTTCTTCGAAGCCAACAACCTCTCCAATCAACCCTTACGGTTTTACCAGGGGATCGAGGAACGAACCGCGCAAGCGGAGTACTACGACCGCCGATTCAGCCTCGGTCTGAAGTTCGACCTGTAAGCATGAGGTATTTCAGCGCGGCCGACGGCCAGGCATTCGGTCTGCTCCTCACACTGGTCACTACGATTTCCGGCTGTGCCTCAGGGATGCTGTCGGCATCCTCCGTGGTCGTCGGCGAAACCTGGATGTCGCCGTGGTCACAGGAGGACAACATCGATTCCCCAGCGGTCTGGCACGGTCCGGCGGGGCAGCACTGGGTCATTGCCACGGCCAAATCGACCCATCAGCTCCTCGTCTACGATGCTCGAGATGGTCGACTCCTGCGCCGCGCGGGCAACGCCGGCTCAGGAGCCGGACAGCTGCTGCGCCCCAACGGTATCACCATCGTCGACGACATGGCACTCGTGGTCGAACGCGACAACCACCGGGTGCAGGCCTTTGCACTGCCAGACCTCGTGCCTGCCGGTGAGTTCGGCGCGGACGTACTCCGTCGACCCTACGGCATAGCTGCGGCCCCGGACACGACCGCCGGCACTTACCGAGTCTTCATCACCGACAACTACATGACGGCTTCCGGAGAAATACCGCCTGACGGCGATTTGGGTGAACGCGTGCGGTCGTTCATCGTCACCGTCGACAGAGAGGCGGTGCGGGCCGAAGCTGCGATCGTCTTCGGCGACACCACTGGCCCTGGGTGCCTCCGGCAGGTAGAATCCGTCGGCGTCGATCCCCTCCAGCAGCGATTAGTCATCGTCGAAGAGCTGGAAGGCGCGCTGAAGATCTACGGTATGGACGGACGATTTCGCGACCTCGTAGTTGGGGGGGACGTCTTTCGGCGCCAGCCGGAAGGCATCGCCCTGCACGGCTGCGCCAATGGCAGAGGTTACTGGATAGTCGCCGACCAGGCACCGACGGAGAACCGGTTTCTGTTGTTCCGGCGGGATGACTTCGCTTACCTTGGCGCCTTCGAAGGCTCGGTCACAGCGCATACGGACGGAGTGGCGCTTACACAGCCACACTTCGGGCAGTTCAGCGGCGGCGCCTTTTATGCGGTGCATGACGATGGCGGAGTCGCGGCATTCGACTGGGCGCGCGTGTTGTCCGATCTCAACCTCGATCCCGAATGCAGCGAGTGAGTGACGAAACCCAACAACCAAGTCCCGATAGGGTTGCTTCGATCTCGACATGACGCCAGGATGAATCGTGTCAGTCTATGGCCGGAGAAGATCCTTTAGATCCAATTGCATCCCTCCCGATAGTCAGAGGAACTCCAATTGAACCGCAGAGAAGCTCCGGCGGTAAACGTTCACGTCAGTGGCAGAGAGAGCAAAGCCATAGGCTTGAGCCTGGGCAGGAAGATCGGCCTGCTGGACGCTACTACTCAGCCGACAAGTAGCGAGAAGTTCGACAAGGGCAAATGGGACGCCCTGCACCGGCAGCTCACCGTCGTCGACTCCTACTCGGCCGCCGTCGACATCGATGAGCTCCAGAGAGGCAGGGTGAACGTCGTGATCCAGGCGCTGGGTGCAGAAGAACTGCTGGTTAGCATACCAACCGAGGATGACGATGGCCTGCCGCTGCCCGGTGTGAAAATCTGGAAGCATGCCTTCGAAGGTGCCGAGCTTGTCGAACGTGTCTGCCAGGTCATCGACGAGCACCGTCGTTTCGTTGACGCCTATGAGGATTACATCGGGCTGGCTCTCAGTGAAAGCGACGTGCGCCGCCTAGTCGGCGAGGGCAAAGTGGCCATGGTGATGATGCTGGTCAGCGGCTTGATCGCCGACGATCTCGACAACCTGCGCACCTACTACGACCTGGGTATCCGCACCATGGCGCTATGCCACCTGGGCAATGTCGGCTGGGCCGATTCGATGGCGGAACTGAAGGAATCCCCCGGACTCACGGACTTCGGCCGCGATGTCGTCAGAGCCTGTCAGGATTGGGGCATCCTCGTCGACCTGTCCCATGCCTCGGACCCGACATGCTGGCACGCCCTCGAAGTTTCGACAAGGCCGATCATGGCGACACATACCAAGTGTCGCACTCTGACCGGCAGCTCCCGCGACCTGAGCGATGAACTGATCCGCGCCATCGCCGACACCGGTGGTGTGGTCGGGATCCTGGCTCCCACTCCGAAGACGGCTGACGAAAGCGGGGAATACCGCCTCCAGCGCGACCGGCGTTTGATGGAGAACTACCCGGACCCCTTCGAGCTGGCCGAGGCCAAGCTGGCGGACGCCGAGACCTGGGGCACCAAACTCGATCTGGAGAGCATCGATCACGCCGTCAAGGTCGCCGGCATCGATCACGTGGGCCTGGCTTCACACTTCCAGAATGTGCCTCAGTGGCGGGAATTCACCGGAGCGCTGATGGACCACGGCTACAAGCAAGAAGAGGCGGCCCAGATCCTGGGGGAAAACCACCTCCGGGTGCTTCGCGAGACCATCGATTGATAGGGCGACTCGCGCGGGCGGTCTAGCCGCCCCCTCGGGAATACCCTCCAACGATGCGTTCGATCGCTGCAGCGAACGCTTCGACATCCTCTTCCGTCGTATCGAAGGCCGACATCCACCGCACCTTGCTGGTGGGCGCCATCAGATCGAAGCAGTAGAAGTGGAATTCCTCCTGCAGGGGGACCACACAAGGTGTCGGAATCTCGGCAAACACTCCATTGGCCTGGGTCGGGAACAGGACGTCGACACCGCGCACGCCGCTCACCTTCGATGACAGCAACTTCGCCATGCGATTGGCGTGGCGGGCACAGCGCAACCACAGATCGCCACCCAGAAGCGCTTCGAGCTGGGCGCTGACGAAGCGCATCTTCGATGCCAGCTGGAGTCCCTGCTTGCGGACGTACTTGAAATCCGTCGCCAGCTTCGGATCGAAGAACACGACCGCTTCACCGATCATCATCCCGTTCTTGGTACCGCCGAACGACAGCACATCCACCCCCGCGTCTCGGGTCAACGCCCGCAGCGGCACATCCAGGTGAGCGGCCGCATTGGCCACCCGCGCGCCGTCCATGTGCAGGAACAGTCCCTGCTCGTGGACGAAATCAGCTAATACACGCGTTTCTTCGATTGAGTAAACGGTTCCCGTCTCCGTCGCCTGCGTCATCAATACCACACGCGGTTGACTGGCGTGCTCGAAGCCCACTGAGCGGATCTGCGGGCGCACGGTGTCGATCGTCAGCTTGCCCCCCACGGAAGGCACCGGAATCGCCCGAGCACCGGTGAACCGCTCGATGGCGCCACACTCATCGTTGTGGATGTGCGAGGTCTCGGCGCAGATGACGCAGTGGTAGGGCGCCGACAATCCCGCGACACTGAGTACATTGGCCGCAGAGCCGTTCAGAACAAAGAACACCTCTGAGTCCTCGCCGAAGTGCTGGCGAAATGCCGCCACCGCCCGTTCGGTGTAGGGGTCGGCGCCGTAGGCCATCACATGGCCGACATTGGCATCGATGATGGCCTGCAACACCTCCGGATGCATGCCGGCGTGGGTGTCGCTGGCAAAACTACGCTCCTGTTTTGGCTCCAAGTTTCCTCTCCCCTGAGCGGATTCGATGGTTTGGCATTGTGCGTGATGTACACTTTGTTCAATCACATTGTCCATTCGGCCGATGCGAATATAACCCCCGTGTGGATATTCGTGAATAGGAGTAGCGTTTCATGGAGTACACGACGTTGGGAAGAACCGGCTTGCGAGTCAGCGTGGCGGGATTGGGATGCGGCGGCTTCAGCCGCCTCGGTCAGAGCGCCGGACGCAGTGTGGAGGAGTCCGTGGCCGTTGTCCGCCAAGCGTTGGATCTGGGCATCAACTTCGTCGACACCGCCGCCGGATATCACACCGAGCCGATCGTGGGCAAAGCCCTCCAGGGAGTTGGTCGGGACACTGTGGTCCTGTCCACCAAAGCATCGATCGCCAAGGACGACAAGCGGGAATCTCCTGCACAGATAGTGAGCAGTCTGGATCAGTCGCTGAAGAACCTTCGAGTGGACTGCATCGACGTGTTTCATCTCCATGGCGTGGAAGCCCGGGATTGTGACTACGCCTGCGACGAGATCGTGCCAGCCGTGTTACGCGAACGCGACAGGGGCAAGTTCCGCTTCCTGGGGATCACGGAGATCCCACCACACGACCCCGGCCACGAGTCCCTGGTGCAGGCGCTGCCGACAAACCTGTTCGACGTGACCATGGTCGCCTACCACATGCTGCATCAGTCCGCACGCCGGCTGATCTTGCCGCTCGCCGTAGAGAAAAACGTCGGAGTCCTCATCATGTTTGCCGTGCGTGTGATTTTCAGCGCGCCGGGCTGGCTGCAGCGCGTCGTCGGCGAGCTGGTCGAATCGGGACACCTACCACCGGAATTGAAGGACGACCCGGAACCCCTGGGATTCCTCCTGCGCGACGGGAACGCCCGCAGTGTAATCGATGCGGCCTACCGCTACTGCCGCCACACACCGGGCACGGACGTGGTTCTGTTCGGAACCGGGGACCCGGACCACGTGCGAGCCAATGTCGAATCCATTCTGAGCCCGCCACTGCCGCCGGCCCACGTGCAGAAACTGGAGGCGCTGTTCGGGGCGCTGACGGACGTGGGACTGGATCTTCCCGCACCCGTGGACGAAGGATGACTCCCTGCCTGACGCTTGACGTGATCGTCTTAGTCGACGGACACTGCCCGGAGCGGCCATCGTCCGGTAGCGAGCCGCGATGACCGCGTCCGATACCGAAGCACCGATCGACGCCAACCCGTGGGAGCGCGCCCGCCGCGTGTGGCGCCTGGCCGTGCCCTCGGCGGCCGAGGCCATGCTGGGTATGTTGGTCGGGCTCGTGAACATTTACCTGGTGGGTCATCTGGGCGCGACCTCCATCGCCGCTGTCGGACTCGGGTGGCATGTGGCCCTGTCGGTCATGATTCTGTTCACTGGGGTAGGTACGGGGGCAACCGCCCTCGTCGCCCGCATGGTCGGCGCTCGGGACTGGGTCGGCGCCAACCGGGTAGTGATGCAGGCCGTCACCATCGCCTTCACGGTCGGCGTTTTGGCCACCGTGCTCCTCTTCGGCTTCGCTGAACCAGCCCTGGCTGTGATGGGTGCCGAAGGCGAGGTCCTGACCCAGGCGACCTTGTTCCTGCAGGCCATCAGTTCCGTCTTCTCCATCTCCGCCATCACCTTCGTCGGCAACGCCTGCATGCGGGGCGCCGGCGACGCCCGCACGCCAATGTTGGTTATGATGGTCGTTAACCTCGTCAACGTGGCCGTTGCCTGGGTCTTGGTTCAGGGTGTGGGACCCTTTCCTGCCCTTGGCGTTCTGGGAGCTGGGATCGGCTCGGCGGTCGGTCGTTCCCTGGGGGCCCTGCTCGTCATCGGTCTGTTGCTGCGCGGCCGGGCCGGCCTACGTCTGCGCTGGCACGGTCCGGACCCTGACATCATCAAACGCCTGCTGCGGGTCGGCCTCCCAGCGTCACTGGACCAACTCATCCACCGGTTGGGCATGCTCTCCTTCGTCCGCATCGTCGCCACCCTGGGCACGGCCTCCTTCGCCGCCCATCAGATAGCCCTGAACGCCGAATCCATATTCTTCATGCCAGGTTGGGGATTCGCCATGGCCGCGACGACGCTGGTCGGCCAGGGACTGGGTGCGCGCGACCCCAGACAAGCAGAACGCGACGCCGTGCTCACCTTCTACATCGCCGCCGCTTTCATGTCGACGATGGGCATAGCCTTCCTCGTTTTCGCTCCGCAGTTCATCGGGCTGTTCACCGACGATCCCGAAGTCATCGCCGCCGGCAGCATGCCGCTGAGGTTGATCGGCCTCGCACAACCCTTCCTCGCTGCAATGATGATCTTTGGAGGCGGCTTGCGGGGCGCCGGCGATACCCTGACCCCAATGTGGATCAACGGCGGAGCCATCTGGCTCCTGCGCATTCCACTGTCGTTGTTGGTGACCTACTGGTTGGGCTGGGGATTGACCGGTGTATGGATGGTCATGTCCTTCGATCTGGCCGTGCGTGGCGGTCTCATGTTCCGGCAGTTCAGGCGAGGCGGGTGGAAGAAGATGAGAGTGTAGACCGATCCGCCACTACACCGGCACTGCCCCTGCCGCCGCGAGCCGGCGTTTGGCTTCCTCGTAGACTTCGCCGGACAACGGACCCCGTCGAGCAGCCTCCGCGTTCTGGCGCAGGTGTTCCACATTCTGACTGCCGACGATGATCGTGTGGATAGCGGAATGCGACAGCGTCAGGCGGAGCATGAAGGCGGTCTTCGTGTCCCCGTCCCGGAGCTCGTCGAGTTTTGCCTGGTCCCACAGGTTCCATGCGTCGGCCCCCCCACGACTGCTGAGCCCGGGTTCGCCCTGGTGGACCCCGCCTCGAATGATCGTGCCCATGCCGGCCTTCGCCGCCTTCGTGATCCACTCCTCATTGGTGCGAGACAAGCCCGAGTAGGGAATCTGGAACGTATCGAAGACACCCTTTTCCGTGAAGACACCCAAGTGCGGTGAAGACGTGGAGGCGCCGATCCAGCGCACCTTACCCTGGCCGCGCATTTCTTCTAGGGCGTCAACCAGTCCTCCCTCATCAACATGCTCCGGTGTCGCTCCGTGCAATTGCATGATGTCGATGTAGTCGGTCTGCAGCCGTTTCAAGCTGCGCTCGAGGCCTATGAACAGATTCTCCCGAGTCCACTCGCGACCCTTCGGAATGCACCCGCACTTGGTCGCCAGCGTGTATTCATCCCGTCGATGGGAGAGAAAACGGCCAATAAAGGGCTCACTGCGACCGTAGCAGTCAGCGGTGTCTATGAAGTTGATCCCATTGTCGAGTACGGTGTTGAGGACGGCTTCAGCGTGGTCGTCCTCGATAGGCCATTTGTTGCTCGCGTCCCTCAGGGCCATGCCGCCAAAACCAAGACGGGTAACTTCGATTCCGGTGCGCCCCAGCGTGGCTTCAGTCAGTTCATTCGGCATGGCGATCCTCTTTGGTTTCTTGATAAGCTTCGGTAGTGTATTGAATAGTTGACCTGCAAGATAGACTGCTGGCCCGCAGCCCTGCTTCCGTGTTACTTTGTTTGCTGCTGGACGGATACGAAAGGAGTTTCTGATGGAGGTGATCATTGCAGAGGACGCCGCGGAGATGGGACGCACCGCGGCCGACGACGGGGCCGTGCTGATTCGCCGGGCCATCGAGAAGCGCGGCAGCGCCAACATCATCGTGGCGACGGGGGCATCTCAGTTCGAGGTGTTCGCTGCCCTGACCTCGATAGGTGATATCGATTGGTCGAGAGTCAACGGTTTCCACCTCGACGAGTACATCGGCTTGCCGTTGTCTCACCCGGCTTCGTTCCGTGGTTACCTGAAGGAGCGCTTCGTCGACAAGGTGCCCCTGGCCGCCTTCCATTACGTCGACGGTGAAACCGATCCGACGTCTGAGTGCCAGCGTCTGGGAGCACTGATTACCGAGCATCCGATCGACGTGGCCTTCGTCGGCATCGGCGAGAACGGCCACCTGGCGTTCAATGACCCTCCGGCGGATTTCGACACCGAGCAACCCTACATCGTCGTGACGCTGGATGAGGGATGCCGTAAGCAACAACATGGCGAGGGCTGGTTCAAGACATTCGACGACGTCCCCGAGCAAGCCATCAGCATGTCCATCAAACAGATCCTGTTGTCCCGTACAATCGTTTGCAGCGTGCCGGACGAGCGCAAAGCTGGTGCGGTCGTACGTGCGATCGAAGGTCCGGTTACACCGCAAGTGCCGGCTTCCATCCTGCAACAGCATCCCAGAACCACCATCTATCTCGACGCGGCAGCGGCGAGTCAGCTGACCTCGGACTGACAATGAACGCGGCCGCGCAAGACGGGTACGTCGACCTGCAGGTCAACGGCTATTTCGGCGTTGACTTCAACAGCGACGACCTGTCGGCGGAGACACTGCACAATGCCTGCACCCAGTTGAAAGCGGACGGCAACGCGGGAATCCTCGCTACCATCATTACCGATGATATCGATGTCATGTGTGCTCGCCTGCAGCGACTCGTCCACCTGCGCGCGGCCGACGACCTCGCCCGCGATCTCATCTGGGGAGTTCACATCGAAGGACCGTTCATCAACGAGACTCCCGGCTACGTCGGCGCCCACCCGCCCGCGGCGGTACGGCCAGCCGATGTCGATGCCGCCGAACGACTGCTCGCGGCCGCCGATGGACTAACCCGCGTCGTCACCCTCGCTCCCGAGCGCGATCCCGGGTTGGCCGTAACGCGCTTTCTTGCCGATCAGGGAGTCACCGTCTCCGCCGGACACTGCAATCCGTCACTGGCCGAACTCGAAGCAGCGATTCAGGCCGGTCTGTCGATGTTCACTCACGTCGGCAACGGCTGCCCGATGCTGCTCGATCGCCACGACAACATCATCCAACGTGCCTTGAGCCTGGCCCAATCGCTCTGGCTCTGTTTCATCGCCGATGACGTCCATGTGCCCTGCGTTGCCCTGGGCAACTATCTGCGCACCGCCGGCATGGATCGTTGCATCGTCGTCACCGACGCCATGGCCGCCGCCGGGTTAGGTCAGGGGCGCTACTCGATGGGGTCTCAAGTGGTTGAGGTCGATGAGAACCTGGTTGCCCGCATCCCCGGAGTTGACACTCATCTGGCCGGCTCCGCCGTCACCATGCCACGGTCAGCCGAGAACCTGCGCGATGTCCTCGGATTGACCGGAAGAGAGATTGACAGCCTGACCTCGCTCAACGCGAGGCAACTGCTGCAAGTTTGACACCTGAGGAGATAGAATCATGACGAACGCCAAATACAAAGTGGCCGGCATAGGCATAGGACGCGCCGGCACCGGTCGCACTCGTGCCTACGCCATCCACCCGCTGTGCGAAGTCGTGGCCGTCGCTGAGTCCGATCCCGCCAACCTGGAGCTGGCCGCTGCCCGCTTCGAGGTACCCGGCTACGCCGACTGCGTGGAGATGTTCGAGAAACACCAGATTGACATCGCCGTCGCCTCCTTGCCGGTGCGCGCCAATCACGCGGTGGTAATGGCCGCCGCAGAAGCCGGCGTCAAGGTGATGGTGACGGAAAAACCGTTGACGGCTGAGCTGTCTCAGGCAGATGAAATGGTTGAGGCCTGCCGCTCGCGCGGCATCCAGTTCGCGGCGGGACTCCTCTCAATGAACAGGATCAACCACTGGACGGCTAAGGAGATGGTCAGATCCGGAGCGATCGGCGAAATACGGCGCGTCAATATCTACGACACCAACACCCAGGGCGGTTGCCACGGCGTCAATCTGGCTCGCCACTTTGCCGGCACCCCTGAAGTCGACCATGTCATCGGATGGACAAAGGGCGACGCGGCCAGCGACTACGAAGACGCTCACACTGGACGAGAGCACGACCAGGGTTTCCAGGGATTGGGTGGCTACATCCGCTTCGCCAATGGAATAGAGGTCTTCAGCAGCTGTGGGCCGGTCCCCTGGCGGGGGTTCGAGGTCATCGGCTCCCACGGCATACTCTATAAAGACAACACGACCGCGCTCCAGCTTCACATGTTAAAGGCGCCGGACGGAGTAGAAAAGGCCGATTTCGCCTCATTCGAGAGAGTCGAGGTGCCGGATATCGCACCTCCGCTGAGAAGTGGAGAGCACCAGTACGACGACGAGGGCTGGGCCAACCTGACCGACGGTATGGTTCGCAGCGCCGGTGCCGTCGTGGAATCTCTGGAGACTGGCACGGACGTAAGACTGACCACCGGAGGCGACCTGGCGGCCGCCCTGGAGATATGTATCGCCCTGCGCGAATCAGCCCGGCGCGGCAATACGCCGGTCGAGTTGCCCCTCGCCGATCGCAACCTGGTGATGTACCCTCAGAACTCGCGCTGGAACTACAAGAAGGAAATCATGGGCCACGACGCCTACATGGACGCCCTTGCCCAGCAGCGTAAAGACTAGGCCGGCGACGACCCACAATCGCGCAGTCTCAACAGCTAGATGGAGTACCTGCTGCGCGAAGCCGTGAAGAAGCAGCGGCGGCGCGAGAAAGGGACCTGACGGAGACCGACGCGTTTACACCCATCGGTGTGTTTCAGCCCGCTCCCAGATCCAGGTTGTAGTCACCTGGATCCATCTCCAGATCCTCGGCCAATCCGCGCAGGCTGATCAGGACATCCTCTGGCAGCTCCATCCCGTCGACGACTGCTTTGTCGCGGCGTTCCCACTCCATCTCGCCCGGCATGTAGATGCGATCCGTACCCTCGGCGGTCGGCGCCGACAGCAGTTCCTGTCGCATGTGTGCCATGCGGCTGTTGAAGTCCGCCGCCGGCATCATCGCCGACACGTCGATGGCCAGAAAGGCATGTCCCTGATTGCTCGGATCGGGCAAATCGGAGGCCCAGCTCTGCACCTGACTCATCATTGCAGACCCCGTCATGACCGCGGTCAGGATCTCTACCAGCACGGCCATGCCATATCCCTTGTGCCCCGCCATCGGCAGTTGTGCGCCCTTCTCCGGGTACTCGTTAGGATCCGTCGTCGGCACACCGTTCTCATCCACCAACCATGTGTCCGGAATACTGCGGCCTTCGTTCCGCGCGGCGAAAATCTTGGTTGCAGCTACGGCGCTCGTAGCGATGTCCAGCATTACCGTGTGCTCGGTCCCCGTCGGCGCCGCGTAGGCAATCGGATTGGTCCCCAGCATCTTGGCCTTACCTCCTGGCACGGTCATGCAAGGCTCCACGTTGCACATCGACATCCCGAGCATGCCGTGCTCGGCAATCATGTTGGCGTAGAAGCCGGCCGCCCCGTAGTGACTGCTTCCACGGATACCGATATAGGCCATGCCGGTCTCGCGGGCCTTGCGAATCGCAAGCTCGACAGCACGGTACGAGATCGAAGGCGGCATGCCATCACAGGCATCGATGATGGCCCAGGCCGGACCTTCTGTAACGATCTTCTCGCGCGCCTCGAGCTTCAGGCGCCCGCTGCGGGCATTCTTGAGCAGACCGCGGATCTGCCGGCTGCCATGGGTATAGGTGCCCCAGGTGTCAGTGGTTACGAAGACCTTCGCCGTGAGATTGGCATCATCCTCACTCAAGCCGGCTTTGCACAACGCCGCGACGCAGAACGCCTCGAGGTCGTTGGGGCGTATGGTAGCTGAATCGTTGTTTGCCATTGTTCGTTCACTCCTCCGTTTTGAATCGGGCAAGGCTATCCAACCACTGGACGGCGCTCAAACTCGATCATGAACTGGGTACCGCTCTCTCGATGGACCTGCATCGTGCCCTTGAGCTGACCGACGAGAATGTTGACCAACTTCAACCCCAGGGACTTGCTGTCCTGTACGTCCACGTCGCCGGGTAAGCCGATGCCGTCGTCGCTGATCTCCAGGGTGATGGCGTGCTCCCGTTGTCGCAGATCGATGCGCAGCTCTCCGCCCCTGTCCGCGAAGGCATGCTTCAACGAATTGGAGACCAACTCATTTATGATCAGGCCGCAGGGAATGGCCTGGTCTATCCCCAGGCTCACTTCCTCTACGTTGACACCCAGGGCCACCTGTGAAGAGACCCGGTACGACTGGAAAAGACTGGTCGCCAATGCCTGGACGTAGTCGGCGAAATCAAGCCTGGCAAGGTCCTCGGACAGGTACAGCTTTTCGTGAATCAAGGCCATCGACTTAACCCGATGCTGGCTCTCCGTGAACATCTCTGTCCCGCGTCGGTCGGGCAGGTATTCCGATTGCAGATTCAGCAGGCTCGAGATGACCTGCAGGTTGTTCTTAACCCGGTGGTGTATCTCCTTGAGCAGGATCTCCTTCTCCTGCAGCGAACGCTTGATGCGCTCTTCGGCGCGCACCCGCTCGCTGAGATCGACGGCGCTCAACACGTAACCCCCTTCCCCGCTACTCTCGCTCCTGTCCTCCAACCCGGCGACGCTAACCAGGACTGGTATCCGCTCCTCGGTGCGAGACCGCAAGGTCGACTCCCGAGTTCCACCTTCCGTCTGCAGCAGCTCCTCCGCGTTTTCAAACAAATAGCTGACTGGCTGGCCGCGCAGATCGGACTCGCTGTAACCAGACAACTCGCAGACGCTTCGATTGAGCATTCGAATGATGCCGTCGGCGTTGGAGACCAACAGCAGATCCCGCATACCGGTGAGGATGCTGTCCAGAAAATCCTTCGATACCGTCGTAGCGGCCAGATCGCGGCTCATGCGATTGAAACTGATCGCGAGCCTTCCCATTTCGTCGTTCGACAGCACCGGAACGGTCTCTCCCAATTCTCCCTGACCCAACCGCTCGGTCGCCGTCGCCATCAGGTGAACCGGACGCAGGATCCTGCGCACATAAAACAGGCTGATGCCCATCGCCAGCAAATTGACGAGGGTCACGATCCAGAGCACTTGATTCGAAATCTGATCAGCCGTGTCCAGAGTGGGTCCCAGCGGCAGGGCCAGACGGATGGTACCAAGGCGTCGCCGGGCGTGGTCGTGTCTGGTCCCCAGAAACAGAAACTCTTCGTCGGCACCTGCCCGCCTGCGCGCCTCCCACACTGGAAAAGAGAGATCGACGATGGGGCGACCGTCGCGTTGGACGCGCTCGTTCAGCGGCGCGTCCGCCTTCACGGCCGCCTTCGTGAAGCGATCGGAGTACAGCTTGCCAGTCTCCATCACGTTGGTGTGGGCGACCACGCGTCCTTCCCTGTCCAGGACCATGACGTATTCGCTGCCCATGTTTGTATCAATCTGTTGCAGCAGGGGCAGCAAAGCGTGCTCATCACCAGACTCAAAGCTGGCGACGACCCCCGGACTCTGGGCGAGGTTGAGAGTGACTGACCGCCCCGTCTCAACGACGTTCTTCACCAGTACGCTCTGCACGGCCCGGGTGGCAAACAACGATACTGTTACCACAGACAACCCGAAGGTCGGGATGAAGAGGAGGAGAATTTTCCTGGTGATTCTCATGGCGATTCAGCGCTCATGGACGCGAGCCGACGATTTCATCCGCCGCCGCCAGCGCAGCAGGGGCCAGCGACAATCCAGCCTGCTCAGCGGACACCTGGTTCACGGTGACTTCAATCTGTTTTGGATAGACATCCGGCTGGATTCGTTCCCCCGCGAGTATCCGCCGCACCTCGATGGCCGCGGCGGCACCGATTTGCCGGAAACTGGGTGCCACGGAAGCCGTCGCCCCGGACTGGGCCAGTCCACTTGTGGGCGCATAAAAAGGAATGTCGTTGGACCAGGAAAATTCCCGTATCACGGAAATACTTTGCGGATTGATCAACAACGGATCCGGCGGCAGCCACAGTGCATCAATGTCCTGTTTCATCAGCGCTCGCAGATGTTCTGGCAATTCCTTGGCTGACTCCAAATGCTGGTTGAAGATTTCAATCCCATGATCTTCGGCTGCCAGCCTCATGTCACTGATGAAACGCTTCGGTGTCTTCAGCACCTGCAGGACCCCCAACCGCCGCAGCCGTGGCTGCAAGAGGTGCAGGGTCTCGAGTATTCGTGAGGGCGGTGGCAGCAGGTGAACGTGCGCCGTTTTGGCCGATCGCCGGGCGCGCTCGATTGATGCCCCGGGAGCCATACAATGAACTCGGGTCACGGTCTCGGGATAGCTGGCCAGCGCCGCTCGCGTACCGAAGGTGGCCACTACTCGGGTCTCAAGGGGAAGCTCGACTGCTGAGGAACTCATGCTCACGACTGTGGCTGAAGACTCGAGCGAATCGAGAAAACCCTCATACGCCTCCCTGTAGGGCGCTAGCTGTGAGCTGAGAACGACGACGACCTCCTGTGCCTGCACCAGGGACGGATACAGGATCAAAGCCAATGCGAATACGGCGGCGCCCGATCGCCCGCGGAAACGACACCTTGCCGCTAGGAAGTTCCTCAAAGTCGTCAAAGCGTTCATCAAAATGCGTAGGTGACTCTGAGGCTATGCCGGGAGCGGATGATTTCGCCAGATTGACCTGCCGTCAGCACGCCCTCGGAAGGCAGAATCTCGAAGTGATCGTTGTCGAAGAGATTGAAGGCGTGCCCCTCGATCTGCCAGCCCTGTAAAGGACCGGAAAACGAATAGCCGGCACGCACGTTCACGAGTGAGTACGCGTCAACCTCTCCGAAAGCAGATTGGAGCGTTATGACTTGGTTGCGATTCCAGCTGGTTTGCCCGACGCGATGGTACACGGCGTCCAACACGAATCCGCCCGCCGTCCAAGCTGCGCCGACCGTGGTCTTGTGGCGAGGCGTACCCCCACCTGAGGCCTGGCTGTCGATGGTACCGGTCAGTTTTTGATACGAATGATTACCGTACAGATCGAGGTTCGAGAGGGCCTGGAACGCGGCGCCGATTTCCAGACCTCTGCCCCGGGTCTGCCCCATGTTGGTGAACGAGCTGTTGGCCGTGATGGTGGTGGAGTCGGAGACGGCGACCTCCAGTTCTGAGGCCGCGTAGATATCGTCGAGGCGATAGTGAAAAATGGCGAAGTGAGACCGCAGCCGGTTGAGGTAGCTGCCGGTGTGGGCAAACTCAATGAAGCGCATCCGTTCGGGCTCCAGAGCGGTATTGCCGACGACTCGGAAGTCTACCGTGCTCAGATCGCCCAGCAGGGACAGCAGGGCCGCCGACAGACCGAGTTGAGTTATGTCGACGGAACCGCGGATGTCGACATGATTGTCGAACAGATTCGGATTCCTGTACGAGGTACCGCTGGATACCCGCAGCACCTGCGTGGGCTCGAGAGTGTACAGAATGCTCATCCGCGGTGAGAATTCTGTTCCGGTGTGAGGATGGCGGTCAATCCTCCCGCTGATCCACACATCCGTTTTCTCTGATGCCCGCCAGTGCCCCTCAGAGAACGCGGACCACAGGTGATGGGTCGCGACCGCTATTTCGGAATCGACGGCGTCGCGCCTGTACTCCGCCCCCGAGACCAGCTGGATTCGGGGCGAAATGGCGAATGCCTTCTGTACCATGCCATCGAAGGCGTCAAAATCCGCTCCCGTCGCTGAACCCTGGGCGAATTCCTTGAGCAACGATCTGCCGAGTGTCCAAGAGAGTGTCGCCTGTCCGCCTTCACCGTCGGCGTAGTCGGCTCGGACAAATCGACGACGCCCTTCCTCGGTCGTGCGACCCAGCCCCCCAACGGAGACATCGGTCTCGTGTGAGGCGCCACCCACTTCGAAGGTTGCGGATCGCCCCTGCCCCCAGCGGAACCCTATTTCTCCATGTGCCTTCTTGGATTCCGTGGCGGAGCGATCGCCATCCTCGAAACGACCCAGCCCCCTCCAGTCCCCTGCCAGCTTGTAGTCGATGCGCTCACCGGCCGCTCCGTAGGCAAGGCTGCCTGATTGTGTGCCTCGATCACCGATAGCCGTTCGAACGCGGCCGCCTCCGAGTTGTGCCGGTGTCGCAGTAATGATATTGATGACGCCGTTGATGGCGTTGGCACCGTACAGAGCGGAGGCTGGCCCCTCGACGATCTCGATCCTCTCGATCTCATCCGTCGGTATCGGAAACGCCTCCCAGTCAGGACCCTCGGTGTGGGCATCCAGCACCCGCCTGCCATCGACCAGTATCAGGGTGCGGGCGTTTGTGAGTTTGTTGAGTCCTCGTATGCTGACAGCTGGGTGGCCGGTGCGAGCGCTGGCCACGTCGACACCGGGAACGCCTCGCAGCGCGTCCCACAGCAGGTGTGACCCAAAGGCGTCGAGCTGCCGGCGTGTTACCACGTGCACGGTTGCCGGGGCTTCGTGGCGGGCTTGGGGCTGGCGCGCTGCCGTGATGACCCGCGCCTCCTCACGAAAGAAGTCGAATGCGTCCGGATCGGTCGCCTCCGAGGGTGCAAGCCAGGCGGCCTGCAACACCGCCACGCATAACCATCGATTGAGGTGAGTCACTGGCTCGATTCTTTGTTTGTGTGCCTGAAGGGGGACAACGATAACGGGAATTGAAACTATCTCGCCCTCTGTCCCCTGACAACTCTGTGGCCATGGCAATCGGGTCCAGGATTCCGGCCAGCGGTGACGCGGACAGGGCCGGGGGTTTTTTGTGGGCGGATGCAGTATTGTGCCTTATTTTTCAAGGTTGCTCTGGAGATTTACCCAAGACCGGAATCGGACTCGGAATATGCCCGGGGAATGGCAAAACGTAGGCCTGCTGCGCGCGGCCAAGAATGGCAACACCAAGAACGTGCGCACCTTGCTGCTCGATGGCGCCAACGTCAACGCCACCGACGAGGCCGGCAGCACGCCATTGATGCTGGCCTCGGGTCTGGGGCACGTTGAATCGGTACGTGCCATGGTCACGGCCGGAGCCGACATCGACGTCGCCGACGGATCAGGCTGGACGGCACTGCTGCGGGCGGCGCGGCGTGGCTTTGTCGACGTCATGCGGGAACTGCTTCAGTCTGGGGCAGACATCAATGCCCAGGACCGGCTTGGCTGGAATGCCCTGTGCCGGTCGGCGCGCAGCGGTCACGTGGAGTCGGTGCAGTTGCTGCTGGAAGCCGGCATCGACGTCGAGGCCAAGAACTCGGAAGGCAATACGGCGTTAATGGTTGCGACGGGCGGGGGGTTTACCGACGTGGTCGAATTGTTGCTGCAGGTCGGAGTGGATGTCGATGCCCAGAACAATGCCCGGCACACAGCACTGATGTTCGCCTCCCTCAGAGGTCCGGTGGAACTCGTCTGGCAGCTGCTGCAGGCCGGCGCCGATGTGACGCTTACCGACGCCACCGGAACAACCGCCCTCATGCTGGCGGCCAAACAGGGACAACTGGGAGCGGTTCGAGTACTGCTGAAGGCGGGATCCGACATCCAGGCCAAAGACCGCCTGGGACGCTCGGCGTTGACTCATGCAGCGTCAAACGAAAAGGTCCGCACGCTCCTGGAGGTGGCGGAGAAGGCGATCGCCACGGATGCCGCCGGCAACAGCGCCCTCGGCGAAGCCGCCAAATCGGGAAGCGCCGTGCAGATGCAGGCACTGATCAACGCCGGCGCCGATGTCAACGTCAAAGACGAATCCGGACGAACACCGCTCATGCATGCCACATCGAAGGAAGTCGTGCATCTGCTGGC
Organism: Candidatus Latescibacterota bacterium; assembly: GCA_965248265.1. Lineage (GTDB taxonomy): Bacteria > Latescibacterota > UBA2968 > UBA8231 > UBA8231 > CBDFJF01. The sequence continues at coordinate 2,146,946 of CBDFJF010000001.1, forward strand.
CAAAGCCGGAGCCGATCTGGATGCGAAGGACCAGGGGGGTCGTACGGCACTGATGCACGCGGCGCGAACCGCATTGATGCAGGCGGCCCGCAAGGGCAACCTGGAAGTGTCACAGGCTTTACTCGAGACCGGCGCCGACGTCAATGCCCGAGACCGGCACGGCAAGACCGCTCTGATGTACGCGGTGGAAGCGGGGCATCTCGAGGTCACCCAATCCTTGATCGAGGCAGGCGCCGACGTCTCTGCGACCCTGAACCAGGGCCGCACCGTGTTGATGTTCGCGGCCACTAGGGAAGTAACGGAGATGCTGCTGACCTCGGGCGCCGACCCGAATGCCTGCGACGAAGGAGGGCGTACACCCCTGATCTATGCGGCCTCAGGCCAGGTTGTCAAGGCACTGCTGAAAGCCGGCGCCGATGTCAACGCCAAAGATTCAGAGGGCAACACACCATTGATGTGCGCTGCCGACGACGGCGATGTGGACGTCCTCATCTCCCTGCTGGAAGCAGGTGCGGACATCAACGCTTCCACTACTACTGGACGCACGGCGCTCATGTTTTCCGCCAGTCCGGAAATCGTCGAGGCGCTCGCCGAGGCCGGCGCCGACGTCACCGCCAGGGACGGTGCCGGCAACACGGCCCTGCTATGTGTGGTCGAGGAGGGCGACGCCGCCGTGGTGCGGGCTCTCGTAGAGGCCGGCGTCAAAGTCAGTGCATCGAACAAGGAAGGTCAGACCGCACTGAAGCTGGCAATGGAAGCCGGGCATGCGGATATCGTCAAGGGCCTCAAAGGAGCCTGACAGTCATCCACCCGGCTCAGTGGTCGCTACGATGTCCTTGCCGGACTTGCTGAACGCCACTCCAGCTGATCGTGCACCCGTCTCGAGCACGGCCTCCCCAATCTTGATCATCACCCCCGCCGCAACCTCTTCGCTGATCGTGATCGGGATGCCCTCGTAGATCCGGTTCTGTTTCTCCTCGAGTTCCCGCTTGAACTCCTGAGACTGTGTCCGCGACGAAGCCACCAGTTTCAGCTGCCTCAAGAGACCTGCAACCTTTTTTCTCTCGTGTGGGGGGCTGGTCTCGATGAGCCGTTTGAAATGGGTGGCGCTGATCTCGTTGACCCCGAGCGTGCGGAAAATGCGCAATGTATGGGTACGGCACGTTTCCAACCCGCGCTCCGCCTGCTCGATCTTGGAACTGAGTTCCCCGTCGGGGACAATCCTGAGCAAGCTCTCATCTTCTCCACGGTCGATGACGCGAGCTTCGATCCCGATTCCTGCTGTGAGTGCTCCGCCAGTGACGCGTCCGCTGCCCGTGGGAGCGAAAAGCAAGCGTCCTCCGGCGTGCAGCGTGGCGTTCTCGGAGCGATCACCGATGGTGAGATCACCCCCCGCGGATACACTGGACTGCGCTGTGAAGCCAACCCTAACATCCCCTGCGCCCACAACCCGCGCTTCGCCGACGACGCCGCCTTCCACCGTTACCTCGTCTTCGGAGTCGATCTGGGCCCCGTTCTCAACCGAGCCGTCGATGAGGACGGCGCCCTTGGCCGTAAGCTTGACTCCGGAATTCAGTGAACCGCGAATGTGCACGTCTCTTCCCTCTTCGACTTCCAGATCCCTGTCCAGATCGCCGTCGATGATCGAGACCGGACGCACGCTCAAGACTTGATTCCTGATGTTGGCGCGCCCCTCACGCTCGGCGAACAGGAAAGCGCGGCCTTCGCGGTTTTCGACGCGAACGTTCTTGCCGGCCATCAAGGTGGCAGTGTCGGCTTCGTCGGTCGAAGTCTGTGCCCCGGTCACATCGATTCCCGGTTTGCCCGCTTTCGGCGGAGTGACCTCGGCCAGCAGGTCTCCCATCATGACATGTGAAGCATGGTCCCCCGCCTCCACAAAGCTCAAGGTCACTTTGGAGGCTTCTGCTTCAACGCTGGGAGTTCCCTCCGCCAGGAGAACCGCCTCGGCCGTTGCCGACGATTCAGGCTGCAGCAGCAGTTTCTCCAGCCCGTCCACCTTGAGACCATGGCTCACCTCACACAACTGCAGCAGCTGCCTCAGCCACTGCTCATTCATCGCGACCTCGGGGCCGATCTGCGGCAGGCAGATGAAATAGGCCTGCATACACTCAGGCGTCAGCCAGACAGGGGGGAGAATCGAAATCTCGTCGTCGACGATGCAGATATAGCCGTGGAGTTTGGCGATGTAGAACTCACCCACGGATTGAACGTGAGGCCCCGCCCTTAGGAGTTTCTTTGCCATGACCGCCAGGTCCTCATCGGTCGCGGTGCCACGATCTTCCCCTGCGGGAATGAACTGTGCCAACTCTTCACCCGGCATCGCCAGCCGAGCCGATGGGGCACTCGCCAGTACATCCGAAAGTTGACGCTGGGCGTAGGCCTGTTTCAACGCTGCACCAGGCAGTTCGGCGTTTTCCGCCAACGCCTTGAGGCAAGTGAACTCGATGTGCCCGAGTGTGGATTGATCCAGATCCAGATTAGTACCGATGGGGAAGTGCCCGCGTAGAACCCGGCCGGGTGACGCTGCCGCCTGCATGGCCAGGCGCTTTACCATCTCGACATCGAGACCGCCCTGAATGCCGTACTCGTCCCGCAGCACATCGATCATGTCTTGTTCGCTCAGCTTCGCGTCACCTCCGAAACTGAGAACTTGAAGGACTGCATCGCTCCTGGTGTGGGAAACTTCAACCTTCATCCAGCCGCTTCTGCTGGGACCGAAGTTGCGCCTTCGGTCAGAACCGCCAGACGCGGCTGGTAATTGAGGTTCCGGATGGGTCGGTTCAGTGGCATCAAGATCACTGATCGATATGTTGTCGTCATCGCCATCACCTGCTCCATCGGCTGGCCCGGCTTTGGCCTTCTCCTCCCTCAACTCAGGCAAGTCGGGCACGACGTTGCTCTTGTCGGTGTTGATCGTCACTTCGATGACGCCCAGGCCTTGGAGTGCTTTAACCTGCGCGTCAGACCTCACCAGCATACCTCCTGCCGCATTAACCTGCTCGTGCCTGCGTTTCATCAACCGCATGCGCCGGCTGGTTGACTCGCTGTACGCGGCACCACGCAGCTCGAGGAAATGCCGGACCGAGTTGTCCTTCATGACACTCAGAACGCTGGCCTCGAGAAACATACCGGAGCGCAGCTCTTTGATAGGAATCCTCAGATTCATGCCGATTATCGATGCGCTCAGCGGTCGATATCCTGATCGAGCTCGATGGCCTCGTCGAGCTCATCCTGCCATTCTGCGGGATCCAACCTGGCCTGAGCATCCTTGATGGCGACGGCGGCCTGCAGGGCAAGGCTGTTGAGCGTTCTCAGGTCTGAATCGACAACCGCACGCTGACCGCGGCTCTCCACCTCGATCAAACCCAACATGTGGCCGCGTCGTGCGATCGGCGCCAGCAGATAGTCTTGACCATTGGTCGCAACCGCCGGGATCAGCTGCTCCTCCACCTGTGCCAGAACAGCTGCCCGCTGTGGCGATTCCAGCATATTGCTCGCTCTTTGATTCAACTGGTCATCCGGCCATCCGATGGCGGCTGCGGGACGCAGGTTGTCTTCAGCTTTGAGGTACACCAGCGCTCGATCAACGTCGAGGACGTCGCATATGACTTCCAGCACGAGAGCCAGTGTTTCTTCGACCGTGTGCACGGTTAACATGTGCTCGTTGATACGGTCCCGGCCCTCGAGCTCACGCACTTTCAGGTTGAGCTCCCGCGTGCGCACCTCGACCGCCTCAGCCAGATTCCGCATCAGGATCGAGCGTTCGAGATGGGTACGGATACGCGACAACACCTCCTCCTTGCGGAATGGTTTCGTCATGTAGTCCAGGCCACCGGACTCGAACCCCTCGACGATTCCGGGCAGATCGTCACGGGCGGTCAAAAAGAGCACGGGGATGTGGGCAAGACGCTCATCTCGCTTGAGCCGGCGGCAGGTCTCGTAGCCGTCAATGCCCGGCATCATCACGTCGAGGAGGATCAGGTCGGGCTCGGAGTTGGCCGCCACCTCGATGGCGCTCTCGCCATCGGCGGCCACAAGAATATTGTAGCTCTGGCCTTGTAGTGATTGGACCAACACATCCAGATTGGCCGGCATATCGTCAACGATCAATATCCGGCGGTCAGTCAGGTCGAGTTCATCAGCCATGGTATTCCCCTCCACTGCAAGTTGGTGATCCCGTCATCATTCGCGTGTCATGCCCTCCTGAGCTGCCGGTACTTTATGCGATGTGGCTGCTCCGCTTCTTCGCCCAGACGCTGGCGGCGGCGTTCTTCGTACTCAGAGTAGTTGCCTTCGAACCACACTACTTCGCTGTCGCCTTCGAAGGCCAGGATGTGCGTGGCGATGCGATCCAGGAACCAGCGATCATGGCTGATCACGACAGCACAGCCGGCGAAGTTCTCCAGGCCTTCCTCCAGCGCCCTCATCGTATTCACATCCAGATCGTTCGTGGGCTCGTCCAACAGTAGCACGTTGGCACCCTGTTTGAGAATCTTGGCCAGGTGTAGGCGGTTGCGCTCTCCACCCGACAAAGTGCCGACCAGTTTCTGCTGGTCCCCACCGGCAAAGTTGAACCGACCGGCATAGGCACGGGAATTCAGCCGCCGGTCGCCCAGGACCACCTCCTCTTCACCGCCGGAGATTTCCTGCCACACTGTCTTGTCTCCGTCCAGCGTTTCTCGGCTCTGGTCCACGTAAGCCAGCTGCACCGTCTGGCCTACCTGAAGATCGCCGGCGTCGGGCTTCTCCTGACCGACGATCATGCGAAACAGGGTGGTCTTGCCGGCGCCATTGGGGCCGATCACCCCGACGATACCACCAGCAGGTAGCGCGAAGGTCATTCCTTCGAATAGAAGGCGACCCTCGTAGCCTTTGCTGGTCCCCTTGGCCTCAATCACGAGCTCACCCAATCGCGGACCCGGCGGAATGTAGATCTCCAGATCGCGATCACGCTGCACGCGATCCTCGTTGAGTCGTTCCTCGTAAGCTCGGATCCGCGCCTTGCTCTTGCTCTGCCGCGCCTTGGGAGCCATGCGGATCCATTCCAACTCCCGCTGCAAAGTCTTCTGGCGCTCTCCCTCGGAGCGTTCCTCTCTTGCCAGTCGGGCCTGCTTTTGATCGAGCCAGGATGAATAGTTGCCCTTCCACGGGATGCCCTCTCCTTGATCCAGTTCGAGTATCCAACCGGCGACGTTGTCGAGAAAATAGCGATCATGCGTCACGGCGATCACGGTGCCGGCGTACTCCTGCAAGTGTCGCTCCAACCAGGCCACCGACTCAGCATCCAGATGGTTGGTCGGCTCGTCCAGCAGCAGAATGTCCGGTTGCCGCAACAGCAGCCGGCACAGAGCAACTCGGCGGCGCTCGCCGCCTGAAATGATGTCGACGCACGTTTCCTCGGGGGGACAGCGAAGCGCGTCCATGGCCATCTGCAGCTTGCTGTCCAGGTCCCAGGCATCGGCCGCATCGATCTTCTCCTGCACGGTTGACTGTTTCTGCAACAGCTCGTTCATCTCGTCGTCTGACATCGGTTCGGCGAATTTCTCGTTGATCTGCTCGTACTCCTGCAGCAGATCGACGACGTCCTGAACCCCTTCCTCGACGAGCTGCCGTACCGTCTTGCCCTTGGACAAAACAGGCTCCTGCTCCAAAAACCCAACCGTGTGGCCGGGGGCCAGGACCACTTCACCCTCAAATTCGGTGTCGACGCCGGCCATGATGCGCAGAAGCGTGCTCTTTCCCGCTCCGTTTAATCCCAGCACACCGATCTTGGCCCCGTAGAAATAGGACAGGGAAATATCCTTGAGCACGGCCTTTTTGTTGTGAAGTTTGCTGACCCTCATCATCGAGTAGATGATTTTCTCTGGCTCATGCTCACTCATCGATCTGATTCTCCTCTTTCATTTCATAGTTCATTGGCATTGGAGACCGGAGCAGCACTACCATCGCGATCCCGATGCCCACGCGCAAGACATGAGCAATTCCGTATCTTTTGGACGGCCGCAGCTTACACCAGGAAAGGTAATGGACAAAGACCTCAGTTCCCCCGGCATGTTCATCGGCGTACAAGGGGAAGACGTCATCTCCTTCGGCTCAGGCCAACCCGACTTGCCTCCACCACCAGAAGCCTACGAGATCCTGCCGCACTACCGCGACTTCAAATATGGCCTCATTCAGGGCATGGTAGAGCTGCGCGAGGCCCTGGCGCAAAACTACCCAAGCTCGACTTCGGAGAGCTTCGTAATCACCAACGGCGCCTCCGAAGCACTCGACCTGGTGTTGCGAACGATCTCTGCTCAGGGCGACCCCAACAAGAACCGGGTGCTCATGGCCAGGCCCTACTACTACTCGTATCCCGAAATGGTGCGCTTTGCCGGCATGGAGCCGGTGTTCACGGACACCAGGGCCGGTCGTATAGACTTCGATGACTTCGCCGGCAAGGTGGCGGGCTGCAAGGCCGTCATCATCAACTCCCCTTCCAATCCGACGGGTCGCGTCGAGGCCATCGACACCCTGAAGAAGATCGAGCAACTGACCAGCGAGTTGGGCGTCTACGTGCTCTCGGACGAGGTCTACAAGGATCTCATATACGTGCGTGAAAATTACCTCATACAGGGCCCGCATGTGGTCACCATCAATTCGTTCTCGAAAACCTATGCCATGTGCGGGTTTCGCGTCGGCTACCTGTGGTCCCTCGACCGCGATCTGGTCGATCACGTCATCGCCATCAAAACACACACTTCCATGAACACGAACATCCTCGGCCAGGAAATGGCCCTGGCGGCCATCGGGGTGCCAGCAGACTTCATCAGCGAGCAGTTGCAAGTCTGGAACCAGCGCCGTGACTTGATCTACGACGGACTGTCTGCCCTGGGCCTCGATTTGTGGAAGCCGGAGGGCGCGTTCTACGTCTTGCCGAAAGTGGAACGACCGCGAGACTTCGTATGGGATATGTACCAGCGCCATCAGGTCATCACCTACCTCGGCGAATGGTTCGGATCGCCGGATCGCGTGCGGCTGTCGTACGCCCTGGATGTCGACAAGATTGAGGTGGGACTCGAGCGCATGGCAGCCTACCTGAAGAAACGCTGAGCGTATACGATGGCCTCACTCACCGACCGCACTGCTCTCGTGACTGGCGCTGGCCGGGGCATTGGCAAGGGATGCGCCCTGGCATTGGCTCGTCACCGGTTCGGTCCTGCCCGTTGACGGCGCCTTCCGCTTCAAGGACTGTCGCCCACGCGACCTGACACCTGGAGAATGAGCACCTGTCATGCAACTGCAACAAAATCGGATCGATGCGCCTGAAGAAGGCCCCAGGCTGCTGATAACAGGGGGTGTCCACGGCGATGAGTTCGAGCCGATGGCGGCGTCACGCAGGATGATCAAACTGCTGGAGTCCGGGAAAGTAAAGCTGTTACGTGGAGGACTCACCATCGTCCCCGTGGTCAACGAAGCCGCCTTCCTGCATGGAGCCCGGGCGGCAGAGGACGGACTCGACCTGGCCCGGATCTGTCCGGGCGATGAGGATGGCACCACGACTGAACGTACAGGGGCCGCGCTGAGCAAGCTGATCGCCGAAACCGAATATTACATCGACCTGCACACCGGCGGTACCATCATGGCAGTCGTACCCATGACCGGTTACGGACTGCACTCGGATCCGCAGATCCTGGAGCAGCAACGCCGCATGGCGCAGGCCTTCAACCTTCCCTTCATCTGGGGTACCTGGCCGGGTCACGACGGCCGCTCCCTGTCGGTGGCGCGCGACGCCGGCATCCCCGCTATATATACAGAGTACGGCGGTGCCGCGGTTTGTGTGGCTGATGCGGTGGAAGCCTACGTCGACGGTTGCCTCAATGTCATGGGCATGCTTGGAATGATCGAGCGAGCGCAACCACGCTCTCGCGTCGAGCACGTCGTCGAAGACGATCGTCCCGATTCCGGTCACATGCAGGTGTGCTATCCGTCGCCGATGACCGGGTTCTTCGAATCCGCCGTGCGCTTGGGAGACCCGATCGTGAAGGGCGATCTTTTCGGCACGGTGTCTGATGTGCTGGGCCGCGACGTGCGTGTGGTGCCCGCCGAGCAGAGCGGCATCGTGCTGACCCTGCGCACCTTCACTCGCGTGCTGGAAGGGGATAGCCTGGGGGTCATCGTGGAGACGGCGGGTGGCCGCGGCTGAACCCCTCTTCCGCTTTGCCCAGATAAACGACCTGCACATGCCGGGGCCAGCGCTCGAAGCGGCGGATGAGCAAGCGAGCGAGCGCGGAGAACGAGCGCGCTGGCTCGTCAATGCCCTCCACGGCGAATCCTCCTCCTCCGAATCCCGCCTACCCCCACTCGACCTAATCCTGGGCGTCGGTGACTTCGTCCAGGGAGATGATGCCGAGTCGGCATCCACGGAACTCGACCTCTTCGCTTCGATGATGAGGGCACGCCAAGTGCCGTTCTATCCCGTGGTTGGCAATCACGACTACGAAGCAGGCAACGCCGAGGCCGAACGGCGTTTCCTGGAAGCTTGCGGTCAATCGGCGCCAAGCTATAGCTTCGAGCACCGAGGCATGGCCTTCATCATGCTCGACAACCGGCCGCTGTCGTCGCCGGAGTCGAACAGCCAGCGAATTGAATGGTTGCGGACGACCCTTGAGCAGCACGACTTGCCAAAGATCGTCTGTTGCCACATCCCCCTCATACCACTGAGGAATCAACGCAGTATGGAGCGAGCCGGGGTCGAAGGGTTCAGCCCCGGAGTGGTCGAAATGTTGGAAGTGGTGGAAGATCACTCAGACAGCCTGCTTGCCGTGCTGTCCGGCCACCTTCATCTCAGCGGATTTCGCTGCACCCGATCGATTTTTCACATATGCATCGCCGGCACAGCGAGCTTTCCGTGCGATTTTGCCCTCTACTCCGTTTACGCTGACCGCATCGAAGTGGAGGTGCGGCAGCTGCCACTCACCCTTCTGCCGGAGCCTGCCAATTCCGGCTACAGCTCCGAGAAACTTGGGACCGACCTCGTCGACGGGGACCACGCCACCAACATCGAATTCATCATGGGGACCTACGACGAAAGGCGTTTCGTCATCTCGATGAAATGAAGGGCACCCGCGACGCAGGTGCTCCGATTTCCCTTGGTATCTGAGGCCATAGTGTATATTGTTGGTCCCACCCCTGGATCCACGGCACGAATCTTTGTGAGGAATAGTATGGCTGGCGAACGCGGTAACTCGGCTTTGGTCCAGATCATCAAGAAGATCCCGGTGTTCGAGCAGCTGTCTCCGAACCAGGTGCAGAAACTGCTGTCGATCTGCGTCTCAAAGACCTGTGACGCCGATGATGTGCTGTGCGCTCACGGCACCCCCAGCGATGAGATGTTCGTGTTGATTTCGGGGGAACTCGCCATCGTCACCCCTGACGGTACCCGTGTGGCGACGGTGAAGCCGGTCACGACCGTAGGTGAGATGGGATTGGTGACGCGGCAGACGCGCGCGGCCACCGTGCAGGCGACCAAGCCGACCAAGGTGCTCGTCCTCAACAAGAGCCAATTCGAAAACCTGCTGCGCAACGACCCCAGCGTGCAAGCGAGAGTCTACCGCAATATCATCGGCATTCTTTCAGACCGGATCGTCAACGACAACGTGCGCATGCGCGACCACCTTGTCGAACAGGTCCGATTCGAAAAGCGCGTCAAGGAGGAAAAACGCCGCACCGACATCGTCCTGGACATGTTAACCGAGAATACCGACATCGCGCGCGAAGAGGCTCAATCCCGGGTGGACGACCAGATGATGGAGTCACCCGCTTTTACCGTCCTGATCGTTGACGATGAACCCGAGGTCCGGGATTTCGTCACCCGTGCGTTGTCACAGTACGACGTGGTCCAGGCCAGCGGTGGCACGGATGCTCTTGAAGTCGTGCAGCAAGCAAGCCCCGATCTGGTCCTCGCTGATATCAAAATGCCAGACATGGATGGATTCGCGCTGTTGGGCAAATTGCGTGAGTCGAATCCCGGCCTGCCGGTCGTAGCCATCTCCGGCTACGCTCAGGAAATAGACATCGACGAACACGACTTCGACGGATTCATTCAAAAGCCGGTCGATCTCGAGAGTTTCCGCTTGACTGTGGAGAAGTCGCTGTCCCGGGACTAGGACGCTAGACCCGCTCCGACGCTGGTCGAAATCTCACACCACCACCGCATCAAGATGCGTTCCACCTGGTTATCTCTTTCCCAGATTCGTTGCATATTTCGCCCAGCAGGTGCCTGGATTTTTTCTTGGCGTGCAGAATTCGCATGACTATCCTTGAAAAGCAGGGCAGCAGAGATTCGCCTCCCCCTGCACCGCAGACGCTGTACATATGGAGATGATTGAGGAGCGAAATGGCAGGAGAGCGTAGTTCAGCCCTGATTCAAATCATCGGGAAGATCCCGATCTTTCAGCAGCTCGCACCCAATCAGGTCCAGAAACTGTTGGGGATTTGCGTGGCGAGAACCTGCGAGACCGACGAGGTCTTGTGCGCCCACGGCACCTTCAGTGAGGAAATGTTCGTGTTGATCTCGGGAGAGTTGACCGTCGAGGCCCCCGACGGCGCTGAACTTGCGACCGTCAAGCCGGTGACTACGGTCGGCGAAATGGGGTTGGTGACAAAACAGGAACGCACCGCCACGATCAAAGCCAGCAAACCGACTCGCGTGCTGGTGCTGCAGAAAAGCAGATTCGAGAATCTGCTGCGGGGTGATATCGCGGCACAGGCGAGAATCTATCGCAATATCATCGGCATCCTGTCAGACAGGATAGTGAACGACAATACCAGAATGCGCGATCATCTTGTCGAGCAGGTACAGCAGGAAGAGCGCGTCTCGGAACAGAGCCGCAGGTCGGACATGGCGATAAAGATGCTGGCCAAGGAGGCCGGCATCCCTCAACAGGAGGCCGAGACCCGCGTCGACAGTGAGTTGGCTGAGACGAGCGCCTTCACGGTACTCGTCGTCGACGACGAGCCCCAGATCCGCAGCTTCCTCACACGCGCACTATCCCAATACAAAGTGGTCGAGGCCGGCGATGGCAACGAGGCGCTCGAGATCATCCAGAGCACCACACCTGACCTCGTTATCGCCGACATCAGAATGCCGGACATGGATGGCTTTGCCTTGTTGGGCAAGCTGCGCGAATCAGACCCCAACGTGCCGGTTGTCGCGATTTCTGGATTCGTTTCAGAAGAGGATGTCATCGAGTATGATTTCGATGGGTTCCTTCCCAAACCCATCGATCTCGAGACCATGATGCAGACAGTCGAGAAGTCACTGTCTCGCTGACGAAAACCCTACTCCGCCGCTATTTCTATTGCACTATGGGGCCGGTCCCGGCTCCTGGCTTTCGCCAGACGGGGCGCTGTCGCGCTCTTGTTGTGCTTGTGCTTCCGCCGCCGCCGCGGCATCTGCATCTGCTTTTGCCTTCGCAGCGTCCTGCGCCTGAACCACAAGCTCGACGTTGGAGAGCCGCTCGTCGAGAGCCTTCAAGCGTTTCATCGTCGAATTGGAGTGCCTGACGGACAGCAAATCTGAAGGTTCTGGCATTGCATGGTCTTCCTCGAGCTCCAGCATCTCACGCTCAAGGCCAATGAGTAGTTGACCGTTGAAGAACAAACTCATGCTGAGTCGTCGAAGATTGTCGATCCGCAGCCGGGCATTGTGACTCTTCTTTACCAGGGACTCGACCTTGTCCAGCGTTTCTGCCATGCGACGACGCTTGCGGTCCATGTCGTACAGCATGAGGCCCACCAGTGCCAAAGCGCCAATGATGGCGAAGAAAATGGTTGTCACTTCGGCACCGTGCTCCCTTGTGTGCGGGGGTAAATCAGATATTCAAGAAGGGGTTGGTCTGAGGAGTTGTTCTTACAAATCACAGGCTTTGAGTCGGTTTCCGCAAACGGTTTCAGCAAACGTGTTCGTTGACTCTTGCTAGCCAGGACCTCCGTATTATTACGGATAGGCGCATGGTGCGTCAAGCTTGGGGCAACGCTGACAAATCAATAACAATCAATCTGTTACGAAATCCGCACGACACCGATTCACTGATTTTTGTAGCAAAAATGGACAAGAGTCATACGGAAACGCCAAGTTGATCCGGCCTTTGGGAAGAGCGGCTTGCCCATGGGCGCCTAGAGATCGAAGATATAGGGGTCCGGGCGGAATATCGACTGTATCACAGGAAGGTCTGCCTCCATCACCATATGAAACAAGTCGTTCATACCGAGCGCGAGTTCGCCCTCATTATCCGCCAGGCTCCGGATCCACCGCCGGTCATGCTCGTCTACCTGCGGCTGTTGCTCAATCACCTGTACGGCCTGGAAATCCTCAACGGCCAGAAACTCCCCGACGTTGCCTCATTGGTCATGGAACATGGGCACAGCGTGCGCAGCATATTCCTGATTCAAAACGAGGAGATTTCGAGCCGCAACACCATCTCCGCGTTGAGCCAGAGAGGCAACCTGCCCGTCGTCCTCGTCATGCCGCCGCACCTGGCACAAGGCCACGTCGCCATTTGTCAGGGTATGAAGAACGTATTCATTTGCGATTGGGATAAAGCCGTCGGCAACGCTGACACCTCCCTCCAGACCATAGTAGCTGGCGCCTTCGAAGCGCAGGGAATCGTCAAGCTGCCAACCGACGATGGCGAGCTGCCGCATGGGTTGCTGAAGAAACGCATTCAACAGCGACTCAAGTTCGGTGACACACTCCCCACGCTGCCGGAAATCGTCCTCCGTATCACACAAATGCTGGCCGATCCCCGCACCACGGCCGACGACCTCGAGGAGGTTATAAGCACCGACCACGCCATCGTCCACAGACTCCTGCACGTGGTCAAGTCCTCCGTGTTCCAGGGAACACGGACGGATGGGCACTGGACGCTGAAGGAGGCCATCGTGCGCCTGGGGTCGAAACAGGTGGGGGCCGTAGCCCAGCAAGTCAAGCTCATCAACAGCCTGGTGCGGCCGGAGAACAGCCAATTCAACATCCGCCGGTTCTGGGAACACTCTGTCGGTTGCGCCATTATCGCCGACAAGCTCTACGCCGACAAGCTGATTCCGATGAACACGAAGCTGGAGTTCGATCTCTACTGGATCGCTGCCCTCCTGCACGACGTCGGCAAGCTGATCCTTGGTTTTTTCGCCTGGGACTACTTCCAGGCGGTGATCGCCCGCATGCGAGAGGGCAATACCTCCTTCCAGCGCGCCGAAGAGCGCCTCGGACACGAAGTCACCCACGAGCATATTGGCCAGCTGTTGATGTTGAACTCCGATGCCGACAAACAGCTGGTGCAGGTTGCCGGCAACCACAACAGTACCGGGGCCCAGCCAACGCCGCTCGTATCCTTGATCCACGTGGCGGACAACCTGGCCAAGGACTTCGGCATGGGATACCTGGAGGACGAAAGAGGGATCTATAACTCGTCCGTTTTGGTGACGCTGGGGATAACCAGAAAAGACATAGACAGCATTCGCGCCTCGATGGGCGACAGCATGGTGCGGGAAGTGCGCGAAATCGTCAGCAGATGCCTCCGGAGCTGAGACGCGACCGACACCTCCACTAGATCACGACACGCCCACCCTCCGCCGCAGCCCTTTCAGCCCCCGCACTGATACGCGAAGAATCAAGCGATCGTTCAAGATCCTCGCGCCACAGTTCCTGCTCACCCAGAACCTCTTGCAGAAACATCTCCTCCATGCTCGCCGAAGCTTGCTCCTCCGCTTCAACAGCCTCTACACCGTCCGAAGTCGATCGCATCCACCCAGTGCCAGCTTCATTCATCAACGTGCCTTCCCCAAGCACGAGGCGCTGATACTGCTCGGCCTCGACAATCGGTACGCCTCCAGCCCAGGTCCAGTGAGCCTGACCCCCGCCCACAAACCCGACCGTCACCGTGTTGACGAAGCGCTCGTAGCGCCCGTCATCGCCAAGCCCAATGTAATCCGCATACCCTTCGACCCATTCCGCCGGCCCAAACAGATCCACGAGCGGGTAAATCTGGTAGATAAAGAACAGGGCCGGCGGCCCTGACACCTCAAGATTGAACAGCATCTCCGGACGTGCACCTCGACCAGGCGTCAACCGCACGAAGAGAGCCGTCAGCAACGGACCCATCGAAGACACCGCTCGTTTGAGCCCGCGATGCCTGGAGGAGTAGGATTCGTTGTGGGCGACCCTCAATACTCGATCGGAGTCCTGCGCCAACTGCACCAGTCGTTCGCCGTCCTCCAGATGCCGCGCCAGCGGGTACTCCAGGAACACATGCTTGCCGGCCTCAAGCGCCGCGCATGCCATATCCGCATGGCTGTCGTTGTTCGTGCACACAGCGACAGCATCCACGTCATCTCGCTGAACAAGCTCCTGCCAGTTGACGGCAAGCGTCAAGCTGTGCTTGCCCGCAAGCTCCGTACCCGTCTCCGGGTTCCGTGCCGCCAACGCCACCAACTCACAGCCATCCAGACTCGAGAATGTCGCCGCCCTCGACCCTGCCATCCCACCCGAGCCCACGATGCCAACGCGGATAGGTTCAGCCATTCGTCCACCTTATCGTTTTGTTGAACCGACAGCGTTTTGTCCCATAAGCTGCGATCTTGGGTTGTCTTTTGACCTGCGGTCCATGGGGTGGTAATTCGGGTTTGGTTGGGTTGGGTTCGGGTTGGTTTTGGTTGATCGGTTTGCTTTTGCTTTGATTGGTTTGTCGGTCGCGTGTTGTGGCGAAGCGTCGTCTGTTGGTCTGCGCAGCAGGACCGCGTAGCGGACCAACAGTCGATCCGAAGGGAGCCAGGATGGCTCCCTTCGGTTTAGCGCAGCCACAACACGCGACCGGCACCTCCACTATAAATCACGCTCCACAGAATCCCGCGACCTAAAAAACGGATACACAATGCGCCCAACCAGCCCAGTAGGAAACCGCTCCATCCCAACAAACCCCAACTTCGGAGGTTGCTCCTCCTCTGGCCGATAAGCCGTACCAAAGAGCCAATCCCACACACAGAACAAGATGCCAAAGTTCTGTCCCGCGGCTTTTCCATGCGACACAACATCGTGATGCCACACATGAAAGCGGGGTGAGTTCACGACCTTTGTTAGTGGCCCCCAACCGAAGTTCAGATTCGAATGATTGATGTGTCCGATCAGCGTCCCAACCACGGCCACCCACAGGATTACACGACCTTCTACGCCCAGCAGCACCAGCGGCAGGTAGGTCAGTCCCTTGTAGACGACGATCTCCATCCAATGAAACCGCATGTTGCCGATCCAGTCCAGCTCTTCGATCGAGTGATGCAGCTTATGAAACTCCCACAGCCACGGCAGCCCGTGAAGGAGCCGGTGAACCCCGTACTCGACCAAATCCTTGGCCACGAGAAAGACCACGAACTGCATCCACGCCGGCTGTGTCGTCAACAACTGCGCCGCTTCCGGTGACGGCAACGGCCAGCCCCCGATGGCAACGCCGGCACGGCCGATCAACCATGCGGCGATGTGCGCGATCAGAACTCCGGCATAGTGGCCGTTGAACACCAGCCAGAACAGATCCTGCCCGAACTGATCTCGCCAGGCGCGCTGTGGTCGCCACGGCGCGAGACGTTCGAGAACCCAGCACAGCAGTGACACCACCAGTAACCAGAAGAAATAGTTTCGCGTGTCCCAGATCAGATGCAGCACTTCACTTCTCCGAATTGTCAGCGACACTGTCGGCGGCGGCCGGTGTCGCCGTCAATCCCTGCCGTTCATTGACGAACACACCCCAGACCCGATCGTAGGGGTGAATGGCGTCAGTGGTGTCGGCGGCATCGTGGACGACGCGGCCCTCGTTATACCAGCGGAAGACACCGCCGCGCAGGTTGGCTACCGACAGTGCACCGGCCTCCACGGCGCTCCCGCGTACGCGCTCTGCCATCACCGAACTGCGGTAGCCGACGGAGCAGTAGAAGACCAGATGTTTGCCCTCTACCTTGTCGCCGAATTGCGTCTCGAATGCGCTGGCCTCTGTATCGGGCGCCAGGCGCTGGGCGCCGCGAACATGGCTGCGCTCGAATTCTGCCGGCTCTCGGACATCGAACAACAGATAGTCCGAGGAATCGACCGATGCGAGAGCAGCGGCGAGATCCTTCGTGGAGGTCTCGTCCACCGAAAACTGGACGGCAATAGCTGCCTCCACGGCTATAAGTGGATCCTCGACAGCGGCAAGCGCATCCTCCGTGGCGCCGGCCGACAACGCCTGTAGTACGGCAAGGGATATCAAGGCGCCGCTCGCGCGAATAATGGCAAGCCAACGCATCATGAGCGTTCTCCCAGATAAACGGGTCGACCACCGTAGAAATAGCGTTCGACCAGATCCTCCGGAGGAGGAGCCGCCTTCACCGTGGCCGCGTACGAGCCGATGAAAGAAGCCGCCAGACCGATGATGATCGGATCCATGCCTGCCAGTCGCACCGGAGAAAAAAAGCTGCCGTTCACGAATACTCCAGCGGTGTACATCGAGACATGTGCCAGGAATCCGCACGCCATGCCGGCCATGCACCCGGTCGTATTGGCTCTCGGCCAGTAGAGTGCGAACACGGTGGGCGCCAGAAAACAGGCGGCCAGACCGCTGCCGGTGTAGACGATGATGTCCTGAAGAAACTGTGGTGGGTTCACCGCGCCCAGGACCGCACCTGCTCCCACGATCGCGGTGACGAGATAGCTGAGCCTGCGAATGCGGCGATCGTCGACCTGTGGATTGATGTTGCGCTGGTAGACGTCGCGCACCAGGGCAGAGGAGATCATCAGCAGAAAGCTATCGACCGTCGACATCACCGCCGCGAACGGCGCCGCCACCAACAGGCCGCCGAGCCAGGCCAGACCGGCATTCTCGGTGATGAAGACGACGATCGCCGGCATGATTCGATCCGGCTCCGTTTCCATCCCGGGCAGCAGAATCCGCGCGCAGCAGAAGATGATGACGAGGGGAAAGTAGATCAGCGAGTAGTGGACGGTGACGGTGATGATCGACCATCGCAGGGTCCGTGTGTCCCGAAAGGCCATCAGGCGAACATAGTGAGACGGCTGTCCCGTACCCGCGATCGCCCACATGATGAAGAAGGACACCGCCAGACTCAGTGGCAGAAAACCTGCCGACGAAGAGGGACTAGGACCTGGCCCGCTGACGTAGGTGCCGGTCTGCCCGGCCCCGTAGGCATACGGTCCCGGAGAGAATTGTGTAAGGCTGGATCCTTTTGGCGTAGACCCTACGACCTGGTTTGCCAATACGCGATCGACGTCACCGGGCGTCATTATCTCCAGCAACTCGACCTCTGCCTCCTGCACGCCTGCCTCGAAAGTGGCAGTGCGAGCCACCTTGAACAAGCGCGGAGATCTTGTCTCCCCCTGCGATCCCAACGAGGAGCGGATCCAAGTACCTGCCTGGAATACGACCTCTTGATTGTGTGATCCATCAACCCTGACCGAGCCTACTCCCTTGAGCGGCGGGGTCATCTGCGCCATCTGTCGTGTCGCTGACTCCAGCCCACCGACCTGGTGCAGAGCCAGTGGCAGCAAGATGACAACCCCCGCGACCATGATGATACCCTGCATAACATCGGTCCAGACTACCGCATGAAAACCTCCATAGGCTGTGTACACGACGACGACGATTCCGAAGGCCATCAAACACAGCAGATATTCGGGGTCGACGCCGTGTAGCAGCTCCCAACCACCGAAAAACTCTCCCACTGCGGCGGCGCCCTGGTGAAACGCCGAGACACTGTCCAGCACCGTACGCAGAATCAAACTACCTGCCTTAAACTGGGCCACCAGATTGAAGCTCATGAAGAAGACGATCAGGGCCGTGGCAAGGATCCCGAAAGCGGGACTGGCAAAGCGGTCGCGAAACACGTCCGGCACGGTAATGGCTCCGGAGATCCGCGCCACCTGGTTCAAGCGCTTACCGAGGATTCCGATCATGCAGATGGGGACGACCATGTAGCTGCTGATCCACAGGGCCATGATCCAGCCGTGGGTGTAGATCTTGGCTGGGAATCCAGTGAAGCTGCCGCCTGAAGCGCTGGTTGCGGCGAAGGTCATGGCAAACGCCCACATGCCCAGACTGCGACTGCCGAGGAAGTACTCGCTCAGAAAACTGCGATGCCGCAGCAGCCGGTTCGCCAGCCATGCCAGAACCAGCACGCCGGCGATGTAGAGGGAAAAGGTGACCAGTGCCGGGCTCATGACTGCGCGGAATTCCCCAGATCATCCTCCGCCATGTAGCGTAAGCAGAACACGATCGTGAAAACGTTGGCCAGTAACCACGGCACGACGATGCCACCGAATACCCAGGCCGGAATACCGTAGACCAACGGTAGTTGATTCCCGTCGATATTGTATCCGGTTGCATAGCAATACGGAACCGCCCACAACAAGGCCGCGACCCAGACCAGAAAAATAATGATGGCCTCGCGGCGCGAGTGCAGGAAGACAGGATCAGGAGAATTGGATCTGGGAGAGTTGGATCTAATTGTCGGCATGAATTGGACTCCAATGCGGTCGCTCCTCGACGCGCTTATCTTTGCAAACCAATGAACCTGCGCCTGATTCCAACTCTGCGAGATATCGCCCTCGACGCCGGACTGCCCGGAGTTCTCGGCTTGTCCTTCGTCGACTCTGCCGGCATTCCCACGGGCGGCGGTCCTGACTTCGCCGTCGTCATTCTGAGCGGACTACAGCCTGAGTTCCTGCGGGTCGCCCTGTTCGTGGTGGCGGCCACACTCGGATCGACCGTCGGTTGTACTGCCCTCTACTTTTTCGGGCGCAAGGGCGGTGAACTGGCCCTGCGCCGCTTCGACATAACCCATCGAGACCGTGTCAGAGATCAGATCGACCGCAACGGCTTCGGCGCCATCTTCATTGCCGCGATGGGACCCCCGCCCTTTCCGACCAAACTCTTCGTCATCTCCGCCGGGGTATTCGGCATGCCATTGAGGACCCTGGTGGCCAGCATGATGGTGGGGCGCGCCCTGCGCTATTCGATCGCAGCGTACCTGGGCGTTGTGTTGGGCGAGCAAGCCATCGTCTTCCTGCACGATCACGCCCCCCACGGGTTGGTTGCCGTACTATTGCTGGCCGTGTTACTCGGACTCGTACAGCTGATTCGCAGACGTTAGCTGCTGGGCGGGTTTTTCTCGCGGGCCTGCAGAATAGCGGGCAACAAGGCGACGGCGGCGATAAAACAGCTGGCCAGACCGATCAATGCCAGCAGCCCCATCGAGTTGAGCCCCGGGTGCCGCACCAGAACCAGACCGCTGAAGCCGGCCATCGTCGTCAGCGTCGTCGCTGCCACGGCTTTACCGGTCGTTCCCAGGACGAGCGAGAGAGAACCGCGTCCTTCTTCCCTGTACCGATGCAGGATGTGGACGGCATTGACTATACCCATGCCGGCAATCGTCGGAAATACCACGATGTTGTAGAGATCGAAGCGCAAATCCCACCCATGCATGATTCCGGCAACCCATAACAGCGCCGCGGTTAGCGGTGCCATCACCAGGATGGCCTCGGAGAGCTTGCGAAAGTCGAGAAGGACTACCACGAAGACGATGAGAAACGTAATGGCCATCGCCACCCGGCTGTCGGCTTCAACGACCTGCAGGACATCGGCGAACACGACGTTCGAGCTGGAGGCGTAATAGCTAGCGCCCGAAGGCAGGTTGATCTTGCCGATCTCCTTGGCAAAGCGGATGGCGTTCAATCCATCGTGCAGGAGCACCGAAGCACTGATGGCGACGAAATTGAGGATCTTGCCTTCCTTGTTCGTAAACGGGGTCGTGATCCCTTCCGGCAGATCCGCCAGTTCAATGCGCTCGAGGTCCAGCAGGTCGCGTAGCGAATCGACCCGGGCACGCTGATCTTCTGGGATAACGTCGACGGCGTCTGTGTCGATGAGTTGTCGCAGTTCTCCGATGATCTGGAGTTTCTCTTCCTGATCGGAAGGGATAACGGAGTGGACACTGCGCACGGATTTGATCGTTGAGTTGGGATCGAGCTCGCGAATACGCTCCACTTCTGAGACGATTTCCAAAGCCTCTGCGGCGGTCGGCGTCAGTACGATGGCCGGCGAACTCTCCGCCCGCATGCGATCGGGCAGGTTCGCCTCCAGACCGGCATTCGGCGGTTGATAGCGCAGTTTCTCGAAGTTGTACTCCACCTGGAGATCGGTGGCACCGTAGAGGGAGTAGGCCGTGACGAGAGCTCCAATCGCCAGTGTGAGACGCGGGATCGGATACGCCCGGCGTTTGGGCATGCCGACAGCCGCGCTGTGGCGCAACTCCATCAGCCCAAGTTTCTCCCCCATCACGATGAAGGCAGGGCACACGACGATGGTGGCGACCAAAGACAGCAGAATGCCGATGCTGGCGATGAATCCGAAGTCGGAGAACGCCTTGAAATCCATGATCATCAACGAAGAGAAGGCGACGGACGTGGTTACCGCCGTCGTCACCAGGGCTCGACCGGTCTGTGACAGTGTTTCGAGCAAAGCCTCCTCTGAACCCAGCTCCCGGCGACGCCTGGCTTCGCGATATCGGGCGAAGATGTGGATGCCGAAGTCGATCCCCAGCCCGAAGAGGACGGCAAACAGGATCATCGTCACCTGGTTCAACTCGCCGACGGCGACGTAGGCGACGCCGAAGGTCCATGACAGGCTCATGGCCAGAGGAAACACGATCACCAGTGGCGCCAGCACATGGCGGAAGTACACCATGATCAACAGCAGTACACCGGCGATACCGTAGATGGCAGTACGACGCGCATCCCCGATGGCCATGTTGTAGTCGTTGGCCTGGTTCGTGAAGCTGCCGGCCAGCCCCACCTCAACCCTGTCAGCTCGACCTGCAGTCCTTAGCTCATCGATCGTACCCTGGACACTGGTGAGCAATCGATTGGTGAATCCCATGTCCGCGAAGTCACCGGTCGGGTACAGGATCAGGATGATGCCGTCGCCCTTCTTCGTCAGGAAGAACTCATCATCCAGGCCGTTGTCGATTTCTCGGTCAGCGTACTTGCTCTCGATGTCAGACAGATCCAGGACCGTTTCCTCGTCGTCGAGCGAGAAGTACAACGGCGACTGCTCGACCTTCTTTTGTTCGATGAATTCCTCCACCCGCTCCGAAACGGTTTGAAGGTCTTCGAGATCCATGTAGAGGAGACGGTTTTTGACGAAGAAATCGCGATCGGAACGCAAGCGCTGCCAACTCAGGTGGGGATTGCCTTCGAGCCGGGCGCTCAGCTCGATGCCGAACTGACGCGCGGCCTCGGGCTCGTCGGAGGTGATGACGACCAGCAGGGGTCGGGTATGACCGACCTCCTCCTTGATCTGGTTAAGGGTCTGTACGCTGGGATAGTTCTCAGGCAGCAGCTCGGCCAGGTTGGTGTTGAGCGTCAGCCCCGTGGCCATGTAGCCGAAGAATCCCGACAGCAACGACGACAGTAGGACGATGCTGACGTAGTGGTTGTAGACGTAGTGAACGATGCGGCGGCAACCGGCGTCGGCCAGTCGTACCACGAACTCTTTGGGCGCCATGCAAGCGTTTCATTCGGGAAACTGCATCAATACCGAACTTCTCGAGCCTTATATAATAAGGAAAAAGCCTGGATCCGGACGTTTCCGGTCCCAGGCTTGGTGTGAGCTGTGTCTGAAGGCGCTTGTCGATCCCCGGCCCTCAATCCAGAATGACAATAGACGGGCGGCAGACCGGTGGAAATCGGTCCGGCTACGAGCGTCTCAATCCATGTCGACGATCGTGTCAGTGTCCGTATCGATGACGACGATGTAGCTCGTGCCAGTCGGCGCAAAGAGCGGGTCATTCGTGTCCAGTCGCTGGACGAGCACGTAGATCCGCGATCCGATTCGAGCCATCTGCGTCATCTCGGGCAGACCGTCGGCGTCGGCGAAGCCGCTCAGATCTATCGTGCCCAACTCCACGCCGTTGCGCGGATCGACAATTACCAATTCGGCTCGTGCCAGGCGGGTGACGTACGCTTTGTCGGCGCTGATGACTTCGATGTCCTGCGGATTGCTGCCGTTACCGACCGAGAACTGGATCAGCGGAGCAGTCAGGTTGCTCGCGTCCAGAACCAGGATGTTGTCCGCGTTCAGGCGGTTGATGATATAGACCTTGCCGTCGAAGAACCGGACCACGGCATCGGAATGGATGGTGAGTAGATCCGTGTCCGCGGCATCGGCGTCCGGGGCAAGAAAAGCGGTGCTGCCCGTCGTGAAGTCACTGGTCGCCACGAAGATCCCCGACCCGGTGTCGCCGAGGATGGCGATGCTGACCGGGGGCAGGCCCGTGGAAATCGGTCCTGCCACGTGCTCCTGGGTGCCAGCGTCGAAGATCACCAGTCCGGCCCCTTGGGGCTGGGCAAAGGAACCGGGATCGGCCACGATCAAGCGGTCGCCGTCGACGGCCAGACTCTGCATGAATCCGGTAGACAGCCCCTCCAGCCGCGGCCCGACATCTCCGGTCGCCAGGTCGAAGGGGACGACATGGTTGGCGAAATTCTCATCCGAGATGATGGCGTAGCCATGGTCCTCGTCCGCCATCGCGATGGAGTTGACGTCGCCTCCCAGTGCCGTTTCCCCAATCACCACACCGCGACTGCTGATGCTGTTGCCATCAGCCGACTCCAACACCTCCAACCCACCGATGCGGTCACCGAATTCCGACACCTCCGAGACGATCAGCGTCGAGCCGACCGCCACGATCGCATTCGGATTAGATGCTGCCAACTCGACACCCAGCGCAGTGTCATCGCGGATCTGGTCCTCTGGGGGCGCGGTAGGCGAATCGGAGTCGCAGCGCACGGCCAACCCTGCGCCCAAAGCGCAGAGAACGAAGAGACTGTTGCGGGCTTTCACGGATTTCCTCCCTTGGTTGTATGGTGTTTCCAGGGTGAGTGGTCGGCCTGGATCGAAACGAAGAAGGAGCGTCCCGGCAGAGGGAACCCCCACAGATCGGCTGTTTGGTTGTCGGTCAGGTTCCTGATTTCGAGCGACAGCAGCGTCCCCGCCGTCAATTCGACCCGAGCACCAACCCCATGCAGGGTTCGCTCCGGAATAGACCGCAGGTTGGCGCGGTCGAGGTAGTGCTTACTGTCACGGCTGACTTCGTAGTGGGATACCAAGCCTCGTTTTGTTGTTGCTGTGACGCGGGCGTTCAGTGCGTGTCGCGGAGCGTTCGGTAGATCATTTCCATTCTCATAGAAAAGGGGGGATCGATTCTCAGGACGCTGGTACACGTAGTTGCCGTTGACGTCGAGGGAGCGATGCAGCCGTACCCGGGCTCGCGTCTCGAGGCCAAGAACCCTGGCACTGCCGAAGTTGTGCGGCTGTGATACGAACTGGGAGTTTTGCACGAAGCGAATCATGTTGTCGACCCGATTCTGATACCACACGGCCTCGGCAAAGACGATTCCCGTGGACACGGCACGCCCGGCTTCGTAGATGAGTCCACTGTCCCAGTTCCAGCCCTCTTCGCTGGCAAGATCACCGTTGCCGATGACACCACCGCGGTCCCCGAACAACTCGAAGAAGCTGGGGGGACGCTGGTACAAACCGGCATGGACGCGCAGGCTGAGCCGTCGACTCAATTGCCAACGCCCGCCGGCGTGATAGCCCCACAGCCTCATGCTGTCGTCATTGCGCCCGTCGCTGGTCAGATCCTCGTCGGTGGTCGTCAGGCGATTGGAAAGCAACTCGGCGTGGGTGCCCGCATTCAACAGCACTCGATCAGCATGGAGGGGAATCTCCACTTCGGTTGCCAGCGACGCGGCATGGCGGCGACTGTCCTCGAAAGGGTCATCCGTTCCCAGCAGATCATCGGTCGCGAAGGTCTCGCGGCGCAGGCCACTGAAACCGGTGAGCAGCGCCTTCATGGGGAGTACTGTGTGCCCTTCGACCTTGAGGCCGAAGGAACGCGTCGTGTTGCGATCATGAGCCGCGCCCACGCCGACTTCGCCTTGCGGATCTTGGTACTCCCCCACTTCGACCGCGTGATAGCCCGTCACGCGATAGGCGGAGTTGCCCTCCTGTGCGGTCCCGGAAAACTCCGCCTCGGTGAGGTTTCTCCAGGTGTCATAGCGCGTGCGCTTCGACTGGTAGTTGCCGATTCCGGGGATACCGTGGTGGCTGACGTCGATGATGTTGTGCAATCTGACCCTGCGTAAACCAATTGGTCGCGACACCTTTGTCAGCCCCCGGAACGACAGGAAATCACTGTTCTCCCGGCGCACCCACTCGTCGTCGGTGAGGTTGTACTCGGTGCCGTTGTCGTCCAGGAAACGGAAGTCATTCTCAGCGGCACGGTAGTCGACGAGGCCACTGAACTTCCAGAGTCCACTGGCGCCACTGACACTGCCCCCGGCAATTCGGGTCGCGAACGAGCCGCCGTTGGCGTAGAATCGAACCTGCTTCCCCTCGGGAGCCGCCGTGCGCATGTGGACGACCCCGCCGATGCTGTTGCCGCCAAAGCGGATAGGGACCGCGCCGCGGTAAACCTCTATCTCCTCTACCCCGGCAAGCGGCAGATAGCCGATGTCGACACCACCCCCGGATGCCTGATTCAGCGGCACCCCGTCCAGGTACACCAGCACCTGTTCCGAGGTCGAGCCCCGAATCGACACGCTTGCAGAGCTGCCCAGACCACCGTAGCGCCTTACCTGCAGACCGAGAGCACGGTCGAGGACGCCGGGCAGGTCCGCCCCCGAGCTCTCACTATCGGCCACCTTGATGACCTCGACAAAGCCGGCTTCGCGCCCTTCCTCGTAGCTTGACCGGCGCATCCGCACCACCATTTCATCCAGCAGCAGCGGCTGTGGTTCCAGGCGCAGGACGACAAGCTCGGTCATCCCCTTGCTATCAACGGTTATCTGTTGATCGATTTGACGATAGCCGATGCAATGTGCCTGCAGGCGCCACTGCCCGGCGCTCAGGTCGAGATTGAAAGCTCCGGCGCTATCGGATTGAGTTTGGGTCGGGGATGGTTCGGAAGTACTGGAAAGGTCGATTCCTCGTGCCTGGATCACGGCGCCGGTGATGGGCGCGCCTGTGTCGCTGTCCAGGATGCGTCCGTGAAGAATCGATTGTGCTTCGATTACCGCGGCTGCTCCCAGTACCACAAGGGCAGCGGGCCATAGGGGGCGGGAAACGAAAAACCCCAGCCTCGAAAGAGGCCGGGGAAAACATTCCCGGAAACGGTTCATCACCTTTCCTCCGAAGGTTCTGGATCCATCTCCGGCTCAGGCAGGTCTCCTGGCTTCCGGCTTTCACTCTGGCTCACCCTTCCCAATCCTTGCGGATCAGTGGGAGGAACTGGGCGTTACCCAGCTCTCAGAGCCAAAGAGATCGAACGTCACCTGTCAGGCGACGTTCAGCCGGTTACAGTGGCGGGACCGCGGCAGATTTTCACTGCCTTCCCTATTCTTCACAAGACTTGCTTTGCAGTGCGTCGCGCTGTGAAGCAAGTCTTCTGACACCTGAACCGTATTGTGTATTACTGCTGCTCCCCAATAAGGACACTGGAACGCCGGCCGTCAAGTGCCTCGGGTAAATCAGACGGAATCCAGTGCCTGTTCGAGATCGGTGACCAGATCCTCCGGGTTTTCGACCCCCACGGACAACCTGATCATCCGTTCCGAAATCCCCATCCCGTCCCTCTCCTGAGGATCCACGTCGGCATGGGTCATGGTGGCAGGGTGCTCGGCCAGCGACTCCGTCCCACCAAGGCTGACTGCCAGCTTGATCAGCTGGAGCGCATTCAGAAAGCGAAAAGCCTCGGCTTCTCCACCGACGACGTCGAACGAGATCACCGCTCCCGGTGCCAGGCATTGCCGGCGATAGATCTCGTGCTGCGGATCATCCTCCGTGAGGTGTCCCAGGTAGTAGACGCGCTCGATCTTCGGATGGTCCGCCAACCAGTCCGCGACATAGCGGCTGTTCTTCATCTGGCAGGTCATCCGCAACTTGAGCGTCTCCAGACTCCGCAGCAACAACCATCCCGTCCAGGGTCCAGCCATGGTACCCAGAAACCCGCGCAGAGCCCGCACCTTGTCCATGAGATCTTGAGATCCGAGGCAGACACCGGCAATCACATCACTATGGCCCCCGATGTACTTCGTCGCCGAATAGAGAACCAGGTCGGCGCCGTGTTTGAGCGGGTGTTGCCACAGGGGACCCAGGAAGGTGTTGTCGACGGCCAGGGTCACCTTGCGCTCCGGCGTCGAATACCGGCGGGCAACCTCCGAACACTGCTCAATGTCCGCCAACTCATTGGTCGGGTTGGCCGGTGTCTCGACATAGATCATGGCCAGGTTGTCCGCCATCCCGGCCTCCGCCAACTTGGCTTCGATTTGATCGACCCCAGAGCCAGCTTTGAAGCCCAGTGGCCGGATGCCGAACTCGGTCAGGATGTGTTTTATCAGATAATCCGTGCCACCGTACAACGGCTCGCTATGCAGGAGCACGTCGCCTGGCCTGAGCAATTGCAGCAGCATGGTGCTGATCGCTGCCATGCCGCTCTGGAACACGGCCGCACTCTCGGCTTCGTCCCAAAGCGCGAGTCGGTCCTCCAGGATCTCGAGATCGGGGTTGTTGAAGCGAGAGTAGATGAGCCCGATCGCCTCCATCGGCCCCTGCTCTCTCTTGCCGTAAGCGACCTCGAAGAAGGCCTTGCCCTCCTCGGCGCTGTTGAACACGAAGGTCGACGTCTGGAAGATGGGACTCTTGAGAGCGCCCTCGGACAGTTCGGGTTGGTACCCGTAACTCATCATCAGGCTCTCCGGTCGCAACGCTTTCCCGCCTATGGTGGCCTCCGGTTTGCGTTCAGGCATCAGTGTGCCTCCTTGGCGATTAGCGACTGCAAAAAAAAACCTGGCTCCGCATTAAACCGGTTCCAGGCATCGTGTGGGATCGAAATTGTCCGCTACACTGTTACTTCATCGACCCAAACGCTGCCACCGGTTTACCCGCGGCACCGAATGCAAGCTCTCCCTGGGCCACACCAAAGGCCACTTCGCTGTCGCCGTCGCACTCTTGCTCCATCGTCACGGGGAATCCCCATAGCGTCTCCACGTGGCGCATGACCGCGGTGGCCTCCTCTTCGTGGAGGTAGCGTCGGTTGGTGACGTGCTGGCGCAAGGTTAAGTTGCGATCGCCATGCCAGTCGACGGCTGATATCTCAATGTTCGGTACCTGGTTGCTGATATCGTGTTGGGCCGACAGGATCTTGCGTACATGGCGAAAGCCGGCATCGTCGTGAATAGCCGTCACCTCCAGCTCCTTTTGCTCGTCATCGTCAAGCAGCGAAAAGAGTCGGAAATGCCGCATCAGATTCGGCGACAGAAACTGCAGGATGGCGCTTTCGTCCTTGAAGGATTCGGCGGCGAACTTGATCGTCTGAAGCCAGGGGGCCCCGGCGATATCAGGAAACCATTGTCGATCCTCGTCCGTAGGGTTGTCGCACATGCGCTTGATGTCCGTGAACATGTGCATCCCCAGCGCGTACGGATTGATCTCCGCGAAATCGGGTTGCCGGGTCACGTCGGTGTGGGAATGCAGAAACTCCTGCATCGAACCCGGCGTGATCAAGCCCTTCTCGAGCAGGCGGTTCATGATGTAGTAGTGGGTGAAACAGGCGAAGCCCTCGTTCAGAACTTTTGTTTGCCGCTGGGGGTAGAAGTACTGCCCGATCTTGCGGACGATGCGGACAACTTCCCGTTTCCACTCGGGCAGATTCGGTGAGTATTTCTCGATGAAGTAGAGGATGTTTTCCTGTCCTTCGCAGAGGCACGGAATCACGCCTTCGCTGGCCTGCCCGGCCTCCTCTGTCTTCCCGGTAGCGTCCTGCGGCAGGGTGCTCCACAGAACATTCACATCACGCTCCCGTTGAGCGCTGCGTTCCCGCTGGCGCTGCTCCTCTTCTTCGATGGACAACTCCTTGGGATGGTTGTAGCGATCGACACCATGCAACTGCAGCGCATGGCAGGCATCCAGCACTTGTTCCACCTCCGTGACACCATAGCGCTCCTCGCACTCCGTGATGTACTTCCTGGCGAAGGCGAGATAGTCGAGGATGGCATCGGCCTGGGTCCATTGTTTGAACAGGTAGTTGCTCTTCATGAAAGCGTTGTGCCCGAACGCCGCGTGGGCAATCACCAGCGCCTGCAGCGTCATCGAGTTCTCTTCCATGAGGTAGGCCAGGCAGGGATCCGAGTTGATGACGATCTCGTAGGCGAGCCCCATCAAGCCGCGGCGATAGCTCTCATTCACAGCGATGAACCTTTTGCCGAACGACCAGTGATGGTAGTTGATCGGCATCCCGGCTGAAGTATATGAGTCCATCATCTGCTCGCTCGAGATGATCTCCAGCCTGAAGGGGTAGTAATCCAACTCGAGCTCTTCTTCGGCGATGCGCTCCATCGCGTCGGTAATCTGCTCGACCTTTTCGAAGGTCCATTCCGGCCCGGTGAAAATCGGTGCCTGTGCCAGGGTCTCAGCCATGAGACGGTACTCCTTCCTTTTCGAACAGACCACGAAAGACCGGAAAGATGTCCTTGACCTCAGCGATCCTCGCCATGGCCAGGATGGGGTGCTGGTTACGGATGTCTTCATAAACACCCCACAACGGGCTGCTGTCGCGTTTGCCGATCTCCACGTAGCCGTAGTACTGCACCAGCGGCAGGATGTGTTCGACCATGGCTTGTTGAGCCACCGGCAGATCCTGCTGGAAGTTGTCCCCATCCGAGGCCTGGCAACCGTAGATGTTCCAGTGCGTCGGCGAATAGCGCTCAGCTATCACCTGCTGCATCAGTGCCAGTGCCGTCGATACGACGGTCCCTCCTGATTCGCGCGAACTGAAGAACTCTTCTTCATCGACTTCCTTGGCCGTGTGATGGTGGCGGATGAAAACGATTTCAACCTTCTCGTAGCTACGCACCAGGAACAGGTAGAGCAGCATGAAGAAACGCTTGGCCACTTCCTTCTCTCGTTCACCCATGCTTCCCGAGACATCCATCAAGCAGAACATGACGGCACGCGTCACCGGCACGCTCACGCGCTCGTGCCGGCGATAGCGCAGGTCGACCTCGTCGAGGAATGGGATGGCCTTGATCTGTCGCTCCAACACCCTGATCTCCTCCTCGATCTGGGCAATGCGATCGCTTACCGGGCTGTTGAGTCCGCTCTGCACCAACTCGTCGCGCTCTTCTTCGAGCCTTCTCTTGCGGCGTTGCTTTGGTATGCGGAAGGCAATCCGGCGCGCCCGCGAATGCCGCATCGTGCGCAAGGGATCGAGGTTGCTCGGGGTGCCATCGCTGGCGTAGCCGGCCCGCTGCAGGCGGAACTGGTCTTCGCCCTCGAGCGCGCGCTTGACCATGTCGGGGAGTTCGAGCCCTTCGAAGAAGTAATTGAGGAACTCGGCCTGGGAAACCTCGAAGACGAAGGAATCTTCGCCGTCACCATCAGGAGAGCCCTCGCTGCCGCCGCTACCCTCACCACCGGCCTCACGTTTGATCTTATCGCCGCGTTGAAACTCTTTGTTTCCCGGGATTACGCGTTCGGTTACACCACCGTCCTGGTGGCGGAAGGTCGGCTCGTCAGTACCGCGACTGCTGACTTTCAGCTTTTTCGGCGCATCGGAAGCAATGTCCTTGACATCCGCCTCAACGATCTTTTCACGCACGGCGGCCCGCACCTCCTGCCGGTGGCGCCGCAGAAAGCGCTGACGGTTTACCAGGCTCTTGTCTTTAGGGTTCTTACGCCGGTCGACGATGTCGAGGAACACAGCCATGTGCACGACCTCTTGTCGGTGGAGCTCACTAAAAGGAGACGGGCGGTAGCTCTACGATGATCGCTGGACCCGCTGGTACCAATCGACGACGAGTCTCACCTGATTCTCGGTGTACCCGCGGTCCATCATGCGCTGTACAAAGTCCTCGTGTTTCTGCTGCTCTTCGGCAGAGCTCTTCTTCGTGAACGAAATAACCGGCAGCAAATCCTCCGTGCTGGCGAACATCTTCTTCTCGATGACTTCACGCAGCTTCTCGTACCCAGTCCACTCCGGGTTGTCGCCGTTGTGTTCGGCGCGCCAGCGCAGGACGAAATTGACGATCTCGTTCCTGAAGTCCTTCGGATTGGCGATGCCTGCCGGCTTCTCGATTTTTTCCAATTCCTGGTTCAACGCCGCGCGGTCGAACATCTCACCCGTATCCTGGTCGCGATAATCCTCATCGCGGGTCCAGAAATCGGCGTACTGCACGTAGCGGTCGAAGATGTTCTGACCATAGCCCGAATAGGACTCGACGAAGGCCGTCTGTATCTCCTTGCTGATAAATTCCTTGTAGCGTTCGGCCAGGTACTCATTGATGAAGCCGAGGAATTCTTCTTCGCGCTCGTGCTGCAGGTGCAGGATCTCCTGGCGCAACACGTACATCAGATGCACTGGGTTTATGGCCACCTCGTTGGTGCTGTAGTTGAAGGTCTTCGACAGCACCTTGAAGGCGAAACGCGTCGACAGGCCATCCATGCCCTCGTCGACCCCCGCGTCATCCCGGTATTCCTGTATCGCCTTGGCCTTGGGATCCACGTCCTTGAGGCTCTCGCCGTCGTACGCCCGCATCTTCGAGTGCAGGTTTGATTTCTCGCCTGGATCACGCAGTCGTGACAGCACGGAGAACTGCGCCATCATTCGCAGGGTCTGCGGCGCGCAAGGCGCCTCAGAGAGAGAGCTCTCCCGAATCAGCTTGCTATAGATCTCTTCCTCTTCATTCACGCGCAGGCAATAGGGCACCTTGACGATGTTCACCCGGTCGATGAACGCCTCGTTGCGCTTGTTGGTACGGAAGTCCTGCCACTCCGACTCATTGGAGTGAGCCAGGATCAAGCCATTGAACGGAATCGCGCCCAGGCCTTCGGTACCCTTGTAGTTGCTTTCCTGCGTCGCCGTCAGCAGCGGATTCAGCGTCTTGATTGGCGCCTTGAACATTTCAACAAACTCCAGAATTCCCTGATTTCCGCGCGCCAGACCACCAGAATAGCTGTAGGCATCCGGGTCATCTTGGGAATATTCTTCCAACTTCCGGATATCGACCTTACCAACCAGGGAAGAAATGTCCTGGTTGTTTTCATCACCGGGCTCGGTCTTTGAAATGGCGATTTGATTCAGAATCGAGGGGTAGAGTTTGACCACCTTGAACTGGGTGATGTCACCGCCGTACTCCTTCAAACGCTTCGCTGCCCAGGGAGACATGACCCGGGGAATGAAGCGGGACGGAATATCGTACTTGTCCTCGAGTGCCTTGCGCTGGAACTGGTCCGCGAACAAGCCGAGCGGAGACTCGTTGATGGGGGAGTCCAGAATGGCGTAGAAAGGCTCCTGCTCCATCAACTCCTTTATGCGCTCTGCCAGAGAGGATTTGCCACCTCCCACCGGTCCGAGCAGGTACAGCACCTGCTTGAGTTCCTCGAGGCCCTGGGCCCCGTGACGCAGGAAGGAAACGATGTGATCGATCGTGTCCTCCATGCCGTAGAACTCGGCGAACGACGGATAGGTACGGATCACCCTGTTCGAGAAGATGCGGCTGAGGCGCTCGTCACCACTGGTGTCCAGGAGCACAGGGTCGCCGATGGCCTTGAGTAGCCTCTCGTGCGAAGAGGCGTACATGGTCGCATCGGCTTTGCAATGCCCCAGGTACTCCAGCAGGTCCATCGACTCCTGCTGATGCTGGTCGAATAAGTCCTTGTACCAGTCGAGTTGATCAGATCGGTCACGAGAATGGTCTTGACCATTCTCCCTGGCCGTGGTGACGGTGGACATGACTGAACCTCCTGCTCTGAGCGCGATCAACTGCTTCAATGCAAGCTTCGTTTGCCAAGAACCTTGCAAGATCGGTGCCGAAGCAAGTAATGTTGTTGATATAGAGGCGTGCAGGAAGGTTAGTGGGGCAAATGCCCATTATCAGATCAACTACAGAGGCACTCGCGGGATTTCACAGGAGGATTGCCGGGTAATCTTCAGATCTCGAGGACGATTTTACCGAATTGATCTCCTCGCTCCATGAGGTCGTACGCCTCGCGCCCTTCACTCAAGGGCATCTGGCGGTCGATGACCGGACTGAGCTTGCCGGCCCAGACCAACCGCATCACGCGGTCGAACTCCATCGGGGTCCCCAGAGTCGAACCGATGATGCGAAGTTGCTTGAAGAAGATGAAGCGGATGTCGATCTCTGCTTTGGGGCCGGTGGTATTACCCACGGTCACCAGCCTGCCGCCGCGCTTGAGTGCCCCCAGGCTCTTTTGAAAGGTCGCCTGCCCCACATTGTCGACGACGATATCGACCCCCGACTTGTCCGTGAGCTTGTACACACTCTTGGGCCACTCTTCGTCACGATAGTCGAACACTTCATCGGCTCCCAGTTCGCGTGCCTGCTCCATCTTTTTCTCCGAACCACATAGAACGATTGCGTCGGCGCCGCACAACTTGACGATTTGCACCGCCGCCGTGTTGACGCCGCCACCGGAACCGACAATAAGGACGGTCTCGCCGGGACGTATTTCTGCCTGGGTTACCAGCATGCGCCATGCGGTCAGGTAAGTAAGCTGCGCCGCTACGGTCTTCGTGTATTCAGCCTCGGCAGGCATCGGCACCAACGCCTGTGCGGGAACCGACACATACTCGGCAAAGGTGCCCGAGCGGTGCTCTCCCAGAATGCAGAACCGCGGGCTCAACGGATGCTGTCCCCGGCGCGTAAACTCGTCCACAGCCGTGGCGAAACCTGGACAGATGGCAACCCGTGTCCCCACGGTAATGCCGTCCACGTCAACACCTTCACCCAACTCGATCACCTCTCCGACGCCATCAGCACCGCCCACATGCGGCATCTCCAACTTCAGACCCGGCCAACCGCGCCGTATCCACAGATCCAGATGGTTGAGGGAGGCGGCGCGCAGGCGCACGACAACCTCCCCCGGACCTGGTGAGGGATCTGGCACCTGATCGTACTGCAGTACGTCAACATTGCCGTGCTCGTTGAATAGGAGAGCCTTCATATAGATGATACCTCCATGCCAAGAGGGCCGTAGAGATGGTGAAAACCGGTGGTGACGACGACATCGACGTCCTCGCCACAGGTGGCGATTCCGTCGTTCAGGAGATCTGTCGCGATCCGCTTTGACACTCGAAAATAGTTTATCGCCATGTTCGTGCCGGCACCCGGATTGGCCATCAGCCACTCGAAATGGCTGCGCACCTGCTTGTCGACGTCCGGTTGCCCCCGCAGCTCCTTCCAGCTGCGACTTGGCTTTGCCAAGTCGCCCAGCTCTTCGTCCATCTCCGCAGCAATCGTCGCAAGCGGCTTGTATGTTCCACCCTCGATATCGTAGACGTCAGTAATGCGGTAGCCATCGTAGCGGAAGAAGCCATCCTTCTGCGAGCCATCCCCATGCTGCCCCCCTTTGGCACCGGCGCTAAGCATGCGTTCCACGGTGGCGGAAACGAAGCTCTCTTTGGTGATGTAGCGCTCCATGACCTCCATGATCGCCGCACAGATATCGACGCCGGCATAGTCCATCACCTGGAAGATCCCCATCGGTCGCAACAGGCCAACTCGGCTGACCTTGTCAACCGCATAGACGACCTTTGAAAAGCCATCGCGTGCCTGTAGGTGTTCAATCTGATGAAGTCCGTAGAGACACTCTCTGATGAAGTGTCCGTTGCCAATGAAACCGGCCACATCGCGCGATGTGACGACGGTCTTGCCCAGGTCGACGGCGAGTTGGCGGGCAGCAGCCCCGAGCGCGGGCGCTGTGGATGCCGCCGGAATCACCTCCAGCAGCTTCTGCACTGGGGGTGGATTGTAGAAATGAAAACCGACAACCCTGCCTTCGAGGCGCGCCTGCCGGTCCAGCTCCGCGATTGGAATCGAGGATGTGTTTGAAAGAAACCATGTATCCGGTGAGCACGAATCCTGAAGTTGGCACAAAGCCTCTACCTTGAGCGCTTCGATTTCGGGCAAAGCCTCGAACACAAGGTGGGCCTCCGCTGCCCGCTGCGGATCCGTCGTCATTTGCACAATCGACGACAGATTGACCGGCTGGCCACTGCGTGCTGCCCTCTTGGCAACCTGAGTTTCCAGGTACTGCTCCAGGCCGCCAAGCGCCTGTTCCTGGGTGTCGATGAGGGTCAGGCGGGGCGGGGTTGCATGCCCCCCTCTACCGGCCATGTGTTCGGCCAGGAGCAATGCTATGCCGCGCCCCATCTTGCCGGCCGCGCCGATGACGGCGACGTCACGCAGGCGATTCTCAAGTTCCATGCGTGCGGAAGGTAGGGTGAGCTGCGGAACCAGTCGAGGAAGACCCTCCAAGGGACAAAGCCCTCGGAGGGTCTTTTAAGCGTGGTGGTGAATCTCGAGGCTAATCAGGAGTAGATCTTGGCGACTGTCGGTCTCACCAGTCTCTCGTAATCCTGATAGGCGATGCGGATCAATTCGCTGTGATTGCCGGCGTTGAAAGCGATCTCGGCGTCGTCGGCAAGCGGATCCGCCACGTAGACGGGCATGTCGTAGAGATTGCCGAAGGGAGGCATGGCCCCGACTTCACACTCGGGAAACAGTTCGGCAAACTCGTTCTCCGACGCCAGTTCGACGTCGTCGGCACCAGCCGCTTCGCGAAGACAATCGAAATCCACTTTCAACGAGGCAGGCAGGACCGCCATCGCCATCTTACCGTCGATCTTCACCATCACCGTCTTGGCCATCTCTCTCCCGGGTATATGGGCGGAGGCGGCGATCTCCTGCGCCGTGTACGCGGGCGAGTGGCTGATCGTGATGTACTTCACATAGTGACTGTCGAGGAACTCCCTGGTCTTGTTTCCCGGCATGGTGAACCTCCCTCCACGAAAATCGCTGTCCCCCCAAACCTGTTCGCCCTTCGAACGTCTGTACGCACCCGATGCCGAATTGCTACGGGGCCGGTGGCGCGTTAACTCCTTCTTGCAGCCGAACGGCGTCCGTGATGAGATCGACGGCGCCATCTATCCCGAGTCTCCCCGTGTTCAGGAGAAGGTGATAGAGCCCTGGATCAACCCAGTCGATGCCGTGATGGCGTTTCAGATAGCGTTGCCTTTGCGTATCGATCGCGCGCAGCTGCTTACAAGCCTCTGCCCTGTTGAAGCCATCCCGCTCCATCGCAGTAGTGATGCGAAATTCGCGTGGAGCGCTGATGCTCACATGTAGCGCGTTGGCCCCTGCCAGCACCGCCTGCCCACCCCGCCCGACGAACACTGCGTTCCCCTGATTCGCCATCTGCTCCATGACCTCGCGTATCATATCGACGCAACGGTCTTCATCCAGTGGCGGCGGTCCGTCCTCTTCAAGCATTTCTGGATAAACTGGATATACGTGCCAACCCTCGTGCCAGCCGGCAAAAAGGGCCTCGCCACTCTCCGGCAGCAGGGCTTTTTTTAGAATGCGCTTTACCGACCCTTCCGGGTGTTCGTCCAAATCCTCCACCGTTGCCACCGGTACCTTGGCTTTGCGCGCGACGGCGACGATCAACGCGTGATCGACGAAGGCATACCCCAGTTTCCTGGCCACCTTGTAGCCAACGGTGCGACCGCCACTGCCGTACTCGCGTGAGATCGTTATCGCGTGCATGTCCGCCTCCTCTCTCCAGACTTTATGGCACCCGGGCGAATTCCACCCCCGGATCCTCGGACGGCGCTGGACTTACAAAGGGGTCTCCAGCCAGCGCGTGTTCGATGGCGGGGTGCAGCGCTGTGAATGCACTCCGCTTTATCACGAATCCGGACGCACCTGCTGACCGCATGGCCTCCACGAACACCTGGTCTCGATGGATGGACAGGCCGACCACCTTCGCTGCAGTCGTGCTCCGGATTCTACGCGTCGCCTCGATGCCGTTGACCCTAGGCAGGCCGACGTCCATGATGACGACATCTGGTTTGAGTTGCTCTGTGAGTCGAACGGCTGACTCCCCATCTTCGACCTCGGCGACGATGGCGATGTCGGGATCGCGCTCCAGTACTACCCGCAATCCATCTCGCACCATCGGGTGATCGTCCGCCAGAATGACCTCGATAGTCACCTTACCCTCT
Source organism: Candidatus Latescibacterota bacterium (assembly GCA_965248265.1). Lineage (GTDB taxonomy): Bacteria > Latescibacterota > UBA2968 > UBA8231 > UBA8231 > CBDFJF01. The sequence goes on from CBDFJF010000001.1 coordinate 2,183,129, forward strand.
CTCGTTTTCGCTGAGGACCTCCTGCAGATTCCACAGCCGCTCTGACTTCGAGACCAATTCTGAAATCAGCTGCGGATGAGCACGCACCGTGTGAGCATCAATACGCTTGTACGCGGGTTGCTCGATCCCGGCTCGGTCCCTGGTGACCACGGCTGGGTCCTCGATTACGTAGACATCATCAGGGCGACCGGCGCCTTCATACATGTAAAGGGGCATTCAGACCTCACTATCTAATAAGTAAATCATTAATAAACAGGCGCTTACGACCCGTATGCACCGTACAGACGTCCCTGCATAGTCCGTCTTGGATGAAAAATAGGGTTGTGGAAGAACCTCCCCAATACGCTAACGACCTGATTTTGGGGTTCGGCCGGGAGGATTATTGGCTGAATCAGCGTGGCAGAGCAGGCTGTGCTCTGATTGGTTTCAGGATTCCAGGAAGGTGAGCCCTTCACGGATGGCGAACTTGGTCAACTCCGCCACATTGTGGATGTCTAGTTTCTCCATTATGTGCTGGCGATGCGTACCGATCGTCTTCTCGCTGACGTTGAGCGCCGCGGCAATGTCCGGTGTGGTTTTGCCTTCGACGATCAGCTGAAGCACCTCGCGCTCTCGGGCAGTCAGGGTGGCATTGCCGGCAGTGCTGGGGCTGGTGCCCAGATGCTGCACATAGTCCTCGATCACGGCGCCGGCCACTTTCGGACTCAGATAGATCTGGTTGTCCGCCACCTGACGGATGGCCTCGATCAGCTCTCGAGCAGCCCCCTTCTTCAATAGGTATCCGGACGCCCCGGCCTGAAACATCCCGGACACGAAGCGTTTGTCGGCGTGCATGGACAGGGCCACGACCTTGACGCCCTCACACCTGCGAACGATCTGCCGGGCCGCATCGATGCCGTTGAGATCGGGCATGGCGATGTCCATGACGACGATGTCCGGTTGGGTTTTCGCCACCAGGTCAACGGCCTCCCGGCCGTTTCCGGCCTCACCCACCACCTTCAGGTCGGTCTGCTGCTCCAGCATGGCGCGCAGTCCCTCCCTGAACATTTCGTGGTCGTCGACGAGTACGACGCGCATGGACTTCACTTCACCCCCTCACGCTCCTGGAGACGCGGAGGCTGAGTCTCCGGGGACCATCATGATGCAGCGAGTGCCGTCGCCGAGACGCGATTCGACGCGCAGCCCACCGCCGACAAAGCGCAGCCGCTCCCGTATGCTGAAGAGCCCAAACCCGGCGTGACCTCTTGGAGTTGCCAATTCTGATACGTCGAAACCACAGCCATCGTCTTCCACCGTGATGCGAAGGCTATCTCCATCGACGTCGAGGCCGACGGTTGCGGTGTTGGCCTGGGCGTGCTTGGCCACGTTGAGCAACAACTCACGAACGCAACGGAACAACAGAGCTCGCCTGTCCTCCTGTAGCGGCTCTGCCTGTTCATCTTCCTCGACCCGCACTTCAAGGTCGTACTGATGGTTCAGCTGTTCGGCGAACCATTCGATCGCCTGACGGATACCCAGGGCATACAACACGGGTGGGCTCAGGTCGAAGGTCAACGAACGCACGTCCACATCCATCTGATCGAGTGCCGCCAGCAACTGATCCATAAGTTCGGCACGCTCCTGATCGGATGTCGATACCCGCAGGGTTTCAAGCTTCAGATTGGCCAACGCAAGTGTCTGTCCAACCTGATCGTGGAGTCCTTCGGCAATTCGGCGCCGCTCGCGCTCTTCGGTCTCTCCCATTTGGGCAGCCAGGGAGCGCAGCTCCTCTTGGTAACTCAGCAGTTTGTTTTCCAGGGATTTGCGGTCTGTGACATCCCGTACGATTCCCTGGTAACCGAGGACGTTGCCATCGGCGTCTTTGCGGACAGACGTCGTCAGCAGGCAGTCGAGTTCATCGCCATCCTTGGTGCGCAGTTTGACCTCATAGTCACGGACGAAGCCGTGTGTCTCGATCTCTTCCTTGAAACGCGCCCGGTCTGTCGGGTGAGCGTAGAGGCTGCGGACATCGATGCCGACAATTTCACCTCGTGAGTAACCGAACAGCCCGCATGCCGCCTGGTTGGCCTCGATGATCCCGCCGTCCCGCTCGCTGATCAGGATGGCGTCACGGGAGTCCTCGAACAGCGATCGGTACCACTGCTCGCTCTGGAAAGCCGTCTCTGAGATTGTCTGATCAGTCATACGAGCTATCGTAGTGATCGACCGTCACCAGATCAAGCAGCGTCAGCAGCCATCCTCTTTGGCAAAAAAAAAGAGGCCGAGATAAGTCTCGGCCTCAACATTCCTGCTATGGGATCCGTCTCGCTCTGAGCGGAACGGCGGCAGCGTGGCCTCCCCTTCAATCAACCACCACTCGAGAAGCACAGCGCGACCGCCCAATACAGTCCGGCGGCATAGGCTACCCTCCTAACTGAATGAACGGTCCAGCATCCCCTTCGCTCGCAGCACCTCAGTCGACTCCTGCGGCCCTCTTCTGGGACGTTGATCCCGACTCAGAATCAAAACCTGAGCACTTGGGGCGCCTCGGGCCAACTGCGACGTGCTGCCCGAACCATTGCTGCACAAACCCTCTTCATGTTGCGTTTGAAATTTAATGCCGTGCTCCACCTGAAGTAATAGGGTAATGACCTGATTCGAGTGGTCTGAAATCAGTATTTACCTGATTCCCATCATACGCCGCAGAAAGCGGAGAACCCGCCATCCACCGCGACTATGGACCCGGTGACGAAGGAGGCGTTGTCCGACAACAACCAGAGGGCGGCGCCTACGATCTCCTCCGGTTTGCCAAAGCGCGACATGGGCACATTCTGCAGCACGGTTTCGCCTCGCGCCGTGAGATTACCCGTCTGCGCGTCCTCGAGCAGGAAACGGTTCTGCTCCGTGATCATGAAACCTGGAGCGATCGCGTTGACCCGTATCTGAGGGGCGTAGGTCGTCGCCATGTGCACGGCCAACCAGCGAGTGAAGCTGTCGGCGGCCGCCTTGCCGTTGGAGTATCCCAGAGCACGGGACAGCGGCAGCCCACCAGCGATTGAGGTGATGTTGACGATGGCCCCGGCTTTCTTTTGTGCGAACACCCGACCGACCGCCTGACAGGGGACTATGGCCGTGATGTGGTTGAGATCCATCGCTTTCCTGATCGCCGCCGGGGCGATATCGAAGAACTCGAGATCCGGAGTTGTGGTCGTGTTTTTGTCGCCGCCGCCGGCCCCGTTGACGAGCAAGTCGACGGTCGAAAACGCGGCGATCGTGCCTTCGAGGGCCTTGCCGACACTCTCCTCGTCCGTGGCATCGCACGCGAATGCAGCTGCCTCGCCGTCCTGGGCGGCAATCTGGTCGGCCCTTGCCTTACCCGCATCGGCGTTGATATCCCATATGGCGACCCGGGCGCCCTCGCCCGCCAGGCCACTGGCGATCTCGCCGCATATCGCCCCGCCCGCGGCGGTGACGACGACGGTCTTGCCCTCGAACTGCCCACTCATGAAAAACACCTGTCTGGTTGATCTGCTTGCTGTGGCAGTGAGAATTAAGGGCAACCGCGTCCCCACTGGCAAGCCTCCTCCTTACCGCAACACCCTCACATCGCCGTTGCGCTGGGTGGTGCCGTCGCTGTCGAACCGATTCAGCAAAGCCAGGGCATAGCGTCGATTGCTGCCGATGAGATCACGGAAGCCGGATACGGTGATCTCGGAATGGGCCTGCAGATGTTGCCGCAGCCGTTCGCGCACGTCGTCGATCGTCGTCGTGTGAAGGACCAGGGTGCCCTCCAGGAAGGTCACCTGCCCCAATCCCTCCAGTGCTCTCAAAATGACTTCGACGCTTGTGGCATCGGCTCCGGCTTGCTGCGCCAGCTCCTTTGTATCGGGAACCTGATCCAAGGTCGCCTTTCTCAAGGCAGTCTCTATCTGCTGCTTGAGTTGTTCTTCAGCCCCCGAGAACTGGATGCGATGATCGGCCGCGCGTACCAGGGATCCCTCGATGGCAATGCGGCCGTCCACCATCAGAGACTCCAGGACTCGTTGAAACAGGGATGGAGGCACGTAGCGACCCAGCTGACGGCGCAGATCCTCGCGGTTGAGCCCCTTGGCCAGCGGGGTCTGTTCGTGGAAGGCAGCCAGCATCTCCTCGATCCCGGTTGCGATCTCGTTCCAGCGCTGCGCGTGCACCAGACTGTCTTCTTGATCGACGATCAGGCGCAGGGCGCGGCCGTCGCTGACCAGCTGTCCGGCCAGCTCGTGAACTTGCTCACGCGTCAGTCCCATGTCGCTGCCCAGTTTCAGCAGACTGGCAAAGCCGCTGCTGGTCCCTGCCAACTTTGCTTCCACGACCTCGGCTCCGTCCCCCGACTCGATCGCCTTGAGGCGCTCGACGAGGCCGCGTTCCGTCCGTCGATGCTTGATCGGATGTGCTTCGAGGATCAACCCGCCGCCGATCGTCAACGGCGGGGAGTAACGCCTGATCACGAAACGGTCACCCCATGCGGCCGCGACCGGAGACTCTAATCGCAACTGTACCAATCCGTCCTCTCCAGGCTGCAGGCGATCCTGCTCCAGCAGAACCACCCGGGCCATGACCTCACACGTGCCCAGGTGCAAACGCACTCGCGTCCGGTGCTCGAGTTCCTTGGGACAGCTGGAAACCAGGCGCAGACGCGCGTCCAGCATGGAACTGGGGGCCAGCGATCCGGGCTCGGCCAGCACGTCTCCACGCTGAATCGGCAAACGCTCCTGTCCGACGACGTTGACGGCGGCCCGATCGCCGGCGCTGACGGCATCCACTTCCTCTCCGTGGCGCTGCAGGCTGCGTGTGCGGACCTCCTTGCCTGCCGGCAGTACCTCCAGCTCGTTCCCCTTCGACAGGTTTCCCGACAACACCGTGCCCGTGCACACCAGTCCGAAGCCCTTGGCAGAGAACGCGCGGTCGACGCTGAGCCTGAAAGGCCCCTCGGATCGCTTTTCCTGGGTCTGCGCGATGGTCTGCTCCAGCTGCTGCTTGAGGTCGTCCATTCCCACCATCGAGATCGCCGAAACCCGAACGATTGGAGCCTCCTCCAGAAAGGTCCCCGATACCAGCTCGCGGATGTCTTCCTCCACCAGGTCCAACCAGTCATCATCTGCCAGGTCGACCTTGTTGAGCGCGATGACGCCGCGCTCAACACCCAAAAGCTCGAGGACATCAAGATGCTCCCGCGATTGCGGCATGACGCTGTCGTCCGCGGCGATGACGAGGAGGGCAACGTCGATCGTACTGACGCCGGCCACCATGGTCTTGACGAAGCGCTCGTGTCCGGGGACATCGATGATGGTGGCGTGTTCGCCATAAAAGGCGAAGCCCAACTCGATCGTTATTCCCCGAGCCTTCTCTTCTGGCGTTCGGTCGGTATCGGTACCGGTCAATCCCTTGACCAGCAAGGTCTTGCCGTGATCGATGTGGCCGGCCGTGCCTATGATGGTATGCGCCATATGACGGAATCTAATCGGCTGCCGTCTCGGCAACAAAAGTGCTGCAGCTTTGTCGTCCCCATGGCATCCCCTATATTCGCGACCGCATTCACTGAAAAATAGAGGACGAGTCTTGGCGGAAGTACTACACATCGATCCCGAGCATATCAGGGGTCGCTCGATCGCCCGTGCGGCGGAAATCCTCAGGGAGGGCCGGGTTGTCATTTACCCGACGGACACGATCTACGGCATGGGATGTGACATCACCGTCAAAGCGGGACTCGAGCGGATCAGAAGGATGAAGGGGACGGACGCGAAGAAGCCGATGTCATTCGTGTGCAGCGACCTCAACGACATCAGCAGGTACGCCAAGGTGTCGAATTTTGCCTACCGCATCCTGAAGCGGTGTCTGCCAGGCGCCTACACTTTCGTGCTACCGGCGACGAAGGAGACCCCTCGAATGGTCCAGAGCAAGCAGAAGACGGTCGGCATTCGCATACCGGATCATCCCGTCCCGTTGGCTCTCGTGTCCGAGCTTGGCAACCCTATCGTCAGCACCAGCGCCAACCGCACAACAGAAGAGGTGATAACGGACCCCATCGACCTGGAACGCCAGTTCGGTTCACAGGTCGGAGTGATTCTCGAATGCGGCCTGCTCCCGGTGCAGCCATCAACCGTCATCTCCCTGGTCGGAGATGAGGTAACCATCCTGCGTGAAGGTCAGGGGGATGTCGAGCTGTTTCGCGAGCCGGTGTAAGCACTCAACTGTCTTCCTCGCCATCGTCGTCGTCTTCGAAGTAATCTCCGTATAACTCTACCAGTTCAGGGGTGTCACGAACGTATTGGCGCCAGTCATCGAGTACGGACTTCGAGTCCACGCACTTGGGACACAAAACCAGCATATTGTGTTCATCCGTGCCCTGAAAACCGCGGTCGTAACACACCTTGCATTTCGATGTACGACGGTGATGCAGCGCCAGGTCTTTGGCTTTGTCCAGATGGTTGTCCGGTAGTCTCGGTGTTTCGCTCATGAAGTTATTGCTCGACGGGGTCTCCCGGCCTGATGCCCCGGGGTTGTGATAGAAGGAATCGAAAGATGAAAAGTGACCATCAGCAACACAAGAGTAGTCCTCTTCTTCTAACCGTTGTTGGGGTTGCCCTGGCATTCACCCTGGGCATGTACCCGGCTCCCAGTATCGCGGTAGATTTTACTCCGTTTGCGGCCCGTACTGAATTCCTGCCCCAATCACCGGGTGGGGCACGTACCGGCCTGTACGGGTACGTGAACCCGGCCATGCTGACCTATGTCGACGAAATGGAAAGCGTGTTCACCTGGTCGGATGAAACGGCCATCGCCGGTGCTGCCAACGACTGGGGGTGGTACATGGGACTGCCCCACCTGGGATTTGGCGTGGCAGACCGCGCCGTTCCCGGAGGTGGGGAAGGGTACAGGGAATACCGACTCGCCCTCGCCGGCGGCGATCGCACTCACGGCGTAGGTCTGGCCTACGGGTGGGCCAATGGTGGCACCTCACTTGTACGGCCGCCAAACGTTCTCGTCATTGGCTCGCTGATCAGACCGTCACCATCCTTGTCAGTCGGTCTGACATTGACCTCGACACCCTCTGCCTCTGCTCGCGAGGGTGCCGCTGATCTGTCGTTGCGGCCACTCGCCGACGACCGTCTCACTCTGTTCGGCGCCGCGGCGGCATCGAACGACCGTGCCGGAGGAGAACGCTTCTGGAGGACCGGCGCAACCCTGACTCCATTGCCGGGATTGAGTATCTCCGCCGGCTATCGCGACGATGGGACCGTGACTGCCGGCGTCCACGTGAATCTTGGCAGTTTGGATCTGTGGACGCAGACGCTACGCAATCGGTCCTCCTCTGTGCCTGGCGGCCCGGAGCGGACCCGTCAGACCTATGCGATCCGCCTCGGAGGCCAACGCGCCAATCTGATGTCTCTGCTGATGCCCAGCCCGACACGCTATCTGGACATCGACCTCAACGGACCGCTGAACCATCGTCGATTCCCCCTCTTCGATCAGTCACGCACCTTGGCAAAGCTGTTGGTGACCATCCGGCAGGCGCAAGACGACCCTGACATCAGCGGCATCGCCATCAACACTTCTGGTATGCGCATAAGCTGGGAAAAAGCCTGGGAGGTGCGTCGTGCCTTGAAGGAATTCCGTCAGACCGGCAAGCAGATCGTCGTCTTTGCGGACCGCCTGGACCTGCGGGGTTATCATTTCGCCTCGATCGCCGACCGCCTTGTCCTCGACCCGGCCGGAATGGTAACCCTGGAGGGCTTTGTAGCTGGGCAGACCTACTACAGTAAGGCGCTGGAGAAGATCGGCGTCGGCGTGGAGGAATGGCGCTACTTCAAATACAAGTCAATGTTCGAACCCCTGACCCGTGAACAGATGTCAGAGGCCGACCGAGAACAATGGCAGGCGTTGCTGGACGACTTCTACACACTGGCCCGCGACGAGATTGTCGCTGAGCGACCGTTGACGGGTGCGCAGTATGACGAGCTCATCAACCAGACCGTGGTATTGTTTCCCTCCGAGGCCGTCGCTCACGGTCTCGTCGATACGCTGGGTCGTCCCGAGGACCTCGAATCCATCATTGAGGCCTCCGTTGGATCCAGTCCGTTGATGATCGCGGACCATTCGTACCGACCGCATGCCCGCGACGATTGGGGGGAGCCTCCCAGAATCGCCGTCGTCTATGCACTGGGCATGTGCGCGATGGACAGCGGCATTCGCGCCCGCACCCTCATCAAGGACATCGAGACAGCGGTGGAGGACCAGCATGTCAAGGCAGTCGTCCTGCGCGTCGATTCGCCCGGGGGTTACGTACTGGCCTCTGACCGAGTTGCTGAAGCGGTGCGTCAGGGGCGTGATCACAAGCCCTTTGTCGTGTCGCAGGGATCGGTTGCCGCTTCAGGCGGCTATTGGCTTTCCATGTACGGTGACGCCGTGGTCGCCGCGCCCAACACCATCACAGGCTCGATCGGCGTGATTAGCGGATGGATCTACAACCGGGGATTGAAGGAGAAGCTGGCATTGTCCACCGACCACGTTCAGGTAGGCCGCCACGCCGATGCCAGGTTCGGCATGAGCCTGCCCCTGATCGGTGTGAAGTTGCCCGACCGCAACCTCAACCAGGCCGAAATGGCACGGGTCGAGCATGTCATCCGGACCACGTATGATCAGTTCGTCGGCAAGGTCGCCGACGGTCGAAAACGCACGCTAGAGGATATTGGTGAGATAGCGCAGGGCCGTGTCTGGTCTGGAGTACAAGCCCTGGAGATCGGCCTGGTCGATCAGTTGGGTGGATTGGATGTAGCGATCAATGTAGCCAAACAGAAGGCGGGAATAGACGGTGTCCCCACCAACATCGTGGAGTATCCCCGTCTCGGTCTGTTCGATGCTGAACTACTCAGGCCGCAGCTGTTGGGAATCGGCGCTGGGGTACCCGATCAGCTGGAAGCGACGAACTCGGCCTCCGATTATCTGCGCTTCAGGATCGAGCACAACGGCGAGCCGCTGTTGCTGATGCCGATGGATCAAGCGTTGCGCCTTGGGAACTGAATCGCCACCACACTGCTTCCGGCTAATCGTCATCATTGTCCTGGCTTGGTGGTGGTGGCGGCACCCGGCGATCATTCGGTGCTGGTGATATGCGTCGCCGTCCACGACCCCGTCCGCGACCCCGTCCGCGGCTCTGATTGCCACCGGACCCACCGCTGCCATACGCCGTTTCGCTGAGCAGGAATGTTTCGATCACCGGGGCCACGTAGGCTACCTTCTTGATGAATTCGCGGCGGCTTGCGCCTGGGCGTTCGCCTTCGTTCGCATCCTGGGCCTGCGAATCAGACTGTTGGGTTTTCTCTTCGTCGGAATCAGACATCGTTTACTCGTGGAATGTGATTGCGACTGCTCGTCGCACGAATATACCTCTGGCCGGGGAATCTTCCAATGTTGCGAGTGTCCGCATCCGTTGGCTCCCTACTCTCCGCTCTCGTAGAGATCATCCGGATCAGCTTCCGCCAGCTCCACCAGAAACTCTCCGATCCGATCCCCAAGACCCTGCAGACAGCGTTCACCCTTCTCCGGCGTGGCTGCGTGCGGATTGCCGATTCCGGTGTCCGCCGTCGCCTGCACCCAGTCGCGTGGCGACCAGGCCATCCCCTCTCTCAGGGCCTCGATCTTGAACTTGCGCTCTGCGCCGTCCCCCGCCTCTGACAACGGCAGGGCCCAGTCAGGGCGAATATGCTGAATCAGGCTGGTTTCCATTTCATCGGCATGATCACCAGCCTCCTGAAACAGCGACTGGTCCACCCATTTGTACCAATCCAGCGTGCACATGAACAAGCGGTAGTGCGGCCACAGCTCTCGTAACATCTGACGAAAATCGTTTCCACCGTGTCCATTCAGGATCACCAGTTTGGGGATCCTCTGATGCTCGAGCACGTCGACGATGTCGCGCAGAACGGCCAGCTGTGTCGACGGATTCAGATTGATATCCAGCTTGATTTCGATCTGTGAGGTGTTGACGCCGAAGGGCACCGTCGGCAACACCACCACACGCGCCCCTTTGTCCCAGGCCTTGCCGGCCGCGGCCGCAGCGATCGACTCCGACTCCAGCACGTCGGTCCCGTACGGCAGGTGATAGTTGTGCGCCTCCGTGGCTCCCCAGGGCAGGATGGCCACTTCGTAGTCCGTCTGCGCGACTGTCTTCCATGTCGTTTCAGCGAGTATGTATGGCCTTCCAGTCATGACAGATAGAGATCTCCCGATTTGGTGCGAGTGTAGTTAGCATGCGAACCAGTCGCGCGTCGGTGCAGTTGTTTTTCATACGAAGTAATAATAGTCGCATCAATTGGAGATAACCACCGAAGTCCGCTCCGAGTTGCGCTCAGCGCAGTTGCGCTCAGCGACAGGGACGGCTTTCTTGATTCGATCCGCCTCCACGTCTCGGCCGCGGGTGCCGTATGGGAAATCTTTCAGAAACGAGGTTTTGACGACATTGCGCTGGGCATCTGCCATCACGAATGACCTGGATGTGAGGTCCGCTGTGGCCGACCTCAAGGCACAGCTGTCCTCCACGCTGGAAGACGAGCCTCTGGATCTGGCGCTCGCCTTCGTGAGTCCTCACTACGGTGACAGCTTCGACCTCCTTGCCGAGTTGATCACCTCCCAGATCGGTCCCCGACATTGTATCGGCTGCACGGCGATGGGCGTCATCGGCGGCGGACGGGAGATCGAGCAACAGCCCGCTCTATCGCTTACCGTGGCCAGACTACCGGATGTGGAGATCGACACCTTCCACCTGGAAGCCGATGCCCTCCCCGATCCTGACGTCGGACCCGAGGCCTGGATCGATACGCTCGGAGTCCCGGGCGATCCCGTGCCCCAGTTTCTTCTGCTGGCAAACCCGATGGGGACAAGCGCTTTCGATCCGAGGCCGCTGTTGATGGGATTGGACTTCGCCTACTCACGGTCGATGGTCGTCGGCGGTCTGGCCTCGGCTCTGCAGGGCAATACCCTCTTCATCGATGGCGTGGTCGTGCATTCGGGGTGTGTCGGCCTTGCCCTGCGCGGCAACATCAGCGTCGACCCGGTCGTGGCACAGGGTTGCCGAGCCGTCGGTCAGCCAATGGTGATTACCGGCTGCACCGGACACTACCTGGAGGGATTGGACGATCGCCCCTCGTTTGAGGTGCTGCTCGAGTTGTTCCAGAATCTTCCGGAGTCCGACCAGGAGTTGATGAAGTCCAACGGCCTCTTCCTCGGCATCGCCTCTACGGCGCTCAAGCAGGAGCTCAAGCACGGTGACTTTCTGATCCGCAATGTCATCCGGCTGGATTCGTCCAGCGGCATAATCGGGGTCGGCGACATGCTGCGCCCGGGCCAGACGGTCCAGTTTCACCTGCGTGATGCAGACACGGCCACGGAAGATCTCGAACTCATGCTGCGACAGTACTCTGAGGCCGCCTCGACCCGGGACACGATTGGCGGATCGCCTGCCGGCGCATTGCTGTTCACCTGCACCGGGCGCGGCGAGCACCTGTTCGAGCGGCCGAACCACGACTCTGACAAGTTCACCGCGGCCATGGGTGACATACCGCTGGGTGGATTCTTCTGTGGAGGTGAGATCGGACCTGTGGGTGGCGCCACCCACCTGCACGGCTACACCTGCTCGTTCGCCATCTTCAGACCCGCCCACGGTTGAGTCCGCAGGGGCGAACCCTACCCACGGGTACTGGCGATGGCCCATCGTCCCAGGGCCGGCAAGCGACCGAGCGCCGTCAGCCCAAGGGTTCCGGCTATGTCGCTCAGCAGTAGAGCCTGTAGCTGATTCCCAAGTCGTATACGCAGACCGAATTCACGCCGCCATTGCCGTCTGTAGGAGTCCAGCATCCGGGCGCCAGAGATAGCCCCGTCCAGGTAGCGGTCGGCGAGTGGCGCCGCCAGTTGTGCGGCGCGCAACGCCATCGAAATCCCGTCCCCGCACAGGGGTGCTATGGCGCCGGCGCTGTCACCGACGCACAATCGCCCGGTGTGCGGTGCAGGGCCGAATTGCAGGTTGGCCACGGCCAGGGCCTGCGACCAATCAGGCTGCAGCTGCTCCAGCCTGGAGGCGAGACTTGCATTGGCCGCCATCACCTGGTCGGCTAGCCGTTGCGGATCCTTGCCAACCCGGCGCAAGGCTGAGGATTTCACCATGGCGCACACGTTCACTCGCTCACCTTCCACGGCAGCCAGGCCGAGATAACCGCCGTCGAAACCGTGTAACTCGACGGTGCTGCCCAGCTGTTCCGCGCCTTGAGTATGCAGTTTCAACCCCAGCATGCCATCGTCAGTCCCCGTCCCCCGGGACCACCACCTGGAGGCCTTCTCTCGCACGTGTTCACCCTCAGGAGGATGGCGCAGCAGAGCGCTCTGGCGGCCGCAGGCGTATATGACCAGGCGACATGCCAGCCGTTCACCCGACGCAAGATGGACAGCAGTAGATGCGGGTACCGAATCGGTAGAGACTCTCTGGTGCAGGCCGTCGTCGTCGACCCCGGCGACACGGACCCCCTCGCGTACATCGACACCCGCACTCACGCACTGCTTCAGCAGCTGATAGTCCAACGCCGCCCGAGTGCACCCCACGGCATTCTGCGGCAGGCGCTCCTGCCACACCGCACCGCGTCGGCTGGAGACCAGAACCTGGTCGATATCGGGGCTGGTTGTCGCCAACCATTCACCCAGACCGAGATCCGCCAGGGCTGCGACGCCCTCGGAGGAAATGAATTCGCCGCAAAGTTTGTCGCGGGGAAACCTGGCCCGCTCCAGCAGTGTTACCCGCCTGCCTGCCCGCATCAGTTGGATTGCCATCGCAGAGCCAGCCGGACCGGCACCGATGACGACGACATCAATGCGTTCGATCCCTTCCACCTTCGTTTACGCAGTCTCCGGTGGCAGGCACAGAGCCCAACGAAACCCCCAGCGCCAGCTCAACGACGATGGGCTGGCGCCTGCGGCACGCGAGAGTTCCTCAAGTTCGTGGCGGCGAAACCCGCGCAGAACGCTCAGCGGCCCGTCATGGCGGACAAACTTGCTGGCCGAGAACAGAGCCGATCCCAGACGGACGGACCAGTAAGCCAGCGGATGACGATGCAGGTCGTTGACGATTACGCCTACTCTGGCCAGCCCACGGAAGGTTCGCAGAATCATGGCCGCTTCTTGGTCATCAAAGTGATGCAGAAACAGAGAGCTGTGAACGATGTCGAAGCTGGCCGGCCGAAACGGCACTCGGAAGACATCTCCGGCCACGACGGCCGCTGCGACAACGGCCGGCGTTCCGGGGGGCAAATCCGTGTCGGCGACTCGCCTCAACAGGACCCGAGCACGGGCACAGGTGAAGGTGTTGATGTCCATGGATACTACCTGAAGAGACCGACCTGCCCGTCTCGACCAACGCTCCATCTCGACAGCGGTATCGGCTCCCCCGGCTCCGACATCCAGCACCGTCAACTCCCGGCTCTTTGGTTCCGCGCGCAGCAGCTGCTCGATGCTGAGAATGCTGGCCCTGTGCCCCCCGAGGTGGCGGTTGATGATCTCGAGCTCTCGCAGAGCGTCATGGAGGACATCCCCGGCGATGTCCGGCTCATCCATGTACTCATGCCCGCGAGCGCGGGCGCCATAGCGGCTCATGTCAGCGCGTGAAGCGCATGCCCTCGATGCTGAGTCCCGGTCCGAAGCTCAGCGCCGCGCCAGTGCCGCCCTGCTCCATAGCACGCAGCGTACGCTCCAGCACGAACAGAACCGTCGGCGACGACATGTTCCCGAAGTCACGCAGTACACTTCTTGAACCATCTACCATTGCTGCCGGCAATCGCAGCGCTTCCTGAGCCGCATCCAGAATCGCCGGCCCACCCGGGTGGATGGCCCAGTGGGGATTCTCCTCCCGCTCTGGCGCCAATAGCTGCTGGGCGAAAGCGGGCAAACTCTTGGCCAGCACCCTCGGCGTGCCAGAGTCCAGTCCCATGCTGAAGGCGGCGTTGTCGATGCGCCAGGTGAGAAAGTCAGCGCTGTCTTCGAGCACACACGATTCGAAGCCTCGAATGCGTGCATGACTCCCGTCGATACAATCCGGATTGGAGCTCAGGATCGCGGCCGCGGCACCATCCGCGAACAGGCAGTTGGCCACCAGATCCTCATCCATGTCCGAGTTGCGAAAATGCAGGGAACACAACTCAGCACATACCAGCAGTACTCTTGCGGCCGGCTCGCTGCGGCAGAAGGCGTCGGCGACCTGCAGGCCGTGCAGTGCCGCCTGGCATCCCATGAAGCCGATTTGCAGTCGTCGCAGATCGGTGCGCAAACCGAGCGCCCGTGCCACCTGCTGATCCGGTCCCGGGGCAACAAAACCGGTACAGGTGGCGAAGACCAGGTGCGTGATCTGTGCGGCGGCCGTTGCCGTTCGCTCCAACGCGGACTCGCAAGCCCGCACGGCCAGCGGTACCACTTCACGCTCGTAGCGCTGCATGCGTTCGGCCAGAGTCATGTGTGCCGCCGTTATAGCCGATCCGTCCGCGAACTCTGAACAACAACTGTAGCGGGATTCGATTCCCGAGCGTCTGTAGAGGTAGTCGATGCGGCGTTCGAGCAGGCGCTTTTGCTGTGGCGATCGCCGTTCGTCACCAGCACCTTCAAGATGAACTCGCTTCATGAAACGGGCGGCCTCGTCCTGAGCTATGCGGTATCGCGGCACTGCAGTTGCGATTCCCAGCAACAGGGTCTCCGGCTTCACTGCTCGACCCCGATCCTTGTCTGTTTGCGTCGATCGAGCTCGGCTCCAATAGCAGGCAACATCCGGCGCAACTGACGTCGCACCACCACGGCTGCGATGAAAGACGGAACGAAAGCAGGTGGTTCGATGGCGGCGGCGTAGTCAACACGGGTCCCGCCGCGATCTGAGCTGAAATCCCAGGTACCGGAGAATCGGTCCACCGCCCCCTCGACCATGTGGAAGTGCAGTCGTTGCGGCAGCTGCTCCAGGAACTCCAGGGTCACGGCGAAACGAATCGGCACGACGAAGCGGCTGTTTACGCCTTGGCGCACCCTCGCAACGCTGTCGCTGCGCGCCAGCACCACACTGCTCTCCACATTGGGCATGAAAGCGCTCAGACTTTCGTAGTCCGTCATCAACGCCCAGACCTCTCCGGGCGAGCAATCAAGCCACAGCGACGCCTGCACCGACACCACTCCGTCCTCCTGCGTCACCTTGAGCTCCGGTTCGGTGTGGGGTTGGTCCTGACTCGCCCCGGCGTACTGGGCCAGGATAAGCAGCCAGAACACGGCGGCCATCAACGCACTCAGGCGAAACGACCAGTTGCCGTTTTCGTACACAGTGCGCTTGCCGAACCCGCGCTGCCATGATCTGAGGAGAACCAGGAAAGCGACCAGGAAAGCTGCCATGCCCGTTCCCCAGACCACTTCCACCCGTCCCGTCGCAATCGACAGCGCCAGAGCGAGGAGGCCGCAGGCAGTGAAGATGAAAGCGAGGCGGAAAACCGTGGCCGTGCCGAAACGCACCGCGAAGGTGATGTCGCCGCGCGCTCGATCCTCGTCTTGCTGGTACACCTGGGTCAGCGGATAAAGCGCCGTGATCACGGAGACACTGATCAGCCCCAGGGCAACCCGCTCCACCGAATTTAAATCGGGGCGCCACCCCCCTCCTGCCATAACCCCCATGAAGAACGGCAGCAGCCCCTGCCCACAGGCCACGAGGACGAGCCCGAAAAGGGCGCGCGCCTTCCACCGCCAACGCGGGTGCGAGTACCCGACTCCCATCAGCAACATCACGAAGCCGAGCAGTCCCAGCTTCAGGTCCACGAAAAAACCCATGACCAGAACGGCAGCGCACTGCAAGCCGAGACCACCCCACAATTCCATTTGGCTTACCGCCGGCGGGTGTAGCAGGCCTCCCACCGGGCCCTCGTCGCGATCGTAGTAGCTGTTGTAGGCGGTAGCGCCGCCGTACAGCCCCACGTGCAACAGCAGGAATACCAGCACGAAGTGGCCATCCGGCTGTGCACCGGATGCCCAGTACCCGAGCAGGAAGACCGGGGCGAGCACCAACTGAAAGTGCAATCGCAGATGTTTGAGGAAGTCGAGCACGGAGCCGCGTCGCAAGGCTACGGGGTGTTGTATGCCGCGCCGAATTCGGCACGGTGCAGGACATGGTACTCCGCGCCCGCCGGCGTCAGGTCGCTGTGCAACAGCGTCATTCCCGTTATTTGAAAGCGTTGCTCGGGTACCCTGGGTGGGCCGTTTTCGCCGAAACGGCCGCGTTGTCCACGACCGCGGACTCGCGCCAGCGTGATATGCGGCTTGAACACTTGCCGCTGGCGTTGCCAGCCCAACCGCCGGGCCAAACGCTCCACCTGTTTTTGCAGCGGCAGCAGCACCTGATCGTCTCCCTCTTCGCCCACACTGACCCAGATGGCCTGACCCCTGCGCAGTGTCGGAAATCCTCCGAGCTCTCCGGGGACCGCATCGAATGAAGCCTGCTGTTGGGCGATTCCGTCCATTCCGGAGATCAGCTCGGTCACGTTTCCCTGTTGGGTGTCACCCAGAAAACGCAGGGTCAAATGGAGGTTGTCTGCCTTCACCCATCGTAGAGCTCCTTCCGGCCAGAACGGCTGCAACTGTCTAGCCCAGTCCGACAGCTGCACTCGAACCGTTGTCGGCAGCTCGAGAGCGATGAATGTGCGGATCGTTTCCGGATCCTTATCGATAATAGTACCTCGTGCAACGATATTCTTGCGTCAGCCTATATCATTGTGGACGCGTTGGTTCAATAAGTAGGACGGACTCAGGATTAGGGTCAATCGCGTTAGCTCCATTCTGCTTGCTCCGGTCACACCCCCCAACTACATTGAAAGATTCTCCCAGCCGTTAATCCCGAATAGATACCTATCTATGGACCCAGGCCACATCTGCGTCAGAGGCGCCCGAGTTCATAACCTCAAGGACGTCAGTCTCGAACTACCCAAGAACCAGCTGATCTGCTTCACCGGCGTCAGCGGGTCGGGCAAGTCTTCGATGGCGTTTGACACCCTCTATGCGGAGGGGCAGCGCCGGTACGTGGCGTCGCTGTCAGCCTACGCCCGTCAGTTCCTCGGCCAGATGGAAAAGCCGGATGTCGACCAGATCGAGGGCCTGGCACCGACCATCTCCATCTCCCAGAAATCGGGTGGCCACAACCCGCGCTCCACCGTCGGCACGATCACGGAGGTCTACGACTATCTGCGGGTGTTGTTTGCCCGCTGCGGTACCCCTCACTGCGTGGAGTGTGACAGTGAGATTGGTGCCCAGACCAGGGACCAGATCGTCAGCCGCATCGCCGCCTTGCCGGCCAAGAGTCGCATCCACGTGATGGCCCCGGTCGTCCAGGAACGCAAGGGCGAATATCATGAACTCTTCGATGACCTGCTCAAGGACGGCTACCTGCGCGTGCGCGTCGACGGACAGCAATTCAGTCTGGAGCAACCTCCCGACCTCGACCGCTACAGCCGTCATACGATAGAAGTCGTCATCGACCGCTTGGTCATCAAGCCATCCATCGGTCCCCGCCTTGAGGAGGCCGTCGATGGAGCCCTGCGCATGGGCGACGGTTCACTGATCGTCCAGGTGGATGAGTCGGCGCAAGACTGGCTGCTAAGCGCCAACTTCGATTGTCCCTCCTGCGGTATTTCCTACCAGGAACCGACACCGCAGATGTTCTCGTTCAACAATCCGCAGGGAATGTGTCCGGATTGCGGTGGCCTCGGCAGCAAGGTGGTGATGAGTGAACGCTTGATCGTTCCGGATGAAAGCAAATCCATCATGGCCGGCGCCGTGGAGCCCCTCGGTAACGTCACCAGCAATCGGTGGCGTCTCCATCTCTACGAAGGCATTGCCGAGCACCTTGGATTCTCCCTCGACACCCCGTGGAAGAAGCTGTCCCGCGAGCACCGAGACCGTTTTCTGCATGGAATGGGCGCCGAGAAGATCGAGTTCACCTACACCAACCAGAACGGCTATTCCTGGAGTCACAACGACCGCTACGACGGGGCGTTGCAGTACCTGGAGGAGCGTTTTCACTCCTCCAACGCGAGGGCGCGTCGCGAGCTTGCCGGCTACGCGCGTTCCGAAATTTGTCCCACCTGCACTGGCGGACGACTGAAGAAGCAGGCTCTGGCTGTCACCATCGATGGAGAGCCACTGCCACGGTTGACGGGACTGTCGATCGAGCGCTGCCGGCACTTTTTCGACCAGCTGGAGCTTGATGGCAACAAGGCCCTGATCGCCGAGGACGCCCTCAAGGAGATCCGCGGACGCCTTGCGCTGCTCGTCGACATCGGCCTCAGTTACCTGACCCTGGACCGGGGCGCCCACACCCTCTCGGGTGGCGAGTCGCAACGGATCCGCCTGGCCAGCCAGATCGGCTCGGGTCTGGTCGGCGTGCTCTACGTACTGGACGAGCCTTCTATCGGATTACACAATCGAGATAATCAGAAGCTGCTCGGCACCTTGCGGCGGCTGCGCGACGTCGGCAACACCGTCGTCGTCGTCGAGCACGATGAAGACACCATGCGCCAGGCCGATCTCCTCGTCGATTTCGGGCCAGGGGCCGGGGATCGCGGCGGCCATCTGGTCACCAGCGGGACTCCGGAGGAGGTCACCCAATGCCGCGAGTCGCAAACCGCCAGCTACCTGACGGGCGAGTCGCGCATCGAGATCCCAAGCCAGCGCCGCACCCTGCAACCCGATCGCTTCCTCACCGTGGTCGGGGCTCGGCACAATAACCTCAAGGACCTCACCGTACGCCTGCCCCTGTCCGTTTTCACCTGTGTGACCGGAGTGTCTGGATCGGGAAAGAGTTCACTCGTCAACGACATCCTCTTCAAAGCCCTCGATCGCGATCTCCACAACGCCTTGACCGAACCGGGCGACCACGACGATATCCAGAACGTGGAGCACCTCGACAAGGTAATCCGCATCGACCAGAAGCCGATCGGGCGCACACCCCGTTCCAACCCGGCGACCTACACCGATGCCCTGACACCGATTCGGCAGTTGTTCGCGCAGCTGCCCGATGCTCGCCTCCGGGGATACAAGCAAGGTCGCTTCAGCTTCAATGTCGCCGGGGGACGCTGCGAAGCCTGCGACGGCAATGGTGCCAATCTGGTGCAAATGGAGTTCCTCGCGGATGTCTGGGTTACCTGCGAAATCTGTGAAGGCCGGCGCTTCAACCGCGAGACCCTGACCATCAAGTTCAGGGATCACTCGATCGCCGACATCCTCAATCTTGAGGTCGAAGAGGCTACGACACTGTTCGAGAATGTCCCCCACGTGAAGCGCGTGCTGCAGACTCTGTGCGACGTCGGACTCGGCTACATCAAGCTCGGACAACCAGCCCCCACCCTCTCCGGAGGCGAAGCGCAACGAGTGAAGCTGGCCAAGGAGCTATGCCGTGCCAGCACCGGCCGCACCCTCTACCTGCTGGACGAACCGACAACTGGTCTACACTTCTCCGACATCGAGAAACTGCTACGCATCTTGCACACCTTCGTCGACCAGGGGAATACCGTCGTCGTTATCGAGCATAACATGGAGGTGATCAAGACCGCCGATCACCTCATCGATATGGGACCCGAAGGAGGCGAGGAGGGAGGCCTGGTGCTGGCCTCGGGCACACCCGAAGAGATCGCCGCCGTCCCCGGGTCGCACACCGGCCAGGCTCTGGTCTCAGCACTCGCCCCCGCGACATCCCGCAAGGCCGCCGCCAGGAAAAAACGCACCGGGCACACCAACGAGAAACCAAAAGCAGGTGGCAACGGATCCAATGGGAGCAATGGCTGGATCCGTGAAATCGAGGTCGTGGGAGCTCGCATGCACAACCTGCGTGACGTCGACGTCCGCATTCCACGGGACCAGATGACGGTCGTTTCCGGGGTCAGCGGCTCGGGCAAATCATCCCTCGCTTTTGATACGATTTATGCCGAGGGCCAGCGGCGTTATGTCGAATCCCTGTCGGCCTATGCGCGTCAGTTCCTGGCCCAGATGCAGAAACCGAAGGTCGAACGCATCACCGGTCTATCGCCGGCCGTGGCCATCGAGCAGAAGAGCCCCAGTAAGAATCCGCGATCCACTGTCGGTACCATCACCGAGGTCAGCGATTACATCCGCGCCCTGTACGCGACCATCGGCGTCCAGCATTGTCCTCGCTGCGCCGTGCCGGTGGGAGCCCAGACGGTCCAGCACATGGTGGATCGTATTCTGCACGAACCGGAGCGCCGCGTCATGGTGCTGGCCCCACTGGAACCGGTGCGCAACGAGGGCTACGAGGCCCTGTTGGCGCGTGCGCGCCGCGACGGCTTCGGCCGCGTCCGCATCGACGGCGAACTGCACGAGTTGAGCGAAGAGGACGTACAACTGGAGCGCCGGCATCGCCATCGGGTCGAAGTCGTCGTCGACCGCATCATCGTCCGCCGGCGCGAACGGGCTCGTATTGCCGAGGCCGTGGAGCGTGCCCTGGAGCTGTCTGGTGGCGAGATAGTCATTGCCTCGATGGATGATGATTCGCAAACCTCACGCGAGGCTTCACAAGTGGAACGCTTCAGCCGGCGCTTTTCCTGTCCTTCTTGCGGTACCGGATTCGATGCCCTGGTCCCCCAGAGTTTCTCCTTCAATCACCGCGAGGGGATGTGTGAGATCTGCGAGGGACTCGGAGTCGGCGAAGGGGTGGACCGCGAGCTGTTGCTGCCCAACCGCCGCGTCTCCGTCCGTGACGGCGCGATTTCGGTTTGGGGTCCGATCGAGTCCGGTCGTTTCGGCGACTACCTGGAGGCCTGCGGCAGCGCCTTGGGATTCGATCTGGATACCCCCATTGCCGAGCTGTCCACCGAAGGACAGCAGGCACTCCTCTACGGGGCTCCGGATCACTCCATCGAGATCGGCGGCGGCCTGCACCTGCGCTTCGCCGGGGTTTTTCCGACCGTTGACGAGTGCGCCCGTCACCACGTGAACCTCAAGAGTATGATGCAGGATGTGGCGTGCTCGGCGTGCCAGGGCAGTCGCCTGAAACCGGAGAGCCGCGCCGTCCACCTGCGCGAGCACACGATCGTCCAGTTGTTGTCGCAGCCGATCAGCGAGTGCCAGGCGTTTTTCGACCGCCTCGAGCTCGACGCCAAGGAGCAGGAAACCTCAGGCGAATTGCTCGGTGAGATCCGCAGCCGCCTGCATTTCCTCAACCGCGTTGGCCTCGGTTACATCTCACTGGATCGACGCGCCGCCACACTTTCAGGTGGAGAGGCCCAACGCATCCGCCTCGCTGGCCAAATCGGCTCGGGGCTTACCGGCGTCCTTTACCTGTTGGATGAGCCCACCATCGGGCTTCATCCGCGGGACAACCGGCGACTCCTCGACGCGCTCGAGGAGCTCAAACAGCTCGGTAACACCGTGGTCATGGTGGAACACGACAGGGAAACGCTGGAAGCTGCCGACCATCTCATAGACCTGGGCCCCGGCGCAGGCACGGAGGGCGGGCACGTCGTCGCCAGCGGTCCGCCCGCCAAGGTGGCGAAGGCTCGCACGCGCACGGGGCAGTCGCTTACCGTCGACTACCTGCGGGGCAAGCTGAGCATTCCTTTGCCCAAGTCGCGCCGGCGACTGACCCGCGACCATGAGATCCGCGTCATCGGCGCACGCCAGAACAACCTCAAGAATATCGATGTCGCTTTCCCTCTCGGGTTGATGATATGCGTCACCGGCGTCTCGGGGTCGGGCAAGAGCTCTCTGGTCGAGGAGGTTCTTCACAAGGGGCTGGCGTCAGCGTTGCAGCGCTCAAAGGGAGGCACCGGCGGGGGCGAGTATGATGAGATCCGGGGTTTGGACCTGGTCGACAAAGTCATAAACATCGATCAAGCTCCGATCGGTCACTCGCCGCGCAGCACCCCGGCCACCGTCATGGGTGTCTTCGATCAGGTCCGACAGCTCTTCGCCCGTCTGCCGGAAGCGTTGGTGCGTGGTTTCAAACCGGGTCGCTTCAGCTTCAATCGGGCTGGCGGACGTTGTGAGTCGTGTGAAGGTCTGGGATCGCGATGCATCGAGATGCACTTTCTGCCGGATGTCTGGGTGCGATGCGAAGCCTGCATGGGCCAGCGTTACGCCAACGAAATTCTCCAGGTCCGCTTCAAAGGCCACTCCATTGCCGCCGTCCTGGAGATGACGGTGAGCTCAAACCTGAAACTGTTCGCCAACGTCAACGGCGTTCGTGAACGCCTGCAGGTGATGGAGGATGTCGGTCTCGGCTACATGTCACTGGGTCAGTCTTCGACCACGCTCTCGGGGGGTGAAGCGCAACGACTGAAGCTGGCGGCGGAGCTGGCGCGGCCGGACACCGGCAACACCTTCTACATCATGGACGAGCCTACGACGGGGTTGCATTTCGCCGACATCCAGAAACTATTGCTCGTCGTCGAGCGTCTCGTCCAGGGTGGCAACACCGTCGTCATCGTCGAGCACAACATCGATGTCATCAAAACAGCCGACCATGTCATCGACATGGGTCCCGAAGGCGGCGATGCCGGCGGCCGCATCGTCACCAGCGGCACGCCGGAAAAGGTCGCGCGCAGCAAGCGCTCGCACACCGGTAAGATCCTGAGTGAAATCCTGTGAACCTGCCGTCTCTGTCGCATCGCGCGTTCTTCGGGTTTTCCTTTGACTGCCACTACCGGGAAGAAGCCCCCCGCATCGACGCTGACCTCAAGGATTGGGAGCCCGAGTTGCGCGTGCCCGAGCTCTCCGGCATCGATGGCGGTCCGGCTGCGTTCGGCGAGCTCAGCATGGCCTGGAATGACGATGGCCTGTATTTCGCCCTCGAGGTCAAGGGCGGCAAGCCGGGCGGCAAGACGGGGTACAAAATCGACCCACGCAAGTACTGGCAGGGAGATTGTCTTGAAATGTGGATCGACACCCGTGATGTCAAGGATGCCCACAGGGCCAACCGGTTTTGCCATCACTTCATCTTTTTGCCGGGAGGACAGGGCCGTGACGGCAAGAGTCCTATCGGACGCCAGACCTCCATCGACAAAGCCCGCGAGCAGGCCCCACCCTGTCCCGAGGAACTCATCCAGGTCGCGCTCAAACGCCTCAAACGCAGCTATCGCATGGAAATGCACCTGCCGGCGCCCGGCCTCAACGGTTTTCAACCACGCGAGTTCCAGCGCCTCGGTTTCAACTACATCCTCCACGACAGCGACCTGGGTGCACAGTCATGGTCAGTCAGTCGCGGCGCCATTCCACTTGTCCATGATCCCAGCACCTGGGGCAGCGTCGAACTGCTTTCGATAAATCCGTAACAGCCTTAGATTTGGAGCGCCCTCCCTGAGCCAGCATTACCATCCTCCGCATCTCGAATTCGACCTTGGAAACATACCGTAGCACGATGCTCCATCGCCTAATCGGGATAGGCGTATTCCTCCTGGTCCTCGTCCTGTTCATCAAGACGATGGCGCCGTCGGTCTCGTTCTGGGACACGGGGGAATTCATCGCCTGCTCCTACATCCTCGGCGTCCCGCATCCACCCGGGGCCCCCCTCTACATACTACTGGGGCGCGTATTCACGCTGTTGCCTATCAGCGAAGTGGCGTGGCGCGTCGTGTTCATGTCCGTGCTCACCTCAGCCGGGGCCATCTGGTGCACCTATCTGAGTTCGGTCGTCCTGATCCGCCGGTCCCTGGGAGGCCATGCCCTCAAGCCGTTCGGCGATGATCGCGACATCAGCGTCATCACCGGAGCTGTCGTGGCTTCCCTATCGCTCGCGTTCTCTTACACCTTCTGGTTCAATGCCACCGAGGCCGAGGTTTACGGTTATTCCATTCTGTTCGCCTGCCTGGGGTTCTGGCTCGTCCTCTACTGGGACGGCACCCAGCACGGCAGCTCCAACGACCGCTGGCTGTACTTTCTCGCCTACCTTTTCGGTCTGGGCGGCGGCATCCACCTGCTGTGCCTGCTGACCGTACCAGCCCTGTTGATCCTGGCCTGGTTTGCCGACAAGGAATTGCGCCGGCTGGTACTGATCGGAGTGGGCGGCGGACTGGTCGGCCTGGCCTACATCTCCCTGTTCGCGCAATACCCTCCGTCGGCGAAGTTCATCGGTCTGCTCGCCCTGGCCGCCGCCGCCGTGCTCCTGGCATATGCCTGGCGCCTGCGGGAGGATTTGCGACCGACGGTGAAAATTCTGGCCGGCCTCGGCGTCGTCACCCTGTTTATGGGCTTGCTGTCGGTTGGGGTCCCTCAGTTCATCACGCTCAGCAAGATCATTCCCGTGGCGGGCGCTGTCCTCATCGTACGTGAACTCTACCTGCGCGATAGGCGTGCACTCAATCTGTCCCTGGGCTTTGGTATCCTCTTCGCCATTGGCTACTCGACCTATCTCGCCCTGCTGATTCGTTCCGGCCTCGACCCGGCCATCGACGAGAACGACCCGGAAACCTGGGCCGCGTTCATGAGTTTCCTGAACCGCGAGCAGTACGGCACCGACAGCATGCTGTTGATGATCCTGGAGCCGCGTGCTTCTCGTGTCTATCAGTTGTGGGACCAGCAGTTCAAGTATTTCTTCCAGCAGTTTCCCTTCCAGCTGGGGACCTTCTGGGCGCAGTTCCGCTGGGCAACCGAGAACCTGCCGCACCACATCTCCATATCGGTGTTCCCCTACCTGTTGGGTCTGTTTGGCCTGATCTGGCACGCTGTCCGCGACGTGCGCCGCTTCCTCGCCATCGCCGCCCTGTTCGTGGTGATGGGTTTCGGCCTGTCGCTGTACCTGAATATGCCCGACCCGCAACCGCGCGAGCGGCATTACGTGTTCGGCGGCATGTTCTTCGCGTTCGCCTTGTGGATGGGTCTGGGATGGGGTGGCGTGGTCGAGTTGATACGGGAACGCTTTGCCTCCCTGCGGGGTCCGGCCCTGGTCGGGGTCGCGTGCGTTGGCCTGTTGTTGCCACTCGGCATCGCCATTGAGGGCTACCACATCCAGGACCGTACCGACGACTACATCGCCTACGACTATGGTCACAACCTGCTCGAATCCTGCGAGCTGAATTCGATCCTGTTCACGAACGGCGACAACGATACCTTCCCGCTGTGGTTCCTGCAGGAGGTGGAAGGCGTTCGCCGCGACGTCCGCGTCGTCAACCTCAGTCTGTTGAACACCAACTGGTACATCAAGCAGCTGCGCGACCGCGAGCCCAGGATCCACATCCCGCTGCAGGACGATTACATCGACTCGACCCTGACCGATGTCGAGACCGAGGACCTGCGGCACCGGCTATGGTTGGAACCCCGCACGCCAAAGGAATACGCCGACCTCGGGCTTGACGTCGAACTTTCTGCCGGACCGGGCAACCAGTTGTTGCGGGTGCAGGACCTGATGGTCGTCGCCATCATCGCCTTCAACGCCTTCGATCGCCCCATCCACTTCGCCATCACCGTAGCCGGATCGAATCGCACTGGACTGGACCCGTTCCTTAAAATGGTGGGCATGACGATGAAGCTGATGCCGGAGCGCATCACCTCCGGCGCGGTCGAGCCGCTGGCCACCAATCTGCTGGAGAAGTACCGCTTCCGCGGCGTCAACGATCCGACCATACACAAGGATGTCAACACCGCCCGACTGCTCGGCAATTATCGCGCCTGTGTCATGAGCCTGGCCGATGCCTACGAGGCTGAAGGCCGCAAGGAAGAGCTCGCCAGTCTGTTCGAATGGGCCATCAACACCATCCCGCTCAGCTGGGAGGGGTACTACTCGGCCAGCGATTATCACAGGGACATCGGCGAAATGGAAAAGGCCGCCGAATACCTTGAAACGGCTGGCACCGAGCTGGTTAAGGTCTATGGCCTGCACCCGTCGGCGAACTACGACAACGTCCTGGCGATCGCCAGCATGCTGCTCAATATCTACAGGGACTATGAGCGTGCCGAGCACATCTACCGGCTGGGCATCGCCGAGGAGCCGGATCGTTACGATGGCTACCACGAACTGGCCGCAACCATGCAGGCTGCCAATGACCCGCAGCGCGCCCTGGATTTGGTGGAGAAGTTCATGGCACGCTACGGCAATCTGGATACGGCCGAGGCCGACAAGATGATCCTCCTCAATGCGATCAGGAAGCGATCGGCTCTGCCGGCTGGCGATCTGCCGCAAGGCGATCCGCCCGCCGACTCAACCGGAACCCAGCCTTGAGTGCGGAGTGGATCCGGTTACCATCGTAATCCCGCACTTTGACGCCGATACCCTCGGCGACTGCCTGGCGGCACTGTTCGAACACAGCATCCCTTCACAGATCCATGTCGTCGTCGTCGATGATGGACCCGGCAGTGATTCATTGCAGCAGGCACGGCAACGCTTTCCACAAATCGAAGTACTGACCAACCCCAGCAACCTCGGCTTCAGCCACTCCTGCAATCGCGGCCTGGAGCACAGCAAAACCCGTTACGCCTGCCTGCTCAACGACGACACCAAGGTTACCGCGGGGTGGTTAGCCCCTCTGATCGATATGTGCGAGGCTGATCCGCGAATCGCTGCCTGCCAGCCGAAGCTTCTCTCAGCCACACATCCCGACCGGTTCGACTACAGTGGCGCGGCCGGGGGCTATGTAGATGGTCTCGGATACACCTTCTGCCGCGGTCGCGTCCTCGACGAACTGGAACATGACCGTGGCCAGTATGATCAACCCGCTGCCCTGTCCTGGGGCTGTGGCTCTGCCCTGTTCGTCCGCGTGGATGCCGTTCGCGAGGTCGGCCTGCTGGATGTCGATTTCTTCATGCACTTCGAGGAGATCGACCTGTGCTGGCGCCTGGGCCTTGCTGGGTACCGGGTGATGGCTGTTCCCGCTTCGATCGTCCACCATCACGCCGGCTGGACCTTGCCGCCCGACAGCTTCCGCAAGAAGTACCTCAATCACCGCAATAATCTGGTGGCGCTGTTCAAGACCCTGCCATCGCGACGACTGGTGTGGTTACTGCCGGTGCGGTTTTTTCTTGAATGGCTGGCGGCGCTGAGCTATCTGGCCGGCGGCAAGGGATGGGCTGCATTGGCACCCCCACTGGCACTGGCCTGGATCGCCCTTCATCCCTTGAATCTGTGGCGACGGCGGCGGCGCAGTCGCAGGCTCGCTGGTTCCGGGGCTGTCACTACGGCTAACGGTGTCTACGGCGGCAGCATCCTCGTCGACTACTACCTGCGCCGGCGACGAATATCCAGTGAATTATTGCAAGAGAGCGGAGAGCAGAAGAGTTGAAACGCGCGCTCAGTACGATTCTGAAACTCGCGGTCAGTGCCGGGTTGCTCTACTACCTGCTGGCGCGTTCAGACCTTGGGGAATTTGCCGGTGTCGTCGCCGGCGCCTCCGGGACTTACCTGGTTGCTGCTGTCCTGTTCTTCGTCCTCAGCAACGTCCTGGGGGCGCTACAGTGGCACCTGCTGCTCAAAGCCCAACAACTGCCCATCCGCTTCCGCCAGTCGCTGATCTTTTACTGGATCGGCGTCTTCTTCAACAATGTCCTGCTGGGCAACATTGGCGGCGACGCCCTGCGCATCTACGACATCCGCCGCCTTACCGGAGAGGGAACAGGGGGCGCCGCAGCCACCTTCATGGACCGCTTCATCGGCCTGTTTTCTACCTGCAGCCTGGCCCTCGTCGCCTATGTCATGGTGGCTGAAGTGCGCGCTGGGGGAAAGCTCGTCATGGTTCTGTTTCCAATATGGTTGGCCCTCGTCGTCCTGCTGTGCATGGGACTGAGCCGCCACGTCGGTTGGTTCCTGGAGCGCCTGGCCAAGCGAGTCCTGCCAGAGCGCGTGTCCGGACTACTCGGCGACCTGCGGCTGAGCATCGTCGTCTATCGGCACCGTCCGGGATTATTGTTGTGCGTATGGGTCGTTTCACTCAGCGTGCAGGCGTGCCGGATCCTCGTGTACTGGATAGCCGGCCTGGCGGTCGGCATAGAAGTCAGCCTTGTTTTCTACGTCGCCTTTCAACCCGTGGCCGCCATCATTGCTGCACTGCCGATCTCTATCGGTGGTCTGGGCGTGCGCGAGAATGTCCTGGTAGAACTGTTCGGCAGTGTTGGCGCCCCCGAGAGCCTCGCCTTCGCCATGTCCCTGCTCGGGTATGCCGCCGGAATCGTCGCCAGCCTGTTCGGCGGCGTCGCCTTCGTGCTGCGTCGCGTCGAACGCGCAACCGAATGACGTCTATCCGCCCCGCGATCCGCCCCGCGATCCGCCCGGCGTTCCGGCTTGGCAACGAGCGCTTGTTCGAAGACGCTTCATCAATGATCGAGGGCAAGCGGTTGGGGTTGATCACCAATCACTCCGGTGTCGACGGCCGCCTGAGACTGACGGCCGACCGCTTATCCGAGTGGCCGGACTGCGACCTGGTGGCCCTGTTTTCTCCGGAACATGGCATCCGTGGCGACCATCAGGACGGAGTCGAAGTCTCCTCCACCACCGACGCGCGCACTGGAGTGACCGTGCACAGCCTGTACGGTAGCGGAGAGCGGCAGCCTGGTCCGGATATTCTCGGCGACATCGATGTTCTCCTGTTCGACATCCAGGACGTGGGGGTCCGGTTCTACACCTACCTGTACACGATGAGCCTGGCGATGGAAGCTTGTGGCTCGTGTGGCGTGCCTTTCATCGTCCTCGACCGGCCCAATCCGCTGGGAGGGGAAATTCTCGAGGGTAACGTGCTGGATCCGGCCTATGCTTCCTTCGTTGGTAAGTACCCGATCCCAGTGCGTTACGCCATGACCATCGGTGAGTTGGCCCGCCTCATGAACGAGGAGTTCTCGCTAGGGGCCGAGCTGCACCTGGTAGAGATGGACGGTTGGCGACGATCCTACTGGTGGGATGACACCGGGCTGCACTGGGTACCCCCATCGCCGAACATGCCCACGGCTGACACCGCAGTCGTGTACCCGGGCACGTGCTTCATCGAGGGAACCAACCTTTCGGAGGGCCGCGGCACAACCCGGCCGTTCGAACAGATTGGGGCGCCCTACGTCGATGGGAGCTGGCTGGCTGATGCTCTCAATGAGCGCAGCTTACCCGGCGTTCTGTTCCGGGACGTCCACTTTACTCCATGCAGTGGCAAGTACGCGAACGAGTCGTGTGCAGGCGTTCAACTACATGTATGTGATCGCAACCTCTTCAGACCGGTAACCGCCGGTTTCGAGATGGTGTCTGCGATAAAACGCCAGTGGCCGCACGACTTCGACTGGCGCATCCCCGAAACCGGCATTCATAACTTCGACAAGCTGGCCGGCACCGACACCATCCGCAAGGCCCTGGATGACGGGACCGAGGTCGAGCAGTTAACGCTCCACTGGAATTCGGAGCGCGACGAATTTGCGCAAATCCGCCGCTCATACTTACTGTACGATGGTTGAAAGCTTTAGGACCCTTGTTGAGACAATTGCGTAGCAATTGTCAAAACGATTGCTTTAGCAATCGTTCGTCGACCAAGGATTGTCACCGAAATCATGCCCGCTCCCCTGGAACCTGGAACTCTGTTGATCGCGTCGCTGGCGCTGGAAGAACCGACTTTTTCGCGCACCGTCGTGGTCCTTCTGCAGTACGTACCCGACGAGCTGACGCTGGGCGTTGTCGTCAATCGCCCCCTCGGGGACCGTGCCAGACTCTACCCGAGTGATGAATTGAGCAATCTGACACAGGGCCTGACGAAGACCGCCAACCTGGGCGGCATGTTCTTCCAGGGAGGTCCGGTTGATCCCGGTTCGTTGATTTTCCTCCATCGCGTTGATGAACTCGGCGAGGAGACCACCCGCATCCGCGACGGCCTCTACGCCGGCGGTGACCTTGACGCCCTGCGCGCCCACACGGCTTCAGCGGGAACCGAGTCGCCGCTGCTCCGGTTTTTTCTCGGTTACGCCGAATGGGCCCCCGGGCAACTGGAGGATGAAATCAATATGGGCGCTTGGATACTGGCGCCCTGCAATGTCGATCTCGTGTTCTCCGAAGAA
Organism: Candidatus Latescibacterota bacterium; assembly: GCA_965248265.1. GTDB lineage: Bacteria > Latescibacterota > UBA2968 > UBA8231 > UBA8231 > CBDFJF01. The sequence continues at coordinate 2,213,159 of CBDFJF010000001.1, forward strand.
TCAGACCAGGTTTGGCAGCAATCCCTGCACGCACTCGGCGGCAAGTACGCACCGATGTCCTTCATGCCTGAAGACCCCACGCTGAATTGATCTATTCTTCTATGGGTTCCTCTAGGGGTTCATCACAGCCCGCCCCTGCCGCTAGAGCCACGTTCGCCATCGTCGCCATCCTCTGCTTGACGAGCCCCCCATCTGTTGCCCAGTCACTGTCGATCCCGGATGATGCGCCGTTCGCGGCGGCCATCCTTGTCGAAGCAGAGACGGGGACCATACTGCTGGACTACAACGCCCGTGCACCGCGTTCACCCGCGAGCACACAGAAGCTGTTGTTGCAGTTGGTCATCCTTGACGCGGTTGCTGAGGGTCGCGTGAGCCTTTCGGACTCCGTCTACACGTCGGCTCGAGCCAGCGGGATGGGCGGGTCCCAGGTGTTTCTCAAGCAGGGCGAGGTGTTCACGCTGGGTGAGCTCATGGAGTCGATCGCCATCGCCTCTGCAAACGACGCCTGCGTGGCCGTGGCCGAGCACATTGCCGGCATCACCGATGAGTTTGTGCGCGCTATGAACGACAAGGCCGAGCAACTGGCTTGCAGCGCCACCCATTGCGTCAACGTGCACGGTTTGGACGATACCCCACGCGACGGAGGCAACCGGACCTCGGCCCTCGACCTGTCCACGATCGCCCGGGCCCTGTTGGCGCATCCACAGGTGCTCGAGTGGTCCTCCATTCGCTACAAGCCGTTCCGCAACGGCGAGTTCATGCTCTACACGACGAACAAGCTACTGGGGAAGGTGCCGGGGTTGGACGGCCTCAAGACCGGGCACACGGAACGAGCCGGCCACTGCCTTGTGGCTACTGCCCAGCGGCGAGGCATGCGACTGATCTCCGTCATCCTGGGCGCGGATACTCAGCGCCAACGTGGAAGCGAAACCAAACGGCTGTTGAGTTGGGGGTTCAACAACTTCGACAAGGTGCCTGTCGCCAAGGCGGGCGAGCTTCTTGGCAAAGTCTCTCTGGATTGGGGTCTGCAGCCTCAGGTGAAGGCCGTCGTGGCTGATACGGTCGTTGCCGTCCTTTCGACTCGACAACGCCGACTCCTGAGCCAACAGGTGGAGTTGCCAGAGCTGTTGCCGGCACCAGTAGAAGCCGGTGACTCCTTGGGCACCGTCGATATCAGTCTTGGCGATAGCCTGATCGCGCAGGTAACGCTCGTCGCAGACCAGTCCGTGGACCGTATGAGTTACTGGGAAAAACTGCTCAGTTACTTCTAGCGCTCGGGCGCCCAGGGGCATGACCGCCGGGGCGCACGACTTACCCGTTGACCGATCTTTGTGCTGGCTCGCCGCGTGACACGACGCTATTTATGGTACCTGCCGCCGTGAAGAATATCGAACGATCGGTACAGCGCCTCGAGCAGCACCAGGCGCGCCAGTGCATGAGAAAAGGTGAGCGTTGAGAGTGACCAGCGCTCCCGTACCTGAGAAGCGGCCTCACGCGGCATCCCCTCGGGACCTCCGATGACGAAAACAAGATCGGATTCACCCCTGTTCATCATGGCCTGAAGCCGGTCCGCCATCTGCGGTGATGATAGCTTCTCGCCGTCGACGAACAGTCCGATCACTTTTCCACCCCGCTTCAACAAGCGTTGTGGTATTCCAGTCTTGTCATCCCATTTCTTGACCGCAACAAGCTCGACCTGTGCGTGGGATCGGATGCGTTTGCAGAACTCTGCCTCGGCCTCTTCGAACCCGGTTTGAGCACTGTTCAGGAAGGAAACGATCGACAACTTCATGGATTCAACCAGATTGACCAGAACGAGAGTGGCAGATAGATTTATTCTCCTAGAGGGCGATTAGCTCAGATGGTTAGAGTGCCTGCTTGACATGCAGGAAGTCACTGGTTCAATTCCAGTATCGCCCACCATATTGAGAGGCGGTTCGGCGGTCATCGCAGAACCGCCTCTTTTCTGTCTGATTCCTGTTACTTGCCACGGGTTCCAGAGTTGAAATGGATTTCCCATATTGCTGAGCACTCCTGAGGCGGTTGCCGCCTTCCATGCTACGAGGAGACGGTGCACCGACAGAAAAGCACTGTCAAGGCTCCTACCGATTGTCAGGCCATTTTGCAACCTCTGAACATCGATAGTTCCTCCGCTGTTAAGGCGATAGCATGTTGGGTGGCCTGACTGGGCTCGATGAGCACTGAACCACTGGTGAGCGTGCTGATGCCCACCTACCGGCGAGCGGCGTACATCGGTGAGGCGGTCGCGAGCATTCTTGGCCAGACCTTCAGCGACTGGGAACTGATCGTCATCGACGACGGCTCAGACGACGGCACCGAGGCCGTGGTGTGCGGTGTGACCGATCCGCGAGTCCGCCTGCTACGCCAGCAACACCGCGGTATCAGCGCAGCTCTCAACACGGGGCTGGCGGCTGCGCGGGGACGTCTGGTGGCCCGGCTTGACTCGGACGACATCTGGCTGCCCGACATGCTCGAAACCCAGGTTGCTGCACTCGATCGGGTGCCAGAGGCCTGTCTGTCCTATGCCCGGGGCCAGGCCATGAGTACCACTGGCGCACTGCTCCAAGATGTGTGGGGCCTGCCCCTTCACTACCCTGGCGACGCCTTCCGCAGCATGGTGTTGGGTGACTCGACCTGTAACATCACTGTGGTAGTACGACGGGCCTGCCTGGACCGCGCCGGTTCCTTCGACGAGTCCATGCAGACCGGCGAGGATTGGGATATGTGGCTGCGCGTTTCGCGACATGGCCAGTTCGTCTTCACCGACCGGGTGCTGGCGCGCTTCCGCCGGCACGGGGAGCAGATATCGGAAAGACCGACACGCGACCGCGACCGCGCGGACCGGGTGCGGGTTCTCGACAAGCTGTTCCGAGACCCGAGCCTGCCGCCCGAAATCGGGGCGCTTCGCGGCCTGGCCTACAGCAACGTGGCGACCGGCAACGGACTGATGTGGCTGGTGGAAGGTAAATACGGCCTGGCGGCACGCGCTTTCGCACATGCGCTGCGCATTTCGCCCCAGCCGCTCCTGACAATAAGCCGCATCACCTGGTTCGGCCTGCGCTGGCGAGTGCTCGACCGAAACCGGTGGGGCCGTTGTCTGGCCAGTGGCTTTACACGCCTGCTACACCGCACACGCCAGCGAGGGGAGAGATGACGTTCGACATGACGACGCCCCAGGATCCACAGCCTGGCTGGTCGGTCAGCCCTCGCTTGGCCATCGCCGTCCTGCTCCTGCTGTCGACGGCGGCGCTGGCAGCGCGCGTCATGCCCATCTGGTCCCAGATTTTCCCCGCACCGGGGCACGTCCGCCTTCTGGGTGTGGACCCGTATTACCACCTTCGGCACGCCCGCTTCGTTGCCGACAACATCCCGCACCTGCAGCGCTGGGACGTCGGCACACACTACCCGGACGGGCAGTGGTCTGACGCTGCGGGTCTGTTCGATCTCGCGATGGGCTCCGCCGCGTGGTTGATCGGCCTGGGCGACCCCACGAACGACCTCGTCGACCGCGTGGTCGCCTGGACGCCGCCGCTACTTGCCGCGCTGTCGATCTGGCTGTTGTACCTGCTTGCCCGCACAATGCTCGATCGGCGGACGGCTCTGCTAGCCGCCGCGATCTTTTTGATCTACCCGGGCTCTTCGTTACATCGGTCTCTACTCGGTTTTGCCGATCACCACGTCGCCGAAATCGTCCTGGCCCTGCTGACCGCCTGGGGGTTGATGCGCTGTCTGCAGACTGGCGAATCCTCAAAGCCGGTGCCGCCATGGTGGCGACCGGCGTGCGAGTACGCCTGGCCTTTGGCCATCTTCCTGTTTACGTGGGTCGGCGCGCCGATATACGTGTTGCTCGTGTTTGTGGTGCTGCTAATCGTCGCCACAGTGGAGATCGCCCACGGCGGAGATTCCAACGCTGCGGCACACGGCGGACTGCGCTACGGCAGTGCCCTGCTGCTTATGGTAGGGGTGTCCTCCGTCCTGTGGCCGGACCTGGTGATGTCCCCGAAACGTTTCTCCCCCGCGCTGCTGGGATGCGCGGCAGTGGCACTCGTACCGGCCGCTTACGTGTTCGCCGCACGCCGGCTCCTGCGCCGGCTGAATCGACCACGCCTCATCGCCTTCTTCGCGGCGGCTGTCGTCGTCGTTCTCGCTGCCCTCTTCATGGCGCACGCGGACCAGGCCCGCCATCTCGCCGCGCTGCTGCTGACGCCCAAACGCTCGGCACTTACCGAGCACCTCGTCATCGACTGGCGCCTTTACGGAAAGCTGCTGGGAGCACCGGGGCTCCTGGCCCTGGCTGCCTTGCCCCTGGGACTGTGGCGGGCTGTTCGGCGTCCCGGCGACCGCTTCTGCCTGGTACCGCTCCTCTTCGGGGTGCTGCTCATAGGGCTCTGGCTCAGAACGCACGATTATGACTATGCCCCTCCTGTTTTCGTAGCCCTGATGGCCGCTTTCGTGACGGCGGAGGTGGCCGGCCGCATCCCGGCGCGGCACGTCGCGTGGATGCGCTGGGTGGGTTCCACGACGCTCGCGGCGCTCTTGCTGTGCCCGATCTGGCCGTTACGGCTGGTGGCGATGCCCATGGCAACGGCCCGGATGGCCACCAACCACTCAATGACCACGCAGGCCTGGGAGCAGGCCATGACGTGGATGCGTCAAAACACACCGAAGCCTTCGCTACCGGTCGATACCCGGGTGGAGCCGTTTGGAGCCGGATTCGACTACCCGCCTGGCACCTACGGGGTCTTCACTGCCTGGGATTTTGGCAACATCGTGAACACCTTGGGAGAACGGGTACCGGTGTGGAGCCGGTGGCCGTCCGCTCGCACAGCCATGTGGATTGTGAGCGAGGACGAGGAGGAATCGCTCGGCTTGTTGTGCCCTGGCTGCGAGGAAGGCGAGGAGGTCCGCTATGTCGTTCTGGAGGCCCGCACCATCGCCCAGCATTTCCTGGGCAAGGTCCTGGCAGCCGGCCGTCAGCTCAGGGACTATGACACTGGGAGAGAGAACTGGCAGTCACTCGAAGAGGACGAGAAGATCCTGAATCGCACATACGGTCACAAGTACGAGCGGTCGATGGCGGTCCGTCTGTTCCGGGATGACGCCCGCCACCTCGGACACTACCGGCTCGTGTACGAGTCTCCCCGCGAGAGCTACATTACGTACCAGCTGAAGTTGGGGACCAACACCCTCAGGCGGCTCGCCTACGATATCAAATCCGACAGGCAGCGCGAGGTCGTCACCGGTCGCGCCCGAACAGGACAGGTGACCCGCTTCGGAAACCACTATCAGTACGATGGCATCGTGACGCCTTCGGTCAAGATCTTCGAGGTCGTACAGGGCGCGCGCCTGACGGGTGAGGCACGCGCCGGAACGGCAGTGGAGGCTCGCCTGGAACTGCGCTGCGGGTCCGGCGGACGCAGGGTGGATTACGTCAGATCCGTCGTAGCCGGATCAGACGGCCACTTCGACCTCGTGGTCGCGCACTCCTCCGAACCGGTGACAGACAACGCGACCTGCGAGGCCATCGGACCCTATTCCCTGTTCGTACGCAACACCCTTGAGAGTGAGATGGTGCCGGCAGGAACCGTCGCCATCTCGGTTCGGCAGGTCCGCGATGGTGCCCACGTCGATTTAGGTAGATTTTTGGAAGAATGGAAGAGACCCCCGAAATAGCAATTGGCAAGGGAATGGTGAGATGCTAACGCATCTCAAGAAATGCGCCGCGATGGTGCCCCGCGAGATGCGGCTCCAATGGGGGTCGGTGGTCCCGTTGATTTTGCTGACGGCGGCTACCGAGTCTGCTGGCGCAGCGGTCGTCTATGCGCTGGTGAAGATTGTCGCGGACCCGTCCCGCGTGGCTGAAATTCCGGTAGCTGCGACCATCGCCGCGTGGCTGCCGTGGCAGGACCGGGCGTCGGTCGTCGCTGCATTCGCGACCGTGGCTGCGTTGTTCTACGTAACGAAGAACGCGGTCCTGATCTGGGTGGGCACCACGCGTACCAGAATTGAGGTCAAATCGGTGGCCTTGCTGGCCAGCCGCATGTTCAGAGGGTACCTGATGACACCGTACCCCTTCCACTTCCGTCGCAACTCCGCCGACCTGATCCGCCAGACCAATCAGTCGGTGAATATGATGTTCAGCGTGCTCTCGTCCAGCGCCACAGTGGCCTCCGAAATGCTCGTCACTCTGGGGTTCGTCGTAGTTCTGATGTTTGCGGCCCCGGGAAACACGCTCATCGCCGGCGCACTCCTGGCAGGGTTGCTGGCCCTTTTGCTCAAACTCGTACGGCACCGCACGATCCAGCTGGGCACGCGGGGGCATCACCTTCGTATGGCCCTCGTGCAGAGCGTCCAGCAAGGACTGGGTGCCATCAAGGAAATCAAAGTACTCGGCCGCGAGCGGCACTTTGACGACGCGCATGCGAACGGCCAGGCGGAGCTCTCACATGTACTGGTGTCGAGGGCGCGGCTGGATGCCATGCCGCGCCTGGTAACCGAATCCGCCTTCGCCGTTGGTGCATTGATCGTGGTCGTGCTGATGACCTGGAACGGCGGCCCCGCGTCGGACGTCACCCCTCTGTTAGGCTTGTACGGCTATGCCGCGCTGCGGTTGCTGCCGTCCGCCAACCGCATGCAGTGGTTGCTTAACGAGATCCGCTACCACAGCACTGTCGTGGACCAGTTGTACGCAGACTTCCTGTTCGTCAACCGCCAACCAAACGTGGATCGCGATGCTCCCCCGGAGGGCGACCCGGGGTTCAGCGCACTGGTGCTCGATCGGGTTGGCTACGTATACGATGGCACCGAGACGCGGGTTTTGGATGATGTCCACCTCACCATCCCGGCCGGCGAGTCAATCGGCGTGGTCGGCCCGACGGGCGCTGGCAAGAGCACCCTCGTCGACGTGATCGTCGGCCTGTTGAGTCCATCTACCGGACGAATCACTGTCGATGGCGTCGATCTTTCTCGGCGGTTGTCGTGGTGGCAGCGACGAATCGGCTATGTGCCGCAAGAAACCTATCTCGTCGATGACAGTCTCCGCCACAACATCGCTCTGGGCATTTCCGATGAAGAGGTAGACGACGACAGTATCCGTGCCGCTGCTCGGATGGCGCAGCTGGACGAGTTCGTGGCCTCGCTGCCCGAAGGATTGGGTACCTTCGTCGGGGAGCGCGGCATCAGACTCTCCGGCGGGCAGCGGCAGCGCGTAGGGATTGCCCGCGCACTCTATCATCAGCCAGATGTGCTGATCTTCGACGAAGCCACCTCGTCGTTGGACAACGCCACGGAGGCCGAGGTCACGAAGGCCATTGAAGCGCTGTACGGCGTGAAGACGTTGGTGGTGATCGCACATCGTCTGACCACGGTTCAGCGTTGCGACCGGTTGGTGCTTCTCGAAGGCGGACGCGTCGCCGCGAGCGGCACGTTTGATGAACTCATGCACAGTTGCGCCGCGTTCCGCCGCCTTGCCGTGCCCGACGAGCAGTCTCAACATCCTGCTTGACTAACCTCACCTACCTCTGCGAGGTACGGTGATCTAGGAGAGAGCGAGGAAGATGAATACTATCTTGCGGACTAATTGACACTGCCACTCGAACCCATGCTGCGGAAGCTCAGAGCTGCCGTCGGTTACGGAGCGCCTCTCTTGCGGGCGCGACGATCCGGAACACGTCGTGTTGGCGTGATGACCTGCACCCTCGACGAAGCGGCGTGCGCGGCCTTCACCGTAGGGGCGTTCGCCGATCTCGTCGACACCTACGTGCTCATCGACACGGGGTCGACCGATGGGACCCTGCCGTTGATCGAGAACATGTATGCTCAGCAGATTTCCGATGGCCGGCTGATCGTTGAGCAACTCGGGCGCCTTCCGGACTTCAGCATGGCGCAGGCGCGGGCGCGGGCGCTGGAGATTCTCCGTGCCCAGGAGATTGACTACTTCCTCAAGATTGACGCCGACGAAGTGTTCTACGACGCCGGCGCACACAGACTCGTGCAGATTGCCCGCCGGCTTCCGTCACCCGTCACCTACGTATCATGCTCGCTCCGGGAGCTCTACCAGTGGGAGCTGCAAACCACGAGCGATTGGCTACAGGCGCTCGACGAGCAACGCGATGTCTTCTGGGAGATGTCGTTCGTTCCCCACAAAGATCTTGTCTTCCGCGTGACGGGAGCGTACACTCACGGCCGGTGGACGGACGAAGCCCAGGGCCTCCCCGCAGAGGGCATCGCCCATCACGGCCCCATGGTTCGAGAGCGGGCAATAGGGGTCCTGGCCGCGCACTACGGCTGGGCGCGCCCCGTCGAGTGCAAGCGCGCCAAGAGCCTCGCTTGGCATGGCGATCCCGCGGCAGATCCCCGCGTCGATCGCCTCCACCACCTCACCGACGATCGGCGGCGACCCCGCCGTCGGTTTCGCCGCCACCCGGAGGTTATTCGCAGAAAGCTGGGTGCGGTGCGGGAATGGCTTCACGCCCGCTGACCAAATGAGTGATTCTTCAACGCAACAGCGATATCATCTGCTCCACTGCTTCCGGCTCAAGATCTAATGTTCGGGAAATTTCGCGGCTGGGTGTATCGTGCTCCATATAGTACAGACAGAGAAGCCAATTACGCACTGCAGCAGGTTGCTTCGAAAACACGGTCCCGGTCAAGTCATCGAACGAGCGCACACAGTTGTGGCAGTAGTAACGGCGCAGATGCGGTAGAGCATCATCCGAGCCACTCTGGCTAAACTCGTCGCCGCCACATTCCGGACAGAATATGCCCTTATCCCATCGGACACGGCGAAGCGTTTCAAAACAGCTGGCGTCGTCCGCGAGGTCGCCGGTCTCGAGTTTTCCTGAAAATGCGACGCTCGGCGTTGGCAAGACCCTGGCGATTTCTTTTTCAATGCCATTCAATTGCCACGCAGCATCGGAAAAGGAGCTGCCGAAACTGCCGATCACTTTGCGACATCTCGACAGGCAGTACAGATCAACCACAGCGTCTTAAATCGCTATCGGATCATTCCGATCGTAGGATCTCTTCCGGTGTGTGCTTATTCGCTTAGGAAAGGCCTCTCGCAGCCGTTTCTCCTCCGCTGCAGAGTCGGAGGCGACATAAAATACAGTATCGCTATTCGCTCCTATTTCCTCTTCCATCAAACGAATGAATTCCTCGGTCGGGCTATATCTAATTGGCCACTCCCCATCCGCGCGCCTCAAGTGAACTCCAACCATTTGACCAGATTCACCGAACCGAGAATCGATGAGCCGCTGAAGCGGCTGAATCGGCACGAAATCGCCGAAGCGAGAGGTTCCTTCGTGAAATCGTTTGCAGGCGATGATATCGGTTTTCTTGCCTCTGACTATGCCCTCGAGATCACAGCCTCGCTCATGTAAATCCTGCATGTTGGCATCTGTCAAATGCAGGTTGAAAAACATTCGGAATACTAGGCGAATCAGCCGCAGAACGATTTTACCCGTAAGACTATTTCCGTTAACGTGGTATAGCCTTTTGACACTGGCAGGCAAAATGAAGAGGTCGTCAAACCTGCAATTCAATTCTGGACTTAGATACCAGACGACGTACAGCTCTTCTTGTGTTGCCTTGCAGAGAGAGATAGCGGAGTCCAAGCTCCGCATGCGATTGCTCAAACCGGCCAGAGGTACGATCGCTATCATCGCAGACCCATCTAGAGCCGCGGCAACCGTCTGCGCACTTCACTCACGACGACCCTGCCCAATCGTTTCGCCGTGGACCCTATCTGATACGTTATAAACTCTCGAGCCTTCGCCCCCGCGCGCGACCCGATTGGCCTTTGAGTCCTCGCGAGGACCTCCTCAATAGCATTGAGAATTCGATCTGGATGATTCGCTTGAGGGGCGTGACCCTGGGGATAGCAGGGCTGCTGCAGATAGTCCATGTATTTACTGTCGTCACTATCAACGTCGATCACGTGCTGAACCAAATCCTCCATCGAAGAAAAATCGTGGAAATTGATGAATCGGCGCGTATTGAAATCGCGACCCACCCAGTCGTTCCCCCAATAGATTGGTAGAGACTCGGCTAACAGGGCATCTGTGAGTTTTTCGGTCGTGTAACCACGGTAGGAAACATTCTCGAAAGAGATAACGAATTTGCACTCCCGGTAGAACTCAAGCTTGTCTTCGACACGCCCCCCTACGTTATTGAATAGCTTTCCACCAGCGCGAACGGGCCTGTAACTCGACAACATCCTGAACAACTGATTTCTCTGATCACACCGGTGATTCGAGTACAGGAAAGCGCAGAAGTGTTTCTTTTGATCGAGAATTCGATGCGGATCTTGCGGGGGGTCGCCTTCGAGTGACTCGATGGCGCCCAGTGCGTAGAGAGGGAGACGGTACTGTCGGTCCTCATACGGCATGTGGTCGAAAGAAAATGCGAAGTCGCACTCTTGGAAACGAGGGGGCCGTGCTTCTCCGGTATAGAAAATTCGCGAGCAGCTGAATCGTGTGAATCTGTGGCCAAACGTTGCGTAAATCAACAGCTCGGGCCGCGGACTCACTTCAACTTCGAACCTCCGGCGAAGCAGTCGCGAAAAGTAATTGTCCTCGACGTCAAAGCCGGGCCAAAAATCAGAGTAGTTTACTAAGAGTCTGCGCATATAGGGTGGGCACTGGGAGACAATCACATGACGTTCTATAGTCAGTCCGGTCAAGATCGGTTTCTTGATTCGAAAATCTTCCACAAACTCTCCGGACGCCGCAGACGGTCAACCCTCGAAACCTGCAAACGGTTCACGTGCGGGTGTGTGGGTGGGGCTGCAGGAAATATCCGCTCGCGCGAGGGGAACAAAATCACGCATCCTCAAAGCGCTCGGCAATCGCTCCCCGTCTGTCACGCTCCTCCCTCCCTCGCAAGTTAACCACGGGCAACTGTCAGGCGGAATCGAGCTTGTCGGGGTGCAGGCCATTCGCCTCACAGCCGCTCAACCCAGGTACCGACGAAGGCCTTTGAGACTTCTCAGCTTTTCACCAAAACTATCTCTTCTTGCTATGACGACCGAACCTCTCTTGCGCCCCGTCTCATCCGCGGAGGGCTGGCTAGGAAAGAAGACCTGTAAATCCTGTTTCTCTAGAAAGGCACCAATGTGATCCAGAGTCAAGCTCAAACCCGATGCATAATGATCATAACCATATCCCTCGTCACCGGGTACTCGGAAATCGTCAACCATAATCGCAAATTCTTTCACACTACCTGATATCAACTCTATCTCTCCAAGCAGCGGAGAATCATCGTACGAGTGTGCATCCAGATAGAAGAAAACAGCCTTTGCACCAATGACATCTCGTTGGAGTACACGGCGCAGAAACTCTCGAGAGTCATGGTTGTACAGGGCGACATTCTCCATATCGCTAAGGTGCATCTTCGCGATCTTATGAAATCGAGCTTGAATCTCCGCAGAATAGACGGGGAGCCCCGTGCGGTGCGCCATGAAACCAGTTGTACTGCCAATCCAAGTACCGGTTTCAACGATAACCCTGAAGGGTAGCGATTGCATCAACTCAAAGAAAATCCCCTTGCGCCCATTCTGGCCATTGAACGCAAGCTCACTTTCCGGGTCGAACCTCGGATGCTCGATCAAGATATCCACGACGAAATCCAGCTCTTCCACCCGCCTCTCAAGGCCACCGATGCGTTGATTGATCTTGTGAAAATACCTTCTTACACATTTTGGCGTCAGGGCTCTTAACGCTTGTTTCACAACATTTGGCATTTGTCGGATTCCTATATATACAAGATCACGGTCGGATGTCCATGGAGGGTCATGGCCGGCTTCTCTGGGTGGCCGACATTGTTCTCCACGACGTTCAATGCGGGGATTCCAAGAGGCGGCGAAACGATTCACGGATAAATCTGGCGGTACGCCTGACCTTCACTCTTAGAGTAAAGCGATGAAAGAACACATCACCCAAGAAGGACTCGATGATGTTGCTCCACGACTGACGATCGGACATCCCTCCGGCTCTCATGACAACGGTGACTTCATCAGAGAGGTGATATCGTGCCTTGGGATAATGTTGGATTCCAAACAATGCATCGGAAATGATCCGAAAGCGCTCGTTGTAGAGCCCGACTCGATCGTAAAACGCTCGTCTGATGAACGTTCCCGGATGGGGGAAGTTGTAGTGCCGTTGCTCAGAAATGTACCTCGGCACCCATGTGTGACCTGCACCGATCTCAGGCGTCTCGATCCTGATCGCGGTCGCGATCAAGTCGTACCCGGGGCGCGTGATTCTTGCCACGTGATACAACACGGACGCGTCGGCGTAGCGATCGTCAGAGTTGAGGATGTGGATCCACTCACCCGATGCCAGGGCAATCCCCTTGTTCATCGCGTGATACGCCCCTCGATCTGGCTCGGAGATCCACTTCATTCTGCCCTCGAATCGGGGTCCGTGTTGTCTCAGTATTTCTACCGTTTGGTCGGCTGAATCACCATCGACGACGAGGTATTCATAGTCATCGAATTCCTGATCGAGGACGGATTCCAGTGTGTCGCGGATCGTGTCAGCACTGTTCATCGATACAGTGATTATGGTGAAGAGCGGCTGGCTCATCTCACTGCCGTCGTGCCGGGATGGGTCGGGCCTCGTGGGAGCTGCTGCACTCGAGGCAAGGGGTTTACTGTTTGTGGGCCCCAGCAGCAAAATAGGCCGGTCGGCGTTGAGCAGACCTCTCTCAACCAGTCTGAAAAACTCTGCGTTCTCCCCATCCAATCACCACCTGAGACAAGAGGTCACGCCACTCGCCGGCTTTCGTCATCTCGATTTCACGAACACGAAGTTAGCACCGTAACGATCCACCTCGGTGAATCCACGAGCCTTGATCAGCTCTCCGAGGGCCGGCACATCGTATCGGGTTGCCCTGAACGTCGTGGGGTGCAACTCGATGATCATCCAGCTGCAAAGCGCTAGACTGTCCTCGTCCGCCAGAAAGAGCCCGGCCTCGGCGCCTTCGATGTCCGATACAAGACAGAACTCACCGAAGTCGTACCGCTCGAGCAAGCTCTTCAGGGTAACGCACCGCACCTCGTCCGAATCACTGTCAGGCTGATCGGGCGAAGCCAGCCGACCTCCCAGATGATAGGCATTCTTGACAAACCGCACCCGCTGATCGATGACTTGGTCGTACGCAATCGCTGCGTTCACCACGTCCACGTGCCCTCCGCAATTTTCAGCGGCGGTTCGTTCGAGTAGCCTGAAGAGGTCCTGATCCGCCTCGACGCTAATCACTCTCCGCGCGTTCCTACACACCTGAGTCGTGATCACTCCGATGCCGGCGCCGAGCTCGATCACGTTCGCCTCAGAAGGAAGGTAGCGCCGCACGAAAGTCGCTTCAGCGCGCTCGTAAAGGCGAAAGAAAATTGAAGCCTTCGTCCCCGGAGACATCCTCGCGTGCCCAACGTCTATGGCACATCCGTAGAATGGAATCCGGTCCCCGAAGAGCCGACCGACCAGGCGCCCGACCCACGGCAACGTCAGGCATGTCGTGACGATCTTCTTGAGCCTCGGGGGCACGAACCTCCGCACCCAGTTTCCCACGATCACGCGTCTCATGCTCTACCGAGGCGCCGGAGTGTGAATGCACGCGCCGCATCGTTGCGACTGCGGGGTTCCTGATTGTTCTCGTCCAAAGAGAAGCTCCTTAGATAGCTGGGGTCAAACCTCAACCTGCCTCGACATCACACCCCAAGCGATATAGACTACTGCTATTGACCGTGTGAACTGTGAATCAATTCTCACAAGCTGGGGCGTGATAGTCCTGCGTGTCACGTCAACGAGTGCTCCTGAGGCAATACTCCCTACATTGCCCGTCCTCTCTCTTGTGCAATGCTAATTAGTCTAAGATCGCTATGTACCAAACATGGTATTGAAAGCTTCGGAGTGCTTCATATCGGTGCCCACAAGGCTGAGGAGCGAGACGAGTATAAGAAGTGCGGAGCATCCAAAGTTATTTGGATCGAAGCAGATCCTGATCTCGCGAATCAACTGAAGGCCAAGATTTGCGAGAGTGAATCAATCTTCGATGAGGAGAGAGTTTTCAACCACGCAATCTTCGATGTGAACGGCAAGACGATGGACTTCAACGTGACCAATAATACCGAGGCTTCTTCGCTACTGGACCTGGGTACACACAGGAAATCGTATCCGGAAATAGTGGTTGATAGGACCGTCAGTGTGGTTGTGAGACGAATTGATTCGCTCGATAAGGAATACCCGGATTTATTGGACTCTCTAGACTTCCTCAATTTGGACATACAAGGGGCGGAATTTCCAGCCCTGGTCGGATTTGGAGACTCCATAAAGCAGTTCAAATGGATCTACACCGAAGTAAACAGGAAGAATGTCTATTTAGGAAATGGCATGATCTGGGATATTGACAATCTGCTTTTGCAATATGGCTTTTTCCGGAAAGATACCGTCTTTACTTATCAGTACTGGGGCGATGCTTTCTATGAAAAGCGAACCGATTTAGCTGATGTTCGCCGTTTCATATACAAGGCGAGGATTCGTTTTCAGTACCTATGGTGGGCTATAGCAGATTTGCCAGTACCAAAACTCATGATCAGGGCCCTGAACAAGACCAAGCGCCTGATCGTGAATTGAAAATGGCGCCAGTGACCGTATGCGACTAACCGTTGCGATATGTACTTGGAACCGGGCAAGCTTGCTTGATCGGACTCTGGCACGGATCGCGCAAGATGAGACGACTGGACTAGAATGGGAAGTACTGGTCGTCAACAACAACTGTACAGATGACACAGATGCTGTGATCGCACGACATCAGCGGCACCTGCCGGTGCGCCGGATACTGGAGCGCAGGCAGGGCCTCTCCAACGCCCGCAACGCTGCCGCGATGGCGGCGCGCGGAGATCTTATCGTATGGACTGACGACGATGTCCTTGTCGGCGACGGCTGGTTGCGTGCGTACGAACGGGCCGCCCGCCTGTACAGTGAGAGTTCCTTCTTCGGGGGACCGATAGTCCCGGAGTTCGAAGGCGCGGCACCGAAGTGGCTCATGGCTGCTCTGCCACACGTAGGGGGTGTGTACGGTACGCTCGATCTGGGTGTGGAAACTCACGAGCTCACCCCTTCCGCCCTGCCCTTCGGTGGGAACTTCGCGGTTCGGACTGCAATTCAGCGATCGTACTTGTATGACCCGGATGTTGGCCGCATTGGGAAGGGCATGTTGAGCGGGGAAGAAACGACGGTCATGCTCCGGATGCTTGGCGACGGGTACAGTGGACAGTGGCTCCCCGACGCCACACTCCAACACTTCGTACCACGAGAGAGACAGACCGCAAGACACATTCGGAGATACCACAGCGGCAGCGCGGAGACACAGGAGCGACGTCGGCCTTGCGGCAAGGGACCGTTGATTTTCGGGAGACCCAGGGGTCGCCTTTGCAGGCTCGTCATCGCAGAGTTGTGGTACCGCATCCGACGGCTGTCCTCACCTCCTGAGGTTTGGATCAAGGACCTGATCAGAGTAGGCTGCCTGGAGGGGGAGTGGCGTGGTTTGACGCCGCCGAGCGCAAGACCGTGCGCTGGGGCCTGATCGTTCGCTTACGCGCAGTGCATGGTCCTGGCCTCAGAGCGATGTGCGGTGAGAGAATCAAGTCGTTTTTGCGTCATCTTCGCGTAGGGCTGCTAAAGTGCACGAGCCTGGGCAGGCGACTGGTCGATTGGAGGCTTCAACGCCGGATCCGCTCGGTACCTCTTGAGCGACTGTTGATGGGCCAAGAGGCAGGTATTCCAGCGGCAGTCTACTCGCGATACGTTGACGATCCGATGCGCCCTTCGACGCCAGTTGCGCATTCGCCCCATGTGAAATTGCTCGAACAGTACGTGGCAGACGGTGCGAATCTGTTCCAGCGGGACGTGTTTCACAAGACCGACTACTATCGGTCTGCGTGCAAGACAATTGATATTGCCGGGAACTACTTCGAGGCTCGCTCAGAAGACCAGATAGTTGATGTCGCACGACGCTTTGTGGCTTGGTTCAGAGGTGTTGCGGGCACGGCAACAGGGACCCAACCAGGACGCTCAGCTCCCGGTTCTCCGGTAATCGTACAACCCGTGCGATTCTCAAACTGCTACCAGGTTGTTGACGGCCACCACCGGTTGGCAATCCAGTGCGCACGGGGCGCATCCGAAGCAAGTGTACTCCCGGTACGTTCCGAGGTTTTGACACCAATCCAGTCAACCGTTTTGGACGTAGTTTGGACGGCTGGGCGGCGCGAGCTGTATCAACCCATTGACGCCCCTGAGCTTCAAACCTGGCCGTTAGTAAGGCGTTGCTCAGATCGCCTGGAGAAAATGCGCGAGTTCCTTCGAGATGAGGGAATTCAGGCGAGCTCCGGCAGCAGCTATCTGGATGTCGGATCGAGCTACGGCTGGTTCGTCAGCCAAATGCTGAGGCTCGGATTCGACGCCTGCGGGGTGGAGATGGACCCGGTCTCGGCTTCGATTGGTCCGATGGCGTACGGGTTAGACCCTGCGAGAGTCCACGTCATGGATAGCATCAGCTTTCTCCGGTCGAATTCAAAGCAGTTCACCGTCACGTCGTGTTTCAGCGTCATTCATGTCTTTGCGACTGGGAAGAAGTCGATCTCAGCCGAGGAGTTCATTCGACTCGTCGACTTGAGCACTGAGAAAGCTATGTTCATCGACACGGGACAGAACCACGAGACTTGGTACCGCGAATCACTTGCCCAATGGGACGAGGACTTCATTCATGACTGGCTCTTAAGGAACACTTCCTTCCATCGCATCGAACGCCTGGGCGTTGACCAAGATGCGGTTCCTCCGTTTGAGGACTCCTACTCGCGAATGCTGTTTGCATGCACCAGATGACCAAGCGCCAGCGGCGGGGGCACCTCATTGGTGCTCGGTGGAGACCTTCCTCACTTGCTCCTCGATCCACGGATAGGTCTCGCCGATTCCGTCCCGCACAGTGTACTTCGCCGACCATCCCTGCGACATGATCTTGTCGACCTTGTGATACCTTGCCTGTACGCCGACCGGCCCTTCGACGTACTTGATGCCGATCTGCTTGCCGGCTACCTCGGCCACGGTATCCACCAGTTCCTGGACTGTCGTCAGCTCGGTGCTGCCAATGTTGGTCGGTTCAGTAACATCTGATTGCATCAGTGTGTATATGCCAGTGCACATGTCTGCGACGTAGGTGTATACTCGCAGCGCGCTCCCATCTCCCCACACCTCGATCTCGTCGCCATCGCTGGCCATCGCGACCTTCCGACACAGGGCGGCAGGTGCCTTCTCGCGCCCGCCTCGCCATGTGCCTTCCGGCCCGTAGCAATTCTGGAAACGGGCGATACGGACATCCAAACCTCGGTTTCGCGAAAACGCCAAAGCCACACGTTCTGCGTACAGCTTCTCCCAGCCGTACTCATTGTCGGGCAGGGCCGGATACGCATCTTCCTCTGCGATGTACGATTCACCCTGCTGCTGGTCGCGATACACACAGGCTGATGAAGAAAGGAAGTAGCGACCAACTCCTGCGTTGCAGGCTTCACTCACCATGTGAAGGTTGGCCAGCCCGCTGTTGATCATGATCTCGCATTCGGCCGAATGGATGAAACCCATCCCTCCCATGTCGGCGGCGAGCTGGTAGACTTCGTCAAAATCGTCACGGCCATCAAACGCCACCGCCCGTTCGCAGTTACCGCGATCCCGCAGGTCGAGCAGCTGGAAATCATCGGCACTCGACGCGGAGAACTCCGGCTCTTTCAGGTCTACGCCTCTGACCCAGTAGTCTCGAGCTTTCAGGAACCGGACGAGATGATGGCCAATGAAGCCACCGGCGCCGCAGACAAGTGCCTTTTTCATGAGTAAGACCTTTCGTGCGCTACCTCGAAAACGGTGGAGTGTGACCGGTGCTCTCAAACATGGCGGATTGAAGCGAAATCCCCAAAGCTTCAAGCGTGTCCCCACGTGGCATAGACAGCTCTACGGATTTCAGCATAGATTCTCTCCTTCCATGCCCGGCGTCCACCGTTGCGCCTTTCCAACACCTTAGTGGTAGCTCCCCATAGGGGTTGACGCTCCGACTCACATGACCACCTGCATAGTCGCCTTTCTAATCGCGTTTTTCGTGTCAATTGTCATTACTCGGTCGATTATCCGCGTTGCCGTCCGTCTCGACTTCGTGGATAAACCTGACTACGTACGAAAGTTTCACCAAAACGCCGTGCCGTGTGTAGGTGGCGTAGGCATCTTCATCGCGTTCTTTGTGCCCGTCGCAGCACTGTTCTTCTTCTACAAGAATTTCATCTCCGAGCAGCTACTGCACCTTCCCATAGAACTTCTGGGTCTGACGGCAGGAGCGACCATCGGGTTGGGACTGGGATTTTTTGACGACGTCCGCGGCTTGCGCATGCGCTGGAAGCTTCTGCTTCAGGCTGTTGCAGCGACTGCGGCCTTCGCCACCGGTTATGCGATCGCTGAGATCAGTATACCGTTTGTTGGTGTGATTGAAGTAGGGGTCATCAGCTATCCTCTCACTCTGTTTTGGTTCTTGGGCTGTATGAACGCTCTGAATTTTCTTGACGGACTGGACGGGCTGGCAGCCGGTGTGAGTTTGCTGGTGTCGATTACGCTGTTTTTGGTCAGTCTCATTTTTGAAAACCGGGTCGGCATGGTGCTGTCGATCAGTCTGGCTGGAGCTATCCTGGGTTTCCTGCTCTACAATTTCCACCCTGCACGCATTTTCCTTGGTGACTCGGGCAGCATGCTCCTCGGATTCCTGATCGGGGCCCTGTCGATTCTGGCAGGTAGAAGCACCGAGAACACGACGACCGTCTCACTTTTCATTCCCCTTATCGCCCTCGGTTTGCCGATCCTGGATACTTGTCTCGTGATTGCCCGACGCTGGTTTCGCAGGGTTCCTATCGCCGAGGCTGACCGCCGTCACATCCACTACGCTCTGATCTCGATGGGCCTGAGTCACAAGCGCACGGTCCTCATTCTCTACCTGGCCAGTGTTGTATTCGGTGTTTGCGCCCTGTTGATCACATTTGAGCGAGGCGAGGTGGTCATCCTGGTTCTTGGAGCAATGTGTATTATCGGCTTTGTTTGTGTGCGCGTGTTTGCTGGAGTGACGATGGCTGCTCTTTTCAGCAGAGGGTTTGACGCCGGTGCCAGATCCGCACTGGAGAGGGCGCTGCTGGAAATGCACGTTGAAGACACCCCAGAGCGTGTCTGGCGTTGCTGTCACCCAGTGTTGGCAGCGGTCGGGTTAGACCGGGCCGAACTGCATCTGCTTGACGAGGTCTCAGCACAGATGACGATATTGCGATGGACCCGAACGGATGATGCCGAGCCAAGTGATCCTGTACCCGGCAGTGGCGATCATTGGTCCGCCAATCTCACGATCTATTCGCCGACTTCCGACATCAAGGGAGAATTGGTCGTGGCCAAGACGTCGCGACTCGGACATCGGGCAAGCCTGGCTTCAGAAGTCCTCGACACGTTACGCCTGGCCCTAGGCGCAAACCTGGAACGCCTCAAAACACCCCCTGAGTCATAACCCAAGCAAAGAGGAAGAAAGAGCATCGGACTATCTCGAGAAATCCCTTACGACTGTCCGCAGCTGATCCACGAACCGATCTGCCGAGAACAACTCCTTCCGGCTCAACACATACTCGCTGAGAGAAATTTGTAGTTCTGAATCTGAAAGAACCCGGTCGATCCTGTGAACTGCCTGTTGCACATTTCCGTAAAGTAGCCGTTCATCTCCACCGACGATCTCTACGGGCCCCCCCTCGTCTGGCACGAACACGATGCACCCGGCCCGCTGCAGCTCCGCCACCACAATTCCGAAGTGCTCGCCTGCCATGCCGTGAATTCCATATCTGTTGTTTGCCATCAGGTCGACGAGTTCGCCGCGCGGCAAATCTATATGAATGTTCACCCAGGTTTGATGGCGTGCAGCCAGTTCAAAAACGGCACGTGTATAGGGTTTACTATCGGGGGTTCCGACCAGGTGAAAGTTAATATCGTGTCCTCGCTCACGCACCTGAGCGAGGATTTCAATCAGCTTGAGCTGATCCTTTTCTGGGGAAATACGGCCGACGCAGACGAAGCCATTGTCGCGCTCTATCCAGGGCACTTCGGGGAAGAACCCTGGAACTGGCGGATACAACGTCGTCGAATCAACACAGTACGCCTCGTGCATCTTGCCGGCGATGTAGTCAGAATTCACCAGCGACAGGTTTTTCCGCATGCCATCAACATCGAACCCACCGATAGCCAACTTGCACGTTGCCCTATAGCCTTCCAGCAGTGCAGCGGGGGCGTGATACCAGCGTAGATCCACCTCGGGGCGCGGCAAGTAACCCCACGGGAAGTGAATGTACTGAATACCTCGCTGTCCGAAATCGACCTCGTTGGCGGTACTGATGACCGCATCGTAGTGGTGGGTCTTCAGGTGCGCTTTTGTGGCTCGGAAGAAGAGGCACATGTGCAGCAAGCTCAGTGGTGTGGGCGCCACATCCAACAGGGCATGTAGGCCAGTATTGGTGAGGTGTAGTCTGAAATCGGAAGGCTTCAATGACGTGCCGAAGAATCTGTTGACTGCGTTACAGTCGCATGGCTTCGTGGTCAACAGGGAGACATCGTAGCAACCCCGCAGGGCCTGCAATACCCACGAGGCGACCGCGTTGCTGCCTCCAGGCGGTTGCAGGGACGGCTGAGTGACAAGCACTTTTTTTCTGGTACGAGTGCTTTCACTCATTGTCAATACCCCAGCAACCCTGCTCGTGCGTGTTTCCGCCAACTCTCATCCCAGCTTTGTTGCCGGCAACCGGCAACTCCGAGGCGCAACTCGTCCAGTAGCGGGGTGTCGGTTGGGAAGCCACTGAACAACTCGCGCAACTGCTCTTTCAATTCGGCCGGACCATCGAAAACCAGTCCGTTCACTCGATGTTGGACCTGCTCTGCCAGACACGGTCCGTAGTTCAAGGCGGACACGGGTAATCCGGCGCCAAACATGTCCATGATTTTCATCGGCAGGTCTACCTTGGACGACGACCGGTGGAGGCATAAGCCCAGATGCACAGCTCCAAGCAAGCGTTGGTACTCGCGGTACGGCAACCACAGCGTGCGCAGATGGACCCGTGACGGAGGCAGTCGCATGGCCTCACGTTCGAAAGCCATCTGCCCAGGACCCTTTCCCGTGATTAGAATCACGAAATCGGGCATCGCCTGGTCATATTCTTGTGCTGCTATTTCCAACAGTAACGAGACCTCTTCATCATAGGTCCAACTCGTTGGACAGACGATCCACACCGGTGGCCGTGGCGTTATCGGCAATTCGAGCTCCTGACGAAGCCGCCCGAGCAACTCGCGGGCCGGCTCTGGTGCGGTTGGCTCGAATCCCTGCGCGGGTCGATCATAGAGCAGAACAGGATCGGCAAACCCCCACCGCTGGGTCAGTTGAGCTTGCATCGCGGCTGAAACACACAGGTGATGATCCGCCCTGCCGCCGCATGTTCGTTCCAACCATTGGTGGAGGAATACCAGCGGGCTTCGCCGTCCCAGCCGGAGGGCGACCATCGAATAACCGTAATTGTGCCAATCGATGACGTACCTGGCCGAGCGCAGACGCGCGACAACGAATGCTACCAGCAGAGTCGGTATTGATGGTGGATTCTGCACGAACACAGTATCGGGACTTCTGAGGCCGAACAGCAGGGCCCGCGTAAGTTGGATCGTATCCTGCAGTACTCTTACAACTGAGTGCATGACGAACAGCAGTCGGTTCCTACGCATGAAGTCACTGGCCGAGGTCCGACGGAGCGCGTGGACCCTGATCATGGGATGATTCTCAACTGCATCAAACAAGTCGGTTTCCGCATAACCTACGAGGTCGACCGCCGCCCCGGCATCGGCCAGAGATCGGGCGTGGTACTGCATTCGCGGGCTGCGGCCCAAGTCGCCCAGAACCACGATCGCCACCCGGTGTGCTGGAACGGACTGTAGGTGATCCGGTATCAATTTCTGAGTCGTCAGTATCCCGAGTACCCTCACGCGAACCCCAGGCAGTTCCCGGGGACGCAAGTGGTGACGTCAGGCCTGGAAGCAAGATACGTCCCCTCTGGTTCGGCGCCATATAGCCGCCGGCTGTTTCGATATAGACGTGGGCTCCGACGCCCGGCTGATTGTTTATTATTGATGCACGGCTGCTTGACATGCAGAAGGTCGCCACCCGTTGCCAATCATTGGATGCCGCATGAACAGCGATGATCATCTCAACGCCTTCTGCACGGATTCAGACGCCTATCTCCCAGGCGCCGCATCAGGCCCGCTGAGTGGTCTCCGCTTCGCTGCCAAGGACATTTTCGATGTGGCCGGCCACTTAACTGGCGGCGGCAATCCAGATTGGAAAGCAACCCACGACAGAGCCGAGCACACAGCATGGGCGGTGCAGGTCCTCGTCAATGCCGGCGCGACCATGGTCGGCAAGACCCACACGGACGAGCTCACTCGCGGACTGTTTGGAGAAAACGCCCACTACGGAACGCCGGTCAATCCGCGTGCCCCCGGACGTGTCCCGGGCGGCTCCTCCAGTGGGTCTGCCGCGGCCGTCGCCGGCGGCCTGGTCGACTTCGCCCTGGGCTCGGACACTGGAGGATCGGTGCGGGTACCGGCCAGCTTTTGCGGACTCTTCGGCATGCGCCCGACGCACGGACGCATCTCGCTGGATGGTGTGCTGATCAGTGCCCCCGACTACGATACGGTAGGCTGGTTCGCCCGTGATGCCGCCTTGTTTTCACGCGTTGGAGAAATCCTGCTGCAGACCAGCATCGGTGCCCCATTTCGCCCCGAACGCGTCGTCATCGCCGATGACGCTTTCGAAGCAGTGGACGATGAGGTCGCAAGCGTGTTGCGGCCGTTGGCCGACACCGTGGCTGGAATGGTCGCGAACCCCACGCACGTACGACTCTCACCGTCGGGAACCGCCGACTGGCCCTGGCAGCAAGGCGTGCTGGCTGGACGACAGTCACTGGCGTCCGTGCAGGAATGGATAGATCGCGTCAACCCGCGATTCGGATTTGAAGTAGCCCAGCGATACACCGGCGCCATGGCTTGGAGCGATGCCGATGTCCACAAAGCAGAAACAGCGCGCCACGCAATTCTCACCCGCATGAGCGAGGTACTCACGGACGGCGCAGTCCTTTGCCTGCCAACCTGTCCCGCCCCGGCACCTGAAATGGGCCAGAGCCTGGGTGAGCGACGGACTTGCCGAGAGCGCATACTCGCTCTCACCTGCATCGCCGGCACCACAGGCTCGCCCCAGATCAGCCTGCCCCTGGCCGAGGTCAACGGACTCCCGGTAGGGTTGTCCCTCATCGGTGGCCGCGGCGCGGACGAGTTGCTTATTGGATTCGCCGAAGAGATTGCGCAGCAGTTGTTATAGCTACTGCAATTTCGTCAACCTAACCAGTTAGTTTTCGCAAAACTCACTGAGGGAATCTCCACAGGCCGTCCGTATTTTCTCCAGCGCTGTGTTGCGAATCTGTCTGGTTCTTTCCCTGGTCACCCCGAGGAGGACACCGATCTTCTCCAGATTCATTGGCCTGTCACCTTCGAGCCCGTAATGGAGCCGAAGGATGCGGGCTTCGCGTTCATCGAGCGTTCGCAGAGAGCCGTGAACCTCATCCATCATGGCCTTTCGATCGTAGTCGGCGTCCACGTCATCCGTGGACGCGAGCATGGAGACCCAGCTGACGTCGCTGCTGCGTTCATCCACAGGGGCATCCAAGGAGACCTCCGGCCGGGACGCGCCAAGTGCATGCGCGGCCCTGTCCGGAGTGAAACCCAGCTCTTCAGACACAGACTCAAACGTCGAGCCTTGCGTAGGCAGTTCCGCCTGTTCGTCAGCTTTGTTGCGGATCTTCTTGAAATCCTCCCATTGCTTCGCCGAAAAACCAGTTACACGTCGCCGTCGCCGCAAGGCGTTGTGGATCGCCTGCCTGATCCACCAAACGGCGTAGGTGATGAACTTGTATCCTCGATTTTCGTCGAAACGTTCGGCCGCCTTGAACAGCCCTTCGTTGCCCTCCGACACCAATTCAGGGAGAGAAAGACCGCGACCCACGTATTTTCTGGCCACGGACACGACGAATTTCAGATTCGCTTGAATCAGTTCATTGCGCGCCTCATTGTCGCCACTGCGGATCCGAGCCGCCAGTTCAGCCTCACGTCTCTTGGTAAGCGGCTCATACTTTTCGATGCTGTTCCGATAAGAATGTAGTAGAGTGTGCTCCAATATCGCGCCGCTCATTCTCCGTCTCCTTTAAAGCGCATGTTGGAATAGTCAGGACTGCGACCATCTATTTTCGATTGCCCCTACGAGTTATGTCGCTGAAATTCGCAATTGCCGTGCCACTTTCTCATGATGATCCTTTACTTATTGTTTATACCACGCTTACGGGATTCACGATGAGCTACAGTGCACTCGGCCGCAGTCTTATACAGCCAATAGTGACACCCTTTACCCAGTTCGACTGCCAATATGGCACAGCAAGCGACGTGCGGGAGGATCACAGACCTCGGGCCCGTTTTTGACACCGACTTGTAGCGCCGCTCAGGACTCCCAGCTCAAAGCTTGCGGCGTGTATCGAACACAGTACATTGACGGCGTGTAAGTGCGAAGATCGCACTCCCCCTCTCCCCTCAAGCGGATTCAAGGCATTGGAAATCGTCGCAACCATAGGCGCGTTGGTCATGATCGTCGCGGTCGTAGTCGCGAAGGTGGCCACCCACGGAATCGTCGAGCGTATGAAACGTGGCATTGCCAATGTCGACTCGGAGAAGAGCAGGATTCTGAACGAACTCAAGGTCGCCCGTTCCAAGAAGAACATCGGCGCCGCCAACCAAAAGAAGCTTGAATTGAAGAAGACGAAGGTCCAGGGCAAGATCAGCCGCCTGAAGCAGGAGCTTCAATCAAAAAAGGGAGAAGCCGAACAGCGCCAGCAGGTTCGCGACGCCGCCCGCGGCAAGCTGATCCGGCCCACGCGCGCAGGTCCCATTGAAGAAGCGGGAGCCGTCGAAGAAGGGGAATAGAGCGACCTCGACACGGTAGCTTCGCGGACTTGCGCAACAGCGCCGCATGTTGACGCTCCTGCTCCTCTCCCACTGGAGCAGTGTCAGATTCGCATTCAGACGTGCCGACCTCGCACCGTTTATGCCCCAGCTGAGCCATACTGGCAGCCGGCGGCGGAATTCCATTGCCGCCAGTCAGAGAATCCGCGTTGGCACAGCCTTTGCAATGTCACTGAGCGATTGCTAAAAACTCGTCAACCATCATCAAGGAGAAATGACAATGGCACTCGTTCGATGGCAACCCAGCAGATCCTTCGGTTTCGGCCGCGAGGTCGACCGGCTCTTCGACCACTTTTGGGGTGGCGTCCCGACCGGCGACGGCACGGAGCCAACCTGGTCTCCGTCCGTCGATGTTGCGGAAGGTGATGACTCCATCGTCGTCACCGCCGAACTACCCGGAGTAAAATCAGAGGACGTAAAAGTAACAGTCGAGGACAACGTCCTGACGATTGAAGGCGAAAAGAAGAAGGAGAGTGAGTCCGGAGAGGGAAGGACTCACAGAGTGGAGCGCTCCTACGGACGGTTCGTGCGCTCCTTCAGGCTACCCGCGGTGGACGCGGACAGTATCTCGGCTTCCTACAGCGAGGGCATCCTGAAGGTCTCGCTACCCAAACCTGAGACTGCCAAGCCGAAGCAGATCAGCGTCAGCGTGAACTAAACTCAGGGCCACGGATTCCACTACCCCGGTTCTGACAAATGAGAAAAAAGGGGCTGAGCGTCCAACGGACGCTTGGCCCTTTCGTTTGCGCTACTAGCCTTGGCCCTCGCGCATGAGGACCTCTTCAGCGCTGTCCCTTGGGATATACCCCAGCGCAAGCCGCGCATGTTCCAGATCGACCCAACGCCAACGGTTATTGGATACTCCGTAGAAAATATCAAACCGCATGTCCGCGGGCGCTTCGATCGAACGCTCGATGAGTTGTACCACGTCCCTTTGACTGCACCAGACAGCCCCGCTTTCCGGCTTTTGGGGAGTGTCTTCGGCGTTGACCCATCCAATGCGCAGGCAGATGACGGACATGCCATGCACATCCGATGCGTAGCGAGCCAGTGCCTCACCCCAGATTTTCGTGGCCGGATAAAGACCCGTTGGCCGGTGCGGCCACTCATGGGTCACGGTGTGAATCTCCTCCCCTTTCAGCTCCTCGAAACGCCCCTCTGACAGGGCCTTGTATGGCTCATCGAGTTGGTATCCCCACGAAACCATGATCGAACTCGCGTACACGACCCGCGGCACGCCCGCTCTCACGGACGCCTCGAAGACGTTGCGGACGCCGATGATGTTGCTGTTCAGTAAGCTCTCCCAGGACGCTTCGGGCCTCGGGTCGGCTGCCATCTGAACGACGACATCCATTCCCTGCACGGCTTTCTCGACGGCCGCGAGATCTGACAGGTCAGCCAGCACCAGACGCTCAGAAGGGATATCCAACTGCAATGCCTGTGGCGCACGCTCCGACGGAACCTGCCTTCTGGCAAGGGCGTACACCTCGTACTCACTCCGAGCCCCAAGCTCGCGGTAGGCGGCACCCCCGATCAGTCCATAGACACCCGTAACCAGAACCTTCTTGGCCATCACGTTCCTTCCATGCTCACCGCTGTGTGCTGGAACCATCGGCGGATGCGGCTCACAAAGCTCATCCGTCTCCAGTCGATATTCCCCCATCCTCGTCAACGAGATTCGCGTCAGCGAGATCCTCGTCAGCGACACCAATATAGCGAAGCGATCGACCGCATTGGTCAGCATCGAGTCCATAGCCCACGACGAAAACGTCCTCGATTTCAAAACCGGTGTAATCGACCCCGATCGCGTGCCGCCGCCGGGACGGCTTGTCCAGCAGCACGCAGGTCTTGACGGACTGTGGTGATTGATCCTCCAGGTGTCGCAGCACTCGCTGCAGGGTCAAACCCGTATCCACGATTCCGTCCACTACCAGCACGTGTCGCCCACGAAGCTCCACCGCCGTTTCCAGTGTTATATCCACCTGCCCCGTCGATTCGTGGCCATCATTCATAGCTTGCTGCCCCGATGAAGTCGTAGTCAACGCGATCCGAGACGGCTTCCGGAAGGGCCGTCATCAGATCCATCATGAATCTGGCAGCCCCGGTGAGTATCCCCACCATGACCAGGGATCTCTCGGCGTAATCTGCGGCGATCTGCGTCGCGAGTTCCTGGACTCGATGCTGAATGGCAGCCGATTCAATCATCGATGTCACGTTCATGCCTCACCACCAACCCTTAGTTCGAGCCGAGCTGTTTTACCAGTCAACGTCTCGGGCCGCGCGGAAACTCGATCTGTCTAGGAGGTATAATCTAACGAGGAGGACTGCTGGCGGGAAAAAAAAGAGGCCACCTCGATACGGTGTTGGAGATCCGCCTGACACCGACCGAGGCAGCCCTTGACGTCCCCCTGGAGCAGGAAGGACTGGGAGGAATCTTGAGGAGGTATTAGGCCGCGGCCTTTCCCTTTTTATCCGTCGTTGCCTTGCTGGAAGCGATCGTGGTGGGTTTTGCGCTGGTCTCTGATTCAGCCTTTACGGACTCCCCCTGCTTCTTTGAATCAGAGCCGGCATCAGCATCCGCAGCCTGCCCTTTCAGGGGAATGTCCAGGGCTTTGCGTATTTCACTCTCGATGCGTTTTGCCGTATCCTGATTCTCCTTCAGATAGATTCGCGCGTTCTCTCGGCCCTGCCCGATGCGCTCGTCGCCATAGGAGAACCAGGTGCCGCTTTTCTCGATGACTCTGTTGTTTACTCCCAGATCGAGAAGATCGCCCTCCTTTGAAATGCCGACATCGTCCCCTCTGAACAGAACGTCGAACTCAGCCTCTTTGAAGGGTGGAGCGACCTTGTTCTTGACCACCTTCACCCTGGTTCGGCGACCGATCACTTCGTCTCCATCCTTGATGTTGCCGATGCTGCGAATATCCATTCTCACCGAGGCATAAAAGCACAACGCCCTGCCACCCGTAGTCGTCTCGGGATTGCCGAACATGACTCCGATCTTCATACGCAACTGGTTGATGAAAATGACCGTGGTGCGAGACTTCTGGATAGACCCGGTCAATTTGCGCATGGCCTGTGACATGAGACGGGCCTGAAGGCCCATTTGCGCGTCTCCCATTTCGCCCTCCAGCTCCGCTCGCGGAACCAGGGCAGCCACGGAGTCGACGACGATGATGTCGAGTGCCGCACTGCGCACCAGCGTGTCGGTGATCTCCAGCGCTTCCTCCCCGCAGTCAGGTTGGGCCACAAGAAGATTCTCGACATCGACCCCCTGCTTGCGGGCGAAGCCGACGTCGAGCGCATGTTCGGCATCGACGAAGGCTGCGATACCCCCGTTTTTCTGAGCCTGGGCAACCATGTTCAGAGCGCACATCGTCTTGCCTGCTGATTCCGGCCCGAACATCTCGATGATCCGGCCACGCGGCACGCCGCCGATGCCCAACGCGATATCCATCGACAGGCAGCCCGTTGAGATGGCATCGATCTCGACTACATGAGACTCGCCGAGACGCATGATCGCGCCTTTGCCAAACTGCTTTTCTACTTGAGATAGGGCCTGATCGACCGCTTTCTCTCTGTCTTCTTTACTTGAGCCGCCTGAACCGTTTGTGCTTGTGCCGAAATTGGCCTTGACGGTCCGAGAGTCGACTTTCGACGATACCATGTTCTCTCCTTTTTCTTCTCTTTGCCACCTGAGCGAGGGGATCTCCGTATCCCGCCCCCGAAGTTGGCATGTTGACCTCCAGGACGGGATACGGGCAGCTGGACGGGTCGGGGTGGCCCTCCATATTGTCGCGCTGCTGTAACTGCACAAAAAGATAGTATACGTATGTGCAGTCTGTCAAGCATTTTAGAAGCGCGAAGCCCCTCAGGGTCGTCTGAAGCCCGTCCCCGACACCGTCCCAGGCTGTCCGTCGTATATCCACCAGTAAACAACCTTCGTGCCGGACCGACTCAGGACCCCGAAGTAGCTTGTAACTTGCTGTTCAGGAAGGAGGTAATAGAAAAAGCGTACGGTGCCGCCCAGAGTCTTCCAGGCGACTTCATGTGATAGTACGGCGCCAGCGATGTGTCTTCAGGGAAACAGCCCATACTCATGCAGATACACGATCTCACCGCCTGCGGCAGCAAACCACCCGCTCGGTACCGGATAAATCACACCGAGCCTCTATTTGATCGTAGGCATCCGACTCTTCCAGTAATTCTATGACGGCCGGGGACTGGCCGTCACCAACCTCGAGTACCATCGCGCCACCTTGAACCAGCAGATCCGCGGCCGCGTCTGCTATCCGGCGATAGAACTCGAGTCCGTCAGCGCCACCATCCAGTGCACGGTGGGGTTCGAAGTCACGCACCTCAGGTTGCAGTGCCTGAATCTCGGCTGTGGCTATGTAGGGCGGATTCGAGATAATGGCATCCAGCTGGGCTGACCCGCCGGCAAACGACTCCAGCAGATCGCCGCAGACCAGGGCTATCCTGTCCGTGACTCCATGCCGTTGCGCATTCTCGGAGGTGATGCTGAGCGCCACTCGATCGATGTCACTGGCAATAGCCCGGACCGTGGCTCGCTCGCTGCACATGGCGATGGCGATCGCCCCCGAGCCGCAGCCGAGATCCAGAATCCGCTCCCCGTCCTGAGCGGCCAGCAGCTGCAGCGCCACCTCAACGACGATCTCGGTTTCAGGTCGTGGAATCAGTACCCCGCTACCGACTGACAGCTCAAGATTTCTGAACGCAGCCGTGCCGGTCACGTACTGAATCGGACTGCCCTTCAAGCGCTCGCGCACAAACCCGCGAAAGACTTCCACTTCCTGGCGTGTCAGGGTCTTCTCAAACTGCAGGTAAAGTTCGAGTCTGTTCAGGTCGAGTGCTGCTGCCAGCAACAGTTCCGATTGCAGGCGGGCAGCTTCCATTTCTTTGGATGCAAAAAAACTGCTCGCCTCATTCAGGAGATCGAGCAGTTTCCAGCTGCGGTCGCGGGTATCCGGCGTTCGGTCCAACGGCGCTCGTCCTAGTGCCCCGTCACGGGAGTAGGCTTGTACAATGAGGGCGCCTGGTCGACACTTAGTTGGCCTCGGCCAGCGCGGCATCTTCGGCCACCTGCGTCAGCTTGTCGACGAATTCATCGATATCCCCATCCAGCACGTCTTCGAGTCGGTACAGGCTGAGGTTCACGCGATGGTCGGTTACTCGTCCCTGCGGATAGTTGTAGGTGCGGATCTTCGCACTGCGGTCGCCGCTGCCGATTTGCTCCCGGCGCTCCTGCGAAAGTTTGGCATCCTGCTCGGCTCGGTGGGCGTCCAGCAAACGCGCGCGCAGCACCTTCATGGCTTTGTTCTTGTTCTTGAGCTGGGATTTCTCGTCCTGGCAGGAGACCACGACTCCGGTCGGCTTGTGCGTGATGCGCACGGCCGAGTCCGTGGTGTTGACGCTCTGACCACCCGGCCCGCTGGAGCGATAGACATCGATCTGCAGATCCTCGGCGTCGATGTCGATTTCCACGTCTTCGGCCTCCGGCAACACGGCAACCGAAGAAGCTGAAGTATGGATGCGGCCGCTGGCTTCCGTCTTGGGAACCCGCTGCACCCGGTGGACGCCACTCTCGAACTTCAGACGACCGTAGGCCGAAGCCCCGCTGACCATGAAGATGACTTCCTTGAAGCCTCCGGACGGATTGGTGCTCGAGGACAACGGCTCCAGCTTCCACTGCTGGCGCTCGACGAAGCGGTTATACATCCGGTAGAGGTCCGCCGCGAACAGACCTGCCTCATCGCCACCCGCACCAGCGCGGATTTCGACGATGGCGTTGCGCCGATCGTTCGGATCCTTCGGCAGCAGGGCGACACGAACACGCGACTCCAGTTGTTCCAAGCCCGCCGTGAGCTGCTCCAGCTCCGTGCGCGCCAGTTCGAGGAACTCCTCGTCATCGACCTGTCCACCACCGTCGGCGGCGGCGATGATCTGTTTCGCTTCTTCGATACCGCTCACGTGTTCGCGGTACTGGACTGCCATTTCAACGAGCTCTCGAAGGTCCCCGGATTCGCGTGCCAGCTTCTGATACTCCGACGGATTCTTGGCTATATCAGGATCTGCCATCTGCTGGTTGAGGGCTTCGAAACGCTTCTCGATCTCGGCCAGTTTGTCGATCATCCTCCCCCACCTCCACCACCACCGCCGTTTGCCGGCACGGCAGTCATCGACTCCAATCCTCCACCCGTCTCGTCGTACAGCGAGTAGCCTATCGGAGAGGGCTTGCCTAGAGCGTGCAGCAAAGCGACGAGGGCGACCTGCAACTGATCATCGGATGGTTCCCGCGTCGTGATGCGCTGCAACCACAGCCCCGGAGCGATCAGCAGACGGGTCAACGGATGGTTTCGTTTGCGCCCGGACAGCTTCAACAGCTCGAAGCTCAAGCCGGAAACCAGGGGCAGGACACTGACATGCGTGGCAAAGCGTTCCAACAGGGTCTGCTGGCGCGCGACGAAATCGGCGAACACCGAATCGGCGATCGCGAACAGGAAGATGGACAGCAGGACGACGATGAGCAGGAAGCTGGTGCCACAACGGGGGTGCAACCGTCCGAAACTCCGCGCCTCTTCAACCGTCAGATCGACCCCTGCCTCGAAAGTGAATATGCTCTTGTGTTCGGCTCCGTGGTACTCGAAAACCCTGCGAATTTCACTCCAACGACTGATCAGCCACATGTAACCGATCAGGAGCGTCGCTCGAATGCCGCCGGCGATCAGGTTGAACAGGAAGGCGTCGCGCTGGGCCCCGGTGGCCTGTGCCGCCAGCAGCGGCAGGAAGAAGAACACGCCGATCCCGACGGCCAGCGAGAAAATGATCGTCGCTGTCAGTATGATAGTCGCCTGCCATTTTGGTTGGCTCTGGCGCTCCTCGAGCTCGTCCGATCTACCTTCATTGGCCATGGCCATGTCAGCGGAAAAATTGAGCGACTTCAAGCCGATCACCAGCATCTCGAAAAAGGCGACGGCGCCACGCAGAACCGGAATGCGAAGACAGTTGAGACGCTCTGCCCACGCCACGTGGTCATCCGACTTGACGACGATGTCGTCTCCGGAGCGCACGGCAGTGACGATCTTTCCCTGCGCCCGCATCATGACACCCTCGATCACAGCCTGACCGCCAACGGGCAGATCGTGCGTCAATCGTTCCTCCACCTCTGCGTTGTCTTCCATAGTCCCTTTCATTTACAGCCATGCAAGCAAAAAAAAGGTGACGGAACAGGCGGCCAAAAAGGCCGTGTCCCATCACCTCGATCGTTCGTTGACGCTAACTGTCTGCCTGCTGCGTCTCTGCGGTTGCCCCTTCTGCCTCGGCCTCAGCGGCCTCCGCGACCCGGTTCCCGTCATCCTCACCACCGTAGCGCCGGCGGAACTGTTCGATGCGGCCACCGCGATCAGCGATGTTCTGGCGCTTACCGGTATAAAACGGGTGGGAGGCAGAGCTGATTTCCACGCGAACCAGCGGGTAGGTGTTGCCGTCCTCCCATTCGATCGTCTCTTCCGACGACATCGTAGAGCGGGTCAGCACCTGGTAGTCGGTGCTGATGTCGTGGAAGATAACCGGCTTGTAATCCGGATGGGTGTCCTTTTTCATTGCTGGCTCTCTGGTCGTGGCTCGTGATGCGAATAGTTAAAAATAGGGGCAGAAAGGTCGATTGTAAAATGGGGCTCGCGGCGGGGTCCCATTCCCTCACTCATTCATCGACTTGAGAAACTCCTCATTCGATTTCGTTCCCTGCATCCGCTCCAGCAGAAACTCCATGCCTTCCGTCACGCCCATCTGATTCAGGATGCGTCTGAGAATATGCGATCGACTCAACTCCAGCTCTGTCATCAGCAGCTCTTCCTTACGCGTGCTCGTCGAGGTCACGTCCACGGCCGGCCAGGTGCGCCGGTTGCTGAGCTTGCGATCCAGGGTCACCTGCATGTTACCCGTGCCCTTGAATTCCTCGAAGATGACCTCGTCCATGCGGCTACCCGTATCCACCAGGGCCGTGGCGATGATGGTCAGGCTGCCACCCTCTTCCACTTTGCGCGCTGCCGCGAAGAACCGCCGCGGAAACTGCAACGCCGTCGAATCGACTCCACCGGTCAAGATGCGGCCGCTGTGAGGTGTTACCGTATTGTAGGCGCGCGCCAGCCTCGTCATGCTGTCGAGGAGGATGACGACGTCTCTCTTGTGCTCCGTGAGACGCCGCGCCTTCTCGATAACCATTTCGGCCACCTGGACGTGCCTGGTTGCCGGTTCGTCGAAGGTGGAGCTCACGACCTCGCCTTTGACGGAGCGCACCATGTCCGTCACCTCTTCCGGCCGTTCGTCGATGAGCAGGACCATGAGAACGACCTCAGGATGATTCAGGGCAATCGCATTGGCGATGTTTTGCAGCAGCACCGTCTTTCCGGTAAAGGGGGGAGCCACGATCAAACCACGCTGACCCTTGCCGATCGGCGACAGCAGGTCGAGGATGCGTGTGGTCATGTTGCCGGCGTCGTGCTCGAGGCCCAGACGCTCTCGTGGATGCAGGGCAGTCAGGTTTTCGAAGATGGTCTTGCTCTTCGTGACCTCTGGATCCTCGAAATTTATCGCTTCTACTCTAAGCAGAGCGAAGTACTTCTCGTCATTCTTTGGCGGCCGAATCTGGCCCGAGATGGTGTCACCGGTGCGCAGGCTGAACCGTTTGATCTGCGAGTGGGACACATAGATGTCATCGGGCCCCGGTAGATAGTTGTAGCTGGGCGACCTCAGAAAACCGAAGCCTTCATCGAGAACTTCCAGGACTCCCTGAGCAAACAGCAGGCCGCTGCGCTCGGTCTGGGCCTTCAGGATACCGAATATGAGCTCCTGTTTGCGAAGCGCGTGGAAGTCGGGAACATTCAGCTGCTGCGCCAGCTCGTGCTGATCCAGAATGTTCATATTCTGGAGTTCGACGATGTTCAGCTTATTGTGGCGATCCCCGCCACCGCCTCCCTTGTTGCCGCGATCTGAATTGGACCGGGGACGGTCGGAGCCCTTGCCGCGATCTGAATTCCTGTTGTTCCCGCCACCGCGCTCAGGGGCCGGCTTGCGTTCGGAGGCTGCCGGTTTGCGTTCGGGGGAGGCCGGTTTGCGTTCGGGGGAGGCCGGTTTGCTCTCTGTCGTCATCTGGTTTGGAGCCTTTCAGGTGGGGTGAAGCTCGATTCTGCTATGCGGAGATTGAGTGACGTCACCTCACGGGACGAACATCTGTCGTCGGTGAGGATTCCTCTCGATTGTGTGCAAAAAGAAGGACGGACTCGGCGCTGGGCCGACCGTACGGAAGGCTATGCTGTTAGGCTGAAACTCGGTGTCGTTGTGTAATAATCAATAGGTAGAGGTAAAGCCTGGATGAACTTGGGAAAAACCGGGGTGTAGTTATTACAAGGGGTGCAGTTAGTACCAGAAGCAGAACTCGTCTTGCAGGTAAGGCACAAACTATGCAGAAACCCCTGGTTTGTCAAGAAGTTTGGGCATTTGAAGCTCGAGAGCTCCGCTCCCTATCAAGGAGCGGAGCCTCGGGTGTACTCGTGTTTACCGATCTCTGTCGTTCACAGTCCGAGCACGTCCTGAATCTCGGCTGCGTTCGCCACCGTCTTGCCGAAGTCATCGGCGAACCGGAAGAAGTCCTCAAAATTGATCACGCCATCCGGAGGGCCCTGACTCGGCCCGGCAATGTCCAGGATATCGAGCGCATCGCTGTCGACGGTACTTCCGAAGCCATCGGCAAAGATGAAGAAGTCGTCGAAATCAACGCGGGTGCCTGCGCGGGAAAACCAGCCGACGATGTCGATTCCGTCGGGATCCGTCGGCTGCAGACTGATGATTTCCGTCTCGTCCGCGATCGACAAGCTGGTCCCGAGTTCCTCGAAGACGTCGTCTCCTGGATCTTCGACTGCCTCTATCAAGGCGGCCAGACCTTCCTCTGCAGTGATCTCGGGCTCCTGCGTCGGGTCGTCAGGCACGGGTTCCACGATTTCGTAATCGACGACCACGCTGCCCTCGGTAACACTGATAATAAGGATGGCAAAACCTGGAGGCAGGCTACCCAGTTTCCTCTCTATGGCCGCCAGAATCTTGTCGATGAACTTGGTCTTGAACTCTTCGACGGCGGCCTCGTCTGTGAAATCCAATACAGCATCGATTATCGACTTCGCCTTGACGATCTTCCGCGTCACCGGCTTCACTCCCTGACCCTGCAGCCTTCCGAGGCCCTTGGCGGTAACCTCTTTCGACGGGCTCGTCGGATCGTCGGATATGATCGTGATGGCGGCCTCGTAGAAGATGTTGTCAACTGGCGTGAAAGTTACCAGGACTTCTACCTCCTCATCGGGTTCGACCACTGATGGCACGTCTCCCACAACGAAGACTGCATCTGAGGATATGACATCAGCGATGTTGAGAGTTTCCCCACCATCGTTGGTGATCTTCAATGATTTTTCGCTCGACTCGCCGACCTCTATCCCGCCAAAGGCGAGCGTTTTCCGCACGTCGATTTTCGCCACGTCGGTGCCACCCGCGATCGTCGCCGTCATGGCGATGACGAATTCGCGATTGTCCGGATCGTTCGTCTCGATGATGACGTTGCCGGCGTAATCATCATTGATATTGCCGACCAAGGCCGGATCGAAACCCACCTCGATCTGAGCGGAGGCGCCTGGCGCAAGAGGGGACGCGACGTCCGCTTCCGCGAAAAAACCCTCATCCGCGACAAATCCGAAGGTCAGATCGTTCAAGGCATCTGCGGCGTTCGACAAGGATATGAACTGAGATGCGACCTCTCCCAGGGGCACGGTGCCAAGCGCGATGGGACTAGTAAAATTCCCAAGTACCGCACTCGGCGGTTCACCGAGGGTGACGCTCAATGCCCCGGTGGAGACGCTGTTCGTCCCGTCGGTCACCGTGAGGACGTAGTCGTAGACCACTCCCGTGACAACGTCCTCATCGACATACTCTGCCACGCCTGCAGGGACACGGATCTCAACCGTCTCGCCACCCGCCTCGCTGCGGGTGATGATGTACTCGGTGACATCGTTGCTGGCGACTATGTTCGCGCCACCGGCGTCGGCGTTATTCCCCGTAGAAGTTGCGCCGGGCACATCGGATGTCGACAGATCCCATGTCGCAGTAACACTCGGCCCAGCCAAATCAACTTCGACAAAAAAGTTACCGGGCACGATCGGCGCGGTGTTGTCGACCGCACCAATCAGATGGCCGTCTGCTGAGACAGGTGCTGAGCCAAATACGAGTGCGACCATAGCCACACCGGCGAAAAATCCCATTTTATTATCCCTCGACATATCCCTATCCTCCTCGGTAACTCTCTTTTCTCATTGATCGGGAATCGATCGCGTCGGAGCCGTTGCCCAAAGGCTTCGAACAGCCATTCGGTCGAAATTCACTACAAGTCGATATT
Organism: Candidatus Latescibacterota bacterium; assembly: GCA_965248265.1. Lineage (GTDB taxonomy): Bacteria > Latescibacterota > UBA2968 > UBA8231 > UBA8231 > CBDFJF01. The sequence continues at coordinate 2,249,795 of CBDFJF010000001.1, forward strand.
CACTGCAAGATATTCACTGCAACAGGAAGGTTGCAATCTACACCATAAAAAGGGTGCACGTCAAGGAAGTTTCTCGACGCCGTTCGGAGTGCGAACCAGACGATATGCCCGACCCGGGGAGCAGAGAGAGAGGCGTGCAAAATCTCCTGTAATTCCCTTGTTATCAAGCAATTATGCAATAATGCAAAGCTCCGCTCCCCTACAACAGGGGAGCGGAGCTTACGGTGTTGAACCTCTTTGTCTGTATTGGCAGCGTGTTAGATGCCGAGAGTTGAATCTCGGCTGCGTTCGCCACCGTCTTGCCGAAATCGTCGGCAAAGCGGAAAAAGTCGTTGAAATTGATCAAACCATCCGGAGGACCCTGACTCGGCCCGGCAATGTCCAGCACATCAAGAGCTTCGCTGTCGACGGTACTCCCGAAGCCATCGGCGAAGAGGAAAAAGTCGTCAAAATCGACTCGGGTACCGGTCCGGGAGAACCAGCCGACGATATCCGCGCCATCCGCGTCAGTTGGCTGCAGACTAACGGTTTCCGTTTCATCGACGACGGTGTCGACGGCACCGAGATCACCAACGAGATCAGGAAAGACCTCTACTGCCGGATCCTCGATGTCCGCGATGAGGTCAGCAAGGCTTTCCTCGACCGTGATCGCCGGTTCGCCCTCTGCGTCCGCGTCGGCGACGACCTCGAAATCAACGATGGTGCTACCCTCTGTGCACGTGACGTTGATGACGAGGAATCCCGCCGCCAAACTGGCCTGAATATTGACAGCCGCGTTCAGTGCGCAGTCTGCAACCGCCACCGGATCGGTGAAATCCAGGGAGATCGGGAAGGTCACCCTTGCCTTGACGATCTTTCTCGTCACCGGCTTTACGCCCTCGCCCTGAAGCTTCCCGAGTCCTTTGACCTGGACATCCACAGAGGGATTGAACGGGTCGTCTGAGGTGATCGTGATTATCCCGTCGTAGAAAATGTTGTCGTCTGCGGTAAAAATGACCTCAACCTCAGCGGACTCGCCGGGTTCGATCACGAGTGAAGTGGATCCCAGGCTGAAGGCGAGACCACTTGAGACTGCGAGTTCTGCGTTCAACGTCAGACCACCGATGTTGGAGATCTCCAGTGTCTTGGGACTCGAACCGCCAACCGCGACGGCCCCGAAGGCCAGCACATCTCGCACGTCGATGGTCGCGACTTCGGTGGCCCCCTCGATCGCCGCCGCCAGCTCGACCTCGATCAGGCGGTTTTCCGGATCGTTCGTGCTGATGATGACGAGTCCATCAAAGTCCCCATTGAGGTTGCCGACCAAGGCGGCGTCGAAGCCGACGAACAACTGCAACTGACCACCCGATTCGATTTCGAAGCGCTCCTCGGGGCCGATAGCCGTACCCAGATCCTCGACGAAACTGGCCACAAACCCGTCGGCGAGATCGTACTCGAACCATACGGTGAGGGCCCCGGGTCCGCCATTGAACAGGTTGAGCGTTTCAGAAGTGGTCCCATCCGCTGTGACGACACCTAACGCGAACGGGTCGGCAGGCTCGATGGACACGCTAGGCGGTTCACCGATGCTTACGGGGAATGAGGCAATGGCGTCGCTCTCATTCGTACCGTCAAAGGCACTGACCTGATAGATGTACAAGGGTCCGCTGATGACGGTGTCGTCGACGTAGGTTATCTCACCGGGAGAGACGCGCGCGATCTCTACCGCCTCGGCACCGGCCCCATCACTCACCTTGATGATGTAGGATTCGACGTCATTGCCTACTACCTGACTCCCGCTGCCTCCACCGGTTGTGGAGGTAAAGCTGCGCCCATCGGATGGCGACAGATCCCAGGTTACCGTGATGTTGGGAACACCCAGGTCAGCGACAGCATCGATGTTGCTCGGCGCCTCGGGCGGGATGTTGTCGACGGCGCCGATCGGGTCGCCCTGTGCCAGAGCCGGAACCGATGCGGAACCCAGAACAATCGAGATCACGAACGTGAAAAATCCCATCCTATTTCTCGCCATGTTCGTAGTCCTCCTCTTTGCTTTTACGTACACACACACACCACACTACGTGCACCCACCGCACGTCTGCCTGCAGGTTCTGATCAATAAAAGTTCAGTCGCCGAGGCAGTTCACGGGCCCAGTTAATATACAATACCGCCGCCCACCCGCACTCTTTTGTGATCTTGCGCACGTCCGTTGGGGTTGCCGAAAAAGATTCGGATCGGCTGCACCCTGGGCACGTCAAATGCAAAAAGCTCCACCCCTTTTCGCCAGGGGTGGAGCTTTCAGCACAAGCTACTTATGTCCTCGCAATACTACTTACTACTGGATGGAAATCCTATCCACCCAGAATAGCCTGAACGTCGGCGGCGTTGGCGACCGTCTTGCCGAAATCGTCGGCAAAGCGGAAGAAGTCGGCGAAGTTCACCAAGCCGTCCGGCACCAGGTCTTCCCCGCTGATGTCGAAGACACTGTCAAAGCTCGGATCGCCCAGAGAGGAACCGAAGGCGTCGGCTAAAGCGAAGAAATCTGTCAAATCCACTCTCGTTCCCGTTCTCGTGAACCAGCCGGCGACAGCGTTGCCTTCCGCGTCGATGGGTTGGATTACGACGACCACGGGCTCGGAGGCGATCGCATCGACAGTGCCGAGTTCCTCACCCGTTTCCGCCTCTAGAGCGGCGACGAGTGTTTCTGGTTCGTCCGCCACAATCGTCTCGAGAGCCGCGGCAGCATCAGCGGCGGATGGCGCTTCGAGATCGTCTTCGGGTGGATCGAGGATCTGGAAAGTCACCTCGGTGCTGCTTTGTACGACAAGCGTTATAATGATCCGACTCTCAGGAATACCTAATTGAGCAGCGAAAACGGCTCTGGCACTCGCTTTGAACGCTTCGTTTGCAGTCGACCCGTCTACATATATCTCTGGATCACTAACATCTGCCGACATGGTGATTACGACCTGGACTACCTCCTCCTCCACCGGGTTGTCGGGCGCGACCGTACCTTCGGTGCCCGCCAGAGTTATCGAGATGGCAGCCGCAGGATCGTCCACAGAAGTGATCGTGATCAGACCGGAGTATTCCCCCCCCGCTGCAGCCGGAGTAAAGGACACCTGCACGACGGCCTCTGAAGTAGCATTGAGGAAGATCGATTCGTCTTCGGCGGCTATGTCGAAGACGAGGTCGCCAGTCAAATCGAGATCGGCGGTCAACGGCAGCCCACCAGTGTTCGTGATCGTCAGGGGTTGAATGCGGGTCTCGCCGAAAGGGACGTCGACGAAGGTCAACGACTCGCCGACGACATCCAGGCGCGCGACGTCAACGCCGTTTATGATCGTCGCGGACAACGTATACACCACTTCGCGGAAATTGGGGTCGTTCGTTTCCACGGTGATGGTACAAGAGTGCTCTCCGTTGGTACTGCCGACCAAAGCAGCATCGATACCAAGATCGAACTCAAGTTCATTACCCGGAGGCACGAGGTAGACGTCCAGCACATCACCAACAGAGGGTTCGGCAAAACAAGGGGCAATCGGGAACAACTCTATGGTCAGCTCGGTTTCGGCCGCAGCGTTGCCTATCCCTATAGGGTAACTTTGTCTCAGGTTGTTTGTGACGTCGATCTCGCCTAGGGGCTCGTCTCCAGCAGGAGGGAAAATAAGATCGTCCCCATCGACGGCGATCGGCGGATCGCCGAGATTGACGCTCAGCGCCCCTGTGGACACGGAGTTTGTCCCATCAGTCACCGTGAGGGTGTAGGAGTAGGCCACTCCAGCGGTAACATCAGCATCGACGTACTCTGATACACCCGGAGCGAGGCTGGTCTCAACATCGTCGCCGCCGGTCTCGCTGCGCGTAAGGATGTACCCGGTGACATCGTTGCTGGCGACTATGTTCGCACCACTGGCGTTGGCGTTGTTACCCGTAGCCGTGTAGCCGGCCACATCCGACGTCGACAGATCCCATGTCAATTTGATACGCGAAGCATCGTCCGGATCTGGACCGACTTCAAAGTTCGTGGGCACGATCGGTGCTGTGTTGTCGACGGCACCAATCAGATGGTTGTCTGCTGAAACAGGTGCTGAGCCAACCATGAGTGCGACCGCGGCCACACTGGCGAAAACTCCCATTTTACCTCTCGACATATCCCTCTCCTCCTCGGTAACTATACCTGTATGTATCGATAATCGGGGATCAGGCTCATGCGGTCTTGACGACCCCAGGTGCTCTCGCCAGACAATCGGTAGTCAGCTACAACTGTATGAATCTGCACGGTCTTATAGCAAGTATTTAGACGGGCTAAATTTAGCGCTTCCTCGATGCAAGTCAAGAAGTTTCTCAGAGGGGATTTCATCCACTTGGCAGCTGTTCAGATCCAGGCTGATTGGGCACACAACCTACCTGGGTTTTTGTCATAAATTGTTTGTTATCAATATGTTGAAAGAAAATTACGTCGCTTAGGCCAATTTCAGCAGGTATCTTCCATCAAAAGGATAGTGCATCCTGGCGTTCACATATGTGACCGGGCACACGAAAACCGGTCTGGGTACCTGATTAGCGGCCTTCAGCCACCTGCATGGCCGAAATTCATCCAGAGTGGGCTCGGTATTGCGCCGGTCCCCCCGAACTCTTTGTGTCTGTAAGCATCAAATGTTAGCAGGCGGTGGCAAATCCCCTGTAGAAAATCCGTGGTGATGGCGCGAATCTCAGAACAATCCCTCGAACAGGTCAGAGCCAGTGCGGATATCGTCGATGTCGTGTCCGCGCATGTACAGCTCGCCAAGCGTTCCCGAAACTTCTTCGGGTTGTGCCCGTTCCATGACGAGAAGACTCCCTCTTTCAGCGTCAATCCCGATCTGCAGATCTACAAGTGTTTTGGCTGCGACGCCGGCGGCGACGTCTTCAAGTTCGTACAGGAAATCGATCGCGTCAGCTTCGTTGAAGCGGTCCAATTCCTGGCCGAGCGCTATGGGATCCCTCTCCCAAAAGAGGGTAATGACCAGAGTGACGAACTCGCGGACGAGCTCTTTCGCGCCAACGAGCTCGCGGCCAAGTATTTCGAGTACAAGCTGAAGCAGGACGCTGGACGGCCGGCACTCGACTACCTGCGCAAGCGCGGACTCAGTGACGAGACCATCGACCGCTTCCGTCTCGGCTTCGCTCTTCCGGGCTGGACCTCGCTCCTGGAGATGGCCGGTAAGCGGGGCTTCAAGCCCGAGGCATTGGAGCGCGCCGGGTTGGCATTACCGAGCCGGCGCAGCTCCGGCCACTACGACCGCTTCCGCAATCGCATCACCTTTGCCATCCGCAATACCTCAGGTCGCGTGGTCGGATTCGGGGCTCGAGGCATGAGCCCGGAGGATGAGCCCAAGTACCTCAATTCCCCCGAATCACCGGTCTACCATAAGAGTTCCATCCTCTATGGGCTGAGCGAATCACACGACGCCATTCGCCGCGCCGATTCCGCCATCGTGGTGGAAGGTTACATGGATGTCCTCAACCTGGTGCAGGCCGGCATCAATGAAGTGGTCGCCAGCTCCGGGACCGCATTGACGGCCGAGCACTGTCGGCTACTGGCGCGCTATGCCCGCCGTGTGGTGCTGTTGTTCGACGGTGATGCTGCCGGGTCCAATGCTGCCATGCGGGGGTTGAGTTCGATCCTCGACACGGGGCTCGATTCCCGGGTTGTGTCGCTGCCGGGAGGACACGATCCCGATTCCTTCGTCCGGGAAGAGGGGCCTGAGGCCTTGAGAGAGATGCTGGGCGATGCCCAACCCGCACTCGAATTCTACCTGGACCAGCTGGCCAAGACCCTGGACGTGACTTCAGTAGCCGGCAAGGCGGCGGCGGTCGATGCCATCATGCCGTTACTGGCCCGCTGCACCCAGTCGGTCCGCCTCGACCTGATGATTCGCCAGGCCGCACAACGGCTGTTGATCGACGAAGCCTCTCTCAGACAGGATCTCAAGAAGCACCTGGAACAGCCGAGCCGGCCCCGGCGCGAGTCCTCCGAGCAGACTGGACCGGCACCGGTACATCTGCCTGATCCCCCACGCCCGGAACGGGAGTTCCTCGGGTTGCTGCTGCACAGTCCCAGGTACATCAGACCGACCGCGGAGCAGATTGAGGTCAGCGCTTTTTCTGACGAGCGTTGCCAGGCCCTAGCGGACATGCTCTTTCGAGAGTACAGCGATGCTACCACCCTCGACTTGAGCCACTTGATTAACGACGTCAACGACGAGCCGCTGGTTCAGTTGATCTCATCGTGCGCGATGGTTGGCTTCGATGAAGATCAGGTAGAAGAGCAGTGGCGGGACTACATCTTCAGCTTCCGCAAGGATTCGATGACGCGGCGCATCGAGCACTCCAGGGTCGAGCTGCGCTCGGCATTGGAAGCGGCCAAGGATGACGAGGTCACCCGCATCAACGCCGAGATGGCGGACTTGATCAGAGAGCGCCAGTCACTGGAGTCCGAGCACAGGCACTGAGGTAATACCTGCTCCCTCTCTGGCGACGACGACTCGATCAGCCGCAACATGATTGAGCCGGTCGACCTGGCCGCTCGGCCAACGCAATTCTACCATGTCAGCGTATGCGTGAATACCCAGGCCGAAGTGGGCTCTGACGTCGCTCCGTGTGAGAAAACCGTCGCCGGCGCGTATTTCTCGGATCTGCGTAGATGACCCGGTCTTGACCACGATCCGCGTGCCGACTCCATCACGGTTGCTGTTGTCGCCGATCGTTTTGACGATCAGAAAGTGACCCTTCGCGGGGGTATCATTGCGTAGCAGCGTGGGCTCGTCGTCGAGATCGGCTACGAAAATATCGATGTCGCCGTCGCCGTCGTAGTCTCCGAAGGTCGCCCCGCGACTGACCTTGCGCACCAGCAAACCGGGGCCGGCTTCTGTTACTGGATTGAAGTCCCCCCTGCCGTTCTCGAATAGGATGTTCTCGAACAACTGATTGTGTTGGGCGTACGACCCGGCGCCAGCGTCATCGACGGCGGGATAGACGTGACCGTTGACGACGAACAGGTCTTTATCGCCATCATGGTCGAAGTCGGCGAACCCGGTACCCCAGCTCAATGGCGCCCAGGTGGCTGCACCGAGGCCAAGTGCGTAGGTGACATCGGTGAAGTACATACGGGCGGCGGCGACTCCGTCTGCCTTCGATCCGATCCATTATTTCGGTACAGCGTGCTGCTATCGGAAGCGAAGTTGGTGACGAAGAGATCCAGCCAGCCGTCGTTGTCGTAGTCCTCGAAGGCACACCCCATCCCCGCCTGCGGACGACCATCGCGATCGGTAGCCACCCCCGCGACAGCGCCAACTTCCAGGAAAGTGCCATTACCCGCGTTGCGATACAGGTAGTTGGGCACCGAGTCATTGGCGACGTAAAGATCCGGATCTCCGTCATTGTCGTAATCCCCCCATACCGCGGCGAGACTGGGACGGCCTGGGTCAGCCATGCCTGCCACCTGCGTGGCATTCACGAAGTAACCATCCCCTTGATTCTGGTAGAGCACGTTGGGTACACCCGCGAGACCCCCGGGCCCGACAAAAGCCTCCAATCCGTGCCACCTGGTTTTGCGTCTGGCAGGTGGCCTTTGCAACACGGGCAGGAAATCGACGTAGTTGCTGACGTATAGATCGAGGTCGCCGTCGCGATCGTAGTCGGCGAAGGAACAGCCAGTGCTCCAGGAGGTGTCGGCTACCCCGGCCACCGCTGCAATTTCCGAATAGGTCCCGTCCCCTTCGTTCCGGTAGAAGACATTGGCGCTGTAGTTGGTCACGTAGATGTCCTGGTCACCGTCGTTGTCGTAGTCCGCCGTCGTCACCCCCATGCCCCAGCCTTGGTCGTCGACCCCGGCTGCGACGCTGATATCAGTGAAGCTGGCCTCGGCGTCATCGGAGAGATTATTCCGGTACAGGATATTCGTTCTGGGTGCGGTACCTGCGGTGTTATCCAATTGAGACCCGTTGACGACGTACAAGTCGATATCGCCATCCTCGTCGTGGTCGAAAAAGGCTCCGGCCGATCCGCCTTTGGCCTCGACGATGAAGTGCTTCTCCGGCCCCCCGGAATTGAGGGGAGAGTGAACCCCGACCTGGGTCGCGACATTGACGAAATGAAAGCGGGGGTTGTCGTCAGTCACTATTGGGGACGAGTCGCAACCACCAAGCAGCAATAGGAGGGCGAGGGATCGACGAAAACGGGAGTGAATCGTCACCATCATCCTGGCTAGTAAGAGTACGGCGTGGACTGAAACCACGGGCGCTAGTGCGAGCACGGAGTAACTGCAGTTAGCGGTCCTAACTCAACGGCGAACCTAACATAGGAATTGGGGAACTGGCTGGAACCTTTGGCTGCTCGACCTCCAATTCGGAATTCTCGGAGTGGCTTATACTTGACCATCAGGAGTGCAACTCTACTTTTGATCAGATCGGGCCCATAGCTCAGTTGGTTAGAGCGACGGACTCATAATCCGTTGGTCGTAGGTTCGAGTCCTACTGGGCCCACCATTATGCACACCTCTATTACGCACTTCTAGTAGGTACGTCATGCGGCGTTTTCATGGAGCGATTGGATGTCCTTGAGTGAATCCCCTCTCATCCAGAACTACCTGAGTAAAACCCCGAAATCCCGAGCTCTGTATGAGCGCGCCCAATCGGTGTTCCCCAGTGGGGTCACCCATGATGCGCGCTTCCTGGATCCCTATCCGATCTCGGTCACACACGCTCAGGGACCACTCAAGTGGGATGTCGACGGCAACGAGTACGTCGACTACTTCGGCGGCCATGGCGCGTTGTTGTTGGGCCATAGTCATCCTGCCATCGTCGAGGCCGTGCAGGAACAGATCACCAAGGGTACCCACTACGGGGCTTCGCACGAGCTGGAGCTGCGGTGGGCGGAGCTCATCACGCAAATGGTACCGTGCGCCGACAAAGTGCGTTTTACGGCATCTGGTACTGAAGCCACCATGTTGGCCTTCCGTATAGCGCGTTCGTTCACCGGCAAGAACAAAATCCTGCGCTTCAAGACCCACTTTCACGGCTGGCACGATCAGGTCGCCTATGGTGCCAAGAGTGCGAACGCCGGCCTCCCCGGTGGCATTCCGCAGGAGCTGACCGACAATATCATTCTCTGTCCTGCCAACGACGCCGGGCAGGTCGCACAGATTCTGCAGACGGATGGAGACATCGCGGCCATCATCGTCGAGCCAACCGGGTCCAGTTTCGGCCATGTGCCGCTTACCCCCGGCTTCGTGGATGAACTGAGGACACTGACGCAGCAGCACGATGCACTACTGATTTTCGATGAAGTGATCTCCGGCTTTCGCGCTGCCCGCGGTGGCGCCCAGGAAACCACCGGCGTCACCCCTGACATGGCGACGATGGCCAAGGCCATGGCCGGCGGCTTCCACACAGGAGCCGTCGTCGGCCGCGCCGCCATCATGGACATGATGACGTTTTCGGATGATGCCGAGTGGAATGCGACTCAACGCATCCCGCACTACGGAACATTCAATGCAAACCCGATCGCCGCCTGCGCCGGGGTGGCCCAGTTGGAGATTATTCGTTCGACCGACGCCATCGAGAAGGCCAACGCCATGGCTGCCCTGCTCAGGGACGGGATGAACCAGGCGCTACAGGAAGAAGGTCTTGGCTGGGTGATCTATGGTAAATTCTCGGACTTCCACATGTTCCTCAACCCGGACGACATCGACATATCATCGGCGGATATCGATGCCGGCAAACTCGATGCTGCCGTGATCAAATCGGTGCCGGGCGAGCTTCAGGGTGAGTTTCGTGCGGGCTGGCTGGCCGAAGGGGTCGATCCGATTTCGTGGCCGGGTGGGCTGGTATCCGCCGTTCACACCGAGGCCGAAGTCGAGCGATCCGTCGCCGCTTTCCGCACACTCATCAAGCAATTCAAACAGGCCCGCGTTCCGCAACTGGCCTGAATCACTGATTCGATTCACTGAAGTAACCTACGACCCGGCTACCGAGTCCCTACTCTCGCAACTCGCGGAGCCAGCGCATTCCACTCATCAGCCAGCTCGGACACCTGCTTGAAGGTCTCCAGCAACGGCTCCCACATGTTCTCGCGGATCTGCGCTGCCGCCTGCTCGTCACCCTCTGAAACAGCCTTCTTCAGAGCAACCGATAGTTGCTCCTGGATGCTCCCGCAGTTCTGTGCCATGGCCACCAGGGCTCGCGACTTGTCGACATAGCGATCTACATGGTCTGCCATTGGCGTGGAGGAATCGGTTTCGACGTCATAGTCACTGGATGGCCGGAAGTGCGGCGGTAACGTCTGGTTGTCAGCGTCGTAAAAGGTGTGCGTCGGTTGAATGTGCGGCGTGACCGACAGGTACATGTACACCGGTTCGTCCCCCAGCACACGCACCGAATGAGGCTCGTCCACCAGGGCGTAACACATCTGTCCGGGCCCCAGCTCCTGGGCAACGCCGTTGATCTTGAATTCGACTCGCCCCGAAAGGATGAGAAAGATCTCGTGGCCGAGATCATGTGAGTGTGGATTGTCCTTCCTCCAAGGCATGTGACGCTCTTGCGGTTCATCGTCGGGCTCCATGCACAGGATCCGAGCCCTGATCTGCGGCGTGACCAGGATGTTGCGGATATCCTTGCGATAGTCATACACCTGCCAGCTCATGCCGACCTCCTCATTGTATCAATTCAATTGACCTTCGGCTCGAACGACTTCCAATAGGCCAGCGCCGTACTTGTCGGCTTTGGCCGGACCGATGCCGTGTACCAGTTGTAACTCTTCCATGGTGGTGGGCCGCAGCTCGACGATGTCACGCAGGGTACGGTCGCTGGCCACGACATACGGCGGCACCTTGCCAGCGCGGGCCCTCTTGATGCGGTAAGCCCGCAGGGCCTCGAAGAGTGTACGGCCGGCCTCGTCGAAGCTGGTCTCTTCCACCGGTGACGGCGAGCCACGCGAGTCCTTCCTCTTTTTGACCGCAGTACGAGTTCCGACCCGCGGTAAAGGGCGATTCGACGGCAGCAGCAGACGCGCCGGGCGCCGGGCGTGAATGACGGATTGCCCTTCGTCGGTGACGACGACGACCGGCCGTTCACCGCCACTGAAATCGACCCAACCAGCGGTAACACAGCGTCTCAGGAGTCGCAACAACCACTCTTCAGAATGCTCTGCCAGTGACCCGAAAGTCGGCGTGCCTTCCAGACGTGCGCGTTGCAGACGTTCGTCAGGCGTCCCGCGCAACAGCTTGGCCGCCGCCTGAATCCCGAATCGTCCGTTTATTCGCGCCACCGCGCACAGGGCCTTGCGAACAGTTGTGCTGATCTCTTCCTCGTCCTGTTGCTCCTCCGCCAGTTCCAGACACACGTCGCAGCGTCCGCAGCCATGCAGCGTCTCCTCCTCATCGCCGAAGTAGCGGAGGATGGCGTCGTGCCGGCAGCCACCCCCCTCGGCCCAACGCATCAATTCGAGAAACAGGTTCCACTTGTGGCGGACCGTCTCCTCATCCGGCGTGCGGCCGTCTACTTCGCGTTCAATGAGATGCCGACGCAAGGCCATGTCACCGGAGGAGGTCAGCAGCATGCAGATGGCATCCTCACCGTCGCGTCCGGCGCGCCCGGCTTCCTGGTAATAGGCTTCAATGGAGTCGGGCGGAGCCAGATGTAGGACGCAGCGCACGTCATGACGATCGATGCCCATGCCGAAGGCATTGGTGGCAACGACGACCTCGCGTTCACCGGCGGCGAAGGCGGTCTGCACCTGCTCCCTGTAGGCCCCGTCCATGCCGGCGTGGTAGGCGACGGCATCCCAACCGGTCTCAACCAGGTAGGCGGCCTCTTCCTCGGTGCTGCGGCGAGTGGGGGCGTAGACGATGGCGGTGCCGCTCCGTTGCCCCGGCTGTCCCAGACTTTCCGCCAGCACGGCATTCACGTGCGCACGTCGTTCGCTCTTGCCACTCGTCTCGCGCACCCGCAGAGCCAGATTGGGCCGGGCGAACCCGCGCAACAGCTGCGGTGTGTCGGGCGGTACACCCAGGCGCTCGAGAATCTCGTCCCGGACAACCGGTGTCGCCGTGGCGGTGCAGGCCAGCAGCAGGGCGTCCGGCACTTGGGGCAGCAGCTCGCCGATCTGCATGTACTCGGGCCGAAAATCGTGGCCCCACTGGCTGATGCAATGGGCCTCATCCACGGCGACCAGCGAGCACTCCAGTTGCGACAGCATGGCGCGGAAGCCGCTGTGACCCAGGCGCTCGGGTGCCACGTAGACGAGTTTGAACTCACCGCGAGCGACGGCTTGCATCCGCTGCTTGAGTTCCTCGCCGTCTAGCGTGCCTGCCAGATAGGTGGCCGCCACACCACGCTCGGCAAGGGCCAGCACTTGGTCGTGCATCAGCGAGATCAGGGGCGAGATAACCAGTGCCGTGCCGGGCAGGCAAGCGGCGGGCAGCTGGTAAATCAAACTCTTGCCGCCTCCCGTCGGGGCCACCAGCAAAAGCCGGCCGATGTTGAGCAGGGTTTCGACAGCTTCGCGTTGACCGGGACGGAAGTCGCCGAACCCTAGACGTTGAAGGCCGGCCTCCATGTCGAATTCGGCAAGTGCTGTCACACCGTTTCCTGCATCACTCACTGGTGGGGTCATTCGGTAACACCATCGCCAGCACCTTCCCGCAAAGGGTCGGTTGCGGGGCCGACTCTGGTTTGCCTGATTCGACTACGATTGGTCTGACTACATCTGGCCATCGCGACGCGAAATACGTACCACCTATTCGATCAATCCGCGAGTGCGAGCATCAACGCCCGCAGCCCTTCGCAGCGCGCCCGATTCTGCTTTAGCAGGTTCGTCCACTTGCCTTTGCCTACTGGAGTCATTGCCTCATAAGAGCCTCGCGAACGCATCATCGCACGCACATCCCTCAACCTCTTACTGATGGCCTTGCCGTCGAGACCGGAGTGGCAGGTAACCCCGCTCATGCGAAGCAGCTCACCCAGGCTCAAACTTGAGCGCCTGCTCGAACCTGAGCGCGTGCTCTTAATCCCCCCGCGCCTCCACCATTCGCTGCCCAGTTGCTGGCCGTCAATGAACAACCGGCGCAGTTCATCGACCTCGTCGGGACCCGCGATTTCCAGGCAACGGAGCGAAAATCCGAACACCAAGCGCTCTTCCTCCCGGGCCAGCTGCAGTAGCGAATGCACCTCGGATTCCGCAGAGTTGATCCGCAATTCCTTCGCCAGTGCCGCGTCCGCGAAGTCGGTGTCGAAGATGACCTGATCGAGGTGCTCCTCGACCAGGATGCCCAGCACCACCGGCGGGCAGCCTCGAACCCCTTGTGCATCGAGATAGATGCCGCGCTGGGCTGCAACCGCTGTGAGAGGTGCCGTGTCGATTTCGCCGTCGATCTCCCGTAGCATCCGCTAAGCTAACCCCCTGCCTGCAACACGCGCCATTTGCCAAACGCGCGCCGGCCATCGGTCTTTGCGCCCTTGCCCTGTCAATCCTATTTTTCAGCCATGGTACAAACATGGTCACAGATTTCGATATGGGGCGATTAGCTCAGTTGGTTAGAGCGCTGGTTTCACATACCAGAGGTCACTAGTTCAAATCTAGTATCGCCCACCATCTCTCTGCTGGTCGAAAACCCCGAGGCCCTCGTGCTCCGGGGTTTTTTTGTGGATACCCTCAGCCCTCCACCAGAGGAGGCCGCAGCCCTCGCCGACTCCCGCTCGTTCGCAACATCACCCTTGTGCATTCTTGCACCCTTCTTTAGCAATTATAGCGCACCCTCGCGCGCCCAACCCACCACTTCTCAGGGAGATCCCCCGTGTTCAGGCCCATCCTTGCTCTGCTCGCCGCTGCAACCCTCTCCTGTCAAACCGACGACTCGGTCGGCGGCGATGCCGCGGCGTGGAACGGTCATCTCCAGAACGCGGATCGTGCACGCAAGGCGAAGCAGCTCGAACGGGCAGAAATCGAGATACGCACGGCGCTGCGTCTGTTGGAGAAGTCTCCGAGTGAGCGACGGACCTATACTCGAGTATTGGCTTCCCTGGCTCGTCTCAAAGGTGACAAGCAGGAATTTGCCGCCGCGGGCAGTTTGTTCGAGGCCTCGATCGATATCCAGTTGAAGGAGCTGGGCACCGAAGGACTGGTGAGTGACCATCTGGTCCATGACATGGGGCAGTTGGCGATAGTCAGAAACCTGCAGAAGAACCCGGCTGCAGCCGAATCCCTGCTGACCCGGATCCTGACGTTGCGGGAGCAGGGGGTAATTTCGCTCGATCCCATTGAGCCCAATTATTCCCAGGTGTTTGGCATGATGGCGCCCTTCGTCCGGGAGCGCGGTTTGACTCAGCGTGCGGATTCGCTGCAAGCGCTCTCTGAGACCTATGAGCAGTACTGGCGGGGCTTCGATGCCCAGGTTCGCGAGCAATACCCGAAGGCGCAGGAGCATTACCTGAAGGCTGTGAGCAGCGGCGAAAAGGTGCTCGGAGCAACCCACCCCGACATCGCCCGCTTCTGCCGTGATCTGTCCGCGGCCTACACGATGCAGGCCAAACACGACCAGGCCACGGCGATGCTCACCAGGGCGGTCACGATTCTCGAACAATTGGACGAGCCAATCGCCCTCGCGGGGGCCTTGGGAGAGTTGGCAGATGGACTGGATCGCTTGAACAAAACAACGGAGGCCGAGGCGACCCGCGAGCGACTCGCCTCTCTACGCCAAGCGAGGTGAAGCGCCTCGCTGTGCGAGATGAAGCGCTCCGAGGTGCGTGAGGCTTGACCAACGGGCAAAAGAGCCTAGTTTTTGACCCATGTGCGAAACGCATGGCGCCTGCCAGCGCCAGCAGACAGAGGAACTGACGTGGTATGAAGTGCATCCATAATGAAGCGATGCACTTTTTCTTTTGTGCCGCTCGCTCGCAGGGATGGGTGAGCGTCACCACGACGGCTAACAGTCGGCGACGAAAGTCGTCCGTTCGCGGGGGATAGCCAAACTCGGAGGTTAGTTCGCTCGATGAAGGATGAACTACTGCAGCTGTTGAAGGTTCAGGACGTCGAACAGGAGTTGCGTGCGCTCGAAGAGGCCAAGAGCAAGTACCCCACCGAAATCTCGGAACGAAAGGCCACCGTTGCACAAGCCGAGGGCCGGCTCAGTGAATTGAGCGAGAGCCTCGAGGAGCTCGACAAGCAACAGCGTCACCACACCAGAGAGATCGAGACCGCCCAGGAGCAATTGAAGAAATTGGAGGAGCGCTTCGCCGAGGTCACGACGAACAAGGAGTACGACGCCCTCCAGATGGAAATTGAATCCTGCAAGAACCGGATTTCGGATAGCGAGTCGCAGATCCTGTCGATCATCGAGACCGCTGAAGAGATGCGCGAGCAGTCAGAGCTAGAGACGCAGGAGGTCGAGGAGGTCCGGCAGGCGGAACAGAGTCGAATCGATGAGTTGCAGACCAAGCTCGACTCGCTGCAGAGCGAAGTCGACGGCGTGGTCTCCCGTCGCAAAGCCGCGATGAAGGGCATCGACCCGGAACTGATCGCCGTCTACGAACGAGGAGGCAACACCAGGGGCATCCGTATCTCAGCCGTGCGCAAGGGATCGTGCGGCGTCTGCTACAGGCAGCTGCCGGCCCAGCAAAAGAGCAACACGCGGCGCAACGACCAGATCCTCCATTGCGAAAGCTGCAGCTCCATCCTCGTGTGGGACGATCGATCAACTTGAGCAGGAACCAGATTGCAGGAGCGGTTTGGGTGATCGCGCTACCGGCTTGGAGGTCTACGGCTTCCATCCGGGGTGAGGAAAGTCCGAGCTCCGCAGGACAGGATGCTGGGTAACTCCCAGGGGGGGCGACCCCACAGATAGTGCCACAGAAAAAATACCGCCTGTCGGCACGCCTCGTTGCGACCGATAGGTAAGGGTGAAAAGGTGAGGTAAGAGCTCACCGCGTCTCCGGCGACGGAGGCGGCATGGTAAACCTCATCCGGAGCAAGGCCAAATAGGGGAGGAGAGGTGGTCCGCCTCGTTAACTCCCGGGTAGGCCGCACCGAGGTCGGCGGGTAACCCCGGCCCCAGATGAATGATCGCCGACGCGAGCGCCAAAGCGTTCGCGTAGACAGAACTCGGCTTACAGAGCCGCTCCTGCGAAATAAAGCATGCGCTTCCTAGTTGTCACGACATTACGACTGACTGCCAGCCTGAGCATGGCAGTTGCGACGGTTCACGGCCAGGACGTGGTCGAACCCCTGATCGTCGACTCGCATCAGCAAGCGACTGTCGTCGAAGGCAGCATGGACTGGACAGGCGGAGTCCTGACCGTCTACGGCGAAGGTGTGGCACCGGATGGCATCAGCAACCTGGTGCAGCGCCGTCTGCTCGGCTTCACCGCCGCCAAGGTGGTCGCCTACCGTAATCTGCTCGAACTGATCGGTGAGGTGCACGTCGACGCACATACAACCGTTAGCATGGCGATGGTCAGCAGCGATTCCATCCGGACCCGCGTCGAAGGTATCGTCAAAGGAGCCCGCGTCCTCGCGGACAGTCGTGAGGAATCGGAAGGACTCTACCGCCTGGCGATCGCCCTGGACATCCACGGCGAGTTCGCCGATGCAGTCCTGCCGCCTGCAGGGGATGAGCCGTCCACCTCCGAGGCCGAGCTGCCCGATGAATTGCCAGAAGCGGACTCAGTGATCGTGTTCGTCCCGCCCCAACCCTATACCGGATTGATCATTGATGCGCGCGGCACTGACCTGCGCCCGGCGATGTCACCTCGGATCCTGGATACCAGAGGCCACGTCGTCTACAGCGCCGATCATGTTGACCGCGACTACGCTGTCGAAATCGGCATCGTCGGCTACGACAAGAACATCACCAGGGCGGTGGCGAGCGACCGCATGGGTGGCGCGCAAGCACGGCCCCTCATCCTGGATGCGAAGGAGATCACGGGACTGTACGGTGGCGACGTCGTCATCAGCAGGGACAGCAGCCTTCGCCTGATCCTGGCCAACGCGGAGAGCGACTTCCTCTCTGAGTGCCGGGTCATCTTCGTGGTCGGGCCCAAACCACCGCCGATGGCCACCACGTTCTTCGACACCGCCTCCGTCGACTCTGTCCTTCTCGACTCGCTGGCGTACCCGGACACGGCGCAGGATCTGGTCGAACCCGGATTCATCTTACCAGAGGGACTTTGATCATGAGCCAGACGACCTTCCGTCAGAAGTTGGCAGCGGCCTCTGTCCAAAATGAATCCCTGCTCTGTGTCGGGCTGGACCCGGTGGTCGAGAGGCTGCCGTCCGCCATGCTCACTGAAGCCGATCCTGTATTGCGTTTCTGCGGCGAGATCATTGAGGCGACGTCGGATCTGGTTTGTGCCTACAAGCCGAACTTTGCCTTCTTCGGTGCCCTGGGAGAAGGCGGCTGGCGCACCCTGGAATCCACCCTGGAGCGAATTCCCCCGCATATTCCCGTGATCCTGGACGCCAAGGTCGGCGACATCGGCAACACTGCCCGGCAGTACGCCCGCATGTTCTTCGAGCGTCTCGGTGCCGATGCCCTGACCGTTAACCCCTACATGGGGCACGACGCCGTGGAGCCATTCCTCGCCTATGGCGACCGCGGGGTCTTCCTGGTGTGCTTGACTTCGAACCCGGGGTCGGCCGATTTCCAGACGCTTCGAGTCGACGACGAAATGCTCTATCACTCCGTGGCGCGACGGGCAGCGGCTTGGGACCAGGATGCCGGAAACTGCGGACTGGTCGTCGGCGCCACGAAAGCAGAAACCCTCATCGAAGTGCGTCAACTGGCCCCGGAGCTTCCACTGCTGGTCCCCGGAATCGGCACCCAGGGCGGCGATCTCGAAGCCGTCGTCAACAACGGCCAGGATGCGGCCGGAGGCGGCCTTGTCATCAACGCCTCCCGGAGCATCATGTACGCCTCCTCCGAGGCCGATTTCGGCACTGCCGCCCGCTCGGCAGCAACCACCATGCGGGCCGACATCAATAGTCTGCGGCAGCCTGCCACCGCCTAGCACAGCGGCCACTGCTTCGTTGCCAGCGCTCTGTATGAGGGCTATTTTCATGGGTCCTGCTTGGAGCGCCGGTCAACTCCATCAAGGACGAATTCGGGGTGTAGCGCAGTCCGGTTAGCGCGCCTGCTTTGGGAGCAGGGGGTCGCCGGTTCGAATCCGGCCACCCCGACCATCTTGCCATCGTTTCAAACGAGTAGTTGCTTGTCCTGGGTAGATCGACACGGCTGTGCCGACCGGTTATGTGCCCATAGCTCAGGTGGATAGAGCATCTGCCTTCTAAGCAGAATGTCCCAGGTTCGAGTCCTGGTGGGCACGCCACGCAAAACGATGTAGTGAAGCAACAATGATATGTTGGTTGTGCCGGAGGCACGGCTACAACCCCGACAGTGCTGCTTACCGTACGGAGGTATAGCTACAAGCGAAGCAACGATGTTACTGGTCGTGCCGGAGGCATGGCTAAATCGCAACGGCGCTGCTGGCTGTACGGAGGCATAGCTACAGGTGTTGCAAAAGCAACAATGTTACTGGTCGCGCCGGAGGCGTGACTATAGTGGTGGGTGTAGCTCAGTTGGTTAGAGCGCCAGGTTGTGGCCCTGGAGGTCGCGGGTTCGACTCCCGTCACTCACCCCATCCCCATGCCGGCCTTCTGTGACCGACTCGCGAACTGAGTACTCGCGGGTACGCGGAAGGCCGAGCTTGTTTTTGCGTCACCAGGGAGACGGAAACCGCAATGAGTTCGGCCGAGTCGCTTGGCCCCGAATACGAACGTGTGGAAGCTGAAGCCGGTCGCCTTTTCGTGCCCGGTTCGGATGGTCGGGAGTGGTACCTGTTCCACAGCCGGCCCCGTTGCGAGAAGAAGGCCGCGGACGCCTGTCGTGATTTCTCGCTCAGCCACTACCTGCCCTTGCGGCAAAGCCCGGGGCGCAAGCGCAAGGGCCAGCGGCAATACAGCTTCGAAGTCCCCTTGTTTCCGGGTTATCTGTTCGGCTGTTGCAATCTGCAGGAACGCACCCAGTTGATGCGCCGAGGATTCTTCGTGCGCTGGATCGAGGTCGTCGACCAGGCCAGGTTGCTCGAGGAACTCAAGAGCGTCTACCTGGCCAGCAACCAGGGTATCAGCCTGCTGCTCTATCCGATGTTGAAAAGAGGCCAGACCGTGCGGGTGGTGCGGGGACCATTGACCGGTTTGTACGGCAAAGTATCCCGGCGCAAACGCAGCTTCCGACTCGTCCTCAATGTCGCCTGTCTGGACACGGCCGTGGCCTGTGAATTAGACATGGATGACGTTGAAGTTGTGGATGCGCAAGCCCTGGAATAGATGTTGGCTCCGAGGGACCTTTCGACTATCTTTGGCGGCGATTCGGTCGATCCATACATGACTCAATACCTCATCCAAAACCTCATTCATACTCGAGTGCTGCGCGGCACCGCGCGAAATCGTACTGCCCCCACGCAGGGGTACGGCGGCGTTCCGCTTTTCCGCTGGCTCTTTGTGGGTAGTCTATGCGTCGTTCTGTGCGCACCATTAACCGCATGGGCGCAGTCCCTGCAGGACTCCGGGCTGGAGCTGCCGGGGCTCTGGGCAGGAGAGGCTGCATGGGGTGACTACGACGATGACGGCGATGTCGACCTCGCGCTGATTGGCGAGATCCACCAAGACGGTATCTGCACTCGCATCGCCCAGATTTATCGAAATGACAGCGGCATTCTCGTAGAAGACGTCGCACAGACTCAACGCCTCTCCGGCGTCTACTTCGGGGACCTAGGCTGGGCGGACTATGACAGTGACGGCGACTTGGATCTCGGCATAGTCGGGTGGGACGCCGAAGACATTGAAAGCATGTCGCTTTACCGTAGCGAACCCGGCGGCACACCCGGAGAGGTCTTGCTCACTTTTGACGTCGAGCAGACCGACGGCACCGAATCCGTGTTCAGCGGCGTGCGCTACGCAACCATGTCGTGGGTAGATTACGACAACGACGGCGACCTCGATCTGGTGGTCAGCGGTATGGCATCGAATGGCACATCTTTGACCCGCGCGTATAGAAACGAAGATGGACACTTCCAAGAAGATGAGCTTAACAGTGAAGCGCTCATCAACGTGCACAACGGAGACCTCGCGTGGGCCGACTACGACAGTGACGGCGATCTCGATCTGGCTCTTTCAGGGGAGACGGTCTTCGCGGAAGGAGAGATCCCGCGGGTAACTGAATTCTACGCCAATGGCCCGGTCGGGATTTTGGATCTCGACGAAGATGTTCGAGTTGAGCCAGCAGTCAAGGGCGGATCGCTAGCCTGGGCTGACTACGACACTGATGGCAACCCCGACTTGGCTGTTTCTGGCCGCGACGCCCAGTGGATCTCCATCCTGCAACTTTATCAGAATCGTCCGGCCGGAGTCTTGAGTCTCGATGGTAGTTTCAACACCAACGTCTCCGCCCTTGACGGGGGACTAGACTGGATCGACTACGACAACGATGGTTTTCTCGAACTGGCAGTCTCGGGCCGCACGAGACAATCCAACCACGTAGCCTCCGTTTTCGGCAACAACGATGGCACCGTCACAAGTGCTTCGGTGGAGCAGAGCCTGGTAGGTCTGGCTGGCGGATCCACGGCGTGGGGTGACTATGATGGTGATGGGCGCGCTGACCTAGTGCTGAGCGGCGTTGACGAGTCTGGCGAACGCCGCTCGATCCTTTACGGAAACTTGGGTACGCCAGAGGCTAACCAAGCTCCCGATTCGCCGGAAAGCCTGCAACCGGTCGAGGTCACTAGCTCTCGGGCGCGGTTCAGTTGGGCACCTGGTGAGGACGTCGAATCAAGCGCTTTGAGTTACGTCATTCGGGTAGGCACCGAGCCTGGCGCAGGTGACATTGTCAGCGCCGCCACACCGCTGGGTCCGGGTACCGCCGGATTCAAGACCTCCTATGTACTGCATCGATTCTTTCCGCCTGATACCTACTACTGGAGTGTCCGGTCCGTCGATGGCTCCCTGGCTACATCATCCTTTACACAGGAAGATCAGTTCATAGTCGGTCGTTTCGTTTCGTCAGACCAACTGGTCCGTAGCCTGGACGAGTCCGCCATGACCTGGGGTGATGTCGATAATGACGGGGACGACGATCTCGTCATCATGGGTAAGAACAGGAGCGGCGAGCCGCAGACGCTTGCATACATCAATCGTGACGGCGTCATGACGCAAGAACTGAACGTCGGACTCAAACCGCTCCAAAAGGGCGATCTGGCCTGGGGTGACTATGACAACGACGGTGACCTCGACCTGATGTCCACTGGCGAGGACCCTGCCGGCAATCGTGCCAACCACCTCTATCGCACCGACGTTGTCGGACCTGATGAGGTCGAATTCACCGAGGTGGACACCATTCGATCGGGCCTGTCCAACAGCTCGGCCGATTGGGGTGACGTGGACAACGACGGTGATATTGACCTGCTACTCATGGGTCAGAGTGGCCAGGTCGAAGGCGGACTGCAGCGGTCCTTTACGCAACTTTGGACCAACGATGGGGCCGGTAGCTTTTCCGCGTCGTCTTCCGCCGACTTGGTTGGATTGAACAATGGCGAGGCCTTGTTCGGGGACGTCGACGGCGATGGTGACCTCGACGTTATGACGACCGGAGTCGATACAGATGGCGATCTCCAGGCAAAATTGTATGAAAACTTCCTCCCGGACCCATTGCGTGACATAGGATTGTCCGTTCCAGGAATGCAATCCTCCGACATCGCTCTTGGTGATTTCGATCGCGACGGCGATCTGGACTTGGCGGCCGGTGGATTAACGGCAACGGGGCTGTCCTCGTCGGTCTACACCAATGATGGAGTAGGTGGTTTTGAGCAACTCCTTGGTGTTGACCTACCGGGAATCCAAGGAGGTGACTTGGCTTGGGCAGATTTCGACAACGACCAGGACCTCGACCTCGTCCTCGCCGGTAACACAGGTGGCCTCGACAAAGTGCTACAACTTTACGAGAACACCATTGGCCGCGTCGCACCGGATGCATCCTTCATTCTCTTGAATCTTCCTGTGTTGCAAGGCGTTGATTTCAGCTCGGTATCAATGGCCGACATAGACAGCGACGGTGACCTCGATCTAGTCTCTTCCGGCAAGAATTCAGGAGCATCACAATCGACGTCCGTCAATGACAATCTAGCTGCTCAGCAATTGATCGTGAATAGGCCGCCTGGCACTCCCTCAGACCTAATAGCCGGCGACTCGGCAGACCGCGTTACCCTGAGTTGGCAGGCCGGTTCCGACGACGCTGACCCGCCGGCGGAAAGCCTCACCTACAACGCCCGCGTCGGTACGGTGCCCGAAGCAGACGACGTGCTCTCCGGCGCAATCGCTCTGGGCCATGGGAACATCGGCGCCCGCCTGATGCGCGACCTCTCTGGTCTGACCAGTGGTACCTATTACTGGTCCGTGCAGACCGTCGACGTCGGTGGCGCACGCTCCGCCTGGCGCGACGGTGACCCTTTCATCATCGACACCGTCAATCCTACGCTCGGCGGCTTCTTGTTGAATAAGGATCAGTTTGGATTGGGCCAGACGGTCACCCTGGGACTGTCGTTTCTGGATGAACACTCCGGAGTCAACGCCAACGCCGAGGTTGCGCCGTTGGTGAAGGCCGAAATAGGTGGTACGCCGTTTCCGTTTTCTCAGTTGCTGTTTAGTGGCCGCACCTGGAGTGGTGAACTGGAGGTCACCGCGGACATGCCTTCCGGCGAAGCTGTGTTGTCCGTATCCGGTCTGGTGGACCTGAAGGGCAACTCTCTGGCCGACACGGTCATCGACACCTTTGTCGTTGACACGGATCTGCCGGTCATCGTCGATCGCCTGCCATCAGAGGATGCCACCGGGGTAGCCCAGAGCGCCACAGAGATTGCGATCGGATTCTCCGAAGCCATCGACCCGGCTACAATCACGGTCGACAACTTCGCCGTGACGCGAGCCAATATCCCCGTCCCGCTGAGAATCGAGCGGCCAGCAGACACGTCGGACACGGTCACCCTGATTTTCGAGGAGACGCTGCGACCGGGATCGCTCTACAACGTCGAGGTGTCGGCGGCGATTCAGGATCTGGCCGCGAACCGGCCGGCCGACGCCATTTCCTGGAGCTTTTCCACCCAGATTCCGCAGCTCACGGCGACGGATCCCATGGCGGAGAGTACCGATGTCCCCCTTGATGATGGCCGTCTGAGCGCCACCTTCGACTCGGGACTGGATGTGTCTGCCCTCACCGACGCCATCGAAATCCTGCGCGACGAACAGGCGGTCGATCTGCGCGACGACGCCGTCTTCGACACCGAGACCAACACCCTCTCCTTCGAGATCGACGAAGGCCTGTTGCCCGGGAGCCGCTATCGCGTCGTCCTCTCCGGCCTTTTGGCCGGACCGCTGGGCGCCGTCAGTCAGGGCGATTTTGACTGGCGCTTCACTACCGCGGTGCCGCAGATCTCGAGCCTGACCCCCGCCAACGGCGACACCACCGTGTCCGTCGAAGACGACGACATCAGGGCCATCTTCGACCAACGATTGGATCCTGTGGCCGCCCTCACCGCCAGCAATATCCGCGTGACCGAGCAAGGGTTGCCGATCGAGACTGACGACGTAGAGTACAATCCCGACACCGGGTCATTGAGCTTTTCACCTGAAGATGGATTGAAAGCCGGCACGCGCTATGCCGTGACCATTGATGGATCCGTGGGTGGCCTGCTGCGTCAGGAAATCGGTGACTACTCCTGGGACTTCAGCACGGCCGTGCCCATGGTCGAGAGTACCGCCCCTCTGGGCGGCGAGATCGTCAGCACCGCCGATCTGACAGCGGCAACGGTTCAGTTTTCCGTGCCACTCGACGACGACCAGGTCATTCCAGCGAACTTCATTCTCCTGCGTGAGGGCGCTGCCGTTTCGCTGCGAGAAGGAGACCCCGTTGTCCTGGGCCCAGGCCTGTATGGCTTGGCAGAGACGGATGGTTGGAAGGTCGGCAGCTCCTACGCCATCAGCATTGCCACGACCGTCCAGGGACCGCTTGGCCCAGGGCAGGTCTTGGGGTGGCAGTTTCAGACCACCGTCCCCGATACCATCTCCGTGAGTCCTGCCGCCGGCTCGGACGACGTCGATGTGGGCATCTCCGGCATCACTGCCTTGTTCGATGATCTCATCGACGAAGGGGCGTTGCAAGCCGAGGGCAATGTCGTCCTCGCGCGTGAAGGGCGTCCGATCGAGATCACCGATCCAATCGGCTACGATCGCGCCGCCGGGGAGGTGACGATTCCAGTCAGTGATCTCAGAGCCGGAACACCCTACCAGGTGCTCATTGCCTCTGATGTGGCCGGGCCACGTGCGGCCGGAGAATTCCGTTGGGGGTTCAGCACCCGCATCCCGACTATAGCGTCGACGGTGCCCCCCGATAACTCGTCGATTGCCGCGGGACCTCGCCGTATTCAGCTCATTTTTTCCAGCAACGTCGATGAAAGGCTGGCACGCGACCCCGATAACTACCGCCTGACCAGTGGCGGACAATCAATCGAACTGACCGCCGCCGAATTCCTCTACGATGATGGCAGCTTCACCGTCAGTCTTCCCGAAATCGAATTTTTGTCTGGAACGGGTTACGACCTGATCGTCAATTCCCGTCTGGGCGGACCGCTGGCTCAGCGCCCCGATGACGAATTCCGTTTCCAGACAGATTTACCGACGGTTGTTGAGACAGAACCGGTCGCCGCATCTGAGGGAGTCGTGACGAGTCATCCGCCCATCAGGCTGGTTTTTTCGGGCCCCGTGGCCAATCAGGACGCCACCGGGTTTCAATTGCGGGCACGTCCGCTTGCGCAGGCATTGGCAAACAGCGATGCGCCATTCGGACTCCTGTCGATCGCAGGGTTTGGCCTGGATCCGACAGGCTCCGAAGTAAACTTCGCTCCTGAAGGCGGCTTCCGACCCTTCACTGAATATCAGGTTCTTGTGGATCCCAGCGTATTCGGTCAATTGGCCATAGACGGCTTCACCTTGGCCTTCAGCACGGCAGCGCGGATCGGCAATACGGCAAGCGGCGGCACGATTTCCAATGCGGACCGATCAGTGGAGCTCTATTTCCCTCCGAACGCGCTCTCTGGAGGTGTGGATGGCGAGGTCGTCATCCAGTCGCTTGAGGCAACTGATGCCGGCAAGGTGATCACCGTAAAGCCAACGCAGGCCACGCTCACACAGATTGGTCAGGCTTGGGAGATAGACGGGCTGGGAGCCAGCCTGATGAAACCTGCTACCCTGACGATGCGCTACACCGATCAGGAACTCGGCAGCCTCAACGCCGCCCGGCTCGGCATATTCAGGCTCGACGGCACCGATTGGGTCCGGATCGGCGGCACAGCTGATCCAACCGCGGCTCAGGTCCGAACTACAATAGAAGAGTTCGCCGTCTACGCTCTGTTCGAGGACCTCAGTGCCCAGGTCGGCGCTCTCGCGATCGCCGGCATCGAAGTGCAACCGCAGGCCTTCGCCCCTTCGGGTGGCCGCGGCAACATGCGGCAGGAGACCGATATCTCCTTCGACTTGTCGGGGCCCGCTGACGTCACTGTACGCGTTTACAGCGCCTCAGGCAGGCTCGAGCGCGTCATCGCTCGGGATACCCCGATGGGGCAGGGCCGCAACTCCCTGGTCTGGGATGGGCGCGACGAAGACCGCAAGACCGTGGGCAGTGGCCTTTACATCGTCGTCGTCAGTACCGGAGACGAGCAGGCCGAGAAAGTAGTCGCGGTGGTGAGATGATGGGGCTTGTGAAGCATCGTCATGTATTCGTTGCCTCGGCGCTCATCGCACTATGCCATGCCCTGCCTCTGCAAGCCCAGACTTTTTCGAGCCCTGCAGCTGCGGCCAATGTGGCTGATGGCGGAGCCTTCAGCACCAATTCCAGCTGGGGCGATTTTGATGGTGATGGCGATATAGATGCTTACGTGACCAACTGGGTATCGCTACCTAACCCACTATACCAGAACAACGGCGATGGCTCTTTTATCGACGTTGCAGAGGCCAAGGGTGTCACTGACCTCGGTAACAGTGTGGCAGCTGCTTGGGGCGACTACGACAACGACGGCGATCTCGATCTCTATGTGGTCGACTTCCGAGTGCAGGATCAACTATTCGAAAACACAGATGGCAGTTTCGCCGAAATCGGCCGTACCCGCGAGCTCATCAACCTTATTAAGTTGGGCAGTGAAACCTCGGTTGCCTGGGGTGATTACGACAACGACGGCTTCCTCGACCTCTACCTGGGCAAGTATTACCACGACAACGAGCTGTACCACAATTCGGGCGACGGCAGCTTCGAACCCGTGACCGACCTCGGTGTTGGCGATCGCCGCGACACCAACGGGTTCACCTGGGTCGATTACGACAACGACGGCGATCTGGACCTTTATGTCGTCAATCGCGACCAGGAAAACGGCCTCTACCGCAACGACCTGAGTGATGACAGTGTCTTCACAGAACGTGCGTGTGCCCTGTCCGTAGCCAACACGGAAATCGGCCAGAACGGCACCTGGGGTGACTACGACAACGACGGCGACCTGGATCTGTTCCTCGCCAATGTCGGGGCCAACAACCTCTACCGTAATGACGGCGCCGAGAGCTTCGTCGATGTCGCCGACGCCGCCGGCGTGCGCCAGGCGTCGTCGGGCTGGATCACGGCGATGGCGGCATGGGCCGACTACGATGGCGATGGGTTTCTCGATCTGTACACAGCCAACGGCGGCGACGAGCTCCAGCAGGAAGATGTGCTCTTCGCCAGCAACGGCAACGGCACCTTCCGCAACGCCACCGCGGATGCGCTGCTGTCCACGGCCGGCAGCGCGCATTTGTCGACTACCTGGGTTGACTTCGATGGCGACGGCGCACCCGATCTCTACAGCACTGATGGCTGGGGATTCGGCAACATCCTTTCACTCAACGAGACACCCGACGAACGCTTCATCAAAGTGACCGTGCGCGGCAAGGGTGCTGCTGCCGGAGGCAACAACATCTTCGGCATCGGATCGCAGGTGCGGCTCTTCGATGCGGAGACCGATGCCCTCGTCGCCTACAGGCAAGTGCTGTCGAGCTCCAGCCCGGGGGAGGTGACCTTCGGAGCTCCAGCGGGACCCTACAACGTCCAGGTTCGTTTTCCCGGCAATGAAATTCCCATGATCGTCGGCAATGTCAGCGGCGGCGAAAGCATCACGATCGAAGAGCCATGAGCGCTCGCGTCAACGGCCATCGCCTTCAACGGCTCCACGACCGGCGCTTCGGCAGTCTTTTGCCGGGTCTGCTGGCACTCGTCATCGCCTCAGCCCCTTTTGCTGCCGAGGCCACTGCGCGCCAGACGGATGTGGGCGTGCGCGCGATCAGCATGGGAGGCGCCTTCGTCGCTGTCGGATCCGACGCGACCGCCATCTACTGGAATCCAGCGGCGATCGCCGCCTTACAGCGCCAGGAACTCGACCTGGATTACGCCGATCACTTCGGCCTGGGTCTGAATGAGGCTCATCTGAGCTACGTCCTGCCTGCGACCGCCAACCACGCGCTGGGAATTGATTGGTTCCACCGCGGCTTCGACGATGTCAGCGGCGGACTGGGGCTCAAATCCGGCTTCGACCGCATCTCCTTCGCCTACGGCTACCGCAACGGCATCCGGCGGTTGCGTCCCTGGATCGGCAACACCTCCATCGGCATCGCTGGCAAGTACGTGTCGCAGGACACCGACCTCGATGGCCAATCCGTCATGAGCGCTTCCGGCCTCGGCCTCGACCTGGGAGTACTGGTGCCGCTGCTCCACAACCTGCGTTTGGGATTCTCGATTCAGGACCTGGGCGGCACGTCGGTCGAGCACGACAGCGGACTCAACGAACAGATCTTCGACGCCAATTACCGTGTGGGTCTGGCCTACAAACCCCCGATCGAGGGCTTGACCCTTGCAGCCGACATCGATGACCATGCGCGAGTCGGCGCCGAGTACTGGATCGCCAGCCAGCTCGCCCTCAGGGCCGGCCTCAAGACCGAGCTGGACACGCCGGAGAGCCAGAGTGATGCAACCACGGCGTCCTTCGGAGTCGGGGTCAAGTACCGCTACGCCGAACTTGATTATGCGTATGAACGGCATCCCGTCCTCGACGTCACCCACTATACGTCACTGTCGCTTTCCTACAATCCACGGGTGGTGACGATAAAGGATGCCACGGTCCGGCCGAGTCCGATTTTCCGCTCGCTCTACCAGCATTACCAGGAAAACGATTTCTTCGACGTCGTCATCGGCAACTCAGCCCCGGAGCCGATCGAGGCGACCGTCGGCATCATGCTGCCGAAGGTGATGACGGTGCCTCATCAGGAAACCGTCGTACTGCCGGCTCAGAGCACGGAGAAGTACACCTTCAAGGTTACGTTCGACGAAGATCTCTTCAACCAGCCTGAGGCCTACTACGACAATTTCGTGTTGCCCGTCGTCAGTGTCAGTTATACCCGCGGTCGCCGCGACCAGACCGTCGACAAGCAACTCGAGCGCGTCTACGTCGCCGGCAAGGGCAAACTGAGTTGGAATGTTGACGGCATGGCTGCCGCCTTCGTAACCCCGGCGGACCTCGCCGTCTCCGGAATGGCTCGCGGCATGATACAGATCTACGACGAGCTCCTGAGCGGCAAGTTCAACCGCTCCAACATCGGCAAGGCTGCCATCCTCTTCGACGCCATGGGCGTGCACAGTCTGAGTTATCAGGCGGACCAGAAGACGCCTTTCGCCAATGTTTCCGACGACAAGACGATCTTCGACACGGTGCAGTACCCGAGCGAATTGCTCTACAAGGAAGAAGGCGTCGACACCAAGATCGGCGACTGCGATGACCTGACCGTCCTCTATGCCTCATTGCTGGAGAACCTGAGCATCGACACGGCTTTTCTTGAGGCCAATGACCCGGGCAAGGGCCATATCTACCTGATGTTCGATAGCGGCATCCCCAGCGATCGCGTCGAAGACCACTTTCTCAGCTCGGCGGAATACGTCGCCTGGGAAGGCCGCATCTGGATCCCGATCGAAACCACCATGTTCGGGTTCACCTTTGGTGATGCCTGGCGCAACGGGGTGGCCGAATACAAGCGCCTGAAGCCCCTCAAGCTCATCGACGAGGTCTATGTCCAGAAGTGGATGCAGATCTACAAGCCGGCGGTCTTGCCGCCTGCCATCGTAGAGCTGCCCTCGATGGCAGACGTCGACTCGCTTCTGTCTCGCGATATCGCCTACCTGGACCAGCGCACGGACCAGATTGCCCTGAGTGCGGTTACTTCATTGGAGACGGCGGACGGTGCCTACGATGCTGGAGTGGCCTACTTGCGCGCCAACCACCTGGAAAAAGCGTTGGGCATGTTCGATCGGGCACTCGGCATGAATCCGAACCACGCGGATGCCATCAATGCCCGCGGCGTGGTACTGACCAAGAGGGGTTCGTACGACGAGGCGCTGCAACTGTTCAGGCGCGCCCTGGAACTCGACGACAACAACGGCTTCCGCATGAACATCGCCCTCGCCTATTACATGAAGGGTGAGCGCGAATCCGCCAACCTGATGTTCGAGGGGGTGGTGGCCCTGGATGAATCGTATTCCCAGCTCTTCGACTTCCTCGCTGACGTCGGAGCCGCCGAGGAATTCTACGAGGTGGGCGTCAGCTATCTGCGCCAGAGCAACCTCGACAAGGCGCTGGAACAGTTCGACCAGGCCGAGGCCGCGGATCCACAGTTCGCCGATGCCGTCAATGCCCGTGGCGTGGTGCTGAGCAGAAAGGGGCGTTATCCAGAGGCGCTGGAGCAGTTTGAGCTCGCCGCCCAGATGGATACCGATCAGCTGGGCTATCGCCTCAATGTCGCCCTGGCTCATCATCTGTTGGGGAACCCGAAGCGAGCCGAGACTCTGTACCGGCAGGTTGTCGCCGTCGATGACGGCTATGAAGGTTTGTTCGATTTCCTCGAGGCCACTGAGTCGGCTGAGCAGTACTACCAGCTGGCGGCCGGTTACATGCAACAGCGTCGTTGGGACAAGGCGTTGGAGTATCTCGAGTACGCGTTGAGTGGCGATCCCGAAATGGGGGATGCGCACAACGCCCTCGGTGTGGTGCTGACGCGTCAGGGAGATTACGATGGCGCTTACACTGCCTTCTCCCAAGCTGAGGCGTTGATGCCGACCAACGCAGGTGTCATGATCAACATGGCGATCGTCCGCTACCTGCAGGGGCGTCGGCACGAGTCGGCAGTCCTGTACCGGCAGGTTGTGGAGATGGACAGCCGGTACGAGGGTTTCCTCGATTTTCTGACCGTGGAGTAGAGGATGGCCGGCCGTGGGTGCCGGTTTGTGATCTGGGTCATCAGTTTGCTGTGATACCGATCATGTTTGGGCCAGCAAGACAAAAAAAAGTGCGCGGCCTGTGATTTCAATCATATTCAAGGATAGGGTTGGTGCCGAACTTTAGAGCAAGAGTTGACTACCGCCCTTTCGAGGGCAGCGATGTTCGAGCAGGAGGATAGGAAAATGAGACTGATAACCGGATTGATCGTGATCGCATTGGTGGGCTGGACGACGGACGGACTGCTTGCCGAGGAGAGCGCGAGCCAGGAACCAACCACGACCGCATCGACGACCGAGGGTGAGCCGGATGAGGAGTGGTTGAATACCGTCTGGACCCAGGTTGACGATATGGTCAAGCAGGAGTCCCTGGAGCTGCAGAAGACGGTCACCGTGGCCGGTGTGCGTGGCGCCGAGGCCGAGGATTCGATCCTCGACAAGCTCTACTACAAGGGTGCCAAACGCTATCCCAGTCAGGACAAACTGCGCAAGGCCGTCGACTCCTTGAAGCAGGCTCTTGGCAAGGCTCCCAAGGGTCCCAATGCGGCTAAGCAGAAGTTTTTCATCGCGCAGTGCTATGAGAAGCTCGGGCAGACGGAGACCGCCAGGGATTTCTACGGACAGGTCGCCTCAGATCATCCTGAGAGCAGTTTTGCCGAGAAGGCTGGCAAGAGGGTGAGCGCGCTACAGCCGTAGATCGCTTCTGCGAGTAAAGGAAATCTTGGGCCGGTTGGAGGAAGTTTCTCCAGCCGGCCCTTTTTGTTAATCTACTTGTCTCTCATGGCAATGAACTTATGGCGATAAGTACTGACAGAGACTCACTGATCCAACTGGCGATTGGCCCCCTCGTCGCGCTGGTGATATTCACCCTGAGCTTCACCAAGGCGCTGGAGCGGGCAGAGCTGCTCAGCTACGACTGGCGCTTGAACGTGCGCAACAACCTGTTCGGGCCGCCCGTCATGGATCCCCGGTTGGGCACCATCGACATCGATGACAAGAGTATCGAATCGGAAGGGCGTTACCAGGACTGGACCCGGGACAAGTACAAGGACGTCGTCTCAATCCTCAGCCGCTTCGGGGCGTCGGCACTTGCCTTCGATGTTTATTTCACCGAGCCCTCGGCTCGGGTGATCTCTGAGAGCCAAGTTGCGGCCTGGTCCTCCATCGACAGCACCTCGTTGAGCAACCTGTTCCGCCAGGAGGACCACGATCGCAGCTTCCAACGCTCGATCACGCGAGCCCAGAATGTCTACCTGGCCCAGTTCACGGTGATGGGAGACGATGACGTGCTGCCGCGTACGCCAGACAAGGAGGCCGCCCTTTCCTGGCTGAGAGACAACGCTCCGCGTATCGCTGATCCCGAGAGCAGTACTCTGTCCCGTATTATCGATTTCACCCCACCCTTCCACACCCTGCGCGATGCGGCCCGGGGCTTCGCCTTTGCTCAATCCATCGCCGATGTCGACGGCGCGCGTCGCCGCTACCCACTCGTTTATCAGTACGAGGATGTCCCCTTCCCCTCATTGGCGCTGGTGGTGGTGTGCGACTACCTCGGCGTGCCGATGACGAACGTCGTCATCACCCCGGGGTTGAGCGTTCACATTCCCAACGCCTCCATCTCTGATGGTGTGCGGCGTGACATCGATATCCCCATCGACGACAGCGGCACGATGATCGTCAACTGGACGGGGTTGTGGGACGAAACCTTTGTCCATTTCCCGCACATCGGCCTCCGTTGGGCTGCCAAGCAGCTTCTCCTCGACCGCATCAAGGAACTGTTCGGGAGCGGCACGAGGAACCCGGGAAAGATAAAAAGTCAGCTGAGGTCCGAAGGACACGAAGACCCCGAGGAGAATGGCAACGCGCTCAGCAGCTTCGGCCGCTCCTACGGAATCGAACGGGCGATACAGGGTGGCGCCAGCGACGCAGTGGAATTCTGGCGCTCAAGAGGACTCCAGAACCCGGGTGAGGCCCAGATTGGCATGTTCGAGCAGATCGCCGTCAACAACAGAGTCGCTCAGTTGCTGGAGACCGATGCGAAAATGACGTCCCAGAATTTGAGGAGCGCCATCGCCGCGGACTCTGCGCAAATCGCCGAAAGCGAGGCCTACGTGCGTGGACTCCTCGTCGATGACCGCGTCCCCGCTTCCTCCAGACCGCTCTACTACTACCCGTTCAGCGTCTTCGAGGGTAGCGTTCTCACGATGGCCGACATCGAGGGCAAGATTCTCTTTTACGGGCTGACCGCGACCGGTACCGAGGATCTCAATGTGACACCGTTCCAGGGGGATTACCCGATGGTGGGAATCTACCCCAACGTCATGAACACGATCCTGCTTAGTCAGTTTATCCAGCGCATACCGCCGTGGATCGACGCCTTGCTGACCTTCGCCTTCGGCGTGTTGCTGTCGCTGGTGATTCCACGGCTACGGGTGCTCCTGGGGGCCAGCTTCGTCCTCGTCGTCGTCCTGCTCTATGCGACCATCGCCTTCCTCGCCCTGTCGCATGCCGGCTGGTGGCTGGATGCCGTTGGACCGCTGGGGACCCTCGTCGTCGGCTACCTGGCAATCACCATATACGGCTACGTGATCAAAGAGCGGGAGAAGGAGTTTGTCCAGGGCGCGTTCGGACACTACCTGTCCCCGGCCGTCGTTGATGAGATCATGAACAACCCCGACATGATCAATCAGCTTGGTGGAGAGGAACGCGTGATGACCTCGTTTTTCTCCGATGTCGCCAGTTTTTCGACGATCTCGGAGTGTCTCACCCCCAGCGAGTTGGTAGCCTTCATCAACGACTACCTCAGCGAAATGTGCGTCATCATCGAGCACTACGGCGGCACCATCGACAAGTTCGAAGGAGACGCCATCCTGGCCTTCTTCGGTGCCCCTGCCGTCCTCGAGGATCACGCCATGAGGGGAACTCTGTCGTGCATCGATCAACAGCGCAAGCTCCTCGAGCTGCGAGAACAATGGGCCACCGATCGCTCGTTGCCACCGGCGCTTTACACGCTGTGGGATAACTGGACCGCCCAGGGCCGCATCTTCGCCCACGTACGCATGGGCATGACAGCCGGTCCGATGGTCGTCGGCAACATGGGCTCGCGCACCCGCACCGACTACACCATGATGGGGGACACCGTCAACCTGGCGGCCAGGTTCGAGAGCGGCCAGAAGATCTACGGCACCGGCATCATGGTTAACGGCGCCGTCTATGAGGCCGTCGAGGACGCGGTCGAGGCCCGCAAGCTGGATCTGATTCAGGTCATGGGCAAGGAAGAGCCGGTGACCGCCTACGAGATTCTGGAGCGCAAGGGTGAGTTGGATTCCACCAAGTCCGAAGTGCTCGAACTCTATAATCAGGGACTCGCCACCTACGAGCGCTTCGAATTCACTGAGGCCAAGAAACTGTTCGACCGCGCTCTGCAGATCGACCCCACCGACGGCCCCTGTGCCCTGTACGCCGATCGCTGTGAAGACTTCGCGATCAATCGCCCCGACGATCTGATTTTCCGCGCCGAAAGCAAGTAAAACCACCCTCCTGGCAGGCAGATTCCGCTCGGTGATCATGGCCGAGTCACCTGTCGGTAATATCCGTTTGTCTTTACATTTTGACGCGTATCTGACGCTGGCTTGATTGCCTTGGTACCTTCCAGGAAAGTGAACCTGACGACTTCGTGAACGGGTCTTTGAAGTGGTTCTTCGCCGGCCTCGCCCTGGTCTTCGTCGCCTGCGCGGGTCGCAGCCAGGATGCGGTATCTGCGGCGGATGAGGAAACCGAGCTGCGCAGCGAAGTCGAGGACTTGAAGCGCGCGGTCAACGCTTCCTACGATCGCGAACGAGCCCTGGCGGAACGCCTCCAGAGCACGGAAGAGAGCAACGCTCAATTGCGCCGCGAGTTCGAAAAACAGCTCGGCGAGTTGGGATCGCTGAAGGGTAGACTGGATACCCTTTCTGCATCGTCACCGACACCCATGGCCAGGAGATCATCCGCTGTCGGTGTACCACGACGATACGAAGCGGCCCGAGCCCTCTACAACGATCGTCTGTACGACAGGGCGGTAAAGGAGTTCGCGACGATCCTGAGCGGTTCACCCGGCAGTGACCTGGCTGACAATGCCCAGTACTGGATCGGCGAGTGTTATTATGGCATGGGCAGATTTCGTCAGGCACTGACCGAATTCACCAAAGTCTTCGCCTACCGCAACACGGAAAAAGACGACGACGCACAACTGAAGATCGCGCGATGTTACCTCTCCCTGGGCGAAAAAGACCGGGCTCTAATGGCATTGCGAAAACTGATCGACGAGTACCCGGAAAGTGAGTATGTCGCCAACGCCCGCAGAGAAATCCGCTATCTCCAGGGTCCCTGAGCCTGACGATCCAGTTCGGGAACCGCAGGCGGAGTCGAGCGTGTTTCCGATACCTGATATGCAACCCCATCTTCTCATCATCGTTGGCCTGTCAGTTTGTGCCTTGTTGTGCGGCCCTGCACGCGCGGCCACGTTCA
Source organism: Candidatus Latescibacterota bacterium (assembly GCA_965248265.1). Lineage (GTDB taxonomy): Bacteria > Latescibacterota > UBA2968 > UBA8231 > UBA8231 > CBDFJF01. The sequence goes on from CBDFJF010000001.1 coordinate 2,284,702, forward strand.
CGGTCACGACCGACGTGGACCTGGTCATACAGGCGGCGTCAGCGGCGGTAGAGAGCGGAGTGGCCAACCTCGACGCCAGCCGCGATAGTGTAACCTGGAAGTCCCCTCTGCTGGTCGTGGCTCAGGAGAAGCACGAGGCTAACTGGATTATCGAGCACCTATTGATTGAACAGATGTTGTCGCGAGGCACGACCGTTGTACTGGATTCCACTGCTATCAGCATGTCCGAGTCCAGGTTGTCCTACCGGATCGTCGACCTCAACATCCGAGGCTCGTCCGGGCTGATGGGAAGCTCCGTTTCCCGCGAATGCCGTATCACCACGGCCCTGCGCTTGAGCAACGAGTCCGATGGCGCCGTGCTCTGGCAGGATGAGTCCAGCGGCCACCAGGACGACCGCGTACCCAAGACGCACCTCGACGCTCTCAACAATGACGACTACGGATTTGCCGATACCCGAGTCGAAAAACGCAGCTGGGGAAAAGTCGCCGAACCCGCTATCGTTTCGGGAGTACTGGGCAGCCTGGTCTATTTCTTTTTTTCCAACCGATGACCACGTCTCTCACCAACACAACACCGGTTTTTGCTCTGTTACTGGCCGCCTTGCTGGTGGCCTGCGGTGGGGACAAGGTGGCCCCCCTCCGAGGGGTCGAATATTTCTACGGTGAGGGTCAGAAGGCGTTCGAGCGCAAACGCTATCTGGACGCGATTGAGCACTTCCGCCGCGTCGTCAGCAATTTCCCGGGATCCTCGAGAGTCGCTGACGCGCAGTACTACCTGGCAGAGTCCCATTTCCGGCTCAAGGACTACGTCAACGCTTCCTTCGAGTACCAGCGTCTCGTGGACGCCTATCCGAGCAGCGAGTGGGCGGCCAAAGCCAAGTTTCAGGTCGGGGAGTCCTACTTCCTTCAACGACGGCGATCAGAGCTGGACCAGAAGGAAACACTCGAGGCGATCATCCATTTCAGGAACTTCATCGAAGATTTTCCAGATAGCCCGCTGACTGAGACCGCCCGCGAACGCATCGTCGAGAGCCGCTCGCGCCTGGCCAAAAAGGAATACGACGCCGCCCGCCTGTATGAGAACCAAGACTACTACGAAGCGGCGAGGATCACCTACGAAGCCACCATGAGGAGTTATCCCGACACCCGTTGGTACTACGAGTCAAAAGCGCGCCTGGGAATAATCTCAAAAGAAGAGGGCGACCTGGTGACGACTCGTATGCACTGGAACGAGGTGGTCGAAGAGTCAGCCGATGAGAAGCTGAAGGAGCAGGTCCGCGAATGGCTGCGAGAGCTGGATCCTCCGGTCCCGGAATAATCAGTCGCGTGTGAACGACCGACTCGGAATCGTCGGCGGTACCTTCGATCCCATCCACCATGGGCATCTGCTCCTCGCCCGTTTTGTGAGCGAGAAGATGGACCTCGATAAGGTTCTCTTCATCCCTGCTGCAACACCTCCGCACAAGGATCACCGCGATGACATCGCCCCCAGCGCCTGCCGCTGGGCCATGGTCGAACTCGCCCTCGAAGGCATCGATGATTTCGAGGCCTCACGCAGCGAACTGGATCGCCCTGGACGTTCCTACACCATTGACACCTTGCGCCAGTTGCGCGACGACCACCCCGATGACGAATTCTTCCTCATCGTCGGCACCGATAACACCCATGATCTGTCGAACTGGCACGACCCCGAAAGCATACTGGGGTTATGTACAGTTGTGGCCGGTTCACGGACCCTCGACTCGGGCGACCCCGGGCTCGACGTTATCGGCGCACAAGTCCACGTCGTCGACACCCCCGTCATCGATATCTCGTCTACGCAGATTCGCCAGCGGATCCGGGCAGGACTGCCCGTACACTCGATGATGCCGGACAAGGTGGCCGCCTACATCCGAGAACGGAGGTTGTACTCAGACACATGAGCTTTCTCACCCATCTCGAATGCTCCCGTACCGGCGCTCACTACGACGCCGACCAACTCCACAATCTTTCAGATGAGGGCGCACCCCTGCTTGCTCGCTACGACCTGGATGCCGTGGGCGCCACCGTTAAACCCGGTGACTTTGCCGGGCGCCGTCCGGACATGTGGCGCTACCGCGAGGTGTTGCCGTTGCGATCTCTTGATGAAGAGGGTGAGAGCGAGATCATTTCGTTGGGAGAGGGCTTCACGCCTTTGCGCTCTACTCCAAGCCTTGGAGCGGTGCTGGGCCTGCGGCGATTGTTCATAAAGGATGAATCCGTGAACCCGACCGGCTCCTTCAAGGCCCGTGGCCTGTCCGCGGCCGTGACCGGGGCCGTCGCCCGAGGCGCGCGCAAACTCGCCATCCCCACGGCCGGCAATGCCGGTGGAGCATTAGCCGCCTACGCTGCCGCCGCCGGCCTCGAGGCTTTCGTCTTCATGCCGGCAGACACACCGATCGCTTTCCAGATCGAATGCCGATCGTGCGGCGCCCATCTGGAGCTCATCGATGGATTGATCAACGACTGCGGTGCCATTGTCGGTCAGCGCAAGGAGGCCGAGGGCTGGTTTGATGTGTCGACGCTGAAGGAGCCCTATCGCGTCGAAGGCAAGAAGACCATGGGCTATGAACTGTTCGAGCAGTTCAACGGAGTGCTTCCCGACGTCATCCTCTATCCGACTGGCGGTGGCACGGGATTGATCGGTATGTGGAAGGCCTTCGACGAGATGGAACAGATGGGCTGGATCGACAGCCGGCGGCCACGCATGGTCTCCGTGCAATCCGCTGGATGCGCCCCGATCGCTCGCGCTCTGGAGGAAGGCACCGAATCGGCACGTCCGTGGGAAAACGCTCAGACCAGGGCCTCCGGGCTGCGAGTGCCGGTAGCCGTAGCCGACTTTCTCATGCTGCGGGCGATCCGAGAAACCGGAGGCTGCGCCGTCATGGTCAGCGACGAGGAGTTGGTCGAGGCCACCCATGAGATCGCCCGTCATACCGGCATTTTCGCCGCCCCCGAGGGAGGCGCGACCTTCGCTGCCCTGCGCAAACTGCTCGAACGCAACGAAATCGAAGCGGACGAGCGCATCGTCCTTTTCAATACCGGCAGCGGCTATAAGTACCTGGAGTTGTTGGCTGACCCGCCGGCTTGACCGGTGTGGTGGGTTGACGAACCGGCGGACCGGCTTAGCTTTTGATTTCGTTGAAATTTATCGCACCCATAGCTCAATTGGATAGAGCACCTGACTACGGATCAGGAGGTTTGGGGTTCGAATCCCTATGGGTGCACCATTTATAAGCAGTAAGAAAACAGGCACTTACGCCGTCTTTTCTGACGAGATGCAAGTGCCTTTGACCTGCCCCCGTCGTTTGGGCCAAGTGTCATGAGAGTAATGTTGTTTTTCGGGTAGCTCCAACAGGCGGCTGCCCCGGTGTGTGGTGCTGTTGTGCAAACTGCTCTGGTGTGAGATCGTTGAGTCCACTGTGTGGTCGAATGGTATTGTAGTTCTGTCGCCAGTCTTCGAGGGTACGACGAGCATCGGCCATGCATGAAAACCAGTGTTCGTTGAGGCACTCGTCTCGGATCTTGCCGTTGAAGCTCTCTACGTACGGGTTTTGGGTGGGTTTTCCCGGAGCAATGAAGTTGAGACGGACGCCATGCCGGTACGCCCACTCGTCCAGCGCTTTGCCACTGAATTCAGGCCCGTTATCGACCAGCAGCGAGATAGGCAGACCATGAGAAGTGACAAGCTCATCGAGGACTCGGCACACTCGCAAGCCAGGCAGAGACGTGTCTACCTCACTGGCCAGACAACGGCGGCTGAAGTCATCGAGGACGTTGAGGACGCGAATGCGTCTGCCATCCGCCAACTGGTCGGACATGAAATCCATAGACCATCGCTGGTTGAGGGCGGTTGCTGGCATCGGCTGACGGCCACGTTCTTTCGACCTGCGCCGTTTTCTCCGATGAGGAATCTGTAAGTGCTCCTGACGATAAACCCGGTAGATGCGCTTGTGATTGTCCGTCCATCCTTCGCGCCGCAGCAACAACAACAGACGTCGGTACCCCCAGCGTCGCCGGCGCTTGGCCTGGGTCCGCAGAGCCGCTGCCAGTGGCGCATCCGGGCGGTCCTGCGGTCGATAGTGATACGTGCTGCGATGGAGTCCAAGAAGCCCACAGACGCGACGGCAGCTGACCTGAAACATCCCCTGGAGGTGATTCACGGCTCGTCTTTGCGCTGCGGGCGTTACCAGTTTCTTGAGTTGACTTCCTTGAGCATCTGGATATCTAGTGCCTGGTCGGCGACGATTCGCTTCAGTCGTCGATTCTCATCCTCCGCCTGTTTGAGGCGCTTAGCATCGCTAACATCCATGCCGCCGAATTTGGCCTTCCAGCGGTAGAATGTGCCTTCGGCAATGCCGTGCTTACGACTCAGATTAGCGACCGTGACGCCCGCTTCGGCTTCCTTCAGGATGGCGATAATCTGCTCTTCCGTGAACCGCTTGCGCTTCATGAGATGTCCTCCTGGCCTCAACGGTAGGCCGGTGAACTCTCATTGACAATGGGCCAATTTCAGGGGGCAAGGTCATCAACGCCCACCCCAACACGCCATCGTCCGAACACGGCTCGATGTGCTGCTGTGGCCTGCCCAACAACTGCGACCAGCTACCGTCATCGTGGTAGAGCCACAGTTCGATGGGTGGTCCGGAGATTACGGTGAGTTTGGGGACGCAGCCAGCCATGGGACGAGTGTAGTCGGTGGGGGTGGAGCGTCAAGAGGTGGTGCGAGAGTGTTATCTGCAGCAGACACCCTTCAAGGACCCCCATGTCACTGCTGATACCGTTGTAGTCGGATCTTCTGGAGTGACGGTAAAAGCATGATATATTGTTGTCCAATCTCGGTAGCTAAATCCCGTCCTTACAGGCACATCAAGGAATCCAAATACCGAATATTCTCCAGGCTTCTCGATGCCATATATCTGAGCTAAGTCTGTCTCAATGGTCATGCTCTCATTTGCCAATACTGTAGTCGCATACTCTTGTGGAGGTGCCTCGTCGCCACAATACAGGCATCCTCGAGGACCGTTAAAAAATAGGTCGAAACGAAGCTGGTCTGACGGCTGTCGCCATGTATCTCGTTCAAATACGGACACCGGTACATCCATGTGGTTGGAGACAGTGAGCTGGACACGTATCGGTTTCCCTGCAACAAACTGTGAGCTGCCTTCGATCGAAACTGAAACAGGTGCCCTTTCGTGCTCGATGGCATCGTTTACGTAGTCTAAAAAGAGGAGCCCTTCTTCCGACGGCTCTGAATCGAGATTGATAAGCCACGGTGACACCACTGGGCATGGTAGTTCCCAACTGGGCTCTCCTCAGGTAGCATCAACAGATACCTCTGGCCGACTTTATAACTGGAGGGAAGGGGGGAATAGCAACTACCGGCATCTTCTTTGCTATAAGTGAAAAGCGAGAGTATTTCCGTAGAAAGTTGGCCCTTAAGGAACGCTTCAACGTGAAATTCGGCAGACAGAGTTTCAACTTGAGTTGGTGTGCCGATGACAACGTTTCGATGGTTGTTAACCGTTCTGGCTATGCTTTGAGGTAGGTAGGAGCAGGCGTTGAGTTCCGTTCTGAGGATCACAACACCTAAGACGCCTATCGCTATGATCATCGATCTACTCATCGCACACCGCCCTTAATATTTGCTCTCGACAAAACGTCTGTGGGTTAGTGACCCCTCAGTAAAACAGCGCCTTTATCTGACCCCAGAGGGTAGGCTTGACGATGGTGGTGATCAATAGTTCGTCCAGTGTTTTTATGTCTGCAGCTGCTTGACTCATGCCCTTGTTTCCGAAACATGAACCCGTAGAGATATCGGCGAGCTCTTGCCAAGGATCGGAAGAAGTGAAACGTCCGAATACCAAGTAGTCTCCATCTGTCCTGAAGCGATACCCGCACATTCCATCTTCTTCATGTGTAACGAGAGTAACCTCGTCTCCTCCAACTCCTTTCCATGACTGATCGACTTTGAACTTTACGACAACGAACGGTAACTCAAATTTATCGCCGTCACCCATATCTATCTCTCGGGGGTGGCTTTCTTTCTCAATCACCTTTCCCGTAAACGCTACGTCGGCCTGATCCAAGTACTCCAGCACAGGCTGTGCTATACACGAGCAGGCTGAAGCAGCTTGGGGCGCACCGATGCAAAAAGTGACCACGAGGACGAAAACAAGATTACGCATGATGGTACCCTCCTTCGTTGGCTGTACGATACAATTATTCAAGGGACATGCCAAGAAGGGAGGAATGAGTCCAAGATGGTGCTAACTCATTGCAGATGTTGGTGATTGGGACAGCGGACGGATGCGGCTCAGAACCCGCTCACATTGGCCTCAGTCCAGCTTTTCGGACAGATCGAGGCTGTGATTGGATGGATTTCGAGGGCAGAAGTGTCGTGGGTGTCTGCCTATCCCCACAGGCGCGTTTCAAGGGTAGATATGTCACTGCTCTCTCTTTCTTCTTTCTCTCATTCTCTCTAACATTTTTACCCTTCAAATCATCTGTACGCGACTGATCACATATACGGTTCCGGCATGAACTCCGGGTAGTAGTTGGCGACGTAGGCGGCGAGAATGCAGACAATCGTCAGAAAGAGTAGTGCTTTAATAGCCATCCGTCTGTCGTCGGGATCACGCCACCTGAATGTTTTCGTAGCGAAGGGGGCTCCAGTGTCCGCGCTGATTAACGATCCGAAAGGTACGGGCATTCTTGGGGGCATGACCCGTCGCCGTCTGATGTCCCGGATCAGCCGCCACAGACTATAGACGCCTCCCACGGCTAACACCAAGACCACCAGTAGGTATCTGTAATCCATTTCGAGCCGCTATCCGATACCTGCCACGTCCTGACACCGCTCAAGTATCTTCGCTCCCTGTGGCGGCATGAGGAACCGAAAACCACTGTCGGCGTGGTCCTGCCAGCGGTAGTGTGTGCCGCACCTAACGCAGCGAATGTCCTCATTGTCCGGATCACAGTCTTGCATCAGTGCGTTGCACACCTTGCAGAACGTGCGGGCCACCCCCATGTCTATGTCCATCGAACGCTTCTCGCCGGAGAAATCATCGTGGACCGTCATGCAATCCACACAAACGAACACTGCACTCGTGTCCGGATCCCTGCCTTCGTGCGATCGGAAATAGCCGAGGATCGGCCGCCGTTTCGACGAAGGTAGCTGGCCGAAGCGCGTGAGCTTCCGATTCTCACAAAACTGACACGGAGCGCCAACAACTCGCACCGCGATCTTGCCGACCGCGATCAAGACTCCCAGGACTGCCAAGAAAACAAGCCCGATTTTGATGAGGTCCACTATCGCAAACTCCTTATGTCCAGCCAACCACTGGCGTCGGCGTTTGACACATCGCTCGCACGAGGCCACCAGACGGCCCAGAATAGCCAATCGTCACTCGTGTGTTAAAGGGGGGTGGTAGACAGTTTAGAGCGTCAGGGTGGCTGTGAGAACGCCTGAACGCTGCAATGCCATCGTGTCCATCTTAACTCGTTTCCTCTAGTGACACACTGACAGAGTCCGACACAGAATCAGGAAAGGTTTTCATAGTGAGGTGAGATGCTGTATGGGAAGCTTACCCGAAAACCGTGTCGGGGTGCGTCAGTGTGTCAGTTGAAGCAGCATTCACGCATTCACCCGCATTGCCAAACCGCAACGCCGTCGCCTTGCGGAAACGATCCCAGTGAAGGTCGAAACATGACTCACCTCATTTCGCCGCCAGCTTTACTTCCGTCTCCACAGCCGCCATCGCTTCCAGTTTCCGCACTGCAGCCGTTATCGCTTCCAACTGCATTCGCAGCTCATCATTGTTCCGAGCCAGCTCTTCCTTCTCGGATCGCAGGTCCGACAACTCCGCCTTCACCCGATTCAACTCCACATTCCCAGGGTCTTGCGCTGACTGTATTGCGTGATTCACCGCAAAACGCTCGAACAGCACCGATATCCGTCGATGCTTGCGACCATCAACTGATTCCTCGATCTCGTCCCAGTCCACGGCCTGGACAGCGATACCTACGATGTGACTGACCGGAAACTCACCGGTGTCCCTCATGGCGTGTCCGGCCATATCGGAGGAGATCAGATGATCGCCGATCTCAACGTTCTGGCCATCCTCAACCACCCACATCACGCCGTTGCCCACGGCCATTACGAGGTGGGGGTTGTCAGGTCCGGCTGGGTCTTGGGACTCCTGCAATCCGAGATAGGCACCGAGGATCTTCGGATCGTTGGGAATTGACGATGGGTTGACACCGTAGATGATCTCGGAGTCAGCGTTGTCATGGAGTCTGTGGTTGTCGCCGGTAAGGGTTACGAGTGCACCCCGTTCGATCGTGCGATCGGTCCAGCCGTAGTGAGAGCCGGTGAAGGCATTGTAGGAAGTAGTAGCACCGGACACGGAGATGCTTCCCTGTTCGATGCCGGCGACTTGAATAGAGATAATGGTGCCGTCGTTGGTTGTGCGGTTGAACCCTGCGACGGTGGTGCCGGACGCCTCTACGTCCAGTTTTTCGCCCGGCGTCGTCGTGCCGATGCCGACGTTGCCGCCGTCTTGCATCACATTCAGCGCCCCTCCAGTGGACTCGAATCTCAGCGCACCGCCGGGCATAATGCCTTGATTCCACTCCAATGCGCCTGACGTAAAGCGAATCCCACCGGCGTTGGAGGTATCACCATTTATTGTCAGCTTGGCTCCAGGACTCGCCGTGCCGATACCGACGTTTCCGTTCTGGTTAACCACCATCCTGGTCGTCCACGTTATCTCATTATCTTGCCCGGGTTGATCTCCACTTTCGAAGTGGATGGCGTTGTCGTTGCCATCGGCATCTCCGATGATCCGGGCGGGATAGAGACCTGCGCCGCCGGTCGCACGCTGGGTATTCGCGTTGTTCGAGTGGTATGCAAGGAATGTTAGATAAGGCGCTCGGTACAAACCGGGTAGATTGGTAACACATCTGACCGGGTTGATGGGTGACACTCCTTCTACTTTTTGACCAACCCCAATTGGGAGGTTGGTCGATGCCCTGGATGGAGACAGCACCCATGGAACAACGTAAGCGATTTATCGCCGACGATCAGCGCGGGCACTACTCGAGAGCGGAGCTGTGCGAGCGATACGGGATCAGCCGCAAAACCGGATACAAGTGGCTTCAGCGGCACGCCGAAGAGGGGGTGCCCGGGTTACAGGACCGCAGTCACGCGCCCCACACCTGTCCGCATCGCATGGCGCCAGAGATTGCCGAGCTCATTCTCGGAGCGCGCACACGGCACCCCGATTGGGGACCGAACAAACTGTTGGACTGGCTGGCGCCTCGACATCCGCACATCTGCTCCTGGCCGGCGGTCAGTACGGCAGGCGATCTGCTGGTGCGCGAAGGCCTGGTGAAGAAGCGACGACGACGACGCCCACGTCAGCACCCCGGAGCCGTGCCGCCGACCACCGACAACCCCAACGATCTGTGGACGGCCGACTTCAAAGGCCAATTTCCTACCAAGAACGGAGTTTGGTGTTTCCCTCTCACCATCAGCGATCAGCACACTCGCTATCTCCTGACCTGCCGCGCCCTGCCCGACATCAAGACCTTGCATGCGCGTCCGGTCTTCGAGAGAGCCTTCCGCGAATTCGGCCTGCCTCAGGCCATTCGCACCGACAACGGCGTTCCCTTTGCTTCCAGAGGATTGCATGGGCTATGCCGACTCAACGTTTGGTGGATGAGGCTCGGCATCGTGCACCAGCGGATCCGCCCGGCATCGCCGCAGGAAAATGGCGCCCACGAACGCATGCATCGCACCTTGAAGGCCGCTACCTGTCGGCCACCCGCCGCCAACAAGGCCGCCCAGCAGCGATCCTTCCAGCGCTTCCGACAGCTCTACAACGACGAGCGTCCCCATGACGCCCTCAACGGCAAGACTCCTGGCTCCCGGTACCACCCATCACCCCGGCCCTATCCCGGCCGCATGCCGACCATTGAGTACCCCGGTCACTTCGTCATCAAGCACGTCACCCGAGCCGGGACCATACGCCTCGGCCACAAGCTCATCTTCATCGCTCAGTCTCTCAAGCATCTCGACATCGGTCTCGAGGAGATCGACGACGGCGTCTGGGCCATCTACTTCAACACCGTCCTCCTAGCCACCGTCGACGAGAGGGACATGATCGTACGGGAGTGAATTCAATCAAAACAATAGTGTCACCCATCAACCCGGTTTAGACTGTTACCTATCAGCCCGGTTGCTGCAGCTCCACTGGTATTGAGGGAACCCAGCGAGCCAGAGTGGTTTGTGTTCAAGTTCCCGAACAGGAGCGCGTCCCCGGAATTGTAGGCTTCGATGTTGGCGACGCGGGTGCCAGCGCTGGAGGGGATTCCCGGTCCGGCAACATCGAGCGATTGACCTGGAGAGGTGGTGCCGATGCCGACGTTGCCTCCATTGGGATTCAGAGTCAATGGCTTGACCCCTACTCCAGTCTCTTGGCTCTGTAACACAGTAAAATCACCTACAGCGCTGTACCCAATACGGAGCATCTTGGCCGGAGTCGTGGCATCGCTGAGACGCAATTGAGTGAAACCACTGCCAACCCAATCAACATCCTTTTTTATGAGCACCTCCTCAGTAGCTCCCGTGAGATCGACCTGAAACTTGTTGGTTGGACTCGTCGTGCCGATTCCGACATCCCCCTCGCCCGTCATGACCAGATTCTCAGTTCCGCCCCACCCTTCAGTAGTCCCGATTGTAAGGGAGCGGCTCGCATCTGCTGCGTTGTAGGTCCCGATCATGGTGAAACCCTCATTGGCCCCAGAGCTCTTGCCCAATGTGAGATACGTGTACTGGCCGTTTGTCAATCCGGAATTGAGGATGTGAACTCCGTTGTTTGCCGCCGGTTTGACATCCAGGATTGCACCCGGTGACGTCGTGCCGATTCCGACATCCCCCTCGCCCGTCATGACCAGATTCTCAGTTCCGCCCCACCCTTCAGTAGTCCCGATTGTAAGGGAGCGGCTCGCATCTGCTGCGTTGTAGGTCCCGATCATGGTGAAACCCTCATTGGCCCCAGAGCTCTTGCCCAATGTGAGATACGTGTACTGGCCGTTTGTCAATCCGGAATTGAGGATGTGAACTCCGTTGTTTGCCGCCGGTTTGACATCCAGGATTGCACCCGGTGACGTCGTGCCGATTCCGACATCCCCGTTCACTGTCAACCCACCCGCTCCGGCGATATCAACCGCCCCGTTGTCCGCGGTGATGGTACGACCAGCTCCCGCAGTGGGCTCGTCGTAAGCTCCGTCGAGCGTGTTCTGGGTGTCGGTATCAGTGTCTGTGTCCGTAGCGTTGAAGGTCAGGGTGTTGCCCGAAGGTGTAATGGCCATGTTGGTACCGGCAGCCAGGGTCACGGCATCCGTGAGGCTGTTCAATGTCTTGACCACGGCCCCTGCGGCCACATCACCGGCCACTATGGTCGCATTGGCAATCTCAGCCGAAGTGACGGCATTCGCGGCGATCTTTGCCGTCGTGACCGCACCAGCGGCCAGTTCCGTACTGCCGACTCCGCCTGCAGCGATATCGAGGGTTACATCACCGGTGGTGCCGCCATTGGCAAGGCCTGTACCTGCCGTTACGCCAGTAATATCACCCCCAGCCGTGGCGTCGATGGTAAGCGTGTTACCGGCCGGGGTGATGTTGATATTAGATCCTGCCGCCAGGGTGACGGCGTCAACCAGGGTATTAACACTGGTGACCACCTGACTGGTCGCCAGGTCGGCCGCCACGATGGTGCCATCACCGATCTTAGCCGAAGTGACTGCATCAGCGGCCAGCTCGGCATTGCCGACGGCACCAGCCGCGATTTCATCGGCATCCACGGAATCAGTCGCCAGGTCGGCTGCCGAAATGGTGCCATCGGCGATCTTGGCACTCGTTACGGCATTGGTACCCAGATCAGCCTCCGCGATCGCGCTGTCGATGATCTTGGCACCTGTGATCGAATTGTCTGCTATATCGCCAGTACCCACCTCATTTCCGCCGGTGGTCGAGATCGTGATGTTCTGGCCGACTTGAACGATGTCAATGTTGGCACCCTCAAGCAGGGTTACGTCGTTGGTGGCCGAGTTGAGACTCAATACTGCTGTGTCGGTGGCCAGCTTAGCTGCCGTCACCGCGGCGTCTTGGATCTTGGTATTGGACACGGCGCCATCTGCCAGTTCGGAATTGCCCACCGCATCAGTGGCTATCTGCGTCGCCGTTACCGCGTCGGATGCCAGGTCAGCCGCAGCAATCGTGCCGTCCGTGATCTTTGCAGAGGTCACCGCATTGTCAGCCAATTCAGATCCGGCTGCAGTGATCGTCACCGTATTGCCTACAGTGGCCACGGTAACGTTGTCACCACCCGCGATGGTTACGCCGTCGGTGACGGTGTTGACGCTCGTCACCACTGCTCCCGCTGCAATGTCGGCCGAGCCTATGCTGCCATCGGCGATCTTGGCTGCAGTCACGGCGTCGTCGGCAAGCTCTTCTCCCGTGATCGCTGCATCGGCAATCTTGGCGTTGGTTACTGAGTCTTCCGCAAGCTGCTCCGTACCCACGGCGTTGGCAGCGATCTTATCCGCAGTCACCGCGCCGTCTTCGACACTCTTGGCGTAGAGGCTGTAGGGAGCCGCTACCAGTGCAATGCGCGGCGACAACTCATCACCGACACCTATCGAGATGCCCAGGTAGTAGGGCCGGTCAAAGGGCACCGAATCCAAGGACTCGGTCGCTCCCAGTACCACGCTGAAGAGCCCCTTGCTCGTCGTCACCGTCCGCGTCGTCTCCCATACCCCAGTGCCCCCTGTGGATTGTTCGTACAGGCTGAAAGTGATCTCATGATCGCCATCTGCGACCACATCGCCAGCGGCGTCAGTCAGGTAGCCCATATAGGAGACGGTCTTGGGCACGGGCTCCTGGGCGTGGGCGATCGATAGCGAAATTGCAAGGCAAAGTGAGATAGCAAGCAGGGGTTTCATCACAACATCTCCTGGGTGAGATTCTTCTTGCGAGCATTTACAGGCTGGTGCCGACACCACACCATAGTGACGGGGGTGATGGTACGGAGATTGTGAGAGAGGACCAAGCAGAGGATAGGACAGGAGCTACAGGCTATCTGGCTGTTACAGTGCGAGGTAACACGCCATATAGATATGGGTCCCCACTTTCACGCGATCGCGGAGAAGGGGTACGGGCTTGGGGGGCAGGCACTGGTGTCCACCTGGTGCCTTATTCTATATTAATGGGTGTTAATCGAATTGAATGAGGGAATCGCCCCTCCAGAGGTAGGCTCCTAAATCAGTACTGCGCATAGGGATACGAAACCAGTCTGGTCTGACTACGGATCAGGAGGTTTGGGGTTCGAATCCCTATGGGTGCACCAGAAATACTGGTCGGGAGTCCCCGGGTCGCCGATTCCGGGGACTTCCCTCCTTCCTTGCCTGCCGTTCGCACCCATAGCTCAATTGGATAGAGCATCTGGCTTCGAACCAGAAGGTTGGAGGTTCAAGTCCTCCTGGGTGCACGGTTTTATTCTCCAGCCCCCGCCTTCACCGTCGCCACTATTCGCATCGTGCGCACATCGTCGAGACGCAACTCCGCAGAACGGATCTCGAACTCTCCGGACTCGACCAGAGCCTGTTCTGGCTCAAACACGACAGGCAGCCCGAATGGGATGAAGCGATCGAAAAGAAAGCCGTCGCGGTCCAGAAACCGCAGGTCGTAGTTCATTTCCAGGGTTTCATCCACGACGCTACGAAAGTGAATCTCGAAGGGGCCGACGACCTCTAGCGCACCGGAGGCAGAGAAGTCGAATGCGGTCGGGATCCAGCGCACACTGTCGACGACGACGGCTTGAGCCAGATCATCATCTTCCCCCGCACTCAGAACGAACTCAGAGGTGAACACGGAATCCCGTGGACCCGTGCTCCCGGATCCACAGCCGCTCAGGAACAACAGCATGCCGGCCGCGGCGATTCCCCCACGCCAACAACGTTGCCCTGGCCCGTCGTGTGTCACCCTCATCCTCCTCCTCCTTGTCAGACTCTTTCTCCGCCGTTGACCTTGCTCCCATGCGGCAGCGCAGAGTAAGATATGCACTGATGACTTCCCGCTCAGTTCACTACATAATCCCGCAACCGCCGCACATAAACCCACCGTCACCGTCTTTCATGCGCAAGGTCCGGTACTGCGTGAGTCGGTGGACGGTGCTTGGCGCCTCGTCGACCCTCATGCTGACTGCATCCGCCGGCGCTGACGGCATCGCGGACCCGGATTCCTCCACGTCAGGGACCTACACCCTCGATCCACATGTCGTCACGACGACCCGTTTGCCGCGTAACATCGAAAAGATTCCGTACTCCATCGACGAAATCTCATTCGATGATCTTGCGCCGCGAGAGAGTGGCGTGTCCATCGATGAGTCCCTGCGCCGTTTGCCGGGTCTGTTCGTCAGTAACCGGCAGAATCTGTCACAGGGCGATCGCCTTTCAATCAGGGGCATCGGCAGCCGGACCAGCTTCGGCGTCCGTGGTGTCCGCGTGCTGCTCGATCATATCCCGCTGACCATGCCGGATGGACAATCGCAGTTGAGCAACGTCGACCTCAGCTCGATCGGCCGCATCGACATCATGCGCGGCGCCACCTCCGCCCTGTACGGAAACGCCGCTGGCGGAGTCGTTCACCTGCACACCCGGGACCCCGGCGCGCCGGGAACCATGGAGATCGAACCCCGCCTGGTGCTAGGATCGTACGGTCTTGCCAAGTGGCAGGTGGGGCTCAGACGCAACTTCGTCGAGCACTCCCTGGTAGCGAGCGCCAGCAGGCTGGATCGCGACGGCTACCGCGACCACGCCGACTCGCGCTCCATCAACCTGAATGCCGTGGGCCGTCATCATATTGGAAAGCACCTGAGGGCGACGACGATCCTCAACATCTATGATGCCCCCTATCTGCTCAATCCCAGTTCGCTCTCGCGCACGGTTGCGGACGCGGATACGACACGGCGCACGGCACGCATCTTCGTGCGCTCGCAGGGCGCGACCAAGCAGGTACGCCAGTTGCAGAGCGGTGCCACCGTCGACTACGACCGGCCTGAGTTCGGACGGCTGCTGTTGACGGCGTACGGACTGACTCGTTCGCTGTCCAACCCGATCCCCGGCCGCATCATTGAATTGGAACGCTCCGCGGGCGGATTGCGCTCCGCTTTCGAGCCAACGCGGATCGGCTCGCTGCCGATTCATGCGATTCTCGGCATCGACCTGGAAGCTCAGAGCGACGACCGCCAGGAATTCGCCAATGGCGGCCTGCCCTCCGAACTCGTCGATGCCCTCGATGCGGACGACGTCCTGGATCAGGTCGTCTATGGTAATCGACAGCTCGACCAGCAGGAGCGCGTTTTCGGGATTGGACCGTTTTACGAACTCCAATGGACAACCCACGGAAGCGTAACCTTCACGACCGGTGGACGCTACGATCGCTACCGCTTCGAGGTCGACGACCGCCTGGCGACCGACGGCATTGATCGCTCCGGCAACCGCACCTTGTCGCGCTTCAGCCCCATGTTCGGCGCAACCTTCAACCCACGTCCGCAGCTTACCCTGTTCGCCAATTACACCACCGCCTTTCAGACGCCGTCGACCGTCGAACTCGGCAACAGCGCCTCCTCGGAGGGCGGCTTCAACGATGATCTGGACCCGGAAACCATCCACAGTGTCGAGTTGGGCGCCCGGGGGACTTTCCGAGTTCGTTCAAGCCCGCTCGATTTCGGCGTCAGTTTTTACCGCTTCGCGATCGACGACATCCTGGTGCCCTTTCAGGTCGCCGACAGTGGGGAGGTGTTTTTCCGCAATGAGCTCCGCGCGACCAACCTGGGTCTCGAGGTCAATGCGAGTTGGGCGCTGACACGGGTACTGCGAACGGATGTCTCCTACACCAGGTCCAATTTTGAGTACGATTCTTTCATCGAGTGTCCCGGAGGCGGAGCTGACTGCCTCACGCATGAAAACAATGACGTACCCGGCATGCCGCAGAACCATGGCTTCGCTCGCCTGGCCTACGACCGAATCGGCTCTGCCAGCGACGCTGTTGGCGGAGGCGATGTTACTCGAGGCGCTTTCGCTTCCGTTGATCTACGTTGGGTAGGAGAGTACTTCGCCAATGATTTCAATGGACCCAGTATCGCCAGCGACAAGCCCGTCAGTGACTTCCTCAATCCGTCCTACTGGACCTCGGACGTGAGACTCGGCACCCGCGGTGCGCTCGCCGGCATCCCACTCCGGCTCACAATCGGTATCGACAACCTTTTTGACGAGCGCTACCACGGTTCCGTCGTCCCCAATGCCTTCGGAGATCGCTTCTTCGAGCCGGCGCCGGGCCGAACCTTCTTCCTCAGCCTCAGTCTTCCGTACTCTCGCACTTCCTGAGCTTTGCCGCGAAGAAGGCCTCCATGATCCCGTCGGGAAGGATGCGGACGCCGCGTTCAACCCGCTGGTCGTACTCAGCTTTCTGCCATCGCGTCAATCCGGCGCTGACATTGTGTACATCCGGCAATGCGATCTCCTCCACTTCGAGGGCTGGCCCAAATTGCTCCAGAGCCCGGTCAATGACCGCCTCGTTTTCCTCGGGAGCAAAGGTGCAGGTGGAGTAGACGAGAACACCGCCGGGTTTGAGGCAGCGCACCGCCGAGTACATCAGCCGTCGCTGCTTCCGGTTCATTTCGCGAATCTTCTTCTCGCTCCAGTAAGCATGGCCAGCGGGATCTTGCGCGTGGAACCTGCCCTCCGACGAGCAGGGAGCGTCCAACAGAACGCGGTCGAACTGTTCAGGGCACTGCCGCCATACTTTGGTTCCATCCTTGAGATAGGTCTGAACGTTGCTGACCCCATTGCGCTCCAGGTTTGCCCGCATCCGGTGGAAGCGCGAGCGCACCGATTCGACCGCCGAAATCCGACCCGCGTTCGCCATCAATCCTGCCAGATGGGTCGTCTTGCCGCCGGGGGCAGCCGCCAGATCCAGGACCCAGTCCTCGGCCTGGGGGTCGAGGAGGACAGGTGGTATCATGCTCGAGGGATTCTGCACATAGATGCGTCCTTCCACGCAAGCGGCGCAACGGGTCAGCGCTGAGCGCTGCGAGTCCGGCACGAAGTAACTGCCCTCGGGCCATGACATGGTCACGACCTCGAACCCATCGGCCGCCAGTTCTGCCAGAACGCTGTCGCAGGCGCCCATGAGGACGTTCACCCTGAAGGTTCCCCGAATGGGCCTGGTGAAAGTCTCGAGGCAGGTGTCTACCCTGTCGGCTGGCAGGATTCGTGATAGTCTATCAAGAAACAGCGGTGGAATCGCACCATCACTGAGATCGCCAGTAACCCTACTCATTGAGATCAATCGTTCGCGAGAAAGGGACAAATAGGCTGATCAAAGGCCAAACACTCCCGATGTGATCCGGACCGTGCACTTGATATCGCTCCCATATTCACCGATATATAGTATTGGGTGCGGAACCGAAACTCATTGAAAGGCATCACCTTGCGCCACTTTCGCTGGTCTCTGGTTGTCCTTCTGTTGCCGAGTTTGCTGGATGCCCAGTATGTCAAACAGCATGAGACCGACCTTGGGAGTGCGGCCTGGCTTCTATACGTCGTACTGGCCGCGATCATCCTCATACCTGGCTTCTATCTACTGAAAAGCCGGAACGCCGCCACCCGTCCGAGCAAGGCATCCCGACAGAAGAAGGCCAAGGTTTCCGAGGATTTCAAACAGCGCGCCGCCGCGCTCGGTTTCACGGTCGGAGAATCCCGCACCCTGGAGCGCATCGCAACACGCCTGACCCCGAAAACGCCACACAATCTGCTGGTCACGGGAAGCGGCCAGGATTACCTGATTGCCGATCTCGACAAGCGCATCGCCCAGCGACAGCGCGAAGCGAGACTACTCGAGCGCATCAAAGGCAAAATCCAGAAGATGCAGGGACGAGATGTACACGAACGCGAAAGCATTCGCGTGGAGGCCGATATGCCTATTTGGGTGGTCAAGAAAGGCAGCCAGGCTTCGCTGGAGCCCGAGGCGCTGGTAGAGGATGAGGAAGCCGCCGAGGAGGAGGAGGATTTTTTCTCCAACATCGAGTCTGTTTCCGGCCGGCTCGTCGATATCAGCGAGGGTGGCGCCGCCCTCAGGGTGAATCTGGGTCTGAAGAAGGGAGACCGCCTCACCTTCTGGTCTGCCGACAACCAGATCGTACTGGCCGAGTTGACAGGTGGGGTCATAACCGTGAACACCGACGGCGGCGAGACCCCCATGATCCACGTGTACTTCATCGATCCGGATTTACGCGAGTTGCGGCTGGCCCTGGCCGACATCAGGGAGCGATTTCCCCAAACGTCCGCTTGACCACTCTTCCGTCACGCAGCTACTGACTCCATCGCCGGCGTGTAGTCTCCGGAACGCGCCGCGCCGTTGCAACGGGCGCGATGGTAGAATGCTTTCTGCGCAGCCTCGGCGTTGGCCATCTCCCCTGACCATTCCTTTAGCGCCGGTTCCAACAACGCCCGGCCATAGGAAAAGCTGAGCTGCCACGGGCAACCGCCGATCGCATTCATGGCGTTGAGATGCTCCGTCGCCTCCTCCGGGCCTTGGCCTCCGGACAGAAAAACGATCCCAGGGACGGCCGCCGGAACACTCCTTTTGAAACACCTGACCGTGGCCGCGGCGACCTCCTCCACACTGGCCTGCCTGGGGCAATCCTTCCCCGCCAGTACCATATTCGGTTTTAGCAGGGATCCTTCCAGATAGACCCGGTGCTCCATCAACTCCGTGTACATGACACTGAGCATGGTTTCAGTCACTTCTTCACATCGCTCAATGTCATGATCGCCAGCCATGAGAATTTCGGGCTCGACGATTGGGACGATGCCGGCTTCCTGCGACAGCGCCGCGTTGCGCGCCAGAGCATGGGCATTGGCCCGCATGCAGAACGCGGTCGGAATCCCCTCGCCAATGGCGATGGTGGCCCGCCACTTCGAGAACCGGGCCCCGAGTCGACCCCACTCAGCCAATCGGTCAGCCAGACCGTCCAACCCGCCCGTCACCTTTTCTTCCGGAAAACCACTCAGATCGACGACACCGCTATCCGACTTGATGCCGGGAATCACCCCGCGTTCGGAAAGTATCTGCGGAAGCGGAGTGCCATCCGCCGCGGACTGCTTGATGGTCTCGTCGTACAGGATGACGCCGCTGATGAACTCTTCCATGCCGGCGGTTCGAAACAGCAATTCCCGGTACGAGCGCCGGTTATCCTCCGTCGCTTGCAGGCCGATACTGTCAAACCTGTTCTGGATGGTCTTACTGCCCTCGTCCGCCGCCAGAATGCCCTTTCCCGGGGCAACGAGGGCCTGCGCCGTCGACGCCAGTTGTTCCTTGTCCATGCCTTGGGCCTCCTTGTGCCGCACCAAAATGTAGTGCGGTCTCCCCTTCAGTCCAGAGGCGGCTCAACTGCCTTTCATAAGAGATTCCGCGTCAGGCGCCTCCACTAGACTTTTTCATGTAAGATACCACCGCAAGCCCTTCAGCTAGATTTCTTCATATAAGATTCGGCGTCAGGCGCTTCCTCTAGATTTTTTCATGTACGATTCCGCCTCCTGGACATCCTCCCGACTGCCGATGACGAGGGGGACTCGCTGGTGCAGTTCAGTGGGCTGAATGTCGAGGACTCGGGAGGTGCCGGTCGATGCCAGGCCGCCGGCCTGTTCGACGATGTATGCCAGCGGGGAGGCCTCGTAAAGCAGCCGCAACTTGCCTTCTGGGGCTTTGACGTGCGCTGGATAGAGAAAGACCCCTCCCTTGAGCAGATTGCGATGAAAATCGGCAACCAGTGAACCCACGTAACGCGCCGAGTAGGGTTGACCAGAATCTGGCTGTTTCAAATGGTCGATGTAGCGCTGTACGCCAGCATCCCAGCCCCAGTAATTGCCCTCATTCACCGAGTAAATACTGCCCCGCTCCGGGATGCGAATATCCTCATGTGACAGTAGAAACTCGCCGACGCTCGGATCCAGCGTAAAGCCGTGCACTCCCCGGCCGGTGGTGTAGACGAGCATCGTGCTGGAACCGTATATGATGTACCCGGCAACAACCTGCTCACTCCCTTTTCTGAGAAATTCACTCAGACCAGCGGCTGTGCCGTCATCATCCTTGCGCCGGTAGATTGAGAAGATGGTGCCGATGCTGACGTTGACGTCGATGTTGGAAGAGCCGTCGACTGGGTCGAACAGCAGGACGTACTTGCCACGTGGATGTTCGTTCGGTATGGGATAGATCTCCTCTAATTCCTCCGAAGCCATCCCCACCAGGTGCCCGGTGTGCTCGGCCGTACGAATGATCAACGTATTGGCGACCTCATCGAGCTTTTGCACGTCCTCACCGTGCACGTTGGTATGGCCGGTAAAGCCGAAAACATCAGCCAGGCCGGCTTTGTTGACCTCCCTTGAGATGATCTTTGCCACCGTCAGCAGGTGCACGACGAGCTCCGTGAACTCTCCCGTGGCATCCGGATAGCGGCGCTGCTCTTCGATCAGGAATCGGGTGAAATTGGTGCCTAAATCCATATTGCCTCCCTGCGGCCAGACGGAAAAAAACCGTTGCTGGCGATGATGCAGCCAGCAACGGCGGGAGTCAAGGTCCCGGCGTAATGTTCAGCTCAGCTTTCGTCCCCATCGGAACCGCCGCCTGCGCTCAGGATGGCGCAGTAACTCGAGCGGTAGACCACCAGGCCTAGGTAGAGCTCGAGGATGAGAACGAGAATCGCCAGGGGAAAACCAGCATCCGGGGACAGAAAAGCATGAAACAGGAAGATCTGCAGCACGATCGGCGCGAGAAACAGCAGCGCCAGGGGCACGAAGCGACCGGACAGCAGCAGAGCTCCGCTGACGATCTCGAAGATCTTGAGAACGGGAAAGAAATAACCCGTCGCGCCGAGCGCACCCATGAAAGCCATCGCTTCCTCCCCCATGGGTGGCGGCTGGATGAAATGGAAGAAACCGTTGAGGCCGAAAACGAAAAGGATGAGCCCGAGAATGATGCGGGCGATGAGCGCCACTTTTCCCATTGTGACTTCTCCTTGGGATTTAGGCACGTGCCGGTCTGACCCGTACCGATGGGTGAAGGGTGGGATACCCGAAATATAGCGACGGACCGCCCATTTCGGGGGACTGGCCTTGCGCCCAGCTCCAGGATTGACGAGGTTTTAGCCTTGGCTAATTTTTACTGCAGCCAAAGCTAATTTTCAACCTGACTAGGCACTAACTTTTCCTGCCCAAATCCTGGAGGCGCAACTCGTATGAACTGGACAATTCGCACGAATTGGAGAAGGTCCCTTCGGTCGTTGGCGATGATTCCCTGCCTCATGCTCTTCGCTTGCGACACCCTGATGACGGAGGCTCCCACTGCTGGAGATGACTTCGAGTCGCCATTCGATGGAATGTCTCATGACCTGAATGCGCTGTTTCTCGAGGGCGACGAGAACTTCGAGCGCGCGTTCACAATCGAAGACGGCCTCGGCCCCATTTTCAACAACGTCGGCTGCGAGGGTTGTCACCCCGGCGACGGACGGGGCACTGCCGAACTCGGGTTTTTCCGTTTCAGCGTCGGCAGTGATCTGGTAGAGGGCGAAGGCGGCCCACAACACCAGGACAAGGCCATCCCGGGCGTTCCACTGGAGACCATCCCGGCGGGCGTCGATCGCTCCTTCAGAATGCCGCCACCGGTATTCGGCGTCGGCCTGATCGAGGCCATTCCTGAGGCCACGATCCTGGCTCTCGCTGATGAGGACGACGAGGACTCCGACGGAATATCGGGTCGGCCCAACTGGGTTCAGGCGGACACCTACGTATCTGAGGCAAACATCGGCGGTGGCAGTGGGCAGGTGCTGGGCCGGTTCTCGCGCAAAGCCCAGGTTTCGTCCTTGCTGCAGCAGGTAGTCGAAGCCTATCACGGGGACATCGGCATTACCAGTGACTTCAAACCGGAGGAAAACCCGCATCCGCAGGCGGGCAGTGTCGCCACGGGTGATCAAGTACCTGACCCCGAGATTCCCGCATCGACGGTCCTGGAAACCGTCATGTACGTACGGCTGCTGCAACCTCCGGCACGAGGTGAGATCACGGCACAGGTGCAGCAAGGTGACGGACTCTTCACTCAGATTGGCTGCGCCACTTGCCACGTTCCGACGCTGACTACGGACGTCAGTGACATTCCAGCACTCAGTCAACAGCAGGCGAACATATACTCCGACCTGCTGCTGCACGATATGGGAGATGATCTGGCAGACTACCGCCCCGATGGGGATGCCACCGGCACGGAGTGGCGCACGGCGCCGTTGTGGGGGACGCGGCTGGTCGGCGATTTCCTCAACGGAGGGGAATTCTACCTCCACGACGGCCGCGCCCGATCTCTGCACGATGCCATCGTCCTGCACGGAGGAGAGGCTCAGGGTTCAACGGATCGCTACAACAACCTGGACGCCTCCGAACAACAAGCCCTCGTCGCCTTCTTGAAATCGCTGTGATCGGGAGAATGGAGCAAGTGATGATGAACAGATCTATACTGATGGTATTGCTGGCCTTTTTGATTACCCCCGTGATCGCGTTTGCCGAAGGAAACGACGATGCGGATGATGCTGGTCGTCCGTTCGTCGCAGGTGGCATCACCGACAAACCGTTCATAACCGGTATCGCCCGCACCAGTATCGGCGGCTACACGGAGGCGCATTGGCGTTGGGAACGCGGAGATGGCCTCACGGAAGAGCTGGGCTTCGAGATGAAGCGTTTCAACCTGTTCGCCTATTCCCCGGTTTCCGACCGGGTCAAGGTGGCGGCCGAGCTCGAGTTTGAGGAGGGCGGCGAGGAAATCAAGATCGAGGTCGCCCAGGTGGATTTCGAGATCCATCCCTCGTTGAATTTTCGCGGCGGCATCATCCTGGCGCCGCTGGGCCGCTTCAATCTGGCCCATGACAGTCCAGCCAATGATCTCACGGACCGGCCTCTGGTGAGCACCCAGATCGTGCCGACGGCACTCTCTGAAGCCGGTATGGGCTTCTACGGCGCATTCTACCCTTCGCCGGACATGCGCATCACGTACGAGGCCTACGGCGTGAACGGTTTCGGTGACGGCGTTATCGGTGACCCTGATGGGACCCGAATCGCTGCGGGCAAGGGCAACCTGGAGGACAACAACAACAGGCCTTCCTTCGTCGGCCGCGTTACCGTATCACCGAACACAGCCTGGGAGGTCGGCGCATCCGTTCACACCGGACCCTACAACACCTGGCAGATCGAGGAGCTGGAAATTGACGAGCGCCGTAGCTTGACGTTGTTCGTCCTCGATGCCGACGTGGCCTGGCGCCGTTTCGAACTGCAAGGCGAATACGCCCGAGCGTCCATCGACGTACCGACGCAGAGCGCCATATTCGCCGAAAGCCAGTCGGGCTACTACCTGCAGCTCAACTCGCACTTCGGTCACGGTTGGTTTGCTGAAATGCCGGGTTCTCAGTTCACTGGAATAGTGCGCTACGGCCTGGTGGATTTCGACACCGACACGGACGGGGACAGCCACCGGCGGCTGACACTGGGGGTCAACTTCCGGCCGCTCGAGGATTCGGTGTTCAAACTGGACTATCAGCGCAACTGGACCCGGGATGCATTCGAAAACCAGGGCAAGGGCGCCGCATTGATCTTCAGCGTGGCGACCTATTTCTAGCCGGAGCTTCGGAGCGGTTGTCGGAACGGTTTCCAGAGCGGTTGTCGGAGCGGTTGTCGGAGCGGTTGCCTACTCGAGTAGAAGACCCTATTTTTGCTCGTTTGGCTTTACTGCGGCCGCTTTAGAGGAGGCGTCCGTTACAAACCCTCCGACCTGGTGGGTATTCGTTGTGTAAAAGGAGCTCCAGATGGTGAATTTCAGCGTCGAGGTGTACGACGACGAGCATTTCGAAAGGGCCCTGCGCCGGTTTTCCGTCAAGACCAAGAAAACCGGACTGATGCGGGATCTCAAACGCAAACGCTTCTACACCAAGCCTTCTGTGCAGAAGAAGATTGATCGCCAGAAGAGCATCAGGCGTCAGAAGAAGGCCGAGCGGCTCGCCGAACTGGCTGCCGGAGGCAAGGACCTGCGCAAAGGCAGAGGCAGAGGCGCCAAAGGCCGTGACGATCAGAGATCGGGACCACCCAGATTTGGTTCGGGTGGCGGCTTTGGTGGCGGTGGCGGCTTTGGCAGCGACTCCAGGTAAATTATCGGGCCTGCGCCATCTCCTCGAGTTCGTTTCCGAGGAATTCCCTGCGCCAGCCCTGTAGCAGTTTTCCGTCGACTGATGCGCCGGAACCCCTCCCCCGCATCAGCTGACGTACCTCCGACCGCGTCGCCACGAGCTCGTGGTCGATCCCACGCTCCGCACTGCGCTCTTCCAAAACTTTTATCGCTTCCGCGGAACGTTTTTCAGCGCGTTCGTCGTACCGCGACCTCGGCATCGATTGTGGGCAATCCTCATCGCTCACTTCGAGGCCGGCACTGACCGCAGACAACAGACCTGCTCCGTAGCGCTCAACCCTGTTCTCTCTGAACCCCTTGACTTTCCTGAGGTCGTCGGCGGTCCTGGGTTTCAGCGACGACAACATCAGCAGCGTCTTGTCGGCAAGGACGCGACTGCGTGGACGGTCTTGTTCCCTGGCCACCAGATCGCGCCACGCAGCGAGTTCGCGCAACACCGCCAGTCCTCGCCTGTTGAGCTTTCCCGAACCCTTGATGCGATCATACTGGCATCGAGGGTCACGCTCTTCGTAGAGTTCGGCATCATCCAATGACGCCAATTCCTCTTCCAACCAGAGCTCCAGTCCGCGAGCACGCGCTCTTTCGAGCAAACGTTCGCGCAATTCGATCAGAAAGCACACGTCTCCTTTGGCGTATTCTATCTGCATCGTTGACAGCGGCCGTTGCAGCCAGTCCGTGCGGGTCTCCGTTTTCTCCAACTCCACGGAGAGCACTTCCTGCAGCAGGCCCCTCAACGAGATTCGACAACTGAGGCCGGCGAAACCCGCGGCCACGCGCGTGTCAAAAACTGATTTGGTAGAAGCCCCGGTAGCTCGCCGCAAAACTGTCAGATCCTGTACGGCGTCGTGAAGTATCTTGACGTGCGGCCCGCCCAGGAATGAGCCCAACGCCGACAACCCGTCGCCGATGGCTGGAACGTCTATGAGGATGCAGTCATCCGGAGGAAGTGCGACCTGGATGATGCCGAGTTTGGGATAGAAGGTCCGCTCCCAAACCATTTCGGTGTCGATGCCGGCGATGCCGGCCTCGCTGAGGTCGGATAGGAGAGCCTCCAGGTCGCCGAGATTGTCGATCATGCGCCCGGAATCCGGGAATGACGTAGGCTCAACGTCATTCGGCGTCGAGCGTTTGGAACGGCGCAGGGTGAACGAACTCGTCGACGACCTTTCCGCCAATCAGGTGCTCCTGAATGATCCGTTCCAGCTTTTCAGGCGTAACCGAACGATACCAAACCCCTTCCGGGTAGACGACGGCAGTGGGACCGCTGTCGCACACCCGCAGGCAATCCGCCTTGGTGCGGTGGATTCCGCCGCGTGGATCCCCGTGCCCGAGTTCGCGCAACCTTTTCTTCAGAAAGTCCCAGCATCGAGCGCCGGTGTCATCGCTGTGACACTTCGGCTTGGTCGGAGTGGCGCACAAGAATATGTGACGCTCGACCCCCGTGCTTGTGTTGTCAGTCATCAGTCTGTGCCATCCTCTCCTTCAGGCGCCGCTCCGTTGCCCGCTCCATTACCATGTGGCGGCAACCACTGACCGTCCAGGGGACGATGGGTGTAGGGTCTGCGGCTCGCACCTTCGTAGTCATCGACGATCTGGCCGTCTCCCTGGAGGAGGTACTTGTAGGTCGTCAATCCCTCCAGACCAACGGGACCGCGACCGTGCAGTCGCCCCGTGCTGATCCCGACTTCGGCGCCCAAACCGAAACGAAAACCGTCCGCGAATCGAGTGGAGGCGTTGTGGAACACGGAAGCCGAGTCCACGGTGCGCAGGAAAGCGGCGGCCGTATCCGCGTTCTCGGTGACGATAGAATCCGTGTGGTGGCTGCCGTAGCGATTGATGTGCTCGATGGCCTCGTCAAGGCTGTCGACGATCTTGATCGAAAGCACGTAGTCGAGGTACTCGGTGCTCCAGTCCTCGTCTGTCGCCGGAACGACCGTGCCCATAGTGGCCGTTGCCGCCCTCGTACGCTCGTCGCCACGCAGGACAACCTTGTGGCCCTCCAATTGCGCGATGGCCTGGGCGAAGAAGCGCTCCGCCACCTGGGCGTGCACGAGCAGCGTCTCGGCCGCGCAGCAGGTTGTCACTCCCTGAATCTTGGAATCCACGGCCACGCGAACGGCTTTGGTCAGGTCGGCGTCGGCATCCACGTAAACGTGGCACAGGCCGTCGGCATGTCCCATGACCGGGATCTTGGTGTTGTCCATGATGTAGCGGACGAATTCGTTCGACCCGCGCGGGATGATCAGATCGATCGATTCCTCTTCTGCCAGCATGGCACGGACATCCTCTCGGGTCTCCAGTAGGGTGATCCAACCCTCCGGGATGCCGCCGCCAGCCGCCGCATCGGCGATGATCTGGGCGAGAGCCTGATTGGTGGCCGCGGCTTCCCTACCGCCCTTGAGCAGCACCGCGTTGCCGGATTTGAGACAGAGTGAGGCAATCTGAACCAGGGCATCCGGACGCGACTCGAAGATGACCCCCAGAACACCGATCGGCACCGAAACCCGGTAGAGTTCCAGCCCGGCGTCGAGTTCGGTAGCGCTCTGGGTGCGACCCAGAGGGTCCAGTTGCGCCCGCACGCTGCGTACCATCTCCACGGTGGCTTCGAACTTGGCGCCGCCCAGATTGAGCCGCTCCAAGAGCGGCTGGGTCAATTCTCCCTGAGCGACCAGGTCCCGGCCATGTTCGAGATCGCCGGCATTGGCCTGCAGGATCTGATCCCTGCGGGCCTCGAGCGCGCTGGCGATTCGATCCAGAGCGGCATTTCGATCGGCCGCGGAACTCGTCGCCAGCAGCCGGGCCGCCTCACGGCCCGATCGCGCACGGGTACCGACATCGTCGCTCAATACACTGACTGCCGTCATCGTCATGCCTTGCTGAGAGCGTGGTCGCTTGCCGCGCTCATCATCTTTTGGATGGTATCCGTTATGCGCTGCGGATCTTCGATGCTGCCTTCACCCAGCAATACATAATCGACAAGGAACTGCGCCCACTCCTTCAACTGGGCAGAATCCCGGTCCTTCTTCAACAGCTCACCCATGTTCACGAGGGTGGCATGACTGGGATTGATCTCGAGGATGCGCTTGGTCGGAGAGAACTCCTGATCGCTCATGCGCATCAAGCGTTCCAGGTTCTGACTGATACCGCCCTTGGGTGTCACCAGCACACATGGACTGTCTGTCAGTCGCGACGACTCCCTGACGTCAGCCACCCGATTCTCCAATTCCTTCTTGAGGAAGCTGACGAGCTCTATCGTGCGTTCTTTGTCTTCAGTCGCCTCCGCTCCCTCGATCTTAGCCTCATCCTCCTCCAACTCGACGTCTTCGGCGTCAATGGCCTGAAACTTCTTGCCGTCAATATCCTGCAAAGTGTTGACGACCCACTCGTCGACGGGCTCGGCCATGTACAGGACCTCGAGCTGCCGCTTGCGGAAGGCCTCCAACAGCGGACTCTTGGCTATCGCGTCGAGGCTCTCACCGGTGACGTAGTAGATGACTTCCTGATCCACCTGCATCCGGTCGACGTAGTCCTGCAGCGAGATCAGTCCTTCTGCAGCCATCGGATCGGTATCACCGCCCTCGCTCTCAGACTCCCCTTCCTTCTGCGCCTCAACCTTGAAGTCATCCGACAGCGAAGAGTGATAGCGCAGCAGCTTGGTGATCTGGTCCTTGTTGTCGAAATCCCGCGCGATGCCCTCCTTGAGGACGATGCCGAACGAATTCCAGAAGGTCAGGTAGTTGTCAGGTCTCTTCTTCGACATGTCCTCGAGCATGCTCAGGATCCGCCTGACCAGCGTGGAGCGAATCTTGGCCACCACCGGATTGTTCTGCAGTGATTCCCGTGCAACGTTGAGTGGCAGGTCGTCGCAGTCCACGACACCCCGAACGAAGCGCAGGTACAATGGGAGTAAATCCGGGCAGTCATTTTGGATAAACACGCGGCGCACGTGCAGGTCCAGGGAAACCTTCGGCTCGGAGGCGAACAGCAGCTCCATCGGGGTCTGCCGCGGCAGGTAGAGGAGCGCGTAGAACTGGATGGGTACATCGACGGCGATATGCTCCCAGCTCAGCGGCTCCTGATGATCGCCAGTGAGATGGGTAAAGAACTCCTTGTAGTGCTCGTCCGTGAGCTCGTTGCGCGGACGCGCCCACAAAGCGGAAGCTTCATTGGCCTGCTTCCCCGCCACCTTGATCGGATAGGCGACGTAGTCGGAGTGTTTGCGGATGATACCCTCCAGCACATGGGCATCCAGATACTCCTCGCTGTCGCTGCGCAGGTAGATGACGATCTCGGTGCCTCTCTGGGTGCGGTCCTTCGTCGTCGACACGGTATAGCTGCCTGTCCCCGTCGACTCCCACATCACGGCCTCGGCGTCCGCCTCGGCGCTTCTCGTAGTCACGACGACACGCTCGGCGACCATGAAAACGGAATAGAAGCCGACGCCGAAACGGCCGATCAGCTGCAGCTTCTCCTGTTCGTCACCCTCGGAGAGCGCCTTGATGAACTCGGCGGACCCTGAATGGGCGATGGTGCCGATGTTTTCGTTGACTTCATCTCGCGTCATACCAACGCCGGTATCCGCGATCGTCAGGGTCTTGGCGCTGGCGTTGACCTGTATGTCGATTTCAAGCTCGGCGTCTGGATCGACGATGTCACGATCTGTCAGCGACCGAAAGCGAATCTTGTCGAGGGCGTCGGAGGCGTTGGAGATCAATTCACGAAGAAAAACTTCCTTATGGGTGTAAAGGGAATGAATCAGAATCTGGAGAACCTGTTGGACCTCCGTCTGAAACTGCCTTTCCTCCGCGTGTGCTTCCTCTGATGTAACTGTGGCGCCAGACTCCGCCATTGCTCATAAACTCCGTCGTTTTTGGTATTTAGTTGGCAACCAGGGGCGTGCGAGTGGGTCTTGATGAGCATGTAAATCTACATAAGAGGATCTGATTGGCAAGACGGGGCACCCCCACTATGTTCACGAGGGCCTGTCCGAGTATTCGCTTTGATAGGCGATGACACCCCCGCAGCCCGAATGGGATACTCGGACAGGCACCTAAAGCATGATAGACAACTCCACATTCGACCTCATCATCGTCGGCGGCGGACCGGCGGGAGCCGCTGCCACGCTCTACGCCGACCGGCAAGGGCTGCGTACTCTCCTCGTCGACAAAGCCTCCTTTCCCCGGGATAAGATCTGCGGCGATGCGCTGTCAGGGAAATCGATCTCCGTTCTGGATGAACTGGGGTTGGTGGATGAAATCCGCCAGCTTCCCGGAGCACTCATCAAGGAGATCGTGTTCGGCAGTCCGAGTCACGTCGACGCCCGTATCGACCTGAAGCGGCACGACCATCGGGATCCGATGACAGGCCGGGTGTTGCCGGGCGGGGGATTCGTGATCCGCCGGAAGATCTTCGACCACTTTCTGTTCGACAAGGCACGGGTCGCAGCTGATCGATGCATCCAGGGCTTTACGGTGCGCGATCTCATCTTCGACCATGGAGCCGTGTGCGGCGTGCGCGGCGAAGCAGCGGGCAAGGCCACTGAATTTCACGCTCCCGTCATCCTGGGATGCGACGGTTTCAGTTCGGTCGTAGCACGCAAGACCGGCCTCTACCAGCATGACAGCCGCCACGGCGTCGTCGCCCTGCGCCGCTATTACGAGAACGTCAAAGGCCTGACCAACCAGATCGAGCTGCACTTCGTCGAGGAAGCCCTGCCGGGGTATTTCTGGATTTTTCCGCTCGAGAACGGCTGCGCCAATGTCGGCATCGGCACCCTGCATCAGCATATCAAGAAACGTCACTCCAAGCTCAAGACGGCCCTGGACGCGGTAATCCATCGAGACCCGTTTCGCGAGCGCTTCGCCGAAGCGTCAGCCCTCGAAGAGCCTGTCGGCTGGAACCTGCCATTGGGCAGCAAGCACCGGCGCTCTTACGGAGACGGTTTCATGTTGTTGGGAGATGCCGCCGGCCTCATCGATCCGTTCACTGGAGAGGGCATCGGCAATGCCCTCTACTCAGGAAGGGTGGCCGCCGAGGTGGCAGCGCAAGCGGTCGCTGCCGGTGACAGCAGCGCCGCCGTCATGCGACAATATGACGAGCGCCTCTGGGCGACCATTGGCAGTGAGTTGACCACCAGCAAGCGCCTGCAGCAACTGGGACACTGGCGTCCATTGCTCAACTACGTCATCCGCAGAGCAGCCCGTGATGAGACCGTCAGTGACCACATCTGCGGCATGATCGCCAACGTGGTGCCCAAGCAGGAACTCACCGGCCCGCTCTACTACCTGAAACTGCTGATGTCAACTTCGCGCCGCGAATCGTAGCTGGGAATCATATGGTCGTCGCTAGAAACCCGCCATCCACGACGATATCCGTGCCGGTGACGAAGCTGCTGGCCTTGTCAGAGGCCAGAAACACGGCCGCGCCAACCAGCTCCTCAGGGTCGCCGTAGCGGTCCATCGGTGTGTGCCCGAGGATCTGGCCGCCACGCTCCGTCGGACTGCCATCCTCATTGAACAACAATCGCCGGTTCTGTTCGGCCGGAAAGAAACCGGGTGTGATGGCGTTGACGCGCACCCCGCGTGTCGCCCACTCACGCGCCAGAAAACGCGTCAGGCTGAGCACGCCGGCCTTGGCCGCCGAATAGGCGACGACTCGCGAGATGGGCAGATTCGCGGCGGCTGAGGCGATGTTGATGATGCTGCCGCGACCACGCGATACCATGCCGGCACCGAACTCCTGACACGGCAGCAAGGCGCCGCCTGCCAAGTTGAGGTCGAAGCAGGCATTCCAATCCTGCAGAGCAATTCCCTCGAAACTCAGATCGTCGGAGAGCGTCACCGTCGGCATGTTGCCGCCAGCGGCGTTGACGAGAATGGTGGCAGGTCCGTAGTCGGCTTCGACCTGATCCCTCGCTTTCACAAGAGATTCCCGGTCCGTGGCGTCACAGGCGACGAATGTCCCGTCGCCTCCTGCTGCGATGATCTGCTGCACCCTGGCCTCGCCACGCTCTGCGCTGCGACCCAGCACAGCGATACGCGCGCCGGCTCCTGCCAGGCCGCTGGCTATGGCGCCGCCCAGGACTCCGGTGCCGCCGATGACGATGGCGATATCGTCCTTCAAGTCGAACATGCCTTCATCTCCTTGGAATCAAGTCGGGCGCCGCCTCTCGTGCTCGTTGCCCCGTTGTATTGTTGTGACCACCTTCACGGAATCTCGGCCAGGCCCCAGTATGAAGCGACCGCACGCGACACCAGTCCGATCGAGCCACCGAAGACATTACCCCAAACGATGAGCCAACCCAGATGCTCCCGCATCACGTGCTCCATCATCTCCTTGACGGTTTCCGGTGTCAGCTCCTGCAGCTTCCTCTCCAGCAGAGCATCCACCTGCTCGCGCACCGCAGTGGGATCTATTTTGGAGAAGAGCTTGCCCTGCAGTTGTGGCATCAGCTCGGCGTTCAAACCGGTGAGGAATTCCTTGACCACCAGTTTGAGGATGTCTGTCCCGGCCATGCGGACCATCATCCCGAACGGCCCTTCCTTGAGTTTTTCGAGTTGTCGTTCTATCGCCTTGTCGGCTTCCTCCGACTGCAACAGCTCAGTGACCTGAGCCTGCAGGTCAACGCCGGGAAACAGCTCGGTGCCGGCTTCTTCAAAAAATCGGCGGAGATAGTCCTCTTCGAAGAAATGGGCCATGATCAGGTTCTTGATCGTCGCCCGGATCTCCTCGAACCGATTGGGAATTACCCCCGACCCGTACAGTAGCGGAACCCGGTCGAAGAGCATCTTGACGGCCAGCCAGTTGGTGATACCGCCTGCGAAACCGAAGAGTCCGACGGCCAGCAGCCACGGAGCCGCCGAATCCAGAGCCACCGGCAGCGCCTCCTCCCCGCGCTCCCACATCAGGGTCAGCACCAGGCCAATGACCAGGACGGCAGCGGAGATCAGATTGCTGACCGTGCCTTTTTCAAAAGTGAATGGCTTCAAGAGAGAACGTTCGGTCGGAGGCTTATAGGGAGGTCGTGCTGTCGCTGCGGTCGCGATGGCGTTCGACGGCCAATTCCAACAGCCGGTCGATCAACTCGGGATAGGAGATACCGCTGGCTGCCCACAGCTTCGGGTACATGCTGATCGGCGTGAATCCGGGGATGGTGTTGATCTCGTTGACAATCATGGTGCCATCCTCGCGCGCGAAGAGATCCACCCGTGCCATTCCGGCAGCATCCACGGCCAGGAAGGTCTGCTTCGCCAGTTGCTGCGCTCGCGCCGTCGTGGCTTCATCCAGATCTGCCGGGATGATCAGCTCAGAGTTGCTTTCCTTGTACTTAGCTTCGTAGTCGTAGAATTCGCCATCCGGCCGAATCTCTCCAACCACGGACACGATCGGATTTTCGTAACCGAGAACCGAACACTCGAACTCCCTGCAGCCCTGCCCGGCATCAGCCTCTATGATGATCTTGCGGTCGTAGCGAGCCGCCGCATCCATGGCCGTTGAAAACTCCGACCCATCGTGGACCTTCGAGATGCCGACGCTCGATCCCAGGTTGGCCGGCTTGACGAACAGGGGATAGGCGAAATCGCGCTCGATCTCCTCTTGCACAATCGTCGCGTAGGCTCGCCAGCGGCTGCGCAGCACGGTGGCGTGCGCCACCTGGGGAATGCCGGCCGTCTGCAGCACCCGCTTCATCATGTCCTTGTCCATGGAGACGGCCGATCCGAGCACGCCGGAGCCGACGTAGGCGACGTCTGCCAACTCCAAGAACCCCTGAACCGTGCCGTCCTCGCCGAAGGGGCCGTGCAGGAGCGGGAAGACGACGTCCAGCTTGCGGCCGCTGTTTATCTGTGAAGCACCGGACCTCATTACCAGATCCTGACCACCGCAGTAATCGAGCGCCACCGGGCGGGCAGACTCGTCGCCCTCCACCTTGCCCGCACTCAGCATCTTGCCGGCGTCGCCGGGCAGTAGCCATCTCCCCTCGCGATCGATGCCGATGAGGATCACTTCGTACTTGTCCCGGTCGATGGCCTCGACCAGGGAGTGCGCTGAAGCCACGGACACCTCGTGCTCCGCGGACCGTCCGCCGAACAGAACGCCGACTCTGATTTTCTCGACCATATCGATTCTTACCGGCGTAGTGCCTCTGGGAGGGTGACCTGGGGGTTGATACGGATAACCGCCGTTCGAATATAGGGATATTCACGTCATCGACAGTCCCAGGCTTGAGTCCAGCACCGCCCGTGCGTAGCCTTCCCGGTATGACCCCACCCACTCACCGCGTCCGCATCGCCGCCGACGTCGGCGGCACCTTCACCGACGTCGTCCTCCTGGATAAATCCGGTCGTGTCCACGCCCACAAAGTCCCGTCGACGCCGCCGGATTTCGAGCGCGCCGTCGGAGACGCCGTCGGCTTCCTGCTGCAACAGACGCACGTCCCAGGCGCCAGCGTCGATGATGTCGCCCATGGAACGACGGTGGCCACCAACGCCGTCCTCGAGCGCACTGGGGCCCTCTCCGCCTTGATCACCACCGAGGGGTTCCGGGATGTGCTCGAATTGCGGCGCATTCACTGTCCGCAGCTCTACAATCTATTCTTCCAGAAGCCGCCTCAACTCGTTGAGCGAGAGCGCCGCTTCGAAATCACCGAGCGCATGTCGGCCACGGGCGAAATCCTCAAGCCGCTGGACGAGTCCGTGCTCCCTGCCATTGTCGATCGACTACGGGCGGACGGGGTCGAATCGGTGGCCGTCGCGCTGTTGCATTCCTACGCTTTTCCTGAGCATGAGAGGTTGATCGGGGATTATCTCAAGACCCAGATGCCCGACCTGTTGGTTTCCCTGTCCTGCGATGTCCTGCCCGAACGACGCGAGTACGAGCGTACCGCCACGACCGTCGTCAACGCCTACATAAGGCCGGTCATGGACCGTTATGTGAGCGCCCTGAGCCAGCGTCTGGAACAATTGGATGTCAGGGCTCCCTTGCTGATCATGCAGTCGGCCGGAGGGTTGACTCCCGCCGAGGACGCCACCAATCGACCGGTCTTCGTGCTCGAATCCGGGCCGGCGGCCGGTGTGCTGGCCTCTCGCTACGCGGCGCTCGAGCTGGGCATCGACAACCTCATCACCCTCGACATGGGTGGGACAACGGCCAAGGCCTCCATGATCGAAAATGGCAGCGTCGGCTACAGTGCCGAGTACGAGGTCGGCGCAACTCTGTCTTCGGGAGCAGGACTCATGGGAGGTGGCGGCGAACTCATCCGCGCGCCCAGCATCGACATCGCTGAAGTCGGGGCCGGCGGTGGCAGCATCGCCTATCTGGACGGAGCTGGTGGACTGCGTGTGGGGCCACGCTCAGCCGGCGCCCTGCCGGGGCCGGTCTGCTATGGGCGGGGCGGCAGTGAACCGACCCTGACCGATGCCAACGTCGTCCTCGGATTCATCCGTCCCGGAGCGCTTGCCGATGGCGAGGTCCAAATCGATCTCGAAGCGGCTCGGCAGGTCATCGACGAGCGCATCGCCGCCCCTCTGGGGCTGGAGTTGGCCGCAGCCGCCGAGGGCATTCATCGCATTGCCAACGCGCGGACTCTCAGGGCGTTACGGTCCGTTTCCTCCGAAAGAGGCAGGGACCCGCGAGAGTTCTCCCTCATCGCCTTCGGAGGCTCGGGACCGATCCATGCCGCCGCGCTCGGTTTGGAGTTAGGCGTCCGGCAAGTGCTGATTCCGCCGCTACCGGGCCTGTTCAGTGCCGTCGGCCTGCTGTGTTCTGGGGTGGAGCATCACGGGGTACGCAGCTGCTTGTTATCCGAAGAACGGCTGTGCGCGGATGAGTTGGAGCGCCTTCGCCTGGAGATCGAGACCGAGATGCTGGCGCAGTTCGCGGCCGAAGGCATTGCCGCATCCGAGGTGGAGTTGAGTTGCAGTGTCGATGTGCGCTTCCGTGGCCAGACTTCCGAGATCCGCGTGTCCTGGCCCGCTGGCGACCTAAACGATGCTGTGACCACGATAAAGGAGGGTTTTGCCGATGAACATGAGCGGCTCTACGGCCATCGCTCCGACCCCGACAATCCGGTCGAGGTGCGCGCGGTACGCCTCATCGGCACGGCGGCGAATGCCGGCATGCTGGGGACGGACGGACCATCCGGTGACGTGAGATCAGTCGACACAACCGGTTCACGGCGGCAGGTATATTTCGGTCAACAAGACGGCTATCTGTCGACACCCGTCATCGAGCGCGTCGATCTGGATAGCCCCCAACGTGGCCCACTGTTGATCGACGAGTTCGATACAACCATAGTCATTCCGCCGCACGCATACAGCCACATCGACGACCGCGGCAACCTCATCATGACCCTCGGGGGTGAATAAAATTGTCCGCGGATACTGTAGACCCCATCACCCGTGAGATCATGCAGCACGCGCTGGCTTCGGCGGCTGACGAGATGGCACTGGCCCTCTACCGGACGGCGTACTCCACCATCGTCCGCGACTGCCTCGACTACTCCACGTCACTTTGCGATGCCGACGGAGACATGATCGCCCAGGGAGTCACCATTCCCCTCCATTTGGGTACAGTGCCGTTCGCTATGGAAGCCCTCTTCGCCAAGTACGGTGACGACATGGAGGAAGGCGATCTGTTCATCCTCAATGATCCGTTCGATGGCGGCATGCATATCCCCGACATCTACATCGTGCAGCCGATCTTCTGGGAAGGACAACGCGTCGCCTTCGCCGTCACCACCGCCCACCATCTGGATCTGGGAGGACGGCTTCCCGGCAGCTCGGCCTGTGACAACACCGAAATCTTCCAGGAAGGGCTGCGTATTCCCTGGCTCAAGCTCTACCGCCGGGGAGAGCCGGACGAATCCTTGTTCGCATTGCTGCGGGCCAACGTACGGGTGCCATCCGTGACCCTCGGCGACCTGCGCGCCCAGATCGCCGCCTGCCACATCGGCCGTCAGGCCATACACGATCTGATTGTCCGTTACGGGCTGGAAACCTTCACAACCTGTGCTGCCGACCTGATCGAGTACACGGAACGACTGATCCGCTCCGAGATTTCCTCGTGGCCGGACGGCAGCCACTCCTTCACCGATTACATGGACAGCGACGGGGTCGGCGGTCCACCGGTGAAACTGCATGTCACCCTCACCGTTGAGGGTGACACGCTGACGGCCGATTTCACCGGGACCGACCCGCAGGTTCCCGGCGCCATCAACAACACCCTCTCTTTCACCGCTTCCGTCGTCGCCCTGGGCATGCGGTCCGTGCTTCGTGAAGACGTTCCCAACACGGCCGGTATTTTCCGTCCGCTCGAGATCATCGCCCCGAAGGGGACCGTCGTCCACGGCGAGATGCCTGCTGCCTCGTCCATGCGCGGTATAACCGGGTTCCGCCTCGCCGACACCGTTTTTGGCGCCCTTGCCGGCCTGCTCCCCGGCAGGGTCCATGCCGCCGGTGAGGGAGGCAATTCCCTCGTCGTCATCGGCGGCCAGCATGCGGATCGATCACACTACGTCTACTACGAGTTGATGTCGGGAACGTGGGGTGGACGGCCTGACCGGGATGGCAACGACGGTCTGTGCAATCCGGCCAATGTGGCCAGCAACATCCCCATCGAAGAGGCCGAATCCCAGTACCCGGTGAGAATCAGTCGCTACGGCCTCGTCGATGACAGCGGCGGAGCCGGCAAGTACCGTGGTGGACTCGCCATCGAGCGTGAATGGGAGCTGCTGGAGGGAGAAGCCCACCTGGCGATCCGTTCTGATCGCCGCGATCATTTACCTTATGGTCTTGGTGGTGGCCGCCCCGGGACTCCGTCGAATTCGATTCTACACGGCGCCGGCGGCGAGGAAATCTTGCCGACGATGATCTCGACCCGCATGAAGGCGGGCGAGCAGCTCTACCACAGACAGGCAGGCGGTGGTGGCTGGGGTGATCCGCTGGAGCGCGATACCAGCGCTGTCGAACGGGATGTGCGCGACGGCAAAGTCTCCATCGAAGCCGCGCGGATCGAATACGGCGTTGTTCTTGATCCACACTCCCTGGAGGTTGATGGAGACGCTACAGAATCGCAACGAGCACGGATGCGTTCCGTTCGATGAGGGCATCGGTTCAGCAATCAGAGGATCTACATGGCACTGAGTGAATCACAGATCGTGCAGTTCGAAGAGACCGGTCACCTGGTCGTCGAGTCCTTGATCTCCCAGGCGCAGCTGGACAAAGTGCGCGAACACATGAGTGCGATCGCGGAGGGCCGCGTCGACTTTCCCGCCGCCCAACTTGAGTACGAACCAGGTACTGGTGACGACCGGCCGGCTATCGAGCGACTGCGAAAGATCAATAAGGGAGCCGCGCATGACCCCGTGTTCATGGAGCATGCCCTCAACTCGGCCATCGTCGACGTCATCGAGGACCTGCTGGGGCCCGATCTAAAGCTGTTCGGCGACCAGATGTTCGTCAAACCACCAGGTGGCCTGGAAAAGACCTACCACCAGGACTCGGCCTATTTCTTCATCGAGCCCATGGCCATCATCACCGCCTGGGTCGCCCTCGACGACGCCACCCTTGAAAACGGCTGCCTGTGGGTCATTCCCGGTTCTCATCGTCAGGGGGTACTCGACCACAGCGAAGTCTGGATGGTCGGAGACCGACAGGACCGGAAAATTCCCGATGCGGCCCTCGACCGCAGCAAGGAGGTCCCCGTCCTGCTCAATGCCGGGGACTGCTCCTTCCATCACAGTCTGTTACTGCACCGATCCGGGCCTAACAACACTGCTCAATTTCGCCGCGGACAGGCGTCCCACTACATGAGTGCCCGCTCGCGCTGGACCGGGAAGCCGGAAGACAAGCCCGATTACCCGCTGATCAGAGGCCGGGAGCACGCCGGGTGCGCCTGATCACGGTCGGCGCCGCCCAATCCGGGCCGGTGACCTGTGCCGAAAGTCGTGCAGACGTCATCGAGCGCCTGATCGCCCTCATGCGGTCCGCCCATCAGCGCGGCTGCGATCTCGTCGTCTTCACCGAGATCGCCCTCACCCCCTTCTTCCCGCACTGGTACATCGAGGATGAAGATGAGATCGACGCCTACTTCGAACACGAGGTACCGGGCCCGGGTACGCAGCCCCTGTTCGATGAGGCTGTCCATCTGGGCATCGGCTTTCACCTCGGATTCGCCGAACTCGTCGTCGAGGACGGCCACAAACGGCGCTACAACAGCTGCGTCCTGGTCGGCAAGGACGGCCGCTTGATCGGCAAGTACCGCAAAATCCACCTTCCCGGCTTCGCTGAATTCCAGGAAGGACATCACTACCAGAATCTGGAGAAGTACTACTTCACCTCCGGCAATCTCGGTTTCGGCACCTGGCCCGCGTTCGGTGGCATCTTCGGCATGTGTATCTGCTACGATCGGCGATGGCCAGAGTCGTACAGGGTTCTGGCGTTGCAAGGAGCAGAGATGATCCTGCTCGGGTACAACACACCTGACTCCCCCGGCGACCGCGACGGCTCCAATCCGCTGGCCAACTTCCACAATCTGCTGAGCATGCAGGCCGGCGCCTATCAGAACGGATGCTGGGTGGTCGGTGTCGCCAAGGCGGGCGTCGAGGAGGGCGTCAGCCAGATCGGACAGAGCTGCATCATCGCGCCCTCAGGTGAGATCGCTGCCATGGCGACTACCCTGGAGGACGAACTGGTGGTGGCCGAATGCGACCTGGACCGGACCCTGGAGTACCGCGAACACTCGCTGAACTTCGATGAGAATCGACATATAGAGCATTACCGGCTGATCACCGAACAAACCGGATCGATCCCGCCCGAGGGCTGATACCGCGCCGTACTTACCTCAGACGCGAGCACGCTGCCGGACGAACCCGAGGATTCCCTGTCGACACAGCGGCGCGCGCTGTCAAACGTCCGCTGGAACGCTTGGTTCGACCTTTTCTCCGATCCTGGCTTGCTCGTAGAGTCGGGCCATAGCCAGTAGAGGATTGTGTCCCAGGTAGTCACTGCACGGGCGATTGAACTCTGTGTCCGGCTTGCGCTGGATATCCTCCGGTCTTCCTCCCTGCGGATGGTAGAACTCCCATATGGTGCCGGTCCGTTCGAATTGCGCCGCGGAGTCGTCAAGGGCCTGTTCCAACAGCAAGGCGGCGTCGTCGTACGCACCGTAGTTCATACATCCTCTTGCCGCCCAGTAGGTCATGCTGTTCCATGCCGGACCTCGCCACAGGCGCAATTCGAATCGCGGATCATCCAGAGCTACCGTTGCAATCGGATGCTCACAGAAAAACTTTTTCGGGTTCATGAGGTTGCTTCCAATCACGCGGCGTGCCTGGTCTGGTGTGGCTGCGCCAACAACGAGAGGCCACAATCCCTCAAAGGACAGGCAGCGTTGTGAGGGATCACCAACGGCCCAGATGTCGTGGAAGAAGTCAGTATCCTGGACAAACAACTGTTCTTGAATAAAGGACTTGAGATCGTCGGCTTTCTCTGCGTATTCAGATGATTCTTCGCCAAGTGCTTGCCCCCACCGACTGGCGCAGACATACATGGCGAACACATGGGACGTCGCATCGACGCAGGCAAACGATCCGGGCTGTTTCTCAAAAAAACGAATACCCTCGTCAATGCCGCTCTCCCCGGTGGGACTCAAGATGTCGATGTAGAAGAATCCGTTCCCGGTAGCCTTGCGTTCTTGCTCGAACCAGGAGATCTGTCGAACGAGTGCCTTGTAGGCCAGGGGCAGTATGTCCGAGCCGTGCTCGTCAGCGTAATCCTGGACGGCGATAGGCCAGACAGGAGGATGCCCCGTTTCAGCCCTCCAGTCCGCTTTTCCCTCGCGAACATAGATGACTCCAGGAACCAGTCCGTTATCCTGCTGTCCGGCAAGGTTGTTCTCGATTTGGTGGCGCGCATGTTCGGCATCGAGTGGCAGGATATCCAGGATAGCATGCACGATGTCCCAATGCCCAAACGCGGGGCCGTAGCAGTAACCCGGGCCAATCTCTTCCCACGGATGCGGGAATGGAGCCACTGCAGGCCTGACGCTTCTGCGGTGGAGATCCGCCACGTAGTTCAGCATGCGTTCCCATTCTGCTTTGCCCGGCATCTGCATCTTGCTGGTATCATTCTTCATTCTGGTCTGCTTTCTGTGGTCGAACGCAGGGATGACCTGCTGGCGGAATCACCAAAGGATTTAGTCCGCCGATCTATGGAATCTACCTGGCAGGCGTCGGCCTTCCGCGCCTGACCGAGTAACGATAACCTATTTTGTAGCAACTATGCATCGTATTTACAGACCCGGGCACCTCGCCCTGTGCGGCGAGCCCATCGGCATGGCCCTCGTCATCGTCCGCGACTTGGGCAAAGACAGCAGGTAGAATCGACGACTGATCGAGATAACCTCCGTACATACCTCGAACGCGAGTATCTTCGTATTTTCTTCAGCTGATCCCTGAATGCTGTTCCACGACTACCGGAAAGAGACAGGCAACGATGGCTGGAAGTAAGAAGACGGCACTGATAACGGGTGTAACGGGCCAGGACGGGTCCTACCTGGCTGAGCTCCTGCTGGACAAGGGGTATGAAGTGGTCGGAGTCTCTCGCCGCTCGACACATTACCGGCATGAAAACATCGATCACCTGGGTGGTAGACTGAAACTCGAGTACGGTGACCTCATAGACCCCACCAGCATCGAGCGTTTGGTCGCTGAGTACCAGCCGGATGAGGTCTACAACATCGCGGCCCAGTCGGTCCCGGCCGACAGCTGGACCCAACCGGTGGTCACGGCTGAGATCACCGCCGTGGGGCCAGTTCGGGTGCTGGAAGCCGTGCGCAAGTACAAACCGGACGCCCGCTTCTATCAGGCCACGAGTAGAGAAATCTACGGCGGCATCCAACAAGAGGTGATCGATGAGAGCGCCCCGCTGGGCGCCAACAACCCATATGGCGTGGCCAAGCTCTACGCTCACCTCATGGTCGAGACCTACCGCCAATCCTACGACATGTTCGCTTGTGGTGGCATCCTCTTCAATCACGAGAGCCCTCGACGATCTCTGCATTTCGTCACCCGCAAGGTCACGATGGCCGTGGCCTGTATCAAATGTGGCATCGACAATCCCCCCTTGAATGAGGCCGGCGAACCACTCGTAAGAGACGGAAAGCTGCGTATGGGCAACCTCGATGCGGTACGTGACTGGGGCCATGCCCAGGAATACGTCGAGGCCATGTGGCTGATGCTGCAGCAGGATGAACCCGAGAACTACGTCATCGCCACCAACCGCTCGAACACCATCCGCGAGCTCTGTGAGGTCGCCTTCTCGCATGCCGGCCTGGATTGGCAAGAGCACGTTGACACCGATGAGCGCTTCATACGCCCGACGGAGATCGCGGCTTCTCGAGGCGACTTTTCCAAGGCCAAGGCGCAGCTGGGCTGGTCGCCGAAGGTCAGCTTCGAGGAATTGATTCACCTGATGGTCGACGCCGACATCGCCCGCCTGTCTGAGTGATGGCTACTGCAACTGAAGATGCCTTGACTGATACCGCCGCCGCCGGGGCCACAGGAAGCAGGGTCCCTGAACACAGGATCTTCCACCGGGTCAAGAAAGAGCGCTGGCCGCTGATTTCACACGCCGAGGGTCTCTACCTCTACGATGCGGCCGGCAACTGCTACCTGGACGCCTGCGCCGGCGTCCACGTCGTCAGCATCGGCCATGGAGTGAAAGAGGTAGTCGAGGCCATGCACCAGCAGGCCGGCAAGGTCACCTTCGCCTACGGCAAGTTCATCTCCGAACCCCAGATCCAGCTGGCGGAGAAGATTGCCACGATGACGCCGGCCGGGTTGTCTCGCGTGTTCTTCGTCTCCGGCGGTTCTGAAGCTACCGAGTCAGCGATGAAGATGGCGCGCAAGTACCACGTCGAGACAGGCAACCCCTCCAAGTACAAGGTGATCAGCCGGTGGCAGAGCTGGCACGGCAACACCATCGGCGCGCTGTCGATGTCGGGGCGTAGTCCCTGGCGACAGGACTATGTCCCCTATCTGCTCGATTTTCCGCACATTTCTCCCTGCTACCCCTACCGTTGCGCCTACTGCAAGAATGAGGAAGGCGGATGCCAACTCTCCTGCGCCGAGGAACTCGAGCGCGTGATCAAGCAGGAGGGCAGTGATTCCATCTCCGCCTTCATCGCCGAGCCGGTAATGGGAACGTCTGCCTGCGGAGTGGCGCCGCCGCCGGACTATTTCCCCATGATCCGCGACATCTGTGACCGTCATAACGTGATAATGATCGTAGATGAGGTTGTCACCGGATTCGGCCGCACGGGCCTCGACTTCGGCATACAGCACTGGGACGCGGTCCCCGACATCATGTGCACGGGAAAGGGGCTCAGCAGCGGATACACGCCTATCGCGGCCACGATCGCTCACGAGCGCATCTACGACGCCATTTACCAAACGGCACCCTCGTTCGTCCACGGCCATACCTATGGCGGCAACCCGCTCAGCTGCGCCACCGCGCTGGCGGTCCTCAACTATGTCGACGAGCATGATCTCGTCAAACGCTGTGCCGAGATGGGAGAACTTATGTTGGAAAAACTGCTGCCGTTGCAGGAACTGCCCATCGTCGCCGAGGTGCGTGGCAAGGGCCTGCTCATCGGCGTGGAGTTCGTGGCTGACAAGAACACGCGGGCACCGTTCGATGCATCGCTCGGGGTCACCAATCGTGTCGTCGAGGGCGTATTCGACAAGGGCGTCGCCATCATGCCGGGCGCTCCCGGGCTCATCGACGGGGTCGAGGGCGACCACATCGCCATCAGCCCGCCGTTTACGATAACCTCAGAGGAAGTCGACATCAGCGTCGACGCGGTTGTGGCTACCGTGCGCGAGCTTTCGGCGGAGCTGGCGCCATGACGCGATTCAGCTACATGGTCATCGACACACCCACCGTCTTCGCGGACGATGCGGCCGCCCGCGGCTGTTTCGAGCTGGTCAAATCATGCGGCTACGAAGGGCTGGAGTTGAATATTTCCAACGCCATTCTGGAAAAGCAGGACTTACTGACCTCCCTGATCGAAGAACACGACCTGCCGATCCCCTCTTTTCTGACCGGCGCCGTCTACTCCCAGGGTCTGTGCCTGAGCTCGCCCGACGAAGCCTCCAGGCAGGGAGCGATTGATTGCCTCATCGGATATCTCGACTTGGCCGAGCGCTTCGGGGCCATCCTCGTAGTCGGCCTGCTGCAAGGACTCACCCGCGACGAACCGGATACGGAGACGGCGCTGGGTCGAATCGTGGCTTCGATGAAGGAAGTCACTGCCAGGGCCCAGGTACGGGGTGTCCAGCTTGTGATGGAGCCGATCAATCACCTCCAGGTCGGCTTCAATAATTCAGTCGCTGAGGTGCGCCAACTGGCGCGGGACGTCGGCTCAACGGCGCTCAAGCCTATGGTCGACACCATTCATATGAACATCGAGGACCAGTCGATCACGCAGCCGATATTCGATTGCGGCGCCGATTTGGCCCACGTCCACCTGTGTGAGAGCAATGGCGGGCCGTTCGGGAGCGGCCACATCGACTTCGGTTCAGTACTCGATGCTTTGAACAAGATCGGCTACGACGGATTCGCTTCGGTCAAGATCTACCGCAAGGCCTCGATGGCTGAAGCGACCAGCTCCAGTATCGAGTTCTTGCGCAAACTCTGAGCGTACCTGCTCACCTCAAACCTGCCCCGGCAACGGGCTGGAAGCGCTGAATTGTCGTGATCTATCGCGTATTCCCGTTCCTGCTATGGCTGCCCGAACTTCGCAAGGCGTCCATCCTGCGAGGCGACGTGATCGCCGGAATCACGGTGGCAGCCGTGCTGATCCCGCAGTCGATGGCCTACGCCAGGTTGGCTGGATTGCCGGCGGTGTTTGGTCTGTACGCCGCCTTCCTGCCGCCTGTGATCGCCGGCCTGTTCGGTTCCTCGCGCCAACTGGCCACGGGACCCGTCGCCC
The DNA here is from genome assembly GCA_965248265.1 of Candidatus Latescibacterota bacterium. Lineage (GTDB taxonomy): Bacteria > Latescibacterota > UBA2968 > UBA8231 > UBA8231 > CBDFJF01. Next base: position 2,329,052 of record CBDFJF010000001.1, read on the forward strand.
TGGTTGCTCTGATCAGTGCCGCGACGGTCGGTAAGATCGCTCCCCCTGGCTCGGCTGATTTCGTTTCCTATTCCATCCTGCTTGCCCTGATGGTCGGCCTCTTCCGGTTGACACTCGGACTGTTGCGCTTCGGCATGCTCGTCAACCTACTGTCCGGTCCGGTCGTCGTCGGCTTCACCAATGCGGCCGCCCTCATCATCGCTTCATCGCAATTGCCGGCGATTCTGGGCGTGGATACCCCACCAGCTGCTGAGCGCCACCTGCAGATGGTCCTTCAGACGGTGCGCTCGGCTATAGCAGGAGTGCATTGGGCCTCCATCGGCATGGCGACTCTGACTGGCCTCATCCTGTTGGTGTTGCGTTTCCGATTCGAGAAGATACTGGTGGCCGTTGCCGTGACCACGGCGGTATCCTGGTTTTTCGGGTACCAAGGCGCGGTGGTCGGCAGCGTGCCCAGCGGTCTGCCCTCCGTAGTGGTACCACACTTTGACGGTGATGTTGCCTCTAGCTTGGCTGTCGGAGCGGCCTTCATCACCATCATCGGCCTGATGGAAGCCATGTCAATCGCCAAAAGCATCGCCACCAAAACCCGTCAACAACTCGACGTGAACCAGGAACTGATCGGCCAGGGTTTGTCCAACATCATCGGAGGTCTGTTCCAGAGTTTTGCCGTCTCCGGATCCTTTTCACGCTCGGCCATCAACTACGAGTCCGGGGCACGCACCGGGTTTGCGACCGTCGTATGCTCAGGCGTCGTGATGGCTACACTGTTGTTCCTGACACCACTCTTGTATCACCTGCCACAGGCCACGCTCGCCGTCATCATTGTTTTTGCCGTGCTCAGCCTCGTCCGCCTGGATCCGGTGCTGGTCGCCTGGCGCGTCACTCCCAAGGACGGCGCCATCGCCGTCGTCACCTTCTTGGCCACGCTGGTGCTGGCACCCCAGCTCCATTTCGGCATCGGCATCGGTGTCAGCCTGACGCTGATTCTGTACCTGCACCGATCGATGCGACCGCACGTGGCCTACCTGTCTCGCCACCCTGACGGTCCGCTGGTCGATGCCGAAGCCAATGATCTGGCCCTCGACAAGTACATCGCCCTCATCCGCTTCGACGGCCGGCTCTATTTTGGCGACAGCAGCTACTTCGAGAGCAAGGTCCTAGAAGCGGTCACGCGCCTGCCCGAGCTCGTCTACGTCGTCATCGACGCTGGCAGCATCAACGAGATAGATGCCACCGGCGAACGCACCTTGCGCGATACCGTCACCAACCTGCGCGGCGTCGGCATAGACATCTATTTCACTCGAGCCAAGACCCAATTCGTCGACGTGCTGGAACGAACCGGCTGTCTCGATCACATCGGTAGAGATCATTTTTTCGACTGGAACCAGCATGCCCTTGACCATCTCTGGGAGCAGATGGATCCGGCTAAAAGAACCCGCTCCCCCCTTCACGTGCCAACCCCCGGGGGCAAGGGTGGCATCTGGGCCATATAGTCGAACCCGACTCCGATAGACCGGCTCTTGTAGCCGGTGTCGTTTTCCGTACTTTAGCGACCCGCTGCGACGATCCGCTGTAGCGAGCTGTTTTGTTACGATCTGCCGTTTCGGCTACACCCTTTTCCCTCTCCAGGGAGCACCCCACTCGTGAGCGATTCCGATCAAGGCACAATCCCCGTCTTCATTGGCAGCTACTGTGCCGCTGAAGAAGACGGCGTCTACGTGCACCGCCTGGACATGAGTTCGGGCGCCCTGGAGCCCGTGAGCGCTATCGGAGGGTTACAGAACCCGAGCTTTCTCGCTCTGCACCCGACCAAGCCGGTGTTGTATGCGGTCATCGAAACCGATGAAGGTGCGGTTACCGCCCTCTCCTATGACGAGGACTTCGGTCTGACGGCACACAGCAGCTGCTCGACCGGCGGCAGCCCTTGTCATCTTGTCGTAGATGCCACGGGTAGGTACGTCCTGGCTGCCAATTACGGTGGCGGCAGCGTCTGCATGATTCCGCTACGCGCTGATGGCAAGGTGGAAGAGGAAGCCAGTGACTTCGTCCAGCATCAGGGCTCCAGCGTGCATGACCGGCAAACCGAACCCCATGCGCACTCGATCAATATCGATCCTGGAAATCGCTTCGCCCTCGCGGCCGATCTGGGGCTCGACAAGATCATGATGTATGCGCTCGATTTCGAGGCCGGCAAACTCCGAACACATGCGACCCAGCCGTTCGCCCGGACTCCGAGCGGCGCCGGACCCCGGCATCTAGCGTTCTCGCCAAACCGCCAACTGGTTTATGTGATCAATGAAATCGACAACACCATAACGTCGTTCAACTTCGACGAGTCTGGTGCGATGGAGACTCTCGAGACCGTCTCTACCCTGCCAGACGACTTCGACGGTGAGAGTGGTACCGCCGATATCCACATCGAGCCCTCAGGCCGTTTTCTCTACGGCTCGAATCGCGGCCACGACAGCATCGCCATCTACGCCATAGACCCGGACTCCGGGCGGCTGCAGACGCGTGGTCACACACCCACCGGTGGCAAGAATCCTCGCAGTTTCGGCATCGATCCCACCGGGACGTTTCTGCTGGCTGCGAATCAGAGCACGAACGACATCCACACATTCCGCTTAGACCAGCAAGACGGCAGCCTGGCGTCGACAGGCCACGTCGTCGAGGTCCCAGCACCGGTTAGCATGCAATTCCACACATCCCCGCGGCCGCCAGACAGGTCGTAACCAGGAGGCAAGACCTATCAGACCGAACAAGCTTCGTGAAATGATGAAGGCGGGAACCCCGACCATGGGCACCCACATCCATGCCACCTGGCCGACGGTGACCGAAATCGTCGGTCATACCGGGGTCTTCGACTACGTCGAGTTCGTCGAGGAGTACGGCCCCTGGGATCTGTTCGCCTTCGACGACATGTGCCGGGCCGCCGAGTTGCACAAGCTCGGGTCGATGATCAAGGTGGAAGCAGAGGCGCGCGGCTTCATCGCCCAACGAGCCATTGGCTCGGGTTTCGAGAGTGTGTTGTTTTCGGATTGCCGTTCCGCTGAAGAAGCCCGGGAATGCGTCAACATTTGCCGCGCCGACACGGGCGAGGGTGGGGGCACCTATGGCGTTGCCACGCGGCGCTTCACCTACATGGGGTACGGAGGCGCCGCCGAGTACGTCGACATGGTAAACGACACCGTCGTCGTGCTGATGATTGAAAAGGCCGGAGCCGTCGAAGAGCTCGATGAGATCCTCGCCATCGATGGTGTCGACATGATCCAATGGGGGCCGGGCGATTATTCCATGAACACGGGCCGGGCCGGCCAGTACGCCTCACCAGAGATCAAAGCGGTCGAGCGCGATGTCATCGCCAAGGCCTTGGCCGCCGGCGTACATCCACGCGCCGAGATCAGCACGCCCGACGACGCCAAGTACTACCTCGATCTCGGGGTACGCCACTTCTGCATGGAAACGGATATCATGATCCTTTTCAACTGGCTCAAGACCAACGGCGAAGAACTCAAAAAAGCACTCGACGGATTATAGAAGCTCGTTGATAGACGGGTTGCTCCGCGCGGACGCACCGACGCCAATGTCTGATTAACCCCAACCAGCGTATGAGCAGGGCGAGTGAGGCCGAATGAACGAAATCGCGACCAGAAAAGTCGGCAAATCAAATCAGTCCGTTACCGAGCTGGGTTTCGGTACAGCCCCGCTTGGAGACCTGTTCGTCCACATCCCTGAAGTGGATGCCCAGCAGATCCTGCAGGCGGCCTGGGATGGCGGCATCCGTTACTACGACACATCACCGTTCTACGGCTATGGCAAGTCCGAGCACCGGCTGGGCACCTTTCTCCGGCAACAGCCGCGGGACGAATTCGTTGTCTCAACCAAAGTCGGCCGCGTGTTCCGGGCGCCAGCAGACCCACGCCAGGTCGATCCCACCTTCTGGGCTGATCCGCTGCCGTTCGATTTCTCCTTCGACTACAGCTACGATGGCATCATGCGGTCCTTCGAGGACAGTCTGCAACGGCTCAGCCTGAACCGCGTCGACATGTTGCTGATCCACGATCTCGATGACCTGTTCCATCTATCAGAAGAAGCCATCGCCGCCTGCCTGGCGCAGCTCTACAGCAGTGGTTGGCGCGCCCTGGATGAGATGCGACGTGGTGGCGTCATTCAGGCCATCGGCGCCGGCATCAATCGCGCCCACATGATGCCGCGTTTTCTGGATCTCGTCGACCTCGACTTCTTCATCGTGGCGATGCCCTATACCCTGCTCGATCAGGAGGTACTGGATGGGATTTTTCCACGCTGCCAGGAAGAGAACGTCGGCGTTGTCGTGGGTGCTCCCTTCGCCTCGGGCATCCTTGCCACAGGCCCGACTGCGGATGCGCGTTATGCCTACGAACCGGCAACCGAAGACATCCTGGAGAAAACACGCCGGATCCAGACGCTATGCCAGCGGCACGACACACCCCTGGCTGCAGCGGCCCTGCAATTCCCACTTGCCCACCCGTTGGTCGCGGCGATCATTCCGGGCGCGCTGGAGGCCGGGCACGTAACTGCCAATGTGGACTGGGTCGACCGCGAGATCCCGAGTGCCCTGTGGTCGGAGCTGAAATCGGAGGGATTGATCCGGGAGGATGCGCCCTCGCCGAAACTGGGCGTGTGAGCGTGCCGCTTCAGCCCAAAAGCAAGAACGCGGCGAACATCGACAGCCACACCAATTCCAGAAAATGCCAGTACGTAGCGCACCCGCGCACGTCATACAGGTGCCGCGATGTCATCTGATGTTTCCAGGCCTGTACGGCTAACATGTTCAGGGGAATCAGGCCGCCAATGATGTGAGCTGCGTGGATCAGCATCAGCACCAGGGTCAGACCGTAGACGCCAATGTCATGGGTCTGCAAAGCTTCGTTGTGCTGTCCCAACAGCTGGGACATGGCCGCTGCTTGGGTGATCACGAACGCGATTGACAGACCTGAAGCTGCCAGCAATGCTCTCCGTTGGTCAATGAAACCCCACCTTCCTCGTTGCGCCGCCACTTCGATGGCAATGCCGGCGAACAACAACAGCAGAGTGGAAAACCAGGAGATCGCCGGCAAACTGGCCGCCGATTGGCCTATCGAGGGGGGTCGCGACAGACTGGTCAACACATAGACCACCATGCTGCCGGTGAAAAACACGCCGAGAGATACCAAGAAAAGACGCAGGCCGAAACGGCGCATGGTAGTCGTCCGCGGAAGCTGTACTGCCTCGTCCCAAGCTTCATCGTGTAGGCTTGATTTCTTCACCTGGCCATCCCAAGTTCACAGTACGTGTCACTGAAATCTATCGGGGTGTCATGACAATAGAGAGAGATAGAGCAATGGCCATAGAAAAAGCAACCTTCGCCGCCGGGTGCTTCTGGGGTGTTGAGACCACCTTCCGGCAACTCGACGGGGTAACCGATGCCGTCGTCGGCTATACCGGTGGCACCAGCCCGGACCCGACCTACCAGATGGTCTGCACCGGCCGCACGGGGCATGCCGAGGCAGTCCAGGTGGAGTATGACAGCGAGCGCATCAGCTACGACCAGCTGGTCGAGGCCTTCTGGGCAGCGCATGATCCCACCACGGCCGATCGGCAGGGCCCGGACATAGGGACACAATACCGCTCCGCCATTTTCTGTCACAGTCCCGAACAGGAAGAGGCCGCCACGGCTGCCAGAGCCAACATGGATAGCTCAGGCCGCTTCGCCCGTCCGATCGTCACGCAGATCCTACCGGCCACACAGTTCTATCCGGCCGAAGACTACCACCAGCGCTACTTCGAGAAACGCGGAATCGTTCATCACTAGAGGATGACGGCCTAGGGTAGGGAGGAGCCAGTGTCCTGTCTCAGAAATAGGTTGACGAAATTCGGCCGGCGAGGCGCGCTGCTCGCAAGGCGCCTGAACGAGTCGTACTGGCGGAGTACGGCGAGCGAAGGCAACACAGCGAGCAGGGATGGATCGGCGGAGGAATGTCGACATATTTCTGAGACAGGACACTAGGTCGATGGGAATCTTGCAGCGTCTGTTCGGTAAGGTACCCGCGAAACCACCTGTAGTTGACGGCGACCTTCTCGACGGAATCGACGACGAAGGGCTGGGGGCAGTCGCCGTCACCGACCTGAGCGTCAAATCCTCACCCAAGCAGGTTTGCCGCTACATCTTTCAACAAATGGTGGCCGGACGGTCCGCCGCGCAGCTTCAGACCGAGCTCCAGGAACGCGGTTTCAAGGCCAAGGTCGCCGATACCTATATCCAGCTTATCCGTGTGACCATGTTCAAAGGTAGATGAAGGAGGAGGAGCGCTCTCCGATAATGAAAGATTCGCAAGCCGCACGTCAGCAGTCGCGAGCACTCTACGAACGCGCCACACAGCGCATCCCGGGTGGCGTCAACAGTCCGGTACGTGCGTTCAAAGCGGTGGGCGGAGATCCACTGTTCATCCAGGAGGCGGAGGGCGCCTTCGTCACCGATGCCGACGGGAATCGGTTCATCGACTACGTCGGCTCCTGGGGGCCGATGGTTCTCGGGCACCGCCCACCCGTCGTCATCGAAGCCCTGCACCAGGTGTTGAGCCGAGGAACCAGTTTCGGTGCACCGACGGATATCGAGGTCGAGCTCGCCGAACTCATCACCCAGACCGTCCCCTCGGTCGAGATGGTGAGGATGGTCAACTCCGGAACGGAAGCGGCGATGACGGCGATCCGCCTGGCTCGAGGATTCACCAAGCGCGATCACATCATCAAGTTCAACGGTTGCTATCACGGACATTCGGACAGCTTGTTGGTGGCCGCCGGCAGTGGCGTCGCCACCTTCGGCATCGCCGGCAGCCCCGGTATCCCAGAAAGTGTAGCCCGCCTGACGTCCAGTATCGAGTTCAATGATGTTGCTCTGTTAGAACAGACCATCGATTCGATCGGAACGGCAGACGTGGCAGCGGTCGTGCTCGAACCCGTACCCGGTAACATGGGGCTGGTCCTGCCCGAGAGCGGATTTCTACAGGCTGTTCGCGAGCTGTGCTCGCGCCACGACATCCTGCTGGTATTCGACGAAGTCATGACCGGTTTCCGCGTGAGCCTCGGCGGCGCCCAGGAACTCTTCGGCATTACCCCAGATTTGTCGATTTTCTCCAAAGTAATCGGTGGTGGCCTCCCGGTTGGAGCGTTTGGAGGCCGCCGTGACATCATGGCCGAGCTCGCCCCCAGTGGTCCGGTCTACCAGGCCGGGACGCTGTCGGGCAACCCCCTGGCCATGACCGCCGGTCTCGCCACCCTGCAGTACCTGCGGGACGAAAACCCCTACCCGCGCCTGCAGCAGCTGGGTTCCCGCTGGGTAGAAGGCATGCGGGGAACGGCCGCGGACGCGGGCATCCCGGTTACGGTCGATCACTGTGGCTCAATGCTGGGCATGTTCTTCAGGCAGGGCCCCGTGCGCAACTACACCGAGGTGCAGGAATCGAATGTGGAGATGTTCCAGCAGTACTTCGCCGGCATGCTCGAGGCTGGTATCTATCTGGCCCCATCCGCTTTCGAGGCCGGATTCATTTCCGAGACACACACGGAAGAGTTGATCGACGACACCATCGCCGCCGCCGCCACCGTTTTGGCGCGGATTGTGTGAAACGCGGATCAGCCCTAGACGCGGATCGCGGAGGACGAGTATTACCTGAGACGAGAATCGCGCAAAGCGCGATTCTCGAAGAGACCGCCTTCGGCGGTCTCCCTCCATTTACAAAACTTTACATTCGCGCAAAACAACTGCAATAGCGGACTCCTACGGTTTCTTGCGGGAAGGGCAATACGGCCGCTCCCGAAAGCCAAGGAGTTCACCATGTCACGCATCGATGAAGCTGGAACCACCACCTCGAAACGCCGCCGCCCGGCCAAGCTGTGGATAGGGCTCGCGCTGGTGGGCATGGCCTCCACCGCCATGGCCGTCGTCGGCACCCGTCATGGCGAGCGCTGCCATGGCGGACATTGGGGCCATCATTGGGGTAGTCACGGGGGTGCTCACAGCATGGAGAGCCTGGAGGACGCCAGAGAGCATGGTGCCAGAGCTGCTCAGCGACTGCTCGACGAGGTAGACGCCGACGACGAGCAACGCCGCAAGGTGATCGACATCGTAGAGGCCACCGTGGAGGAAGTGCACGGTCTTGCCGGTGACCACCATGCTCACAGGGAGGCTTTCCTCAAGGCCCTCGAGGGCGAACACGTCGACCGGGCGGAGATCGAGCGTATTCGCGGTGCCGAGATCGAGTTGGCTGACGCGGCATCGCGACAACTGACCAATGCGATCGCCGACATCAGCGAGGTGTTGTCGCCGGCGCAGCGAGAGACGTTGCTCGAGTGGATAGCTGAGCACCATCGCTGAGATCGAAGGCTTCATGCCGCAGGAGCGCATCGATGGCTGAACGATTGCTGATGATCGAGGACGACCAGTCGCTTGCCGAGATGGTGGCCGAGTACCTCAGTACGGCCAACATGGAGGTCCAGATCCAGGCTGACGGCAACGCCGGGTTGGAGCTGCTGCGGCGGGAGGCATTCGATGCCATCGTCCTCGACATCATGCTCCCAGACATGGACGGCTTTGAGGTATGTCGTCGCATCAGGGCGGATTCGGACGTTCCCATCCTGATGCTGACAGCCCGCGGCGATGAGACCGACCGCATCGTGGGGCTGGAGCTGGGCGCCGATGATTATCTGCCTAAACCGTTCAACCCGCGTGAGCTGCTGGCTCGGCTGCGGGCCATCCTCAGGCGCAGGGGGGGCGACCATCAGCGTCCCCCCGTACTGCGCTTCGGCCGGTTGGAAATCGATCGCTCAGCCCGAGTCGTCCGCCTCGCTGGGGAGGAACGTGATCTCACCGGACACCAGTTCGACCTGCTGGTGGCTCTGGCCGAGAACGCCGGACGTGTGCTTTCACGAGAGTACCTGATGAACCGCCTCAAGGACGAGCCGCTGCAGGCCTTCGACCGCAGCATCGACGTGCATGTCTCTCGTATTCGCACGGCGATCGAAGACAACCCCAAGAAGGCCAGACGGATCATTACGGTACGCGGCGCCGGCTACGTTTTTGCCCGCGACCAGGACGACGATTGATGCGACGCCTGTACCTGCAATTCTATCTGACGGCGCTCGGCATCATCGTCCTCTTCGCGCTGCTCAGCGGCGCGGCCTGGTTTCTGCACGCTCCCGAAACGGAGGGCGACGTCAAGCTGACGGAAGGGGTTGGAATCGTCCTCGGCGACCTGCTGCCGTCGCCGGATCAGTCCTTGACCCGGTTGCAGACAGCAGTCGAGCGCTACGGCAGTCTGTTCCCGGTCGAAGTCGCCGTCTACGACGCTGGCCGCACACTCCTGGCCTCCCATGGCCACGCGCCAGATGGCCGTGGGCCACCCGAATGTCCCGTCACGGGGTTGAAGGGAGGCATCGTGCATGCGAGAGGATCCGGGTTCACGGTCGCCATCCCCCTTCCGGATCGTCGCTGGGTCGTCGCCCGTCGCGCTCCCTCCTCCCTGCATAGAGCCCTGGGAGGCCTGCTGACCCTGGGCTTGCTGGCCTTGGCCATCGGTGTGGGTGCCCTGCCTGTGGCGCGCCGCCTGACCCGCCGGCTCGAACGGCTGCAGTCCCGTGTCGAGGCGCTGGGCGCCGGCGAGTTGAGCTCCAGAGTAGACGTGGAGGGGCAGGACGAGGTCGCCCAGCTCGCCCGCAGCTTCAATCGTACCGCCGACCGCATCGAACATCTGGTGAATGCCCAGCGTACCATGCTTGCCGGGGCTTCTCACGAACTGCGCTCACCGCTGGCCCGTATTCGCGTCGCGCTGGAGCTGCTCCACGACGGCGAAGCCCGACCGGAACTGCACTCGCAGGTGTCGGCCGATATCGCCGAGCTGGACCAGTTGATCGGTGAGATCTTATTGGCGAGCCGCCTGGAGGCCCTCGATGAGATGACAGCAGGTGGGGTTGGCGGAGAGTCCCTTATTGAAGAAGTCGACTTGCTGGCGCTGATGGCACAGGAGAGTGCCCGCGTCGACGCCCGGATTAGCGGCGACGACGCGGTGCTGTTGCGGGGCGACCGTCGTTTGCTCACGCGATTGGGGCGGAACCTGCTGGAGAACGCTCGCCGTTACGGAGGTGACTCTGCAATCGATGTTACCGTGCAGGTCGAGGAAGGGACGGCGATTTGCCGCATCCGCGTGGAGGACCGGGGGCCTGGCGTGCCAGAGGAGGACCGCGAAAAGATATTCCTGCCATTCTATCGACGCCCCGGAACAAGGGAGGAAGGGGATGGGGTGGGTCTGGGTCTGTTTCTGGTCAGCCGCATAGCTCAACATCATGGGGGCGATGTGCGCTGCTCTCCCCGCGACGGCGGCGGTACCCGTTTCGAGGTATTCCTGCCCATGCATCGGGAGTAACACACGCGCAGCGGCAGCTTGATTGTGGCCGACTTCGTCTCTAACCTTCGCCGCGAATGCTCAGCCCTGACCTCCGCCAACTGCAAACCCAACGCTGCCATGTCCGATGATCGTCCCAACATCCTCCTCGTGCTCACGGACCAGCAGCGCGGAGACTGCATCGGCCTCGACCCGCATGCGCCCACGGTTCTGCAGACACCCAACTGCGATGCCCTGGCCCGCCGGGGCACCCACTTTCATCACGGGTATGCCGAGTGCCCGAGCTGCATCCCCGCCCGTCGCACCATCTTCTCCGGGATGGCGCCGGCTGCCAACGGCTGTGTCGGTTTCCGTAATGGGATCGAATGGAATCCACAGAATACCCTGGCCGGAGAGCTGGGGCAGGCCGGTTACCAGACGGAGATGGTCGGCAAGCTGCACCTCTACCCGCGCCTGAAGCGCTATGGCTTTGACCACATGCAACAAGCCGACGCGACCCGGGGAGAGCCGAATGAATACACCGACTGGCTGGTGAAGCAACACGGCCATACAGCCGTCCATCCGGGCATGGCTCACGGGGTTTCCTCCAACGGCTGGATCGGACGCCCGCACCATCTGCCCGAAGAGCAGATGCATTCGTTCTGGGTCGTCGACCGGGCCATGGAATTTTTGCGCAAGCGCGATCCGAGCGCCCCGTATTTTCTCAATATCTCGTTCATCGACCCGCACCCACCGCTGACACCGCCGGCCTTCTATTACAACCGCTACATAAGCAGGGATCTGCCGCAACCCGTCGTCGGCGACTGGGCCACGGGCTTCGACGGCCCCGAGCGCGGTTTCGATCGCAACGCGTCGCACCTCTGCCTGCCCGAACAGGACATGCAGTGCGCCCGCGCCGCTTACTATGGCATGGTCAACTTCATCGATGACCAGATTGGCCGGCTGCTACAATTCGCCGACATGTCGAACACCTTCATCCTGTTCGCCTCCGATCACGGCGAGATGCTCGGCGACCATCATCTGTTCCGCAAGACCTTCCCATATGAAGCCTCGGCCCGCGTGCCGTTCTTCGCCTGTGCGCCGGCGCGGTGGTCCTTGCCTTCGGAAATCACATCGGCATCCCCTGTCGGCTTGCAGGACATCATGCCGACCCTCCTCGACGCGGCCGGCGCCCGAATCCCGGACACCTGTACGGGCAAGAGCCTGCTGCCGGTCATACGCGGAGAAACCGGTGCCGTCCGCGACATCCTGCACGGCGAGCACGATGGCTGCTACGATTATGACGATGGCAACCACTTCTTGACCGACGGTCACGAGAAATACGTCTGGTGCACCCAGACCGGCCAGGAGCAACTGTTCGACCTGGATACGGACCCGAACGAGTGCTGCGACCTTGCTCATTCTGCAACCGCATCCAACCGCGTGACCGCCTGGCGCGATCGTCTGATAGAGTTGCTGCGCAATCGGCCAGAAGGGTTCACCGACGGTGAGCGCCTGATCGTCGGGCGTCCACACGAGCCGGTGCTGCCCGGATATGATCCCAACACAGCATACCCATTCCTGTAGGTGGACACGCACAAATGAGTTTTCAATTCGAACAAGTAGCCGGGCCGTTTTCGTTCACTGAAGGCCCTGCATGGGATGGCATCGGGGGGCTCCTGCACTCGGACATCCCCAACAGCCGCATCATGCGCTTCGACGTGACGACCGGAGCGTGCGAGGAGTTTCGCCACGGCACCAACGAGTCCAACGGCCTGATGTTCGACCGGGACGGTCGGCTGTATGGTTGTGAAGGCGGCCCCGACGGCAGGCGCATCGTGCGCTACGAAGCGGATGGTTCCACGACCTGCATCGCCGACCGCTTCGAGGGACAGCGGCTCAACAGCCCGAACGATCTCGCCTTCGACCACCAGGGACGCCTGTGGTTCACGGACCCCCGGTACGGCGACATTGAGGACGACCTCGAACTCGACCATCAATCCGTCTTCCGCCTCGAGAACCAGTCCGCCACGGGCGATGACTGGACCATCACCCGCGTGACCTTTGATACCACCAAGCCGAACGGACTGCTGATCTCACAAGACCAGCATCGCTTGTACGTGGCGCAGTCGGACCACGGCGATGGCGAGGCCCGCGAGCTGCGCGAGTACCCGATCAACAGCGACGGATCTCTCGGACCGTACAGGGTACTGCACAACTTCTATCCCCACCGGGGCATCGATGGCATGTGCCTGGATACCGATGGCGACATCATCGCCACCGCGGGATCGCTACAGAGCGGCCCCGGACCGATGATTTACGTGTTTGCTCCGAATGGCCGGGTGCTCGAGACGCATCCGGTCCCCGTCGACATGCCGACGAACTGTACCTTTGGCGACGACAATCTGCAAACGCTGTACGTCACCGCCTCAGGCTGCCTGTTCCGCGTCCGCACGGAGCGCACCGGTTACCTGATCTTCCCGTCGGCCTGAGCCCGTCCCGTTGTCCTCCCTCGACCACATCCTCGACTCGGACTTTCTCGAGTACATCGTTGCCGCCCTCTTCCTGACGGCTTGGTGGGCTATCAGCAAGACGCGCCACACTCTCCGGCGTCTCAATGGCGTGGATGACGAAGGTATCGACTCCGTTGAGCGCCCCCGCCGGCGCCTGCCCCTGTACTGAGCGGCACTCGTTTGAACCAGGATCGCATCAAACAACGCTGCCAGTCGATGGAGGTCGCTGAGATCGTCCGGGCCCTCACCGTCGAGCTGGATGACAGCAGCATCCAGTTTCGTGACGCCGCCCGGCGCGAGCTGGAGGCCCGTGGCGTCGACTTGTCCGGTTTCATCGACGCGGTCGCGGTAGCGCTCAATGACGAACCCGCTGAAGACCTTTCCATCGATGCGGCCGTTTTCCGCCTGGACACAGAGCTACAGCCCTGGGATGCGTTGCTGTTCACCAACTGTCTCGGTGATACCTTGATAGCACAGAAGGAGCTGCGTTCCTGGATCGTGCACGCCTACGAGAACGAGCGCTACGATCGTTCCTACTTGATCACGGATACCGCTGACCTGAAACAGGTCCTGACGCCATTCATGCGGTTGACCCATTGGCAGGATCTTGCGGGCGAGTCTCACCATCTCGACGACTGGAAGCTCCTACTCGCATCGGATGCGCGCGAGACCATCGAGATGGTGGCCGTTGATCTAGATAGCGTGGCGATTCCGTACACGGTTCAGACGCCTCTGTTTTCCGGTGACGCCGACGGCTACCTGCAGATCCTGGTTCCGAAAGAACACCTGGAGGCCGCATCGGACGTCGTCGACGAAGCGGACGACTCGCTCTATGAGCTCTACGATCGTGCCGAGGCATCGCACGCCTCCGGCGACCTCAGGCAGGAACTGGAAGTCTATGATTTGCTGATTGAGGAAGATCCTGAGAATCCTGCCGTATTCTACAACCGGGCTAACGTTCTGCTGGAGCAGGCTCGTTTTGACGACGCTGTCGAGATGCTGGCTGAAGCCGTCTCGATCGGTCTCAAATCGGTCGAGCACTCCACCGATCCCATAGGGAGACAAAGCGGCGGACTCGGTGGCATCTTCGGCGTGGTGGCCTTGCTGTTTCGCAAGATCACTCAATCGCCACGCGACCGGGCAGAGGAGGGTGCCCTGCGCTATCCCGATTACATCGATGACGCCGAAATGCTGCTTCAGCAACTCGAGCAGAGGCTGCCCGACCACATCAAACTGCTGCATTGCCTGGCTGCCATCGCTCGCATGAAGAACAACACCGAAGGCGCCCAGGTACGCTACCGGCGTATCCTGGAACTGAACCCCGATGACCAGGTGGCCTACTTCAACCTGGGGTACCTGCACTCCGAGCGCGGAGGTGAGTGAAGGGGATCGCGAACCTGCGAACCGCGAACCTGCGAACCGCGAACTCGCGAGCCGCGGCTTGCGAGCCGAACCGGACCGGCTTTATTCTTAATCGCTCTCTTACAACCTGCTTCCAACTTTCCGATCGCGCCGCTAATGAACCCCTTTCTGGATTCAACCGATGTGCAGGACGATGGCCCCGAGCTCCTCAAACGGATGGAGCGGGACGGCTACCTGTTCGTACGTGAGCTGTTACCCGGTGACGTGCTGGAGGACTTGCGCCTGCAACTGCTCCAAATCGCCGCCCAGGGCGGCTGGGTGGATACCAACGCTCCAATCAGCGAGGCCATCGCCGATCCCGACGGATTCTGCGTCGAGCCGACGCCGGAGTACATGGAGGTATATCACCGCATGTACTCCTTGCCCCAGTTGCACGCGATCCAGCACCGGCCTGAGCTGCAGGAACTGATAGAGCGCATGTGTGGGGAAACCGTATTCCCGCACGCACGCATCATCGGTCGTACGATTTTCCCACAGCGAGAGGAATTCACGACGCCCCCGCATCAAGATTTTGTACCGATTCAGGGGTGTGCGGACACCTACAGCGCCTGGTTCCCCCTGCACGATTTGCCGGCCGAACTGGGTGGACTGGCCGTGTCGGCAGGCTCGCATAAGAAGGGCGTGCTCGAGTTTCGGCCTTCCCTCGGCGCCGGCGCCATGGAGATCACGGATCCGCTGGAGGGAACCTGGACCAACAGTCCCTTCGCGCGGGGTGATGTCTTGTTTTTCCACAGCATGTGCGTTCACAAGGGTGCGCCGAATATCGCCCAGTCGTTGCGCATGTCCGTCGATGCGCGCTACCAGCGCATGAGCGATCCTGTGCACGACGGCAGCCTGCAGCCCCATATCCGGCCCGTCACCTGGGACACCGTCTACGACGACTGGCCCCCGGAGTACGACCACCTGCAGTACTACTGGAAGGACTGGCAGCTGAATTTCTCGGAGTACGACTTCAGCTACCACGAGGAGCGCGATCGACTGGCATTTGAAATGGCGGCGGCCGGTGATGAACGCGCGCGCTCGACCTTGCAACGCATCGTCGCGCGCGATGAAGACCCCGCCAAGCGGTCCCGGGCTTCCGAGATGCTCGAGCGACTGGACGAGGCCGTGGCTTGAGGACGCCCTTATGAAATTGAAGGACAAGGTGGTTCTGATCACGGGTGGCGGCTCCGGCGCCGGTGCCGGCATTGCTGAGGTCTGTGCCCGCGAAGGCGCGCACATCATCATCGTCGGCCGCAACCAAGAGAAACTCCAGGCCGTGGCGTCGTCGATCGGCGACCGCGTAGCCTGCTTTGCCGCCGATGTCACCGACCGGCGACGGGTCAAAGAGTTGGTGGACCAGGTCATCTCCAACCATGGCAGAATCGATGTCCTCGTCAACAATGCCGGCGTCAACGTCGTCGAGCGCACGCTGGAAGTGCTGTCGCCGGCCGACTGGGACTACATGATGCAGGTGAATGTCACGGGCTCGTTCAACGTCGTTCACGAAGTCTTGCCGCACATGCGCGCCTGTACACAAGGGCTGGTGGTCAGCATATCGTCACTGGCTGGCAATCACCCCAGCACCTTGGCCGGCACCGCCTACACGGCGTCCAAGCACGCCCTTTCTGCGCTTACCAGAATGATCGACATGGAGGAATCCGGCAACGGCATCCGCGCCACCGTGATCTCGCCGGGCGAGATCAACACTCCGATTCTCGACCAGCGTCCGGTCAAGGTCAGCGATGAGCACAAGAAGAAGATTCTGCAGACAACGGACATCGGTGAAGCTGTCCTCTACGTCGCTGCGCAACCACCGAACGTGTGCATCTCCGACATGACAATCAAACCGCTCGGCATGGGCTTGACCGCCTGGACCGACTGACGGACGGGCACGGCGGAGGAGCGTGATGCGACAACTTCGCGGCAGGCCCCTCACTCAATTCTTAAGAAAGAGCGCGCGTCCTGAGACTGAGCTTATTTTTTTGCTCCAGGACGTACAGGACCCCATCAACGTGGGCTCTTGCTTCCGCATCGCCGATGCCTGTGGCGTCAGCGAAATCCTGTTGACGGGGATCAGCGCGCGCCCGCCGCACCCGCTGATCAAGAAAGTCGGCCGCGGTCGCGACCGGCGTGTGAAATGGCGCTACGTGGAGGAGACGACGTTGGCCATCGCGGAGTGCTCTGAGGCCGGTTTCACCATCTGCGCGGTCGAGATCACGGTCGAATCGGTGCCCTATTATGAACCAGAGTACCCCGACAAGCTTTGTCTCGTCGTCGGGCATGAAGACCACGGAGTCACAAATCGCACCCTGTCGGCCTGCGACATGGCCGTGTTCATCCCGATGTACGGCAAAGGCGCTTCCCTGAACGTGCATGTATCCCTCGGCATCGCCGCCTATCACATCCTGCACCAGCATCCTGGAGAGTTGACGTGAGTGCAAATGACCAGCGTGTCCCCATCCTCGTCTATCATCATGTCTACTCCGACGGCAGCCCTGAATTGGAAGTGTCGGGCGAGCTGGGAGCCGGCATCTTGAGTGAGTCATCATTGCGCCAGCAGATCGAGTGTCTGCTGGCGGCCAACTGGCACAATGTGTCGACGACGCAGATCGTCGACTGGCTCGAGGGTAAGGGTGAATTGCCTGACAGATCGTTCGCACTCCACTTCGATAACGGCTGGCTGGACACCTATGAGACGGCGCTGCCTGTGACCGAGGCATGCGGTGTCCACGCTACCTGCTTTCCGATTACGGACGGGGTCGAAGCAGCCACAGCCGGACACAGCGCGGCCGTGCGCACCTTGACGGAGGGAGTAGTCGAAAAGCCGTTCATGACCTGGGAACAGGCCGGCCAACTGATCGAGAGCGGTTGGGAAATCGGCGCTCACACGGCCTCTCATTGTAAGGTTGCTGAAGTGCAGGAGAGTGACGGTAACGATGCCGTCATCGCCGAAGCAGAAACCTCGAATCATCTGTTCGAGCAGCGGCTGGGAATGGTCCCCGATCACTTCGCCTACCCCAGCGGCTCGCGCAACCAGCGTTCGGATGAGCTGCTGTCCCGGTTTTACCGATCGCTGCGACTGTGGCATTTCAAACAGCCGATCCAATGGACGTTCACGCAACGCGACACCTCCACCCTCGCCGTGGATTGTCAGAACATCGATGTCCGCGTGCCCTTCGAGGAGTTCGAGAACCTGCTGGTGGCAGCCACAGCTGACTGATCTTCACGTTTCCTTTGCTCGGGTTCATGCCGCCCTGTAAGTTGAGCGCGACACCCGCAGAGGAACCTGATCTTGACTCACCGCGAAGACCCCAACTCCGCCGTCCTCGACGCCAATGATGGCCAGAGCGCTCTGGCGCTCTTCCATCCACTGGTAGCCTCCTGGTTCACCGACCAGGTCGGCATGCCGACAGCGGCTCAGCAACAGGCCTGGCCCCGCATCGCTGACGGCGAGCATGTCCTGATCACGGCCCCGACCGGTAGCGGCAAGACCCTCACGGCCTTCTTGTGGGCCATCGATCGCCTTGTCACCGGCGCGTGGCCCTGTGGACACACCAGCGTCCTCTACGTCTCTCCGCTGCGCGCCCTCAACAACGATATCCGGCGCAACCTGCTGACTCCGCTGGATCAACTGCGCTCGGTTTTCGAGCGCTCGAACCAGGATTTTCCAACTATCCGCGTGCTCACCCGCAGTGGTGACACGCCGCAGTCGGACCGCCGCCGAATGCTCAGACACCCGCCGGAAATCCTGATCACGACACCGGAAAGTCTCAACCTGCTGCTGAGCTCGCACGGGGGACGGTCCATCCTGACCGGGCTGTCGACGGTGATCCTGGATGAGATCCACGCCGTCGTCGGCAACAAGCGCGGCGTCCACCTGATCACCGGGGTCGATCGGTTGGTACCACTATGTGGCGAATTCCAGCGCATCGCCCTGTCGGCTACCGTGAGACCGTTGGAGGGTGTCGCAGCCTTCGTCGGCGGCTTGCGCATGTCCGGCCATGGAGCCGCACAGCCGACCTATCAGCCCCGGCCGGTGGCGATTCTCGAATCAGCCGCCGATAAGCACTATGACATTCAGGTGCGCTTTCCGGCGGCGGCAGCCGATCCCGATGACCGCGAGTCCGTCTGGGAACCGCTCGTCGACGAATTCAAGAGCGTCATCCGGCGCAACACCTCGACCCTCCTGTTCGCCAACAGCCGGCGCCTGTGTGAAAAGCTGACCCTGTTCATCAACAGCGACCGGGAACAACCCATCGCCTACGCGCATCACGGATCGCTGTCGCGGGAAATCCGCGAGACGGTAGAACGCAAGCTCAAGGAGGGCGATCTAAGTGCGATAGTAGCCACCAGCTCACTGGAGCTGGGTATCGACGTCGGGGCGCTCGACGAGGTCGTCCTGGTGCAGTCGCCGACTTCTGTGTCGTCAGCCATCCAGCGGGTCGGACGGGCCGGCCACCAGGTGGGTGAGACCAGCCGCGGCACCCTGTTTCCGACGCACTCACACGACTTTCTGGAAGCGGCCGTCCTGGCCAGCGCCATCCTGTCCCGCGACATCGAAAAGGTGCGTCCGGTCGATTCTCCCCTGGATGTCCTGGCTCAGGTGATCATATCCATGGTCGGCATCGAAAGCTGGGATATCGATGAGCTTTTCAGTGCTATTAAGTGCTCGCATCCGTATCGCGAGCTTGGACGGAAGCATTTCGATCTGGTACTCAACATGCTGGCGGGGCGCTATGCTCACAGCCGGGTGCGTGAACTCAAGCCACGGGTCTCCATCGACCGCGTCGACAACAACGTCGTCGCCCGCAAAGGGGCCTTGCAGGAGCTCTACATGTCAGGCGGCACCATCCCGGACCGGGGCTATTTTCACCTGCGTCGTCAGGATTCCAACGCCCGCATCGGTGAGTTGGACGAGGAATTTGTCTGGGAGAGCTCGGAAGGCCAGTCCTTCACCCTGGGGACGCAGAACTGGACCATACAGCGAATCACCCACAACGATGTCTTCGTGACCCCGGCGCCACCCAAGCCGGTAGATCTGCCGTTCTGGAAGGCGGACGGCGGCAATCGTGATTTCCATTTTTCGCAACGCATCGCCGAATTCCTTGAGCAGGCCAACACACACCTGGGTGATCCCGAACTGCTGTCTCACCTCAAACGGGATCACGCCATGGATCAGACCTCGGCGCAGCAACTCGTGGCCTTCCTCGAGCGCCAACGTCAGGTCAGCGGCTGTGACCTTCCCCACCGGCATCACCTGGTGTTGGAGCAGGTCAATTCCGGACCGGATGGCTACCCGGGAACGCAGCTCATCCTGCACACCTTTTGGGGGGGCCGCGTCAACCGACCCTTTGCCATGGCCATGGAGGCTGCCTGGGATATCCGCTTCGGACAGCGCCTGGAAGTCTATCCGTCCAATAACTGCATCGTGGTCTTGCTACCTGACGATTTCGAGTGTGATGAAATCCTTTCGCTGGTCACGGCTGCCGAGTTCGAATCACTGTTGCGCAAGACCTTGGAAAGCTCCGCGTTCTTCGGGGCCCGTTTCCGGGAGTGCGCCGGTCGTGCCTTGCTGGTGACCAAGAACCGGATGAATCAGCGCATGCCGCTGTGGGTGAGCAGGCTGCGCTCCCAGAAGTTGCTCGATACGGTAATGCGCTTCGATGACTTCCCCATCCTGCTGGAGAGCTGGCGCACCTGCCTGCAGGATGAGTTCGACCTGGCTGCGGCGAAGACCCTGTTGGCAGAACTGGAGTCGGGCGCCATCACCTGGACCGAGATTCGGACGGAGCGGCCGAGCCCCTTCGCCCAGGGCCTGGCCTGGGAGCAGGTGGACGACTTCATGTACAGATCGGATGAGCTCGCCGGTGGACGCACCTCCAGACTCAGCGATGACCTCATCCGTGAGATCGTGCAGTCACCGGACCTGAGACCGTCTATTGCTGTTGACACCGTGCGCGCTTTTGAGCTGAAGCGACAGCGTTTGAGTCCCGGGTACGCGCCAACGACGGCTCGAGACCTGCTCGACTGGATCGGTGAGCGCCTGATCCTGCCGCAGTCAGAGTTCGATAGTCTGAAAACGGCGATGCAGCGTGATGGTGAAACGGACGCCGGTGTCCTCATCGCTGAATGCGGCCGGAAACTTGTCTGTTTGAGCGCACCTGAATTACGCGAACCGCTCGTCGCGACACTCGACAATGTTCCCCGCCTGGTTGACGGCCTCTACCCGGACTCCTCCGCCGTGGCCGTCACTGTGGTCAGCGACGGGAGTGTGGTTGGACCAGGTGAATGGCG
Organism: Candidatus Latescibacterota bacterium; assembly: GCA_965248265.1. GTDB lineage: Bacteria > Latescibacterota > UBA2968 > UBA8231 > UBA8231 > CBDFJF01. Next base: position 2,349,663 of record CBDFJF010000001.1, read on the forward strand.
GTTGGAGCGTGAAGGTGGGGATGAAGAAGATCCTCCTCCCGCGGCCGACGAGCTGCTGGAATGGCTTATATCTGGCTGTTTGCCGTATTACGGACCCAGGACCAGCAGCGAGATTGCCGGCATGATCGGGGTCGGTGCTGCGCGCTTGCAGCACTGTCTCGACGACCTGGCAGAGGCCGATATCGTCATACTGGGATCAGGCCTGGTTGACGGCAGTGGGGATGGCGAATGCGTCTGTGACCGCGACAACCTCGAGGCCTTGCTGCGGCTGTCACGGGCGCTGGCTGTGCCTGTTTTCGAGCCGCTGGAGCTGGAATCGTTGCCACTGTTCTTGGCTGCCTGGCAGGGCCTTACCGACGACGACGATGCTACCAGTACTGCACGCCGGATCGAACAGCTGCTGTGTTACGACTCACCGGCCGCACTGTGGGAGTCGGAGATTTTTCCGGCCCGCCTGAGCAGTTTTTCGACTGCCTCCATGGACTCACTGATGCAGGAGAGCCCACTGCGTTGGGTCGGCCATGGCGAGGGGCACGTCTCGTTCTGCTTTGAACCGGATCTCGACTTACTCCTCGACGAATCTGCGGGCGACAGCCTAACAGCGCCTGGCGAAATCACCGCGTTGTTCAGCGACCCGGACGCCCGCTACGATTTCCGCGTCCTGCAACGATTGTCGGGTCTCAGCGGTGAGGCCTTGTCGCAGGCGCTGTGGTCGGCAGTGTGGCAGGGGCAGCTGACTAACGATACGCTGAGTGCCCTGCACAAAGGCGTGGCGACCGGTTTCGAGGTACCCCGAGTGGTCGAGGCGAAGGTTTCGCAGGTCGAGGAACGCGTCCATGACACGCGAGGCCGGCGCGGGCGCGGCTCCTTTGCTCGCTGGAAGGGCTCGTTGCCGTTCGCGGGCAATTGGCACTTGCTTGAACGCTCTGAAGCTGCCGACGATCCGCTGGAGATCGAAGAACGCCACAAGGACCGCGTGCGTCTGCTGCTGGACCGCTACGGTCTGCTCTTTCGCGAGCTGCTGCAGCGGGAGCTTCCACCCTTTCGCTGGGCCAGCCTGTTCCGCTCGTTGCGCCTCATGGAGTTATCTGGCGAGATCGTCGCCGGCTGCTTCTTCACCGATATTCCAGGGCCGCAGTTCATGTCTCACCGGGCATTTCGCCTGCTGCAGAGATCCCTGCCAGATGAGGCCGTGTTCTGGTTCAATGCCTGCGATCCGATTTCACCGTGCGGCATGCCCCTGGAGGCGTTGCGGGGCGCCTTGCCCAGAAGGGTACCCAGCAATCATCTGGTTTTCCATGGCCACCGCCCGGTCCTCATCAGCGAGCGCAATGGCAAATCGCTGACGATTGCGGTTGCACCCGGAGACCCGAGCCTGACGCGTTACTTTTGCATCCTCCACCACCTTCTCTCACGGCCGTTTCAGTCAGTACGGCAATTGTCGATCGAGGCCATAAACGGGGAGGCAGCCGGCCGCAGCCCCTACGTCGATGTTATCAAGACCTGCTTTGAGGCTCGCCTCGACTACACCGATCTGGTCATCTATCGGCAGTAGAGCCGGCCCCAACGAGTTCGTTTCGTCTGTTGGAAGTGCCTGCGATTCTTCGTATAGTTACCGGCAATTGGATACGGCATGCCCGACGGGCACCCGGCACCGGGTAGGGGGCCCTTCTTTCACGATCGCTAAGGAGTTCGTCATGGCCGCAGACTTGATGACAGCTGGAGATATTCTGGAGGTCAAGGGAGGAGACGTACTCAGCGTAGGACTGGATGCGACCGTTCACGACGCCTTACAGATGATGGTGGTGAACAAGGTCGGTTCGGCGCTTGTCAAGGAGGGCACCCGTATCATCGGCATCTACACGGAGCGCGATCTCATGCGCAACTCCATCGAGGCTGACTTCGATCCCCGCACGGCCCGTATCGGCGACCACATGTCGCGGGGGTTGAAATTCGCCCCACACACCGATACCGCCTACGACCTGATGGACAAATTCCTGGGCCTGCGATTACGGCACCTGCTGATCGACAAGGACGACGAGTTCATCGGCCTGTTGTCGATCGGCGACGTCATCAAGGCGGCTCTGCAGGACAAGACGCGAGAGTTCGAAATTCTCGAACGCATCGCTACCTGGCAATACCACGAGGAGTGGAAGCCGCGCCAGTAGAGGCCGATTCCCAGCTCCATCCCAACTCCCAGGCGCCGTTACATGCCCACAGACTCGATCATCCTCATCAGCGGGATCCTCGTCTGCGTCGGCGTCGGCGCCAAACTCGTGACGACCAACCTCCTGGCACGGCAGAACCGCGAATTGAAGGACCTCGAGAACCAGGTCGAGCGACGTCATGCTGAGTTGGAAGAATTGCAGCAACAGCGGGAGGCGGCCGAGGAGAACATTGAGTTCTACGAGCGCCGCAAGGAAGAAGCAGCCGAGGAGCGGCCACCGCTGGAAAAGGAGCTTGAGAGGTTGCTCGAGAGTGAGCGCAAACACCTGGAATCGCTCGGGTACTACGCCGACGAAGAGGGCGCCGTCCCGTTCGTCCCTCATTTGCCGGATGAAACGACAGCCGCGCCAACTCAGGGCGACCCTGCAACAGCCACAGCCATCGCCGTACTTCCAGCGGATCTCGGCAATTCTGACAAGCTCTTCTTGCCCGATGCGATCGTGAGCCATCTGTTGGATCTGGGTGAGCCGGTCCTGGAGCGGTCGATGCTGACGCAACGGCTTGGCGAGCAAGGCGAGAGCCTTGGCGCCATCGTAGAGAAAGAGGAGTACTTCAAACTCGGTGGTTTGGGCGCCCTCAAAGCAATCGCCGTCGTCAACACCCTCATGCAGGGGGCCGGAGTCGCCAGCGCTACCTGTCGCGTGGTTCAGATACCTACCGGAACCATTCTCCTCAGCACGACCTACGAACAACCGGGCACTCACGAGAACAGTTCCGATTACCACAGACTCACGCACACGGCACAGGTTCTGGCCGAGAGTATCCATGACGCCCTCCGAAAAACGGCCAATCCCGCCGACGTTGCCCCTGAAACCGGCTGACGCCGCCCTCGAAACCAAAATCGCCCAGCTGTTGCTGGTGGGATTCAGGGGTTTCGACCGGACGGGCGCTGCCGGCATCATGGATGATATCGCCGAACGCAGTCTTGGTGGGGTCGTCCTCTTTGACATCGACGGTCCAAGCGGGCAACCGCAGCGCAACGTCGCCTCCGTTGAGCAAGTGCGGGCGTTGACGTGCGACCTCCAGGCCGCCGGTTCCCAGGCGTCCGCCGCTTTCCAGGAGTCCACCGTCGTCTATGGACCAACGCCACCCCTTCTCATCGCCGCCGATCAGGAGGGCGGACAGGTCCGCCGCTTCAAGGAGCGCCACGGCTTCCCAATGGCATCCCCCGCCCAGAAGCTGGGCAGGCGCAACGATCTCAATGCCACCCTCGAGGAGGCAACCTCCATGGCCCGGTCACTGGCTGACTGCGGTGTCAACCTCAACCTGGCCCCCGTCGTCGATCTCGACACCAATCCCGCTAATCCCGTCATCGGCCAGAAGCAGCGCAGCTATTCTGACAATCCCGAGGTCGTCACTGCTCACGCCTCCGCATTCATTCAGGCTCACTACAAGGAAGGAGTCTGCTGCGCCCTCAAGCACTTTCCGGGGCACGGTAGCTCCGACGCTGACACCCATACCGGATTTACCGACGTCACGCAAACATGGAGCGAAGTCGAGCTCCGCCCCTTTGAGCAGCTCATACAGGACGGCCTGGCGGCTGCAGTGATGACGGCCCATGTATTCAACGCTCGATTGGATGCTCGGTGGCCGGCAACCTTGTCCCACGCTACCATCACGGACCTGTTGCGCAGGCGCCTCGAATTCAACGGGGTCGTCATCTCCGACGATCTGGGCATGGGTGCGATCGCCGGCCGGTACGGACGGCGGCAAGCACTGGAATTGGCACTGCTCGCTGGTGTTGATGTACTGTGCCTTTGCAACCAGACGACCTACGAGGAAGATCTCGTCGAACGTGTGATCGAAGATATCGGCTCCCTTGTCTCCTCTGGCAGCGTGGAGGAAGAGCGAATTGACGAAGCCTATGCGAGGGTGCTGCGATTGAAGAGCTCATTGAGCCCATGCCCAGAATAGAGACCATACCGTACTCGCGAGCTTCCGGATTCTTGAAACAGCAGTACGACGCTGCAATCGAACGTGGTGGACGCATCTGGAACATCGTCAGCATCATGAGCCAGAATCCGCGGGTATTGAAGGCGTCGATGGATTTCTATCGTGCTCTCATGCACGCTTCCTCTCCATCATCATTGAGCAGGTGCCAGAGAGAGATGATCGCCGTCGTCGTTTCCGCCACCAACCATTGCGTCTACTGAATACGCGCGCACGCCCACGACCTCCGTGCCGAGGTCGAAGACGAGTATGGGTTGAAGGACAGCGAGGCCGATCGCTTCGTGCATGCGATAGCCAGGAACTGGCACGAGGCTCAACTGTCCCCTCAGAACCTCGGCTTGTGTGTTTTTGCCGAACAGCTGACCCGCGATCCATCCAGCGTTGGCGATCCGGAAATTCGAGCGTTGCGGGACTGCGGCTTCGAAGATGTGGCCATCCATGACGCCACTCAAATCATCGGTTACTTCAACTACATCAACCGGGTCGCCGATGCCCTGGACGTGGAGGACGAGGCGTTCGTGAGAGAGTGGGAGGCCGAGTCCGAATCGTGAGCGTGCGTGCCTTGCGATCGAGGTAACCTGACGGTACCTTCGATCGCCGTCGACTGAGCGAGAATTAGCGTTGAACTTAGGTAGGCAGGTAGAATGATCGAGCTGTCGCTCTACGAAATGATGGTGCGGATTCGGCGAACGGAGGAACAGCTGGCGCGTTCGCACGAGGCCGGCCTCATCCCCGGAGCATGTCACACCTATGTCGGCGAAGAAGCGATCGCCACCGGAGTGTGCGCTCACCTGCGTGATGACGATGCCGTCTTCAGCACCCACAGAGGGCATGGCCATGCCCTCGCCAAGGGAGTGCCCATCCGGGAGGTTGTCGCCGAGCTGTTCGGCAGAGCCACCGGTTGCTCTCAGGGGCGTGGCGGCAGCATGCATCTGTTCAAACCAGAAATAGGCATGATGGGCACCAGCGGTATCGTCGGACCCTGCATTCTCCAGGCGGCTGGAGCCGGATACACCTACAAGCTTCTGGAGACCAACCAGGTTGGCGTTGCTTTCTTCGGCGATGGTGCGGTCAGCAACGGTGCCTTCCATGAAGGATTGACGATGGCCGCTGCCTGGCAGCTGCCCTGTGTGTTCGTGTGCGAGAACAACCTCTTCGCCACGGAGATGCCTTTCCACAAGGCCACCGGCAACCCTGAGGTTGCCAACCGCGGCGTGGCCTACGGCATCCCGGCCCTCGCCGTCGACGGCAACGACGTAGTCGCCGTGCACGCGGCGGCCGGCGATGCGGTGGCACGCGCCCGTGGCGAAGGTGGTCCGACCTTGCTGGAATGCAAGACCTACCGCACCAGGGCGCACTCCGAAGGCATGCGGACCACCGGCTATCGCACGCAGGAGGAGATCGACGCCTGGAAGGCGAAGGACCCCATCGACAGACTGGCGAAATGGGTAGCTACCCAGGACCAGACGGGGTTGACGAAGATGTCGAGCATCGACGAGCGGATCCGGATGGAAGTCGAGGAGGCTCTCGAGTTCGCCGAGAACAGCCCATGGCCCGATCCTCTAACACTGATGGACCACATCTTCAGTGAGGATTCGCATGCGTGAACTGACCTACTCCGAAGCCACACTCGAAGCACTGTCGGAGGAGATGGCGGCTGACCCGACGACTTTCGTCGTTGGCCAGGGCATCGGAGCTCGAGGCGGCAACTTCAACACCACGACCGGCCTTCACGCCCTCTACGGCGACATGCGCCTGCGCGACGTCGGAATCTACGAACGCGGATTCACCGGCATGTGCGCGAGTGCGGCCATGACGGGATCGCGCCCGATCGTCGACTACATGATGTTGGATTTCGCCCTAGACGCCATGGGGGAGATACTCAACCAGATCGCCAAGATCCAGTACATGAGCAGCGGCCGCTTGAAAATGCCGATCGTCCTGCGCGCCTGTATCGGACTCGGAGGGTCAATGGCAACTCATCACTCGGGCAACTACTACTCATTTTTTGTAAACCATCCCGGTTTTCGGGTCGCCTTGCCGACGACGCCGGCAGATGCCAAGGGACTTCTGAAGAGTGCCATCCGCAGCGACGACCCCGTGCTCTTTCTGGAGCACAGATTACTGTTGAAGACGGTGGGCGCCGTCCCTGAGGGAGGGGACGCCATCCCCTTCGGCGAAGCGGCGGTGCGCACCCAGGGCAATGATGCGACCGTCGTCGCATTGACGGCGATGGTCCAGCAATGTGTTGAGGTGAGCACGGCCTTGGCGACGGACGGAATCTCCGTCGAAGTCATCGATCCACGCACCGTGGCTCCTCTCGACATGGACACCATACTCGCCTCCGTGCGCAAAACAGGCCGTCTGCTCATCGTCGACGAGAGCTTCGGCCCGTGTGGAGTCGGAGCCGAAATCGCCACTCGCGTGGTGGAGGAGGCCTTCGACGACCTCAAGGCCCCGATCAAGCGTCTGAACGGTGCTCACGTGCCCATGCCGTACAGCGCCCCGCTGGAAACGGCCGCGATACCGCAACAGGAGCAGATCGCCACCGCCGTTCGCGACCTGCTCGCAGTGTAGCCTGCCGGATTTTATCCATGCCTGATGCTGTAAGCTTGAGACTCGACGACAAGATTGTCGCCATCACCGGCGGTGCGACCGGCATCGGCGCCGCCTGCGTAGAGCTGTTCGCCGAGCGCGGCGCCACGGTGTTTGTCCTTGACTGCAACAGTGAAGAGGGTGCTTCCACCGTCGGCCGCGTTACATCGGCCGGGGGAAAGGCCTCGTTCCACCAACTTGACGTGCGGTCCGATTCAGCGGTCAGATCAGCCTTCGGAGAAATTGAGAATGAGCATGGAAGGTTGGACGCTCTGGTCTGTTGCGCCGGGGTGATCAAGGGCGCGTATCGCGGTATCAACGAACTCGCCGAGCAGGACTGGGACGCCACCCTCGATACCAACCTCAAGGGTACCTACCTGACCGCCAAATATGGTTCGCCATTGCTGATCAAGGGAGTGAACCCGGTCCTTCTGCTGATATCCTCAGGTGCCGGCGTGCACGGGGGCAGCTCGTCCTATGCCTACGCCGCCAGCAAGGCTGGCATGCACGGCATGCATTTCAATCTGGAGCACGAACTCGAGCCTCACGGTGTCCGGGTTCACGTTATCTGCCCTGCCAGCATTGCGACCCCGCTCAAACTGGCCAACATCGGCCTAGCTGCCCAGGAGAAAGGCGAAGACGCCCAAGCCGCCATGGATGAGGCCAGGCAAAGGCTTGGGGAGCCCGTGGGGGTGGCACGGGTGTTGTGTTTTCTGGTGTCGGAAGAAGGATCCTACGTGCGGGGTACCGTCAGCACCCGTTGAGCGGGAGGAGTCGGACGGTGGCCCACTGTCAGCGCAGGGGCTGGTCTGACTCGGTGCGGCGCCAGACCAGGGAGCTATTCCCACCCCTTGCTGACGAGTGGGCCTTTGTCCGAACTCTGTTGCTGACTCAGCAAACGTCGCGCCACTTTCGATTCAATCAACAAAATTTATCTTAACTATCATATTTACAATACGATAAACTTATTTCATTGATTCTGATGGCAGTGGTATTTGGAGTAGAACTGCTGCGTTGTTGCGGCATGCCTGCTGGTGTTTTTCGGAGTAAACTCAATTTTTACAAATAGATATGGAGAAATGCATCGAAGCAGCTTCATGCCGCACCAACGCAGCACCCACGCCTGCAGGGTTGGGCCCTATCGGGTTCTGTATTCTTCTGATTGAATATCGTGTTTTCGGAGTAGCCGCTGGAAGGAAGTCCGGTGTAGCCCGGCTTGGACCGCAGCCCGCGAAACATTGCCCTGTGTTGCCGTCAGCAGACCAGACAAGTAGTCGCGCTCGAATCGGGCCTTGGCAGCTGCCAGAGTGGTGTCTCCCTCGTCACTGCCTGCTGCGTTGGCTACAGCCTGAGTTGCGATGGCAGCAGGTAGCGAGGCCAACGTGATGGGACCTGAGTCCGTCAGGGAAAAGGCCCCCTCGATCGCGTTGTGGAGTTCGCGCACGTTACCGGGCCAGTCGTACTGCGTAAGTGCTTTCATGGCTTCGGGAGCGATGCCATCCACCTTCCGCGTAGCGGCCTCGTTCAACTCCTTGACGAAGTGATCGGCCAGAAGTGGTACGTCGCCGTCGCGATCTCGTAGTGCAGGCAGGGAGATCGTGAGCACGTTGAGACGGTAGTAGAGATCCTGTCTGAACCGTCCCTCGGCCATCGCTTTGTCCAGATCCTCGTTCGTCGCCGATAGCAACCGCATGTCGATGTCGAGTGTTTCCGTTCCGCCGACCCGGCGCAACTGTCGCTCTTGAATCACCCGCAACAGTTTAACCTGCAGGTCGACGCTCAACGTGGCGATCTCGTCCAGGAACACCGTTCCGCCCTGGGCCGCCTCGAGCAAACCTGTCTTCCTCGTGAACGCTCCGGTGAACGCACCCCGCTCGTGTCCGAACAACTCGCTTTCCAGCAGTTGATCCGGCATGGCACCGCAATCGATGGGCAGAAACGGAGCATCCGAACGCTTGCTGTTGACGTGGATGCTGCGGGCGATCAACTCCTTGCCGGTCCCGGTTTGGCCGAGTATGAGAATGCTGCTGTCGCTGTCTGCCAACCGTTGCACCAGGTCCATGACCTTTCCCATCGCCGCGCTGCGGGCGACGATACCGTCGAAACCCCTCCGAAACTTCAGGGCCCGTCGCAGCATCTCGTTCTCAGTGCTCAGACGCTTCTGGGCAAGCGCCCGATCGACGGTGATCAACAACTGATCCGGAGAAAACGGTTTTGGCAGGTAGTCGAAGGCTCCCTGCTTGACGGCCTCCACCGCCGTAGAGATTGTCGGAAATGCCGTCACCATGATCTTCACCAGGTTCTCGTCAATGCTGCGCAGTTCCTCGAGCACCTCGAGACCATCCTTGTCCGGCATCTTCAGATCGAGCAGCATTAGATCGAATGTCTGTTCACGAACAGCGGCGATGCCGCTATCGGGGGTATCGCGTAGACTGACGTCGTAGCCATGGTAACGGAGCGTCTCCTCGCAGGCCTCCAACATGGCGGGCTCGTCATCGACGATCAGGATCCTGGCTTTCGTTCGGGTCAATCCGTCCTCATACCTTCGTTGGGACTTTCCTCAGTGGAGTCGCCCATGCCGGGCAAGCGCACGGTCATCGTCGTGCCGCGATGACGGACCGTTTCGACTTCGATTCGCCCTCCCAGCTTTTCCACTATGCCGTAGCTGACCGACAGTCCAAGGCCGGTCCCCTTTCCCACCTGTTTGGTGGTGAAAAAGGGGTCGAAAATGAGGTCCTTGAAATCGTCGGGAATGCCGTTACCGGTGTCGGTGACCTTGATGGTAACCATCTCGGTTACTCCGCCGTACTCAGCAGGTCCATCAGTCGTCGCCTCTGTACTGAGACTCAATGTTCCGCCCTCCGGCATCGCGTCCACAGCGTTGTTGATCAGGTTGATGAGCACCTGCTCCAATTCGTTGGGATCCGCTTTCACCAGCAAAGGACGGGGGCACAGCTCGGTCTTGAAATCGAGTCCGTTCGCGGACATCGCCCTGACCGACAGCGACTGCGCGACGCCGACAACCTCGTTGACGTCGATGGTCTGGGGAATCCCGGACGAGGGACGCGAGAAGCTCAAGAGATTCTCGACAATCTGATTGATGCGCGCCGTTTGTTCGACGGCCACCTGCAGTGTTGAGACCGCGCGGCTCGAAAGCGACTCCTCTTCGGCGATCGACAGCAGAAAGTTCAGCTTCATCAGAAGCACACCTGCCGGATTGTTGACCTCGTGAGCAACACCGGCTGCGAGCTTGCCCATGGCCGCCATCTTCTCCGATTGGATCAGTTGTGCCTGGGCCAGGGCAAGCGCTCGAGTGCGTTCCTTGACCGTGTCTTCCAGATTCTCCGTGTAAGCACGCTTGGCTTCTTCCAACTCGGCTTCTGCCCGTCGCAGCACGGTGATGTCGATGATGACGGCCATGGTACCTTCGAAACTGCCGTCCGCTGCTGTGAGAGGAGACGCCGATATCAGTGTCGTTAGCGGCGATCCGTTCTTGTGGTAGATGAACGTCTCGTAGTAGTTGCGCAACCCCTTCTGGCGGTGTTGCGTGTACTCCGCATAACGCTGGAACTCATCGGGGTCCGTGAGCTCGGACAGGCTCTTCCCCTGCAGCTCGTCCGCCTCATAACCCAGCATTTCACACAGGCCTGGATTGACGAACGTCAAACGCTCGTCAGAGTCGGTCATGCTGATTCCCGCAAAGGCCGTTTCCACTAGAGCCCGGTAACGTTCCTGGCTCCGGCGCAACTGCTCTGCGATGCGCCGCCGTTCGCGAAGGGCGACCCCCAGTTTGGTGTTGTGTTCTTCAACCATCTTGATTAGGAAGCGTAGTTGGCGCCCCGGTTTACTACAAGACGCTCAGGTGCGGCTGTGGTTCGCTTCATTTCGGCGCCACGAACGGCGGAGTCCAGCAACACAGCTGAATAGCCGATAAGAACAACATCTCGTCGTGAGCATTGTGCAAGACGGACTCGAAACAGTGCGGAGTCGGTTGCTGGATCGAATACGGTTGCTTAGTTTGGTGAATCACGAACCTTGCTGAAAAATGGACAAAAAGCCCGAAAAAAGACCACTTTGAAGCAGCCTTCCAGAAAAATCCGCCCGTGGTACACAGGTAAAACGCCCCCCGAAGAAGATGTAATAGGGATCGTCGACCGCATCGACCCTGATGCCCCCATACTCTATGACCAGGGACAAGAAGAGAACACGGGCGAGTACGCCGACGTCGTCAAGGAGCTGTACGGCAAGATGGATCTGCTCAAGCGCAGCCCGGACGAATTCCGCACGTGGACGGACGAAGACGGTTATCTGATTTTTTATGAAACACTGCTGGACTTCGCCGAGTCCGAAGTCAAGGACCGGGTTCAAGTCCTGCAGACCCTGGGAGCCTTTAAGTTCAGAGCTGCTGCTGGACCGGACGAAAAGAAAAGCCTGATCTCGGCCATCTTCACCGATGCCGACGACAACGAAGACCCGAACATGGTCAACAGCACCAGAGCGCGGCGGCTGTCGCAGATCTGGTCTCCAGCATCTGATTCGCTTCTCGACTACATCATCTCCCGGCCGGCCCAGGCCGGACGCGTTCTCTCGGACCGCATCAGTCCGTCGAATCGCGAGCCGTTCCGCCTGATCGGCCATCCGTTCGCTGAAGTCCGCAGCACCGACCTGATGCCGCTGAAGGAAGCCAAGATCATAGCCTACGAGCGCGACGGGGAGATCCACCTCAACACCGGCGTCCGCACCGTCCTGGAAAACTGGGATCAGGACACCGCCGCTATCGGCGGCGTCGAGCAGGTTAGCCTGTTGGATACCCTGCTGCTACACGAGCTCATCGAACTGGTGTTAGACGAAACCAATCCGGAATACACGCCCCTGCACTCGCACATCGTGGCCTGCTCCTTTGAACGCTACCTCAAAGGAACCTTGTTGTCCGTGGCCGTGGAGGACTTTTTCTTGACCTGGCCGCCAATGTCAGATGCGGAGATTGAAGAGCGGAACGCCAAGCAGATGGCTCAGGAACTCGAAGAAGCCAGCGCGATGTTTGCCGAAGAAGAGATCCCGGATATGGAAGATGAGGACCTGGACGGACTGCCCGTTGACAGCGATATCCGGCGCCGCAAGAAGAAAAAGAAGAAGAAAAAAATCTCTGGAGGGAAAGTCCCTGGAGAGAAAGTCCCTGAGGGGAAAGTCGTGAAGAAGAAGGTCAAGAAAAAGAAGAGAAGAGAGTGACCGATTGTGCCCTGGGGAGCCCGTAGTTCCACGGGCTCCTAGTGGTAATTACTCCTCGCTATCGACCTCAGCCTCAAGTTTTAATCTGCGCAAGGCCAATGTCTGGGCCGCAAGATCCGCCTCAGCGGTCCGAATCTGCTCACACAACGATCGGGCCTCTGGACTTTCGTCCAGGGCGTTCGCTTCACCATCCAATTGCTTGTAGGCGATAACTCCGAGCGCTGCCAGCAGTCGTGACAGACGAGCTTTGGTAGCGGCAATGTCGAGGCGGGCTTTGCTCTGCTGGGTGAGTTCCTCAGCCTTGGCCACGGCCACGGCAGCACCGTCCTGAAGGCCCTTCAACAGGGCTTCCCACATCCCCTCTGCTCGCTCCGTCGCCATCGTGGTCTCGCAGTTTGCCGGCGTGATCTGCCCGGACCTAGCGAGTGTCGTTGAGGGAGTACGGCAGCAACCCCAGAAACCGCGCTCGTTTGATCGCTTGTACGATGCGCGTCTGCTGCTTGCGACTGGCTCCAGTGCGGCGCGCCGCGTCGATTTTGCCAATCGGATTCAGGTAGCGGACAATGATGTCCAGTCGCTTGTAATCGATCTCCTCTGGCTTGAGCTTTGCCGTGAACTCTTTTCGATTGAACCGTGCGATGATATTCTCTCCTGTGTAATCGACCGAGGCACTGGCATTCCAGCAGATCAGTAAATTACTCCTTCACCCCTCGAGTGTCAACGAGGACTTGGCTCCAGGGCAACTCGCCGTGTCAAAAAACTCACGCATCGCGATCACCTGGGCTCTAGCCGGCAGTTTGCTCACTCTCCTTGCCGCTCATCCCTTTCTGTTCGAGAGAAATGATGCCCTCGCTTGGGTGCTTGGCGGCCTGATCACCGTTTCGATAATCGTAGCTGGTGCTGAGTGCATTGCCAGAATCGTTCGCCGGCAATGGTACGCTACCCCACCAAACGCACCTCGCGTCTGGCACCGACATCTGCTGGCGGTTTCCATGGCCGCGTTTGCCGGTGGAATGGTTCTGTCGTTCAGCGCCAACGAGCATACCTCTTTGTCCGGCCTGCTGCCGACGACATTCGGCCTGTTGTCCCTGGGATTGGGACGACTGCTTGGGACCGACGAGCGCGCAATCAGCCTGTTGGCCTGCGCCGCTGTCGGCTCGGGCTCCGTCGTTGCGTGCTACGCCGTGTGCCAGTACCTCGACCTCGACCCGCTGCCTGCGACGACCGCGTTCACCGACCGCACTGTTGCCGTTTTTGAGAACCCGAATCATCTGGGCAGTTTCATGGCAGCCCTCCTGCCCATCGCGCTCGGAGGCTTCCTGCTTTCGTCTCGCCTGCGTTTCCACGTAATCTGGTATCCGGTGACTGCTCTGTTGCACGCCGCGCTACTGCTGGCTGGCAGCCGTGGCGCCTGGGTGGGTTGTCTTGCGGGATTGGCCGTCCTGGTGTGGACAGCGGCGACCCAGATGCGAAGATCAGGAGGCCGCTGGCATCGAGGACGGATTCTGGCCATGGTCGCGACACTGGCCGCCGTTACCTTGTGGCTTGGCCCCACCAGAGTCATGGAGAGTGAGCGCGGTGTTGTCACTGTCGGCCAGCGAATATTGAGTACGGCCTACGCCGCCGCCCCAGGGACTGCGGGCGACCCCACACTCAGCCACCGCTACTTCCTGTGGCATGTCGCGTGGCAGCTGATCCTGGACCGGCCAATTGTAGGTATCGGGCTCGACCGGTTCGCTGAGGATGCGGAGGACACCACCGAAATGTGGGAACGCTATGGCACCTGGCACGCCCATAACGAATACCTCAACTACTGGGCGGAGGGCGGCCTGTTGACCCTTGTCGGATTCCTGGGAATGGTGGTCTCTGCATTCCTTCGATCCAGGAAGCATGGTCTGGGTCCGGCGGCTGCCTCCGGAGCTGTAGCTTCGATATTGGTACATGCCCTGGTAAGCTACCCTCTCCATATGCCAGTGACGGCGATTCTTTTCTGGGTATTACTTGGTATCATTAGCACGGAAGAGGATGCTACATCAAGGAACTCCTATTAGATCGTGTCTTTGTTGCAGTTATGTGCTGCGCGATTTTTTGCTAAAGAATAACACGTCCCCTCCGATAGTATAACCAGAGACTATTTGATACTACTTACTATCGAACCTCCAATTCGTATTCCGGTCGATCAGATAGTCCTCCTTTTCAGGGCCCATCCAACCCTGATCTCCCCGGCTGACGAGGCCTACCCAGCCTCGGAACCGGCCCCCTGCCGAACGCCTTTTCGGCCGGCAGTATTCATAATTGAGCGCTCCGCCGACCCTACCTAGTCGGCGGAGCGCTTCTTTTTTTGCTCACGCGGAGCCAATAGCTGGGTGCATTTCTTAGCTTTCATACGATGACTGCCGATACCGTACAGATTAGGTCCCGCCTCTCGATCCCGCTTTCGGAGTTGCATTTCTCCTTTGACCGGAGCCCGGGGCCGGGCGGCCAGAACGTCAACAAGGTCAACACCAGGGCGGAACTGCGCTTCTGCGTGAGCACCAGCCCCTCCCTGACGCCATCCATGCGGAACCGCATCTCCACGGAGCTCTCCACTCGACTCAACCGTGATGGAGAGCTCATCTTGCGCTCGTCGCGGTTCCGGTCGCAGACCCGCAATCGAACAGATTGTATAGAGAAATTCGCCGCTTTGCTGGCGAGGGCCCTGCGCCCACCACCGCCCAAGCGTCGTCCCTCTCGACCCACGCGGACTTCCATCGCCAAGCGACTCGACCGCAAGAAGGCCCATTCCCAGAAAAAGACGCTCCGCAGTCGCCCCCAGCCAGACTGATCGCCCCATTTTTTTTAGAAAGGTCTTGCGATTGTTTTCTCTCGCCGGTACGTTAGTTAACGTTAACGTTAAAGTTTATTCTGGAAACGGGAACTGAAAGCACTGGCAGGGCGTTTGGTAGAGGAATGGAGAAATCGCCTCGTCGTACACGCTTCTGCCGGCACCTATTGGGGGCCATCGCTTTATGAGAGCACAAAAATCAGACACCGCGGCCGCGAAGGCGGAGCGGAGCACGGATCTGGATTTACACAACCGGAACATGACGGATCTGTATTGGAGGGACATCAGGCACTCCAAACCGCTCAGCCGCAAGGAAGAGGTCCGCCTGTTCAAGCTGGCGAAGGCCGGAGATGAGGAGTCCAGACAGACCATCATCACCGCCAACTTACGCTTCGTCGTCAGCGTGGCGAGGGAGTACAAGGACTACGGTATGTCGTTGTCCGAGTTGATCTCCGAAGGCAACGTCGGCCTGCTGGAGGCCACCAAGCGCTTCGACGAAGACCGAGGCTTCAAGTTCATCACCTATGCAGTGTGGTGGATCCGACAGGCCATCCTGAAAGCGTTGGCCGAGCACGGGAAGATCGCCCGGCCGCCCATGAGCCAGATCAACGATCTCCAGCGGTTGGAGAAGGAATCCAATGCCCTGGCCCAGAGGCTGGGTCGGGATCCTACCTTTGGAGAAATCGCCACCAGTATCGACATCAGTGCTCTGCGCACGCGCAATGCCATGGAAGTGGGCCAAACCGATGTCTCTTTCGATGCCCCGACTTACCAGGATGAGGAAACCACACTTCATTCGGTTTACGCCGCCGACGAGGATGGTATTGACGAGGCCTTCGAGGATGGTGAGATGCGTGGCACCGTGAACGACTGCCTCGGCGTGCTCGACGACCGCGAGTACCAGATCGTCCGCTGTTATTACGGCCTGGAGAGCATGCAACCGATGACGCTGGAGGAAATTGGCAACGCTCTGGGCGTGACCCGCGAGCGAGTGCGGCAGTTGCGCAATCGGGCGATTGACAAGTTGCGTTCTAACTGTGGAGAACTGCTGGCGGAGTTTTCGAAAAACTAACTCACACCGTGCCCCAGCATTAATTCACCGATCGAACGTTAGCGTTAATCACAGATCGAACGCCAGCAATGAGGGAGGGCCGGATGCTCGGGAGGACAGGCATCCGGCCCTGTTTTTTGTTGGAAGCCTTTGGGCTGATATCTTCCCGGCATGGACCTGACCGCGGGTATCGTCATGCTGCCCTTTACCCACGACGGACAAGTGCCAGGCACTACTCGCCGATAAGCTGGGGGAGTACCTGTACAACTGCCCGCTCGATCAGGAGTTGTTCGAATTCTTGGGAATGGACCCGGAGCGCTTTACCCAGGCCGAAGAGGGCAGGTTCTGACCGCTTCCTCAGGCGACCAGGTTCAATAAACTGGCCCGCATCGCCAGCGATCTCTGCCGCTCCCGCGCCGTCGAAAGAGGACGTCTGACCGGCGCTGTGGGACCCGCTGAACTGTTCGGAGCTTGCCTTCGGGATGACATCCCCGTCCTCGCCGGTCTCAGCAACCTGGGAGCTTTCGTCCACGGGTGAGTTCCCCGATGACTGCCCGTTCTCTTCAGTTGCCTCGCTCCTTCGGCTCTCCGCCAGTTCTCGCCTGGCCTCTGATTCCATCTGCTTGGCTTCGGAGGCCACACTGCGGTCCTGTGATGACGGTTCAGCCGGAGCCATCGCCGCCCGGTAGATGATCTGAGCCTTGCGAATGGTAGCTGCCGGATCGTCAGCTACCTTGGAAGTGTCGATGCTGACCTCACCCCCGGTGGCGTAGCGACGGTTATCCGGACCTGTCGTGTACTCGTAGCTGGGCCCGCCGCGGGCATAACCGCCGGCCGCTGCCATATGAGCCTGTTCATGTTGGCGCACCTCGCGATCCCGGGATTTCAACTCCTGAACTTTCTGTTGCTCCTCCTCGGTCAGCTCCTCGGTTCCGGGGCCCCCGGTCCCGCGATCACCAGTCTCAGCAGCCGGCGATGCCGCCCCCGTGCCCCCGGCATTCGTTTCGCCTACAGGTGTCGGTGTCGCCGCAGCTGCTACAGGATGGGCATCGGCTACAGGTTTACCCACCCCAACAGCAGGTTGCGGCAACGGTGCCACCGCGTTCTGGCCATCTGAATGTGTCGGGGAAGCGGATTGTCGGGCATGGGAGCGCTGAGCGCTCAGGACGCTTGCTGTCAGGGCAGCATCAAGCTCCGGTGCCCCGGGGAGCGAGATGGAAGGCGTCGCCGCAGCTGTCTTATTGGCTGCGATGATGCCGGACGCCAGCACTGGTAGATGATGGGCAGCGTTGGTGGAGTCCAGACGATCCTGCGCGGTCTCTTCCTCCCCGTGCGCTCCCAGGAGAACAGGGGTCTCCCTTGTCTCCGATTCAGGAGACTGGGAAAGCGGATTGAATGCGGGAAGTGTTACCGGGGGAAGACTGCCTATCTCCATTTACCTTGCTTGAGTGGAGGTGCCGTCCGTGGCTGTGATTGAAAACGGAAGGTCGCCGTTGTCTATATCGGCAGCGCACGGAGCCAACTTTAAATCTCGCAGATTTAGGTCATCTCAGTGGCTTGTTCAAGTTGCTCCACCGGCTCGCGCAGGGTTTCGATGGCGTCTCTCCAGAACTCCGGCGACTCGAGGTCACAGTCGAGGGTCTGGCGAGCGACCTCCTCGGCGGTGGCGCTGCCGGTCGAACGCAGGAACTCCTCATAGCGAGGAAAGAACTCCTCTCCCCCCTGTTGCTTGTAAAGTGAGAAAAGTCCCCGGCTCAGTAGAAAGCCAAAGGTGTAGGGAAAATTATAGAACGTCACGGAGGTGATGTAGAAGTGCAGCTTGGATGCCCAGAAGTATGGATCCTCTCCCCCCTCTTCCAACAGCTCACCGAAGACCCGCTGTTGCGTCTGCGCCATCAGCTGTTTGAGGCGACTCACGGCCACCTCTCCAGACTGTCTCTCTTCGTGGAAAGCCTTCTCGAACTCGAAACGGACCGGGATATCCATTAGATAGACGGCAGCGTGCGCCGTCTCCATGTCGAGAAGGCGCAGTCTGTCGACGTTGCTCAGCTTCGAATCGCCATTCAACATGCCATCCGTCAGGATCATCTCGCCGAAGGTCGACGCCGATTCAGCCAGCGTCATCGGGTAGCGGCGGGCGTAGGGACGTGCCCCTCTCAGTATGAAAGAGTGGAAGGCATGGCCAGCTTCGTGGGCCAGGGTTCGCACGTCGCCGATCGTCTCGTTGTAGGTCATGAAGATCCGCGACTCGTTGGACAATTGGGAGCCGGTGCAAAACCCACCGGACTGTTTGCCGGGGCGCGGCTCCCAGTCGACCCACTGACGCTCGAAAACGGTTTCGGTGAATTCGGCCAATTTCGGGTAAGCCTGACCGAACCCGGTGCACACCATCCGTTTGGCGCTTTCCCATGTGACCGGGGTCTCCTCAGGCAACGGCAACGGTGCTTCGAGATCGTACCAGGCGACGCCGTTTTGATTCAGGGCTCGAGCCTTTAGTGCAAGAATTCGCCGGGGCAGCTCAACCGAGTCGAATATTGCCGTGAACATGGCCTCCAGCGATGTACGGCTGATGGCGGCCTGGAACAGGGCAACGTCCAGAAAATCGTCGATGCCGCGATGGCCGTTGAGGGTGAGCCTGGTGCCGGCGATCGCGTTCAAAGCTGCTGCCGCCGTATCCTCGACGGCGGCCCAGGCGCTGTTGCCCCCCTCGAAGGCGGCTTTCCGTACCCGCCGGTCCGGATTGCCCATCAGGGAGCGCCGTTGCGACATCGGCAGACGTTTGGGCTCGGCATCCGGGAATTGCATGTCGAACTCCAGCTTGCCGGCCACTGCATGATACAGACGGCCCCAGGCGTGGATCCCGTCGACGCTCAAGTCGGCATTGAGCCGCTCATTCGCCGGTTCCATGGTCTGCTGTGCTTCTTGTCGGAGTCGTCGCAGAAAGTGTTGGCAGCCATCCAGTGCCGGCCGTGCCAGCAGGGCATCCCAACTCTGTTCCGACGCATCCCGCAGTCCGCGCTTGAGTTCCACCCTGATCTTGTCAGCAGCTGCCGCCGTCAGCGCGAAGGCGGCCTCTTCACGCTTGTACTCCTCGTTGACCGTATCAGCAGCCGTCAGGCAGGACAGGTAGGAGGCCAGATGTGATAACCGGCGAGATACTTCCTCGCACCTCAGCAGAACGTCCTCCCATTCCGACAGGGTGTCCTTGCCGGCGTCAGCATCGGCATCCTGACTAAGGATTGTCAGCGTGGATGCCCGTTCACCCAGATCGTCGATGTCGGCTCGCAACTGATCCCTGAACGTGCGCATGTCCGGACCGTCGAAAACAGGGAAATAGCTGGTCAAATCCCAGTTCATGGGTGGTGTCCTGTCGATTGAGGGCCTGCGAAAATCAGAGGGCTATTTGACTTTACAGCTTTGCAGCTCGCGCGTGGCCAATCGGATACCGCTTGCCTTGAGTCCTCGCACGGGATAGTCGGCAATGTCAAACTCTTCGTGCAGTACACGCACGCGGGGCTTGGGTTTGTAGTCCACGCTGATGGTGGCGACCGGATCCGTGGACAGCTTCAGCAACGTACAGCCGTCGGGAACCAGCGAGTACATCCGGTTCAGGATGAACTTGTCGATGCGGCAGCGTTTGATGTAGCCGAAGCCCTTGGAATCCTTGTAGAGCGCGCCGAATACCAGGTCCTTGTCGACGAATCCACAATGGAGCATGCCCTTGCCCACGAACAGTTTGTCGGGCACATCGACGACCGAGTAGGAGCCGTCCTTGCGGATCACGAGCACCCGGTCGTAGGGCGAAACCAGGGCCTGCGTGACGCCGTCAACGGCATGACCGAGGTACCCCGAACTCTTGTCGTAGGCCAGCTTCAGATCCCTCTTAGCGGCATCCCTGACGTCGACCTTCTCGAAGCGGACAATTTCCGTGCGCCGCGGAAACTGTGAGCCGTATTGGTCGATGAGCTTTTCCAGAAAGGCGATGCTGTACGGAATTATCGCCTTGAGGTCTTTGGCGATCTGCGCGAGCCGCTGGCGGATCTCCTTCAATTCCTGCTTGGCTTTGTTGATGTCGTATAGAGAAATGCGGCGGATGGGAATCTTCAGCAAGGTGTCGACGTCGTCGCGGGTGATCTCGCTTTTCAGTTTGATGGCATGTGGAGCCAACCCGGTCAGGACAGCATCGACGACGGCCTCAGCCGACTTCTTGTCCTCTATCTCCTTGTAGATCCTGTTCTCGATAAAAATCTGTTCCAGCGTCTTGGCGTGTTGGCGAGCCTTGAGCTTGTCGGCTTCGACCCGCAGCTCGGCCGTGAGCACGTCCACCAGTCGATCGACACCGTGCTCGACCACCTCGGGAACCGTCATCACACGCGGCGCATCGCCCGCGATTACCAGCAGGTTCAACGACAGCGAGACTTCACAATCGGTGAAGGCGTAGAGGGCATCGACGACTTCCTCGGCGTACACCCCGCGCGCGAGCTTGAGATCAATCTCGACTTGCTCGGCCGTGAAATCCTCGATCGTCGATACCTTGACCTTGCCCTTACGCGCCGCGTCTTCGATCGAAGCGATCAGTGACTCTGACGTGGTCGCGAACGGTATCTCGCGGATGACGATCCGCTTCGGGTCGGAGATGTCCAGCCGCGCTCGCACGTGGACCTTGCCGTTGCCTTCGCGGTACTCGGATACATCCACCAGGCCCGCCGTCGGAAAATCCGGGAACACCTCGAAGGGCTGATCCTTCATGTAGGCGATCTGAGCTTGCAGCAACTCGGTGAGATTGTGAGGCAGGATGCGCGTCGACATGCCGACGGCGATGCCTTCGGCCCCCTGGGTCAGCAGTACGGGTATCTTTGCCGGGAACAGGACCGGCTCATCGTTGCGGCCGTCGTAAGATGGCAGGTACTCGGTGATTTCCGGGTCGAAGAGGACTTCACGCGCCAGCGGCGTCAGGCGGCACTCGATGTAGCGGGCCGCTGAAGCCTCGTCGCCGGTAAAAATGTTGCCGAAGTTGCCCTGTTTCTCAATCAGCAAATCCTTGTTCGCCAGCACGACCAGAGCTGAGTAAATCGATTGATCCCCATGCGGATGGTACTTCATCGTCTGACCGACGACATTGGCCACCTTGTGAAACTTGCCATCGTCGATCTCAGAGAGGGCATGTAGAATTCGACGCTGGACCGGCTTGAGGCCGTCATTCACGTGCGGGATGGCCCGGTCTTTGATTACGTAAGAGGCATATTCGACGAAGTTAGTCTTGTATAGACTGTCCAGGTAAGCCATGATCGATCCTACAACAGGTTTTCCATGATGTACTCGCGGCGCTCCGGCGTGTTCTTGCCCATGAAGAACTGCAGGGTACCCGGCACCGTCGACATCGACTTGACGCTCACCTTGACCAGGCGCATGTCCGGACCGATAAACTGGCCAAACTCCGATGGCGAAATTTCCCCCAGCCCTTTGAATCGCGTCACTTCCGGTTGCGAGATCTGTTTGAGCACGCGATCCCGCTCCTTATCACTGTAACAGTAGACGGTCTCCTTCTTGTTGCGCACTCGGAACAGTGGGGTCTCGAGGATGTAGACGTGTCCGGCGGCCACTACCTCTTCGAAATAGGAGAGGAAGAACGTCAGCAGCAGATTGCGGATGTGGAAGCCGTCCACGTCGGCGTCCGTGGCGATGACGACATTGTTGTAGCGCAGGCCCTCGACCCCATCCTCGATGCCCAGCGCCATCATCAGGTTATAGAGTTCCTCGTTCTTGTACATGTCGCCCTTGTTGCGGCCAAACATGTTTTGCGGCTTGCCCTTGAGCGTGAAGATGGCCTGCGTGTTCACATCTCTCGAAGAAACGATCGAACCGCCCGCCGACTGTCCCTCGGCGATAAACACGGTTGACTCATCCCCTCGTTTCTTGTCACCGAGGTGATACTTGCAGTCTTTCAGATTCGGATTCTTGATCTGAATCTTCCTGGCTGCCTCCTTCGCCTCTTTTTTTACCGCGTTCAGCTCCTTGCGCAGCTTCTCGTTGTGGGCGATGCGAGATTCCAGCTTCGCGGCTGCATCCGAATGCTTGTGCAGAAAGTCGACGACGGCGGTCTTGACGTCGGTAACCACCCACCCGCGCAGGTCCGTGTTACCGAGTTTGTTCTTGGTTTGCGACTCGAAGACCGGCTCCTGTACCTTGATCGACACCGCGCCGACGATTCCCTCTCTTACGTCGATGCCGTTGTAATTCTTGCGGTAGTACTCGTTGACCCCCTTGAGCAACCCTTCCCGGAAAGCGCTCTGGTGGGTACCGCCGTCGCTGGTGTACTGACCGTTGACGAAGGACCGATAGGTCTCGCCGTAGCCCTCGATGTGGGTGAAGGAAAACTCGATGTGGTCACCCGTGAAGTGGGCCGGTTCGTAGGCGACGTCCTCGCCAACCTCGCGCCGCAACAGATCCAGCAGCCCGTTCTTCGATTCGAACTTGGTGCCGTTGAGGTATAGTTGCAGTCCACTGTTCAGACACGCATAGTTCCACAGTCTCTGCTCGACGAACTCGAGGTTGTAACCGTAGTCGTCGAAGATCTGGAGGTCAGGGATGAACTCCACCAGCGTGCCATCTGCCTCGGTGGTGCGGCCCTTGGCCTGATGCGTCAACGTGCCCCGCTCAAATTGTGCCTCGAAGCGCTTGCCCTCACGGAATGAAGTCACCTGGAAGGTGCCGGAAAGCGCGTTGACCGCTTTCGTCCCCACCCCGTTGAGACCGACGCTAAACTGGAAGACCTCATCATTGTACTTGGCGCCGGTGTTGATGACCGATACGCACTCGATCACCTTGCCCAGCGGAATGCCGCGCCCGTAGTCGCGAACCGCGACTTTGCGATCGGCGACGCTGTTGTCGGCGACGAGGACCTCGACCTTCTTGCCGAATCCCATTATGAACTCATCGACGGCGTTGTCGATGACCTCTTTGAGGAGCACGTAGATGCCATCATCGGGATCCGACCCGTCACCGAGCCGGCCGATATACATCCCCGTGCGCAGGCGGATGTGCTCGAGCGAGCTGAGTGTCTTGATCTTGCTTTCGTCGTAGACGGCACCGGTACTGGCGCGCGCTTTCCGGCCGTTGCCGTTCGTGCGTTGTCGCTTCTTCGATTGGAACAGATCGCTCTGTGAAACCGTCGCTGTCATATTTCCGTCTATTCGGTCTGTGGTTTGCCGATGCCGGATACCCGGCATCGGTACAAGTCGAGACAGATATAGCAACCGCGGCAATGCGCCGCAGGGTTCAAAAAAGGGGAGGAGAGTGCTGGCTGGAAAAGTAATCCCCAGTTCGCGTGGTCAGAAAACACGTAGGGGGAAGGAGAATTACTGATGTCAGCGGCAAAGCTTCGAGAACACTCTGTTCGCGAACGAACGCACTCTGTTCGCGAACGAACGCACTCTGTTCGCAGACGAACGCACTCTGTTCGCGAACACCTCTGGCGGTTGTGGTGCGGGGGATCGCCGAGGTTCAGCTTCTGGTTTTGCCAAGATAATGATGGTAATGAGGTTTAGTATACTGCACATTTGTGCACGCCGTCAAGTCGGGCTTTCTGCCCCCCCGTTGCTTGTCGGTTTGCGCCGATTGGAACCGCGACGACGACTGGAGCCCGAGCGACCGCTGCCGCCGGCACCAGCGTTGCCACCTTGTCCCTGACCACCTCCGGATCGGCGTCTACCCCCACCTCCGCCACCCTTGTGCCTGGGTTTTGAACCTCCGCCGCCGGTGGGACCACGCTTGGCTTTCTTCGCAGGATCAGGCGGCGCGCCGACCCACACCGGCTCGATGTCATTGCGTCGCAGAATGCTGTCCAGCGTGCGCAGATCGCGATCCGTGACAAGGGTCAGTGCCGTACCAGTACGCCCCATCCTTCCCGCTCGTCCAGTTCTGTGGGTGTAAATCTCAGAGTTGAAGGGGAAATCGTAGTTGACGACATGACTGACGTGACTGAAATCCAAACCACGGCCGGCAAGATCGGTGGCAATCAGGTATTTGATCTTTTTGTTGCGAAAGCGATTGAAGATGGATGTGCGACGATCCTGGTCGAGTCCGCCATGGATGAACTCTGCGGAACTCAAGGAGCGTCCGAGCTCTTTGTGGAGCGTGCTGCCACGATCGCGGGTATTGCAGAACACGATCGCCTGTCGCACCGCGTCTTCCTTGAGGTACTCGGTAAGGGCCGTGAGGCGGTTGCGCTCGTAGAGGAAATGATGTTCGAGGGATGAGGGCGCACGCTGACTGCTATTCAACTCGATGCGCACGGGGTCGGTAAGGTATTTGCTGGAAAGCCGGGTGATCTCCGTCGGCATTGTCGCGGAGAATAACAGCGTCCGGTGTTCCTGCAACAGGCAAGAAAGAATGAAATCGACATCCTCCAGAAAGCCCATATTCAGCATCTCATCCGCTTCGTCGAGGACGACGGTCCGAACCTGCGTCAAATCGAGCTTCGTGTTCCAGATGAAATCGATCAGCCGACCGGGTGTGGCCACCAGAATATTGACCTTGTGCGCGAGCTTCGCCTTCTGAATGTCCATGTCGAAGCCACCGAAGACGGCGAACGGCACGACCTCCGTCTTGCTGCCCACCCGGTCCAATTCCTGCACGTACTGTAGTGCCAATTCCCGTGTCGGTACCAGGACCAGGTGCTGAATGGCCGTGGAATCGGGATCCGTTAGCTGTATCAACGGCACGCCGCAAGCCGAAGTCTTGCCGGAACCGGTCTCCGCCAGGCCGACAAGATCACGGCCCTCCAGAATGTGAGGGATCGCCTGCTCCTGGATGGGCGTCATGTCGACGTACCCCATCTCGTCGAGGGATTCCAGCACTTCTGGCTTTAGGTCGAGTTCGCTGAATTTCATTGCAGCCGGAGGTCTTCCTGTGGCGAAGGGCTACCCCTAAGCGCGTGCACTCAGTCACCTGCACGCAGGCTGTAACAGGGGGACCGTTGCACCGGATATCTGCCGGCGCGGATTCGGAGCGGTCGCCAAGGTCTCACGTCATCTGTCGCGAGGCCCGCGACCGGGAGGTCGGGAGGAGGTTGAGTCCGGAAGGGCTTGTCTAGCGCTCTCTCGTCTCGTTCTCTTATCTTCTATCTGTTCTAAAGGTAGGACACTGCAGGCGGTTGGCAAACCGAACCCGAAAACGCAGAGAATGGAAATGACTGAAGTACGCGTCCGTGCCGCCCCATCGCCGACGGGCGCTCCCCATGTGGGCACGGCTTATATCGCATTGTTCAACCTGGCTTTCGCGCGCGCCCAGGGCGGTCGTTTCATCCTGCGCATCGAGGACACCGACCAGAGCCGCTCGCGTCCCGAGTACGAGACCCAGCTGATGGCCAGCTTGCGGTGGTTGGGATTCGACTGGGCCGAGGGCCCGGATGTGGGTGGTCCGCATGGCCCCTACAGACAGAGCGAGCGCCTCGATATCTACCAGCGCCACGCGCATCAGCTGGTGGAGGATGGTCACGCATACCACTGTTTTTGCACCCCCGAGCGCCTGCAAGAACTGCGCGCACGGCAGGCACGGGAAGGAGGCCGCACCGGCTACGACGGTCATTGCCGGGATCTGTCTCAGTCTGAAGTAGAGCAGCAGCTGGCGTCTTCAACGGCACCCTCATCGCACGTGATCCGGATGAAGATGCCGAATGAGGGCAGCTGTCGGTTCGAGGACCGCCTCCGGGGTGAGATCAGTTTCGAATACGCCAACCTCGACGACCAGATCCTGCTCAAATCCGATGGTTTCCCGACCTACCACCTGGCCGTCGTCGTGGACGACCATGAGATGGGTATCACTCACGTGATCCGTGGCGAAGAGTGGATCAACTCGATGCCCAAGCACCTGCTACTCTACGATCGGCTCAAGTGGGAGGCGCCCCAACACACCCACCTGCCGCTGCTGCTGAACCCGGATCGCTCGAAGCTGTCGAAACGCCGCAACCCGACTTCCGTCGACTACTACCGCGCCGCGGGCTACTTGCCCCAGGCCATGCTCAACTATATGGCGCTGATGGCCTATCCACCGGTCGGGAAATCCGCGGAAGAGACCGCTGAAGAAAAGTTCGATCTTAATACATTCGTCGAACGCTTCGACCTGGATCGCATCAACCTGGGTGGATCCGTCTTCGACCTGGAAAAGCTCAATTGGCTCAACGGCCGCTACATCCGCGAGGACCTGTCCGCGCCACAGCTGCTCCAGGAATTGAAGTCGTGGTCGCTGAACGACGACTACATCCAGCAGATGGTCCCCCTGATGCAGGAGCGCATGGACACCCTCGGTGACTTCATGCCCAAGTGCGGCTTTTTCTTCGCGCGCGAGGTGCCGGTATCCAGCGACGACATGACAGCGGCCGTCAAGCGTGAGCCCGACGAGATACTTCAGATGATGCAGACGGTGGTATGGTCGTTGGATACGATTGATGGATGGGACCGTGACGGGGTCGAATCGGCTCTGGCACTCGTGGCTGCGTTCTGGGAGTGGCCGATTCGCGACGTCACCAAACCGCTGTTTGTCGCCATCATGGGGCAGCCAGCGGGGCCTCCACTGTACGAGTCCGTCGCCCTGCTCGGCATCCACGTGACCCGGGTGCGGCTCCGCTCTGCGATCGAGACGCTCGGGGGGCTGTCGAAGAAGAAGGAGCGCTCATTGGAAAAGAAGTGGACGCCTGGTAGGTAGGGTAGTGACGGACCCTCAGGCTTTTCCCTTACCCGTGATCTTCGCCCACTGATCCCGCAGCGTCACGGTGCGATTGAACACAAGTCCATCCGTAGAACTGTCGGAATCCACGCAGAAATACCCCAGGCGCTCGAACTGACACGAGTACCCCGGTTTCACCCCGGCGAGACTCGGCTCTATATAGGCGCGCGGCAGCACGGTCAAAGACTCCGGATTCAGATGAGCCTCCACTCCTGATTCAGCATCCCCTGATTCCCCTGAGCCGGCAGGGTTTTCGACCGCGAACAGGCGATCGTAGAGCCGGACTTCAGCCTCGAGGGCGTGCTCGGCACTGACCCAGTGCAGAGTGGCTTTCACCTTGCGACCATCCGGTGAATCGCCCCCGCGAGTTGGCGGATCGTAGGTGCATCGCAGTTCCGTGATCTCTCCGGAATCATCCTTGATCACGTCAGTGCAGGTAATGAAATACGCATAGCGCAACCGCACCTCACGGCCCGGCGCCATGCGGAAGAACTTTTTGGGTGGATCCTCCATGAAATCGTCGCGCTCGATGTAGAGAACGCGCGAAAACGGGACCCTGCGGGTGCCGGCGTCCGGGTCTTCCGGATTATTGACCGCCTCCAGCTCTTCAGACTCACCCTCAGGGTAGTTGTCGATGACAACTTTGAGCGGGTTCAGTACCGCCATGACCCGGGGTGCGACCTTGTTGAGATGGTCGCGAATGCAGTGCTCGAGCAGCGCGATATCGACGTTGTTTTCCCGCTTGGAAATGCCGACTTCGCTCCAGAAACGCCGGATCGCCTCGGGCGGACAACCCCGTCGACGCAAGCCGCTCAGTGTCGGCATCCGGGGATCATCCCAGCCGTTGAGCAGGCCGTCGTCGACCAACGTCCGCAGGTGGCGCTTGTGCGTCACCATGTAGGTGATGTTGCCGCGGGCGAATTCGATTTGCCGCGACGGGAATATCCCCAGTTTGTCGATGAACCAGTCATAAAGCGGACGATGATCCTCGAACTCGAGAGAGCACAGCGAATGAGTGACCTCTTCCAGGGAATCACTCTGACCGTGGGCCCAGTCGTACATCGGGTAAATGCACCACTCGTCGCCGGTACGCTGGTGCGATTCATGCATGATCCGGTACATCACCGGATCGCGCATGTTGATATTCGGCGAGGCCATGTCAACCTTGGCGCGCAGTACCTTGGCGCCGTCGGCGAACTCACCCGCTTTCATCCTGTTGAAGAGGTCCAGATTCTCCTCGGGCGAACGCTCGCGATACGGGCTGTCGGTGCCCGGCTCAGTCAGCGTCCCGCGAGTCTGCCGCATCTCCTCGGCTGATTGGTCGTCGACGTAAGCCAGACCTTTTTCGATCAATAGCACTGCCCATTCATACAGTTGGTTGAAATAATCCGATGCGTGGTATTCGTGGTCGCCCCAGTCGAACCCCAACCAGCGGATATCCGCCTTCATGCCGTCGACGTATTCCTGCTCCTCGCGCGAGGGATTGGTGTCGTCCATGCGCAGATGACAGGGGCCGCCGAAATCGGCGGCGATGCCGAAGTTGAGACAGATGGCTTTGGCATGGCCGATGTGCAGATAGCCATTGGGCTCGGGCGGAAATCTAGTCACCACGCGGCCATCGAAGCGTCCGGAGGCATTGTCTTCGGCCACTGCCGTACGGATGAAATCAGTTGGCAGCTCTGCGGTGTTTTCCGTCGTGGCGTTCAAGTGTTTACCTCTCCCATGCCTCAATTTCACGCGGCGCGTCTCATTCGCAACGTGCCCTGTGTCCGGACGCGGCCGTATGGGCCGTCGCTCTCCATGGACCCTATACGCTAGTGTTGCCCTCGAACATCGTCAACAGCGCCCATCTCACTACGTTACCCCTGAATCTTGAAAGAGTGCGACCCCGGCTGTAGATTGCCCTCCCGATCTGTGATCGCATACACACCATTGAATGCACACTCTGGTTGAGAGATTTGCATACCCATGGCACACATCAACGAGCACTATCTGAAACTTCAAGCCGGCTACCTCTTTCCTGAAATCGCCCGGCGCACGGCCAGCTTCGCGGCTGAGCAGCCCGACGCCTCCCTGATTCGTATGGGTATCGGCGATGTCGTCAAAGCCCTGCCACGGGTCATCGTCGATGCCATGCAGGCAGCCACTGAGGAGCTGGCGGCCGATGAGACCTTCCAGGGCTATCCTCCCGACCTTGGTCAGCAGCGGCTGCGGGAGCTCATCGTCGAGCACGAATTTGGCGCTCGTGGTGTCGCCGTTGACATTGATGAAGTGTTCGTCTCCGACGGCGCCAAGTGCGACTCCGCTAATATCCAGGAGATTTTCGCGACCGACAGCGTTGTGGCCCTGACCGATCCGGTTTATCCGGTGTACTGCGACAGCAATGTCATGGCCGGACGCACCGGCGTGGCCAACGCGGAGGGGCGCTACAATGGACTCGTTTACCTGCCGTGCGTGGCCGCTACCGATTTTCAACCACCGCTACCCACTGAACATGCCGACCTCATCTATCTGTGCTCTCCCAACAACCCGACCGGGGCCGTGATGTCCAAGGCCTCGCTTCAGGAGTGGGTGGCCTACGCGCGCTCCGAGAAGGCCGTCATCCTCTTCGATGCTGCCTATGAGGCCTACATCACTGATCCTTCGATTCCGCATTCCATCTACGAAATCGACGGCGCCCGGGAAGTCGCGATCGAGATGCGCAGCTACTCCAAGTCGATCGGCTTTACCGGAGTGCGCTGTGCCTTCACCGTGGTCCCGGAAGAGTTGCGCGGCACCACCGCGTCCGGCGAAACAGCTGACCTGCGGGCACTCTGGGCGCGGCGGCACTCAACCAAGTTCAACGGCGTGTCCTACCCCGTGCAGTGTGCCGCTGCCGCCTCCTACACAGCTGATGGCAAAGCAGCCCAGCGCCGACTCATCGATTTCTACATGAGCAACGCTGCGATCATGCGCCAGCGTCTGATCGATGGCGGCTACACCGTTTTCGGGGGCAGCAATGCACCCTACCTGTGGATCGCCACGCCGACCGGACACGACAGCTGGAGCTTCTTCGATCTGCTGTTGCGGGAGTCCAACGTTGTAGGTACCCCGGGCGCCGGCTTTGGAGCCGCGGGGGAAGGCTACCTGCGGCTGTCCGCTTTCCAGCATCGGGATGCGGTAGAGGACGCCATGGACCGGATCGATCGACTGTGAACCCCTCCCCTCGATGAAACACTCCTGAAGGGGTCGTGGACGACCCACTGTCACCATCGACCGACCGCCGCCCACCGACTGACTTCGTCGAATAAACCGTTGCTTACCGGGATCAATTTACGTATAGTACATAAGTGAGTTAGCATTAAAAACAGTGTATTAATTGTTTATTTCTTGTTGTTAAGGCTACCTGGAGCCATAAATGACGGTCACGAGTGAGAGGAACGGTCGCGCCAAGTCACGGACTTTTTCGGCTACTGAGCGAGACTTCGCCATGCTGGAGGCGGTCGCACACTATCATGGATCCAGCAAGTCCGCGACCATCGCCGGTTTGATCCGCAAGGAGTTCTGGCGCGTTTTCCCAAACGGTACGGAGTCCATCACCCTGGACGACGGAGCTAAGGTGAGCTTGGAATGACTAACGGGCAGATTACTACCCAGCCATCCCCAGTCCAGGTGCCGGCGGCGACCTACTCCGACATCCCGGCAGAGGAACTGATCGCGCAGATCAACCGGTTGCGGGTGGAGAAGAAGGCGATCATCCTCGCCCACAACTACCAGATTCCCGAGATCCAGGATCTGGCCGATTTCACCGGCGACTCGCTTGGCCTGTCCGTGGAAGCCGCGAAGACGGATGCCGATTGCATCGTTTTCTGCGGGGTCCATTTCATGGCTGAATCGGCGAAGATCATGAATCCGGGCAGGAAGGTCCTGCTGCCGCATATGGGTGCCGGCTGTGCGCTGGCTGATTCAATCACGCCGGAAAGCCTGGATGACTGGAAGGCGGAGTACCCCGGGTACACCGTCGTCACCTACATAAACTCATCCGCCGAAGTGAAAGCCGAATCCGACATATGCTGCACTTCAGCAAACGCCGTCTCCGTCGTTCGCAGCCTGGACAACGACAAAATCCTGTTCACACCGGATCGAAACCTGGGCCGCTGGGTGGCCGACCAGGTAACGGAGAAGAAGATCGCGATCTACGACGGCGTCTGCCCAACACACGATGTTCTGCGCACGGCCAGCGTCGACCGCACCCGCGGGGAATATCCGGATGCCGTCATCATCGCCCATCCGGAGTGCCGCGAAGACGTCGTCAACTGTGCAGATGAAGTGTGCTCGACGACAGGTATGCTGGAGGCTGTGGCCAAGTACCCCGACACCGGCACCTTCATCATCGCCACCGAGAACGGCATGTTGCATCAGTTGAGAAACCGCTTCCCGGACAGAGAGTTCGTAGCCGCTGACGGCTGCATCGGCTGCCGCCTGCATTGCCCCTATATGAAGATGACAGGGCTGCAAGATGTCTACTTTGCCCTCTCGCAAGAGCGCTATGAGATAACGCTGGACGAGCACACCATCACCGGTGCCAGGCGAGCGCTCGAACGCATGATGGCGGTCCCGCGCGATAATTGAGCCCAGCCATCGATTCCGGTTGACGACCGGATTCCGCAGGACACTGGTAAGCCCATGCGAGGCCCTCCGTACAAGTACGGAGACGCCAACTCCACGGTTGACTGGCGTCTTGTCCGTTTCAGATGAATTGACCTATTTAGGGTAGGAACCGCAGCCAGGATCCTGCCGTCCAAGGGATACCCGCGCGCCAGATCCACCCCAACGAGAGATTGACCCAGTAGAATGACCGAGTCTGCAGATGTGCTTTTGGCTTCCGCCGAGCGGAGGGCACAGTACTACCGGGATCAGTATGAGTACTTGGTCCGGCACATGCCGAACGCAATATTCGTCATCGATCCGGGCCAGGACCGCATCGTAGAGGCCAACGACGCTGCCTGCCATCTGCTGGGTTACTCGCGCGAGGTATTACTTGGATCGCTCAAGATCAGCGACATCCATCCGCGCGAAATGGATCTGTTGCGTGGCTTCGGCGAAGAGGTCCTGGAACACGGGTTCGCACAGACGGAGAAGCTGACCTGTCTCTCCGCGGCCGGCCGCAATATCCCCGTCATCATGTACGGGTCGGTGCACGAAGACGACAGCGGGCGAAGGCTGATACGGGCGATCGTCATCGACAACCTCGATCAGCAGGTGATGGAACAGGCGCTTCGCGACGAAGTCACCGACAGTTACAACTACGAGGAAATCTCGGGTACCAGTTCCGGACTGCACGGCGTCCTGGAGCAGGTCGAACGCGTGGCTCCTACCGACTCCACCGCCCTCATCCTGGGCGAGACGGGCACGGGGAAGGAACTGATTTGCAGAGCCATACATCACGCCAGTGAGCGCCACAATCGCCCCCTGGTGAAGCTCAACTGTGCCGCCATCCCCTCGGGCCTGATCGAGAGCGAGCTGTTCGGTCATGAGAAGGGCGCCTTCACTGGCGCGGTGTCGCAGAAGCGCGGCCGCTTCGAGCTGGCCCACAAGGGCACGCTCTTTCTGGATGAGATCGGAGACATTCCGCTCGAAACGCAACCCAAGCTGCTCAGGCTACTACAGGAACAGGAGTTCGAGCGCGTCGGCGGCACGACGACTATCGAAGTGGATGTCAGAGTCATCGCGGCAACACACCGAGACCTGGCGAGCATGGTCAAGGCGGGGCAGTTCCGTGAAGATCTGTTCTATCGCCTCAACGTTTTTCCGCTGACGCTGCCACCCCTGCGGGAGCGGCAGGAAGACATTCCGTTGCTGAGCCGCTACTTCGCCCAGCGCAAGTCAGCACGTCTCGGACGCACGCCCTGCACCTTCACGACGGCTGCCATGGAGCGTCTATCGGGATACTCCTGGCCTGGCAATATCCGTGAACTCGAGAACATCATCGAGCGCGCTGTCATTCTCTGTGACGGGGATACGATCGACTTCCCGCATGTCCAGGTCGGGGATGTAGCCGCGCTCCGGCACGTCGCCCCCGAAGTTGGCATCAGGCCGCTGCAGGAGGTTGAGAAGGAACACATCCTGGCTTCGTTGCAGGTCACGGGTGGCAAGGTCAGTGGCCAGGGCGGTGCGGCAGAGCTGTTAGGTCTCAAGCCCAGCACCCTGGAGTCGCGCATGAAGAAGCTCGGCATCGGTCGCAACGATGTCTGAGCCCACCGGACCCCAGCCGCGCGCGCAGCGGCTCGAACAGCAGCTGGCCGAGTGTTACACCGCCATGGAGTCACTACGCAAGAGCGAAGAACGCTTTCGCCTGCTCGTCGAGCGCGCCCAGGACATCGTCTACCGCTTCAGTTTCGAACGTCGCGAGTTCGACTACGTCAGCCCGATGGTGTTGGCGACGACCGGTTACTCACCGAGCGAACTCTACGACGCTCCCCAACTCGTATTGGAGCTCGTTCACCCGGACGACCGGGTGGTGGTGGAAGCGTACTGGAAGGAGAGTGACCTGGGTCGTCCGTTGTCCTGTCGCCTGATCCGCAGCGACGGCCACACCGTCTGGGTTGAACACCGTAGCCTGCCCATGTACGGCGAGGATGGACGACTGATCGCGGTGGAGGGTGTCGTACGCGACGTCTCGGAGAACGTTCGCCTGCTCAACGAGGTAGAAGGGCATACCGAGCGCCTGGAAAGCGAGGTGTCCCGGCGGCGGCGAGCCGAGAAGATGCTGCGCCGATTCTCTTCGCGCCTTGTCAACTATCAGGAAGAGGAACGCCGGCAGGTGGCACACGAGCTTCACGACGGCGTCAGTCAATGGCTGTGCGGAGTTGGGTTTGGTTTGGAGGCCGTCCTTGGAGAATTGGAGTCCGGATCAGATCCCATGCAATCGTTGACTCAAGCCAAGCAGCTCGTGGACAAGTGCATCGATGAAATCCGCAGGATTTCCCAGAGCTTGAGGCCGGGAGTCCTCGACGATATCGGCCTCGTTCCCGCCATCAGAAGCTTGCTCGAGGAATTCGAGAAGAGTTCCGACATCGCCGTGTCGGCCCGGCTACCGAGCGAGCGCACAGACATCTCCGCCGAGT
The DNA here is from genome assembly GCA_965248265.1 of Candidatus Latescibacterota bacterium. Classification (GTDB taxonomy): domain Bacteria; phylum Latescibacterota; class UBA2968; order UBA8231; family UBA8231; genus CBDFJF01. Next base: position 2,383,369 of record CBDFJF010000001.1, read on the forward strand.
TGGACACCACCGTGTTCCGCCTCTTGCAGGAGACGGTTGCCGCGGTCGGATCGAAACGCGGTGTCTCCACGATGGATCTGGTGCTCACTTGCGATGACGAGAAGCTGTCGATCTCGCTGGCGGATGACGGCGAAGCCTGCGCCAACGGCAACGGGCAGCAATGGGGGCCGCAGGTCATCCTTGAGAGCCTCCGGGAGCGCGCCGGGTTCGCCGGCGGCACGGTAACGACCTTAGACACGCCCGGAGGATTTGTGCTCGAGATGCACTTCCCGATACCGACGGGGGAGATCAGAGATGACTGACGTCATCGAGCCTCCGATTCGAGTACTGCTCGTGGACGACCATCCCATAGTGCGCAACGGGATACGGTCCTTGATGTCACGGCGCCGTGACATAGACATTGTCGGCGAGTCCGAGGACGGGGACTCGGCCGTATCCATGGCCTCGCAACTGGATCCGGATGTCGTAATCATGGACATCGGGCTGCCTCAGATGAGCGGCTTTGAGGCCGCACGAATCATGCTGGGACAGAATCCTCACATGCGCATCATCATGCTCACGGTGTATGACAACAGGGAATATGTGATCGAGGCCCTGCGCATCGGGGCTGCTGGTTACCTGATCAAAAACTGTCCCTCTGAGGACCTGGTCAAAGCGATACGGGCCGTGCACCAGGGAGACCTGTTCTTTCCTCATGAGGGCTCCAGCCGCGAAAAGACGCAGTGGACGGATCATGGCGTCTCGCCGGCGGACACGGAACTCACTGAACGCGAGCGCGAGGTCGTCGGATTCATCGCCGAGGGCTACACCAACAGACGAATCGCCGACGAGTTGAGATTGGGCGTGAGAACGGTAGAAAGCCACCGGGAGAACATCATGAAGAAATTGAAAATTCACTCGGTGGCTGGACTGACTCGGTACGCCATCGCCCGCGGACTGACTCGGATCGACTAGATCCGCATCGAGTGACGGCTTCAGATGTAGCTGTTTATCAGGTTCTCCAGCATTTCTTCGCGGCCACTGATCTTAGTCGGCTCACCGTTGTCAAATACATAGCGTTCGAGTTCGGCGAAATTCGTCGTTCCCTTCATGATCTTCCGGCCGATCCCACTGCGGTACCCCTTGTAGCGCACTGAGACGAAATCCCCGAGTACACCATCCTGGATAATCTTGTACGCCGTCACCAGGCCGCGGGCGAAGCTGTCCATGCCACCGATGTGGGCGTGGAACAGGTCGACGGGATCAAACGAGCCGCGACGCACCTTGGCATCGAAGTTGACGCCGCCTGTTCCCAGACCACGAGCACGCAACACCACCATCATCGCGTAGGTCGCCGAGTACAGGTCGCTCGGAAACTGATCCGTGTCCCATCCCAACAGGTAGTCGCCGCGATTGGCGTCGATGCTCCCCAGCATGCCTGCGCTGGCACATACCGTCAGATCGTGTTCGAAGGTGTGACCGGCTAGGGTGGCGTGATTGGCCTCGATGTTGACCTTGAACTCATCCAAGAGATCATACGTGCGCAGAAAGTTGAGTACGGTGGCGGCATCGTAGTCGTATTGGTGCTTCGTTGGCTCCTTGGGTTTGGGCTCGACCAGAAGCGTGCCACGGAAACCGATCTTCTTCTTGTGCTCCACGGCCATATGCAAGAGGCTCGCCATCTGATCCTGTTCGTGCTTGAGGTCGGTGTTGAGCAGGTTCGAATAGCCCTCACGGCCACCCCAGAACACGTAATTGGCTCCGCTTAACTCCTTGGTGCATTCCATCGCCTTTTTGATCTGCGCCGCGGCGTAAGCGAACACGTGCGGATCCGGGTTGGTGCCGGCGCCGTGGGTGAAGCGCGGGTGAGAGAAACAGTTGGAGGTACCCCACAATAGACGTACACCGGTCTCCTTCTGCAGCTTCTTCGCCAGTTTTACGATGATATCGAAACGCTGGTTCGTCTCCTTGAGCGTGTCTGCCTCGGGGGCGATGTCCCGGTCGTGCCAGCAGTAGAACGGCGCCCCGAGTTTGGTAATGAACTCGAAGGCGGCCCTCATCGTGTCCTCGGCTCGCTGCATCGGATCGGCGGCCACTTCCCAGGGCCGGTCATAGACGGGTCCGCCGAAGGGATCCGAACCCGTGCCTCTCATCGTGTGCCAGAAGGCGACTGAGAACCGCAGGTGTTCGGCCATCGTCTTCTTGCCCACCTTCGCGTTCGCGTCGTAGTACTTGAACGCCAGCGCCTTTTTCGATTTGACTCCCTCGTATGGAATCTTGCCGATTCCTGGAAAGAACTCTTTCATGCCCGCTTCTCCCTTCTCATTGCTCTTTCTCACTCAGGTGTGACGTAAGCGGCGGTGATACCCCCGTCGACGACGAATGACGCACCGGTGACGAAGGAGGACTCGTCCGAGGCCAGGAACAGGACGGCCTTGGCGATCTCATCCGCTTCGCCGAAACGACCGATCGGGATGTGCACGAGGCGGCGATTTTTCTTCTGATCGTTATCCAGATATTTCATCAGCAATTCGGTGCGCAGTGGCCCCGGACACAGAGCGTTGACACGAATATTTTCCCTGGCGTGAACGACGGCCAACTCACGGCTGAGGGCGAGGACTCCGCCCTTGCTGGCGGTGTAGGCGATCTGTGGCGTGGCGGCCCCCAGCAGGGCCACGAAAGAGGCGGTGTTGATGATGGATCCCCCGCCGGCTCTCTGAAGCGCGGGTATCCCGTACTTGCAACCCAGGAAAACGCCCTTGAGGTTGACGGCCATGGTCAGGTCCCACACGTCCTCGTCGGTCTGGGTGGCGTCGCTGTCACCGATGTGGGAAATGCCGGCGTTGTTGAACAGAATATGCAGATGACCCCAGCGCTGCTCGGTAACCTCCACCATGTGCTCACAGTCGGCAGCCGCGGCGACGTTGGCCTTTACCGCGAAGGCTTCCCCTGCCGCTTCCGACTCCTGAATCGCCGCCACCGTTGCCGCCGCCGCCTCGGCATCGATATCCACCACGGCCACGTTGGCCCCCTCACTGCTGAACAACAGCGCCGTCTGCCGGCCGATACCACTGCCGGCGCCGGTGATCAGGGCTGTCTTTTCGGCCAGTCGCATTGCCACACAAAGCCTCAACTGAATGATCTACCGTTCGCGAGCCATCGGTGAGCACCGTAGGTTATCACCCTCACCCGGCACTTGGCAATGGTACGTAAACGGCCTGCCGAAACAAGGATGGAGCCCGACAAGAATGGACAATGACCGCGCCTTTGAAATGGCCACCTCCAACATCCGGTTTGGTCCGGGAATCACGGGCGAAGTCGGCATGGATCTCAAGGACATGGACCTGAATCGGGTCATCGTTTTCGCCGATCCGGCCTTGGCCGATCCGGCTCTAGCCGATCCGGCGCAAGCCGATCCGGCGCCGATGTCCCTGCTGCTGGAATCCCTCGAATCGAATGACATCGCGCATACAGTATTCGACCGTATCAGCGTCGAACCCACGGACGCATCCTTCGCCGATGCGATCTCCTTCGCCCGGGGAGAACGCTACGACGCCGTCGTCGCCCTGGGAGGCGGATCCACCATGGACACGGCAAAGGCGGCCAATCTCTACACCTCGCATCCGGCGGACTTTCTCGATTATGTCAACGCCCCGATAGGCAAGGGCCGGCCGGTACCGGGTCCACTCAAGCCGATGATCGCCATCCCCACGACCGCTGGTACCGGCAGCGAGACGACCGGCGTGGCCATTTTCGATTTCAAGGAGATGAAGGCGAAGACGGGTATCGCCCATCGCCGTCTGAAGCCGACCCTGGCCATCGTCGATCCGGACAACACGAGAACACTGCCTCCGGCTGTGGCCGCGTCCACCGGGTTGGATGTCCTCAGTCACGCCCTGGAGTCGTACACGGCCATGCCGTACGATCGACGACCACATCCCGACAGGCCAATCCTGCGACCGGCTTACCAGGGGTCCAACCCGATCAGCGACCTGTGGTCTCTCGAAGCCCTGCGTATGGTCGCCGAGTACCTGCCGCGTGCTGTCGCTGACACGGGAGACGACGAGGCTCGGGGAAAGATGCTGTTGGCCGCCGCTTACGCCGGCATGGGATTTGGCAACGCGGGCGTGCATTTACCGCACGGCATGTCCTACCCCGTCGCGGGCATGGTCGAGAGCTACATGCCACCGGGTTACACCGTCGACCACCCCGTGGTCCCGCACGGAACCTCCGTCATCGTCAACGCGCCTGCCGTCTTCCGCTTCACGGCTCCCTCATGTCCCGAGCGCCATCTCAAGGCGGCACAGATCCTGGGCGCCGATATCGCCGGGACCGACTCAGCATCGGCTGGTGAAGCGCTTGCCGAGTGTCTGATCGACTACATGCGTCGATTGAACATGCCGAACGGATTGAACGCATTGGGGTATTCGTCATCCGATATTCCGGCGCTGGTGCAAGGTACCTTGCCGCAGCACCGGGTGACGAAACTATCGCCGCGTCCGGCGGACGAGGATGACCTTACTTCTCTGTTCAAAGATGCCCTGACCTACTGGTAGCAAAGCGTCCTGTCTCAGGACACTCGCTGTCAGGCAGCGGTGGACAGAGCAAGGCCTGCCCATCCTTCGAAAACCGCACGACCCCGTGACTGCAATTGCGCCAGATGAGTGGCCGCTGCCGCAACAATCTCAGTTCCGTCCAACCGTTCCTGCGTCAGCTCCGCGGCGCAGGTGGCAACCAGATCGCGGACGATCTTCTCGGTCACCTCCATGTGGAAAAGCGTGCCGTAGGCATTGCGTCCATGGACGAACGCCTGGCATGGGGTGATGTCGGAGGAGGCCAGTTGCACGGTGCCGGCGGGAAGTGCAAACACGTCACCGTGCCAGTGGAAAGCGGTGAAGGCACGAGTCTGGATCTCAGAACTGGCCTCCATCAACGGCGACCAGATTTCATCGGCGGCCGCCCCTTCACTCAGCGTTACCTCGTGCCAGCCGATCTCCTTGCGCTCCCCACGTCGGACATCCGAGCCCAACACCGATGCCAGCAGTTGGCTGCCCAGACAGGTTCCGAAAATCGGCGTCTCGTCCTTCAATGCCCGGTCGATGAGATGCATCTCTTCACTCAGATGCGGATGGCGAGCCTGGTCGTAAACCCCCATCGGGCCTCCCATGACGATGAGTCCGCAGACATCACGATCCAGTCGCTTCGGCACGGGTTCGCCGTCGAAGAGACGCACGTAGCGAGAAGTTAGCCCGCAGTTGTGCAGTACCTGCTCGATCGTGCCCAGCGTTTCGCAGGCGATGTGTTGGAGAACAACAGATTTCCGACATGGTTGAACCTGGCGGCCTTATCCGACCACTACCGGCTCCGGCTCAAGAATGATACCGAAGCGCTTTTCCACCGCTTCCTGAATCATCTCGCCCAGACGCACGACGTCGGCAGCCCGCTCACCGTGGGCGACGATGGCCAGGGCATGGTTCTCGGAGATACCCGCCTGGCCGTAGCGAAAACCCTTGCCGAATCCGGAGTTTTCGACCAGCCAGGCTGCGGGAATTTTCACACGCCCACCTGACTCTGGAAACTTCGGTATCTCGGAGCTGCGGTCGCCGACTGCCTGCCAGCGTTCCTCAACCGCATCCATCGGCGGACCGAGGATGATCGGATTCAGGAAGTAGGAACCGGCCGAGCGTGCGTTCGGATCCTGCGGGTCGAGGACCATCGATTTGGTACGTCGCAGGGCGAGGACGGCCTCGCGTACCGCGGGCGGGGTGGCGTCGCCGGATGCCTCCATGCGCTCACGCAGTTCGGGGTAATTCAACTCCACCCCTTTGACACCCCGGCGCAATCGAAAGCACACCTGAGTAATGATGAAGCGGTCTCGATCGGCCGTCTTGAAGCGGCTGCTGCGGTAGCTGAACCCACATTCCTCCGCGGAGAAGGTGACCTCCTCAAGGCTGTCGCGATCCAGAGCCCGCACCTCAGTGATTGTCTGTGCCACCTCCTGACCATAGGCTCCGACATTCTGGATCGGCGTCGCACCGACCAGTCCGGGAATACCCGAGAGGCACTCAATTCCACTCAAATCCGCCGCAATGGAGTGAACGACGAAGCCGTCCCAATCCTCTCCCGCCGCCGCCTTCAGGGTCACCCGCCCTGCACCATCATCGGCTATCTGCTCGATTCCCATGAGATCGACCTTGATAACCAATCCAGGATAGGTGCCGTCGGCGAAGATGGTGTTGCTGCCTGCTCCCAGAATCTGCACGGGAAGTGACCGCTCCCCGGCCCATTCGATGGAGGCGCGCAGCTGATCGAGGGTGGAGGAGGAGGACCAGTACCGGGTGCTGCCCCCTACTCCCATGGAAGTGTGAGGAGCCAGAGGTACGTGCTCCTGAACGGTGATGTCCATCGATTCACTTCCTCGCCGTGAATGAACGGTTTCCGCACACATACGTTGTGTCTGCACTGAGTTACTTCCTGAAGGATAACGAATGCGGCAATGGATTTCACGCATCCAGATCGTTCTCGCACGACTTCCACTGGCGGTTCCAGGCACCGCGTGCCTATCCTCTGTTTCATGCGGACGACGATCTTACCTGAACTCATCGATGACCCGGATGTGCGGATCTCCGAGGAGATGCTACGCAATTGCGTCCACTGTGGGTTCTGTAACGCCACTTGCCCGACCTACCTGATTACCGGCAACGAATTGGAAGGTCCGCGTGGGCGTATCTACCTGATCAAGAGCATGCTGGAGGGTCGCATTCAGCCGTCCCGCCAAACGGTCGCGCACATCGACCACTGTCTGGGTTGCCTCGCGTGTGAAACCACGTGCCCGAGTTCGGTCGCCTACCGGCACCTGCTCGAGGACGCACGGCCGCGACTGGATGGCATGCAGCCGCGGACCTTCGGGGATCGCCTGTTGCGTCTGCTGCTGACCCATCTGTTGCCTTATCGGGGCCGCTTCAGACTCGCCATGCGACTGACCGTGCTCGGCAAGCTTACCGCACCCCTGTTACCGGCGAGGATGCGCAACCTGCTGTCGATGGCTCCTGCCCGGCTGCCTGCACGCTCCCGTACAACGCGTCCGGGCGTGTCCCCTGCGCAGGGCGAGAAACGGATGCGAGTCGCCCTGCTCACTGGGTGTGTTCAGCAGGTTCTGGGACCGCAGATCAACGACGCCACGGTGCGTCTGCTCAATCGCCTCGGTGCTGAAGTGGTGATTCCTCGGGAAATGGGGTGCTGTGGCGCCCTGACCTACCACATGGGTGAACGCACCCACAGCCTGGGATTGATGAGACGCAATATCGAGGTCTGGCATGAGGAGATTGCCGGGGAAGGCCTGGACGCCATTGTCCTGAATACGTCAGGGTGCGGCACGGTGGTCCGTGACTACGACCACATCTTTCGCAACGAACCGGCCATGGCGGAAAAAGCCCGCGCCGTCGCCGAGTGCGTCAGGGATATTTCAGAGGTCGTCGCCGATCTCGGCCTTCCCGCCACGACGGACACCTCCTCCGAGCGACCCGCGAAGGTCGCTGACGGGCTGCGTGGACGGATCGCCAGATCCGTCAAGCGACCCGTAAGGGTCGCCTATCATGATGCGTGCTCCCTGCAACACGGTCAGCGGGTGAAAGAGGCACCGCGCGTGCTGCTCGCTCAGGCAGGCTTCGAAGTCGTCGAGGTTTCGGAGGGGCATATCTGCTGTGGAAGTGCTGGAACCTTCAACATGCTCGAGCCCGATCTTGCCGCCCAGCTGGGTGCGCGCAAAGCGGATGCCGTCACTCAAACCGAGGCTGATGTGGTGGCCGCCGGCAACATCGGCTGCATGGAGCAGATCGGCGGCGGCGTGGCGATTCCGGTCGTCCACACGGTTGAGCTGCTGGACTGGGCGACGGGCGGTCCGTGCCCTGAGGCGCTCACTCAGTAGGCACGCCGCGGCGTCAGGCAGTCTCGCGCGCGGATGCGCCGGCCTGGATAACGAGCTGTTCGAGAATCTCGTAGGGTTGCGCCCCGACCACTTCCCGACTCCCCGCCATCGCAAAGGTCGGAACACCGGTGACTCCCTGCTGCCTGCTACGCTCCCAATCCTCGTGCACGGCGGCGCGAAAACGGCGCGTTTGAAGCGCCTCGCGACAGGCTACTGATGGCAGTCCGACTCGCTCGGCGATAGCCGCCAGATTGTCCACATCGCCAATGTTGACGTTGTCGACGAAGTATGCCCTGAAGAGTGCATCGTGGATGCGATCGCCCGTTGGCCCCTGGCCCACCGCCCACATCGCCAACTCCTGGGCCAGGAGGCTGTTATATGTCATGATACGGTCGCCGTAGGGTAGCCCCTCCACCGCCATCAGCGTCTTCATGTGAGCCTGTGCCGCCGTAATGTCGATGGGCCGGCCGGCAAACGACTGGGCCAGCGTCTGCCCTTCGGCCGGCGTCTCGGGATGCAGTGGAAAATGGACGAAACGGACTTCGATGTGGTATGCCTGCCGCAAACGCTCAATACGCACGGTACTGAGATAGCACCACGGTCACACGTAGTCGGAATACACCTCGAGTACGGCAGGATCGGACAGGCTCATTCGCCCCTCGGATCAGCCCGCAGAGATTCCAGATTGTCTTTGAGCACAGCCATCCCATAATTCAATACGCTGCCGACATTGAGCATCTGATATCCCCAGCGGATTTTCTCCTGGATCTCGGGGACCTCACCCAGTGTGGTCGCCGCCACGATGCCCGTCCCTTCCAGGCGCCGGGGTACATCCTGCATGATCTCCTGCACCTCTTTGCATCCGGTCTGCGTCGCTTTGCCGAGTGAGGCGGACAGATCCATCGGCCACCATGATGACGTCGATGCCCTCCACCTTCACGATTTCGTCCAGATTCTCGTACGCCGTGACGCTCTCCATCTGCACGATCAGCACAGTCTCTTCATTCGCCGTGACGATGACGTGCTCGAAATCCTCTCCGACGATGATCTGCCAATTCGGAGAGATTCCGCGGTTACCCAAGGGTGGATAGCGCGCGTAGTCCACCGCCCGTGCCACAGCGTCTGCGTCATCCACCTGCGGCACCATCACAGCGACGGCGCCGGCATCATAGGTCTTCTTTATCAATGCCGGATCGTTCCAGGGTACCCGCACCACTGGCGCCACGCCGCGCAGACGCATGATCGCACATGCACCCGGGAGCGCTTCGGTGCCAAAGGGCTGATGTTCGGTGTCGATCCAGATGAAATCAGGTTTCGCACTGGCGATGGCGCCGACCAGGTGCAGTGACGGACCGACGACGACGCCCGAGCCGAGGACGATCTCTCCACTCTTGAGCTTGCCCTTCAGCGGATTCGGGTACATGGATATCTCCGTAGTGTTGATTGAGTATGGGATTGACGGATGAGAGGGACTACTAACAACCAGCGGCGCCGCTCACAGGACCAGCTCGATCTGACTGAGACTCTTCTTGTCCAGGTCCCTGAGATTGGCGATCTCGAAGCGGTTGCCGTCCACATCGACGAGCAGTAAGCGAAAATCGCCCAACCACTGCGCATTTTCGGTCACGTTCTGGACGACGAACTCCCTCCGCCCACGATCCGTGCTCACATCCCAGTAAGAAGTCCCGAACTCCATACGGACTGAGTCGACGCGTTGGACCAGAGAGGTCAAATAACGGCGGTCGAGCTCCTCCGCTATGATCGTTTGAACCTCATCGTCGAGTATGGTTGGATCGGAGATGAGGCAGACTTCCTCGTCCTTGGCATCGAGCAGACTGATATGGGTGTCGGGATGGGTCAGCGGGGCTGCCCGCACGATTTTCACCTTGGTGTAGGAACGGTCCCCATCGATGGTGAGCCGAAGCTGCCACGCCGGCTCACGGAAGAGACGGATGTCTCCGATTTCGACGGTCTCGGGATGAGTGACCGTGATCGGTGTCACCGCCAACCCGTCGGGCTTGCCGTTCTCCTTCGTCTTGTTGAGTTCCTCAGTCATCTATATGCCATTGAGTGTATTCCTTCAGCCACTGACCGCCATAATCGACGACGACTCCTGCTGGGTCATTACCAGCTTGTAGAAGAACCCCTTGCGTTCCATCAGCTCCTCATGGGTACCGACCTCCGCCACCTTACCGTCATCGAGGACGACGAGGCGATCGGCACTCCTCAATGTCGACAATCGGTGCGCGATGGCAAAAGTCGTCCTGCCCTTCACCAGGCGGGCGATCGCCTGCTGGATCTTGGCCTCCGTTGGTGTGTCAAGGGAGGAGGTCGCCTCGTCTAGAATGAGAATCTTCGGATCGTGCAGGATCGCGCGGGCGATCGCGAGGCGCTGCTTCTCCCCGCCCGAGAGTTTGTCACCGCTTTCGCCGACGACCATGTCATAGCCCTCCGGCTTGGTGATGATGAACTCGTGGGCGTTGGCCGCCTTGGAAGCACGGAGCACATCCTCGAAGGTAGCTCCCGGTTTTCCATAGCTGATATTCTCGGCAATCGTCGAATTGAACAAAAAAGACTGCTGCGCCACGAGCCCCGTTTGCCGGCGCAGATCTTCCAGACGCAGATCGCGGATGTCGACCCCGTCTATCTGGAGGCTGCCGCGAGTCACATCATAAAATCGGGTGATCAGATTGATCATCGTCGTCTTACCCACCCCCGACTTGCCCACCAGGCCAATCATCTCTCCCGGTTTGACTGCCAGATCTACGTCCTTGAGTACGGGCTTGCCTGAGTCGTACCCGAAGGAGGCATTACGGAATGTAACGGCGCCCTGGATGTCCGGGATCGGCACGGCGTCGGGATCCTCGAAGGGCTCCGTATTGGTGTCGATGACCTCGAAAATGCGCTCGGCACCAGCGTAAGCCCGCAACATGAAGCCGTAAAAATCGCCGAACCATTTCAGGGGTTGATACAACATCCACAGCAGCATGATGAACAGCATCAGATCACCCACCTGGAACGCGTCCGGGTGGTCGAACTCGTGGATGACCTGACTGCCGCCGAAGTACCAAACCAGGAAGACACCGCAACTCATGATGAAATTGGTAACCAGGAAGAACACGAGCCAGCTGCGCTCGGATGATACGCTGATGTTTCTGAGGTCGGTGTTGCGACGCTCGAATCGCTCTCCCTCGCGTCGTTCCTGCGCGAACGCTTTGACCACCCGGATGCCGCGAATCGACTCATTGATGTGGGAGGACAGACGCGACCACTTGGCCGACCAGCGTTGCCAGTAGGAGCCCATCCGCTTCCAGATCAGGCTGCTCACGAGGACGATCGGCGGCACCGGCAGCAACACCAGCAGGGCGAGCTGCCAGCTGTTGTAGAACATCAAACCCAGGATACCCACCACCGTCATCGCGTTGACGATGACGTAGGGCATATCGAAGATGATGTACGTCTCGACCAGATCGGAATCATTCGACATCCTGGAGATCAGCGAACCGACCTTGCGCTTGTCGTGATAGCGCAACGGCACATGGTGCATGGCCGTGTAGAGATCGACACGCATTTGCTCCACGGCCCGCAAACCGATGATGGATTGCAGCCAGCGCCGCAAGATCCAGGCGCCCCAACCGAAGAGATTTGCTCCTAGAGCGATCAGGACGTAGGTCAACAGCAGGGAGAGAGATTCATCGCCATCGGGTGTGGCGGGGGACGGATCGATCGCCGGGTCGGCCGCTGCTTTCCAGTACCCGTCCCAGCCCACGAGTACATCGTTGATGATGTGCTTGGTGATGTAGGGTGGCACCAGATCAGTCAGCACTTCAGCGATCATGATCAGGATCAGCACCGCCAGCTTGGTGCGATACGTCATCATGTAGCCGATCAACCGGCGCAGCGTGTCCAGCTTGTTCACGCAGGCGGGGCAAATACCGTCTTTTTCCGGCAACGCTCGATTGCAGGTCTCGCAACGGGTGCGCTCGACTTGCGTCGGCAGGACCATCTCGTCTCCGCGAGACAGCCGCTGAATGGCTTCCGCCACCTCCGTGAATTTCTGCGCCAGCGAACTGGAGTAGTACAGATGCCGTGATTCCGACCCGTCCGAGCGATCGACCTCGAGCCGCCCACCACCGACAAGGGCCTCGACACGCGCCTCGCGCACATCGGCCAGAGGCACTGGCGTTGTCTGGTCCGTTCCGTTGGCCGCCACGAACAGCAGCTGGCGGTCGGTGACGACGAACCAGCGTTCGTCGAAACGCGACATGTCCGCCATGTCGGTGGCGACGCGGATGAGTACGGTCTCGTCGGCGGCTACGTGCCCGGAGATCGCCCGTTCTACGTCGTCAGGGGGCGCTTCGATGAACGGATGTGGTGCGTCGATGGTTTCCCCCGAGGTGTCCATCACTCCCCGACTGCGATAATTCTGGAGGCTTCACGCTGCAGGTTGACGAGTTCGTAAAACGCCCCTTTGCGCTCCATCAACTCCTCGTGCGTGCCGACCTCGATCACCCGTCCGCCGTCGAGAACCATCAGTCGATCTGCGTGCCTCAACGTCGACAAGCGGTGCGAGACCGCGAAGGTGGTTCGACCTTCGACCATGCGACCGATCGCTTCCTGGATCTGCTTTTCCGTTTCCACGTCGACGGAAGAGGTCGCTTCATCCAGAATGAGAATACGCGGATTGTGCAGCATGGCCCTGGCGATGGCCACTCTCTGGCGCTCGCCTCCAGAAAGACTATTGCCTTGCTCGCCAACCTGCGTCTCATAGCCGTCCGGTTTGGCGATGATGAAGTTGTGCGCGTTGGCCAATCGCGCCGCATCGATGATCTCCTCAAAACGCGCATCCGGATTACCGTACCCGATGTTCTCAGCAATAGTCCCGCTGAAGAGAACCGGTTCCTGCAGCACGATGCCGATTTGACGCCGTAGATCCCTCAGTTTTATCCGGCGCAGATCCACCCCGTCAATGGAGATGCTTCCGTGATCGACATCGTAGAAACGGGCTATGAGATTGATCGTCGTCGTCTTGCCCACGCCCGAGCGGCCGACGAGACCGATCATCTCGCCGGGGCGGACATCGATGTTGACATCGTGCAGGACAGGTTTGCTCTTGTCGTAGCCGAAGGTTACATGCTCGAAGGTGACGCGGCCCTCCATCCTGGGCATGCGCACGGCATTCGGATCCTCGTACGCTTCAGGCTCGGTATCGATGACTTCAAAGATGCGCTCGGCTCCGGCGAAGGCGCGCGTGATCCATGAGTTGACCTGGCCGAACCATTCCAGCGGACCGTATACCATCCACATGTAAGCGAGAATCTGCACCAGCATGCCGAGGGTGAGCTCACCCTCCATGACTTCCTGACCGCCAAAGAACCAGACGATCAGCACACCCATGCCGGTGAGCAGCGTGATCGTCGAAAAGAAAATCGTGCGGTTGACGTTGGTGGCGATGCCGGCGTCGTTGGCTTCCGTGTTCACCTTCATGAAGGTGCCGATCTCGCGCTTCTCTTGGGCGAAGGCCTTGACGACCCGGACCCCGGCGAGTGATTCGGCAGTGCGGTCAGTCAGCTGTGACCATTTCTCATTCCATTTCTTGAACAGGCGGTGCATCCGTTTCCAGAAGACGCCGCCCCACAGCAGCAGCGGTGGAATCGGAATCAGCGTCAGGAGGGTCAATTCCCAACTCGTCCACAGCATGAACGCCAGAATGCCGATGATCATCAGTCCGTTGATGATCAGATAGGGCAAACCGTCGACGATGAATTCCTGCAACCCGCCCGTGTCACGCGTCACCCTCGACATCAGCGCGCCGACGCGCCGCTTGTCATAGAACTGGAGCGACAACCGCTCCATCTGCTGGTACAGCTCGCTCCGGATATCCGCAGTAGCATGCGCGCCCAGCCAGGTAACTACCCACCCGTGCACCCACTCCGCCCCCCAGGCCAACACACGAACGCCGATCAGGCCGAGGACGAGAATCCCCAGAAGCCGCAAGCGCTCGTCAACTGGCCCTTTGTCAAGCAGAGCATCGTCGATGATGAGCCTGGTCAAGTACGGCGGCATCAATTCGGCGCCCGTCGTCGCCAGCGACGATACCGCCAGGATGACAGCACGCACTCGATACGGCGCCATATAGCTGCAGATGCGCTTCAGCGTCGTCCAGCGCTTGATGCAAGCAGGGCAGATACCGTTTTTCTCAGGCAGCAGCCGATTGCATTTCTCGCATCGGATTCGATCCAGCTCGGGGTTGATGAAGAAATTCTCCCCCTTGCGCAACTGTTCCAGACCGCGAGCCACCTCCGAGAACTTCGGCCCCATCGTACCGGAGTACGGCACGATCACTGTCGGCTCTCCGAACCGTTCGATCTCCAGTTGGCCACCACCGACCAGCGGTTCCGTGCGGATCACGCGCATTCGCGACACCGGGATGTCCGTCTCATCCAGTGCGCCATTTCGCTGACCGAGCACGACTGCCCGCTTTGGCGTCACCACCACCCATTGCTCTCCCTCGAAGCGCCGATCGGCACTCAGGTCTGAGCGCACCTGGATTAGCACGTCTTCTCCAGGTTGCAGCACTCCCCGGAGGCGCTCTTCCACGGAGCCCTCGGCCCGTTCCAGAAGCGCATGCGAAGATGCCTTCGCCGGCGCCTGACGATGCGGTGATGTCGTCAAGACAGTTGCGTCCGTACCGATTTAATCATTCATCAAATGTCCGCTCCATCCGCCATACGCGCCACAGCGCGAGCTAGCTCAAAGTATCGACTCCAGTGTCTCCTCAAGGTCCAGCGTCTCCTCGAGGTCCAGTATCTCCTCGACCTCTGGACTCCGCGACCTGGCCTGCTCACGCCGCCGGCGTTGTCGGGCGAATGGGGTCTCGATTCCGTAGAGGCGACAGAGGCGGCCGAAGGTGCCACCGGCAATACCCAGGGCCCTGCTGGCCTCCTGGTTGCTGGCATAGACACGAGCAGCCCGCTCGATCCAGTCCTGCGGTATTTTCTGCATGGTCCCTCTTCCTCGTTTGTGTTGCCACGTCCACTCGCGGCAACCGGTGATGCACAAAAAAATGGCTGCGGTCCTCCGGATTTTTCTCTTCCTCCGCAGGCCCGCAGCCAAAAAAAAACCGTAGGGAATCGCTCCCTACGGTTTGAGTGTCTCAGTTGTGAGTTCTCTCAACCTCCGGGATCCCCCGTCGCTGCGGGCCTCATTTCGGGCTTATGGCTTACCGAGTTAATCTTCATCGCCCGTGGCGCGTTCGCGGCGCTTTGGGCATTAAGCCCCATCCGATTTGCCGTCATCTGCTCAAAATCACACCGGCCGCACCAGCTCATACGCGGACCGGTCTGCCTGGCAGAGACATCGGATTGTTTGACGTTGTCTATCCTCATCGCTTTTACGGGTTTTCGCCGTCGGTTTAGAGGTTGCATCAATTCATCTGGCGGAAGCGATCGATGTTCGCTATCGCTCACCAGCTAACTAACCGGCCGCACCTAACAATGTCAAGAGGTAAAATGAGCATCCATCCATTTCTTTTCAATTTTCGCTTCTCTCCTATATTAACAGCCGGTTATGACTCCATGCAGCGCTACCAGTGATTATTGCCATGAACTATGACTGAGGTCCAGCCCAAAACCGAGACGACTCGCACCCGGGTCGACATCGAGGCCGCCAACAAGCGTCTCGAAACCCTGATCCAGGAGACGGACTTCGAGGTGATGTCTCCTCAGGACCTCCTGAGCTGGGTTGGTGAAACCTTCGAGCCCTCTCATGCCGTCGTCAGCACCAGCTTTCAGTATTCCGGCATGGCAACCGTTCACATGCTGCACGAACTGGGGTTGCATCTGCGTGTAGCCACCGTCGACACCTTCCGGCTGCATCCCGAAACCTACGCCTTCATTCGGGAAGTCGAACAGCGCTACGGAATCGAGATCGAGGTGCATCGTCCTGACGCCGCTGAAGTGGAAAGCATGATCCAGCGTTTTGGCGAATACCTGTTTTTCGATTCCAAGGCCAAACAGGAGTACTGCTGCCAGGTCCGCAAAACACGCCCCCACGACCGCTTGCTTACCACTGCCGACTGCTGGATTACCGGCCTTCGAAGGGACCAGTCTCCCGCGCGCGCGCAGACGCCCAAGGCGATGACGGTCTCAGAGTACGGCAGCCGCCGCCAAATCATGAAGCTCAATCCGCTGGCTGATTGGACGGAGAAGCAGCTGCTCGAATACACCGAAGCCAACAAGATTCCCGTGAATGGACTCTACGCTCAGGGGTATGAGAGTATCGGTTGCATGATTTGCTCAACCCCCACATCCGCTGGTGAGCCCCCGCGCGCGGGCCGCTGGCGCTGGTTCAACAACGATGAAGAGATGAGCCAAGAGGACCTCAAAGAGTGCGGTCTGCACGTGCCGATGTACCAGATCTGAGCCGACTCGTCTACGACTGAGCGTCCCACAGCTGCGAGATCACATGTCCTCTCCACCTCCTCACCGACTCGACCGCGAGGCCGAGTTTCACAATCAAGCGTTCACGGAGAACACGCGGGCGTCAGCTGGCCGATTCTACTCCATCACCGATGCCAGCCAACAGCTCTACTATACGCTGATCTCGAAGGATCCGGCGAGCAACCATGCGCTGGAATACGGCTGCGGTCGGGGGGGTTACTGTTTTGAACTCGCCCGCCGGGGCCTGTTCGTGGATGCCATCGACATATCCCCGGCCGGAGTTGAGATGGCCGCACAGAAGGCTCAAGAGGATGAACTGAGCGAGCGCCTGAGATTCCAGATCATGAATGCCGAGGACATGACCTTTCCGGACGATCATTTCGACGTCGTCTTCGGCAAGAGCATCCTGCACCACCTGGATCTGGTCCGGGGCCTGCGGGAAATAGCCAGAGTGCTCAAGGTTGGGGGTCGAGCTGTGTTTTTCGAACCCCTCGGACACAATGTTTTGATCAATATCTATCGCAGACTGACTCCGCGGATGCGGACGGAGGACGAACGGCCCTTACGGGTCGAAGACCTCACCGCGTTCGGCGAGTTTTTCTCCGAGATCAAGATCCATCACTTCCACCTGCTCGCATTGCTTGCGATCCCGTTCTGGAATATCCCGGGACTGTTTGGCGTCCTGGTGTCGTTTCTCGACAGGACCGACCGCCTGCTGTTCAAACTGCTTCCGTTTCTGCGAAAACAAGCCTGGATCGTCGTCGTCGAACTGACGGGACCTCGACCGTCTGATTGACCGCTGCCTGGCCTTCAATCAGCGGACACCAGCTCCGTAAAGGCGATCCCGCGAGCGACGTAGTTGTCGAACAGGCCGAAACTCGCGCAGGCGGGGGACAGTAGGACCACATCGCCGCGGCGAGCCCGTTGTCTGACGGCGGCAACGGCGCTTTCCATGGCTCCAACGGCCACGATTTCACCGGAAAAACTCCCTGTCTTGCCCATTTCAGCCGCGAGTCGCTCGCCTTCCTCGCCTATCAGGACGAGCACCCTGACCGAACTCGAGGCAATCTCGCGCGCCAGGTCTCCGAAATCTGCTCCCTTCGATGCCCCTCCAGCGATGAGTAGAACTGGAGCGCTGAAGGAACGGATGGCGGCGATCGCCGCATCGGGCATGGTGGCAGCAGAATCGTCGTAGAACTCGACGCCCTGAATCTGTGCAACCTTTTGCAGTCGATGTGGAAGCCCTTCGAACTCACTCAGGGCGCTGGCGATGGCGTCGGCCTGGCCCCCCCCGGCCGCCCGGGCGGCGGTGACAGCGGCGACGGCGTTGGTGAGGTTGTGCGGCCCGTGCAGCCTGATGGCACTGAGCTCACAAACCTTCTCGCGATGACCACCGGGAGGGCGGTGCCATATGGCCTCATCCTCCACCCACGAGCCAGCCTCTACCTCGGTCTCGATGCTGAACGACAGACGCTGAGACGAACTGCCGGCGGCGAACGCGGCCACCTCGCAACTGTCCGCATTGACTATCAGGCAGTTATCTCGGTGTTGATGACGGTGGATGGATGCCTTCGCCTCGACGTATTCGCTCCGACTCTCATGGTAGTCGAGATGATCGGTGAGCAGGTTGAGGACGACAGCGATGGACGGACTGAACGGTAGATCTTGCAGCTGGAAACTCGAGAGTTCGAGAACGGCCAGATCCAGTGGCGTCAACCCACCGAGAAACTCGATCGGAGGGCGACCTATGTTGCCACCGAGTTCGACACGCCCGTACGGGCTGTGACCTCCCAGCATCAACGCTATCAGGCTGGCGGTGGTGCCTTTTCCCTTGGTGCCTGTGATCCCCAGGATGGGCGCCGGGCATCGATCGAAAAACAGCGCGGTCTGACTGCTGACCTCTACACCGGATCGCCTTGCGGCCTGCAGCTTCGGATGCAGCGCAGGCAGTCCCGGTGTCCGGAAGACGAGATCGAAATCCTCCAGTCCGTCCAGGTATCCTGGCCCGAGCCGCCATTCGTCGATCGCTGGACCCAATTCCTCCACCGCATCAATTTCACGCTCGTCGCATATCGAGAACGACAGACCGGCCGCTCTGAGATAGGCAGCCAGGGCCCGGTGCTCGAGCCCCAGACCGAGCAAGGCCAGGCGTTTGTTGTCGAGGTCAATGGTACCCATTACCAATCAGCCGGTTGGGTTATGCTATATCCCGCCCCGGTTTGCGACTCACCGCGGCAAGAGGTATAATTGCCGAAGTACTCCCCCTTTCCCCGACATCCTCTCCGTCCATGTCCGAGAAATAGGTCTCGACCCGAATCAGATCAAGCTGGAAAGCGAGGTCTCGCTGCGCCCGTGAAGTTGATCGTGCAAATCCCTTGTCTGAACGAAGAGGAAACCCTGCCGGCGACGCTGGCAGACATCCCGCGCCAGATCGACGGTATAGATGCGGTTGAAGTTCTCGTCATCGATGACGGATCGACCGACCGCACCGCCGCCGTGGCCCGCGAGCACGGCGCCGACCACATCGTACAGTTCCCACAAAACCGCGGCCTGGGATTCGCCTTCAAGACCGGTTTCGACACCTGCCTGAAGTTGGGAGCTGATATCATCGTCAACACCGATGGCGACAATCAGTACTTCGGGGGTGACATCGCCGTACTGGTCCAACCGATCGTCGCTGGCAAAGCCGACCTGGTGATTGGCAACCGGCAGACCGGCGCCATCGGCCACTTCTCGCCCATGAAGCGTTTCCTCCAGGCCTTCGGCAGTCGCATGATCAGTCGCCTGGCCAGGATCGAGGTCCCCGACGTAGCCAGTGGGTTCCGCGCCTTCAGCCGGGAGGCAGCCCTGCACATGACCTCCTTTACCGGCTTCGATCACACGGCCGAACACGTCGTGGAGGCCGGTCAGGACAAGCGCGCCGTAGTCAACGTGCCCATCCGCACGAATCCGAAGGCGCGCGAATCGCGTCTGTTCTCCAACATCGGCGAGTTCGTGCTCAAATCCGGTTCGATCAGCCTGCGCACCTACGCTCGCTACAAGGCGTTAAAGATTTTCGCCTTCTGCGGCGCCTTTTCTTTTGTTCTTGGTTTCCTGATCGGATTAAGATTCTGCTACTATTTCTTCGTCGTCGGTGCGGCCGATGAGTACGTCCAGTCCCTGATCCTGGCCGCCATTCTGTTGCTGGCCGGGTTCCAGATGTTCCTCACCGGCATCATCGCCGACCTCATCGCTACCAACCGCGTCATGCTGGAAGACGCTCTCGCCCGCGTCAAAAAAATCGAGCTCTCCCGTCACGACGACTGACCCCCGACGCCCAGTTCAGCCTGCGTCCGCAGGACAACGGGGGGCAGGCTCCACAGTGAGACCACCACGCCGGATTCCGCCGGATGCCGTAGACGAATCCGCGCCGAGTGCAGGTGAAAGCCGCCATCGCCGGGCAATGGTGGAGGCTCCTGATTCGTGAGTGGCCGGGGTTGGCCTCCGGATGCATACAACGATTCACCAACCAACGGGTGGCCGACGGCTGCCAGATGAATGCGGATCTGGTGCGGGCGGCCGGTGGGGATCCGCACCTCCACCAGGGACTCGTCCTCATCCGCATCGTACTCCAACACACGGACCTCCGAGCGGGATATCTTGCGATCACTCGCTGAGGCATCCACGGCGGCGAAAACTCGCCCGAGAGGCGGATAAGGCACCCGGCCTATGGGAGCATCAATCGCAAGCTCATCGGCGCACAGCCTGCCATTGACGAGTGCCCGGTAGGTTTTCTCCACATCCCCGCTGGCGAAGTCACCGGATACCTGCCGCCGGGCGATCTCCGATTTCGCGAAGGCAATCAATCCGGACGTACCGCGTCCCAGGCGGTGTAACGGCGCCACGGTCTCACCATGGTCAGCGCGCAGCATCCACAACAGTGTATGCTCCAGAAAATTACCGCCGGGGAGTACGGGTAGTCCGGCTGGTTTGTCGACGACGAGCAGATCTTCATCTTCGAGAACCACGGCGACCCGGGTAGGCACCTCAGCCTCCGACCAGGGAGGCCGGTGGTAGGCCAGCGTCCGACCCTCCGTCAGTACTTTTTCTGGGTTGTCTGCAACTTGAGCATCGACGCGGATCTGGCCTGCGGTGATACGTTGCGCCCATTCTGCCCGCGTAGAATGGGTGTAGCGCGTTGCGTAAAAGTCCAGCAGCGAAGAGCCGGCTCCGTCAGATTCGACCCGGTCTCGGTATATCCAACCCTGATTCAATGCCCTCTCAATCACCTCTTTCCTGTCTTCCATTGACCTTGTGCCTTGCGGAGACTGCATTTTATTCGTAAATAGTAATAATTATTACATCCAACCAAGCCGAGGTTCACCGACGTGGCCAAACCCAAAATCTACATAGACGGACAGGAAGGCTCTACCGGACTCCGCATTCGCCAGTTGCTCGATGCGCGTGATGATATCGAGTTGATGCTCATTCCCGACGCCCAACGCAAGGATCGACAGGCCCGTGCTGACTTCCTCAACGCGTCGGACGTGGCCATCCTGTGCTTACCCGATCAAGCCGCCGGTGAAGCTGTTCAGGAACTGCTCACCGACGGCAACACCCGTGTCATCGACACCAGTTCGGTGCGGCGCACCCACGCGGATTGGACCTACGGACTGCCGGAACTGTCCTCCGTGCAACGCCAGGCGATCCGTCAATCTCGAAGAGTGGCCAACCCGGGATGCTACCCGGTCGGCTTCATCCTCGCCGTGCGCCCGTTGATCGAGGCAGGTCTGCTGGATCCTGCAACCCAGCTGACCATCAATGCTGTGTCGGGATACTCGGGTGGCGGCCGCAAAATGATAGAGTCCTACAATAGCGCTCCAGCGGCCGAGCACACAGGCGACGCTGGAGTGCCGCTCGCCCTGTACGGGCTGACCGGTCATCACAAGCACGTGCCCGAAATGCAGCTGTTCAGCCTCACCGAGAAGTCGCCCCTGTTCATCCCGTCCGTCGATCACCGTTATTGTGGCATGCTCACCAGTACTCCGATTCCGGCACAGCGCTTCGCGGTCGCGGATGTCACCCCGCAGCGGGTGTGGGGTACCTGGCATGAGCGCTATGGCGACGAGCCATTCGTGCGGGCAGTGGCCCCCGACGAGGCGGGGCAGTTGCTTCGCGGCGGCAGCTTTCTCGACCTGGATGGAGCCAATTTCAGTAACAGAATAGACCTGTTCGCCTTTGGTGAGGCATCGACGGGAATCGTGTTGATTGGCCGGCAGGACAACCTCGGCAAGGGTGCCTCAGGCAATGCGGTGCAATGCTTGAACCTCATGCTAGGATTGGATGAGCGCACCGGCCTGTCCGCGTGATGATGCACGGATGCTGACCGACAGCCACTGCCATCTCGATGAATTTGACGACGCGGCTGCTACTCTGGATACAGCCGCGGCCGCCGGTGTCAGCGCCGTTGTTGCAGCGGCGCAGGACCTGGCGTCCATGGAGAAGGTCGTGGAGTTGAAAACGCGGTTTCCACAGACCGTGAAAGCGGCTCTCGGCCTCCACCCCATCCGCGTGATCGAACACACCGGCGAGCAGATCGACGCGGCACTGGAGTTTCTGGCGGCTCGACTGCCGGAGGCCGATGAACTGGGGGAAGTCGGGCTCGACTACAAGTGGGCTGACACCGCTGAGCGCCAACACCTCCAACAGGAACTCCTCGACCGCCAGCTGGAAATAGCTCATCGATGCGGCAAACCAGCCTGCTTCCACTCGCGGCGCAGCCAGCGGCAGGTGATGGAGCGGGCTGTTGCCTACCACCGCGAAACCGGCCTGAATGCTCAATTACATTGGTTCACTCAATCAAGAAAACTGGTCGGTATTTGTAACGAAGAGGGTATCTACGTCTCGGTAGGACCCACCATCCTCAGTGACGACCAGGCCGGGCAAGTAGCGCAGACGGTGGCTGACAACCTCCTGCTGCTGGAAACCGACGCCCCGGTAGCGGTCGGGGGGATTCCGGGAACTCCGGCTCGAGCGCGAGCGGTCGCGGAGAAACTCTCCGACCTCAGAGACGTCTCTCTTGAGACGATCTCCGAACAAACACAACGCAACCTCGACAGCTTTCTGAAAGGCGATTGAGCCAATCGCGAACCGCCTTGGCGCTCCCATTTCTTGACAGATATGAGTCCTGCAGTTATTCTCACACCTCATCGCTAAGTCGATATCTCTCAACCAATAAAGTCCTATTTGCGCTACCCTTACTTCTCCGTTTGCGGACGAAACCGCGCGCTTGTTGTCCCTCGCGCTTAAGCCTGTTTCCATCACCATCCCTCGGCCTTGACTGATCCAACGAAATATCACATTGCCTAAATGAAGACGATTCTAGTTACCGGCGGGTGCGGTTTCATCGGCAGCAACTTCGTCCGTCATGTGATGACCTGTTACGAGGACTACCGCGTCGTCAACCTGGACAAGCTCACCTACGCCGGGAATCCCGCCAACCTGGCAGACCTTGCTGAGGACCCTCGCTACCGCTTCGTCCACGGCGATATCTGTGACCAGAAAACCGTCGACCCGCTGGTCCGGGAGAGTGACTTCGTCGTCAACTTCGCCGCCGAGAGCCATGTAGACCGCAGCATCATGGGCGGTGCCGAGTTCGTCCAGACAGACGTGTACGGCACCTATGTCTTGCTGGAATGTGCCCGGCTTCATGAAGTAGAGCGTTTTCTTCAGATCAGTACGGACGAGGTCTACGGCAGTGTCGAAGAGGGAGCGTGGACGGAGTCGAGCCCGCTGGAACCACGCAACCCGTATTCAGCCAGCAAGGCCAGCGCCGAACTACTGGTGCGCGCCTACCACATTACGCACGATCTGCCAACCCTGATCACGCGAGCCTCGAACAACATCGGACCGTTCCAGTACCCGGAAAAGCGAGTTCCGTTGTACATCGCCAATGCCATCGACGACGAGTCCTTGCCGGTGTACGGCGACGGCATGCAGGTGCGTGATCACCTGCTCGTCAACGATCACTGCTCCGCCATCGATCTTGTTCTGCATGGTGGAGTCATCGGCGAGGTGTACAACATCGGCGGTGAGAATGATGCCACCGGCATCGACGTAGCCCGCGCCATCCTGCAACGGCTCGGCAAGCCGGAGAGCCTGATCCAGTTCGTCAAGGATCGCGCCGGTCACGATCAACGATACGCCCTGGATTCGAGCAAGGTCGGCGCCCTGGGGTGGGCTCCCGAACACGATTTCGAGGCCGCCATGAATCAGACCATAGACTGGTACGTGGCCAATGAGGGGTGGTGGAGACAGATTAAGGCGAGTGAAGAGTATCGACAATACTACGAACGCCAGTACAAGAACCGCTGAATACACGATTGATCAACCCTGAGTATTGCTCCATGGGAGAAACCGTATGACCCGGTGGAAACTTAGTTGGCTAGGAGTGTCCCTTCTGTCGTTCCTCATCCTCTTCCCGTGCGCGGTCTCCGCCCAGGATCTGGAGGAACTGCTCGCGGAGAGCGAAGAAGAGGAGGAGGAACTGCGCAGTCGTCAGACCGAGGAAGTCATCGGCCCGGAAGAGGAGGGCCCCGGGGCGAGAATTCGGTTGCCCAAGGGTGAGGAACGGGAACGCTTGCGCATCAGTCAGGACCGCCAGATCGATCCTGAGACCTATATCATCGGCCCGGGCGACCAGCTTCAGCTCTATATCTGGGGCGAATTCGATCAGGCAGTTCCCTTCGAGGTCAATCCCGAGGGTTTCGCGCTAGTTCCGACTATTGGATCGTTTCACGTCGCCAACCAGTCACTCGCTGACATCAGGCACAAGATCATCACTGCTGCGCAGCGCGACCAGTATCCTGGGGTCGAGATAACCCTGACACTGATCAGCATGAGGTTCTTCACCGTCTACCTCACTGGAGCGGTGGCCACCGAAGGGGGCCATGTCGTGCACCCGATGACAAGGGTGTCGGATCTGATCGAATTCGGTGGTGGTTTCAGCGACGACCTGCGCGGAACGATCGAAGAGACCCTCGGCGGTCGAAAGATCACGCGCGCGCATCGTGGCCAATCCCAACCCACCGCGCGCAGAGCCGTCCGAATCATCCACGAGGACGGCACGACGGAAGTCATCGACTTGCAGATGTTCAACTATACGGGTGAGCTGAAGCACAATCCCTACGTTCGCATGGGGGATCGGGTTCATGTGCCGTATCGCATCGAATCCGTCTACATCTATGGTGCCGTGAATGAAGAGGGTGCCAAAGAATACAGAAGGGGCGATACCGTCAGCGATCTGGTGATTCTGGCAGCGGGACAGAACGGGACCATACCCCTCGACCACGCTGAACTGTGGAGATTTGAGGGAGACGGCAAGACGACACTGGTGATCCCATTGCTGCAGCCTCAAGAGCCGGGATCGGAGAAGTACTACATGATAGACGATCTCCACGACATCCCCCTCGAACCGGATGACATGGTCTTTCTGCGGACTCGCTCAGAGTGGAACATGTCCCCGAACGTGTCGATCCACGGCGAGATCAAGTACCGGGGCCGCTACCGCATCTATCGGGGCGAAACCCGCCTCCTCGACATCATAGAGCTGGCGGGAGGACTCGCAGAACGAGCCTCGCTCAAGGATGCCAAGGTCATCCGCGTCAAGCTCCGAGGGCTGGCGGACCCCGAACTCCAACGTCTATACCAACTGCAACGCACCGGCGGTAGCTTGAACCCGGAGGAAAGGGCCTACCTGAAGACCAAGGCACGCTCGGAGCGCGGGCGTATCGCTCTTGATTTCGACAGGCTCATGGAAGGCGACGAATCGCAGAACATCGTGCTGGAGGGAGGCGACGCCATCCTCATACCCGAGAGGCGGCTGACCGTAAACGTGAGCGGACAATTCAACAAACCGGGTCTGATTGACTACGAAGAGGGTCGCACGGCGGGATTCTACCTGGAACAGGCAGGTGGGTACTCATTCCGAGCCAATAAAGGATTGGGACGCTTGATCAGCGCCCGCACCGGGCAGAGGGAAGACCTGGACATGGACCGGGTCGTCGAGCCCGGTGACGAAATCTGGGTGCCGGAGAATGAATACCGGGATTGGTGGAGGCTTACTCGGGAGACGATGACCGTCATCGCCCAGACCCTCACGCTGGTAGTTCTTGTCAGGGCCTTCTAGGGAGTTTTCTCAATATGAACGAACCCAAAATCGACGTTCTGGATCTGATAGCCGCGCTCAATGCGGGGAAGCGACGGATCATCGGCGGTACCTTGATCGTCTGTCTGTTGGCTGCTGTGGTCACCCTGTTCCTGCCAAACGAATACGAAGCGACTGTCCAATTGTTGCCGCCCAAGGATCAAAAGAAAGGATTCGGCTTCGCTGATCTTTTGGCGGATCTGCCGATTCCGTCGCTGAAGCTCGGCGAAAAAGGGACGCCGGCGGACATTTTCATCGCCATCCTCAAGAGCCCAACCCTGCGGCGCCGCATGGTTAGGCAGTTCGACCTGATGGAGGCGTATGAAGCGGAATTGATGACGGACGCCATCGATGTCCTCGAATCGAAAACGGATATAGGCAAGAGCGAAGAGGGTACCATCCTGATCTCCGTATTCGACCAGGATCCCGAGAAGTCGGCGACGATGGCCAATCGCTATGTGATCATGTTGGACAGTACCAACCAGGAGCTGTCGCGCTCGACCGCCAGGGAGCGACTGGGGTTCATCGAATTGCTCGAGGACAATGAAGGCATCAAACTCGATTCTGCCATGGTGCGGTTGCAGCGGTTTCAGGAAGACCACAACGCCATCTCGATCACGGAGCAGGCGCGAGCAGTGATTCGCGCTTCCGCGGAAATGCAGATGGCGGCGATGGAGCTGGAGATCGAGAAAGAGGGCCTGTTGCGCTCCGGGTTCTCGCCCAGACACCCGGAAGTCCTGCGCCTGGAGCAGGAGAGTGTTATGCGTCAGGAGGGACTCAAGTACCTTCGAGATGGCGAGCGTCGAGTGGATGGCGTTACTCCCTTGCTGCATCTTGAGGAAAACCTGTTCCTGCCCCTGCGGCAGATCCCGAAAACGGCGCAGCAGTACGCCCACATCGAGAAGGACGTCATCGTTCAGAGCGCCCTGATGAAGCTATTGCTGGAGCAGAAGGCGGAAGCGTTGATCGAGCAGGAAAACATAGTCAGCACGATTCAGGTGCTGGACATAGCCATCGTCCCCGAGAAGAAAGCACGACCCCGGCGACTGCTCATCGTCTTCATCGCTGCCGTGTTCAGCGCCTTCGCCACCACGTTCTACGTCCTGGCTGCCACCTACGTGCGCGAACTGAGCAACCGCTGGCACACCGAGCACGGCGCGAACCGGGAAATGACCTCCACGTGAGCGACACGCCCGAAATCACGGTTCGGGTGATCCGTGAAGGCTCCAATGCGCTGCCCCAGCATGAGACCGCACACAGCGCCGGCATGGACTTGCGAGCACACCTCGATGAAGCGCTGACCCTCAATCCGGGAGAGCGTGCTCTGGTGCCCACTGGAATGCGGATGGAAATACCGCCTGGTTACGAAGGCCAGGTGCGTCCGCGCAGCGGCCTGGCACTCAAGCAGGGCCTCACTGTCCTGAACGCGCCCGGCACCATCGACGCCGACTATCGCGGAGACGTGGGAGTCATCCTCATCAACACCTCAGCGACGACGCAGACGTTGGAACCGGGGGACCGCATAGCCCAGATCATTTTCGCTCCGGTCACCCGGGCTCAACTCGTCGAAGTTGAAGAACTCGCGGACTCGGCACGCAGCAGTGGTGGTTTCGGCTCGACGGGACAACGCTGAGTCACATCCCTCATTCGCTGGTGGCCTTGCTGGCGATCTGATCGAGCGGGTTGACGACACTTGAAGCCACATTCGACAGATGAGCGCTCACCCGCCGCAGGAACCGGACGGCGAGCGGAAACAGCGGTGTCATCTGGCCCTTCTGAATGGCCTCCGAGGCGCTAGCGGTAAGTTCATCGACTCGAGTCTTAACCTGTTCGTGCACGGCCATCACTTCCCTGGCCAGTCCTGCGTCACTTTCCACAAAAGCTGTGCAGGTCTTGGCGAAAAGCGGGCTGATCATCTCCCGCAACGAGCAAAACCCTTCCGTGTCAGCACCGCCTTCCTGTAAGACCATTCCCGAACCGCGCAGCTCAAGCAGGCTCTTGGCGTAGTCTCCGATACGCTCCATGTCGTAGATGACCGTAATCAGAGCGAGACTGGCCGGCAGATCCTGTTGCGGATTGAGCGTCAGGTGCTGGAAGATCATACGGCGCACGAGCCGTTCGCTGGCGTTGATGTCACGATCGCTGCGAGCCACATCCAATTGAGGTGGCTCGTCCTTCACCAGTGACTCGCAGGATGCGGCGACCATGCGCTCCCCTTCCTCCATCATCTTGAGCGCCTCTTGCAGCGCGTCGTATAACAGGCTTGTCCGTTTGTTCGTATCGATAATTTCCTTGAACACGGCGTTATCTCCAGAAGTAGATCAGGGTCAGGGGCAGGGCGTAGAACACGAGGCCAACATACACGAAGGCGTATACCCGCGAACGACTCGTGAGCTCGGCCAGACCACGTGCCAGCCGTATCGGGATCCGCCGAATCGGGGCAAATGGATAGACGAAGGCAATCCCGGCGAGGTTGAAAAACAAGTGGGCAAAGGCGACGGTGATGGCGGCGATGTTACCCGTGGCCAGCGATGCGAGCATGGCAGTGACGGTGGTACCGATGTTGGCCCCAAGCGTGAAAGGGAACACCTGCTCCAGGGTCAGGATGCCCGCCCCGACCAATGGTATGATCAAGGACGTAGTGATGGAACTGCTCTGCACCAACACCGTCATCACCACCCCGAAGGCCATGGCAACCATCGGCGCGCCGAACAGATAGCGATTGAGGAACCGACCTGAGCGCTGGATGACAATACCCTTGGCCAGGTCGACGAGGAACTTCAGCGACAGGTACATGAGGACGATTGCCACGATCAGACACAAAATCGCGTTCTCGCCCAACCCGCTCTTGATCAGTCCGACAGCTGGCTTGACGATGGCTTTGAGCGGACTCGACAACTTCATCCCGCCGAAACCGACGAAGGCATCGGCGGCAGCCGTTGCAAACAACCGCAAATACCCGTAGGCGATTTCCAGCGGCAGCAACACGACCACCGCCAGCAGATTGAAGAAATCGTGCACCGTGGCCCCGGCCAGAGCACGCTTGAACTCCACCTTCCTGGTGATGTGCCCCATTGAGACCAGGGTGTTGGTGACACTGGTCCCGATATTGGCCCCCATGATGACGGGAATGGCCGTTTCGATCGTCAGCGCGCCAGCTGCGACCATGCCCACGACGATGGATGTCGTCGTCGAGGAGCTCTGTACCAATGTGGTGGCGAGAGTCCCGGCGAAGAGACCGACGAGGGGATTGGCCGTTGTCTGGATGACCTGCTGGGCGAAGTCCTTGCCAAAGAGCTTGAAGGCCGCACCGAGTAGACCGATGCTGACGAGAAAGACATAGAGGACGAGTGCCAGCAAGGCGACCTGGGCGCATATGACCCATGTTTCTTTTTTCATGACCGCTGGTCCATCGCCTGCACCAACTCAGATAGGTTACCCCGCACTGTCACCTCCAAATAGCGGACTGCAAGATTGTTTCGCATATCCGTGAAAGCGAGAGCCTCCCAGTCCGCCGCACGATGCGTAGAGCTACTCTAGCGCAAATCTAATCCATGTCCAAGGTCGCCGAAAATCAACTGAGTCCCACCACCAGGCCATCGTCGTCGAGATCGACTTTCATGAAGCCTGGCAACGAAGGCAACCCCGGCATCGTGAAAATCTCACCGCAGAGTGCATAGAGGAAGCCAGCTCCTGCTGACAAACGCAGGTCACGTACTGGCATGGTGAATCCCTTGGGGACTCCTCGCAGTTCCGGGTCGTGAGACAGCGACAGATGCGTCTTTGCCATGATCAACGGTAGACCGGCATAACCCAATCGCGTGTAGTGTTCAACTCGTTCCTGGGCCAGCGGACTGAGCTCGACATCGGAAGCGCCGTAGATGCGTGTAGCAATCGTGGTGATCTTGTCAGTAATTGAGTCTTCCAGAGGGTAGAGAAATTGAAAGTTGTGGGCCGTGCTCTCGCACGCCGTGGTTACGGCCTCCGCCAGCTCCCTGCCGCCCTCTCCGCCTTGATCCCACATCTGGCATGAGCAGGCAGTCACCGCACCCGCCTCGGTAGCCCCTTCCACGACAATCGCGATTTCCTCATCCGTGTCTCCGGTAAATCGGTTGACGGCAACGACGGCTGGTAAACCGAATTGACGGACGATACCTATGTGGGCTTGCAGGTTGCCCAAGCCGTTGCGCAGATGCTTCATGCCCTCAGACACATCCACGGCCGCGGCTTTCTTGCCGCCAGGTAAGGGACCGCCACCGTGAACTTTCAGCGCCCTTACCGTGGCGACGATGACGACGCAGTCAGGTTGGAGTCCCGAGTAGCGGCACTTCACATCACAGAATTTCTCAAAACCGCAATCGGAGCCGAAGCCGGACTCCGTCACCAGATAGCCGTCGTCACCGAGCAAACTCAGACCGATCTTGTCGGCGACAATGGAGCTGTTTCCATGCGCGATATTGGCGAAGGGGCCTGCATGCACGAGTGCTGGGCCGCCTTCGAGAGTCTGCATGAGATTGGGCATCAGGGCATCCTTGAGCAGAACGGCCATTGCCCCGGCAGCCCCCAGTTCATCTGCTGTGACTGGCTCACCGGAACGGCTCAATCCGACCACGATTCGTCCCAGTCGTTGCCGCAGATCTTTGAGGTCGGTGGCCAGAGCGAAAATAGCCATTACCTCCGAGGCCGCCGTGATATCAAAACAGCTGTTGCGAGTCACTCCGTCTTTGCCGTTGCTGACGACGATGTCCCGCAGCGCACGATCGTTCATATCAACCACCCGACCCCAGGTGATGTTATCCGGATCGAGATCGAGACGCTTCAGTCCCTGCCTCCCCAGCCGTTTGTCGCTGGACCGTTCTTCGTGATACAGTCTGGCATCGACGGCGGCGGCCAGGAGATTGTGTGCGGCGCTGACCGCGTGAAGATCACCGGTCAGATGCAGGTTCAAATCGTCCATCGGCACGACCTGCGAATACCCACCACCGGCCCCACCTCCCTTGATCCCGAAGGTCGGACCGAGAGACGGTTGACGGATTGCAGCGATCGAGCTCTTGCCGATCACACGCAACGCCTGGCTCAACCCAATCGTGGTGAGTGTCTTGCCTTCGCCCAACCTAGTGGGGGTGACAGCGGTGACGACGACATACTTCGACCCGTCGGCCCTTGGACCACTCGCCGCGGAGGCATCGAGATGGATTTTGGCCTTCGTCTGCCCGTACAGATCGAGATCCGTCGAAGACAACCCCATGTCGCTGGCGACCTCTACAATCGGTCTGAGCTTTGCTCCTCTTGATATTTCCAGATCGGGCTTCACTGGCGTATTAACCTCATTCTCGAATAGCTGTCGGCTATGATTATGGCCGCGTCCAACCCGCCACGAGCCGGATCGAAGATGGAAACTCGAGTCTCGTTCGCGTGGGGACAATTGCGGTGCCCACTTTTGCAACCTGGTCGGGAAAGGCGCACTTGATTTCATCACGGAGATGAGCACGCCAAGGGCTGGTGATCGAAAGTGCTCCACATGGTCGCCAGAGCGTTTTATATGTTAATGTCCGAATTCAGATCCCGCCAATTTTTGACCGAAGCGGATCTAGTTCGCCAGGATCCAGCGATCCACCCACATCCGAGAGGAGCTCACGATGAAGGACCCTGCTGAAAAACCACCTACCATGTACCGCAAGTTTATCGAGCGTTTTCCGAGGCTCGGCGACGCCTGGAATTGTATCGCCGAAGCTGGCGAGGATGGTCCCATTGATGAGCGCACCCGTCGCCTCATAAAGCTGGGCGTTGCCGTTGGAGCCCTGCGCGAAGGCGCCGTCCATTCCAGTGTGCGCAAAGCCCTGGGCATGGGCGTTTCTCAACAAGAAATCGAGCAGGTCGTGGCCCTTAGCGCGGGAACCCTGGGGTTGCCATCAACGGTAGCCGCTTATTGCTGGGTGCTGGATATCACCGAAGCTGAAGAAGGTGAATAGCGGGACAGCCACAGCACACCAAGTCGCCTATTGCTGGTGCTGGCTGGCTATCGCAATTACTTCGATCTGGGAAGACCCTGACCACCGCTCATCGGGAGGACTTGGTTCGCATCTGGTCAGATGCTAAGCGCTGGGTCTCGACTACAGCGGCAACTCCGTACCGATCCCTGCCTTTAACGCCCGTCGGTAGATCTCTATCGCTGTGGCGATGTCCTCGAGTGCAATCCCGAGGTTGATACAGATAGTCCGCTCGGCTTCACTCTCACGCCCCGGCTTGGTGCCGGCGACGATCTCGCCGAGGTCGGCGTATGGATCGGGCGTGTCGCCGAAATACCCAGCCTGACGGTAGTACCCCATTTGTTCGACGTCGTCGGTCGCCAGCTTGTCAGCCTGACGCAGGGCGCTGCCCTGCCAGTACGAGTCAAAGTCGACAGGACAGGCGAAGGCACCAGGCTCCAGCCAATCGGCCTCGATGACGGGTGAAGGGTTTTTTAAGATTGGCCCGCTGGTGACGACGAGGTCCATGCTGGCGACGGCGTCGCGCGGGTGTGATACCACATCGATCTCCAGCTCCAGTGCAACAGACATGTCTCGGGCGAAACGCTCGGCGATGGGTGTTTGCAGATCGAACACCGCTGCCCGCTCGAGCTCGAATTCACATGCCAGGGCCTGCAGATTGCTTCGGCCCTGTACACCACAGGCGATGATGCCGACGCGGGCGCTGTCACGGCGTGCCAGATAGCGCGCCGCCAGTGCGGTGGCCGCGCCCGTGCGCTGAGCCGTGATCCAGGTAGCGTCCATGACGGCGAGAGGTATGCCGGTCTCCGGATCGTTGAGGATCAGCAGACCGGTGATATAAGGCAGGCCCTTTTGCTGATTGCCAGGGTAGCCCGAGATCCACTTGATACCCGCCGCTTCGAGAGCGGGAATGTAGGCCGGCATGGCATGGATGAAGGCGTCCTCTCGGGTGTGGATGCCCGGTTTCGGTGGCATCTCCACGCGGCCGGTTCCCTTGTCGACGAACATGCGCTGGAGGGCTTCTATGACAGCAGTCATCGGCAAACCAACCGCCTCGACATCCTGGCGGGACAGATAGATCAATCTGGTGGGGTCTAGAGGCGTATCCAATGCCGAGCTAGTCCCACTTCTCGCGGACGCGGCGGCCGAACTCAACCTCGAAGGCCTCGTTGGTCTCATAGGCGAAACCGAACGTCGAATGCCACAAGTGGGCTTGCTCCATGCACAAGTAGAAGAATACGCTGTCATGCCCGCTGTCATGCCCGCTGTCTTGCCATTGTTCGAAGGATTCGTACATGAGCCCGAACATTTCCGCCTTGAGTTCGTCGGGATAAGACAGCTTGCCCTTGGCGCCGGGCACCATTTCCATCTGCAGCATCTTCGTGGCCGTGGCGCGTTGGCGTATCGCTTTCATGACCGGCTTAATGAAGGTGACCGAACCGAACGAGACAAAGAGGACTTCGGAGGGACCGAACTGCTCCGTGACCTGGTGCGCAAGCTCGGCGTAGTCGTCACGCCAGCAATCGTAGTGCACGATCGGATGAAAGTGGAAGGCCACCTTGATTCCGCGATCGGCAACCTGCCGCGCCGCGGCCAAACGCTGCGGCAGGTCGGCCGAAAAGTGCTCTTCATTGTGGATGATGGTCGGTGTGTTCAGGGACCAGCTGAGGACCACGTTTCGCGGCGTCCGGTGCTTGAGGAAGTAGGCGACGTTCTTCGACTTGGACTTGAACTCCAATAGGACGTTTTCGTGCGCCCTCGCGAAGTCACACAAGTCGTCGAGCATGCCGTTCTGGTTCCCCCACATCAGCGCATCCGAGGACTGGCCCGTACCGATGTGGTAGAAGCGGTCCTCCTCCAGCTCGATGGCCTGCAACTTCTCTTTCAGGTTGGCGTCGAAGACGACCTGGTCGCCGTAGAAGGTCTGGACCGCACAGTAGCTGCAACCCATACCGCAGTTCTCAACGGCGTCGATAGTGCGCAGGTTGCAACAAACGGTTTCCTCCGAGGCCACAGGACACATCCCGATGATACTCTTGTCTGACTCCTTCGTCACCCGGTGCAGTTTTTGTTTGGCACGTCTGGGCAAGCCTTCGGGAGAGAACGTCTTCGGTCGTGACCGCAGCGTCGACATGTGCGCTTGCAGTCGCTGGAACAACTGCTTCTTACGGGTTCGCGCGTCGGCGGTAGGAGTAGTGGCGGCCTCTGCGTCCACCCACCACTGTGACAGCGCGCCCTCGTCCCACATCGTCAGATCCAGTGCTGCTTCGTTGAGCTGACGCAGTTCCTGATGAGTGAGACGGTATCGCTGCGCGATCTCCTCAACGAAATCGTGCTCGACGCGGGGGATGCGTACCGTCACGGTGGGGTTACTTTGTACGATTGAGGTCATGCTGAATCTGCGGCGCGAGCGCCAATAGGAGTGTGTGCAAGTTGCCCGGGATGTGACTGCGTCAGGCAATATACTCACGGCTGGCGATCAGGAGTAGATACCGTAGCGTTCCAGTAGCTCTGTCGCCCGGTCTGACCGTGAGCCAGCAATCTCAGCCGAATCGGCTATTTGGATTGGGATCTGCGCGCGCGCTGATAGATGAATAAGGCAAGTCCGAACAGCGAGAGCCCGGCCAGCTGATGCACCAGGGCGGTAGCGATCGGTACCCCCCAGGCAATGGTGGCGATGCCCAGCAAGATCTGGCCGCAACATATGGCCACAAACAATCCCGTACAGGCCGGCAGCAGTGATGTTCCTTCGCGGCGTACCTGTCTCCACAGCAGCACTCCAAGGATCAGGATGGCGAAGGCAAACCAGCGATGCTCAAAGTGCACGGTCAGTGCGTTCGAGAACAGATTGCTCAACCACGGGCGCAACGCCCAGAGGCCGTCCGGCACCCACTGCCCTCGGATCTGGGGAAACGTCGCGGACACATATCCGGCCTTGAGTCCAGCCATCAGCCCACCGAGAGCTATCTGCAGGCACACGGCCAGAAGCAGAGCGAAGGACAGCTTCACCGTTGAGGGAGAAGCTACCGCGGTAGCCGGGGGCAGAGCCTTCATCCCATGGTCAAGCGCGAGCCACAGGCACCCCCCAAGCAGCGCGATAGCCAGCATCAGATGTAGGGTCAAGCGGATATGACTGACATGCGGCATGTCAACCAGACCGCTCTGCACCATCAGCCAGCCCATCAGTCCCTGGAAGGCGAAAAGCATACCGATGCCCAGGTATGGAGCGGATCGGCGCCACGGAATGGTGCCTCGTACCAGAAACAGCAGCAACGGCAGCGCCACGCCGAGCCCTGCGAGCCGTCCAGCGATGCGATGGATGTATTCACGGTAGTAGATGGAGCGGTACTCATCCATCGTCATACCGACGTTAATCTTCTTGTACTCGGGGGTCTTCTGGTAATCACTGAACGTCTGGTCCCAGTCGGCCTCGCTCAGAGGCGGTACGACCCCGGTGACGACGTGCCAGTCCACCATCGACAGACCTGACCCCGTCAGACGCACCCAACCGCCGAGGGCGATCATGCCGACGACGGTGCAGCTGACGAACAGCAGCCATAGGGCCACGGATCGGTTGCGTTCGAATGTGGGTTCCAAAGAGTCCCTGCTTGGTTTCAGACAGTAGGCCTGGCCATCTTCAGATTGACCGGGCCCACCAGCTACGACAGTTTGTTCTACATAGAGTACACGTGTGTGTGTTAAACCCCAAACCGGATAGCAACTCAAGTGACGTGCCCGTGTCGACTGAAGCGCGAGGAGTGAGACAGCCAAAGTGAGCGCAGCGATTTCATCGTCTGAGACTCGCCATTTTGCGGGCATGGTTGTTGTTGCGGCACTCTTGTTTTGTTTGTCTCTGGGCCACCGAGCCGTGGCCGATGCGAGACAGGTGGACCAGGAACGGGTCGAGCAGGTCGAAGACTGGACTGAGTCCCTGGCCAACCAGCTGCATGATCTTTCCCTCGCCGTGCGAAACCGTAATGCCGCGGCGCTGGCCGGCCATTTCAGCGAGAACCTCACAGCGACCCCCTGGCCGTCGGTTGGAGGAAGCCGCGTGCCGGCGATCAAGTGGATCGCGCAAGTCGATTCGCCCTGGCCCCGGGAAGTCACGGGTACCGACGGCTTCCTCAACAGCTGGCATGTCTACCTCGACGGACTCGGGGGGATCGAGGACGTCCGTTTCCAGGTCAAGCAGGCCCATTTCCAACCTGGGTTGGAGGTCCGTGCCGATGCTTCCATCTATTTCTCCATCGTCGGTCGCACCGATGACGGCGAGCGCATCTGGATTGAAGCCAAAGCGCACCTGAACGCCGTCCTCCCAGAGGACAACTGGTCGATAGAGGAGTTCACCTTCTCATCCTTCCACGCCCGCGTGGCATTGACCGACTTGTTCAGTGAAGTGTCCGTACCCGCGGGTGTCTACCATGAATTGCCGCTGTTCGGCTCTGCTGGCAATCCCGGTTTCGTCGCCCATGGCATAGCCGTCGCCGACGTCGACGGTGACGGCTTGCTGGACGCCTTCACCACCAGCCAGGGGCAGAACTTCCTCTACATGAATCTGGGTGACGGTCGTTTTGAGAATCGCGCCCGCGCCGTCGGCCTCGCCATCACCCTCAACGCCTCCGGAGCGTTGTTCGTCGATCACGACAACGACGGTGACAGCGATCTGTTCCTGGCTGCACCGGGAGACCAGATGCTGTTCGAGAATAGGCTGGTACCGGACGGCGCGCTCGGCTTCGTCGATGCCTCGGCCAAGGCCGGCGTCGACCTGCCAGCACAGGGATTCAGCGCCAGTGCCGCGGACATCAACGGCGACGGCTACCCTGACATTCATGTGGCCTCCTACAATCGCTATGGTCGCGTCATGCCCAACTCCTGGTCGCGGGCCACCAACGGCACACCCAATCTGCTGTTCGTCAATCGCGGCGATGGTAGCTTCACTGAGCAAGGCGCCGCCTGGGGAGTGGCGGATCGCCGTTGGTCCTACGCCGCCCACTTCGTCGACCTCAACCAGGACGGCCGTCAGGATCTCTACCTGGCCAACGACTTTGGCGAGAACGCCCTCTACCTCAACCGAGGAGATCACTTCGAGGATGCCGCCACCGCCGCCGGCATGCTGGATCCTGGCAACGGCATGGGTGTCTCCGTTGGCGATTTTGACAACGACGGACTACTGGACCTGCACGTGACCAACATGTCGTCGACAGCCGGCAACCGGATCCTCAAACGCTTGTTCCCAGACCGCGCCGTTCAACTCGATCAGACTCGTGTCCTCAACAAGCTGGCTGCCGGCAACAGTGTCTTTCGCAATCTGGGTGGGGGTCACTTTGAGGATGTGAGCGCCGACCTGGGGCCGTTCTCGGGCGGTTGGGCCTGGGGCGGGGGCTTCGTCGACTTCGACAATGACGGCTGGCTGGACATTCACAGTCCCAACGGCTTCGTCTCGGGTAAATCGCTCAAGGACACGTGAAGCCTGTTCTGGCGCCACGTGCTGGCGTCGTCAGTTGAACTGGAAGCTGCCGGCAACCCGGAGTACCAGAATGACCACATGGCCAGGATCCTGGAGGATGGCTTCTCGTTCAGCGGGTTCGAACGAGACAAGCTCTATCTCAACGACCGTGGCAACCGGTTCGTCGACATCTCAGGCCTTTCTGGGGTAGACGCGGTTAGCGACGGGCGCGGCGCGGCCTATGCTGATTTCGACAACGACGGCGACAGCGACATCTTCCTGACCAGCCTGCAGGGACAGGCCCACCATCTGTTCCGCAACGATGTCGGTCAGCACCGTGGTTTCCTGCGGGTCACCCTGGACGGTCGCGACAGCGGGCACGACGCCTATGGTGCGCAGGTGCGGGTAAAGACTTCACAGGGAGTGCTCGCACGCATCAAGGCCGGCGGCAGTGGCTTCGTCTCGCAGAGCGATCCGAGATTGCTGTTCGGTCTCGGCGATGACGAGAGCGCCCAGTGGCTGGAGGTGCACTGGCCATCCGGCCTCACGCAACGATTCGGAGCGGTTGCGGCCGGTTCGTCGGTTCTGGTCCGAGAAGGCGCCGCACTCGAATACCTGCAGGAGCGCCGTTTTTCGCTGCCCGACCCGCTGGCTGCGGATGCGCTGGTTCATCAGGCTCTCGGACCACAACCTGGGGAACCGTTCCCGTCACTGACGCTCACCGACCTGCAGGGCACCAAGCTGGAATTGAGCGACCTGTCCCCTTCCTCCGGCCGGCCCCTCGTCGTCAACCTGTGGGCGACATGGTGTGTCCCCTGCCGTGTAGAGATGCCGCAGTTGGAGAAGCTCTACCCCAAGCTACAGGCCGCCGGGGTGGACCTGATCGGCATCAGCGTCGATTTCGCAGAAACTCGACGCAAGATCCCGTCTTATCTGAAGCGAATCGGCATCTCCTACCCCTCCTATACCACCGACGAGAGCGGCCTCGAGCTGCTTTACTCTGGTGATCGACTGGTCGTTCCCATCACCTTCATACTCGATTCAGATTTTCGCGTTGACGAAATTCTAAGTGGCTGGAACGCTAAATCCGAAGCCCGCCTCCACGGCTTGCTCGAATAGGCCTTTGATAGCCACACTCTCAACCCGCATTTGCTTCACTGCTCGTATTCACTATGACGCTCCCCGATTGGAGTTAGCTCCTCATGCGTTAGCGCTCAGGCGGTCGCAGCTGCATCAGTCTCCCCTGCAAACCATTTGTAGAGCGCCGGCAGCACCAACAGGGTCAACATCGTCGAAGTCACCAGTCCACCAATAACCACCGTAGCTAGCGGACGCTGGACCTCCGAGCCCACGCCAGTGGCGAGCAGCAGCGGAATCAACCCCAGACTGGCCACCAGCGCCGTCATCAGTACCGGCCGCAACCTCCGCTCGGCCCCCCTAGCTGCCGCCTCCTCCAAGCCGAGACCCTCGCCGCGCAGCTGGTTGATGTAAGACACCAGGACCACTCCATTGAGGACGGCCACTCCAAACAGCGCGATAAAACCAACGGAGGCCGGCACCGACAGGTTTTGCCCACTCAGCCAGAGCGCCACGATACCGCCCACCAGCGCCAGCGGGATGTTCAACAGAATGAGCGCGGCGTTCTTGAGTGAGTTGAAACTGGCGAACAGCAGCAGGAAGAGGGCAAACAGAGTTAACGGAACAACCACGGCCAATCTCTTGTTAGCTTCCTGCTGCAACCGAAACTGACCACCCCAGGTCACCAGATAACCCGGCGGCAGATTGACTCCCTCGTCGATGGCTCCGCGGGCTTCATCCACAAAACTGCCAATGTCGCGGTCCGTGACGTTGCACTGGATCGTGATGAAGCGCTGACCCTTCTCGCGGGTGATCTGTCGAGGCCCGACCACTTCTTCGATGCGAGCCAACTGCACAAGCGGCACCTGGACCCCCTCCGGCGATTGTACCAGCAGTTGGGCGATGGCCTCAGGTGTGTCGCGGTATTCGGGTGCGAAGCGCACTATAATGTCAAAGCGACGGATCCCCTCGAATACCTGACCGACCGTTTCACCACCCACAGCCGCACGAATCACGTGTTGAACGTCGGCGACATTGATGCCGTAGCGGGCTATCGCCTGACGGTCGATTCGGATCAGCAGTTGGGGCGTGCCGCTGACCTGATCGACCTGGACGTCGGCGGCTCCGGCCACCGTGCCCACGACCCGGGCGATCTCGTCGGCCTTCTCCTTGAGCACATCGAGATCGTCGCCAAAGAGCTTGATGGCCAGTTCGGCGCGTACCCCTTCCAGCAGCTCGTCAACGGCCATGGCGATGGGTTGGGTGAAACTCGTCGAAGCACCCGGGATGTCGCCGAGCTCATCGCGAATGACGTGCTGCAGCTCTTCCTGTGTTTCGGCCGCACGCCACTCCTCCTTCGGTTTGAGCAGGATGTACATCTCGGCACTGTTGATCGGATCGGTATGCGCCCCAACCTCACCTCGGCCTATGCGCGAGACCACCCCTGTCACTTCGGCAATCCGCATGATTCGCTGTTCGACCAGCAGAGTGAGGCGAGTGCTCTCCGTCAGCGAGATGGACGGAGCCATCGTCAGGCGCAGCACTAGGGTCCCCTCCTGTAGTGCTGGAGTAAACTCCGATCCCAGGCGCGGAAAGAGAACAGCTCCCAGTACGACGAGGCTGGCGGCAAGACCCAAAGCCCGTGATCGATGAGCGACAAAGTGACGGAGTAGAGGTCTATACAGGGATAGTACCCACTGAACGATGAGGCCCTCCCCTGCATCCACGCCCTCTTCTGTCCGGCGCTCGGGCGCCGACTGGCGCTTGGGCACGCGCAACAGCAAATAGGATAGCACCGGGGCCGCGAACAGTGCGAAGATCAGGGATCCCATCATCGCCATCGCCACCGTGTAGGCCAGAGGCCGAAAAGTCTTCCCCTCCACACCCTCGAGAGTGAACAGCGGCAGGAAAACCATGATGATGATGATGATGGCGAAGGCGATCGGCCTTCCGACTTCGACGCATGCCGCCGTTACCGTTTCGAGGCGCGATTGTGCGCTTGAACTCGCCCGCAGCATGCGATCGACGTTTTCGACGATGACGATAGTACCATCCACCATCATCCCGATGGCGATGGCCAATCCGCCCAGCGACATGAGGTTGGCCGACAGGCCGAAATAGTGCATGCCGAGCGTCGCGAAGAACAGGGAGAACGGGATGGCCAGCGCTACAACCACACTGGGGCGCAAGCTGCCCATGAACACCAGCAATACCAGCGTTACCAGGACGATGCCTTCGACCAGAGCATCCATCACGGTGGCTACACAGGCCGCAACAAGGGTTTTCTGCTCATAGTAAGGGACCAACCGGATCCCTTCAGGCAAGATGCGGTTGATCTCCACCATCTTCGCCTCGACTCGCTCGATCACCGTGGACGAATTGGCTCCCAAGAGCTTGACTACCATGCCGGCAACTACCTCACCAACACCGTCCCGCGTCTGCACACCGCGACGAGTCGCCCCGCCAATGCGCACTTCAGCCAGCTGGTTCAGAAAAATTGGTGTACCGTCGTTGGCTTTGACGACAATGCTCTGGATGTCCTCGATCGTCGACGCCAGACCTACCGAACGCACGACGTATTCCTCGGCGTCTTTCTCGATGAACTGAGCGCCAACGTTGAGGTTGTTGGCCTCGATGCGCTCGATAACTTCCTCAAGCGTGATCCCGTAGCGCAGCAATGAATTCGGATCGACGACAACGTGGTACTGTCTTTCGTGACCGCCGATACCCAGCACCTCGGTCACACCTGGCACGGTCTGCAGGTGAAATTTGACCAGCCAGTCCTGAATCGTGCGCAGCTCCTCGAGACTGCGCGAACCCGTTTCATCTTCCAGGTAATAGAACAGGATCAGTCCCATCCCGGTGGCAATAGGACCCATTGCTGGTTCGCCAAAGCCTTCCGGAATCTGCTCGCGAGCCTCCTGCAGGCGCTCGTTGACCAACTGGCGGGCGAAGTAGATATCCACCCCATCTTCGAAATAGATGTTGACTACTGAGAGGCCAAAATTGGACACGGAGCGGACGTTCTCGATTCCCGGCAGACCGTTCATCACGGTCTCAATAGGATACGTTACGTAGGTCTCGATCTCCTCTGGTGCCAGGCCCTCGGTGACGGTAAACACTTGAACCAGGTTTGGTGAAACGTCCGGAAAAGCGTCAACCGGCAACTGGCGGGAGCTGTACACCCCCCCACCGATAACGGCAAGGCCGAGGACCAGCATCAGTAAGCGATTCCTTAGCGACAGATGTATAATGTGCTCTATCACGAATTGTCCTCCCACCTGCCGTTAGTGGCCATGGCCATCGCCAAAATCGCCTTTGGACAGTTGGGCCTTCAACGTGAAGGCGCCATCCGCGACAAAACGCTGGCCCGGCCGCAACCCGGCGAGGACCTCCACGTGGGTCTGGTTGGTGCGGCCGATGCTGATAGGGTGCGGCTCGAGTCCCGCCGGCGTTTCGACAAACACCACCACCACGTCTTCCATCGTCTGCATGGCAGACCTTGGGATCGACAGCGGCACTTCGATCCGGTCGACCTCGATCTGGGCGGTGACGAACGAACCCGGTCGCCAGAGACCGTCGAGATTGCCCAGGACGATGCGCACCGAGGCGGTTCGTGTCGCCTCCTCGACGATGGGGCTGATGTATTCGATGCTCCCTGTTGCTTCTCCTCCACCGGGTCCGCCGCTGACGTGGACGGATTGGCCGACATGGAGGAAGGGTAGATCCTTCTGATACGCCGTAAGCTCCACCCAGACTGATCGCAGATCAACGATGACGAAAGCTTCCGTTTCGTCCCTGAGCATTTCTCCCTGGGCGATGTGTTTTTTTATGATCGTACCGGCAAACGGGGCAGCCATCTCATAGCGGGTAAAGAGCGCGTCGTCGTCGAAGGACAGGTTGGCCAGGTACTCGTGCGTGAAACCGAGGGCATGCAGTTTTTGTTCGGCCACCCGCTGTTCGATGCGGGCCTCCACCAGTCCCTTTTGTGCCTCCAGGTACATCCGTTCTGAGGAGATGCTCTGTCGCCACAGCTTTTCCTCACGGGCAAAGGTTGCTTTCGCCAGCGCCAAGCGTTCCACGGCTACCAGGTAGGTCGACTTCAACTCGGAGAGTTCGCGGCTCTGGAGTACGGCAAGAACCTGGTTTTCATGGACTTGATCACCAACGTTGGCCAGCACCCGTTGCGCCACACCGGACACACGGGGGACCAGATGAGCCAGGCGGTCTGGATTCACCCGGATCTCTCCCGGCAGACTCACGTGCACTCCCAACACTCCAGG
The DNA here is from genome assembly GCA_965248265.1 of Candidatus Latescibacterota bacterium. GTDB lineage: Bacteria > Latescibacterota > UBA2968 > UBA8231 > UBA8231 > CBDFJF01. Next base: position 2,425,696 of record CBDFJF010000001.1, read on the forward strand.
GCCGGCCGTCATCAACCGCACACCGAACTCCTCCTGCTCGGCCGCACTCATACGGACGACCATCTCGTCTTCATGCTCGTCGTGCTCGCCAGCATGGACATCCCCGTTGTGCGCATCCTCAGCGGCCGCTACTCCAAGCGGCCCCGTCGCCAGCAACCCGGTCGCCAACACCAAGACGTTCATCGTCATCAGTCTTCTCAACATTTCAGTTCTCCAGACCGTCTGTCGTTATCGCTTTTCCAACCGCCCTTTCCAGATCTGCCACGGCAACTCGATGGTTGAATAGTGCTTCGGCGTATTCTTGCCTGACCGCGGTAAGCGTCCTCTGTGCTTCCAGTCGCTCCAGGTAGGTCACCTTACCCTCCGCATAACTCTGGCTGGCTACTTCGAAGGTGCGCTCTGCCTCGTGAATGATCCGGCTGTTGTACAGGCGCACCTGTGCGGCGGAAGTCTGCAGGTGCAGGAAAGCGCGCTCTACTTCGAACAAGACCCGATTCTGGATGACCTCCAGCTCGGCCTCCGCCTGTCCCACCGAAGCCGTGGCCTCGGCCAGTTGACCTCGTTGCCGGGCAGCTGCCCACAATGGAAGCTCCAGCGACAAACCCACGCGCCAAAAATCGTCTTTGCCGGCCGGATCCTGAACGGTTTGGCGGAACAGCCCTACGGTGACGTCGGGTACGAAAGCAGCTTTGGCCAGCGCCCGTTCACTTTGAGCGCTCTGCAATACCCATTCACCACCGAGAACGTCCGGACGGTGCTCGATCGCCGTTTGCTGGAGAGGCTCGAGTTCGAACTCAACCGCTTGATATTCCAGTTCCCCTTCGATCTCCGCACTGGTTCCGCGCTGGCTTGCCAACAGCGTATTTAGTTCGGCCCCGAACACGGCGAGTTCGTTGGTTGCATTGGTAACGCGATTGGCGGCACGTCCAGCTTCCACTTCGGCGCGCAGCACCTCGAGTTGCGGCACATCACCCGCCTCCAGGCGCAGCTGCGCCTTGCGCAGGAAATCCTGGGCCAGGCGCAGATCCTGCTGGATGTAATCGAGTTTTTTCGATCCGAACAGCACACGATCGTAGGCCACCTTGACGCGGGTGCTGATGTCGAGGCGAGTCATCTCATACGCGCCCATGCGCACAGCCTCGGCAGCCTGTCGAGCTGCCGTACTCCGACCCCGCCATTTCAGTGGCGACTCGATCTGCTGTGTCACCCCGAAGGCCCGCTCGCCGAAATCGTCGAGGCGGGTCATCCCCGGCATCTCCTCGTATTCCAATTTCAGTTCAGGATCAGGTATTGCGCGTGCCTGAGTCGAACGCGCCCGCGCAGCCTCCCACGCCTTCTGTCCCGCGATTACTTCGGGGTTGGCTTGCAGAGCTCTATCAATTGCCTCTTGTCGTGTCAGAGCATCTATTGTGCTGGCGAACGGGCCACCGAACGCCAGAGCGACGATGACGTACCTGGAGTACATGTATTCCTCCCGATTCATGTTACCGTAGAGTCGTGTGATGGAACGTACCATGCCGGTTTCGACAGCTGTCGAGACGCCACAGAAACCGATGGGGGTTGATCAGATAGAGCAGATAGAGCAGATAGATCAGATCAGGAGAAGGGTGCTGCTGAGGTGGAGCGGTACGGAGAGCAGAGCTTGTTGCTTGGCTGGGCCCGAGCGCCTTGCCTGTTGCGCGCCGAAAGGTGTTGGCTGCAGGAAAGCTATCACTGGAAGAAGTGAACCATGTAGGGCGCCTTGAACGGGTACGAAAACTGGCGGGATGGTAGCAAAATTCGTGTTGGTGAGCACCACATCGCGACAGACGCCGCAGTGACCGGGAGCTACCTCTTGAAAGGCAGCGGCATCCGAGCAACTTCCCTCCACGGCTACCGAGGCCTCCACAGCGATATGTCCATCCGCACCCAGACACAGTACGAGATTTTGCATCGGACCTTGAGCTGCAAAGATACAGATCAGGATTGCCGCAAGCGCCGTCGTTGACCTGCCAAGGAGAGTGTGGATAGGCATGGCTATTACAATCGGCATTGGAGGATCGTTGTCAAGCCTTACTGCGGTGACTCAAACTTCAGCCGCAGAGTCTCATCGTCGTCTACAGCACGGTTGCGTTGGCCGCATCGCTCGGCCCCACGCCTCTGGACATACATGCTGCCAGCCAATAACGTAATCGTACCATGCACATCGGCAATCAACCGGAGGTCAGGCGATGCAGACCCGGAAACTGGGCGACACCAGCGTCGAAGTTTCGATCGTCGGAATCGGCGGCTGGCAGATGGGAGGTCCGGACACCCCGGACGGCAACGGGCACAGCGAGGCCGTTATCGGACGAGCTATGGTGGGCCGGCGCGACCGCTGGGTCATCGCTACTAAGGGAGGCCGAGTCAAGAATCCGGAGAAACGGGGCGAGTACAAGGATTACTCCGCTTCCCACATCCGCGATGCTTGTGAGGCAAGCCTCGGACGGCTCGGCACCGACTACATCGATTTCTATCAACTACATGGTGATCTCCCCGACGAGGCCCTGGTTGAGGAGCATGCTGGGGGTCTGAATCTCTCCTTTCTATGGGAGGGCACGGGTAGGACACCGGCACAGGCTGCGCTGCGTTTCGTTGTGGACCAACCCGGCGTGACGGCTGCCATTCCCGGGACCAAGAAGATGGAGCATCTGGAAGACAACGTCGGTGCCACCGATGTCGCCCCGCTGACAGCAGAAGAGCTGCAGCGCGTGGAGGAAGTTGCCACCGCATTGGCTGAGAAACGCACTCACCAGCAGCGCCGCTAGTTGATTGTTGTTTTCAACCTGACATGCCGCTTTAACAATATCGAAAGGCAGATCATGAGTTCGATCTTGGAGCAACGTCCCTTCGGTAACACCGACTCCACGACCACAGCTCTCGGCCTGGGATGCGGCCACATCGCCAAGCACTCCTTCGCCACCGGCGTCGACACCATTCACCGGGCTCTCGAGCTCGGTGTGCGCTATTTCGATACGGCACCGTTCTACGGACGTGGGATGTCACAGGCCGTGCTCGGAGAGGCATTGCAGAATCGCACAGAAGAGTATTTGCTGGCAACGAAAGTGGGACGACTGCGCACACCAAAGCATTTCCGTTCGGCCGACGCGATACGGGCACAGCTGGACGAAAACCTGCGGCTGCTGCGTCGTCCAGATGTCGATGTGCTCCAAATTCACGAAGCGGATTGGCATGCGTGGTGGTCCGACGTTCCCCGTCAAGACGAGAGCAGCAACGTCGACCACGCCATAGACTATGAATTCGATGAAGCCCCGGTTATGCGTGTGCTGCGCGAAGCCAGAGAGCAGGGCGTCTGCAAGGCGATTGGCGTCACCGGCAATTCCGCTGCCGATACCGCGTTCGTACTGCGCCATGTCGACGTCGACACCTACCTGCTCGCTTTCAACTACAACCCCGTGGAGCGTGAGGCCCGCACCGAGTCATTCCCCCTGGCACGAGAGAAAGGCGTGGCGATGATTCTGGGAGGGGTGCTGACCCGAGGACAGCTCACTGCAAAGAGCGATGAGCTGTTCGAGTCGCCGCCCAAGTGGATGACGTCGCAAATCAGCGAGAGCCTGCGGGTCCTTTACAAGATCCACGACGACACCGGCATCTCGTTGCCGGCACTGGCGCTGAGATTCGTCCTTGCGGATCCAAGTGTCACCGTCGCCCTCATCGGCGCCGCCACGCCTGCGGAAATCGAAGAGAACGTCGAGGCAGCTAGTGCAGGACCGCTGCCCGCAGATATTCATCAAGCTGTGGAAGACGTGGTGAAGGAGCCCGGTTAGTCACCCACCTTCACACTGCCCCAGGTCGGAGTAGCCACCGCCGTCGCCGACGGCGTTGTGAATTCGATTCGCAGGACCGGCCTCACGGTTGGATCTTCGTGCTCGCGGCTGTTGAATCGCTTGGCCGTGGTCCCTGATTCTTCGTTACCCCGTATCACCCAACCAAAGTTATTCTCCGGGTCATCAAACCATTCCTGAACATCAGACACCAGCTGGTCTGTCGATTCCCATGTGTAGGAACCGACGTCGTCTATCGCCTGAACGGCGCTGACTGTTTCAGAGAAGACCCCACCGGCAAGCGCCCATGCTGCTCCGCCCGAGAAGGCGTGCGTCCAGGTAACATCGTTGTCGAGTGCCTCGGTGCCGGCCCCCTCCTCTACACTGGCGTTCGATTCGCCTTCACCCCAATCAGCCAGCACTCGGCGTAGTTCAACATCCCCGGTCTCCGATATACTCCGCGACATGTGCATCGTCAGCTCTGTTCGTTCGACTGTAGCACCGGGGGGCAGAGCCGCTGACACGTCGAAGGCCACCAATCCGCGTCGAATGGAGCTTTTTGCGGTGTTGCCGGCGAAAAGATACTGACCTGCTCCATTGCTGAAGCGTCCCTCTTCATCCTCATAAAGCGTGTTGTCCTTGACCGGGGTCAGCTCGGTAGTTTCGGCTGCGATGAGGCTTGCCCCCAGCAGTACGCCAAACGCAGCGACCATTGTCTTCAGCATCTCAAACCAACCTTTCCATGCGTACAAAAAGCCGGCTCGCAGAACGCGATTGCGAGTCCTGCGAGCCGGCCCGTGTCAGTGTAGGCGGTCGAACTATTGCTTGTTCTGTCCCTTCACCTCACCCCAGCTCGCGGCTTCGACCGCGCTCATGGCGGCACTGGTAACCTGACCGCGGACCTCACCGGATCCGTAGTCAGGCGTGTGTATGTTGATGTAGATCTCGCCAGAGGTTAGCGCATCCATCATATCACTGGGAACATCCCAGACCCCCGAACTGACCCACACGCCGTCGGCGTTGAAATCGCCTTCCAATCCCTGCGCCACGCCGCCGTTCTCACCGGCGGGGGCGTTGTGAAAGTGGGAGGCCGCGATATTGGGCAGACCCCAGACCTGAATTTCGTAGGTCAAAGCGCTGCCATCCAGGGACAGCGATGCCGTGCCGCCCGGATCGGGAATCGCCGGCCCCACCTGGGCGCGCTCCAACGAGGCTGAAAAATCCGCACCCTCGCCCAACACCTGACCGCGGATCTCACCGCCGCCGTAGTCGGCCGTGTGCACGTTGATGTAGATTTCGCCGCTGCGGATCGCATCGGCCATTTCGGCGGGAATTTCAGTCCAGACACCGGCACTGACCCAGCTGTCACCCTCGATCGCACCTTCCAGTCCGAAAGCGACGCCACCGTTCTCACCCGCCGGAGCGTTGTGAAAGTGCGCCGCTGAAACTTCAGGGATGCCCACCACGCTGATGTCGTAGGTGAGTTCGGTTCCATCGTCATTGAGGGTGAGAGTCGCGGTGCCGCCAGGTTCGGGAATCGGCGGTACTTCCTGTGAGCGGCCTATGGTGGCTACGAAATCCTGGGCTACGGCCACTCCTGCCGTCAGGACTATGGCTGAAACGCAAGCGTGCATTACTTTCATGTTCGTCGTTCTCCTCGGCTATGTGCATGTTTTCCAGGAGCGCCCTTGGGGTGCTTCTGGTTTGGGCTGAACAAGCCCCGTTTAACCAGAGGACCATGCAAGCGGCGTACCATGATTACGGATCTTTCATATTGTCTATTAAGTTGTTGTTTATAATACGTTTAATGTTTGTCATTTTGATTCGGTGCATTTTGACAAGTGCAGCGATAGTGCGGCAGTTGCTCGAGCGTGATTGGTATAACCTTGTGTCTCGGATTGGGTTGGAGCTGGGTGTGAAAGTCAGGCTAGTGTAGCCGTTTTGCGGCAGTTATCATCCATGTCCGCTCATGCTCCGACCTGCAAAACTGGATTGAGTGAAATGAATCAGCGCATACCCGGTTTCTCCTTCCTCCTTGCCTTGGGTCTCATGCTCAACTCGGCCCCGGCAAATCTCTTCGCCGGCGACCATGACTGGCCGCAATGGCGGGGTCCAGACCGAACTGGGCTCTCGGCACAAAGCGGGCTCCTCAAATCGTGGCCGGAGGGCGGCCCCGAACTCGTCTGGATCCATCAGGACGGGGGCCTTGGGTATTCGAGCAACGCCGTCGTCGACGATCGCCTCTACACGATGGGCCTTCGGGAAGACGCAGAATTCGTCATCGCCCTGGACCTCGACGATGGCCATGAAGTCTGGTCAACGGAAATCGGACCGCTCTTTACCAATAGTTGGGGTAACGGTCCACGCTCCACGCCAACGATCCGCGACGGCCGTGTGTACGCCCTTGGGGCAGCCGGTGACATCGTCTGCCTGCAGGCAACCGACGGCAAACTCGTGTGGAATCGAACCATGGCTGACTTCGGCGGCAGCACTCCGGATTGGGGGTACGTGGAGTCGCCGCTGGTCGATGGTGAGCGGGTCGTGCTCACTCCGGGTGGAACCAGCGGCGCCGTCGTCGCGCTCGACAGGAGCACGGGAGATTTGCTCTGGCAATCGATGCAGTTCACCGACGCGGCACAGTACTCATCCATCATCGCCGTCGAAAACCACGGGATCAGTCAGTACCTGCAGCGAACCATGGAGAGCGTCGTCGGCCTGAGTCTGAATGGCAAGGTTCTCTGGCACGTTGAATACCCGGGCCGGACCGCCATGATACCGACTCCCATCTACCGTGATGGCCGCGTCTACGTCACGGCCGGCTACGGGGTCGGTTGCATGATGACGCAGATCGACAAGGACCAGAAGGCCAGCCAGGTCTACGCCAACAAGGTGATGAAGAACCACCACGGCGGTGTCGTCCTCGTTGGCGATCACATTTACGGGTACTCGGACGGCTACGGTTGGACATGCCAGGCCTTCGACAGTGGTGAGCTGGTGTGGAATGAAAAGGAAGCCCTGGGCAAGGGCTCTGTCTGCTACGCCGACGGCCGGCTGTATTGCCTGGCGGAAAACGGTGATGTCGCCCTGCTCGAGGCCACACCGAAAGGCTACGTCGAGCACGGTCGTTTCCGTCTGAATCCTCAGACGGAGCAGCGTCATCCCAGAGGGGGCATCTGGTCGCATCCGGTCGTTGCCAACGGCAAGCTGTACCTGCGTGACCAGGAATTGATACTCTGTTACGACATCAAAGATGTCCCTCAGAAATAACCCGCCAAAGGCGTGAGTTCCAGATGAATGAACTCGGCCTGGCGTGGAGACGACGAACGATGTCCCGTTTCACCGGGAGCAAAATCTTCGCGGCACTCACGGCGTGTGCCTTTGCCATGGCCTGTGACAGCGATTCCCCGACTGGCTCTGATCAGGACTCGCTTATCCGCCCGCTCGAAGAGGTCTCTGCTTCCGGTCCCCCTGTCGTCACCGATGTCACCGGCTCCGGTGCAATACTCGTTTTCGACTCTTCCGTCCCATTGGTCTGCTCCGTCATCTACGGCAAGACGACGGACTACGGCCTCATCGCCACCGACGACGACATGCTCGGCGGCGCCCACAGCACACACAGTCCCTTCATGCCCGGATTGGAACCCGACACGGAGTACCATTACCGCGTTCAGGGCACAGCCGCTGACGGGACGCTCTACGTGAGTGAGGACATGACCTTCCGCACGCCGGCCCAAGACCCGGAACCGGAGGCGAATCTGTTGTCGGCTGCAGCGGGCGCTCGCATTGTCGCCGTCAGCAGTAACTTCGGTGCTGCGGCCAATGACGAACGATGGGGCGCCGGCAGCGCCATCGACGAGAGCCCGGGGACCGCCTGGTCCTCAGCCGGCGACGGTGATGAGGCGTTCATTGAGATCGAGTTGGCCGGACCGGCGCGTCTCCATGCCATCGAGGTGTGGACGCGATCGATGAGCAACAACACAGCGCAGATATTCTCGTTCACGATTACCACCGATGTGGACGAGACTATAGGCCCCTTTGACCTTGTGGATGCTTCCCAGGCCTACCGGTTTGAGATCGACACCGTGACGAGTTCCCTTCGCTTCGACGTCGTGTCCAGCAACGGTGGCAACACCGGATTGGTTGAGTTTGCTGCCTTCGGTACCTTGCTGGACGGGTAAAAGGCGCGTTGTCGAAATTGCGCTACAACTCGAGCTTTCGCAGGCGAAGGGAGTTGACGATCACCGACAGAGAACTGAATGTCATGGCCGCGCTGGCAATCATCGGACTCAGCAGCAACCCGGCAACAGGGTAAAGCACTCCGGCGGCAATCGGCACACCCAGACAGTTGTAAACGAAAGCGAAGAACAGATTCTGGCGGATATTGCGCATGGTCGCTTGGCTCAAACGACGAGCTCGCACGATCCCACGCAGGTCCCCCTTCACCAGCGTGATACCCGCACTTTCCATCGCCACGTCGGTACCAGTCCCCATAGCGACACCGACGTGAGCCTGAGCCAGTGCGGGCGCGTCGTTGATTCCGTCGCCCGCCATGGCCACGGTGTGCCCCTCGCTCTGGAGTCGCCTTACCACCTCCCCTTTCTGCGCGGGCAGGACGTCGGCGTGCACGTCATCGATGTCGAGCGCATCCGCCACGGCTTCGGCACTCACGCGGTTGTCCCCGGTGAGCATGACGATCCTGATACCAGCCTGGTGCAGTAGGCGAATCGCCTCAGGCGTCGATTCCTTGACAGGGTCCGACACTCCCAATAGACCCGCAGCCTTCCCGTCTACAGCTACGAACATGACAGTCTGGCCTTCGCGTTGCAGCGTTGCTGCCTGCAGTGGAAGGGCTCCCACTTCAACATGCCTGTCTAGCAAGAACGCCTTATTGCCGAGACAGACCGCGTGTCCGTCGAGGCGCCCCTCCACGCCCTTACCCGTCACGGACACGAAACTCTCCACCTCCTCCGGCGCGATGGCCCGTTCACGAGCGCCTGCTATGACGGCTTCCGCCAACGGATGTTCGCTACCGCGCTCGAGGCTAGCTGCCACCCGGAGCAATTCATCCGTCGACCATGCACCAACTGCTTCAACCGATACCAGCTTCGGTCTGCCCTCGGTCAAGGTGCCAGTCTTGTCTACTACCAGCGTGTCCACCTTCTCCATGATCTCGAGCGCCTCGGCATTCTTGATGAGGACACCGGCCAGAGCGCCGCGTCCTGTTCCGACCATGATCGACATCGGCGTGGCGAGCCCCAACGCACAGGGACAGGCGATGATGAGAACGGCCACTGCGTTTACCAGGGCGTAGGTCATCGACGGCTCCGGTCCAATCCAGCTCCAAACGACGAAGGTGATGATGGAGGCGAAAACGACCGCCGGCACAAAGTAGGCGGCAACGACATCCGCAAGTCTCTGGATGGGCGCACGAGTGCGTTGAGCCTCGTTGACCATGCGCACGATTTGCGAGAGCAGCGTATCCGCGCCAACGTGTTCAGCCCGCATCACGAAACCGCCCGTTCCGTTGATCGTGCCGCCTGTCACGCCACTGCCCGACTCCTTTTCGATAGGGACTGGCTCTCCCGTTACCATCGATTCGTCGACGGTGCTGCGACCGGTGACCAGCACACCGTCGACGGGCACTCGTTCACCTGGGCGCACGCGGAGAAGGTTCCCGGGCGACACCAGTTCGAGCAGGACCTCTTCGTCCTCCTCCCCTTCACCGTGCACCAGAATCGCTGTGCTGGGCGTTAGCCCCAACAGTGCTTTGATAGCGCTGCTGGTTCGGCTCCTCGCTCGCAGCTCCAGCACCTGACCCATGAGAACGAGTGTCGTTATCACGGCAGCCGCCTCGAAATAGACTGCGACCTCTCCTTGCGGACCGCGAAACGAGGCAGGAAAGATCCGCGGCGCCAGGGTCGCGACCAGGCTGTACCCATAGGCCGCGCCAACGCCTCCGGCGATGAGAGTGAACATGTTCGGACTCAAGCGCAGCAGCGAATTCCATCCGCGCACGAAGAAGGGCCACCCCGCCCACACAACAACCGGTGTCGCCAGGACAAGCTGAATCCACGTCGCCGTGTGGGCATTCAGCAGTCGACCGAGCGGCTGCCCCGGGATCATCTCACCCATGGCCAGCACGAAGGCCGGCAGGGACAGTACCAGGCTTGTCCAGAAGCGCCGAGTCATGTCGATGAGTTCGGGGTTGGCGGCCTCATCCACGACCACGGTACGAGGCTCCAGCGCCATACCGCAGATTGGGCAGTCGCCTGGCTGGGACTGCACTACTTTGGGATGCATCGGGCAGGTGTATTCGATCTGCGTCGCCGGACCCGCCTCGACGAGTGGTTCCAGGGCCATGCCACAATCGGGACAATCTCCCGGACCCGTCTGCCTCACTTCCGGGTGCATGGGACAGGTGTGTACTGCACCCTCGTCCTCTCCCTCGTTCTCTCCATTGTTACAACAGTGTTCACCACTCATCGGTCTGGAGTCAGCTCCGGGCAATGGTCAGGTCAATTCCTGCGTGCTGCCACTTTCTTCTCGATTCATCTCCCAATCCTTCCACAGAGCGTATATCACCGGTAGCACCAGTAGCGCCAGCGCGGTGGCCGAGATCATCCCGCCCACCATCGGCGCCGCGATCCGCCTCATGACCTCGGAGCCCGTTCCGTGTCCCCACATGATCGGCAGCAGGCCGCCGACCGTCGAGCACACCGTCATCATCACCGGTCGCAACCGTAGCTTGGCGCCCTCGATGACCGCCTGGTACAGATCCTCTCGATCCAGCAAGCGTCCCTCCTGACGCCTTTGGTAGAAAGCCTGGTCCAGGTAGGTCAGCATCACCACGCCGAGCTCGGCACTCACCCCGGCCAGGGCGATGAAACCAACCCCGACGGCAATACTCATGTTGTAGTCAAGCAGGTAGATCAACCAGATGCCACCCACCAGCGCGAAGGGCAGCGACATCATGACGATCAGACTCTCGGTGATGTTGCGGAAGTTGAGGTAGAGGAGCAGGAAAATGATCGCCAGGGTCACCGGCACGACCATCCGCAGCCGTTCCTGCGCCCGCTGCATGTACTCGTACTGACCGCTCCAGACCAAACTGTAGCCCGCGGGCACCTCGATCCTTTCCAGCAGCATCTGCTGAGCGCGCTCGACATAGGTGCCGACATCGATGCCACTGATATCGACGTAGATCCAGGCGTTGAGACGGGCGTTCTCGCTTTTGATGCCAGGCGGACCTTTGCGAATCCGTATGTCAGCCAGCTGCTCCATCGGGATTTGCGCTCCGGTGGGGGTCGGCACCAGAACCCGTCTCAGCGCCGGCAGATTGTCTCGCAATTCTCTGCCGTAACGCAGATTCACGGGATAGCGCTCCCGACCCTCCACTGTATGCGTGATGTTCATGCCGCCCATTGCTGACATGATCACCTGCTGGACATCACCTACCGTCAATCCGTAGCGGGCGGCCTCCTCGCGGCGGATATCGAAGTCGAGATAGTTACCCCCCACGACCCGCTCCGCATAGACACTCAGCGTCCCTGGAATCTCCCGAACAACTTCCTCAATCTGCTGCCCGAGCCGTTGCAGAGTCTCCAGATTGTCCCCGGCTACCTTAATCCCAACCGGCGTTTTGATTCCCGTCGACAGCATGTCGATGCGAGTCTTGATCGGCATGGTCCAGGCGTTGGTCAGGCCCGGAAACTGAATCGCCGCGTTGAGCTCCTCCACCAATTTTTCCGGCGTCATGCCCGGCCGCCACTCCTCTTCCGGCCTGAGTGTTATCGTGGTTTCGATCATCGACAGAGGCGCGGGGTCGGTCGCCGTCTCCGCCCGGCCGATCTTGCCGAATACATTATCAACTTCCGGAAAGGTGCGAATGATTTTGTCGGTTTGCTGCAGCAACTCCCGCGCCTTCGTCACCGATAGCCCTGGCAGCGTCGTCGGCATATAGAGCAGGTCGCCTTCGTACAGAGGCGGCATGAACTCGGAGCCGATCCGCTCCAGCGGAAAGATCTCGTCTACCTTGACGAGCGCGCGATAGGACAGGCTGCGCGGATCATCGGCAAAGGACTCGACCACCTGGCTGCGGAAGGGAAATAACGTCACGAACACGAGTACCCCACCAGCCGCCACAACGATAGCCTTGTGCCGCAATGACCACTCAATCACCGGGCGATACACCCATACCAAAGCACGATTGAGCGGGTTCTTACGCTCGGGTAGGACGCGGCCCCGAATCAGGAATCCCATCAGCACCGGCACGATCGTGATCGACAGCAGTGCCGCACCCACCATGGCATAGGTCTTGGTGTAAGCGAGGGGCTTGAAGAGGCGTCCTTCCTGGGCTTGCAGCGAGAATACCGGCAAGAACGACAGGGTGACGATCAACAGCGAATAGAACAGGGCCGGTCCGACTTCAAGGGCGGCTTCACGGATGATTTGCCAATGACCCTTGGTGTCTCTGTCACGCTCGAGATGTTTGTGCGCGTTCTCGATCATGACAATAGCGGCATCCACCATGACCCCGATGGCGATGGCGATCCCGCCCAGAGACATGATATTGGCATTGATCCCCTGCTGGTGCATGATGATGAAGGAGATCATGATGCCGACGGGAAGCGTGAATATCGCCACGGCCGCACTGCCCATGTGCAGCAGGAACAGCACGCAGACCAGAGCTACGACGACACTCTCCTCGATCAGCTTCTCGCTGAGATTGTCTATCGCTCTCAGGATCAAGCCGGAGCGATCGTATGCCGCTGTAACCTGGACACCCTCCGGCAGCCCGGACTTGAGCGCCTCCAGCTTCTCTTTGACCCGTTCGATGACATCGAGGGCGTTTTCACCGTATCGCATCACCACCACTCCGCCGACGATCTCCCCCTCGCCGTTCCACTCTGCCAACCCACGCCGCAGCTCCGGTCCCAGCTGCACGGTCGCGATGTCCTGAATCCGGATCGGCGTGCCGTTTGCATCTACGCCAACCGGAATGGTGCGGATGTCCTCGAGCGATTCGATGTAACCCAACCCCCTCACCATGAACTCGGTCTCGGCCAGTTCGATCAACCGACCTCCGACATCGTTGTTGCTGCGTTCGATCGCCAGGCGAACCTTGTGCAGTGGAATGTTGAAGGCTGACAGTCGATTCGGATCGACCGTTACTTGGTACTGTTTGACAAAGCCTCCGATGCTGGCCACTTCGGAAACACCGGGCACGCTCGTCAACTCATACCGCAGATACCAATCCTGAATGGAACGCAACTCCGACAGATCGTGGCGCCCGGTGGTGTCTTCCAGCACGTACTCGTAGACCCAGCCGACTCCGGTGGCATCCGGTCCCAGTTTGGGCGTCACACCTGTGGGCAGCCTGTCTGTGACAAAATTCAAATACTCCAGCACCCTGCTGCGTGCCCAATACATATCTGTGCCATCCTCGAAAAGGACGTACACGAACGACAACCCGAAAAAGGAGTAGCCACGGACGACCTTCGCGAACGGCACCGCCAGCATGGCCGTGGTCAGCGGATAGGTCACCTGGTCCTCAACTACCTGCGGTGCTTGACCGGGATACTCGGTAAGGAGGATGACCTGCACGTCAGACAGATCCGGTATGGCATCAAGCGGCGTGTTCAACATGGCGTAGGTGCCGGCGCCGATGACGAGGACCGTCAGCAGGATGGTCAAGAATTTGTTGTCGATGCTCGTTTCTATGATCCGGTTCAGCATGGCTTGGCCTTCCCGGCTTAGTTGTCCGTTTGGGATGCGTGTGGATCGGGTACCATGCCTTCGGCCTCCTGTGCAACCATGGCGCGCACGGCCGCCTTCAGGTTGCTCTCTGAGTCGATCAAGAACTGGGCCGAGGTTACGATACGCTCGCCGTCACTCAAACCGTCGAGCACTTCGTACAACCCATCGGCCTCAACACCGATCGTGATATCTCTGGGCTGAAAGCGCCCGTCTCCCAAGCTGACGACGGCGACACGGCGTTCACCGGAGTGGATGATAGCCTGTGCCGGTACCACGAGTGCATCCTTGGACACCGGGGAATGAATAGTGACGCTGGCGTACATCTCCGGTTTGAGCTCGAAGTCCGGATTGGGGAGGCTCAGCCTGACCTTTACCGTCCGCGTTTCAGGCTCCAGGAACGGAAAGATGTGGGTCACGGTCCCTGTGAACTGCTTGCCTGGCAGGTAAGACAGCTCCACCTGCGCTTCCTGCCCCTCCCGCACCCAGGGCAACTCGTACTCGTACACGTGGGCGTACACCCACACAGGCGAGAGTTCGGCTATTCGATAGAGATGCTGACCCGGATGAATGTGTTCACCTTCGTACACGGCTTTGTGGACGACGGCGCCTTCCTGCGGTGAGTACACTGTCATCGTCCGCGTCACTACCCCCGTGCTCTCCAGCTGTTGAATCTGCTCCATGGTGACATCCCAGTGGTGGAGTCGATGCCGGGACGCCTGCAGCAGGTCGACTCCACCCATCTTGGCATCGGTGTCCGGGCTGGCATCTACACGGCGTTTGTAATCCAGAGCCGTCAGGTGTTCTTCCTGGGCGGCCACGAGTTCTGGACTGTAGATCTCGAGCAGGGGCTGACCCTTCTCAACCAGCTGTCCGGTGTAGTCGACATGCAGTTTCTCCACCCAGCCGGCGATCTTGGTGTTGACATCCGTCATCCGTGTCTCGTCATAATCGACTCTGCCGACCGCGCGCACGCTGCGGTTGAGTCGCTGACGCCGAACGGTTTCCGTCTTGACCCCGATGTTCTGGACGGTGACGGGATCGATTTTGATTGTTGTACTGACGGCTTCTTCCACATAGACGGGGACCAAATCCATGCCCATGGGCGATTTCCCCGGGGCGTCCGCGGTGTAGCTCGGATCCATGGGTGCCCGCCAGTAGGCAACTTCCCGTTCACCAGTGGCCTCGCTCGAACTGGACTCCGCAATGTCCTTTGCCATGTCCATGCCGCAGACCGGGCAACTGCCCGGACGATCCGAAACCACGGTCGGGTGCATTGGGCAGCGATAGGTCTCCGCTTGCTCGTGTTCATGCACATCATAAGTGGGCGATCCGAGCAACCAGGTGCCTGTGCCGATGCCGACGATCAGGGAGATCGAAATAGTCAGTATGTATTTCATCATGGGAGTTATTTCCTCTGTCCAGGCCGCGAGGCATGGGGCTCGAACAATCTGGCGCCAACGACCGCTTCGACCTGCGCCAGGCTCTTCTCAAAGGCCATGCGATGGCGGAAGTAGCCGATCTCGAAGTTCAGCAGGGATACCTGGCTGTTCAGCAGCGTCAGGAAATCGACTTTGTCGACCTGGTACCCCGCCATTGACGCACTGAGGGATTGTTCCGCCTGGGGAATGATGGCAGTCTTGAACAAGGCCGTTTGCTCCTGGTGCGCCTCGATGTCCACGGCAAGCTTTTGGATCTCCAGGAAAATCTGTTGCCGACGGGCCTCGAATTCAGCTTCGGCCGCGGTCCGGCGAGCACTCGTTTCTGCTGAGCGCTGATCCTGCTTGCTGCCTGTGTATAGCGGCAGATTCGCTGCCACGGCAACGGAGATGAAATCGCTGCCCCCGACCGGATCGTTGGCGAAGCTGCGCTGACGATAGCTGACGCTCAAGTCGAAGTCGGGGCGGTAGTCGGCGCGCGCCAGATCCTCGGCCGCCTGCCAGTGCGCGACTTGCGCGCGCAGCTGTCGCAGTGCAGGCCTGCGCTCCAGCGCCATCTGCTGCAGGTCCTCTGCCTCGTACGTGAAATGCGATACCAGCGGGGTCTCTACTTCACCCAAAGGCCGTTGCGGTGATTGATTCAGCACCGTGTTCAACTCGGCCTCAGCGTGTCCGCGACGGCGCCGCAGCTGGATCAAGTCATCCTTCAGACTCGATAGCGCGACCTGCGCCTTGAGCACGTCCTGCTGAAGACCGGTGCCGACGGCGTACTTGGTCTGGGCAATGTGTATTAGATCGCGCAGCAGGGCCTCGTTTTCACCGGTGATTTCGATCGCTCTGTCGAGAAAGGCCAGGGTGAAGTAGCTCTGCTTGACCAGGTTGACGATGACACCCTGTCGGTCCTGGTAAATGGCCTCTGTCGCCAATGCCGTGTGCTCGGCCATGCGCTCACGAGCGTCGCGCTTGCCCCAATACGGCAGCCGTTGAGTCAGCATCAACTGGATTCCGCTCATAGGTGAGCTATCGAAATCGAGCTCGTTCAACGGCACGTTGCTGAAGTCCATGGTCAACATCGGATCTATCAATGCACCCGCTTGGGGAACACGGCGGCGCGCCGCTTCGACGCGCTCCCGCAATACGGTGAGACTCGGATTGCGCTCCAGTGCCTCCTCAATGAGTCCTTCCAGCGAGAGACGGGGCGTTTGTGCATTCACCTGGATGCTCGAGAGCATCAGCGACACGACGGCGCAGATTGTGATGGTGAACTGTTGTGACACGGTGTTCCTCCCTCCTCCTGGCCTCTTTCCACATCCTGAGAGTGGGATGGCTCATTGCCTTGCACGCACACCTTCGAGGTGACAGGTACACGCGTACGAATCCCAGTTGGGCGGATTACACGAATCCGGGGCATTGTGGCCGCGGATTCCAGATGCAAGGTGTAGTCAGGTGTAATCTGGTATTGCCCTCGAAGAGAGGGCAATGGATCAGATCAGAAGGGTGCGGTTGAGAATGTGGAGCGGAGGTTTCACGATATCGGGCTCAGAATGCAGGTACCTATAGGCATCTGGTTGCCATCGAACCTCGATGCATTGGCTATGAGCGTACGGAACGTCTGGGTCCCCTTTCGACGCCGTCGCTTCCGCGACATCGCCGGTGGCAACCACTTCCATCCCGAGGCATTGCGAGATTTCGGGACAGCAGCAGGGGTTCTGCAGGCGGACATCGGTTGCGGAGGAAGATCCGCTGTGGCACACTACTGCTGAATCGGACATCGAGCAACCACTTGCCGCATAGCCCAGATTGGCCTGAAGCGACAGACTCAGAATGAAGAACAGATAGGTCCCAAGTCGGAGAGTTTTGGTGTAATCTGGTCGTATCGCAATCATCGTCAGGTTCCCATGAACATACGGCCGGCGTCCTATTTGGCAACCTCGTGCGCATCGATGTGGTATTTTGACAACAGCCGGTGCAGGGATCGCCGATCGATACCGCTGTGCTCGGCGGAACGAGAGATATTGCCCTTGAAGTTCTTCAGGACATCCGTGATGTAACGTCGCTCAAAGTCCTCGATCAACCGCTCCTTCGCGTCCTTGAAAGGCAGATCCAAGTAGTACTCCACCTGGGGCTCGGCCTCTCGGTCTCCGCTGCGCTTCACCGCTTCGGGAAGATCATCCACGGAGATGCTGTCGCCGCTGGCCAGGATCAACGCTCTCTCCAGCACGTTCTGAAGTTCGCGCACATTGCCGCGCCATTCGTGCGCCGTCATCAACTCCATCGCCGAGTCATCGATACCGACTGCCGGCTTTCTGTTTTTCTCAGCGAACACCTGCAGGTAGTGATTGGCCAATAGTATGATATCGTCACGGCGCTGTTTCAGTGGTGGTAAATGGATGGGAAAGGTGTTGATGCGGTAAAAGAGATCCTCGCGGAAATCACCTTCCTCGACGGCGAGATCCAGGTTCTGGTTCGTGGCGCAGATGAGGCGAAAGTCCGATTCGCGTTCCTGGTTGCTGCCCAGGCGCCGGAAGCTGCCGTCCTCCAGAGCGCGCAGAAACTTGACCTGCAACGTGTGCGGCAACTCCCCGATCTCGTCCAAGAAAAAAGTGCCGCCGTCGGCCTCCTCGAGCAGTCCGGGGCGCGACTTGGCCGCACCGGTAAACGCCCCTTTTTCGTAGCCGAAAATCTCACTCTCCACCAGGTTTTCCGGCAGCGCCCCGCAGTTGATCGGCACGAACGGCTTGCCGTGGCGGAAGCTGTTGGTGTGAATGCTGCGGGCGATCAGTTCCTTCCCAGTGCCGCTGGCTCCGGTGATCAGCACATTGATATTACTGTCGGCGATTTTCTTGATCGACTCGAAGATCTGCACCATCGGAACGCTGCGGCCGATGATGTTGTCGAAACTGTACTCGCGGCCCAACTGCTCTTTCAGGCTGCGGTTCTCTTTTCGCAGTTCGCTGTCTTCCAGCACCCGCTCAACCACGATGGACAGGTGCTCGGGAGTGAACGGCTTCGGGATGAAATCGGCAGCTCCCAGTCGCATGGCCTCGACGGCGTCTTCGATGGTGCTGAACGCCGTCATCATCACCACGACGGTTTCCGGGCTCTCGGCCTTGACCTGCTTGAGCAACTCCATCCCACCCATCCCCGGCATCTTCAGATCGGTGAGAACGAGATCCGATGCATCCTGCCGGACGGTCTCTATGCCCTCCTCGCCCGAATGGGCCACGGCAGTGCGATACCCGTTGCCGTCGAGAAGCCGCTGACAGCTGGAGGCCAGGTCAGCCTCGTCGTCCACGATCACGATTCTGGGTGCATTAGCCATATAGCTTTCTCCCAGGTGGTGTTGAGGCGAGATTCATGAGTACACCCCTCCTTATGTCTTGCCTTGCGCAATCTCTGTGCCGACTGCCGAACCATGACACCTAACCAATTGTTTTTATTACCTATTTAGTTTGTATGGGCACATCCCAGCCACGCTCGCCACTATCATCAACTGAGACAAGTATAGCCCAGGTGGGACATTGACGCCTCACTGCAGTTCGGACTGGGGCCCAAATGATCGACATGTGAGGGACATTCGGGTTGTGCGTCAGCGACGTGCCTCCAGCGCCAGACGCACTTCGCCGAGAAGATCAGCAGGGGCAAACGGCTTTTGCAGCACGCGAAAACCCAGTTCGTTGACACGCTCCCATTCCACCCGTTCGTCCGTGTACCCGGTTACAAACAAGCAACGCAGGCCCGGTTTTTCCACTAGCAACTCGAAGACGAAGTCCGGACCCCGCCCATCCGGCAACACTATGTCGGTGAGTACCAGGTCGAATCCCAACCCTTTGCTGTTCCATACTGCTCGGGCAGCCGCCAAGGAACCACAGGCGCTAACACTGTAACCCGTCTCCGTCAGGATTTTCTCTGCCCTGATGCGCAGGTCCTCGTTGTCTTCTATCACGAGTATGCGTTCGCCTCTGCCAACGTGATCGGCCATCGCTGCGTTGCCCTGGGAACTCGTTGCTCTCACCTCGTCATGAATGGCCGGCAGGAAAATGTCGAACTTCGTGCCCTCTCCCAGACGGCTTTTTACTTCTATCCAGCCCTCATGCCCTTCGACGATTCCGTAGACGACGGAGAGTCCCAGGCCCGTCCCCTTGCCAACCTCCTTCGTGGTGAAGAAGGGCTCAAAGATCCGCGCACTGGTCTCCTCATCCATGCCACAACCCGTGTCGGTGATGGTCAAACGGCAGAACTGTCCTGGTGAAGCCTGCGTATGGGTCTGGCAGTGTTCGTCCGTCACTGTCACGTTTCGCGTCAGAACGGTCAGCTCCCCACCATCGGGCATGGCGTCGCGCGCGTTGACGCACAGGTTAATGACGATCTGGTCCATGTTGCCGGGGTCGGCGTTGATGAGATCCAGGTCCGCGGCCAGATCGATCGTCACCTCGATATGTTCGCCGAGCAACCGGCTCAGCATCTTCTGCAGCTCCTGGATATGGCCGTTCAAGCTCATCGGCTCGGGCTCCATGCGCTGCCGGCGACTGAACACGAGTAACTGGCGCGTCAGATCTGATGCCCGCAG
The DNA here is from genome assembly GCA_965248265.1 of Candidatus Latescibacterota bacterium. Classification (GTDB taxonomy): domain Bacteria; phylum Latescibacterota; class UBA2968; order UBA8231; family UBA8231; genus CBDFJF01. Next base: position 2,445,261 of record CBDFJF010000001.1, read on the forward strand.
CACGACCTTGCGAATTTTTTGCAGGTCTTCCCGCAAGGAGGTCTCTTCGGCTGCTGCGGCCAGCAGCATATCCACGTCGAACAGGATGATACCGAGTTGATTGTTGAAATCGTGAGCAACCCCGCCGGCCAATTGGCCGATCGATTCCATTTTTTGTGCTTGCAGCAACTGACCCTGGAGACGCTTGTAATCGGTCACATCTTGACCGCAGGCAATCAAGCCGATCGGTTCGCCGTGAATGCCTGTCAAGCGGTCTGAATTCCACGAAATGACGCGCTCGGTGCCGTCCCGGGTGGTAACCGGGTTTTCATAGGCGCGGGCCGGTCTTCCTGACAGAATCTGCTGCATCTCGACCTTCACTCGATCTCTCACAGCCGCCGGCAGGAAGCGCCCTACATAGTCGACACCCAGCGCTTCCTCGCGCTGAAATCCGTAGACCCTCTCCGCCTCGCGATTCCACTCGAGCACCTCGAATTTCGGGGAGAGGACGATGATGACCATGCCCGCGGCCTCGAAGACTGAACGCAGACGCTCTTCGCTGGTCCGTAGGGCCTCCTCCGCCTTTTTGCGTTCGGAGATATCCCGGATCACTCCCGTGAACTTGCGCCCCCCAGCATCCGCGTACTCACCCACAGCGAGATCCATCGGGAAGGTCGTGCCATCTTTGCGCAGTCCGGTGACCTCACGCCCGATACCTATGATTTTTTTTTCACCACCGTCGACGTAGTTGCCGATGTAACCGTCGTGTTCTCTTCGATATGGCTCTGGCATCAATACAGAAACGTTGCGGCCGATTACCTCCTTTGCACGATACCCGAAGATCAATTCCGCGGCCGGGTTGAACGACTCGATCATCCCTTGCTCGTCGATACTGATAATCCCTTCGACCACGTTCTCGACGACAGACCGATAACGGTCTTCCAATGAGCGATCTCCCGCTCGATCGTCAGGGGCAGTCATCAAAGCTTGCTCTGTTGAAAGCCAAAAGGCTCGTCGGAATCAGTCCGGACGAGCCCATATTCAGCCGGTGCTTGCGCATTGTTCTCACAATCGTCTTCCACGTGCGTGGGTTTAGCAGATCAATCGATCTGAGCTATCCCGACTATCCATAGCGCGTACAATTCTCGTGCCGGGCACGGGAAGCTGTCAAGGCTCCTGAGCCTCGGCGCGTGTAGTTTACGACGCAGCCGTTCAATCGAATCAGGGCGTCAATCCAGGATTAGCCGGTTGCCGTCGTAGAATGAGATCGAAGCCGACCATGAGTTCGTCGTGAACTCGTACCAGACCCAGGAAACGGCGGGGCGGATTCACGCCGAAGTTCGACATGCGGATCGGCGTAGCTCCGCTGGCGTGAATCCGACCGGCCTCGTCGCGGCTTCCCTCTACAACGAAGTCGATGCTGCGACGCTCTCCCGCAACACTCAGGTCGCCCCACACACGCAGGCGCCGGGATTCGCCGGAGTCTTCCATCTGCCCTGTCACGTTCCGCCCGGCGATGAAATCAAAGAGGATTTGTGGAAACTGTGCCGCATTGAGGGCTTTCTCGAGATCTCGCTCCATGCGTTCGTTGCCACAGTCGAAACCGTCCACGGGAATCGCGACGTTTACCGTGGCGTGCTCCCAGGTGATGGGTTCATCGATTCGTCCGGGCGAGCCGTGCACGATAGCCGTAACGTCGTACCCGGCGGCATCGCAGTCGAAGCGGTTTACGTTAGAGCGCCCTTCGATCCACAGCCGACTGGCTTCGAGGGTGACGTACCTGTCAGCTTGCGCAGCCTGGCCAAGGCTCGTTATCCAAAGCGCTTGGAGCGTCAGGCACAGGAGGCGTCGTTTCGACACGGTGCTACTCCAGGGCGAGAGTGAAGTGCACGTCAACGATGTCCGCTGCCTTGATCGTGCCGAACATGGCTGTGGGCGGTTTGATGTCGAAGCTCGTCATGCGTAACGGCGTGCGCCCGGTGACAGTCAGATGCCCGTCGTCATCGAAGTACGCTGCCGCTTCGAGGTTGACTTCGCGCTCCACGCCGGCAGCAGAGACGAGCCCCTGTGCAGCGATCGTCGCGGTGTCGCCTGCCGCCTCGACGCGCGTTACTTCGGTGAGCTCGAAGGTAATGTCGGGATGCTTCTTCTGGCGCAGATGCTTGCGAATCCTGCCCGTCAGACCCCGGGTCTTGGAGGAGATCCCCTCTACCGGAAGGCGCATGACGAGACTCTGAAACATGCTTGGTGTCAGCTCGTCGACCCGGCCGGCTTGGTATGCCGCAAGATTGAGCTTCACGTCGATTTCCGTGAACTCCGCACCCCAATCGTGGACGTTGGAAGTACCGGTGATGCGCACCACGTGCAATTCGGTTTGGGTCAGGATCTCAGCAGTGGCGACGACGGCGAGGAAGACGACGAAAAAGGTGATGGGTGTGACAGATCGTGCCATGATATATGCCCAAAAAAAAACCGGGCGGGCGTTGGGCTCCACCCGGTTGATGAGTGCGGTCGGGTCAGAAGGCGACCGTGCTTTCCACCATGAACCCGTCGAAGCTGCCTCCATGGCGCAGATCCTCAGCGGGGAAATCGTTGTAGCCCTGATCCACGTACTCAGCCTTGATCAGGACGTTGTCCGTCACGAACCATCCGGTTCCCAGCTGGACGCGATCGATCGAAGCATCGCCGCCTCCCACCAGGTCCCCGGTCACTGTGTTGTAGCGGGCACCGATGTAAACCTTGTCCGCTTCTGTGAAGCGGTAGAGAATCTCAGCCGCGTACTGATTCCAGGTTCGGTCCGCACTCTCATTGGCGGCGCGGCCGTTGGCACGCTCGATGGTACCGAAGAACTCAAGGCCTCCTACCTGCACGAAGGGGTTTGCGACCATCGCCGTGACCTTACTGCGAAATCCGGGGTTGAAGCGGCCAGAGGTGAAGTTCGACGACGTTGAGGCATCCTCTCCTTCGAGCACCAGGTAATAGCGTGAGCCGCCGCGATCGCCGGAGTAGAGCGTGTTGTTCAGGCTCTTGCTCGTGGTGTAGGCAGACCCGGTGAGACGCACCCGCAGATCGGGCCGGATCTCCCCGTCATAGCCGACCTTGCCGTAGAAGGAGGGAGCCCGGCCGTCGGGACGATCCACAGACCCCTTGATTTCTCCCCCCGTAATCGCACCCATGGCCAGCCAGCCGCTGTTGTGGTAGTAGACCTCGGCGCCGATCTCGGTGGTGAAGGCATCCATGATGAGGTTTCCCACCATGGGATTGTACATTGCGTTGGCGTTGTCCGACCGGCGAAAGTGGGCGTCCCCGTAGTTGATCTCGAAGTGCCCCGCCTTCAAGGTCAGGTTTTCCATCAACCGGTCGATGGTTTGGTTGTTCAACACGGTCAGTTTGTCCACCTGCATGTACCCACCCTTGACCCAGGCGTCCGGGTGGTGACGGGACGACAGGTAGGTGATCAGATTGACTCGAATCCCGTCGGCAAGCTGAACGTCCGTGTTCAGATTAGCCGTAGCGGTATTGAATCCGGCACCCAGTTCCACCAGTCCACCCGGGGTGTTGTTGTGATCGACCCCCTGGAACTGCTGGGTGAAAGCGGCGCCCCACTTGACAGTGACACCATCGAAAGGGACGGCGCTTTCGGTGGGAGGCTCGAACACGGTAATTCCCGTTTTGTCGTAGGGCCGTACGTACTGCACACCCTCGGTGGCCTGACCATGGGATGCGGCTGGGATCGCCACGGCGATCGATATCAGCGCGACCTTGCGCAGGGTCGTCATTCGGGAGGACATGGCCAACTCCTTTCTGTGAACCCCCCGGTTGACCGAGGGGGATAGGGTTTCTGTCACTCACTCAATCTGTTGCAAGAGCTGTGCCTGTCGAACAAAACCCAGATCTCAGAGAGTAGTTGCTGCAGAAAGGGCGGGAGTTACTGGTATGAATGGGGGGTTCGTGTCCCACTGGGACGTACCTGTCCCTGCTCGGGCGGGATCCGAGTGTCCGTTATTCCAGTTTACAGCGACGTGGTACGCAGCCGCCGCGCTTCTTTCTTCACCCGAAAGACAAAAGGCCCGTCCGAGTCGAGCGGACGAGCCTTTTTCTCAATAAATGCGCTATGGCGTTTACCTACACCATCTCACTCACACCCCTCCCCCACTCATGGCGGGCAGGAAGTGGAGCTCACTCGACTCGCCCACCTTCTTACGCAGTCCCTCTCGGGTGATCTCTCCATCGACCGCAACGGCGATCACCGTCTTGATCTTGTCCTCTTCCTCGTCGACGAGGCGCGCCCACATACCGGGATACGATTCCTCCAGCTCGGTGATAATCTCGCGAACTGTGGTTCCCTTGACCTCGATCTGTTGTTGCCCCTGCGTCAGCTTCTGCATCAGAGGCGGTATCCACACGGTTGGCATGTAGCGACGACCAGAGTCGATCGATTTACGATCCGGCTGCTAACGACTGGCTCTCGCCTGATGCCTTTTGCGCCAAGGCCGTGACCACGCGGTCCGGACGCATCGGCAACTCACACAGCTCTATGCCCACGGCGTTGCGGATGGCAGCACTGATCGCGGCCGGTGGTGGCGCGATGTTCGCCTCTCCAACCCCGCGCACGCCATACGGGTGTCCGGGGTTGGGAACCTCGACGATGACGGTGTCGATCATGGGCAGGTCCAGGGACGTCGGAATTCGGTAGTCGAGGTAGGTCGAGTTGGCCATACGCCCCTCATCGGTGTAGAAGTATTCCTCGTTGAGGGCCCAACCAATGCCCTGAACGGATCCACCCTGCATCTGGCCTTCCACGTAGCTGGGGTGGATGGCCTTGCCAGCATCCTGGATGGCCGTAAACCGCAGGATATCCACCTTGCCGGTTTCGGGATCGACCTCGACATCGACAATGTTGGCGGCGAAGGATCCGCCCACACCGGCGTCCGGATCGACCGTACCCCTGCCGACGACAGGTCCACCAGTACCATCCAGCTTACCTGCCAGTTCCTTGAAGGATAAACGCTTTGACGAGTCGCCGGTGTGACAATAGGAGCCGTCTTTGTACTCCACCTTGTCCACCTCTGTTTCCCACACCTTGGCAGCGCGCTCAATCATCTGTCGCTTGACATCCTGTGCCGCCTCGTACGCCGCCCACCCGGTCGCATAGGTCGTACGCGAGCCGCCGGTTACGTCGGTGTAACCGATGCCACTGGTATCGGTGACGGTTGGGTTGATGTCTTCGGCCGCCAGTCCAAGCGCTTCGGCAAACTGCATGGCGATGGAGGTCCGCGTGCCACCGATGTCGGTCGAGCCTTCGACCAGATGAACCGTGCCATCCGTGTTGACGCTGGCGACGACGCTCGATTTCAGCCCCACGTTGAACCAGTAGCCAAGGGCGAATCCTCGACCCCGATTGGGACCTTCCAGTGGCGCTGAGTAATGAGCATGCTCCTTGGCGACCTCGAGGGTTTCCTTGCAACCGATACGCGGGTAGACGACGCCGTCCGTGCGCCTGGTGCCCTCCACGGCGGAATTCTTGAGCCGAAAATCTATCGGGTCCAGGCCGAGCTTTTCTGCCAACGCATCCATGACCTTCTCGGTAGCGAAGGCAACCTGGGTTGAACCCGGAGCCCTGTAGGCGAAGCTGCGCGGTTTGTTGACGACCACGTCATAGCAGTCGATGAAGCCGTTGGGAATGTCGTAGCAGGCGAGCACGCACATGGCAGCGGCCCCGACCAGACCGCCGGGATAGGCGCCCGATTCGAAGGCGATATAGGCGTCGGCTGCCGTGAGCTTCCCGGAGCTATCGGCGCCCATCTTCACGCGCACGTACGAACCGGGTGTAGGCCCAGTGCTCTCGAACACATCCGCCCTCGTCATCCCCATTTTAACCGGCTGTGCCGTCTTCTTGGACAACAGCGCTGCTGCGGGCTCGAGGTACACGGGGATCTTGCCACCGAAACCACCGCCGATTTCCTGGGGCACGACCTTGACCTTCGATACCGGTATACCCAGGACCGCGGCAGCCTGCTTTTGTGTCGTAAAGGAACCCTGGGTGCTGCACCAGATGGTCAGCTGGCCGTCGGCCGTCCACATGGCCGTGCCGTTCTGCGGCTCGATGTAGCCCTGATGCACGGTCGCCGTGTCCACTTCGAACTCGGCCACCACGTCGGCCTCGGCGAAGCCCTTGTCCAGGTCACCCAACTTGTGTTGGAAGTGAGAGGCGATGTTGCTGACTCGGCCTGTGTCTTCGCCAAACTCCTGCGTCGTCATGTCCTCGTGCAATTGCGGCGCGCCCTCCTTCATCGCATCGTGCACGTTGACCGCTGGCGGCAGCACTTCGTAATCCACCTGTATCAAGTCGAGCGCTTCTTCGGCGACGTGAAGACTGGTTGCGGCGACCGCGGCAACCGGGTGCCCTTTGTAGAGCACCTTGTCGGAGGCAAGAACATTGTCGCGCATGAATTTGACGCGGGCCGGTCCCTCCCCCAGGTCGATGATTTCGTCAGGACGTGTGGCGGGAAAATCCTTGGCCGTCACGACAGCGCGAACGCCCTCCAATGCCTCGGCCTTGCTGGTGTCGATCGACCGGATTTTGGCGTGGGCGTGTGGACTGCGCAGGACCTGGCCGTAGAGCATTCTCGGAAAGGTCACATCAGCTCCATAGACCGCCCGACCGGTGACCTTGTCGGTGCCGTCGTGGCGAATCGGACGCGTACCGAGGACCTTGTACTGCCCGTTCCCGAAGTTCTTGATCTGTCCGTGGCTCGATGACATGGCTACCCCCTGCTGTTGTTAGCCCTGATATCAGGGCAATCACTGTTTGTGATCTGGGCTGACACCATTAACCTGCGGCGTCCAGTACCGCGCGGACAATCTTGTCGTATCCAGTGCAGCGACACAGATTGCCTGCCAGCCAGTGCCTGACTTCATGCTCGCTCGGGTTGGGATTGCGATCGAGCAGGGCCTTGCTCGCCACCAGGAACCCCGGCGTGCAAATGCCGCACTGCAACCCGGCATGCTCGAGGAACTTCTGCTGCAGCGGATGCAGCTTGTCCGGCTTGGCCAGCCCCTCGACCGAGGTGATCTCCTTACCCTCGGCCTCCACCGCCATCACCAGACACGAATCCACAAGCACGCCATCCACGATAACGCTGCAGGCCCCGCAGTTGCCGTCGTTGCACCCCTCCTTGGTCCCCGTAAACCCCAGCTCCTCGCGCAAAACCTCTAGCAGACTCTGCCGCGGCTCACACAAGAAATCCGTCTCTTCACCATTAATAACACAACTGACCTGAGTCTTCGCACTCATTCTCAATCCACCTTTTCTATATGACTAATCTCAATTTGCAGCAGTTCTCAGCCCTATCGGTTAGTCTTCACTTATTCGCACATATGGAAGCTCAGCTGGCGAAGGAGTTTCGCAGCACTGCGACTACTCCTTCCAAGCGGCTCCACCTCCTCAGGAGTTTCGCAAAGCGAAACTCCGAAAGAGTCGCCCTCAGGGCGACTCTTCCACGGCATTGGCCACAAACTCCCCACGAGCTCGCTTCACAGCCCCATGCAGCGCCCGCTTCGTCAGCACTCCAACCAGGTGGGTGCGAAACTCCGCCGGCCCGCGCATATCGGAAATCGGCTTGGCCGCCGCTTTCGCCGCTTCGGCCGCGGCCTCGATGTTTTCATCCGAGACCGCCTGCCCCGTCAACATGTCACCCGCTGCCTGGGCGAACACGGGAGTCGGCGCCACAGAGGCCAGACCAATGCGCGCCAACTTGAAGGTCTGCGACTTGCCGCGGCCGCCCAACTCTACGTATGCGCCGGAGCCTACGACGGCGATATCCATTTCATTTCTGGGGATGAAGCGCAGATAGTGAGCCCCTGCGTTCTTGCGGTTGGCCGGCAGCTTGATCGATACCAGCAACTCGTCCGCAGCAAGGCAAGTCTGCCCGGGCGCGGTGCAAACGTCCTCGACGGGCAGTCTGCGCTTGCCATTGGGTCCGACGATCTCACATTGCGCGCTGTAGGCGATCAAGATCGGGATGGTGTCCGCCGAAGGCGCCGCGTTGCACAGATTGCCGCCTACCGAGGCGCGACCCTGGATCTGGATTCCGCCGATTATGGAGGCCGTGTCGATCAAACCCGGGTAGCGCTCCACGACTTCGGCGTTTTCATACAGCGTATGGCACGGCACGGCGGCCCCGATGACGAGGCCTCGCCGCGGGCTGAATGACAGCTCGTTGAGCTCGGGGATGTTCTTGATATCCACGACACGTTGAGGTTGTCGTCTGCCGATGCGCATCTGCACGATCAGGTCCGTGCCACCGGCCAGCACTCTGGCCTCTTTCCCGTTGGCCCCGAGCGCCTTGACTGCCTCGCGCACCGTTTTTGGGGCAACGTATTCGAAATTTTTCAAAGAGATTTCCTCGCTTCGATTTGCTCACGTGTTCATGACCCCTGGCGCAGTGATGCTGCCCGGAGCTGGTCCGCATTGAGCTTGGTTGGAGGCAGGTCGATCGGAGCCATCCCGACCCGTCCACAGAGGACATATTTTCGCCACGGGCCCACCGGGCGTCAAGGAGGACCTGCCACTCCCGCAAATCAGCTCCCCGGCTGCAACCCCGTGTGCTCAGCATCGGAGTGTCCGATCAGCGGCTGGCGCATGATGCCGAAACGTTGAAGCGCCAGATCCAACAGCTTCATGGCCGTGGGAACCCCGACCAGGATGATTACAGTGGCGAACAAAATACCGAAGCCGAGGCTCACGGCCATCGGAATCAGGAATTGCGCCTGCAGGCTCGTCTCCAGCATCATTGGCAACAGGGCGAAGAAAGTGGTCATAGAGGTCAGAAAAATGGGCCGGAAGCGTTGACGGCCGGCCTCTACCAGGGCTTCATCCACGGGCATGCCGTCGTCTCGCAGCTGGTTATAGAAGGTCAGCAGAATCAACGAGTCGTTGACGACGACGCCGGACAGAGCGACGATCCCGAACATGCTCAACATCGCCAGATCGAGCCCCATCAAAACGTGGCCCCAAACCGCTCCGATCATGCCGAAGGGAATCGCGCTCATGACGACCAGAGGCTGCAGGTAGGATCGGAAGGGGATCGCCAGCAACGCGAAAATGACCAACATGGCCACGGCGAAGCCCTTTCCCAGACTGTCGAAGGAGTCGGCGCGCTCGCGCTGTTCTCCCTCGTAGCTGTAGCGCAATCCGGGATAGTCCTGCAACAGCTGCGGCAGAAATTCATCCGCAAGTGCCCGGTTGATCTCGTCGGCGTTGGCGACTTTCTCATCGACGTCCGCTTTCACGCTGACCACCCGCTGCCCGTCGGTGCGCGCGATCGAGGCATATCCGTAGCCGATGGAAACCTCCGCCACGTGGGAGAAGGCGACCTCGGCCCCGATAGGGGTACGGACTCTCATGCGCTCGATATCGGCGATGCTCTGCCGTTGGGCCTCCGGATAGCGGACCATCACTCGCACATCGTCACGGCCTCGCTGCAGACGCAGGGCCTGGGCTCCGTAAAACCCCTCTCGTACCTGGCGGGCGAGATCGGCCATGGTCAGCCCAAGGGTCCGGGCTTGAGGCTTCAGCTGAAGCTTCATCTCCAGCTTGCCCTCCTGGAAGCTGTCTTGTACGTCCGTGGTTCCGGGATAGCGGGAAATCTCTGTTTTCACCCGCTCGACGGCCTGCAAAAGTTGCGGAAAGTCATCCGAGGCCAGTTGTACGTCGATCGGATTGCCCACACTGAAGATGGTGGCGCTGAAGGTGATAGACTCGGTACCGGACACCTCGCCGAGCTGTTCGCGTACCCGCGTCGCCATCTCTGTACTGGGGATTCCCCTCTCTTCCGACGGCAGCAACTCGATCGTGATCTCGGCCAGGTGAGCCTCGCCGACCCCGCCACCGCTAGATCGAAACTGGCTGTTCCTGCCCATGGGTTGGTCTCCGATGAGGCTGAAGACGTTCCGGTACACGGAAGGTTCGTCTGGCCCGCGCAGCGCGTCGTACTCCTCACGCACCTCAATCGCGGCCGCTTCGATACGCTCGATCACGGACCGGGTCTGATCGACTGTCGTTCCTTGGGGCATGACGACGGCGATGGTGAGCCAGTCGGAGTCGATGGACGGCATGAACACGAACTTGATGTGGCCCCCAGCAATCCAGCCGAAGGTGACCAACATCAAGGCGAACGCCGCGGCAACGGAAATGGCAGGGCGCCTCACGGTGGCGCGCGCAACCGGCGTATAATGGTTTTCGATGAATTGTCTGAGATAGCTGTTGGCCCGCGCCGCGACGGCTTCATGCAGACGCAGCGGCCAGCCGAATAGCTTGCCCATCAGACCGGCAGCCACCCCGGGAGGCGACGACAGATGGGCCGGCAGTATGAACAGCGCTTCGACTAGGGACAGAATCAGAACAGACACCACGATGATGGGTATGACGATCATGAACTTTCCCATCATGCCGTCGACGAACGCCAGAGGCATGAAGGCGGCTATCGAGGTCAGGATCGTGAACACGACCGGCTTGCCCACTTCCACGGTGCCGTCGACGGCTGCCCGCACCAGATCCTTCCCCCGTTCACGGTGCGCGAACACGTTCTCCCCAACAACGATGGCATCGTCGACGACGATACCCAGGGCCACGATGAAGGCGAACAGGGACAACATGTTGATGGAGACATCGAATGGCTGGATCAGCAGAAAGCTGCCGAGAAACGAAATCGGGATCCCCATCATCACCCAGAAGGCCAGTCGAATATCCAGAAACAGACTCAGACCGATGAACACCAGCACCAAACCGAGCCGGGCATTGCGCAACAGCAGATCGAGACGGCTGCGCAGTATGCGCGCATCATCACGCACGTACTCGATGCTGATGCCGGCCGGCATGAAATCCTTGGCCTCCCCTTCGACGTAGGCTTTGACCGTATCGGAGATCTCAAGTGAACTCTGGTCTCCCGTGCGAAACACCTGGATGACAGCCGCTGGATAGCCATTGAAGCGGCTGATTAAATCGCTGTCCTCGAATCCGTCCACGACATCGGCGATCTCACCGAGCCGCAACGCCGTACCATCGGGACGCGTGAGCACGACGATGTCCTCGTACTCGGAGCCGTCATACTTCAATCCCTGTGTGCGTACGAGCACCTCGCCATCGTTGCCCCGCACACTGCCGCCGGGAAGGTCCAGGCTGGTCCGGCGCACGGCGTCGGCCACTCCGCCTATCGTGATGCCGTGGCGTCGAAGTGCTTTCTCCGAGACTTCGACTGCAATCTCGTCGATGCGCACCCCCAGTAACTCTACCTTGGAAATGCCATCCCGTCCGCGCAGGTCGTCCCGCACCTGCTCGGCCGCCGTTTTCAGGGCTGATTCAGAAACGTTTCCGAAGACGACCACGTCGACGACGCGATTGGTACGAATGAGTTCCTTGATCACGGGCTTTTCAGTTTCTACCGGAAAAGTCTCGATGCGATCGATTTCGTTCTTAATGTCATCGACCAGCTTGTCCATCTCCTCGCCGAGCTCCAACTCGACACTTACTACCCCCATCCCCTCACTTGCCGTTGACCGAATCTTGCGCACACCTTCCATGCCTTCGAGGCGCTCCTCGATTCGCCGGCAAACCCCCTCCTCCACGTCCTCGGGGCTGGCGCCCAGGTAAGGCACCTGAATCTGGACTGTGTCGAGCTCGATCTCGGGAAAAGTCTCGATCGTCATGCTGGCGATACCCAATGCACCGGTCATCAGCACGAAGACCATCAGCAGATTGGCAGCGACGTGATTTCGCGCCATCCAGGCGACTGGTTTCTTCATCGCTGACTGTCCCTCCCCCGATCTTCCTCAAGACGGACCTTCATGCCATCGGTCGCTCCCTTCAGTCTGGACACGATGACCCGCTCGTCAGCCTCCTCCAAGTCGACGCGGATCAGGACGTCATCGATTCCCTTGCGTACCACCTCGACCGGGCGCACCCGCAGGACACCGTCACCTCCAGACGTCCAAACCACGTCATCCGGACGCAGTGCCACGCGAGGAATCCGACGGATCCCGTCGACTGCGCGACCGCGGATGGCGACGTCGACGAAGAGTCCCACCGGCGGCTCCACCGCGGCATCATGTGATTGTCCGCCCACTTCGACGACGAGGTGCGCCATGCGGCTCTGCGGATCCAGCTCCGCCTCAGCGCGTGCTACCTGACCATTCCATTCGTAATGCTGGCCACCGTACTCGGCGCTCACGATCGCCTGCGATGGTTGATGGGCCGGATGCGGCGGCCCCTCGGTCCCGCCTCTACCGTGCACGTGCGTCCCCATGCTGTTGGTCCCGGTGTCCACGGCTTCCGGGATGGGCAAGGTGATCCATTGGAGATCCTCATCAGGGATCGGGACGACGATCTCTGCTTTGTGAATGCTGTAGAGCCTGGCCACGGGCTGTCCGGCATGCACGTATTGCGCCTCATCCAGGCTGGTCTGCCTGACCCGACCGTCGAAAGGGGCGTGAAGCTTGGTACGTTCCAGCCGCAAGCCAGCCTCGGCAACACGCGCCCTCGCGGACAACACTCTGGCTTCTGCCGCCCGTAGCTGAGGTATGTGCAAGACCAAAGGTTCGGGAGACGACCCAGGAGGACGTCCATCCAACGCTGTCCCTTCCTTTGCGGTCACCAGAGCCCATTCAGCCTTGGCGACCTTGGCCTCGCCGACGGCGATTTCCATTCCATAGGCCGCCTGCGCGAGTTCGGCTTCGGCGGCCTGTACCGCCAGCTCGTAATCCCGCGGATCGATCTGCACCAGAAGATCGTCAGCGTTGACGAACCCACCGGACTCCAGATGCGGAGATTTCCATATCACGATTCCAGACACCTGTGGCACCAGGTCGATCTCCGCCGCCGGCCGGACAGCTCCAAATCCGGTAACCACGACCGGCGTCGAGTGTTCCGGTGCCGCCATCGACTCCACCAGTGGACCCTGGTAGGGTGTCACGACCTTCTCTGGCGGCTTTTTGGTCATGACCATGGCTGCGAAGACGCCGACCCCGGCAAGAATGATAACAGCCGGAACCAAGAATCTTAGCACCGCTCCGGCCTTCTTTTCGTCAGGTTGGTCCGATTGAACGGTTTCTGTCATTGCACCTTCGAACCTTGTGAATCGTGTGGTTCCATGTTGCTCGAAAGGGACTGCTCGAATCCCCCGCCAAGCGCGAGATGAAGATCCAACCTGTTGTCGAGCCGCTGACGACGGACGGCGATGAACCGGCTTTGAGCGTCGAAGGCACGGCGCTGGGAATCCAGCATCGTGATCAGATCACTCAGTCCCCGCTGATAGCGATCCTCGGCCAGCCTTCGCGCCGCCAGCGCCTCCTCCGCGGAGATGGCCAAGGCGGCCTCCTGCAACGCCAGATAGCCTTCTGCAGCCAGCGCCACTTCCACCTCTCCCAGCGCGCGCAGCACGCTTTGGGCGAAAGCGGCTATGGCTCCGTCGACGTTGGCCTCGGCCATTTCGACACCGCCGCGGAGACGGCCACCCTGAAAAAGTGGCTGGGTCAGATTGGCGGCGAGGTTCCAGACCGAGAAATCCCCCTTGAGCAGATCCGCCAGCTCCTCACTGCTGCGGCCGCTGGAGGCTGTGAGGCTGATGCTCGGGTAGAGGGCTCTCCTGGCCTGAACCAGGCGAGCATCGGCCGCGGCCAGCCGGCGCTCGGCTGCCACCAGATCGGGTCGGCGGCGAATCAACTCAGAGGGCAGACCTACCGGCACTTGCTCGTTCAATTGTGGGAGTTGAGCACTGGCTCGGAGCGAGGCTCCTGGATATCGGCCCAGGAGAGACTCCAGTTGCCTTCGAGCGAAATCCAGTGTTTGATCCCGCTGATGCAGCGCCGCTTGTGCGGTGGCCGTCGATGAGCGCCCGAGGCGCAGATCCAGGGACGGCCGCAAACCTCGTTCGTAGCGCTCGCGTATCTGGGCGTAAGCCAATCGTTGGTTGTCCAATGTCTCGCGCGCCAGCTCGGCCTGGGTGCGGGCCTCGATCACGGCGAAGTAGCCGCGTGCGGTCTGGGCGGCAAGCGACAAACGGGCGGCGCGCAGGTCTGCACTCGATGCCATCACCTCGGCGAGAGCTGCTGCCTCCCCCGCTCGCAACCGGCCCCACAGGTCAATCTCCCAGCTCAGATTCAGACTGACACCGTTGTTCGTCGTCGTCGATGTTAGGACATCACCCCCGCCGCCTGGAATGGGAAATCCAATGAAATTCTGGCGGCGCCTGGATGTCGTCCCCGTGGCCTGTAGCTGCGGCCACAGCGGGGCACCGGCGATGCGGGCTTGTGCCGTGGCCGCCGTCATCCTCGAGGCGGCCAACCGCAAGTCCCAGTTGGTGGTCACGGCTTCGTCAATCAAGGCCAGCAACGTCGAATCGGCCAGATTCGTCCACCACAATGAATCGACCTTTCCGCCTGCATGAACCGTCTGCCAGTTTGATGGCAGCTCCCATTCCAGTTGAGGTTCCGTCACCTTTGGGACTGAAGCGCATCCCAGGGCTGCGACGAGGAGAAAGGTGAAGAGCGCGGCTGCGGACATCTCACGCCTCCGCGACGGCGGCAACCGTATCCACGTCTATGACGCGAGGTGCCCGTAAACCGGCGACGATGAAACAGGTTAGTCGAGTAATCGTCCCCTCGACGTCGGAAGGATCGCACAAGCCACCTGAGGCGAGCGCGACGATATCGCTGGCGGAAGCCGTGTGCGCCATGGCCCCGATGGCGAAGTGTTTGCGCCATTCCAGCTCCTGTTCAGGCAACTGGGGCAGCGAGCGCTTCAGAATTCGCGAGAAACACTCGTTGACCTCCCGAAACTGGTCAATGATGGCGAGCTTGTGCGCGCTGGTGGGTTCACTGAAGAGCCGGCCCATTAGGCGCATGAAGGCCTCTCCTCCCTGGTTGGGATCGTGGCGTAGGCGCAGTGCCGGCCCGACCAACGCCCGCACCGCGACCGCCAGGGGATCTCCCGATTGGCTGGGACCAGTCCCGTGCTCACACTCGCGCAGTAGCCGCAACCTCTCTCGGTTGAGTGGTTCCAACCGACGGGCAAACACCGCCGACACCAGGGCCTCCTTCGAGCCGAAATGATAGTGGACGGAGGCGAGATTCACGTCTGCCTCAACGGTGATGGCCCGCAGTGACGTTGCCGCGATTCCGTGATGAGCGAACAAACGTTCGGATGCGTCAAGCAGGCTATTTGTGGTATCTCGAGAGGCCAATAGTGTGTATCCGTGTACCTGTATTGTTGCCCGATTGCCGCCCAAATTGGCGATCTGTCAAACGTTTGTTTGAATTTGATCAAAAGAGCTAAAAACGCAAGCCCTGCCTCAGCCTTGTCTAAACCTGCGCTATGTCTGGCTGTTTCGGAACCACTGGATGGTTCGGGCGAGACCCGCATCCGGATCCACTTTCGGCTCCCAACCCAGCATCTGTCGTGCCTTGGTGATGTCGGGAAGCCGGATCTTGGGATCGTCGGCCGGCAGCGGACGATGGACGATCCGGCTACCACTCGCGGTCAAATCGATGATCTTTTCGGCCAGCTGAACCATCGTCAATTCCACCGGATTGCCGATGTTGACCGGCGTAGTAACTGTTGATTCCATCAGCTTCGAGATTCCCGCCACGAGGTCACTGACATGCCCGATGCTGCGCGTTTGGGAACCGTCACCGTACACGGTGATCTCGTCGCCTTCGAGAGCTTGTGTTATGAAATTGGGGATAGCACGGCCGTCGTCGCGACGCATACGCTCACCGTAAGTGTTGAAGATCCTGACGATCCTGGTGTCTATCCCGTGGAGGCGGTTGTAGGCCATCGTCATCGACTCCGCGAAACGTTTGGCCTCGTCGTAGACGCCTCGGATCCCGATGGGATTGACGTTCCCCCAATAATCTTCGGTCTGGGGATGGATCTGCGGATCGCCATACACCTCGGAAGTCGACGCCAACAGAAACTTTGCGCCCTTGGCACGGGCTAGACCGAGCGCCTTGTGGGTGCCCAGGGCGCCGACTTTCAAGATCCGGATACCCAGGGCTTCAAAGTCCGCCGGACTGGCAGGGCTGGCGAAATGAAGAATGAAATCCACCGGTCCGTCCACGGAGATGTACTCGGTGACATCGTGTTCGATGAACTGGAACCGTGCGTTGCCCTGGTGATGGGCGACGTTTTCCCGGCGGCCCGTCAGCAGGTTATCCATGCAGACGACCTGGTTCCCACTCCCGAGGAAAAGGTCGCACAGATGGGAGCCAATGAACCCCGCTCCGCCGGTTATCAGAATTCGCATTGAGATGCTTCCTGCCTGACCGGTGACGCTGCGCCGTCAGCGGCGTGAAACGCCGTGTTGTTGCAGCACATCTACCAACCGTCGTGCGCTGTTGCCGTCCCACAACTCCGGAACGGCTCCCGCCTTACCGCCTTCGTCCAGCACCTTTTCGGCGGCAGCCACGATGTCGTCACGATCGCAACCGACGATGGTGTTGGTGCCCTCCGTAACCGTGATCGGCCGTTCGGTGCTCTCCCGTAGCGTCAGACAGGGTACGCCCAGCACGGTCGTCTCCTCCTGAATGCCACCCGAATCGACAAGCGCCATGCGCGCATCTTTCTGCAGCTTCAAGAAATCGATGTAACCCATCGGGTCCTGGAGGATGAGTCTGGGCATCGCTGCCACTTCCCTGTCCAACCCGAAACGCTCGAGGCTCTGCCGCGTGCGTGGATGGATCTGAAACACCAGTGGAATGCGCTGCTGAATCTGCCCGAAAGCTTCCATGATACCCCTCAGCGTCGCCTCATCTTCGACGTTGGATTGGCGATGCAGGGTTGCCACAGCGTATTGTCCGGCCTGCAATCCCAGTTGCTCGACGATACCCGACTGCTGGGCCGCCGGCAGCATCTGCACCAGGGCGTCGATCATGACGTTGCCGACGCGAAAAATACTGCCGGCCGGTACATGCTCAGCCACCAGATTGGCGTCGGCATCGGCTGAATACGTGAACAGCATGTCGGCGAAGGCGTCGGTGGCAATCCGGTAGAGCTCTTCAGGCAACCGGCGGTCACCACTGCGCAGTCCGGCTTCGACGTGGGCCAATGGCAGATCCCATAGGGCCGCTGTCGTGGCGCAGGCCAAAGTGGAAGAAACATCGCCGACCACCATCACGAGGTCCGGCCTCTCCGTTTCGAGTACCGTGTCGAACTTGCTCATGATGTCGGCAACCTGACTCACCCTCCCGCCATCTACGCTCGCCTCCAGATAGTGATCAGGGTCTTGCATGCCGAGTTCGTTCAAGAACACGGCCGACATTGTATAGTCGTAGTGCTGTCCCGTGTGAACGATCCGTACGCTGAATTCGGCAGGTCGCCGGCGCAGCTCAGCGGCAATCGGCGCGACCTTCATGAAATTGGGTCGCGTCCCGATAACGAGGACGATTTTCAAGGGCAACGTGCCTTTTGTTGTGGGTGGTAGGGTTCTAAGTATAGCCGCGCCGGCACCGCAGCGGCAACCCGATCGATGCTCCGACCAACCCCGAAGCAGGGGATCGGTTTGTCTCGAAGACGTCGATTGACCGCACGGAAGCCAGTCGCTACTATGTGCCGCTGACTCAGTGTTTCCGAGGCCCCGGTCCTCTCGTCCGGTGCAACCGTCCGGTGCCTGCGCAGCGCTCGCTCCCGTCCTCCCCTGGTCGCTGCCGGTCACCTCTTGAGCAATCTGTTTCTCCTTCCCCTTGCGAGGTACGACTCCGTGGCAACTGCCGAGTTCGTTCACCTGCACGGCCACAGCGAATACAGCCTGTTGGATGGCGGCTGCGCCATCGACTCCATGGCCGAACTCGCCGGCGAGTATGAGATGCCGGCTCTGGCCATCACCGACCACGGCAACCTGTTTGGTGCCGTGTCCCACTACAAGGCCTGCGCCGAAGCGGGGATCAAGCCCATCATCGGCTGTGAGGTCTACGTCTCCGTCGGATCCCGCCATCTGAGAAAACCAGCGAGAGAGATGCAGCATGCCTCGAATCATCTGGTTTTGCTGGCCAAGAACCTGACTGGCTACAAGAACCTCATCAAGCTGGTCTCCAAGGGATACACCGAGGGCTACTACTACAACCCACGAGTGGACAAGGAGCTACTCACGGAGTATTCGGAGGGCTTGATCTGCCTGTCAGCCTGCGTCAGCGGTGAGATCGCCCATCTGATCCAACGCGAGGGCTTGACCGCGGCCGAACAAGCCGCCGAGGAGTTCCGCAACATCTTCGGCGATGATTATTTCCTGGAGATACAACGCCACGGGATCGACATCGAAGAAAAGGTCAACGACGGCCTGCTCCGCCTGCATCAAAAAATGGATATCCCCCTGGTTGCCACCAACGACTTCCACTTTCTACGCGCCGACGACCACGGCGCACACGACGCCCTGGTCTGCATTCAGACCGGCAAGAACCTGGGCGACAAGAACCGGATGTGTTATCCGACCGGCCTGTACATGAAGACGGCAGCCGAAATGCAGGCCTTGTTCCGCGACCTGCCAAACACCCTCGAGAGCTCCGTGGAGATTGCCGGCCGCTGCGATCTGGAGATGGAGTTCGGGCAGTTGATCCTTCCTGACTTTGAGCTTCCTGAGGAACAGCCCGACGCCTTCGTATACCTCAATGAGCTTGCGAACGAGGGTCTGCGTCGGCGCTACGGCCGCATCGACGAGGTGTTGCAACAGCGCCTCGACTACGAGCTCGACATCATCCGCGAGACCGGTTTTGTCGACTACTTCCTCATTGTCTGGGACTATGTTCACTTCGCCCGTAACAGCGGCATGACGGTTGGTCCCGGGCGCGGCTCGGGCGCCGGTAGCCTGGTCGCCTATAGCTTGCGCATTACCGACACCGACCCCATCGGCCACAACCTGTTGTTCGAGCGCTTTCTCAATCCAGAACGCGTGTCACCGCCCGATTTCGACATCGATTTCGCCGATCGCGACAAGATCGTTCAGTACGTCGTCGACAAGTATGGTGAAAGCAATGTCTGCCAGATCATCACCTTCGGGACGATGGGAGCAAAAGCCGTCATCCGCGACGTCGGCCGAGTGTTGGGAATGCCTTTCGGAGAGGTCGATGCCATCGCCAAGCTGGTGCCGACCGAATTGAAGATGACCCTGGACAAGGCCATCGAGCGCGTGCCTGAACTCAAGGACATCAGTGTCGCCAAGGACGAGCGCGGCCAGCTCATGGCCCACGCCCGCAAGCTTGAAGGGCTGGCGCGCCACGCCTCCGTCCACGCTGCCGGTGTCATCATCGCCCCCAGCGACCTGACCGAGTTCGTGCCGCTCTACCGGGCGCCGAAGGATGGCAGGATCCTGACCCAATGGGACGGTCCCACCTGTGAGGAAGTCGGCTTCTTGAAGATGGACTTCCTCGGACTCAATGAACTCAACCTGATGGACGAGGCCGTGCGCCTGATCCGTATTCAGGAACCGGAGTTTTCGATCGAATCGATCCCCTGGGACGACCACGCTACGCTCGATCTCTTTGGACGCGGCGAGACCGTTGGGGTGTTCCAGTTTGAAAGCGGCGGCATGCGGGAGTACCTGTCGCAACTCAAGCCGGACAAGATCAGCGACATCATTGCCATGAACGCGCTGTATCGCCCTGGTCCGATGGAGAAGATCCCCAACTACATCGCCCGCAAGCACGGTGAGGAGGAGATCACCTATCTGCATCCGGACCTCGAGCCGATCCTGGAGGAGACCTACGGGGTCATCGTCTACCAGGAGCAGGTCCTGCAGATCGCCCAACGGTTGGCCGGTTTCACCATCGGCAGCGCCGATATCCTGCGCCGCGCCATGGGCAAGAAAAAGGCCGAAGAGATGGCGGCGCAGGAAAAGGCCTTCATCGAGGGCTGCCTGGCCAACGATGTCGACCGCAGGGTTGCCGATCAGCTATTCGCCGAGATCGACGTGTTCTCCGGGTACGGCTTCAACAAGTGTCACGCAGCGCCATACGCCGAACTGGCCTACAAGAACGCCTACCTCAAGGCCAACTACCCTGGCGAGTACATGGCAGCCAGCCTGACCACGTCGATGAGCAACAGCGATAACGTGAAGGTGTTGCTGGATGAATGCCGGCGGATGGATATCCCGGTTCTTCCCCCCAACGTCAACGAGAGCGCCGGGAACTTCGTCCCCACCCTCGAAGGCATCCGCTTCGGTTTGGCCGCCGTCAAGAATGTGGGCGCCGGCGCCGCGCAGGCCATCGTCGATGAGCGCGTTCAGGGCGGACGTTACACCGATCTTTTTGATCTGTGTGAACGCATCGACTTGAAAGCCGTTAACCGGCGGGTGGTGGAGAGTCTGATCAGTGCCGGCGGCCTCGACACGCTGGAGGGACACCGCGCTCAGATGTTGGAGGGACTGGAACTGGCTCTCAAGAGTGCCCAGCAGATCCAACTGCAGCGCGAACGCGGACAAATCAGCCTGTTCGACACTCCAGGGGATGACTCGGGCAATTCGGCTGTCGAGCGCCTGAGCTTGCCTGAATTCGAGGAGTGGTCGGAAGGCCAGAAACTGGCCCATGAACGCGAACTGCTCGGCTTCTACGTTTCCAGTCACCCGCTGGATCCCTACCAACGGGATCTCGAGTATTTCACCGTTTCACTCGCCGAGGTCCAGGAGCAGGAAGAGGGTAGTCTCTTGCGCGTGGGAGGTCTGGTTGGCCGCGTCAGCACCGCCAGCGACCGCAAGGGCAATCCGATGGCCTTCGTCACCCTCGAAGACAAGATGGACCAGAGCGACGTGGTCTTTTTCTCCGATGCCTACAGCAAGCACCGCGACCTCATTCACCAGGACCAGCCCCTGCTGGTGGAAGGCCGGCTGTCCAGGCGCAACGGCACCGGCAACGTTCAGGTTGAATCAGCCATGTTGCTTTCGCAGGCCCGTGAACGGTTGACCCGAGCCCTGCACATCTCTCTGGTAGCCGACCAGGTCGTCCCGGACATGCTCGAGCAGCTAAAGACCGTGTGCCAGGGATATTCCGGACGCTGCGAGCTGGTGATCCATCTGCGCAACGGCGGCGACACAGACACGGTAGTGCGCTCGCGCAGTATCCAGGTCGACCCCTGTGACGAGTTGTTGCGCCAGTTGAGCGAAGTCGTCAAAGGCGGCCGTTCCTGGCTGGCACCGGAACCGTTGGCCTTTCAGGCCTACCAGCGCAAGCGAAGTTTTTGAAGCAAGGCTGAAACCGCCAGGTCGAAGCGCCCGTCTAAAAGGTCGGCGCTGCGCTCCTGCCGTTAACCCGAGTCCGCTACTAAGATGAAGCTCAACGCAGCGTTATGCTTTCCTGCTCTCCTGGTCGGGCTTGTGGTCGCGGGTTGCCGCCCCAGCCACGACGCCGATGGCGGTACCGACGAACGTTCGCCGGATACCGAGATTCCGCTGGTTGGCGAATTCGACCTAAAAACCTACAGGGGCAAGGTTGTCCTCCTCAATTTCTGGGCTACCTGGTGCGGACCCTGTCGGATCGAAATTCCTGCCTTGGTCAAGTTGCGCAAGAGCTTCAAGCCGGAGGAGGTCGCCATCATCGGCGTTGCTACGGGTGAGCGCGGCGCCCAGCGGCAGGTGCAGAAGCTGCTGAAGACGGTCGCCGCGGAGTACGACATCAATTACGAGCTCTACTACGACCATGACAACGCCTTGTTCTATGAATGGGCGGAGCGTGCTTCGCTCATGGGTGCACTCCCGTCGACCCTGCTGTTCGACGCCAGCGGCGAACTCCAGGGTAAACACCTGGGCGTTCCCCGCAACCGGAGAACGGGCAAACTCGATCCCTTCGGTGTTATTGGTGAGGAGATTCAGTCGATCAAGGACGGCGGTTGAGTCTGAGCCAGTCTGTCACGTGATGGTATAGAAAAGGGGGACGGTGTCAGACACCGTCCCCCTTCTTTTTTAGTCTTGCCGAGCCTTCAGCTGACGTAATTCTTGAGTACCTTTTGTCCATGCCGCTTGACCAGAACCTCCTTGAACTTCACGATCGTCGTGCCGTCACGCAGGTTGTCGATCATCGCCTTCTTCGACATCACCAGTAGGGTGCCTCTGCGGTAATCCGGAAAGCGGCAAAAGCTGGAGGTGACCTCCTCGCCGGTGATGCAGCAGACATCCTCTACTTCCAGTTCTTGGTGCTTCCTGGGATCGAAGGAAAAATCGGTCGATTCGTCTTCTTCGGAGCGCGCGTTCGAACGCTCTGTCATCTTGTATCCTCCATGTGTACTCCGGTTGTGTACTCCGGTAATGCGGGATCTTGAGAGCTATAATAGACGGCCCCGAGCGGTTTAAATTAAATTGTCCCCAGAGCGGTCCGAATTAAATCGCCCCCCCCCAGCGGGTCGGTGCACTTTTTAAGATAGGCGCTGGAGTGGAGGTCGGGCAAGGGTCGGAGCAGGTAAGGGCTGTGATGAGGGGCCCCTCGCAGATCGCCGTGTGCTCAGAAGGGTAGATCCTGGAAGCGGGACAGTATGTCGGGGCCGTTGGTAGTGACGGCGACCGTGTGCTCGAACTGGCCGACAACTTGCCGTCCTGGGTCACCGCGGTCCATTCATCGTCGAGCACGCGGGTGTCAGCAGTGCCCTCGTTCACCATCGGCTCGACAGTGAAAACGATGCCGGCCTCCAATCTGCGACCCGTGTCCGGCATGCCGAAGTGCAGTAACTGCGGCTCCTCGTGGAAGGCCCTGCCGATTCCGTGCCCGCAGTACTCGCGCACCACCGAGAACCCTTCGGCCTCAGCATGATTTTGTATGGCATGGCCGACGTCACCCAGACGCTGGTCGGCGCGCGAGGCCTGGAGGCCGATCTCCATGGACTCGCGGGTTGTGTCGAGCAACCGTTGGGCGACGACACTGAGAGCACCGACGCCGACACTCACATTCATGTCGCCATGGTACCCATCTTTGTGAACGGCGATGTCCACGGAAAGGATATCGCCTTCGACGAGCTTGCGATCACCGGGGATACCATGAACGACTTCCTCGTTCACGGAGATGCAGATGCTCTTCGGATATCCGCGATACCCCTTGGCGCTGGGGATAGCCCCGCAGCCGCGAATGTAATCGTCTGCCTCCTCGTCCAGCTGAGCGGTGGTAACCCCGGGTGTGATCTGATCCATCACCCGGGCCATGGCTTCCGCGGCGATGCGGCAGCTGGCGCGGATCTTTTCGACCTCCGCGGGGGACTTCAGGTGGATCATTCGGGCCTTTGGTACGGACGTGTTGCGGTCACCGCCGCGCTGGCTGCTCTTGCCATGCTCCCTGTGGACGTAAATTAGGGTCGCTGCCCGAGTGCGTCGAATACCCTCTTTAGGCCTATGACTGCGACCGACTTCATAGCTGAACCCATCATCTCTTTACTGATGCCCGTGTACCAGGCTGCCGCTACCCTGCCGGAAACGCTCGAGAGCCTGCGCTCCCAGTCGCTGGATCGCTTTGAGATCGTCGCCGTTGACGATGGCTCAACGGACGAGAGCCGAGCCATCCTCGAGGCATGGCGACGGACCGATTCCCGTCTGCGCCCGGAGTTCCAAGATCACGCCGGCCTTACCCATGCCCTTAACCATGGCCTTCGATCGTGTAAGGCACCCTACATCGCCCGCATGGATGCCGACGACTTGGCCGCGCCCCAACGGCTGGAAAAGCAGCTGCAGTTTATGGAGCACCATCCCCAGGTGAGCGTCCTCGGCACGCAGATAGAGTGTTTTCCGGCGGACCAGGTGGGGGAGGGATACCGCGTTTACTGCGAGTGGCAGAACGCCTTGATCGAGCACGAGCAGATTGCGCGGGAGATCTTCGTCGAGAGTCCCCTCACCCATCCTTCTGTCATGCTTCGGCGCGACGAGCTGCTCGCCCTCGGAGGCTATCACGATTGTGTCTGGGCGGAGGACTACGACTTGTGGCTGCGTTACTTCTCCGCCGGCAAGCGCTTCGCCAAGTTGCCCGAAGTCCTGCTGTCATGGCGTCAACATCCGGGACGGTTGACGCGCACGGACTCGCGTTATTCGGTCGAGAATTTCCTGCGGGCGAAAGCCCACTATCTGCTCGCCGGTCCCCTGCAGGGTCGCGATGCCCTGTTCGTCTGGGGCGCCGGCAAGACGGGGCGCCGGATCTCCAAACACCTCATACGCGGCGGCTGCACACCCACCGCATTCATCGACATCGATGACAACAAGATCGGAGGAACCTTGCGGCGGGTCCCCGTTATCGGGATGGGCGACCTGTCAAAACAGTGGTCGCAGTGGCAGCGCCCATTCCTGCTGGCGGCAGTGGCCTCTCGCGGTGCACGGAAGTTGATCCGGGAGGAATTGGAAAAACTGCAGCTGGCCGAGGGTGAGGACTTTCTGTGTGCCGCGTGATGTCACGCAACGGTTGGAAAAATTTGCGGCGCTCTTTGGCCTGATTGTTCGGCCTAAAAACGCTTGCCAAATTTCCGGACTCTTGCTAACAATGGCTATGCGCGCAGCGACCGAAAGCACACTCGAACGCCTCCAGCTGGTGCTTGGCGATATCACACAGCTGCACGTGGACGCCATCGTCAATGCCGCCAACGAGTCGCTCTTGGGTGGTGGTGGCGTTGACGGCGCCATCCATCGCGCTGCCGGACCCGAGTTGCTCGTTGAGTGCCGTACTCTGAATGGCTGCCCGACGGGTGAGGCACGCATGACCGCCGGTTACCGACTGCCGGCCAGCCACATCATCCACACGGTGGGTCCCGTGTACTCGGGCAGCGCCCGTGACGCTCAACTGTTGAGCGATTGTTACCGCAACAGTCTCCTCCTCGCTGCCGACGCCGGGCTGCAAAGTGTCGCCTTCCCGGCAATAAGTTGCGGGGTCTACGGCTACCCCATTGAAGAGGCGGCTCCGATCGCCATACATACCTCCTGCCTCCACCTGCGTGACCACGCCTCCCCGTCTGTGGTGATGTTCGTCCTGTTTAGTG
This sequence comes from Candidatus Latescibacterota bacterium, assembly GCA_965248265.1. Lineage (GTDB taxonomy): Bacteria > Latescibacterota > UBA2968 > UBA8231 > UBA8231 > CBDFJF01. The sequence goes on from CBDFJF010000001.1 coordinate 2,470,216, forward strand.
ATGCAGATCACCAAACGTACGAACGTCACATGAATTCTCCCTCGTAATCAGCATCATTTGTCTAAGCATTTCTCCGCCGCAGTCGATCTAGTAGAGTACTAGGGTTTTTGTCCGCGCCGTGAGGAACAACACTTCCGCCGGCGCGTTCGTTTTCTAGCATCAGGGCGGTGCCATCTCCTTCCCCAGCGAACCGAAGCGAGAGGAGCCTCAATGCAAGACGCCAGCTATCTCAACATCGACACGGGCGAGCGAGAGACCGTTTTCTTTTTTATGCTGAATGCCTACCTGCTCTCCCGCATTGACACGGAGCACGAGTCTACGGAAGACGAGGAGGTCAACGTCTACATGGCCGGTTTGCTGCAGTCTCTGGTAGACGGCAGCTTCCATGCCGGCCACGGAGAGTGGTTGGCGACGACGCCAACGGACGTGTTTAGCAAGGTCGAGGAAGGTGACTCCAATCGCCATCGGCTGGAAGTCTACCGCTCCAATGCCGACTACCGCATGATCACCTTTGGCCTGTTTGCAGGATTTGGCGAACGCCACACCGACCGGCGCTCGCTAAGCACTTCAGGGGATGCCAAGCTGGAGGAAGCCCAGCAGTACTACGGCTGGGCTGCGCTGTTCAGTGCGCGCATGCCTGAGCGCTATCGCGGCTTGAGTGTCACGTTGGAAAAGCTGGCGGAGAATTTCAACACTTACGTGGACGTGCTCTCCTACATGGGAGCCAACTACATGAACTTCATCGAGCGCTTTTCCGCCGGTGAGATGTTTCACCTCGAGCACGAAGCCCACGAGGCCGCCGTACCCAAAATCCGCGAACAGGTTCTCGACCACATGCTGGACGCCTACAACCAGTGGAAGGCGGAGCCGACACCGAGCAATCGCAAGTCGCTGACCGAGGCCTCGGCGCAGTACGTGCAGCTAGACCCGAAATTCAACCCTGAGATCTTTGCCTAGTCCTACAGGCCCAGGATATCCCGGGTCAGCTTGGGGAAGGAATCCAGTTCGCGAACTTCGTAGCGGTTGCCCTCGACATCTTCGATGAGAGCTCGATTTCGCGGCAGGGCCCGGATCTTGTTCCGGTACCCACGCACGTAGATGGTGCGGGGCCCGCTCGATGTCACCACGTCCATGTAAATGACGTTGTGCTCCTCGCCGAGATCCCGAAACTCCGTGATGATGGGCAGGAAGTAGGTCTTCTCCAGTTCGTGATCGAGGACAGCACTGCTCTCCGTGTCGAGTCGGTGTGGATCTTCGAGCAGTCCCAACTCGCTGCCGTCGGCCTGGATGAATCCGATATAACGATCGGCATGAACCAGTGGAAACGCGCGCCGGACACGGATGTCCTCATACCTCTTGTCAGCAACCTGGACACACAGGGTGCCGCGATTCGACCGGTAGATTCGCAAATCCTTCGCATTCAGCTGGTTGTTGTTATCCGTCATCCCCACTCACACCAGTTGCGCAAGCTTTGTCTGGATGTCGACCAGACGCTTGTAGGTTCCATCTTCACGCTGCATCAATTCTTTGTGTGGTCCCACCTCGACGATGCGACCCTTGTCCATGACGATCAACCGGTCCGCGTTCTTGAGTGTCGACAGGCGATGCGCGATCGCGATGGTGGTGCGATTGGCGATGAGGCGGCTCAGCGCCTGTTGTATTTCTGATTCTGTCTCCGTGTCGACGGAGCTCGTCGCCTCATCCATAATCAAAATTCGCGGATCCCCGATCAGGGCACGCGCGATCGAGATCCGCTGGCGCTCGCCCCCGGACAAGCGACCACCGCGCTCTCCGACCTGGGTGTCATAGCCGTCCGGAAAATTGATGAACTGGTGGGCATTCGCGGCCCGCGCCGATTCCATGATCTGCATCGGTGTCGCGTCCGGTTTGCCGTAGGCGATGTTCTCGGCGATCGTGCCCTGGAACAACAGCGGTTCCTGCAGCACGACCCCGATTTGAGCCCGCACTCTTTGTTGCTGCAGGTCTTTTATGGGATGGTCGTCGATGAGAATCTCGCCGTCGGTGGCATCGTAGAATCTGGACGCCAGGTTGGCCAGTGTCGACTTGCCGGCGCCGCTGTGGCCGACGATGCCGATCATCTCACCCGGTTCGACCGTGAAACTGACGCGATCCAGGATGCGAGCCAGGCCATCGTAGGTGAAGCTGACATCGCGAAACTCGATCTTGCCCTCGATGACGCCGGGATCGATCGCCTTGGGCTGATCCTCGACGTCCAGCTCGGTATCGAGGACTTCGAACACACGCTCGGCCGAGGTTGCCGCCTCTTCCAAACTCTCCGACAGCATGCACAGATCGCGCACCGGTTGGTGGAACATCGTCATGTAGGCGATGAACTGCTGCAGCTCTCCCAGCGACATCCTGTCTCCGAGCACCATGCCACCACCGAAATACCACAGAATCACTGACCCTACGCTGGTCGTGAAGGTGATCGCTGGCATGAACGTGGCCTTCATCTTGACCTGGGCCATCATCGACTGGCGCAGCTGCGTGTTCTTGTTGTCGAAGCGGCGATTCTCGCGATTCTCCTGGGCAAAGGACTTGACCACCTTGACCCCGGGTATGGTATCGGCCAGCTGCGAGTTGAGCTCCGAAATCCGGCGCCATATTCGATGAAAAACCCAGTGCACCCGTGCCCGGTAGAGCAAAGTGCCCGCAACCATGAACGGCGTCGGGATCAAGGCCAGCAGCGCCAGCCGCCAGTTCAGGTAGAACAGCGCCCCGCCGATGCCGATCAAGGTCAGGATCGAGATGGCCATGTCCTGAAAGCCGACGGTGATGAAATTGCGCATGCGATCGGTGTCACCCGTGACACGTGTCATGATGCGACCGGTGCTGACGCGGTTGTAATAATTGAGCGACAGCAGCTGCAAGTGTCCAAAGACGGCGGTCTGCAAGTCGTAGACGACGCGCTGACCGAGCCATCCGAGGGTGTATTGGCGGGCACTGCCCATCAGCGTGCGCACGATGAACATGCCGAGAAGGCCGACAACCAACCATCCAAGAGTCGGTCCGGATTCGGCCGCCAGAGCCAGCGCGTAGTCAGCGGTTGCTAGCGCGACTTCCTGCGCCTGCAGTCGTGCCGATTCAGTGACAGCCTCGGCAACGGACTGCTCTGCCTCACTCGCCTTTAGGTAGGCCGCCGACACCGGAAACAGCACATCATCGATGAGGATCCTGTTCAACAACGGGGGCACGAGGCTGAACCCCGTGAGGACCAGAGTCAGCACGAAACCGATGGTCGCAATCCCGCGGTACCGCTTTACATAGGTGAACAGGCGCGAAAAGGTTTCGGATTTGCGGATGCAGTTGAGGCAAATTGTGGTGTCGGCGCGCAGCGCGCGACCACACGTCTTGCAGTGTTCGACCTTCGGAGGCGCCAGGGCAGGCGGATCGATCTCCGCCTCATGCGACAGCGGATCGGCCAGGGCTGCTTCCACTGCCAACGGAATTCCCGAGAACTTGTAGTACGCTCCCTGGGAGAAGCGGACGATCTCGCGGGTTTCGCCCGGCAGGTCGACGACGAGGGCTCCGTTGCCAACGTAGTTTTTCGTGTGGATCTTCTGGATGTCGCGCAGAAGAATGGCTTCGATCTCGGGCTCGGACCCACCGTTGGGATGGAGGATCATGAGCCGCTCGTCCGTGAGAGCGAGCCAGGAATCGGCGAAGTTACCCTCCCGGTCGAGATCGGCTGACAACAACACCATCACCAATTCGCCCGGTTGCAGCTCGTGGCGCAGATGCTTCTCAAGCTCCTCTGGGATGGGCTCGACTAGTTCCACTCGAAACTCACTCGCGAGCGCACTCGCGACGAGCACCGGTTGTGCTGCCCGTGCTTCGAAGGCCGGAATTTTCGGTATAAGATATTGTTTTTTATTATTTTAGAGATTGGATAGCAAGTTGCGCCGGTGACCGCAACTCGATCTGGTAAGTTAGGCAGAGCCGCGCATGCTTGCAACACAACCGCTTGAAGGGAAGTAGGTTACGACAGAACCCGCTGGGCGGCGAGGTGCGCGAGGTCACGGTTGTTTGACAACCGTCATCGACAGTCGTTGTGCGTGACATTGTTGCTGTATTATCGTGATATTATTGCTGTATTATATTGTTTTTATTGACTTTTTTCAGGGAGTTCCCGTTTGGATTTACCACAACCGAATCCGCAGAAACTGCAGCTCCGGGATGAGGTCATCCTACAGCTGTCCCGGGCGTTGCTACCTGACCAGGTCATTCACAGGGCTGAGGACCTCATCGTCTATGAGTGCGACGCCCTTTCAGCTTACCGACAGCTGCCAATGGCTGTCGTCCTGCCATCGTCGACGGACGAGGTCGCCGCCGCCATACGCGTCTGCGCCGGCCTGGAGATTCCGATCATTCCGTGGGGAGCCGGCACCGGCCTCTCAGGGGGAGCACTGCCGCGTCAGGACGGGGTCGTCATCAGCCTCGCCCGCATGAACCGGATCCTCGATATCGATCTCGACAATGGAACGGCCACGGTGGAGCCTGGCGTCACCAACCTCGCCGTGTCGAACGCCGTTGCGGCGGCTGGTTTTTACTACGCTCCGGACCCTTCGAGCCAACTCGCCTGCACCATCGGCGGCAATATCGCCGAAAACTCTGGTGGGGTGCATTGTCTCAAGTACGGCACCACGACCAACAATGTCCTGGGATTGGAGATCGTGCTCGCCGACGGTACGATCGTCGACGTCGGCGGCAAAGCCATGGAACGCGCCGGTTATGATTTGCTGGCATTGATGACGGGTTCGGAGGGACTGCTCGGCATCATTACCAAGGCCACACTGCGGTTGCTGCGACGGCCCGAGCTTGCCCGGACGATGATGGCGGTCTACGACAGCGTCGAGACTGCCGCTCAGGCGGTCGCCGACATCATCGCCGCCGGCATGGTTCCGGCAGGCATGGAAATCATGGACCGTTTGGCGATCGAGGCGGTTGAGGACTTTTTGAGTTGCGGCTACCCGCGTGGGGTTGAGTCATTGCTGTTGGTCGAGCTTGATGGCTCAACCGCTGAAGTAGAGGCTCACGCAGGACACCTCGAACAGCTGTTGGAGCAGTCGGGCGCCACCGAGATCCGCCGGGCAAACTCGGAAGAAGAGCGGCAGAACTTTTGGGCCGGACGCAAAGCCGCGTTCCCGGCGATGGGACGGATTACACCCGACTATTACTGCATGGATGGTACCATCCCGCGTGGCCGCCTGGCCGAAGTATTGCGGCAGATCCAGGAGTTGTCTGCGAAGTACAACCTGGCCGTGGCCAACGTCTTTCACGCCGGTGACGGCAACCTGCATCCGCTGATACTGTACGATGGCAACCAACCCGAACAGTTAGAGAAAGCCGAACGTTTCGGAGCCGAGATACTGCAGCTGTGCGTCAAGGTCGGAGGCGTCCTCAGCGGCGAACACGGAATCGGCATCGAGAAACGCGATCTGATGCCGTGCATGTTCGGGGACGCCGATCTCGACTCGCAGGAACGCATAAAATCCGGTTTCGATCCGGCCAACATCCTCAATCCCGGCAAGGTATATCCTATTCTGAGGCGGGGGTGCATCGAGGGCGGGAAAATGCACGTCCACGGAGGTGACCTGCCATTCCCTGAGTTGGAGCGATTCTGAGAATGGCGAAACCTTGCAGACTGGAGCGGATCTCCGGCAACCGTCTGCCTGGGATCCAGCCTGCCCTGGTCACCGAGGTTCCTCGATGACGGAGCTCGTGCACCGGCCCACGGATGTCGACGCCCTTCAAGACGCCGTGCGCACGGCTACTGGCGGCCTGCGGATCGCCGGTGCAGGCACCAAGAGTTCGCTCGGTCGCTCCGTGAACGCCAGTGCCACCATTGATGCCACCGGATTGCGCGGCATCGTCACCTACGAACCCGCCGAACTCATTCTGGTAGCGCGACCGGGAACTCCGTTGACTGAGGTGGAGGAGTTGTTGGCCGCCGAAGGACAGCACCTTGCATTCGAGCCACCGCACTGGGGAGATACGGCAACCCTGGGAGGCACCGTCGCCTGCGGTCTGTCCGGTCCACGCCGCTTCAAAGCCGGTGCACTGCGAGATTTCATGCTGGGGGCGCAGATCGTCGATGGCGACGGCGAGTGCACACGCTCAGGGGGCCGCGTAGTCAAGAACGTCACCGGTTACGATATACCCCGCCTCTTGTGCGGGTCATTCGGTACGTTGGGTATCCTCACGGAGGTGTGCCTGAAACTGTGGCCCCGTCCGGAACTTGCGCAGACCCTCATCCTGCATGGGCAATCGCCGCAGTCGGCGTTGTCCGCTTTGCTGCAGTGGGCCCGATCCCCGTATGAGATAACCGGCCTGGCGTATCAACCCGGCGACGCACATCGTCGAGCACGCACCCTGTTGCGTCTCGAGGGTGCCGAAGGTGCCGTGGTGCGACAGGCCGCATCCCTCAAAGATGCGATCGCGGCCGACAACGGCGGCAGTGCCGAACTAGAAATCGTCGACGCCGACAACTCCGCGGCAATCTGGGCGGAGGTGAAGGAACGACCCGTGCCTGTCGATGGAGATTCACAGCGTTGGCGCTTCGCGCTACCCCCGGCAAGCGCCAACGAGTTAATCGAAGGGTTGGGAGAGTTGGGGCTGGAGCGCTACCTCGTAGACTGGGCCGGCGGACTGGTGTGGGCTGTCCTGCCGGCCGCCTCCGACCCCGTGCGCCTGCATTCGCTGGCAACGGACGGCGCCGGAACAGCCTGGCGTTTCGCGGACGGACCCGGGGATGCCAACCAGAATGCGTTCTCTCCGTTGGAACCCACCCTGGAGCGCCTCAACCGCACCCTCAAGACCTCCATGGATCCGAGAGGGGTGCTCAATCCCGGGCTCATGCTGCCTGTGGACGAATGAGTCGATCCAATTGATTTGGCCGATTGAATCTGGCTGGGTGGGTTTGACTCAGTATATCTGGCCAGAGCGATACCCCGGCGGTTTAGTGGCGTTGCCGCTCAACCACTCCGCCCGCCGGTCTCGGGCGTACACGTACTGGTAGTCGTAAGCGTCATCTGGGGGTGCGATGTTGCCGGTCGACGGGTACTTGGCGATCGCCTGTTCCACTAGATCAACACCTAGACCGGGCGCCGCGGGTACCGCGATGTGGCTGTCCTCGACCTGCGGCTGGCCGCTCATGACCTCATAACGCTGCGGAACATCGTCTTCGAGATGTTCCAGGATGAGGAAGTTGGGCAGGGTCGCCATCAAGTGGACGGCCGCCATCTCCGCAACCGGTCCCAGCGAGCCATCGTGCGGTGCCACCGTGATGTGATGCGCCTCCGCCATGGCGGCGATCTTCTTCATCTGCATCAGGCCGCCGGCACGACCGGTGTCGGGCTGAACGACATCGATGATCTCGCTCTCGATCAGCTCCTGCACTCCCCATATCATCGCGTGACGTTCGCCGGCGCCTATGGGAATGTCGACAGCCTCGGCGACCCTTCGCAGCGCCTCCACGTGCTCCGGAGCCACCGGATCTTCGTAGAACAGGAGGTTGAACGGCTCCAGCTTCTTGCCCATGGAAATGGCATCGGACGTCGTCATCCATGGCGGGCCGTGCACGTCCACCATCAGATCGACTTCATCTCCAACAGCGGTGCGAATGGCCTCGAGGTTGGCGAGTAAATTCGGTACACCGCCTGTCTTCACCGCAGTGTACCCGGCGTCGATTCGCTTCTTAGCCTGATCGGGCGAGTGGGCATGAGCATACACCCGAACCCGGTCACGCATCTTGCCACCGAGCAGTTCATATACCGGTACATCGAGGGCCTTGCCCTTGATATCCCACAACGCCATCTCGATGCCGGTCATGGCGCCGCTGCCAACGATTCCGGTCATGCCGTGCCCCATTATCCCACACAACATCTTGTGCCAGATGCGCTCGATGGCGAAAGGTTCTTCCCCGATCACGATGGGGGCCAGATCCTGGATAGCCGTCTCTACGACCCTAGGCCAACCACTGGCCTCTCCCACTCCGTAGATGCCACTGTCCGTATGCACCCGGACGAAGAGCCAGTTCCTGGCGTTCCAACCCCCGACCTCAGCCGGCGCCGCGTGCATCAAGAAGGTCTCTATCTCGGTTATCTTCATCAGCACTCTCCGCATCGATAGTGTGGTCGATCCCCGCGCTTTTGGCGGCCGCCGAATCTAGGTATTCGACCGTCGTTTCTCCAGGGCTCGAAGGCCATGTGGAGGACGACCCTACTCGATTGACAGACGTCGGGTATCCACTATATTGGGGGGCTCTATCGTTGTATTTACTGGCAGTTACGACAATGCCCGGCGCAGCCGGCCGGCGGCGTACCGCCCCTACTACAACCCGACGGAAGCGGGTGCCGCTCGCCAGTTAGGTGGGCGACCTCGTGCCGCCAAAACGGCACACCGCTGTCCTTGCCGAGGTCGCATGGAGCAGCTTCTGGGCCCCATCCAGCACGAGATCGATCTATTCGAGCGACGGCTGGATGAGCGCCTCGAATCGGATGTCGAGTTGGTCCATGAAGTGGCTCGCTACATGGCCATGCTGAAGGGCAAGAGGCTGCGGCCAGCCCTGGTCGTCTTATGTGCCAAGGCGACGGGAAAGTGGGACGATCGCGTCATCGATGCCGGCGTCGGCGTCGAGATGATCCATGCGGCGACCGTTATCCATGATGATGTCATCGACGACTCGACCACTCGTCGCGGCCAGGCTTCGGTAAACGAAAAGTGGAATGACCACGTCGCCGTGTTGATGGGCGATTTTCTCCTCGCCCGGGCGCTTTGCATACTCGTAGACCTGGACAATCTCGAAGCCATGGGTGTGGTGTCTCGCGCCACGGAGCGCCTCAGCCAGGGTGAGATCTACGAATTCCAGATAGGACTTCAGTCCGATACTCGTGAAACGTCCTACCTGGCCATGGTTGGGGACAAAACCGCTTCGCTGATCACGGCAGCGTGCAAGATAGGCCCGCTTATTGTCGGCGCTGAGAAACGCGTCGTGGATGCACTGGCACAATACGGAGAGTACCTCGGCCTGGCCTTCCAGATCGCGGATGATCTGCTCGATTTCACCGGCGACGCGCTACGACTGGGCAAGCCGGTCGGCCATGATCTACGTGAGGGCAAGATCACCCTGCCGCTCATCCATGCCCTGGCATCGGCGCCCGAGGCGGATCGCGCCGAAGTCGAGCGGGTGCTGCGACAGGACACCAAGACGGAAGAGGACTGGGGAAGCGTAGTCCGCTTCGTGGAAGACAACGATGGCTTGGACACAGCCGTCGAGCAGGCTCGAGGCTATGCGGCCAAGGCGCAGGAGTGCCTGGAGGAGTTGGAGCCCTCCGTGCCGCGAACCATTCTGGAGACCGCCGTCCGGCTCGTCGTCGAGCGTGACAACTGAATTCGGGAGCCATCGACTTGGCTGCTCCGAAACGTTCGGTCGGGGTGCGGTTGCTGTTTTCGGCGATCGGCTTGTTACTGGTCCTGTGGCTGCTTCCTGGCCGCGCCCCGGTGGCACCAGTCGAGAGTTATCATGTGTCCCTCGGTACGCTGGTGAAGTTCGTCCTTTACACGGACGGGGCGGCGCAAACCGCGACAGAAAGTGCGCTGGCCGAGTTCGCGCTCGTCGACTCGTTGATGAGCAGCTACTCGGCTACCAGCGAGGCCAGCCGTATTGGGGCCCAGGCGGGCGATGAAAGAGGAGTCGTCGTCTCGGGATCCGTGATCGAGGTAATCGAACGCTCGGGTTATTTTGCCCGGACAACCGGAGGAGCCTTTGATCCAACGGTTGGAGCATTGACGGTGTTGTGGGATTTTCCTGACGCGGTAGTACCTCCAGTGGAGGCGTCGATCGATTCGGCCCGGGCACTGATCGGCTACCAGGACCTGGTGCTGGATGGTGATCGGGTGTACCTGCGTCGTCCCGGCATGCGACTCGATCTGGGTGCAGCCGCCAAAGGATACGCCGTTGACCGTGCCGTGTCAGCACTTAAAGGCGCGGGGGTCCATGCGGGTTTGGTCGAGGCCGGTGGGGATATTCGTTTCTGGGGCCAGAAACCGGATGGCGAGCCCTGGCATTTCGGTATCCGCCATCCGCGTTTTGCGGATTGCACCGTGCTGAGCGCCGATGTTGGCTTGGCGTCTCTCGCCACCTCCGGAGACTACGAACAGAGTTTTGACTATGAGCAGATCAGCTACCACCACATCCTCGACCCAGCGACGGGTTACCCCGCGCGGGGCGCCGTCAGCGTCACGGCCTGGGCGACCAGCGCCCTCGACGCGGACATTCTGTCGACGGCCCTGTTTGTCATGGGACCCGACGGTATGCGATTGGTGGAGAGTCTCGATGAGGTCGAGGCGCTGATGTTTTACGAAACAGCAGACCGGCTGGAGTATGTCTACTCACCCGGCTTGAGCGGCAGCTTGCAGTTCCCGGACTGCGCGCGCAACTGACACCCCCGAACCATCTCTGAGGATTTCTCTAACCGATGAAGCAGAACTGGAAGCCCTTACTCGTTTTGCTGCTACTCGTCACAGCCGTGTGGTACCTGATTCCAACAGTCGAGTTTTACGGCCTGACCGACGAAGAGTTGGCATCCAAACAGCGCAACGCCCCGGCAGAGTACTACGCGCTCCAACGCGGGGCCGTCAATCTCGGGCTCGACCTTCAGGGTGGAATCCATCTGGTGATGGAAGTCGACCTCGAAGGGCTGACGGACGAGGAGAAGAGGGACGCCGTCGATCGCGCCCAGGAAGTCATCCGCAACCGCGTCGATCAGTTCGGTGTGGCCGAGCCGACGATTCAGCGTCAGGGCGAGAACCGCATCATCGTCGAGCTGCCTGGTTTGCAGGACGTCGAGCGCGCCAAAGGCCTGATCGGGCAGACGGCGCTGCTGGAGTTCCAGCTGTTGGAGCCGGATGAAGACCGCAACAGACTCGTGCAGCGTGTCAGTACCGTCATTGCCGCACGAGGACAGGATTCCACCGAGGAGGAGGAGAGTGCGGCGGTCACGGACACGACCGACAGTGAGGCGGAAACTCCGAGTCTGTTCGACACGGAATCGGAGCAGGATGTCAACTTGTTCGACGAGACCGCGGAGACATCCCAGACGGCTACCCTGGAATCCATGTTGACGTTGTTTGGCAACGACATGCTCATCGAGCAACGCAGGCTGCCAGCCGTTAAGGCGATGCTGGCCGATCCGGTCGCCGACGGGGCTGTACCCGACGATGTCGAGTTCCTCTTCAGCAGCAAGGCCTACGAGGTGTTCGAAGGTCGTCTTGTGCGAGCATCGGAGTCCTCTTCCGGCTCGCTCTACTACGTGATGTACTTGGTGCGGAAAAAGCCGGAAATGACCGGTAACCTGGTCGAGACCGCCTTCGTGTCTATTGGTCAGAACGTGGAATACCTGGGCCAGCCGATCGTCAATTTCGAGACCACCGATGAAGGCGTGCGGGTGTTTCGTTCAGTGACGGGTGGGCACATCGGCGAGCGACTCGGTATCGTCCTCGACGGGGCCGTCTACTCAGCTCCCACCATCCAGACAAAGATCTACAACGGGCGCTCCATCATCACCGGCAGTGGCACAGAAGAGGAAGCCAAGGACCTCGGCATCGTCCTGCGCGCCGGCGCTCTTCCCGCCCGCGTGGAGATTATCGAGGACCGCACGGTCGGTCCTTCGTTGGGCCACGACTCGATCGAGCAAGGCAAGGTGGCCGGCCTCATCAGCATGATCATGATCGCCGTGTTCATGGTCCTCTACTACCGTCTGGCGGGCGTGATTGCCGATATCGCACTGACCCTCAACATGGTGTTCGTGCTGGCGGTGTTGGCTGGCTTCCACGCCACGCTGACGCTGCCGGGCATAGCCGGCATCATCCTGACCATAGGCATGGCCGTCGATGCCAACGTCCTCATCTTCGAGCGCATTCGCGAAGAGCTGCGCGCCGGCAAGACGGTACGCGCCGCCATCGACAGCGGTTACAACAATGCCCTGTCCGCCATCGTCGACGCCAATCTGACGACGTTCATCGTCGGCCTCGTGCTCTACGAGTTCGGCACTGGTCCGATCCGCGGATTCGCCTTGACGCTGTGCATCGGCATCGTTTCCAGTTTGTTCACCGCCTTCATCGTGACCCGATTGATCCTCGAGTTGCTTACCGCGAGGTCACAATCCGCGACGCTCAGCATCGGCCCGGTGAACATCCTCGCCAACGTCCGTATCCGCTTCTTGTCCATGCGTAAGGCTGCCTTGGTGGCATCCGGCGGAGTCTTCGCGATCGGCCTGATATCCGTGATCGGGATCAACCACCTGAAGCCAGGTATCGATTTCGCCGGCGGCACGCTGCTGGAGCTTCATTTCGACCCGCCGGCAAGCGTCGAGCAAATCCGCGATCTCCTCGATGAGGTCGAACTCGGAGGCGGCACGGCGGACCTGAGTGCGAGTGAAATAAAGAAGTTCGGCTCTGACAACGACATCATCATTCGCCTTTCCGAATCCGAGAGCGGCACCGATGTGGCGGACGGGATCAAGCAGGTGTTGAAGTCCGGCCTTGGCGCCAACATTCAGAATGACCTTGAATGGGTGCGCCGGCAGGAAAAGGTGGGACCCAAGATCGGCTTCGAACTGCGCGAGAAAGCCCTCCAGGCGGTGTTGACGTCGCTCGTGCTTATTCTCGTTTACATGGCCTGGCGGTTCCGGCAGTTCCTTTTCGGTATTGCCGCTGTCGTTGCGCTCTTTCACGACGTCCTGATCACACTGGGATTGCTCTCGGTGCTGGATATTGAGATCACCCTCGCCGTCGTCGCCGCCCTGCTTGCCATCGTCGGGTATTCACTCAACGATACCATCGTCGTGTTCGACCGCGTGCGCGAGAACCTGCTGGCGGGGCGCGCAAGAGACGGGTTCGCCGAAGTACTCAATCTCAGCATCAATGAGTGCCTCAGTCGTACTGCCGTGACCTCATTAACCACCCTGGTGGCGGTGGTGGTGCTGATGACCTGGGGTGGCGAGGTAATTCGCGATTTCACGATAACCCTGTTCATCGGTATCCTCGTCGGCACCTACTCTTCCGTCTTCATCGCCAGTCCCGTGCTCTACTACGGACATGTTCGCTCTGAGACCAGCGGCGGCCGGGACGAGGGCCGCAAGAAAGACAAACGGAAGTGACCGCGACCTAGGCCGCAGCGCTTTCTTTGGCATGAAGAACCTGGCCGTTTGCGGCATCGTCCTGGCCCTGGCGGCATTAGCGCCTTCGCTGCAAGCAGGATCGTTCTCCGAAGCGGCCTGGGGGCTCGGCACCCTCTTGTTGCTGGCCTTCGTTGGACAGTACGCCGCGCAGTGGATCGGACTACCGGCGATCACGGGTTGGCTGGTTGCCGGCTTTGTCGCCGGAGCAGGAGGCCTGGAGTTGGTCGTCCCGCCGGCCAACCAAACCCTGCTGACCCTCCGCACGATGGCTCTGCTGTGGTTGACTTTTCAGGTCGGCCTCGGCGCACCGCCTCGCTGGAGTCATTCCCGTCACACCACCCTCCTCGTCGGTGGCACGCTGTTGACGCAGCTGATGGTGACGGTTGCCCTGATGTTCTCAACCGATTTTCCCCTGGACCAGGCCTTCGTGCTCGGCGCCCTCGCCTGTTTGTGGGGTCCGATCGTTCTCGCCTCTCTGTCTGAGTCCGATCAGTTGCGGGACTTGTCAGTCAAGGGTGCCGCGATCAGCCTAATAATCGTGGCCTCGACTGTAATCCTGTTGAATGTGCGCGAGGGCGGCGCCGAAGATGCCTACCACTTCGCCTCCATGCTACTGGTTTCGTGCTTGGCTGGTGCGTTGTCGACCGAACTCTTGTGGCGCTTGGGCATTCTATCGCATCGGCGCTCGGCGATTCTGGGCATGATCGGTCTGTTCTGTGTCGTGGCCGTGTTGGTGCAACCGTTGGGATTCTACGCTCTGCCCTTCGGCCTGTGCGCCGGGCTCGTCGTAGCCCATCGACAGGGCGAGGGCCGCTTGGTGTCACGGCTGTTCGACTCAGGTCGTCCGTTCAGCGCGATGGTATTCTTTGGTTTGGCCGCTGCGTCGTTGGGTGCGCACGGGCATTTGTGGCCGCTGGAAAGGGGCCTGCCGCAATTCGTCGTCATCCAGCTTGTCATCCTCATCGCTTTGCGCGGGGTGGCCCCGGCGTTGTGGTTTGCGAGTCAGATCGAGTCCGACTACGATCGACGAGACAGCTGGATGCTGATTCCCAAGGGGATATTGCTGTTTGAGCTCGTGCACGGTTCGGGAGTGCGCCTGCCCCAGTTGGTGGACGAAAGTCTCGCGCGCTTTCTGTACCAGTTGGTTGTCGCCGATCTGCTCGTCTACGCCATCGGCTTCTCCGTCGTGGCCAGTCTCTTGCAGAGGTTGCTGCCTTTACGCCTGCAGGTAGAGACGACGCCGGACTGACCCTCCCTCGAAGAGCTTTTTCATGGGCGGCTGTCCGGGTGTGGTTGCGATTGTGTGGGCTATGGCTCATTAGTACATTTAGAGATTCTGATGGTTTTTACGGATGACTCTACGATTGGCCTGTTTCGTGGGGTGCCTGTCCGGTGATGTTTCTCCTATCGCTTCATGGATACGATCGCGGATACGATCGCGCGCAATTGGGCAGCAACGCAGGAGCGAGTCCTTCGGGCTGCTGAGGTTGCAGGGTGTGATCCGCTTGACATTGCGGTGGTCGCGGTTACCAAAACCCGCGCTGCGCCTGAGATGGAAGCCGTCATTCTCAGCGGAGCCAGCGCAGTGGGAGAGAACCGGATTCAGGAGGCCGACTCCAAGAAACCGCAAGTGCATGGGCCGGCGGCCTGGCATTTCGTCGGCCACTTGCAGTCGAATAAGGCCGCCAGAGCCGTGGCGCTTTTCGACCTTGTGCAAAGCGTCGACAGCGCCCGGTTGGCTCGGGCCTTGAGCCGCCACGCAGGCAATGCTGACCGTGTGTTGGATATCCTGGTACAGGTCAACACCTCGGAGGCACCCGGCCAATCCGGCATGAACATCGACGCGGTGATGCCGATGCTGGAGGAGACTGCTGAGCTCGAGCATGTGCGGGTCCGTGGTTTGATGACGATTGGCGCGCATTCGCGCGATGAACAGCTGGTGCGCACGGGCTTCTCAACTCTTAGGACTGTGAGCGAGCGAATCGGCCGCGCCGGCATTCCAAACGTGGAAATGCGCTACCTGTCCATGGGCATGAGCGGAGACTTTGAGTGGGCCATCGCCGAGGGAGCAAACATGCTGCGCCTCGGAACATGCCTTTTCGGCCCACGTTCTTGAGTTCGACAGCAGCAGCAATCTTCACCGAGTGAGGAGACAGACGGACCGTGTTCGATCACAGCAATTTCCTGATGGGTGTCATCGACATATTCAGCTCGCTGGTCAGCTTGTACAAATGGGTCGTCATCGTGCGCGTGCTGATCTCCTGGATCAACCCCGATCCCTACAACCCGATCGTGCAGTTCCTTCGGGGCGTCACCGATCCCGCTCTGGACGCCATGCGACGGTTCGTTCCCAACTTCATGTGGTCGACGGGTCTCGATTTCACGCCCTTGCTCCTCATCATCATATTGCAGGTGGTGGTGATGGCCCTCGACAGCATCTACATATAACCGACCGATGCATACGGTAACCTTCGAAGATGTGCCCACCCAGGTCGAATTTCCGGCGCTGGAGGAACAGATCCTCCAGTACTGGAACAATGGAGATCTCTACGTCCGCTCCGTAGAGGATCGGGGTGCGGAGAAACCGTTCATTTTCTACGACGGCCCTCCTTTCGCCAGTGGCCTGCCGCATTACGGCCATCTACTGGCATCTATCATCAAAGATGTCGTGCCGCGCTATTGGACGATGCGCGGGTATCGCGTGGAACGCCGCTTTGGTTGGGATTGTCACGGCCTGCCCGTTGAAAACGAAGCCGAGCAGCAGCTGGGCCTGAAAACCCGAAAGGACATCGTCGAGTACGGTGTTCCTCGCTTCAACGAGTACTGCCGCAGTCTGGTGCTCCGCTACACAGCGGAGTGGGAAAACCTCATCAGACGCGTCGGCCGCTGGGTCGATTGGTCCGATCAGTACCACACCATGGACGTCGAGTTCATGGAATCGGTGTGGTGGGTGTTCAAGTCGTTATGGGACAAGGGACTGATTTACGAGGGCTACAAGTCCCTGGCATACTGTCCTCGTTGTGCCACGCCGCTGTCGAACTTCGAGGTGAATCAGGGCTACCGGGAAACACAGGATCCGTCAATCACGGTGCGTTTTCGCGTCCGTGATCGAGCTGGTGAAAACCTCTCCATCCTCGCATGGACGACGACCCCGTGGACCCTGCCAAGCAACATGGCACTGGCTGTCGGACCCGAGATCGACTACGCCCGCGTCCGTCTGCATGGCGGCGAGCAGCTGATCCTGGCCAAGGCACTGATCGAGCAGGTCTTCCGCAAATCCGATGCAGAGATCGTCGACGTCGAGGACCAGTCAGTAGATGAGCTTCTCGAGATGCGCTATGAGCCCCTGTTCGACTACTACCAGCACCTGGCTGATGAGGGAGCCTTCAGGGTGGTGGCAGGGGATTTCGTTTCGACCTCGGACGGAACCGGTGTGGTACATGTCGCACCCGGATTCGGCGAAGACGATTACCTGCTCGGACTGCGCGAGAAGCTTCCCGTCGTCTGCCCGATCGACAAAGATTGTCGTTTCACGTCCGAGATCGAAGACTACCAAGGTGAGTTCGTCAAAGACGTGGACACACCGATAATCCGGCGGTTGCGTGCCGATGGCTCGCTCTTCGGTGAAGGCTCGATCGAGCACTCCTACCCCTACTGCTGGCGCTGCGAATCACCGCTCATCTACCGGACCATCTCAACCTGGTTCGTCAAGGTCGAGCAGATCAAGGATCGCATGTTGGCGGCTAACTCGCAGATCTGGTGGATTCCTGAACACATCCGGGACGGACGCTTCGGCAAATGGCTGGAAGCTGCCCGTGACTGGTCCATCAGTCGCAACCGCTACTGGGGAACGCCGCTACCCATCTGGCGCAATGAGGAAACGGGTGAACTGCACTGCATCGGCAGCCGCGCTGAGCTCGAACAATTGTGCGGACACGAGGTGACGGATCTTCACAAGCATTTTATAGACGAAATCGAAATCCCGTCGCCGACTGGCAAAGGGACCTTGCGGCGCATACCCGAAGTGCTGGATTGCTGGTTCGAGTCGGGCTCCATGCCATATGCCCAGAGCCACTATCCTTTCGAGAACGCGGACTATTTCGATGCCAATTTCCCAGCGGATTTCATCTCTGAGGGTCTCGATCAGACGCGCGGATGGTTCTACACCCTGACCGTGCTGGCGGCTGCCTTGTTCGACAAACCCGCCTTCAAGAACTGTGTCGTCTCAGGCATGCTGCTGGCCGAAGACGGCCGCAAAATGAGCAAGCGGCTCAAGAACTACCCGGAACCGTCCGAGATGGTACATACCTACGGAGCGGATGCTCTAAGGCTGTACCTGCTGAATTCTCCTGCGATCAAAGCGGAGGAGATGCGGTTGACGGAGAGCGGCATCAAACAGTCGCTGAGAGACGTTATCATACCGTTGTGGAACGCCTACAGCTTCTTCGTCACCTACGCGAAAATCGATGGGTGGACGCCGCAGGATGTCGAATCGACGCATCGACTCGATCGCTGGATCTTGTCGGAATTGCAGACCCTCGTCCATGTCATCAACACAGAGATGGAGGCCTACAGGTTGTATCGCACAGTGCCGGCGATGGTATTGTTCGTGGAGAAGCTGACGAATTGGTACATCCGCCGAAGTCGTCGACGTTTCTGGAAATCTGAGGATGACGACGACAAGAACTCAGCCTACTCGACCCTGTACCGCGTGCTCGTCACCTTCGCCAAGAGCCTGGCCCCGGTGCTGCCGTTCGTCACCGAGGCCATCTACCAGAATCTGGTTCGCCGATGGGACGCCGAGGCCCCTCAGAGTGTGCATCTGTGCGACATGCCCCAAGCCGACGAGTCGCGACGCGACGCCGGTCTGGAAGGCCAGATGCAACTGGCGACACGCGCGGTGACGCTGGGGCGTTCGTTGCGCAACAAGCACAAGCTGAAGATCCGTCAACCCCTGAGCCGCCTGTTCCTTCTCCCACCTGACAAGAACAGGCTCGGAGAGCTGGAACAGGTAGCCGACTTGATCATGGACGAATTGAACGTCAAGGAAATCGTCATGGTCGAAGATGACACCCAGCTGAGCGAGGTTTCCTACAAGCCCAACTTCCGCGTGCTTGGACCCCGTTTCGGCAAGCGCATGGGAGAGGTGAACGCCTACCTGCAAAACCTTACTGCCGACGAGGTCGCACGATTGAATGCGGGTGAGGCACTGGCCGTGGCAGGAGGCGAAATCACCCTTGACGATGTGGAAATTCAACGGCGCGAACGCGACGATGTGTTGGTCGCCGTCGAGGGTAATCTCGGAGTCGGCCTGGACATACACCTCTCAGAAGAGCTTCTGCTGGAAGGCAGTGCGCGAGAAGTTGTGAACAGGATTCAGAGTATGCGTAAGGAAGCCGAGCTGGCAGTGACCGACAGGATTCGCCTGTGGGTACAGGGTGACGCTGGCGTGACAACGGCGGTCGAGGAGCACCGGGAATACGTGTGCGCGGAAACCCTGGCGGTGGATCTGGTAACGGACGATCTTCCCGCCCAAGCCCTGTCGCAACAAACATGGGACATCAATGGTCACGAAGCGGTGATCGCTTTACAGAAAGCCACTTAAGATGACAGAAGAAGACCTGACTTTTTTCAAGAACCTCTTGATCGAGAAGAAAGCACAGGCCAATGCCGACTTGGAGGACCTCGAGCGCCAATCGCGCCCCGACGATGCCCAGGAATCGTCTGACGATCGCTCCGCCTATTCCCTGCACATGGCAGATCGCGGCACCGACGCGATGGAGCGCGAAAAGACGATGCTGTTTGCCCAGCGGGAAGGGGCCTACCTGGACTACCTGGATGAGGCGCTGGTGCGGGTAGAGGACGGCACCTACGGCTCCTGCCGCGTCTGCAACGGAGAGATCGGACGCGCGCGACTGGAAGCGGTTCCGACGGCGACGCAGTGTATCGACTGCAAAAGCAAGGCCGACCAAGAGGCTGCATCTGGTGAGTGATCGGACGGCTCCCGATCCGACCGATCACTTTGGTGGCGATCGCACTGATCGTTTAGGACGGGGCTTGCTTTCTTCTCACCCCCGAGTCCTCTGGATCGTCCCCGCCATTCTGCTGCTGGACCAGGCATCGAAATACCTCGTCCGCCAGCTCCTGGCCCCGCATCGTCCGTGGCCAGCCGATGCCGAGTACTTCCGGCTGACGTATATCCACAATCCCGGGGCGGCTTTCGGTCTCGATCTCGGCAATCTGCACCTTCACACGGTCATATCCGTTGTCGCCCTCGGGTTGCTGGTTTGGCTGTTCCGGTCGCTGCCCGCCGACGCCCGCCTGGCGCAGCTGGCTCTGGTGATGGTGCTTGGTGGGGCGCTCGGGAACATCGTCGATCGCCTGATTCACGATGCCGGTGTCGTCGACTTCTTTGATGTTGGGGTGAGCGAGCGCTGGCGCTGGCCGATTTTCAACGTTGCCGATTCGTTCGTAACGATCGGCATCGCACTGCTGGCGTTGGGTTATCACCGGCATCAACCTCCGGCACAGGCTTCTCCCGTCGAGAGCGTGGATCATGCGGAGAGCCATTGATTGACCCAGTGCGTGCAGATCCGGGTCGCTGAAGACGACGAGGCACAGCGACTGGATCGGTTCCTCGTTAGCCAGTGCCCACAGTTTTCCCGCAGCCGCATTCAATCCCTGATCGATGAACAGGCCATCAGCGTCAACGGCGCTCCGACTCGGGCCAGCTACCGGGTCCGGGGTGGCGATGACGTCTGCCTTGAACTGCCTCCTGCGGTGCCACCGATCGCCGTCAAGGCGGAGGACATCCCCCTCGACATTCGCTTCGAAGACCCTCACCTGATCGTCGTCAACAAAGCAGCCGGCATGGTCGTGCATCCCGCGCCCGGCTCATGGGACGGAACGCTCGTCAACGCCCTGCTCCACCACTGCACTGACCTGTCCGGAATCAACGGCGTGCTCCGCCCCGGAATCGTCCACCGCCTGGACCGAGACACGACAGGGTTGCTGATTGTAGCCAAGAGCGACGAAAGTCACCGCAGCCTGGCCGCGCAGCTCGAGGAGCGCAGCCTGCAGCGCTGTTACACCGCTGTGGCCTGGGGTCATACCGAAGACGGCGGCAGCATCGACCAACCGATCGCTCGACATCCGCGCGAGCGCAAGAAAATGGCCGTGGTCCCCGGCGGTCGTGCAGCCGTGACGACCTACACGCGAGTGGAGGAACACGCCTTCGCCTCCTTGTTGGACGTACGCCTGCAGACCGGGCGCACCCATCAGATCCGTGTGCACCTCCAGCATATCGGTCACCCTGTGTTCGGGGATCCTGTCTACGGTGGACGCGATGGGCATGTTCGCGGCATCATCCCGGAGCACCGGCCCCAGGCTCGTGCGTTGTTGAAACTACTCGACCGCCAAGCACTTCATGCGCGTTCGCTGACCTTCCGTCATCCGGTGTCAGCCGAGACCGTTTGCGTGGAAGCACCCTTACCGGCCGACATGGAGTCCGTTGTGGACGGGATCAGAGCACATTCCTAGGAGCCCGTTGTGAAACCTGCTTTAGAGCTGAGGTCGAGCAATTTCGGCCGATATCAAGGCGTGCGATCGAGTCGCATCAGTTACGATGCGACGAGTGAGCACAACGCCGAGATCGGACGAAAGGGCCGGCCTCAGGCCGAATGGGGGTTTTCAACGGGCTCATAGGGGTCCATCACGTCAGACATTCCTTGCCACCTCGTGCGAGCGCAGGTAGCTTTGATGATGCGTTGGCCGGCAACCTGGCTGACCTCCTCCTCCATCGACCATCCCCGTCAAACCCACCGACTCGATTTCCGTGATACTACACCGTTGGTACAGCAGTACCGGCGGGAGCATCCGGCCTCGTCTTGGCCTGGATGGCGTACCCGCATGGCACCGGTAACGGGGCAAAGGGTGCCTACGCACCCTTCATACTCAATGCTGCTGTTGGCGATTGCGATTACCGGTTGCGGCAGCATCACACCGGCCCCGCGCTTCACTCCACACGAAAAGCGCGGCGCTCAGGAGGTGGTCCAGGAGCTGGGCTCCCGTCGGCAGGCCTTCCTGAGTGCGGATTCCAAACGCTTAATGCGCGTCGTAGACGGCTACCTGGGCGTGCCCTACCAGTGGGGTGGCACCTCCAGAAAGGGCATGGACTGCTCGGCCATGACCCGGGCCATCGTGCGTGAGACCTACGGACTCGAACTCCCGCGCACGTCGGGCCAGATGTACAGACTCGGAACCCCGGTCCGCCGCGGCAACGGCCTGCGCCCGGGTGATCTCGTGTTCTTCCGCATCGACACCTCGGGTCCGGGCGTTTCACACGTGGGCGTCTACGTGGGAGACGGACGTTTTGCCCATGCCAGTTCCAGTAGGGGCGGAGTCATCGACGAACTCACCCAACCCTACTTCCAGACGCGATACGTCGGAGGACGCAGAATACTGCCGCAATGAGGGGACCGAGGATCGAGCCGGTGGTCTCAAGCCGAGCCATGTTGCCCGTCTGCGGCGTGATAATGGAGGCCTGTTTCATCGGCATCGCCCTCGCCGGTGACCTGAGACCTCAGATCCACCTGCTGTGGGGGCTGGCCTTTCCGGCCTTTGCCTGCTATGCCCTGGCCTGCTGGCGCGCTCTGCGAACCGCTAAAAAGTCAACCCTTCCCCAGATCATCGGGTTCGCCATCCTCTTTCGGCTGACGCTGTTGTCGGCCACTCCCAGCTTGTCCGATGACATCTACCGTTACATCTGGGACGGGCGCGTACAACTGGCAGGCATCAATCCCTATCAACACGCGCCGGAATCTCCTGCCCTGGAAGCGTTGCGTGATGACGTGTACTACCCGGCCATCAATCACAAGCAGATCCGCACCATCTACCCTCCCGTTGCACAGCTGTTTTTCGCCGCTGTATGCCTGATCGATACCAGTCTTGTGATGATGAAGGTCTGCCTGGTCCTGTGTGAAGTCGCCATGCTGTTGGTGCTACTGAAGATGCTGAGGCTGCGAGGATTGTCGCACGAGCGCCTGCTGCTCTACGCCTGGAACCCCCTCGCCGTTGTTGAAGTCGCCGGCAGCGGCCACATGGACGCGCTGGCGATCACCTTGCTGATGTTGGCGACTTGCTTCTTGCTGCTGGGAAGAAAGGTGTCCAGCGTGGTGGCCCTGGGAGCCGCGGTATTGAGCAAGCTGGTGCCGCTGCTCGCCGTGCCCGTGTTCTGGCGGCACATGGCCTCCGGCACCGGCACCCTGTGTTCGACATGGCTGGTGCCCAAGGGACGTGTCGCCATGCTCGGGCTTCCGTTGATGCTGATAGGCGGCTACGCCATCTACGCGGGAGCAGGCGCCAGCCACATCTTCGACAGCTTGACGGTCTACTTGACGAAGTGGCGCTTCAACGACGGCATCTACACAATCTTGTACGAACTGCTGAGACAGCCTGAGCTGGCCTGGGATGATGTTGCCCTCGAACGTGCCCGTGTGGTGTGTTCGCTGGCCTTAGTCGCCATCGCCATCATTACGCTCATCCGCGTCCAGGATCCTCTCAAGATCGTCTTCATATTGATGGCCGCGCATCTGTTGCTGTCGCCGACCGTGCACCCATGGTACCTGCTATGGGTCCTGCCCTTTTTACCCTTTTTCCCCAGCATGGCCTGGATCTATCTCAGTGGCGCGTCGCTGCTGTCTTACAATGTCCTCGACGGATTCCACACAACTGGAGTGTGGCAGGAGGAGGCCTGGGTCAAGTGGGTGGAGTACCTTCCGTTCGTCATCCTGACGGCAGTCTCAAGGGTGCGCGAGCGAGCCCGCTAGACCGGTCCCGTCTTTTTTGGATGGAAGCCCACCACGCCTATATTCTAGTTCCGGTGCGCTGCTCCGAGCGACAATCGCAGAAGTGGCATTCACCCAGCAACTGATTAGCAGATCCTTGAAGTCCATGTGGCGGAAATTTATGGTCCGTTGGCAGCCAAGATTAGCCCTTCTTATGGTCATTCTATGTATCAGCGGGATATTCTCCTGTATGGAGATGGTACGCCGTGCGGAGCCCAGCAGCGGCAAGCCGGATCCCTGGTGGGGACAGGGGAACCCATCAGAGCCCGAGAGTGTCAGCAATGAGGAGACGACCTCGAGTGCGGCGGAACCCGCTGTGGCGGTTGAGGGCGGCCCGTCGATGGAGCTCCCGGTTGAGGTACATCACGTGGCTACGGTGGGCCCGTCCGGCCAATCGCTGGCACAAGCCCACGCCAAACGCGGCCAATCCCGGGAAAAGAGCACCAGACAGATTAACGAATACGCCTATTGGTGCATCGAAAACAACATGTGGGACGAAGCCCGACTTCATCTGGAGAAGGCAGTGGGGCAGGACAGCCTGTCGGCCAGCTTATTCAACAACCTCGGTGTGATCTACGAACGGCTGGGCGAGACGGACCAGGCGGACTCCGCCTATGCCCGCGCAACAGCGCTGGTGCCCCAGGCTCAAGCCTATGCAGCGAATCTGAGACGGTTGCGGGAGCGAGCTGAAGCTGCGGTCCGGGCGTTCGCGGATTCAGCAGCGGTGGAGGAAGCATCGACGGACGCTGATGTTGGCGGATCGGCCACAGATCTCGCGGCACAGGACGATAG
Source organism: Candidatus Latescibacterota bacterium (assembly GCA_965248265.1). Classification (GTDB taxonomy): domain Bacteria; phylum Latescibacterota; class UBA2968; order UBA8231; family UBA8231; genus CBDFJF01. The sequence continues at coordinate 2,494,055 of CBDFJF010000001.1, forward strand.
CGAATGAGGGCAACCAACCAAACGCAGCCTGTAGGGGGGAGTTTTCCGATGGCCAGACTGCGCAGGGTAACCCGCGCACTCGCGCTCGCATTTATAGCTTCGCTGGTCCTCCCAAGCCTTGTCGAGGCACAGGATATCGTCTCCTCGCAGTTGCGCCAGGGGTTTGGCAAGAACAAGGTGCGCTACAAGGATTTCGATTGGCACTATGTAGAGTCCGAACACCTGGAACTGTACTACGAACCTGAGTTTGAGTACCTGGCGGATCAGGCCGTTCAGATTCTGGAAGAGGCCTACGACCACATCAGCGATATCATGCGCCACGAGCTGTCGGCGAAACCACCGATTATAATCTTCAAGTCCCACTACGAATTTCAGCAGACCAATATCATCCACAGTTTTCTGCCGCCAGGAGTGGCCGGATTCGCCGAACCGCTGCGCTACCGGATGGTGATTCCATTCGATGGCGATCTGGACGAATTCCGCAACGTGCTGACCCACGAGTTGATGCACATTTTCGAGTACGATGTCGTCAACCGCGGTCCGGTCAAACGCATCTCCAACCCGATCGCCAGTCCGCCTACTTGGATCATGGAGGGCATGGCCGAGTACGCGACGGAGGGCATGAACACGGTTGATGAAATGGTCCTGCGGGACGCAGTACTCACGGATGAGCTGTTGCCATTGCGCGTCATGGACTCCAGCTGGAATTACCTCCCCAACCCCTTCCTGGCCTACAAGCAGTCCCACAGCTTGATGAATTACATCGCCGACAATTACGGACCGGAAAAAATCGGACGGATCCTGCGGGTGTGGGACGCTCAGACGAGCACGGACAAGCTGTTGGAGCGGCTCATCGACCTCGACATGCGGACACTCTACGAGCGCTGGTCCGCTCAGATGCGCAAAACATACTGGCCGCTGTTGCAGAGCAGAGATTACCTCTCGGAGCTGGCAACTCCGGTCGTTCACAGCGAGGACATGCAGGCCGTTCAGATGTCCCCACGGTGGTCCATCAGCGGTGATATGTTGGCCGTGCTGTCGACGGATGGCGTCGAGAATCATGTCGACATCATTCGCCTGCGCAATGGCAGCTTGATCGAACGCGTCACCGGCCGCATGCGGACGACCGACTTCGACGATCTAACCATGGGGCCGGGCACGGTGTCATGGGCACCGGATGGGCACACCATCGCCTTCGTTGCCAAGGACGGACCCGAGGACATTATCCTGCTGTGGGACCTCTACAACAAGGAGCTGGGCAGCAGGTTCAAGTTCGACGGTCTGGAGGTCATCGAGGCGCTTGCCTGGTCACCGGACAGCCGCCGGCTGGCTTTCGCCGGCACCGGTTTCGGCCAACGCGACATTTACATCGCGGACATTTCCACGGGTGCACTGACTCAGGTGACCGGCACGCCACAGCGCGATGACTACCCGGCCTGGGCACCCGATGGCAGCGGCATCGCCTTCAGCTCGAAGAGCCACGGCCAGTTCGACATCAAGCTGTATGACCTCGAGTCGAGGCGGACCCGTTCCCTGGTCTCCAGTCCCACAGATGACCTGTGGCCGATATGGTTGCCGGAGGGCAACAAGATCGTCTTCGTATCCACTCGCGAGCGCATCAACGACCTGTTCGTCTACCACCTCGAAGAGAACAGGGAGTACCGCCTGACCCGCACCATCAGCGGGGTCATCGATCCGACACTGTCACCGGATGGCTCGCAAATCGTGCTGTCGACCTACTACCATGGCAGGCGAGTCATCTACCGCATGGATATGCCCGAATGGCCGGAGGTCAAACACCAGAATGAAATCCTCGCGGCGCGAGCCCGGGATGCTCAACCCAGGTCGAAGACCAAAGCCGATACCTCCTCCGCTGAACTGGTGACAACGGCTTCACCCTCTGCGCTTGTCGCCATGGCCGAGGAACGCGTGGAGGACGTCGTCGAAAAACTTAGCCCCACCACGGCCACGGGACGCAGCGCCAACGCCGTCAAACTTGCGCAAGCCTCCCGGCCGTTTGGCCAGTTCGAGGAGACGGCTTCGACAGCCGACCGCGTAGAAGATGCCATCGCCGGAGACTCGACGCCGTCTGTAGTAGGCCCTCAGGGTGACGAAGATCTCGAGCTGATCAGCAGTCTTCCACGTCGTCGCTACACACCCGAACTCGAGTTCGACGGCATGGCCGTCCAGATGGGGTACTACAACGGCTTCCTGTCAGGTATCGCTCAGTTGAGCATGAGCGATCTGCTGGGCAACCACTCCCTGTCCATGTTCACCGACTACATCGGATCCAACGAGGTCAACAACGACCTCACCTTCGCCGCCGCCTACACCTACTACGGCCAGCGACCGACCTACAACGTGATGCTGTTCAACTGGAACCAGTACTTCAATGACCCGGAGGACCGGATCTTCCGCTACCGGGATCAGCTCACTCGTGGCCTGGTGCGCAGCCGTCAAGCTGGCTTGCTCTTCGATGTCGGTTACCCTCTCGATGTATATCGCCGTATCGAGTTGAGCTACAGCTTCGTGGACGAACAACGAGAGGTGGCCTGGCCGGAGGTGTTGCCGATGGAGAGCTTCACTACCCACCTCTTCAAAGCCGCCTACGTTCACGACTCGTTGAGCAATGGCCTGCTTGGCGCGACCGCCGGAAGGCGCTACTACCTTTCCGTGGGCCGCACGGCCGTGTTCAACGACAGTGACCGCTCGCTGTCCCACCTGGAGGCGGACTATCGCCACTACTTCCGCCTGGGGCGATGGTCCGTGTTCGGCCTGCGCACCGTTGGGATCGGTTCGCTTGGACGAGACGGGTTGGAATACAACCTTGGTGGACCCGCATGGTTCATTCCGTTTTCGCCGGGATTCAACCTCAACGTGGGACCACTGCGGGGGTTTGAGTTCTCCGAATTTTCCGGTTCGCGACTTCTACTCGTGAACAGCGAGATCAGGGTACCGTTCATCCGCAATATCGTCTTCGGCTGGCCAGGGACCTTCGCCATTCCGGCAGTGGATGGCAGTTTCTTTTTGGATGTTGGGACGGCCTGGAATGAGGGCGACGAACTCGACCTGTCGTTTCACAACCCACGCTACGGATTCAGTCCAAAAGATAAGACGAAGAGACTGCATGCCGGCTTCGGCTTCGGCATGCTGGTCTATTTCCTCGCGCCGCTGAACTTTGAGTTTGCCCGCCAGACCGACTTCCAGGGCAATTCCTCCGATTGGAACATGCACTTCAGCTTCGGTAAGAGCTTCTGAGGTGGTCACCGCGATCACCCTGAGCCGCGATCGCTGGGCTCATCCGGTTCGACCTTTGGTTCTGGCCCTGGGTATTCTGGTCGGAAGCTACGGGTGTGGGGGGCCAGGAGTTTCGGGAGACTTCAAACTGGTGCATTTTGAGGCGCCGTCCAATCCCGACGCCAAACTCAGAGAAATACTGGACTCGGTGGAGACGATTGGCGTTGTCTCGGCGACGAACGTGGAGCCCCTGCAGGGACTGGATACAGAGAAGGTGATGGGGCGCTTGACGGACGCCACCGCCAGCAGCCTGCGCCAATTGCCCGATCGCCGTATCGTCACCAACGACGAAATCCGCTGGCATTTCAGGGGAGTCGTATTCGATTCGGCCTCCGTCCACTCACCTGAAACACGAGCGGCCCTGCGGCAGGAAATGGATATCGATGCCGTGGTCCTGGTAACCTTGAAGAGCTTCGAGGCTCAGATGACCACGGTGACGCCAACCCAGTACGGACTGACTCCGGCTGCGGGAATGAACATTTCCGTTGATCTCAAGCTGAGCCTGATCAACCTCGTCACCGGGTTGTCGTGGAGTCACACCGGTCGCCAGCGGGAATGGAAGCCGATGCAGGGGCAGCTGGTGGGTGGGTCCAATCGCATGGAACAGCAGCTGTTGACGGCGTTGGGGCAGCCGTTGAGGCACTTCCTGTCACGGGTTGCCCCACCTCCCAGCGTCGAGGATCGCCATTTTGATCTAAGCGGCGAGTGAGGGGCGAGGATCGCCATTTTGATCTAAGCGGCGAGTGAGGGGCGAGGATCGCCATTTTGATCTAGCGGCGAATGAGGGGCGAGGATCGCCATTTCGATCTGAGCGGGGAATAAAAAAGGATGGCGTCGATCGAATCGACTACCATCCAGTTGTGATCATCCACTTACTTGGTGGAGTGCAGCGTCCGATGTACTCAGCGCCGCTGCTTTTTCGGTGTCACACTCTTCTTCTTTTCTTTGCTGGAATCGTCACTCGACGAGCTCTTTTCGGCCGTGGTGCTGGTGGGCCGTCGCGTAGTCGTGGGTGCCTGCGTGCTTCTCTGAACAGAGGTTGAGGGTCGTCGGGTTACTGCTGGCGCGGCCCGCTGGCGACTCTCCTGACGCTGTTGCCAAACTTCCTGCTCTACCCGTTCCTGCTCCTGCTGCAGCACCGGATCAGGTGGTTCGTATTGGGTGGCTGGAGTATTATTGAGCCTGGCTGCGGCGCGCAGGTGGTCAATCTCATCGCGCGTTACAAGTTCATACCCGGGGGGTACATAGGTGCCATACGCTCCCGAGTAGTAGGGATCGTATCCGTACCCGACGGGTCCGGCTCCCGGATAGTAGCCACCGTATCCATAATTGCCAAAGAGCCCACTGCGCGAATCGAAGCCAAAAATCGGCGTGCCGTAGCCGCCATAGGCGCCCCCGTACGGTGCGACACCGGAATAACCGCGGTAAGGATCATCGTAGGGATCGTCAAACCTCCCGACGCTGGGAGCCAGGATCTCGTCCGAGTCGGCGTATGTGGCGTACTGAGGCTCGGAATAGAACTTTGAAGCAGTCACCGGTCCCTTCAGTGCGGTGTAGCAACCGCCGCCCAGCATTGCGGGCAGGATCGCGACCAAGCACAACTGCCGATGCTTGATTTTCATCACACACAACCTCCACTGATTCAATGACTTACACCGGACGCACACGATCTACAGTTGCATCCCTGGTACTTACCATACGAACTGATGGTGCTCCCAGCAAGCTCCCCTGATCCAGACCCGTAAACGAGTTTTCATCAAAAACTATAGGTGAGACCGAAGAAGGCCCTGGTCACCGTTGTACTTTCCTCTAGCAGACCCTCCTTTACTTCGAAGGTTCCGCGGATCAAGGCAACGTCCGCCCGGACTGCCTCCTCGAGCAACAAGCCGGCGCCCATCGTAAAGAAACGACGATCCTGTTTGGCGACGATGAGCGGATTGCTGACCGGGTCCATCGCCAGGTCCGGGTCCCTGGGTCCGACGAACGGGAGGGGATCGGTGTAGAACCCGGCCCGCAGATCGAGTGCTACCGTGGGAACCTGATACTCCACGCCGAAATGGTAGCGAGTTACGTCACGGTACTGATTCTCGAACGAAGCATTGGCTCGCAGGTCGTTTTCATCCTCCCCCTGGTATTCACTCTGCGACCACTCGCTGAAATGGACGCTGGCGGCCACCAACACATCGTCCGTCGCCCTCACGGACCCGCCGGCGCCGAATTCGAGCGGCAGCGAGACCTTGTAGTTGTTCCGTATCGTTTCCACCTCAACGGAGGTGCAACTGCCGTCGTCTTCGATGACGACGTCCCTGCACACCGTGCCGTCGTCGTACTCTACCAGATTGTACCCGTTCGCCGCAGGAATGCCTTTGAAGCGATAGGCGATGGTGTGTGTCGGTCCGGTTGCCAAGGTGAACCCGAAGCGAAATTGAGGATCATCGCGAGGGGTGCGCACCAGCAGGCCCAACTTGGCGTTGAACGCCGCCTCGTACTCGTCATTGAAGGTCTCTCGCGCGGTCCATCGTTTTTGAAAAGCCAAATCCTCGACATCGTTGAAGATGAACTCCTGAAAATTCTCGTTCTCACCGCTGATGAGGTTCAGGGCAAGCCCGAGCGACACGGAGGGCGCCACGTCGATGGCGGCTGCCAGCGTGGTCATGGTGAGTTCACCCTCGTTGGTGAAGGTGTTATCGGTCCCCAGGCTGTCAGCGACACTAAAACCACCAATGCGAAGGGTGGAATCGAAGTCCTTGACCGGATTGAACCCCGCGGCAAGAACCAGGCTGCCGCGGTAAACGGGGTATGGGTAGACGAATCCGAGCGAACCGAATCGTGTGTTGCTCAAGTCGCTCTTGGCGGTGATGCCGCTCTGGTTCGCCTCATTGTCGTAGCTGTTTCGATGGAAGGTTACATAAACCTCCCTCTGGGTCATCTGCGCCAAACCGGCCGGATTCCAGTGGACGGCAGTGAAATCGTCCGCGACACCGAGGTAAGCACCTCCCATGCCCATGGCCCGCACTCCGACTCCGGAAAAATGATCGATGGCGCGTTCCTCCTGAGCCGAAATCCGCACGGCGAGCAGGAACAGGCCTGCAGTGACTAGGGTGGCAGAGACGATGCGCATCAGAACTCCTCCGAATACCTTACCGAGAGCTCCCGGCTCATATCGGGATCCGGACCGCTGCCATCGGAGTTGCCGTTGCCGAGAACATTCTTGAACACGAATCCGACGCTGATGTTGGGCACGGCCGACCAGTAGGCGCCAGCGTTGAGGTAGCCTTTGCCGGAACCTATGGACGTAGCGTCGTTGTCGTTGAAGGCAAAGTCGTACTCGCCTATCACGGCGAGTTCCTCGTTGATCGTCTTGTCGACTCCTACCCAACCCGACAGGTCTTCGTCGCCATCCTCCCGTTCGCGACTCCAGTTCACGCCGCCGTGCACCCCGAATTGTCCGAATCCTGAGATATAGTTCTTGCTGCCGGCGATGAAGAAGCCCTTAGATTTTACCTCGTAGCGAACGCCGCCCTCGTAGGGCCCGTACCCCTGAGTCTCGTAGCCTGCCGTGATCGCGGGAAGCCCGGTGCTCTCCTCGATGACGCGGTAGCGGGCTGTCACCTCAACTCGAGGATGCCAGTCTATGACGTCGTCTCCGACCACGTTCACTCCACCGTAGGACAGGCCAATGCTCAGCCGCCGCATGACACCGGCATTGAGCTGCGTCAGCACTCCGCCATCCGGGAAGAGTCGCAGGTCGATGGCGAAACGTCCCTTGTCTATCAGTCCGGCGGTAGGGCTGTCCACGAGGCGGGTAGGCTCGAGAGCACCCTGGGCCTTGGCCGCGCAACAGGTGAGCACCGTGAACACGATGCCGCCCAGGCACAGCAAGAGACGGTGCCCCCGAGCGCGAGTGAGACCTCGTCTTCGTCGAACTGCCATCAGGTGCGCCTCCTCTGCGTGCATGCTTCCATTCCCGAACATCCAGTGTTCGTTCGGTATTCGTTCAATAGTTGCCTCATGGTCCATAAGCCCACGAGATCCGGCGCTCGTCATCGGCGATCTGTTCGAGCTCGATATCCCAGCGCGGCTGGGGTAGCAAGTCGGCACCACGCTCAGCCCATTCGAAGAGACTTATGCCCCCAGCTCCTATATAGTCTTCCAGGCCAAGGTCGACCAGTTCCGCCGCATCCGCGAGTCGGTACAGATCAAAGTGGTACACCGGTATCTGTGTGGCTGCGATTCTGCCGTAGTACTCGTTGACGAGGATGAAGGTGGGACTGTTGACCACATCCTCGACGTGAAGGCCCTGGCAGATGCCCTGTATCAGGCAGGTCTTGCCGGCTCCGAGATCACCCTGCAGGGCCAACACGTCGCCGGGCTGCAACAACGAAGCCAGCTCCGCACCCAGTGCCCGTGTTTGTTGCGCAGACCTCGTGATCACAGATCGGCTCATCTGTGATCGTGTGACTATCTCCATGTTGCCGTCTCTACCGGGGTTCCATGGTTACGACGGGAAGAATCACTTCGTCCAGGGAGATGCCCCCGTGTTGAAAACTGTCCTTGTACTGGCGTTGGTACTCGTTGAAATTGGTGGGATACACGAAATAGAAGTCTTCCTTGGCGATAATATAGTTCGATCCCAAGCCGCTCGCGGGCAAACCAAAGTCCCCAGGGTTCGTGATCATTATTGCCTCCTTGGTGTCACAACGCAGGTTCTTGCCGTGCTTGTAGCGCAGACTCGTCGAGGTCTGGCGATCACCGCGCACCATGGATGCCCGTGTTCCCTTTATCGCACCGTGATCCGTCGTCAGCACCACGACGGCGTCCGATCGGTGGATTTTCTTCAGGGTCTCGAACAGGGCTGAATTCTCGAACCATGAGTGGACCAGAGAGCGGAAGCCCTTCTCGTCGGGCGCAATTTCACGCAGCAGATTCGAATGCGAGCGACCGTGGACGAGCATGTCCAGGAAGTTATAGACGATCGAGACCAGCGGCACCGACCGCAGGGAATCGATCTTGCGCGCCAAATTCTGTCCATCAGCGGCAGTAACCACCTTCATGTACTGGGATTCCCCTTTGAGCTCGATTCCCATGTCGGCGATCTGGTCATCGATGAACAAATGCTCATGCTGGTTCAGACTGTGCTCGTCTTCCTTGCCACCGGTTGACCACTTGTCCTTGTACTTGGCGGCAATCTCCGCAGGGAACAATCCACTGAAAATGGCATTGCGCGAGTATGGTGTAGCCGTCGGCAGCACCGAGTAGTGGTAGGAGCGCTTGACGTTGAAGTATTCGGAGGCCAGGGACTCTATCATCATCCAGTGGTCCAACCTGAGACAGTCGACGACGATGAAGAACACCTGGCGTCCCTGCTCCAGATGGGGAGCCACACTCTCAGACACCACATCCACGGACAGAGGGGGCGAATCCTGCTCCTCTTTAACCCAGTTGGGATAGTTCTGTTGGATGAAACGACCGAACTCCAGATTACATTCCCGTTTCTGGTCTTCGATCATCTGGTGTAATCCCTGATCACCGAGTTGGCTGATCTCGATGTCCCACTCGCACAACACTCGATGGATGTCGATCCAGGTCTGCCAGTTAGAATCCGCGCCGTGGAGCCACTCCCGTATCTGGCTCGCTTTGGACACGTAGGCCGGACCGGCCTGACTTTGCCTGATCTGGCGTCCGTCCAGGATTCTCTTGCACGCCATGAATATCTGGCTCGGATTGACTGGCTTGGTCAGATAGTCGTCGATGCGCTTGCCGATGGCCTCGTCCATCAGGTGCTCTTCTTCACTCTTCGTGATCATGATAACGGGGACATTCGGATCGGCCTCTTTCAGCTGCTCCAGAGTCGCCAGTCCATCCAGACCGGGCATCATCTCGTCCAGCAGCACGATGTCGAAGTTCTCCTTCTGGGCCAGGGCGATGGCATCCTCCCCGTTGTTGACAGGGGTTACATCGTACCCCCGCTCACTCAGGTACATGTGGTGAGAGCGCAGGAGATCGATCTCGTCGTCGGCCCACAGTACTCGTTTGTTATGCGATTCCATGCGTGTGCGTCATTCCTCTCTGTCGGTTTCAACCGACCTGCATAGGCAGGACGATCTCGAAACTCGTACCTTTGTCCTCCGCGCTTTCCACCACCTGAATGCGCCCGCTGTGATAGTCCTCGACGATCCGCTTGACGAAAGCCAGACCGAGACCCCAGCCTCGTTTCTTGGTGCTGAACCCGGGCTCGAAAACTCGGGTCTGATGTTCGGGCCGAATACCTCGTCCATTATCCGTGATCGTGATCTTGATCGTTTCCTTTGTTTCGGCTACGCCCAAATCCACCACGATCAGACCCTCCTTACGTCCGATGGCATCGATCGCATTTTTGAACAGATTCTCGAAAGCCCAACCCATCAATTCGCTGTTCAGCGGTATTTCGGCGACATCAGCAGCGTGGAAATCGATGCGGTGTTGGCCGAATTGTGGACCCCTGCTCTTGAAATAGCTGATCGTCTCTTCGAGGAGAGCCCGGACGTCCGTGCTCTTGAGCTCCGGTACGGAGCCGATCTGGCTGAACCGGGAGGCGATCTGATTCAGACGACCCAGATCCTGTTGCATTTCGCGCGCGATAGAGCCGACGTCCATGCTTTCATCTTGCTTGGCATCTTCCGGTTGCGCTTGCTTGGACGCCATCAGCTCCAGCCATCCCGAAAGAGAGGATAGCGGCGTTCCCAGCTGATGGGCTGTTTCCTTGGCCATGCCAACCCAGATTGAACGTTGCTCACTGCGGCGAATGTTGCGAAACCCTATGTATCCGATGACGGAGAACAGGGACAACACGCCCAAGGTGACGAAGGGCGCAAACTCGATTCCCTTGATCAGGTCGGAATCGCCGTAGTGGTAGAGTTTTTCGGTCTGAATCCTGAAAAATGAAGGCTCTGAATCGACGGCCATACGCCGCATGGTACGGATGGCGTCCCGCTGGTTGCTGTCCTCCGTGAACCCCGGCCCGCCCCATTCGAGTGGCCGGCCGACGCGATCGGTGATGACGAAGTCCAATCCCTCCCAGTAGAAACGGATGCTGTCCGCGACGGGAACTCTGATTGAGTCTTGAACTCCAATCACTTCCAGCCGTTGGCGGACAACGTTGAGGGCCGCGGCACTGGTATCTCCCCTCGACGGCAACGAGGGGCCCTCCCAGGTGACGATTTCTCCACCGCTGCTGGAAATCACCATGTCGCCGCCGGCCAGCGACACCAACCCCAGCGCCCGATCGGCTGCGAAGAACAGGATCGGCTCACGTTCGGCGTCCATCCTGCCCATCACCTCCCGCACGACCTGGTAGGCCACCTGCGAACTGTCGTCCGGGTCGGGCAGACCGGGACCGAACCAGCGCTCGATATCGCCTCGATGATTGGTGACGATGACCGGAAGTCTCTCCTTGGGATGGAGGACCACGTCCATGAGGACCAACTGTTCCAGCTGCTCTGGCAGGCTTGTCGATGTGACCAGAGAAGCCAGGTGCGCATTGATCTCGGCTCGGTCACGCTCCCGATCCCTGAGTTCGTCAATGACATGCTCACTGTATATGAGAAAGGCCATCACCAGGACGATGGCGCCCAGGAAGAACAGGACTCGGTAGGTTGGCGACGGACCCCATGAGGAGAGAAATCGCTGTACCCACCGTCGCGGCAGATGAAGCAAGCCTCGACCCTGTCTGCGCACGCCAGCGTGGTCCCCTACCACATCCTCCGAGTCCAGCTGGCGATCAGGTATTCCAGGATCAAGCGACCCTCTTCGCCTCCGACGCCTCGCCGGCTCCGGTGTGACCGATTGCTGGGAGTCGGGCTGAGCCCGTTCGTGCTCCAAGGGTCCCTTGGATGTGGTGTCAGCGTCCGAAATGTTGGCGTTTTCGGTCATCGTAGGCGCTCAAACCGTGTTTTGTATTCGTCGGTACCCTTTGTAAATTAAACCAGTTACAAAGGTAACACCGCCATCAATCGTCCGCTTGCGCCAACCTCACAATCAACAGGACCTCATTTGACACTTTCAGTTCCTGTATCGGACCATGCCATGGCCGGGAAGATGGTCGTATGGGCTCTGGTCCTGGCAGTTGTGGGTTCTTCTTCCCCCGGCACGTTTGCCGATCCGGGTGGAGCTGATGTGGCCGAGACGGATCGAGCGCTGGTTGAGCCCCCCGACCTGGAAGCGCAGCCTGAAGGCCTTGACTACAGCCGGCTGGCTTTGACCGGTGGGAGTGCCGTCGTCGTCCACCACATCGGTTTCGAATATTTCGATCGTGCTTGGTACCAGGGGCAAAAACAGGACCGTATTCGCTGGCTGAACGACTGGGCCGGTGACACCTATGTCAACATGGACAAGGGCGGCCACTTCATGGGCGGCCTGTTCCTGTCGCGATCCCTCATCACCACCTACTCCTGGACAGGCTTCAAACCCCGAACGGCGGCAGCCCTGGGTACCTTCACCAGTTGGGTCGCCTTGCTCGAGATCGAAATGCGGGATGCCTATTTCGATCAGTGGGGTTTCAGCGTGCCGGACTTCGCGGCCAACACCCTGGGCGCCTCGGTACCGCTGCTGCATGCGTTTGTGCCGGCGACCCGAGTCGTCAATTTCAAGTTCGGTTATTGGCCATCATCCCTGTACACGAACAGTAAGGAGCGTGACCTCGCCAATCGGCCCCATACCGACTACATCATCGACGACTACGAGGGCATGACGTTCTGGATGACCCTCGCTCTCGACGACGTCCTCTCCGGCAGGGCCGAAGAAGTGTGGCCGGATTTCCTCGGAATCGCTCTGGGCTACGGCGCACAAGGGTTGCACGGGAGCAACGTCAAAAGCAGGGGACGCGAAAGAGCCTTTAAGGACCTCCCCGATGCCCAACCGGAGCTACTGCTAGCGCTGGACTACGACGCACGTTATCTACCGGGAAAAGGTTTTCTGTGGAATCACTTCAAGACCCAGTTGAACTGGATCCACTTCCCCGCTCCTGCGATTCGCTTCTACCCTGATCTTCGCTTCTACTTGCTGTACCTGTAGCGAATGAGGACTCTTCTCCCCCGAGCCGATGGCTCGTCTACCGCAGCAGACTGAGGATCTGGTCGATGTCGGCATCAGCCGACACGGCGATGCTCGTCGCCGCCTCAGCCAGAATCTGCGAATGGGTCATCGCCGTAATCCCCCTGGCGATGTCGACCTCGCGAATGTTTGCCTCGGTTGCCTGCATCCGTTCCATCACGGCCTCACCGGTGTTCAGACTCAGCTGCAATCGGTTTTGGAACGCGCCGATGCGATTGCGTTCGTCGATCAGCGCACTTTGAGCCTGGCGCAACGCGGGGAGCGCGTTTTGGGCATCCTCTAGAGTCTGGATTGAGATGCTCTCGAGGTTGAGTCCTGGGCCGCTGGATCCCATGTCGGCGATGCTGATGGTGGTGACATCGTTGCTCGTCTCTGCCGGGCCGACCTGGAAGGTCAACCCCGTGATCCCCTCGACAACCAGGGTCTTGCCCGCCAGCTCTCCGTCGATGTACTGCTGCCGGCCGCTGTCGTCACGCCCACCTCCCAGTGTGACCTCGATGCCAAGATTGTCGAAACCCAGCACGACGGCATCATCGATAGCAAGAGCGCCGTCTTCCCCAAGATTGGGTACGTTCACGGTTTGGGTCAGCACGCCGTTGCCCAGGGTCAGGGTGCCGTCTTCGGGATCGTCCAGGAAAACGTAGGTACCCGGTATCGCCTCTGTGAGTCTGACACGCGCTACTCCGGTATCTTCGACATCCGCCACCGCGCTGGAGGCAATCCGGTCCACCCGGGCGACGAAACCGTTGAGCAGTTCCTTGCCGTTGTAGGTCGTGGCTCCCGCGATCCGATCGATCTCTTGCTTGAGGTCTTCGAATTCCGAGTTGATGCTGAGCCGGTCACTGTCGTTAAAAACTGACGAAGCCCCCTGCATCGACAGATCCAACATGCGGTTGATCATGCCGCCGATGGCGTCGAGCGATCCGTCTGCTACCTGCAGCAGGGAAAAGGTCTGCTGGATATTGCGCTGGCCCTCAACGATGGCTCGAACTTCCGAGTTGATCCCGTCGGCGAGCGCGAGACTGGCCGGATCGTCACTCGAGCGGTTGACTCGGCGACCGCTGGACAATTGCCCTATCTGCTTGGAAACATCCGCCTGGTGAACGGCGAGCTGCCGATGGACCTGTCGCAGGTGGACGTTGTGATTGATGCGTGCTGGCATGGTCTTTACCCCGGGTTCAATTAACTAATAGACATGAACCGTCAAGCAAAGCGCATACCATTTACCGGGAGCTCCGGGAGAAACTCCTGACACCCAGCTTAACTTGCTGTTAATTTGGAGCTTACAAAAAAATCAGGCTGGGTAACTTGAGTTGTTGCGTGTGGCTGAATGTAGGAAGAATTGGCTGGTTCGTATTGCGCCCGGAACGGAAACCTGACCTATCCGGATCCGGGCACTGCTGGCGGATCAGCTTCTGGCGAGTTGACCCTCGGGCCGCGATGAATCAACCACCGCGGTTCCGGAAAGCGTCTCCGCATCCTGGCGTTTGCGTTGATCCATGGGAACGACGTTGGCAGCTTCGGTGAGCTCTTGCGGTTTGTTGACTTCGTCAGCTGCTTCCATGGCGCAGCTGCCATGAAAGACGGCTCCCTCTGAAACGGACAAGGCGCCTGTGTAAACATCGCCGATAAAACGTGCCTGGTTGTCCAGGCGGACCTTTTCGGCCCGCACCGTACCTCGGACGACTCCGTTGACGTAGATGTCTTTGCCTTCGAGGTGGGCATACGCCTCACCTGACTGGCTGATCGTCAAGGCACCTGAACAGGACAACTCCCCTTTGAAAACGCCGTCGATGCGGACACTGTTGTCCACCTTCATGACCCCTTCGAAGACCGTCCCTCTGCCAATTATCGTGTTGAGCGTCTGCCCGCCAGCGACGGCGCCGTTTTCTCGTTTACCCAGCATGATCAACTCTCGCGCCCTGTTAAAAAACGCCAAGAACGTGCCTTACAGGCACTTTCGACGGCGTGTTAATTGCCTGTTAATCCAGTATTTACGAAGACTTATGAATATAGCTCTCAGACGGGTTGAATGCAATAAGAAAATCCGCTGTCAACCTTTCCCCTTCTTCTTCCTTTTGCCTCGATTTTTTAGCCGTTTGCTAAATGGTGCGGACTCCAACGCCTTCTTGACTTCCTCACGATCCTGAAGCCGCTCGACCACCACCATGACGGCAGAACTGGTGAGGTCCTCAACCGTAGTGGTGTCGATGACGGGGATGTCATCCAGCGTCGTGTTCTCCAGGATGTAGTCCTGGATTTTCAGTATGTGTGTCATGTGAGACAGGTACTTTTCAGAGGATCGCTCCGGCGCCTCGGCCGCGCGTTGCTGGAAGCGTTCCTCAAAAACCTCCTCCTCGGATATAGACAGACACAGCGGTGCCAGGAACGCTCGGTCTTCGAATTCTGACAGATCCAGAATCCCGGGAAGCAGGTGTACCCCGTCTATGATGACGCTAGTGTTTTCCTCCATGGCGCGACTCAGTATCGCGCGCACACCAACTGCCACGGTGCGCGCCTGCTCGCGGAAACCAGCGATAACGGGATCCATCGAGGGATCGTGCGAGTTGGTGACCTCTGAAGCTTGATACGACGAGACGTGGATAGCCGGCATGAGTTCCGGCGCCAGCGTCAAGCGCATGATCTGGCGGATGTCGTCGGTGGCGACCATGTGCGGAATATCGAGGACGTTGGCCAGACTGACTGCCAGGGTGGTCTTGCCGACACCGCTGGTGCCGCCGATGAGGATGACGAGCGGTTTGTCCAGATCCTTGAGCGCCCGCACGATGAAGTAGCGCTCGGCGTAGCTGAGGCCATGGCGCTCAGTCAGCGCCGTGGCCGCGGCCTCCTGGAGTTCGGTATGCGTGATCCGGCTGCAGCGTTGATCGATGAGTCCTGACTCGATCTCGCGGGCGATGTCGTAGGCGTCGTCGGGGGCCAGACCTGATGCCTGCAACGATCGCGACAGCGTCTCCTTCGAGAATGGACGCGGACCCTTGCGGCGATCCACCGTTATCGTCGTCGGTCGCGATTCCCAGAACACGAGGTCGCCGATCGGACGCTCTGGGTAGTGCTCCTGCAACATCTCGGCGATGAGCTTGAGCATGTCCTTCTTGTCGACCTCGCCCAACTCGCGTACCACCTGGCGAACTGAATCGGCGACGTCGTACGCCTCATCGTGATCGAAGCCGCGCTGGATCAGATGGTGCACCAGCATGCCGCGCATGAAAGGGATGCGCTTTTTCCCGTCGACGATGGTAGCCAATTCAACCTCTTCTCACGCCTGCGGAACTTCGTTTCCGGCGGATTGGGATGTCAGCCCAATATACCCCGCCCGTGATCCGGGCGGCAAGGTGGAAGATTGCTCAGCACCTCTTCAATGGAGATATTATCTCGATTGCATCGGCAACAACCGCACTCCGAGAGACATTGAATAGCTTCGGACAACATTCAGGAGTCCCAGAAACCATGTCGAACCCACTATTGGAATTGCAGACCTTAGGGCAGAGCGTTTGGTACGACAACATTGAACGCGGCATGATAATCTCGGGCCAGCTTCAGCGTCTGATCGCCGAGGATGGCTTGCGTGGCATGACCTCGAATCCCGCCATTTTCGAGAAAGCGATTTCTGGCTCGCGTGAGTACGCTGGTGCGCTTCGCCAATTCGCTGGCGCAGAGCGCTCGGCACAGGAGATCTACGAGGTGATCGCTATCCAGGATATTCAGTGGGCTGCAGACGTGCTGTTGCCCGTGTACGAGGATACCGAAGGACGGGACGGTTACATTTCATTGGAAGTCTCTCCGCATCTGGCAAATGACACCGAGGCCACGGTCGAAGAAGCCTTGCGCCTTGCCAACGATGTCGGCCGTCGCAATTTGATGATCAAGGTCCCTGGAACCAGGGCCGGGGTACCCGCCATCCAGCGTCTCATCGCGGAAGGCTTAAATATCAATGTCACCCTGCTGTTTTCCGTCGACAGCTACGTTGACGTGGCCGAGGCCTACATCAGCGGACTGGAAACCCTGCAGACGCGGGGAGGCGACCCCGCCGGGATCGCCAGCGTTGCCAGTTTCTTCGTCAGTCGGATCGATGCGGTCGTCGACGACCGCATCGAAACCATGCTGCGTGCCGGAGTGGAGCGAGCAAGCGACCGGGTCACGCTGCGCAGCCTGTTTGGCAAGGTGGCGATAGCCAACGCAAAAGTGGCCTACCTGCGCTACGAGGAATTAATTGCCGAACCCAGATGGCAGGCCCTGGCCTCGCAGGGCGCTCGCAGCCAACGGCTGCTATGGGCGAGCACCAGCGTTAAGAATCCGGCTTATCGGGACGTTCTCTACGTCGAAGAGCTGATTGGCCCTGATACGGTGAACACGCTTCCCGAGGCGACTCTGAACAGCTTTCGCGACCATGGAGAGGTTCGCGCCAGCCTGCAGGAAAACCCGGAGGAAGCCGTCGACATGATGGCGGCACTGGAAGAATCGGGGATCTCGATCGATGCGATAACCGATCAGCTGCAGACCGATGCCGTCCGTCTTTTCGTCGAGCCGTTCGACAAACTCCTCGCCTCGATAGAGTCTCAGCGCGCCGCCGCGCAACCCAAGAGGGCGTAGGCGAGCGAGACGAACACCAGTCGTGACGAATTCCTTCCTCAGCGCTCGCGACCGCATTCCCGATCCCTGCGCCCTGATCATCCTCGGAGCCACCGGCGATCTGACCCGTCGCAAGCTGGTTCCAGCTGTGTGGCAACTGTTCCGCCAGGATCGCCTGGCAGATGGGTTCGTGCTGGTGGGAGTGGCCCGTTCCGGGCGGACCTCGGAGCAGTTCCGTGATGACATGAAGGCTTCCGTGCTGGAATTTACCGGTGTTGGGGTGGGTGAGGACGTTGAACGCGTGGATCGGTTTCTCAGTTGCCTCCACTATGTTCAAGGCGAGCTTGACGACGCCGACACCTATCGCCGGCTGGGCAAGTTTCTGCATCAGAGCGAGGTCGAGAGCGGCACACGGGGTAACCACTGCTTCTACTGCTCTGTGCCGCCGCAGGTCTATCGCAACATCGTCGACCAACTCGGTGCCGCGGGACTCAACCGGGAAGGCGAGAGCGGAAATGGGTGGGTCCGCATCATCGTTGAGAAACCCTTCGGTCACGACCTGGCCTCGGCGTGCGAGCTCAATCAGCATATTCACAAGGTCTTCGATGAACGCCAGATCTATCGGATCGACCACTACCTCGGCAAGGAGACGGTACAGAACATCCTCGTCTTCAGGCTGGCAAATTCGATGTTCGAGCCGCTGTGGAACCGGCGTTACGTCGACCACGTTCAGATCACTGCCGCGGAGACCGTCGGCGTAGAGCATCGGGCCGGGTACTACGATCGCTCTGGGGCTCTGCGTGACATGATCCAGAATCACTTGCTGCAGGTGTTGAGCGTCATTGCCATGGAGCCACCGTCGGCGTTCGATTCAGAATCGGTGCGCATCGAAAAATTGAAGGTACTGAAGGCGATAAGGCCTATCAGCATTGGCGAGGTCGATGGGGTCGCAGTGAGGGCACAGTACACGGCGGGGGAAGTCGATGGGGAATCACGCATCGGCTACCTTGAAGAGGAGGGCGTCGCCGCGGGTTCGCGGACCGAGACCTTCGCGGCTCTCGAGTTCACCATCGACAACTGGCGTTGGCAGGGGGTTCCCTTCTACGTGCGCACGGGAAAGCGACTGGCCACAAGAGCGAGCGCAGTTACGCTGCAATTCAAACAACCCCCGCATCTGATCTTCCAGGACAGCGAAAATGTGAGTCCCAGCAGGCTGACCGTTCGCCTGCAGCCGGAAGAGGGCATCGCACTCTCCTTCAGTGGCAAGATTCCGGGGCAGGATGTTGAATTGGGTACGGTGGAGATGGACTTCTGTTACGCAGATACCTTCGGCGGCCGTCATCCGGAAGCCTACGAAACGCTCTTGCTGGACTGCCTCCAGGGCGACGCCACCCTGTTTGCTTCCGCCGACTGGATCGAGAAATCCTGGGAACTGCTCATGCCGGTGCTGGAAGCCTGGGGCGCGTCAGCGTCCAGGGTGCCATCCTATCCGGCCGGCAGCTGGGGCCCCCCGCAGGCCGATCAGTTGTTCGACCGTGCCTGGAGACAGTGGGCAACCCCGTGACAACCGTATTCACGACAACCGTATTGGTGATAACATGGACTCTAATGTGCGTGAAAAGGCGGCCGCCATTCGGCTGCTGTTGATGGATGTCGATGGCGTTTGGACGGACGGCACGATCTTCTACGTCCCGGGACCCGATGGCGAGATGGTGGAGATCAAGACTTCCCACTCTCAAGACGGTATGGCACTGAGGTGGGCGCATGCCGCCGGCATTGCCTCTGGCTTGATCAGCGGCCGCGACTCGCCCGTCGTCACCCATCGGGCGACCATGCTGGGCGTCACCTACATCTATCAGGGTTACCTGGAGAAGATCCCGCTGTTCGAGGAAATATGTGACAAAGCCGGAGTCTCAGCTGATCAGGTCGCCTTTATCGGGGATGACCTCACCGACCTGCCACTCATCACCCGCGCCGGCTTGGGCGTCGCCGTGGCCAACGGCCGTGATGAGGTGAAGCGGAAAGCCGATTTCGTTACTCAGGCGCCAGGCGGTTACGGCGCCATCCGCGAAACCGTAGAGCTGATCATGTCAGCGCAGGGAACGTGGCAGCAGGTACTCGAAAAGTACGGCGCAGACTGAGCGGAGCTTACGACGCTTTCCCCACTCCGGGCGCTGGAAAACGATCACACAACGCGCGCACTTGCCCGGCAATCGCGCGATAGGCTCGCCGTCGATCCTCCAGGGTCAGATCCGCATCGCCACGCACCGCAGCAACGCGCTCCACCCATTGTGCAATCTGCGTCATTTCATCAGACCCGAATCCCCTGCTCGTCACGGCCGGGGTACCCAAACGCACGCCGGAAGGTCGCATCGCCGATCCCTTGTCATTGGGTATCAGGTTGCGGTTGCAGACGATACCTGAGGCATCCATCGCTCTGGCAAGTTGGTGACCCGTTATGCCTTTGCTGGTGGCGTCAACGAGGATGAGATGGTTATCGGAGCCACCCGTCACCAATCGAAATCCCCGCTCGACGAGCGCTTCCGCCAGGCTCTTCGAGTTGGCGCAGATGCGTGCGGCGTACTGAGCGAACTCTTCCGTCTCCGCTTCCTTCAGGGCCACGGCGATGGCAGCCGTGGTGTGATTGTGAGGACCTCCCTGCAGTCCCGGAAACACCGCTTTGTCCAGTGCCTCTGCGAACTCCTGCCGGCACATGATCATGCCGCCACGCGGGCCGCGTAACGACTTGTGCGTCGTCGTCGTCACCACGTCGACATACGGAATCGGAGTGGGATGCACCCCGGCGGCGACCAGTCCACTGATATGGGCGATGTCGGCGACGACGATCGCCCCGGCCCGGTGACCGATGTCCGCGAAACGCTCGAAGTCGATTTGCCGGGGATAGGCCGTGGCACCACAGAACAACAGCTTGGGGCGGCATCGTTGCGCCAGTTCGTCAATCGCGTCGTAGTCGAGACACTCCGACTCGGGATCGACGCCGTACTGTACCGCTTCGTAGTGCAATCCCGAGACGCTCACTGCCGCCCCGTGCGTCAAGTGACCGCCGTGGGCGAGGGACATGCCCATCACCGCGTCGCCCGGTTTTGCCAGCCCCAGATAGACTGCCTGGTTGGCTGGAGAGCCTGAATACGGTTGGACGTTGACGTGCTCGGCACCGAACAGTGCTCGCGCGCGGTCGATGCAGAGCGCCTCCACCTGATCGATATGCTGCTGGCCCTCGTAGTAGCGCCCGCCCGTGTAACCTTCGGAGTATTTGTTGGTCAGCACTGACCCCGTCGCCTCCAACACCGCATGGCTGACGTAGTTCTCTGAGGGTATTAACCGGATTTTGTGATGCTGGCGACGGGATTCGGCCGCGATGATGTCGGCAATCTCAGGATCTACGGCGTGCAGCGCTCCCATCGTGGTTTCGACGACCTCCGACTTTGCTTGTTGTCGTACAACCGGGTTTATTAGGCGGGACACAGGCGCCAATCAGCGCTGCTGCCGCAACATAATGAAGGGTTTTGGCATGGGCAAATATCTTGGTATCGACGCCAGCACCCAGTCAATGACGGGCCTCGTCATTGATTGGAATAGTGGCGAGATCTGTCTGGAATTATCCGTCAACTTCGATGATCATTTCGCTGCGGAGTACGGCGTCGAGAACGGCGTCGTGGACCTGGGTGAGGGTCAGGTCCATAGCTCACCGCTTATGTGGGCGCAGGCCCTCGACCTGCTTTTCGAGCGTCTCGGAGAGCAGTGTGATCTGTCGGAGCTCGACGCCGTATCCGGCAGTGGTCAGCAGCACGGCACGGTCTATCTCAATGAAGCCGCGGCCGGGTGCTTTGCCGGCCTCGATGCCAACCTTCCTCTCGCGTCACAGCTGTCTGGTGTGTTGTCACGAGCTACCGCGCCGATCTGGATGGACACCTCGACGACGACCCAGTGCCGGCAGATCGAGGATCAGGTCGGTGGCAGTATGGAAATGCTCAATCTGACAGGCAACACCGCATTCGAACGTTTCAGCGGTCCTCAGATCCGCAAGTTCTGGCAGCAGGATCCAGCCGGGTACGCGCAGACCGACTGCATCGCTCTTGTCAGTTCCTACATGGCGAGCCTGCTTGCGGGACGCCTCGTCGGTGTGGACGCGGGTGACGGCAGCGGTACCAATTTGATGGACATCCGCGAACGCCGCTGGAGCGCACGTGCGTTGGCGGCTACCGCCCCGGAATTGGATGAGAAGCTGTTGCCGATTCCCCCCGCGGATGCAGTCGCGGGAGCAATCAGTCCGTATTTTGTGTCGCGGTATGGTCTTTCACCTGCCTGCCAGGTGACCCCGTTTTCGGGAGACAACCCCAGCTCTCTTATCGGCCTCGGTCTGGTGACCCCGGGCCGGGTTGCACTCAGCCTCGGTACGTCCGATACCCTGTTCGCGTGTATGGATCAGGCGCGAGCGTCGACGACAGGAGAGGGCGCTTTGTTCGCATCGCCCGATGGCGACCACTACATGGCGTTGATCTGTTTCTTGAATGGCAGCCTGGCGCGCGAGGCGGTGCGCGACCAGTTCAACCTGGATTGGCAAGACTTCACCCAGCTGCTGTCGCAGACGCCACCGGGCAATGACGGTGCCCTGATGCTGCCCTATTTCTCGGCAGAGATTGTCCCTCACATCCCGCAACCCGGTGTGGTTCGAGATCCCTCCCTCGACCTCGTCGATGCCGGCGCCAACGTGCGGGCCGTAATCGAGGCCCAGGCGCTGTCATCCCGCCTGCACTCGGAATGGATGGAGATCCCCGTAACCTCGCTGTCGGTGACCGGTGGGGCCTCGGCCAATCCGCAGATCCTGAAAATCTTCGCCGACGTCCACGGTTGCCCCGTGCATCGTTTCCAGACCACGAACTCCGCCGCTCTCGGGGGCGCCCTGCGCGCCGGACACGCCCACATGAAGATCTCGGGGAATCCCATCAGCTGGACTGATGTGGTCGCTCCCTTCACGCAGCCGGATGCGGGTTCGACCATAGCCCCGGATCCTGGTACACGTGCGGTGTATGATCAAGCCCTGGAGCGTTATCGCGATCTCGAACAGAGACATACATCCTGACCGAACTGCACCACCCCGGTATCGGGAATCATGCATTGAGGGGATCGCTGTACCGTGGATGGGAGAAGTTGTTTGCTATCTACGTGCTCTGTCCGAGAATCGCCTGATAGGCCACCAGAGCGGCTGCCACGTGAACATTCATGGATGGGCCCTTGCCGTACATAGGCACGAACACGGCACCATCGCATTGCTGAAGGGTGGCGGGGTACACCCCCCGGCTTTCGTTGCCGAGCACCAGGCAGGTCTTTGAGGTGTACGGGTAATCGAGGTAGCAACGTGCGCCGCGTGCCGTCTCCAGGGCCACCAGGTGATAACCCTCCTCCCTCATGGCGATGGCAGCGGCATCCATTTCGGCGATGCGTCGCCATGGGATGCGGCGGTCGTGACCTCGCGAGGTCCGGTCGATTTCTTCGTGGGGAGGCGTCAGCGTCTTGCCGCTCATGACGATTTCGCGAGCGCCGCAGGCGTCGGCTATGCGGAATATGGACCCGACGTTGCGCGGATCTTCCATGCTCTGCAGCAGAAAGGCAATTTCGGCCTGCGGTGGATAGTCGTCGGCGGCCTGCTGGAACAGCCGCTTGATCTCCACCTTGCGCAGCGGCAACATGGCTTTTGGTTTCGGGTCAGTCAGAAGCTGATCTTCTTGAAGCGGCGCATGTTCTCGACGATGGCAGTCTCCACCGGCAACCGCTCCATGCTCGAGGCGCCGTAGAACCCGTCCAGCCCGTCCGTGTTGCGCAGTACGAACTCGGCGTCATCCGGCTCGGAAATCGGCCCACCGTGACAGAGCGTAATCACCTCCGGGTTGACCTCCCGGGCCGCGTCGGCGATCGCCTGTACCTTCTCCGGTGCCTCTTCCAACGTCACCGCCGTGGTCGCGCCGATCGACCCCTTCGTCGTCAGTCCCATGTGCGCGACGACGATATCAGCACCCGCCTCCGCCATCTGCTCACCCTCTTCGGGCGTGAACGCGTACGGTGTCGTCAGCAGTCCCAGCTCAGAAGCGATGCGGATCATCTCGACTTCGAGACCGAAGCCCATGCCGGTCTCTTCGAGGTTGGTGCGAATCAAACCGTCGAACAGACCTACCGTCGGAAAATTCTGCACGCCGGAGAAACCGATGTCCTCGACTTGCTTCAGGAACAAGTGCATCTGGCGAAATGGATCGGTGCCGCAGACCCCGGCCAGCACAGGCGTGTCGTCGACGATGGTCAGGACTTCACCGGCCATGTCCATGACGATGGCGTTGGCATCGCCGTAGGGCATGCAACCTGCCAGCGAGCCCCGGCCAGCCATGCGATAGCGCCCCGAATTGTATATGACGATCAGATCGACGCCACCCTCCTCTTCGAACTTGGCGCTGATACCGGTGCCGGCGCCGGCGCCGATGATGGGTACTCCGGAGTTGATCTGCTCGCGCAGCCGAGTAAGCACCTCATCTCTCGTGAAGGCCATGGCCTGTCCTTTCCGCCTCTATGCGGTCGTCTGTGGGGGCTCGATTGTGACACCCTCCAACTTACGCAGCTCAGCTTCGGGACCGAAGGGTGCGTATATGGCGATCAATTGCATGACTTCGTCGCCCGTATTCACGGTTGAGTGATAGACAGCCGTCGGAATGTGCACGAGCGTTCCCGGACCGATCTCACGTTCGACCTCTCCTTCGGGCAGGTCCACCATCTGCAGACCACGACCGCGAATCACATAGAGAATCTCTTCGCTGTACGGATGATTATGCCGGTCGTGTCCCTTGCCGGATTCTAGGTTGACGATGCCGGCGCTGAAGCGTTCGGCCGCCGTGACGTTGGGCTCCGACAACCATGATAACCGGCCCCAATCAAAGACCTGGGTCTCGACATCCTCCGCGTTGACGAAGGTTTTCTTTTGCTGTGTCATACTGCCTGCCCTCCGTTGGTTGGTTTGCTCCTCACACGTTGTCAGTCGAGATCAACTCCAGCATCAATTCCACCGCACGCACGGAGAACGCTGGATCGTTGATGTTGGCGTCGATTTCGTAAACGGGAATCCCCTTCCTCAGCCTGTCTTTCAAGGCGGCGAACATGGCCGCATCAGCTTCCCGGTCGCAGAACTGCTCTCCGTCTCCATCCAGGATGGAGACTCCCTTGAGCGGCAACAGAAAGGCGACGGGGCCTGAGGACTCATTGGCCTTGCGCGCGAAGATCTCTCCCAGGCGCTGATTCTCCTCGACGTTCGTCCGCATAAGGGTAACCGCGGGATTCCAATCATAAAACTGACGGCCGGCATCGCGATAGCGTTCGGGTACGCCCTCCGGACCGTTGTAATTGGCCATGTCCACGCATCCGGGCACGATGAGGTGGGGCAGGCCCCGGCGCCCAGGGGCGCTGAGTCGATCCGTCCCGGCGCTGAAGACGCCTTCGCAGATTTCATCCGCCCATTCAGTGGTAGTGATGTCCAGGACGGCGTCAACGAGCCCTTCGTCTACGAGAGCTTCCATCGTGCGACCGCCGGCCCCAGTGGCGTGAAAGACCAGTACCTCGTAGCCACCTTCGCCGAGCGCCTGCGCACAGGCATCGACGCATTGGGTCGTGTTGCCGAACATGGAGGCGGCGATAGTCGGACGGGCCTGCACCTCCGCCTCTATCTCCTCCTCGACCATACCACAGATCGCGCCGGCCGCCCGCGCATAGATGATGCTGGACACCCGGTTAACCCCGGCCACGTCGACGATGGATGGAATCAGGGTGACATCCTTCAGGCCGACGTAGGGTGAGGTATCTCCGGATGCTACGGTGGAGACGCAGACCTTGGGCACTCCAACTGGCAGTGCTTGCATGGCCGCTGTGATGACACTGCTGCCACCCGAGCCACCCATCCCGATGACGCCGTCGAATTGACCCTTATCGAAAAGTCTGCGCAGCACCTTGGGCGCGCCTGAACTCATCGCTTTCATGGCCTCTGCACGGTCCTGTGCGCTACGCAGAGATTGCAGATCGGCGGCACTGGCCTCGGCCACCTCTGCCGCTTCAATGTCCACGGGGAATAGATCGGTGGTACCCAGAACCCCGGTGTTCACGGTGAGGACTCGGTGTCCTCGCCGCAGTATCCGGTCCCGCAGGAACGCGTAGTCGACGTCCTTCGTATCGAAGGCGGCCGATGAGAAGGATGGTCTTGACCATGGCTCTGTCGTGTATGTGTGCTTCAGGGGTCACTGTGGTACGATGATGCTTTGTCAGGCGGCGGTCAAGCGAGGAGGTCAGTCCAGCTGGCGGCGCTTCACCCACAGAATGAGAAGGTTGACGGCGATGAAAACCCAGATGGAGGCAACGGCCATTTGACGTTGCTCGCCGACCACCTCGTGCTCGTCGACAAGCTCCTGTGCTGCCACGAGCTCGCTCGCGATCGAGGCAAGGCTCCGGTCAGTTACTTCGACGGACATGGCGTGGGTGCCTGCTCCCGCGTCGGTAAGTGCCGTGCGGGCGGCCGCCACCAGCGGCTGCGCCCTGCGCAGACTGCGATCCATCGTCGCCAGGCTGTCGACGATCGTCGACATCGCCACGAGTTGCGCGGCGGCCTGGCGCAAGTCATTCCGTATCGCCAGGCCAGTGGCCAGCTCTGACGATCCTGTTTCGTGACAGGGCGAGCAAGTCGTGTCCATCATGGCCGGCTCGGCTCCGCGCACGTCGTGATTGCTGTGGCAGCTTATGCAGGTCGGATTCTTTGAATCGTTCCAGTCAGCGTGAGGCCCTTGGGCGAAGAACCTGACGGAAGCCACATGACAGGTGCCGCAGACGCGTACTATGTCCTGCCGCTGTGGGCGGCCGATGAAGCCGGTCCCCGGCGCCTTGGCAAGATCGTTGTCGGCCTCAAAGGGCAAACCCCCATGGCAGTCGTTGCACAGCAGCAGACCGGAGTGGAAATGGATGCTCTGGGCGAACGCCTCACCCTGTTCATAGTGACACAGGGCGCATGCAACGTCATCGAGATCGACCTCGGGGGCGGCTATGGCAGCAGTCACGCCGAGCGCGAAACAGGCCGGGCTCAGCCAACGCAGCAACTGATCTGACCGGTTCCGCCTGCTCGCACTCATGGGCCGGTTTGTTCGGAGGCTGATTCGTCGACGAGATGCGGTATCCCACGCATGTCGAAGTGGTAGGCCTTGCCCATGACGGTCCTCGTCGTCTCTGACAAATGCCCGAGCACCCCCAACACCACAACCACGGCTGCGACCACCGTCATCCCGAGAATAACTCGCGGCCTCCGGCGCGGGTGGCGCTCGGGGGAGATGTCGATGACCAGGGGCAGCGCTACCAGGAGGAGGAGGAGGAGCGGCGGAACATGCACGCCGACGGCCTCGGGAACGTACTTGAGCAACTGGTACGCCGGCAGGAAGTACCACTCGGGCTTGATTCCCAGGGGGGTGACCAGGGGGTCAGCACGGTCTCCAAGATGGGGAGGCAGCAGCAGGGCGAGGGTCAGCAGCACCCCCGTCACCAGATAAACCGTCGTCAGATCTTTCAGCGTGTGATTCGGGTAGAACGGCTCCCCGCCAGCCTGGGAAACATCATGGGCGGGCGGTTCCGTTTCGTCCGTCCGGGTCAATGGCGAAATGCCCTGATAGCGGACCAGGACCAAGTGCAGGGACACCATGCCCAGCAGCGCCAACGGCAGCACGAATACGTGAATGACGAAGAAACGGCCCAGGGTCGAATCGGCCACTTCGGTACCGCCGATCATGAACTGCTGAATCGCGGGTCCCAGAACCGGTATCGATGCCGGCGCTTCGGTCGCGACGACGGTGCCCCAATAGGCGACCTGGTCCCAGGGCAGCAGGTACCCGGTAAATCCAAAAATGAGGATGATCGCGAGCAGAGCCACGCCGATGATCCACGTAACCTCTCGCGGGCGTTTGTAGCCGCCATAGGCGAACACCCTGGCCATATGCAGGAGAGCGACGATGATGATGAGGTGGGAACCCCAGCTGTGCATGGAGCGCATCAGCCAGCCCAACGGAATGTCGGTTATGATACGCTCGACGCTGGCGTAGGCTTCGCGCGCGCTCGGCTTGTAGTACACCATCAGCAGGGCGCCGGTCAGCAGTTGGATACTCAGCAGAGCCATCAGGGCCGAGCCCAGAGTGAACGTCCAGTTGACGTGGGCGGGGACCGGCTTGGTGAGGTTGGCGCCGAGTCGTTGCGCCAGGTGACTCGCCGGAAAGCGATCGTCCAGCCACTGCCACAAGGGAACGAGCACTCGAGCCCACACTAGCTGTCTCAATGTACTACCGACGGATCGCGACTCATGAGATGGGCTTGGCCCGGAGGCCCGCCTCATCGACGACGATTTCTACGCGACTCAAAGGGTCTCTGGCGGGACCGCGCAGCACTTCACCCAGCAAGTTATAGCGGGCTCCGTGGCATGGGCACTCGACCTGCTCAACCTCCGAGTTCCACGCTACCGTGCAGCCCAGATGCGTGCAGGTGGCCTGAATGCCGATGAACTCGCCGTTCGGGCGGCGCAGAACCAGGATCTTGCCCAGATCATTGCGGGCTACCACGCCCTGGTTGGCGGCTAGCGCGTCCGGGGACAATGGCTCGCCTTCGCTCCCGCGCAGCAGGTCCGAAGTGGCAGCACCACTGCGCAACGGCCACAGATAGGCCAGGATAGTACCCAGAAAGCCACTGAGGCTTCCCAGCATGCCTACGCCGAGAAGGAGATTCACGACGCGGCGTGTGAGGGATGGTTTCAAATCAGGCCACGGGAACGCATCACCGGGCTCGCGGGCGCGATCGCCCGCGAGCCACAGTTTAGCTATCGCCCGATAATCTCAGAGAGAGGTCGGCGCCGATCAGCGCAGGAGCTTGCTGATCACGGATTTTACCGAAGCCCACGTCGATTCTTCGACGGCGGTCGATACCATTTCGGGCGGATGACTGTCGGCATCGCCGGGAAAGTAGACTTCGTCCATTTCTGGATTGTCATCCCCGATTGCCCAGGTGCCCTCTGGATCCCCCAGCTCTTCGCCGTTGGTGTAGCCGTCGCCATCCGAATCGATGGCAGCCAGTTCAGCCCCCCACACGACATCGAACCCCGACAGAAAGTTCTCCTCGATTTCCAGGCCGAAAGAATTGCGCGCATCGCCTCCAGAAGCACTCATGTGGCAATTCAGGCAGTTGTTCACGGTGCCGTTCGGGATCTGTCCCGGCCTGTGAGCTCGACCGTCCACCTGCGAGGGCAGAGTGAGTGCGACCAGACCCAGGACCAACGTGCAGGAAATAATGCGTTTCAAAAAAAGTTCTCCTATTAATCAATTGCGCACCGTTTGCTGAACAGCCATAAAGATAACGAAGAGGTGGTCTTTGAGGCAAAAGTGTTACGAGGGTAGGATCCGATGGAGAAGTGATCGTCGACGTGAGCACATCAACCCAGTCTCCTCATACGCCATTCCTGCGAAGATGCAGCGCATCGGTGTTGACTCCTGAGTTGGGGTGCGACTGTCCGGGGGTCGCGCAACTGATATATTTGCGAAGGCACAGGGTTTTTGTTGATCAAGCACTATCAAACAGAGGCAGTGGTGACAAACCTCGAGCTTGAGCGGCCATGACGCCGTCTTCGCCAGCTCCCAGCAGTCCCCATGAGCACAGGGAAGTTATCGGTGTTCTGTTGGCACAACTAGGAACCCCGGCGGCACCTACAGCTTCTGCATTGCGACCCTATCTGCGGCAGTTCTTGTCCGACCCGCGGGTCGTCGATCTGCATCCATTGAGGTGGTGGCCGATTCTATATGGCATCGTCCTGACCTTGCGCCCCGCTCGCTCGGCTCGTCGGTACCGCAACATCTGGCAGAAGGATGGGTCGCCGTTGATGATCTACTCACAGCAACAGACGGCCCTCTTGCAGCAGCAATTGGGCGATTCCTTCAGAGTCGTCCTCGGCATGCGCTATGGCCAACCCAGCATCGACGTGGCCGTTCGTGAGCTGCTGTCGCAGGGCATCGATCGCATCCTCCTGTTCCCGATGTTCCCCCAGTTCTCATGTGCGACCACCGGGTCGGTCTACGACGCCGTCTACGACGCCCTTCAGGGACGCAACGGGCCCTGGAGTTTCGAACGCCGCCGGTCGATGCCGGCTCTTCGTATCGTTCCGCCCTACTACGACCACCCCGCCTACATCGACAGTCTCAAGGGTACGATAGAGGAGACGGTGACGTCCGCGATGCACCCGCCCGAGCGCTATCTGTTCACCTTCCATGGGATTCCGCGTCGGTATGTCGAAGAAGGCGATCCCTACCGCTGGCAGTGCGAAGAGACGGCCCGCCTACTGGCGGCGAGTCTTGAGTTGGACTCAGATAGTTGGCTGGTGGGTTTTCAATCCCGCTTCGGCAAGGAGCCGTGGCTGGAGCCCTACACCGAGGAGGAGCTGGTTCGTCTAGGACGCGACGGTGTGCGCCGCCTGATCGCCGCCTGTCCGGGGTTCACGGCGGACTGTCTCGAAACTTTGGACGAAATCGGCAGGGAGGGGGCCGAGCAGTTCGCCGAGGGTGGTGGACGGGAACTCACCCTGGTGCCATGCCTCAACACCCATCCGACTTGGATCGAGGCGATGGCGCAGATCACCCGCGAGAACAGCAACGGTTGGGCCTGAACGCATCTTGACTTGCAGACTTGCGGGTGGCAATCACGTCTGTGCGGCGGCGGCCTGTTCCTTTTCTGAGAATACCCGCCCTGCGTAGCGGGCAGCCACTATCCACACCAGCAGAATCGCAACGGTCGCCAACGACAGCCAGCGCACATTCTCGAAGCCGGCGAACCATGTAGCGATCACCAGATTGATGCCCACGGCCACAGCCTTGGCAAAGCGCTGGATGAACATGTCGATGAAGGCCTTAGCCTTGTATTTCTCATCCCGTGTCGTAGGCACGTACAACACTTCCTTGGCCGACTGGTTGATCGAATAGCTGAAACCGTTGTCGGTCGTGTTCAGAAAGCTGCCCAGCAGTAGGCCGGGAACGATCAGAAAACCGGCCGAGCCCAGACAGGCGGCGACCGGCAGGAAGAGCAGCGCCACGCCCACACCAAATCGAACCATCACGAAGCTGGTCAAGAAAAGCTGCACGACTAGAGCGACTCCGTTGGTGAAGGAGTACACCCTTGGCCAGTGCGTGTAGTGATCATCTCCCAGATAATGGAACACCGTGTCCGTGAACTGAAAATCCATGATGGTCGAAACCATTTCGTACAACCCGACGATGGCCATGATCGACAGCAAATAGGGCGATCGGAAAACCAGCCGCGCCCCCTCCAATGCCGAACTGCCCTCCGGCTTTGCCTCTTCCTGATTGGTCGGCGCTGCTTCGGGAGGTGGATTGCGTTGCACCAACCGGCCAGCCACCATGGCAATGAGGGCAATCAGCACCGCGATTCCCAGACAGATCCAGAGCCAAACCGAAGGACTCATCGACGATTTAACGTTGACGGCAACCACTGAGCTGCCGAAAAATCCTCCTACGACACCGCCCAACCCGATCAGTCCATACAGCCGCTTGGCGACGTCAGGTGTCACGCTGTCGTTCAGAAAAGCGAAGAACGTCACCACCATCAAGGTGCTGAAGAGGTCACCAAAGAGATAGAACGACCATGCCGTCCCGCCTCCGGGACTGTCCAGGACGAAACCGTAGAGTACGTAGGCGACAATGAAGAACCCACAGAAGATATAGGTGAGTTGTTGGCGCCGGAGAGACCGGGCCAGAAAGGCAAAGGCCGCTGCTGCCGCGAAAGCCACGACCATGTTCATGACCTTCGCGACCTGCTCAGCCCCTGACGGCTGCAGTTGCCAACCCCACCAGTCGAAACCGGACTCGGCGATATAGCCGATGAAGACTCCCTTCTTGATCGGCTTCAGGATCCAGAAGCTGGTGATGACCAGGAAGAAATAGAGGAACATCAGCAGGGCCATCAGTCTCTCTTCGGGACGGAAGCCTGTGATCTGCTTTACGATAAAGGCGATAAAGATGGCGCCCAGGAGCCACCACCAATTCGCGAGAATGTCTGCGAATGCCTGGAAGAAAGTGAATCCGAATGATTCCATTTGCGCTCCAGTCTGTAGCGCTTCAGTTAGTAATTTTGACGACTATGCTACTGGACGTAGCCAGCAGCCACGCACTCAGCTGTCGCGCTCGATTCGCACTATGCGACTGCGCCCGTCGTCCCAGTTGTGGAAGTAGACTCGAATGGCCTTGCCCCAGTCGTCATCTCCACGACGGGTGCGGATTTCGTAGCCGTGAAAACCCGTGCGTAACCCTGGAGCTATGATGATGGCCGTCGGGATCACCGACCCCTGGCGCTCACCTGCCTCGCTTACCGCTTTTCCGGTGTCGTCGAGGAGGCGGTACTGGTAACGCGTCTGATCCGCCGACTCCAGCCCGCCGCTGACGGCCAGATCCTCAAAGCGCAACTCGCCGTCAATCAGCTCGAAGTGATCCAGGGGATTGACCCTGGCATACCAGAAGCGACCGATCATGTCCCGCCTTTCGATGATGAGTCGGGCCAGTTCTTCGGCGGCGTCCGGGTTGGATAACAACCCTGTGCCGACGATAGCGCGAATCTCCTCATCGGTGAAGGCCATGACGATTTTGGCACCCCAATATGCGTCACGGTTGGTGCAACGCTCGAAGGCCGGATTCGGATAGGTCGGCACCCAGCGCGCGGGTCGGAAGGTCGCATTCTCGAAATAACCGATCGAGGGGTACTGGATTGGCTGGGGTTCCTCCCAGCCTTTGCGGTAGAATCCAAGGGACACGATAGAAAGACCGATGGTGCGCGGGTCCCACACGTACTCGTTGCCGTACTTGGGCGGATGCGGCATCAGGTTGTTGCTACCGAAAGCCGAGCCCATGTCGATGAGGTAGTGGCGCACGTAGCGACGTGCGCCGTCCTCTTCGCTCACGTACATGTCAAGGGTGTTGGCGGCACGCCGATCGGCGTCGTTCATCCACGAGCCGATCACCCTCAGACCCCGCAGCTCACGCCGGTGCTCGTGGTCGACCCGATCGTTGGAATCATCCTTACGGCGGCCGTGGTAGTCGAAAATACCAACAGGTTTGCCGGACAAAAACTTGCTTGCCACGCAACGCAGGCGACCATCCGCCTGGGGGATGATGTTGTCGAGGATCGCCTGCATGTCGCGCTCTTCCATCTTGCGCTTGCCGCCGCCTCGTTTTGGCACCTTGGCTTTGGGGCCGATCACGAGCCGCGATGGATCGAAGTAGACGACCGAATTTCGCGGTACGTTGTAGCCGGCCGCGTGCAGGAACTTGGTGGCGATTATCTCCGCCGAAGATCCCATCTCGTTGTTGCCTTCGGAATCGAATTTCAGCAGGTAGTACTGGCCAGACGCGTCCTTGATCGTGAAGCCGGCGGTGCCACCCTCGAACTTGCCCGCGACGATCTCCAACGGTCCAGAGTCATCCGGATGTGCCCATCCAGGTCCCACCTCCAGCTCTTCGATCGACATCGGTTTCAGAAAATGGCGGTTCGTGTACCACGAAGAGCCGGGCACCTCGTCCAGAACATTGACGTTGTCCGCTTCACGGGGCGGTGCAACCCGCAGGATGTTGCCGATGCGCCTGGTCGTCCACCCCAGGTCCAGCAATTTTCCCACCTGGAAAAAGAGGGTGTGATCGGCAATATCCCAGACCTGATTTTCCCTGATTTCAAGTGGCTCTGGCATGCTCTTGTTATCCGCGTCGAACCATTTGACTGGAGCGGTGGACAGATCCGGTTCTGCGCTTGCGGACCCCGCGAACGCCAGCGTACTCACCACAA
The DNA here is from genome assembly GCA_965248265.1 of Candidatus Latescibacterota bacterium. Lineage (GTDB taxonomy): Bacteria > Latescibacterota > UBA2968 > UBA8231 > UBA8231 > CBDFJF01. The sequence goes on from CBDFJF010000001.1 coordinate 2,526,935, forward strand.
GAGTTGTGGACCGCAGAACCCTCAAAACTCCTGCTCCAATGAAAATCCCGTGAGCAGGCTCTCTTCCGCGCTGTGGGCGAGGCGCAATCCGAGAAGCAATCCGGTCTGCGAGCGCAGACTCATCCCGCCTCCGGTCGACGACACGAAGTTGCCGGTTTCGATATCGCCGTATTCATCGAACACCTGGCCCTCTTCGTGGAAGAGGAACGCGTTCCACGTATCCCAGACCGGCCATCGGTACTCAACCGCCAGCAGCAGCGAGCCCTGGCCACGCAGAGCACCACGCTCATACCCGCGCAGGCGCTGGCTGCCGCCCAGATGGGGCAGATCGGGGAATGGCACGAGGCCATCGTCGATGTCATGGACTCTGTCCAGGCGCACTCGTCCGGCCAGGATGCGGTTGCGCCAGAACAGGGTTTGAAAACGCTGGGCCTCGGCGGCGAGGCGGACGAAGCGCGCCTCATCCGACCCGGTGACGTAATCGACCCCGGCCATCAACAGGTTGCCGCTTTCGGGGTAGAAGGTATCGCGAAATGAATGGTAGACGTCCTGGTGGTGGATCAACATGCGCCCGGGGAAGTGGTAGTTTAACGGGTGCGACAGCGATCGCACCGGCTCCTCGAAGTCGCGGTCGTCGTATTCGATGGTGGCGCCCACCGTGAGAAGGGAGATCGACTTGCCCAATCCACCAAGCTGGCTCGCGGCGGGGGTGAGGCCGAAGGTACCGACTACAGGTGGTGTCGTCGGCACCTGTGTCGAGAAGTCCCTACGACCCCAGCCGAGGCGGCCCTCCACTGAAAAACCCTTGCTATACAGATGCAGGGGGCCGTCGTTCGAACGCCATCCCACCGTGGCCAGGATATCGGCACGCTCCACGGCGAACAGGGCTCCCAATCGGTCCTCGACGCTGCCGTTGGCAGTGGAGCCCTCGTCGTTCGTCTTGAGGTAATCAACTTCGACGTCCCAGTAGGTAGTTGCCCCTGCGAAGTCAGTGTATTGCAGCCACCCGCTGTGACGGTCGGCATCCCTGACCGTGTAGGCCGCGTTCAGTACGTGACTGCGACCGAAGAGGAACAGCTGAGCCCCGCCAGCCGTACTGGTCTCTCCGCCCAGCTGCACCTGCGGAAAGATCCCGAACGTCTGATCTTCGTTCATGAACCACTCACGCACCTTTTTTGGCAGCTTCTCGTGCTCGGCGTAGATGGTCGCCTGGCCGAACGCTCCATGTAGGCGGCCGCAGACGGATCGGAAAACTCACCGGCCGAAACCGCCGCCGCGATCTGCTCATCGCTGAATGAGGTGACGATCTTGGCACCCCAGAAAGCGTCTCTCGCGGTCAGGTTCTCGAACGCGGGCACGGGGTACATCGGTTTCCACTTGTCTGGCTTGAACAGGTCCGTCTCCAGGTAGCCGACGGAAGGGAAACGAACCGTCGCGGGCGCTTTTTCATACCCATGAACGTACAGTCCCAACGTTGCCAGGCGCATCAAGGAATCTTTCAGGTCGAAGCTGTTGGCCTGACCGCGTCTGGGGTTGCTCGGTTGGGTGCTGTTGCTGCCCATCGCAGCCCCGAAGTCGATCAGATAGTGTTTGAGGATGCGCGCTTCGGGGTCATAGGCATCGAGGGTATTCTCCTCCTTCATGTCAGCATGGTTAATCCAGGAGGCGATGACGTACAACCCGCGGATCTCCCGCCGATGTTCGTGCGGGAAGAGATCGTTGGGGTCGTCCTTTCGAACTCCAGTATAACGCCAGGGGCCAACGGGAACCCCGGGCAGGAAGAGGCTCGCCAGCGCCCGCACACTGCCCTGTCCCGGATTGACCCTGTCGAGGATGGCCGTGAGATCAGCCTGCGTCATGGTGCGTTCCTCGATCGGGTCACGTTTGTCCTCGGTGGCGACCTTGAGCACGGCTGCTGGATCGAGTTCCAGGCGCTTGGGATCCAGTTGGACGATGTAGTTTTCCGGCACGTTGTAACCGGCGGCGTAGAGCAGTCTGGAGGCGACGCACTCCGTGCCGCTGGACAGCTCGCGAAAATTGGGAGGATCGAACTTGATGATGTAGCGACGCCCCGTGCGATCAACGATCGTTATCCCGGGAGTTACGCCCTCGGACTTCACCGACACCACGCGCCAGCGACCCGCTGCCGGTGGCCCAGTCACGTTTGGCCCTATCCTGATCTCTTCGATAGAAAGGGACTGACGAGCGTTGCGGTTGGTGAACCAGGAGTTATCGGGCACCTCGTCGAAGCGGTCGACATTGCGTGCCTGATAGGGACGGCCAACAAGCTTTCGCGTCAACCGCGGGGTATCGAAAACCTGCCACAGCTGGAGGCCGAAAGTCATCTCCAGTATTTCGTTTGCCAGCGACGGGTGACGGACCCTCGGCTTTGCCGGCAAAGGGCGGTCGTCACGCGGAATATTGCCGCTGGGCGGCGCCAACGCAGGCGCACAACCCACGCCAAACAGCAACCCGATCATTCCCAGTGACGCAACGCGCATGGCCTACCCGTCAGAACGTGGTGTTGAAGTTGAAGAGCATCCGCGTCAACTCGACACTGCGAGCGACGGTGAACTCGAACACGACTCCTTCTGGCACCCACACCCGCACGCCGCCGCCGTACGAACGCTCCCAGTCGGCAAGGGTGATGTCGGCGAGTGTGTGGAACGACCGTCCCGCCTCGTAGAAAACCGTGCCTTCGATCAAACGCCAGACCGGGAACTTGTAGCGTCCGATGGCGTACGTGAGACCGCGGTCGCGGAATCTCCCTCTCTTGAAGCCTCTCAGTGCCTCCGTTCCCCCAAGTGAAGCCAGGTCATAGAACGGGACTTCATTGCCGAATGGGGCGTAACGCCAATCGCTGCCCAACTCCAGCGCCAGCGTCCGTCTGTAGAACAACTCCAGGAACTGCTCCGTGAGGAACCCCGCCTTGATGTGCGAAAAATCGTCCTCGTCGACTGACTGGCTGTAGGCCAGCTTGAGTCGTGTCCGGTTACCCCTCGTCGGGCTGCCCGGGACATCGACGAATACGCCCTTCACCTGCACGCCGGCCTGCACGAAATGGGCCCGATTGTCCAACCCTGGCAGTTCAGTCGCATGCCTAACGATGGTGGAAGGATAGAGGTCGTTCTCACCTCGACCGACATCCCTGGTGTGATAATCCGCTTCCCAACTGAACTTGATGCGACCGCGCGTTTGTTGTGCCTGGGAAACCTGCAAGTGAAAATCCCGCTGCCGGAAGACGGTCCGGTCTGCATCGTCCGTGGCCTGACCAATGCCGTGGAAACTCTCATTCGGCTCACTGGCGTAGCGGATACTCACCATTGTGCCTGTGGGAACTGCCAATGTGAGGAGATGGTGTTGACGGTTCTTGGATGATGCTCCCAGGCTGGAGGTGATCTCAGCGTCGGCGCCGCCCACCAGGTCGTTGTAGAACACGCGCGCGCCACCACCCCGCAAGGTGCTTGCCATCGGTCTTACCCCGACCCGGCCGTCAGCGAACGTCAGGTAGGCTTTCACACGGTCCAGCAAGCGCTGTTCCCACACGGCTGTAGCCAACCTGCGAGCTCCATACCCGGTAATCTGAAACGGCAGGTAGACGATGCGCCCCGGTATTGTCGTCGCCTCTTCGAGTCGCGATCGATGCAGCACGCGAGGCGGAAAGGCTGACGTCGAATCGACGACGGCCTCGATGTCAGCGTCCAGCTGCGTCGCCAGGCCCAGCACGATCAACACGAGTGCGCAACGTTTCATGGAGTCCCGCCGCCCTTCTGGCTTCCGTCGACGGCAGTCGCCACCCACTCCACCACGTCGCGCAGGCATTCCTGGTTGATTTCGTGACCCATGGAGTATTCGTGGTACTTCAGCCGGACTGGCGTCTGCGCCACCACGTCGCGGGCGGCATGACTCTGCTGGATGGAGATGACCGGATCGTGACTGCCGTGGGTCATGATGATGGATGTGGCTTGCAGTACCCGCAGAACATCCGGATCGGCCGGTGTCATCTCAGGAGCAAACACGCCGCTGAGTGCTATCACGTTTGTCGTCGTGTCCGGAGCACGGTAAGCGACCGCCAGAGCCATGGCCGCGCCCTGGCTGAATCCCAGCAGGAGTGTGTTGGACGCATCGTTGCCGTGAAAAACTTGCTGACTGCGGACAACCTCGATGAGGTCCTCGCGCGCCTGCTCCACATCCTCCCGCTCGATCTTCACCCCCGCCTCCGTGAACTCCAGTGGAAACCAGGCATGGCCGCCCTGGGGCAGATCGACTGGCGCTCGGATGCTTACGACACGTAAGCGTGGGTCGAAGTACGCTCCCAACGCCATCAGGTCTCGCTCGTCCGCGCCGTACCCGTGCAGGATTATCAAGAGGGGATTGACGCCATCCGATACGGATGATCGCGGCTCTTCGGTTACGTAGTATGGATTGCCGTTCAAGGGAGTCAGCTCAAATGCGCGGCGAATGATTGAGTTCCGGAAACCGTCAAGACGATACGCTCGAACTCAGCGTCGATTTCGTGCACCCACGGGTTGGGCATCACCTTGTCGTTGCGCCACACCGTTTCGTCGTTGACGGTGATTTCCGGGAAACGGATGCCCAACCTTGGCATGCACAGCTGTACCCTCGTATCACGCGGTGTCCTGACCTCGATCCTGCAGGTCGGCTGCGACTCCGGTCGCCACCACTCGACGTGCATGGAACCATGCCGGGTGGGCAAATCGGCGGCCATATGGGATATCCCAATGGAAGGTGGCTCAATTTCTATGCAGTCGTTTCCGATAGTGGCAGGGCGCACCCCCATCACCCGTGAAGCCAGAAAATGATCCGGACCTGGTGCCGCGCCAGCCACCGCCACACCACGGCTTTGTTTGTCAAACCAGGTCAGACCTTCCCGGTCCAGCAACCGGCCCCAGTAGGTCTGCAAACATTGCATGGCCCGCTGGTACGCCTTCACCTCCCATAGACCCGCCACCAGATAAAAGGCCTCGTCCAGTCCGCGAACGGTTTCGATTCCGGGGCCGCGCATGGCGGCGAGAATCTGTTGTTGCCTGGCCTCATCCGCCAACCCGAAGTAGAGGACGAGGGCATTAGTCAGTTGAGTGTACGCCGATTCGTCGCCTCCTTCGTCGTACAGTTGTGCTTCTTGACACCAGCATGATTGTGTGGAGGCCAACATCGAGTCGTAGCACTCCCGCGCGGTTCGACTCTCCATCGTGAGTGAAAACAACTCGAATAATCTCAGGGCTGCGCGCGCGGCGCCCGCGGCAACGATGGTGGAGCGCACAGCCGACCACGGCCTCTGAGCCGGCAACAGACCCGAGGGCAGTTGTTTTTCTTTGATCAGCTTCAACACCTCAGTCACGGTTTCAAGACCATCGGAGACCGTGTCGCGATCTCCCGAGTACTGCAGGTACGCCTCGAGGAACAGCGGGTACCCGAGCCAATGCCTCCAATCAGAGGCGCTTCCCTGGGGCGGACCGGTCGAAGCCAGCATGGCGCGGCCTTCAGTCGGATCGCCGCGATGACTGCAATCGTTGAGAAATAGCGGCAGCGCCGAGAGCCAGTCATACGGATCGGGATAGGCATCCAGCCAATAGACCTGTTGCCTGCTGGCGTTGCTGCTGTGAACGCCCACGTCCCACAGTGCCTCCAGTTGCTCATCTCCGTCGATCGCGCCGCCCTCCGCGCGCGGCTCCTCCGCCGCACTCTCTGCTCGACGGACACGAACGCCCAGTTGCTCGACCACGCAGTCACTGTCAGCGAAGCCGCTGAATCGCGCCAGGAGAAAGCGGAAGGAGTGAGAAATCAAACCAGTCCATCGCTGTCGTCCGACGCAGCAAATGTAGCGGATCGCGGAGCGGAGTGCGGAATCGAATCGGTCTGTGCTGCTGGCGAAAAAGAGGTCAACGACACCGCCTCCCGCATCCGTCTGCACCGAGAGGAAGGGTGTTCCATGGAACTGCCGGCCAAAATCAAGCACGAGACAGACACCGGTTCCCGCTTCACTTGTGCGGATGGTCGTACGTTGCCCGTGGCCCTGCAACAGCCCGTCCGGGTGCACGCACTTGCAACTCCTCAGCGGGGCGAGATCGCGAACCGATGAGGGAATCTGTTGTGCGCTTGATTCGCCCGTGGCAACCAACTCGCGCGCTGCCAGGTCGATGATCCTGATGGAAGTTGGCGGCAACTCGACCGGTGCCTGCGCCTCGACCGGCGTACAGGGCCTCCATGCAAGCGGTTCCGCATCACCGTGCAGCGGCTCGAGGACGGCGGAGTACTTCTCGCTGAAGGCAGATTCCGAGTCGGGGGCTGTACCGACGAGGCTGGACCAGGAGGAATCCGTGATCACGGATATGCCCGAGATCTGCCCCTCACAGATGAACCAGGCGGCATGGGGTCCGGCCGCTGCCCGCACCATCAGGACGGATGTGGCGCTCTCAGCTTCGGCGTTGATTTCGAAGCGATCCCAGCCGGGAACCTGGGTCAGTTCGCCTCCGGGTCCGGCACCAACCTGCTCGCCATCCAAGAAGATCTGGAAAGGTCCGCCGCATGCACATCGCAGCCAACCCTTTCTGTGCGGCCCTGAGAACTGCAGCGGGGCCTTCAGGTACACGAAGGCATCAGGATCGACATGCCATACAGGCTGGGGATTCATTTGGCTGACCCTGTGGGCGAGGGGTGACGGCGATAGCGGAAGAGGCTTCCAAGACGCCACTCTCCAGCCCAAAGGGTACGCAAACTTGGCTCCGCGGAGGAGCCCGATGGGTCTTACGGAATTCTCAGCGGCCTGAAGAACGTTTGCGACCGGCGTCTGAGCTCGAATAGAACAGCCTTGCCCGACTCGATTCCATCGACCGCGCCCTCGAAATCGTCCCTGGACGTTATCTCACGGTAGTTGATCCTGACGATGAGGTCACCGCGAGACAGCCCGGTGCGAGCTGCCTGGCTGCCTGGTTGTACCCTGGAAATGAGCACTCCCGTCTGCCCTTCGTATCCGAGTTTCTCGGCGATCTCTGGCGTCAAATCTTGTAATCGCAAACCCAATGTTCCGGTAGCCTCTGACTCTGTTTCCTCGGAGGGCGGAGAAATGGCAACCGATTCGGTAAGTTCGCCCAACTCAGCCTCGATTTCCCTTTCCTCCCCTCGTCGCAGGACCAGCAGTCTTACCTTCGTACCTGGGGCGGTTGCGCCGATCAGACTTCTGAATTGGGTCGCCGTGCGCATTCGAGTGCCATCCAATTCCAGTACGACATCACTCGCTTCAAGACCCGCCTCCTCCGCGGCGGCGCCTGGTTTCACCTCCTCCACGAAGACACCTTGTGTGTTCTCCAGGCCCAGGGCTTCGGCCAAATCCGGATCGAGTGGACGAATGCCAGCACCCAGATAGCCCCTGCGCACCTCGCCATGAGCGACTATCTGCCCAAGCACATCGAGGGCTAGATCAACCGGAATCGCGAAGCCGATGCCCTTGCTGCCCGGATCGCGTGGATTGGTGATAATTGAGGTGTTGATGCCGACAAGCTCACCCTTGAGGTTGATCAACGCCCCACCGCTGTTGCCCGGGTTGATAGCGGCATCCGTTTGGATGAAGGAGCCATAATCTGCTATCTCGAGTTCTCTGCGACGACGATCGCGGTCCCTGCCCAGGGCGCTGATGATACCCTGGCTGACACTGTGCTCGAGCCCGAAGGGATTACCGATGGCCAGGACCCACTCTCCCTCCCGCAGGGTTGCTGATTGGCCCCACGGGACGGCCGGTAGATCGTCCTGGTCGATTTCCAGGACCGCCAGGTCGCTTAGCGTGTCGGTACCGACAATCTCCGCGTTGAAATGGCGTGCATCCGCGAGATCGACTCTGATGCTGACCGCATCCTTGACAACGTGATTGTTCGTCAAGATAAAGTGCTCACCCTCGTGCTCGACGATGACCCCGGATCCGGAACCGGGCTGGAGTTCTTGACTCTGGGGTTGGTTGAACCGGGGACCTCCCCAGGGAGCACCGGTAAACGGATTATTTCTGCGTACCACCACTCGCTCCGTCTTGATGGCGACGACACCCGGTTTGGTCTGAGCAACGAGGTCGGCGAAGCCATCACTCAGATCTTGAATCAAGGCCAAGCTCGACTTGCCGTACACCAGACCCGGCTGTCCGATCACCGCGCTGCACAGCAAGACAAGGACTGCGATGTTCGTCTTCATGTTCCTCCACCTGAAATGTTGTAGTCCGTCATGACCGCGGTGGGCATCATGCCACTGGACTGGTGCCCTCCAGCACTCGGTGCGGCCACGCTTGGTTCCGCTTTTGGATCACCAAAACAAGACGAAGAGCCTCGCCTTGAGTTCCCGCTAACTGTTACGCCGCCCGATCCGCAGTCTGCTCGCCCCCCCGGGCGAAATCCTGACGTACGACCAGCTCACCGCCCTCAACGTCGATGGTGACGTGCGTGCCGTCTGCAATATCGCCGGCCACCAGAGCGCGACCGATGCGGGTTTCCAGCTCATGTTGCAGGAACCGCTTCAAGGGCCGGGCGCCGTACACGGGATCATAGCCGTTGCGGGCGATGAAGTCGCGGGCCTGTGGCGTGCTTCTCAGATCGATATTGCGGTCAGCCAGGCGACCACGCAACTCACCCAGCATGAGCTCGACGATCTTGCCGATATCACCTATGGTCAGCGGCTTGAAGACCACGATATCATCGATCCGATTGAGGAACTCCGGTCGAAACCGGTGCCTCAGTTGTGCCATCATTTCGTCCTCGACATCCGGCCTGATCTCGCCGTCACCGGCTGCGGCCCCTTCAACCAGGTACTCGGAGCCGATGTTCGAGGTCATGATGACGACCGTGTTCTTGAAGTCGACGGTGCGCCCCTGCGAATCGGTCAGTCTGCCGTCGTCAAGCAGTTGCAGCAGGACATTGAAGACATCCGGATGCGCCTTTTCGATTTCATCGAAGAGGATGACGGAATACGGCGCGCGGCGTATGGCTTCCGTGAGTTGACCGCCCTCTTCGTGGCCGACGTAACCGGGAGGCGCGCCGATGAGTCTGGAGACCGCATGCTTTTCCATGTACTCGCTCATGTCGACGCGAACCACCTGGTCCTCCGAGTCGAACAAGGTAGCAGCCAGCGATTTCGCCAGCTCCGTCTTGCCGACCCCCGTCGGCCCCAGGAAGATGAAGCTGCCACTGGGCCGCTTCGGATCGCTTATGCCGGCACGTGCACGAATGACGGCATCCGTCACTCGCCGTACCGCCTCATCCTGACCAATGACACGCTGGTGCAGCAGCTGGTCCAATCTTAGTAACTTCTCGCGCTCGCCTTCTACAAGACGGGTTACGGGCACCCCGGTCCAGCGCGAGACGATGTCGGCGATCTCCTCTTCTCCGACATCCTCATGGAGTAGTCTCGTCCGCGAATCGTCTCTATAGCGGTCGCCCAGATCGCGATATCGTTGCTCCGCTTCTGGCAGCTTGCCGTACTTGAGCTCGGCTGCTCGATTGAGGTCGGCACGTCGTTCGGCCTCTTCAATCTGCCTGCGGATGTCTTCTATCTGCTTTTGCAGATCCCGTGAAGCGGCAATCTCAGCCCTTTCTTCCTCCCACTGCTGCCGCATCGCCTCCGCCTGCGATTTGAGCTGTGTGAGTTCGTCGCGAAGTGCTCCAAGACGGGTCTTGCTGCCCTCGTCCTTCTCCTTCTTGAGGGCGGCCTCCTCTATCTCCAGCTGCATCACACGCCGCGTGACTTCATCCAGTTGAGCTGGCATGGAATCGATTTCAGTCCGAATGGTCGCGCACGCTTCGTCGACCAGGTCGATGGCCTTGTCCGGCAAAAAGCGATCCGACACGTAGCGGTTGGACATGACCGCTGCCGCCACCAGGGCGCTGTCCTGGATCTGGACCCCGTGATGGAGCTGGTAACGCTCACGCAGTCCACGCAGAATCGATATCGTGTCCTCGACGGTTGGGGGCTCCACCGTTACCGGTTGAAAGCGTCTTTCGAGCGCGGCGTCCTTTTCGATATACGTACGGTACTCGTCCAATGTCGTGGCCCCTACACAATGCAGCTCCCCTCGCGCCAGCATCGGCTTGAGCAGGTTGCCCGCATCAGTCGATCCTTCCGTGCGCCCGGCGCCGACTATGTTGTGAAGCTCGTCAATGAAGAGGATGATCCGCCCCTCGCTTTCGACGATCTCGTTGAGGACGGAGTTCAGGCGTTCCTCGAACTCGCCACGGTACTTGGCCCCTGAAATGAGCGCACCCATGTCGAGGGAGAACACGCTGCGGTCCTTCATCCATTCCGGCACATCCCCCCTCACGATGCGCTGGGCAAGCCCTTCGACGATCGCCGTCTTGCCCACCCCTGGCTCGCCAATCAATACCGGGTTGTTTTTCGTCTTGCGCGACAGAATGCGAATCACCCTGCGAATCTCGGCATCCCGCCCGATCACCGGATCCAGGGCGCCGTCTTTAGCCCGTGCCACCAGATCGGTACCGTACCTTTCCAGTCCCCCTTCGGTTGACGCATTGTCCTGTGTGTTCATTTGAGTATCAGATCCATTGTGATTTGACTTATGGCCAAAGGAACGGCCGCTGGAGATTTATAATGACTATCAGTTCGCAAATTCGCAAAAGCCGTGCCTGTGACCCACTTTGGTCAGTAAGTATGGGTAAAATAATCAGTTATGGATTTTATCCGAGAGCGTGAACGACGTCGGACAGCTTTACTCACAGGTGATTGCCTGATAGAAAGTGCCAAAATGGCACACCGTGATCGTACAAAAAAAAGCCCCTCCGAATGAGGGGCCTTTTTTCATCTTCAGCGGTAGGCGATGCCGCTGAAAAACATCCTTGTTTGTGAAGCTGACGCGCCAGCATCAGCACCTGTCAGTACTTGGAATTTGCCCGTCCGCCGGGGTGCCCGCCTGTATTTCGCGGTTGAGACCTCGTGAAAGAAAGAGATTTCTCTTTCTCGGCTTCAAACGCTAGCAAGGGGCAATCTTGGGGCGTTACATACTCGGGACCACCCCGGGGACGGAACAAAAACAGTCATTCTGCTACGTCACCAGGAGATTGTCTTCCGGTTGTTCATCAGGTGATGCGAGCTCTTCAAGCCCTGAATGCTGCTCTTCCGCGAACTCATCGATTCCGCTCATCACCAGGTTGAAGGTAGCGTCGATGTTACTGGCGGTGTCGGGAGAGATGTCTCCGATCCCTTCAAGAATGTCGCGGGCCTCGGCAAATCCCTGTTCGACAGCCCCCTTGATCATCTCCGTGAACCCGTCGATCTGGTCTGCGGGCCCGTCCTCCTGATGATTGGCCTTGAATGAGCCGAAAAAGCCGACGGCGAAACTCACAATCCGGTTGGCAGTCGCCTCCGGAGAAAAGTCCAGCCCTCTGCCGAGTAGCGATTCGACAGTGCTGTCCATTCCAGCTTCTTGAAACGCGGCGTTGAATCTGTCTGCAAGTGAATCGTTCAGCACCCGCTGGGCGTAGACGGTGTCGACTTGCTTGCTGATCGACAACAGCACCGAGGTGGTGGTGTCACCCTCGGGTGAGGTAAGCCTCGCGGCCTTCAACTGTGTCGTCGTAGTTACTGCTGCTAACAGGCTCTGACTCTGAGCAGACCCTACTTCCATGAGAATCCTCCTTGGGGATTAGTTGGTACTCGCCTAATCATTTTATCGGTAGGGGTCTGAAATTCCTGCAGCGGTTTTTTACAAAAAAGAGCGGGCCGGGGCATTTGCCCCGACCCGCTAAACTGCCGGTTGTGCGTGTTCTGCTATACCAGATTGAACCTGAAGAACATGACCGAAACAGCTGAGCCCTTGGCGATCCCGGGAAAAAACCCTCCCCGGGTCACGAGCGCCGTTTCAAGCAACTCAAGCTGCATGTGGTAGACGCTGAAGGGACCGAACGCGAAGCCTATTGAGGAGCCGCTACTGCGACCTCCAGCTGATATCCCTGCTCTGGCAGGAAACCAGGGTACCAGGCGATACTCGGCACCAGCCGAGAGGCGGGGCGTGGTGGTGATACCGAAACCCTCGCTGAAAGCCTGGTCGTAGTTGCCGACCAGGGTCAACCGGGGCATCAGGCGATGGGCAGCGCCCAGCCGGATCATCGCCGGCACCGAACGGTCGAAGCTGTCTTCGCTGACTTTCTGGTAGAAATCAGTGTCCCCATCGCCATCGACATCCGGGTTGTCGAGGATGTCCTCGACCCCGACGACATCCTCATCCAAGGCACGGGTCGCTCGCAGATTACTGGCAGAGGCGAAAACCGAGTCCCGCCTCGAATCGATGCTCCAGGACATGACGTCGAGGAGGTTGAGGACCCCCAGGCTGACCGTCGTCTTGCCGTCCTTGGTCACGCCGGCCGCGCCGAAATCGAGTCCGAAGCCGACGCCTCCTGCGTTCTGTGACACAACGAATACGTCGAGGTCGGCGCCTTGCAACTCGGACGAAAATCCGGTGCCACCGGATTGCACAACTTCACCGTAAGCACCACCCGTGATCTTCAGCGTGCCACCGAGAGAGAATTCACGCAGGTAGGGCTTGAATTGCGCTGGCAACCACGGCTTGGCGGCGGCGAAATTGAAGCCGACCAGCCCCCACCCGGAACCGTCCCAGTCGGAGATGTCGTAGGTCTGGCCGAACTCGTTGCCCTTCAGGAACAGGGTGAACATGTCCTTTGGGACCTCTCCCTCCAAACCAACTTCGAGGCTGGTCGTGACGGCTGATTTCAGACCCCACGGAAGAGGGAATGCGACCCCCCCATTGATGGGCACACCGAGTGCACCCATTACTCCTATGTCCGTGTTGAACTTCAACCCCTCGGCATCGATATCGCCCAGTAGCTTGTCCTTCTCAGCATCCCCGATGACGTGGGTGTCACTGGTGAAGTTATCGTTGTAGTCCTGCACCGAGAAGCTGTTGTTCTCGGCGACCAGGGCGAATCCAAACCCGAGCAGATTCCACGTGAAGCCCGGGCTGCTTTTCAGGCCAAGGTTGGCCGGGTTCCAGGCGACTGCCTCCGGTCCACGGGCCAGTGCGGTATACGATTGTCCCAGTGCCATCGCTCTGGGACTGAGGTCGTTCAGGCCGTATGCGTTCCCGGCGAAGATCGCTATTAATGCCAGTGAAATGGCGATTCGTTTAAAAGTGCCCATTCGATTGCTGCCCTCCATCGCGACGCGAGCCATCCCCTCGCCGCGCAGTTTAGATCCTCTTATTTCACCAGAGACTCGTTGATTTCTATCTCGATCCCCGCGCCGGCAACGACCGTTATGAAGTCGTCACCCCTCAACTCAACGGGACCTCCCGTGCCTTCCAACTGGACCAAGACACCAGTGTACACCCCGCCTTCTTCGAGGAAAAACAACGCCTCGTCTTTCGTCACGCTTACGGTGTCCAGGAAGGCCACCACCTGATCGTCGAGCACGAGTCCGTCAGCGTCCACCGGCGCTGCCTGCACGGCGAAGGGATCGTCGTTGCGCGGAATAACGAGCACGGAGTCGAGATCAACCGCCCCCCCGCGATCGATGAGGTCGTCGTTGTAGACATCCTCCAGTCGTCGCGCCGCCCGTAGACTGACGCTCACTCCGAGTGGCAAGTGGTTGTTGATCTCAGTGAGGACTTGACCCCTTATCAGATTATTGCTGATCCGCTCACGTGCTTCCTCATCAGCAAGCTCACGGAAGTCGGGATCTGGCTGAATTTGCGTGTCACTTTCGATAATGAACCGGGCGGGCGCCAGAAAGTTGACACTGTCGATACGAACCCAGTGATCGGGCTCGATGAAATCCTCGTTGACGCCGTCACCGATACGGACTGTGGGAGTGACGGTGATGTCGGTCGGCAGCGAGTTGAGGAACGGAGTCAGATCGTCGGACGGAACGCTCAACTCGATTCGCTGTTCATCGCCGGGGCTGGCCGCTGAAAACGTCTGTGTGATGCGGAGATCGGGACTGGGTTCACCGAAGGAATTGACACCCTCGATGAGCAGATCCATGAAGCTGGTGACGCCCACAGCCGATGTCAGGATCACGCTCAAGAAGGTCTCATCCAGACTGAGGTTGTCGAGACCCTCGGGAAAGGCAACCGATTTCTGCACCGGATCGATCGGCAGGGTCAGGTTGTCCAGAATTCCGGTGACATTACTGAACGCCAGCCGCTGTGGTTGAGCCTCAATGCCAATCTGGCCGTTCGAGCGGATGGTCACCTCTGTATCTGATGGAAAGGTGCTGGCAGAATAAATGATCTGGATCGAATCCCTTTCGGTCGGGTTCGGGCTGAAAACATGACCGTTCAGGTTGAATTCAGCTCTGGTCGGCTCATCCTGCGCGAGGCGGGGGAGCGCGAGCGTTGCAGGTTCACCGTCCGGCCCCCGCAGATCGGGCAGAGTCAGACTCACCGCCATGATCACGGGAATCTCGTTGGTGACAACCAGGACGAGCGATCCCTCACTGATATCGGCGTTGGTAACAAGAATGCGCGTGTCCGGAAACCCCAACTTCTGTGAATCCGAAAATTCCTGCTGGGGAATGATGGCATTTGCTTCGGACACGGTCAGCGTCAGCAGGTCGGCGTCGATTGACAGCACGGCATCTGGATCGAGCTCGGGATCGGTGGTTTCGGCCGTCGTGCCGACTACGCTGAGAGAGAGCTCACCGGACACGGTGGTTCCATCGGGGTTGGCGTCTCGGCCTGCTGAGTTGAACTCGAGCGTTTGCGGGTCTGCAGCGGCACCCGGTCCGACATTGGTGAAAACGACCTGGTCGATATCTCGGTTATTACCCTCGTCGCGCAGGCTGATCTCCAGCAGCGCCAATCCGACCGGGAGTCCATTGGTGATCCCGATGCTCAGACCACCCTCGAGCACCGTCAGGGACGTCACGTTCGGCAGTTCCAACGGAATCGCGGATATTTCGATGTCCTGTGCCGGCAGCTCGAACGACTGGCCGAGATCAGCGGCGACGGCAGCAGCGTCGAACACCTCCTCCGGCAGTATGTCGCCCAATCGCACGTCGTTAGGCGGCAGATCCTGTCCCTCAATGGTGATATCACCCAACTCGGTGAAGAACTCCGCGGGACTGGGCTCCACGGCCAACCGATCCTCACCCACTTCCTGCCGGCTGCTCTCACCGAACTCGGCACTGAAGTTCAGCGCCAGGCTCTCGTCGTCGCCAATCTGAAGGAAGTCGGAGCGGTCGCTGGCGACCTCCCTGATTGTCGTCGTGTCGTTGGCTACTGATATGAAAAAGGGAATCGTGATCCTGGGCACCTGCGGCGGGTCCACGGCGCATCCCCCAGCGATTAACCCCGCCATCAATCCCGCGCCGATAACGAACACTCGGCGCTGACGTGTTACCCTCCTGCCGGACAACCGATTGCATACCGGCATTGCCTTGTCTCCTCTTGACTTACCTGATGTTGGTATGGTGTTGCCAATTTGACGTTGCTGTAATCAATTTTTCGAGCGCGGCCAGTAATATACCACAAACGACCTGAGCTACAACATCACTTTTTCTTGACGCCCGCCGCCCGTCTCAAGGCATTCGCCTTGTCCGTCTTCTCCCAGGTAAAATCGGCGCCGCTGCGGCCGAAATGGCCGTAGGCGGCGGTCTGCAGGTAGATCGGCCGCCTGAGTTTCAACTGTTGAATGATCGCCTTGGGTGTCAACGTAAACACCTGCTGGACGACCGCCCCTATGTCGGCGTCGTCGATGACTCCGGTGCCGTAGGTCTCCACCAGCACGGACACGGGCTCAGCCACGCCGATGGCGTAGGCCAGCTGCAACTGACAACGCTCGGCCAGTTTCGCCGCCACCACGTTCTTGGCGACATAGCGTGCCATGTAGTGCGCGCTGCGATCGACCTTGCTGGGGTCCTTTCCAGAGAAGGCGCCGCCACCATGGGGGCAACTGCCGCCGTAGGTGTCGACGATGATCTTGCGCCCGGTGAGCCCGCAATCGCCGTGCGGTCCACCGATGACGAAGCGACCGGTCGGATTGATATGGAAGATCGTGTTGCGATCCAGCAGCCGCGCCGGGATCACCTTCTTAACGGCCGCGATCATGTCCCGTCTGATGCGTGCATGGCTGGCGCCGGGATCGTGCTGCGTCGAGACGACGACCGTGTGAACGCGCTTGGGTTTGTTGCCGACGTATTCGACGGTGACCTGAGACTTGGAGTCCGGGCGCAGGTACTTCAGGCGGCCGCGCTTGCGCAGCACGCTCAGGTGCTCGAGAATCCGGTGCGACAGCATGATCGGCAGCGGCATCAGCTGGGGTGTCTCGCGGCAGGCGTAACCGAACATCATCCCCTGATCGCCGGCCCCCATCTCATCGTGTAACCCCTGTTTTTCACTGACGCCTTGCGAGATGTCCGGTGATTGCCTGTCCAGAGCCACCAGGATCCCGCAGGACCGCGAGTCGAAGCCGTACTCGGGATCGGTGTAGCCGATATCTTCGATCGTCTCCCTGACCAGTTTCTGGATATCGACCTGCGCCTTGGTGGTCACTTCGCCGGCGACGACGACCTGTCCCGTCGTCACCATGGTCTCACAGGCAACGCGGGACATGGGATCCTGTGCCAGCATGCTGTCCAGCACGGCGTCCGATATCTGGTCGGCGACCTTGTCGGGATGTCCTTCGGAAACAGATTCTGATGTAAACAGATACGACTCACTCACGCCTTCATCTCCTGTGTTCTATTCGCCGCGGCCATGGCTTATCCGGGCCGCACGCTCTGCGGGTAGGTAGCGGCGCGTGGTCTCTTCAACGTGAGCCCGCACGCGCCGTCCGGACTCCATCGCTAAACATTCATTGGCCAGCTGCTCGGCGTCTTCCCGCCGGATGGCCCGGACAACCTCCTTGACCTCGGGGATCAGTCCGGGGCTCATGCTCAGATGGTCCAGACCAAGTCCCACCAGCAGCATCGTGGCCATTGGATCTCCGGCCAACTCGCCGCATATGCTGGTCGGTATGTCGTGAGCCTGTCCGCTGGCCGTAACGCCCTTGATCAACCTCAGCACAGCCGGATCAAAAGGATCGTAGAGATCAGCCACCCGCGCCATGCCCCGGTCGACGGCGAGGGTGTACTGGATCAGATCGTTCGTCCCCAGGCTGAAAAAATCGATTTCGGGGGCGAAGCTGTCGGCCATGATCGCGGTCGAAGGCACCTCAACCATGATACCGAGCTTGCATTCGGCCTGAAACGGCTGACCCTTCTTCTCCAGTTCGGCTCGGGTCTCATCCAGAATCTTCCTGGCGGTCCTGACCTGCTCCACCGTGGACACCATGGGCAGAAGCAGGTGCACCTCGCCTGCAACCCCGGCTCGCAAGGCGGCTCGCAGTTGCGTCTTGAACAACTCGGGTTCATCCAGGCACATGCGGATGCCGCGCCAGCCCAGAAACGGATTGGTCTCGGGTATCGTCTCAACCACATGGCTCAGCTTGTCTCCCCCTAGATCCAGGGTCCTGATGACGACCGGCATCGGCGCCATGGCCGCAACCACCTCGCGATATGAGGCCGCCTGTTCCTCCTCGGTAGGCAACCGGTAGCCCATGAAGAGGTATTCCGAGCGCAGCATGCCGACACCGTGTGCGCCATTCACCATGGCCAGTTCAGTTTCCTGCGGCAAATCGATATTGGCCTGCAACTGGATCTCGACGCCGTCGGTCGTGAGTGCTGGCAGATCCCTGTGCTCTCTAAGAGATCGCTCGCGCCGGATTTGGCGCCGCCGTTCGGTCTGGTAATACCGCTCCGTCTCCGGTTTGGGACGGATTTGCACGACGCCGGCGTCACCGTCGACGATGATGGCATCGCCGGATGAGATGGCGGTCGTCGCCTCCATGGTGCCGACGACCGCTGGCAGTCCAAGCGAGCGAGCGATGATGCTGGCATGCGACGTCGCACCACCCAGATCCGTGACCAGGCCCTTGACCAGCCGGCGCCCTAACTGGATAGCCTCTGAGGGAAGCAGGTCGTGGGCGATGACGATGGTGTTGGAACGAACGGATTCCAGGCCCCGCAGTTCCCCACCTGCAAGGCGGGCCATCACCTGGTGCTCGATATCGGTGATGTCGCCGACACGAGCTCGCAGGTACTCGTTCTCGATGTGGCCGAACATCTCCTTGAGCCGTTCCATCGTCTTCGAAAACGCTTGCTCGGCGGTCACTAGATCCGAGCTGATGTTCTTCACTGTCTGGCCCTTGACCTGATCGTCCTGCAACATCGCCAGTTGAGCCTCGAATATTTGGGCCAGTTCGGTGCCGTGCTCCAGTTCGACGATCCTGCGGGTGCGGCGAATCTCTTCCCCGACCAGAACAAGGCAGTTGAGAAAGCGCTCCGTTTCTGCTTCGACTTTGATGCGCGGTATGCGGCGACGTGAGATCTGTGGGCGCTCAATGCGATGCACGAAGGCACGGCCGATGCCGATCCCGGAGCTGACTGGAATGCCGACGAGTTTATCCATGGACTCCCTGATCAGGGCTTCTCCTCGAAATCGCTTTCCAGCAAAGCCGCCACCGCCTCTATTGCCTCATCGGCGTCACCGCCCTCAGCTTCGATCAGTAACTCAGCGCCATGCTCAGCGGCCAGCATCATGATCCCCATAATACTCTTGCCGTTGATGCGACGAACCTCTCCCTTGGAGAGAAAGATCTCGGCTTGGAACTTCGCCGCGGCCTGCACCAGAAGGGTTGCCGGACGCGCGTGGATGCCGAGGCGGTTCTTGATGACCACTCGCTTCTCAACCATCTGTCAATCGCCTCAACCAGCTCACGCCTTGCCCGAGAACACCCGACTGATCCGTTTCCACGTCGACGTCGAGGAAGATTCAGGGGTAACTGCCGTGGCGGCTCCACCCTCCGACCTGGCAACAACAGGCTCTCCCTTGACCACTTTTTCCGGGTTGGCACAAAACAAACGGTGCGCCTCCAGCGGACCACACGCCTCCGCCACGAGACGCCGTGCATTCTGCAGCGATACCGGACGCCTCTCCAGGTCATGGCCGTCGCTGCCGACGAATTCAATGACGCCCATCCGTAAAAACATCTCGGCCGTGGCTCTGGCCCGATTGCCGAAACGTCCGGTGAAGCTGCCGGCATCTACCTGAAACAGCAGATCCTGATGCCGCAGCCGATCTACCTGTTCCGGCGATGTCGCCAGTTCCCGATGGCGCTCCGGATGAGCCAGAATCGGCTTGTAGCCGGCCGCCCTAAGCTCGAAAAAGCCCTGCTCTATCCCGGTCGGCAACGGACCCAGCGGCAGGTCTACGAGCACGTAGGGGCCGTCCGCCAGCGCCGCCGTCGGCCAGCGCGCGACCTCGGCAAGGCCAAAGCGGAAGGCCAGTTCCGCGCCCAGAAACAGCTCGATTGCGATGCCAGCCTCAGTCGCTGCGGATTGCAACTCATCGAAGCGCCGGGCGTGAAGGGCATCCCGGTCCTCCTCGTCATGGGAGCGGATGTGCGGCGTCATCACCATCGCTCCTACCCCCTCGGACTCGGCACGTCTCAGCATGTCCAGGGCCATCTGCATCGATGCGGCGCCGTCGTCGACCTCGGGAAGCACATGGCAATGGATATCCACCAAAGCGGATTCAGCATGCTCTGTCATGCGCTCAGTCCCTGATATGGACTGCCCGGCTCAACTCCTGTAGCCGGGCCGGGTCTGCTTCCACTGCCGTGCCGGTTACGACGAAGCTGGCCCCGGCTTCAACCTTGGCTCTAGCGCTCTCGCCATCACGAATTCCGCCTCCCACGATGACGGGAGAGCCGACGTAATCGACGACTGCGCGAATCAGTGTCTCCGGAACGCTCTTGCCGGCCCCGCTGCCCGTCTCCAAGTACACCAGCTTCATGCCCAGGTACTCGGCCGCCAGGGCGTGCGCCATGGCAATGTCGGCCTTTTCCCTCGGTATCGGTTTCGTCGAGCTCATGTATTCGGTCGAGGTTAGACTGCCCGACTCGATCAACATGTAGGCGGTCGGAATCACCTCGATGCCGTACTCCTTGATCAACGGCGCCGCGCGAACGTGTTGGCCGATCAGCAACTCCGGGTTGCGGCCGCTGACCATGGACAGGAACAGGATCGCATCCGCCTTCGACACGACCTGCCCCGCGTCACCGGGGAAACTGATCACCGGCACACCCACTCGTTCGCGCAGACTCTCAAACACATTCGCGTTCTTCGTCATCGACAACATCAGGCTGGTGCCGACGAGGATGGCGTCTGCCCCAGCTTCCGCACAGCGCTCGGTACGCTCTTCGAGTTCAGCGAGGGTCAAGCGGTCCGGATCGAGCAGCGTCAGGTAACCGGCCCCGCGTCGACGGCGGACCTCCAGCAGGTACTCGAGTGTGCTCCCCGTTCCCCGTTCCCAGGGGACCGCATTGCCGGTTGCCGACACCTTCGTCGTCTCCTTGAGCCTCAGCCCTGCGCCTGACGCGTGACGATCTCGGCCACGGCGGCGACGGCGGTGTCAATCTTTTCGAGATCCTTGCCGCCGGCCTGGGCCATGTGCGGCTTGCCCCCTCCCGATCCGCCGGCGATCTGGGCGACCTCTCGGATGATGTTGCCGGCTTTCAGTTGGCTAGCGGCGATCAGATCATCAGTGACGACGGCGATGAAGGCCGCCTTGCCGCCCAGTTCAGCCGCAAGTACGCCTACGCCCATTTTCATGCCGTTACGCAGACCGTCGGCCATGCTCCTCAGGGATGCCACGTCAGCAACCTCCACCCGGTTGGCGACAACCTGGACACCATCTACCGCTACCGCCGTGTCGATGAGAGCAACAACGTCCTGGCCGGCCAGCTGCTGCCTGGCCTGGGAGAGATTCTTTTCCATCTCCCGATTGCGCTCGAGCAGATCCTTTATGTATCCTGGCAGCTGCTCGCTGTTCGTATTCAGGAGATGCCCGAGTTCCTCGAGCAGGTCGCGGTGGTACCGTGCCGCTGTTGCCGCTGCCACACCCGTGAGGGCCTCCGCCCGGCGCGTACCGGCAGCGATGCCGCTCTCCGAAACGAAATCGAATTGCCCGATCTGGCCGGTGGAGGCCACGTGCGTGCCGCCACACAACTCCAGGCTGTAGTCACCGACTTTGACCACACGCACACGCACGTCGTACTTCTCGCCGAACAGGGCCTGTGCACCCATCTGTCTGGCCCGTTCCAGATCCTCCTCGAATGTTTCGACTGACAGATCCGCCCGGATCCGTTCGTTCACCATGGCCTCGATATCCCGGTGCTGCTGTGGGTCCACGGCCGCGAAATGGGAAAAGTCGAAGCGCAGCCGCTCCGGGGCGACGAGGGATCCGGTCTGACTGACATGGTCCCCTAGCGTCCGCCTCAGCGCTTCATGTAATAAATGCGTCGCCGTGTGATTTCTAGCAGCTGCCAGTCGTGAATCCGTCTCGACAACCGCATGGACTGCGCCGCTGATTTGTCCCGGCTCGCCGCTGAGGACACGCCCCACGTGCATGAAACCGCCTCGGGCCTTGAGTGTCGTCTCCACCTCTATGGCAAAGCCCTCACCCTCTACGCGACCGCGATCGCCTACCTGCCCACCCGACTCAGCGTAGAACGGGGTTTGATCCAGGAAGAATCGAATCTCGCCGTCTTCGTCGCCGCTATCCGCATGGATGATGTTCGAGTTCGTCTCCATCTGGTCGTAACCGACGAAGAGGGAGTGGCCCTCGGGCAAGGCGTCACCGACACCCTCGGTGGCGCGGAAATGCCCGCGGGTGGCCGCACGAGCACGACTGCGCTGACCCTCCAGCTCCTGCTCGAAGCCCGCCGTGTCCACCGGCAACCCGCCGCGCTCTCTCGCCATCAGCTCGGTTAGGTCCAGAGGAAAGCCATAGGTGTCATGTAGCAGAAAGGCATCGGCCCCGGAGATCTCCCCCTTCTGACTGATGCGGTCGAACATTTCGAGGCCGCGGTCCAGGGTGGCACCGAAGCTCTCTTCCTCTGAACGAACCACTAGAGTGATGTGATCAGTCTTCTCATTGATCTCGGGAAAAGCCGTGGACAGTGACTCGGCGACCGTTGACACCAGACCGTGCATGAACGGCTCGTGCTGGCCGAGTTGACGGCCGTATCGAGCCGCCCGCCGCAAAATTCGGCGCAGCACGTAGCCGCGCCCCTCGTTGGACGGCATGGCGCCATCGGCGATGGCAAGGGTCAACGCTCTGATGTGATCGGCCACGACTCTGCACGCGGTCAGACGATCGCCCTCAGGCGTGGCGTCGGTCAGCTGCGCGATACGCTCGATGATCGGCTGGAACAGGTCGGTGTCGTAGTTGTTCTCCACGCCCTGCAGCAGGCTGCACATGCGCTCGAATCCCATGCCGGTGTCGACATGCTTGGCCGGTAGAGCTTGCAGCTCACCTGTTTCGCCGCGGTTGAACTGGATGAAGACCAGGTTCCAGATCTCGACGAAATCGTCGCTGTCTGCCAGCAGCCCCTCGCGGCTCTGTTTGTTCAGGTCATCCCCCAGGTAGTAATGCATTTCAGAGCACGGGCCACACGGTCCCGTCTCGCCCATCTCCCAGAAATTGTCCTTGGCCGACATGCGTACGACGCGGTCAGCGGCTATCGGAGTCTCCTGCACCCACAGCTTTTCGGCATCTTCGTCCGGCTCGAGCCCTTCCTCCGGGCTACCCTCGAACACGGTGGCCCAGAGCCGATCGGCTTCCAGGCCATAGCGCTCGACCACCAGCTCCCAAGCCCAGGCGATGGCTTCCTTCTTGAAGTAGTCACCGAAGGACCAGTTGCCCAGCATCTCAAAAAATGTATGGTGCCAGGGGCTGATTCCGACTTCCTCGAGATCGTTGTGCTTGCCTGAAACCCGGATACATTTTTGTGTGTCGACGGCACGCGTGTAGCTTCGTTTCCCGAGTCCGAGGAAGACATCCTTGAACTGGTTCATCCCGGCGTTGGTGAAGTACAGGGTCGGATCATCCGCGGGCACCACGGGGGCACTCGGTACCCGGGTATGTCCCTTACCCTCGAAGAATGAGAGAAACTCCTCTCGTATTTCGCGCGCCTTCATTACTCCTCTTCCGTCTCCTTCCAGATCGTCTCCACCGCGCCTGAAGCGGTCTCGGGATCGAAACCACGCCGGGCCAGCAACCCCATCATGCGCCGTCTTGCCCGGTCCCTATCAAGACTCAGGTAGCGGGCACTCTGCCGGCGCAGCAGATCCACGGCGGAAGCCTCAGACCCGGTCTGGTCGGCGTACTCCTCCAGCACGCGCTCGATCAGCTCCTTCTCGACGCCCCGACGTGCTAGCTCCGAGCGCA
Source organism: Candidatus Latescibacterota bacterium (assembly GCA_965248265.1). GTDB lineage: Bacteria > Latescibacterota > UBA2968 > UBA8231 > UBA8231 > CBDFJF01. The sequence continues at coordinate 2,550,231 of CBDFJF010000001.1, forward strand.
ACCAGGGAGCGCCCGCCGGTTTGCGGTCGAGCTGCAATCCGACCCAACGCCGCGCCATGGCCTCATCGTCCAACAAACCGACCCGCAGTAGATCGGCCGTGACCTGATCGATTAGACCCGGCTCCCAGCCTTTGTGGCTGAGCCGTTGAGCAATCTCATGCACGGAACGGTCGCAGCTTTTGAGAAAACGCAGCGCCGCATTGCGGGCATCGTCGAAATCGGTGCTCCCTGCCTCCATTAAGTCTTCCCGTTCAACCCCAGTTCTTCGCGCAACCGACTCTCTATCGTCAATGCCGTCTCCGGGTGCTCACTCAAGAACAGACGCGCGTTCTCACGACCCTGTCCGAGCCGTTGCTCGCCATACGAAAACCATGTTCCCGACTTCTCGATCACCCCCCGCTCCACGCCGATGTCGAGCAGATCGCCCTCGCGCGAAAGGCCAATGCTTTCCCCCTGGAAGAGGATGTCGAACTCAGCCTGACGGTAGGGTGGAGCGAGCTTGTTCTTGACGACCTTTATTCGGGTACGGCTGCCAATCTCCTCTTCGCCGTCCTTGATACGGGCGATCCGGCGTATGTCCAGGCGCATTGATGCATAGAACCCCAGGGCTCGACCGCCAGTCGTCGTTTCCGGACTGCCGAACATGACCCCGATCTTCATGCGCAATTGATTGATGAACACGACGCACGTCTGACTGCGATTGATCGAGCCTGTGAGTTTGCGCAGCGCCTGCGACATCAAGCGGGCGTGCAGACCCATGTGGGAGTCACCCATGTCCCCGGCGAGTTCGGCCTGGGGCACTAATGCAGCCACTGAATCCAGCACGACAATGTCAAATGCGTTACTGCGCACCAGGGTGTCGATGATCTCCAACGCCTGCTCGCCACTGTCGGGTTGCGAGATGATGAGATCATCGATGTCGACGCCGATACGGCGGGCAAAGTTGACGTCCAGCGCATGCTCCGCATCGATGAAGGCGGCGACTCCTCCCTTTTTTTGGGCTTCGCGCACGGCGTGAAGGGAAACCATCGTCTTTCCAGCACCCTCAGGACCGTAGATTTCGATGATGCGTCCCTTCGGGAAACCACCGATGCCAAGGGCGGCATCCAGTGCCAGTGAACCACTGCTGACGACTTCGACTTCGACCAGTTCGGGCTTGTCACCCAAACGCATGATCGCACCCTTGCCGTGCTGCTTCTCGATCTGGGACATCGCCAGTTCGAGGGCATTGTCGTCGGCCTTGTCGTCTTTCTTCGCGCCTTTTTTCCTATTAGCTCCGTTGTCTCGATCTGCCATCAATTTGCTCTCAGTTACCGAGGTTATGTGTGCCTCTTTTGTGGCCTATTGGTGCGAAACCACCATCATGGCTCCGCCGAATTTGGTGAAGGCGATCAGCAGGCGCAGGATCAGCTGACCATAGACGCCTGCCGCCACATCATCGAGAACGATACCCCATCCGCCGGGAAGCTTCTCCAGCCACCGGCAGGGAGGCGGTTTGACGATATCCAGCAAGCGGAAGAGAAAAAAGCCGGCTATCGCGGTCCAGAATCCGTGGGGCAAAAACGCCACCGTCACCAGATAGCCGATGGCCTCGTCGATGACGACGACTCCCGGATCCTTCGCTTCCTCTGCACCCCTCTGCCGGCCAACGACCCTCGCCATGGATCCCGCAGTGTAGACGGCGATGCCGAAGATGACTGGCAGTAGCAGCCCCCAAGCCTCTGCTCCGAGCGCGGCACCAAACAGATAGTAGGCGAGGGCAATCACGGCCGTCCCCGCAGTCCCTGGGGCTATCGGGGAATAGCCGGAAAACAGGACGGTGGCCACGACCGTGCGTAGAAATCCGGCCCCTGATCTTAGAAAGCGCCCCAAACTATTGGAGGATATGCAGTTTGGTTGAGAGAGGTAACGGCGGCTCGGCCACCGCTGAGCCCTATCGGGGCTCGTTGTACGAGAATCCGCTACGCAGAAAATAATGCAAACCGGACAACAGCGTAAGGAAGAGGACGACCGCCATCAGCCCATTGGTAAACAGCGGCATCCAGGTGGCGTCCACGGGCAGGGGTATCACCCAGTCGAAGCGTTGGACAATTTCCTGTAAGCCGATTAATAACAGTATGATGACGACGGTCAGCAGTTGAACCGTCGTCTTCCACTTGGCGAGCCTCGAGGTTTCCATTTGGCGGCCGTGATAAGCACCGCGCATCCGCATGCCCGTGATCAAGATGTCACGGACGATGATGGGGACGACCAACCAGAAGTGCACGATTCGGCCGACTACCAGCGCGATGAGAGCGGATGTCACCAGGATCTTATCCGCCAGGGGATCCATGAAACGCCCGAACTCGGTGACCGAATTCCGCGTTCTGGCGATTCGGCCATCGTAGAGATCCGTCAGCGAGGCGATGGAGAACACGACGACAGCCAGACTTCTGAGGTACCAGTCCTCTTCGAACAGGAGAACCAGGAATACCGGCGTCAGGCAGATCCGCGAGATCGTCAGCGCGTTGGGGAGATTGAGTATGTCTCTTGTGACCAATGGCGTGCGCTCCGGCGATTCCATTCAGAAGGACTGGCGGCCTTCCAAAGCATGGGCAAGAGTGACTTTGTCCGCCAGATCGAGGTCCGATCCCATTGGCAGTCCCCGAGCCAGGCGCGTCACCTTGGTCGTGTCTCCCAGTTTCTGGAATATGTACTCGGCCGTGGCTTCACCCTCGGCCGAAGCGTTGAGAGCGAGAATGACCTCGCCTACCTGTTCCCTGCTCACGCGCTCGAGTAGCCGTGGAATGCGTAGATCGTCCGGACCCACACCATCCAACGGAGAGAGCGCGCCACCGAGAACATGGTAAGTCCCCCGAACCAGCTGGCTACGCTCCAGCACCAGGACATCGCTGGCCTCCTCCACAACGCAAATCACCTGCCTGTCACGTTGTGGATCTCGGCACACGTGACACAGATCCTGGCTCTTGTCGGCGAAATTGTAGCACTGCGCGCAGTAGTGAATCTCATCACGGGCACGCACAATCGATGAGGCCAGGGCGTCAGCCTCGCCGCGGGGTGATTTGATGACGAAAAATGCCAGGCGCTGAGCCGTCTTGCGGCCGATCCCCGGCAGTCGTGCAAACGCCGTCACCAGATCCTCGAGAGCGGTAGGTCCAATATTCAAACCAGTTCCCCATCGAAGGTGTCCAGAACCGACTTCACCGTGGGGTCGACCTGCGAATCACTCTTGGCCGGGACCCCGCTTGGTTCGCCACCAGGTTTCTTATCGTTTGCACTGTGGGCTGCTTCTTCTGAGGAGCCGACCGAACATTGGACCCGTAACCTTGCCCCCAGAACCTGCTCGCACACCTCCTCGACAACGGTGCGATTCTTCTCCACTTGACTCATGTTGAAGCGATCGGTCTCCTCGAACAGGATCCGTAAAACGGAACCCTCCACCGGCCCCGGTTGGCCCTCTTGTAGAAAAGAGCCGAGCGATCGTTGTTCCTGCCTCACACCCTCCACGATCCGTCCCCATGCATTCTTCACGGCCTGCCCGTCGATGGAGCCGGACTGCACCGGCGAGTCCGCTTCCGAAGCATCGGACGTGGCTGCGGCTGGGGGCACCGCCGGGGGCTGCTGGTCGACGACAGGCGGCTCCGACTGGCTCGCACGCTGTTGTGGGGGCGAAGCTGGCAGTGGATTCGGCTTTGAAGTATGCCGGGCTGTCGCTGGCGTGCGCGTTTGGGGTGGTTGTGCAGGCATAGCCTCCAACCTTCTCAACAGGGTAGCCACGTCGATGGCGCGACCCATCCGCGCCGCCCGCACCAGGGCGATCTCCACCCTGAACCGCGGCTGCGCCGATCGCCTCAGATCCGCTTCCAGGTCGAGTAGCATCTGCAGAATCCTCAGCAAATCTTCCTCGGCGAAGGTCTCTGCCGCCTCCACCAGGCGCTCCCGCTCGGCATCGGCCACCTCCAACTGTGCTCCCCCATCACCCTGAACCTTCACGGATAACAGATGCCGGCAATGTTCAGTGAATCCCCTGACGAACTCCTCGATATCGCCGCCCCCCTCCACAACTTGGGAGACAACCTCGAGCACCCGTGCCGATTCTCCTTCGGACAAGGCCTGACTCAGTTCGAAGAACGTGCGGCCGTCAACCAGACCCAGGACCTGCCTCACCCCGGGTTCGGATATGCGATCATGCTCGAAGGAAACGACCTGGTCCATCAGGCTCTCGGCATCCCGCAGGGCCCCATCGGCTCGTTGCGCCAACAGGTACAAGGCCTCCTCTTCCGCCTCGATGCCCTCGGCCTGTGCTATCGTTGATAGATGAGCGGCGATCGCGCTGGTTGGGATGCGCCGGAAATTGAAACGCTGACAGCGGGACAGAATGGTCTGCGGAACCTCCTGCACTTCCGTTGTCGCGAACACGAACACGACCCGCTCGGGAGGCTCTTCCAGTGTCTTCAGCAGCGCATTGAATGCCGCCGTCGACAGCATATGCACTTCGTCAATGATGTAGATCTTGTGAGCTCCGCCAGTCGGGACATAGCGAACGACCTCACGCAACTCACGGACATCGTCGACGCTGTTGTTGGATGCCCCGTCGATCTCCAGAACATCCATGCTTGTACCTTCGGCTATACTCGTGCACGAAGGACACGCGTCACATGGATCCACTCCAGTCAGCTGTGAGCAGTTGAGCATCTTGGCCAGGATTCGCGCGGTCGTGGTCTTACCGGTACCACGCGGTCCGCAGAACAGGTAGCAGTGGGCGATGCGTCCTGTGGACACAGCATTGGACAACGTCGTCGTGATGTGGTCCTGCCCGACCACCTCCTTGAAGCGGCGTGGACGCCATTTACGTGCAGTTACCTGATAGTTCACGTTGTCTCGATTGCTGAATGGGCCGCCCACATCCGCTCTAAGGCTTTATTGATAAATGGGCCGCCCACATCCGCTCTAGGGCTACGATTGTGAATGGGCCGTGCACCCATCTTCGATCCGCTGTCCATCCTCGCCCGGTGCCAGTTAGCTCCAGCCAGAAATCTCTGCGGCACACGCGATAGCTTTCCTACCGCTGCTACCTTCCGGTCCTGACGGAGTTCAGAAGCTTAACGTTGCGCAGAATCCAACCTTCAACACCACTTGACACTTTTTGAAGCTGGGCCAACTGGACCTAGGATGGGAATTCGATCCCGCTATAGCGGATTGCGGGTGCAGGGAACCGCTATCTCCCCATCTAGCACGACCCGAAGTCGTAATTCACGGCTCTATCGTAACAGTCTACGATGCTGTATCTGACATGGCCGAAAAAAACGGCTGGAAAGCAGTAAGTATAAATGGTGGAGCAGATGGGAATCGAACCCACGACCTCCAGATTGCGAACCTAGCGCTCTCCCAACTGAGCTACTGCCCCACCAGTCCTTACTGCCACGCCGACTTGCTCTTGTGATACCTAGAATTTGGCTGTCGGCAGCCACCAACACAACTACTGGCGGAGAGAGAGGGATTCGAACCCTCGGTAGCGGGTTACGCTACACACGATTTCCAGTCGTGCACCTTCGGCCACTCGGTCATCTCTCCATTGATCCTGGACCCTACAGTTGAACTTGAGATAATTGTTGGCGGAGAGGGTGGGATTCGAACCCACGGTGACCTTACGGCCACAACGGTTTTCGAGACCGCCCCTTTCGACCACTCAGGCACCTCTCCCCAAATGCTCACTCATCTCTTCTGCAATACGACCGCTTGCGGTCGTCGGCCGCTTGCGGTTAACGACTGCTTGTCAGTCGCCCGACTGCTTGTGAGTCGTCCTTCTCAAGTCGGAGAAGAACCCCCGCAAGAGCTCCCCGCATTCCTGTTCCATGACGCCCGCCGCCACTTCGCAGCTATGGTTCAACCTGGGATCCTGCACAAGATTGCGGAGGGAGCCGCAGGCGCCTGTTTTTGGATCGAAAGCTCCGAATACCAGACGCGACAATCTGGCAAGTACGATCGCCCCGGCGCACATGGCACAGGGTTCGAGCGTCACGTAGAGTGTAGCGCCGGTCAAATGGCGTGAACCTGTCCGGGTTGCGGCCTGTCGAATCGCCACCATCTCGGCGTGGGCGGTAGGGTCTTGCGACATCTCCGTCGCGTTCGAACCAGATCCCACGACGATCCCATCCTGGACTACGACTGCGCCTACTGGCACCTCGCGGGCTGTCTCCGCTGCCCTCGCCTCGGCCAGCGCCAGTCGCATGCCGTGGAGCTCGCTGGTGACCGCTTCGACTGCCTCGACGTCAGCGGATGCCTCTACCGTGTCGGTACGGGTGCTACTCCTGTGTACAGGGGAGTCCAATCCGCTCGATCTTCCCTTCAAAAGTGGTCTAAATATAACGGGCTGTGATAGTACGAACAAGACGGATCAAGCGCTCAGAACTGCCGCTCGAAGTGCTCATTGGGCAACAGCGGTGTCTCCCGGCGAATCCAGTATGATTCCGATGAATTCGAGGCGTTTCGAGATTCGCGTTCGAGTGGATCACGCCGAAAGAGGCGCATGACCAGACCGATTGGAGTGAAAACCACGTAGAACACGAGGGCCAAAAGCAGGTGACTGTTGACGAAGCCCAGGAATCCGCCAATGACCATCCAGACTTTGTAGAACGGCAGCAGAGCGCGCTTCCAGGTGAGGGCTGCGAGGCTGAAAACGGCTGCTGCCGAGATCAGCCGCAGCGCCAGATCTTGAGAGCCCTTGTACCATGCAAGCCCTGCCAGCAGCGTCGCTGCCACGGCCATGATCAAGCCGAATTTACTTAGCTCGCCGTCCGTGGGCGATGCGACCAACCAGAATCTGGCGTTCACGGCTGCCGTTCCACGAATGGGGGAGGGCTTAGTCCAGCTCGAACTCTTCCTGCCATTTTCCGTCTTCCTCCCAGCTGGGCTGGTCCTGCTTGTTCAACAGGAAGTTCCCCAATACGAGGCAGTCCATCTCGGTGCGCATGAAGCAACGATAGGCGTCCTCGAGGGTGTTGACGATCGGCTCCCCCCGGACGTTGAAAGAAGTGTTGACGACGAGGGGACAGCCGGTGAGGCTGTTGAAGGCCTGAATCAGGTCGTAGTACATAGGGTTGTCCTGCCGCGAAACCGTCTGGATTCGAGCCGAGTAGTCGACGTGGGTGACGGCCGGAATGCTCGACCGCGGAACGTTCAGCTTGTCGATGCCAAAAAGGGCGTTCTCGGTCTCACTCATGGCAACCTGATGGTTCTCGTTGACCTGGGCAACCTGCAGCATGTAAGGAGAGTCGTCGTCGAGCTCGAAGTACTCACGCACGTGCTCGCGCAGAACGCTGGGGGCGAACGGACGGAAGCTCTCCCGGAACTTGATTTTCAAGTTCATCTGTGACTGCATCTGGGACGAGCGCGGATCCCCAAGTATGCTGCGCCCACCCAGCGCCCGCGGCCCGAATTCCATGCGGCCGTGAAACCAACCCAACACCTTGCCCTCACTCAGGGCCTGCGCCGCCTGCAAGGGCAGTTGCTCGTCACTCAACGCCTCGCCCACGGCTCCCGTCTGATCGAGGTACTCACGGATCTCGACCTCTCCGTATTCGGGTCCCAGCAGTGCCGCACTCATTGCATCCCGGCTATCCTCTTCTGCGACGATCCTCTCGTTGCCGTGATAGCGGTACCAGACCGACAGGGCAGCCCCGACCGCGCCACCGGCGTCGCCAGCGGCCGGTTGGATCCACATGCGTTCGAATGGCCCGTCCCGCAGTATGCGGCCGTTGCCGACGCAATTGAGAGCCACACCCCCCGCCATGCACAGATTGCGGTACCCAGTCTCCGCGTGGACGGTGCGGGCCATACGCAGCATGGCTTCTTCCGTTACCCACTGACAGGATCGTGCGATGTCCATCTCACGTTGCGTCAACGGTGTTTCCGGTTTCCGAGCCGGACCGTCCAGGAGCTCCGCCATGTGACGGGAGGTCATCGTCAACCCGGACAGGTAATTGAAGTACTTCATATTGAGACGGAACGAGCCGTCCTCTTTGAGATCTACAACCTCCTCAAGAATGCGATCCACGTACTTGGGCTCGCCGTAGGGTGCCAGCCCCATGACCTTGTATTCGCCCGAGTTGGGCTTGAAGCCGGTGAAATAGGTGAAGGCGGTGTAGAGCAGGCCCAGCGAATGAGGAAACTTGATCTCGGCCAGTGTGTGAATATCGGCGCCAGATCCATAGCCAAAACTCGTCGTCGTCCACTCGCCGACCCCGTCCAACGTCAGAATCGCCGCTTCCCGGAAAGGGGACGGATAGAACGCGCTGGCGGCATGTGATTCGTGGTGCTCGCCGAACAAGACCTGCACGTCTTCGCCGAGCTCTTTTTGGATCAGCTGCGGGATCCACAGCTTTTTCTTCAGCCACACCGCCATCGATTTCCAGAACAAGCGCAGACCGAGAGGAGCCGTGGACAGGTGCGTTTCGAGCAAGCGCTCGAAGGTGAGCAAGGGCTTGTCGTAGAACGCGACGCATGTCAGATCCTTTGCACCGATGCCGGCCTGTTGCATGCAGAATTGCACTGCGTTCGCCGGAAACGCGGGATCGTGCTTTATGCGGGTGAAGCGTTCTTCCTGTGCGGCGGCTACGATTTCGCCATCGCGAACCAGGCACGCAGCGCTGTCGTGGTAGAATGCGGAAATACCGAGGATGTAGGTGGCCATCGTGCTTGCGTCGTCCCACTCTTGACGATGTGCGGCGCACCCGTCATACTTTTTTCGTTCGAAGAAACGATCAATGCCGAATAAAAATAACACCATACGGCGATAATGACTATACCCGCAGATTCGGCCCTGGGTACCCTCACGACCGGCCAGATCCTGACCGTTCAGGATCAGTTCGGGACCCCCGCCTTCGTCTACGATCAGCTCACGCTGGAGCGACGAGCGCATGATGTTCTGGGTTTCCCCAACCCATTCGGGCTAACCGTTCGCTACGCCATGAAGGCGTGTCCAAATGCCGCTGTCATCCGCGTCCTCACCAACGCCGGACTGCAGATCGATGCCAGCAGTGCTTTTGAAGCCCGCCGGGCCATTGCCGCTGGGGTCGATCCTTCACACATCCTGCTGACGGCGCAGGAGCTGGCACCCGACTTTTCGACCCTCGTTAGTCAGGGCGTACGCTTCAACGCCTGTTCACTGGGACAGTTGCGCGCCTTCGGCGAGGCATTCCCCGGGCGTGAAGTGGGCGTCCGCTTCAACCCGGGCCTTGGTTCGGGACACAGCCGCCGCACCAATGTCGGCGGACCGTCGGCAAGTTTCGGGATCTGGCATGACCATCTTGAGCGTGTGATCGATCTGCAGCGGAAGTATGATATCCAGATCACCTTGCTACACAGTCACATTGGTTCTGGTAGCGATCCGGCCGTGTGGCAACGCTGTGCCGGCCTCACCCTGGCAATCGTCGAGCGCTTCCCATCGGTGACGACGGTCAATCTAGGCGGCGGTTACAAAGTCGCCCGGGTTGCTGGAGAAGAGGCGACGGACCTGACCCTTGCGGGAGCGCCTGTCGCCGCTGCCCTCGAGGAATTCGATCGACGGTGCGGTCGTCAGCTGAGGCTCGAGATCGAACCGGGGACATTTCTGGTTGCCAACGCGGGCACCATCGTATCCACGGTCACGGACGTCGTCGACACGGGAAAAGAGGGGTTCTCCTTCATCAAGGTCGATGCAGGCATGACGGAGATCCTGCGACCCAGCATGTATGGCGCCCAGCACCCGATCGCGGTGGTTCCACGCATCGAAGGTGATGGCCGCGCCAACGAGTACCTCGTTGTCGGTCATTGCTGCGAGAGTGGTGATGTGTTGACACCAGAGCCGGGAAACCCGGAAAGGTTGCTGCCACGAATGCTGACGGTGCCCAACATTGGCGATGCCCTCGTCATCGGCAGCAGCGGAGCCTACTGCTCGGCGATGGCGGCAAAGAACTACAACTCCTTCCCCGAAGCCCCCGAGATTCTGCTCGACCGGGACGGCATTTTCCACCAGATCCGCAAACGCCAAAGCCTGGAACAGGTGTTGCAGAACGAAGCCCTACCCGAATACCTGACGACGACCGAATGAGTGCGCACGGGTACTCATTCAGTAGGATCGCACCTGCCAGGTGATATGAGGTGCCGGCCGGAGGCCGGCGTCTTATTGATAAACGGAGGTCAGCCACCCGTGCGGATCTTCGACTTCGCCGTTGACAATTTCGAAGAAGAGCTCCTGGATTTTCGTCGTGATCGGCCCTCGACGGCCATTGCCGATCTGGACGTGATCGATGGTTGTGATCGGGGAGATCTCTGCCGCGGTACCACTGAAAAAGACTTCGTCAGCGATGTAGAGAAACTCCCGCGGGATACCACGCTGTTCAACGCGCATGCCCAGATCCCGTGACAGCGTGATTGCGGTGTGACGTGTGATACCCGGCAGGATCCCGTAGTGGGAGGCCGGGGTATAGATCTGCTCGTTCTTGATCACGAAGATGTTCTCGCCACTGCCCTCGCTGACGAGTCCGTCGACGCCCAGCACGATGCCCTCATCGAAACCGTTCTGGTTGGCCTCGATACGCACTAGTTGGGAATTGAGATAGTTACCCCCCGCCTTGGCCAGGAACGGCATCGTGTTCGGTGCCATGCGATTCCATGAGGAAGTTCCGACCGACACCCCATTCTCCAGGGCCTCAGCTCCCAGATACTCCCCCCATTCCCAGACAGCGATGACGCTGTCGACGGGACATGTCATTGGATCGACGCCAAGAGATCCGTAGCCGCGATAAACTATGGGCCTGATGTAGCAGGCCTTGAGATCGTTGGCGCGAATCGTCGCCAGCACCGCCTCCATGAACTCCTCTGGGGAGTACGGGATCTCCATGCGATAGATCTTGGCCGAGTCGTAGAGGCGATTGATGTGGTCCTCAAGCCGGAACACAGCAGGTCCTCGCTTGGTATCGTAGCAGCGGATTCCCTCGAACACGCTCGACCCGTAGTGGATGACGTGAGACAACACATGGATCTTGGCCTGGTCCCAGGGAACGTTCTCGCCGTTGCACCAGATCAAATTGGATTTTGGCATTTCAGGCATACCGATTAGCTCCTCAAACCTCGTTCCCTCAGACCTGCCGGCTGATGTTGACGCTGAAACTGTCGAAGTCTCCGCTGCGCTGCCGCGACCGGCTTGCGCGCGCGGACACGTTGGTTGATCCGCTAGGACGATAGTCGACGTTCGTCGATATGTTGCGATGCGGACTGCGCCGCTCCAAGTCCCGCTCGACTCCCTGATCCGTATAGTTGAGCGACCACTTGCGATCCAGCCGGTAACTGTAGGTCATGCCGATGGTCAGCGATGTGGTCGGCCGGTACGACATCCCCGTCCCCAGCGAGAAATCCGCGTTGTCCTCCTCGACGATCTGTGCGTTCTTCCCTACCAACAACACGCCAAAATCGTCGGCGCTGTAGCGAAAGTTGGCGTTTACCTTGATTTGTTCCAGCACTGTCCGTCGTACGGAATGACGCATCGACCAACCACGCCTAATATTGCTACGACGGTCGCTGATGTTGAGCTGACGATCAAAGTCGAAGATAGTCCTCCGAGCGGATATATCAAAAGCGTGGCTGATGTCGGTTTCGAAACGTTCGTAACTGGTGTTGATGGCCAAGCGCAGATTGCTGCTGCGCGAATTGTCCCCCGACCGGCTCGCGTTGAGATCGACTTTGTGCGTATTGCTCGAGCTCAAGTTGGCCGTGAGAGACAAACCGTTCTCGAAACGCCCCCTGTACTGCAAACTCGCGTTGCGGGCGATGTTGTCGCGATCCTGCTCCGGGGCTGCCGGGCTGTCATCCCTGTTGCTGCGCGCGGAGCCTCTCATGGTCAGCGAGTGGTCCTCGATGAACTGCCACGCCAACGAGCCGCTGACTGCCAGGCCGCGATCCTCGCGGTCATCTTTCGAGTCGCGGAAGATACTTCCGTCCTCCAACTCCACGGGAAGTCTGCTCTCATCCGAAAAATCATAGGACGTCGACGTAGAGACGACGAGTCCGGCCGGCAGCTTGCCGCTGGCGGACAGATCGAAACCCCAATGGTTCGATCTTCTGTCCCTGGCGAAGAACCTATTTCGCGGATCCTTGTCCGCATTGGCCGTGTTCTGATTCCTTGTCTCTCGCCAGGATTGCGAGCCCCTTATGTCGAATCCGGCCACGTCGAACGAGACGTTGCTGTTGACGCTACGGCCGAAGGACTTGGACAGTTCGGCGGCTACGGTCGTGTCGCGCTCGACTTCGCCATCGACGGCCTCCTCCGTGATCACGGCCCGGGTCAGACCGTTCTGGCTGCGCGTCTCACCAAAACTCACGCTGGTTTGCACCTGACCCATCAGTTTGTAGTTCGTAGTCAGGTTGAGCGACTCCCCTCGGCTCTTGCTGGTCTTCAAGGTGTTGTCGCTCTTGCGCATGCTCAGTGAACCGCCAAGGCGCTCGCCCATAAAATCGACCTTCGGCGAAACCGACAACGACGCGTTATAGCGTATCCCCTTCTCGACGATCGTACTGTCGAGGTTGACACGGCTGGCTCGTGACGCCGTTATCACCCCTGGAGTAATGCTCGCTCGCAGGCTGCTGAATAGGCTCTTCGTGCGAGCGAACGGACGGTATGAAAACCTAAGCCCGAAGGTCTGATTGCGGATCTTTTGTCGGACCAGGGTCGAACTGCGTGCCGACATCGAGGCATTGAAACCGATGGATCCCTTTGGCCCCAGAATCGGGTAGTCGACGCTGGCACTCAGGGATGCCCTGTCTTGCCAGGTATTGCGACCGTTTCGACGATTCAGTGACGATCCCAGGCCGGCCGAGGTCCTGACACGCAGCATGGACGTGGTGTCGTCCGTTGCGGCCAGCGTCACCGGGATGGCGAAGCTCCATCCGGGAAATGAAGGCGTCCACGACATGCGATTGCTGGCGCTCGAGAACGCCAGCGAGTACCTCTCCGCCTGCGACTCGCCGGCCAGGACCATCAACGCCAGCAGAGCGCCGACGATGACTCCGTCTGCTCCACGCCGCAGCGTCACGTCGTTTCCTCCGTCGCGGCCGGGACCGACGCAAACAGGTTGTTGCTGAGCGTGGCGAACTCCTGTATCGACAGCGTCTCCGCCCTTCGGGTCAGATCGATTCCAGCACTCTGTGCAGCTTTGTGCATCCACTCACTGGCCACCGCCTCGGGTGACACAGCCTCCTGATGCCCGCCCATGCTGGTGAACAATGCCTTCAGGGAGTTGCGCAGCATCTTGCGTCGCTGAGAGAACGCGGCCCTGACGAGCCGCTCGAAGCACCTGGGGTCGTGGATGCAGACCACGGGAGCCCGCGCGATGTCGATTTCGATCACAGCGGAATCCACCCGAGGGGTCGGTCGGAAACGGCTGCGGTCGACGTCCATACGCAGCTCGATCTGCGCCCGCGTTCCGAGCAACACGGAGAGCAGACCGTAGTCTCGCGACCCCGGTTTCGATACCAGCCGTCGCGCCACTTCCTTCTGCACGGTCAGCACGGCTTTGGAGACGATGTCGAAATGCTCGAACAGCCGAAATAACAGGGGTGCTGTTATGTTGTACGGAATGTTTCCGACGACGACGAAATGCCGCTTTTCTTCCTCCTGCAAGAGAGCGCGCAGATCGAGCTGCAGTGCATCGCCCGCCAGCAGGCGAAGTCGGGGGTCAGCGCTGTAACGCCGGGTCAACTCCGCCAACAGGTCACGATCGATCTCCACGGCGACGAGCCGTTCCAACCTCTGGAGCAGGTGGTGCGTGAGCGCCCCAGCGCCCGGACCAACTTCCAACACGACCTCGCTGGGTGTGGGATTAACCAGTTCGGCGATGCCGCCGAGGACTAGATCGTCGGTCAAAAAGTGCTGACCGAATCGTTTCCGTGGCCTGTTAGACCGGGACCCAGACGCACCGGTTGAGTTCATACGGCCGCGCTCGTTCGACTCTGCAACAATTGCCACCACACCCGTGCCAGAAGCAGTTGCGGACTGACGTTCCGCACCAGGCAATCCTGTGCATGTTCCAACTCGATGGCGACACTTTCTATGCGTTCGGGTTGTACTCGCTCCAGACATCGCTTCAAACGGGGGGCTTGATCGACGTTGACGATATGCTCCTGTCGGCCGTGATGCAGCAGGAACAGGTCCCTCAACAAGACCGCGACGAGGTGAAGGAACTTCTCGAAGCGCCCCCTGTCGCCAGGGCTCGTAACCTCCTGTTGCACCACCCAGTACTCCTCCTCCTTCCCTTCACCGAGACCTGCCTCAACCAGACCCAGAGCCAGCTCCCTCGTCGCTGTAAACTCTTCGTCCAGGGTGCCCATGGCTCGTCCACGACTGCCGGCAGCGGAACGAGCGGCGAGCTCCAGACGGTCGTCATCCAGACCGGAGGACGCCAGCAGTGTTTTCAACTCCTGCGTGGACAGCGGCGCCAACGGCAACCCCTGGCAGCGGGAAACGATGGTCGGCAACAGACGATCCGGGTGCGAGGATACCAGTATGAATACTGCGTGCTGTTGTGGTTCCTCCAAAGTTTTCAGGAGAGAGTTGGCTCCCACGCGATGCATGCTCTCCGCTTCGAAGATCAATCCGATTCTCTTGGGAGCCTCCGTCGGTGCGTATCCCATTTCGCGCTGCAGCAACCGGATGTGGTCTCGAGGAATGTTGAACCCGCTGCGTGTCAGGGTGGTGTCCTGCTGCAGGTAGTCGAGGGCGGCATCGTGCAGAGCAGAGAGCGCTTGCGCCTCACTGCGCTTGCCACCACCCGTGGGCAGCGGCACCAGCACGTGCACGTTGGGATGATTCAGCGAGTCGGTTTTACGACAGGAAGCACAAAGACCGCAGGCCTCTGGTCCTGCGCTTTGGCAGTTGATCGCTTTGGCGAGATCGAGGGCGAGCTGTCTCTTGCCGACCCCTTCGGACCCGGTCACCAGAATGGCGTGCGGCAGGCGATCGCCTTCTAGCCAAACCTGGATCTGTTCCTTGGCGCGTGACTGGCCGGTGAGCTGGGGAAGTGGAGGCAAAGCAGATTCGGCTCGGAGACGCTCAGGTCGCCGTCGAAGCCGCCAGCAGGTTGGTGTGGCCCTCACCGTGATCGAAGAAATGGGCCTTGTCTATTTCGACAGCCAGGGTCACGGTGTCGTTGACGGACGGCATGTTCGATGGATCGACCCGCGCCACCAGAGCCGATTTCCCCGCCCGCAGGTTGAGAAACACCTCACTCCCCATCGGCTCGACGACTTCAACGGTTGCCGTCAGTGGAGCTGTGGTCTTGTCCGCCCGTGCTGCAGACTCCACATCATGTATGTCTTCGGGCCGAATGCCAAACACCACGGAGGTACCGTCATAGTCTCGAAGTCGTTCACTCTGGGTGCGGCCCAGGGGCAGCCTCAAACCCTCCTGCTCGAAAACGAGATTTCCGCCACCTTCACTCGCGATTCGACCTTCGACGAAATTCATGCCCGGACTACCGATAAAGCCGGCCACGAATCGGTTTGTCGGATAGCCATATAGACTGAGCGGCGTGTCGACCTGTTGCACCAATCCTTCGTTCATCACCGCGATACGGTCCCCCATCGTCATCGCCTCAACCTGATCGTGCGTGACGTAGACGATGGTCGCTCCGAGCCGCATGTGCAGTTTGCTGATTTCCGCCCTCGTTTGCACTCGCAGTTTGGCATCCAGATTGGACAACGGCTCGTCAAAGAGAAACACCTTGGGCTTGCGCACGATGGCTCGCCCCACGGCCACCCGTTGCCGTTGACCACCCGACAGCGCCCGCGGGCGACGGTCGAGCAGATCCTCGATGTCCAGAATCGCTGCTGCTTCACG
Source organism: Candidatus Latescibacterota bacterium (assembly GCA_965248265.1). Classification (GTDB taxonomy): domain Bacteria; phylum Latescibacterota; class UBA2968; order UBA8231; family UBA8231; genus CBDFJF01. Next base: position 2,566,102 of record CBDFJF010000001.1, read on the forward strand.
CACCCGGTCATCGATCTCGCTCTTGGGGTACTTCCGTAGCTTCAGACCGAAAGCCATGTTGCCGTACACGTTCATGTGGGGGTACAGGGCGTAATTCTGGAAGACCATGGCGATGTCGCGATCCTTCGGCGGTAAATCGTTGACCATGATACCGTCGATGTAGATCTCCCCCGAGGTGGTCTCCTCGAGACCTGCGATCATGCGTAGCGTCGTTGACTTGCCGCATCCGGATGGACCGACCAGGACGACAAACTCTCCTTCGCCGATCTCAATGCTGACATCGTCAACGGCGACGACACTCTTGTCGAACACCTTGCGGACCGACTTTAGGACCACTTCAGCCAATGAGCGTAATTCCTTGCTTGGATGTAGCGGATCCGGGTTGGATGCTCAGCTTCTCCAACGAGCGATGCATGAGCACGGCTTCTTCAACCGGATCGGTGTAGAATTCCGGATGCCTCCCGGAGACCTCGAATTGAAATCTCTGGTATAGCTGTTGGGCTCCGATATTGGATGCGCGAACCTCGAGACGACAGATCTTGCAATGGCGGCTGCGTGCACGCGCCAGGATCTCGCCGAGCAGGAAACTGCCCCAGCCCTGACGGCGATACTCCGGGACGACGGCCAGACTCGCCAGGTGCACTTCTTCTCGCTCTGTATCGACGTATCCGAGAGCGTACCCGGTGAGATCGTCACCGCGCCACAATCCGACATTCAACGCCCGCTCGTCATGCGCCAACAGCTGAAAATCCTCTATTCGCCACGGTTGTGAGAAGGAGCGCTGCTCGATCTCCATAATCCGGGGCCAGTACGAGCTGTCGGCCCACGGCACCTCAGCGGCGTGCACGATGTGCGTTGCCTCTCGAGGCCGTGGACGCTTTTCTGGCGCGCTGCTCCACGGCCGTTTCATAGGTGGGCGTGCGCAGGTACTCGGGCTCAGCCGAGTCGAGTTCCTCTGTGTCTCCAGCCATCAACTTTGCGTGGCCAAGATAACCGACATAGCACGCCTGTGGCTTCCCAACGGGCTCTGGTGCGCACCTGTAATAAGGAAAATCCTGCACCAGATCGACGAACGCAACGGCCCCTTCTCCACACAGAATGACCGGTGCGCTTGGCAGTCTATCCAACACCTCCGGGACAGAATCGATTCGTGGAGTCGACTGCAACCGCGGGTGACCGTCAGTGGTATCGTAAAGAGCCCAGCAGGCCTCCCCCGAACGCGCGCCCACGATCGCACATACGGCGTCAGTACAGTACGGTAAGCCAGCGGCGATGGCATCCAGTGTCGACACCGTGACGAGGGCTGCCCCACTCGCCAGGCACAGACCCTTGGCAGCACTCAGACCGATCCGCAGTCCGGTGTAGGACCCGGGCCCGACCGAAACCGCGACTCCATCCAGCGCCGCCGCCTGCTGTGCGCTCCGTTCCAACAATTCGTCGATTTCGACGAACAGCCTGCGGGAATGCTCCAGATTGGTGTCGAAATACCGGGCCCCAACGATGTGCCCCTCATATAGCAGAGCCACGCTGCCGCTTCGGGTGGCCGTGTCAATCGCCAACGTCAACATCACAATGCCCTGTCGCCGAAGTAGACTTGTGAAATGAGGGCGCCGAATCGCCCGACGTGCAGGACCTGCACGAGAGAAGACCGCGCGAGCAGGCGCGACCTCACGACTGACGTTAGCTGTGCTCGTGGCATGGCGCTTGATCGGCGTCCGCTCATTGCAATGGCAACGGCATCTGATCGTCGTCGGTGCCGTCGCTCTGACGCGGTGTTCTTCCGAGATGCTCGTAGGCCCGCCTCAGTGCCAGACGTCCTTTCGGTGTGCGCTGAACGAATCCCTCCTTGATCAGGTATGGTTCATACACCTCGACCAGGGTCTCTTCTTCCTCGCCTACCGCGGCTGACAGGTTGTTGATACCCACCGGTCCGCCATCGAATTTATCTATGATCGCAGTCAGCAAGCGCACGTCGATTTCGTCCAGACCGAGCTGATCGACCTTCAGTATCCCCAGAGCCCGATCGGCGATTTCAGCATCGACCACGCCGTTGCCCTCAACCTGGGCGTAGTCGCGCACTCGCCGCAGCCACCGCTTTGCCAGGCGCGCAGTACCGCGGGAACGACGGGCGATCTCTTGCGCCCCTTCCGTCTCGATCTTGAAGTCGAGCAACCTGGCGTCGCGCAGCACGATCAGCGTCAGATCCTCGGCGTCGTAGTAGTCCAATCCCCCTTGAATACCGAAGCGGGCTCGCATGGGTGCAGTCAGCAACCCCTGTCTGGTGGTAGCTCCCACCAGAGTGTAGGGCTCCAGATGCAGGGCGACGGATCTAGCGCGAGGTCCCTGGTCGATCATGATGTCGATGCGATAATCTTCCATCGCCGAATAGAGGTACTCCTCGACGACTCGATTTACCCGGTGGATCTCATCGATGAAGAGGACGTCCCGGGGTCCCAGATTGGTGAGGATTCCAGCAAGATCCGTCGGCCGTTCGAGCAGTGGACCGGAGGTGACGTGGATCTCGACGCCGAGCTCATTGGCGACTACGTGAGCGAGAGTCGTTTTCCCCAGTCCTGGCGGACCGTGCAGGAGTACATGGTCGAGGGCCTCGTCCCGCTGTTTGGTCGCCTCGATGGCGATACGCAGCTGCTCCTTGACCTTGGCCTGGCCGAGCATTTCGCCCAGCGTTTTGGGCCGCAACGTGTGATCCGCACCTTCGTCACCATTCTCGTCACCCGGATCAGTGATTCGTGTGTCCATCAATGTGCTCTTACGTGGCGCGGTGAATGATCTTGTAGTGACGGGATGAGCGGTTTTCTCAACGTTCGCGTAGCGCTCGCTTGATCAGCCCTTGAAGTGTCAAGGTTTCATCGGATTTCTTCTCAGCCGCCTTCTCCACTGCCTTCCTTGCAACACCTATTTGCATACCAAGGGCAACCAGCGCCAGGGCCGCTTCCTCATGGATCCCGTCGTGGGGTCCCGCCTCTCCGGTAGTCCCGGAGGACGTTGGTGGCATACCTGTGGATGGAATCCGATCGCGCAACTCGACGACCACACGCTCCGCGGTTTTGCGGCCAATGCCGCGCACACCAGTGAGAGTTTGTGCGGCTCCGCCCAAAATGGCCTGCTTCAGTTCATGCACCGACATGCCCGACAGGATCGTCTGGGCCAGGTTCGGGCCAATCCCCGAAACACCGATCAAGAGCTGGAACATTTCTCTTTCTGCGCTGTCGACGAACCCGAACAGCTCAAGCCGGTCTTCGCGAACATAGGTGTGAGTGTATAGATGGATCTGAACCTCACACTCGGGCAGTTGCTCATAGGTCGCCAGCGACACGGCCAAGCCGTACCCGACTCCATTGACATCAACCACGGCATGGGTCGGAGATTTGTGTACGAGCGTTCCCTTTAGATGTTTGATCAAGCGGTGTGCTACCTACCTAGTAGTCATGCGCGCGAGGAGTGCTTCGACCTCTGGCTTGCGTTGCCGGTGACTGCCAAGGTCCCCCCGCACTTGCCGGCTGTGGATATGACAGATCGCGATGGCCAGCGCGTCCGACGCATCCAACGGACGAGGCATCTCGCGCAAGCTGAACATGCGGGTAATCATGAACTGCACTTGCTCTTTCGTCGCCTGTCCGCTTCCAGCAACTGCCTTCTTCACCTCGGCCGGTGTGTAAGCGGCTATAGGCAATCCGGATTGATGCACGGCAAGTCGAATAACACCGCGCGCCTCGCCAAGCTTGGCGGCGGCGTTGGCGTCCTTGCCGTAGTAGCTGCTCTCGACGGCGACTTCATGCGGTCCGGACTCTGAGATGATCCTGCAGATGCCGTCGTAGATCTGACCCAGACGCTCTTCGAAGGAACTCGTTGACTTGGGCCGGATACAGCCACAGGCAAGAAACGCATGCTTGTTGCCGGTCACGTCGACCAACCCGTAGCCCGTGCTCGTGCTGCTGGGGTCGATACCGAGGATGATCAAGTCGTGGTAGGTCGTCGGGGGAGGATGGATGCTATGCCAGGAGTTTTTCCAGCTCTTCTTCTTGCACATCGAAATTGGAGTACACCTTTTGGACATCGTCCAAATCCTCCAATCCTTCCAACAGACGCACGATCTTTTCAGCCTGTTGGCCTTCGACCGCCATGAGGTTCTGCGGAACCCACGCGAGAGAGGCCTGGGTAACGGAAATCCCGCTGTCATCCAACGCTTGCTTGACCGCCTGAAACTGTTCGACCGGGCACAGTACCTCGAAAGCCTCATCCAGATCCTGAATGTCCTCTGCTCCGGCGTCCATGACGGCAAGCATCAAGTCATCTTCGCTGTTTCCTTCTGCAGGAACCTCCAGCAGACCCTTCTGCGCGAACAGGTATGCAACCGCACCCTTTTCGGCCAGATTGCCTCCGTGCTTGGTGAACAGGTGTCGAACCTCAGAGACGGTCCTGTTCTTGTTGTCCGAAAGAGTCTCCAACATGACTGCGACCCCACCGGGCCCGTACCCCTCGTAGATCGCTTCTTCGTAGACCTCGCCCGGTTCATCTCCCGAACCGCGACGGATGGCGCGTTCAACAGTGGCCATCGGCATATTGGCCGCCTTGGCATTCTGCACCGCCGTGCGCAATTGAGGATTCGACTCTTCATCTCCACCCCCACCACGGGCAGCGACAGTGAGTTCTCTGATCAATTTGGTGAAGATCTTGCCGCGCTTGGCGTCAACGGCCCCCTTCTTGCGCTTGATCGTACTCCATTTGGAGTGACCTGACATATCTGGCTCGCCAGCTTTCTGGTGTGGTTTGCGGAATGTCTTGCTGAATCTCCGAGCATACAAGATTCAGTTGAAATCTATTGCCAAACCGATACCGAGGCAACTCAAATCGGAGCGCACTAACTATAAGTGGGAGAATGATCTAAGCAGGTGGCACAGGGAATCGTCAGGAGCCGCGTTGGCGCGCGTTACTGCGCTTTTTCAGGCAGCTTCCGCGGGTTTAGTGGCTTCCTCGCTTTTTCAGGCAGCTTCCGCGGGTTTAGTGGCTTCCTCAACGATCTTGGTCTGGATATCGCCAGGAACCAGCTCGTAGCGATCGACCTTCTGCGTGTACATTCCTTTGCCCTGGGTCATGGACCTGAGGACCGTTGCGTACCGGTCGATCTCGGAAAGAGGAACCTCGGCCGTGATAATCTGGAAGTGGCCATCGGCGTCAGTGCCGTTGATGCGGCCCCGCCTGGACGTTAGGTCACCCATCACGTCACCCATGAATTCCTCGGGAACGGTGATGGTCAAACTGCAGATGGGCTCGAGCAATACGGGCCTTGCTTTGAGGAAGGCATCCTTGAACGCCTGCGACGATGCGATTTTGAACGAAACCTCATCCGAGTCGACGGCATGGTGCTTACCGTCGTAGATGGCGACCGCCACGTCGACGACCTGGCAGTGGGACAGGGGGCCTTCGAGCAGCGATTCCTGGAGCCCCTTCTCCACGGCAGGAATGAAATTGGTCGGGATACTGCCCCCGACGACCTCGTTGATGAGCTCAAAACCTTCACCCCGTGCTGTTGGCTGGACCCGAAGGAAGACTTCTCCGAACTGGCCACGACCACCCGACTGCTTCTTGTGTCGGTGATGACCCTCGGCTTTGCCTCGGATCGTTTCTCTATAGGGGATCCTTGGTGTTTCTGTTTCCACCTCGACGTTGAAGCGTTCCCGCAAGCGCTTGAGTATCGACTCCAGGTGGAGATCACCCTGAGCAGCCAGAATCGACTGGTGAATTTCCCCGTCGTATCGAAACAACAGGCTGGGATCCTCCTGACGGATCGAAGCGAGCCCGGTTGCCATGCGCTCTTCGCTCCCTTTCTCCTTGGGAGTGATCGCCACTCTGATCAGAGGGTCTGGCAACTCAACCTTGGGTAGCGAAAGTCGCTGTCCCTTGGCACACAGGGTGTCACCGCTGTGGGTGTCCTTGAGTTTGACCAGAGCCACTATATCACCAGCGGACGCGCTCTCCACCTCACTGCGTTCATGGCCACTCAGCTCGAATATTTGACCAATTCGCTCTGTGTTGCCCTGGGTGGCGTTGGTGATCTCATCCCCGGATTTAATGCTCCCGGCGTAGAGACGCACCAAGCTCAAATCACCAACGTGCTGCTCGGCTAGCGTCTTGAATGAGAATGCCGCGAGCGGAGCTGCGGGATTGGCATCGAGTCTGTCTCCGTCTGGCACTTCGAGTCCCGCAGACTCTGCTGGGGACGGAAAATAACTGGCGAGCGAATTCAGCAGACGATCCATACCGATCGCGTTGTGGGCATCCGTGAACACGATGGGAAACAGTTCGCGCTGCAGGACGGCTTTGCGCAAACCCGCCGCCAGCTCTTCCGAACTCAAATCACCGTCTCCGAAATACTTCTCCATCAAGGCTTCATCGGTTTCCGCGACGGCCTCCACAATTTGCTCATGCAACTTTTGCGAAATTGCTGCGTGCTCCTCAGGCAGATCGTCCTCTTGTGCCTTTCCGTCGTCATACGTGACCAGCTTCGTCGACACCACATCGATAAGTTGATTGAAACCCTCACCGTGATTCAACGGATGCTGCAGCACAACGGCCTGTCGACCGAAGCGGCTCTGGATCTGGTCCAGCAACCCCTCTAGCTCGATGTCGGCTCGGTCCATTTTGTTCACGACGATGAGGCAGGGAAGGCCGTAATCCTGCGCGAGGCGCCATACCCTTTCCGTGCCCACCTCGACACCCGCCACCGCTTCAACGACGACGACGGCCGAATCGCTGACCCGAAGAGCGGCCTGCGCATCAGATAGAAAATCGGCGTAGCCGGGTGTATCCATCATGTTGAAATGATGTGAGTCATGCTCTGTCGTTATCATCGCCGTCCGTATGGAGATCTGACGTTCGATTTCCTCCGGATCGTAGTCGCAGACGGTATTGCCTTCCAAAACATGGCCCAACCTGTTGAGCCTGCCGGTACGATAGAGGATGGCTTCCGCGAGCGAGGTTTTTCCCGAGCCACTATGGCCGGTCAGGGCGGAGTTTCTGACCTGTTCTGTTGTATGAGCCACGATGACATGCTCCTAAAACTGTTGGTGTGTTGCTGGTGTAGGTAGCTGTATTTCGACGCCAAATTACCGAAGCCGATTTTGCTGACTGCCTGAGCGAGCTTAAACTAAAATGGCCAATTTTCACAGTCAAGAAATTCCCGAAAATCATGAGCACATCGACTCCTTCGCATCCGACCACTTTGTGGGACGCATTCGACGTTCCGGAGATTGAGCGCGCTGAAAACGGAGAAGGGCAGAAAGTCGCCTTCGTGACGTTTGTCATGCTCAATGACAACTACGTCCCCGGAGCGTTGACCTTGGGCCACAGCCTGCGACAACAGCAAACGGCCGCTGCGCTGGTGTGCCTGGTATCTGAAGGGGTGAGCTCGAATGCCAGGAAAGCACTGGAAACGGTGTTCGACCTCGTGGTCGAGGTTGAGCTTTTCTATGTACCCCATTCGCGCCGACAGGAACGACAGGACCGACCCTATTTCTTCACACGCATCAACGCCCTGCGCCTGGGGTCGGACGGAGACCTCGGATGCTGCTTCGAAAAGCTGGTCATCATCGACGCCGATGTACTGCCGCTGCGGCGCTACGACCACCTTTTTCAGCTCACTCCGCCGGCCGGAATCCTGAACGAAAGCAAGGACCACGTGATTGAGAGTGACGAGTCGGGAGGATACACGCAGACAGGAGCGGCTCGAACCACGGGGAAGTGGGTTTGGCATCGGCTGTACGACCCGATATGTCCCCATGGGCAACTCATCCCAAAGGAGATAACGGACCGCGTCCGCAATGATCCAAAGAATATGGGGCTGAACGGATCCCTCTTTGTCCTCGAGCCTTCGATGAGGGAATTCGAGGAGATACAGCGAGATGTGCGTACGCCCGAGGTCGAACGCCTGGTAGGAGACCTGTTTGACTGGCCTGACATGCAGTACCTGACCATGCGCTGGTCAGGCAAATGGCGAAACATCGATATCCGCTTCAGCGGACTGAATGGGTACCCTGACCTGGAAGTTCTCTGTGGCACCCACTTCGCCGGGTTCAAGCCCTGGTATTTCCATCGGCAGAAGGCGATGGCTCGGTACTGCCGTTACCCGGACTTTCAGCGCTGGTTTCTGCAGTTTGAAGAGATGATTCGCCAGCATCCCGGTCTTCTGGAGTTCGGGAAACTGCGTCGATTACACGAGTCCATTCGATTGTTGTGATCAGGGCACGTTTTTACAAAAAAGCCCGATTGCAATCACGAATGTTTGCAATCGGGCGGAATAAATCCCGGCAACGTCCTACTCTCCCACCGGGCGACCCCAGCAGTACCATCGGCGCAGGAGGGCTTAACTGCTCTGTTCGGAATGGGAAGAGGTGTTGCCCCTCCGCTATAGTCACCGGAAAAACCAATATTCAATTGAAGTCGCCAAACCGCATCAACAATCTGATGCGCCTTGATGCGAGTTTTCCAGACCGGCCAATCAAAGCCGGTCTGGAAAACTCGACGAAGACTCGCGTTAGCCAGTCTTCGCCTTCACGAATAACGGATTCACCTGTAGAAACTACCCTTGTGTGTAGGAAGACTCCCTTCGGGAGTCTTAAAGTGAAAAAAATCGATCAAGCCTCACGGCCAATTAGTATTGCTCGGCTTCACACATTACTGCGCTTCCACCTGCAACCTATCAACCTCGTAGTCTTCGAGGGGCCTTCAGGTGGGTTACCCCACGGGATATCTCGTTTTGGAGTGGGCTTGACGCTTAGATGCCTTCAGCGTTTATCCCTTCCGAACGTAGCTACCCAGCGATGCTCCTGGCGGAACAACTGGTAGACCAGAGGTCCGTCCATCCCGGTCCTCTCGTACTAGGGACAGCTCTCCTCAAATATCCTACACCCACGGCGGATAGGGACCGAACTGTCTCACGACGTTCTGAACCCAGCTCGCGTAGCGCTTTAATTGACGAACAGCCAAACCCTTGGGACCTTCTCCAGCCCCAGGATGCGCTGAGCCGACATCGAGGTGCCAAACCGCGCCGTCGCTATGGGCGCTTGGGCGCGATAAGCCTGTTATCCCCGGAGTACCTTTTATCCGTTGAGCTTCGGCGCTTCCACACGCAACCGTCGGATCACTAAGCCCTGCTTTCGCACCTGCTCGACTTGTAAGTCTCGCAGTCAAGCTCCCTGTATGCCTTTACACTCTACGCGCGATTACCGACCGCGCTGAGGGAACCATTGGGCGCCTCCGTTACCTTTTAGGAGGCGACCGCCCCAGTCAAACTACCCACCTGGCACTGTCCCCAATCCTGATTCAAGGACCAAGGTTAGAGCCTTAACAAGGCAAGGGTGGTATTTCAAGGACGGCTCCATGAAGACTAGCGTCCCCATTTCAAAGCCTCCCACCTATCCTACACATGCAGTGTCAAAACCCAATACCAAGCTATAGTAAAGGTTCACGGGGTCTTTCTGTCCTGCCGCGGGTATCCGGCATCTTCACCGGAACTACAATTTCACCGAGTCCCTCGTTGAGACAGCGGCCAAGTCGTTACACGATTCGTGCAGGTCGGTTTTTAGCCGACGAGGAATTTCGCTACCTTAGGACCGTTATAGTTACGGCCGCCGTTTACCGGAGCTTCGATTCAGAGCTTCGAACGACCCGAAGGTCGTCCTAACCCCTCCTCTTAACTTACCAGCACCGGGCACGTGTCAGTCCCTATACGTTGCCTTGCGGCTTAGCAGAGACCTGTGTTTTTGGTAAACAGTCGCCCAGCCCGTTTCTCTGAGGCCCCTTTGGGCTCCACCCGCGAAGGGCTTCACCTACTCGAGGCACCCCTTCTTCCGAAGTTACGGGGTCATTTTGCCGAGTTCCTTAACGAGGGTTCTCTCGCACACCTTTGGATACTCTCCTCATCTACCTGTGTCGGTTTGCGGTACGGGCACCCTTCATACTCACATAGAGGTTTTTCTTGGCAGCATGATTAGGGTCAGTTTATGCCGCTAAGCGGCTCCCCATCGCCTCTCAGAGTTGGTGGCCGTCCGGATTTACCTGGACAGCCCTCCTACAAGCTTGGACCAGCATTTCCAGTCGCTGGCTGACCTTTCACTTCTGCGTCACCCCATAGCTCGAACGCATAAAAAGTGGTACAGGAATTTTGGCCTGTTTTCCATCGCCTACGCCTTTCGGCCTCGGCTTAGGTCCCGACTAACCCCAGGAGGACGAGCCTGGCCCGGGAAACCTTAGATTTTCGGTGGGCAGGATTCTCACCTGCCTTATCGCTACTCATGCCGACATAATCACTTCCATCTCGTCCAGCAGACCTTACGGTCTGCCTTCGACCTACTATGGAACGCTCCCCTACCAACGAAAGGCTCCGAAGAGTCTTCCGTTCCGCAGCTTCGGTGGTGAACTTAAGCCCCGATACATTTTCGGCGCGAGATCACTTGACTAGTGAGCTGTTACGCTTTCTTTAAATGATGGCTGCTTCTAAGCCAACATTCTAGCTGTCTTAGCAATCTCACATCCTTTCAATCACTTAGCTCACACTTGGGGACCTTAGCTGGCGGTCTGGGTTGTTTCCCTCTTGCCTACGGGGTTTATCCCTCGCAAGCTGACTCCCTTGGAACAAGTCAATGGCATTCGGAGTTTGGTTCGGTTTGGTAATCTGGTAGGACCCCTAGCCGATCCAGTGCTCTACCTCCACGACTCTATACCAAGAGGCTAGCCCTAAAGCTATTTCGGGGAGAACCAGCTATCTCCAGGTTTGATTGGCCTTTCACCCCTACCCACAGCTCATCCGAGAATTTTTCAACATTCACCGGTTCGGACCTCCACGAGATTTTACTCCCGCTTCATCCTGGCCATGGGTAGATCACCTGGCTTCGGGTCTACTGCCTGTAACTGAGACGCCCTATTCAGACTCGCTTTCGCTGCGGCTGCCTCACAAAGTGAGTTAACCTTGCTGCAGACAGTAACTCGTCGGCTCATGATGCAAAAGGCACGCCGTCAGGCGACACCACCAGAGGTGGTGCGACGCCCTCCGACTGCTTGTAGGCACACGGTTTCAGGTACTATTTCACTCTCCTTCTTGGAGTACTTTTCACCTTTCCCTCACCGGTACTAGTTCACTATCGGTCACAAGAGAGTATTTAGCCTTGGAGGGTGGTCCCCCCTGATTCCCACAGGATTTCTCGTGTCCCGTGGTACTCGGGATCACTGCTCAGAGAGTCGACTGCCATTTCGCCTACAGGACTGTCACCTTCTATGGTAGAGCTTTCCAGAACTCTTCGGCTATGACGTCGATTGGTAACTCTCCGGCAAGGCTGTATCCTTGCCCAACAGTGCCCCACAACCCCGCTTGTACAACGCAC
>CBDFJF010000001.1:2580000-3178793 GCA_965248265.1 Candidatus Latescibacterota bacterium
ACTCACCCTCCGAAGAGGGCTTTCTCGTTCGACTTGCATGACTAAGACACGCCACTAGCGTTAGTTCTGAGCCAGGATCAAACTCTCCGTATGAATAATTCAAACGAAAACTTGATCAATCAATTGCTGAAAGCGTCGGCATGCCGACGCTCATCCTCAGTCAGACTCAGGGACTCTGTGCACGTTATTTGATTTTCAAAGAGCGGGACCGGGCGAATGTCGCAATGCTGCGACTCTCCCGAACACAAACTTACCCACGATCGTACAGACCCGCAGGTAATTGTATAAAGTATGCTCTTGGGGGAATACTGTCAATACAAGAGGGATATCACGTCATGCCATGCCGGACCAGGCACTCAGTCGCCCGAGGGCAAGTGCTCAAAAGAGCAGCTGTGCTGTTTCCGCCAGCCTACTCGAATTCCTTAGCGAGGACTCGCCCTAAAACCTCGGTTGCACGAATCCGCACACCGGGATCCTTGTCCTCAAGTGCTTGCTGCAAGACGGCAACCGCCGCGGGTAGCTGGAGAAAACCGAGCGACTCCACCGCCCTGATGCGTACCGTCGGTGCCTTGTCGGCCAGAATCTGGGATAGAGCTCCGACAGCACGGGGATCCTTGACACCTAATTTGCCAAGATGTCGAGCCGCAGCGGCTCTAACCTGGGGACTTTTGTCGTTCAGAGCTGCGTTGGTGAGGACGGGAACACCGCTGCGGTGACCGATCTTGCGCAAAGCCAGCGCCGCCTCCATGCGCACTGCCTGTTCCTTATCCTCAAAGGCCTTTTGAATGATCGGGATGCTGTTGACGGTACCGGCGTCCTTGAGTGCGTCCACCGTCCGCAATCTCACCTCTGGCGCCTTGTCCTTGAGGGCTTCGGAAAGTACGGTGAGAGCGACCTTTCCGCCGACGAAGCCAAGGGCCTTGACCACGGCGATCCGAACATCCAAGTCCTTGTCAGACAGCCCTTTGCGAAGCATGACAACCGATTGGCGACCGCCGACCCGGGCAAGCCCTTCTGCCGCCTTGATGCGAATCTCCGCGTTCTTGTCATCAAGCATATTTCGCAGCGCGAAGAGTCCTGGGCCATTGGACTGGGCGCTTGCGGAGTGGAACGCCAGCAGTAGGATCAGGGATAGACGGATCGTCATGACGATGTGGGATCGACTACAGTGTGATGGACACTAAGCACAAGGTCAGCTTTCTCTGGGATTCCTCAGTTCTCCGGCAACCGCTCTTTCCTTTATCGGCCAAATTTCGCGTGTCTGTCGTATCCGGACAGTGTGACCCAGCGGAGGATTGCGAATGGGCCGGGTCATTCTGTATTAAATCTAATACAATCAACAGGTTAATTCCTTGAAGTATTTAGCTGATAGATGCTGACTATCGGTCCACTGTACCTGGCTGCGGAGAACTCGCCGATCGGTGTATAGAAGGCGTCGATTGGATCGAACGGCGGCGCGGGGGTACCGGGCACGAAGGGATCGAATGAAATCACAAGGTTTGCGTGTTGGTCCAGCAACTGACTCAGACCGGGTGACAGCTGTGAGAATACCAACGGATGCTGCTGTGTTACTACCCATTCCACACCTGCACTCCGCAATGTCCGCGCTGGCCATTCAGATAACACTGTACGCATTCCCTGAGGATTGTCCGGGCGAAGCTCATAAACGTAATAACTGGGCTCGACCGGATAATCCTTGAGTGCCAGCATCAGACCAAGTCGGTTTGCGTCAAAACCACTGCGGCGCTGGTCATCCCTGGCGTGCTCCAACCAGAGCCGAGATCGGTTGAGGCGGGGATGTCCGTACGCGCTCCCCGCAAGGGCGAGTGTCGAACCAGCCGGAATGTGCTCAGTGATCCAGCGGGTAGCGAGTTGCCGCGTGTCTGGCCCGGACAGCAACTGGTTGTGGCGCACGCAGGAGAACGCCGTGGGTAGCGCAATCAATAGGCCTGCAGCGAGTAGTACGTAGGACCGCACGGCGGGTCTGATCGTCTGGGTTACCGCAGCCAGCCAAATGCCGGCCGCCAGACACAACAGTGGTACCATCGGAATCATGTAGCGCAGGTAGACACTCTTCCCGCTGCCTGCCACCAGATAGTACGATAGCAATCCGCACAAAAGGGCCAGATCTCGGTTGGTTCGTCGCCGGGCCATGAGCAGCAAACCCAAAAATGAGGCCGCCAACAGCGGCCACCCGAGACCCCTGGCGAGACTGGTGTGCAGGTGATAGGTCCATCCGCGGCCCAGGTCGACCGCACGGCCGCCGCCGAACTGTCCGCCCTCCGCAGCCACATCGCTGACGAACGTGGAAAAATCCAAGAGGATGTAGGGTGAACCAGCGATAAAGGCCCCGAGGGCTCCGGCTAGGGTTAATGCCAGTAGGGACCAACGCGCGTTGAAGCTGCTGTCCTTTGGCGAGGATAGCCACACCGCCAGGAGAATGGTCGGGGCCATCAAAACGGTGTTGTACTTGGTGGAGGCTGCCAGCCCCACAAACAGACCACAAAGCAGTGCCGTCCTCGGTTTGGGCTGATCGAACTGACGCCAGGCAAACAGACACGCAACCAGCAGATAGAACGTGGCTGGAACATCCAGAGTTAGAAAATGAGAATCGCGAACATGGAGGAAGGCAACGCTGAGAAATATGGCGGACAGGACTCCTGCGGTACGGTCGCGCCACCTTGTCGCAACGCCGTACACAAGAGCAACGGAAGCGGTGCCCATTATGGCTGTCAGCAATCTTCCAACGATGAAGATCGTGCTGGGTTCCGCGAAGAACTCGTGCTGGAGATCCTCTACGCCATCAAATCGACCCGTAGCGCGGCCCACGAAAAAGTAGAGACCGTAAACAAAGGCCATCACGTAGAAATGCAGGCTGGGATAGCGAAAAAAGTGAGGATTGAGATCGCCTGCCCCGACGGCCAGAGCTCGATGCACAACCATGGTCTCGTCCGGCCGAGTGAGCGTGTTTGGCAGTCCGAAATCGATGCCCCAAACCCGGAGAGCGAACGCGCCCAACAGGACTAGCGGCAGAGCTACCACTCCCCATCCATTCAACCTGGACTGGAGTGAACGACAGATCACGATTCGTTTGCCGCCTCCATGATTTGCAGCTGCAGCCTGAGATTGCTCAACGCGGCGTGGTTGGCGGTCGGAAACTCCACTGCACGATTCCTGACGGCGCCGATGAACCGTTGGATGAGCAGAGACATGAAATCCTGCCCTCGGCGTTCGACCGATCCCCGTCGCAGGACAGATTCATACTCACCGGTTGCTCCGAGCTGTCCGGAGCATTCCACGATGAGGCCGTTCACCCCGAAACGCCTGGCAAGCGTTCCTCCCGAGCTGTCGCGAACCACGATGTCTGCGAGGCAGCAGCCCTCGGGATGCTGGAACTCGAACTTCACCGAGGCCTCGGCTCCCTCGAAGCGGACTTCCAGAGACTGTTCTCGGATATGGCCCCGAGGCAACCAGGACAATAGGAGACTCAGGGGATGGGGGGCCATGTCGATCCAGACGTCCCGCGACGAACGAGGTCGACCCCTGGCCAGGGTTTCCATCTCAGCATTGAATTGCGCTATTTCAGCGGGTTTGATCGGTGGCGAAATCGGGAGTGTGGCGGCGTGAAAACTGTGATAAAGTGGCAAGGCGGTGGCGTACTGCGTGCAGACAGCAAAGAGCAGCTCGCGCTCCTGGGCTTCACGCACCAGTTGCTCGGCCTGCGCGGTCATCGTACTGACATCGCTTCCCCACACCAGGGGCTTCTCGCACAACACGTGGCACCCACTCTGTAGCCCACCCATAGCACATTCGAAATGCAACTCGTTCGGGGTGCTGACATCAAGTATGTCTGGACACTCACGTGTGAGCATCTGGGGGAGGTCTGAATACGCCCGGCCACCAAACCCGAACAAGTCCGCAAGTACGGACTCTGTCGCCCGGGCCGTCGTCTCGCTACTGCCACAGAAGGCGACCACTTCGCATCCGGCTGCCGCAAACCATTTGGCGTGGTGTTTGCCTATACCACTGGCGCCGGCGACAGCGACGCGTAGGGGCTCGGTCATGGGATGTTCGACCTGAGACAGGTGTGCCCGTGAGAAAATAAAAAAAGCGGGGGCATATTGCACCCGCTCGTTTCCATGCTACTATGGGCTTCTCTGTGGGTTAGCCTGTGGGTTTCTATGATTGTGAAACCCGTTAGATCAGGCCCCGCCGATCGCATCGGCCGTCAACACATCAACTTCGTCGTCTTCCCGCAGCCTTGGCATCACGAATACGGGCTTTGAGCCGCTCCTTGCGACGTTTGCGGCGGCGACGCAACTCTTTCTCTCTCTCTCTACCCTTACTCGATGCCATCGATATCGTCCGTTCGCGCAGTACTCCGGTGAGGTCGCTATCTGATGTCGTTAATCCAATTGTCCAAGCAGCGCACAATATACCGGGACAGTACGCACTCGTCAACAATGTTGCCTGCCCGGACCTACACGAGCAACATGCGCAACAGGGCCATACGGACGTAGAGGCCATTGTGTGCCTGACGGAAGTAGGCCGCACGGGGATCGGGGTCGACTTCCTCGGCAATGATCTCATCAACTCGCGGAAGGGGGTGCATGACGATGGCGGTTTCTCTCATACAGTCCAGGATGGCCTTGCTGATGATGTACTGGCCGCGCACCTGCTCATACTCTTGCAAGCGATCGCCGAATCGCTCGCGTTGTATCCGCGTCTGGTAAATGACATCCGCCTCGCGCGCGACCAGGGCGAGGTCTTCAACCTCTTCATGTTCCACACCCTGGCGAGTCAGGTACTCCTTTATGTCATCCCCCATTCTCACGGTTGGGGGCGATACGAAGAAAATCTTCGAATCTTCGAACTTCGATAGCAGATAGCACAACGAGCGTACCGTACGGCCATTGGCCAGATCGCCGACCATCGCCACCCGCACGCCATCCACCCTGCCCAACTCGCGCTGGATCGTGTACATGTCGAGCAACGCCTGCGTTGGATGCTGACCAACGCCGTCCCCGGCGTTGATGATGGGAACGGGGGACACGGACGCAGCAGTTTTGCTGGCCCCGCTTTCGAAGTGACGCAGCACGATGATGTCAGCGTACCCAGCGACGATTCGAATGGTGTCTTCCAGAGTCTCGCCCTTGGCCGCTGACGAAAACTCCTGAGCGCTTTCCGTCGTTAGCACGTCTCCACCCAGGCGCTTCATCGCGGACTCGAAGGAGAGCCGTGTTCGCGTACTGGGTTCATAAAACAGGGTCGCCATCATCCGCCGGCTGAGGATGTTGGACCCGTAGTGTTGGACTACATCCTCCATCTCTCTGGCTACACTGAAGATCTCAGCCATCAAATCTCGATCGAACTGTTGAGCTTCCACCACATGTTTGAGTGATGCCATGGATTGCTCCGATTAATCTCGCTCCGATTGACCTCGCTCCGGAGACGGAATCCGTGTAGCCTCGAGGGGACGGCCTGTTTGTCTATCAAAACGATAGAGCCTGCTGAGGCGCCAGGCAAGCAGATAGGGGCGATCAAGGGTCAATCCGGTCGCCGGGTTGCACAGGGCACCAATTGGCCCCTCAGGTGATATGACTCACAGCGCCCGGAGGAAATCTTGCCATACTATAGGAACGGGCCTGTATGGTCCCAGCGTCCGTCCGTATATTGCGACCCTTGAGAATGGTCCTGGTACGCGACGATCCTATACCCAGGGGACCGTCTTACAAGAGGATAATCCAATGTTCATGGCACCCAAATTCCCAATCTCGCGGCTTTCTCTCACCCTGATGACCGCGTCCCTTTTCCTGTGGGCAGACCAGGCTGATGGAGGCAGCAATCAGGGCTTCCGCCCGTCCATCGTGAGCCCGAAGAGGGTCAAGAATCCGCAGGTTGATGACCTCATTGTTATTGGCATAAAGGTGGAGGGCACCTCAGAGGTCCGGCAAACCCGCATTCGGGCAATCTTCGACCCAGCCTTCTTTGAGTTCGTCGCATTCGAGCCTGGAAATCACCCAGCCGACCAGGAAAATTTCGTCGCCTCCGGTTCGGTACTGGAGGAGGATGGTGTCCAAGTGGCATCCGGTGGTGGTACCCTGTCCGGGGGGAATGCCGACACATCAGGTGGGGGCTTTCTGGGGAGAATGATCTTCCGGCTGATTCAGGAGATCGGCAACGAACCCAAAGCCATTTCCGTGATTTCAGTCCGGGTTGCCGTCTCGGAAGATGACGAAGACATCCGGCGCTTCGATCCGGGCAAGTTCGGCGTCGTGGCGCTCCTCGATTCCCCGAACAAGATCTTCGACGTGGATGTTGAAGTGACTGATCGGAGCGCTATCGTCACCTGGGGCACCCGCGACCAAGGTCTGGACGACATCGTCACCGTCGACCAGATCACGCAGGACGGCACCGTGCTGGCTTCGCACGGCGACTTCGAGCCGCCGTTCCAGGACCGGGCCCCCGAGGCGCTGGCGGCATTGCGTACACTTGAGGCCGAGGGCATTGATATTCTGGTGGCCGATGAACTAACAGTGCGCGATGCCCTTGGCATTCCCCGGCCGACCCCGTTTGGCGATCCGTTCCCGGAGTTTTCGACCCTGCTGGAGCAAGCTAAAATCATCGTCAAGCAGTTCCGTGCGCGTCAGCATGTCGTTCCGATCACCGGTCTGGAAGCGGACAGCTTTTACAAAGCGACGATCTCGTCCACGGGACTCAGCGGCCGCGCCAGCCCGCAGGAGATGGTCCGCTTTCGCACTCGGCGAGGGGCCGATCTGCGCAAACTGGCTGCCCACGGGCTCGACATCCAACGAGGACGCAAGTTCCTCACCGTCAAGTTTTTTACCAACCGCCTGGTTAAGACGGACTACACGATCTCCGCCGTTGGCGGGGGCGTCGTGGAGACGGGGGAAGTCAACCCGGACGGAGCCGATGAGACAACGTTCACCATCGACGCCCTGGATCCGGGAACCGACTACGTCATCGACATCGTCGCCGAATTGTCGGGCGAGATCCCCGCAGCGCTGCCAACCGCAGATGCCGTCCTTTCGCTCAGCAAGCAGATCAAAACGCGTCTGGCACGAAAGGCGTTGAACATCGCCGGTATCCCTTTCAAGGTGGTGAGCCCTGAGAGCGCCGTCATCAAGTTCAAGACCCCGCTTCCAGTGGCGCCCATCGTGTTCTACGGACTCGTCCCCACGGAGGAGTTGTTGGCAGCGAAGGTAACCCAGGACAGCGAGGTAGAAGATGACTCCCGCTTCTCCTGGACAACGGACGGGGTCACGGGTACCCGCCATGAGATCAACTTGACAGCACTCGACCCAGAGACGCTATACCGCTACAAGATCGAGTTCGAACTGGAGGATGACGAGGGGATTCGCAGCTTCTCCACCGACTCCAACGGCAACGATCAATGGAGCCGGGACCTGCAGTTCACGACACCCAGCGCGGATGATCTGTTCGCGCCCGAACTCGTGGAGGGACCGCGCGTGTTCGCCAATGACGTCGTCGCCGTGATTCAGTTTGGCAATGACGTGCCGACGCTGGCATCGGCCTTCGTCGGCACCGCGTCGACGTTCAACACCCCGGATGAATTCGAGTTCTCGGATGGGTTGTTCAATCACAGACACAGTATCGTACTTTCTGGTCTGGAAGGAGGTATCGAGTATCAATTTCGCGTCGAATACACTGGAGCCAATGGCGTCTCTGGCACGTTCACTGGCTCGGGCGATGTCGTAGGCAAGGCCACGTCAGCTCTGCAGCCACCCGGAGGCGGTGGCAGTTTCACGACGACGAACATTCCCGATACTCAGTTCCCGGTGATTCTGAGCGGTCCGACGGTGTCGTCGAAGACACACGATACGGCGATCGTCGAGTGGACGACGGACGAGCCTGCCGACAGCGACATCGAGTTTGGCACGCAGAGCCTGGATGAGCAGGAGACCTCCGGTACCAGCGAGACGAGTCACAAGATCACCCTGTCGGGGCTGACATCGGGGACCACCTACCAATACATCGTGGCCTCCACGGACGCATCCGGCAACGGCGCCACGCAGTCGGCGCAGGCGGTATTCACGACCGACCCGGAAATCGACCTGATTGCACCCGGCATCGTCGGCACCCCGTCGATTTCCTACAAGAACGACAATTCAGCCACAGTTCAATGGACGACGGACGAGGAGACCACCGGCGAGGTCACATTTGGCACGGATACGCAGCTGGGATTCATTCGCACGCTGCCGGAAACGGAAACCGATCACGGCATCACGCTGACCAATCTGGAAGCTTCGACTACCTACTTCTACCAGGTCAGCTCGACTGATTTGAGCAACAATGGACCTACGGAATCGACTCTGCTGAGTTTCAGCACCGATGCAGCGCCTGACCTCACGTCACCGTCGATCTCCAACATTCAGGTGGAAGAGGACGAGACTTCTGCCATCCTGACCTGGGAAACGAATGAGCTCGCCGACAGCTTCGTCGACTTCGGGACCATTTCGGGGTTGCTGACCTCCACGGTCGGTGACGTCACGGATGTGACCGAGCACGAAATCACGTTGACCAACCTGGTCGCTGCGACTACCTATTACTACACCGTCGGCTCCATCGACCGCGCCAACAACTCACCGACAGAATCGTCTCAATCCAGCTTCACAACACTGGCAACCGCCGACGTCACTCCACCGGCGGTACCGGCCAGCCTGGCTGGCATTGCGGGCTCCGAACAGGCCGTAATCAGCTGGGACAGCAATGACGAGCTGGATCTTGCTGGCTATCGCCTGGAGCGCCGCGTGGCTGGCACAGGCTCCTTCGTCGCCATCGCCTCCGGTCTCGAGGACCCCTCCTACACCGATTTGGGGCTGACCAACCTGACAACCTACGAGTATCGTGTTGTAGCCGTAGACCGCTCCGACAACGACTCGGATGCATCCACGACGATCACGGTGACCCCGGCTTCGACCGCGGCCCCGTCGACACCGGCTGACCTGTCTCAGGCTGGTGCTCTGCGGCCTACGTTCCGCTTCGCCAATGCCGAGCCCTTTGTGGCCGACGCCTCGCTGACCTACACCGTGCAGGTGTCGACGGAGGCGGACTTCTCGAACGTGTCCGACTCGGAATCCGGCATAGCCGAGGACAGCGACGGCATTACCACCTGGACCATCACCCGCGACCTGGTGGAAGGCTCCACCTACTATTGGCGCGTACGGGCACTCGAGGGCGCCCTGATTGGCCCCTGGACGGACCCGCAGGAGTTCGCGGCGGTTGCAGTTGCTCAGGTCGCCGATTTCAACGGTGATCTCAAGGTCACCCTCGACGATTTCTTCGATTTCATTGACGTCTTCGGTGACGAGGTCTCCGGTGACGATATTGTCTTCGATCTGGACAACGACGGGACCGTTGACTTCGACGACTTCTTCATCTTCGTCGACAACTTCGGCGCCGACGCTACATCGGGTAAGATCTGGGCCCACGCACAGGTGGCCGACGAGGAGGCACAACTGTGGCTGGAAGCGCGCAGCAGCGCTCCCGTGAGTCAGGGTGGTATATCGTCGAGAACCGGTGCCGAGACCGAGCGCATCACCGTTCGCGTGTGGGCGGATCACGTGCGGGATCTGGAGGCCTACGGTCTGGTCGTCGGTTATGACCCACGCCTCGTGCGATTCACCAAAGCACAACCCGGGGCTGGCCCGCTGCTGGAGTCACAAGGCGGCAGTGCACCGCTGTTCGGCATCCTGCAACAACGCAAGGGCGAGCTGCTCGTTGGCAACGGCCTCGTCGACGGTGAGCCAGTGTCCGGCCACGGCCTGTTGGCGGAGCTTTCCTTCGAAACGTTGGGAACGGGGGGAGCGGCGACAGCTGACCAGGCGTACTTCGAGCTGCGTCAGGCCTTTGTTAAGGGCGGTCAGGACGAGACGGTACGCAGGGTGCGTCAAGTCCGTTCTATCCAGCTGCTCCCGGAGCAGTTTTTTCTCGGGACCAACTACCCCAATCCCTTCAATCCGTCAACGCATATCAATTATTCACTGCCGATTCCGGCCGCCGTCAAGTTGAAGGTTTACGACGTGCTCGGTCAGCATGTGCGCACCCTGGTGTCCGACCAGCAGCACCCAGCCGGTTTCTACAGCGCTGTTTGGGACGGACGGGATCAGCACAATCACCGCGTCGGCAGCGGTATCTACTTCTATCGCCTGAGCACTCCCGCGTTCCAGCAGACGGGGAGAATGACGCTGCTGAAATAGAGCCTCATCAGGCGCAAGAAAAAACCGAGTCCGGCTTGAGCATGCCGGACTCGGTTGATAGATCCACAGCGACGTGTGAACACAGGCCCTCACGCCCCGCGCTCAATCCTCCCCTACCGCTCTGATTACCGCAAGAATCTCGGCTTCAGCGGCCAGCTCACCGTCAACGAACGCCTTCCCCTGCAGACGGCAGGTTCCTGAGCGCTGCTTGAGGACGGTCAATTCCAGACGCAGTTGGTCTCCGGGTACGACCTGGCGGCGAAACTTGACCTTGTCCACGCCGGCGAAGAACGGAATCTTGTCTCCATTATCGTCATCGTCGTCGACCGACAACATCATCAGGGCTCCGGTCTGAGCCAGCGCCTCCAGAATGATCACGCCAGGCATGACGGGATACTGGGGAAAGTGGCCCTCAAAAAACGGCTCACCGGCGCTCACGTTCTTGATGCCGACAATCCGTTCGCCGGCCACGAGTTCCACGATACGGTCGACGAAGAGGAAGGGGTAACGGTGAGGGATCAGCCGCTTTATTCCCTCAATGTCGATGGCTACCTGGTCGGAGTCTTCGCTCACTGCTTCGCCTTCTCCTGCTCTTTCTTCAGTTCCTCCAGCTTCTCTATCAGCTTGTCCGTCAGGTTGAATTTCTCTGGATCGGCATACACGATCGCCCCTCCAGCCGCCACATCGAAGATGAAGTCATAGTATTCCTCTTTGGCCAGGACTTCGAGCGCACTGTTGATCTTGTCGAAGATCGGTGACGACAGCTCCATGTTCTTGCGGAAGAGCTCTCCGTTGGGACCCAGTTTCTGCTGAGTGAACTCTTGTAACTGGCGCACGCTGTCGTCGAATTGCTCCTGCATTTCAGCCTTGCGTGCTTCGCTCATCAGCAACTCCTGTTTGCGAAAATCTTCCTGCATTCTCAAGAGCTTGCTCTGCCTGTCCGTCGCCTCCTGGGTGTACTGCTGTTCGAGACGTTCGAGTTTGCGCTGAACGTCCTTGAACTCGGGCAGCTTCTCGCGCAACACCTGAGAATCGATGTACCCCAGTTTCTGCTCTGCGCTAACGGTGGAGGAAACAGCACAGAGCATCAACCCGGTCATGGCCACAGTGACGGTGGTCCTTCTCATCATCAGTTGGTCTCCTCGGTCGGAGTGTACCGGCGAAGCGGGCAGACCAGTGAGGCACGGGCCGTCCTCCTCGCGACAATCATAGAGGGGGTGGAGGGATGTGGTGGACGAAATTAAGGGTGCGCCGGCTGAGTGTCGAGACGGGCGGTCGCGAGAATCAGAAGAATCTTGGACCGAACTGGAAGTGTGTGATCATGCCGGGCCGCTGTCCGTCTACTTCTTCACGGTCGAAGCCGTACGCGAAGTCGAAGCCGATCATGCCCAGCATCGGGGTGATCACCCTGAACCCAACACCGATCGAGCGACGCAGCTCAAACGGGTTGGTGTCGGGAATGGTTGCCCAGGCATTGCCGGCATCGGCGAAAGCCAAGCCTACGACCTGACGCTCCGTGATCGGAAAGCGGTATTCAATGTTGAACGTCATCATAGAGCGCCCGCCGATCAGTTCGTTGCGGTCACCGCGCGGCCCCAGGGAAGCGTCACGGTAGCCGCGGACCTGACCATCCCACCAATCGACACCACCTGGAGTGAAACGATCCCAGAACGAAAGGTGGTCATCGTCCCAATCGGAAAACCCGTCTATGAGTGCGTACTTCGACTCGAATGCGAAGACGAACTTCCACATACTCGGACGGTAGTAGTTGAAATTCAGCTCGTGCCTGTGGAAGTCGACATCGCCACCGACAAAGGACGAGGCCACCTCCGGAGAGTAGGAGATTACCGTGCCTTTGGTCGGGAACTGTGGAAAGTCTCGGGTGTCGCGGCGGAAAGTCAGCTCCAGACTACTCGTAGTACGGGACGAAAAACGGGGATCGTCTTGCTGATCGATGTAGCTGGGCGAGAAATCGCTGTAGCGCTCATCCCGCAGCTGATACGCTAGCGACACGGACGAGTACGCAGGTTTCTTGAGGCGGCGCCCGAGCCGAACGCTGACCGAGTTCCTGTGAAAGTCGAAGCTGTCGAAATACTGCTGGTTCAGGGTAAACACCCGGAATGAGAAGCTCGTGGGGGTATCGAGGAGCCATGGTTCGGTGAAGCCTATCAGGAACTGGGTCCTGCGGCTGCCGAATTCCCAGCTGAAATCAAGATTTTGCCCCTTGCCACGGAAATTCGGGATCTGTAATCCCATCGTTCCCACCAGGCGGTCTCGATCGCTGTACCCGGCTCCGGCGGAAACCGACCCGGTCCGCTGCTCCTCGACCTGGAAGATCAGATCCACGGAGCGGTCACCGACGAGTTGACTGTACTCGTCGCGAACCTGGACGTCCTTGAAAAACCCGAGCATGTAGAGACGGCGCTGGCTCTCCTGCAACTCGCTCTGCTGGTAGATCGCCCCGGGGCGCAGCTCGATTTCGCGGCGCAGTACCTTCTCCCGTGTGCGCACATTTCCCTGAATCTCTATGCGCCGTATTCGGAAGGGGTCCCCCTCGAAGATCTGAAACTCGACATCGATGCTGTCCCCGTGGACCAGCTCCCGGGGAATCACCTGGGTATCGAGATACCCCTTTTCCCGGTAGGCGTTCGACACCAAGTAGGCCAGCTCAGGTGATGACATGCCGAACACGTCGCCTTTGTCGATGGTCACGTGTTTGTCGAGTTCTCGATTCTCAAAGAGTGTGTTTCCCTGCCACACTACATCCCCCAACCTGTACTGCTGACCCTCCTCAACCTCGATGTCGATGAAAAGATTTTTCCGACTCTCGTCGTAGTAGACACTGTCTCGGGTGATAGCGGCTTGCTGGTACCCCTTGCTGCGGTAGAAGGCAACGATCTTCTGTTTATCCAGATCGTAGGCGTCGCGATCGAACTCACCCTTGCGCCACCAGCGCTTTTCCTTCGTCTCCATGTGCTTGGTGATCTGGCCATCATCGAATGCCTGATTGTTGGCAATCTGGATGCTCTGGATCTTGACCTTCTCGCCTTCCTTGATGTCATACTGAAGGAACATCATCCCCTCGTCTTCGGCCTCGAACAACTGGCCGACCACCTCAGCCCGTAAATACCCCTTGTCTTTGTAGAGGTCCTGGATCTTCTGCCGACCGCGGGCGATGTCTCTGGGTGCTATCAGCTGGCCTGGTTCGAGATTCAGGGCCTCCTTCATCTCTTTTTCTTTCATCTTCTTGTGGCCCTTGAAGCGCAGACCCTCCATGGCCGGATACTCCTCCACGACCACGATCAGCCGGACGTCCCCCGTGCTCTCGTCCTCTTCGGCGTACAGCTGGATATCCTCGAACACATTGAGATTGACCAGGGCGCGCACAGCTTCCTGTACATTCTCCTGTGATAGTTCGACCCCGGGGTTCAATCCCATCGTCGTTAGAATGAGCGACTTGGCCACCTTGCGGAGCTCGCCCTCGATTTCGATCGAGGATACCTTGGGCTGCGCCTCCACGGGGCGGGCGTACAGACCCATCCCCATAACTGCGGCGACTGCAAGCAGCGCCAGAGTCCGAAGAACCTGTCTCATCAATACCTTTTGTCTGTTGATGGAGCTGAGTCGCCTACTGGGTGGCGGTCTCTTCTTCCTTCTCATCGACTGCTTCATTGGAGTCACGCTCATCGTCGAAGACGAGGGCGTCGGCCTTTTTGGTCACCCGAATACGGCTGCCGTCCGCGAAGCGCCCCTGAAGAATCTCTTCGGCGAGAGGATCCTCCAGCAATTTCTGGATCGTGCGTTTGAGATAGCGGGCACCAAAGCGCTGGTCGAAACCGTTCTCTGCTATCAGGTTCTTGGCGCCCGGAGTGATCCGCAGTTTGATGTCCTGTGGCTCGAGGCGGCTCTTGAACTCGGTGAGAACAATGTCGACGATGCCGACGATGTCTTCCTTGCGCAGGGCGTGGAAGATGACGGTGTCGTCGATCCGGTTCAGGAACTCCGGATTGAATGTCCGCTTCATCGCGTCCGTGATCTTGTTGTCCAGTTGAAGCTGGAAGGTCTCGGAGTCCGCGTTCTGAAAACCGAGTACCCCGCCCTCACCCACTTCGCGGCTACCGACATTGGAGGTCATGATGATGACGGTGTTGCGGAAATCGACCTTGCGGCCGGTACTGTCTGTTAGGCGGCCCTCGTCCAGGATCTGCAGCAGAATATTGAAGACGTCGGGGTGCGCCTTCTCGATTTCATCCAGCAATACGACCGAATAAGGACGGCGACGGACGCGCTCGGTGAGCTGTCCGCCTTCGTCGAAACCGACGTATCCGGGAGGCGCGCCGATGAGGCGAGATACGGAGAACTTCTCCATGTACTCGGACATGTCGACGGTGATCAGGGCGTCTTCCTCGCCAAACAGGAATTCGGCAAGTTTTCTGGCGAGGTAGGTCTTTCCGACTCCCGTTGGACCGAGAAAGATGAAAGAACCGATCGGCTGCTTGGGATCCTGAAGTCCTGCTCTGCTGCGGCGGATCGCTTTCGATATGATGGAGACGGCAGGTTCCTGGCCCACGACCAGGGTCTTGAGTTCATCCTCCATGCCCAACAGCCGCTCGGTCTCGCTCGTGGCCAGCCGTTGGATCGGCACGCCGGACATACTCGATACAACCTCGGCGATGTCTTCCTCCGTGACCTCCACGATCTCGTTGCGTACCTCTTCCTCCCATGCCCGCCGTCTCTGTTGCAGCTTCTCACGCAACGTGTGCGCCTGGTCTCGCAGATTCGCCGCCTCTTCGAACTCCTGGCGTTCGGAACACTCCAGCTTACGCCGGTCGATTTCCTGTATCTCCGACTCGAGCTTGCCGATCTCCTCGGGCGGACTCAATCGCGCCAGATGGACCCGTGAACCGGTCTCGTCGATGACATCGATGGCCTTGTCTGGAAGATAACGATCATTGATGTAACGATCGGCCTGCTTGACCGAGTAGGCGATCACATCATCAGGGAATTTGACGAGGTGATGTGACTCGTAGTTCGAGCGCAGACCCTTGACGATCTCGATGGTGTCCTCGACCGATGGAGGATCCACCATGATGGTCTGGAAGCGGCGCTCCAGGGCTCCGTCCTTCTCTATGTACTTGCGGTATTCGTCCAGAGTGGTCGCCCCGATGCACTGCAACTCTCCTCTGGAAAGGGCAGGCTTGAACATGTTGGATGCGTCGAGCGTACCTTCGGCGCTGCCGGCGCCCACGATCGTATGCAGTTCATCAATAAAAATCACGACATCCGGGTTCTGCTGAAGCTCGTTCAGCACAGCCTTGATACGCTCCTCGAACTGTCCACGGTACTTCGTCCCGGCCACGACCCCACCCATATCCAGCGTCACCAGTCGCTTGTCCAGCAGAATCTGGGGCACCCTTTTTTCGACCACTCTCTGCGCAAGCCCTTCGACGATCGCGGTCTTGCCGACACCGGGATCCCCGATCAGGATGGGGTTGTTCTTCTTTCTCCGGCTCAGTATCTGCGTAACCCTCTCGATTTCCTTCTCACGTCCAATGACTGGATCGAGCTTTCCCTCGCGGGCAAGTTGCGTCAGATCGCGACCGAAGTGATCCAGGAAAGGGGTCTTGCTCTTTTTGCCCTTCTCTTTCTGTCCCCCCGTCGACTTTCCCTCTATCACGGCCAGCGTTTCCTCCATGGCCGTCTTGTAGTCGACACCAAACGCAGCCAGAATCTGGGCTGCCACACCTTCTTTGTCTTTGAGTAAGGCCAGCAAGAGATGTTCGACGTCGACGAACTGGGTCTTCATCTCTTTGGCCTCGTTGGCCGCAACTTCCAGGATCTGCTTTGCACGAGGAGTGAACGGGACTTCGCCGATCGTCATCGTGCCACCCGAGGTGGCGACGTAGTCTTCGACGGATTGCTTAACCGTTTCCAGGTTTAGTCCGAGGTTCGTGAGGACGTTGACCGCCTTGCCTTTGCCCTCTTTGATGATGCCGAGCAGTAAATGCTCCGTGCCAATGTAATTGTGCCCGAGTCGCGCCGATTCCTCACGCGCGTACTGCATCACCCGCTTCACACCATCAGTGAACATGTTGTTCATCCCCGAAGACCTCCTATATGTCCTGGTCCCACCATCGTGCGGCGGCGGCACGGCAGTGCGTTTTTTTCGCGCAAGTACCTGGAAAGACCTGTGTTACGACTATTCTGACCCAGAATCTGAACCTACCAAAAGCCCCAGACGTTGTCAAGCAGCCCCCCGGCCATGTGCGTCGGCTTCCTCGAGCTTCCTTCTAACGATGGTCGCGCGTCTGGAATCCCGCTCATCCGGTTCCAACCTCTGCCCGGCTTCCGCCTGTAGATGCGCGGGCTGAGTTACAATCATGAGTTGATTCACGAACCTGGACGGGAGGCCGCTGATGAGGGAAAGGCTCAAGCCCAACCTCACCGCAGAGAGCAGATTCATGAACTCCTGGCTGCTCAACACTCGAGCGTTCGACAGGAGTCCCAGTGCACGCCAGACCTTATCCTCGACTTGTGAGCGGGCTTCCGCCAGGAGCGCTTCCTGACCGTCGCGCTCGTATTCTACGAGCTTTCGGGCGACCCCGAGAAGGCCGTCCACGATCTCCTGTTCGGACTGTCCCAGGGTCGACTGGTTCGATACCTGAAACAAATTTCCCGCCGCATTGGTTCCCTCACCGTACACTCCCCTGACCGTGAAGGACATCTGGCTCAATCCCTGCAAAACTCGTTCCATGTCTTCCGTCAGCACCAAGGCCGGCAAATGCATCAGTACGGATAGCCTCAGCCCGGTCCCGGTGTTGGTAGGACAAGCGGTCAAGAAACCGAGGTCGTCGCTGTAGGCGCATTCCAGATTGAGTGCCAACTCGTCGTCGAGGGCGTTGACCCTCTCCCAGGCGGCACCCGCCTGGAGCCCGGGCGAAATCGACTGGATCCGAAGGTGGTCCTCCTCGTTGATCATGACGCTGAGCGACTCGTCACTGTTGAAGAGCACTCCCCGTTGACCTTTGGCGTCAGCCAGGTTGGGACTTATCAGATGGCGTTCCACGAGCAGGCGACGCTCGTTCTTGTCCAGCAGTTCCATGTTGTAGAAGGTGGCCGCGCTCATGTGCTTGCAGCCCTTGGCGGCGGCGAGGACGGAGGCGATGACCTGCGCCTGCTCCTCTTCGGTGATCCTGGCACCGAATGGGTAGGTCGAGACGTTCCTCGCCAAGCGAGCGCGGCAGCTGATCACAATTCCGGCGGCATCATCTTCTCCGCTCAACCAGCTCGGCGCGCTCGTGACCAGGGATTGGAGCTTCATCGCGGCGACCTCATCGACTGTCCTCCGGGTCAGGATCACTCGCTGCCGCCTCCAGTTGGCCGATGCGATCACGTAGAGCCGCAGCTTGCTCGTAGGCCTCGGCTTGCACCGCCTTCTCGAGCTCGGCCCTCAATTCACCCAGATCATCGATGGCCAGCACTGCACCGCTGGTGGCCTCTGGCGTCGGATCCTGCTCGACAGCTGACGCAGCACAAGGCCGCTTGCCTACATGCACCTGAGCTCCATGGATCCGCTTCATGAGGCGTTGGAGCTCCTCGCTGAAAGCCTGGTAACAGTCGTCACACCCAAAACGGCCATTCTTGCGGAACTGCCGATAGGTCATACCGCACCCGGAACATGTTTTATCCGATGCCTTGCCCGTATTCGGTAGATGACCGGTCACGGCATTCGACGCCTTGGCCTCGGGCTTCTTTTTTTCTGGCGCCACTTCCACCTCGGCCGCGGATGGTTGAGCACCCGTGCTGGTACCGTGGGCTACCTGAGAAGCGCAGCTGGGACACAGATGGAGGGCTCGCTTCTGATCAGCCGAGATTTTGGTGAGAAGGACCGTCGCCTCCTCCTGCTTGCATGATTCACATTTCATGGTGGTTGGCGTCAGTTCAAGAGCAATCGGCCTTGTTCGATGCGACCGCTGCGATCGAATCGGGAAGCCAGTTCGTGGTCGTGTGTCATGATCAGGAAAGTCTGATTCTCTGATTGCGCCAATTCTATTATCATGTCGTGGAGGCGCATGCTGGTCTCAGCATCGAGGTTGCCCGATGGCTCATCGGCTAGGACAATAAGAGGCTCCATGACCAGGGCACGAACCACGGCCACGCGCTGACACTCGCCTCCAGAGAGCTCTCCAGGGCGGTGATGCAAGCGAGCCTCCAACCCCACTCGGGAGAGCAGATCTAGTGCTTTGTCGCGTATGTCAGGCATCGACTGCCCTGCAATCATGGCCGGAAGCATCACATTCTCGATGGCCGTGAACTCGGGCAGGAGGTTGTGAAACTGGAACACGAAGCCGATGTGCCTGTTGCGAAACTCGGCGAGATCGTCATCTGGAAGATCCAGAACATCCGTTTGCCTTATTTGGAGCTCACCGTGGCTCGGCCGATCGAGTGTGCCGAGAATGTGCAACAACGTGCTCTTGCCGACACCGGAAGCGCCGGTTACGGCAACGAGCTCCCCCCGTGCCAACTGCAGACTCACGTTGCTCAGCACCGGCAGGTCCTCGACGCCCGACTTGTAGCTTTTGCTGATGTTGTGCGCTTCCAGCACGAGCTCAACCCCGCTGGCTTTATCCCTGATTTCGATACGCTCTCTCCCTACATAATATATCGGATCGCTTCGACCGGTTGCAGGGCGGCCGCCTTGCGAGCCGGGTACACCGATGCCAGCAGCGAAATGGTCAGGCTGACGACGGACACCAGCAGGAAATCCAGCAGCTGCATGTCCACGGGCAGATTGCTGATGATGTAAATGTCGCTGGGGATGGCGATCAAATCGAAGCGGTCCTGCATCCAGCAGACCAGGTAGCCGACAGTGCAACCGAGGGCAGTGCCGAAAACTCCGATGAACAGACCCTGGTAGACGAAGATGCGCCTGACACTCCTGGCCTTGGAGCCCATGGCTCTGAGGATGCCGATTTCGGGCGTCTTGATCAAGATCGACATGGTCAGGATCGACATGATGTTGAACGAGGCAACCAGGATGATCAAACTCAGAGCGATGAAAATGACCCACTTCTCCAGCTCCATCCAACGAAAGAGCTCGGGAAATTGTTTCGTCCAGTCGGTGCCTCGGTACGGGTAGCCGAGCTCTTCACTCAATCGCTCTCGAATCGCCGGCGCCTCGTCTAGGTCGGCGACGCGCAGATGGATATCGGTTACCGCATCCCCCAGTTTGAGCACATTTTGAGCGGCGGCGAGAGAGATGAAGCCAAATTTGTCGTCATAGTGGTACATGCCACTCTGGAACAGATCCGTGACCACGAAGGGATGGACCTTTGGCTTCAATCCCATCAGAGCCACTTCCTCCACATCACTGCTTGGGAAGGTGAGCAGGTACACGTTCTGGCCAGGTCCGGTCCTGAGCCGGCTGGCCAATTGCTGTCCGAGCACGATTCCCGGGAGCCTGCCCCCGTCGAGAGGATCGAAGTTGATCTGGTTGTCAGAGAGGTAAAGATGCTCGGGCAAATCCGAAACCGTGCCGAACGTCTCGGGCTCGATACCCCATATCAGGGCGCCGTCCTGTTCGTGCTCCGCCCACAACACCATTTTCCCTTTCACGATCGGAGCGGACCCGGTGAGTTGCGGATCGGCCTCCAGACGCGCCATCACCTCGCGATACGCCTCGATGGGTTCGCCGTGCCACTTTTTCACGGCCACGTGCGCGTCCATGCCGATCAGGCGGCTCTTGACTTCTCCCGAGAACCCGTTAGTAACCGACAGCATGATGACCAGGGCGGCTACACCGAGAATGACGCCTCCCACCGCGATGAATGCGATGAAGGACAAGAACCCGGCGTTCTGCTTGGACCGCAGATAGCGTCTGGCGATGAACAGCTCGTAGGTCAAGGCAGGCCTTTCAACGACCGTGCGTCAAGTAGGCTTTGATGAAACCGTCGATGTCGCCGTCCATGACGGCCTGGACGTTGCCGGTTTCATGCGAAGTACGGTGATCCTTGACCATCTTGTAGGGGTGAAAGACGTAGGACCGAATCTGACTGCCGAAGTCGATGCTCTTCTTCGTGCTTTCGACCGCCTCGAGCCTCTTGTCCTCCTCACTCTTGAAGTGCTGGTACACCCTGGCCGTGAGTACCTTCAACGCCATCGATTTGTTCTTGAACTGTGAGCGCTCATTCTGGCACTGCACCGTGATCCCGGTGGGCAAATGCGTAAGTCTTACGGCTGATGAAGTCTTGTTGACGTGCTGGCCACCGGCTCCGCCCGCTCTGAAGGTGTCGTACTGCAAGTCCTCATCCCGCAGTTCCAGGTTCGGGATCTCGTCAACCTCAGGGAAAACGAACATGGAGGCGAAGGAAGTGTGTCTGCGCTTGTTGGCATCGAACGGGGATATGCGTACGAGGCGATGAACCCCGGCTTCGGCCTTCAGGTACCCGTAAGCGTAAAGCCCTGTGACCTCGATCGTCGCGGACTTGATGCCGGCCTCATCGCCGGGCTGAAGATCCAGAATCCTGCTGTTGAAACCAGAGCGCTCGAACCAACGGGTGTAGAGTCGCATGAGCATCTCGGTCCAGTCGGCGGCCTCGGTGCCCCCGGCACCGGAATTGAGCTCCACGATCGCATCTTTGCGATCGTCCTCCTCATTGAGCAAGTTGCGCAGTTCCAGATCGTCGAGCCGCGTGTAGAAACCAATCATCTCCTGCACGATCTCCGCCAGTGAGGTATCGTCCGACTCCTCACTGGCCATTTGGTACAGCTCCTGCGCGTCATCGAGCTGTTGTTTCAGCTCCGACCAGGGTCGAATGGTCTCCTTGAGTTGGCTGACGTGTCGCGTCGTGTCCTCCGCCTGCTTCCGGTCTGACCAGAAATCAGTTTCGGCCATGCGCGTTTCGAGCGTTTCCAGCTCTTGCGTTGCGCCTTCGATGTCAAAGATATCCCCGCAACCGTTCCATACGTTCTTGACAGTCGGTGAGCATTTCCTCGGTCGTTGCCATTTGTCACACTCCTATCTTTCGGATTTCACTCGGTCGTGCTGCGTTACTTTGTGTCGTTACTCCTGATAGCGTTCGAACAGCAAACGCTCCGCACTGCGATCCATCGGAATCGTGAACAAGAGCTCGCCTTGCACCGAGTCGTCACGATCCAGGCGAAACTCGTCCGCTCCTATGTCGATGAACAGAGGCGAGTGGGTCAGTGGATAGTGCAACTGGTCGTCGCTGTCCTTCAGCCGAAAACAGCGGGTGACAATAGGGTAGCCAATCTTCATTCGGGCCCTCATCTCCATCGTCACCAGCACGAACTTGTGGCCCTCCTGTGGAAGGCCCTTGAAGTAATGAAAATAGCGAACCTCGTCGACCTCCAGTACATAGGGTGTCTTGATGCGGTCGAATAGATCCGGCAGCTCATCAAGTTTGCCGTAGGACCCGTCATTGAACTTGTATGCGAAGTAGATCGGTACAGCCAGGGCGCTGCCGAGAAGGACTATGCGGTTCAGCCAGCGCAGGCGGGCCCGATTCTGACTCCTGGAGGATTGATAGTTCACGGGAAAGGTGCTCTGTGCCGCTGGCCGGTTACTCCCCAGCGCGTATCAGAGCGAACTTGCCAGTGTGTGAGAATGTACCTGCCACTACCCGATAGATGTATAGCCCACTGTTCAGCCGACCAGGAACGGACCAGCGCAAAGCACGTTCGGGTCCACTGTAGTCCCCAGCCTCCAACCGCCGGCGCGGAAGCTCGGCAATCTTATTGCCTGACAATTCGTAAATGTGCACGGCCACCTCATCCTGAACTGAAAGCGCCAGGGGAAAAAAGAGCGTTCCTCCGTTGGCAGAGAATCTAAGCGGATTCGGAAAGGGTGTCTTGCCTGCGCTCTCATCGGGGATGGTCACGCTCAGTCCACTGGCGGCCTCGGCGTTCACCAGTCCAAATCCGTACGCTGTGTCGGCCCCTGCCTCACCAAGATCCCGTGCGGTTTCGCGAAGCTCCTGAGCCATTTCCCCGGGACTCCACTCAGGGTGGATCTGCAATAGAAGCGCACACGTGCCAGCGACCAAGGGCGTAGCCAGCGAGGTGCCTCGAGCACGGCCGTAGCCACCACCAGCATGGGCAACGACAACGTCCGCACCAGGGGCTACCAGGTCTGGTTTTATGCGCCCATCGGGCGTCGGCCCTCGTGAGCTGCTGCTGGCGATCTCGAGATCGAAGACACTCACCGAGCCGACGGTGATCACGTCCTCTGCGTCAGCCGGCACGCTGACGTAGCGCCAGGCCTTGTCGCCATCGTTGCCCGCCGCGTTCACGACGACGATGCCTCTCTGAGCGGCAAGGCCGGCAACGATACTGGTGGGAGCCGTTTGTCCGTCGAGCTCCGAGTAGGTGTACCCGCTACCGTCATCCCATATCGTGTAACCGAGCGACGAATTGATGACCTGCGCCCCCAGACTGTCCGCCCATTCGAGACCGGCGATCCACCGATCTTCCTCAACAGGCAATTCGTCGACTAGGTCCTCCACCTTGGCCAGTATGTACTCAGCCTCCGGAGCGGCTCCGATCATAATGCCCTCAGCGTGTGCCGCCAGCAGGGAAAGAACCCTCGTGCCATGACCGTTCTGGTCTGACCTGGTCTCGTCGCCAGTCTCCGTTTGCACGGACTCATCCCAGACAATGTCGTCGCCATTGATGAAATCACGGGTTGCGATCACTCGCAGCTCGGCGAATGCAGGATGGTCGTGAAAGTTAAACCCGGAATCCAGGACTCCCACTCGTACTCCAGTGCCGCGATAACCCAATCCGTGCAATACGGTAACTCCGATCCTCGACAGCTGCTGGAAGGAATCGCCATAGTCAATGTCCTGGGTCCTGCTCTGTCGTTTGCCTCCACCCCCGGTTTCCAGCCTGACCGTCGTGCGCGGCGCCACCATGCGCGCGACGGGTCGCAACCGCGCGACAAAGGGCTGCTTCTGCAACCACCGCATCTGTTGACCGGTCGCCTCGACACTGACGGCGTTCAGCCATCTAGATTGCACGCGCACGGCGATCCCGTGATGCCGTATACGCTCGATGTAAGAAGCGTTTAGAGGCCGATCCGTGTCCGCATTTGCCCTGAGCTCGCTCCAGGCTGGCCATTCCACTGCTGCACCATGTTTAGTGCCATCATTGGCCGGTTTGTCCCGCAAACAAACCCACAGGGTTGTGTGGCCGCTCCCATCCACACTCGAGTCTCGGAAGCTCTCAGCCACCGATGGAACGTTGGGATAGCCGATGAAGGCCGCCAGCATCAACATCCAGCGTGAGTGATTGCGCAATCGAAACAAGTGCCTTTCGAGAGAGAGAACGATGGGGCAGTCGGACCGCTCGTGCTGCGACAAGAGCGCTCCGGGTGCGCGGCTTGATTGAAAACGGAGAAACTACCGGGCGATCCTGCGAGCGCTCTCCGCGGTCACTGGGCTTCCAACGCGGTCGCGGGTTCGGGATCGCGGCGATCGATGACTTCCACACCGGAAGGGGGGCTGAAGACGAAGAGATCGTCGTCGATTTTGTCATTGACCCGATGCCGCGACAAGACGTAGGTGGTAACGTTTTCGTTGGCCTCGGTTTGCTCTACCATCAACAGATGCCAGCGCTTTTTGTCGATCCAGACTGTCATGCCTTCCACTCGGTCTCCGGTCGTCGAATGATCCGATTTCGACGCCATGACCACCGAGTAACAAGGACGCCCCTCCAGTTCCACTTCCGTCACTGCGACTGGACGGAATTGTTCAGTGTGCTCGACCAGGATCTCCCAAGGAGTCGGTAGATCTCGATTGTAGGAACTGACGATGACTTGCTCGTTTTCCGGTGTGTAAGCCCAGACGGCGTCTCCATCCCCGATAACGACATAGCCATCATCGATTTCCAGGCGGAATTCGCTTGGTTTGCGCGTGTGGATTTCACCACTGCGACTCAAATTCTTGTCGAGCACCGCCCAGTAGAGCTGTTTCTCGAACCTGGCGGAAAACGTCTTCGATTTAGCGAAGCTCTTCTGCATGCGTTCGATTACCTCAGAGCCCGTGATCGAGGCTGCAAAAGCTGGTGTTGTCAGGTAGCAGAGCACTCCTGCACAGACCACCGCTATCGTCCAACCAGGTTTCATCGACTAGGCTCCTGTTAGCCGGCCGCTTCCATCGAGGCGGTTTCAATCAGGATCTCGCGAGGTTTGGCACCCTCGGCAGGCCCGACGATGTGGGCGCTCTCGAGTTCATCCATCAGTCGTGCTGCCCGGGAATATCCGATCTTCATGCGGCGCTGGAGGAAGGAGGTGGAAGCCTGTTCGAATTCGAACACCAGACGAACGGCATCATCGAACAACTCATCCTGTTCATCTGCTCCGGATTGAATATCCGAACGATCCAGGAAGACGGCAACTTCCTCGGCCTCGTACTGACACTCAACGATCGAAGCAACCAGTCGTTCGGTTTCCTCACCCGAGACGAAGGCCCCGTGAATGCGAACAGGCTCTCCCTGGCCGCCTGGCAAAAAGAGCATGTCGCCTTTACCCAGCAGGCGCTCCGCCCCATTCATGTCCAGGATGGTACGTGAATCGGTCTTGGAAGCGACTTGAAAACCAATCCTGGACGGGAAGTTCGCCTTGATCACTCCCGTAATCACATTCACCGACGGCCGCTGCGTGGCCAGAATGATGTGAATGCCGACTGCACGGGACTTCTGTGCCAGACCCATCAGCGAGGTCTCGACATCGGCCGGAGCGGTCAGCATGAGGTCGGCAAACTCGTCGATGATGATGACGATGTAAGGCAGCGGCTTGGGCACCTCCTCATGTTCCTCCTCGGTCGTGCTCTGTGCCGCCATTTTCTCGGCCTTGCTGTTGTAGTCGGCCAGATTCCGCACGGCCAGTTTTGCCAGCAGCTGGTAGCGGGACTCCATCTCGGCGACCGCCCATTTGAGCGCTTCGGATGCCTTCTTCGGCTCGGTTATGACCGGGGCGAGCAGATGGGGGATGTCATTGTACATCGTCAGCTCCACCACCTTCGGATCGATCATCAACAGGCGCAGCTTGTCAGGAGCGGCCTTGAAAAGCAGACTGGCGATCAGACAATTGATGCACACGCTCTTGCCGGCTCCGGTTGCTCCTGCGACCAGTAGATGCGGCATTCTTGTCAGATCCGTCACCTGGGGCTCTCCCGATATGGTCTTGCCCAGAGCCATCGGCAGTACCGCTTTCGTGTTGCGGAAAACAGAATGTTCAACGATCTCCCGCAGGTACACGGACTCGCGATCATGGTTGGCGATTTCGACACCAACGACAGCCTTTCCCGGAACTGGAGCCTGTATGCGAATCCCCTGGGCGCTCATCACCCGGGCGAGATCGTCGGACAGAGTGACTATACGGTTGACTTTCACACCCGCCGCCGGTTCCACTTCATATCGTGTGACCACCGGTCCTGGACTGACTTCAACGACCTTGCCGTTTACGTCGAAATTGGCGAGGGCATCCTCCAGCATCTTGGCGTTTTCAAGCAACAACTGGCGATCCGTCAGACCGGAGGTGTCGGGTACCTGGTCCAGTAGAACCGGCTTGGGAATGGTATACCGACCAGACTTGCGCCGCCCGGAAACGACTTTGCCGTTTCCGTTGGCCGGTTTGCTGGTCTTTCGTGGCCCAGACTGCGTATTGGCTGCGGAGCGAAGTGAATCGTCATCAGATAAGAGAGAAGCGGAGCGAAAGCGGGCGATGGTTGGTGTTGCGGCATCCGCCTCAAAAACCTCTTCCTCGTCATCGTCTAGTGTATCCGTGATGGTCGGCTGTCGATCTCCGTCCACGAACATTTCCAGTGACTCGATTTCCCGCTGCGGCTTCAGCTTGCGGCGGGGCCGTGGCAGGGATGAGAGCACACGCCCTGGCAGGGTAACGGCGCGTGTGATACCTGCCACCAAAAAGTTGCCGACCTGACCCCACACCGAACCCAGACGCCTCACATCGATGTCGGTGCAGGCGAGAATGATCGCCGTCACCGAGGCACCCAGCAGTATGGTAGACCCCAGTCGGCCTATGTATGGAATCAATAGCGTCGATGCCACGTGGGTTCCCAACCATCCACCCAGTTCGAAGGCCATGTATTGTGAAAGCTCTGGCACCCCGGAGCCCAGCGTTACCAGCAAGCCCAGCGCGGCAAGTCCCGCACTGCGCCTGGCAACCGGTCGAACCGACTGACGGCGGATGCGGTTCCAGCCCCACATCAACAGGATGACCGGCAGGACGTAGGCCGGGTATCCCACCGCGGCGAACGAGCCAAATGATAGATGAGCCCCGATTTTGCCACCCCAATTCAGGGTGCGATCGCCGAAGCCACTGGAACCAGGTGCATCCAGATTTGAAAACGTAGCCAGGCTCATGAACAGGAACAGCCCGCAGGCGATCAGAAGCACCCCGGTCACCTGTGACCCCTTTTGTTCTGTCACCAGTCGATCTGCCAACTCCTCCATAGCGATACCTCAGTGCGAAATCCGGAAAGGTCATTCCGGTATCATAGATGGACAGATTCCGCCGTCGACCGAGCCTTGGCCAAACCACACACACGACGACTCGTGACGACCTTCCAGGCGCAACGACCTCTTGTGAGCCTGGTGTGGCGGCGGTGGGGTGGGGATATGGTGGGGGTGGGTGGTCGCTTTGCGAGGCTCTCCCCGCGCTTCACGATCATGCTTCAGCCTTGGAGGGCGCGCGGGGAGCGCGCTCATCCCGGCCTCGGTGAGAGGCGAACGACTGTACCCACCTACTAATATATAAGGATAACCGGTCTCTCGCACTCACCTTCCTTGGGCTGCCGTGCGCCGCCCTGAGGCCGTTACAGCATTCCCTGACGCTTGCGGAGAGCCCACTCCACACACAGAAGTGAGACCAAAATCAGGATGTACCAGTTGCGTCCCCATAGTTCCATCGTGCGCTGCTCCCGCTGCAACCTGGTGTGGATATCCATCTCATCCAACAGGGTCGACCATGAATCCGCGTGCTGAAAGCTGCCGCCGGTCGCAGCGGCAATCTGGTCCAGAAGCTGTGGGGTTGCTCTCATATCGGACGATTCGAGGCTGTATTCTTCAACCACGAATTGGCCCGAGGATTCCCCCAGTCGTTCACCGGTGGACAATTGGGCTTGTGCAGAGTAGGTGTACTCTCCCGGGTCCAAGCCGCCTCTCGAACCCCGGTACAGACCGGGATCCGCCGGTTCCAGATCGATGCGGTTGTCCTCGAGCTGAATCGAAACCAGGGCCCCTGTGTGCGGCTTCATCAACTCGTCGAAGACCTGCACCAGGAAATCGACCGGCTCTC
This sequence comes from Candidatus Latescibacterota bacterium, assembly GCA_965248265.1. Classification (GTDB taxonomy): domain Bacteria; phylum Latescibacterota; class UBA2968; order UBA8231; family UBA8231; genus CBDFJF01. The sequence goes on from CBDFJF010000001.1 coordinate 2,607,580, forward strand.
CCCCCCTGTAGACCCGGCGATCAGTCGAGGCTCGAACTCGACCACTGGGTTGGTCGATCGCCAACCAGCGCAGGACGTTGTGCCAGAACCTGCGAATGGTATGGGGCGACTCCCCCGCCCCGCTGCTGAGCAGATCGAGACGCCAGAAATGGGACGACAGGGCGACCGCCACCCTTACATTGACGGCCGGGCCGCTGCTTATGATGACGGGAACGGGGCCCTGGGGACCGAGCCCCTCGATGAGTTCGATTGCCCCCGACCTCACCCTCAGTCCTGGTAGGTAACCGGTGACTGGCGGTAACCTGGACCAGGGATCCTCTCCACGCCCAACGGATCCCGTCCTGTCGTCGAAAGCGCTTGAAGTCAACTCCGAGTGCATCAGCGGGTGCCCCACCCCAGTTGGGGCTATCCTCAGGGCTATGGCGTCGGCCGTCAGCTTGCTTCCCTTGCTGGCCCTGAAAGGCAGAATCCCGGCCAGAGGGCCTTCTGGATTCCAGTTATCAAGGCTGCGCGCGCCACCGACGAACAGCAGACCGCTGCCGCCGCGCACGCCGGCATCGATGGTGGCGGCGATCTCCCCTGCGACAATATCTGGGCCCGCATCCACCAGTGCGATCACGTCCGGCCGGGAGGATAGAGAGGCCAGTAGTTGTGCAGGTTCCCTGTCGTAGAATGTTCCCGGTGCGCGCTGAATAAACTCATCGATCGCCAACGTCGAATCACTTGCGAGAGCGCGCCTGAAGAATCCGTATTCTGGACTGGGTGCGCCCGCCACCAAGACCACCGATATCCCGCCCCGAGCGACCTGCGTGGCGAGAAGCGTCTGGTTGTTCTCTCGGGATATCTCACCTTCCAAGGTAGCGATCTCAATCCGGTAAATGTGCGGTCCGGGCTCATCTGCAATGGTCTCCAGTGAGACTACTTGATTGTCGCCAGCGCCCTTGAGCTCGACTGACTTTGCGGCAAGCTCGGCCTCCCCTTCGAGAAGGCGAACGACGGTTCGCCTGCCCTCGAACCCCCAACTGCGCAGCGCCACGCGTATGGACAATGGTCGCCCAGCGATACCGGGAACCTCAATCCTCGCATCGACGATCTGTACGTCTGTCATGACGTCAGCGGCATTCCCGAAGCCGACCGCATACACCGGCACTGGCAAGCCCTCGACCAAGTGCAGGGGATCGGCACCGTAGTTGTGGGTACCGTCCGAAAGCAGCAGCAGTGCGGAGGGATTGCCTTTTGTGGTGACGTTCGGCGAGATCGCTGCCCGGATGGCAGCACCTATGTCGGTGGCATTGCCTGTGGGCGTAATCCGAGAAAGGGTGTCGAAGTCAGCGCGAGAAGGCGCATCGGCGAAGATCCATGTATCCATCATACTCACCGACTTCAACCTCGTGAAGTCGGCACTGTCTATGATCCGCCTGGCCTGCTCCAGTCGCGAAACAGTGTCCCCGACCGCCATGCTTGCGCTGGTATCGAGGAGGGTGATGATGCTTGGGGGCACGGTGCGCTTCAAGAGCAAGGTCAGGACCGGCTCCGCGAGCAACAGCAGGAGCAGCACGACGGACACGGAGCGCAGTGCCGGCAGGATGATTCTGAGGCGACGCGTCGCCCGGGGTTGGGTCTGGCGATAGACGCCGAGGGTGAACGCGATCGCCGCGGGTATCAGGAGGACGTAGAGCCAGGAACCATCCAGCTGGATGCCGAAGTCGAGCCACTCCATTATCTGATGACTGTGTGCACGGGGTTCGGTTACAGTTTCAACTACAGGGGCAGGCGCGGATGCGCGTCGAGGTCCCAGGAGCTGGAGTCACCGCATGAGAGCCGGAAGTGCCCGGCGGCAGCGATCATGGCCGCATTGTCGGTACACAATGTTGGTGACGGACAATAAAAGCACCCTCCTCGATCCATAACTGTTTGTCGCAGTCGCGTTCGCAGAGCGCCGTTCGCCGCCACACCTCCAGCCAGGGCAATGGTGTTGACCTCGAAGCGCTCCATGGCTGCGGCTGTTTTGGTCACGAGCGCATCCACCACGGCCTCCTGAAAGCTCGCCGCAATGTCCGGGATTTGCTGCTGCAGACTCTGTTGGCCCTCTTTCTGCAGACGACGAACGTGGTTGGAAACGGCGGTCTTGAGTCCGCTGAAACTGAAATCCATACTGTCGCGATTCTCCAGAGCGCGAGGGAACCGTACTGCTTGAGGATCGCCCTGCTCTGCCGCTGCCGAAATGGCCTTGCCTCCCATGATCGTCTGGTGACGAGCGGTGAGTTCGAGGAGCTTGGCCACCTTGTCGAAGGCCTCGCCGGCGGCGTCGTCGAGGGTGCGGCCAAGAATCTCGTACTCCCCCAGCGTTCGCTTGGTGAGAACGAGTTCCGTGTGTCCTCCCGACACCAGGAGGGTCAGGAACGGAGGATCGAAATCATGCTCAATCAGATTCGAGAAGATGTGCCCCTCAAGATGGTGTACGCCGATCAAAGCCTTGTCGGCAACCAGTGACAGGCCCTTCGCCATCTGAATCCCCACCAGAAGCGACCCTACCAATCCCGGCCCCTTGGTGACGGCGACTCCGTCAATTTCTGAAAGAGTGGTATTGGCGAGAGAGAGAGCCTCGCGAACAACAGGCACTACGTGGCGAATGTGAGCGCGGGAGGCGAGTTCAGGGACTACACCGCCATATACGAGATGTTCCTGTTGGGACAGAATCACATTGGAGAGAATGCGGCGATCATCGGTAACTACAGCAGCCGACGTCTCGTCGCAGGAAGTTTCAATACCGAGGATCACGGAGCATTGTCAGAGGACGTGGACATTGTTCGCAAGCGCCTCACTACCGCACGATAACCGTCACTTCAGGCGGGATAATTTGTTGCACCTCGAACAAATCGTTCGCAGTGGTTTTCACCGTTCCGAACTTCCTGCCAGACCTGACCCAATCCTCGTAGTCTACGTAAAGCTCCAGGTCTGATTCGGGATCGAGATGCCCGATGACATCGGCACCGCCACGGACCTTGACCTGAACCCGAGAGGGTTCAACGATAACCTGCTTGCCGCTGGTGTTGCGCACGTTCACGGGCACTCCGGGAACCGGGTACTCAGCCAGTTCCTGAACGTCGACTCGCACCCGTACGTCGAATCGACTCAACCGCAGCACCCGATCTGGATCCGCCTGCAGGGCTAACCGCTGATCGATGTCCCCCCGAACCTGATCCTGTACCAGAGAGTCAGTCAGTACTGCTTCGAGAGCATCCACTTTGCTTTGAGGGCCCGATACCAGCACCGTGTTGGGCTCGATCGTCGGCTGGCCAACCTGGGTGTAGGAGTCGGCGATAACGAGAGCCGTCGGGAGCCGTATTGGGATCTCCTTCTGCACCAGGGGCTCCAGAACGACGCTGATCTCTACCGGGTCCAATATCTGCTCGACATCCACGGGAATGGTCGTGAGTACCTCGACTTGCTCCAGTGTGAGTGGATAAGATTGTGTGGCCGAACCATGTGTGCTCGAGGGACGCAGCCGCAAAGCAAAGTCTGACCCACTGATACGCAGAAGGTCTTTCCCGGAGCCTGATATCAAAACCTTGACTGTTTGCGGTGGAGTGTTGGAGACAATGAGTTGGCCAGTACCGGAAGCGTCGGTTACCTGGGTTTCCAGATGCAAGGGGATGACAAACTCGCGCCGGTAGCCATACTCGGTTACTGCATGCAACCAGACCATCGACGCCAGGACGAAGGCCGCCACCATGACACCCCAATCGCCGAGGTTGCGCCGTTGCAGCACGTTTGAATAACCAGTACAGGTTTAGGGGTGGACTCTCTCACGAACAAGGTGGCTTGACCACCAGAGCGTTGTAAGCCTCCAATCGCGACCTCTTTCGCCCAACGGGCGGCATCTCCCGACAGCGAAAAAGCTGGCGAAGAGACTCCTTTTACTTGTAGGACTCCTTGAGTTCCCTGCCGATGCTCAACTCACCGTTGTCTATGCGCAGGTTGAAACCGCACTCTGGACTGGTGCAGACCCATGCCTTGTAATGTATGGAAGCGCCATCTCGGCCGTAATCTGAGAGTGGCACCAATACCCCCTTGGAACACTTTTGGCAGGTTGGCAGTGTTAGTTCCATCCTTTGACCTCCCCTCCCGTATGCAACGGTGGTGCGGCTGGGATCGAGCACCCGACAGCGGAAGTGCTGACGGCTTGCCCATTTTCTTCAACACACTGCAAAATGTCGTTCAATTGACACAGATTCGAGGTTCTACGTTTTCGAGTAGAGCAGAGTATTGCTTGATTAGCGCCTCCTGCGTTGCAGTCTCGATGGAACCCGGCCTGCAACGCCTTACTTCATCCACGGCTTGTTCGTAGCTGCAGCCTGCGTGTAGCAGATAGCAAGCCAGCATCGTGCCCGTTCTCCCCATACCCGCCATACAATGCACGAGCGTGCCCTCCTTGCCCTCGCTCATGTCGTGAGCGAATGCTATGAACGTCTTCACGTCCTCGATGCTCGGCGCGGACATATCTTTCACGGGGAGGTGCAAGTATCGCAAGCCAAATCGATGCACGGTATCTTCGTTTAAAGGTAGCTCGCTGAGTGAGACGATAGCTCCAATCTTCTCTTGTGAGACAATCCCCAGGTTCACCTCCAATTCGTCTTGTGCGCCCCCCGGTGAGTAACCAAAACCTCCTGGGTGAGCGGATCCGGCGATCTCCCCCTTCACGACCCAACTGAAGTTTATCATCCTGACTGACTATCCTCGCTGCATCCGCGGCTGCTCATATCTCCTGAGTGGCAGTCGGCCCCTCTACCCAGTACGCTCCCTCAGGCGTTACCTCCTTCTTCCAGATGGGCACGGTTTCCTTGAGGCGGTCAATGGCGTAACGGCATGCGGCGAATCCGTCTCCACGATGCGGGCTGCCGATGGCGATCAGAACGCTGATCTCGCCAACCTCGAGGCGACCAATTCTATGGAGGATGGCGACATCTCCCAGTTCCCAGCGCTCTTGAATTTCTTCCCCTATCTGCGCCATCATCTTCTCCGCCATCGCAGGATATGCTTCGTAAACCAGATGATCCGTGCGTCGTTCACCGGAATGATCCCGCACGACACCGGAAAAAGTAACAACGGCGCCGTTGCTATCCTCGAGAACCTCCTGGTAGAGGGCGTCAGAGTCGATGCGCTGGTCGGTAACCTCGAATCTCATTCAGCCGATCCTCCACCGCTTACAGGTGGAATAAGCGCAACCTCGTCCCTGCTGCTGAGGACCTCTTCGTCACTGGCGTACTCCATGTTAACGGCCGTAGACAAAGAAGGCGTGATTCCCGCCATCTCCGGAAAGGCGGCAACAATCTTCTGCTTCAACTCTCCCACGGTTGTGCCTTCCCGGACGGTTAAATCGATCTCACCAGAACCCACGAGGTCTCGACAGGAAGCGAAGAGTAATACCCTGATTTCCATTCACTTTGCCGCCGTAACCCCTAAAACCCAAGGAACTGCCTGCCTTTCGCACGAATATAAGAGAATCAATTGGGGCGTGCAACACGCCGTTTATCTCCCAACTGGCGTGAAAACAATGCCTTGGGATGATACGCCACGTGACATGGTGGGGAAGATCGGGTCTCACTGACCAGGACAGGGAGCCGCAGCCCGTCCGATTGACACCCCTCCTTGTAGAGGCGACTCATCGTCTCCCGATGTTCATGCTCAGCTTATTGCGACGGCGACCAACGCACTAGAGATCGACCTGACCACCGCCAGCATTGGAGCCAGGTCCAACCGTACCTCCCAATCTGAGGGGCGGAGAAACACGAGGTGCATCCGTGGTCTGTCATGCGTGGTCTAATAATATCTTGTAAAAAAAAAGCCGCTGGTTCGAAAAACCAGCGGCTTCGTGCAGATTAGATGCGGTGCAGAATGCTACTTACTGTAGCAACGTCATCTTTTTCATCTCAACGAACTCACCAGCGCTAAGCCGGTAGAGGTAAACGCCGCTACCTACTTTGACACCAGAGGCGTTCATTCCATCCCACGCTGAGCTGTATTGACCAGCTTGCATTTGGTCGCCCGCTATCAACGTTCTGATAACCTGTCCGGCCAGATCATAGACAACCAGCGTGACATGACTGTCGGTTGCCAGGCCGAACTCGATCGTCGTTTCAGGATTGAACGGGTTCGGATAGTTCTGATTCAGAGCAAATGCAGTCGGGATGGGCGGCAGAATGCCATCCAGTGCCACAGATATGATCTGCGAACGGGTACTGCTCCCATCCAGGTCAACCTGGCGAAGATAGTAATGCACTTCTTCGGCCACAGGTAAATCCGTGTCGAAGAATTCGTACTGCCTGAACTCGTCTGTTGTTCCGTCACCGGGAACAAGGCTCCCAATGCGAACGAACACCTTACCGTCCAGGCTGCGATGCACTTCCCAGCCAAGATTACTTGTTTGCGACGGCACACTCCACGTGAGTACAACGTTGCCGTCCACCGTTATATCTCCAGCAAAGCCCGAAAGCTCTGCAGGTACGGGGACATCCCAGGTCACTGTAAAGGACACTGACAACTCTACGGTCTGGCCCTCAGAATCCAACCCGCTGGTAGAAGCCGTGATTGCTGCACTCGTGCTGCTCGCATCCTCATCAGCAGTGGCAGCATCCAGGGTGAGAAAGGCCTGTCCAGTTTCGTCCGTCGTTGACTCGACGTCAGTGACTCCTCCCGAAGGGGCCTCGGTGGCACCACCATTCAAGGCGTAGATGGTTTCTCCGCCGTTGTGGGTGATACGCCAGGAGATGGTTTGCCCGGACGCGTCACCACCTACTGGATCCACATACCGGACCGCAAGTGTCACCTCGCCCAAACTACCATCCAGTACCTCGGATTCTCCAAGACCCGAAAGCAGAAGAGAGACGTCACCCTCGCCGACCCGGAGCAATTCAGGTTCCGAGATCGGCGGATTCACGTCAATGACTGTCCCCACGGCGATCACATCTCGGTCGGTCGCACTGGGCCCCAATGAGACCTGCTCGACCGTAATACTCGCTGTAGTCTCTGTGGTTAGAGTTGTGGATGCCCTCAACAGCAGGCTAAAGGTCGCCGATCCTGAATGACCTACCGCTTCCGGATCGGGATCCAACAGAGCAAAACCAACCTTAATTCGATTCGTGTTTCCTTCTTCTACCAAGCCACCCAACGACCGCCAGTTACCTAAAGCAGAGGCGTCCGGCAACTCCGGTCCCAGCACGGCGGCAACCGCCGTGAGGTCGAAGTCGTCTGCTGACGACACCACAAGGGTGACGTCTACCTGCTCAACATCTACCCAGTTTTCTGCCTGTATATCAATCGTGATGATGTCACTTGCATCGACATCAGTCAACAAGGTAGGACTGGTTATCGTGAAGGTGGCGTTCTCGTTATCGCCGGCGAAAGCCCCGCAAACTAGGGCCATCGACAGGGCGAGCACGAGTGGCGTGACTTTCCTCACGCTTTTCTCCATTTGTTAAACTCTCCTCTATCGATATACGCTACCCATGATGTTGGAGGGATGGGATCACGCCAAAGCGCGAACCCACCACCCCTCTAACCATCTTCCGGTACTCAGCCCTACTTCAACAGGAGCATCTTCTTGGTGCTCTGGAACTCCTGACCCGCCTGGACATGGTAGAAATACATGCCGGACGAGAGCGACTGGCCTTTGTCGTTGTTGGCGTCCCACTGCACGTTGTAGCGGCCCGCTCTCTGGTGTTCGTTTACCAGGGTGCGCACCACCTGTCCAAGCATGTTGTAAACCTCCAACGTGACAAGGCCTGCCTCAGGCAGCTGATACTTGATCGTGGTTGCCGGGTTGAACGGATTCGGATAGTTGTCGCTCAGAGCGTAAACCTCTGGACGAGTCTCTATCATGACTGAAACCGGACCCCGCAGATCGTTCACACCGTAAGCTCCATCACTCAGCTGACCGTCGGTGATCTCGATGTAGCTGCCCTCGGTCTCGATCTTGGCGCGGAACACCAAGCTCAAGCCCAGGTCACCGTCGACTGCGGTCTCGCCAAAGGCGATGATGGAACCCTTGCCGTCCTGACCAGCGATCGCCTGCGGCTGAGCCAATGAACCCTCACCCAACAGGTTGTCATTCTCAATCTTCGAACCGACGAATTCGAACACTGCCGGATCGTAACTCAGGTTGAAACCATAACCACGAAGCTCGACGTAATCTTCGAGGTCTACGGCGATGGTCATCTCTTCACCGACTCCAGGAAGGCTCTCGCCAGCGGCGAGAGTCAGGCTGGCATCACTGTTGAGACCGGCCAGCATTGGCACGACCCTGGAGGACGAGTTGACACCGCGACCAAAGTAATCGGCGAAGACGAAGAAGTCGTCCAGGTCGATTCTGTTGTTCGGGTTCAAGTCGAAAGCAGGATCGAACGCGACGTCCGCGGCGGTCTGGCCGAAGAAGTCTGCGAAGATGAAGAAGTCATCGAATCCAACGCTGTTGTCCGCACCGAACAGACCCATGACGAGGCTGCCAGAAGCATCCTTGACATTGTTGCGAATCGCCATTGACGTCCGCTCGAGTTCGGTGGGTGTTACGTTGTCTGTGTCAAACGGGCTGACGGTGTAGGTGTAGCGCAGTCCGTTAAACACGGTGTTGTCATGGAAGCTGGTTTCGCCGGCGGATACGTAGCTAACGAATTCAAATTCATCAGCTCCGGCCTTGCGGTAGATATTGTAACCGGCGACGCCTGCGACCAACGTGTTGCCGTTGGCCCCCACGGCCTGGGCCGTGTTCTGAGGCAGCATCCGGTCATCGAGCGACTTCTGCCAGGTAACGCTGATGCTGCCACCCGCGTCGGCCGGCGTGTCGACGGCCCTCAGCTGCTGAATCGCAGCGGGGGCGATGTTGTCGATCGCACGAATCGGCTCAGTCCGAACGAACCCGGAACTCTGCAGACCGTTGTCACCAGCCTTAAAGCTCGGCGCCACGCCGTCAAACATGGCAATGGCATCCGGGGTTAAGATGGCGAAGATCGGTGCGGCCGGCTCAGTGGAACTGACTGCCTGCTTGCTCTGCATCATGGTCTCAGCCATCAACTCGTAGTACGAGTCGACGCCCTCGACCGACGCGAACGCTTGCTTGGCAGCGGTGGCATCGACGCCACCACTGGCGTTGCGGGCAGTCTCCTGAGTGACAGCGTAAGCGGTTGCCGTATTGTCCGGCGTGTAGACGATGACCTTGACGTCACCACCGCCAGCCGGTGGATCGAAGGTGGCGTAAGAAACGGTGCCCACAGGCTCCGCTACCTCGCGCCAGATGCGAACCACTTCCGCCTCTGGTGCAACGCCGGTGATGTTGAGGTAGATGAAGTTACCCTGGTCGTCCGGCACGTCGGCGCCGCCCACCGAGGAAACAGCTGGGACAGCGTCGAGGGTGTGGGTGAGTGAACCTTCCACACCACTACCCAAACCACGCGCCCATATGGTCTGCGCGCCCACGTTATCCGTGGAGGCCCAGAAGCCGCCCGTACCTGCGGAGATCTTGATCGCCGTCACCGGAACAGTAGCGCCGGCAACGTTGGTACTGATCTCGACAAAGTCCGCGTCCGCCGTGCGTCTGTTCATGAACTGATCATCCAGGTCGACGTTGACCCAGAAATTGGCGCCAGCGGTGGCGTTCACGGAGGGATTGTTGGTGGCGAGCGAGATGGCGCTGATAGCGTCAACGGTGCTTGCAACCGCAGTCGAGGTTCCGGTCGACCCGTTTCCGTCATTGGCCGCCGGCGCTACCCTGGACAGGGTGGCGTCGAAGACGATGCTACCCGCACTCTGGTTGGTGACGGTTACAGCCAATGCTCCGTTCGTGAACTCCGCCACGTCCAGGGTAGCAGTGGCGTTGTCATCGTTGTCGGTGACACCGTTCGCTCCCGAGAACACCAGGGTGCACTCGCTGCCAAGTGCACAGGCACCGGTGTCTGGCGTGAAGGTTGCGTTCAGACTCACTATGTCGCCAACTGCGGCGTTTGGAGCGATTCCGAAGACCGCCAAATCGTTAGCGTCCTGGACTTCAACGGTGACGGTGTATGCGGTCCCTACTACATTAGTAGCCGCCGATGGGGTAAGCGCTATCTGGGTCGGCGTCTCTGCACTGGCAGCTGGATCGAATTTAGACAGGTCACCCGTGGCCTGGGCACCCGCGTTGCCGGCCAGGTCGACTCCCGTCCAGGCCCAGGAACAGATTGAGTCTAGAATCGGGATCACGTCGCCGTCATTTGCGCCTCCTACTATTTGAGCCGGCACGACCTGGATATCAGTGGATACCTCCGTCCAAGCGAAGGCCGTGGGGCTCGCCGCATTGGCACTGAATGTATCGCAAGTCAGGTCGAGGGTGGACGCTGAAAGATCCTCACTATTCCGGCCTCGAAAGGTCATCTGTCCGGGGTCGGTTACAGGATCGTCAGTGTTCGCCGTGGGCGAGAAGTTGAGCAGTGTAGGCGGCGTGATGTCAAGGGTGAGACCGCTGATGGTCAACGGAAGCAAAGGATTGTCTGCCGCGTCAGTGCCACCGAAGGTGACACTGGCTGACCCGTCCGCGATGGCTCCGGTGACAAAACCCCCGCTTGAAGCTGCTGGGAGCCCGGCGTTGATACCGGTGAGGTCAACGGTACGAGTGTTCCCCTCACCCAGAGCGGCATCTATATGAGCCCGGGTCGGATTGGTGTAGTAGATTTGGGTATTCCCACCTGCCGTTAAATCCACAGTGAGGTTGAGAAGAGTCGGCGGTGTGGCGGCCGGCTTCATCTGCAAACCGTTGAGATCACCGACAGCTCCACGGGAAACCAAGTCTCCAGTCGCCAAGCCATCGAAATCAGCAGCTACCAACTGGTATGACTTGTTGGCTATAGCGACGTTCACGATGGCGCTCAGAGGCGTCGCGACCAGGTCTTTCTGTGCGGACGCGGTGGGATCGGCGACGTTGTAACTACTTACGTTTCCCGCGTCGTCTTTGGCGTAAAACGTCGCGGTGCCACCGATGGTTTGAGCTTTGGCGAGGACTTGCCCAGCAGCGACATCTTCGACGATCGTATGGCTGATCAGGAAGACGTTTCCGGGTGCTGCGGGGCGGTTGGCCGAGGGCGTGGTGTCAACATCAAACACCAGAATCTCACCAATGGTTGGAAAGTTGGCGTACAAATTGACGTCCCCGTCGGAAAGAATCGGGGCCAGCGCCGGAACGGTCGTGGTAATGTTTCCGGTCACGCCATCACCGATACCAGCAACAGAGAAACTGCCGGCGGTGAAGTTGATGACCTGAACTGAATTAGTGAAGTCGGCGGCTTCGAATTGGTCAGCGCCACCACTGGCAGCCAGGTTTACGGTACCGACGGTGCGGTTGATCGCAGTCGGGCCCAGCGGACGTAAGGCGTCGAGTTCGAACGTCCCCGTGCTCTGTGCCGCGGGGCCGGAGAGTTCGGTAGTGGTGTAGAATACTCCGTTCGCCTTGACGCCACTCACCTCGGCGAACCAGTCGGCTTGAGCTACTACCTCAATCAAAAAGTCGAAGCGTCCCGGAGAACCAGGTTCGGACTTAGTTACTGATTTAATATCAAGACCAAGCAAAGTTCCGTCATTTTGACCGCAACCGACGACAATGTCACGCGTCATGTTCGCTTGGAAATCAGCGGCCGCAGGCTCCCCAGTCAGGCCTGCGATGTTAGCAGTAGTGCCTTCTGAGAAGCTGGTGAAGGTGGTCACATCCTGGCCCGTCTGGTTGGCCCAGAACTCGGCCGCGGTGGCGAAAGTACCTAAGGGGTTCAAGCCTTCGGCCGTCACGAACGCCGTGGACGTAGTTCCGAACGAGACGCACCCCGTATCGGTGGCAAGGGGGGCGAAGCTCAACCCTTGCACGGTGGCGTTAACGGAAGCGCCGATATTCGCAGTCGCGGGTGTGGAAGCGTCCAACACCGAATCGACTATTGGAACTGCTCCTACTCCGGAACTCAAGGGGAGCCCGGTTAGAAGCGCAGCTAAAAGGATCAGCTTTTTGCTTTGACGCATTTCTTCCTCCTCAGGGATTTCTGTCCCTGCACTGTGTTGAAAACAAAAACTCACTCGTTTTTAGTTTAGTCACTTACTGCAAGTATACCCAACTATGGGCAGTAGTGCATATTTCGTGTTGGCGCGGTGCTTTCCTTGGACGCTTCGACCTCGATCTGGTATGAGTAATGAACCCAGCGTCACGCCTCCTTTCTCTTCGTTGAAGATGACTCAGTCGAACAGGTTCTTGTCAAAAGTCACCGCAGTTTTGACTCCCATTTGAAACCAGCAATACCTATCAAACATCGCAGTGGCACCCGTAAAGGCACACTGCCCCCAAAAGAGGAGCCTTATGATAGGACAAAAGAATATGGGTGTCAAGCACTTTTTTCCCCGTGAAATAGAGGTCCAAGTTCAGGAGAATCTGAACTTAGACCATGTTTGCATAGCGGCCAAAGGCCTTTGTTCAAGAATAACTTATGGGCCACCGGCGGAAACCGTTGTGACTGCAGTCACAACAGTGCAGAATTTGTTACCAAAGCCCAACCGACGGGGGGCTCGTCTGCGATTCATAATTGCTAACATGCTGGGGCACAACGCAGTGCCGCGGTTGATCGGGGTTCTGACCGATTCTGATCTGTCCGAGCACTGAAGCGACCGTTTGACCGCCGCTCGGGAAAGGTTCTTTGTTCGTGCCGATGAATCTCGGTCGTTGTGCCATCGTTGTGCGCCAACCTATGGATGCTGAATTGTCGCAAAGAGATATGGATGCTGAATTGTCGCAAAGAGAGAAGTCATCGGGTCGATCGAGTCACTGGGACTCCGCAATCAGGCGCATCCAGGATGCTGCCGTACTCCTCGCCTTGATCGGGTTGCCGCTGTTTCATACAACCCGTGTTCATAACGTCTTCCTGGCGAAATCTGGGCTCGCCCTGGTTGTTGGCGGCGTGTTGGGGATGGCCTGGTTTTCGGGGATGGCCGTTCGAAGGCATCTACGGCTAAACTCGATTTCTCTGTACGGGGCCATCCTCATCTTCGTGGCCACCTCCGGTGCTTCGCTGATCCTGGTCGCCGGCAATCCAGCTCGCGGCCTCGAGATGTTGTTGTTCCAGGTAACCGGTTTTCTACTCTTCTTCGCCGTACTGGAGGGCGTCTGCTCGGAAGCGAAAATCCTCAACCTGATGCGGACAGTATCGTGGACCAGTCTGGTGATTGCGAGCATTGGTTTGCTCGAGGAGAGCGGGGTGTATTTAATCCCCTCCAACGTCAGAGTACCGTTGCCCGTGGCGACCATCGGGAACACAAATTTCGTTGCGCACTATCTGGATCTGACAATCCCCGTCACGGCGTCACTACTGTTTATCCCGGGTGAACGATCAGGTTGGAAGGGAGTCCTCACGGCGATTGCTTTGGCAGCCACCTGCTGCGTGATGGTGTTGACCCAATGTCGAGGCGGATGGGTGAGCGTCGGTCTGGTAGCGCTGGTGTTTGCCGCGTTGAAGCTGCGCACCGTGCGATGGGTTCGGTTCGTCCCCGTTCTGCTGCTGAGTGCGGCGCTGGTCTCTCCGATGCTCGAATTGCTGTTCAATGCTGTGCGCTCGGAAGACGCGAGTACGCTGTCCGGGGCGTTGGGCAGTCAGATGGAGCGCACATGGGAACGCGCTTCCAGCACCCTGGATGAGACCGATCTTTCGAGGTCGATGCGGATCATGTTGTGGAAGAACACGGCCGACATGATAGCATCCCAGCCGTTCGGAGTCGGCACGGGCAACTACGAGTTCAGCCTACCTGCTTTTCGCTCCATGTCGGAGCAGCGTGAATGGAAGCAGCTCGAGGGCAATCTTGTCCTTGGGGCGTACAACGCCCACAATGAGTATCTGGAGTACCTGTCGGAGACCGGAATCGTCGGGTTTCTAGCGATTGTCGCACTCTTTGGCGGGATCCTCTGGCGGGGCTGGCGATATCTCGCTGGACGTCGCGAATGGACCGGTCAGTCGATCGCCGCCGCCGGGTGTCTGGGCGCTGTTGGAGCGGCGCTCGTCCACGCCCTCTTCAGCTTTAATCTGCAGGACCCCGTTTCGGGCACCCTCTTCTGGGTACTTGCGGGCCTGCTCGTGAGCTTGACGACGGACAAGGATCGGGGTGGGATAACTGTTTCGCTCAAGAGCAAGGCGCGCCGGATAGCGGTCGCCGCGGTGGGGGCTGGCATCGCCGTCGTCAGCATCAACTGCGGCGTACGAATCCTGATTGCCGACGGGTACTACCTGAAGGGGATGCAGCGTTTCAATGAGGGAAAAGGGCTTGAGGCGATTGAAGCCATGCGCCAGGCCAGCCAGTGGCGCGACGCCGATTTCCGGCACCACCACATGCTGGGCGTCTTTACTTCCTTCGTGGCCAAGGTTGCCGGCACCGATAGTGAGATCGGTCGTGGAATGCATGCCGAGGCGGAGAGTGCCCTCAGGCGCAGCATTGAGTTGCACCCGAATAACGCGCAAGCCCTCCGGTTGCTTGGTAGGACGGTGCTGAGAATCGACAGGGGAGGCGAGGCGATCGAGCTTCTGCGACGCACGGTTGAGCTGGACCCTCTTAATGAGGACAACTACGGCCTGCTCGCGGATGCCTACCGGGCGACGGGTGATAACCCCAGTGCTTTGGAAGCTCGCAAGCAGGCTCTTTCTTTCCGGCCTCACGACACAGTGCTCATGATGGACCTGGCCACTGAGTACCGACTCAGTGGAGATCTGGAATCTTCAGCAGCTGTACTGGAACGAGCCGCCAGTCTCAGACCACACGATGGAATAGTGCAGGGTAGTCTCGGCTCGGTGTACCTGGCATTGGGAAAGATAGTTGATGCCGAGCGAGCCCTGAGGATTGCAGTCGGTGTAGAGCCCTCGATAGTTGCATGGCGTCACAACCTGGTGCGCAGCCTTCTGCGTCAACGACACCTGGCGCAAGCCGAGGAAGAGCTAAAGAATGCGCTTGAGCTGTTTCCACAGGACGAAGTGTTGATCTCCATTGCGGAGCTGTTTCGAGCTGGCGATCGGTGATCTAACTGGAGTCAGCGCGAACGCGATATCCAGCACATGGTGCTGAATGCCAGCCTTGTTGGACTACGCATCAGACCCTGGTAGTGCTTTCGGCCGAAGTGGCGTAGCCAGTTGCGCTGCAACCGCTTGCGATCTTGCGCCATCGGCGCCTTGTTGCGGAAGTGTGTGATTGCGCCACACGGGTAGTAGCGGCACCGCCCCAATCCGACATGGATTATTCGGTAGCAAAGGTCGACATCCTCATAGTACATGAAGATGGCCTCATCGAAGCCGCCGATCACGTCGAACGCGTCCTTGCGGATCCACATTGCTGCGGCAGTAACCCAATCCACGTCTCTTTCTATACCGAACCCCGTCCAGTGGCGGCCAGAATTCTTCCCGAGAGGGGCCCTGAGGAGAGGAACAACTGCCAGGAGCCTGTCCAGAGTCAGGCTGGTCAGCGTTGGGAAGGATCCCGTTGAGCGTTCCAACTCGCCGCTTTCGTCGTAAATCATCCCGGCAGCCAGCGCAACGTCCGGATGGCTCTCGAATACGCCTAGGAATTCCTCAAGAGAATGATCCTCCATCATTTCGGTGTCAGGGTTGAGGAAAAGGAGGGTTGGGGCGTTGGATTTGCGAGCACCTGTATTGTTGGCGGCGCCGAATCCGGTGTTTTCTTGACAGATCAGTTTGCAGTTGGGGAAATCCGAGCGGATCATCTGAACGGAACCGTCTGACGAGGCGTTGTCAACGACGATGACTTCGAGCTCATCTCCGATCGTCTGCCGATCCAGCGAACGCAGGCATCCCGCCAACCACTCTTTGGTGTTGAAGCTGACTATGATGACGGATAGTCGAGGGTTTGACGGGTTCATGACGACGGCTGTCCATCTCCGTGGCCGCCGTAACCGTGTAACTCCAGTCTTCCAGCGACAGCGTGGGCAAACTCGACTGCTTCGGCATCAGCAGCGAAGGCGTACCCCCGATCTGCTCGGACACTAGAGACGACAGTTTCAACTGTGGATTGCGCCGTTGGCAACCCGCAGAATTCAGCTGCACCGATCAAACTTGGCGCCGGATCGACCAGCAACTCCTCGTATTTGAGTTCGAGAATGGCATCAGGATTTCGCTCCTTCGCCGCCCTTGCTGCCACCATGTACTCTTCCCACAAACCGAAACCGCCCACCAGGGTGGAGCAGCGCGCTGAAGAGGTAAAATTAGCCCGACCTGGGTAGATGGTGTACAGGGTGTTGTGGATGGAGGCGCGGCGCTTCTTTTCCTCGAGGATTCCGCGCTCCCTATGGCGCAGGCTCATGGCGACATCGACTCCGTGGCGATAGACGTGAAGGACTCGAGCCTGAGGAAAGAGGTCCAGCCACAGGGGCAGGGTGAAGGTCGATCTGGGATCCTTCCAACCCCAGCTGAAAGGGAGATTGAAGACCGAACGGTGGCGCAGGTAGCGCCAGGTACCCAGATAGGAAATCGCCTGGGGTGAGCCAGCGAAGGTTCGGATATAGTCGGTGATGCGGCCACGCAGGTCAGGGTAGGATAGTAGATGACCTACAGGTTCGGGGTTGTCCCAGGTCGCACCGCTCTGGCTCAGGATCCAGTCATTGAGCCGAAGAAAAAACAGGGCCTCCTGGTTTCGCTCGCGGGTCTTACCGATAAACAGCCCGAGCTTTTCAAGCATTTCCGCCAACAATGTGGTCCCGGAGCGGTGCATGCCGATGATGATGACGGGTTGGTGTGGCACAGTTTTCACGCTTCCTTGCTCCCAGTTGACGGCATCTTTGCGTCGGCGCGATCGGTGTTTGTCAGAGCTCTCCGCAGCGAGCGAAATTCGCCAGCGAGCTCGCGACGCTCGAGTAGCATGAGCATCGCCGCGTAGCATACTCCGAGCACCGCGGTGCCGGCTACCAGTGAGGGGATTGGGGGCAGCGCAGCGATCTGATCCGTTGCCGCCAGACGCACGGCACTGGCGACGACCCCGGCGATCAGCGGCGGCCCTAACACCCTCATCCATGAAATATCGACATAGGCCCTGACTGCCCGCATGGCCATGAGCAGGCCCACCAGGGCAGCCACGTCCATGCCGAGGGCGGCTCCCTGTGCACCATAGTGTGTCGTCAGCAAGGGTGCCAGCATGATCAGGGCCCCGGCCTGCAGGGACACGAAGCGGGTGATCCGGCGCGGCTCGCCCACACCGTACAGAAGAAAATAGACGTCGTCGAGAGCTGGCCGGCACAGAGAATACAAGATCAGCCATCGCAGGATGGGGACGAGGGGAAGCCAGTCGACTTTGATGAGCTCGACAATTACAGGCGCCTCCAGAGCCAGAATCAGTGTGATCGGCACGGTGCAGCGGATGATCAGGCGTTGGGTCCGGTAGAACGCTTCGGACAAGCGTCGACGGTCTCGTTGGTAACGGGCATAGACGGTGCCGGTCACCCCCTGAATCATGTGGGTGACGGCTCCGGTCGGGATCTGAGCGAAAAGATGGGCTGCCGCGTAAATACCCAGAAGGTCGTCACCTAGCATCACTCCGACGATCAGGCGGTCGAAGTGCAACGTCAGGGTCTGCAGAATGCCCGCAGCCCAGAACCAGACTCCATAGCGCAGCAGATCACGAGCGCCAGATGGATCCCAGTGTCTGAATCGTGGCATTCGGGGTGGTCGTCCCTGCCAGATCATACCGCAGTAGGTGAGAACGTAGGCGACGCTGTTGATTGAAAAGCCGAGAATCAAGGCCCACGTGCCACCGCCGAGATGGGCTATCGCCACCGCGACGATGGAGGCCACGACGGTCGAGGAGGCGTGGGCGATGGCGAGTCGGCCGAATTGCAGCTCCTTGCGCAGCCGCGTCTCCGAGGTCTGCGCCAGGCTTCGAATCATGTCGAGGAGCGCGAAGATGATGAGGGCACTTACGACGATGGGAGTCGCGCTGCTGACGCTGAAAGAGAGCAGCTGCAGTAGTTCCGGGAGGTAGATAGCGGTTCCGATGGCGGCAACCGCTCCGCCAACCGCAAGCCCGCCGTTGAGCAGAAAGTGTGTCGTTTCGAGTCGCTCCACGTCGTCGTAGCGATGGAGCAGGGCGACGTGAAGACCGAAGCGCTTGAGCGAGGTTACCACCATGAGAGTACTGATGGCGAAGGCAATCTGACCGACGTCTCCGGGGGCCAGGCGGCGCAGCAATAGAATGTAGGCGCCCCAATTGATGATGCGAGCAAAGTAAACGCTGCCGACCATCTGTAAGGCACCCCGTACGATCCGCCGAGCACCCCCGGGATCATTGCCTTGAGGGGCACGCCGAGTGACACCGGAGGGGCTGGTGCTGATCTCTTCAGGCAAGTCCGTTGTCACGAAATCGCTATTCTGGCCATTGACCAATTAGGGTTGGGTCGAGGACTCGAAAACCGTCGAAGACTCGAAAACCATGGTCGATGGCACCGAGCGCTGAGACTTGCAGCATCGTTTCCGGAGAAACCTGCGCCTGGCGCCTATGCTGGATCCACATGGAGCTATTGATGGGCGCCGCATCCGGTTAATTACCGATACGTTGGCTGGGCTGCTCGTCGATATTTTCATCGGCAACGGTTGACTCGATGGCGGCTCGTGAGCCCGCTCTTCGACACCAGTAGAGACCTGCGCCAACGGCTATGGAGAGCAAGGTAAGCAGGCTGATCGTGCGGGAAGCGCTGACGGCCGAAGACTGGTAACGTAGAGCAACGGTGTGGTTTCCCTTCGGTAGATAGACGGCCTTCCACACATAGTTTGCCCGGACCAACTCGGCTTCCTCGCCGTCAACGAACGCATGCCAGTTCGGATAGTAGTTGTCGGAGACCACCAGCATGCGCGGACCGCTGGCGACTACATCAATCTCGATCACTCCAGCAGCAAGATCCCGGTTGGTGACATGGACCCGGTCAGCGTCGATATCTCCGACCGGCAGCTGGCCGAACGGCCCCGGGGGTTGTCGCTCAAGAATGGCCATCTGGCGGGGGTCGATGCGGCCATCGCGCAAGGCCCTGAGCGCCTCAGCGGCATCATCCATGACGGTGACTGACGGCGCGAGGTAAGCCCATGGCAGGGCCCGAGGATTCTCGTAGACGCGTATTCGCTCCCGCGCGAAGACCTCGGGGAATCGTTCGGTTTGCAGTTGCAGCTGCGCCGGGGTCACCACGTAACGCGCGTTGACGAGATTGAGCAGGGGTTGCATGGCGCCCACCAGGTCGTCGTCCGAATAGGGTGATTCGCCTCCTCGCAACTTCCTGCCGTACTCGGACAGCGGGAGATCAAACTCCTTGAGGAGATTGTCGTAGCGCCTGATCGTGTAGTTGTTGTGATCGGTGACGACGACGGTTCCATGCAGGAGATCGATTCCGTCGAGTCGGTACCCGGGCTTCTTCAGGAATCCGTAGTCAGGCAGCGGAAAAATGCGAAACGGGTCTGAAGCAGATGATTTGAGAAAGCCGACGGTATGTGGATTCTCCTGTCGGACATCGGTGTGCCTGGACGGATCCTCGTAGTGCAAGAATCGACGATCGATGCGCCAGGTATCGAAGAGGGTCAGCAACACCATTCCGGCCACCATCCACACCAGCGCAATCTTGCCATGCAGGCGCAAGAGCAACAGAGCGGTTCCGGCTGCGACCACGGCGAACACGCACACGGCGCCGCGGCTCAACCATTGCATGCCGTCGACGAGGATCTGTTGCTTGTGAGCGAGCATGTCGTAGCCGGTGACCGCTACCCAGCTCTCAACGAATGACGCAGGCGAAAAAGCCAGCAGCAATGTGATAGCACTGAGAGCAGCGCCGGCGATCAAGACGCGCCTTCTCGTCTCGCCCACTTGCTCGGCCGGCGTCCGCAGCAACACGTCGAGGCTCATGGCTGCCAGCACACAGGCAGGGAATGCGAACAGGAAGGCTGCCATCCCCACGGCGCGCAGGACATTGGCGCCGGGGATGACGTGATAGGCGATCCAGTGCACGGGAGTATGGCTCCCCAGCGTGAATGCCAGCACCAGAAGGAACTGAGCCGTCATGAAGAGCGCATGGGGGCGACGGCGAATATGCGGCATTATCAGAAGCGCCAGCAGGACGACGAGAACCCCGAAGTATTCGGAATTCAGCTTCATCGGATTGCGCCCCCAGTAGTAATTCGTGCCGTTGCTTGGGTCCTGAAAGCCACCGAACTCGGGTACAATAAGCGATGCGACCTCCTCGGGATGCAGGGACCAGCTGCGCGACAGAGCCAATTGATCTTCGGGCGACCGACCCATCTCATCCTGCACGGCAGCTCGTTTGGATTCGGTCTTTACGTGCAGGTATGGCGGTATCAGGCCTTCGGCCCCGACACCGAAACCGACCGCAATGGCGAGCAGAAACATGCCGGTGCGTGTGACCAGTAGCGTACGGCCGGCACCCTGGCGGAACAGCAGGTACAACTTGAAGAGGAAGTACAGCCCGAGAGCCAGCAGAGCGTATTGCAACATCTGTAGATGAGGAGTGAAGATCCCCAGAGTGACCAGGCCCCCCAGGCCGACAAACCACCATATCTGGCCCCGATTCATGCCGCGCTCGAGGGCCAATAGCATGAAGGGAAACAGGGAGATGAGGGTCATCTTGGCGTAATGACCGGCAAAGAGAAATGATAGAAAAGTCGGCGCCGACATGAAGGCGACCCCACCCCAGAGAGCGGCCCAACGACCGATCTGGAGCTCGCGCAGGTACAGGTAAGTGCCGAATCCAGCCAGGAAGACGATGATGATGTAGCGCCAACCCAGATGACGCTGGTAGGTAGTGACTAAGTTGATCACCCATGTTGGCATGTAACGGTGGCGAATCTCCTCGTAGCTTGGATACCCACCCATACGTGCCTGCCACCTGTCCTGATCCAGCTCGCGAATCTTTTCGATTACTGACTCATTGCCACGATGGTAGTCAGTACCAATGTCGTTGCCGAAAACGACATGGTCAGTCGTCAGGAACTCGAAGAAGTAAATGCAGGTAATCAGGGCAAAGACCGACGCCGGAAACCATGAGCGATCCCACAAACGAGTTGTGGCTGTTGTGGGCAGCGGTGCGGAGACAGAAACAATGTCGGCCAGCCGTCTGCGCTTATCTTTGTTTTTCTTCGCCATTTGTCCTGGTTTGTCCCTCAGACTGCGGTTTGTTCAGTCGTTGACATTTCCCTGCGCGGCCAGTTGCAGCAGCTCTTCCTGTGACCGGGCGATGCTGTCCCAATCGAAGCGCTTTGCCCAGACGCGACCCGCGCTACCGAGGCGGGCCCGAAGCTCCGGTTGGGTGAGCAACTGGCGCATGCCCTCAGCCAGGCCTGCTTCGTCTCCGGGGGGCACCAGGAAGCCGGTCTGTCCCTCCTGGACGGCATCGACCAAACCGGGAATGCGGGTCGCGAGCACCGCTTTTCCCGCGGCGGCGGCTTCGACGGCGACAATGCCCCAGCCTTCGTAGCGCGACGGCATGCACAGGAACAGACACCGGCGCAGCAGGTTGCCCTTTTCCGTTTCGCTCACGCCCGAGTCTCCGTGAAGGACCACCTGACTCTGCAGTCCGGCCGCTTCGATGAGGCGTTGCGTTCGCTGGCGCTGATCAGCGGCCCCCCGGCCCGCCAACACCAGCTTTACTCCCGGAAACTCAGCTGAGACCTGAGCGAATGCCGACACCAACAGGTCGATGCCCTTGGTGTGGACGTCCAGGCGACCGAAGTACAGCACAAAGGGATCGTCGTCTTCCTCGACACTGTCCAGCTTGAAGTAGCCCTCGTCCACTCCAGTGTAGAGGCAATTGACGCTCGCGGAATCACCGCGTTTACCAAGCACCTGTTCCTGCACGCTGGGCGAGATGGTCACGACCCGCTCATAGGCCCCTAGCGTCATGGCCTCCGCGGCCCAGGCCAGTGAACCGACCAATGGGTGCTTGCGCAGGGCGTGCCTGCCGACAAAGTGGTAGAAGAACAGGACACCCTTTCTGCGAAGGGCCCGGCTCGGCCACAGCGGAGCGAAGGCGGAGAACTCGTGCACCCAGACATCCCATTGCAGAGCCCGCAGATACCTAACAGCGCGCCTGCAATAACTCAAGCGACTGCTGGCGTAACTGGGCGCCTGACCGACTCGAAGGTGCCGGATGCCATCGATGACCTCGTCTGGTGCGGATCCCGGATAAGATCCAGTGACCAGAGTGATCTCATGGCGCTGTGCAAGCCGCCGGTAGATTTCGCGCGCCCGCACGGCACCTCCCCCGCCCAGCCAGGGGTTGTCGACTTCGTCGTATATGAGATGGCAGATTTTCATCTGGCGGATTTCACCGGTGTCGGAACGGTTAACCGAGCCCAGCCCCACGCACTACGAAGGCACGACCATGGATCTCGATACCGAGCGCTATCCGAGTGGCTGCACCTGCATGTCCTTGACCGTTCGGGCTGTCCGGATGGGGGTCCGGACCGCCGACTTCCAGGGGGAGGTTACAGAACCTGCTACAGCGATCCTTTGGTCGAGGGAACACCCTGAACTCGGGGCGAGTGCAGGGAAGCCGAGTCGAGAGCACGGCCAAAGGCTTTGAAGATCGCCTCAATGCCGTGGTGATTATTGGCCACGCGCAGCAGATCAATGTGGATGTTGGCGTTGCCGTGATCAGCCACCGCACGAAAGAATTCCACTACCAGACCCGCTGGGAATTCACCAACAGCGGCCTCGTCAAAGGGTGGCTCGAGAACCAGGTACGAACGTCCGGACAAGTCGATGACAACGCGCGCCAGGGCGTCATCCATCGGCACGTAGGCGTGACCGAAACGGGTGATTCCCTCCTTATTGCCGAGCGCCTTGTCGACGGCCTGACCCAGGCAGATGCCGACATCCTCGACGGTGTGGTGTTGATCAACCTGGAGATCGCCCTTGCATCGCAGCTGCAGATCGAAGCATCCGTGCCGCGCGAAGGCGGTGAGCATGTGGTCGAAGAAACCGATGCCGGTGTCGATGTCGGAACTGCCGCTGCCGTCGAGCACGAACGCGAGCTCGATATCCGTCTCGGAGGTGGCGCGGTTGATCTGCGCGCTGCGTTGCTGTGTGCTCATTCCTTGCTCCCGTACTTGTCGAGCCTGATCTGCACGGCGCGAGCGTGACCTTCGAGATCCTCAGCTCTGGCCATGCGCATTATTTTTTGGCCGGTTTGACGAAGCTTGTTCGGTGTGTAGTGGACGACGCTGGTCGTTTTGACGAAGTCGCTCAATCCCAGCGAAGACGCGTACCTCGCGGCCCCGTTGGTCGGCAATACGTGATTGGTGCCGGCGAAGTAATCCCCTACCGGCTCGGTCGATGCTTCACCGAGAAAGACAGCGCCCGCGTTCACGACCCGTTCGTGCACGGACCAAGGATCGTTGACGTGGAGCTCGACATGCTCAGGTGCCAGTCGATTCACCAGGTCGACACCCGTTGTCAGATCGGCGACGACGACGACAGCCCCATAGGAGACCAGGGCCCGCTCGATCGCGTCCGCGCGAGGCAATTGTGCCGCCTGCACTGCGACTTCATCCACCACGTGTTGGGCTAGCTCGGGCGAGGTCGTAATGCACACGGCTGCCTCCAGCCCGGAACCGTGCTCGGCCTGCGACAACAGATCGGCGGCGATGAACTGCGGATTCGCGCTGTCATCCGCCAGAACGACGATTTCTGAGGGCCCCGGGATCATCTCGATGCCGACGATGCCGAAGACCTGTCGCTTGGCCTCTACCGTGTAGGCTCCACCAGGACCGACGATCTTGTCGACTGACGGAATGGTCTGGGTGCCGTATGCGAGCGCGGCGATAGCCTGGGCACCGCCGATGGCATACAGTTCGTCGATCCCCAGCAGCGCCGCCGTAGCCAGCAGGTCGGGGTGTGGAAGTCCGTTCTTCTGAGGCGGCGTCACGACACATATTTGTGCGACCCCCGCGACCTTTGCCGGTACCACCGTCATCAGCAAGGTCGACAGCAGCGGGGCCTCGCCGCCAGGCACGCAAACGCCGACGCGACGCAACGGCAGCACCCGCTTCCCCAGCGTGACTCCGTCCGCGTCTTCGATTCTCCAGGATTCGGTGCGCTGGCGCTCGTGGAATCGCTCGATGTTTCCGGCAGCCTCTTTCAGGGCCTGCTCGAGTTCGGCGTCCATGGCCTTGTCGGCATCATCGAGTGCTTTCTGCGGCACCCGGAAACGGCCCGGAGTCAGACTGACACCATCGAAGCGGGCCGTAAACTCAGCGATCGCCTCGTCTCCGCGCGCTCGCACCTGCGACAGAATCTCGCGGACACCGTTTTCGACTTCGCTTCCCCCGGCAACACTGGTGCGTCGCTGCAGAATCGCTGTCAGACGCTCTGGAACAGGAGCCGTATCTCCCTCATAGGACACTATCTCGAGTAACGGCTTCACTCGGCGGTCTCTCAGTACACTACTTTATTGAGAGGGTATTCGATGATTCCTTCGGCACCACTGCCCTTCAGTTGAGGAATCAGATCCCGCACGATGTGCTCGTCGGCGATGATCTCGAGCGCTACCCAGTCCTCATCTACCTGACTCGAAATGGTCGGGGTGTGCAGGGCGGGGAGGCTGCCCATGACCTCATCCAACCGCGCCTTTGGCACGTTCATCTTCAAGCCGACCTTGTTCTCTGCCTCACGAGCGCCGCGCAGGAGCATGAGCAGGTTTTGGGCCTTTTGCTTCTTCCAGTCGTCTTCCCAGGCCTGGCGGTTGGCGATGAATCTCGTCGTCGACTCGAACATCGTCTCGACGATCCGTAGCCGGTTGGCGCGAAGGGAATTGCCGGTCTCGGTGCCGTCGACGATGGCGTCGGCGACGCCGGGAATCCCCGCCTTCACCTCCGTCGTCCCCCAGGAGTACTCCACTTCAGCTTCGACGCCGTGCTCCTCTAGAAAGCGCCGGGTGGCACCGACCAGTTCGCTGACAATGCGCTTGCCCTGCAGATCCTTGACGGAGCGGATGGGTGAATCCTCCGGCACGGCGATCACCCACCGGTAGGGGCGCGTCGACGCCTTGCTATAGAGCAACTCGTCTATCTCGACGACGTCGGCGGCGCTTTCAAGGATCCAGTCCTTACCAGTAATACCCACGTCCAGGACGCCACGCTCGACGTAATGGGCAATCTCCTGGGCCCGAAACATCAAGCCGGCCAGCTCCGGGTCATCGATGTCCGGCTCGTAGGATCGTGGCGCCAGCCGCAGCTTGTATCCTGCTCGTTCCATCAATTTGAAGGTGGCATCCTGCAGACTCCCCGAGGGAATGCCTACCGTAAGGACTCGCTCGCTCTTTGTCGGTTTCAAGGTCTCACTAATCTTTCAGGTTTGAGGAGGCGCACTGACCCCGAGATTTTCCAGGACCCGTCGAGCCTCCCGTCTGTCTTCCTCGGTGCCGTGCTCGAGCACCCGCAGCGTTGGAATGGCTTCCTCGGCCTCCATCATTTCCAACGAACGCACGGCCTTGGTGCGTATACTCTGTCGCGGCTCAGCGATGGCATCCAGCAACGCCTTGATGATGAGGTCACGGCGGACGCCCTGTGCCGCACCCTGGGAGTGCGGGACACGTCCACTACCGATCTGCCCCAGCGCCTGCACGGCGACATATCGGACTTCTGGCTCGGGATCTCTGGACAGCCGAATCACCGGATCCAACGCCTTCGGGAAGCCGAATTCGTGCATCGATTGCAGCGCCGCGATGCGAACCTTGGTTACGTCGTCGTCGAACGCCGCCAAAACCGCGGCATGCACCGAATCGGTGGTCGATGCGAGCAGTGTATCGGTGTAGCACAGACCCAATGCACGAATCACTTCCGCCCGCAGATCGCGAGCGATCTCTCCTGTGTACGGCAGCAACGCCGGCACGGCTTCCGGTGCCCGCATCTCCCCCAGTCCCCAGGCGGCCAGTGCGGCGACATTGGCCGAACGATCATTCAGCGCATGAATGAGAATGGGCACCGCGCGACGGTCGCGCAGGCGACCGAGTAGCCGAACCGACTCGAAACGAGCGGTGGTGTAACCGGATCCGACTTCCTGTATCAGCCGGGGGACGATTTCGTCCCCGTATCGCATCAGCTTGCCTGCCGCCCTTTCCCTGACTTCCCTCTGCTGACTTTTTAGAAGAGCGATGTGCGGCTCGGGAGAAGGACGCCCGCAGGTGGCCAGAGCGAATACCACAGCCCCAGCAACACAGATTCCGATACTGGGAACGCGTCGCCGAGGGCGCGTCCAAAGACACGCAATTGACACGGTTGTCGGGGGTCTCTCCACCATCAGCAATGCATCCTTCGGCCGCCTCGATCCGGTAAGACCCAATAGCATGTAAAGTATAAATAATTCACAGAGTTCCGTCCATTTAGCGAACTCCTGAGGAAGGTGTTTTTGAGGCGGAAACCTGCCGTGTCATGGAGAGTCTATGGGGTCGAACGCACATTGACAACAGATTCCTCGCCGTCTAGCGTTTCCAGACACCCTGACAAGGAATTATTGATCCATGATGGTATTGTGCTGGCTTGTCTTGCTCGCTGTTCCCTGCGCCTCTTTTTCTCAGACATCAAGCCAATCACCCGGTCCTGATCCGGTGGCCATCACCCACTATGCCGCCGGCCTCGATCTGTTGAAAGCCAGGAAGTTCCGCAACGCCGCCCTGGAATTCACCCAAGCCACGGTATCCGATTCGACCTACGGCGACGCCTTCTTTGCGTTGGGCAAGACCTCCGTCACGCTCAATCAATACGACAAGGCGGTTGGGGCGTATGAGACTGCGAAGCGAGTCGGGGTTTCTCGTCCCCAGACTCAGCAGCTAATACCAGGGCTGCTCGCTGACGCCTACCGTCGTTGGGGCGTGGCATCGTACGGCAAGCGAGACTACCAGCAGGCGATTGCTGCGCTGGAAAAGGCGCTGGAGTACGGCGACACCGATCCGGCCCTCCACTACACCCTGGCACTGTGTTATGGAGGGCTGCGTGAGACGGATTTGGAACGCACCGCTCTTGCTCGAGCGGTCGAGTTGGATCCGACCTACACCAAGGCCCACAAAGCCCTCGGTGACCTGCACCGGCGGCAGCGAGACCTGCGCTCGTCCGCTGCGGCCTACCGACACGCCATCGCCCTCGACTCAACCTACATGGAGGCCCACGGGGGGTTGGCTCGAGTCGAAGTCGACAGCGAAGACTTCGCTGCGGCCGAGAACACACTGCAGCGGGCCTTGCTCATCGATGACAGCTTCGCCTACGGATTCCTCATGCTCGGCCACACCATGAATCAACTCAGCCGCTACCACGAGGCCATCGAACCGTTGCGCCGAAGCATCGACCTGGAGCGGGACAACTGGGAAGGGCACTATCGACTGGCGGAGGCGTATTACGGCACCGGGGATTACCGCAAGGCGATCGAGGCCGGCAAGTCGGCACTAGCCAACAAGCGGAACGCGCATGCTGCACAGGTGATCATGGCGGACTCCTACGGAAAACTCGACATGAGAAGTGACGCCCGAACCTGGTACCTGAAGGCCGCCCAGGACAGCCGCTTCAAAGACTACTGCAACTTCAAACTCGAAGAGCTCGCCGAACACCCTTGAACCTGCTATTGGCCACCAACAACCGCGGCAAGCTGGCCGAGTTCGAGCGTCTGCTGGCGCCCATCCGCTTGACGACTCCCGATGAAATCGGCCTTCAGTTAACGATAATCGAAAACGGAAAGACCTTCACCGACAACGCCACTCTCAAAGCCCATGCCTTCGCCGATGCTTCGGGTTCGATCGCGCTTGCGGATGATTCAGGACTGGAGGTGGATGGTCTTGACGGAGCGCCGGGGGTTCATTCAGCGCGCTACGGAGGAGAGGATCTCGACGACGCAGGACGTTGCCGGCTTCTGCTGCGCAACCTCGGCCATACCCAACGACGGGAAGATCGCACGGCGCGCTTTCGCTGCTGCCTGGTCGCTGTCGCTCCGGACGGACGGTCTTGCTCCGCGGAGGGCTGTTGTGAGGGGTTTATCGCCGATACAGCAGCCGGCGACAAGGGCTTCGGCTACGATCCCGTATTCTTTGTGCCGGGTTTCGGGCGCACGATGGCCGAGCTCAACCCCGCGGACAAAGATTCCGTCAGCCACAGGGCTCAGGCCCTGGAAGCGTTGTTACCTGTATTGAAAGCCACGTTTCCAGAGCTGGAAACGTAGGCGCGAGAGGTTGCCAGGTAAGGTAGTACCCCGAGCGTCAATCCATCAAGTCGTCGTCGTTGCGCTCGAGCAGTGAGCCGAACAGCAGGATTCCCGAAATCAAGCCAGCGATGAGACCGATGAGAAAGCGGGTCATGGCCCTTGCGGTCCGTTTGGGCTGAAGCCCAAGTGCATGATCTGTCTTAGTTCTTCTTCCTTTTCCCGTACGTCTGCCTTGAAACGATCAATCTGCTGCTGCAGGGTGACCAGGGAGACGTCACCATCCAGCTCCCCGTTTTTGAGGCGCCCGTACACCTCCTCGCCCAACTCCGCATAGGTTGCGCGCAGACGCCGGCGCGTGGCAGCCATGTCGGCGCGAACCTTGAGGGCCTGGCCGATTACCTTGCCGCGTTCGGCGACATCGGCCAACCGCTCCTTGAGCGTATCAGTTAGCTGCTTTTTCGTCCCCATTGTGATCTTCTTCCTGTCTGCGATGGACCATAAGGTCCTCCACCTTCTCCACCACCTGCTCCTTCGTCGCCTCGGCCTTTTTTGCAATCTTGCGCCGGGTGATGTCTCCTCGATGGGGTGCCATCAACAGACCCAAAGCACCACCGATCATGATTCCGGCGACGCAGCCTGCCAAAAATCCGACGAATTGGCCATTCTGTTGGTTCCCTGAATTGGTCTTGCGGTAGTACATGGTCTCTCGACTCCTCGCTCGTGGCAAATGGACGGCGGCAACAGCCGCCTCACAGGACTGTCCCCTTCTGGTCATGTGACATGATAATATACTCGACACGGGTTTGGGTAAAACGGCTCGAGAGTGTATTTTCAAAATCCTCAACTCCCCGGCCCAGGTCATCTACCAACGTAAGGATGCCGAACCCATGGCCACCGTGTTGGACCAATCTTCCATCAGCCTTAGAGAATTCCGCATTCTGCCCGGGTTCACTCCACCCGACGGCAATGCCCTCAACGTCGATCTGAATACCAAACTGTGCCGCAACGGTGCACAATTCCTTCACCTGCGGATGCCCTTGCTAAGTGCGGCCATGCAGGCGGTCACTGGCACCGAGATGGCCATCGCCGTCGCTCAACTCGGGGGCATCGGTATCCTACCGGTGAGTCAGACCATCGAGGATCAGTGCGAGAAAATCGACCGGGTGAAACGGTTCAAGGCCGGCTTCCAGACCAACATCACGAGCTTGTCTCCACGCCATACCATCGGCCGGGTCATCGAGATCATCGAGGAGACCGGGTATTCGACTTTTCCGGTCACCGATTCGGGTTCCTTCCACGGCAAGCTATTGGGAATCATCACCGACAAAGACTTCGACGTACGCCGTGACCACGCCTGCACCGTGGAGGAGCGCATGCGCACGGATGTACAGGCTGGCATCGACATCGCCGACCTCGGGGAAGCCAATGAACTGATGATTCGCTACGGACGCGGTTTCCTGCCCATCATCGACGGCGATGGCATGTTGCGGTCCGTGGTCTTCAAGAAGGATCTGGACAAACACCTGCAGCACCCGAATGAGTCCATCGACGGCAAGAAGCGCCTGCTGGTAGGAGCCGCCATATCGACTCATCCCGAGGATCGAGACCGCGTGCAGTGCCTGGTCGAGCACGAGGCCGACGTCCTCGTCATCGATGCTTCGGACGGCCACACGCATTTCCAGAGGCAGATGCTGGAATGGATCAAATCGACCCACAGTATTCCCGTCATCGGCGGCAATATCGTAACGGAGAAGGGCTTCAGGTTTCTGGTAGAAGCAGGAGCCGACGCCGTCAAAGTCGGCATGGGTATCGGTTCGGGTTGCACGACACAGGAAGTCAAGGCAACGGGGCGCGGCCAGGGTTCGACGCTGATGGAGATCTGCGGCGTTCGCGACGAAATGGTGCGACAGGGCGCGCCTTACATACCGATTATCGCTGACGGCGGAATGAGTGGGCCGGGCGAGATGTCGGTGGCCCTGGCCCTGGGTGCCGATGCCTTGATGATGGGGAATTTCTTCGCCCGCTATACCGAGAGCGAGGGCAACCTGGTGCGCAACGCCCGGGGAGAAGTTGTTAAGGAATACTGGATGGAGGGCAGTGCCAAGGCCCGTAACACCCGACGTTACGCACAGCTCAAGGATCTATTTTTCGAGGAGGGGATCACCGGCTACGTACCACATTCCGGCTCGATCTACGAAAAGCTGCCATTGATTCTGCAAATGCTGCGCTCCACCTTGGCCACGGCTGGTTGCCGCTCCATCGATGAGCTACACAACAATTCGGTCCTGGAAAAGCAATCGCCATCCGCGCTCATGGACAGCGACGTCCACGACATGGTGCCGATGAACGTCGATCAACAGATTCTGTAGCATCCTGGGCTTCACCCCTACACCATCCTCATGATCAAAACGAGGCGCCCAGCTACCGTCTCGAGTGGACCCCGTTCGGGGGATCACCCCGGAGCACAGACGGAAGATGTCAAGCGGGTTTTGCCTCCCATTCCGACGATGAATACCCGGTGTCTATCTCTAATGGGTTGACTGTTACTGCTCATAGACGAACTGCCGCAATTTCCGCTCGATTTCATCCCGCACGCGCCTGAAAACGGATAGGCGCTCCTCGGTCGATCCAGTCGCGGCGGCAGGATCATCCAAGCTCCAGTGTAGTCGTTCACCGTCCCCGGGGAAAACAGGACAGGTCTCCTCAGCCCGATCACAGACCGTGATCGCGAAATCGAAATCCCGTTGCGCGTACAGATCGATACTCTCCGATTTGTGGCCGGAGATATCGATGCCGATTTCGTCCATTACCTGTACTGCGAGCGGGTTGAGTCCGTGCGGATCGGTCCCCGCGCTGAACGCCTCGAAACAGTCGTTTCCCAGAAACCTCAGCCAGCCTTCGGCCATTTGGCTGCGGCACGAGTTACCCGTGCACACGAAGATTACGCGATTCATCTGCTTCCCGTCGCGCTAACAAAAAACAAATACGGCGGCCTCCCCGATGCGGAGAGAACCGCCGTATTTCTAACCCATCTACAGCTTGTGTGTGCGTTCTAGTCGCCGTCTTTCAGCAAAACCCGATAGAGTATTCCCGCCACGGCGGCGCCCAAAAGCGTACCGACCAGATAGATCCAGAACTGATCCATGGTCCCCGTGAACACCGCGGGACCCAATGTGCGCGCCGGATTCACAGAGGCTCCCGTAAGGGGACCCCCCATGAGAATGCAGAAGGAGAGCGTCAATCCGATTGGAATGGGGGCGAAGTCCCCGATCTTGCCCCTGACTGCCGTGTTCAAGATGGTATTGACCAGGAAGAATGCCAGGATGGCTTCCAACAACAGTCCCTGCGTCGGCGATACGCCATCGGCCAGCACGGTAGCACCCAGATTCGAGTCACTGCCCCCGAGGACGCAATACAAAGCGGCCGCTCCTGCGATGCCTCCGATCGCCTGAGCGATCCAGTATACGATGACTTTGCCGAATTCGATTTCCCCGGCGACGAACAAACCGAACGTCACCGCGGGATTGATGTGGCTGCCGGAATGATGACCATACGCGAAGGCAAACGCCATCACCACTAGCCCGTGTGCCAACGCCGCACCTACGACTCCACCCACGCCGACGGCAACGGCTCCTGCGCCGATGAAAATCAGGCTGAACGTGCCGATCATCTCTGCGACGAACGCTTTCGAATTCATTGGCCTTCCTTCCCGGATTTCTGTTGGGTCCTTTTCAAGTTGCAGGAAATGCCTGCCGGCTCAATGTATAGCGCCGCTCCAATAACCTGTCAAGCATATACAGGGCCCAATGGCGGATGTAGGTGTTTGTATATTTGGCTTGAATTCAACCCGGAGCGACGCCCTCTGTCCACACCAACCCGCATCCTTTTTCTCGCCCGCCGTTACCCTCCCAGTATCGGCGGCATCCAGACCCATTGCTTTCAGTTGTTCACGCGTCTGGCGGCCCGCACACCGACGACCCTCGTGTCGTTGGGACGCCAGTCACTCCTGCACCTGGCCTGGTTTCTACCGTATATCTGGCTGCGCTGCGTCTGGGCCCTGCTGCTACGACGCACGGATGTCATCTATTTTGGCGACGGAGTAGCCTGTGCGGTGGCGCCGTTCCTGTTGCCGCTCAAAAGTAGAGCCCGATTTGTGACGACGGTGTTCGGAGCGGAGATGACGTTCGGCAGTGCGGCAGCACAGAATCTGATGAGAAGGGGCGCCCGTTGCTGTGATCGCATCATCGTCATCAGCGAGAACAGCCGTCGCCTCGCCGTTGAGTGGGGTCTGCCCGCCGAGCGCATAGAGATCATCTACGTGGGGGTTGAACCTCAACTCCTTGATCCCGCCCGGGACGAGGAATTGCGGCGGGAGTTCGAAGAGCGTCACGGACTGTCCTTTGCGCAGTCCGACGTCGTGCTGAATCTGAGTCGACAGGTGCCTCGCAAGGGGTTGGTGGCCTTCCTCGAACACGGGTTCGTTCATCTTCGCGACGACATTAACCTCATCATCGTCGGAGACGGCCCTGAATTGCCACGGCTCAGAGAGGCACAGAAAGTGGCCCAGACTCAGCGTATCCTCCTTCTGGGTTCCGTCGACGATGAAACCGCGGCCATGCTGCGCAGCAATGCAGGGTTATTTATAATGCCCAATGTCCCCCTGGCAGATGACGTGGAAGGCTATGGCATTGCCCCATTGGAATGCATGTTCGTCAAAACGCCGGTCGTCGCCTTTGCCGTTGACGCCTTGGTGGAGAGCATCCGGGAAGGCGGATACCTGGTAGAATCTGGAGACTATCCCGCTTTCGCCCGTAAGATCCACGAGTTCTTTGCGCTCTGTGAAGGGGACCAACGCCGCATTGGTGACGCAGCTCGTGAGTACGTGACTCGTGAGTACGGATGGGATCTGATGGCGGATCACTATGAGAACGTTTTTTCTGCCGACTGAACCGCGCCACACCACGCACATGAGAGTGAGGAGCCGGAAGCGCCATGGAAGTGAAGTCGCAAATCATCGATGTAGACCAGAGCAATTTCGAACAGATCGTCCTGCAGGGTTCAGCCGAACAGCTCGTCGTCGTCGACTTCTGGGCTCCCTGGTGCGAACCCTGCAAGACCTTGGGGCCAATTCTGGAAGAGGTCGTCATGGCCCTGGGCCCCTCAGTTGTTCTGGCCAAGGTCAACGTCGACGACAATCAGGACCTGGCCGTGGCATTCCGTGTCCAGGGTATTCCGGCGGTCAAAATTGTCCGCAACGGACAGCTGGTAGACGAGTTCACGGGAGCCCTGCCCAAAGCGGAGATAGAAGCCACCTTGCGCCGGCATGTGCCCGACGCACCCCCGAGCGAGGAGGAGATAGCCGGCGATTTACTGGAGCAGGCCCAGGCCGTGCTAGAAAGAGGCGACTTGATCGGAGCTACCTCCGTGTACCAGCAGATCCTGCACGGCGACACCTCCAACCCGGGCGCCCTGGCTGGCCTGGCGCGCGTGCGCTTGATGGAAGGTGAATTTGCTGAAGTTGAGGAGTTGGTCGGCAAGATCGAACAGGGCACCGGTGACTACGATCGTGGCCAGGCGGTACTCAAGCAGATCGAATTACATCGCGTCTGCGAAGCAGCGGGTGGCCCTGAGCAATGCGCCGAACGTTGCGCTGCTGATCTTGATGACCTGCAGGCCAGATATCAACTGGGTTGTTGTGCTGCGGTGTCCGGGGACTTCGAGACGGCGTTGCGAGAGTGGTTTGCCGTCATCGAGCGCAACAAGGACTTCCTCGACGGCGGAGTCAGAGAGGCGATGGTCTCGGTTTTTCAGTTACTCGGCCGCCACCACCCCGTTGTCGGCGACTATCCGCAGCGGCTTTATCGGTTGATGTACTGATATCCCCACTCGCCCTATATCCAAACAGCCTGACCCGGACCAAGGATCTGAAGTCGCTGACCCTTCTTGGCCAGGCGTGAATTGGGGAAGACCTGCTTCGCGTGAGCCAGAGTCTCACTCGACAAACTGGAATCGTAGTGAACGAGAGCGAGACTGCTGCTGCCGGCTTCCATGGCAACCCGCGCCGCGTCCTGCGGCCGTGAATGCAGCGTTACCTGCAGATCTTCCGAGGACGCGTCACCACTCGCTGATCCATCATGAATGAGAACGTCGCAGCCCTTGGCGAATGTCGACAGGCCTTCGTGGTAAGCAGTGTCACCGGTGATCACGGCTGAGGCGCCGCTGGCACTGTCTTCGAAGCGGTAGCAGCGCGCGTCCACGGGGTGGAAAGCGCGTCCGACCTTGACGGTGATATCGCCGATACTGACTGAGTCCCCTGGTGCCACGTAATGCACCTCGTGCTCGGGAAGCCTCGAGGGCAGGCGATCTGCCTGCAGCATGGCGGCGGCGGCCTGGCACACAGCAGCGATGTCTCGAGGTCCGTAGAGCTTCAGCGGGGGCGCATTGGAACGCACGGCAGCGCGCTTGCGGTTGGCCAGCAGCAGACCTGGCAACCCCAGCACATGGTCCTCATGACAGTGGGTGAAGAACACGTGATCGACATCAGTCGGTGAGACATCATACGGCAGCATGTTGACGGCACTGTTCCAACCCGTGTCCACTAGGATCTGCCGGTTGACGAGGAAACAGGCCGTTTCCTCCCCCGCGTTGAGCCAAGCGCCAGAGACACCGACGAAGAGAATTTCCAGAGACATCGTAAAAGATCCTTTCTGATAGCGAACAAGACCTATACCATCATCAGTGTTCGCGTACGGCCTTCAACCGATTGATTGCATCACGCAGTTGCTCCAGCAGAAACGGAGCCAGCTCCGCCGCTTTTTCTAAATGCGGCAGGGACAGTGAAACATCGGCGTTCAGACGAACCAGGAGTAAGCCGAGGTCGCGATGAATCTGCGCTTGATCGCCGTCGAGGGAAAGAGATGATTGCCAGTACGTCTGTGCTCGATCGTATTGGCCAGTGCTGTCGCTGAGCGCTCCCAACAGATTGAGGGTGTCCCGGCGTTTGGCTGTTTCCATTCGTGGCTGCAGTTCCAGCACCCGCTGGAGATGGTCAATCACCCGCGAGTAATCCGTCGCGGCGAAGGCGGCCTGGGCAATCCGGCGATGGATCCGTACTTGCGACTCGTCCCACTTCAGGGATTCGTCCCACCATGACAATGCCTGATCGTAGTCGTGCTGTGCTGAGGACAGCTCAGCAAGCGCGTTGTAACTCTCCGCTGACGGATGCAGCTGTACAGCGAGGTGGTGAACCCGGTAAGCCGATTCGGCGTTGCCCTCGCGTTGCTGAAGCTGGGCCACCAATCCGTACGCCCGCGCCATTGGGGCATGTGCCTTGGCCGCGAACTGACTCTTGCGCGCAACAGCCTCTTCGAGAACGGCCAGTCCGAGATTGTCGAGTCCGGCGCTCATCAGGCTGATCGCGGTGGCGGGTGCAACCAGATAGGGAGAGATCGAGGGATCGCCGTAACCGGAGCTGTACCTGTCAGCCGCGGCTGCCGCCAATTCAGGCCGGTGCAGTAGCTGAAGCAGATAGGCCTCAATCATCGCGGTGAAGCGAAGCTGTGGGTGAGCCTGTTGCAACGCGCGGGTACGCTCGAGTGCGACCTCGGGATTCCCAACCCCAACCGCCTCAGCGACGCTCATCACGGCCGCGTGTGCGCAATTCTCCTCAGTATGAAATCGCCGCTGCCATGAATCCCAAATCCGGGAGAACGACTCTGCTTTGCGCAGCACCATAACGGCAGGATGGTCGTAGCCGAGGAATGAGGGTTCAGCCTCGTCGTCCTCGAAGGTGAAACCGGCAACCCGGGGATACACCTTGAACCGACGGACGACATCGAAGCCGAGGTTGCCGTTGACCAGATCCGTGTAGAACGCGCTGACAACGGGAAAGAGTTCGGGCACCGCCGTGAACTGGCGATAGCGATTGACGTCGGTGATGGCGATGAAATCCGCGGCTGCAAGCTGGTGACGCAGGATTCTGGATGTGGCCTGGCAACTGAGATAGCCACGGCTGCCGAAGATCACTCCCATGTTGAGACTGACGGTGCGATGGCGCTGTGTGTTCAGGACCCCTTTCATGGAAAAGCCACCGTGTTCGACGGCGATTCGCGAACGTCGTGGCAGGTTGTCGTCGAGCCAGCGCCTGGCCTCGAGACGGCTGTCTTCAGTCACGTAGACGCGGGCGAAGGCGATGCCGTAGATGCCCACGTGGGCGAAGATGAAGGCACTCAAAACAAGAGTGCCGTGACGCAAAATCGAGTTTCCGCTGCCGGCGAACCGGCGGACCATGTCTGCGAACAACAATGCCAGAAAGGGGAGCATCGGCAGCAGGTAGCGGACATGCTTGGTGTGCAAACCGCCGATCGGGATGAAGTAGAGGACCAGCCACAGCACAAGAAGGGATGTCTGCCAGCGCGGCCGCCACAGGGCGTGCCCGATGGAAGCGAGGAAGGCCAGGGTCAGCGGCCAGCCAACTCCCGTGGGCCATAACGTGCTCCAGAAGTGCAGGTATGGCACGGTGTGGACATCAACCAGCGACCAGGCGCGCAGAAATTCTCCACGGGCAACCCGGACCGAGTATGCCAGATCATCCGGAGTCACCGACTGCGCCAGCCTGCCCGGGTCGGTGATGATGTAGGGCTGGATTGCCACCAGCGTGACTACTGCTGCGAGCCCGCACAACCACAGACGCGGGTTCCGTGCACGGACGATGAGCCGTCCGAAAACACCTTCCTTCTCTTCCTCGCTAGCCGGTCGTGATAGATGTATGGCGAGCAGGATGAGTCCGATCAGCAACCCATTCAGGCGCACGGCTCCGGCCGCGCCAACCAGGGCACCACACAACAGGTAGGATCGCAGATCGTCGCGCTCCGAAGCGACCAGTATCCTGTAGACGGCGGCGACAACGATCAACGTGAAGATCCCGTCGACGGTATAGAAGTGTGCTTGCTGCACGGCCAATGGCGCTACGGCCACGACGATCACTGCGATGCAGGCGGTAGCACGGCCGAAATAGCGTCGACCGCAGACCCACAGCAGCCACAGCGTCAGACAGGACAGCAGGGCCGAAAGCGTTCGCACGGAGATGACGGCGAGTCGTTGACCGGATGCCGTAGCCAGATCGGCCGGGTACCCGGCAACCAGGCTACCGGCTTTCAGGGCTGCCGCGGCCAGGTAGATCGGCAACAGGCCGTAGGCTGTCAGCGGGGGGTCAGTCGGGTCTTGCAGGCGGTGAGCTGCCTCGATGAGCGTCTGCTGGTCGGGATGGAAATGATGGAACCCACCATTTTCGAGGTCACCGCGAGTGAGCCCTACGAAGCGCAACACACACCCCAATACCACAGCTGCACACAATACAGGGATCAGGGCTGCTTTGAGTCTCTGCTCCACACTCTATTCTCGCTTGATTCGCGTTGACGCTTCGTTGGGCCGCGTCTTATGTTGGCCGCCGCATGAAATCTACGACAGGACGGTCAAAGCGTTGAAAATCGATCGCCGTATCAACCCCAGACTACTACAGCCCGTACTCGCGCAATTCCTCGACCTGGCCGGTGGCAAGATTACACGACTCGCCGACCAGTGGGACCCTGGCCGGGGTACGCCGGTGTTTACGGTGAGCGGTCGCTACTCCACGCGGGGATGGACCGAGTGGACTCAGGGATTCCAGTACGGCTGTGCCATTCTGCAGTTCGACATGACGGGAGATGAGCGTTTCCTCGAGATCGGCCGCTCGATGACGGTCGAGCACATGGCCCCCCACGTGTCCCACGTTGGCGTGCACGATCACGGCTTCAACAACCTATCGACCTACGGCAACCTGTGGCGTTTGATGACGGAGCGGCGAATCCCCTTCGATCGAGCCGAGCTCGACTTTTACGAACTGGCCCTCAAGGTTTCGGGTGCCGTGCAGGCTGCACGTTGGAGCACCACAGCGGACGGCGGGGGTTATATCTATTCCTTCAACGGCCCGCAGTCCCTGTTCTCAGATACGATGCGATCACTGCGCAGCCTCATCGTTGCGCACCAACTCGGCCATGCTCTGATGGCGGAAAATGATTCTGCCGTGAACTTGCAGCAACGCGCGGTCGACCATGCCATGGCGACGCTTCAGTACAACGTGTACTACGGTGCGGCGAGAGACGCATTCGACGTGCCAGGCCGCGTGGCTCATGAGTCGATCTTCAACGTTGCCGATGGCAATTACCGCTGCCCGAGTACCCAACAGGGCTACTCCCCGTTTTCGACCTGGACTCGTGGCCTGGCCTGGATCCTGTGTGGTTGTGCCGAGCAGCTCGAGTACCTGTCCAGGACGAAAACGAAAGACTGGAGTGTTTCACTCAACAAGGCTCGGGTCGTCGCCGCCCTCAAGAAGGCAGCCATGGCCGTGGCTGAATTCCATATCCGCAACAGCTTCGCCGACGGGATTCCGTTCTGGGACACCGGCGCCCCCGGAGTAGCGCAGTTCGGCGACATCCGGCTTCACCCCTCCGATCCACACAATGACATCGAGTCCCTCGACAGTTCGGCGGCCGCCATCTGTGCCCAGGGGTATCTGCGGTTGGGTAACTATCTGGTGTCCCGGGGTGACCGCAAGAACGGGGCCCGCTACCGGTCGGCCGCATGGACGATCGCGCAGGCACTGTTCAGCGAGCCCTACCTGTCGACGGACCCGCGTCACCAGGGACTGGTGTTGCACTCCATCTACCACAACCCCAACGGTTGGGATCACATTCCTCGCGGTCGTAAAATCGCCTGCGGAGAATCGTCGATGTGGGGAGACTATCACGCCATGGAACTGGCGCTGTTGATCAAAAGGGAAGCGGAGGACGGACCCTATCCCCGATTCTTTTCATAGGAGGCCGGCCACATGCTGAAGATTGAAAATACCGCTCTGATATTGATCGATGTACAAGGCAAGCTCGCCGGCCTGATGCATGAAAAGGAGGAGCTCTTCCGCAATCTGGAGATCCTCATACGCGGGGCCGAGGCACTCGACTTGCCGATTCTGTGGTTGGAACAATATCCCCAGGGATTGGGACCGACGGTGCCGGAAGTTGCCCAGCTGTTGGGGGATCGCAAGCCGATCGAGAAAACCTGCTTCAGTGCCTGTGGCAATGATGAGTTCCGGAGGCAGCTGCAGAATTGTGGCCGTCGTCAGTTGCTCGTGGCCGGCATCGAGA
Organism: Candidatus Latescibacterota bacterium; assembly: GCA_965248265.1. Lineage (GTDB taxonomy): Bacteria > Latescibacterota > UBA2968 > UBA8231 > UBA8231 > CBDFJF01. The sequence continues at coordinate 2,646,978 of CBDFJF010000001.1, forward strand.
CCCACATCTGCGTCTACCAGACGGCCAGGCACCTTCTACACGAAGACTATCACGTAGAGGTCGTCGGCGACGCCGTGTCCTCGCGGACGGCTCAGAGCAAGGCCCTGGGCCTCGAGAAGATGGCCGGTGCTGGAGCCCAGGTGTCCTCGGTGGAAATGGCCTTGTTCGAGTTGCTGGAGGAAGCGGGAACCCCGCAGTTCAAGACGATAGCTCGATTGGTAAAGTGATAGCGAGCTGGGTGGGCTTCGAGGCTACCCGACTCGTCGTTTATCCGAAAATTCGCGAATTCGGAGCCGTGGACCATTGCAGTTTTTCTCTCAACTGGCCATGCGACGTAGGACCGTGTGGAGAATGCCACCATTGCGGTAGTAGTTGATCTCGACCGGCGTATCGATGCGGCATATGGTCGTGAAGCGAGTCTCACCGCCCTGACCTCGGGCGACCACTTCGACCTCCTGACCGGGTTGCAGGTCATTGTCCAGGCCGGCGATGTCGAACTCTTCTTCTCCGGTCAACCCCAACTGCTCGCGCCCCTCTCCGTCACGAAACTGCAGCGGCAACACACCCATTCCAATCAGATTGGACCGGTGAATGCGCTCGAAGCTCTCGGCGATAGCCGCCTTCAAGCCCTGGAGAAAGGGGCCCTTGGCTGCCCAGTCGCGGCTCGACCCGGAGCCGTACTCTTTTCCGGCCAGCACGATCAGCGGTATGCCCTCGTCTGCGTAACGCATCGCCGCATCGTAAATGGACATCTGGTCCCCGGTAGGAAGGTATCGCGTGTAGCCACCTTCAACGCCGGGTACCAGCTCGTTGCGAATGCGAATGTTGGCGAAGGTACCCCTTACCATGATGTCGTGATTGCCACGACGTGAACCGTAACTGTTCCATTCCTTGCGCTCGACCCCATGCTCTTCCAGGTACTTGGCCGCGGGCGAGTCCTGGGCGATCGAACCGGCCGGTGATATGTGATCGGTGGTGACACTGTCAGCCAGCTTGGCCAGAACGCGCGCGCCCTGAATCGGGGTTATGGAAGGTACTTCGCCCGTCAGCCCCTCGAAAAAGGTGGGCCGGCGGATGTAGGTGCTGTCGTCTGCCCAACGATAACGTTCTCCCTCAGGTACGTTGATCGCATTCCAGGTCTCGTTGGCGTGGAAAACCTCGGAGTATTCTTGCTCGAACATCTCCGGGCGCACCGAACGCTCGACCTCCTCGCGAATCTCATCCTGGTCCGGCCAGATGTCGCGCAGGAAGACAGGATCACCTGAGCTGGAGGTGCCGATGGGTTCGACCTCGAAGTCGATGTCGGCGCGACCAGCCAGGGCGAAGGCGACGACGAGGGGTGGTGAGGCCAGATAGTTCGCGCGCGTCAGCGGATGCACCCGGCCTTCGAAGTTGCGGTTCCCACTGAGTACACTGCAGACCACCAGGTCGTTGTCGCTGATGCCATTCTCGATAGGCTCTGCCAGCGGTCCTGAATTACCTATACAAGTCGTACAGCCGTAGCCGACCGTGTGGAAACCCAGCTGTTCGAGCGCATCCGTCAGTCCTGCTGCTTCCAGATAGCGGGTGACGACGCGCGAACCGGGTGCCAGGCTCGTCTTCACATACGATGGCACCTGCAACCCTTTGGCCACGGCGTTGCGAGCCAGTATCGCAGCACCCAACATGACAGATGGATTACTTGTGTTGGTACAAGACGTGATGGCGGCCAGGACCACGGCGCCCTCTGGAAGCGCAGTCTTTGCGCCCTCGATCTCGACGTCGATGGTTTTCCTTTCGTCATTCGCACGCCCGGAGAACTGCGTGAAGGCGGTATCGAAAGCCGGTTTCATGGCGTTCAGGGGAATGCGATCCTGAGGCCGCGTCGGTCCTGCCAGGCTGGGCTCGATGCTGTTCATGTCCAGACTCAACGTCTCGCTGAAGACGGGATCCGGATCGTCGGCACTGTAGAGCATACCCTGAGCTTCGGCGAAGGTTCGTACACGCTCGACGATTTGATTACTGCGTCCCGTTTGTTTGAGGTAGTTGAGAGTTTCTTCGTCGACGGGGAACAGGCCAACGGTTGCGCCGTACTCGGGAGCCATATTGGCGATCGTGGCGCGGTCGGCGAGGCTGAGCTTACTCACGCCGGGACCGTAAAATTCAACGAACTTGCCGACGACCCCGTGTTGGCGCAGCTGCTGAACGACAGTCAGCACCAAGTCGGTCGCGGTGGTACCGACGGGTAGTTCACCATCAAGGCGAAAACCAACCACGTGCGGCAACAGCATGTAGATCGGTTGCCCGAGCATGACCGCTTCCGCTTCGATGCCACCTACACCCCACCCAACAACACCCAGGCCGTTAATCATAGTAGTATGGCTGTCCGTGCCGACCAGACTGTCGGGCAGCAACACCTGACCCGATTCGGATTGCTGTGACTGCACGACCGGAGCCAGGTACTCCAGATTCACCTGGTGCACGATGCCGGTCGCCGGCGGCACGACACGGAAGTTGTCGAACGCCTCCTGCCCCCAACGCAGGAATTCGTAACGCTCGCCGTTGCGAATAAACTCGCGTTCGGCATTCAGTTCCAGCGCCTTGCGAAGTCCGTAGTAATCGACCTGCACGGAGTGATCGATGACCAGATCGACCGGGATCTGCGGATTGACCTTGGTCGGGTCTCCTCCCAGCTCAGCCATTGCATCCCGCATGGCGGCAAGATCGACGACGGCCGGCACACCGGTAAAATCCTGCATGACGACGCGGGCAGGCTTGAAGGGAATTTCCTCCTTGCCGGCGGTTTCGGGACTCCACCGGGCAACCCGCTCGACGTCCTCACGGCTGATCTCAAAACCGTCGCACTGCCGCAGCGCCGCTTCAAGGAGCACCTTGATGGAATAGGGCAGACGGCCGACAGCAGCGACGCCGTCCTCTTCCAGTTTGCCTATCCTGTATATGGTTGCTCGTTCACCGGCCACCTCTACCGTGGTCCTGGTCCCAAAGGTGTCTTCACTGGCCATGTCGGTTCCTCTTGTCGAATTCGATTACAATGCGCCAACGGGCTAATTTCCCCAGATCTGGCCCTCAGGTCCAGACTCGACCAGCAGCATCCACCGAATAGCTGAGCCGACTCACTTTGAAGAGCCTACCCGAATTTCTCTCCGTTTTGCGCCGTGAAGGCGAATTGGTCGAAGTCGACGCATCCGTCGATGCCGATTTGGAACTGGCTGAAATTCACCGGCGGGTCGTCGCCTGTGGGGGCCCTGCCCTGCTTTTCAAAGGGGTCAAGGGCGCTGATTTCCCATGCGTGACCAACCTGTTCGGCACCGATCGTCGCGTCGAACTCGCCTTTGGGCCGCGCCCGGAAAACTTCCTCAGGCAGGTCGTGGAGTTGGCCCATGAGCTGCCATCCCTGTCCGTGGGCAAACTGTGGGGTCATCGAAATCTGGCCCGGCAGGGGCTGCGGGTCGGGCTCAAGTCCGTCAGCAATGGCCCGGTCATGGAGTGCCGGCAGGATCCCGTCGATCTCGGACGACTGCCGCTGACGAAATCATGGCCGCAAGACGGCGGCAGCTTCTTCACCCTGGGTCTCGTCTACACCGAGCACCCGATCACCGGTCACCACAACCTGGGACTCTACCGGCTGCAGCGGCACGACGCCCAGACCACCGGAGTGCACTGGCAGATCCAGAAGGGGGGCGGCTTCCACCACTACGAGGCCGAGCGCCGCGACCAGGCGCTGCCCCTCACCGTCTTCCTCGGCGGGCCACCTGCCCTGATCATGGCCGCGATCGCGCCGCTCCCGGAGAATGTGCCGGAGCTGATTCTCGCATCACTGCTGCAAGGCGAGCGCATGCGCCGGGTTCGCAACCCTGGTGGCTCCCACCCTTTGATCGCTGAGGCAGATTTTGCCTTACACGGGACTGTCCCGCCGCATGTGCGCCGGCCGGAGGGTCCGTTCGGGGATCACTACGGTTACTACTCCCTCAAGCATGACTACCCGGTACTGGAAGTATCCAGCATCCATCATCGCCGCAACGCCGTGCTTCCTGCCACCGTCGTCGGCAAACCGCCGCAGGAAGACCTCTATCTCGGTAACTACATCCAACGACTGATGGCGCCCTTGAGCCGGCTGGTGATGCCGTCGATCGAGGCCATCTGGAGCTATGGGGAGACCGGGTACCACTGCCTCTCCAGCATTGTCGTTTCGGAGCGCTATCCCCGTGAGGCCATGAAGTTTGCCTTCCGCATTCTGGGAGAAGACGGCGGACAACTGGCGTTGACCAAATTTCTCGTCATCGTCGACGGCTCAGTGGACCTGGCCGATTTCAGGCAAGTAATGGAGCATGTCCTCAAGCGCATCCACTTCGAGACCGACCTGTTCATTTTCGCCAACCTGGCCATGGACAGCCTCGACTACAGCGGTCCAGCCGTTAACGAGGGCAGCAAGGGTATCCTTATCGGTGTGGGTGAGCCTTGCCGGCAGTTGCCACGGGCCTTTTCCGCCTCGCCTCCTGGCGGTGCACGCCGGATCGAGGCCTACTGCGGAGGGTGCCTCGTCGTCGAGGGTCCAGCCTACGAACAAGATCGAGAGTACCCGCAGCATCTGGCCACGGATAAGGCGGTGGCGGATTGGCCGCTCATCTTCCTCGTCGACGACGCCAGCATCGTCGACAGTAATGTGCGGTTCCTGTGGACAACCTTTACACGGTTTGAGCCGGCAGCCGACATCTACGCTGCCGCAACACGTACCCACCGGCACCACGAGTGTCTGACGGCCCCTGTCGTCATCGACTGTCGCATGAAACCGGGGTACCCCGATGAGCTCGTGACGGACGACGAGATTCTCCAACGTGTGACTCGTCGTTGGGGGGAGTACTTCCCTGATGGTAATGTCGACGGGGTCGAGGATGCCATGGGTTATTCGGGATTCAAGCGATTGAGTTGAAGGGGAGAGCATCATGAAGTTGTCTCTGTCCGTCCGCGTGGCCGAGAAGTTCAGTTCCAAGCGCGACGCCGACATGACGTTGTCCGAACTCGCCGATGTGGCGGTGACAGAGGGCTTTCACGCCCTGTGCATGCGGGCTTCGCAGGTCGGCACCCACAGTTCGACAGAGGAGGTGATCGAAGCCCGTCGCGTGCTCGAAACGCGCGGCCTCGGCTGCTCCATGGTCACGGGGGATTTTGTCATTCCGGAGAACACCGATGAGGGACCTCTGGCGCTCCGCGACATCCGGCCCTATCTGGATCTGGCTGCGGCCCTCGATTGCGACCTGCTGCGCATCTGTATGAAGGAGGAAGCGGATATTGAATGGGCCCAGCGGGCAGCCGATGAGGCCGCAGAGAGAAGTATCCGGCTGGCGCATCAGTGTCACACCCGCAGCGTCTTCGAACTCGTCGATCGATCAGTGGAAGTCCTGCGTCAGGTAAACCGGTCCAACTTCGGGCTCATCTACGAACCGGCCAATCTGGAGCTGTGCGGAGAGGACTTCGGTCCGCAGACGATCGCCCGGTTCGCACCCTACATCTTCAACGTCTACCTGCAGAATCACCGCTTGAACCCGCAGGGTGCCAGCAGTCTGGAAACCTGGGCAAGGGGTAGTGTCGGTTTCGATCAGATCCCCATATGGGAAACGGGCGGTATCGATTTGGGGCCGGTGTTCGACGCCCTGAGCCTTGCCGAGTACGATGGCTTCGTGACCGTGCACCAGGCATCCGCTGCGTTGGGCGGTGGCGTTGAGGCCGCGCGCCAGTCAGGCCGGTTCCTGCGCACGGCCGCCGATTTTGATCCACCAACAGAACTCTCCCACCCGACCTCGGAGCCCGAATCATCATGACCGAACTGGCCTTCGCCGACCTGCAAACCCTTGCCAGCGCCCTGAACCGGGGCGAACTGTCTCCGGTCGAGCTCACTCAGTATTACCTGCAGCGGATCGATCGCCTCAACGGCGCCTTCAACGCCTACTTACATGTAGAGCCCGAGCGCGCCCTGGCGGCAGCCCGCGCGGCGGAACAGGCGCTCGCCGCCGGTGACAGCGTCGGCCCCCTGCACGGCATCCCGATCGCATTGAAGGATCTGATCGATGTCGCAGGAATGCCGACGGCGGGAGGATCCATCGTCTACCGAGACATTCCCGAGCGCGACGCCACGGTCACACGGCGATTGCGGCAGGCGGGGGCTGTCGTGCTGGGCAAGGCGCACCAGGTGGAACTGGCGTTTGGTGGCGTGGGCACGAACAGTCAGTACGGCACACCGTGGAACCCGTGGGACACAGTCACCCACCGTGCTCCCGGAGGTTCCAGCAGCGGATCCGCCGTCAGTGTGGCCGCGGATCTGGCGCCGGCCGCTATCGGCACGGACACCGGTGGTTCAGTCCGGATTCCATCTGCTCTGTGTGGCTTGGTCGGACTGAAGCCGACGTTCGGACGCGTCAGCAAAGCCGGCCTCATGCCGTTGGATTCTCAGCTGGACTGCGCCGGTCCGTTGGCCCGCTCAGTCGCCGATGCTGCCCTGCTTTACCAGGCGATAGCAGGGCCTGATGCCGATGATTCCAGTACCCACACCCAACCACTGGATGATCCGCTGGCCACCATGTACGACGACGTTGCCGGCATGCGGCTCCGCATTCCCCGAGAGTATTTCTGGGATGACGTGGACCCTGAAGTCGAGGCTGCCGTCAGGGCCTCGGTGCAGACCTTCGCCGACCTCGGCGTCGACGTCGACGAAATCGCCATCGAGGAGCTCGATGATGTCGCCCAGGTGCGAGCTCGCGGCAGCCTGATCGCCGTCGAGGCCTATCTGAATTTCGGCGCTGAAATCGAGTCGGACCCGAATGCCTTCGACCCGGTGGTGCTGTCGCGTATCAGGGACGGCGAGAGCATGCGGGCGTTCGAATACCTCAGTATTCAACGAGACAATGAGCGACTGAGGAAGCGCTTCGCGGCGTCGATCCGCCACCTCGATGTGCTGTTGACACCGACCGTGCCGCTGGTAGCTCCGGCCGTGGATGATGTCGCCGACCGCGAGCAGTACGCCCGGACCAACATGCTGCTGTTGCGCAACACCTCAGCCGTTAATCTGCTCGGCCTGTGCGCCCTCTCCGTACCCTGCGGCTTCACCCGCGGTGGCCTTCCAATCGGTCTGCAGTTGATCGCTCCCGCCTTCGGCGAACAACAGGTGTTGCGCTTGGGACAGGCCTACGAGCAGGCCACCGAGTGGCACCAACAGCATCCTGATCTGGAAGCACTCGAGGACGATGCCGGCGCGTGAGTCCGAGTACCGCGCACTGCCGCGTTTCAGCCAAGAATGGGTCGGAATGGTAGGTTAAGTAGGGTTCGGAACTCTTGCGACTTACCAGCACGGCTTCTATATTCTCGTCTCCCGAACAAACGCCCCGTGCGAGCTGCTTTTCAGTTTTTTCGCTCCCATCGTCTAGCGGTTAGGACCCCAGATTTTCATTCTGGTAACCGGAGTTCGACTCTCCGTGGGAGTACCATAATAACCGTTTTTGACACAACGGTTTGTGCGACCAGAAGGCCCTTTGTTGAGGGCCTTCTGTGGTGCGCCATTACCGATCCGTGCCGCCTTCCCCAAGTGTCTTCTGCCTCCGCCGTCGCGCCAGCTCACGCAGATCGGCCACCTGATCGAATTCGTCAACGATTTCCTTGCCCAGGATCTCTTCCAGGACATCCTCCAGGGAAACCAGTCCGACCAGGCCTCCGAATTCATCGACTACCATCGATAAGTGCTGGCGGCGCTCCATCAACATGCGCAGCAAACGATCCACGCTCAGACTCTGAGCAACGAAATCAACCGGCCGCATCAACTCTTCGACCCGCATTTCACCCTGGCCGTCGGCCATCGCCGTGAGCAGGTCTCGGCGCAACGCCATACCCACGACATCGTCTGCATCCTTGTCGAAGACGGGGATGCGACTGTAGTTGAGCAGTCCGCTGTTGTCCTTCACCTCCTGCAGGGTGGCGTCCGCGCTCAGAGAGAACACGACCGTGCGAGGCGTCATGATCTCGCTGACCGACTTGGCCTGCAGCGACAGCACATTCTGGATGACCTCCGCTTCGTCCGCCTCGATGGCGCCAGCCTTCAGTCCCATTCGAGCCATCGACAAAAGCTCATCCTGCGAGACCTCATCCTGGACCTTACCGCGCGAAATCAGTTTGGTGACGAAACCGGTGAGCCAGATGAAGGGCGTAAAGAGTATGACGAGGATGTTCAAGGGCTGCGCGATGACGACAGACAGGGTGCGATTGTAGACGACGCCGGCTGTCTTCGGAATGACCTCCGAAAACATCAAGATCGCGAGCGTGAAGAAAGCGGAGAAATAGGCGAGCCAGTCAGAGCCGAACACCTTCAATGCGGCCGCGCCAGCAATGGCAGCGCCTGCCGTGTTGGCCATCGTGTTCAGCGACAGAATGGCGGAAATCGGTCGATCCACATCCTGTCTCAAGCGCTGCAATATGTGACCGGCGCGGCGTCCCTCGGTGGCCATGGATTCTATGTGGCTCAATGGCACCGAGTAGAGGACAGCCTCGAACAGAGAGCACATCGCGGAAATCAGAACCGCGGCACTGACGGCTACTACCAGTTCGAGCATGTTGCAGACTATCTCCTTGCGGATCGTGTGTTTGGATAGGAAGGCCAGGTAATGAACGCGGCTTCCCCCAAGTTACGTTATCTTCCGTCAGGTGGCTCGTTGCTTAGTTCAGCCGCGCCGGTAGCGCCCCAACATCCGACCCGGACGACCACCACCCCACTGATAGTCCACCCGTCTCCAACTTGCACAACGGATCAGGATAATTCGCCTCTTGATTGTGAGTCTTTTCTGTGATCGACCCTGATTCCGATTCCGCTCAAAAGACTGTCACGCTGACCACGCGGGCCATCCGCGGCGCTTTCTGGACCAGCAGCCCGTTTCTGCTGCAGATGGGCGTTCGCCTGGTGTTTTTCAGCGATCAGGGACCAGCGGCAATGGGGTTATTCGATGTCGCCCTGTTACTGGTAATGTTTCTCGCCCTGCTGAGCGACCTTGGTCTGTGGTCAGCCCTGATTCAGCATCGCAACGTCACCGACCTTCATTTCAGCACGGCCTTTTGGACCTGCTTGTGCTCCGGCGTCGTCATGGCTGCGCTGACGACCCGGTTCGGACCACAGGCGATTGAATTCATCAGACTTGGCATCGGAAATCTGCTGTCGGTTGTCGGGATGGGTGGATGCGCGGATCCGGCGGCACATGCAGGCCCCAGCGAACACGCTCCGATCCTGGCAACCATGAGTCTGCTGCTGCCATGTGCCGCCGTCTCGGGTTTGTTCCGGGCGCGCCTGCAGAGGGACCTGCGCTTCAAGAAGATCGCCTTTGCCGAGGTTGGCTCTGTCCTCGTGTACTCCGCCTTTACGCTGGCGATGTTGGAGTCGTTGGAGATCATGAGTCTGGTCATCGGCGCCGTCGTTCGTGAGGCCGCACTACTGGTAGGCCTGGCGATCACCGCTCGTTGGTTGCCACAACTGACTTTCAGTGGTACAGCGCTGAGACAGATCTTGAGCTTTGGGCTCAACTTCACCGGCTCGAGAGCCGTCAACTACGCCAACAGCGCCTTGCCGGCGTTGGTCGTGTTCTCGGCTCTGGGGAAGGAGGCACTGGGGTACTACAGTTTCGCAGTGGCCCTGACGCTCATGCCGTTGACGCGAATCTCCACAATTCTGACCAGAGTCTTTTTTCCAGCATTCTCAACCGTTCAGGAAGACGACGCCATGTTGCGGCGAGGCTATCTGAAAACCGCGCAGTCGATCGCCTTGTTCTATTGGCCCGCACTGGTAGCCATCTTCGTCTTCGCGCCCGACGGTATCGAACTCATGCGGGGAGCAGAGGACCATGATTACTCTCCGGCCTTGCTGCCTCTGCGTTTGCTCATAGTCGCAACGATGCTGAAGGCAGTGGGGACAGGAGTCGGCTCCATGTTCCTGGCCAAGGGCAAGGCCAACTGGACCCTCTACTGGTCTCTTTTCAGCATGGGATTGTTGCTACCCCTGCTATTGTGGAGTGTTGAGGACGGACTGACCGGCGTCGGCATAGTGATGGCGGCAACCTCTTCCATTTTCCTGGTGCTATCACAGTTGTTGACCAATCGTCTGATAGTCCTGCGCCTCACAGAGTACCTTGGCGCTTTGAGCCGACCCGCGCTGGTGACCGGATTCGTCCTGCTGTCAGCGACCCTCCTGCGCCCCTACCTGCCGGGAGATGCTCTCGCTGTCTGCCTCCAGGCAGCAATCGTATCTGGGTTATTGGGCGGCCTGGCGCTGCGTCTGTTTGCTTGGGACATGTGTCGGAATCTGTGGCGCAATCTGCGCGGTCAGACAGATTCCGTGAGCATTGAGGGCGTAACCTCGCCAGACGACGTCATCCGCTGAAAACCAGCTTTCCCCTTTTGCGCCTGCCTTGTGCGGGAAGTATGTTCTACCGCGAAATCGAACTTGGGTTTCGACTGAGCCTGCAAACGCCTGTACCGAGGAGTTAGATGATGGGTAGCAAAGGAAACGGCCAGCCCGCTGAGACCGGGACGTTGCGTCTGAAGACCGGCCTGGCCGAGATGCTCAAGGGTGGCGTCATCATGGATGTCACGAATGCCGACCAGGCCAAGATCGCCGAGGATGCCGGCGCGTGCTCCGTCATGGCTCTCGAGCGCGTTCCCTCCGACATACGCAAAGAGGGCGGCGTCGCACGCATGGCCAGCATCAGCAAGATCCGCGAAATCATGGAAGTCGTGACGATTCCGGTCATGGCCAAGGTCCGGATCGGGCACATCGCCGAAGCGCAGATCCTTCAGGCATTGGGCGTCGACTACGTCGACGAGAGCGAGGTGCTGACTCCCGCGGATGAGCACCACCACCTGGACAAGTTTGGCTTCGACGTTCCGTTCGTCTGTGGTTGCCGCAACCTGGGCGAGGCCCTGCGCCGTATCGGCGAAGGTGCGGCGATGATTCGCACCAAAGGCGAGGCCGGCTCCGGCAACATCGTCGAGGCCGTCCGCCACATGCGCACGGTCATCAGCGAGATGCGCCGTTTGACGACGATGGGCTCCGAAGAGTTAATGAACGCTGCCAAGGAGCTGGGTGCTCCCTATGAGCTGGTCAGAATGGTGGCAGCATCCGGCGAATTGCCGGTTCCCAACTTCGCGGCCGGCGGCGTTTCCACTCCGGCGGATGCCTCCCTGATGATGCAGCTGGGCGCCCAGGCCATCTTTGTCGGGTCTGGCGTCTTCAAGTCGAGTGATCCGCCCAAGCGCGCCCGCGCCATCGTCGAGGCCACGACACATTACATGGATGCTGACGTACTCGTGCGTGTCTCCGAGGAGTTGGGCGAGGCCATGCCGGGCATTGAGATGAGCACTTTGGGAGAAGACCAGTTGCTGCAGACGCGGGGTTGGTAACTCCACAGCACTGCTGACTGGCAACAGCTGTTACGGGCGGCCCGCTGAGGCGATCCGCCGAGGCGATCCGCATCGCACGATGATGGGGATCGCCTTTTTCTTTGCGAGAGGATCATGATAGGAATCCTGGGCCTGCAGGGTGATTTCGCCGCACATGGTGATACCCTCGACCTGCTGGGTGTGGACCATCGGGTCGTCAAGAAGCCAGATGAACTCGACGCTGTCCACGGCTTGATCATTCCAGGCGGCGAAAGCACGACGCTCATCAAGCTGATGGAGAGCTACGACTATTGGGGTGCGCTCGAAGCCTTCGTGAAATCGGGGAAGCCGGTCATGGGAACCTGCGCTGGATTGATCCTGCTCGCCCGCGAGGTCCTCAATCCTCCTCAGGCATCACTGGGCTGCATCGACATCACGGTCGAGCGCAACAGCTACGGTCGCCAGCGCGAGAGCTTCGAGGCGATGGGGCAGTTCGATCCTGAGGGAATCAGCCTTGATTCCGGGGAAGCGGGCGGACGTCCTGTCCACGGCGGACATCCTGTCCACATGGTGTTCATTCGTGCGCCACGCATCCTGCGCCTGGGACCCAGGGTCACTCCGTTGGCCACCTGCGGTGACGACTGCGTCATGGCGCGGGAGGACAATGTCGTGGTGGCTTCATTCCATCCCGAATTGTCGGAAGATGACAGCGTGCACGCTTATTTCGCCCGTCTTGTTAAGTAAGTCGTCGCCTCAGCCGGAGATCAGGTCAGAAGTTGTACTGCAGTCGTGCCGTAAAGCGGTTGATGCTGATGTTGTCGTCTGAGAAGATGAAGTCGTGCTGGTAGCGCAATCCCACCTGAAAACTCTCATTCAAGACGAGTTCGGCGCCCACTGCCGGCGCGATGCCGAACTTGCTGGAACCACCGTCAGGTGAGTAGATCTCGGCATCGAGGCCGAACAGGTAATTGAACGGGGCCCTGTTCATCGATTGCCGCATGCCCATACTGAACAGGTCGGCTGACGAATCGCCGGAGATGTGGCCGTAGCCCATTTGGAAGGCCAGATATTCCTCGATCAGATAGCCGGCGTTGACCCCACCCATGAGATCGGTCCGCGACACCTTGTCGAGAGAGTTGTCCGGTTCGATATCGATGGTCGCCGCTCCGAAATAACCCTCAAGATAGTACTTCCCGAAGGTTTGCAGCAGCCGGTACCCACCCTTGCCGTATTCACTGTTCTCCGCCCCGTCGGTGCGCCCCGGTTCCACATCGGCCAGCGCCGACGATGACATCATGGCCATGAGCAACAACAGCGTGAACGGTAGCAACGACAATCGTAGCAACCCCCTGCACCGGTTCATGATACCGATTCCCTTCTGAGCAACCGCTCGCCTGAGATCAAAAGCCGATACTCTTCTTCTGGAATTTCTTGACGATTTCTTTGTGGCCCGTCCACAGGATTTCCGTGGTCTTGATGTCCGTCAACTCGAAGGTCGCCTTGTAGTAGACGGCCTTCTGTTTGCCGACCTGCTGCACGATCGACGTGATCACACCGCCCAGGAAAAACTCGGCGGCTTTCTGTTCCCCGGGTCCCTGCGCCTCGGCCGAATCGACGTACCCCGACCCCTGGTACTCATACTCCTCGGCGATCTCTTGCCGCGCCGCCTTGTCGAGAAAGGAGAAGCGTCCACTGTTGATCAATGCAGTTTTGACATGGTCGTAGAGCGCACTCATGTCGATGTGCTCGGAGGTCCGGTTCTTCGGCTGCTCGAGTATGACCACGGGCTTGCCCGGTATCCCTGCTGTGCCGACCCAGGCCTCCATCGAATTGATGACCGTCTTGGCCACCAACTGCATGTCGTTCTGGTTCCACTTGTCATCCAGCATGGCGATCTCTTCGGGATCGGCGTATTGCCCCTGAGTAAACGCCTGCGGACCTGCGCAACCCGATACCGCTATCGTTGAGACCACGACAGCCAGAATCAGCAGCCGCGCCTTGTTGTCGATCTGCACCGTCCTCATGTCACGGACTCCCTGTTCATTGTCAATCCCATTCGCATTCGAAGTGCGTTCGTACCAAATGCCAGCGATCGGCCAACATCGTATCCTGGCGGTGCAACGCCTGCAAGGTGCAGGATTGCTGCAGGGAGCTCGACGGGTAGTTGAATGCGAACTCCATGGCCGCCTCGCGGTCGGCCTTTGGTATGTCAGCGGAGGTGTAAATATCAGGCTTGGTGGAGGTAAAAACCAACGCCTGCTTCTGCCCGTGCGTTTTGAGCGGAACGCTCGAGGTGAACAGAATGCGGCGTACCTTCTTCGGCAGCAGAAGATCGGTGTTGTCGATGAGGGTGTCGCGCTGCCACTGCCGGCCCAGAATGGATTGCAGATTGCCGACGAAAACGCGCTCGCGTTCGCCGTCGGGAATGATCAGATAGAGATACCCCTTACGCGCTTGGGACGAGACCTCCGCCATTCCCCCCTTGCCCTCGAAATCCAGCGAAATCGTCAGATCGATGGAGCGATTGGGGCGTAGTGCGTGCAGGGATACGGCCGCGATCACCCCTTCCGACACGCCCGCTTTCTTGAGGCCTACCAGGGCGTCAACGGAGGCGTCGCATGCGCAGCGGCGTTGCTCCAGCATCGCTGTGATGGCAGCCTCGCTGAATTTGCTCACACTCAACTTGCGCACATCGTCCAGGGTCATCGGCAGCTGATCGGAACGCTCATACACGGCCGGCAACGTCCCGCCGTCCCACTCGACGATGTTGTGCACCAAACCGCGCTCGAGTATGGAACCTGCTGGTCCACCAAGACCGGCTTTAGCAGGGCTTTGTTGACCCTGTGCCGCCACCACGGCTCCGAACCAGAGCACCGTTACCGCCACAGTCATCATGGCTGACTTGCACCGTCTTGAACGCATCATCCGTTCACCTTTTCCCGATAGCCCTTTACTTGAAACTCCGGTAACTGATGACGACTGGCCGGTCGGTTTGTGCAGGAATTCCCACCAGCGAACCCGACTCAACCACTTTTCCGTTCCCATTTAACAACTCCACAACAAGGTCATCCGTTCCCGCAAATTGACTGACTCTGGCCATGTAAATCTTCGATGGCAGGGACAGCCAGCTGCGGGTGTCAGCGGCTTCCGTGGATACCCCGAACATGTTTACGAGGAATCCCAGGAACTCATTCTTGTCCTCGGCCTTCTCCGTGGCCACGTACTTCACCAGGGCACGGGCCACCGTCCGGGCCAGGATTGCGCCCTCCTTCTCACTGAAGCTCTTCATGGCGATGGCGTCAAGGTCTTCCATCAGGACACCAGGAAAGACTTCTCCCCCTTCACCGCGGCGGACCCGCACCTTGCGCACCGATGAGGAGCGCTCGCGGTACTCAGGCAGCGCCACCTTGAGCCAGTAGTCGACTTTGGCATAGCGACGGCGCGGGTAGTGATAGCGTCCGGCGGCACGACGCGAAAGGGTCCGGCTGTCCACACTTCGATCGCTCTCTAGGATGGGCAGGTCGATTATGTGTTGACGCTTTTCCGCTATCAATCCGGTTTCGATGAAGACGACGGCCGTGCCGGCCAGAGATGGTACCTGGCTCACGTCGGCGGAGTGAGTTTGGGGGTAAATCTGGTGATAACGCTGGACGTCATCGTCGAAACCTAGAGCTCCGGCCGCCCGAATGAGATCACCCCCCAATACCTCCGGGACACGTGTGCCCAAATCCGCCGAGTACGCCCGGTACCCCCTTTCCGCATCTTTGTAGGAAACGTAGGCATCATTCCATTCGCCGGCAGCCTCGAAAAACAGACCGGTCATGTATTGGACGAAGGCATCGTTCTTGTAGCTCAATTCGTACTCGGCCTGGGCAGCGAAATCGGCCAGACGCAGATTGGCCTTACGGCATTCGACCATGGCGTCTTCGAACTCGCCCAGATAATTGTAATTGAGAGCTCGGTAGT
Organism: Candidatus Latescibacterota bacterium; assembly: GCA_965248265.1. GTDB lineage: Bacteria > Latescibacterota > UBA2968 > UBA8231 > UBA8231 > CBDFJF01. The sequence continues at coordinate 2,662,347 of CBDFJF010000001.1, forward strand.
AGTGGATGAGGACCCGTTCGAATTCCTCTCCCGTGTACGGCACGATGGCATCGTTCGTGAACAGGGAAGCTACCCCACGTGAGAGCGAGCGTGTGTAGAGCCTGTCGATCAACTGCTCTGCCGCCTCGAACTCCCGATTTGACGATTGGTACTCCCCCTGGTAGTGGAAGATCAACCCGCGCTCGAGATAATAGAGCAACCTGTTGGTCTTCCCGGACGGCTTCTCGAGTTTGGCCAGGGCCCCGTCGTAGTCCTCGTTCTTGAGGCGCGACAGCGAGTCCCTCATCATCACGGAATAGGCCGCTGCGCAGCCCATCAGCAACAGGGCTGCCAGGATTCCCAGGCTGAGGAAGACCACGCGCACGGAGGCCTTCCCTGTCGATGATCGTCGCTTCGATGATAGTGTCTTGTTCACGGGTTTGACTGCTGGCGGCTTCAGCTGTGACAGTGCAGATCCACTCCCGCGTAGTGGATGCTCTGGCCAACTGGTTGTTCCCGCATGCCAGGTATACTTGAAGAACTCCGGGCAGCCTCCAGGCCATCCACCTACACAGCCTCCACCGTGACCTCGTCGCCACTGTGGATGGTGGCCAGAATCCTGGGATCGCCTTCGATGGCGCCGAGGATGTTGACATCCGTGACCAGCCGGCACTCCTCTCCCTGGGAGGCTGGCGTCGGTCCGTAGGGTAGAGCTAGGGACTTGCCTTCCACCCACAGACAAACGGTACCGGCATCGACGACGGCGCGGGCGTCGTCTTCGAGTTCGACGTCGATGCCGACGTCGAAATACACCTCGTCTCCCCAGGTATTTGCCGTTGAGGTGATCGGCAGCGCCTCCATGAGCGCCTTTGCCGAAGCTGTCTGCTCGAGATACGCCGTCGTCTCACCTGCCGGCCAGGTAATGTGGATGTGCATGGAAACTCCCTCCTTTGCGTCGCTCCTATCCCTGTCTCGGTTGAGGGAAGATAGAGCCATAGGTACTCTTGTGCCCATCGGGCACGGTACAGAATGTTGCCCATCGGGCACGGTACGAAATGTCGCTCATCGGGCACGGTACCAGATGTTGCCCATGGGCACAACCCTGATCCGTGCTGACGATCACTGGCGTGCTCTTTCATCCCAACAATCAACAGGTGAACTCTTTTGTCACAATCAGGTCTCCCGCTCAACGCCGTCGTCGTCGGCTACGGGTACGCCGGCCGCTGTTTCCACGCTTATCTGATCCGCATCACCCCCGGGTTGCACCTTCATGGCATTGTCTCAGGTCGACCCGAGGTGCGCGCCCAGATCGCAGCGGACCTGCAGATCCGGACTTACGCTGAACTGAACGAGGCGTTGATGGATCCCGACGTCGACCTGATCGTGCTGGCGACACCGAACCACCTGCACGAGTCACAGGCAGTCGCGGCGCTGAACGCCGGCAAGCATGTCGTCACCGACAAGCCGATGTGCCTGAGTGTCGCCGAAGCCGATCGCATGATCATGACGGCCGACAAAGCCGGCCGCTTGCTCAGTGTCTTCCAGAATAGACGCTGGGACGGCGACTACCTCACCGTACGGAATCTTCTTCGGCGCGGCACGGTCGGTACTCCCTACTTCATCGAAATGGCATGGGAGAAATTCTCACCGCCACGCACCTGGCGAGGGTCGCGGGTCGCCGGAGGTGGTATTTTCGTCGATCTGGGCTCTCACATGATCGATCAGGCACTGCTTCTGGCTGCGCCAGCGACTCTGAAAGCGGTTTACGCACGCTTCTTCGACAATGGCTGGGACACGAACGTCGAGGACTTCGCGCAATGCATGCTCAGCTTCGCGAGCGGCCTGGAGGTTCAGATCACGGCCTCGGCGCGATCGCGGGCAGTCAAACCCAGGTGGTACGCGCTGGGAACGGAAGGCGGACTGCTCAAGCACGGACTCGATCCTCAAGAGAAGGCCATGGTCGCCGGTGACATCGACGCCGCCTACGAAGACGACGTGGCCCATCATGTGCGTGTTTGGAACGTGCAGACCGATGCGACCATGGCAGCAACACCAGAAAGACGACCGGAAGCAACCGTATCCGAGCGTATCGTCCCGCCTCGAGCAGGCCGCTGGCGTTGCTACTACGAGAACGTCGTCGACGCCATCAACGCAAACGTCGAACTCATCGTCACACCCCAGCAGATCCGCAGCGTCGTCAGCGTTGTGGAGGCCGTTTTCGAATCGGCGCGTACCGGTGCGGCCGTCAGCATGGAGGCCTGATGCCAGCGAAAGATAGAGGGGACGCAGGCGACGATTGGGGCGAGGAAACGCGCTTCGAGATTCGCAATCAGGACACCCACATGCCGCTTGAGCAGTACCAGCGCCTGCCCAAGTTCCCCGTCCACATCGTCCTCGACAACCTGCGCAGTGCCTTCAACGTCGGCTCCGTGTTCCGCCTGGCGGACACGGCCCGTGTCGAGTCGATCATCACTTGTGGCTACACGGCGCACCCTCCACATCCCCGCCTTGAGAAAACGGCCTTGGGGTCGGTCGAATACGTGCCGCACGCACATTTCGAGTCGACGGCTGAAGCACTGGCCTGGCTTCGTCAACGAGAGATTCCAGTGTGGGCCCTGGAGACGACATCGCATAGCCAGCGCTACACGGATGTCTCCTTTCCCAAGCCGGTGGCCCTGCTGTTTGGCAATGAAGCCCTCGGCATTGACCCCGAGGCGTTGAAGACCTGCGATCAGATGGTCGAAATCCCTGTTTTTGGTTTCAAGAACTCACTCAACGTGGCATGCGCGTGCGCGGTGACTGTGTTCGAAGTACTGCGGCAGTGGCGTGCGGACTAGGTGAGGTTCGCTCACTTGATCGCCTTGCCTCCCGTAGGTACCGCATTGGCCTTGACGGACGAGTAGGCTTGCTTCTGGAACTTGCGGGCCCACTTGTGGCTGTCGCCATAGTCCGGTAGCTCGCGGACCCTCCTGTAGCGGGACAATGCCGAATCCCGCTTGCCCAGCTCATCCTCCGTCATGCCCAGGTAGAGATTGGCCATGATCGCGTACTTGCGCACGGATTGGCGACGCAGATCGGGACCCAGCGTCAGACTGAGGCTGTCAGAATTGGCCAGATAGACCACGGCGTCTTTCAGCTCCCTGCGCAGAAACGCGCTCTTGCCTAGGTAGAATTGCGCCTCGACCTGTGCCCGCAAGTGGTAGCCCAGCCGCCCGGCGCGAGCGTGGTCGATCACTTCCCGATACAGTGGGGCAGCGTGGTTCCAACGACCCGCCTCGGCCAGCGTGCGAGCCGAGTAGCGATGGAACAGCGCATTCTCCGGATACGCCTGGCGCAGCACGACCAGATAGCTGAGCGCTCGCTGGGGATCGTCCTCGAACAGACGGTAGATCTGCGCCAGCAGAAACTGAGCCTCCGTGCGCGCGTACTGACCGTTTGAAGCCGCTTCCTGCAGTCGCTGCAGCCCGCGCTCACGATCCCCACGCACCAGCAGCCAGGCGATGTGGCGTATAACCGGGTATTTCCGTGGCATGACATCGGCGAAGTAGTCGTAGAGCCCCTGGCCAAACAGCACGTCCTTGTTGTCAGGGGCGAGTTGGCGGCTCCGTTTCAGCAAGGGCAGACACCGCAGTCCATCACGTGCGGCTCGCAGGAACTGATCACGGTCCCCGCGCAGGCGTCCACGGAAACCGATGGCCCCACCCTTGAAGAACACGGCGTCGAAGTCGTCCTCATCGATCTCCAGACGGGCGTCGCACACGTCGATACAATCCTGCAGACGGGTGTAGAAGACCTCATCGTGTCGATGATCATCGAGGTCGAGGAGCACCCACCACCAGCTGGTCATTGCCAGGAAAAAGTAACCCAGCGGATGGTCCGGATAGTCATCGATGACTCCGCCGAAATGCCGCTCGGCTTCCTTGAGCTGCAAGCGGTATATCATGTCGATGCCGTCCTGCACACGCTGGCTCTGGTGCTGTATCGACAGTTCAGCCGCGCTGGGATCGGGAAGGTTGGCTGCAAGAGCGGCAGCCAGTGCCCACAAAGCAGTGAGCCGTGTCGGGAGCAATGAGATCAAAAGCAAAGGTTGGGAGGCATGGTGTGTTTGTGAGCCGTCTGGCCGAGCTTTATTATAGCCAATTCATCACAATTAATTCTGCATTCCCTCATCCACCGCTCACCCATCGCATGGGATTCTCACCAGTGAAGGACCACGACGTCATCATCATCGGCGGCGGCTCGGCCGGCTACGCCGCGGCCCGTACGGCCAGAGAGCAGGGTGCCGACGTGGCCATCGTCGATCACGGACCGCTAGGCGGGCTCTGCATTCTTCGGGGCTGCATGCCCAGCAAGACGCTGCTGCGCTCGTCCGACGTCATGTCCTTGATGCGTCGAGCCGGTGAGTTCGGGCTGGCCGGTGAAAATCCCAGGGCCGATCTGGCCGCCATCATGGACCGCAAAGATCGTCTGATCGGAGAGTTCGCCGACTACCGCATCCAGCAATTGCGCGGATTTACCCTGTATGAAGACGACGCCTGTTTCCTGTCTCCGCATGAATTGCGCGTCGGGGACCGGACGCTGACCGCCAGCAGCTTCGTCATCGCGACGGGGTCGGTTACCTCACAGGTGGAGATCCCCGGACTGGATGAAGCCGGCTACCTGACCAGCGACGAATTGCTGAATCTCAGAGAGCAGCCGCGCTCCTTGCTCGTATTGGGCGGCGGCGCCGTGGCCACCGAAATGGCGCAGTTTTTCTGTCGCATTGGCACCGAGGTCACACTTATTCAGCGCTCCTCTCACCTGCTGTCCTGCGAGGACGAGGATCTGGCGTTGCCGGTGGAAGCCCGGTTTCGCGACGAGGGGATGCACTTGTACACGGGAACAAGCCTGCAGCGGATCTCCAGTGAGAATGGGATCAAGACCGCACACTTCACCCACGGTCGGGATCGGGAGGAAGAGAAGTCAGAGTCGGCGGAAATGATTCTACAGGCGCTCGGACGCCAACCAAACGTCGACCACCTCGGTCTTGATGCTGCTGGCGTCGAAGTCGGTAACGGCGCTACGGTCGATGTGCAGATGCGGACCAACCAACCTCATATCTTCGCCGTCGGCGACGTCAATGGGCTCTACGAGATCGTTCACATCGCCGTCGAACAGGGTGAGGTGGCAGGGTTCAACGCCGTCACCGGTGGTGGGTCGAATCGGAGTTGCGAGGAGCGACTGAAAACCCTGGTCGTGTTCACGGACCCCGCGGTGGCCACCGCAGGGTTGCGAGAAAAGGAATGCGTCTCACGCGGGATTCCCTACCTGGCGGCGTCCTACCCGTTCGACGATCACGGCAAGTCCTTGTGCCTGGGTGAGACTCACGGGCATGTGAAGCTGATGTGCGATCCCGCAACGGGAGAGCTCATTGGCTCCCACATCGTCGGACCAGAAGCAGGAGAGCTCATCCACGAACTGCTGGCAGTCATGTACTTCAAGGGTACAGTGCACGACCTGCTGCGCATCCCCCACTACCACCCCACGCTGGCGGAGATCGTCACCTATCCGGCGGAAGAGCTTGCTGCACGACTGGGCGGCTCGACGTAGTCGGGCGCCCAGTCGTCTTAGTCATAGTACTCCTGCCCCAGGTGGGTGATCAACTCCTCTCCCATCAGGAAGCGCAGCGTGTTCTTCAGTTTCATTAACTGGATGAACAGGTCGTGCTCAGGGTAGAGCTCTGGCGCTGTCTGCGGGCTTTTGAAATAAAACGAAAGCCACTCCTGAATCCCCTTGAAACCAGCACGCTTGGCAAGATCCCCGAACAGGACCAGGTCGAGGACCAGTGGCGCCGCCAGAATGCTGTCGCGGCAGAGAAAATCGACCTTGATCTGCATCGGGTAACCGAGCCAACCAACGATGTCGATGTTATCCCATCCCTCTTTTTCGTCACCTCGAGGCGGGTAGTAATTGATTCGCACCTTGTGGTAAAAATCTGAGTAGAGATCAGGGTAGAGATGCGGCTGCAGAATATGCTCGAGGGCACCGAGCTTGCTCTCTTCCTTGGTCTTGAATGAACCCGGGTCGTCCAGCACCTCGCCATCTCGGTTTCCGAGAATATTGGTCGAAAACCACCCGGCCAGTCCTAGGCTACGGGCCTTGAGCGCTGGCGCCAAAACCGTTTTCATGAAGGTCTGCCCGGTCTTGAAATCCTTGCCGGCGATCGGCGCGCCATTGGCGTTGGCCAGTTCGACCATGACCGGAAGATCTACCGTCAGATTGGGTGCACCGTTGAGAAACGGGATGCCCTCAGTCAGGGCCGCATAGGCGTAGATCATGCTCGGCGCGATGTTGGCGTCGTTGTCTTTCAGGCCCTGCTCGAATGCTTCGATGGTCTCGTGGACAGGCTGTGGCTCTATGAAGATTTCCGTACTGCCGCACCAGATCATCACCAGGCGCTCCAGGTCATTCTCTTTCTTGAAACTGCGGATATCGTCACGCACCATCTCGACCAGATCCCACTTCGTCTCCGCTTTTTTCACCCAGCGACCTTCCAGACGCTTGACGAAGTCCCGATCGAAGACGGCTTTCCATGGTTTAATGGAACTGAGCCGGTCTTTGACCGAATCCAACATCTCCTGCTTGAGGACTCCGGCATGGGTCGCTGCCACGTACATGTCATCTTCAAACACATCCCAGCCACCGAACACCAGATCGTCCAATGATGCCAGCGGCACGAAGTCCTTGAGATGGGGTGAGCGGTTGTCCGTACGCTTGCCGAGTCTGATGGTGCCCATCTGAGACAACGAACCGATTGGTTTGCCCAACCCGGCACGGACGGCTTCGACACCGGCAACGAAGGTGGTGGCGACGGCACCCATCCCCGGAAGCAGTACTCCGAGCTTGCCCGTCGCTGGTTTGATTTGTTGAGGCTTATCCATGGTCTCTTCTTTCTCTATTGGAGTTCCAGTAAGTCTGGACCAATGGCGGTTTACACATCCTGCAACAGAAAATACTCCATACCAATCATTGCACAAATCAATTAATACTATATTATTTATAGATAATATCTATGCTCGACCTGGAGATGAAGCAGTGAACTTCCAGCACCTCAGGTATTTTCTGACCATCACGCGCCGGGGCGGCTTTACCCAGGCGGCGCGCGAGCTCAACGTGACCCAACCCACAGTGAGCAGCGGCATATCCGAGCTCGAGCGCACCCTCGGCGTCAAGCTCTTCAACAGGGACTCGCGCCATGTGGATCTGACTCCACAGGGACACACCCTGATGTCGTACGCGTTGCAGATCGAGGATTTGCTGGAGGAGGCCGGCCAACGCCTCAGTGGTGACGTCTTGCCAGACGGCTTCCGCTTCGGCGCCATCGATGCTGCGGTCATCTACCTGTTGCCGGAAATTCTGAAGACCTATCTGGACAGCTATCCGGAACTGGACCTCTCAATTCAGGTGGAACCGTCTCATTATCTCGTTGAAGAACTGCTCACCAATCGCTCCGAATTCGCCCTGATCTCGTTGCCGTTGGACAACCCCAAGATTCAGACCATACCGCTGTGCAGCGATGACATGCCGCTGGTTGTGGGAGCCAGTCATCGATTGGCGGGACGTTCCACCATCACACCCGCGGAAGCGGCGCTGGAAACCCTCATCCTCTTTCACCCGGACTCGGTGTCGCGGCATATCGTCGACGAGCGCTTTGCCGAGGCCGGGGTGGCACCCCGAATCGTCATGGAGATGCGCAGCCCGGAGGCCATGCGCAAGCTGGTTGAGGCCGGCGTCGGCGCTTCCTTCCTGCCGCGGATGACGGTGAGGGATGCCCTGGAAGCGGGCGGCTTGTGTACTGTTCCTGTGGAAGGGATGTCCTTCGAAAGGGAAATCGGACTGGCCTGGCGTCGCGGTCGCTACTTCGGCCCGACCATCAGTCGCCTAATCGAAGGTATATTGAGTGCCTTCGACAGTCTTGACGCGTGGACGGGGAGGGACAAAGAATCAGCGCCGCTCTAGACCCTCCAAGAGCAACAAGGGTGGCTTGTATTGCCTGGCAGCCTGCTGTTTTTTTGCGAAGACCTGGTACTGGGCGACAAACTGCTCGGCGTTCACGCCCATGAAGCAGCCACCCTCCAACCCACCCGCAACTCGCTTTAACCGCTCACACCCTTTGGTGACCAGCTGAGTAAATCCGCGCTGGTTGCCGCCGTGCCATTTGAGCAGCGAGGCGGAAAACTGGATCAGGCCCTGCAGGAATGAGCCGGTTTCCGCATCCGGCTCTTCCCTGCTCCACAGGGCCTCCCACTGTTCATGTGCTTCCCACCAGTAAGCGAAATTGTAAAGGTCGACGCCGAATAGGTAGGTCTCATTTGATTGCCAGGAATCCGCTTCCAGCGAGGCTGAAGCGCGCGGATCCTCGGCGCCGAAGCTGTGACCGTGCGGATCCGTGCGTGGGTGTGGCGTTTCCCCGAGGACATGGCGGTACTCCGGGAATGCCAGGTGGGGCGCATAACGTCTGGCACCGGGATCGAATGGACGTGAGGCTGTCACCGTCACAGCTGGCTCAGACGAGCGCGGTTGCGTCTGCCGAATCAAGCAGACGGCCAAGACGCGTGTGCAGATCAGCCGTCTCACGCAGTGAGGCCAGTTCCGCGCGCAGGGCTGAAACACCCGGCAGACCGCGAAAGTAGCCGGCAAAGTGGCGCCGCATCGTTGCCATCGCGCCGCGCTCCCCCTTGTATTGCTCAGCCAGTTGGAGATGGCGCTGGCACAACTCCACCCTTTCTGCCATAGTCGGAGGCGGAAGGTCTTCTCCTGTGTGCAGCAGGTGGCGCGCCTCGCGGAATACCCACGGATGCCGGATCGCTCCGCGACCCAGCATGACCCCATCGCATCCGGTGGACGATAGCACTTGGCGAACATCGTCGGCCGTATTGATATCGCCGTTCGCGATCACGGGAATCGATACCGCCTCCTTGAGCTTGCCGATCCAACTATAGTCGACCTCACCCTTATGGCCCTGGGCGCGGGTACGGCAATGGAGGCTCAGGGCTTTCACCCCGACCTCTTCCAGCATACGGGCTACTTCGACGATGCGGATGCTGTCCGCGTCCCAACCCAGCCTCGTCTTCACGGTAACAGGCAGGTCGGTGACGCTGATGACGCGCTCCACTACCGTGCGCATGCGATCGGGTTCGCGCAGCAACCCGGCGCCGGCGCCGCGCAAGGCGACATTGCTGACCCAACAGCCGCAATTTATGTCAATCAGGTCAGGCTGCGCCGCCGTGGCGATCCGCGTCGCTTTTTCCATCGAGAGCTCGGAAGCCCCGTAAATCTGGATGCCCAGCGGCCGCTCCGGTTCGCCGAAATCGAGCTTGTCCTGGGTCTTGTGGGACCCACGGTCGCGTTCGCGGATCAGTCCCTCGGCGTTGACGAACTCGGTGTAGACAATGTCGGCCCCCTGTTCCTTGCAGATCATGCGGAAGGGCCGATCCGTCACGTCCTCCATCGGCGCCAGCAGCAGGGCGGCTTCATCGATTCGAACATCGCCTATCGTCAGTGGGGCCATGATGTTATCTCGTTGCTATCTCGAACGCTTCAGCAGCCTCACTTCGCGGCGTCTGATCAAGGGGCGAATGCGACCGACCAGCGCTAGCCACTCCGGGCTGCTGTAGTAGGCTTCGATTGCCTTATCCCGTGCGCTGATTGACGAGAACGACCTCATCCAGACGAATTCGTCCTTGCGGTCCAGGTTGATCCAGGCATCCTCAAACGTGACGCCGTACTTCTTCATGAAGCGCTTCGCTTTCTTGAACTGTGGCAGAAAGACCTTCATCTTGCCAGGGTGTAACCGGTAGATCCTGAGTTCCTGTATCATACCCGCCTCTCCTTCTGACAGTCATAGACCGTCGCTTCAGTAGCAACCCAGTCCATGGCGACATCGTGATCAGTGTTTGGAATACTGTCCGACAACAACTGCTCGCAGACGAGTCCGATCTTGGGCGCGGCGATTTCAGCCAGAAAGCGATCATAGTAGCCCCCTCCCATTCCCAATCGATCCCCACTTTTAGAAAAAGCCAGGCCCGGTACGATAATGAGGTCGAGGCTGGAGAAATCGTCAAATTCAGCTAGTTCTGCGGGGGGTTGCCGCAAGCCGATTGGACCCGTGGCCAGATCTTCAAGCGAGGTAAGTTGGGCGTGCAAGAGCCGACGTTTGCGATCTGGTGGTACGACCGGCACAACCACGTTCTTACCCTGGTCCAGGGCGAGCCGGATCAACTCGAGTGTCTGTACTTCGCCGGCCATCGAATCGACGTAACAATGCAGCGTGCGGCTGCAGGACCAGGCACCGAGCGCGACGACGCGGGAGGCGATGGCAGTGCTGACCGTGGCCAGGATGTCCGCGCTCATACCTTTACGGCGTTGCAGGCATTGGCGGCGCGCCTGCGCCTTCGCTTCTGCGACGCAGCGTGTCATGGTCCGCATTATAACCGGGCTCGCCTCGAGGCGTCAAGAAATCCATGCCCAGACGGAGTGCGCACGTAGAGGGTCTATTTCTTGACGAAGAGTGGCCCAGCAGGTAGATTGCCGTAATCACGCCGTATCACAGTATTGACCCTCCTTCAGGCACCGACCCTCCATTCAAGTGACCACGTCCGCGGATCCAAAACACGACGCCGAAGACGTCCGCGTTCAAAGTAAACTCCGCGAGCACGGCAACCTTCCCAGCCACATCGCCATCATCATGGATGGCGACCGGCGTTGGGCGAAGGACAACGACATGCCGGTCACGGAAGGTCACCGACACGGCCGCGAGACCGCGCGCGAGGTCATTCGGGCCTGCTCTCAGCTGGGTATCGAAGCCCTGACCCTGTACACTTTTTCGACTGAAAACTGGAGCAGACCAGAAAAGGAAGTCTCGACTCTGATGCGCTGGCTCAGAGAGTCATTGCGCGATGAGACCCCTGAGCTCAACAGCAACAACGTTCGTCTCAATGCCATCGGACGGATCTCTGGACTGCCGCGAGCCGTTCAGTTGGCCCTGCGCGCCGCCCTGGCTGCTACCTCGTCCAACACCGGCATGCTGCTCAATATCGCCGTGAACTACGGGGGCCGCAGTGAGATCGTCGATGGCATCAAGAAACTGATCGAGCAGGTTCAGGGTGGCTCATTGCAGCCCGACGACATCGATGAGGACACGGTCAGCGAGTCCCTGTACACCGCCGGGGTTCCGGATCCGGACCTGCTGATTCGCTGTAGCGGTGAGATGCGCCTGAGTAATTTCTTGCCCTGGCAGACCGTCTACACGGAGATCTGGCTGACCGAGATTTACTGGCCCGATTTTCGCCGTCACCATTTATATGACGCCGTGCGGGCCTACCAACAGCGACACCGCCGCTTCGGGGGGACTTGATCCCTCCATGAGTGAGGGGGGAAACTCTGATCTGGGACGACGGACACTGGCTGCTTGCGTCTTCGTCCCTGTCGTTCTGCTGCTAGCCTGGTTGGAGAGTTGGGCATTACTGGCACTCGTCGTCATCATCGTCGGCCGAGCCAGCTGGGAGTTCTTCCACCTGGCCGTTGCTGCCGGACATCAGCCCGCGCGGACAATCGGCATCATCGTCTGCGTGGGCTGGTGCCTGTACGTGTCCATCGTTGGCGCCGGCGACCTGCTCCTCATCCTGTTGGGCCTGGCCCTGATCAGCCTGCTGGCCGCGCTGCGCTCGGGCATTGAGGGATACACTACCAATGCCTCGTTAACGCTCTTTGGTGTCATCTACGTCGGCCTGTTGGGGAGCGCCCCCCTGTGGATCGCGCGCGACTTCAATGACAATGACACCGCCGGTACGCTCATCTGCATCATCTTCGTGTGTGTGTGGCTGACGGACTCGGCGGCCTATCTCGGCGGCCGCAAATGGGGGGTGAGCAAACTGTTTCCGTCGGTCTCACCGGCCAAGACGCGTGTCGGTTTCATCACTGGACTTATCGGCGGGTTGGTACCGTTGGCCCTGCAGCCCCTGGTGCCGCAGATGAGTATGATGGAACTCGCCGGACTTTTACTCGTCGTCTCTTTTGGCGGTCAGATTGGAGACCTCGTTGAATCAGCGGTGAAGAGAGATTTCGGAGTCAAGGATGCGCCTGGCATCATTCCCGGTCACGGCGGATTTCTGGACCGCTTCGACTCTTACCTTTTCGCCTTCCCGCTGACTTACTTCTACCTTTGGATGTTGCCAACAACTGCACCGTAATGGATAGGCCCTAATGATCAGTTCGCTACTCTACTTTCTCGTCGCTCTCGGCGTCCTCGTTTTCGTCCACGAACTCGGACATTTTCTGGTAGCCAAATGGGCCGGGATCCGCGTCGAGCGATTCTCCCTCGGTTATCCTCCCAAGCTTGTCGGGTTCCAATGGGGTGAAACGGAGTACTGCCTCTCCTGGATCCCGTTCGGCGGCTACGTGAAGGTAACCGGACTGGCCGATGTGGGTGCCGATGAGGGTGATGGTGAGGAGGAGTGGGAATTCTCCTCGAAGCCGATCTGGGTGCGTATGGCCGTCATCGCCGCCGGCCCCTGGATGAACTTCGTGTTCGCCTTCCTCGCCTTTGTCACGCTTTTCGTCGGTTACGGCATGGAAACGGTCGATTCGACCGAAGTAATGGCCCAGGCAGAAACGGCCGCTGCGAAAGCCGGCGTGCTCGACGGTGACATTGTTCGCCAGGTGGAAGAGCACCCGGTCGGCAACTGGCACCAGCTGTCTACTCGGCTTGCCAGTTCAGAGGCTTCGGGGACGACCCTGACGCTCGAAAGAGAAGGAATCCTGATGGAGATTTCTCTTCCCGCGTCGGAGGACCCTCACTATGGCCTTGAGCTCGTCCTGCCCACGACGGTCGGTGGGGTAGTCGATGACACGCCGGCAGCCGAAAGTGGGTTGATGGAAGGGGATCGCATTCTCTCGATAGGGGGAGTCGGTGTCGGAAGCTGGGACGAAATGCGTCGGGAAATCAGAGCCCATCCGGCGGAAACGGTGACGATTTCGTGGCAGCGAAATGGCCAGCTCGTTGAGACTCGGATCACACCGACCGCACGCCGAAGCGGGGAGGAGGTTTTCGGCGAGATCGGCATCAGCCCCGAACGCATCCGCGCTGATATCGGTCTTGTTGAATCCGTGCAGCTGAGTGCGGCCAGTGTCTACGGCTCTTCCTGGCTGATCCTGGATTTCATCGGCAAGATCTTTACTGAAGATCGCTACAAAGAACTAGGTGGTCCGATCCGTATCGCCAAGATGGCCGGTGACACGGCTGAGCGCGGTTTACAGCACTTTCTCAGTTTCCTGGCCCTGCTCAGCGTCAACTTGGCCATCCTCAATTTACTACCCATCCCTGTGTTGGACGGTGGTCATCTTACCTTTCTCACGCTCGAGGCCCTGATGCGCCGCCCCCTGTCCATCAGGCAGCGCGAATTCATGCAACAAACTGGCCTCGTCGTCCTCCTCGGCATCATGGTCTTCGTCACCTTCAACGATTTGAACCAACTCGTCTTCGACCGCATCGCACAGCTGTTTCAGTAGCGGAAGCAACCGGTCCGGTGAGTGAGCTTTCCCGTTCAATCCGCGACCACGCCACCGATCTGGGTTTCAGTCTTTTTGGCGTGGCGCCCGCTGACCCGCTCGAGGGAGCCGAGTTCTACGCCCGCTGGGTCGCCCTCGGGTACGCCGGTGAGATGGCTTACCTGGAACGCAACCGCGACAAGCGGCAACATCCCGCTCGTCTGGTCCCTGGCGCCCGGTCGGTAGTCTGCGTCGGCATGCACTACCCGCCGGCCGCGGCCGAGCACACACCGTCGAAGACAGATCCAATGACAGGACAGCTCTCCTGCTATGCTCTGGGTGACGACTATCACCGGGTGATGAAATCCAAGCTCGCCCAGTTGTTCGATTACATGCAGGAAGTCATCGAGCGACCGCTGCTGGGCCGCTACTACGTCGACACCGCGCCGGTGCTGGAACGCGAGCTGGCTCAACTCGCTGGTCTGGGTTGGTGGGGCAAGAACACCTGCCTTATCGACAAGCACTCCGGCTCCTACTTCTTCCTGGGCGAGATCATCAGCGATTTGGAGCTGCCCTTCGATGAGCCGGCCGTCGATCACTGCGGCACCTGCACTCGCTGTCTAGACGCCTGCCCGACAAACGCCTTTCCCGAGCCCTACGTCCTCGATGCCCGGCGCTGTATTTCCTATCTGACGATCGAACTCAAAGATTCCATTCCGGGACCATTGCGGGCTAACATGGGCAACTGGATTTTGGGTTGCGATGTCTGCCAGCAGGTGTGTCCCTGGAACCGGGAGACTCCCCCTAGCGCCGACCAGGCTTTCCTCCCACGCGGTGGTTTGGATTCGCTAGCATTGGCGGACTTGATCCGCCTCGACCGCAGCAGCTTCAACGCGCTGTTCAAGGGGCATGCGGCCAAGAGGCCGAAGCGTCGGGGGCTGTTGAGGAACGTCGCTGTCGCGTTGGGCAATTCGGGAGACCAATCGGCGGTACCGCCTTTGATCGAGGCCCTGGCGGACGAGGAACCCCTGGTGCGCGGCCATGCGGCCTGGGCCCTTGGCAGATTGGGGGGAGCTTCAGCACGCCAGGCCCTCGAGTCTGCCCTCGCCAACGAGCGGTGCGAAGAGGTGGTGACAGAAATCAAGAACGCACTCGGCGGCACGAATGGGAGCGCTGATTCGACGGACCCTGCTGATTGACGGGGTAAATTACCCGACCACTTCAGCCGCCGTCAGTCTCAGGCTCCAGCAGGGCCTGCACGAACTCCACGCCATCGAAAGGCTGCAGATCGTCGGCACCCTCCCCGACTCCGATGTACCTGACCGGTAGCTTGAGTTCGCGACAAAGGGCGAAGACGATCCCGCCCTTGGCAGTGCCATCCAGTTTCGTCAGAGCCAGGCCGGTCAGTCCGATGGCCTCATGGAATTGGCGGGCCTGGGCCAGTGCATTCTGGCCGGTGGTGGCATCCACCACCAGCAGAGTCTGGTGTGGACCGCCCTCTTGCTTGCTGAGGGTGCGACCGATCTTCTTGAGCTCTTCCATCAAATTGACTTTGGTGTGCAGGCGGCCGGCTGTGTCAACAAGGAGGACGTCGATCCCCCTGGCACGGGCAGACTCCAGCGCATCGAAAGCGACGGCGGCGGGATCTGCACCCTCACGGGAGCCTACCAGTTGCGCTCCTGCCCGCTCTGCCCAGACGCCCAGCTGTTGCGAGGCCGCGGCGCGGAAGGTGTCGCAGGCGGCGATCATCACTTTCTTACCGTCAGATGTCATCAAATGAGCCAGTTTTCCAACGGTGGTAGTCTTTCCGACACCGTTGACCCCGACCACCAGAATGACTTCCGGCAGGATGCCAGCACCCCTTGCCTCACCGCTCTCTGACACGGTGTCACCGCCCTCATCTGTGGCGTCCCCACCGGCCGCGACGATGCGGGTGAGTTCCTTTCCGAGCAGATCGAGAGTGGACTCTTCTGGGTTTTCACGCGAGCGCTCCCGAATCGACTCCACCACCTCAACGGCCGTGTCGACGCCAGTGTCGGCATCGATGAGGATGGCTTCGATTTCTTCGAGGGTGTCTCCGTCCAGCGTCGAGGAGGCGGATACGACTTCGGTGAGTCTGTCGACCAGGTTAGCTCGCGTCCTGGCGAGGCCGTCGCGCACCTTGCTGAAAAAATCGAACGCCACGATCAGCTGGTCGCCTGTTCCAGAACACCTTCCTCGATGGCGGGGTCGACGATATAAAGCATCGGTTCATCCCCGAGATTCATCTGTCGGTGGTCGCGCATTTTCCGACCTCGCGGATCCAACAACACATCGACGGTGGGCCGGGTGGGATGCAACCGGCTGGTACCCACGACGCGGCCGATCTCGCCGTTGTTGAGCTTGACCAGACTGCCCAGCGGGAAAATCGAAACGATGTAGATGAGCGCCTTGATGAGGGTGGGATCGAACAGCGAGTTACGCAGATCGATGATCTCCTTCAAGGCGTTGTAGACGACCCGGGCTTCTCGATCGGCGCGGGGGTGCGCCATGGCTTCGTAGGTGTCTACTATACCGATGATGCGAGCGAACTCGTGGATCTCTTCCCCCTTGAGCCCGTGCGGATAGCCACTGCCGTCCTGTCTCTCGTGCGTTTGCACGACCACCTTTCCGATCCAGTGAAAGGCCTTGCCGAAGGACTGCACCATGCGCTGCGATTCTTCCGGATGACGATGCAGTAGGGCTAGCTGGTCGGGATTGAAGCGGCGTTCGTTCAAGACTTCCTCTGGTATCGACAACATGCCGATATCGTGCATCAACCCGCACAGACCGAGGGCCAGGGCCTTGCGATCGTCGTACTCGAGTTCGAGGCCCAGTTTCAGCGCGAGGACCGTGGCGTTGGCGCTGCGCTTTGCCCACGAGTCGTCGGCGGCACGGCTGCGCACGGTAACCGCCAACAGCTCGTCCCCATTCTTGAGGTCCTCGAGCACACCGCGAACAGCGGCCACCGTTGACGGCCCGTCAGGAGCGTGTTGCTGCGCCGCGGCAGCGAATACGCTCAATGCTGCTTGAACCAGGCTCCCGTGAAGCTGTGCTGAGACGCTGTCCGGGGCCTGTTGTGGATCGTCCTGAATGGTGGTGAGTGTTTCTTCGCCCTGCTCGATAAGTGGTGCGATAGCGGCACGATCGGCGCGCTCCTCAGCCTCGGCCTGGGCCGCCTTCACCGAGGCTGCGGAACCCGCCGTTCGAGATGCCAGTCCGGCCGAGGCCGTTCTGGTGCGCATCTCCCTGCCATTGCGCAGCATCTGACTCATGCGCAGCGCCATTTACCTACCCCTCACCTCGTTCGGACTGAATCAATCTGCGCATCCAATCGCCATCGATGGAATCCAACTCCCGGCTGAAGCCGACGACGAGAGCGATGTCGCAGATGTTGTTGATCTTTCGCGGCACGCCCATGCCGAAATCGTGGGCAAGATCGATAGCCTCTTCGGTGAATGTCTGATCTTCGCGTCCCGCCACCCTGAGTCGATGCGCCACGTACTCGTGCGTTTCTTCGATCTGCAGCGGTTTGAGCCAACCGCGGGTTGCAATGCGCTGATCCATCGGCGGGTGTTTGCGCAGTCTCTCGGCCAATGGTAATTGACCGACCAGCAGCACCGTCACCAGAAAGGCGTCGTTCAACTGGAAATTTGTCAGTAGCCTGATCTCTTCCAGAATGGCAGGGTCCTCTATGTGCTGACCCTCTTCGACGACGACAGTGCCTTTGCCCGCTTCGTAGTATTCATACAGGATCTCGTGAATCCGATGGATGATCTGCGAGCGTCCCTCGATCGGTTCATCATCACCGAGTTGGTACAACACCTCTCGCAGGAACTCCTCTGCCGTTTGGGAGGGGGTATTGAGCAGGGCTATCTCGGTGTGGTCACTGTCTAGCTCGCGTAGCAGCGCCCGCGACAGCAGCGTTTTCCCACACCCTGAATCCCCTGTGAGCAGGGCCGCTCCATGATTGCTCTTAATCGTGTACAGCAGGCGAGTGTAGACTTCGGAGACGTCCGCAGATTCGTAAAAAAACCTGGGATCCGGCGTATTCTCGAACGGTTTTTCCTGTAACCCCCAGTAAGCCTCGTACATCTTGTTTCCTGGTTCCGCCGGGCTGCGATTGCGGAGGCCGATCTATCGAGGTCGATAGCCTGGAAACTCGGCCCCTCATGCAGCTGGCGGCTGATGCGCATCCGAATCGCGGCAGACGCAGCAACCGGGGCACGTGGGGCCTAGCGAGGATTGCCTGGTAAGCTGTCGGTGGACGCGTGCAGTGATCGATGCCTGTACAGCAGTGCCATACGAAGATATTCAATATACAGTAGATGTCTATATAAGCTGTTAAAGAATAGCATCTTAGGCCGCCAGGTGTCAAGTTTCGAACAACAAATAGGTAAAATGTGCAAAAGCGAGTTGACGCCTCTTCAATGCTTGACAATTCATTTGCTAACTTTACATTGAGCCCTTTCGATAAGGGTAGTTATAAAATTGGGGCACAGTGAGTTAAGGATCGACGAGGAGCGTCAGATTTCCGAGAAGCGGCGGATCGACGGGCAGGGTCGGACCGACGAGACCGGGTCGAGGCCAGCTGTCGGATCGACCGAAGATTGCGGTTACATGAGACGCGCGCTGCGACTTGCGGAGCGTGGACGTCGTCATGTGAGTCCGAATCCGATGGTGGGTGCAGTTCTCGTTCGAGATGGAGAAATCGTCGGCGAGGGTGCACACCTGAAGGTCGGCGGTCCCCATGCAGAAGCGCATGCCATTGCGGCCGCCGGCACTCGGGCAAGCGAGGCGACACTGTATGTGACGCTGGAACCGTGCGCCCATCATGGACGTACTCCACCCTGCGCGGAGGCTCTCATCAACGCGGGCGTTCATCGCGTCGTCTGCGCCATTCATGATCCGGATGAGCGTGTCAATGGCAGGGGCTTTCAGCTACTGGCTGACGCGGGAATCGAGGTGGAGACCGGTGTGTTGGCGGCTGAAGCTGCGCGTCAGAATTCGGCCTACCTGAAACATCGGCGGACGGGACTGCCACACGTCACGCTGAAGCTCGGACAGAGCCTCGACGGCATCATCGCCACCCGTACCGGAGCCAGCCGCTGGATTACCTCCGAGCGTTCACGGCGGCATGCCCACAGGATTCGAGCACAGGTTGATGCCATCGTGGTCGGGGCCGGTACGGTCACGGCCGATGACCCTCGACTCGATGTCCGCCATGTGCGCGGGCCCGATCCCCAGGTGTTCGTCGTTGACGGCAAGTTGAGCACGTCACCGGACGCCTGCGTGTTCAGGGAGCGCGATGCCATCCTGCTCACGGCGAAATCTGCTCCCGGCGACCGCCTCGAAGAATTTCGCCGCGCTCAAGTAGAGGTGTGGTCGTTTGATCATATTGACGGCGTAATCGACCTGCGCGCTGTCACTGCCAGGGCTGCGCAGCACGGTGTGATGTCCATGCTCATCGAAGGAGGTCGTACCCTGGCCGCCGCCGCTTTACGTGATCGCATCGTCGACGAACTCTGCGTCTACGTCGCCCCCTGCCTCATCGGTGACGGCATCGGATCGATCGGCGACCTCGAAGTTGACGAACTCGCCCAGGCAATTCAGCTCGAGCAGATCCGCACCCGTCGTTTGGGGTCGGATCTACTCTACACTGCTACTGTGAGGTACTCGTGTTCACGGGAATCGTAGAGGAGTTGGGAACCGTCAGCCGCGTGCAGCGGAAGGGCGATCTTCAGATCAGCGAGATATCGGCTGAGCGGATCATGACGGACCTGCATGAGGGTGACAGCATCAACGTGGATGGCGCCTGCCAGACCGTAACCGAATTCGCCAACACCGGGTTCACGATCGTTTCCGTCGAGGAAACACTGCGGCTGACGACGCTGGGCAGTCTGCGCTCGGGCGATCGGGTGAACCTGGAACGCTCATTGCGGCTCCAGGACCGCATGGGGGGTCATATCGTCCTCGGCCACGTGGATGGGGTCGGCACGATCCTCCATTTGGGGCCGGGGGAGCGTGACTCAACCTTGTTGCAAGTGGCTCTTCCACCCCCGTTGAGACGCTATGTCGCACTCAAGGGATCGGTATGTGTTCAGGGCATCAGCCTGACGGTTTCGGCCGTCGACGCCGATTCCTTTACCGTCGCTATCATACCGTATACATTACAACATACGAACCTGCACTCGGCTGTGAGTGGGGACCGTGTCAACCTCGAAGTCGACCTGATCGCCCGCTACGTGGAACGTCTGATGAGCCCGGATGCACCTCCCCCGCCACAGGCAAGCCAGATCACTACGGATCGACTCGATGAGATGGGATACTGATGCCTGACTTCAACACTGTCGAAGAGGCCATAGAGGAGCTCCAGTCCGGTCGCATGATCGTGCTGGTAGACGAGCGCGGCCAGGACGTTGACGGCAGTGAACTCGTCGGCGAGGGTGAGCTGATGATGGTGGCCGAAAGCTGCGATGCTGAAAGGCTCAATTTCATGTCGCGGCATGCCGGCGGCCCGCTCTACGTGACGGCGGCAAGAGAACGGCTGGAAAGCCTTGGATTGGAGGCGGCCGGCGGTGGGCCCGGTCCGAGGGGGGCTGCTATGATGGCTTCCCTAAACGCCGTGGATGTCAAGGGCACCGGAGTTTCCGCGCAGGACCGGGCATTGACGATCTCCAGACTGGTTGACCCGGAACGAGGCCCTGGGGATTTCGTGCATCCCGGCCACATAACACCACTGCAGGCACAGCCCGGAGGCGTGCTTCGCCGCGCCGGTCACACCGAGGCCTCCGTGGATCTGGCACGCATGGCCGACTGTGCGCCGGTTGCGCTGATAGCCGCCATCCTGGACGAAAAAGGCGAGGTTGCGGCCACGCCCTACCTGCTCGATTTCGCCGATGAGCACGGCTTCAAGATCGTCACCATCAGTGATCTGATCGCCCACCGTCGACGAACGGAGAAGCTGATCACGCTGGAGGCCCGGGCAACGCTGCCGACGCGCCACGGCGAGTTCATGACCTACGCTTACCGCAGCGTCATCGACGGCATGCCCTACCTTGCCCTGGTCATGGGCGACGTGGAGGACGGTGAAGACACCCTGGTACGCATGCACTCCTGCTGCATAACCGGGGACGCGCTGGGATCCTTTCTCTGCGATTGCGGCGAACAGTTGGAGCGCTCACTGGAAATGATCGCCGCGGCTGGTCGCGGAGTCGTCGTCTACATTCAGCACCATGAGGGCAGGGGCATAGGGATCATTCACAAACTAAAGGCCTACGAGTTGCAACAGAATGAGGGCCTGGACACGGTGGAGGCTAATCGAGCTCTAGGACTGCCCGACGATGCACGGGATTACGGAATCGGTGCTCAGGTGCTCTACGACCTCGGGTTGCGCCGGGTCAGATTCCTGACGAACAACCCAAAAAAGCGGGTCGGAATGGAAGGCTATGGACTCACCGTGGTCGAGCAGGTGCCGATAATGGCATCGCCCAATCCGCACAACATCCGCTACCTGCGGACCAAACGGGACAAGATGGGCCATACCACATTGCTGGCTTCTGAGGAGACGCGTGATGCAGAAAGTGCATGAAGGCAACTTGAGCGCGGGTGGACGCCGATTCGCCATCGCCGTCAGCCGCTTCAATGGAATGGTTACCGCCAAGTTGCTCGAAGGTGCCCTCGATTGCCTGCGACGTCACGGCTGCGCTGATGACGATATCGAAATCGCCTGGGTTCCCGGTTCCTTCGAGCTGCCGCTGGCAGCGCAGAAACTGGCTGGCAGCGGCCGTTTTGACGTCGTGGTCTGCCTCGGGGCGATCATCCGCTCGGCAACACCACACTTCGATTTTGTCGCCGCCGAAACGGCCAAGGGCATCAGCAGCGTCGGACTCAATTCGGGTATTCCCGTGACCTTCGGAGTCATCACCACCGACAACCTTGAGCAGGCGCTGGAACGAGCCGGCACCACGGCGGGTAACCGCGGCTGGGACGCTGCCCTCAATGCCATTGAAATGGCCAATCTGGTGAAGGAGCTCTCCTGATTCCGGACGGTCCCGACCTGCCTGCCGGCGCCGGTGATTCCCTCCACGCCGACCTCGATCTTGCCATCCCCGAGGAGGGATGGCTCGAGCCCGACCTACCCGACACTCGTCGTGGCGCCAGGCAGCTGGCGCTCCAGGCACTTTACTGGGAAAGTTCGACTGCCGGTACCGCCGAGGAGGCGATTGACAAGCTGAGTTCCCGTCACAGCCTGTCCCCGGACAACGTGGAGTTCGCCACCCGGCTTGCCACCACGGTCCGCGCCAACAGCACTCAGATCGACGCCCTGATCAACTCCTCGGCCTCCCACTGGCGCACCGACCGAATCGCCCGACTCGACGGCATTTTGCTGAGGCTGGGACTTGCCGAGATACTCTATTTTGAGGAGATCCCGGCAACCGTGTCTATCGATGAGGCGGTATCTCTGGCCCGGCAGTACTGTGGCGAACAGGCCTACGCCTTCGTCAACGGTGTGCTTGACGCGGTCGCCAAGAATCCGGCGGTCGCCAAGAATCCAGCGGTCGCCGGGAACCAGACGGAGATCACCAACCCTCCAGCTTGATGCTGAGGGCACCGCAACGCGCCGAGCCGTGCGCACCCTCATCCTATCCGACATCCACGGCAATCTCGAGGCCTTCGAAGCCATGCGTACGGCGGGCGCAGAGCTTGGTGTGGAACGTTGGATTTTCCTCGGTGACGTGGTTGGCTATGGCGCCGATCCTCAGGCCTGCCTCTCCCTGATGCGCCTCCTCGGTGAATGCTCGATAAAGGGAAACCACGACGCAGCAGTGGCTGGTCAGGAGAATCTGGCCTATTTTAATGCGTTTGCCCGCGAAGCCGTCCAGTGGACGAAGTCCCGGCTGTCCGAAGAGGACCTCGAATACCTGGGCCGCTTGCCGTTGACGCTGGAGTCGGAGGACAATCTTTTCGTTCATTCCGAGCCATCGAACCCCGGTGCTTGGGGTTACGTCAACGATGTGCACGACGCCGATGCGGCGCTTAATGGGACGACGGCACGCCGCTGTTTCGTCGGTCACACTCACTGCGCTTTCGCCTACTGTCGCGACAGCACCCGCACGGAAATCTTGGCGGCAAGCGGTGTCGTTCACATGAGGGCGAATCGTCGGTACCTCATCAATGTGGGCAGTGTGGGACAACCACGGGATGGTGACCCGCGGGCCTGCGGTGTATTCCTCGATGAGGATCGGGATCTTTTTGAGTTTCTCCGCATCGAATACGATATCGCTGCGGCGCAGAGCAAGATCGAGGCGGCTGGACTACCCTCGTTTCTGGCCGAACGTCTGCAGTTTGGACAATAAGGACGACCACCAGCTAACATGACCCAGTTATTCAAGAAGCTTTTCGGCTCACAGTCCGACCGCGCATTCAACCGCGCCACGGATCTGCTTTCGCAGGTGAATCATTTCGCCGACCAGTTCAGCGAATTGTCCGATGATCAGCTACTGGCCAAAACGCGTCTTTTCCGCGAGCGGATAGCCGATCAGACTGGCGATAGCACGGCACGCGCAGAGGAGCTCGACGCACAGCTCAGAGGCGATCTCGAAGCCGACGAACGTGACCGCCTCAACGGCGAATACGACGATCTTCGCGCTCAAATCCGGGACCGGGAAAATGCCCTGCTTGACGAGATCATGCCCGAGGCTTTCGGCCTCGTAAAGCAGGCTTGCCATCGCCTCGTGGGCCGCTCCTGGGAGGTCGTCGGGGGTCGCGAAGAGTGGTTCATGATTCCATACGACGTGCAGATTTTTGGCGCCTCCGTGCTGCATCAGGGCAAGATCGCCGAGATGGCCACCGGTGAGGGCAAGACGCTGGTGGCAACCCTGCCATTGTACCTGAACGCGCTCACCGGGCGGGGCGTGCATCTGATCACGCACAACAACTACCTCGCAAAACGCGACGCCATGTGGATGGGGGCGATCTACAACTTCCTCGGCCTATCCGTTGGCGTAATCCAGGACAAGCGCCAGACCGGTGGGGCCGAGGCCTACATACTCCCGGTTCCGGATGGGCCGCCCGATGACTTCGTCTGGAACGAAGCCACCCGGCGGGAGGCCTATGCTGCCGACGTCGTCTACGCGACCAAGGATCAAGTTGGCTTCGATTACCTGTACGACAACATGGCGACGCGACGCCAGGACATCTCGCAGCGCCAATACAACTTCGCCATTGTCGATGAGGCGGACAGCAACCTCATAGACGACGCCCGCACACCACTGATAATCTCAGGACCAGTCCCTGAGGCTACCAACCGCTACAACGAATTCAAGCCGCTGGTGGAAAGACTCCTCCGCGCCCAGACCTCTCTCCTCAACAAGATCATCGCCGACGCCGAGAAAACTCGCCAGAGCGACCAGCAGGAAGATGAGTACGCCCTCGGCATCGAGTTGCTCAGGGCCACGCGCGGAGCGCCGAAGAACCGCCGCCTTCTCAAGATTCTGCAGGAGGAAGGCGTCAAACGCCTGATCTCCCGTGTGGAGGCCGACTACATGCGGGACAAGCGGTTGGGGGAAATTGACGAGTCCCTGTTCTACACTGTCGACGAGAAAGGGCACACCCTCGATCTGGCGGACAAGGGCCGGGATCTGCTCTCTCCGGACGAACAGGCCCTGTTCATCCTGCCCGACCTCAGCGAGGATATCGAGGCCATCCGCCAGGATGACGAGCTGAACGACGAAGAAAAGCGCACCAGCGAAGAGGCCGCCTATCGCGATCACGCCAAGCGTACGGAGGCCGTCCACAACATCAATCAGCTCATGCGCGCTTATACATTATTCGAGAAAGACGTGCAGTACCTGGTGACCGAGGACAAAAAGGTCGTCATCGTCGACGAGAGCACGGGACGTCCCCAACCGGGACGCCGCTTCGCCGACGGACTGCACCAGGCTCTCGAGGCCAAGGAGGGGGTCAAGGTCGAGCAGGAAACGCAGACCGTGGCCACGGTCACCCTGCAAAACCTCTTCCGCATGTATGACAAGCTGGCAGGCATGACCGGAACGGCCGAGACGGAAGCCCATGAATTGTGGGAGATTTACAAACTCGATGTCGTCGTCGTACCGACCAACCGTCCGATCCGCCGCGTCGATCTCGAGGATCAGATCTTCCGCACCAAGCGCGAGAAATACAACGCCATCATCGAAGAGATCGAGCGGTTGCACGGCATGGACCTGCCCATCCTGGTCGGAACGGTATCGGTCGAAGTGTCCGAGTTGCTTAGCCGCATGTTGAAGGGCAAGGGCATCGTGCACCAGCTGCTGAACGCGCGCTACCATGAGAAAGAGGCGCAGATCATCAGCGAGGCAGGACAGCCGGCAGCCGTCACCATCGCCACCAACATGGCTGGCAGAGGCACGGATATAAAGCTGGATCCCAGCGTCATCCACGTCGACCGAGCCGTCGTCGAGTCGGACTTGAGTCTGGACGACCACGTCGACGGCATGGTCCTGCGCGACCAGCTGGAGGAGAAACCGAGCGGACTGCAGGTAATAGGCACGGAGCGCCACGAAGCCCGTCGCATCGACCGCCAGCTGCGCGGCCGCGCCGGGCGCCAGGGTGATCCGGGTTCTTCCCGCTTTTTCCTGTCGCTCGAGGATGACCTGATGCGTCTGTTCGGCTCCGAACGGATCGCCTCGGTCATGGATCGCCTCGGTGCTGAAGAGGGCGAAGTCATCGAACACAGCATGGTCACCCGCAGCATCGAACGGGCGCAGAAGAAGGTCGAGACGCGCAACTTCGAAATGCGCAAGCATCTGCTGGAGTATGACGACGTGATGAACCAGCAACGACAGGTCATCTACGACCGCCGGCGCGACCTGCTGGAACAGGATTCGGTCCGCGATCAGGTCCGCGACATGATCGAAGAGACGGTGGATGAACTCATGGTCGGTCGCGTGCACTCCGACAGCCACCCGGAACAGTGGTTGTGGGAAGACCTCACGGCCGATTTCGGCAGCACCTTCTACGCCAGCTTTCCCGACGATGTGGAAGAGCGGGCCAGAGCGACCATGGAGTCCGTCCGCGAGCAACTGATGGATGCAGCCCTTGAAGCCTACGAGTTGCGCCTTAGCATGGTCGGCGAGGAATCATTTCGCGAAGTCGAGAAGGCCATCATGCTGCACTCCGTCGACTCCTGCTGGCAGGAACACCTGTACGAGATGGACGAGTTGAAGGAGGGCGTGGGGTTTGTCGGAGTCGGTGGAAAGAACCCGCTCATCGAGTACAAGAAGGGGGCCTTCGACATGTTCGAGAGCCTCATTTCTCGGGTCAACCAGGAGTCGTTGCGTGCACTGTTTCGGCTGCGTTTTGATCCTCAGTCACCGCTGGATCAACCTGCGCGCACGGGCAGACTGAGCCCCATTCACCGGGAAGCGACCAACCTGGGGTTCCGCGGCGCGGCCCCGGTACCAGGCGACGACATGCCATTGGGAAAACCGCGGCAACCGGCGGGTTCGGCGCGCGACCAGTTCAGCGGCAGTGGCGGCGGATCCGGGGGTGAGGCCGCGGCCCGCACGCCGGCGCGTGTTGGACCGAAGGTGGGCCGCAACGCCCCATGCCCCTGCGGCAGCGGCAAGAAGTACAAGCGTTGTCATGGCCGCGACGAGTGAGTGAATCCATGGATATCTGGCAGATACTCTGTCTCACCCTCTATTGTGGCATCGTCGCCCTGCTCAGTCTGTACGGGTTCCACCGTTATCACATGATGCGGCTGTACTTCAAGCACTCGGGACCCAGCGAGCCACCCGAAAACCGGTTTGAATCGTTGCCGGGCGTCACCGTTCAGTTGCCGATATACAACGAGTTCCACGTCGTCGATCGGCTGGTGGAAGCGGTCAGCAAGCTCGACTATCCCCGTGATCGATTACAGGTTCAGGTTCTCGACGACTCGGTAGACGAAACCCGTCAACGTGCCCAGTGTGCGGTGAAGATCCTGCGTGCTCGGGGGCTGGACATCGACTACCTCCACCGCGACTCACGCGAGGGCTTCAAGGCCGGAGCGCTGGCGGCAGGCCTGGAGCAAGCCAAGCACGAGTACATCTTCATCCTCGACGCCGATTTCGTTCCGCCTCCCGATGTCCTGAAGCGATCCATCGATTACTTCACCGACGCTCGTATTGGCATGGTGCAGATGCGCTGGGGACATCTCAATCGGAAATACTCCCTGCTTACGAGAATCCAGGCCATTTTTCTGGACGGCCATTTGATGATCGAGCACACGGCGAGGAACCGATCCGGGCGGTTCTTCAACTTCAACGGCACAGCCGGAATCTGGCGCCGCCGCAGCATCGAGGAAGCCGGCGGTTGGCAGCGCGATACACTGACCGAGGACCTGGACTTGAGCTACCGGGCACAACTGGCCGGCTGGAAATTCCTCTTCCTGCCCGATGTCGAAGTGCCGGCCGAGCTGCCGGTCGAGATAAACGCCTTCAAGACCCAGCAGCACCGATGGACGAAGGGCTCGGTTCAGACCGCGAAGAAGATTCTGCCCAGGGTTTGGCGAGCACGGGAATTACCGTTGCGCGTCAAGATTGAAGCTACCTTCCACCTCACGGCCAACAGCTGCTACCTGCTGATGCTGATGATGGCGTTGATGATGTTGCCGGTGCTCACCATTCGGGCTCAGCTTGGGTGGGAGCGGCTCCTGCTCATCGACCTGCCCCTGTTCTCTATGGCGACGATGGCCATCTCCGGTTTTTATGTGGTTTCCCAGAGAGCTCTGTACCCTGATTGGCGCCGGCAGATAAAATACCTGCCGGCCTTGATGGCCATCGGCATCAGTTTGTGCGTCAGCAACGCGCGCGGAGTGTTCGAAGGATTGATCGGACACCAGAGTGGTTTCAAACGCACTCCGAAGTACGGTGCGACCGAAAAAGGCTTGGGGTTCGGTGCCAAGTACGCCGGCAAGATAACGATCGTCGCCGTCGCTGAGATCGGCATGGCCTGCTATTTCGCCCTGGTCCTGCACCAGGCCTGGAGCATCGGACTCTACTTCGGCATACCCTTCCTGCTGCTGTTCCACACCGGCTTTCTCTACACTGGCCTGATGTCGAGTCTGCAGCCGTGGTTGGTGCGTCTGCGGCGTCCTCAGCCGCTGCCCATCGTGGGTAATTGAACTACACGATTAAAGAAAAAGGCCGTCCGGCAAATCATTGCGGGACGGCCTCTTTTTTTTGCTGTACCTATCTATTGGGCGGCGTTATTTCCGCGGAGGCCACGCCAGCTTGTACTCGTCCGATTCCAGATCTTTGCGCCCCAATAACACCACGACTGACGGATAGAAGCGGCCGCCGACAGAAGTACGCAACTTCGAGAAGCCGATTTTTACCGAATGCGCCTGGCGCTTCAGATCACCGGTCTTGTCCGTGGCCACACGGGAAGCCTCCTTGAAGGACCGCAGGTACAGTTCGTGTGTGCTTCTCAAGGTGTTATCATCCGGGTCGGGCATGATTCCTACGGCGGCGGCGTAATCCGCGAGCAACTTGCGCGCCGCGAGTATGTCCTTCTCCGTCTTCTCTGTGGAGAGATCGCCCAAGGTCTCGATATAGTTTTGAACCTGGACGTTGTAGTGATGGAATTTTTGGATGGTCTTCACATACTGTTTCAGCTCCTCGACCTGAGCCTCATCACCACAGCTCAATAGACCCAGAGCCAATGCAAATGCCGTGATCGTCTTCAGCATCTCAGACCTCCCACTTGGGTTTGGGCAGCACGCGGCCGCACCATTTCACCATGTTACCGACTATCCCGTACCGTCTGCGACCGCTACGGTCTGCGCATCCTCTTGACGATCGCCGGCCAGACCGATTACACCGGCCGCGGACTGCAGGGCTTCTAGGACAAACTGAATATGCTCGTCCAACTCCATGCCGAGCTCGGTCGCACCCTGGGTTATGTCCTCGCGGTTCACACCCTCGGCGAATGTTCGCTGTTTCCACTTCTTCTTGATGGAACTGAGCTTCACGTCCAGGACGCTGCGGCTCGGCCGCACCAGTGCTACTGCCGTGATCAACCCGCACAACTCGTCAACGGCGAACAGGGCGCGATCCATCGGACTGTTGCGCTCCAGTTCGAGGTACTGGGCATGAGACAGAATCGCGTAGATGACATCCTCGTCGCATCCCGCCGACCGCAGAATCTCGGCCCCCTTCTTCGGGTGATTCTCAGGCTCCGGCCATCGCTCGTAGTCGAAATCGTGGAGTAAGCCGGTGGCGCCCCAGCGATCCTCGTCCCCGCCCAAACTACGCGCGTAGGCTCGCATGGCAGCCTCGACCGCCAGAGCATGATTGAGGAGGCTTTGACCCTGGGTGTACTCGGTCAACAGGGCCCATGCACGAGTGCGTTCCATAGTGATGGATCAAGCTTGAGAGTAGGCTGCCAGCCGGGTCACGGACGGTTTTTTTGGCGTGGCTTCAGCACATTTTTGGCTGTTTCGGGCTGTAACGTACGGCGGATTTTTTGGAAAAGCAAGCATATACAGTGGTCTGTGTGTTGACCCATAGCACAGAGAAAAATACCTTCAAAGCCGTCCGTTTGGCCCAACACAACTACTGGATTCGGAGTAAAAGAGAATGATCGATACCAGCGTGCTCAAGAGTGAGCTCGACAACTGTCTTCTGGATGCCCGCTTTGACCGTTGGAAAGGCTCCTACCAGCAGGGCAAGGTGAGGGATATGTACCTGTTGGAGGACAAGCGCATCCTCATCACTACCGACCGCCAGAGCGCCTTCGACCACGTTTTGGGTACCATTCCGTTGAAGGGGCAGGTGCTCAACCGCATCGCCGAATTCTGGTTCGAGCGCACCCGAGATATCGTCGCCAACCACGTGATTGCCGTTCCCGACGGCAACATCACCGTGGCCGAAGAGCTGGAGATGATTCCTGTGGAGATCGTCGTCAGACGCTACCTGACAGGCAGCACCGACACCTCTGTGTGGACGCACTATGACCGCGGCGTTCGCAACTTCTGCGGCATCGATCTGGAAGACGGCATGGTCAAGAATCAGCCCTTCGACGGCCCCATCATTACCCCCAGTACGAAGGCCGACGATCACGACGAATCGGTGTCCCGAGAGCAGATTCTGGAGCGTGGCCTCGTGGAGGAGAACACCTGGGAGCAGATTGAGGAGATCGCGCTGGCATTGTTTGCACGCGGCACGGAGGTGGCAGCGCAGCAAGGCTTGATTCTTGTGGACACGAAGTATGAAATGGGGATCAATAGCGAGGGCGCCATCGCCGTCGCCGATGAGATCCACACCCCTGACTCCTCGCGCTACTGGATTGCCGAATCCTATGAGCCCCGGCACGCTGCCGGGGAGGAGCCAGAGAGCCTGGACAAGGAATTCCTGCGCCTGTGGCTGAGGGACAAAGGGATCTCGGATGACAATGTACCCGAACTCGACGACGAGATTCGCATTCAGGTAGCCGAGCGCTACATCGACCTGTACGAGCGCGTGACGGGCGGGGAGTTTGTGGTCGATTTGAATGGAGTACCCGTGCGGGAGCGGATCGAAGCTGTCATCGCCCCCTACTTGGGCTGATTCGTGTTCAAGAGTCTGATCAGCGCCGCCCTGGTGTTCCGCCTCCATCTGAGGGAACCACCCGTCGATTGGGGCTCGGTCTTGCTTGCGTGGCTGCATCGCCCAGTAATTGAGATCATGCTGCCGGCAGAAGCACAGTCGGCCAGCACAGACGATACCCGCGGTCTGGTAGACAACCTCAATTCCGTGTACCCGTTCTGATGCTTCACCGCCAACTGCGCTCAGCCCTGGAGGAGATCTTCGGCCCTGACTTCGTCACCGATGCGCTCAGCCAGGCCGAACTGGCCCAGAGCGTGATCCATGAGTCCCCGGACCAGTTCAGGAAGGCGGTACTCGGTTTCCAGCGACTCAACTACCGCGACGAGCAGACGGCCTACGCCGATCAGCTGGAGCGTCCGTTCGGTGTCGCCCTCATATGCTCGTTGCTCGACACGTCGACGCGTGAGTTCGTCGCCGAGTTGGGACTGAACTACCTCTAACCGAGCTCCCTTGGTCGGAGAGTGAGCCTCCCGGATAGTGGTTTTTTGCCTATCTTTTATCGTCCCTGAGTTCGATCTAGGGGCAGTCCAGCACCCAAAGCTCCATTTTCCGAAATCATCGGCCGGCGGCGAGGCACCATGGAGTGCAATCCCGTCTCGTGTCGGACCACGTCTCAGCGAAGAGCACATTCTTGCCGTACGATCTGGCTGACCTGCACGTCCACACATACTGCTCGGATGGTTTACGCACACCAACCGAGGCGGTCGAGGAAGCTCGTGATGCCGGAGTCCGGATCCTGGGACTGACCGATCACGATTCTGTCGCCGGCATCGACGAGGCCACCGCGGTTGGTGTGGACCTCGGAGTCAAACTCGTCCCGGGCACTGAGTTGTCCGCCCAGATTGACGGTAGGGAAATCCACTTGTTGGCCTATTTCATCGACTGGCACAGCCAGACGCTGTCCGATTACCTGGCTCTGTTCCAGGAGCGTCGCCACGCCCGGGGTGTCGCCATCGTGGAACGACTGAACGCCTTGGGCATCCAACTCACTATCGAGGATGTTCTGGCCCAGGCTGAGGGCGGGCTGGTGGGACGACCCCACGTGGCCGCGGCCTTGGTGGCCCGCGGCGCCGTGGCCTCGAAAGAAGAGGCCTTTGACCGCTATATCGGAGACCGAAAACCTGCGGTGGTGGCCAAGCCAAATGCGTCGGCCAAGGACGTAATCTGTATGGTGCATCGAGTCGGCGGGGTGGCCGTACTGGCCCATCCCGGGGCCAGCTGCCCCGAAGCACTGGTGACGCAGCTGGTTGCCGCCGGATTGGACGGCATCGAGGTGTATCACCCCGCTCATCTACCCCCTCAAATCGACCACTACTCCCGTCTCGTAGAGCGTTTCGGGCTGGTGGCCTCCGGGGGTTCCGACAGCCATGGGGAGCCGACCGGTTCCGTGATCGGTTCCTACGGTATCGGATGCGACGCCGTCGACGCACTGGAGGCACGCGCCTCCTCGCATGCCTGAGTCGCCTCGGCTGCGACCTTTTCGTCCTCGCACGCCTGAGTCGCCTCGGCTGCGATCCTTCAACTCGCGAATATGAATCGAAAACTCGAGATCCGGTTGGTCCTTACTCAGACTCTTGCACTGACACTCTTCCTGCTGCAACCGCTGGTTTTCATGAATCGCGTCGAGGCTGAAGGCCTGGTGCTGAATCTGCCACAGCAGTCACAGCAGGATGAACCCGAGGGTCCCCTGCCTGGACTCGTCGGTACCTCGATCGCCGACATTGCCTGGAGTGGACGCCATCTTTGGGTAGCCACCGAGAAAGGGTTGGCCAGGTTGGACCCGCGTCAACAATCTGGACTCAACGCCGAGGACTGGGTCACCTATGGAGAGGCCAACGGCATGGGGCGTGGTGCGGTCAGCGCCCTGGCAGCCATCGATAGTACCATCTGGGTGGCGACGCTCGTGGATAGCACCGAGCAGGCCGGTAACGGCCTGAGCTTCTCCCGGGACGCCGGTGACCACTGGCAGCATATACCCAACAACGTCATCTTCGATCCAAGAGTCCCTGGTTTCGAGCAAGGCCCGTTTACACAGCTCCAGAATGCGTGTTTCGGTTTGGCCATCGACGGTGAGAACATCTGGGCCACCTTCTTCGCCGGCTCGGTGGTGCGCTCCCGGGACGGCGGCGCAACCTGGGAACGCGTCCTGCCCGACGGCGCTGACCAAATTGTCTTCGTGGATTCTGACACGGAGGCTGACAGGCTGCAGCTTGTCGCCGACAGCCTGTCCATCGCCGGCGCCCCGCAGGCCGCCATCGACGCGGCCCGAGCTGAGGCCGACAGCGTGTTGAGTCAATCCGGCCTTCATCGAACATTCTCGGTTGCCGCCTACGACGACACGGTGTGGATCGGTACCGCGAGTGGCATTGCCCGCAGCTTTGACGGTGGCGATACCTGGACCAACCTGAAGGCCCGGTTGGACCCCAGCGGGGCACTGGTTACCGGCGGCCTGGGAGCGAACTGGGTCGTCGCCCTCGAGCGCCAGCTGCGGACCGATGGGGTCAGTGTAATATGGGCGGGCACCCGGTTGACGACCGACCCTGATGGTCAGGTCGAAGCCTTCAACTACAGTGAGGACGATGGAGAGACGTGGAATTCTGGAGGACCGACCTTCGCCTGGGATTTCGCTTTCTCTGCCGACTCCGTCTGGGCCAGCAGTGAGGACGGGGTGTTCGTCAGTGCGGATGGTGGCCAGATGTGGGAGAATGTCGTCATAGAAGATGAAACCCGCCGCGAGCAACTGCGCGGCCAGTCGGTCGGCGCTGAGACCGTGCCCATGGACGACGGCACCACGCTGCTGTGGGTCGGCGCCTCCACCGGGTTGGGACGTTCCGACGACGGGGGTCAGAGTTGGACCATATTGTCTTTCCCGGTGAAAACCTTCTCTGTCGACACGAATGGAATCATCGGACAGGCCGGCATCGTAGACGACATACACAAACCGACAACCTACGCAGCGCCCAATCCCTTCTCGCCCTCTCGCGACGACCGCGCCAGGTTGGTATACAGCCTCACCCACACTACCGAAGTCACCATCGATATCTACGATGTTGCCAGCAGACACGTGCGCACCCTGATCTCGGGCGAGACGCGTGATGGGGCCCTCAACCATGGCGACAATTGGGACGGCAGGGATAACGATGGCGATGTTGTGGCCAACGGCGTCTACTTTTTCCGCGTGGAGACCTCAAACGGCCATCGGGCCTTCGGCAAGGTTGTGGTGCTCAATTGATTGATCGCATTCGACTGCTCGCGGTCCTGGCCATCTTCGCCACATCTGTTACTGCGATTGATGCCGCCGATTACGCCGGCGCCTTTCTCGAGACCACCGTTGGCGCTCGCGGTCTGGGTATGGGTGGCGCCTTCGCAGCCGCCGTCGACGATGCCTCGGCCACGTTCTGGAACCCGGCGGGGTTGGCCGGAAACCGGGGCAAGGGCATTGTCGCTACGGTGCAACCGCGTTCTCTCGATCGCAAGCAGAGCAGCATTGCTGGTGCCTTCAATGGCCGCGGTGGACTCGGATTCGGTTTCGCCTGGGTTCACGCGGGGGTGGATGATATCATCGGTCGCACCGGATCGGGGGAGCCCTTTGGAAACATCGAAAACGGCGAAAACGCCTTGATCTTCGGCCTCGGGATCCCCGTCAACCCCCATCTCTCCATCGGTTTTGCGGTAAAGACCATCCGCCACGAGATCAAAGTGCCCCAGTCGGGTTCTTCGTCGGGTACCGGCCGAGCCCTGGATCTAGGCCTCGTCTACACCTTGCCTGGCGACACCAGAGTGGGTCTTGCGTTACGGAATATCAGTGGACGAATCAGCTGGTCGGTAGAACGACGAGCGGGCCAGACCAGCAAGTCCAAGGATCAGCTGCCGACGACGGTGATCCTCGGTGTCGCCCACCGCCCGCGGGAGGGAGTGACCGTTGCCCTGGATGCGCAATCAAGCAATGTCGAAACCACCCTCAGCACCGGGATGGAATGGAAGGTGAACCCGATGCTCAGTGTGGGCGGGGGACTCAACCGCGCCGGCTCCGAGTCGAATGTCGGCTACCCTGCATTTTCCGTGGCCGTGCGTCCCATGCAAATCGACAGGTTCCAATTGCACTACACCTACGTCACCGACGACCTCGACGCCGGCGCCCTGTTCGTGGCAGGCCTGTCCCTGCAGTGGTGAGGCCAATGCGATCAACTTCTGTGGTCGCCAGGCGTGGTGCGGGGCTTCTGGTCCTGCTGACGGCCTTTTTCAGTACGTTGCCATTGGCCGCGGACACCACCGGGTTGCCGTTTCTGCGCCTGGGCAGCAATGCTCGCGTTTCGGCCTTGGGCGGAGCCGGCACCGCGTTGCTGGACGGTCAGGCCTTTGCGACCAACCCCGCGGCCCTGTCTCCTTCGAGTGCACGAGTTTTCGGCGTCACCCACAGTGAGTGGATTCAGCAGATAAGGCACGAATACATCAATGCAGCGTGGGAGCGCCCATCCGGCGCCATCGGTTTGGCAGTGCTGGTCTCCCATGTCGACGAGCTGGAGCGGAGAATACAACCAAGCGTGAATCCCCTGGGTACCTTCGGGGTCTCCGAGTGGGCGGCCGGGATCACGGCCAATCGCGATCTGACCGCGCAGTTGCGTGCCGGAGCAACCGCCCGGTTTGTGCGCCAGTCCGTGTTCACGGAGGCTGCGGCGGGCGGCGCCATCGATATCGGACTGCTTTACAGTGCCAGCCCTGCCTGGATGCTGGGAGCTGCGTTGAGCAACCTGGGAACCTTGAGCCGTCTCGACCGCGAGGGTACCGATTTGCCGTTGCAGATCAAAGTCGGCAACGTCGTGACGCGTTCGGACTGGTTGGTGTCCGCCGATGCGCAATGGGCGCGCGGAAGCGGCGGTTCACTTCACCTTGGAACGGAATGGGCACCGCACCCCGGATTCACCTTGCGCACTGGTTATCAGACCTCCGATACCCGGCACTTCTCCTTCGGAACAGGTGTGGCCTCTGGCGGCTGGCACCTAGATTATACCTTCGTGCCATTCCGCGATGATCTTGGTGACGCCCACCGCCTCAGCCTTCACCTTCGCGGTTGAGTCAGCCGTCGTGAACCTTTGGCGCAAACAGCCACCACCGTCTGATCCTTCGCGTTCGTTGCTCTCGGACTCTGAGGCTGAAGCCTCCGCCCTGCCGCTCTCCCAGTACCGAGACCTTGCACCGGTGATTCAGACTCCGACCGCGCCGCCTGAGATGGGGGACGGGGCCATCGTCGCACAGTCGCCGCGCATCTGGCTGCACCTATCCCTGTTCCTGCTGACACTGCTGTCGATGACGGCGGCCGGTGCTCTACAACGTGGCGTCAATCCATTTACCGGTCTTGGCCAGCTCGTCCACCTGGTAGAGGGGATCCCCTACGCGGCGGCCCTGCTGGGAATTCTCACCGTCCACGAGTTCGGCCATTACTTCGCGGCCAGACATTGGGGGGTGCGCGCGTCGCTGCCTTATTTTCTGCCGCTCCCCATTCACCTGTTCGGCACATTGGGCGCGGTGATTCGACTGCGCTCGCAGATCCCTCACAAACGGGCTTTGCTCGACATCGGCGCCGCGGGGCCGTTGGCCGGGTTGGTCGTTGCCATCATCGCCTGTGCCGTCGGCCTGCCGCAGTCTCGGGTGGTGTCCCCGGAATATTTCCAACAGTCACCTTTCGCCCATGCCGACATGGTAATCCAGCTTGGCGAGCCGCTGCTGTTCAAGGGACTTGCCGCACTGCTCTTGCCGCCGCTGGGGCCGCAAGAGACCGTCATTCTCAGCCCCCTCGCGTTTGCCGGTTGGGTCGGCCTTTTCATCACGGCGGTCAATCTCTTTCCCGTGGGACAACTCGACGGTGGCCACATCTGCTATGCTTTGTGGGGTCGGGGACACCGGCTTGTAGGCCGCGCCACCTTTGGTTTGTTGCTGGGCTCCGGGATCTACGGTATTCTATCTGGTGGGTGGTGGGGTTGGATCGTGTTTGCTTTTTTCCTCGCCTTGTTCGGCAGCCTATTCGGATGGGACCACCCATCACCTCATCATCCCGCGATTCCTCTCAACCGCTGGCGGCGAGGCGTTGGTGTGCTCTGTTTGCTGGTGTTCGCGCTTTGCTTCACTCCCGTTCCCTTCGGACTCTGATCACCCCCATGCCGGCGCCTTGGGCCGTCCGAATCATGGCAATCGGCGCGCTCGTGATCAGCGCGTGCGGACTTAGCGACGATGCTCAGGTAGCCTGTCGCTGCTCCGAAGACACGGACGTGCGGTCTTTCCCCCAGTGCGTCGACTTCTTATCGGATGCGTCCAACGCTGCTGGCAGCCCGTTTTCCTCCCGCATCGCAGACTGTCCCAGCGGCAAGCGGCTGTTCCTGCGGGAACCGACGACCCCGGAAGCCGTCCTTTTCAATGTCGTGGATACAATGAGAGGACTGAGTCCTGTGCAGTACATGGACCAGCTCACGAAGGATTTCCTCTTCGTCCCCGACGTGGAGGCGATGGAACTTTACCTGGATGTCTATAATCCCCCGACCGGATACAACCCGGATTTCCCTGATGTCGACACCCTGTGGAACCGCGAGCAGGAGAGGCGCTTTGCCGTCAACATGCTCGACAACACTCAGTTTCGCAGCATCGTCATAGAGCGCTGGTTCCAGTCTTCCAAAGATGAACGTATCCTGTTCGATGATGACCCGCTGCATGAGCGCTATATTTTTCCATACGAGATCTTGCTCACGGAACAACCCACTTCGGAGGACCCCGGTGAGATCTTTGAACTCAGGGGTCGTCTGGAACTGGATATGATTACGGAGACTGATGACAACCCGCTATGGCTGGTACGGCGTATGCGGGATTTCAGAGACTTCGCCACCGCCAGACGCTCGCTGACTGAGATCAGAGGCGACTTCGCGCAATGACGAGGCATTTGCGCGTTATACTACAGCAGGAGTTTGGTATGAACCTGTCCCATGCGTTGCCAACCGCCAGCATTCTGAGAATGCTGCTGATTATTTCCACATCGGTTGCCTGGTTTTCCTGTAGCAATCCTTTTGCGCCGAGCACGGACAGGCCTCCCCCCGACCAAACGGTAGAACCAGCCGCTGAAGCCACCCAGCCCGAGATCGTCATGGACAACCTCGAGCGCGCCTTCAACGAACGTGACAAGGAACTCTATGAAACCTTGCTGGATGACGCTTTCTGGTTTTCGGAGCCTGACTGTCTTGGCAATATGGTGCTCGAAAACGGCAAAGAGGAAGAGCTCGAGATCATGGGACCTCGCGATGGCTCCAGCCAGGGCATCTTCGACATCTTCCGAACGATTGAGTACGAATTCGTTCCACTCGAGCGTTCAACGGAGTTGGGACGCGATTTTCCCATCGCCTTCGAGGGTGACCCGGATGGCCACCCGGACGAGGACTGGGAGGTTTTCCGCGGCCGCGTCCAGATTCTGCTGTTGAAATCCGCCGACGACGGCAACAGGGTCGATCAGACCATGACCTTCAAGTTGCGCCAGGGTGATGACAGCCTCTGGCGCATCAGGCGCTGGCTCACCGATCCCCTTACAGGGGACTGCAATTCGGGTGAGGTTGATGCGGGTGAGGGCTCAGCCAAGCGGATCGCCACACTCGAGTCAGCCTCGTGGTCTCAGCTCAAGCAGCGCTGAGCAGCCGTCAGCGTGGGTCGAAGTCCATCCTCTCCCCCCACACCCATGGCGCGGCGGCGGCGCACGCCGCGCTGGCACCTGGCGCTGTCTGCGTTTCTGTTGTTGGCAGCAGTCGCCGCCGTCCTCATCGTTCAATGGCGAGCACGACCTGAAGCACTGCTACCCGCCTACGCGGCATTGCCGCTTCCAGACCCGGCTCCAGCCTCCCATCCCCGAGCCTTCGCCGACACCCTGCTGAGTCAAACCGAGGCCACGCTGGGTGAAATCGGCATCTGGCCGGAATTGATCTCACGGTCGCGTCAGTTCCGGGACGATTCCCAGTCGACCGACGTATCCCAGTCGACCGATTCAGCTCTTCCCCCCGACGTCATCACCGTCACCGTACCTGCCGATCTGCCGCTGGCTGTCGTCAATCTCAGCCTGACTCACCTCGTCACCTGGAACGGCGGTCAGGTTCTTGCTGGTATCGAGCATAAAGCCCGTTGGGTGGAACTGATATGCGGGGTCGATTCCACCGAGACCACACGGTTTCAGCTGCAGCACGATTCTCGCCTCAAACGCCGCACCGGGCGCATCGCCATCGTCCTCGATGACTTCGGCCAACGTTCCTGGAACGGCAACCTCGTCGAGCGCTTCTGCGCACTGCCGTGGCCGTTGACCCTGGCCATTCTTCCCAATGAAGGCCACGCCACGGAGGTTGTCTCCATAGCCATTCGGCATGGCCACGAGGCCCTGCTTCATCTGCCGATGGAGCCGATGGCCTTCCCCGAAGAGGATCCCGGCGACGGAGCCATCTTCGTGCGCCAGGATGGCGCCACCATCCGCGCCCTGCTGCGGCAGGCCTTGAGCGAGGTTCCGGGCGTCGCCGGAGTCAACAACCATATGGGATCCAGGGCGACCGCCGATTCCAGGGTTATGGAGGAAATCCTGGGCGAGCTCAAGGCCCTCGACCTGTTCTTCCTCGACAGCCGGACCAGCGCCGAGTCGTTGGGCTACGCAATGGCCAGTGCCATGGGAGTGCCGGCCGCACGGCGTGACCTGTTCATCGACCCGGTAGATGAGATCGCTGCTGTCGAGGACAGGCTGTGGGCTCTGGCGGCCCTCGCCGAAGACCAGGGCGAGGCGATCGGAATCGGCCACGATCGGGAGCAAACCCTGCTGGCTCTGCAAGCGGTGTTGCCACGGCTAGAGTCCCGTGGTCATCAGCTGGTGCCCGTGTCCCAGCTGGTACGGTGAGAGCGCGC
Organism: Candidatus Latescibacterota bacterium; assembly: GCA_965248265.1. GTDB lineage: Bacteria > Latescibacterota > UBA2968 > UBA8231 > UBA8231 > CBDFJF01. The sequence goes on from CBDFJF010000001.1 coordinate 2,701,412, forward strand.
GACACACACGTGACCTTCCGTTACGAAGTCGTCGCCCGCGACCTGACGACGGAGGCTCGGGCTGGCCTCCTTCACACGCCGCGCGGCACCATCGAGACCCCCGTGTTCATGCCCGTGGGCACCAGGGCATCGGTAAAGGCGATGTCACAGGACGATCTTCGCGAGCTCGATGCAAGGATCGTGTTGGGCAACGCCTATCACCTCTATCTGCGTCCCGGTGACGAGCTCATCGCCCGTGCGGGCGGTCTCCATTCCTTCATGAACTGGGATCGGGCGCTGCTGACGGACAGCGGCGGTTTTCAGGTCTTCAGCCTGAAAGGTTTGACCCGTATCGAGGAAGAGGGTGTGCACTTTCAGTCTCACCTGGATGGCTCTTACCATCTGTTTTCACCCGAGAAGGTGATGGAGATCGAGCATCATCTTGGTGCCGATGTGATCATGGCGTTCGATGAATGCACACCCTATCCGGCCACGGAGGAGTACGCCCGTCTGTCGATGGAGCGCACCCAGCGTTGGGCAGAGCGCTGTGTAGCCCGCCACGATGAACTCGGTAACCCGTTTGAGGGCGACGGTCCAGCCTTGTTTGGCATCGTCCAGGGGAGCGTGTACGAGCCACTTCGCCGGCGATCTGCCCGGGACCTGGTCGCACTCGATCTGCCTGGTTATGCCCTGGGCGGTCTTGGAGTCGGCGAGCCGACGGACCGCATGTTGGGAATGATAGAGGCCTGTGTGCCGGAACTGCCCGCCCAACGGCCACGGTACTTGATGGGGGTTGGATTGCCCAGCGATCTCGCCCAGAGCGTTGCCCGTGGCATCGACATGTTCGACTGTGTTATCCCGACGCGCAACGCGCGCAATGGCACGCTGTTTACCTCGAAGGGACGTCTTCGCATCAAGAACGCGATCCATGCTGAGGACCTGAGCCCGATAGACCCCGATTGCGCCTGCAGAACTTGCCGCCAGTACCACCGTGCTTACCTGCGTCATCTGTTCCAGACGAACGAACTGCTGGGTCTTCATCTGGCGACCTATCACAACGTTTTTTTCTATTTGCAGTTGATGCGCACGATGCGGCAGGCCATAGTGGAGGGTCGTTTTCGTCTCTGGCAGGAGGAGTTTCTCAGTACCTGCGGTGACACCTGAGGTATTTACGGCGACTCGTCAGATTCCTTACCTTGTTAGGAACGTCTGTCAGTGCCCATTTAGAAGCTGTGACCCGTTTACGGAGAGGATTTACCTTGCTGGTTTTCCTAGTTGATACCGCGCATGCCATGGGAGCCCCGGGGGGGGAAAGCGGCGGCAGCCCTATCGGCACGTTGCTGCCGTTCGTACTTATGTTCGGGGTGTTGTATTTCTTGATTCTGCGCCCGCAAATCAAGAAACAGAAGTCGCAGCAGAGGATGATCGATGAGCTCAAGAAGGGCGACGAAATCGTCACCAGCGGCGGCATCCACGGGGTCATCACCAACCTCAAGGACGACTCCATCAGCGTCAAGATTGCCGAAAACGTCAAGGTCGAACTCACGCGCTCCGCTGTTTCGCGCGTCAAGGAGGGGGGCAGTTCGAGCGAGTGAGCGCCGTCCGAGCGATGGTGTTGCACCAGCGCTTCGGTAGAGAAGACGAATGAAACTCGTCTTCATGGGGACGCCGGAGTTTGCGGTCCCTTCGTTACGTGCGCTGGCCTCCAGCCGGCACGACATCGCTGCCGTGGTCACCAACCCCGATCGACCTGCTGGTCGCGGGCGCAAGGTCACCCCTCCCCCGATCAAAATGTTGTCTGAAGAACTCGAGCTCGAGCTCTTGCAGCCGGCCTCCCTGATAGACCCCGAATTCATCGATTACCTTCAGCAGTCAGCGGTCGATCTGTTCGTCGTCGTCGCTTTTTCAATCCTGCCACGCCGGCTTCTGCGCCTGCCGGCCATCGGCAGCGTCAACCTGCATCCCTCCTTGCTGCCGGCTTACCGTGGTGCTGCACCGATCGTATGGGCCCTGTTCAACGGCGACAGTGAGACCGGACTGACAACGTTTCTGCTTACCTCGCGGGTCGACGCGGGAGACATCCTGATGCAAGAGCGGGTCGGTATACGAGAGGATGAAACGGCGGGTGACCTCGAGGGGCGATTGAAGGATATGGGCGCGCGCGTCCTCGTCGACAGCATCGACGGTCTGGAGGATGGCTCCATACAACCGCTTCCGCAGTCCACCCAGGGGCTCAGCCTGGCCCGCAAGCTCACCAAGGAGGATGGGCGCATCGATTGGAATCAGCCGAGTGCTCGGATCCACAACCTCGTACGGGGTGCCAATCCCATGCCGGGCGCGTTCTGTGAGTGGGCGGACGGGCAACCGTTGAAGATCCACCGTTGCCGCCCTTGTCCGGCGCCAACCAGTGCTCCGCCCGGCAGCGTGCTGCGCGCCGATGAAGGCGGACTCCTGGTAGCAACGGGTGACGGCGCTGTCGAGTTGATTCAAGTGCAACCTGCCGGTAAGCCGGTCATGGACGCCGCCGCCTTCCTGCGGGGTCACCGCCTCAGTGCGGGCAGACCCTTCAGCAGTTGATTTCTTCGATGCGGGGACCCTTCATCCGTCACTCGTTCGCCCTCCTCGCTTTTGCCACATCCGCGGCAGCAGTCGATGATCAGATGACGGCCTGGGAGGATTCGACGACGACCCTGAGAGCCATCGCGGGCAAGGCGCAGCGACCCCGTACGGCGCTAATCCAATCAGCGCTGGTTCCAGGATGGGGCCAGCTCAACAACGGGCACCTTCTCAAGGCCGCGTTGTTCGGCGGTACAGCCGTCGGTTTCCTGGCTGCCGTGTTCGTCGAAAGGGACAACCTGAACCGCACCGACATGGAAATCGGCGATGCCCGCGATGCCTTGTCGGGCCTGGTTGCCGCCGGCGGGGACGACCCGCAGCTGCGCGCCCGGATCGCCCAGCTGGAGGGTGAATTCGAGGATCAGGCTGCGCGACGTAACACCCGTCTGCTCTATCTGTTCACCACGGCGACGCTGGCTGCCGTCGATGCATACGTCGATGCCCACCTTGCTGATTTTGGTTCCTCGGGTAGATCGTTCGAAGTGATGCCGCGCTCCGAAGGGGTGTCATTCAGCCTCAGATGGCGCCTGCCGGCAACGAGTGAGAGAAACCGGTAGAGGAATGGCCCCTGTAGCTGATGCGGTTGTGAAGCGGATCACAGGAACCTACTTTTATGATGGTATATTAAGTTGCCCTCTCTCCTGGAAGATCTCCAGTGATGAGGCGCGTACCTTGCCAAGTGTCGAGAGAGCTTTCGTGGGTAAGAAGATTAAACACCGTTCTTTGTTAGGGGTTCTGGCTCTTTGCCTGCAGCTACAAGCATGCAGCGATGATAACCCGCAGTCGGGAGGCACCCCAATTCCCAGCCAGCCTGGATCACAGTCGACATTACAGCAGCATATCTCCCTAAGTGGTGGCTACGCCGACCGCATCGATATTGTGGGTGGTCCCTGGCAAGCCAGTGGGCCGCAAGAGGAAGTCAGTCTGACCTTCGTGGCCTCCGGGTTGAGCGAGGTGAAACAGTTTCAGATCGACGTCAAGTTCGAGCCGGTTGGGGCCTTTGACGTTGAGGGGACCGTCTTCGTCGCCGAGGATCCCTTCATCGATCCCTTTCCCAATGGAATCGTCCTCGTCGCGGAGGATCAGGTACAGATGGGTGCCGCCATTTTGGGCAACAGTGTGATTTCAGGTGACAAGACTCTTGGGACTTTGAAGTTCAGGACGAGTTCGACCTTCGGGCGTCTCGTGCAAGCTCAGATTGGTGTCGAGCGATTTTCGGTCGGGCCCAGTTCGACCGATAGAGATGAGTACACCGGGGAGACCCTGAACCTCGGTGTCATCGTCAATGAGTGAAATAGAGTTTGACTTGAGCAAACAACCCCTAACCTGGGATTGGACATGACACAGTTGAGGAGTTTGTGGCGTAGCGTGCCGACTTTCGCGGTCGCCTTCGTGGCCCTTGCTGGAGTTACCGAAGTAAACGCCCAGAGTGACGACGAACTGGAACTCAGTGCGACCCTGGATGGCAATTACGCCAACGGCGTGGCCATCACGGATGGAACCTGGGAGGTATCGGATCCGGAAGCAGGCATCAGCATGGTGTTTTCTGCCACCGGACTGGTTGACGTAAACCAGTTCGAGTTCATCCTGACCTTCGAACCGCTGGCGGCGTTCGACATCAGTAGCGCTCGATTCCGCCCCTTCGTATCCGACGACTTTACCGTCGAGTTCGACACACCGGGAAGAGGGGTCGAGGTTCTGGACGACGACCGATTGCGCCTGGGAGCCGGAGTGTTCGAGAGTCTGGTCAACGGCGACACCGAACTGGGCACCCTGACGCTGACGACGAGTACGACCTTCGACCCGAATGAGTCCGCCCGCATCCTCGTTGACTTCTTCTCTGTCGGCCCGGCGGCCGATGACCGGGATGAGCATGACGAGACCGCCCTGGGAAGCATGGGCGTCATCGTCGCGGCCGCGACGGCCGTGGAGTCCACAACCTGGGGATCCGTGAAGGAAACTCCGCTAGTGCTCTGTTAAGAAATCGAGCTTGTACTTTGTCGTAAGTCGTGGTATCATGGATACATATGGTGAATCCGTCAGGAGGGTCATGCTATGTGTCTCCATGCTCGTTCGCCGAACGCGGCGGAGTCTAAGGAACTGGGACGGTGGCTGAAACGGCCTCGCAACGCCGTGCAGATGCGCCGTGGGCAGTTGATCTCGTTCAGCGCCCAGGGCATGCGCGTCCAGGAGATCTCGGATACACTGCATCTGCATGAGGAGTACGTTCGCCAGTTGATCCGCCAGTACAACGAAGGGGGATTGACGGTTTTGCGCACTCGGGCACGTCCGGGGCGTCCTTCGAAGTTGACGCCGGAGGACGAATCCGTGGTGGTGGAAATTGCCACGATGCCCCCCCGTGCATTCGGCCAGCCGTTCAACCAGTGGTCGTTGCGCAAGCTGACCGACTGCCTGGTGGGACGGCAGATGATTCCCGAGGTTTCGCATGTGACCATCGGAAAAATCCTGGATCAACATAAGGTTACCTATCAACGGACGCGCACCTGGAAAGAATCAAAGGACCCGGAGTTTGTCTCTAAAAAAAACGCATCAACCGACTCTACAAGCGGGCGCCGAAAGACACGGTCGTAGTCTGTTTCGACGAACTGGGACCAGTCCAGATCAAGCCGCATGCCGGTGCTTCCTGGGCCCCACACAAGCGCCCGGTCCGGCATCGGGCAACCTATAGCCGCCACGGCGGCGTCAGCTATTTCTTTGGAGCCTATAACGTCCATGAGGACATCCTGTGGATGCATCACAAACCCAAGAAACATGCGTCGGTCGTACTCGATTTCCTCAAGGCCATTCGGCTCCGCTATCGCACGGCGGAGCGGATCTATGTCGTCATGGATAATCTGTCGACGCACAAGACACCGCCGATCCTGCGTTGGTGCCGACGAAACCGGGTCTCGCCGGTCTTCACCGCCACCAACGCGTCATGGATGAATCGGCTCGAATGTCACCTCACGGCAGCCCATTACTTCGTCATTAAAAACAGCGATCCCAACGATCATCGAGAAGTCGGCCAGCGCATGCAGGAGTACCTGAGGTGGCGAAACAAGAACACCGACAACGCCAAGCTGGCCAAAGTCCAAAACTCAATGCCCACTCTTTAACAGAGCACTAGAGCGGTGACACCTCCTGGTTGACTAGGTAGGATAGCGCCGTTAGCTTGTCCTTGACGTCTTCGGGGCTGTAGCTCAGTTGGGAGAGCGCCTGAATGGCATTCAGGAGGTCAGGGGTTCGATTCCCCTCAGCTCCACCAAATCGATCACCCCTCTGCGTCGATCATTGCGCCGAGGGGTTTTCTGTTTTCCCCATTCTCGCGCCCCCGCAGCCCGAGTGGGATACTCGGACAGGCTCATAAGACACTGTGCTGGAACTTCGCGACGTCGCCTGGATGCGACTGCAGTGGAAGCGCTTCAAGCGATTGCTGGGCGGCGCCACCGGTATGTTCTGGCTGCTGTGCAGCAGCGGTGTTCTCTTCCTTCCTGAGGAGGAAGACGGCGAAACCTGGTTTTGGGCCCGAATCTCTCTTCTCGTGTGCCTGTTCTGTTCCACCATCGTCAGCCTGTGGCTGTACATCGCCGCTCGCCGGGAAATCAAACGCCTCGAGCGAGTGAGTGCCGACATGCGTGTTCAGGAGGCCAAGGAGCAGCGAGAGCGCAAGGCACGATGACGACTTCTCCGGCCCTCGACGCCATCGCCAGAAAGACGTCTGCAACCCGCAGCTTCCGGGAAGTGGTCTCACGACTGGAGCAGGGCGAGCGCAGTATTGAACTGCACGGTCTGCCGACGACGCTGGCGGCTTTCCTCGTCACCCACGTGCAACGCTCCCTGCCCCACCCCCTGTTGGTAGTGGCAGCCGACGAAGACCGCGCTGAGCAGTGGCGCGATGACCTGCAGGCCATCGCCGGCGAGGAGATCGTGCGCTATTTCCCTGCCTGGGACGTCGATCTGTACGACCGCCGATCTCCATCACAGGAGATCTCCGGACTGCGCATAGAGGCGCTGGACCGATTGGCCCGAAAACAACCTGCCATCATCGTCGCTCCTGCGGCTGCTCTGGTCACCCCGGTAATTCCACCCCATGCGCTGGAACTGGGGATGTTGAGCCTCAAGATCAATGGCGAGTTTCCACTCGACCAACTGGCCTCTCATCTGGTTGATACCGGGTTCGAGCGGGTACCCATGGTGGACGCAATCGGCCAGTTCAGCGTGCGTGGAGGCATCGTCGATATCTCACCAGTGGGCGTCGAAAACCCAGTGCGTCTGGAGTTTTTTGGGGACGAAATCGAGTCCATCAGAGCATTCGACCTGTCGTCGCAACGATCGGTTGGCGCTCTGGAGGCCATCGATGTGCTGCCAGCACGTGAGGTGTTGATGAGCCCTCCATTCTTCCAGGATTACGCCGCGGCTGTGCAGGCGGCCGGTAGCGAAGCGGACATCGATCTGAGTGAGGTGCGGGATCAGCTGGAACTGGGTGGATCGCTCGAGGGCATAGAGGTTTATATGGCCATCCTCTACGGACGCGATGGTGGGTTGTTCGAGTACCTCGACAACCCGGTCCTGTTCTGCGACGATGAAAACGAAATCGCCGGCGCGCTCGAGAGTGCCATGCTGCCCTCCTACAAAGAGTACGAGCGCCATGCCGACCGCAAAACCCACCTGCCGCCTGATCACATCATCCGCGATGGAACTTGGCTAACGGGGCAGATCAACGCGCAATCACGCCTGGTGTCGAACCTGCTCTCGCCTGGAGAAGGAGCGATCCGCTCGAGAGCGATCCGCCCAAGGGCGATCCGCTTCGACGCCAGGGAGCCACAGATCGTTTACGGTGAGCTCCCCGTACTGCGACAGGAAATCACCAAACTGACCAGCCAGAGCTTCGAGGTTCACGTCCTGGCCGAAAGTCAGGGACAGTGCAACCGGCTGGAGGAGATTCTCTCAGACTGGAGTGAGACGCTGGCCTTCGGCCTCGGCTCCCTGCAGCGAGGGTTCGTCTTTCCCGAAGCCAAAGTCGCCCTGTACAATGATCATGAAATCTTCAGCCGGCAGAAACAGCGTTATCGGTATCGCCGGTTCAGGGAAGCCAAACCGATATCCGGGTTTCAGGCGCTGCATTTGGGTGATGTCGTCGTCCACGTCGACCACGGTATCGGCCGCTACCGTGGTATCCGTCGACTGGAACTCGGGGGCAGGGACCACGACTGCCTGGAGATAGCCTACCAGGGTGACGACAAGCTCTTCATCCCGGTGGAGCAGCTGAATCGGCTGCGCAAGTATTCCAGCGCTGATGCCGAGCCGCCTTTGCTGAACCGCCTCGGATCGAACGCCTGGGAGAAGCTCAAGGAGCGCACCCGGGAAGAGATCTTCAAGATGGCCAGCGAACTCATTCAGTTGTATGCGGAGCGCAAGACTCGTCCAGGGATGCAGTATGCTCCAGACACACCGCTGCAGCGCGAACTGGAAGCGGCGTTCCCTTTCCAGGAGACCCCGGACCAATTGCGCACCATGGAGGATGTCAAGAAGGATATGGAGTCGGCCAACCCCATGGACCGGCTGGTGTGCGGCGATGTGGGTTACGGCAAGACGGAGATCGCGGTGCGGGCCGCTTTCAAGGCCGTGTGCTCCGGTAAACAGGTGGCGGTACTGGTGCCGACGACGATCCTGGCACAGCAACATTACCAGACCTTCACCGAGCGCATGTCGCAGATGCCGGTACGCATTGACGTATTGAGCCGCTTTCGCACCGCCAAGGCACAACGAAGTGTTGTCAGCGATCTCAATCAGGGAAAAGTCGACATCCTGGTCGGCACTCATCGCATCCTTTCCAAGGATGTGCGGTTCGCAGATTTGGGCCTGCTCGTCGTCGACGAGGAACAGCGTTTCGGCGTCAAACACAAGGAACAGATCAAGAAGCTGAAAAGGCTCGTCGACGTCATCGCCCTCACGGCGACACCGATTCCACGAACTCTGCACATGTCGTTGATGGGTTCGCGAGACATGTCCGTCATCAACACCCCACCGCAAGACCGGTTGCCGATCCATACAGAGATCATCGCCTTCGACGAGGATCGCATCACTCAAGCCATCGCCCGCGAAGTACAGCGCGGTGGCCAAGTCTATTTCGTCCACAATCGAATTCGATCGATCTTCCGCCTTGCCCAATACCTTGAAGAGCTGCTGCCGCAGGTGCGGTTCGCCGTGGCCCACGGACAAATGCCAGCCAGGCAGCTGGAAACCATCATGCACGACTTTCTGGAACGGAAGTACGATTGTCTCGTCAGTACAATGATTATCGAGTCGGGAATCGACATACCTTCCGTCAACACGATTCTGGTCAACCGCGCCGACATGCTGGGCCTGGGTCAGCTTTATCAGATTCGTGGTCGCGTCGGGCGCTCCAAGGAGCGCGCCTATGCCTATCTGATGGTTCCCAAAGGCAAGCGGCTGACCAAAAAGAGCAGGTTGCGCCTGAGGGCGATCGAGGAGTTCGCCGACCTGGGATCCGGGTTCAATATCGCCATGCGCGACATGGAGATCCGTGGCGCCGGCAACATCATCGGAGCACAGCAGCACGGCTTCATCGCTGCCGTCGGCTTTGATCTGTATTGCCGCCTTCTGGATGAGGCAGTGCGCGAACTCAAAGGCGAGGTAGCCGATACCGGAATCGAACCCGATATCAAGATTTCCGTTACCGCCTACATTCCCGACGAGTACGTGCCGGATACGGATCTCAAGATGGAGTTTTACCAACGCCTCGCCGAGGCCAGGCGCATCGTCGATCTGCTGTCGATCGTGGAGGAGATGCAGGACCGCTTTGGCCGTATGCCCTACCAGGCGCAGTCATTGCTCAACATTATGGAGATCAAGATCATGGCTAGCCAACTGGGGTTGGCTGGAGTGCAACTCGAGAAATCCCGGCTTCGCCTTATCTTTCCTGAGGAGGTCGGCCCGTCCCCGGCGGAGATTCAGCAGTTGGTGCAAAAGAGCTCGGTCGATCTCGAGTTCGATGTCGGTGAGCGCTTGACGGTAGAAACCTTCATCCGCGCCACGGATGAACAGGAGCGACTGACCAAGGCCGTGGAAATAATCCAGGAGATGGTGTGAAGGATATTCGATTGTCGTGCCGGTTGCGCGCTATCGCGTTGGTTGGTCTTTGGTTGATGTCTTTTACTTGCGGCCCGGAGCGTCACAGCACGCCCGTGGTGGCGCGTGTCGGCGATACCGCCTTGACCGTAGCGCAAGTGCAGAACCGGGTAGCGCCTGGGCTGGGTCCAGACGAGACCGCCGCGCAAAGAAGAGAGTTCGTGGACAAGTGGATAGAACAGCAGCTGGTGTACCAGGAAGCTCTGGCTCAGGGCCTGGACGAGAACGCCCGGGTCCAGCAGCTGTTGGATGAGGCCCGCCGTGATGTATTGGTCGCCAGTTTCCTGAACCGGGAATTCGAGGCCCAGGTCGAAATTTCAGAGTTTGAGATCACCGACTACTTTGCAACTCACTCGCAGGAGTTTTCGCGCACGGAAGATGAAATCCGGGCGCAGCATATTTTACTCAATTTCAACCAACGCCATGCGAACAAATTGAGGCAGCAGTTGGTACAGGGGGATTCCTTCGAGGACGCTGCGCTTGAGCATTCCCTCGACCAGAGCAGCAAGGGTGCTGGGGGTGATCTTGGATACTTCGGAGCCGAAGACTATCCGGAGCTCTGGCAAGCGTGCCAGAATCTGACGATCAACCGCCTGTCGAAGCCGGTCGAATCGAACCGCGGCTTACACCTGGTCCGCGTGCTGGACCGGCAGGAAGCGGGAACCGTGAAGGATCTGGAACAGGTTCGCCGTGAAATCGTTGAGACGCTGGTGCATCAGCATTACCGGCAGCAACTCGGCGATTTGGTCCAACGACTGAAATCCGAAATGAGCTGGGAATTCGATGAGGGCCAACTCGATGGCAGCTCGTAGCGTTCTCGGCGTCGGTGCCCTTTTTCTAGTCACCGTCGTCATTACCATAGTAGCTCCCTCCAAGGCGGAGGCGTCCGCGCCACCGGAACTGCTGGACCGGATAGTCGCCGTCGTCGACGACGAGGTAATCCTGTGGTCTGAACTCAACTTTCGTGTCCTGGAAGAGATGAGGCTGGCGGGTGGCTACCCGTCTGTTGCTGAAATCGAGCGCCGACGCGTTCTCAACCTCGATACCATGATGGACGAGCAAGTGTTGGTCTCCAAGGCCAAGCACGACAGTGTCGAAATTGATAATACGGAAGTAGAGGAGTTGCTCAGTGACCAGCTCAATCAGATAAAGACGACCATGGCCCCGGGAGAGTTGGAAGAAATGCTGGATCGCTCCGGTATGTCTGAGCGCCAGCTGAAAGCGAAATACCGCAAGCAGATCCGGCACCAACTCCTGTACCAACAGATGGTCAGGATTCTCGCGTCGCGTCAATTCGTCAACCGTCGGGACGTGGACGACTATCGCCAGGCGCACCTCGACTCGCTGCCTGCCCAGGTTTCCCTGAGCCAGATCTTTTTTAAGGTCGAAGCAAGCGCAGATGTGCTGCATGGAGCCCAGGTGAGACTGGAGGAAGCGCGGAAACGGCTCGATACGGGTGCTGATTTCGCCGATGTCGCTCGTGAGCTGTCGGAAGATCCGGGAACCGCCAGTGATGGAGGCGACCTGGGGTGCTATTCCCCGGGCACGCTCGTGCCGGAATTCGAGCGAGCGGCGGCCGAGCTCAAACCGGGACAGATCAGCGATCCCGTGCTGACGGAGTACGGGTACCACCTGATCCAGCTTCGAGAGATTCGTGAGACCGAAGTCTGTGCCAGCCACATCCTGGCGTTGGCCCGTACCAACGAAGGGGACCGAAGGCTTGTCGTCGATCGCCTGCGCGAACTTCGCGAGCGCGCCCTGCAAGGCGAAGACTTCGCGGACCTGGCGCGCCAGTACTCGCAGGATCCCCGCACGGCCCAACAGGGTGGTTGGTGGAATACCTTGAAAAAAGAGGAGATACCCCCCTTCCTGGTCCCGTTTGTCGGCCACCTGCGACTGGGCGAGATCTCGGAGCCCTTTGTGATGGAGGATGGCGCCCGCATCATTCACGTCAACGACGATCAGAATACCCTGGAGTCCTTCGTTCGCGAGCAGCTGATGATTGATCGGATGCGCGAACTCATCGACACCCACAAGCTGGAAATCCACGTCGAAAACCGCCTGGAAGATGACTTCCTCTGGCAGTGGGTGGGACGATGACTCGTCTCGATCAATATTTGAAATACACCGGCCTGCTGAAGCAGCGCAGCGAGGCCAAACGCGCCTGTCAGGGAGGTGAGGTCCGTGTCGACGGGATGCCTGCCAAGGCAGGCCGGGAGGTGCGCGTCGGCGAGATCCTGACAATCGACACACCGACCCGGCATGTCGAGGCGCAGGTCCTTGACATACCCCGGCACCCGGTGGCGAAGAGCAGGCGTGGTGATTTTTGTCGCATCATCGAAGAGCGGAGGCATGAGCACGAAGAGCAAGAGGAACACCTGAGCTTCGACGAATTCTGATGATTCAGCAGACTCCAACAGATGAACGGCCGGCCTATGAGGGACTCGCGGCGATCTATGACCATGTCATGCGCCACGTCGATTACTCGGAATGGGCCCGTTACATAGATTCGGTCTTCAAGCGACACGGTGTTGAACCGGCGACCCTCGTCGATCTGGCGTGCGGCACGGGCAACGTGACTATGCAATTGAACCATCTGGGGTACTCAATTAGGGGTGTTGACCGCTCCGGTGCCATGGTGGAGGTGGCGCAATCCAAGTCGGATAATCTGGGCAGTCCGGTGGCCTTCAGGCGCGGCGACCTTCGCCAACTGGACGGGCTGGGGCCATTCAGCGCCGCCGTTTGCCTGTATGACAGCTTCAATTACCTGACCACCAGTACTGACGTCGACCTCGCCTTCGCGCAGGTCTACGAGGTGCTCGAGCCGCGCGGAATGTTCATCTTCGACGTGTGCACGGAGCGCAATTCCCTCATGCACTTTCAGGATATTCAGGAGTCGGAGCAGGGACCCGGTTTTGTGTACTCCCGGCACAGTTATTACGATAGAGAGCAGAAAATGCAGTTCAACAGTTTCAAGATTCGCTTCGATGGCCAAGAGTCGACGGTGACGGAAACCCACGCACAACGCATCTACGCCCACGACGAAATGGTGGAACTCATCGGTAAGAGCCAGTTTGATCTGGTGGACGCCTACGACGGCTTCACCTTGTCCAACGGGTCCGACGATTCCGACCGCGTCCACTTCATTCTGAGAAAGGCGGAGTAAGCCCGCCGTCTAAGGACGCGTGCTTATTCCCGCCGCACCATGATGAAAATACCCGGAATCGAAGAAGTCGCGGCATTGCTGCGTGAGGGCGACGACTTTCTCATCACTTCGCATGTAAATACGGATGGCGACAGCATCGCCTCGTGCCTGGCACTGTTGGCCCTGCTGAAGGCGCAGGGTAAACGCGGCACCGTGGTGTTGCAGGATCCTCCCCCGGCCAACTTCGATTTTCTGCAGGGTGTCGACGAAATCGGTATCGCCGGCGAAACACCGGCACGCTCAGCCCGGTTCGCTGCGGTATTGGACTGTCCCGACCTGGAGCGATCGGGGACCGCGAGGGAGTATGTGGCAGACGACGCGCGCGTCGTCAACGTCGACCACCACAAGGGCAATACCAATTTTGGGACGGCCAACCTGGTCACCGGGGAGGTGTCGTCCACCAGCGAGCTGTTGTATCACCTGATTGGGCATGCAGGACTTGACGTCGATCGAGATCTGGCCGAGTTGCTCTACACAGGCATACTCTACGACACCGGGGGATTCCGCTACTCCTTGACGACGGCGACGACCCTGGATGTGGCGGCGGACCTGGTACGCCATGGCGCTCGCCTGGACATGATCGCCGATCGCGTATTCAACAGCAGTTCGCTCGAGCAGGTCAAAATGATGGGCAAAGCGGTCGAATCCCTCGAACTGGTCGAGAATGGCCGCATCGCTCTGCTGCACCTGGGAGAGCGTGAGATGAGTACGGCCAATGCCGATGAGGCCGTCAACTACGGTCTGATGATCAGAGGCGTCGAAGTCACCTTGCTGCTGAAAGAGGACACGCATGAACGTTATCGCGTCAGCCTGCGTTCACGCGACCGTGTCGATGTCGACAAGGTGGCCGCTGCCTTCGGCGGCGGTGGACACAACCGGGCTTCTGGTTGCCGGATGGAAGGAGTGCGGGAGCAGGTCATGCAGGCTCTGGTACGGGAAGTCGTGAAGCAGCTTGACTAGTCATCTTATCACTCTCAAGGACTGGTCGGGTGATGATATCCGGCAGGTGGTCGAAGAGGGCATCGCCCTCAAGCAGGATCCGTCACGGGGCCGTGGCGCCCTGGCCCAACAGACCCTGGCGTTGTTATTCCAGAAAACCTCTACCCGCACGCGATGCTCAGGCGAGATCGGCATGAGCCAGCTGGGTGGGCAGGCCATCTACCTAGACTGGCGTGCCAGCAACTTCGGTCTGTCCGACCTGGGCGATGAGGTCCGTGTGCTTTCCGCCTACGTCGACTTCATCGTTGCCCGATTGCTACATCATGACGACCTCAGGACGGTGGCCGCCGCTGCCACGGTGCCGGTGATGAACGGCTGTTGCGACCGCTACCATCCGCTGCAGATCCTCGCCGACCTGCAGACGATTCAAGAAAAGCTGGACCGGCTTGAGGGGGTTAGACTGACATATGCCGGCGTGCACAACAACGTCTGCAACTCCCTGATCGCCGCCGGACTCAAGGTCGGCATGGAGATCACCGTGGTCGCCCCCGAGATCAACGCCGCTACCGTCGACGAGGAGTTGCTTGCCCAGGCACGTAGCGCCGGGACCTACAAGACGTGCGACGATCTGCGACGCGGCGTCGAGGATTGCGATGCCGTGTACACGGACACCTGGCTGGATATGGAGTACTTCGACAACCCGGATTTCAAAGAAGAGAAGGAGCGCCGGCTCGCGCTTCTGCTTCCGTATCAGCTGAACAGGTCAGTGCTGGAAGGCCTGGACGCATTGATCATGCATTGCCTGCCTGCCCACCGGGGATACGAAATCGAGGGAGAGCTCATTGACGATCCGCGCTCTGTGCTGTTCGATCAGGCGGAAAACCGCCTGCACAGTCAGAAAGCTGCTCTGCTCAAGCTGGCGTAGCCGGCGCCGTGATCCCGTCGGTCGGCGGCGTGTGTTTCTGACCGCCGCCGCTTTTTTCTGGATGGCGTCGCTGACGTCCCCCCTGATCGCTCAGGAAGCCGCGGATACGACGGTGGAAGAGGCGGATACGACCGTCGTCGAGGCCCCGAAGTCCAAGTACGGCATATTCGCCGGCTACCTGCCCGACTCACCCGAGGCTGGGCCGCAACTGGCCGTCGGCCTGGGACGCTACCTCGTCAATTTCGGCAGCCGCGACGGGGTCAAGAAGGGCAGCATTTTCGAAGTTCAACGGCACGAGCGCTACGTCGGCCTGGTGCGCGTCGAGCAGGTGTGGCGCGACTCCGCGTCCGTACGGGTCGTTAATCTCGAACGATGGGAACACCCCCCTCGTTCCACCAACGCCCTGCCACTGTGGGACGGACAGCCCTACACCTTCTGGCTCTTCCCGCACTATGTGTTGCTGGAAACCGTCCACTTCGATCTGGGAAAACCCGTGTTCACACCGGCAATGCACGACCGCCTGCGCTACGCAGCACGATTTATCCTGTCGTTCCCCGACTTCCCGGTCGTGATCGAAGGGCACACGGACAACAGCGGAGCAGCAGAGAAGAATCTGGTTCTCAGCCGTAACCGCGCCGAGGAGATAAGACGCTACCTCTACGAGATTCAACTCGTCCCGATGGAGCAGATGCACCCGGTTGGGTTTGGGGAGACCCGGCCGGTGACCCCCAACTCATCGGAAGACGGCCGCCGGCAGAACCGTCGCGTCGACATCATCTTGATGAATGAATTCAAGGAGGAATAACCCTGCCCTTGCGGTAGAGTCCTATTCCTTGCGTTTGTAGTGCCCGCTGCGGCCGCCCGTTTTCTCAACCAGGCTGACCTCCCCGATCACCATGCCGCGATCCATCGCCTTACACATGTCGTAGATCGTCAGCAAAGCCACGGTGGCCGCCGTCATCGCCTCCATCTCCACCCCCGTACGCGCGGCGACTCTCGCCTCAGCTTCCACGGCAATGCGATCAGCGCCCAACACGATTGTCACGTCGACGAAGTCCAGTGCCAGGGGATGGCACAGCGGAATCAGCTCGCCCGTGCGTTTGGCCGCCATGATGCCCGCCAGGCGTGCCGTTTCCAGGACATTGCCCTTGGCGATCTGATCGGCAGCCACGGCCTGTAGCGTTTCCGGACGCATGCGGATCTCCCCACACGTGCGAGCGTAGCGCTGCGTCACTTCCTTGTCACCGACATCCACCATGCGGGTACGCCCTTGGGCATCGAGGTGCGTCAGTGTCTTGTCAGATGAACCCATTTCGTCAGTCACGTCCTGTTTGTGGGCGCGGTAGCACGTTCGTGAGTGAACAAAGCCCCCTCTCTGTCGAGGGGTTGTAATCGACAATCGAACTCATGTGCGAACTGCTGCGCAACCAGTTCGCTGACCTCTTCCATGTCAGGGCAAGTGCCCACTTGCTCCCAGACCGAAGTCATAACGTCACTGTCTAGACCGCATGGGTTGATGTAGCTGAAATGGGAAAGATCGGTGGCCACGTTGAGGGCGAATCCATGCATCGTGATCCAGTGGCGTACATGGATGCCGATGGAAGCGATCTTGCGGTCTCCGACCCACACGCCGGTCCAACCCTCACGGGTATGACCCTCAAGCCCGTAGACTCCCAGCGCCCCGATTAAAACCTGTTCGAGTTGCCGTATGAATCGATGTACATCACGGCCCCGCGACCTCAGGTCCATGATCGGGTAGCCGACGAGCTGGCCGGGGCCGTGGTAGGTCACGCTTCCGCCTCGCTCGACTTCGTGCAAGTCGAAGCCAAGGCCACCGAGTGTGTCCGCATCGTTCTTCAGGTGCTCTGGACGGGAAGATCTGCCCAGCGTGAATGTCGGTGGATGCTCCACGTGCAGGAGGACATCCGACAGGCCCTCAGACCGCCTTCTCTCTCTCAGGGATCGCTGCCAGGCCCACGCCTGAGCGTAGTTCAGCTGTCCGGCATGGCAAAACCCCAATTCAGTCACCTGAGAGCCACCCAGTTTCCCCTGTATGGAAAATTGTGAGCTTGCCTAACTTCTGGAACGGAGCTATATTGAATGTTTGTCAATTAAAAAATAGCACTCTCCGCCTTTGAGTGCTAATTGTTCTTTTTCAATCAGAGTAACACACAACCGCATATTTTACAGGTACTTAAGGAGGAAATTGCATGGCAGCCAAGCAGCTCCAGTTTGACATGAGCGCCCGTGATTCGCTGCTGCGGGGCGTGGACGCTCTCGCGGATGCGGTCAAAGTAACGCTGGGGCCACAAGGTCGCAACGTGGTTCTCGACAAAAAGTTCGGTTCACCGACGATTACCAAAGACGGTGTCACCGTTGCGAAGGAGATAGACCTCAAAGAGCCGTTCGAGAACATGGGTGCGCAGATGGTCCGCGAGGTCGCCTCGAAAACCAGCGATGTTGCTGGAGATGGAACCACCACCGCCACCGTGCTCGCCCAGATCATCTACCTCCAGGGCCTCAAGAACGTGACGGCGGGGGCGAACCCGATGGACCTCAAGCGCGGTATCGACGCTGCGGTTGAGTCTGTGGTCGGCTCGATCAAGAAGCAGGCTCGGGCAGTCAAGAGCCACGAAGAGATCGCCCAGGTTGCCACGACATCGGCTAACAATGATAGTGATATCGGCAACCTGATTGCTGACGCCATGGACAAGGTCGGCAAGGATGGCGTCATCACGGTCGAGGAAGCCAAGAGCATGGACACCTCGCTCGAAGTGGTTGAGGGTATGCAGTTCGACCGCGGTTACCTCTCTCCGTATTTCGTCACCAACCAGGAGACGATGGAAGCTGAGTTCGAGGACGCCTATCTGCTTATTTTCGATAAGAAAATCTCGAATATGCGGGACCTGGTCCCGG
The DNA here is from genome assembly GCA_965248265.1 of Candidatus Latescibacterota bacterium. Taxonomy (GTDB): domain Bacteria; phylum Latescibacterota; class UBA2968; order UBA8231; family UBA8231; genus CBDFJF01. The sequence continues at coordinate 2,719,144 of CBDFJF010000001.1, forward strand.
TCCTCGAGAAGGTCGCCCAGCTCAGCAAGCCACTGGTCATCATCGCCGAGGACGTCGAGGGTGAAGCGTTGGCAACCTTGGTCGTCAACAAGCTGAGAGGCACCTTGAGAGTGGCCGCCGTCAAGGCGCCGGGATTTGGCGATCGTCGCAAATCCATGCTTGAGGATCTGGCCATCCTCACGGGCGGCCGCGTGATCTCCGAAGAGACCGGTTTGAAGCTCGAGAACACGAGCCTCGACGACCTTGGCCAGGCCAAGCGCGTCGTCATCGACAAGGACAACTCCACGATCATCGAAGGAGCCGGAAAAACCGCTGACATCAAGGGGCGGGTTGGCCAGATTCGGACTCAGATTGAGGAAACCACGTCCGATTACGATAGCGAGAAGCTGCAGGAGCGACTGGCCAAGCTGGCCGGTGGCGTGGCCGTCATCAACGTCGGAGCAGCAACCGAGACCGAGATGAAGGAGAAGAAGGCTCGCGTGGAAGACGCCTTGCAGGCTGCCCGCGCCGCCGTAGAAGAAGGTGTCGTCCCCGGTGGCGGCGTCGTCTTCATTCGCTCCATCAAGGGCCTCGACGCCGTCAAGGTCGAAGGCGACGCAGCGACCGGTGTCAATATCATTCGCCGTGCCCTGGAAGAGCCGCTGCGACAGATCGCGACCAACGCCGGACATGAGGGCGCCATCGTCGTGCAGAAGGTTGCCGGGAAGCAGGGCAGCTTCGGCTTCAATGCGCGCACTGAGGTGTTCGAAGACCTGGTCAAGGCCGGCGTCAGTGACGCAGCCAAGGTTGCGCGCACGGCGATCGAAAATGGCGCCAGCATCGCCAGCTTGTTGCTGACGACGGAAGCTCTGGTAGCCGAGATTCCCGAGGAGAAGCCAGCGATGCCCGCCGGCCCTCCCGGAGGGGACATGTACTAGACAAAGAAAAAGGCTCCGCTGCCTCATGGCCGCGGAGCCTTTCTTTTTTTGTGCGGTCGCGATCCGGTCAGTCCTTCCCCCGCGCCAGTTCGCCTTCGGGAGTCCCGTCACGACCGTCGGCTTCCTCAGCGTTGGTCGGAAACTCACGCAACGTGGTCTTGGCCTGTTCCTGATCTTCCTCCCAATCATCCGGTACGGCAGCCAGTTCATCGGCCGGAAAAAACTCGGCGTTGGCGCCCTCCTCCATTACCAGGTGGGGCGTTTCCACGGACCCGCAGAAGTGGCTGGAGGCGGCGAGATAGACCCGTCGACTGGCCTTGAGTTTTCCCCAGACCTTGCCGCTGATTATCGCCTCGCTGACTTCCATGAGCTCAGCTATGACCTTTCCCTGGGCACCGACGATCATGGTCTCAGAAGTATTGAGCCGCCCCCGCAGGTATCCTTCGACGCGCACGCAGTGATCGATCTCCAGGGCTCCCTCCAGCATCGAACCCCGACCGATGACGGTACCGTGGTCCGAGCCGCCTGACCCGTTGTTTGCCCTCACAGCCATATTCGATATTCCAATGGATTTCGTGGTCGACCATCCTCGTAGACACTGAAAAACAGACCCGTGTGATTACCGTCACCGCCACTCCCGGACAGTGCCAGGGGCTGCCCCTTCTGCACAAACTCACCTGCCTCCACCAGCAACGTCCGGTTATATCCGTACTCCGTGGTCAGCCGATTTCCATGGTCCAGGACCACCGCGTACCCGTGTTGGAGATCGAATCCCGCTCGCAGCACGGTGCCGGCGGCGCTGGCCCGCACCAGACTCCCACTTGGTGCAGCGACCACGATGCCGCCCGTGCTCGGTGAGAACCCTCCCACCGGCACTCCTCGAACAGGCCAGAGCGTGGGAACCGTACGCACGTGGCCCCCGAGCAGCCGATCAACGGAAGAGACGTAATGCTCGATCACCGATCCACCTGGCGATGGAGATGACGGCTCGCCGACATCGGGCGTCGCGGAGAGTATATGGCGCAGCTTCTTGTTGCGCTCCTCAAGGCTCTCCAGGAGCACTTCCAACTCAGTGAGCAAACCGACATCCTCCTCGAGGACCCCTTTCTCACGCTCCAGCTGTGCTACCAGGCGGCGCATGTCCTTGGCGTCGGAGTGCGCGATGAAGCCGGCGATGAGCAGGAAGAGGACGACGACGCAGGAAAAACCGGCCAGCCATGCGAGTACACGCGGGATCTTGAACTCGTAGGTACGCCCTCCCTCTTCGGGAATGATGAGAAGGGTCAGTCGTCGCGCTTTGGCCATGGCCTATGCCGTTATGTCCAGCAGGATTCCGGTCATCTCATCCTGCGCTCGAATTACATGTGCGAGACCGTTTGCGTGATTCGGAGCTGTCAGCAAGGGCAGGATACCCGTCGTCAATAGGTCTTCACTCGGATTGACCGTGCCATCGGCAGGAGTGAGCTGTGCGTGCGTCCGTGTTTCGACTCCCCGACCTTCGAGTTCACTGGCATGCGCCCGAAGAGTGACGGTGACCGAGGGAGGGACGGCAGCCTGACTGGCGATGTTGTGCGCCGCCCCCTGAAGACGAGCCTGCTGATGGCGCAGTCCGGAGGCAGCTATGGAAAGATTCGTGATCATGTGTTTGGCTCTTCTGTATATATCATATATCGGATAAATCAGCAGAAAAGATCACTCTTCCGCTTTAGCGATCCGCTTTAGCGATCCGCTTTAGCGATCCGCTTTAGCGATCCGCTTTAGCGATCCGCTTTAGCGTCCATGAAGACACCGCAGTGGAGCATTCGTGCACCGAAATACGGATTCGCGATGTCCCCGTTGCGCTGGATCCAGCGCGCCCCCTGGTAGTCGAACGCCATTGGACATCCGGCAACGCGAAGCCCGTCCATGAGCGCCTTGCCGTCGATGAGGTACTCGGAAATCGACTGGAAAAGCACCCGGACGCTGTCGACGTCGGCCCCTTCCGCCCCGGCCACCAACCGTTGGACCTCCTCGGGTGCGGACTCGGACAGATGCCGAAGAGCCGCGATCGCCTCATCCAGACGATCCCGGGCAAGCGCGTCCTGAGCCACCAGATACTGCTTCAAAACCGGGTCAGCTTCAAGGGCAGCGTCCACCCGCCGGATCGCATCATCCTCACCGTTGGCGCAGCCGTTCAGACCCACAAGAACCAGGGCTGTGCCCCATCGCCCAATCCTGCGTACTTGCCCCGTCATAAAAAAAGAATAGGGTGGCCGGCCCCGACAACCAAGGCTTCATCATCGTCGGGGGAGCCCGCACTCAGTCATGTAGACGACAGGTAACAGATCGATCTCCTTACAGCTTGGGTTTCTCGAGTTGATCGACAGGCACGAAGATTGCGTTTCCGACACTATGCCCACTTGCGTACTCAGCGCCTTGACGCACGGAATCGAAGCCTACCTCGTCCGTGTCGAGGTCGATACCAGCCGCCAACTGCCCACCTTCACCGTCGTCGGTCTGCCCGACAGCGCAGTGCGAGAGAGCCGCGAACGGGTGATGGCCGCCATCCGGAACTCCGGATATGAGTGGCCCCGGCGACGCGTCACCGTCAACCTGGCGCCAGCGGATGTGCGCAAGGAGGGTTCCGCTTTTGACCTCGCAATGGCAGTCGGCATTCTCGGTGCTTCCGGTCAACTCGACAATACCCTGTTAGCCGACTACGCCTTTCTCGGAGAGTTGTCCCTTGACGGGTCGGTGCGACCCGTGCGCGGAGCCCTTTCGATGGCCATGGAGATGGCTCAGCAGGGGATATATGCCACCATCCTGCCGCGGGAGAACATGGAAGAAGCCGCCATGGCCGACGGACCGCTCGTGTACGGGGCTCACACCTTGACTGAGACTATCGAGATCCTGGAGGGTAGTGTCCGCATTCCCCCGTACTCCGTCGATCTTGCCGCCGCCCTCGCTCGTCACCGTGGTCCCGCCGACGACATCGATTTCTCGGAGGTCCGGGGACAGGGACAAGCCAAGCGCGCGCTCGAGGTCGCTGCCGCGGGAGGCCACAACGTCCTCCTCATCGGCCCGCCGGGATCCGGAAAAACCATGCTGGCTCGCCGGTTGCCCACCATACTCCCGGAGATTACCGCGGAGGAAGCCCTCGCGACGACGAGGATTCACTCCGTTGCCGGGCTGTTGCCTCCAGGGATTGCGGTAGTCAACCAGAGGCCATTCCGCGCCCCGCATCACACCATATCGGACGCCGGACTGATCGGTGGTGGCCGTTATCCCCGGCCGGGCGAGGCCTCACTCGCCCACCATGGCGTGCTCTTTCTGGATGAACTTCCCGAGTTCAAGAGGCATGTCGTCGAAGCCTTACGACAGCCATTGGAGGACAACCATATAACGATTGGCCGGGCAGCGTTGACGCTGACCTACCCGGCCCGTTTCATGCTGGTTGCCGCCATGAACCCATGTCCGTGTGGGCAGCTGACGAACCCGCAGCGCGAGTGCTCCTGCACGGCGACGACAGTACAGCGATACTGCAATCGGCTATCTGGGCCGTTATTAGACCGTATCGACCTTCACGTAGATGTCCCGGCGCCCTCCTATGGGCAGATGTCGGCGCCAGACGGCGGCGAATCCTCGCGCCAGATTGGCGCACGAGTCACCTCGGCCAGGCATATACAACTCGATCGCTACGCCGGCATGCCCGATCAATTCTGCAATGCCCATCTGGGATCTCGAGATGTATCCGAGTTCTGCCGCTTGCACGGCGACGGCGAGCAGTTGCTGAGCTTGGCCATCACGCGGTTGAAGCTTTCCGCGCGCGCCTATCACCGTATCCTGAAGGTTTCGCGGACCATAGCCGACCTTGATTGGGAAGGAGAAATCCTCTCGCACCACGTCAGCGAGGCCATCCAATACCGGAGTCTCGACCGCGCCTCGGCAACCGAGCCCACCACCTTATTCCGGTGAAAGGGCGTTTTCTCGGGCAAACGCCCGCTCGCTTTCGACGAGCTCTCCCCGCAACAGGTGGATGCGTCCCAGCTCGCGCCACAAAATGGCATTGGCAGGCATTCTCTCGACCAGTTGGCGCAGCAGTGGCAGCGCCTTTTCCGTGTCGTCCTTGACGATGTAACTGAGCGCCAGATTGTGCAGCGCGTCGTCGTCAGCCGGATCCAGGGCGACGGCTGTTTCGTATGCGCCAATCGCCTCGTCGTAGGCCTCCAGCTGCCAGTGCAGATTGCCCAGGTTGTAATGGACTGTCTGGTCATCCGGCAGCATCTTCAATAATCGCTCATACACGCCGATGGCAGCTTCCAGGTTGCCACTTCCCTCACAGGCCTGGGCGAGGCTGCGCAGCCCGTCCCGGTGCTGGGGGTCCAGTTCCAGAAGTCGCTCAAAGCTTGTTGCCGCTTCGGCGTAACTTTGATTGGCCAGGTGGACCGTGCCCAGATCGAACCACGATGTCGGGTTGTCAGCATCGACTCGAGCCGCGGCTTCGTACGCCGTCGTCGCCGCTGAGAGGCTGTCCAGTTTGAAATAGGTGTAGCCGAGGTTGCGCCACCCGGCGGCCTGCGCCGGATCGATCGCAGTCGCCGCTTTGAACGCCCCTATCGCCGCCGCGTGATCGGCAGTGGCCTCTTGCAGGATGGCAGCTCCACGGTTGTACTCGGTGGTGAAGTAGTCGGTACGCACGCGATCGACGCCAAGGAAGTGGTCATCGCCCAGCGCCAGCGAGCGCTCGAAGGCCTGGTTCATTCGTGTGTAGTCGCCGCGGCGCGCGTGAATGGTGCCGATCAGAAAGGGAACTTCGGGATCCCCCGGCCGCTTCGTGCCCGCCTGTTCCAGGTAATCCAAAGCCTCTTGGTCCTGCCCATCACGCATGTAGAGCTTGCCTTTGGTCAGTTCACCCTGACATCCAATCAAGCATATCAGCGCCAACATGATGAGGGGGGTTCGTCCGATCGTTGATCGATTCATCACGGTCTCCTCACATTGCTTTCACTGGCCTGCATCAATCGCTTTATTCAAATTCCAGCCTCGTCTAAAGTGTCCCGTCGCAGAAATAGGTTGACGAAACTCGGCCGCCCGAACCGTCAGGTTCGCAGGCGCGTCCGGCTTGCAAGGCGCCTGAGCGAGTCGTATTAGTGGGATACGGCGAGCGAAGGCGCTCAGGGACGAGGCCGAACTCCAAGAGTTCGGTCCCACGCCGCGAGCAGGGATGGATCGGCGGAAGAATGTCGACATATTTCTGCGACGGGACACTTATAGTAGTTATAACTGAGGATTCGACTCGTGACTGCAGCAGACAATGACAGCGATGCCGTAACGGTAGTCCGTGATGTCATGGTGCCCATGCGGGACGGTGTGCACATGGCAACGGACATTTTTTTCCCTCCCGGCTGTGATCGCTCGGCGCCGCACCCCGTGCTCCTGCATCGCACGCCCTACAACAAGATCGAAGCCGAGCGCATGACCAGCTACGCTCCGTGGTTTGCCCGACACGGCTACATCGGCGTCATGCAGGATTGCCGTGGTTGCTACAAATCGGAAGGCGATGTCGATTTCTTTGCGCCGGAGGCCGAGGACGGCTTCGACACCCTGGAATGGATTTCTCAGCAAGAGTGGTCGAACGGCAAGGTTGGGACCTGGGGTACTTCGTGGGCGTCGTGGACTCAGACTGGCCCCGCGGCACTGGGCTCCAAGCACCTGGCCGTGATGGTGCCCAACATGAGCGGAGCGTTCGCGCATGAGAGTTCCGTCCGTCACGGGGGGGCGCTGGAGCTGCGCTTTCTTGCATGGGCTTTCTGGCACAGTGCGTGCAACACGCAGCGGGCGCTCAAATCGAACCCGGCCATTGATGCTGCGTTGAATCATAAAGCTCCCACGTTCACCGATTGGCTGACCAGGATGCCATTGCGGCGAGGGCAGACGCAGCTGAGCATCGTGCCCGCCTACGAGGAGTGGGCGCTGAAAATTCAGACCGAAGCGAATCTCACCGACTACTGGAAACAACCGAGTCTGTCACCGGGGTACTACTGGGACGACTTCCCGGACATTCCCATTCTCATCGTCGGCGGGTGGTACGATTCCTACACACGCTCTACCTTCCGTAACTTCGAAGGACTCTCCAGCCGCAAAAAGGGGCCCATCAAAGTCCTCGTGGGCCCGTGGCTGCATGGCCACAACACCGTCGAACAGACCTTCGCGGGCGATATCGAATTCGGTGAGGATTCGGCCCTGGCGAGTTTTCGCGACCTGCACAAGCGCTGGTTCGACGCGGCACTGAAGGGAGTCGATACCGGCATCGCTCATGAGGCGCCGGTGGAGATCTTTGTCATGGGCGGGGGCGGGGGCCAGCGCACAGCTGCGGGAAGATTGTTTCACGGAGGCTCCTGGAGGCAGGAAAAAGAGTGGCCGTTGGCACGCACCCAATACACCCCGTTTTATTTACAGGATGACGGGGGCTTGATTCCCGAGAAACCGGACGACGACGACTCCTCAACGACCTACCGCTTTGACCCCTCGAATCCAGTGCCCTCGCTCGGCGGCAACGTGTCGGCGCTGTGCGACCTGCTGCCCAGTCCGGCCGGGGTGATGGATCCGGCCTTCACTCCGCGTGCCGGCAGGATCGAGACCCTGCTCAAGCCGGGTGGGTATGATCAAGTCGAAGGCCCTCAGTATTGGGGCTGCACGCCACCCTACCTGCCGCTTGGATCGCGTCCTGATGTGCTGGTGTTTGAGACAGATCCGCTTAAACAGGACATGGAAGTGACCGGACCGATTGAGGTTTTTCTGTGGGTGAGCTCGTCAGCCGTCGATACCGATTTCACGGCCAAGCTCATCGACGTCTATCCGCCGAGCTCATGGTACCCGTTCGGCTACGCCTTGAATCTCACCGACAGCATCATGCGACTGCGCTTCCGCAACGGCTACGAACACGGAGAGGAGTTGCTCACACCCGGGAATCGTGTCCAGGTTCAGATCACCCTCTACCCGACCAGCAACCTGTTCGGCGCCGGACATCGTATCCGTCTCGATGTGTCCAGTTCGAATTTCCCACGCTTCGACGTCAATCCAAACACCGGGGATGCTATCGGCACGGAGCGTCGCCGCCAGGGGGCCGACAACACCGTCTTCCACAGTGCCTCCTACCCGTCCCACATCGTGCTACCCATCGTGCCGGCCAAATGATCAAGTAGAGTTGATCAGGTACAGCGGTCGACGACCTCCATGATCTCGGCGACCACGGTGTGACCGAGCGATACTCGAAGTGCTTCTAAGCCGTTCTCATCCAGGTTGACCGCCCGCAGCACGGCGGGGTCGTAGTGACCACGTTCCTGCGGCAAGTATCCCAGACCGAAATCCTTCGCCAGGTTGTCGGCCAGATGCACCAGGCACTGCAGAGCATTGGGCAGGGATTCTATATCGTTGTGCGTGGCCACTACCTTAACCACGTGTTCGCCCATCGCGGCCCTCATCAACAGTAGCTGCCCCACCTGCTGATGGGTGACGATATCCCCCAGACGCGCCTCCGCTTCGCGAAAGCTGACGTTGGTACCCGTCATCATCTGCTCAACCCGGTGGAAATAACTCCAGAAGAAGAACCCGAGGATGAGCTTGCCGACATCGTGCAACAAGGCGGCGACCCAGTACTCACTAATGCCGATGTCGTTATCGAATTGTACAAGCCGCTCGCCGTAGATCTTGTCGGCGATATGGGCGCTGCCGACGGAATGGATCCAGAACCGTCTCAGATCGAAGTGGCTCTCTTCCGGCTTGATTAGGCTGTTGATGAGCTTGATCTGCAGCGCGATACTGCCCAGCTTGCGGCGCCCTAGACGGACGATGGCTTCCTGGAGACTCCAATCGCCACGGTGACCGACGCCGGCGAAAGCCGGGGTATTGACGACCTGCAGCAACTTGTGAACGATGGCCGGGTCGCTGCGCAGGACTTCCTCCAACTGCTCCGGCGTCGAGTTGGCATCGCTGATCACCTCCATGATGCGGAGGACGACTTCGGGAAGCGTTGGAAGTGTATGCAGGTTGTTGAGCTGCTTCTCGACTCGTTTCTGCAGGATTCGGTAGGCGACATGTTGGGCGCGATCGAACAACCCGCCGATGCTGTTCTGCTCGAACACCTCTTCGATGCGCTCCCGCAAGGAGGCGCCAGCACCATGGGCCAACGCCCCTTCCCAGGTGATGACGTGAACATTGGGAAGTAGATCGACCGATTCCCCCTCGTCCAGCGCGCTCTCTGGAAGAACCAGAAACACAGGAACGGTTCCGTCTTTCGTAAACTTCGTCAGCGAGGCCTCCCCAACGGCCTGGTCCTGCACCAGAAAGACGTTGCGTATGAACTGGCCGCGCTCGCCGGAGGACAGCGTGGTAGCCTCACCGATGTGCCGGGCGAGAATGATGTTGAATCCGTAGAGGTAGTTGAGGACCAGACTAAGCCGTTTGACGAGCTCCTGCTGTTGCTCGCCCGGCTGTTGTACGATCAGGCCGTACTCGTCGCCGTCGTTGTCTGTGCCTGGCTTGTTCGTACTCATGCGCTGAACCGATCCGTCTGTGGCCTCAGAATATGGTCGCGAGTTGGAAGCCTACCATATGATCGTCGTCGTCGGGAGCGTCCTTGTCCCAATAGTTCAACTGTAGAGAAGATTTGAGGCGAGTGTCGCGAGTAATGTAGTACTCGACCCCCGTCTCGACCCTTGTGATATCGTAGTCCCAGGCCTGTTCATCGCCGGAACTGCCATCGTCGATCTTGTCGTAGCGGATACCGCCTACCCTGAAGGTGTAATTGAACCCCGGTTTCAGTGCAACTGTCCCTTCGACGTACCCACCGGTGTTCCCCAGGCTGCTCTCGCTCAGGTTGGGGACCTCCCACTGGTTTCGGAGCAGTTCGAAGAACAGCTCGCATCGCCACACGCTGTACTCTCCATCAATGCCGAACGCCAGCTGGTTGTAATCCTCAGATGATTTGCCAGCCGGCATATCGGGATCGGCAGCAGCTTGTTCACTCAGGTACGGTCCGTAGGCACCCGAGACTCCGAGCTTCCATCCCATCGTAGGCTGGATTCCCAGGCGACCGACGAGCTGAGCGCCGTCGTTGTTAGCGGCGTCCGGATTCGACAGGGCGCCCTTGGTGAGGGCTATGCCGTAGGTGACTCGCTCGGACGAGCCGAAGAGCTGTACACCTGTGTTCCAGCAAGCATCGTAGACGATCGGTTGCCCTCGCGCCTGGTAATTCGGGCTGTCACGCCGACGCAGTTGCTCGGCGGTGTCGCCGGCGATGCTGCGGCCGCTGATGGCGGAGAAGTACTGGTAGATCAGTGGCGTGCCGATGACGGGATTGACGGTGGCGAACGAGCGCGAGGCGAAGCTTCCGAACGGGGTTGCCATCTTGCCCGCGAGCAGGTTCACCATCGGACGCTGGCCGATCTCGTGGAAGATGACGTAGGCACCCTCCAGGTCGAAATGCTGGAGCCCTTCGTCGTAAAGAGTGGTGGTGGAGGCCGTGATGCTCTCACTGATCTCGGCGTCCGCGAACACGCGAGCCCGGACCAGACTGAAAGGACTCTTGCCCTTGAGGCTCGAATTGATACGGGAGTTCAGCTCATTTGATGCTGAACCGACATCCTGCTTGTAGGCCAGGTCCAACGTGCCGGTGATCTCGATTTGAGCCGACGCTGCTCCCGCGAGCATACTGAGGGCCACGCTGATTCTCACAACTATGTTTGCCATGACAACTCCGCCACTTCCATTTCCTCGGAAAATCCCTTGAACGCAATCATGTGCACTTCCTTCACCGGCACCTGGTCTTCCAGGCCGGCCAGCAGGGCCTGCGGAACCAGAATCTGGCCGGGGGCCGCCACCTGCATCAGGCGAGCGCCAAGATTGACGGCAGCGCCGATGGCGGTGTAGTCGAGGCGATTCTGAGCACCCATGTTGCCGAGGATGACCGGGCCGAAGTTGACGCCCACACCGATGTCGAGGGGCACGTCGTCGGTGTCGTGTTCGACCTTGACCCGCCGTTGGATCTCGACGGCGCAGTCGATGGCTCGCTGAAGGGCATCCTCGCCGATGAACAGGGCCATCATCTCGTCGCCGACGAACTTGTCGATGGAACCGCCGTAATTCGGCACGATCTCCGCCTGAAAACCGAGATAGCGATTCAGCATCGAAATCACTTCCTCGGGAGAGCGCTTCTCACTATACGGAGTAAATCCGCGGATATCAGTGAACAGCACCGCCAGCTCGCGTCGTGATCCGCCGAGTGGAACCTCTTCTTCGGAGCCCTCGCTAATCATCTCCATGGTGTGCGAACCGACGTACTTCATCAGCTGCAGGCGTTCCCTCAGGTTGACGATCATGTCATTGAAGGTGCTCGTCAGCAGTCCGATCTCGTCTCGCGTCGTGGGCTTGAGCGACACCTTCAAGTTACCGCTCGTCACCTGATTCATGCCTTCGACCAGATGCATGATGGGGCGCGACATGGTGCGGCCGAGGACGAGAGCTAGGGCGATGGTGATGGCTAGGCTGATTCCTGCTGTGGCGTAAATATTGTTTTGAAGTGTCGTCAAAATTTCCAACTCGGCAGCACGCGGGACGGTTGCAATGTAATAGCCAGTGTCGCCGATATCTGATCCCAAGGGGCTGATGAAAGCGAATACCTCCTGACCTGCGAAGTCAGCTTCAAACACCTCGGTAGTGGCCGCTTTCACGGATGATACCACCTCGTCTACCTTTGACATCCATTTCTGTTGTAAACGCGCAAGCTCGGAAGCGGTGAGATTCTCAATCGTGGACGCGATCAGCTGATCGTCGACTACGAATGTGATATCAGTCTGCGATTCCCCCTTCAGCTGCTGAGCCTCGACCTCCGTAATGCGGGTGCCGAGGACCAGGGCTCCGATGACCTCTTCACCCCCCTTCCAGATCGGCACCGAGGCCACCTGGAAGAGCTCCTCACCTTCATGCCATAGTTCGGGATCTTCATACTCGAGGTCACCGCCCTTGTCCAGAGCAAGTGATACGCTCGACCGCCGTTTCAGACTTTCTCCGTGGCGCTCGGGATCGCCGAGCCAGGCCAGGACATTCCCGGAAAGGTTTGTGACGATGAACAGGTCGACGGTGGTGAGGCCGGAAAGCAGCTCGACGATGTAATAGGCGTCGGCTGGACTATCCAGCGCAATGTTGGCGATGAACGTCGAGTTCTCACCGATAAGATCGGCGGCGGTAAGCAGATTGATGTAGTGCAGATTCTGTTCGCGGCTGAGTGCCCGGTCTGACTCCTGAAAATCGAATTTGACTTTGTTGTAGATGGCGTCGGTCAAGGTCCGGCTCACCGAAGTGAGCACTCCTGCCAGGACAACAGCCGCCAGACCGGTTAGGAGGAGAAAGAGCTTGCTGCGAATTGAGAATCGCATCATCAGCTTTGCCGGCTAAGGACTCAACTCAAAGTGGCTTTCCACTCGAGCGCCCTCTTTCAGATGCACGGAAACAGCATCGGTGGTAAAGGCGGGATGGAACACCCGGATCTCGTACTCCCCGCTCGGAAGCCGCTCTATGGAGTAATTACCCGTGGAGTCGGGCGTGGTGTAGTACGGCGTGTCCAGACTCAGGATCGTCGCCGTCATCTGCGGATGGATGTCACAAAACAGCTCAATGGCACCCACGGCCTCAATCTTCTGAGCATGCACTAAGCCGGTGCGCTTCCGCCCGATGTTGAAAGCCGCTCCCGGCGTCAGACTGAAGACATTGTGGTAAACCTTGTCCTTGTTGACGAACTCGACGGTGGATCCGACCGTCACCGGAAGCACGCGAGGCACGAAACTGACCTTCTCCTGGTCAACTCGCAGCGAAGCAACAGCTTCAGGGGTCACCGAGAACGAGAACGGGTGGGCGCTGACGACGACATCGTTGAAGGACGACTTGGCCCCCCGCTGCTTTCCCTTCTCCTTGACTCCTCCGGAGAGCCGGCTGCGATAGGCGCTTCCGCGCAGGGTCCGTTTCTTTACTTTGGTGACCGGAACCGTCACGTGACCAGTGATACTGCCTCCAGCGCTACCTTGGGGAGGCCCACCTTCCTCAGCAGCAACGCTGGCTCCCAGAAGAGCCCATGACAGCAAGATGCCGGCGATAGAGGTCGAGATCATGTGAGTGCGTGAGTAAGTGAGCTGCAATACATGGCTTTCGGTTGGTGTGAATGGGTCGTACAAGATACCGGTATCCGACGCCGTTTACAACACATTGATAGCCCACTTGCTGGCCGAGTGGACCATCGATATCATTCTGTAATTACTGAAATTATTCACGATTACGGACCTTCGTGGAGTCGCGGTGGCATCACTGAAGAAACTACTGGCTGAAGTCCGGGAGCGCAGGGTTGAAATCCTTGGCAAGTACGATGAGGCCGCGCGGGAATTGCTGCGTATTGCCTGGATCGACGGACATTTTGATCAGCGCGGACCGGAGCCCGTGCGCTGGCCCACAGCCTCTCGTGAGAGCAGCGCGGACACGCTCTCTGCCCTCGAAAAGCGCGCCCGTATCATCGACACCATCTACCAGGGCATGCCGGCCCGGCGAGACCGGCGATTGAGTGAATCCCACACCCGCTATGACCACCTCCTACCCGGTTACCACGAAGCCAATCGCATATACATCCAGGTGAAGCGCCAGTTCCTGGAGCGCGATGCCGGCTCCGATCGCGACTTTTTGCGCCTGTACCAAGAGGTCTACCTGGAAGCCCTGAGCCGTGAGAACCCCCTCCCACTCGATGATGCCGAGGCCGCACTGGTCGAGTTCCGCGTTGCCCGTGTGCCCCTTTCGCATGCGCAGGCCGCCGCCGAGGGCATGCAGGCGCAAAACGGTTCCGACGATCCGCTGTGGAGTACCGAATTCAGCTATCAGTTGTCGGGTAAGCAGCTGCGGCAGCCGCTGCGCCAGATCCTGATGACGGTCGCCGAGCGTGTCGTCGATGCCATGGCCGCGGGAGAGCATCTGGCCATCCGCTACAACACCTTCAGCAACTTCATCTGGTTCGGAATCTGCATCTGGAAGGTGGTGACCGACTTGGAACTGTTGCTGGCGCGATTGCAGGGATCTGTGCGCCAGCGCTGGCTGGACAAGATGGGCAACTACGTGCTGTTGGCGCAGGGAATGCTGCTCAAGTTTCTGGAGGCTCATCTGGAGGACCCGGCCCAGATCCGGCCCAAAGAGTACTGGTATGGTCAGGATTACAGCTACCTCACCCGCGACATGATCGATCTGGTTGTGGGGTTGGTGAAACAGGGCAATCGTCTGAGAAGACGAACGCGGCGCCTCGATCTCAACGCCGTACCCGAACTCGAATTGCCGTCGCTGTTGTCTGGCCAGATGCCGGCAGGACGGTTTCTGGAGTACGACCATGTTGGGGTACAGAAACCGGACTCGCCGTGGCGCCGCCGTGCCAAACTATTGAAGTGGGTGCGGCTCTTTCGCCGTGCCGGTGCCCGCAAGATGCAACTGCTGCACTCGGAGCCGGACGAAGGCCGCCGAATCGCTGCCGCCTGGGAGGCCAATCAGGAGTGGGCGGCCAGGTCCATGGAGGTCCTGGGCATTCAGGTGAACGTCGTCATCGACCCACGCTTTGCGTCCCTCGCCCGAGACCTCGACCTGACCGGACGCCACAAGAGGGTCGTCTTCTTCCCAACCCATCAGAGCCTTCTCGACCACCCCGTCATGTACCGTGTGATGGAGTCTCCGCAGCTCCTCGAGGCCCTCGGATGGGACGCGCCGATCCCCTGCACGATTCCGTCGCGGCCGCGCTTGATGGCACAGACCGCTTTCAAAATCGGGAAACGCGAATTCTCCCTCATCGGACTCGACCCCACGACCTACGATCGCATCGCTGAGGAAGTCGACGGCTACGTTATCATGTACTCGCAGGACGCCCGCAATCCGATTCAGCGTTTTTCCAAGTTGCTCGACGAGCGCCCCGGAATCGTCTACGGAGCCGGCACCACTGCCGCCTTCGAGCTGCAGATCATGCCGATGCAGCACCTCCTATTCGCGTACCTGCCCGAAGACGTCGTTATCGTACCCATGGCCTTTCGCGGCATTCACTCACTGTGGCCGAAATGTCCCAAAGGCAATCTCAACGTCGGATCCGGTGTTGTGGAGGTGTATGTTTCTCCTCCCATGCTGGGAGAGACCACGTTGCTGCCACGCAAGCGATCCCTGCGCACTCAGCTCGAGCCGACCACCTTTTTCCAGGCCGCCCACATCGCCACGCTGTTGAATCCCGAGCCCGCCAGCCAGGGCAGTTCTTGAACGACGGCCGCCGGACTCACTGCTTTTTTCTTCACCGTTCCCCTTCCCCGAAAAGGTGCACCCGGCCATACTCGCCATCGTAGCCCGAATCGATGCACACCTTACCGGCGCGCATCCGCCGTACCCCCTCGGCGACCAGCGACTCCCCGCCTCGGCGCTCGATCTGCCCCGGTTCCAGCTCACGCAGGATGTGTAATTCAGGACCGAGCTCGGCCAGTAGAGTATGATAGATGGTCTGGACTCGCTTGCTTCCCGGTCCAACGCCGACGACGGCGCTGATCACCTCCGGCAACGGAATCAGGTGCTCGAAGCGGCGCGGTGGCGTGTTGATGGCTTCGGCCGCGGGCCGGTCGGCCAGGGTCTCGATTCGATGCAATACGCCAACCGTGAGCTGTCGTCCGCATTTGGGACAAACCCCCTGCGCGGCGATCGTTTGCGCAGGCTCCCAGCAGATACCGCATTTGCGATGCCCGTCGTGGTGATACTTCCCTTCCTCAGGATAGAACTCGATCGTGGTGGTGAAGCGGCTGGTATCACGCTGTCGCAATGCGTCGAGGATGGCCGGGTACGATAGCTCAGTGTCAAAGCACGTGGCTTCGCGACCCAGCTTGGGCGGCGAGTGCGCGTCCGAGTTGGAAACCAGCGTGAAGCGGTCGAGGGCGGTAAGCCTGCTGTGCATGGCCGGGTCGGACGACAACCCCGTCTCGACCGCGTATATGTACGGCAACAGATCCTCGAAACACTCTTCCAGGCTGTCAAAGCCGGATTTGGACCCAAGAGCCGCAAAGTGAGGAGTCCAGATGTGCGCCGGGATGAAGAGGACGTCAGGACACACCTCAAGGCAGATCCCCAGCAGATCGCGACTGGCCAGGCCGAGAATCGGGCGTCCATCCGACTTGAGGTTGCCGATGGCTGCGAGCCGGCGGTTGAGTGCGTCGGCACTGGCAAAGTCAGGCAAGGCGACGACATTGTGGACTTTGCGGGTGCGGCCGTTCTTCTTGTATATGGAGCTGATCTCCACCGTGAGGAGAAAACGCACGTCGCGCCGGCAGGAGGCATAGATCTCGTCGTCGACTGGCCGGGCCAGATTCGGCTTCAAGCGAAAAACTCCCTCTTGTGCCGGTTCCAGTTTCTGCTTGATCTCGGCCAGCCATTCGGGGTGGGTGAAATCGGCGGTGCCGACCAGGTCGATGCCCTTGAGCGCCGACCACCGGTGCAGGTTTTCGGGGGTCAGGTCTCGGCTGGTCGCGCGCGAATAGTGAGAGTGGAGATGTACATCAGCTACGAATGACATGACGCGTTGGCACTGTGATTGGGAGAAAGAGGTGTGATACAGTAGGCGAGTCAGTGTACACGCTCAACCACACAGGCACAATCGATCCTGAGATTTACCTCATGAAAGGGATTTACCGATGACGAGATTTTCGGAACAGGTCGCACTTGTTACTGGCGGCGGCACAGGAATCGGGGAGGCCACCTGCCTGATGTTCGCCGAGGAAGGGGCCGCCGTGGCCGTCAACTACTCACGTTCGCAAGCTGAGGCGGAGGCCGTGGTGGCGAAAATCGAAAAAGCAGGTGGCCGCGCAGTGGCGCTCAAGGCGGATGTGTCCGAAGACGACCAGGTGTGCTCCATGGTGGATGAGGTCGTCGCGACTTTTGGTCGCCTGGACGTTCTAGTCAACAACGGGGGCACAACCGAGCGCGTGCCGTACACGGATCTGGACGGTATGACTGAGCAGGCCTGGGACCGCATCATGGCAGTCAATGCCAAGGGCACCTTCCTGTGTTCGCGGGCGGCCATAAAGGCGATGAAGAAACGGGGCTCCGGGCAGATCATCAACACCACGTCGATTTCCGCCTACACCGGCCAGGGAAGCTGCATCGCCTACTCGGCTTCCAAAGCAGCCATCATCAACATCACCCGGGCTCTGGCGATCAGCCAGGCTCCGGATATTCGCGTCAACGCTGTGGCTCCTGGTGTGGTCGAAACCCGCTGGATAGCGGGCATGGAGGAATTCACTGAGCCCCACCGGGAAGCCACACCGATGAAGAGGCTGGCCACGCCGGAGGATGTGGCGCTGGCCATTTTCGGCCTGGCGGTTAACGACTTCATCACCGGTAAAACGCTCTGCGTCGACGGCGGCCGCAGCCTGGTGTGCTAGGATTTCGTGCTAGGATGTCGTGTTAGGCATGCCCGTACGAGGGAGAGAATGATGGACCAGGTAGATCTGATGAATTCGAGCTTTCTGCCGATGAACCTGCACACGGACTATCCCGTCATCGTGCGGGCCGAGGGGCGACACCTGTACGCGGCTGATGGTCGCGTGTTTCTGGACGGCGCTTCGGGCGGCGTCGGTGCCGTCAACATCGGACACGGGGTCCCTGAAGTGTTGGCGGCGATCGTGGACCAAAGCCAGAAAGTGTGCCACGCCAATGCCTCCCTGTTCATGAACGCGGCTTCTATCGAACTGGCTGAGCTGATCGTGCAGGAGTTCGCCCCCTCGCCCATGAACAAGGTCTACTTCGTCTCCACCGGGACCGAGGCGACCGAATTGTGCGTCAAGTTCGCCCGTGTCTACCACCTCTACAAAGGCCATCCTGAACGGTCGAAGATCATCAGTCGCTGGAGTGGCTACCACGGCAGCTCCCTGGCTGCCCTGTCATTCTCGGGACGCACCAGCCGACGCGCCGACTTTCAACCCTACTACTTTCCCAGCATCCGCATCCGCCCGGCGTATCACTTTCGCGACGGTCGAGGTTTGAGTGAAGCAGAGTACGCGCAGGTGTGTGCTCGCGACCTCGAGGATGCGATCGTGCGCGAGGTGCCCGAGACGGTTTCCTGCTTCATCGCCGAGCCCTTCGTCAACACCATGGGAGCCTGCCCCGCCCCGGCAGGGTATTTCGAACTGGTGCGGGAGATCTGTGACCGCTACGATGTCCTCATGATCTCGGATGAGGTGGTGACGGGGTACGGCCGCACGGGGCGTTCCTTCGGCATCGACCACTGGAACACCGTTCCGGATCTAATCGCCTGCGGCAAGGGACTCTCGGGTGGCTACAGCCCCATCGCATGCACCATCGTGCACGACAAGATCTTCGACGTATTGAAGAGCCACCCCAGTGGCAACACCGTCGCCGGTTACACGCATGCCGCCAACCCCTTGTCCGCGGCCACGGCGAAGGCTGTTCTGCGCTACATCCTCGACAATGACCTGGTCACGCGCTCGGCCCAGATCGGTGAGCACTTGATAGGCCTGGTACGCGATCGCCTCGGTGATCATCCACACATCGGTGACATTCGCGGTAGAGGGTGCCACATGGCGCTGGAATTCGTCACGAACCGCGATTCCCTGGAGACTTATCCAGATCACGTCAACAAGGCGGGTGAGGTGTATGACGCGTGCATGGCCGAGGGTCTGAACCTGTGTCCGGTGCATGGTGACGCCGACGGGCTGCGCGGAGACAGCATCATCATCAAGCCTGCGTTCACCTTCACCGATGGGGAGCTCGACGAGCTGGTGGACATGCTGGCGGCCGGGATCGACAACGTGAGCTGGGGAAGCAGTTCTTGAGTCATGCGATCGTTGCACCGCCGTGTGAGTGCCTGTTTACCTCCTGGGAGCTCCATCGGTGGTACGCCAGACTGTGACTGTGGACACGACGATCGAGCAGCCCGGATGGTTAATTGATGCACGCCCCACGCGATAAATTCCCCGGTCTCACGGAACATCACCTGACGTAGGGCGTCACCAACACACACCATGACTGAACAGACTTCAACTCTGCCAACCTGGGACCTGTCCGACCTGTACGGCGGTGTCGATGATCCCGCCCTGGCGGCCGACCTCAAACGAATCGAAGGCGACGCAACTGCTTTCGAGAGCCGCTTCAAGGGCACGATCGCCTCAGAAAGCCTTACCGCCTCCCACCTGCGTGACGCTCTGGATGCCTACGAAGCATTGTTGACGGATCAGTACAAGCCGGAGTCGTACGCCTCTCTTCTCTACTCGACTGACGCCACCGATCCCCGGCGTGGAGCCTTGTTGCAGAAGACCCGCGAGTTCGATAGCACGATCGCAACGCATCTGGTGTTCTTCGACCTGGAAATAGGGCTCATTGCAGACGACGTGTACGATGTGATGGTTGCAGGCGATGAATCCCTGGCGCCGTACCGCCATTACCTGGACCACCAGCGTCAGCTGGCTGCCCACAATCTGTCGGAACCGGAAGAGAAAGTTCTTGTCGAAACCGCGAATTCGCGTGGCCGAGCTTTTGCCCGTCTGGCAACGGAGGTCAACACCCGCACCCGCTTCACGATCCGACTGGAAGGGGAAGGGGAAGAGGAGAAGACACAGAGCGAGATTTTGCCTCTGCTCTACGATGCCTCCCGCGAAACCAGACGCCTGGCTGCCTCCGCCATCTCGCAGGGTTTGGAGGCCAACCGGCACGTGGGCACCTTCATCTACAATACGCTGTTGCACGAGAAGGATGTGCTGGATCGGCTGCGTGCTTATGACTCGCCTGAACAGAGTCGCCACCTGAACAATGAACTGTCCGCGGACATCGTCGACACCGTGTCGGACGTTTGCGCCGCTAACTACGATATCGTCGCTGACTACTATCGGCTGAAGGCCCGGATGCTGAAGCTGCCGGAACTGACTCATTACGACCGCTACGCGCCGATTACGAGCGCTGAGAGCTCGTTTCCATTCGATCGTGCGCGGGAGATTGTTCTGGCCTCGTTCGCCGAGTTCTCGCCTCACCTGGCCGAGATTGCCGAACCGTTCTTCAGCCGCAGATGGATCGATGCGGCCCTCGCCGATGGCAAGAGAGGTGGCGCCTATTGCGCCGGCATCACGCCCGATCACCATCCCTACGTGTTCCTCAACTACACCGAGCGCCCACGCGACGTGATGACCTTGGCACATGAGCTTGGGCATGGGGTCCATGATGTGCTCGCCTCCCGCAACCATTTGCTCGACTACCACCCGGTCCTCCCCATGGCGGAGACCGCCAGCACCTTTGCCGAAATGCTGGTATTCGAGCGGCTGCGCTCGGAGCTGTCTACGGAGGAGGAGCAACTTGCGCTGCTTTGTAGTAAGACAGAGGACACGTTCGCTACCGTCTTTCGCCAGATCGCCATGTACCGGTTCGAACAGAGCGCCCACCGTGAGCGCCGGCGCGATGGCGAACTTCCGGCTGAGCGTTTGGACCAGCTGTGGCAAAGCCACATGCAGGAGATGTTCGGCGACTCCATCCGGTTGGGGGATGAACACGCCTGCTGGTGGCTCTACATCCCCCATATCGTCGATGTCCCGTTTTACGTCTACGCCTACGCCTTCGGCGAACTGCTGGTGATGGCTCTGTACGCACGGTATCGCGCTGAGGGATCACCGTTCGTCGAGCGCTACTTTGAACTGCTGGCCAATGGTGGGGCACGCGCGCCGCGAGATTTGGTGTCGACGATGGGAATCGACATCGGCGACCGTGCGTTCTGGCAGGAGGGGTGTGATTTGATCCGGCGCAATGTCACCGAGGCCGTCGAGTTGGCTGGGCGGAGAGGCCAAATCTCTGGCGACTAGCGATATTTGAGTGTAACTAACCCTGATCGATGTCGGAGACCATATGTGTGGAATCATTGGGTACCTGGGAAACAAGACGCTGACCCAGGTCTTGATTACCGGGTTGCAACGCCTCGAGTACCGCGGCTATGACTCAGCAGGAGTGTGTGCGGTCGAGGGCGGTGCCCTGTCATTGCGCAAGTCTGCAGGGCGCATCAGCGAGTTGGAGAAACGGCTCGAAGAGGACCCCGTCGAAGGCTCTGTCGGCATCGCCCACACACGTTGGGCGACCCATGGCACTCCCAACGATGAGAATGCGCATCCACATGCCGACGCCTCTGGGAAGTTCGCTCTCGTTCACAACGGTATCATCGAAAACCACAGCGCCGTCCGGGCTTACCTTGAAGAGAAAGGTGTCGAATTCAGCAGCGACACGGACACGGAGGCGCTGGTCCAGTTGATCGGTTATCTCTACGCGGAGTCTGGTGATCTGGTGGCGAGCGTGCGTCGCGCTCTCGGCGATGTGACCGGGGCCTATGGCATCGCCTTGGTTTGCACCGACGCCCCCGACACCCTGATCGCCGCCCGTCGTGGCAGCCCGCTCATCGTCGGTGTCGGCGAAGGGGAGTACCTCGTCTCCTCCGACGGCAGCGCCATCGTCGAGCACACCAGCCAGGTCATCTATCTACACGACAACGAGATGGTCTGTCTGGGACCCAAGGGGATCGAGGTCAGTACCATCGATGCGCAGCCAGTACACCGGGAAATCGATACGCTCGAATTGACGCTCGACCAGATTCAACTGGGCGGCTATGAGCATTTCATGCTCAAGGAGATCCACGAGCAGCCTGAAAGCCTGCGCAACTGCCTACGCGGACGCCTGGATCGGCGGTCCGGCGTCACCAAGCTCGGCGGCCTTGAAGGCCTGGATCGCGAACTGGCCCGTTGTGAGCGCATCATGCTTACAGCATGTGGCACCGCATGGCATGCGGCTCTGATCGGAGAGTACCTCTTTGAAGAATTGGCCCGGGTACAGACTGAGGTTGAGTACGCCAGCGAGCTGCGCTATCGCAACCCGGTCATCGAACGCGACACCATCGGTATCGTCATCAGTCAGTCTGGAGAAACCGCTGACAGCCTTGCGGCCTTGCGCGAAATGCGCACCAGGGGCGCCACGGTGCTGGGCATCGTCAATGCCGTGGGTTCAACCATCGCCCGCGAGACGGATGCCGGCATCTATCTTCACGCCGGCGCCGAAATCGGTGTCGCCAGCACCAAGGCATTCACGGCCCAGGTCGCAGTGCTGGCGATGATGGCCGTGGACACCGGACGGAGACGCCACCTCGCCCCGGATCGAACTTCCCAGTTTCTGGCTGAACTCGATGAACTGCCGGGCAAGGTCGAAACGGCCATCGGACTCGACAAACAGGCAGGGGAGCTGGCGCAGCGGTTGAGCAGTTGCGACAACTGGTTGTACCTGGGACGGGGCGTTAACTATCCGGTGGCACTCGAAGGAGCCCTCAAGCTGAAGGAGATCAGCTACATTCACGCAGAAGGCCTGCCGGCAGCGGAGATGAAGCATGGTCCCATCGCCTTGATAGACGAGAACATGCCCGTCCTCGTCATCGCTCCCAGGGACCACACCTATGAGAAGGTCCTCGCCAACATCGAGGAAGTGCGTTCCCGGCACGGAAGAGTCATCGCCATCGCCAGTGAAAGGGATGCCGAACTGGAAAGACTGGCTGAGGAGGTCATGTACGTGCCCTCGACCCTGCCCCTGTTGTCCCCGATCATCACTACCGTGCCCCTCCAGCTCATCGCGTATCATGCGGCACTGGCACGCGGTCACGACGTCGACAAGCCGCGCAACCTGGCGAAAAGTGTGACGGTCGAGTAACCGTCCGAGTATGTTCCACCTATTCGGTGCCGGTGCTCCTGCCGTTGACGATGGCGATACCGGCCGCGACCAGCAGCATGCTCAAGATCAGCTGAACCGTCACCTCATCCTGTAGCAACACCACGCTCAGCAAGACCCCCAGAATGGGCGTGGCGAAACCGAAAATGCCGAGCCTGGTGGCGCTATGGCGCCGGAGCAGGTAGAGCCACAGGATGAAACAGAGGCCGGCGACGACGACCCCTTGGTACAGCACCGCGCCGATAACGGGACCGGTGATGTTCCAGGTCTCTTCCTGCTCGAACAGAGCAGCCAGTACACAGAACACGGGCACGCTGAGCGTCGATTGCCAGAACAGGACAGCGTACGGGTGCATGTCGTGTACGAGTCGTTTCAGAACGACCTGACGTAGTCCCAGCAGGATGGCACTGCCGAAGACGATCAGATCACCCCATAGAAAATGGCCGTAGTCCTGGAGCGCCAGTGCATCACTGAAAATCAAGAGCATTCCAGCGAAGGCCAGACTGATACCGACGACCTTCGCCAGCGTCAGGCGATCGCCGGGCACCCAGACATGGCAGAATAGGGCGATAAAAAACGGATGGGCCGAGATCAAAATGGATGATCGGCTGGCGCTCGTCAGCTGCGTGCCTTCGTTGAGAAAGACGATCTGCAGAATGAACAGAGCGCTGAGCCCGAGTAGTCTGAGGGCGTGAGAGCTGTGCACCCGCAGTGAGACACCGGCGATCGCGGCCGCCGTGGAAACGACGACCAGACCGACAGCAAAACGGGCCGCCGCCATGGCCAGCGGCGGCATGCCCGAGAGGCCGATCTTGATGAAGGGTTGATTGCCACCCCACAACAGGGCGGCCAATAGCGCCAGCAAAGCGGCGCTGAGGCCGACGCGGTCATTGCGGATTTCTGTGGTCGTGGGTGCGGCTGGTGCGCTCACTCCTGGATGTAGGCGCTCTTGATGTAGTCCAGGTTGGGGAAGAGCTTGTTCAGGTACTTGTTGCCCTTCAGGCCGATCTGCTGCTGATTGGGCTTCTGCTGGTACTCGGCATTGATCGCCTGAACCGCCTCCATGCCTTCCGTGATCGTCCCGAAAGGGGCGAAACCCTGGCCATCAAGGTTCCCGGCATTGTTGCCAAGATTGATAAACATCTGAGTCGTCCGGGAGTTTGGCATATTCGTCTTGGCAAAGGTGATGGTACCCGGCGTGTTGCTCGACACGACCGGGTCATCTGGAATGCTCGCGCTGTGCCATTTGGCCGTTACCTCCGGATCCCCGTGCATCCCCCACTGAACCACGAACCCCGGCAACACGCGAAAGAATCGCTGCTCATTGTAATAGCCGTTGCGAACCAGATTGTAAAAGCGGTCGACACCGTTGGGTGACAGCTCTCTCTTCACATCGATGACGAAATCTCCCGCACTGGTCTCGAACTTGGCGCGGAATTCGTCAGGTGCTGTTTTGTTCATCTCGGGACCAGCTGGATCCATTAACGCCTCCTCGTTGACCTGCACCGTGGCGCCATCACCTTCCGCGCCGCAGCCCAGGCAGAGGATAGTCACCGCTAGCAAACTGAGTACTGTCTTGACCACTGGCATTTTCTCTCGTCCTTCTTTAGGTGATGTACGTCCTATTCGAGCTCTACAGCTCGGAAACGGCACCGGCAATGGCCTCGGCAGTGATACCGAAATGACCCCAAGTTTCCATGTGTCCGTCCGCGGGCGCGATTCGAGGATCGGTGACACCCACATGGGCACATGGCAAACCAGCGCTGCCGGCAAGGCCGGAAACGAGACCGGCGAATCCTCGCACTCCGGTCTGGCGTGTACCGATGAAACCATCTTCAACGGTAACGATACCAGCGGTGTGGGTGGCGAGCAATCCCTCCAACGCTCCGGGAGGCAGCGGCAGGCCGTTGACTATATAGACATCCGTTGGCAACCCGCGTTTTGCCAGTTGCTCGGCTGCATCGTCTGCCACAAACGCCGGAGCACCCATGGCTACGATGGCCCGCTCGGCTCCCGGGTGGAGCCGGTATTCGGTAACGGCCTCCCACGCTGAATCCGCGTTCCACAGCGGGTTTCCGTCTGCATTCGTCAGAATGGGCAGATTGTCACGCGGTATGCCGATGATGTGGCCACCGTAGTGGGCGGCCAGATCACGGACGGCTAGGAATGCGGAGCGAGCATCCGCCGGCGCGTAAAAGCGGTGCAGGTAAGGCAGGTAGGTCAGGCCGATGTTGATCCAGTCCAACCCCCAGCCCGAGAAATGATCGCGTCCGGTGCAGGCACCTACATGAGAGACGTGAAAGGTTACGTTTAGCCCTTCGTTGACGCCCGTCAGGTTGCGCTGGTAGCGCCACATGTCGAAGCCTTCTCGCGCGATACCCTCGTAGAAGGCGGCGAAGGTCGAGACGACATTCAGTTGCTGTTTGTTCGAACTCATCGCCAACCCGTCCGCCAGCAGTGTCGCCGCCTGCTCCTCGATGCTCATTTCGAACTGGTGATCAGGGGCGATGAACCCACGGGCTTTCGACAGCTTCGTCGAAGGGTCCAGATCACAGCTGACAACGAAGACATTTTCCGGAAATGCCTTGGCGACAGCAGCGTAACCGGCCTCTGATCCGTTGCGAGCACTGACCGTCTCGCCGACCTCAGGCAAATCAACGGCGTTCAGCGCGCTCTTTGGAAGAACCAGGTTTGGACTGCCGGGCGCCGGCCTTGCTTTCGTAGTCACGCGACGCTGTTTGCTGCTGCGCAACGCCGCCATTGCCGTATCGTGAGCAGCGGTGAACTGCAACATCGGGTTGGCCAGCACTTCAGCCTCATCACGACCCTTCAACGAGCCGTCGTGGTGTCCCTCACCGCCGGGTAATCCATTGACGAGGAAGAGGCATTCGATCATCGAGCCCACATCCCTGAAGCTCATCAGCGCGCCGGGAATCCACACCTGCTGGCTCATGGAAACGCCATGCGACTGGGCAAAAGCACTCACCGCGTCTGTAACCCCGTACGACTCTCCAAAGTGACTGAGATCGATCGTCACTCCGCCGCCGGAGCGAAAACCGACCGGATAGATGAGACTGGCTTTGCCTCGTCGGGCACAGGCGTTCGCATGCCGGTAAGCCTCGTACAGAGCCTGGACGTCATGTAACGTTGGAATCTCGATGATCTCGACCCCCAACGACTCGATCACCGGCCGGGGATCGCGGTCCAGGATGCTTTTCGTCGTGCCGGAGAGCTGAATGCCATTGCGGTGCATGACGAAGGTGATGGGAGCCTCGTGCACGGAGGCCCCGTTGAAACCGTTGAGTGCCTGGCCCGAGATCCAACCGGCGTCCCCGCAGTGGACGACCACCCAGCTGCCGTCACCGATGACGGCGCGTTTGCCAAGGGCCTGCCCCACGGCGGTCGGTATCATCACTCCCAGACGACCACCGTTGAGAGGAGTACCGCCGGGCAACCAGGAGACATGACCGGGAACGTCGAGGCCTCGGCGAAAGCCATCGACTACATCTTGCTCTTCCAGAAAACCAAGAGCAGCAAGGGCCGAAAAGTAGCCGATGCTGGTGTGGGCGTGCTCTATCGTGTACTCAACCTTGTCGTAATCCGTAACAGCCAAGGTTAGCAACAACGGCGGAATCAGATCCAGTCCGCCGCCGAGATGGTCGACTTCATTGATCTTGGCCAGTGATCCCAATGCCTTGATCGCCGTGCGCGCTGCCTGAATCGACAGTGCCTCGTGCGTACCCACTTGATCGGCGCTGAGCCTTTCGCCACTGATATCAATCTGAAATGGCAGCACGTCAGAGGTAGTGGAACTGCCCAGATACCGGGACTGGGCCAGAAGTCGCGTGTTGCGAGCCGCCTGCTCCTCAGACCCTTGTTGTATGCCGATCATCGATTACCCTCCAGAATCTTGAAGGGTATAGCATATCAAGGCGATGGAGGCTCGGCAAGGAGGCGCGCGCTTTACTCTCCCGCCCAGTAGTCGACAGCGTCCCGTTTTCGAAAATTGAGTCTCTGCGGCAGCGCCTTGACACCGATTTTCTCCGTGTCGGGGTACTCGGAAACGTCGTGCGCATCCTCGTTTCCCAGCGCCAGCATGACACAGGGCTCGTCGCTCTCGTTGACGAATTTGTGAGCGCTGCTAGCGCCGGGAGGGAAGCTCAGAAAATCTCCCGCCCGAACCGAGTGCCGACCGCTGCGGGTGATGACCGTGCACTCGCCCTCCATGATCTGGAAGAGTTCCTCGGTCACGTGGTGGAAGTGATAGGGGAAGGTGGCCTGGCCTGGCGGCAGGCGGATCAGACGGTACCCGAGACGCCGTGCACCGATTTGTGAGTCGATTTCCTTGGATTCCCATCGATAACCGTCTCGAGTGCTGCAGGGCGTCCAGTCCATTTCGTCGACGTGGATGCTGTTGATGAAGATGTCACTGCGCGACTCGAGGCAGCGCAACAAGCGTTCCCTGGCGCCCGAGAGCAGTGAATGGCCGTCCCCCAACAGGATAGCGTCAAACTCAAGGGCCAACAGCTTCCGCAGCTCAAGCACGGCAGCGGCCGGATTCTCCAGTTTCGGATCAGGCAGGATACTGAGTTCACCCAGCGGCTCCCCTACAATCAGGTCACCGGCGAGGACAAGCCGTTTCTGCGGCCAGTAGAGGGCGATCTCTCCGGGGCTCTTGCCGTGGCGTAGATGAACGGCCAGCAGTCCCGGGACGATCTCCTCTGCGTCGGCGACGGTGCGGTCGGGAGTGGTCTCCACGAGTGGTGCATCCGCTTCGTGGGTGACGACCTGGGCACCGGTGCGATCGCGAAAGAACGCCGCCTCACGCTCGTGGTCACGATTGGTGATGACGATGTGGCTGACAGGACCCAGGCTGTCGAGCTGCTCCAGGTCCGAGTCAATCATGGGTACCGGGTCGATGAGGATGTTGCTCTCCCCTTCCCGCACCCACAGGTGTCCGTTGAAATCGATTTGCCGATCCTCGTTGAAGATGGACCAGGAATAGAATTCGTTCTTCCCCAATGTTCGTTTCATGGTCTGCTCACTCCCGCACCTCGGCGCCAGTAACGACATTACCCGTTCGATTGCTTGAAAACAGCAGGCTGACCCCCACCGTGTCAATCGGCGCTTTGCGGGAGCAGATACAGACGAGGACGATCCCGTGCCGACAAAACGAGGGCAGTACTGTAATTGGGAAAGCGGTGTTCGCGATGAAAGGTTGTTATCTGGATGCAGAGAGCCGAAGCCCGGCCGCGTTCATGTGCGACGGCGCAACGCGTAGGCTCCGGTGCCGACGAGGAGGAACAGCATTGCTTTCTCTCCGCCAAATGGTATCGTCACCGCGGCGCCGTCGGTGGTCTTGGCGGGCCCGCCGCCGATGACGATGTGGTTGGCATTGTCGGCCAGCACCGGCAACCCGATATCGGAGTCAACCCCCCCGAGCCCTGTTTCTTCCATTCCGATGTTGTTGACGACGGCGCCGACCCGGAATGCATGGTCGGCGGTTGCCTGTCCGGAAATGCGCACTGAGATAATGAAGAAAATGGAACCTTGATCCGGAATGTCTCTGTCCACACCGGCTCCCGTGGCATCGACCTCCGTGATCGCGCCGATGTTTACCGGCGAGACCGAGGACATGAAGGTGTCAGCGCCGTCCAGAATCCCGTCCAGGCTGCGGTAGAGACGCATCTCAGTGAAGTCGCCGGAGACGATGCCGGTCGCCGTGGTCAAATCCGAAATGGTTAGCTGGATGCCTGTATTGAGTCCGACCCTGCCCAGGTGCCCATCAGGAGCGCCAAAAGGTCCTCCGTCCGCCAACTCGGTGGCATATATCTGAATCTCGTTGCCGAACTGGACCTGGGTTATACCGGTCAGGCCGGTGACGCTCAGTGGAACATGAACCTGGCCGGAACCAGCTTGCGGCCAGAGCAGGCATGCCATGATCACCCACAGCCAGGCGAAGTACGGGGTAACACCGACTGCGCGTCGGGTTGTGCAATTGTCGTGATCGTCGACCATGTCGCCTGAAAAGGAAGGAATCGGCACGCTGTTGACCCGCCGTTCGGGCGCAACACTCCTATTCCTCTATATCGGCGTTCAGGCGATTTGGCTACAGCGGTTTTTCGTCTCTCTCTATCGCGATGGTTCAGACAGCCAATGGCTCCATCGGGGAAACAGGCGGCAAACACTCGCCCAGCTCCACTGAGTGGGGAGAGCTGGTATGTCATCAGCCTGACCGGCTGTAACTGGCGCGGCAGCAGGTGTCCGCAAAACGGCCGTCGATCGATTTCGGATGGCGACGTACCAGACGGCCAAGCCAAGCCCGTAGCGAGCCCAGACGTTCCACAGCTCCAGGAGGCGAACCCACAACGGGTCCAGAACACCGAATGCGGCGCTCAATTGGGCTGCCGCCGTCGCACTGGCCTCTGTGGGGGTCAATGTTGCGAGATAGCCGCCGATGGCCACCTGGCCACCCAATAGAAAGCTGAACACGTGAGTGGCCCAGAGGAACAGCCAGCTGCAGGCAATCCACCGCGCCCGCCACCCCCAACTCACGCCGGAAGTGGCCGTGAACAGGGCCGCGACTGCGATCAAGTTCAGGTAGACTGAGTCGTAGTCCAACGCCTGCAATCTCAAGCCACCGACGACGGGTTCATAGACGTAGAGCAGCAGGTCTCGCCTCTGCTCGAGGTGCAACGGCAGGTGTTGCTGCTCAAGCAGCCAGTTTACCGCCGGCACTACCGTGCGCAGGTAGACATTGGAAATCACGTCCCAGGCGCACAGGGCGATGCTGGACGCGGCCACGAAGCGGACCAGGAACAGAAGGCTGCACCTCAACTCAGCGTCCTTCCCGCGCCGGCCGCCCGCACCCAATACATCCATATGGTCAATACGAAACCGATGTTGACGAGGACCATCACGTAGAGATGGAACAGGTCAATGTACTGGGGAGCCAGATGCGCTACTATACCCAACGTGACAAGGCGAAAAATGCTGTAACAGAGAAAAGCCGGAATGACCAGGCCGAGGCCCTTGATGCGGTGGATGATACGGGTCGGATAAGCCAGCACGGATGCCAGGCACAAGAACAGGGCGAAGATACCCGTACACTCGAACGATACCCGGTAAATGACGTTCTCCAACGCCAATTGACAGACCCCGGTCGATGTGTCGAGCCCGCTCAGCTGCGCCTGTAACCCAAGGAATCGCAGTACCAACACGGCTCCGTACGTGACCGGGTACATGAACAGGTCGACCCAGACGCGACGCCAGCTTTCGAACAGTACCCCCGTGGCCCCGAGCCAGACGGCGAACATGACGCAGAAACGGACGCCTGCTCCGCTGAGCTGGTTGCGCACCGAGGATATCCCGTCCGCCAGAGCAGGACGTTGGCTGGCGATCCGGCTCAACGACATGGAACCTCAGATCGACAGCAGCCAGCGAACGGCGATTTGAAACGCTGTGCCCGCGAGAATGACCCCGAGGCTGGCTAGACTGAGCAGGACCCCGGCGCCGGATAGGCGTAGTGCGTTTGACATGAAGTGGAACATCCGTGTCCCTCCGTACCCGCAGTAAGAATGGGAAAATCGAAGGTGTCACCAAGCCTGTTGAGCCAACGACACCTTTCCCCTCACTTACGGATATCGGCGGCGATCTCCTGATCTTTAATACTGTTTTATAGGAGTGGTGTCGCCGGCGCGAAAACACCGACGACTTATCTGTCGAGGAGCTGACTCGTCCTCTACTTGATCATCAACAAGCGCCGCGATTGCACCGATCGACCGGCACGCAGCACGTAGATGTAGGTGCCCGAGGCGACGTTGTTGCCGTCGTCGTCGCGACCGTCCCAGACGTTGGCGTGAAACCCCGCTTCCAGCTCCCTGGCGGCCAGAGACCGCACGTGCTGGCCCAGCGTGTTGACGAGGACGAGATCGACCAGGGCTGCCTCAGGAAGGTCAAAGCGGATAGTCGTTTCTCCATTGAATGGATTCGGGAAGTTGGAGTGCAGGTTGAACACACTCGGGACCGGTGCTGGGGACTGTTGCGACTGCAGATTCCCACCGCCGGCGACCTTGATGGTGGCATCGTTGAGATGGCCGTGAACGCGTAGAGCGGAAATCAGACTTGCTGCGGAGATCGTGGAACTCGCCGGCAAGGCGATGCGCAGCAGCTCTCCGGGGCCTTCGACCGGCCGTTCCAGTGCAAAGGCGATGCGCAGACGATCACCGTCGTGGCGGGAGTCGAGTAAGGCGTTGGCGACGTCAGGTCCCAGACTCACTCCAGTCTCATCCACACCCTCGACCCGAAGGTCGCCTGAAAGGATGTTGTCGCGTTGCTCGAGCCAGATTGAGATGTAGCCGTCTCCGGGTCGCAATGCCAGTTCGCGACCCTCTACGGCAACCTTGGGCACGGATTGATCGGTTTCCGGTTGGGGATGGTTGTCCGACTCGTCCTCCTGGATCGGAAAGCGACCGATGAGGCCGACTCGTTGACGAATCACCAGAGAGGCGTCGAAAGCCGTTATCGGTCCGAACGGCGCCAGCAGGTCAACGTTGGCAGCCATCGAATCGTGGTCAGCCAGGGTAATGTTACCTACGGAGTGCGCCAGAATGAGTGCTGCGTCAAAAGCCTTGGTCGTGCCGTTGCCGCTGGCGTCGCCGAGCGGATCGATGACGAAATTGGTAGCGGTGAGGTTGAGGCTGACCCCGGCCGAGTTCAGCAAGTCCTCGAATGAGGTAAATAGGTTGTCCCCGTCCTGCGTATTGAATTCGCCGTCATTGTCCATCCCCGCCACGGTGCCGAACACGGTGGTCACCGTGCCGAAGAAGATACTGTCGTCGGCCGTCTGCTCGGTCAGATTGACGGTTTCCAGCTCGTTGGTCACAGAATTGACAACCTCCACGGTGACAACCTCGATCGCCGCCGGATTGACGTTGAGATCGGGATCGATGGCGCGTACCCGCACCGTGTCGCCGGGCGTCGACACCACCGTCGTCGCCAGGCTGCCGTCATTACCCACCAAGAGAACGGAGCCGTTCGCGAAGAGGACCCATTCCGGGCGCCCCCCGTTGAAATGTACGTGCGCGCCTTCGAGTATCGAGCTGGCCGGTGTGCGTACGTCGAGTACGGTGAAATCGATGTTGAGAAGGACGCCCTTCACCGTCGACGCCGCGCCATTCGTCGATGCGGAAATCTTCAACGTATCGATCGTGGACGCGTTACCCGGCGAAACCGCGCCGTTGACGGTCCATGCATTAATGAGCGTTCCCGCGTCCAGAATCGAGTTCCACGACAACAGGTCGGAGTCGAACGCGATATGAAGATCGACCTCGGCCATTTTGAGCCCGTTCGTGGTGTCGACGGTGACCGGGATGACCAGATTCTCATTGTAGGTGGCGTTGATGACGGGGAGGCTGAGCTCTACGTAGGGCGCCTCTCCGTAAATGACGTAGACTTCGCCGGCATCCAGGCCCGCGCCTGTGTCCGCTGTTGGCGCGCCAGGCATCAGGTCCTCAATGAAATCACCGTTGAGATCGCCTCCAGCGACGGCGTAACCGAGAAAATCGCCGGCGTCGTCCCCGAGAATAGTTACGTCGGCTTGCGTCGACGCCAGGCTGATCTGGCTGGCCAGCTGGGGATCCCCGGCAATCAAATAGCTCTTTCCTGCCCCGGTTCCTCCTGGGGTATCAGCCGGGTAGGCGCCGAGAAGCAGGTCATCAAAGCCATCACCGTTACTGTTCAGCGCGGCCATCGACCATCCGAGGTTGTGCGAAGCAGCCTCTCCCTGAATCCGCACGTCGGCGGCACCGGGCAGATTCTCTGTTGTCGACAGCGTTCCGCCGTATAGCACGTAGACCTCGCCGGCGTTTGACAGGCCGCCCGGATCGGCGCCCGTGGTGCCGATGATGACGTCGTCGAAACCGTCGCCGTTGACATCTCCGGCGGCGACCGCTTCACCTGCCTTGTCAAGGATGGCGGCGCCCTGGATATGCACACCGACACCTGGCGCCGGTTTGGTGATGAGATCGAATTGTTGATAGCTGCTCGGCGTAGCGGCGGGATCGCCGTAGAGGACATACGCCTCGCCACTGAGCGAGCCGTTCGGATCGGCCCAGTATGCCGCCACGATGACGTCGTCGGCAGCGTCGCCGTCGATGTCACCGGCGGCTACGGCGTTGCCGAGATTGTCATTCAACACGGCCCCTATGATCTCGATATTCTTGTCGGCCTGTACACTCATGGACAGGGTGGCTGGCGTGATGATCGTTGGGTCGCCGTAGATGACATAGACCTTGCCGGCATCGAAGCGCGACGCCGGCGCGTCCGCCTTGCGGGCACCGGCGATAATGTCGGCGAAGCCGTCGCCGTTGATATCACCGGTCGCGACAGCTCCTCCCAGAAAATCGCTGGCTGCCGAACCGACGAGGGTCAATTCTGTCGGTTGGCTCAGCAGATCCAGGGTGTTAGGCAAAGTAGCGCTGCCGTAAATGACATACACCTTGCCGGCATCGAGCACCGCGCCGTCGTCGGATGAGTGTGCTCCGACGATGATATCTTCGAAGCCGTCGCCGTTGACATCGCCTGCGGCAACTGAGCGGCCCGACTGATCAGAACTCGCAGCACCGAGTATGACCATGTCAGCGACCCCTCCGGCCAGGTCCATCGGAGTAGGCAGCGGGTTGGAATCGCCGTAGACGATATAGGTAATGCCTGCGCCCGCGCGGCCCGGGGGGGAGGCTCCGTAGACACCCATGATGAGATCGTCAATCCCATCGCCGTTAACGTCGCCGCCGGCAACGGAGAATCCGAGAAAGCCACTGCCGTCCTCGCCCAGTACACGCACGTCTTCCTCGCCCGCGTCGAGATCGATGGTCGTCTGCGCGAAGGCAGATCCACACACCGACAGACAGATGTAGCCCACGCGGCGCAGGGACCGTAGCACCCGCTGGCGTGTAGTGGTTATGTCAACTCGGTTGCGCATCGCTCACTTCAATAGGGTCATCTTGCGCACGTCTGTACGCGTGGAACTGTGCAATCGATAGAAATAGGTTCCGCCGGCAACCCCGGTGCCGGTGTTATCGCGACCGTCCCAGACTGCCCGGTAGCTGCCCGTCGCCAGCGGACCACTGTGCAGGGTGCGAATCAGCTGCCCGAGTTCGTTGAATATCTGCAGACGTACGAACTCGGGGCGGTCGATCTGATAGGGTATGATCGTTTCGGGATTGAACGGGTTTGGAATATTGGGTTGCAGTCTGAATTGAACGGGAGTAACGGGTGCCGTCAGAGCCGTCTGTACGCTCCCGATTATGTCACCACCGTTGAATCGGACGGTACGCAACTGTGGCACTCGCCCATCTTCAGGAAACAAGCGCAACAGTTCGCCGTCACCGTGCATGGGGACGGCCCCGGCCATGGCGATCCGACGGTCAAGGGGATCGCGTCCGACGGCCAGCAAGAATCCCTCCACCCCCGCACCGAGTTCCACACGCCCTTCGAAATCAGCCAACGAGAGTTGCGCGGAAAGGATGCCCTCGCGGTCATCGGCGAGCAGGGAGATGTAACCCTCTCCACGGACGAGGGATATCATGCGCAAGTCGGGGATCGTCTTAGGTACCGAATTCGCGGTTTCCGGCTGAGGATGGTTGTCCGCATCAGGTGTCTGCACCGGAAAACGAGATATCAGTCCCACCCGCCACTGCAAGACCAGGGTGGCATCCTCCGCATCGATCGGGCTGAGAGGAGCCTGGAGATCCAGGTTGGAGGCCATTGCATCCAGGCCGGCCAGGGTGATGTTGCCGACCTCATGCTCCAGCATCAGGAAGGCATCGAGGGCGCTAACGCTCCCGTTGCCGCTGGCATCCCCGAGGGGATCGACGATCACCGTGGTGGCCTGGAACGAGGCCGGCGGACCTGCTGCCGTCATTGTGTCGTCGTAGCGGACAAACAGAAGGTCGGCCTTCTGGATGTGCATGATGGTGTCGCCGGCAGCACCGGCACTCTGGCCGAAAACCGTGTAGAAACGACCGAGAAAAATATCGGTGTCTGGACCGGTCTCCAGCAGCAACACGGTCTCTTCCTCGACAGAGGTGTCGTGCGAGACGTTTACGGTCGTGCTCTGTGCCGTGAGTGGATCCGTGTTCAGGTCCTGATCCTCGACGCGGACATAAAGGGTATCACCCGGCTCCGCCACGATCGTCACGTCGACGATTCCGTCCGTGTTTCCTTCCACGGTGACGAGGTCGCAACGTGGCAGGGTGACTCCTGCAGCGTCGAGGACGTCGTCGTAGCAAATCGAGATTTGATCACCGACTTCGGCCTGAACCAGGAAATCACCAGGATTTGCTGCCGCTGAGAAGGTCACGGGAATTGAAATCTCGAATAGACCCGTTGCCGCGCCCGTTTCCACAGCAGTCAAGCTCTCGACATCGGCTCCGTTGGTTACCGTCACCGGCACGGAGTCCGCTGCGCCTGTCCGGTCTTCGTCCGCATCGTCGATCGCAATAAGTACGGTCTGCTCGAGCTCCACCGGCTCCGGGGTAGCGTCGATGGTGCCGTCGACGCCGATAACCGTTATCAGACCATCGGATGTACCACCAGTTGGTGGCGCCTCGTTCAGGGAGACTTCTTCCAGGGTCAGCGGCGAATTCGCAGGATCGCGAAGATCGGCGACGTCAAATTCCAGCTCGAACAGAATGCCGGAGACATCGATGATGTCATTGACGGTCGCTCCGGCAATTTTCAGTGTATCGACGACACCCCCGTCGACGAGGTTGGACTCAAGGAATCCGACCCATGGCTCCGTCAGATGACCAGTGAAGGTGATGTTGGTATAGGTCAGGACGCTGGTGTCAAAAGACACGAAGACCTCGACGGACACGATCTGTTCCGTCGTAACGCCAATCAAAGACACCGGTATTGTTGCGGAAGTCCCGTGTGGGACACCAACGGTCGGCGCGCTCACGGTGACGACAGCAGCAGCCGGGAGGCTCGTTGCCACGACCGTGGCGAGCACGAATTGCGCCAGTAATCTCGGCGCTGTGCGCAGGGGGTTTCTAAGGAAGGTAAGTTTCACGCATGGCGCCCCCTAGCGCAGAAGCAGAAGCTTGCGGACCTGCCGGAAGCTGTCTGCCTCGAGGGCGTACAGGTACACTCCGCTGGCTACTGCACGCCCGGAGCGGTCAAGCCCGTTCCACTCTAACTGGTGCAGGCCCGCGGAGTACTCTTCACCGGCCGCCAGTGCCGTGACCTCTTGACCCAGCACATCGAACACACGCAACCACACTTGGGCCGGTTGCGGTAACTGAAAGCGGATCGAGGTTTGTGGGTTGAACGGGTTGGGATAGTTGGGCAACAACTCGAAGTGTTGCGGCTGTAGGTGCAATTGACTTTCGGGTCCAACAGCGAACGCGGAGATCACCCCTTGCGCGTCAACGGCAACGGCCTCGGCAATTCGAAGCTGGCCGGTTGGAGCTCCAGGCCAGGTGCGGAAGACCAAGTTGAAAACCGTGTTCATCTCACCGTCGGCCGACGGCTGTATCAGATAACTCCCCACAGCGACTGTACCGGAATCGTCGGCGAGCACAACGAGAATCTGGGCTTCGCCTTCCGGCACCCCACTCGTAGCACGCAAGAACTCGAAGGAATCTGAATCGTACTCGAAGGTGACTCCATGCCCCTGCATTCCAGGCCCCTCAGAGGCCACGGAAACCTGGTAATGGTCGGACTCGACCATCTTCTCGTGCACCAACCTCAACGACGGCAACTCACCATCAGTACGCCCGACTCCGGGTGCCGTTACGATGGCTCTTCCCGTCTCGTAGTGGGTGCCGAAGACGTCGGCGAACAGAAAGAAATCACCGAGGGCTATAGTGCCGTCACCATCCAGATCGAAGATGCTGTCGAACCCTGGATCGGCGGAGTTCAAACCCCAGACGTCAGCCATCAGAAAGAAGTCGGAGAAATTGACGATACCATCTCGCAGAAAATCTCCAGGGCGATCATGGACCAGCAGTGTCAGGATGTCCGAGGCGACACTTTCATTGGGTGGACTTGCGCCATCGAGGGCCGTGATGTAATAGCGGAATTCGCCGCCCTCGGGGAGGCCATTGTCAGCGTACTCCAAACCCTCCACCGGACCGGCGATCAGCTCGAAATCGCCTGCGATAGCGCGGTATACGTTGTACCCGGCTATGTCGTCGAACGGGTCGGAGGCCCAGTCCACGGTGACGGTGTTCCGTCCACTTTGCCCGCTCTGCCGTACAGATATCACAGTGGGTGACACGGGGGGCGTCTCGTCAGGGGCGCCCGCGGTTGCGAAAATGAGTTCCGAACTCATCGCGGGACCGTTCCCCGCCGCGTCAGCCGACGCTACGGTGAAGCGGTATTCGGTTGCGGCGTTGAGGTTCGTCAACTCAACGTTGTGCTCGAGCTCAACCTCGGCGCGCCCTGTCACGGCATCCAGTGCATCGGTGCCGAACTGGACGAATCCGTCCGTTCCCTCATTCGTTGCCCAGACGATGACGGCGGTGTTATCGGTAACGTGCTCCACGGAGGGTCCAGAAATTATCTGCGGTGCCAACTCATCAGGACTGATGGCAGTGGCGAAAGACTGCACGCTGCTCTGCTGGGGACCATTGCCGAAAGCATCCGTGACACTGACTCTAAATTGGTACGACGACGCCGGATTCAGGTTGGTCAGTTTGACCGTTTGTTGGGACAGGGTCTCGGTGACGACGAGCGACTGATCCAGCGCGAAGTCGCCGTAGTCCACAACGGAACTGGCGCCTTCATCCGTCGACCAGGAAATGGTGGCGCTGCGATCTTCGAGCGCGATGATCTGCGGTCCACTGGTCAGTACCGGAGCGTCGTCGTCAGGTTCCATGGGCGTCGTGAAGGACAGCGGCTGGCTCTCGGCCGGCCCGTTGCCGACCGGGTCCGCCGATGCCGCCACTACCGTGTAGGTGGTGGCCGGACTCAAATCAGTCAGCAGCACCTGGTGCTCGAAGCTGTGCTCTGGTACGAAGTCCGCGAGGGTGCGACTACCGTCGGCCGCTACAAGCCACAGCCTGGTGTCGCTGACTTCATCGGTGTCCCATGTGATCACGGCCTCCGTGTCCGTCGTCGACAGCTTGGCCGGTCCGGACAGGAAGGTGGGGGCCTGCAGATCCTCATCGACATCTGTAGTAAAGCTGATCTCACCGCCGTCAAGCAAAGGTCGGACGACCTTACCGGCACCTTGATTGCGGTTGCCGAAGGTAAGTTGGTTACCGCTGAGGTCCTTCATTACAAGAGCGAAGAAATACCGCACGCCCGCCTGCAGTCCGGTGATGGTGACGTTGTGGTCATCGTCGGCCTCTTCCTCATCGAAGAGTACCTCTGAAGGAGTCCCCAATTCGTCCTCCGTGCCGACTGCGATGGCACCGAAGCAAGGCTCATTCGTCTTCCATGAAAAAGTCGCGGTGGCATGCGAGGCGATGATTTCGGGACCGAAGACGATTTCTGGCGCAAGCTCGTCTTCCTCGTCATCCGTCGTGAAGGTATCATTCCCCGAGAATGCAGTCAGACCGTCGATGTCGGTTGATTGTACTTGGAAATGATAGGTCGTGCCCGAACTCAAGCCGGTTATCAGTGCCGTGTGCCGGCGGCGGATATCAGCGGATCCAACTTCATCACTGTACTGATCGCTCTGGCCGTAACGGATAAACCCATCGGTCGGACGTGTCGTCCACCAGGTAATCAATGCCGAACTCGCCGTCACCTTGCGAACGTGCAGGTTGCGAATGGAGGGCGGCTCTTGCTCGTCGTCTTCAGGCTCGTCGAGCACGAAGGTAAGATCTCGACTGGTGACCGGTTCGTTGCCGGCTTCGTCGGAAGAGGTAACGCGGTAGTGGTACTCGATGCCCGGTTCACCGAGCAACATTACACGGTGCAATCTCCGGAAGTTCTCGGAGCTGACTTCACTGCCGTAGTTGATGTCTGGTCCGAAATCTACCGACGCATCGGTCGGCTCGTCCGTCAGCCACTCGATGAAAACCCCTCTGCTCGATCTGTCGACGATGTCTGGACCCGACAGGATGCGCGGACTCGTGACATCGGGCTCTGGTATGGTCGTGACCGTGAAGTTACCACTCATCGTCGGCCCGTTCCCATCCGGATCCTTGGAGGAAACGCGAAAGTGATAGGTCGTACCTGCCAACAGGCGCGTCAGCGTGACGACGTGCTCGCGCGTGGGATCGGGACTCTCAGCGAAAAGGCCGTATGCTTCGGTCAGTCCGTATTCCACTACGGAATCGCTGGCCTCATTGGTCTTCCAGACGACGGTTACGTAATCGTGCCCTCGTGTGCGCACACCGGGATCCGAGCTGATGCTGGGTGGCTCGGTATCCTCGGCTGCTGCCGTTTCCAACTCAAAGTCTTCCGA
This sequence comes from Candidatus Latescibacterota bacterium, assembly GCA_965248265.1. GTDB lineage: Bacteria > Latescibacterota > UBA2968 > UBA8231 > UBA8231 > CBDFJF01. Next base: position 2,758,255 of record CBDFJF010000001.1, read on the forward strand.
GGACGTCGGCCCGTTGCCAGCGAGATCGACCATGCGAATGTTGCAGTGGTAGCGTGTCCCGGCGGTGAAACCCGTCAACGTCACGACATGTTTGGTTGCGGCCGTCGCTATGTCGATGAAGCGGCCATACTCGGATGTGGGGCCGAATTCGATCTGGCCGTTGGCGTCCTCATCCATTTCCCAACCGATCGTAATCTTGTTGTGGAAACGTTTGATGATGTATGGGCGCCGCACGAACTTGCACGGTCTGGTGTCGTTGTCCTTCTTGGTGACGAATGTGTGATTCTCGCTGGACACGGTATTGCCGCTGGCATCCGTCGATTGAACGCGGTAGTGATAGAGCGTCGATGACTCCAATCCGATCAACAGCGATCGGTGTTTGCGCACGAGGTCATCGTTCTCGACAACTTGGCCGTAGTCTTCGTTGGTACCGTACTCGACGCGAGAGTGGCTGCCTTCGTCAGTCCGCCAGCGTATGACAGCCTTGGTTTTTTTGGTCGTCGACTTGGGACCCTTGGTAATCCGCGGGGCCTCTCCGTCTTCCTGGGGGGTGTGGAACTTGCCCAGCTTAAACGCCGAGCTGTTACCGGAAGCGTCCGTGGACCTGACCCGATAGATGTACGACACACTGGATTGTAAGCCCTCGATCCATATCTCGTGCTTGAGAACCAGGTCAGTTACCAGTATCTCTTCGGCCCCGTCGAACAGATCGTCAACATCGTCCTCCCCGTCATCGTCGTATTCTGCGTACTGCAGAAAGCTGTCGCTGAACTCATCCGTGATCCAGGTGACGTGAGCTTCCTCTGGTGCTACTTCGGCCGTCGGACCAAGCGTGATGTCGGGCGGGTCGTCGTCCGGAGCTTCCTGCGTGATGAAATAACCACCCTTCCAGCGTGAAGCGTTGCCCGCACTGTCGACGGAGCGCACCCGGAAGAGGTAGAAGGTGTCCGGTGTCAGTGAACTTAGCTCGACTTTGTGATCTTTGGTCAGTGTCAAATCGACTACGCGCCCGCAGTCGAAGGTGAACACCGGGACGGCGGCATCGAGGTCGTTAAAGTGGGGCAGGTCACCCTGCAACAGCAGATCGGTAGCGTTCTCGAGTGTTGTAGCTTGCTCTTCAGCCAGCAGCTCAACCGCCTCAGTGAAATTGTGCGGCCGGATCTTGGCGGCACAATAGACGACCCGACTATCACTCAGTTCAGTAGTCGTCCACAGAATGTGTGCGCTGTTGTCGGTCACACTGGCGACACTCGGGCCTGAATCGATTTCCGGCGGCTGGGTGTCGGGATTGACCTGGATGTAATCCTCTTTGACCTCCGTGGCGCTGCCGGGCCCTCCCGTCACGGTTAGACTAACCGTGTAGTCACCGGCTGTTTCGTAGACGTGGGTGGGGTGCTGTTCCTCACTCGTGCCGCCGTCGCCGAAGGTCAACGCGTAGGAGCTGATCTCTCCAGAGGAGAGGTCCTCGAAACGGACCTCAAGAGGCACCATGCCCTCCAGCGGATGGCCACTGAAATCGGGCGTGATGACATCCTCGACGATGGTGATGGTGCCGTCGACGGTGATGGGTACGGGCGTGCCATTGTTGAAGGCGGCGGCCTGAAAACTGATGTTGGTGACGGTGTTGAGCGGTGCGGATGGGGCGATGATGCCCTCAATTACGAAGAAAGTACCGTCCTCGGCTATTACACCGGTGGCAGTAGCACCAGCAATAAGAAGCGGGCCTGCCTCGGGGGGGTCGCTTTGTGCGACAAACGGGTTGTAGGCGACGCTCCAATTGGCACTCAAGGTGCCGGTGCGATCGATGGCAATGTCGCCGGGCGGCAAGATAAGAGCATCGTAACTTATCTCGATGTTGCAGGAGAGGAGTTCGTCGGGGGCAACGTCCGTCAGCGTAACCGGAATACGGACCCGGTCGCCGGGACCGGCTTCGACATCCGCCAACGCCACCTGTAGTGCCTCAGCCGGATGCACCAAGGCAGAAGCGATCGACAGCACCATCAAGGTGCAGACGACCGCTGTCAGCCGGTGCTGCCTATGGGTCGAGGGGAGTGCCATGCCCATAGCCACGATTCCTTTCGCGCTTTCCGTTTGGATTTTCGTTATCGAATAAGGGCCATTTTTCGCGTTTTGATCACTTCACCAGCCTGGAGGCTGTAGAGATAAACTCCGCCAGCCACTTCATATCCTGAATTGTTACGTCCATCCCAGGTCATGGTGTAGGATCCCGTTTGTTGATAGTCGAAGACCAGGGTGCGAACTGTCTGTCCAAGCAGATCGTACACGATCAACTCAACGAAGGATTCTTCCGGCAGGTTGTATCGGATCTGCGTTTCAGGGTTGAACGGGTTGGGCCAATTTTGCCAAAGGGTGTAGCTACTGGGCAGTACGAAAGCGGCCGGGTTATCAACCACGTCTATTGTCGTTGTGCCTCCGTTGAAGGATACCTCCTCGAACTCGAAAGGCTGGCTTCCCGGCCTGGCATTCGGCAGAGGTTCGATCGGAATCGTCAATATGGCGGCTGAACCTTCTGAACTGGACTCAGCTCCAGCAAAGGCGATCATCAATCTACCATCGACTACATTGCTGGCCACGAGAAAGTCCGATGTTTCATCGGTTGTCGAGACCTTTCCGACTTCGTACTGCGAAGAATCGAATCCCAGCGTCATACTCCCCGCATACAGGCCATCTACCTCCGAAACCACGATCGGTACGGATATACCCAGGGCGGAGGTTTCGGGTGGACCCAGCGCCAGACTACGGGCATCGGGGACCACCTTGTAGGGATGCGGGTTGGGAACGTTGTTAGGCGACTCCTGGACCGGAAACAACAGAGAGGGGTCATTGATGTCGGGCGGCAACTCGACAACGAACCGTAGAATCTGAGATGCATCGTCTGGAATGGGGTCTGGATAGCCGACCGCGCTCGGATTCACGTCCCCGACGAGCAACTGGTAGCCGTCGAGGGGCGGGACCAGTAGCCCCACGACGTCAGACAAAATCAACGAGGCGTCCAGTGAACTGACCGTCCCGCTCTTACTCGTGTCACCCCAAAGAACGCCGAAGCTATTGGCGATCAGCTCAATGGGCTCGCCTTGCGCCGCGATATCGTCGTAGCGCACCTCGATTGGATCCGTGTCGCCGATCTGTAGAATTCCATCGTTCGCCGGCAATCCCGGAAGTGTCGGCATCCCTGGATTCGGTACGCCGGGGTTTATTTCGAAGATTCCGCTGTCCACATCTGTTTCTGTCAGCGTAACGGTTTCGATGTCCAAGTTAGTCATATTCTCGACTTCAACGTCGACCTCGTCGGGGCCGCCGGTCGTGTTGTGATCGGCATCAACGAGCCGAATGCGAAAACCTTCGCCTGCCTGCACGCCCTGACTGACGGTCAGTACGCCCGTGACCCCGTTCGCGAAAATGATCTCACCACCTGGGGCGGGATTTACGATGGTGTTCGCTTCACCCTCCGTATTGAGTGCATCGTCATATTCGGCCGTAACTGAATCACCGGCCTTGACACCAAACACGGTGTCGCCCGGGTTGCCCACAGTGCCCGGATCGAAGGTGGTCACGATCGAGCCCGCGAAGTTACCCAGATTCAGCGGGTCTTCGGTCAGTATCACATCCTCGACGTCATTGGGTGTCACTGAGGTGTTGACGATGCGGACCGTCACCGAGCCCTGCGTCTCCAGATCGTGATCCTCCAGAGCCACATCGATCGTCACACCCGGATATGCGGGAACAGACTGCGGCGTGATGCTCAATACACCCGTGTCACCGCCGCCGATGGTGATCTCACCACCGGGTGCCGGATTCACCAAGGTGTTCGCTTCACCCTCCGTGTTGAGTGCATCGTCATATTCGGCCGTGACTGAATCACCGGCCTTGACGCCAAACACGGTGTCGCCCGGGTTGCCCACAGTGCCCGGATCGAAGGTGGTCACGATCGAGCCCGCGAAGTTACCCAGATTCAGCGGGTCTTCGGTCAGTATCACATCCTCGACGTCATTAGGTGTCACTGAGGTGTTGACGATGCGGACCGTCACCGAGCCCTGCGTCTCCAGATCGTGATCCTCCAAAGCCACATCGATCGTCACACCCGGATTTGCGGGAACAGACTGCGGCGTGATGCTCAATACACCCGTGTCACCGCCGCCGATGGTGATCTCACCACCGGGTGCCGGATTCACCAAGGTGTTCGCTTCACCCTCCGTGTTGAGTGCATCGTCATATTCGGCCGTAACTGAATCACCGGCCTTGACGCCAAACACGGTGTCGCCCGGGTTGCCCACAGTGCCCGGATCGAAGGTGGTCACGATCGAGCCCGCGAAGTTACCCAGATTCAGCGGGTCTTCGGTCAGTATCACATCCTCGACGTCATTGGGTGTCACTGAGGTGTTGACGATGCGGACCGTCACCGAGCCCTGCGTCTCCAGATCATGATCCTCCAGAGTCACATCGATCGTCACACCTGGATTTGCGGGAACAGACTGCGGTGTGATGCTCAATACACCCGTGTCACCGCCGCCGATGGTGATCTCACCACCGGGTGCCGGATTCACCAAGGTGTTCGCTTCACCCTCCGTGTTGAGTGCATCGTCATACTCGGCCGTGACTGAGTCACCGGCCTTGACGCCAAACACGGTGTCGCCCGGGTTGCCCACAGTGCCCGGATCGAAGGTGGTCACGATCGAGCCCGCGAAGTTACCCAGATTCAGCGGGTCTTCGGTCAGTATCACATCCTCGACGTCATTGGGTGTCACTGAGGTGTTGACGATGCGGACCGTCACCGAGCCCTGCGTCTCCAGATCGTGATCCTCCAAAGCCACATCGATCGTCACACCCGGATTTGCGGGAACAGACTGCGGCGTAATGCTCAATACACCGGTGCTGCCACCCAGCGAAATCGACCCGTCTGTCGCATTGACGGAGACCAGAGCCTCATTCAATTCGGCGACGTCAAAGGTGATCGCCGTCGACACCGGAACGGAGGTGTCTTCGGTCGTGAACTGGATTATCAGCAGGTCAGCCGGAGTCGAAATATCCCCGAGTGCAGTCGAGCTGGCTGCAGAGATACGCAGTTCGTCGACGGTAGTAAGTGGAACGTCGACGACGTTGGCCGCCGTGAACCAAGTCGCGATTTCCGTTCCCGCCGTGATGATCGGCAGTTGAGGCTGTGCCACCGCGCTGTCGTAGGTGATCACGAGATCAACACTGGTGACATTGTCCAAAGCCAGAACGCCGTCGATGAGGATCGGCAGATCGGTCGAGTTATCGCCAGGGAGGACGGTCTGGTTCTTCGCGAATACCACGTCGGGCACAGACAGATCAACGGCCTGCGCGAAGGTCCCGGTCAGCAAGATGCCAGCGATGATCAGCGGCAGTGAAATTCGAAGCCGAGGGACCTGGCTCTGAGTAGATGCCCTCGTATTCATAATACGTCTCCTAGGGGAAAGGGACGAAAACCATCATTTTTGTCCAAAGGTCGTTTTCGACTCCTACGCTAATGAATTAACGATACTTGTTGTGCCGCAGCAAGTTGTGAATCAGTGGCCGGTACCCGCCAAGAGCATGTTCCACCGAAGTCGCCACGTTAATCTATATTATATAGACGCAATAATCGTACCCATAACTGGTTCGTTTTGTCCGTTTTCGGCAAATGGACCTATCTCAGTGTACCACAATTACTTAAGAACATTGACAGATTGCACTCGGTGGCTTCAGTCCGTCAAATGCGGCTGACGAGAGGGCTATTTACCCCATATTTTGGGGCATATACCCACCGGCTCACACTCCTTGTTGGTTGATCTGTGTCTGTCGCTGGATCGAACCTGGTTTGTGGTTCGAGGCGAAAAAGACGAGAAGTGCTCGGGATCCCTCGGCTCAGGCAGCCGGGACGCCCTCGGAGGCCAACCCGTGTTTGCTGATCCGATAGCGAAGAGTGTCGCGGCTGACCTGTAGAAGCTCAGCCGCTCGCGTGACGTTTCTGCCCGATTTCTCCAGAGCCGCGCGAATCAGTTCCCGCTCCACGGCTTCCAGAGCCAGGCCCTGAGGGGGGAATTCGACTGCAATGGCCCCTTGATCGTCCAGGCGAATTGCACTGCTCGCGGATGGTGAGGTCGTGACCGCTCCTGCGTAGTTGCGCCTGTCTATGATCAAGTCGTCTGCCCTGATCACTGTGCGGTCGGTCATCAGCACCGCTCGCTCGATGACGTGGCGCAGTTCGCGAACATTGCCTGGCCAGGAGTAGGCACTCAAGAGAAGCTGGGCGCTTTCACCCAATCGGCGAGCTCCAGTGCCGTGTATCCTGGTGTATTCAGCCAGGACGTGGTCGGCTATCAGGCGAACATCTTCTCCTCGCGTCCGTAGTGGAGGAGCCTCGATCGGCACCACGTTCAAGCGATGATAGAGATCATCCCGGAAACGCCCGTCTTGCACCGCCGATTCCAGATCTTCGTTTGTCGCTGCCAGAAACCGCACGTCCACCTGAATCTCAACAGTGCCGCCGACCCGACGAAATCGCTGGGTCTCGAGAACGTTGAGTATTTTTGCCTGCAATTCGAGTGGCATGAGGCCGATTTCATCCAGTAACACGGTGCCGCCACCGGCAATCTCCAACAGACCCTTCTTGGAGGTGCTGGCATCGGTAAAGGCTCCGCGCTCATGCCCGAACAGCTCGGATTCCATCAGGTTGGCTGGGATGTTGGTGCAGTCGACGGTTACGAAGGCGTTGTCACTCCGGTTGCTGAGCTGGTGTATCGCACGGGCGATAAGCTCTTTGCCGGTGCCGCTTTCACCCCGAATGAGTAGGGTTGCTCTGGTGTGTGCCACGCGCTCGACCAGCCGAGACAGATCGTGCATGACCGCGCTCTGGCCGACAACACCCTCTGTTTCAAGTGCCGATGACATGCTGTACGCTGAGCCCTCCTTGTGTCCGCATTGGGTGAATTCCCCCATCCGCACCGTGGAAAAAGCGCATGAGAGAAGTGCCAGTAATATAACTACTTATGACAGACCTCCCAGCGTTCCGTATGCACACCGAGGGCGCTATTGGGGGATGGGGTGAGCTGGGCGTGGTGAATGGACGAGATTTTGCGGATGGCTCAGTGCAGGCGCAGGGTGGCGTGCGTAGATTCACAATTGGCCGGTCAGTCCAACATGCCTCGTTCTCGCATCCATTCCTCAACCTCATCACCACCGACGTCGGCCAGCATTTGACCTGCCACTTCGACGCACGGTGATGAGTACTGGCCGCTTTTGGCAACCATTTCTTCGTAGTCGGTGTGGTTCTTCGTTATGTCTCGGTACTCAAACGAGAGCTTGCGACTTTCGAGGAAGTGGACGACACCCCGCGTCCAGGGACAGTAGGGGTCCAGATAGGCGATTATCTTGATAGGATCTGTCATAGCAGCGGCTCGTGTTGTCGATCTGTCGTGGTCGTTAGATGGTGGTTCGTGCATGTTGGATTCGGCTGCACATCGACTGGTTGCCAGCTCCTGATGTTCGAGTTCTACGCACTGGCCTGCGCCTTCCTTTGGTCCATCAGCAGCTTCATTGTGCGCACGCAAGCCGCGACCATGACCCCTGCCCTCATGAACGCCATTCGGTGTTCCGCCGCCGGGATCGTGTTCTGGGTATTGCTACCCTTTAACGCTTCGGCTGCCGATTTCGCTGCCGTTTCGCTGCCTCTTGGCGCGCTTCTGATAGGCTCCATCGTGGTAAATATAGTCCTCGGTGACACCCTCAGTTTGATGTCCATCCGCGCCATTGGCCTGTCCCGGTCGATGCCTCTGGCCAGCACATTTCCAGTCACCACCATCATTACCGAATACCTCTTGCTGGGAGAGGCTGCTGGACCGGATCTGATCATAGCGGCCGGTCTCATCGTATTGGGTACGTATTTTCTGTCCCGATCCAGGAAGGGAGCACAAGGCTCTGGAAACCTGTCAGCACGGGAGTTGCGTCTTGGCGTCGGTTTCGCGCTGGGGGCATCGGTGATGTGGGGCCTCGGCACGGTCCTGCTGAAGCCGGTACTGGAGGAAGTGAGTATTCTCGTCACCAATTCCATTCGCATGCCGGCCGCCGTCGCCCTGCTGATCCTGGTGAGAATCATCCCCTCAGAACGCCGCCACCTGCACAAAATAACCGCGCGAAGCGTGGTTTTCCTGGTGGCCAGCGGGCTGATCGGTATGGCACTGGGTTCGTACCTGTTCCTGGCGGCTCTCCAGGGACTCGAGGCGTCAAGGGTCGTGACCTTGTTGGCGGTCTCGCCACTGTTCGGCATGCTGCTGAGCGTGCTCTTTTTGAAAGAAAAGGTGGGACTGAGTGTGATCGCGGGTATGGTCTTGTGTTTCGCCGGCGTCGTGGTCGCGTTCTAGGCTGTCCTTCGTATTACATCCGTATTACACCGTTTTGTAGCGGCAGGGCGAGCTCCCGGGATTCGCCTGGTTGATGATGCCGAAGCTCTCCATGCGCGCCAGATGTCCCGAAAAGATGTAACAGCATTCAATATTTGCCTGCTCCGGCCAATCGCCAAGCGCGGGGCCGACCTGCTCGCACAACTCCCGCATGGAGACACCATCGCTACCGGAGCGCTCGATCGCCTCTAGCAGCAAGCGGTCGGCCTGCTCGACCAGGGTTCGTGATTCGTCGCAGAACGTGGCGATCTCCTCCTGACCACGCGCCAGCGGCCAGTGACAGGTCGTGAACAGATCAAGGCCGAGATTTTCGATGAGTCGGATGGTATCCAGATAGGGTTCGACGTAGAGGTACGTCGGCGGCATCACAGCCTTGCCAGCGAGGTCCGGAATCGATGCGCCGTGAATAGCATCAGCCCCGTACAGGGCCTTGTTCTTCGGGTCCAGAATGGCCAGGTGCCCCCTGCTGTGTCCGGGTGTATGGATGAGCTCCACCTGCCAGTCGGGCGACAGCCGCAACCGCTCTCCACCGCGAAAGCTGATGTCCACTGGCTGTGGTTGACCAGCCGCATCCGCCATCCATGCTGTCACCGCCTCATCGTAGAACACGCCGTGGCGCTCACGATAGGCGTCGTAGCGGCGACTCAACAAGGCATTGGGTGATTCCACCTGGTCGAGGTCCGCATGGCCACAACCCAGCATGGCCTGCGGGGCCGATTTCTTCATACCATGATTACCTCCCACATGATCCAGATCGCAGTGACTGATCACGATCCAGGAGAGATCTCCGGCGGCGAGACCGACCTCCGACAGGGCCGGCAGGATCAGTCCATCGACATCCGCGGCACAGCCAGTATCGAGAAGGACCGACGCATCTTCTCCGACGAGCAGAGTCAACCTCAACAGGCGGCCCCCTATCTCACCTTCGATGGTGTGAACACCTTCGAACAATGTGTTGGTCAATGACATTACTAAACTCTCCTGTAACAAGCTGCGGAGGAACGGTTCCGCCGCCGTGATTGTCTGCCACCGTTATGATTGTTGTTTCAGATAAACGGGGATCTGGCCGGCAGTTCGTCCTCTATTCCCGGCATGCCCAGCTCTTCCAGCACCAACCGGCGAATCTGCGTCAACTCCTGTTGCCCTTGCGGCACCAGAGTCGGTAACAACAGCCGTGGCATGTGATTGCGTAGCCATTGGTCCACGAATTCAACAGGTACCTCGAGTCGCCGGCACGGCCACACCATCTTGTCCGCCACCAGACGCGTGCGTTCCATCAGGCCAAAGCTGGACACCGGTTGTTCGTTCATGGCCGATCGCGCCACTACGGCCAGGCGCGCTCCACCCAGGATCGCTTCCACCGACATGACCGCCTCGCAGCCGTGGCGAAAGTAGGCATCCTCGCTGACACCACAAAAATGCGGTTGCTCGGCGAACACGGCCTGTGCTGTCGAACGGCTGAAGAGCTTGAACCCCGAATGAAAATCGGGGAACTCCTCGATGGCGGTCGTGTACTCGAGCGCCAGCGGCTTTGCGCGGATCGCGGCATCGAAGTGCAACGCATCCAGCAACACGCGGTCGGCGATCTCCTCCATCTCACCCCGCAGGAATCCGAGAGGCCGGTGACGTGACCGCCGGCTCCCGAGGACGAAGACCTCGGCATCCTGTTCCTGTGCTCTCAGCAGCAGAGCACACCGCAACATGGTCTGGAGCTCGTACGGAAAGTGATCACCATCGGCGTCGACGACAGCGAAGTACTGCAACTGGGACTGCAACAGGGGCCGCGACAGCAAGTGTTGCATGCCGTGACGCAGTGCCCACAGCTTGCCTCGATTGGAATCGGCGACGATGACGCTGACGCCGAGCCTGGCGCCGAGGTCGGCGGCGACGTCAGCGCCGTGCTGCTCGCCGTCGACGCTCAAGCAAACGCTCTCAGGGCTGCCGACGCTCTCCAGACACGAGTGCACGGTGTCCCGTAGCAATTCCACCGCGATGTCATCTCTACCCCCTTCGCTATCCGGAAAGAAAACGGGAATAACAATGCCCGTTTCTGCGTTGAGGGCTGCTGCTCCCGCTGTGGCGGATCCTGTCAGCTCATTGGACATGACGTCTCCGGAAATAGTCAGGGGCCAACACTTTTGGTTGACGGTCCCTCCGGCAAACCTTATTTATTCGATTGTGACCGACGTTATCGTCTAACACCGATTTCCTACCCTGTGTCGAGCCTTGTCAGAATCAGCAAAAGCTGCAGATCAAAACGTTGACCTGAGCACTGAGGGTCCAATTCTGATCGTCGACGACGATCCGGCCCTGCTGCGGCTGTGTGATCGGGTCCTGTCTACCAAAGGCTATTCCGTGCGCACCGCCGGCAATGGAGAAGAGGCGTTGCGTATGGTGGATGAGGAGGAATTCCGCGTCGTCCTGCTCGACCTCAAGATGCCGGGAATGGACGGCATTCAAGTCCTGGCGCGGCTCAAATCAGTCGGCTGCCGCGCCGACGTCGTCATGGTCACGGGATACGGAAACGTGCCAACGGCGGTGGAGGCGATGAAAATGGGCGCCTCCGACTTCATCGAAAAACCGTTCAAACCGGATGATCTCCGAGCGATGATCGAGGACATCCTGCTGCGTCGGCTCCGCGACAGCGACCTCTTCGACGACCCGGTCGTCGCCTACATTCAACAGCACGCAACCGAGATCAGCTCCCGAAAGGATGTTGCCATGCGGCTGGGCGTCAGTCTCGAACGCGTTTCCAGTCATGTTCAGGAAGCCACCAGTCAGTCATTCCGTCAGTTCCTGCATTCCTGTCGACTTGACCTGGCCAAGAAACTACTGGAGACGACGCAACTCGATATTTCCGAGATCTCCGAACGCACCGGCTTCCAGACCGTACAGCACTTCAGCCGCGTCTTCAGCCGGCGCTCCGGTATTTCGCCGAAAAACTACCGCCTGCAGGCACGCGCCCAGAACTGATTCCGCCTACCCAACGTCCTCCTGCGTCCAGCTGCCGTCGATCGAACGCCACATGCCACCCGGATTGGCATCGCGGAGCGACGCTGGCAGGCGATGATCACGAACTCCATCGAAACACTGCAGCATGGCGAAGCGCAACATCGACGCCGGGATGCCGACGGCCGTGAAGCCGGGATGTCCGGTCGCCGGGTACGGCCCTCCGTGATTCATCGCGGGGGTCACAGCAACCCCGGTAGGCATCTTATCGTTCAACAAACGACCTACCTTGCGTCGCAGAATGGGCACGATGGTCTCATACGCCGCTTCGTCGTCGCTGCCTGAGTGGCTGTAGACGGCGCCGGTCAGATTACCCTCAAAATGGCGTGTCACCTGCGCGGCCTGTTCGATGTTCTCAGCAACAACGAGAAGCGACTCATTGCCGAATGCTTCCGTTTGCAGCGCTTCCGGATTGCTGAGGAACTGGTCTCCACTAACCTGCAGCAAGGTGTTTTGAAAACTGTAGCCGTTGCCACCGCCGGCCCCGCCGCCGGTAACCAAATCGGCGCCGGCTTGCTGCAACGAATCAACACTTTGCTGCAACCCCGATAGGACACTCGACCCCAACAGCGTACCCACAGGAGCTTCCTGAAATTTCGTCTTCGCCGCTTCTATGAAGGCGTCGGCCTCATCGCCTTTGAGCAACAGGATCACGCCGGGGTTGGTGCAGAACTGACCCGTACCCATCAAACAGGACGTCTGGAAATCCCCAGCAATTTCCTCACCGCGCTCGCGCAGTGCGCCCGGCAGGATAACGACGGGGTTGATGCTGCTGAGCTCCAGATAGATCGGCTTGCCGGCACGGTCAGCGGCTTCTTTGAGTACAAGACCTGCGTTGCGGGAACCGGTGTACCCGGTCGCCGCGATGGCCGGGTGCGAAACCAGGGTCTTTCCGACCTCGTGGTCGGTACGGTAGATCATCTGAACCGCCGCCTTTGGCAGCCCGCAGGCGGTGACCGCCTCCAAGGCCTCCTCTGCTAGAACCCGGGTGGTGCCCGGGTGGGAGGAATTGGCCTTGGCGATGACGGGGTTTCCGGCCGCGATGGCCGCAGCGAAATCTCCACCGGCAGCGCCGTTGAAGGCGAACGGAAAGTTGTTGGGCCCAAACACGGCCACGCCCCCGCCAAGTGGCCCGTAGACGGATCGAATACCTGCGGCCATGTCGATGGTCGCCAGCGACCACGAACGCTCGCGCGCCGCCGCCGCCGCCTGCCGCAGCTGGCCTGTCGTGCGCGGCAGCTCGATGTCGTCCAGGCGCGGCGAGGCCGGTAATGCGGTCTCGCGGTTGGCAATTTCAACGAGTTCGGTTCGCCGTGCTTCAATGCGATCGGCGTACGCCTCCAGGAAATCGGCGACGCCGTCCGGGTAGTGCCGCTCCAACTCCTCGGCCGCTCCCGCCGCCGCCTCGACGGCCTCAACCACTTCACTTTCACTGCTGACAGGGTATTCCTCACCCGTCGGTGCCATCTTGCCCGGATCGTCCGGTGCGAATGAGCCATCCGCGTTGGAATCGCGCCACACGCCATCGATGAGTACGGGTGCTGGTTTTGCCATCTGCATTTCTCCTGTATGCGTAAGAAGAGGCAGAAGTTACGGACTGGGCCGATCCGGCTCCAGCCTTGCCGGTCTCCAGTCTGGTGTGCCGAGTCGGTCGAGCACTGCCCGGTACAGCACCCAGGCATGGCTTGGGTTGGGGCCACCCTCAGCACCTGCTGCCGCCGGCACCCGGTTAGTCTTGTCATCAGCCGGCCAGCTCAATACGGACAGCGGGTACCTCCTGGGAGACGAACCGCTCATACATGCAGGCTCGTAGCATTCATACACGTACACGAGATGGAGATCAACAATGTGATCCACTTCAGGAGCGGTCTGGTTGCGCCAGAGCAGGAACCGCAGGTAGGTGTGCTGAGGTCCGTCTTGATAAGGGGCTTGCGACCAGTAGTGGCCGCGCAGACCGTGATGCGCTCCCTTCCTGGGAAAGGGCGCTTCCAAGGTCGGCGCTTCTCCGGTAATGAGATCGATCGCGCTGCCGTCCTGCCGATGCCCCAACGCCACCCACCAACCGCCGTGGCGGGCCGGTTCGGGGGCGTACATCGCCCACGAGCTCTCCACCCCCAACAGGTACTTCAGTCTGAGCACCCATGTTGCCCCCGGATAGGGCATGCGCAGATCAGCGTCTAGCGCCCGTAGTCGGTTGCCTTCGATGTTGACGACAAAACACAGACCGAAGAAAGCTATCAACAGGTACTGCCTGGCTCGGCCGCAGGAGGCGAGTGATGCAACGCCCTGCGAACTTTCTTCCCTCTGCTCGATAACCGCGTGCGCCCTTCGGCCAGTCATTCGCCTGGCCATCTGCTTCCAGAAAGCAGCCGGCAACAGCGCCGTGGCCGCTGCCACCATGGTTGGGGGAAAACTGCCAATGTCCATCAACAACCACATGGCCCCATGCACGCCGGCGAGGGCCAGGACACACACCGTGCGCAGGAGTGATCGCTTCCATGGGCTGAGCAAGAGCAAGGGGATGACCCATTCTACCGCCATGACGGCGTGCGTGGCGGTGCGAAAGAAGGCCTCCGGGAGATGGGCCAGCGCCCAGACACCGGTAGGTGACCGGGCGGAGAAATCCATCAACGCAAGGCGAACGGCGCTGCCCTCAGACCACCAGGCGGCGCCGTCCTTGAATGCCGCCGTGTTCAGGTAGAGCCAGGCCAGCGTCAGCACAAACCCGCACCCGGCAACAACCTGGGCCGGAGTCCGTCGCACTGGGTTGGCGGTAGCCGCGAGCGACGCGTCGATGGAAAATCGCTGACCTAACGGAAGGGCCAGGCTCCACAGAAGCAGATTGACGATGACGGCATCGTGGTAGTCCAGCGTGTTTCTGGCGGCGTATTGATGTCCGCTACTGATCAGCCACACGGCCAGTGTGCACCACCCTGTTCGGTAGCCGAGCAGGAATCCGATGGTGCAGGCTGCGTAGAGACCGAAGATGAGCTGAAGGATGGTCTCGTCCGAAAATCCGATCCAGTTCGGCAGCGGCAGGCCATCGTAGTACCCCTGCAGGCCGGCCCAGTCATCTATCAGGCTCCAGCTCTGGTTGATGTCGTACAGAACGACGCACGCCAAAAGCACCCGAAAGCAAGCCAGGGAGCGGAGATCCAACCAGCCTAGCTGAGAAAGGTATTTGCCGATCGGGATGGGTGGGTGGGTACTCGCTACTCGAATTGTTGCTTGAAGGTTTCGAGTTGCGCGCGTATTTGTGCAACCTCGTCTCGCAACTCCTGGAAGGCGGACTCGAGGCGGTCGAGACGCTCGTTTTCGGCCTGGACAGCCACGCGCGCCGGCTCGGGACCAGGTCCCTGGTCATCGGCGAGTTCGTCATCGGGCGGCTCGGGTTCCCCCGCAAAGAGGTGCACGTAGCGCGACTCCTTGCGCCCGGGTTGCCGCGGCAACTGGGTCACCGCCCGACCGGATGCGCGCTCCGTGAGATCACCCAGTACCGTTTCGACGGCGCTCAGTTCGGGAAACTCGAACATTCGATTGGCCCTGCCGCGCAATTCGCCTACTGTCTGTGGACCTCTGAGCATCAATTCACAGAGGATAGCTATCTGCGCTGGGGACAGATCTTCACATTCGTCGAATCGGTGGTAGTACTTCGGCACCCGTATGTCAGCGCCGCTGACAACTCGAGTGAGCTCCTTTTCACGCAGTGAGTCCAGGGCCCGTACAACGATTTTTTCATCCAGCTCGAGCACCGGATCGCGATTTGATTTTTGATTGCAGGCGGCGGTGAGGGCATTGAGTGTGAGGGGATAGTAGTCCGGCGTGGTGATGCTCTTTTCGATCAGACACCCCAGAACCCGCTCCTCGATCTTGTCCAGTTCATATCTCATATTCTGCTGCCACCAGCGGTCTGTGACGCAACCGCAACATGTTGTATGTATCCTGTGATAGGCAAGGTATCCGCCCCCTTTAATAATCGCAACCGATGACCCCAGAGACTAACCCTTCCCCCACAACCAACGCTCTGACCTGGCTGCGGGGAGACATGCACAACCACTGCGAACGGCCGGAATTGATCGAAGAGCATCTGTCCGGTGGCGTCGAGCGTCTCGATTTTGTCGCTCTCACCAACCATGCCCAGAAACCGATTTTCTTCGAACAGCATGAGATGATCGCCCGTGGCCGCGAGCTCTACCCTGATTTTCCGCTTTTTTTTGGCATGGAGTGGAACGCTGCCGGCGGCCGGCACGCCAACATCCTGTTTTCGCCTTCCGCCGATGAGTCGGCGCACGCGTACGCGCTGTCGAGGGCCTATGACCGGCACGTGGAGGGCAGCAATCCTGATATTGCCGGAGCCCTGAAACAACTCTCGGAGATTGACCAGCCTCCCATCCTCTTCTTCAACCATCCCCAACCGGGTGATTGGTCAACGGAGGTGGTGGACGAGTACCTCGGCTGCCCTGTTCCAGTACGAATCGTTGCCGGCCTGGAAGCCGTTCACGGACACCAGGCGCAGCCGCGAGGTGTCAGGCTGGACCACGACCACTACCCTGGATGCGCCGTCGGCGGCCTGGCGGACCACGTGTACGAAAAGGGAATGCCGCTGGCGCTGCTGGCACACTCGGACTTTCATGTGCACAAGCAGGCGAAGGCGTACGACTATCCTCTCGGGGTTTTCAGCCACACTCGAGTTGGGGTAAGCGGGAGCTCCTTCGAAGCGGAGGACATTCTCGCTGCCATCCGTGCCGGCCGCACCTGCGCCTGTCTTGGTCATTGGCTGGATCTTGCTGACTTCTCCATATCAGCTTCCGGAGACGGTGTACCAGCCTTGATTGGCGATCGCTGGTCCAGCTCCGTCACGGCCGACCTGACCATTTCACTGAACGCGTCTGAGGCGTTGCAATCCGTGGATCTGATCGGCCGCCTCAGCAGTGACGTGACTACGTCCATCATCAAGCGCTTCGGCACGCAGCCGGTTGGGGTCACGAACCTGATTTTTAAGATTCCACCAGGAGCTCACGGACACGTGCGCCTGCGGGTGATCTCTCAGAGTCACGATCGGCCGGCGCCCGGACAAACAGCTCCCAAGGCGTTCTTTACCTCGGCCATCTTGCTGGGTTGAGGGTCACGACGGTTTCAACGCTGTGGGTTTCAGCACCACCGTTTCAGTACTACCGTTTCAGTACTACCAATGTCGCACCCCAACCGCCACCGCCTTCTCCCGCCTGGGTGAAGGACTCAACTTCATCGAGCCGTTCCAGAATCGCCTGCACGGACCGGCGCAGTACTCCCTTACCTTTGCCGTGAACGATGCGGACATTAAAAATTCCGCGTTGGCGACACTCACCCAGATAATCCGGAATCAGCGTCTTGAGATCCTTGGGACTGAAGGTGTGCAGATCCAGCGTGCCGTCGATGGGCATTTCGACCGCGGCGAATTCGTCATCTTCCTCATTATCCAAACGCCGGGGCGGATCCTCCGTTTGCACCACTCATCCTTTCCATTGGTGGCTCAATTGTTGGAGGTCCAGCTTCTGGTGGCTCAATTGTTGGAGGTCCAGCTTCGCAACCCGAATCCACCGGCAGACCTGCATAACTTGAACCCTGACCGGCTCGCCCGGCCGTCAGCGAATAACGCCCACTGCACCTTCGCCACATGAAACACCGGGATTGATCGCCTGATCGACGGCACACAGCCGCGCGTTGAGATCGACGACGAGGCCGTTGGCTTGTGCCAGCTTGGACTCTGCCTGGGCGTACATGCTCTCGCCCTCACCGCTGGCAAACCCCTCGATGACGAGTGCCTGAGCGTCTATGCGCAAGACCATCAATTGCCTTACATCATCGTGCAGTGGAATCAGTGGGGGGGGCGGCACGATACGATCCAATTCCACCAACGCTTCCAGCAAGCGTGGCCGCACTGTCGTGTACACTGAATTGAGATTTTCCGCCGTCGCCACATTGCTGGACCCCACCGCTTGCTCCTGCACTTCGGTTTGAACCTCGTTCACGGCATCGATGACGGGGTTCAACGAAGAACGGTAGGCTTCGACTTCAGGCAGGTTGCCGAACGGCGTGTCGAATCCTCCGCTCACCGAATCATCGTCTCCGCATCCAGAGACTGCGATCAGGTAACCGCTGAGGACCAGGGCTAGGAGCCCGTTGATAAACCCGCTTTGGAGCTGAGGCCGAGCAATTTCGGCCGATATCAAGGCGTGCGATCGAGTCGCATCAGTGGGATGCGGCGAGTGAGCACAACGCAGAGATCGGACGAAAGGGCCGGCTTCAGGCCAAATGGGGTTTTTCAACGGGCTCCTAGGGAAAGTTGACGGACGGGATTCAACTCACCGGGTCTCGCTGACGCTACGCCTTTGCGGTTTTCCGGTCGCAATCCTGTCCGAGAGCTCCTTGACGACTTCCTCGACTGACTCCTTGCCAACCTCCCATTCGCCAACGGCGTAGGTGAAGGTCAGTCCCTGAGCTTTCGCGCTTTCTTGCAACTCAGCAATCTTGGAATCCGCAAACGGCCGATCGCTGTCGAAGAGGATGACGATCTCATCACCCGAATACCACCTCGCAACCAGGTCGCTGCGACGCAAGGAGATGGCGGAAAAGGAGGCTTGAATTCGCGCGTCAACGGCGGTGTACCCCAGCTCGTTGTTGAGCACGTGGATCCTGTCTAGGTCGATGAAGACGACGGTGCGCCGACTGCGGGGCAAAACCTGACAGAACTGGAGGATGGCGCTACGGGTCCACATGCCGTACGCCGAATCCCAGCTGAGCTCTTCGACGCGTTGGCGTAATTCCTTGAGGTCTGTATCCAGGCCACACTATTTTGCAACAATTTCCTTCAGCACTGTGCCTGTACCCTCCATTTTGATTCACAATCGAATCGGCCTAAGCGGTCCCCCGGCAACAAGATGACTCTTTTTTTTGTTCGGGGAAACAACCGCGATGACGGTATCAGTGATGCAGCCCGTCCGTCACAGCGTAACCGTGGTGCCGGCAAGCTTCTCAGTGATGGTCTCGATATCTGCCCTACTGGTCAAATCCAGAACTCCCGCTTCGAAAAACAGAGATTGAAAAGTCTGTCCTCGATCGATGGTGTACTGAACGGCGTCCGTCAGCTCCAGCTCACCGCGCGTCGAGGGCGGTATTACTCTGCAAGCCTCGAAGATATCGGCATGGAACCGCCAGCAGTTCATGCTGACCCCGACCGGTTTGGGCAGGCTGTCGATAACCTCCGGAGTGGGCTTTTCGAGCACCCGAAGCAGACGGCCGTCTGCATCCGTGGATCCGACCGCGAACTTGGTGATACGATCTGAGTCGATGTTACCGGACGAAAGCATGCTGTCGCGGTCGAACAAGGCCAGGCCGGGAGTGGATAGGTCCCGCAGTGCTCGCAGCGCCTCGGGCGGGTAGTAGTTATCCGAATTGAGCACCAGAATCGGGTCAGATGCGGAAAACTCCTCTGCTGCTGAGACGGCGTCGGCGGTGCCGCGAGGATGCTCCTGTACGGCGAAGTGTATCTGGATGCGCACCCGCTCGACTGAGCCATAGTAGTCGCGGACGAGATCGTGCTCTGGACCGATAACGAGACACACGTGCCGGTACCCCGCATCTGCCAGACCGGACATGACGTAGTCGAGGAACGGGCGATCTATCGGCACCAATGCTTTGATGCCCTGTGACGCCATCGCCGATTGTTCCGAGGTCAGTTCGGTGGACGAGTCCTCAGCCCGCATTCTTGAGCCCAGACCGCGCGCGAGGATGACTGCCTTATCCATTGTGCCTGCCCTTTCCTGCTGATTCACTCCTTGAGAAAACTGCCGCTGCCGAGCAACCAGGGGTAATCCGTTCCCTTCGTGACCGTGCATACGTATCACGTGAATACCGTTTATACAATTGTTTTTAATACACTTAAAGTAAAATCTCACCGAAGTGGCACGGCACTTGCCAGTATCTTACTGAGTGCCCCAGCGGCGGCACGGATGCAAAAATACGCAAAAAATACTTCGCTGGGGCTTGTTTATGTGCGCAGGATTGATGAGATTTCTGCTGTGGCTTCAGTAGTCACAACGATCTTCTGTGATCATGAGACGTCAACGGCGTCTCCGAGGCGGTGATCTCAGCAGGCTGCTTTCCTTCCTCGGGCGGGGGCTAACCCGGTTCTATTTCGAGGAATCACGGTGCCGACGCTCCCCGTGTGGGCCAAGGAGTATGGACGTGCTGACTTCCGCCAGAAGAGAGACCAGGTTCCCTGTGCTGGTCTCCTGGATAGCATTTGCTGGACTCGTAGTCGTGTTTGGCCGCATTATTCCGGCTCTTTTTCAGTAGCCCAGCCGGCCTTAGACCCGTTCCCCCGCTTCCGTAGCAAGCGGAGGCGAGTGCATCTTTCTCAATCTGCGCCGAATGCCACACAGCATGTAGCGGTGTGGCATTGCTCCGCCACGCAGCCACGGGGGTGGGTGGGTCAAGCGGAGGCTCCGGAGTATCGTTTCAGACCTGCCTTCCAGAACGCGCGTGATCCCACCAACAACGCTGCAGCCAATGCGATGGAGCCGGCCAGCAGGTCCGCATCCAAACGCCCAACCAGGGCCTGTGACGGCACGGTCACCGCAAACGCGACCGGCACAAGAAAGGTCAGTGCTGCCTTCAGCCAACCTGGATAGATGGTGATCGGCCAGCGAGCGGCATCGTACATGCTGTGGAAGATCATCAGAATGTTGCCGACACGGACGAACCAGAATGACATGGTCGCCAGGATGATCCAGAAGCTGTACATGATGGCGCCTCCCGCTGCCAAAGTCAGAGCGAACTCTCCCATCGGTCGCCACCCCACCGACGCCCCCAGATGGTACAGGGCAACACTGATTATGATCAGTCCGGCGGCCACATCGATGATGCGCCAGACCCGGACCTGATTGACGCTGACGAGGACCTGCGCCTCCTCCGGCTTCGTGAGGATATAGTCCAGCGTTCCCTCCGTAACATCTTCGATCAGCTGCTCCATGCTGGGCTGAATCACCACTCCGATCAACCCCGCCATCATCGTGAAGACCCCCAATAGCACGACCAGTTGTGCCGGCTCCCAGCCGTTTAGGTTCTCGGTGTGACTGTAGACGACCCCGACCGCTGCCAGTGACCAGGTGATGTTGAATCCCGTCTTGAACAACTGCATGACGAGGTTTGCCCGGTACTGCAGCTCGTTCATCAAGCCGATTCGAAAAAAGACAACGAGCAGCCGCAGCAGGCTCATGCGCCCACCGCTGAGTAGCGTCGAGCAGCGCGGTGCCAGCACAGATTTAGCACACCCAGCGCCAGGACCAGCCAAATCGCCTGAGCCGCCAGGCCGATCATCGCTTGAGATTGAGAAACACGGCCCAACAACAACTCCACCGGGAAAGAGACCATCCAGCGGAAGGGCAACGCCGAGGCACCCACCTGCACCCATTCCGGCATCAGGGACAATG
Organism: Candidatus Latescibacterota bacterium; assembly: GCA_965248265.1. Classification (GTDB taxonomy): domain Bacteria; phylum Latescibacterota; class UBA2968; order UBA8231; family UBA8231; genus CBDFJF01. The sequence goes on from CBDFJF010000001.1 coordinate 2,779,157, forward strand.
GCGCCACCTTGCCCGTCAAAAACATTCCGGTCACCCAGTACAGATTGTTCAACCCGGAGGTATCCGTGACCCAAAAGGCCAGTAGGGCAACGGTCCACTCGACCGCGAAACGCATCAAGAAAGCGAGGACGACCGCCGGGACGAATGCGACTAGAGCCCAACCCGGTGTGTCGAAGGCGGGCTCGAAGTACCATGTCAGAAGACCGGCGGCTGGCACCACGACGACGAGGGTCAGCAGCTTGTAGGCGATGTTGCTTGTCAGATCCCGGTGGATGGGATGCAGGGGCTGCAGCAGCAGGGGAGAAAAAGAACCCGAGCGCACACGCCATCCCATTTCGTGCATGTGCCAATCGAAGGTAACATGGTTAACCACCATGAAGACGATGTAGTAGGCCGCCAGCCCCGGCTCGTCAAAATCGCCGACGCTGCCGTCTCGGGAACGTGCCACCGTGATCCAGACGACGAGATAGACGACAGGCTGCAGCATCAATCCCAGCAGCCAGATCAGCATGGCTGCCCTGTACTGCAACATGACGGCAAGTTCGGTACGCAACAGGGACGCGTAGATCCTTCGCACTATTCCGCTTCCTGAGCGAAGACTTGCTCGATGACTTCCTCGATCGGAGGCTCCTGCACGGTCAGGTCGATGACCGGCAGCGCCGACAGCAGCTGACCCGTCAAGCTCGCCGCCGTCTCTTTGGGTACCAGCAGTGTGACCCGGGTGCCGTCGTGGTCGACGACTTCGCCGTACGAGCTCAGGTCGAGGCCTTCTTGATCCAGCTCGACTACGATCGTCTTGCGGGGTGAGAATTTCTCCACCAAAGCGCTCAGGGCGCCGTCGAACAGCAGCTGTCCGTGGTGGATGACGAGGACGCGTTCGCACAGCGCCTCGACATCGGCCATGTAGTGGCTGGTTAGCAACACGGTGGCATCATAGAGCTTGTTGTAGGCGCCGATGAAGCTGCGGATCCGACGCTGCATCGTGACATCCAGACCGAGCGTGGGCTCGTCCAGGAAGAGGATACGCGGACGGTGGAGGAGCGCCGCGGCGACCTCGCACTTCATGCGCTCTCCCAGCGACAGATTGCGTACCGGTTTCTGCAGCAACTCTCCCAAATCGAGCAGCTGCGAAAGCCCGTCGACGGTCTCCCGGAACTGAGCCATCGGTATGCGGTAGATGGCGCGGTTGCGCTCGAAGGAGTCCGACACCGGGATGTCCCAGACAAGCTGGTTGCGATTGCCCATCACCAGGGTGATCTGGCGCAGGAAGGAGCGCTCGCGCTTGAAGGGCTCGGCGCCCAGCACACTCACGGCGCCCGCAGAGGGGTTCAGCAGGCCGGACATCATCTTCAGAGTCGTCGTCTTGCCGGCTCCATTGGGACCGAGAAAACCGACGATCTCACCCGAAGCCACCTCGAATGAAATCTCCTTGACCGCCTCCACTTCTTCGGTGCGACGGCGCACGACGCTCTTGAGTGCCGCGGACAGTCCGGGGTCGCGGACCGGAATCCGGTAGTTCTTGGACAGGTTCCGTACTGAGATCGGGCTGGAATCAACTCCCATTTCCCTATCCTGACTTGAGGGCTGGTAGCAATTTGGCTTGCATCGCCAACAGAGCGGCGATGGCGGCGGACGCCATTCCGGCCGCGACCACGAGACCCAGCGTAACCGCGAGTGATTTCCACGGCATTGCGGTTCCTCCCAGGTGAGGCAACACGGCCGCCAGTGCGCACCCGGTGCCCAGAACGACTCCGGTCAGCAACAGAACCCCACTCTCGGTCAGCAGCATACGATAGAGTCGTGTACGGGTGAAGCCGAAGGCTCGCTGAACCGCCAGTTCCCCGGTGCGTTCGAGCGCATTTCTGATCGAGACGATGGCCAGGCCGAGTGTCCCCAGAAGGAGACCGAGGCCACCTAGTGTCTGGAAGGTCGAAAGGTAGGTGTTCTCGACAGCCTGGAAACGCGCCGCCCGTTCGCTCGCTGCCATGACGTCGAAACCGTATGCCTCCAGGTCACGCTCAAGATCAACTGCCAGTCCCGCTGCATCGAGCTCGGCGGGGACGTCGAAGGCATAGAAACCGAACCCGGATTCGGCCGGGAAATAGCGTTCAAAATTCTCCATAGACATCAGCAGTTCACTCTGGAAGACGCTGCGATCCAGGAGTCCGACCAGGAGCAACTCAACCTGGGCGCCATCAGGATTGACGTCCAGGGTCAGTCGGTCTCCCACATCGAGATGTAGAATCCATCGAGCGGAGTTGTAGTCACCGAACACGGGAATCGTGCCGGGGCCCAGGTCGAGGTTTAACAACGACCAGGGATTCTCTTTTGCGACAACAGCCTGTGGGAAGGATTCCACTTGCTTGAAGTGGAAGCCGCCCCGTTGAATGAATTCATCAGGTACGCCCAGAACACGGGGACGCTCGGGTCTGTAGAGATTGAGGCAGCTTGCATCTTCGCCGGATCTGTTGCGAAAGGCGAACACTCGTGACTGCGACAATACACTCTTGACCCCGAGGGACAGCGCCAGTTCGTCGCGGCCACTGCTGGTGGTCAAGCTCTGAAAAAGCGGGATCTCCGTTTCGGCCAGCAGAGCGAATCCTCCCGTTGTCGCTACATCCTTGCCGACATCATCGAAATCCCTGCCGCTGGCGCCGACGGCGACGATGACGAAACAGGCACACGCTATCAGAGAGACGGCCAGCATGCTGCGGCCCGGGTGCCGGCCTATGTTGCGCACCCCCATGCGCACCCCGATACCTCCCAGCGTCGATATGGAAGAGGCGTTGACACGGACGCGCCCCTTCATCCACGACGAACACACGCTCAAACCACATCCCAGAAGCGCCGCACCGCTGAAGAAGAACAACCCAGCTGCGTGACTCGAGTCCGCCCCATTCGCCAGAAGAGCCCCTGCACCAGCGCAGAGCGCAAACAGGACAGCCACCGGTGACCGCCTGCGCCCTGTTGACTGAATCGACAGTGAACTGGCGCTACCGGCGAGCAGGGAGCGTACCGGCAGGCGTGAGTAGCGGCGTACGGCCACGAGGATGGAAGCGGCCACGATGACGACAGAAAAAACAAGGCCACCGACAAGGCTGCTCGCCTCAACGTGCAGTTGCAGATCGGGGGTGCCGACGGCGTCCTGCCACAGGTGGCGCAGACCCGCCAGCATTGCCCATCCGTAGCCAAGGGAGCCGGCCATGCCGATGATTCCGCCGACAAGGGCGAGAGCGATCCCCTCCAGCAGGAAACGACGCCGGACCAACGCAACCGTGAATCCGACGGCCATGAGCAACCCCAACTCGCGCAGTCGCTGCTCAACGTTGAGCCTGAAGAGCAATACCACCAGTAACAGGGCAGCGGTGATGATGAACAGGCTGAAGCCGATGAAGAGCATGCTGAAATCGGTGGCCCCCTCAGCTGCTCTCAACCCCTGCTCTCGTACTGGCTGGAAAACGAAGCCTGCCTGCTGTGGTCGCAGTTGCTGCAGCAAAGCCCGTTCAAACAGGGCGGTCGTCGTCGCCAAGTCATTGTCCGGTGCGGCGGCGATGCGAAACGAGGTCATCTCTCCAAAGCGGTTGCTCCACATTCGCGCCCCTGCCTCGATCCCGACGAAGGCCTTAGGCGTTGCGCCATGCTGTTCCCAATAGGCCTCGTCGCGCGCGCGTATGCGATTGAGGTCGACGGGAAACGGCGTTGACCAGTCCCCAATGTTGCGCGCTCCCTGAATACCGGGATAGTCGGGTGTAAGGCCGCGATCCGCCCCTGAGCCCGTCATCGCCACGACACCACTCACCCTTAACCGTGTGTGGCGGGTTTGCAGCTGTTCATCCGGGTCGACGATGTAGTAGCTGAGTGTGACGGAATCTCCTGCTGCCACCGCCAGATCTTCAGCAACCCATTCATTCACCAGGATCTCGTTGTCGTTGAGGGTGGGAGCCCTGGAGCCATCCCTCAGCTCAAGGCGCCCCAAAGTACGCGCTGCCTGGTCCAGTACGCCGGGATCGAGTGCCGTAACGGTCGAATAGGGTACGGATCCGTCATCGCTGGCGATCGCTGTCGCCATGTAGGTGAACACGCTGGCGTGGGGGGCCTGAACCTCAAGTGCAGCACGGCCGGCGGCGGCGCTGCTCGCTGCATCGATGAGAAAGCGTCGGCTCTCCAGTACGGCAGCATCAGAACCGACCCGCACGAACAGTCCGTAGTCTTCCAGGGTGAGAGCGGCATCCAAGGCCGCGGCGAGCTGCCCGCATCCGTCACTGGAACCGTCCTCGGCCAGGAGCAAGGCGTTGACCTTCCCCTGACGATCCAGCGCGGTCTCCAGGTCGTCCAGCGGCACGAAAATGTTCAGCGGCTGCGCTTGATGTGGTTGCAAACCAAAACGTCCTAGGCCGTCGTCTTCGACAACACGACGCAGGCGCAGCCGCAGACGTTGCACCACGTCCGCGGAAGCACGTCTGCCGAACAGTGATTCACGCGGCACGGCCGTCTGGCGTTGAAAGGCAACGATCAGATCGTCACCTACTCGTGCGCCCAGTTGCTGTTGCAGAGAACGGTTGATGATGGCGGGGGGAAAGACGACACGGGCGCTGGATGCTGCCGGACCGGTGAAATCGAGCTCACCTCCCAGCATCCGGGCAAGGGCGGGATCGGCTCCTACGATTTGAACACGGGACGCCCGGGCTCTGCTCTGCACGTGCACGGCAGTCCCTGCCAGCAAAGTGGCGGGAACCACCTGCGCTCCTGACACGGTGGCCAGGTCAGCGGCGACACTTGCTCGGAAGAAACGCTCCGACACCAGAGCCTGGTCGATGGCGCCCAGACGCTCCAGGGTGATCTGGCGCAGACTGCCCCTGACAGAATCCCCGACGATGAGAGCGCCGGTCAATACAGAGGTCGCCACGGCGGCCCCGAGCGCCACCGACACGCTCAGACCGCGGTAGTACCTCAGACTTCGAAGCACTGACCGTCTCTCAACTCCAACCGGCGGCCGCAGCGCGCGGCGATGTCCATACTATGACTGACGACGATGAGCATGTTATCCTCAGCCCGGTGAAGCTCGAACAAGAGTCCGGCAACAGCTTCGGCCGTGGAGTGGTCGAGGTTACCGGTCGGCTCGTCGCACAGGAGCAACCCGGGACGATTCATCAGGGCCCGTGCCACGGCCGCACGTTGACATTCCCCACCCGAAAGCTCGGCTGGCGTATGGTGTGCCCGTTCTTCCAGGCCGACACCCTCCAGCAATTCCAGCCCGCGTGCACGCGCATCGGCATCGATGCGAGCAAAGGCCAGCACCGGCATGAGTACGTTTTCGAGCACGGAGTACTGCGGCAGCAACTGATGATTCTGGAAGACAAAACCGATGCCCCGGTTTCTGAAGCGTGCCAACGCACCCTCTTGCAGAGAGAAAGGATCCTCGCCGTCAATGTCGATGTGCCCGTCGCTGGGTGGTTCCAAGGTGCCGATGATGTGGAGAAGGGTGCTCTTTCCAGAACCGGAGGGCCCGGTTATCGCCATCGACTCTCCAGCTTGCAAGCTGAAGCTAATGCCCTCGAGAACCCGTACCTCATCTTGCCCGCGGTCGAAGCCCTTGCACAGAGAGGCAACCTCCAGACTGGCCGGTCGATGATCCATAAGCCGCGATGGATGATCCATGAAGGTCACGGTGGCTGTCAGGCCGGCTTTGCTTCTATCTTGCCGCGTATCCCTGGGGGGATGGTGATCGCCTTCATCTCCTCACCTGGGTTGCAGCGGCAGCAGACTACGGTCAATTCGCCGTGCGCGATCTCAGTCTCCCCTCTCGAAAAGAGAAACTCGTAGGTCATCGATTTGTCGCCGATGCGGCGGACAGTCAGGTGGATGTCGAGTTCCTCTTCGAAATAGGCTGGGTTGGAGAAGGTGCACGACGACGCCAGACGCGGCCATCCGATGGTGTTGCCATCCTCATCTTCTCCCCCGTGCACACACAACCCAAGCGAGCGCAGGAACTCGTGCTCTGCCTGCTCCATCAGAACGTAGAATCGGGAGAAGTGAACGATCCCGGCCATGTCGGTGTCGACGAACTCGATGCGACGCCGAGTGTCGTATTCATGAGCCATGAAGCCAGATCCCTCCGATCAGGTTGGCCGGAACAGCGTCACCAGACAGGCGCCGGTGGCCGCCATGGCGATACCGAGGACAAAGGGCCAGTTCAGCGTGGCCAACCCACCGGCCGGCGGGTGCACGATCATCGCCAGTACGGCGTTGACGATGGGTGCCCCGGCGAAGACGATCGACATCACTACCGGAGGCGTGCCCTTGGCACCGAACGCCAGGATGACTCCCAGGGCGCCAAGGGCGCCGGCAATGCCGGCTGCCGTGCTCCACACCACTCCCCTGCTGGCGAAACTCCAATCGGCATCGTTCAGTTTGAGGATCAACAGTGAACCCAGAACACCGGCCATCAGGTAGGCCAGACCGACGAACAGGAAGGCCTTGTAGCGACCGTTGATCGGATCCCCCATCGCCATCTGGCCCGTGTGCAGGAGGACGCCGTAGGTCCCCCAGCACAACACACTCATACCTGCAAAGATATACCAGGTCATTTCCCCCTCCCCTTTTCTCTTGTTGCTGCGTCAGACGAACTGCTCGTAGACCCTTCGTGTTTCCCGTGCCATGATCTGAGCTGAGAACGACTCATGGATGGTTGTCATTCCCCTGCTGCCGATTTCACGGCGCCTTGGGGCATCGTTCAACAGCTGCTCGATCCCTTCCGCCAGCGACTCGGGCGAGTTGGCCTGGACCAGGATGCCGCCGCCCGTCCACTCAATCAGCTCGGGAAAGCTCCCGTGGCGTGGCTGCACCACCGGGACACCGTTGGCCAGTGCCTCTAGAACGTAAAGACCTTTCGGATCCTCATAGACCGTGGGGACAGAGAGCATGTCCAGTGACTGCAGAAAGCGCAGCTTGTCGCCGCGATCGACTTCGCCGACGAACTCCACTGAACCCTCAAGTCCGGCAGAGCGAAGACGCTCCACCACCTTCGTATAGTACATCCGGTCGCCTCGACCGAGCCAGCCTGCTACCCGCAGACGCACGGGGACGGGTGCGGCGCGCTGCGCCACCAGCTGGTAGGCATCCGCTAAAAGGTGCAGACCTTTTTCCGGGGCGATGCGAGCGAGATAGCCGATGGTAAAGGGCGAATCGGGACGATTCTCAGCGACGCCGCATCCAGACAGATTCACCCCCAGTTTCACCAGATGAAAGCGCGATGCAGGTAGCGCCAGGTAGTCACTCATGAAATCGGAGTACCACTGGCAGGGCGAGATGATGCCATCGATGTCCTGCGACCTGGCCTGGAGCGTCGTGTGGGCGACGGATCGACAGGGCTCCACCAGAGCGTCGAGGAACAGCTCCTCCCCCTGGATGCTGCAAAGGACCGGTACGCCCAGCTGCTCCTTGAGGTAACGGGCCATGCCCGAGAACATGGAATTGGTGAGATGAACGATGTCCGGATTTACCTCGTCGCGGATCCAATCGACCAGGCGCCGCAATTCCTTCTTCTGATGACCGGTCTCGCCGTTGAGGACGGAAACGGTCAGGCCTCCAAGGTCTGTGGCGCTGGTGCTGGCACTGAATGTGTTCGACACCCAGCGCAACAGCGACGGACGGTCAAACAGCCAGTCTACCATCCGTGGTGTATGGCGGAACAGGGACAGCTTCTCCTGGAGGAAGACATTGACGCCACCGTAAAAAATGTTCCCCTCGACGCTGACGCCGTCTTCGTCCGTGCGCAGTGGTGTGTAAGTGGGGATCAGCGTCACCTCGGTGCCCTGTTGCAGCAGCGCGGCGGCGAGGGTGTTGTCGTGGATGCAGCTGCCGCAGTACATGCCCCCGGCCCCGGCGGCGATGTAGGCGACCCGCATCAGTTTGACGGAAAGAACCGGTCGACGACGCTCTTGTCCGGTGGTCGAGTGAGTAGCGATCCGACGATCATGGCCACCGTCGAGGCCGCCAGAATCACGGCAACGGGCATGATGCCGGTGTCGCCGAGGGTGTGACCGGGGGACTCCCATCCTATCTGGAAGAAGTAGGTCCACAGGCAAGCCACCGTGACCAGCGCCGCAGCAGCGCCGTACTTCGTGCTGCGCCTCCAGAACAGGGCGGCCGCAACCAGGGGGAAGAGGGCGGCGAAACCCGTGAAGGACCACACTCCAAGTTTGAAAATACTGCGGTCCGTCGTCAGCGATAGGATGTAGGTGACGACGAGAACGAGGGCGACGAAGAGCCGGCCGTAGAGCACCTGCTGTCGCTCACTCATGTGGTCTCGAAAACCGTAGTGGCGGACAATGTCTTGAGTAAACATTGTCCCTATCGAGAGCACCTGCGAATCGAGTGATGACATCACCGCGGCGAATACCCCTGCTGCGAGCAGGCCCGCCAGAATCTCGGGAGCGTGCATGTCGATGACGCGTATGAGAATCGAGTTGGCTGCCGGACCCTTGAGATTCGGAAAATCGATGCGGCCGATGATACCGAGGGTGACACTCGGGATCCACACGGCGGCGATACAGATGGGATAGATCTTGAGCGGAACCCGGAAGGTCTGGGCGCGGCGAGCCGTCAGCCAGTGCATGAACATGTGCGGGAACATTCCGACGGACAGAGGGATGCAGGTGTAGGTCAGCAGCTTCAATGGCTTGATCTGCTCCCCGCGAATGAGGAGGTCCGGATGACTCTCGGATACCGTCTTCATCGCCTGATGCAGTCCGCCGTGCTGATGAAGAATGAAGAAGAAGGCGGTCCCGCCGAGGATGACGAAGACGAGTGTTTGAAAGGCGTTGGCCCAGGCGGTTCCGCGCAGCCCGCCGTAGCAGACGTAGGTCAGGACGACGAGACAAACCAACAGTCCCCCGACCCATTCCGGCACATCGCCTTTGGTGATTTGATGCAGGGTGATGCCGCCACCGGACACCCCGATGAGGAGGTAGGGGATGAGCAGGGCAATGAGGACGATGAAGAGTGCCAGTCCGAGCGAGTCTGAGCCCCAACGCTGGCGGAAGTACTGCACTTGAGTGAGTAGACCGAGTCGCTTTCCCAATGCCCACACGCGAGTGCCAACGAAGAAGAAGACGCAGGGAATGATCAACGCCGAGGACGAGGCCATCAGGCCGAACACAACGATGCCCTCGTGGTAGGCCTCCCCTGACGCGCCAAGAATGGCGAAGGCAGTCATGTTGGTACCAAAGAGCGACATCAGCAGCAGGAACGGACCGATCGAGCGACTGGCGACGAAGTAGTCTTCCCCCGTGCCGCGAAAGAGGCGGTGACTCAGGCTACCGATGGCGACTACCAGACACAGGTAGAGGATGATGATGGTCAGCGTCATGGCGCCTCGTCATCCTCCTCGTCGACTTCCAGATGTTCAGGCCAGGCGTAAGTGACCAGCAGGGTCAGCATCACGGCGGCGGCCAAACAGAACAGGATGTGGTAGACGAAACCAACGGGTAAGCCGGCAACCAGGCCGGCATCGTGCCACAACCACAGGTCATTGTGGAGCAGGTACAGGAGGAAGGCCATGAGGTAGAGCAGCCCACGTGAGACCGAATTGCTCATGGTTTGCTCGTCTCCATCTGTTGCCCGTATTGAGGAGGCACTTCGCACATTTCACCGAGCGGGGCCAGCACCCGCTGAACATCCTCGGTTTGCAGATTTCCACTGAGAATATCGACAATCCCACGCCGGCATTCCGGATGCCGCCTCAGGAACTCGCTGAAGCTGAATTCATCTTCGTAGAAAGCGTACACCAGACGGCGCACCGCTTCCATGCCTCGCAGGTAGTGCTGTTCGAATTTGCCGAGTTGGGCAGCGCTGGTGTCGTCGCTGGCCAGACCCTCGATGATGGCATCTGCCGCCATTTCGCCTGATACCAGCGCCAGGTACACGCCAGAAGAGTAAATAGGATCCACGAACCCGAACGCATCGCCAACCAGGACCCAGCCATCGCCGGCGATGCGATCCGCCCGGTAGGAGAAATCCTGCGTCACCTTCGCCGGCATGATCCGCTGGGCACCAGCCAGACGTTGCTGCATCGGCTCACACAGGGCTACTTCTTCAGCGAAGATCTCTTCAGCATCGCCGTCGCGCCCGCGCAGCAGGTAGTCGAGCGCCCCGACCACGCCGACACTGACGCGATCGTCGGGCAGTGGAATGTACCAGAACCAGGATTGTTTGTGGCGAGTGTGCAGGATGAGAGTTGCCCCCTCGTCGATGCCGTCGTCGCGGAGTCCCCCGACGAAGTGGGTGAAGATGGAAGCCTTTTTCAATCTTGGTTCCAGCTTCTTCACGCCCAGACGACGGGCGATCAGGGCGCTTTGTCCGGTGGCATCCACGACCACCCTTGAGCTCACCTCGCGTTCACCGCCATCCGTGGCAACCGCCCTAACCCCTGTGGCCCGCTCGCCGTCGAAGAGAACCTCCCGGACGGGGACTCCCTCGACAACATGGGCTCCTTTGTCACGCGCGTTCTCCATCATCATGCCATCGAACTCGCTGCGCACGACCTGCCACGTCACCGCACTGTCGTGCGGGTCGAACTCCTGGAAGTAGAACGGGGCCGAGCCGCGACCGGAGGCCCCGAAGAACTGGACGCTGTACTTGCGCGGAAACGAACTCGCTTCCAGCCGCTCCAGCATCCCCAGCCGCTTGAAGGTCCAGTAAGTCCCCGGCATGAGGGACTCGCCAACCTGGAATGGCGAGGTGGCATCGCGCTCCAGCAACAGAACGCTGTGTCCCTGTTGCGCGACCAGTGTGGCTGCGGTGGAGCCGGCTGGTCCTCCGCCGATGACGATGACATCATAGCCGTCTTTGATGTCGCCTTCCTTCATGGCCCTCAAAACCCTTGCGGACGCGGGCGGCGATCGGTAACCCGTTTCGCTTTGAGTTCGAACCGGGGAAGTTCCCCGGGGCCGGCGAGCTCAACGCCGGCGCGGATTCCCAGGTTCGTGTGCAACGCGTGCTGTAGCTTTCCTTGCAGAATCCCCGAATCATCCGATTCGCCATCACAAAGCTCGACTCGCACCAACAGCTCGTCCATCTCACCCTGGCAAAAGGCCTCGACAGCGAACTCGACAACCTGATCGAACTGACGCACGGCGCTTTCGATGGCGCTGGGGTAGACGTTGATACCGCGTATGATCAAGACGTCATCGAGACGGCCGATGACACCGCCGGCAAGCCGGCGATAGGTCCTTCCACACGGGCAATTGTCCTGTTGGTGCCAGCGCACCCGATCGCCGGTGCGATAGCGAATTACCGGCATTGCCGTACGATCCAAATTCGTAATCACCAACTCCCCTTCTTCACAGGGTTGCTGCGTCTGCGGATCCAGCACTTCACAAATGAACTCGCTCTCGTTCACGTGCAGGCCGTCCTGGACTTCACACTCGAATCCCCAGGCACCCACTTCCGTCGCCCCGGCATGGTCGAAACAACGAGCCCCCCAGGCCCGTTCGATCTTGCTCTTGGTAGCCGGAATACTGGCCCCCGGCTCACCGGCGTGAATGGTCCTGCGAACGGCGGAGTTGGCGATGTCCAAACCCAATCCCCGTGCGACCTCAGCCAGGTGCAGTGCGTAGGTCGGAGTGCAGACCAGCACGGTGGCTTGGTTCGCGAGAATCGCCTGTAGACGTTGAGGAGAAGACATACCACCCCCCGTAATCGCCAGCGCGCCCAGCTGGGAAGCCCCCTCGCAGGCGCTCCAGAAACCGATGAACGGCCCGAACGAGAACGCGAAAAAGATGCGGTCGTCAGCCCCGACTCCGGCGGCGCGGTAGACGGCCTGCCAACAGCGGCCCCACCAGCTCCAACTCTGGGCAGTATCCAACCACCGCAGGCGCTCTCCCGTGGTCCCGGAAGTCTGATGCAGACGGGCGTAGGCTTCGTGTGGCAGACTGCAGTTGGTGCCGTATGGCGGATATGCCTGCTGGTCTTCGGACAACTCGTCCTTGGTCGTGTACGGCAAGCGCGTGAGGTCCGCCAGGGACGCGATATCCGTGGCTGCCCGTATCCCTGCCGCGTGGAGTTTATTGCGATAGAAAGGATTGTCCTCCAGCATGATCGTCAGCTGCGACCGCAACCGTTCGAGTTGCTGCTGTTCCAACTCCCCGCGCGCGAGCGCTTCGCAGGCAACTATGTTGCTGTGTGGAGTTGAAGTCAGCTCAATCACCTGGGGTGGTCAACTGCAAACAGACGATCTCGGACATGTCCCGCACGTAGGCACTTCGGTGGATGAAGTGTGCCGTCGTCATCACGTATAGCGTGAGTTTCGGTAACGCTCATCGTAGAAGGCCGGCAGCAACTGGTCAACACGCAGCATCCCGTCAGCTGTGAGCTGAACCTCGTCGGCGTCAAAGGCCAGCATGCCCTCGGACTGCAGCGCCTGTAGGGGTTGCTCAAATCGGGTGATGATGTCGACGCCGTGACGCTCCCGAAAGTATTGGGGATGCACCTGCCCGAGTTTGAGTTGCAGTATCAACTCACGTGTCAGCCGCTCATCAGCCGTGGTCTCAAATGCCCGGTTCACGGGTAGCTGGTGACGGGACAGCGCTTCGAGGTAGTCGTCCCAACGGTCCTTGTTCTGGTAATGGACACCACCCATATGCGAGATCGCGGACACCCCCGCGCCGATCATATCGCTGCCGCGCCACAGGGCATCACGATACACGAAACGCTGATCGCCCCGCGTCTCTTTGACCACTGTATAGGCGCTGGAGGCTCTGTAGCCATGCGCTTGAAACTGATCGAACGCGTACTGATGCCACTCGCGCTTGGTTTGCCAATCAGCAGGTCGAATGTCGCCATTGCCATCGCCGGTGAGCGCTTTGGAGTACACTGTATTGTAGGGCAGTTCCATCTGGTACACAGTGACGCTGTCGGCATCCAGATCTATGGTCCGTTGCACAGTGTCACGCCACGTCTCCCAGGTCTCTCCAACCATGCCGGCAATGAGATCGACGTTGAGCTGGTCGAACTCCTGCTGCCTGATCCACGGCATGACCCGGTAAACCTCCTCCGATATATGAGCGCGCCCGTTCTCTCGCAGGATGGCATCGTCCAGATTTTCCACACCCAGACTTAGACGCGTGACTCCAACCTCCCGAATCGCCACCAGCTTGGCCTCGGTCAGGGTGCCGGGTTCGCACTCGAAGCTGATCTCCTCGGCCGCATCCCAGGGAAGCACGTCGTGCAACTTGCTCACCAGCGAGCGCAGGTGACGCGCACTGATGTAGGAGGGAGTGCCGCCACCGAAGTAGACGAACTTCAGAGGGCGACCCTCAATGCGGGGCCGCCCTAAGTACATCTGGACTTCGTCAACCAGCGCTGTCAGGTAGCTGTCGATCTGCGCCGCATTTTTGTCCGTGAAAACGCGAAAGTAACAGAACTTGCAGCGCTTGCGACAGAATGGAATGTGCAGGTAGAGACCGAGATCCGTGGCGTGCACAGGCTCCGAGTTCAGCGCCTCGGCTACCGCTCCCACCTGTTCTTCCGACCAGAACGAATAGGGTGGATAGTTCGACACGAAGACGCTGCCGACCTCGGTGTCGGAGAGAATGTCATCGAGCCTGGTGGTAGCGGGCTCGGGTTTGATTTCACTCAAGGGGAATCAGTCCGGGTTGCCGAAACAATAGAGGACGCCGTCTTCGCTACCGATTACCAGGCGGCCATCCGCGACGGCAGCCGAGGCTACGATGGTTGCCCCGGTGTCGTAGCTCCAGAGCTCCGTGCCAGTGCCTACATCAAGAGCGTGAACGGATCCCTTAGAAGATCCGAAAAAAAGACGTTCACCGGAAATCACTGGAGACGAATCGACCCGGGCGCCCGCATCGAACAGCCACCGGGGCTGCCCCGTCTTTCGGTCTAACCCATGCACGGTCCGATCCCGACCGGCTGCCACAACCAGGTCCGCCGTTATCGCGGTTGAAGCGTAGTACGGCTGTCGCCGTTGGGGATGCTGATAGCGCCAGCGAACCGTCTCAGTCAGAAGGTCGACGGCAAGCACCTGATTCCCGAAGGTGCCGAAATAAGTGGTCCCCGAATCATCGATGGCACAGCTGGCCGCCACGTAGCCGCCAACCTGGACGACGCCTTCTTCGCTGCCGTCTGAAAGATCGAGTCGGCGCAGAAATCCGTCACAACCTGCCGTCACGACGGTTGAATCGAAGATGGCCGGCGTGCCGTGCACATAGCCCTCAGTCTCAGCTCGCCAGACCAGCTGACCGTCGGCGGCAAACAGGCAGTACACTCGACTGTCGTAACTGCCGAATATGACCCGGTCACCCCATGGATGAGCCGACGATGTGATGCCGGCCTCGGCATCGAAGGTCCACAACAGTTCGCCGCTGAGTGCATCCAGAGCGTAAAACCTGCCCGACTCGTCTCCGAAGAACAGGCGTCCCTCAGCGACTCCGGCGGATGACTTAATCTCATCGCGGGCAGCAAAGGTCCACCGCGGCTCTCCCGAACTCAGATCCAGGGCGTAGAGGTGACCGTCGAGATTGCCACTGTACACCGTGCCATTCCAGATCGCCGCCGTCGACTCGATCCCGGGAGGTGCACGACTGCTGTCTGAAGCTGTTGGCCGAACCGCCCACAACAGCTCCAGCCCCTGGGGCAGTGCACTGAGGGCACGGCCGCTTTGACGATGATCGCCGCGGAAAAGAGCCCACGAAGTGGAATCAGCCTTGACGGGTACCACCGGCAGAGCGGTGAGAACTGTCAGGATTTGCAACCAGCGTCTCAAGAGGCCGCCTTGTAGAGGTTCAGAATCTCTGCATCCGTTACCGGCCGCGGGTTGAATTGCGCCGTCTTCTGGGACGCCGCCTCGGACGCCAGTCTGGGAAGGTCACCCGCCGGCACACCAAGATCACTGAGGCCTGTCGGCATCGATGCCTCCTGCAACAACGTTTCGACGCGCTTGAGCAGGGCCGTCACCGAACCTCGCCTTGGTGAGTCCAGGACCTGTGCCAACTGGGCGTAGTCAGCCGAGCAGGTTTCGGCGTTGAAGCGTATGACGTGCGGCAACATCACCCCGATGGCCACGCCGTGGACGATTCCGTACCGAGCCGTCAGCGGATTGGCGCACGCATGGGTCGCCCCTAGCATAGACCGCTCGATCGCGGCACCCGCCCAATGCGCCCCGAGCAGCATGCGCGCCCGCGTGGCGGTACCTGGCGCGTCATTGAGGCTGTCCCTGAAACTCGCGTCGAGCAACCGCAGGGCTTCCGACGACAGGAATCGCGACTGTGGTCGCGCTGTCGTGGAGACGAAACTTTCAATGGCATGAGAAAGGGCGTCCACGCCGACGGCCCTGCGCGTTGGAAGTGGCACCGTGCGCGTCAACTCGGCATCCAGGATGACGGCCCGGAACCGGGCCCGCGAGTCTCCGCAAGCCATTTTCTCGTGACTGTCCGCGGCTGAGATAAGTGCGAAGCGCTGGGCTTCACTGCCTGTTCCGGCCGTCGTCGGCACGCCGATGGATGGAAACATCGGCTTGGATGCCAAGCCATCGCCCCGGTAGTCTTCCATACGGCCACCGTTACTGAGCAGAAAGTTGACCCCCTTGGCGCAGTCCATGGCGCTGCCACCGCCGAGACCGATGATGGTGATCTCTGCGCCGAGTTGCCGCGCCTGCGCCGTCGCCTCCTCGACATGGTGGGTCGTCGGATTCTCTGCGACGCCATCGAAAACCGAACAGTCAATGGATGCTGAGTGCAGAGAGGACAAGGCCACGTCCACGATGCCCGCCTTTGCGACACCTTCATCGCTCACAAGAAAGGCATTGCGGCCGCCGAGATCGGCGGCCAACTCTCCCAGGCGCGAAAGCCCTCCCGCCCCGAGGATGACCCGTGGGTGGCTGTTGTCAGCTTTTGCAGACAAACGAGCGCTGCCGGTAGAGATGCTCGAAGAGGTTGCCCTCGTGTGGTTGATCGAATGAAACCTGATTCGTTGGCATGGGACCGAAGTTCAAGCGGTCGATTCCCGGGCATTGCAGCAGCCGCTGACGCAGGGACTCATCATCGGTGACCGCACTCACCACGAGAGAAGGTGTCACCCGCTGGATGATGTCTTCGTGACTTGCGTCGACGACGGCGACGAAGGGAAACAGGTACTCGAGGTTCGCCAGCGGATGGTCAGCGTCGGTGCAGTGTATGACTGTCGGCTGCAAAAAAGTGCACCCGTCAAGTTCGACCACCCGATCACCACGTCCCAGGCGCGCACTGACATCCTCGGCCCCCGGAGCCTTCAACATGCCATCGATGGAATCGGAAATGCGCCGCGCCATGTCGGCGTTCGCGAAAGCCGCCAGTTCGGCTGCAGGATTAACCAGGGACATCGGCCGCAGACTCAGAAGCTCCCGTGCCAATCCCTCCGCAATCTCCGCCCCACTCTTGGGCGTCCACACCCCCGAGGCGTTGATACAGGAACGCCCGCTGTTCCCAGCAATCGACTGCATCAGAAAGTCGATATGGTCATGCCAAACACCGCCCGCATCCGAACCAAAGACGATCTTGCTGCGACCGCTGCCATGAACCTCCACCCGAGGATCCAGCTTCCACGGCGCCACCGTAGCGTCTCCGCCGAACAGGAGCGAACGACCGCAACGCAACAAGATCTCCGCTGCCGCCGAGTAGTCGGCAGGGTAGAAACTGAAAGCCGATGGCGGACACCCCGCAGCCATAAACGCCTGCGCGATCCGGTACGGCGTCCACGGCTCCTCCCGCCCTGGCTTGAGTGCTACCGGCACCCGCAACGGAATCGAAGGCAGCCACAGCGTGTGCACACCCGGTGAGTTGTTCGGCAACACCGCCCCAAGCGCATCCGCCTGACGTTGATAACTCAACATGCGCCCATTGTGCTGACCCCACCCCTCCCGCAGAATCTCCAAATCCAGATCCCGCGTCAGCCCCCCCAATACCGTCGTCATCTCCACCAGCACACCGCGGATCTTCTCCATGTTGCGCCGGCACAACGTGACAGGTAACCCAGTGGTTGATGACAGCTGAGAAACGTATTCGTCCGCAGACTGAATCGAGTCCTCCCCAAGCGGCAACTCCGCTGACATGAACAAATCGGCTGCTTTGCCGCAGATCTCAATGAGATCCTTCGAACTCAGCTCATCAGAAGCACTCTGGTTGTCCGCCGCCATCGCCAGATCCCTGGCGATCAACCCACGATTCGCCTGACTAACCTCAGCCACCCCCTCCCCCGTGCGGATATTGAGAAGAGTAGTCCGGTTCAGGCTTCTGTAAGGAGTCCCAGCTCTGAGAATCGGAATGTGCAGCATTCAGCTACTCACCTGTGACTCTGGTGATACCATTTCCGATTGCTCAAATATCGATTGAGTGGGGGATAGTCTTGCCATATACCGTTGCCGTTGATGGTGTTGGTTCAGCCCTTTCCTAAACTGCCAGTCGGTCTTGTTCTTGTTTGTTGCTCTCCTTGGTACCGTCTTGGTGTTTCTGTTGACGTCTTAGGTGCTTGCCGTTGGTGTTTGGTGATGTCTCTGGTTTTGACGTTGCAACTTCACTCTTGTTTCTGCTGGTTTGCTGATACTTCCCCAAGAGAGTGGACACCTCGAAGCGCCAAGTTAAATTTCTGGCAGGAGGTGTTCTTATGTCACGCAAGTATGATCGTGAGTTTAAGCTCGAGGCCATTCGCCTGGCCGCAGAAGAAGGGGTATCGGCCCGAGGGGTCGAGCAACGATTGGGTTTAAGTGCAGGCATTATCAGTCGTTGGAAGAGAGAATTGAAGGTCCAAGGAGATGAAGCCTTCCCAGGTACCGGCCATTTAGGTGATCACGACGAGGAGGTCCGCCGTTTGCGGCGTGAGCTGGCGCGGGTGTCCCAGGAACGAGATATCCTAAAAAAGGCGGCGGCCTTCTTCGCCAACGAGTCCAGATGAGGTATCGCTTCATCGAGGTGGAGAAGGCGATGTACCCGGTCACTATGTTGTGTCGCGTGCTGCGGGTGTCGCGTAGCGGTTTCTACGCCTGGCAGCAGCGCCCGATCAGTCCTCGAGCTGAGCAGACTCGGCGACTGGATGTCGAGATCAACAAGTTGTTTGAAGCCAGCAAGCGGCGCTCCGGTAGCCCAAAGATCACCCGCGCCCTGATAGACGGAGGCTGGCAGGTGGGCGAGAATCGCGTTGCACGGCGCATGCGTGTGTTGGGTCTGCGTTCGATTGTGCGACGCCGTTTCAAGGTGACGACCAACTCGCAACATCGATTTGCGGTGGCGCCGAACCGTTTGCAGCGCGATTTCACCGCACAGCGCCCCAATCAAGTGTGGGTCAGCGACCTGACCTACCTCAGCGTCGGTCGCGGCTGGTTGTATTTGGTCGTCGTCATCGACCTGTACTCCAGGCGCGTGGTGGGTTGGGCGTTGAGCTCGGCACTGGATCACCGCGTGGCGCTGGTCGCGCTGCAGCGGGCTGTAGCTCAACGTCGTCCGCCGAGGGGTCTGATCATCCATTCCGATCGCGGCGTTCAATACGCCTGCACCGCGTTCACTAACTGGGTCAGCAAACACGGCTTTGTGCAGAGTATGAGCCGTAAGGGCGACTGCTGGGATAACGCCGTGGCTGAGTCCTTCTTCCATCTGCTCAAGACCGAGTTGACCTACCACGAACACTGGCTCAACTACCGGGCCGCGTATCGCAGCCTGTTCGACTACATCGAGATTTTTTACAATCGAGAAAGGAGTCATTCCACCCTGGATTACGCAACACCCGCAGCATTCGAGCAGCATTCAACCAAACTTGCTGCTTGACGGTGTCCATTTTTCCGGGGGAGTATCACCCGAAGCCGCGACGAAGCCCGCCGCGGGCAAGGAGCACACGGGGACGAGCCCACCAACACGCGGACCCACCCCTAGTACACCCCCACAGTAACCGACTCCCTCAACTCACTAAGCAACCTCAAATCCCGCACTCCATCCCACGGATACTCCTCAATCGGCTCAGCCCGCTCCGCCTCATCCCGCTCCAAAAACCGCGGCATAAAGAATTCCTTCGTCAGCGTCGTCAACATAACGCGCCCGGTCTCACCGTAATCGACCTGCCGCTCGGTATCCTGCGGATCAACCAACTCGATAACGGCTCGAGGTTGCGGCGGGTAGTAAATGATGGCGTAGTCATCGGCTGGATCGAACGGCTTACAGTGCGCGAGACCCATCAGGGTGTTGCCGTAGGTTGGAATGAACTCGATACCCGGGACTAGCTCTTCGCGCGCGAAACGATGGAATTGCGCGTCCATTTCCGTGCCGCCGCAGAAGATGCCGGTGATGCCGGCCTTGGGCAGCGAGATCTTCTCAGACAGGGCTTCCAGCAGACGTGGAGTCGTGAACAGACAGCGAATGGAATCATGCGCCCGCAGGATCTTCAGCGCCTGGTCAACGACATGACTCTTGTAGGCTTCCAACTCCTGGGTTTTTTGCTGCTTGATGAGGACGTTGACCCAACGCGGATCGAGGTCGACGAAGAAGCAGATACCACCCCGAATCTGCGCCAGGTGTTCGACGGCCAGACGCAGTCGCCGCGGTCCAGTCGGACCGACCATGAGCCAGTCACTTCCGTGTGGGAAGCCGTCCTCTGGGAGAAACTCACTGAAGCGCTCGTAGTCGAGTTTGAAATCGTGGACGTTGATACGGCTCTTGGGTACCCCTGTCGATCCGCCAGTCTCGAACACGTAGACCGGTTCGTCGGCGTACGCGCGGGGCACCCAGCGTCGGACCGGTCCACCGCGCAACCACGAGTCTTCGAAATGACCGAGGCGTCGCAGATCGTCGTAAGAGTTGATCTGGGTACGGGGGTCAAAGTCCAACCCCTTGGCGAAATCCAGCCAGAAGTCGCATCCAGTGGCCGGATCGAAGTGCCATTGCACGATCTCGCGCACGTGCTGGTCGAGGTGCACGCTTGCCTCGCCGATTGAACCTGGCCTTTGCATTACTCACCTTCGATGGCGAACAAGCGGTTCCTGGAAGCGATGTACAGGACGCCGTCCTCGACCACGGGAGTCGTGTAGATGGAGCTACCCATGTTGATCTCATTCAAGACTTCCAGCGTTTTTCCGGCCTTCAGTATGGCGACATCGCCGTCCTCGTCACCGACATAGACCATGCCATCGGCCACCAGGGTCGAGCCCCAGACTGCGGCGAAGCTGTCGTAGACCCAATGCTTCTTACCGGTTTGGAGATCAAGGCAGTAGACGAAACCCGAAAGATCGGCCGCGTAGAGGAGGCCGTCCTGTATGGAAACCGTCGACATGGTCCGGTGGAAATCCTCCCCGCCAACGTGCCACACACCACCACTGTCAGTGATGTCTCCTGTTTTTGTCGCATCAATGCACCACAGATGACCGATCCCCTCACCGTGTTCAGGGTCCTGACCCACGCCGACGTAGACCCGGTCGCCGTGGATGACGGGAGTTGAAACGATGTTGTTGCGGGTGCCACGTCCGCCCAGCTCCCACTCGGAGTCCTTCGGATTGCAGTCAAATTTCCAGATGAGTTTGCCTGTCAGAGGTTCCAATGAGTAAACCCATCCGTCTCCTCCGGGAAAGACCACCTGTGCCTTGCCCTTGACGATGCCGTAAGCTGGATTCGACCACTGTCCGTGCAGGATCCCCTCACCGGGCGAAGCATCTTCCCATACCACCTCACCCGTGTGCTTGTTCACGGCGATGAAGCTGGGGGCAAAGGGAGAGGGGATGGCCACATGGCCTTCGTCAACGCCATTTGATGTAACGACGAAAAGCAGGTCCCCGGCCCCGACCGGCGAGCAGGTTGCCAGGTTGTGCGGAAAGACATTGAGTTCCTCCATCATGTCCATCTTCCAAATCACATCCGCATCAATTCCGGTAGTGTCTTTTTCAGTTATGAACGGCCCGTCGTTCTCTCCGTCGGCGAATCCCTCGGCGTCAATGCAAACGACTTCGCAGCGATTCGATATGTAATAGACACGGCCGTCTTCGATAAAGGGCGTCGAGCACACGCCTTGCCGGGGCCAGTCGTTGACGCGTCCGGCCGCAAGTTTGGTGTGGGTGGCTTGCCACTGAAAACGGCCATCGGCACGACCGAAGGCCATCACCACTCCCCGATCGCCGACCAGTGCGGGATTGCGCAGGCCCTGGTTGTTGGTACCGACGAACACCTGGTTTCCGTAGATCAACGGACCGGCGTAGGTCTGCGAGCCCAGTGGGGCGCTCCAGCGAATGCCAGCGCCGGTTTCCGTGTTCCAATTAACCGGTAGTCCACTGGCCGATGCGACCATGTTGCGCTCCGTCGTAAAGCCCCACATCGCCGCATCGTCGGAGCCCACGTCGACCACTCCCACCAGCAGGGAGACAATTGCTACTATGGTGTCTTTGTGCGATAGGCGCTGCGTCATGTCGTCTTTCTCTTCCGCTTGCGAGTCGGGATTGCTCGTTTAGTCTGCCGCCACCATCACGTTGTCATAGTAGAGCAGTGCCGCTGAGTAACCGTAGAGTCCCGGACTACCTTGGCGATTGGGCAGGGGATCCGTGGCCGTGATCGTCCATTGTTCCGGCTCATCCGCGTCCCTCCTCCACACCTTTCCGCGAACGACGGCCTCCCCGGACTCGGTGTCGACCCGCATCTTCACCGTGTACCACACGCCCATTTCCCAGACAAAATCGATGGTCTTCTCCATGCGAAGAGCCGCCGCCCATGACCGCACCTGCAGCCGCTGATGGTTTCCCATCAGGTCGAGGGTGTAGCGTTGCGCGATCAGCCCGACGTCGGGACGATTGCGCTTGCCCTGCGTCCCCATGACATCCGCCTGCACGGTGTAACCGGACATCGACGGAGGACCGATGTAGACGTTCGACCGCTGCAGGCCCCGTTTGGCCAGACCCTTCATGAGAACGCGCTCTCCGTCAAGGTCGACGACGGAGAACTTGCCGCCTCCGGAGCCGATCCAGGAGGCGGGAGCCGGGTTGGATCCGGCTTCAGCGCTCATGCTGTCAAACGTCTCTGCCTGGTCACCGGAAGGCACCACTCGAACTCGAGCACGACTGGTTGCCGAACTCCCTTTGAGCTGCACCACGATGGTGCCGACTGAGCGACCAGCCGTTGCCGTGAAGACTCCACGGTCTAGGCTGCCTGACAGATCTTCCAGCGCCCACTCCAGGTTGTCGTCCTCGCTCATGGAGACGGGCGATCCGGTGTCATCGAATCCCCTCACTTCGAAGCGCGCCGTCGCCCCGGAGGGCATCAGCACTTCCGCCGGCACGATCTGGATGTGAGTTGGATGATTCGGGGAAACCGCTGCCGTTGCCACATCAGACGCTGGAACCGCTGGCTTGTCATTCCCGTTGCCCAGACAGTACAGCCCCTCTTCGGTGGCGAAGTAGACGTTGCCGTAGCCTACCGCAGGTGAGCCAAAAATTTCGGCGGCTCGACCATCCGACGTGGTGATCTGGTCACTGTCGAGGACGGATGCCGCGTCTTCGCTGACGTCCAGGATCTTCAACGTGCCATTCACTTCGGGGACGAACAATTTGCCATCCGCCCACACAGGCGATCCCTTGCCCACCCGGCCGACATTTTGTACCCACTGTTCCTCGCCGCTGGTCGCATCCAGGCAGTGCAGGTTGGCCGAGTTGTCGACGATGTAGAGCAGGCCATCATGAACGACAGGCGAGGTGTAGCCGGCCGGTACGCCGTCAGCGCGCCAGACCTCATGGCTGGCCGTCAGGTCGCCGGTTCCGCTACCGTCAATGCAGACGACGCGCCCCATGGTGGTCGTGTCCAGATTCTCCTCGCTGTGCGCGGCGTAGACTCGATCTCCAGCGACCACGACGGATACGTTGAGGCCTCTGTTACTGAGACCAAAACCCCACACTTTGCGACCGGTGTGGACTTCAATCCCGTACACGGCGCCATCGGCATTGCCGCCGATGAGCAGGCGGCGGCCATCGATCTGGGCCATCACCGGAGTCGAGTAGGTCGTATCAAGTGGACGACCACCCGGTGTGGAAATCCAGACGACGTCGCCACTGCGCTTGTCGAAAGCGAAGTAACGATGCCGCGGCACAGCCTGTTCACCCCAGCTGCTGTTGAGAAAGCTGACGATGACCAGGTCGCCATCCACGACTGGCGTGTGGATGCGACCGCCATAACCGGAGATGCGGCGGAACTCTTCGGTCAACGAGCGCGACCAGACGACCTCGCCGTCTCTGTCGTAGCACAGCAACAACCCCTGGACGCCGTGGACGTAGAGGTTGCCCGTTTCGGGATCAGCCGCCGGACTCGACCAGCCGACTCTGTTGAAGGGAATCGTGGTGTGGAAGACGTTGAAGCGATGCTCCCACAGCAATTCGCCGGTGAAGGCATCGTAGCAAGCGGTGCGTTCCTGCCTTTTAATGCCCTCGCCAACGCGCCCGAGTGCGCAGACCCTGCCATCGACGATGACAGGAGTGGACCGTCCTGTGAATGGCACCTTCCACAATTGGCCGTCGCCATCGACGCTCCAGGTATCGACCAGCCCGGTCTCGAGTGATACACCGCTTTGATGCGGTCCTCTCCAACCGGGCCATTGCGCGGGCGCCGGAGCGGTAGCGGCGCCAACCAGGATGGCGCCAAAGGCCAGCATCGTCGACAGTCGCGTGGTCCTGAAAGGCTTCATGGGATTACCAGTTTGTGAATGAGCCGTCATCCCGGCTCATGCGATACACTCCATCCTGTGCCACCTCGAAACGTCCTTCGGCTGCCATCGTCTCGTCGATCTCGACGCCCAGCCCCGGAGAATCAGGGACCGACAGGTAGCCGTCGTCGAAGGTTACTTGGGTGCTGAACACATCCTTCAGCACCGAACCCGGAACCCTGGGTAGCTCCTGTACACCGACCAGGGGACTCGCCAGACACAGATGCAGACTGGCCGCCGTGTTCACTGGTCCGAGGGGATTGTGGGGTGCAATAGCAATGTAGTGGGTTTCGCACCAACCAGCGATTTTGCGCGCCTCCGAAAACCCGCCGCACAGAGAAATATCCAGCCGGCAATAATCCATCAGTTCCTCTTCAATGACTTCGCGGAAAGCCCACTTGCCAGCGAACTGCTCACCTATGGCAAGGGGCACCGAAGTCTGCCGACGCAGATTTTTGAGGCTCGCCGGATTCTCACTGCGCAGCGGATCCTCCACGAAGAATGGGCGGAACTCCTCCACGCCGCGGCAAAACTGAATGGCGGCCGGGGGATCCAACCTGGTATGCACGTCGATGAGAATCTCCACCTCATCGCCAACTGCTTCCCGTACTGCCCGAGCCGCCTCGATTCCGTGGTTGACTGCCCTGGTCGACTCCAACAGCTCCGCTCCGGCCGGATCGTTCACCGACCAGCGCAGGAACTTCCATCCCTCGTCGACTTTTTCATGACAGGCCGTGACTAGGGCATCGAGGTCGCCGGTATCGGAAACATGGGGATAACACACCACCCGGTCCCGGACTCTACCACCGAGCAGTTCGTACACGGGAACGCCAAGTGCCTTCGCTTTGATGTCCCACAGCGCCGTGTCTACGGCACTGACCGCCGCCGTCTGCACCAGTCCTCCGGGGAAAAACCCTCCCCGAAACATCACCTGCCACAGGTGCTCGATACGAAACGGATCCTGGCCGACCAGGTCGACGCTGAAGGCATGCAAGACCTCGGCCGCCGCACCGACCCTGCTGGCCAGGCCGATCTCGCCGAGTCCGTATAGGCCGGAGTCGGTCTCGATTTTGACGAAACCATAATTATGAGTGCCCTCGCGGACGAGAATTGGTTTGATCGCCGTGATCTTCATCGTCTCTACCGTTGTTGAACTGAGTGCTGGACGTTCGAGGTCAATCGCCGGTTGCGGCAAGAGCCGATCGCGCAGGTCGTCGAGGGGAAACGCGGGGCCGGGGTCGTCTTTGCGATCGGGGGCGATCTCCTCATGGCCGAGTATCTGCGAAATTCCGTAGTGTCTCACCAGCAGTGCACATAGCTGCTCCACCACAGCCACCTGCACCGCTGGAAAGCTGTGCCAGTGAGAGGATACCGATTCGTTGCGATGAATGGCCTCGACAACATCTTCTTCGGCGTAGGCCTTACCGAACCAGGATAGATAGTCCCCCCCGTCGCGGAGCTGCAGACGACCAGGATTGTCAACTTCGATGCCGATGGAATAGTCGTTGAGGCCGCTGCGACCCTGCCATGTGCTCTTGCCTGCGTGCCAGCCGACGGTGTCGAAGGGGAGCAGCTGGGTGACGGTCCCGTCTCGGGCAACGACCAGATGCGCCGACACCTTGCGTTCGGTATCACACAGGGTATCGATCGCCGACTGGGCGTTGGCGCCGGCAGTATAATGGATGATGATGGTGTCGAGGTCCCCGGGACCGAAGTGGCCACCTCGATTGGGTGAGTCGGCGTGCCCGATGCCCTCTCCCGACAGTCTGTGTTCGCGAATGCGCACGAGGATGTTTCAGTCCGAATCGTAGGGCAGGATTTCAATGCTCTGCAGCAGTTCGGCAGTCTCGTCGAACAAAGCGGCGAACAGCGATCCACCGAGCATGGCCAGATCTTCACGGCCTTCCTCGTGCGCCTGGCATCGTTCGGCGAAAGCCACACCGATCTGTCCGGTCAATCCAGAAACTTCGGATGTGGGTGCGTGCACGGCGTTGGTGTAGTAATCCAACCGCTCATGTAAGTCTTCTATCAGATTGCCGTCGGCTTTATTGGCAATCATTTCCCAGTGATGGTAGTAGCGCTCGAAGATCGCCCGTTTTCCCTCTGAGTCCCCCAACGCCATTTCGGCTCCAAACTCAACAGCGAATGCACGCAGGAACATGAGTTCCGAAAGCATGGCCTGTGTCGGAACCTCGACGATCTGCGCCATCTCTTCGACGGCCTCCTGTTCAGAAGAGCCTGCCACACACACCGCCTCCATCAGCAGGGCAGCCAGTTCAACCGGGGTCGCCTGCCGCCTGGTCGAAGGCATCGGCGGCTCCGTGTCTTGGCGCTGTTCGGATCGGGTTTCGGAATGGCTGCCATTGCCGTTCGCCACCTGGGAGCTCTTCACCTGTCTTCCTTTCTGCTCGTCTGCGTCATCCTATACAATACCCAAGTAATGCTTGTTTGGCGCAGCCCATCTTTTGCCTAAGAAGCTGCATCTCTCTATCGTTAGCAACAGGTCAACCGTCCCTGCTGCTATCAATCCCCTTCACCGGTATCGTGCACTGAATGCTCGATTTTCTCGACAGAGACGCGTTCGAAATCATCTTTAGTTCTGAGGTCATTTTCTGC
The DNA here is from genome assembly GCA_965248265.1 of Candidatus Latescibacterota bacterium. Lineage (GTDB taxonomy): Bacteria > Latescibacterota > UBA2968 > UBA8231 > UBA8231 > CBDFJF01. The sequence continues at coordinate 2,805,476 of CBDFJF010000001.1, forward strand.
GCGGTGTTTACCATTTCTCTGTTCATCCTCGTCCATTCGGTGCTCTCGTTTCTACGCCATAGCGGTCCGTTGTACAAGCGCATGAACGAGCTCGAAGCCGAAATCAGCGTGCTCGCAGCCGGCATACCGGTGAGGATCGAGGAGATTGCTCAGAGGCGTCGTGAACTCAGTCCGCTGCAGGACGATTTCAAACAGCTGCGGGACTATCACGCCAGGCTCAGCTACATGGCCCAAAAAGCGATGGAGGAAGAGGAAGACAAAGAAAAAGAAGAGGACGACGAGGGTCAGCGCAGCATCCGCCGCCAGCGTCTCGGCCTGGACCGTTTTATATAGTAACTAGAAGAGCTCGCCGGATCCCATGTCGGCGATGATCTCACCTGCTTCTTGATCGACGAACCCGTCCCCGAACACCATCGATTCCAGATAGTAGACCCTCTCCCAGGCGATCGGTGTGTGCACGAGAAATCGCACCCTGCCCCCCTTGCCATCGATCCGGCACATCGGGCCGAATGTTTGCGGTCTCTTTAGATCATTCACCTTCTGCGCCCGATCCAGAATCTCATCGAAACGCACCCCGGTGAAAATGGGCGTCGACTCCAGCCACTCAGCCGCGTGTCGACTCGCCCGCATGGACCACAATTCGATCACGAAGAAGGTGTACTCGAACAACCCCTGGGGACTCAGTTCGAACTCCAGGTACCGGTATAGCTGATCAACCAGATCGTCGCGCTCGAGTGGCGCATCGGGATCCGACATCGGAATCCACGAGTCGTCGTCGTCCGGGCGAGCGAACGGCTGGATCGGCAGTACCACCCCGTCATCCGTCTTCTCCTGGATGTAATCCAGCACGTAGCCCTTCCGCACGTTGACATGTGGAAAAATCTGTACCAACGCATTCACGTCGTCGGGCTTTTCGAACTCCTGCCACTGAGTGCGAAAAGCCAGGACTTTTGTCAGAATATCGTCAGCTGAAACCTCTGAAATCGACTCGAACATCGCTCCCATTCCGGCGTTGACTACGGACAAAAATAGACCGGCGAGCGATTGACAACAAGCCGCAGTGCCTGTAGTGTTGCTCCTTCCAGCACATAGAGTTAGGACATCATGGAAGAGCGCCCCTCAATTTCTGACCTGCAGCAGCAGATCGCGCAACTGCAACAGCAGATCGCCAAGCTAGAAGGCCTGCCGCCTGAAGATGATCGGGCAACGGCGGAGTCGCTGCCGGTGGACGCTGGCAGCGATATGCTGTTCCGCAAGATTTTCGAGCACTCCAATGATGCCATCTTTTTGATCGACCCGGACTTGAACGAGACCCTGGACGTCAACACTCGGGCCTGTGACATGCTCGAATATCGGCGCGAGGAACTGTTGACCCTGCCGATCTCCGTCATCTTCCCACACGACATGACTCGCTTGCAGGCCTTCGCTTTGTCGGTTTTGGAACAAGGGCACGGTTGGATAGGTGAGGTTGTGTGCCAGTCACGAACTGGACGCCAGCTGGAAATCGAGATTTCCGCGTCCGAACTGTCGCTTTCCGCGGATCACCCATCTTGCATCATCGCCCTGCTGCGTGACATCACAGAGCGCAAGATGACGGAGGCCCGAATCAAGGCATCCTTGGAGGAGAAGGAAGTCTTGCTCAAGGAGATCCATCACCGCGTCAAGAACAACCTGCAGATCATCTCCAGTCTGTTCGACCTACAGTCTGGCGAGACGACTGACGAGACGGTATTGGAGATGTTTCGCGAGTGCCGCAATCGCGTACGGTCGATGGCGATGATACACGAGCGGTTGTACAGTGCTGAAGACCTTGCCCGCATCGACGCGGCACAATATCTGAGCACGCTGACGAACGACCTGGCTCAAAGCTACGGACTCACCTCTCGTCATGTGAATCTGCGACTGCAGGCCAACGAAGTGTACCTGGATGTCGACAAAGCCATCCCCTGCGGACTCATCGTCAACGAATTGGTGTCCAACGCCCTCAAGTACGCTTTTCAATCAGAGAGCTGTGGCGAGATCGTTGTGCAACTTGAACCGGTGGCGAACGATGGGCTGGAATTGACAGTACGCGACAACGGAGTCGGATTTCCAACAGAGATCAATTTCCGCAACACGTCGTCGTTGGGCCTGCGTCTGGTCAACAGCCTGGTTGACCAGTTGGACGGCGAGATCGAGATGAGTGCGGCAGGCGGGACCTGCTTCGCGATCGTCTTTCCCACGTCGAAGAAAAAATGATCGCGGCCGCGACTCTCGCTAGATAAGCTGAAGGGCTCTCTGCGAATTGACGAACGCCTGCGTCAACATCGCGCTGCTGCTACGCGACAGAATCTGAGCTTTGCTGAGCCTGGAGGTTTCCAGAGCGATATCAGAGTCGCGGAGGGCCGATTCGGATGATTGGATGCTTTCAATTTCGTTTTCGCTGAATTGGATGCTGTACCCCAGGCGATTCTGCAAAGCGCCTATCCTGCCTCGCTCGCGCGACAGCTTCTCGATGGCGAAATCGATTTTGGCCAGGGCCTCACGCGCGCTCAGCTGACTACTGATGGAAACCGACTCCAGATCCAGCGTATCCCCGCTTGCCCTCAGGTCGGGTAGCTCGAAGCTGAGCTGTTTCTGCGATTCGTTGGTGGGAGCAATCTGGAAATGCCTGCTCTGCCCTTCCCCCACAACCAGCGACTTGCCGGCGAGGTCACCTGACTGGTAGGCGCCCTCAGATGAGCCACCGTCACCGCTGAGCGTCACGCGAATCCCGAGACGATCGAAGTTGGCAATCAGCTTGGTACCGGCCGCCACCCGTCCGTTGTCGAGAGGAGTCGACAGATCCAAGCTCTGCGAGACAACCCCGTTACCTAGCGTTATTTTCGAATCCTGATCAGAATCAGCGAAGGTGTAAGTACCTTGATCAGCCCCGGACAGCTCCACTTTGGTGACGCCGGTGTCAACCTCGTCTGTTACGGCGGTGGACCCCGCTTCGTCAACGGCAATCTGTCCCGCCAGCAGTGCGTCATTGTTGTAGCGTGTCGCGACAATCAACCGATCGATACCCGAACGAGACTGGTTGAACTCGGCATCCAGGGTTTCGCGTTGGGAGTCCTGGAGATGACCGTTGGCTGCAGCGACGGCCATCTCGCGCATACGTTCCAGTATCCTGGAAGCCTCCTGCAGTGGCGCTTGTGTCACCTGCAACAGGTCATTGGCGGTTTCTGCGTTGCGCACGTTCTGATCCAGCTGAACCAGCTCCGAACGCATCCCCTCCGAGATCGACAACCCAGCCGCATCGTCAGCGGCTCGTTCAATGCGTTGCCCGGATCCCAGTCTGGCGACCACATTGGTCGATTCCACTCTGCTTCGAGTGATCGAGCGCCCCACATTCAGAGCCATGATGTTGTTGTTGGTACTTAGCACTGCCATCGACCTGCTGTTAGGTCACGTGGTATCATTTTATTCCACATGATGATACTTAACTCATTGAAATTAAACAACTTACGCACTTCCTACCCCCTGTGTATCGGATCGTCCAATAGATGCTTTAGAAAAAAGAAACCCCGTCTGAGTGAAAACGGGGTCTTGCGGACGATCGCCCTGCTCGGTTGTCTGCTGCTTTATTCCCGCCCGATCAGTGCCTCCAGTCCCGCCATTTCTGTATCGATTGCGTTTGCTCCGGGAGAAAGGCCCGTTCTTTCCCCCATGCGCTGCGACCAGGATTGCTCCAGTCGCTGCAGGTAACGGGTCGCCGCGGTCAGCTCTTGACCCTTCTGGGTAATCATGCGCTCGTACAACGCCTCGCCAATCACGCCTTCCTCACGAGCCCGTCTGAGGTCCTCCGCTTCTGTCTTGAGATGGTAGAGCTTCGTTACTTGCTCCATGACGTCCTGTTCCAGGCGGCTGATCGCTCCATCCACATTGAATCCGGCGGCCATCTTCTTGGCGTTTTCCAGATTGTAATCGTGGTCAAACCGCAAATGCCCGTTGAGGCCCCTTAAGGAGACCTTCTTACCGCACTCCGGACAGATGACTTTGGTTTCCGCCATGACCTGGGATTTTTCGAATAGCGTGCGTAACAAGTTTGTTTACAACTATATAGAATATACCCACCGCGATGGTTTTGCGCTCTGTAGAATCGGAGGCAGCGCTGTTCTTGACCCCGGATTGGACGGCCGATAGCTTGCGTATATGGAAATCACGAGACCTTACCTGCTGTTCCTCGGTGACGCTGCCGACCAACTCGCCGCCAAGACCGCGGACGGCGTGGCACGGTGGCGGACGGATTGGTGCGTGGGCCAGTTGAGGCTACCCGGTTGTAAGGCCGACGTGGGACTGCCCGATAAGAGTCTGGAAGAGGGGAAGGTTGCTGGGGCCCGGACCCTCGTCGTCGGTGTTGCCAACCGCGGTGGTGTAATCTCGGACCAGTGGCGACAGGCCCTCATGGCAGCAGTGAGACTCCGCTACGACATCGCCAGCGGCCTGCACAACCGACTGGATGAGATCGAGGAACTGCGTCGTGCCGCCGAAGACATGGGAACCAGGCTCATCGATGTACGCCATCCCACCAAGAGCTTTCCGTTGGGCAACGGCCGCCGACGCGCGGGCAAGCGCCTGCTCACTGTCGGTACGGATGTCTCATGCGGCAAGATGTTCACCGCCTTGAGCATGGAGAAAGAGATGAAGTCCCGCGGCCTCAGAGCTGATTTTCGCGCCACCGGGCAGACTGGCATTTTCATCGCTGGCGAGGGAGTCAGTGTCGACGCGGTCGTCTCCGACTTCGTGGCAGGATGTGTCGAGGAGCTGGCGCCGGAGAACGAGCCTGACCACTGGGACCTGATAGAGGGCCAGGGATCGCTATTCCACGCTTCCTACGCCGGGGTAACACTCGGACTCGTCCATGGTGCCCAAGCCCACCGGCTCGTTCTCTGCCACCAACCCAACCGTCCACACATGCGGGGTCTCCCCGACTACACCCTGCCGAGCCTGATTGAAGCCATCGGCCTCTACGAACTGACCGGGCGACTCACCAATCCGGAGTGCCGGGTCATCGGACTGTCCCTCAATACCTCTCAGATGCAGGATTCGGATGCGCAAGACGCCCTGCGACAGGCTGAGGACGAGACAGGACTGCCGGCGATCGACGCCTTCAAGGACGGTGCCGCCCGTCTCGTCGACCTGTTGTGAGCCCAGACCAAATCTCGCTCCAGGCTCGACACGAGAGCTGGCCCATCGCCGGTTCCTTCACCATCTCTCGGGGAAGCAAGACAACGGCCGATGTCATCGTCGTAGAGGTGACACGGGGTCAACACCGTGGACGGGGCGAATGCGTGCCCTATCCCCGCTACGACGAGACGGTCCCGGGTGTGTTGGCGGCAATCCAGCAGTTGCAGCCGGCCCTCGAAGACCCCTTCACGAGGCAGCACCTGCAGCAGCTGTTGCCGGCAGGTGCCGCCCGCAATGCCGTGGACTGCGCACTGTGGGATCTCGAGTCCAGGGAATCTGGGGAGCCCGTCTGGCAGCTGGCCGGCCTGCCACCCCCGAGGGCTGTGACCACGGCCTACACGATCAGCCTGGGTACGGCCGAGGCGATGGGTGTGGCCGCGCGGCAAAATCGACATCGGCCGCTGCTGAAACTCAAACTCACCGGCACCGGCGATCTCGAGCGCGTGACGGCGATCCGACAGTCAGCGCCTGCGGCTGCCTTGATCGTCGACGCCAACGAGAGCTGGTCCATCGACCAGCTGGAGTCGGTTGGTGCCAGCCTGGCTGAGCAAGGCGTCGCCCTGATCGAGCAGCCGCTTCCGGCCGGAGCCGATGAGGCGCTAGCATCCTGCCACCACCCCGTGCCGATCTGCGCCGACGAAAGCTGTCACACCAGTGCTGACGTGTCCGCCCTCGCCAACCGTTACGACGTAGTCAACATCAAGCTTGATAAGACCGGAGGTCTCACCGAAGCGCTGGCATTGCAGGCAAGCGCCAGTTCATGCGGACTGGGCATCATGATCGGTTGCATGGTGAGTACTTCCCTCTCCATGGCGCCCGCGTTTGTGCTGACGAATGGCGCGGATTTCGTTGACCTGGACGGACCATTGCTGTTGCAGCGCGATCGCGAGTACGGACTGCAGTACGAAGAAAGCCTCATCCACCCACCCGTTCCGCAGCTGTGGGGCGGTTGATATCCACCCGCGAAGTTTTCTCTCTCCATTCACCGCGATTCTCATTAAACGTTATAGCACACCCCTATGTCCAACGTAGCAGATCAATCTGCTGGGGGGAATCGAGACCGCATGAATACAACCGCAAGAAGAGGAGATTGAGAAATGACACGTCACTTCGCGTTGGGAGCGGCAGTTGCCCTGGTGTTCGCTGGCTCGGTGGTGGTCGATGCCAAACGTGGTGCAGGGCTGAATCTGACCGAGGACCAGCGAGCCACGATGAAGAGTCTCGACGACGACATGAAAACACAGCTCGACGACATCAGAGCTCAGGTAAAGGCCGGCGACCTCAGTCGAGACGAAGGTCGCAGCCAGTCGCAAGGCATCAGGGAAAGTTTTCGTGAAAGTCGACAATCCGTGCTCACGTCAGAGCAACTGCAGGTAATCGAAGAGCGCAGAGCAAGCGGCGGCGAGGGGCGTGGCCGCGGACGGGGACAGGGTGGGGGGGGAGGACCATTGGCAGACCTGGGTTTGAGCGATTCCCAGGGTGAGCAACTCAAGGGTATGCGCGATGAACATCGTGCAGCCATGGATGAACTGCGCAAATCGGGTGATGCCACGCGCGACGATTTTCTGCAACTGCGAGAGACTCAACGGCAGGAGATCGACGGTATTCTCACCGACGAGCAACGCCAGACTCTGCAGCAAAAACGGGAGGAGCGAGGATCGAAGGGTGAGGGCCGTGGGCGGCGCGGAGGGAAAGGCGGCGGTCGACGGAGAGGTGGGCGAGCCAGATAGGCACTAACCTCATAGCCTGTCAGGGTGCCGCGCTGCTCCGTGGAACCTGTTGAGGAGAGATGCCGATGGAGGCCATCTATCATCACCGCGATGTTATCGCAATTGTGCCCGCGCCAACTCCAGGTAATTATCCAGTGACTCGGTAACCATGCCCGGCACCTTGCCGGCATCGTCCCAACGCCGGACTCTCACAGCGTCGGCCACGTACGGACTCTGTTCGAATGTGGCCCGTTCTTCTTCACTCATCAGACCGCCCTGCTTCTCCAGGGTGGTCAGCGAACCCTCTGTGAGGCCCTCCCGGTAGGCAGGTTCAGTCGTACAGAGATAACGCTTGGACTGCGCGTGCTTGCCGACGCAGAACAGGACACGATCCGAGAACAACCCCGCCAGCGTTGGGGCGCCAAGTTCATCGTGGCCTATTTCCTGGGTCGCGGCAACCGCTTCGCCGTGATCCTCTACCGAGTCGGGCAACTCATGGTCTTCGACGACCAGGCGCCCGAAATCGTGCAGCAACGCCGCTACCACCAACTCGTCATCGGCTCCGTCTTGCCGTGCGAGTGCAGCGCATTGCAGCGCGTGATCGAGTTCGGACACGGGCTCGCTGCCGTACTGTCTGTTGCTGCCGTCTTGGAGCCGTTCATGGATGAAGGCGATTGCTTGTTCCGGTTTCATTATCTGGCTTCCTGATAGTTAGTCGGTATTCGTCTGGACGATCTGCACCAACAATTTACTGCACGTAGGCGATTTTGTGCACCTTCGTGTACTGACCGGCCTCCAGGCGGACAAAATAAGCCCCCGTAGCCAGCGCCCTTCCCTTGCGATCCCGTCCGTCCCAAGTGACTTGATGCAGGCCGGCCTCCCACGTTTCGTTCGCCAGCAGGTGTACGCGCTGCCCGAGAATGTTGTAAATGGATAGCGTAACGGACTCGGGTACAGGCAACCCGAACCGGATGGTCACGGTGCTGTTGAAGGGATTCGGAGCCGGATTGTGCAGAACATGGGTCTCCGGTCGCGGCGACACCACGTCAGCGCTTATCAGGCCCTCATCGAATTCCACGGCATCGAGCTCAATGTGGTCGATTACATCCTGCGATGCCTGCGCTGCACTCACCACCACCTTGGCGAGGGTCGTGCGGCCGGAACCTGGAACCACCCCGGCAAAGGCAAAGCGTAGATCCCCGTCCGCCGCCACGTGCCGGCGCTCATATCGTGCTTCTGGCGCATCCCATATCACCACGTCGACAATCTCCAGTTCGCTGGGATCGTAGGTCATCTGCACCACTCCGGAAAAGACATCGGTGAAGTCATCGATGACGATAGGCACGTCGAAGGTTCCGTCCTGGTTACTGGTAGGCTCCGAGAGATGTACTGAGCGCCCGATTCCCGACAGGTCATCCGCGGGGCCGCCGGAGGCGGGAAAGGACTCGACGAGGTCGCTGTCGTAGCGCAAAATCCACGAGGCGTCGTAGGGACTGACGCGGGTGACCTCTCCGTTCAGGCTGACATCGGCCAACTCCATCGCGTAATCGGCTATCGATTCCAGTCCCAGTGCGTGGTTGAGAATCTGTGTTGCATCCTCTTCGTTAACCAGACGATCGCCCGACACATCCCCGGCGAGATCCTCAAACTCGGCCCGCAACCGGAAGTGTCGTAAGCCGATCGGGCCTGAGCTGAATCGGTACTCGGATTGAACTTCCAGATCGGCTATGAGCACGCTATCCTGATCGGCATCTTCCAGAGCCATGCTGAACCCGCGCGGCAACTCATCGGGGTTGGTCCAAGCCCACGTCAGCTCCGTGTCGATCAGATCGGTCTCGACGGTGAAGGTCCACTCTTGGTCCTCCCACTCGGGATCGCGGATATCGTAGGTGTAGCGGCCAGGTCGTTCCGGCCAGAATGTCCCCGGGTCTTCTGGATCGTCGTGGGTGAAGTACACCCGCACGAACGGGGTTCCCAGCGATGGCAAATCCAGTGCGTCATTGACATCGAAGCGTCGCGACGCCTCTTCACTGACGCCGGCTCGGTTGTGCAGGTCCTGTCGGGTTTGACCGAATTCATTGGGTTGGGTGGTGACCGAGAACTCAGCGTGCCAGTCTAGGGCCGTCGGCCTGTGCGCGAGGACTTTGCCTGCGGAGTCGAAAGACCCGCTCGGAGGCAGCAGCAGATCGAGATCTTTGCTGCGGTCCAGTTGAAGCACCCAGAACCCTTGCCAGCGCCCCAGGCGACCATCGGCACCCACCGGCACGTAGGTCTGACGATCCCAATTCCACAGATAGGCGTGGCCGTCGATCCAGCCGGCGTTGGCGGCTCGTCGCACCGGCGTTATCACGCCGCTGCCGTTGTCTCGAATTTTCGCATCCCCCCAGTTGATGGCGAATGGAAATGGATTGGCCAGTTGATTCGGGGAGCCCGCACTATCGTCATCATCGTCGTCATCGTCATCGTCGTCGCGAAAGCCTGCTCCGGAGGCGACGAGGGGAATGACGAAGTCTTCGGAGAGGTCCACGCTCGTCCCGGAGACCGAAACCGAGTCGCCTTCAGTGGAACCGTCGCCGTAGATGATCGACCACCACTGAATAAGCCAGTGGCCTCGGCCGGGCTCGAAGTCCGGAGGATTACCGGAAAGGCCCAACTCCTCTTTGTAGTACTGATAACCCCCTCCAGGTGTATTCCACCGCACGAGACGCCACCAGAACCCCCATGGATCCTCCCCTTCTCCCGGAAAGTCGTCGCCAAGCACGATGTCCGGGTTGCCATCGTCCGGACTCAACGGTACGCCGATCATGACGTAATCGGAGTATGGCAATCCCCCCTGCACCAGTGTTACCCCACCCGAACGCGAGGCCTCGACAGTGTTACCATAGCGCCCAACATTGATGCGATTGCCGTTTGGCGCTGGCTCGTTTCCGAAGACATCGCGCGGATTGCCAGCGTCAATCGCCGGGCTCGTCTCGCTGTCGTTGACCCAGGCGCTGCCGTTCCAGTGACCTGCCTGGCTGCGCAGATGTAGATCCATGGCTGCCGCCGCTGTACTCCCATCAACAAAGAGCGGATCGAGGGACAGGCTGTTGCCGTCCAGTCCCGAGGCCGCGCGCCATTCCGCGAGCGTTTCGTAGGTAGACCCCGGAACCTTGGCGACAGCACCACCGGCGTTGGGATTCAGGTCGTTGTAGTCGCTGTAAGCGAAGGTGCTCCCGATCGCCTTTGGCAGATCGATGCAGACGTCGACACCGTGGATGATGGTGTTGCGGACGACGTGGCCGTCCCCTGCCGAGTTGTTACCGCCCTGGAAGGAGAGGCCGCTCTCGAATCCGACAATCGTGTTGTTGATCAGGGAATCGCCATCGGTCTCGCGGGCGAAGAAAACCCCCGTCTGGCGACCACCATCGTCGAGGATGAGGTTGTTTTGCAGCCTGTTGAAGTCCGCGTCGCGCGCCAGATTGACGCCGATGGTATTGGTGTGAATCCGGTTGTTGACCAGCAAGTTGTGATCTGCCCGTAGCAACCTGACCCCACCTCCATTGTTGTTGTTGGTGCCATCGTGCAGGACGCAGTCGCGGATCGTGACGTTGTCGGCCTCGTTGATATCCACGGCGTAGCGATTGGAAGCCTCGACGACGACCCCTTCGACGACGACGTACGGGCTCTTGATCACGACCCCAAACTGACCGTTCGGAGGCGCTATGGTCGGGGACTGACCGGCGGACGGTTGCAGCGTGATCGAGTAGCCGGCCTCCGTCTTCTTGTCGATCGTCACTCGCTCGGCGTAGCGACTGCTGTCCAGAATGTGCACGAAGTAGTACGTCTCGATTGCCGTCAGATCATCCGGTATCGCGTTCACGGCTCGCTGGATGGAGGCCCATGGTTGCGAGCGGTCATCCGGCACTCCGTCGTTGCTCCCGCTCGTCGCGACGTAGTGCGTGATGGTGTCCAGGCCGGCTGTGCTGAAATCAGCAACCGCTGATCTGACCTCGTTGCCGAACTGGTCTCGCGCGCGCAGCTGGGCGAAATACTCTGTACTGCGAGTGAGTCCGTCGATCGTCGTCGTCCCTGTCTGCATTAACGCCAGGGCCGCGTCCTGCTGCGGACCCCACAGGCTTGCACTGCCGTCGACGACGGCGGCTTGATTGGTCCCGTAGTAGACGGAATACTGATCGAAGTGCGACTCCGTCGATACCGGGGTCCAGCTCCATGTGATCGATTTGGATGTCGAATTCGTGCCGGCGAAACCACCCATGCCGGCGGGAGCCACATTGTCCACGGTCACGGCGACTGCAGCCGGGGTACCCTGGTCTTCGACATCATCGTTAGCGGTCAGCTTCAACCACAGCTCGCCGTCCCCAGCCGGTGCATCTGTTGCACTGAGCCAGTCGAAGGTGACGGTGTTGCTGCCGGAGTCTGTGACGATGCGGGTGTTGTCGCCTGGGCCAACCTGGTACTGGTTGCCGCCATCGATGTTCGGTGGCCCGCCGCTGTCATCGAAATCAGCGTCGACCGGACCCGATAGCGCAGTCGCTGCGTAGCTACCACGTGGTGCCGTACTCCACTCGACCCGAGCGCGGGTGTCGGCACCCCCCGCATGGCTGACTTCTATCGACACAGCAACATGGCCCGATCCGTCCGTCGCTTGTGCGGCCTCGTTGAACTCGCCCCACGGCTGCGGTGATGCCGACAAGGAGGCTTGAGCCGTGGTGCCGTATCTGCCCATGTTGGCGCGACCGCCATTGGGATCGAGCTCCTGGCTCTCGTCAACCGATGGATCGGCTGTGTCAATGCTGGGACTGTGAGCGCCGTCCGCCGTCCACTCCCCTCCGTGATAACTGCCCACCGTAGACTCCAGGTGAAAATCCTCTGTCACACCGACGAACAGGGGATCCGCCGATAGACTGTGTGAGTCAACTCCGCTGCCGATTTGCCAGGCATTCAGATCGTCGTAGTCCTCCCTGTCCAACCGGCCAACGATGGCCCCCAAAGCAGCCACATGCAGGTTGTTGTAGTCGGAAACCGTTGAAGCTGGCAACTCTCCGGGATCATTCTGCCGATCCACCGCGAAACAGGTGCCGTCATTGCCGGCCACCAGGATATTGTTGCTGAACTCGTTCCCCTCCCCCGGCTCATCCTTCTTTTTTCCAGTATTGCCCAGATGAATCTCCAGGTCGTTTCCGAAGAAGGTATTGTTGATTACCTGGTTGTTTGTACTCTTGCGATAGAGCCACAGACCCCGCACGCGATTCCCGTGAATGAGATTATTGCCAAAGGTGTTTTCGTCCGCTGTGTTGAAAACCAGGATTCCGACCTCGTTGTCGGTGATGGTGTTACCCCGATACTGGCCGCGCGTACCACCCTGAACGTAGATGCCTGGTGTGTCTCTATCGCGAGTGCCACGCACGACACAGTCACTGACGGTCACGAAGTCGGACCACGCTACGTGCACACCGCTCTGACGAGAACCTCCTTCCAATATCAAACCCTCGAGAGTGACGAAAGGGGATGAGTCGATTTTACATGCCGGTTTCTTTCTCTTGGACGAGACTATCGTCGGCTGCTGGCCATCCTGTGCACGCACCGTCAAGGTCGCGGACTCCTTCGTCTTCTTCTTGATCGCGACTGACTCCTCGTAGATCTCGCTGTCCCGGATCTCAATGATGTAATGGGTATCCGGCTTTTTCGGGATTTCGTCGATGGCGTCGCTGATGCTCGTCAACGCCCCATCAGCGCCGTCCTTACGCACCACGATGATCTCCTGGGCGTACAGCTTGCCCGGAGCGACCCAGCCGGCGGTAAGCAACAGGATTCCGCTAATCACGGTTGCCAAGGAGGGAACCATCCCGCCTGAAGCTACCGTGCGCTGAGACCGGTTGAGAGGCTGTGCCGACGATGATTTCTCAGCTACCACCGAGATCCTTTCGGGCATGACGAAGACGTTTGTTGATCGAACGGATGGGTGGACAGGAGTGACGAAAGGGAAGAGTGATAGACCGATTGCGACTGTGCGGGGAGTATCTTGTTCAATAAGCTGTCGACCAGCACCACCGTCAAGCGGAATCGTCGTTGCCGCCTCGATTGCTTCTGCGCCGCCAATCCCCGACGAGCACGTAAACGCCCAGGGCAACCGAGGTCATCGCGATCGCGGAGAAAATGATCTTCGGTAGGAGAGCCTCGAAGGTGTCGACTGTCGAAAACATGCCGATGCCGATCGCCAACATGCTGATACCCGACATGATTCGAATGATACCGCTTAGCATCGGCACGCCCACTACCCTTGGTCTAGGTCCAGCAAAAAACGCGGAAGACCCAGTGCTTCCAGCACACTCGAAGTCACCGCACGAATCGAGCGCTCGAGATCGAGGCTGCCATCTGAATTGAAAACAGGCTGGTGCGCGTCTACGAGGGCGACGTGGGCTGTGCCCAACTCCGCCTTCAGATAATCGATGCAGGGCTGCACATGCTCGACGTAGAATTGGTAGCGGCGCTCGAGACCCTCGTCGGTATCATCACTCCGGCCCCGTCCGCCGGCGCGGGCTTTCATCTCGTCCTTCGTGATTGAAAGGTGAATGACCTTGATCACACCGATATCCAGTTCCGCGAAGGTACTCAGCAACCGCTGGGCCGCTTCCGTCGTTCGGGGGTACCCGTCGAGGATGAAGATCCGCTCACGCAGATCCGTCGACTCCCGGAGGCGGACATCGATGATGCGTTCGGTCCAGTCATCCGGGATGAGCAACCCCTCAGCGACGCAGTATTCCAACCAGTCGAGTTGCGTGATCTGACCCGGCTCACACCCGAAACGATCACCGAAGCCCGGCTGGTGTCGCTTGACCTTGTCAATTAGATCATGCGTACTGCTCTCGGCCGTCAGCACCGGTTCCACGTCGCTGATCCCGTACTGCGATCCCAGTCGCTCGCGGAAGTTCGCATCGCTGCGCGCTGCCCGGACAGTGGCCCTCAGCAACTCGCCCATGGAGACGTGCAGCTGCGGCGGCATCGACAGGAACCTGCCCAAACCATTGGCGATCTCGCCCTTGCCACAGCTAGAAGGCCCGGTCAGCAGAATGGCCCCTTCACCCTCGACGGCAACTTGCCTGACGGAAATCTTGATGTGGCCTTCGCGGCGCGTGTCCAATGCCGGGGGATTCAGCGCCATGACGACCTCGTCAGATGCCATCCGCTGCCGTACTCGCAGGCATACACCTGCAGGGTTACGCCCTGCTCCCCGCGCAAGATATCTGCTCTTCGCTGAGCATCTTCTGCGGACCCGTACGACTCCTTCGGTTTGCCATCGCTGCCGGTGCAATAGCCGCATCGTGAACTAGGGGTCTGCCGGTTGGCCGGAGACAGGTGCCACAGACCGCATTGGTCACATTGGTATGGTACCAGACCCTGGCCGTAGGTACTGTTGGCATGGTCGGCCCCCTCTTGAGCTTCGTGTCGCGAATCGTACTCCGTGAGCGGCTTCCCGGACTTCTTACCGACACACGTTTCGCTCTTCTGGCTCATTCTCTCTCTCCGTGTCCCTGGCGGTTACCCGGCGCGGTGACTCTTGCGGATGACGAGTTTCAATCCTGACCAAATATCGTCAACTGCGCGGACCTTCACATCCATTGTGATTTCTTATGCTCTGACCCTTGTCCTGTCGTGGCTCCCTTGAGGGTCGACGACGCACATCACGCGATCCCCCTCGATAACGGTGTGACCACGACTCAAGGGCGCCTCCTTCATGCCGGGCCGCCTCAGGAAAATCTGTTGATCCCTCTGATAGTGTGCTATCGCGGATTCGAACAACCGTGAACCCGTCACCAAGCGTGCCATCGCGTTGCCGATGGTCCCGACCAGGACTCCATTCTCGTCCTCGAGCAGTTGTCCAAGCCGGTTGAAATCGTTACCGCTGAAGCCCGCCCGCGGCGGCATACTGGTGCTGACGACGCGTTCCAATGCTTCGTTGGGCTGGCGAACGAGCATTTCCACCTCGATCTCTCGGCGGTACGGAACTCCCACCCGTGCTTCAACCAGGTGGATGGCGGTCAACCGGGTGTAGGGTACCCCCAACAACAGAAACTGACCCTCGCCGTTGGCTATTCGTCCCATCGGACTGTCGTCGTCCCAGGCTGACGGGCTTCGAGTAGCGACGATCTGCTCTGCCATCGGACCGATCGCGGCGATGCTGTGAAACACGTGAATGCTACGCAGCGCCCCCACCCGCTGTCTCGCTGCCTCCGATATCGCGCCCATTTCTGATGGGGTTCGAGCGGGGTCGAAGATAAACCCGGGTTGACTTGGAGCAGAGAACGTGAAGGTGGGCACGACCAGTGTTCCCTGCGATCCCAGACTCTCCAGCAGCGCATCAACCACGGCCTCGGCCCCACCCTCCACGGTACCGATACTGCGCAGCGAACTGTGCACCATCATCACGCCACCGGCGGCAACGCCCAGGCGCGAAAAATCGCTGACGAGATCCTTTATACCCACGGCCACGGGGTCTTACCGCGAGGCGACGAGCTCGTCCCCGACGAGCCCATGGAGGAAGGTCACGGCTCGCTCCTTGCTGCCGGTCAATCCAAATGGAAGGTGATCTCCGCCGTCGTATTCGAACAACTCACTACCGCTGGCAACGATGGTATCGCTCAAACGTTGAGACTGAGCCAACGGCACGATATCGTCGGCAGTGCCATGATGAATCTGCACCGGCGGCAGCCGTTCGACGAAGTACAGAGGCGATCGCCGCAGTAACTCACGGCGCATCTCTGCCAGGCTGAGCTCTCCCTGTTGTACCCTGGGAATGAGATCTTGCTCCAGAAACGAGATACCGGGTAGCTCACGCTGAGGTTCACCCAGCAAGGCGTCTTCCAGAATCTCGATCACGAAGGAACCAAAGAAATCGGTGGGGGCAAAGAAATCGATCACGCCATCGATACGGGAATCCCTGATCGCCATCAGCAAGGCATTGGATCCACCCCCACTCATGCCGAAGGCGACGATGCGCTCTGGATCCGCTTGGTGCGTCGTCTCCAGCACTGCGTTCAGGAACGCCAGGCCATCATCAACCTCACCGACCCACGGGCTGGGCTCACCCTCTGACCGATGCCTGACCCCATCGAAGGTCAACGCCTGTGACCTGAACGAGGGAATTACCAGTATGTATTCGTCCAGGCGCGCGCCGATGACGAGTGGAAGCAGGAACAGAGTGCCTTCTACCGAGACTCCGTCCTCACCGAAGTGTGAGTAGATGAGTACGGGGAGTTGAGCTGCAGCTTCGGGCACGACCACGGCGCCGACGTGACGCTGGCCGTCGACGAGGTGGGATAACACTCTGACGACGACCCCACCGTCATCGGAGAGTTCGGCAAGCGCTTCTTCGCGGATGTCAATGGCCGCTACGTCTCGCTCCTGCCAACTGGCAGCAACCTCGGCGATCTCGGACGCGCTCGGGGCGGCAAATAGTTGAGTGATGTTGATGCCGCCGACGATGCGATCGGTGCTGGGGCTTTGTGTCCCTGAATCGGAACCACATCCCAAGGTGAATATCGCGGTACCCGCGACCAGAGCACCCGATGTGTAGAGTAAACGCACTCCTGTCAGCTTTCTGAAATGAGAGGGACACGGGAATTTCCGCGACATGAGAGCCCCTGTCGAGACCCGCTTTCCCTCGACGGGATCCGCAGCCTGCGTGAGTGAGTTTCGATTGACATTGTTCCTGACCAGAGGTAACGTGGCTAGGAGAATCGTGCACCGCAGCCGTCGACAGCCAGTGCCAGGTCGCCCATGCCTAGATGGTACCGAGAAGTACTGACTCAAGAAGCCGACCCCGATCTGCGCGCCGAGATCGGACACTACCTCGAATCACGGCGCCCCCGCTCGCGCAAACTCGACGCTGGCTGCGTCGTCGAGTTCATGAAGAAGGGTCGCCTCTGCTGCGGCGCCGTCTGGCCAAACGCGGCCAACGGTAGAATGCAGTTCATCATCGACGCCGACGCCTCGCAAACCTGGATACGCCGTTCGCGGTTGCTGGATATCTCCTCCGTCAAAGTCTCGATCCGGGGACGCCGGCAGGCTGCGGCTGCCCTGGATCTCATCGATGAACGCCGGCGCCGACAGGCCGCACAGCTCGACATGGAGACCCTGTGGGCACTGGCCGCTGAGTCCAAGGCTCCCACCGGCTGGACCACGAATTTTTTGACCGACCTGGCGTTCGGTGATCGCCGTGGCGGCGACAGTCGGGCCGTGCTGCTGCGCGTCCTGCACGCCGGGGAGTGGTTCTCACGACGCGGTGACCGCTGGGTCCCACACGACGCCACGATCGTGGACCGGCGCAGACAGTTAGCACGCGACCGTCAGCGCCAGTCAGGTGAGTTGGACGTGTTGGCCGGCTGGCTGCGCGCCGTAGCCGACGGCGATACTGAGCGGCGGCTACCCGAGGGACACCAGCGGGCCATCGCCCTGCTTGAGGAAGCGGCACTGGGCACGCCCAAAGGTCACCCCGAGACCAGGGCAGCTGCGGAATTGATGGCCCGCGCCCATCTGCACGGGGCAGCGGCCGCTTTTGACTTGTTGGTGCGCCTGGGTCGGTGGTCGACCCATGAAAACCTGGAAATCCACCGCGGACGAGTCCCCATCCACTTCACTGCGGATACACTCACCGCCGCGCAAGATATCCATGATTCTGGTCGACACCGCTGGATGCCGCCTGCCGATCGCTGCAGCCGCGCTTGGAGTCGACCGCTGGGGTGGGTTCCCGCCGGCAGCATGGGCTGTGAGCGCGCGTTCTCTGCAAGGCAAACCCTTCGAGGATTCAAGGTCACCGTTTTTCTCGCCGCTCCGGTACTGCTGTTCGAGAGAGACAGCACGATCGAACAAGAGGCCGCCGTGCGAGGCCGCTCCATCTCCCCCCCGGACCGTGATATTCCGATGCTGCCACCGTCGGTCGTCGAGGACGCCCGACTGGTCGATGACGAAGGGAGGCCAGCCGTGGCCATCACCGTCGTCATGGACCGCAGCTTTACTCTCAAGTCAGTTGAGGTGGGACTGCGTCGTGTACGGCCACGACTGGTTTCCGCGGGCGATGAACCGCGGGCCCAGCGCCAGCACAGCCTGCTGTCATCGATAGCAACCTCCCTGCGAGACGGACGACTCGAGCGATCTTGCATCCCCGACGCCGATGTTCGCCGGCCTGCAGTACGGCTGATCGACGGCCAGCCTTCGTTCCCCGAGCCTGCCTTCACCGAGGGTATGACGATCGATGAAGAGCTCACTCATCTGGCGTGCTGGGCGGCAGCTGCCTGGTGTCGCGAGCGCGACATACCGACGGTCTACCGAACCCAGGCAGCGCCGGAGTCGCCCGATATAGACTTCAAAGTACCAACACTACCGTCTCGCGTGCGGTATGAGCAGCTGTGTCGACTGCTGCCGCGACCTTCCGTTCAGACCGACGCGGCCGAGCAATCCGTGCTCGGGTTCCTCGAGTATGCCAGCACTGGAATGCCTTGCTCGCGCTTTGAGGACCTCATGATGCAGCGCCAGTTGATCAGCGCCGCCACCGGGCAGAGCTCGACCTACAGTAAGGAGGAGCTGGAAGTGGGCCTGGCCGATACGGCTTCGGCCCGCGAAGTGGCCTACAGGGTGGAGCGCAGCGGACAACGCTACTGGACACTGATGGCACTGGAAGCCTCGGCCGGGGACCGGCTTCCCGGCCTGGTCATCGAACGGGCTGGCCTGGGATACCGCGTTCTGCTGGAAGAATCCGGATTTTCCGCCTTCGTGCCGGCTCCGGGCGAGCTCTGGGCCCAACCGGGCGACCGAATCGTCGTCCGCGTAGCGCAGGTTTCCGCTCACCGCGATCTACTCAAACTGGCCGACCCACAACGGCCAACCAACTGACCGACCGTAGCTAG
Organism: Candidatus Latescibacterota bacterium; assembly: GCA_965248265.1. Lineage (GTDB taxonomy): Bacteria > Latescibacterota > UBA2968 > UBA8231 > UBA8231 > CBDFJF01. The sequence goes on from CBDFJF010000001.1 coordinate 2,824,302, forward strand.
CCTTCTTCCTCATCCCACATAGCGCTATCGGAGCCGGCGTATACTCTCGTATCCGTTCGGACCGCCGATTGCCCGCACCCGTCGGCGCAAGGTATATTGCCAACCATCAAAAACCATGTCTTTCTGTTTGGAGCTTTTATGGTATGTCACCCGATGATCAGCGCCGAGGCCGTGTGGCCCGCGTAATTCGCCTGACACGGTCGTTTTGTAGACTGCGGAGATGACCCGATGTTGGATGAAGTAACTGGACGACAGATCAACGACTACGAACGGGACGGTTTCGTCGCCATCCCCGAGTTTGTTACTTCATCCGAGTTGAGAGTTTGGCAACGGGTGACGGACCAGGCGGTGTCAGATCGACTGGAGGCAGGTGGTGAAAATACGAATCAGACTGAAGAGGACCGCAGCCACTACTCACGGGTGTTCGTCCAGTGCCTGCGTCTGGCGGATACCAACGCTGAGATGCGCGAGCTCATTTACGACAGGCGCATCGGCAAGATGGCTGCGCAGCTGGCGGGCATCGACGGCATTCGCGTGTGGCACGATCAGGCCTTGATCAAACAAGCTTTCGGCAACCCGACGGCTTGGCATATAGACAATCCGTACTGGTCGTTCAGCTCCCCCGATGCGATCTCGATCTGGGTGGCCCTGGATGATGCCACGCTGGAGAATGGATGCATGTGGTATGTACCCGGATCGCACAAGAGTGCGACCCACGAGAACGTGGGGATCGGCCAAAACATCGGCGAGCTGTTCGACTTTTATCCACAATGGAAGGAGATCGACCCCGTCGCCGTCCCCACCTCGGCCGGGACAGCCGTCTTCCATAGTGGATTGACGGCGCATGGGGCAGGGGCCAACATGACCAGACACGCCCGCCGGGCCATGACCTGCGCCTTCATGCCGGATGGAGCGACCTTCAATGGGAATCAAAACATCTTGCCACAGCCCTACTTCGATTCGCTGTCGGAGGGTGACGTGCTGGACAATGAGGAGCAGAACCCGCTGATCTGGAGCATGTCGTGGGAGTAGTGGCCAAACCGGGAGACCAGAGTTGAGATCGGTGCTGGCGCCCAGCTATCGCGCCTTGTTCATCGGCATCATAGGCTGCCTCCTGTGTGGTGCCGGCTCCCAGTACACGGACATGATGTTGAAGCGGTCCGGTCTCACCGGATGGTTTTATACACCCGGCGCTCTGATTCTTCTCCTGGTCGTCGTCCTCGCGGCTAATCCAATCGTGGGACTGGTGCGCCGCCGTTGGATGCTGTGCCCGGCCGAACTGGCGCAGATCTACGTCATGATGATTATCGGCTCGGCCGTCTCCACCGATGGCTTCGTCTCCTATTTCCTTCCCCAGCTCACCAGTCCGACCTATTACGCCACCCCTGAAAACAACTGGGCCGTGGAGCTGCTGCCGCATGTTCCCCCGTGGTTGATCCCATCCTACCATTTGAAGGAGGTCAAGGACCTCTACGAGGGCACCCCCGGAGGCGTGCCGTGGAGCCTCTGGCTGCCCCCGATTCTGCGCTGGGTGCCGCTGGCCCTGTCCCTTCACCTGGCCATGATCACGATCATGGTGATCCTGCGCAAGCAGTGGGTCGAAAGGGAGCGGCTGGTCTTTCCGATGACCCAATTACCCGTCGCCATGATCCAGGACGGCGGGGATGAGTCACTGGTGAAGCCTTTCTTCAAGAACTGGGTGATGTGGCTCGGCTTTGCCATCCCCTTCCTGATTCAAACCAACAATGGTATGGTCCAGCATTTCGCCTGGTTGCCGCGGATCAACATCGGGGGGTCCTACCTCTATTTTTTCGGGGATACGGTCAAGATCCTGATCGGCATGAACTTCATGATGGTCGGGTTCACCTACCTGGTCCGGCGTGAGGTTTCTCTGGGTCTGTGGGTCTTTGCCATGCTGGGCATGGCCCAAATCGCCATCTTCGCCGCGTTGGGAATCGATAAACACGAACCGATGTTCAGTGGTTTTTCATCCCGGGCCGGTGTCATCAACTCGCATCAGGGTTTTGGCGCCTTCATGGTGCTGGCCTTGTTCAGTCTGTGGAATGCCCGCGGCCACGTGAAACAAGTGCTGAACCAGGCGTTGGGCCGGGGGCCAAAGCTGGACGATTCCGACGAGGTGCTCTCGTATCGCGCCGCGGTTGCGGTACTGGCTGGCAGCCTGATTTTCATGTCTGTATGGATGTGGCTGACCGGCCTGCCGGCGTGGATCGTTCCACCCTTCCTGTTCCTGGCCTTCCTTCTGTTCCTTGGCATCACCCGAATCATCGCCGAGGGAGGTGTTCCGTACCTGTTCGCGCCGATGATCGCCTCCGACTTCATCGTCGGCGGCTTCGGCACACGGGCGCTGGGAGCAACCGGCATCGTTGCTCTTGCCTTCACCTACATGTGGGCCAGCGATATCATCAATTTTGTGATGGTATCCTGCGCCAACGGCCTCAAGGTGGTCGAAGAGAGTGTGACCCGGAATCGCCGCCTGATATTCGGCAGCATGGTCGTGGCCCTGATAGTCTCCTTCGGCAGTTCGGTCTGGGTTTTATTGGAAGTAGCCTACAAGCACGGGGGGCTCAACACGTCGCACTACTTTGCCGGTCAATCTTATCAACACTTCGACGACGCGCTTGTGCGGATCCAAGCATCTGTCGGGCCGCAGTGGGATTACTGGGGATACACCGCCATCGGCGGAGCCATCATGGGCGCGCTCATGCTGGTGCGCAACCACTTTCTGTGGTGGCCCATCCACCCGATCGGCTTTCCCATCAGCCTGGTCATGAACAAGATGGTGGTGAGCGTGTTCATTGCCTGGCTCATCAAGAGCATCATTCTGGAGTACGGCGGACCCAGGTTGTTCAAACGGTTGCGACCTTTCTTCCTCGGACTGATCCTCGGCGACTTCTTTCCGCTCGGCTTCAACATCCTGCTCGATGTGCTGGTAAGGTGATCGTCCGTAACGTCAGTCCTTGAGCGCTGTGTGGACCTTGGACCAGAGGATCTCGGAGTCGAACGGTTTCTGCAGGAAGCCGGCCAGTCCCTTGCCCGTAAACTGACTTATCGCCTCCTGCTCGTTGAATCCGCTCATCAGCAGAACCTTGACATTGGGAAATTGCTTGACCATTTCGCGAAGGGTTTCGACACCGTCCATGTCAGGCATCGTCAGGTCAAGGAGGACGACATCGAATCCGCCTCGCGCGGAGGCCATTTTGTCGAGTGCAACACGTCCGTTTTCGGCAACCACGACGTCGCAACCGCAGGCTTTCAATACTCGGGCCGACACAGTTCGAACCGTTTCTTCGTCGTCTACCACCAGGATCGACCCGGTCTCCATGGTTTTCGACTCGAACTCTGGAGTCTTCGCCCCGACTTCGGCCTCCGGTTCTTCGCTACAGGGCAGGAGGATCTTGAAGGTGCTGCCCTTGTTTACCTCCGAATAGACCTCAAAGGCCCCCCCATGGCCACGCACGATGCCCAGGACGGCGGCGAGCCCCAATCCACGCCCGGTAAATTTGGTTGTGTAAAACGGGTCAAAGATCTTGGATCTGGTCTCTTCGTCCATGCCGCATCCATTGTCACCGACTTCGAGGGACACGTAGTCGCCTGCGGCAATGTCGGGCGACATAGCGCTGCCTGACCCGTATCCCTGTTTGGCTCGCAGTAAGCCTGTGCTGACGGTGATGAGACCGCTCTTGTTGCCGATCGCTTCGGATGCGTTGATAACCAGGTTGAGCACAATCTGCCTGATTTGAGAAGAGTCAGCTCTCACCAGGGGCAAATCCTCCTGCAAATCGAACTTCAACGCCGCCTTCTTGCTGATCGACAGCTGCAGCAGGTGGTTCATGTCATCGATCAGAGCGCTCAAGCTAAGGTTGTCGACGATGAAGCGGCCCCGGCCTGAGTATGCCAGCATCTGCATACACAGGTCAGCGGCATGCCTGGTCGTGGTTTCGATATCTTCCATGTAGTGCAAGACCGGAGAGTCCTTGGGAAGCTCCATGCGACTGAGACTGGCGTTGCCGAGAATGCCGGTGAGCAGGTTGTTGAAATCGTGGGCGATGCCGCCCGCCAACAACCCGAGGCTTTCCAACCGTTGCGTTTCCCGGAGCTTGTTGTCGATGGTCCGCTTTTCCTGCTCAGCGCGTTTGCGGTCAGTGATGTCAATGGACAGGACGAAGAAACCGAGTACCGTTTCATCAACATCGAAATGGGGTACGTAGCGGACCTCCAGGTGCCGAGCAATATCATCCTTGTCGGTAATAGTAGTCTCGAAGATCGCACTGTGACCTTGAAGGGCTGCTTCCGCATGTCCGGCGATAGCGTTAAACCCAGCCTCGCCAAGAACCTCACGAATGTGCTTGCCCTTGACCTCGTCTCGCGACAGACCGAACCAATCCTCGTAACCTCGATTCGCGAACTGGTACCGTTTTTCCGTGTCCACGTAGGCAATCAGCGCCGGCATGGCATCGGTTATCAAGCGGTATTGCTGGCTGCCATGCTCCAGCTCTTCCTCCACCCGTTTGCGCTCTGTTATCTCACTCAGCAGTTGCTTGTTCGATGACATCAGCTCCGCAGTGCGCGTTTCGACCCGCTGTTCTAATTCAGTATGGGCTCGCTGTAGGGCTTCTTCGGCCTGCTTGCGTTTCGTGATGTCGATCCAACTGCCGACGACCTCGAGGGGATTGCCCTCCTCGTCGCAAATGAAGTTGAGCTCGTCGCGCATCCATCGGTAGGTTCCATCCTGGTGCATGAAGCGGTACTCCACGGAGTAGTTGCCGACCGGCGCGATGCCGTCCAACTCGGCGAAGATGCGAGTGCCGTCTTCAGGATGGAGGCGGCTGGCCCAGAAATCGGGATCGGCAACGAATTCCGAGGCTTCGTACCCGAGCAGGGAGGAAACATTCTCGCTGACAAAAGTCGCCGCAAAGTCCCCTGATGGTTTGGCGGTGTACACGGTAGCAGGGCTTGCGCTGAGCAGGTATTGCAGGCGTGATTGTAACTCTTTGGCCTCTTGCTCGGCTGCCCAGCGCAAAGTGATGTTTTCGAAGCACACAGCCACAGTTCGTTCGTCTAACGGAATGGCCACCACCGACCAAACAGCACTCGTAACATGCTCGTCGCCGTAGTGGAAATAGGGCAGGGTTTGAGCCTGTCTGGTATCCAGAGCCGTCTTGAAGGAGGCCGGAATATCGGTGTCCAGGAGCTCGGGATTACTTTCTCTCATGGTCTTGCCGACCAAGAGTTCATCTGACATACCCGACAGCTGTACGGCGGTCTTGTTTCTGAACATGGCGCGAAAGGAACCCAGATCGGACGCGTCAACCAGCTCATATACCGTAACGCCGACGGGAAGTCGGTCGAACAGGGACTGTAGGAATTCGTGGGAGGCGCTTGGGGAAGGCGAGCTGTCGGATTGCTCAGTCAAATCAGATCTTTCGGGGTTCACGGATTTGCCGAAAATCTGAAACGGGCAACGCACCCTCACAGAGGGCTGAGGCTAAGGCGGGCGCCAGAATATAGCGCCGGGGCGACCATGGCAACAGGCTGCCGGTGGCACGACTGAACCCTGTCTATTGATAGTCGTGCCGCTGACCCCTACACTCCTCCCCTCACCTCAAGGAGATAATACCATGATCGGACAACTGCGCATATACACCATCAACGCCGGCATGATGGACAGCTGGCTCAAGGCCTTCGAGGAGGATATCGTCCCCCGCGTCAAGGAAGTCGGCATGGGCGTGCACACGGCCTGGGTCAATGAAGACCGGACCCAGTTCATCTGGATCCGCACCTACGACAGCGTTGAGGACATCGAAGTCAAGGAGGCCGCGCTCTACGGAACACAGTGGTGGGCGGAAAACGTCGACCGACTGCGCGCCCACCATGCCCACCGCGAGGTCAAAATCATCGAGCCTTTCCTGCCGGATGGAGCCTAGGAGATCGAGATGACGGTGAGTACGGAAGATCGCGGTTCACGCATCCGCATCACCACCTTGCGGGCCATCAACGTCGGCGGCAAAGGCTATGTTAAGATCGAGACCAACATGGACGTCGTCGGTTGGGGCGAGATCAATAATATGGACACCAAAGTCGCCTGCGCTTTGGCCGAGTCGCTGTCTGAGATACTCATTGGCGAAAATCCGACGCGGATCGAGCACCTGTGGCAGCGGATGTTTCGGTCCCATCGCAACATCCGCGGAGGTGGCCTCATGGTGCACACGATTTCCGGCATCGACATGGCTCTGTGGGACATCACTGGCAAGCTGTGGGGCGTTCCCGTCTACCGTCTGATGGGCGGTCCGGTGCGCGACAAGATCTGGAAGTACCCTTCGCCGAAGGGGATCAAGATAAGTCCCCCTGGTGGACCCCTTTACCATGCCGGCACTCCTGCTGAGATCGAAACATGTGTCGCCGCCGTGCATGAGGCCCGCAAAAAGGTCGGTCCCGACGGCGCCGTCATGTTCGATGCCCACAGTCGGATGCCGGCCGCCTTCGTCAAACAGTTTGCGGCACAGCTCAAGCCGGACGACCTGCTGTTTCTTGAAGAGGCCTGGGTGCCCGGCAACATCGAGGTCATGCGCCGGGTGCGGGAAACGGTGCCGGTGCCACTGGCCACGGGCGAGCGCGACCGCACCATCTGGGAGGTGCGTGAAATCCTCGAAGCCCAGGTCATCGACATCCTGCAACCCGATGTCGGCCATACGGGAGGCCTGACGCAATTCAGAAAAATCGGCACTCTGTGTGAGGCCCATCATGTACCGGTGGCACCGCACTGCACCATGTCCTACCTGGGGCTGACCGCCAGCCTGCACGCCCTCGGCCTGCGTCCCCTACTTCCTCATCCACGAGGGCTACGACGGCGTCCTCCCCGACGGCATCGCCAACAAGACCTGGGAGATGGACGACGAAGGATACACCAGTCTGCCCGAGGGACCAGGGCTCGGCGTCGAGATCGACGAAGCCAAGGCGATCGAGCACGGCAAGAATCCCGCCAACGCCTTCGAGTGGCCGGACCACCGCCTGCGCGACGGCTCCGTGTCGGATTACTAGAATGCGGGTGAAACTCGATCAGGCTGTCGAAGCCCGCGATGGGGTACGTCTGTCGGCGGATGTCTACCTGCCAGCTGCCGACGGACCGTTTCCGGTGCTGGCCGCGAGGACGATCCAGGACAATCAAGCGTCTGAGGCGATTGAATGGGTGGCGCGGTTCATCAAAGCTGGCTACGCCGTCGTCATCCAGGATTGTCGCGGCCGCTTCCACTCGGACGGCGACTGGGACCCCTACGTGAACGAAACGGCCGATGGCCACGACACGCTAGAGTGGATCAGTTCACAACAATGGTGCGATGGCAACGTCGGCATGTTTGGGAGCGGCTACATGGGCTATGTACAGACTCGCGCTGCCCTCGGTGATACCAAGGTCCTCAAGGCGATCGCTCCCTCTTCCTCCCAGCAGGACAACTTCGGATACTGGTTCACACACGGACCCTTTCAATGGCACACTGCGTTGAATTTTCTGGAAACCGCAGGGAGCGCATCGCAGACGGGCGCGCTGTCGCTCGTCAACCGGGAAGAGTTGTGGTCGCGACTGCCCCTGGCGACTGCCCTCGATGAAGTCGCCGAGGTTCCGTTCTTCAAGAAAGCGCTCGAACACAATCGCTACGACGAATTCTGGAAAGACGACAGCCTGCTGGATCGCTACGGCCGCATCCAGGTACCGGCTCTGTTCATCACGGGCTGGTACGATGTGTTGTTGAATGAAACCGTGCAGATGTTTCAAGGGTTTACAGCCAACGCCGGCACCGAGGAGGCGCGCAGCAGGAGCAAGCTCGTCATCGGACCGTGGCACAGCGGCAACCTGGGGTCTGGCCTGCCTTCAGGTGACTTCGATTTCGGACCGGACTCGGGCCTTGATCTGGCGGCAGAGCATCTGCGCTGGTACGATCAGCGGCTGCGGGGAGTGAGTACCGGCATCGACGACGAGCCGCCCGTGCGGATCTTTACGATGGGTGAAAACGTCTGGCGCTTCGAGAACGAGTGGCCGCCCGCCAGCATGAACTACAGGAAATTCTTCCTGCATGGTGATGGACACGCCAATTCCGTGTCCGGGGATGGGTGCCTGGATTTCGAGCGCTGTGGTGACACCGAACGGGTCGACGAATTCATTTACGATCCAGCGAATCCGGTCCCGACGTTTGGCGGTAACATCGGACAGCTTGCGGGGACTGTGGCGGGCGCAGTGGATCGGCGTTCCATCCAGCAGCGGGATGACATCCTCGTCTACGATACGGATGTACTGCCGGAGGATCTCGAGGTTACCGGGTCGCCCCTGGTGACGCTTTGGGCCTCCAGTGACTGCACGGATACCGACTTCGCCGCGACGGTCTGCGACGTGCACGAGGACGGCCGTGCCATCATCATCTGCGAGGGCATGGTGCGCACCCGCTTCAGCCAGGAGAGACAGGACCCGACCGCCAGTCGTGAGAATCCCAAGCTGGCCGTCCCGGACCTACCCAGCAAGTACTTCGTGTCTCTGTGGCACACCAGCATGGTGTTCAAGGCCGGACACCGCATCCGCCTGGAGTTGACCAGCAGTAACTTTCCGCGCTTCGACCGAAATCCCAACACCGGCCACGACCTGGGTGTCGATGCGAAGATGCGTCTGGCCAATAACAAGGTCTATCACAACACCGATCACCCGACACACCTAACCTTACCGGTGGTCGAGCGCTAGAAAATCAATCCGCTTCGCTGGCCTTCAATCCACCCCAGCTGCCCTCCTCTACCGCCGTCTCCGAATCGATGGCAAAGCAGTAGAACAACCCATCACCTCCCGTGCCCTCCAGGTCTGACTGGCTACAGCCCCTCGACGCGTGCGCCGAGTTCCACGACGTCGGGTCGGCACCTCCACCGGTGCGGTCGTGGTGGCCGAGTTGGGCGCTGCCGACATTGCTGCTCGTCCACCCTTCACAAGTCAGGTCGTCGTCTCCTTCGAAGGCCGTCCCGTCCTGCCGTGAGCCGGTGAGGATGTCGTGGCGATTGGGACTGTCGCCGCGGCCATTGACGATGCCGCCACCCTCGGTCAGTCCCGTCTCCTTGTTGAGGTTGTTGTTGTCGCCGTGCAGATCTTCGACGCTGCCGGCGATCAGCACCCCCTCGGCGTTGTACCAGGGGCCCGAGCCAATGCGATCACGCGCGTGGGTTACACCGTTCTCGCCCGTGTCGCTCAGGTAAGCACGCCAGGTGAGATCGCCACCACCCACCGGCTCGGCCAATGTCTGACAATAGGCATCGGCCCCAGCCAGGCCGCCCAGATCGGCACCGTTGCCGGGACCATCGCTGGTGATGAAGAAGGTCATCCGATTCCCCATCTCATCTTGAGCGAGAACGGAGATCCCCGCTATCAGCACGGCCATGCTCACGGCGACTGGTACCGGAACAAGAGTATGATTGGATTTCATCTCTGAGACTCCATGATTCAAACTGAGTATGCACCGATCGTCATCACGCTACCTGGACTTACTTCCATATCCATGCCAAATGCCCGCGCGTAGACGCGCGTGACATCGTTGAGGTTCCCGCACATGGCCCGCGCCGTGATCGCCAGCAGCGTCCACAGGGTATTCTGGTTCATCGATGATTCGATCAGGCTTGGTTCAATCCGAGAATATCTCCTCCAGGAAGCGATCCAACTCGGCCCAGCTCTTTTGATCCGCGCTCTCATTGTAAGCCAGTGGCATCTTCAGCGCTTCCCCCACCACCGTCGCTCCCGGGTTGGTGAATGAGTGTACGGCCCCGGGGTAGGCGATCAGCTTCATGTCGACCTTAGCCTGCTCCATCTCTTTCTTAAAGGTTTCCACTTGCTCGGGGGGAATGAGCGGGTCATCAGCGCCATGGAGGACGAGAACCCGAGCCTTGACGGCGCCCTGCACGGCTGGCGTCTGCGTCGACAGGTTTCCGTGGAAGCTGGCAACACCGTCGAGGTCGGCACCGGCCCGTGCCATGTGCAGGACGACGGCGCCACCGAAACAATAGCCGATTGCTGCCGTCTTGGTTTTGTCCGTGGTAACATGGTCACGCAAAATCTTGTGCGCTGCTTCGAAGCGAGCCTCGGCCGCAGCGATGTTGCCGAGTACCTCCATCATGAATTTCTGTGCATCCCCGGGATGCTGGGCCAGCTTGCCGTCACCGTACATGTCCAGGGCGAAGGCCGTGTAGCCCATCTCCGCCAGCATCCGTGCTCGGGTGCGTACGTAGTCGTTGTGTCCCCACCATTCATGCACGACCAGAACACCCGGGCGCTTGCCGGGAAGAGTCTGGTCGTGGGCCATGAACCCCTTCAGTTTGACGCCACCGACCTCGTAGGAGACTTCCCTTGTGAGTACCTGCGATTCCAACAACCATCCCATCCATCCCTTTAGTTTGACGCCGTCGACCTGATCGGCGGATTCTTCTTCGCTCCAAGCCGTTGTGGCGAAGACCAGTACGATCAATTGGTGGAGGATGAAGATCCTGTGAGTCATGGCTCTTCCCTTTCCTTCAGCTACCCTGCGCGGGTACCGGTTGCAGGGAGAAGACTGTTCGGTTGTTATTGACCCTTCTAACTCTGGCCGACAAAGTACCGCGCTGACACGTCAGGGTCCATTTGGTAAATATCAGTCAACCTGGAGGTTTATTTCGTGAAAGAGTTACGGTGTGTGCTGGTTGGGATCGGCGGTGTCGGCAAGGTCATCCTCCGACATCTTATCGGCCAACCCTGGTTTCGCCCGGTCGCCCTCGTCGATGTTAATCCTCTGGCTCTGACGGACGGTCGCGCGTTAATCGCGCCCAATGTCCCAGGCGAGTTTTCCGACCTTGGCGAAGCCCTCACATCCATCGACGCCGATGCCGTCCTCATCAATACGCCGTCCGAGTTGCACTACGAGCAGTCACTTGCCGCCATCGGCGCCGGGATCCATGTCTGTGTGGCCAAACCCGTTACCAACGACTTCGCCCAGGCACAGGATTTGGTTAGCCGGGCCGACGCCGCTGGGGTAACCCTTTCGGTCAAACAGCAGATGCGTCACAACCGCCACTACCAGACGGTGGCCTCTTTCCTGCGGGGCGGGGAAATCGGACAACCGGAGGTTATCGCCTTCAGCAATTCCAAGCCCCGGCATGAACCCTACAACCTGGCAACGGTATCACAGCCGGCGTTGTTCGAAATGTCCTGTCACCACTTCGACACCCTGATGGCCATGTTCCCCGATCACGCGCCAGTGCGAATCAGCTGCGATGGGTTTCGACCGTCGTGGTCCGTCTACGGCGGGCCCTGCATGGTGAATGCGCTGATCGAACTGAAGGGTGGAGTGCACGTTCTCTATCACGGAGGCTTCTCATCCCAGAGCAACTGGTACGAATTGCGGGTAGAGGGAACGCTGGGTGTGTTGCGCTGCCGCGGCCTGCACATGAGCAAGGACACGATGGAGTACGAGGTGGCGCCTCGCGGGGGCGAATTCGAGCTTCGTGATCTCGACAAGGGGCGCGAACCCGTCTATGCGTTCGGACCGTTCTTCGATCTCTGGGCCGCCTACGTCAACGGTGGACCGGAACCGCCCTGGTCAGGCCGCAACAACCTCAAGGTCTTCGGGCTACTCAGTGCTGCCATTGATTCGATCGAATCAGGCGGCGCGCCAGTGAGTGTTGCCCGCGATGGTCCCTACGCGGAGGCATATCGAACACCAGGGGAATGGTCGGTAGGCTGAAGAGACAGTGGCTTGATCACTCACGGATCGACGTCCTTGGTTGTGCGGTACAACCGAATCGTGACGTCCTCGAGTGTGGCCAACTTCGAGACCGCGGATCACGGTCGCACCCGCCAGACCGCAGTCGCGGGCCTTGTTGACGAGCCACTCGAAAAGAGGTCCCCCCTCGAACTGGTCGCTTTCACCGATGAAGATGCGCAACAACTGGCCTTCTTGAAGCACCATCATGACGTCACCTTATAGCGATTTGGTCAAGCCGTAGCCGAGCCACACGAGGACGACACCGGCGACGACCTGGATGGCGATGTTGGCCAACGAAGCCAGCAACTCACCCTCTCTGGCAAGGGTGACGGATTCATATCCAAAGGTCGAGAACGTGGTGAAACCGCCGAGCAGCCCGACCAGAAGAAACATCCTGACTTCTGGTGTGAACAACTGGCGCATCTCGACGAGACCGCCGCCGACTCCGATGGCGAAGCAGCCGACGAGATTCACCACCATGGTTCCGTAGGGAAACGTACTGTTCTGCAGTACCTGATGCACGGCCCCGCCCAGCAGGAAACGGCAGATAGAACCGATGAAGCCCCCCAGACCGATCCACAGCAGGGTGGATAACTGCAGGTTCACGACAGCACGCGCGAAGACAGGTGTTGAACGAAGTGCCCACTCATGAGGCGACCTGCCGAATGGCACTCGCAACAGCCCGCCCCAAAGCGGCGCTACCCTCATCGGTAAAGTGGACCCCGTCCTCCTTCAATAGCTGTCCGGGGCCGTTATCGACCACAACCTTGTGAAGATCGTTGATGATAACCCCGTGCTGAGTGGCCACCTCGGTGGCTACCTCATTGTAGGCGGCGACATTCTCGTTGGTCCGGTGTATGCCTTTACCCGATTCATGCTGTCGTTGCAGATCGACCGGTGTGGTGAGACCAAAGACAATCTGCGCCTGTGTTGTGGATGCGATCCTCTTCAGGATTCTGTCCAGGTTCGCGCGGTACTCCCCGATCGGCACCCGGCACTCTCCCGTGGGCGGCATTCCGGGATCGGGACTGGGATCCTGCGCCATGTCGTGCAAGCCGGCATTGATGTGGACGACATCGAGATCGTCGCTGAGCCATTCGTCGAGGTGCTCGAGAATGACGCGGGTGTTGCCGCACTGACGGTCTCCCAGCGCCACCACTTCGGCCCAGCCATCGAGCTCCTCCACGACAGTCGGTTCGTAGCCCATGCGAATGGAATCACCGACACAGATAACTTTTTTCATTCGACCAGCATCATCTTGCGCGTGAGCTCGACACCGTTCGCGCGTAGGCGGTAAAGGTACACTCCCGTTCCTACCCGGCGCCCATCCTCATCATCGCCTTCCCACAATGCGGATTGACTCCCCGACCGAACATCGTCCGCTAGCAACGACCTCACCCGGCGCCCCAGCAGATCGAATACCTCCAGCTCTACGGGTCCCTGCACCCCAGGCACCGAAAAAACGATCGTCGTCGACGGATTGAATGGGTTGGGGAAGTTCTGTTGTAGTTCAATCTCCGTGGGTAGCGGCTGCTCGGCCATTTCGATATTCGTCGGCGTATCATTCGTCGGCATTTCGCCAGGCAGCAGTTCAAAGACATAGATCGGACCGTCGAGACCTACGACGTACAACTCGCCGCTTTCATCCTCGCCGAAGCTGGCGATACTGCACGAGCAGGTTGCGATCTGGGTTTGACCCTGCGCTTCACCCTCGATGTAGCGGAAACCCCAGATCCTGCGTGAGACGAAGTCACCATAGACGTAGACGCCATGGAGCTCTCCCAGCGTCAGGCCGCGGTAGACGTAGCCTCCTGTCACGGAGGTACCCTCATCACGTCCGTAATCGACGACGGGAAGAGCCAGACCGTCCTGATCACAGTTTGTCGATGGGGAAAAACAGCTGAATCCCTCCATGATGTTCCAGCCGTAGTTACCTCCCCTTTCGATCAAGTCGATCTCTTCCAACCGATTCTGGCCCACGTCCCCTGTCCACAGCTGACCGTTGGCGCGATCGAAGCTGAAGCGCCAGGGGTTGCGCAATCCGTATGCCCAGATCTCCTCTCTCCAGTCGTCGTCATTGCCCACAAAGGGATTATCGGAGGGGATGCCATAGGCCAGGTCATCCGTGCGCTCGTCGACATCGATACGCAGAATAGCCGCCAACCAGGTGGCAGGAGTCTGTCCATTGCCGAACCTGTCATTGGCCGCCCCGCCGTCGCCCAGACCGATGTAGAGCATGCCGTCAGGACCGAAACTGACCTGGCCTCCGTTGTGGTTCGAGGCCGGCTGCGGCACTTCCCACAATACCCGTTCACTGTCCGCATCGACCACGTCTGGGTCTCCAGATACCAGGAACTCGGACACGCGCGAGATCAGATTTCCGTGAGTGTAATAGACGTACAGCCGGCGGTTGGTCGCATACTCGGGATGGAAGGCCAACCCGAGCAGGCCACCCTCCGAAACCGTGTTGACGACGGCCGACAAATCCAGAAAGACAGAGGCGATCACGTCATCCTGGTTCGGCATGACCTTGATTCGCCCACCCTTCTCGACGATGAAGATGCGATCACTGCCGTCGCCGGCGTGGGTCAGGAACAGAGGTTGCGAAAAGCTGTTAGCCGCGAACACCTGTTTCAGCTCGCGCGAGGCGAGCTCCAGCTCACTTGACTCCAGGTCCTGAGCGCTGGCGGGAATACTCCATGACGACAACAGCAGGAAAGCCACTACCCTTTGAAGCGCGACATGCACTATGGCCATGATTGCCTCGTCCCTTCAGGCGAACCGTTTCGCTGACCGGGCTTTCGCTTTGGCAGCCTCGACCTCTCGATCCAGGCTGGGACGATCCGTCACCAGATTGCTCAGCAGCGTCGTGACCGAGCCAGACACCTCTTCGACGGCCAGATCGAATGCGGCGGCATTCGCCTTCGATGGTCGCCTGTAGCCGCTGACTTTTCTCACGAACTGCAAACTCGCGGCCTGAATCTCATCCAGCGTCGCCGGTGGCTCGAAGTTGAACAGTATCTTGATGTTCCTACACATTGTACTTCCTCCCTCGCTTTCGAATGCATCCCCCCACGGCAGGGCAATAGATTTCCGGGTGCCGTCGATCAGCCGCCATAGCGCTCATCCTGTTTTTCGCTCTTCCTCTCGTCGCGTATGGTGTGCTTGATAGACCTCGGGTTCCACGTACTTGTAGGCCGCCTTCGCGTTCATCCACCAGTACTTCTCGAGCGCCGCTTCGCCTTTGGGTTCGAAGAAGCTGCGAACGATCGCCAGCACGGTGTCGTGGTCCGAGTTCATGTCGCAAACTGGCCAGTTGCTACCGAAGATGAGACGGTCCTCGCCGAAGGCATCCCACAGAACGTTCAGTACGGGTAGATAGTAGTCGAGCTCGGCCGGCGCCGGCGTGATCTGGCTGTATTCAACCAGACCCGAAACCTTGCAGAAAATCTGCGGCACTTCGCCGACGGCCTGTATGTAGTCGACCCAGGCGGGGTTCGGCTCCTCGCCGTCGATGCTGGGCTCACCGCAGTGGTTGAGCACCCAGCGCAACTCGGGGACGCGACGTGCGAGGGAACACACATCGCCGGGGCGATCCGTCGTCCCGCAGATGTCCACCTGCAGGTTGTGCTCGGCCATCTTTTCCACGCGCTGCAAGGCACGGCCATCTGCATCGTCGACGAATTCAGCGCCGGCACGAATGCCGCGGTAATACGGATTCGCGGCCAGGCGGTCGACGTTGTCGCAGAAGTCGTCGTCAGAGCCTATGTGACCGACGACACCGAGTATCCAGGGATCTTCCGGATTCACCAGGTCCAGGACCCATTGGTTGTCATCCGGCCAGACGCTGGCTGCCGTTACTACTGTGCCGACTACTCCAGTTGGCGCTGCGACTTCGCGATGATGCACAGGCAATACGGTCCGGTAGATGAGATCGTCTTCTTTGCCGGGCCAGGGTACACCCTGCGGCCGGAAGGGATCGTAGAAGTGGGTGTGCGTGTCGATGATCTTCATGTCGTGCTCGAGTTCAGGTCATACAGCATTTCTTGAACTTTCGGCCACTGCCGCACGGACAGGGTTCGTTGCGACCGATTGCCGCCACCGGTTTGCGGATCGTCTCCCCGCGGAAGGTGCCATCGGCACGAAAGCCCTTTTCGTAGCGTTTTGCTGCATGCTCGACGGCACGCAACCATTGGGGCGCAGCGGCATAATGAGCCGCTTCATCGAGATAACTCAGGTAAGCCGTCAGTAGCCTCGGGAAACCGCGCCGCTGTTCAACGGGTAGGTCCACCTGGGCCACGGTCTTGAGGGCGCCATCCACCGAGGCCGGTGAGGCATCGTCGCCGGCCGCTTCGCACCACAACGACAGCAATGACTCGGCGGTCTCCTTCGACTCGGCATCCAGGAGCAGGAAATGCTCGGATCCGACGTACGCGGGAATCAGGTCGGAGAGTTCGCTCATCTTCGGAAATGGCCTCACAGCCTGTTGAAGGCGACGATCGCAGTGGATCAACTCTCGAATATCAGGCGAGATTCTCACCGGGACAATCGAAGGGGGAAGCGGGAACAGCTTGACACTGCCACGCCTGAATGATATTGAGTATCACATGACTCAAACATTGGTAAGACTGGCCTTCCAGCTCGCTCCGGAACGTCACCAGCAACTCGAGTCGCTGTTGCGGGAGCATGGCCTTCCGCTGCTGGCACAACATGGCTTTGGGGCGGTAACCGAATTGGGACGGCCCACCGTACCGGATGTGTGCTCGACCCTGTTCGCCATCGGTCAGGTATCCGAACTCACTGATCGGCGAGAGGCCCTGCGCAACGATGAGGCCTGGCGTCAACTGCTGCAGGACTGGGGCGGCCGCTTCGACCGCGCCGGATCCGATGGCATGATGGAGTACCGTATCGAGCTGTACTCGGCTCCCGCCGGCCTGGGAACGACCCAGCCGACCCGTGAAACCGGCAACTGGCGGACCTACGACGCCACCGACGGTCTGGGCAGCGGTTTCGTGTGGGACGTGTTCCAGGACCGGGACGGCTACATCTGGTGTACCTGTTATGGAGGGGGGGTAGCGCGTTTCGACGGACACGCCTTTCAGAAATTCACCACCAAGGAGGGACTCGCCCACAACGAAGTCGCCTGTGGCTTCGAGGCGGCGGACGGGCGCTTGTGGTTCGGCACCGAAGATGGCATCAGTGTGTTCGATGGCGAGCGCTTTGAATCCATGACTACCGAACAGGGGCTGCCCCACAATGAAGTCGCTGACATCTTCCAGGACGCGGCCGGCGACATCTGGCTGTGTACGGAAAACGGCGTCAGCCGCTACGATGGTACGAACTTTCACAACCTCGACAGCAGTGACGGGTTAGTGGACAACCATGTTTCCTGCGGGCTGCAGGACCGAAACGGCCATTACTGGTTCGGCACCGAAGGAGGTCTGAGCCGCTACAACGGCAGCATCTTCACCGCTTACACCCGCCGCGAGGACCTTCCCGACAACTGGATTCGCTCTGTGTTCGAGGACCGGGAAGGCGTCATCTGGGTCGGCACCCATGAAGGCGGAGTATGCCGCTTCGACGGTGACCGCTTTGCCGTGCTGACAGAGAACGATGGCCTGCCGCACAACGGCGTTCTCGGCATCATGCAGGACACTGCTGGCGACTACTGGTTCTGCACCTTCAGAGGCATCGCCCGTTATGATGGGCAACACTTCACTGCCACCTTCGCTGAAGCGGACGGTCTCGCCAACAACCGTACCTGGTCAGCCATGCAGGATCGCGAAGGCCAGTACTGGTTCGGCACCCTCAGCGGCGTCAGCTGTTACGACGGCAACACCTTCGCCAGTTTCAGGACCCAGGATCCATCCAAGGAGAACAGCGTCCTCGCCATCGTCCAGGATCGCCAGGGTGACATGTGGTTCGGCCCCTGGGGAGGCGGCATCACCCGGTACGACGGCGACACCTTCACGACTTTCACCTCGGAGGATGGCCTGACGGAAGACGTCATCTTCTCCGCCATTGAGGACGACAAGGGCCGCCTGTGGTTCGGCACCTGGGACAGTGGCGCGGCCTGTTACGACGGCGACACCTTCCAGTACTTCACCACCAGTGACGGTCTCATCAACAATCGCGTTTGGAGCATGCTAGCTGACCGCAAGGGCAACGTCTGGTTCTGCACCGCCCCACAGGCGGCAGGATCCAGGGGCGGCGTCACCCGCTTCGACGGCGAATCCTTCCGCTCCTTCACGACTGAGGAAGGACTGGCACACGATCGCGTTCGTCGGGTGATCGAGGACCGGGAAGGCACCATCTGGTTTGCCACCTTCTCAGGCCTGAACCGCTACGACGGCACTTCGATCACGACCGTCGATGGGGATCGTGGTGTGCCCAGCGACAGCATTTGGGCGCTTGTGGAGGATAGTCAGGGCGGTCTGTGGCTGGGAACCAGCGGCGGCGGCGCTTGTCGTTTCGACGGTGAATCGTGCGAATCGTTTACGACCGAACACGGACTCCCGTCAAACGATATCTGGACCATGTGTGAGGACCGGGAAGGCACCATCTGGGTCGGCACCAGCGGCGCCGGCGTCGGCCGCTTCGACGGTCGCATCATCCAGACTATGAACGCTGCCGACGGTCTTGCCGGCAACATGGTCCAGTCTCTTTGCGCCTGTCACGGCGGCAACGTCTGGATCGGTACCAATGGCGGCCTGACGCGCTACCGTCCACCGGCGGCCTTTCCGCCGCCCGTCTTCATCGACGCCATCGTCGCCGGACGGCGCTATGAATCCGAGACCCAGATCGAGATCGAATCCAGTGTCGGGCTGGTGGCCTTCGAGTTTCACGGCATGAGTTTCAAGACCATGCCAGAATCACTCCTCTACCGCTGTCGACTCAGCGGATTCGACGGCGATTGGCGCCCGGTCCGTGACGGTCGGATCGAGTACCAGGACCTGCCACCGGGGGACTACACCTTCGAAGTGGCAGCCGTAGATCGCGATCTGGTTTATTCAGAGCAAATCGCAACGCGTTCCTTGACGGTGACTGCGGACACCCGCGACGAGCAGATCGACGAGCTCGAGCAACGGGTTCGCGAGCGCACGCGAGCGCTCGAAGACAGCCAGACGCAGTTGGTGCAGTCGGAGAAAATGGCCGCCCTCGGCAACCTCGTCGCCGGCATCGCCCATGAGATCAACAATCCGGTAGGCGCCATGAGCAGTGCTGCCGACATCGTAGGTCGAGGCCTCGAGCGTCTGCGCGAACTGTTGGATGAGGGCTCGGGGGAGGACCCCCAGATCAGCAAGGTCCTTGCTCTGTTGGAAGGCAACAACCAAAACGTCATCATCGCTGGGAATCGAGTCGCCGAGGTTGTGCGCAGCCTCAAAAACTTCGCCCGTTTGGATGAGGCGCCGTTCCAGAAGGCTGACCTGCGAGACGGTCTCGACAGCACCCTGACTCTACTCAAGCGGGACATGGGCGTACGAATCTCCGTCGAGCGCAAATTCGGCGACATCCCGCAGATCATGTGCTATGCCAGCGAACTCAACCAGGTGTTCATGAACCTGCTCGCCAACGCGGTTCAAAACACGGTCGGTGAGGGTACGGTGACGGTCGAAACCTTCGCCCGTGATGCCCACGTGTTCGTCCGCATCAGCGACACCGGCAAGGGCATTCCGTTGCAGAACCTGAAGCGGATCTTCGACCCGGGGTTCACGACCCATGGGGTCGGCGTCGGAGTAGGTCTGGGGCTATCGACGAGTTACAACATCGTGCGCAAGCACGGCGGTACCATCGAGGTCGAGAGCGAGGTCGGCAAAGGATCGACGTTCACGATTCGTCTGCCCGAGCGCGCTTCCAGTCCCCAGACGTAACACGCGTCTTCGTTACCCTAGCACTCGCAGTCAGAGCAATCCCGGCGTGGCTCCCATTCTGCGGGCATGCCCTGTCGATCGAACTCGATGTGGCAACATGCCAGCAGCATCTGTTTCAACTGGGTTCGACCTCTCTGCACCCGTGACTTCGCTCCCGAAATGGAAAGGCCGAGCTGCTCGGCCGCCTCACGCTGAGACCTGCCCTCCAACTCGACAAGACGAACAGCATCCCCGTACTTGGCTGGCAGCCCTGCCATCATCTTTGAGGCGCAGGCACCCAACTCACTTTCGAACTCCTCGTCCCCGTCGATGGCCGGCATGGTCTCTTCGTCGAAGACTTCCACGGGGTTCTGACGACCGCGATAGTGATCGCTGATGACATTGCGGGCGATCCGGAACACCCATGCCGTCAGCCGCTCCCGCTCACCCAGGCTGTCGATATGGCGGTGTATGCGCACGAACACATCCTGCAGCAGGTCCTCCGCCAGGTGCGGGTCGCTGACCCGCCGCAGGATGAAATGCCGCAACGCCGCACCGAGTTCTTCCCAGATTTGCTGCGTCGTCACTTTGAGATCGATCCTTTCTCAGACTGTACAGCATTCGCTGGAGCAGCAGGCTTCTTCTTCGACGCTGTCACCCCGGTACTGCACCGCGTCATCCAGCGTAACGAATACCTCCCAGCCGTTACCGTCGGGGTCGGCGACCCAGACCTTGTCCTGGACAGCGTAGCAACACTCGGTCTCGTGTTCGATGCGAACATCTAGCTGTGCGTCGTGTAAACGGGCGGTCATACGTTCAACCTCATCCGTCGATTTCACCTGAATGCCGAAATGGGCCGGGAATGATGAACCGGTCGCCGTGGGATGTTGGTTCAAGGCCAGGTTCACGGAGGGTTCGATCGGTTCAAATTTCGCGTACGTCGGATGCTCCTTTGTCGGTGGTACGCCCAGCAAGGTCTGGTAGAATGAAACGGAAGCGGTCAGGTCTTTGACGGCAAGCGCCACATGAATCCGGTGTGTGCCCGCGAAGGATGCTGCTGATTGTTCGGACATGGGTCCATCTCCTCATCGTTGCAGTGCATTGCGATACAGCGTTCACCAATGCAGACGGAAATGAGAAACGAATGGACGCAAAAAAGTTCTTTGGGGGCCTCTTCACGTGATCGACGGTGGACACCCGAAGCGATCGGTGATGGCCCGCGCCGTATTGATGTGACGCTTGCCGTTCTTGAGGCTGAAGTTGAGATGCCCGGGCAGCAGCGCCTCGAACGAATACTCTGAGAGTCGTTCGATCGACTCGATGGTTTGGGGTACGCTGCAATCGTAGGTCTTCTGCAGGACAACCTTCCCACCGAAGAAAATGGCGTCTCCACCCACGAGGTAGGTCTTGTCCTTTCCGGTAACCAGGTAGGAGCAGTGGTCGTGGCTGTTGCCGGGCGTGTGGATCATTTCGATGTTGAAGTCTCCGATGGTAACAACATCACCGTGGTCGAGGACATGCTCCACCGGGCTGGAACGGTAGACATAGTCGTGTGGGTAGATTCCACCCTCTTTAGCTGTATCCAGGCTCACGGCCGCTTCGTCACCGCTCACGATGATCTTCGCCGTTGCCTCCGAGGCATAGACCTCGACAGCGACGTGATCGCGCAGATGGGCGGTACCGCCGCCATGGTCGGCGTGGGCGTGGGTCAGGAACAGGTAGTCGATGCGGTTGGGATCCAGCCCATCGTGGCGACAGATGCCCAAGATCTCTTCGACACCGAAGCCTGACCCCATGTCGAACACGGCACAGCCTGCTGCTCCCCCATCGAACAGGAAGATGTTGCAGTCATAGCGGTCGGTCATGTCGAAGCCCATGACGCCGCTGCCGACGAGATAGACATTGCGGTCGATTCTCATGGTGTCTCCTGAAGGATGATCTCGGACAACAGCGCCGCGTCGACGTTGCCGCCGCTGACGACCGCTACGGCCGTCCCGTCAGCGTCCGCTTCATTGTGGAACAGGGCTGCCGCCACCGCGACGGCGCCGCTGGGCTCGACGACGAGTCGGGCATCCAGGATCGTGCGCCGCATGGCCTGAGTGATCTCCTGTTCGCTGACGGTGATGATGTCGGCGGCGAATTCACGAATGTGGGCGAAGGTCAGGTCGCCGACGCGGGTGGCGCGCATGCCGTCGGCGCTTGTGCGGCGAGCATCCTCGAGGGGAATCTCGACAACGCTGCCCGTGTGAAAACTTTGGCGTGCGTCATCGGCAACCTCAGGCTCGACACCGATGACCCTTCCTCCAAAACCAGACAGCTTCAGGGCAGCCCCGGTGCCGCTGAGCAACCCTCCACCGCCGACGGGAACGAAGACGACGTCCACTTCTGGTTGGTCTTCGAATATCTCCAGGCCGACAGTCGCGGCTCCAGCGATGACGAACTCGTCCTCGAAGGGGGGCACCATCACGAGACCGCGTTGCTGCGCCAACTCTTCGGCCGCCAGACGCCAATCCTCCTCGCTGCCGCCCTCCAACTCGACGATGGTCGCACCGAGAGCCCTCGTTTTCACCTTCTTGATCTGCGGAGCAATCGCCGGCATCACAATCGTCGCTTTGATGCTGAGAACCCGGGCCGCGTAGGCGACGCCCTGAGCGTGATTGCCACTCGAGAACGCGATGACGCCGCTTGCTTTTTCTTGATCTGATAGGGAGGCAATCTTGTTGTAGGCCCCTCGCAGTTTGAAGGCCCCGATCGGCTGCAGGCTCTCTGGTTTGAGCCACAGATGGCCGCCTGATTGAGGCTTTGGAAAGGCGATCAGTGGTGTGCGGGTCGCCACCCCTAGGATCCGCTTCTGTGCGGTAACAATGTCCTGGAGCTCAATCATGGGGCTTCGTGATCCTGATTGTGGTCGTCCCGATCGTGGTTGTCCTCCACCTCTATCTTTTCACCCCCTACATAACTAAAAATGCGATGATGAGGCGAGTGCCCGGACCCTGGGAACTTTTTGTTGACCAATCGGTCCCTAATTACTACATTCGGGTTCATCATTCATCTGTCGCAGTGTTCAACGAGAAGGAGAATAGCCCAATGTCCACGAGTCCCGAAAATGGTAATGGCAATGGCAACGGCTTAGCCAGCGCCTTCGCCGAGTGGGTCATCCGCTGGCGCTGGCTCGTCCTCATCGGATCCATCGCAGTCGCCCTGGTCGCCGGTTCCGGTGGAGAGCGCCTGGCGTTCAACAATGACTACCGCGTCTTCTTCGCCGAGGACAATCCCGAGCTGCTCGCCTTCGAAAAGCTGCAGCGCACCTATACCAAAATCGACAACGTCCTCTTCGCCATTGCTCCGCGCGAAGGAGGAGTCTTCACGCCCGAAATTCTGGATGCGGTCGAGTTTTTGACCCTGGAGGCCTGGCAGCTGCCGTTCGTCCTGCGGGTAGACTCCATCACCAACTACCAGCACACCACCGCCACGGACGATGATCTGATCGTGGCGGATCTGGTCGAGGGTGGTGTCGATTTCACGCGCGTGATGCTGGACGAAGTCTCGCACATCGCCACTAATGAGCCGACCATGCGCGACTTCCTGGTCGCCCATGAGGGACACACCACCGGCGTCAACGTCACCTTCCAGATGCCGCAGCTGGCCATGGATGAAACGCCAGAAGCCGTGGCCGCCGCCCGCGAACTCGCATCCAGGATCGAAGAGAAGTACCCCGTTGACATCCACCTCACCGGTATGGTCATGCTCAACAATGCCTTTCAGGAAATGAGTCTGAAGGATATGACCACCATGGTGCCGGGGATGTACATCATCATCATTCTCGCCACCTTGCTACTCGTGCGCTCCTTTACGGCCATGATCGGCACGGTCATCGTCATTCTTCTCTCGTTGATGACAGCCATGGGCTTGGCGGGTTGGGCCGGAATCGAACTCACACCGCCGTCATCGATCGCACCCACCATCATCATGACGCTGGCCGTGGCCGACTCCATTCACGTCCTCATCAGCATGTTGAGTGCCATGCGGCGCGGCCTCACCCGGCGCGAGGCACTCGTCGAGAGCATGCGCGTCAATATGTCGCCGGTTTTTCTCACCAGCGTAACGACGGCGATCGGTTTTCTGTCGCTGAACTTTTCCGACTCACCTCCCTTCGGTGACCTGGGCAACATCACCGCCGTGGGCATGGTGGCTGCTTTCTTCTACTCGGTCGGATTTCTGCCCGCGTTTATCGCCATCGTCCCGGTCAAGGTACGCGAAGGGCAGTCTGTTCTCGGCCGCTTCATGGACCAGCTTGGCGACTGGGTCGTCGAGCGCAACAGGCGAATACTCGTCGTGTTCTCGGCGTTCGCCATGCTCCTGCTCGCCTTCATTCCATCGAACGATCTCAATGACGATTTCGTCGCCTACTTCGACGAGTCGACCTCGTTCCGCAGCGACGTCAATATCACCACGGAACGGCTCACGGGGGCCTACCAGCTGCAGTACTCGCTGGAATCCGGCTCCAGCAATGGGGTCAGTGATCCGGTATTCCTGGAGCGGGTCGGCGGCTTCGTCGAATGGCTTCGTTCGCAGCCCGAGGTCCGGCACGTCAACTCCATCACCGATACCTTCAAGCGCCTGAACATGAATTTGCACGGCGACGACCGCTCCTACTACCGACTGCCGGAGGACCGCGAGCTCGCCGCCCAGTACCTGCTGCTCTACGAGCTGTCCCTGCCCTACGGCTTGGACCTCAACAATCAACTCAACATCGACAAGTCCAGCACCCAGATCGTCGCCACCCTAAACAACCTCGATTCTCGCCGCCTGCGCGACATCGCCCAACGCGGCGAGGCCTGGCTGCGCGACAACACTCCCGAGATGGCAGCGAGCGGAATCGGCCCCGCCATCATGTTCGCCTATATATCGGATCGAAATATCCGCTCCATGCTGGTCGGTACCTTCCTGGCCGTCTTGCTTATCTCTGCTATTCTGGTGGGGGTGCTGCGGTCACCGAAACTGGGCACGATATCGCTGGTGCCCAACTTGCTGCCTGCCGGCCTCGCCTTCGGTGCCTGGGGGTTTTTCGTGGGTGAGCTCAACATGGCCGTGTCCATGGTCAGCGGCATGACCCTGGGCATCGTCGTCGATGATACCATTCACTTTCTGACGAAGTATAAAAGAGGCCGGCTCGAGCAGGGACTGGACGCACCTGATGCCGTCCGCTATGCCTTTTCCCATGTCGGTCAGGCCATCGTCGTCACCTCGATTATCCTGATCGCCGGGTTCAGCGTGCTGGCCACCTCGGACTTTGCTCTCAATTCACTGATGGCACTGCTTACCGCCATCGCCATCTTCATGGCCGTTGTTGCCGACTTCCTGCTGCTGCCAGCCCTCCTCATCATGCTGGACAGCAGGAAGCCCAAAGAGGCTGCCGGACTCGCCGGTGTGCCCAGTCCCGCACCCGCCAGCTGATTTGAATGAATACTCCAGGAGATAGATAAAGACATGAACCTCTACGACATCATCCGCAACAGCTGTGCCCGAGTACCCGCCCTGCTCTCCATCGCGGGAGCCTTGCGGGTATCGGGGCTCGCCGTCTTCATCATGCTCTCAGCGCCGGTAGTGAGCCTGGCACAAAAACCGCCCGCCCAAATCGACCCCGCCGATGCTGCCCGTGGGTTGGAGATCGCCGTGGAAGCCGATCGACGCGACACCGGCTTCGGTGACTTCAAGGCCAACATCACGATGGTTCTGCGCAACAAGCATGGCGAAGCGTCCGAGCGGCGCATGCAGGTGCGGACCCTGGAGCAGAGTGATGACGGCGATAAATCCCTGATCATCTTCGAAAATCCAGGCGACGTGAAGGGGACCTCCTTCCTGTCCTTTACCCACAAAACCGGCTCGGATGACCAGTGGCTTTACCTGCCCAAATTGAAACGGGTCAAGCGCATCGCCTCCAGCAACAAGTCCGGCCGGTTCATGGGCAGCGAGTTCGCCTACGAGGACATCTCCTCCCAGGAAGTGGAGAAGTACAGCTACCGGTTCATCGGCGAGGAGGCCATTGACGGGCGCAACCACTTCGTTGTTGAGCGCGACCCGGCGGATCCGAAGTCCGGCTACTCTCGGCAGATCGCCTGGCTCGACACCGATGAGTATCGTGTCTGGAAAGTCGACTTCTACGATCGCCGCGGCTCGCTGGTGAAGACGCTGACGGTCAGCGACTACGACCAGTACCTGGAAAAGTTCTGGCGCGCCAAGAGCTGGAAGATGGTCAACCACCAAACCGGGAAGGAGACCGATCTTCTGTGGGACGAGTTTGTTTTTGCCAATGGGTTCGAAGACAAGGATTTCAGCAAGAACAGCCTGGCCCGTGCTCGCTGACGGTCGGGACCCACGGGGCTTGAGGAGACCTGAGGTTATTCGTGTGGTGATGCGGGCCGTCCTTGTCGCTTCAGTCACTGCTGTTTCGTTCGTTGCGCAACCGGTCTCGGCCGGTGAGCTCTCCGGAGAGATCGCGTTCGAGAGTCGTCTCTTCCCGAGTGACGCCCTTGATGCTCGTCAGCAAGACACTGGACTCTCCGTTGCCTTTGAGCCGGAGTTTTATCACGACTGGGCTGATGGCGACCAGCGTTTCGTCGTCGTCCCCTTCGTGCGCTGGGACCTCGAAGACTCGGAGCGTACCCATGTGGATGTGCGCGAGCTCTACTGGCGGCGCTCCTTTGCCAACGAGGATCTCTATATCGGATTTCGAAAGGTGTTCTGGGGGGTGACCGAGTCTGTCCATCTCGTCGACATCGTCAACCAGACTGATCAGGTCGAAAACCCGGATGGCGAGGACAAGCTCGGTCAGCCCATGCTGCAGCTGACTCTGCTGCGCGACTGGGGCACGCTGGATCTGTTCCTCATGTCTGGGTTTCGCGAACGCCCCTTCGCTGGGGGCGACGGCAGGCTGAGACCTCCTCTGTCCGTCGACGGAGATGATACGTCCTACGAGGCCGAGCTCGATCGGTGGCAGCCCGACCTGGCTGCACGCTGGAGTCAGATCCTCGGCGACTACGACATCGGCATCAGTCACTTTTTCGGCACGTCCCGAGAACCGGGCTTGATTCCACGCAGCTCCGCCGAGGGTACGCCAGGGGACAGGCTTACTCCCCACTACGATCTTCTGAATCAGACCAGTCTGGACCTGCAGCTCACCCGCGGCGACTGGCTCGCCAAGCTCGAAGCGGTACACCGCGATGGTGGCGACGGCCGCTCCAGTGCAGCGGTCGCCGGCGTTGAGTATACCCTGGTCGGCCTGTTCGGTGACGCCGATCTGGGCGTCGTCGCCGAGGGCCAGTACGACAACCGAGATGCGCCCACGTTTTTCGACAACGACATTGCTGTTGGCGGACGTTTCACCCTCAATGACACCCAGGATACCGATGTTCTCGCCTTCACCTCCATCGACCTGGACAACGGCTCACGCTTTACCTCAGTAGAGACCAACAGGCGCTGGAGCGACTCCGGTGAGATCAGGCTGGAAGCTCGATTTTTCAGCAACGTGGACCCTGCCGATCCACTGTTCGCGTTGCGGCGAGACGACTACATTCAAGTAGAGTACGTGCAATTCTTCTGAAGTATTGAGGCATTCGGATGGCCAGGCCACGTGAATTCGACATGGATCAAGCCCTGGATGCGGCTCTGAACACATTCTGGACCCAGGGCTATGAGGCGACCTCCATGACCGACCTGATGGAGGCCACCGGGCTGCACAAGGGGTCTCTCTACAAGGCCTTCGAGGACAAGCACGATCTGTTCATGAAGTCGCTGACCCGGTACCTGGACGCTACCTGGGCGATGTCTCAGGCGACGTTGACGGAGGCTGAGAGCCCACTCGACGGTCTCCGTGCCTGGTTGCAGGGGGCCGCTCAGCTGTGTAGCAAGCAGCCGATCCAACGAGGGTGCATGGCCATGAACACGGCCATCGAACTCGGCCCCCACGACAGCGAAGTTGCCAGACTGCTAAAAGACAATCACGCCCGCGTCTCCCAATTGTTGACCGAAACCATCCAGCGCGGTCAACGTGAGGGCCAACTGCGCACCGACCTCACCGCCGACCAGCTCGCCAAGTCCCTCTTCGTTTTCACCGCCGGCCTCGTCGGCACGTCTAAGATTCTCGGCGACACCATCGACTCCGAGGAAATGGTGGCGGCCCACATCCAATGCATCGCCCCGCAGGAAGGTCGGACCCGGCGCGGAGGATGAGCGCCGATGCCCTCAGCAAGCTGACCACCGATCACCGCGCCATCGCCCGTGCCGTCGCTCAGTTAAAGGACAAAGCTCGCGAGTTCGCCAGGATTCCTCCGGCGACCAAGGCGCTTGTGCTGCGCGAGTGCATGGCGGGATTGGTGAGGGAAGCACCCGGTTGGGTGGCCGAAGGGGCGAGGGCGCGCAGCGCCAGTCCAGCGGAGGAATGGCTGGCTGGCCCGATAGTGACAGTACGGTTGTTCCGCTTGATGGCAGAAAGCCTGGACCGCATTGCCGCCGACGGCAACCCCTCACTCGGCCGCGCCATCCGGATTCGTGACGATGGTCGGATCGAGATTACCCTGTTTCCGGGCAGCTCACTGGACCGGGTGAGTTTCGCTGGTTTCTCGGGTACCGCGCTGATGGAAGCAGGGGTCAGCCTCGACGACGCGCGCGCGCGGCAGGCAGCCTTCTACCAGCAGCAGCTCCCCGATGGAGGCCTGTCAGTCATTCTCGGCGCCGGTAACGTCTCCAGCATACCAGCCATGGACGTGGCCACGAAGATGTTCATCGACGGCAAGGTCTGCATCCTCAAGATGAACCCGGTGAACGAATGGGTTGGGCCGTTCCTGGAGCGAGCCCTGGCTCCCCTGATCTCCCGTGACTATCTGCGCATCGTCTACGGCGGCGCCGAGGTGGGGGCGAATCTGGTCTACCATTCCCAGGTGGATGAGGTGCACCTCACCGGATCTGCGCAGACCCACGACCTCATCGTGTGGGGGTCGCCAGGTGACGAACGTGAGCAGCGTCGGGCCGACGGCGACCCATTGCTCAAGACTCCGATCACGTCTGAGCTCGGCAACGTCAGCCCGGTTGCCATCGTCCCCGACTACTACAGCGACGACGAACTCCGGTTCATGTCCCGCAACATCGTGACGATGGTTGTCAACAATGCGTCGTTCAACTGTAACGCTGCTAAGATGATCGTCACGGCTGCCGGATGGCCACAGCGTATCAAGTTTCTCGACATGATAGCGAGCACCCTCGCCGCCGCGCCCACCCGACGTGCCTACTATCCCGGGGCCTTCGAGCGCTGGCAGGCACTGATGGCCAACCACAACGATGCCGAGCACATCGGAGATGTCGGTGACGACACACTGCCATGGGCACTCATCCGCGGCCTCGACTCTGGAGATCCAGACGAGCCCCTGTTCTTCGTCGAGCCGTTTTGTGGCATCCTCAGCGAGACCAGCGTCGGCAGCAACGACGCGGTAGAATTTCTCGAGGCTGCAACCGCCTTCATGAACGGGTGCCTGTGGGGGACGCTCAATGCCACCCTACTGATCCCACCCGCACTGGAAGCCGACCCGCTTGTGGCCACCGCCCTGGATCGGGCCATCGTGAAGCTTCGATATGGCACCGTGGCCATCAACCACTGGCCGGCCCTCGGTTACGGATTCGGGTGCATGCCGTGGGGCGGACACCAGAGTTCAACCCTGGACGACATTCAGAGCGGCCTCGGATGGGTCCACAACACCTTCATGCTGGATGGGGTCGACAAGTCTGTCGTACGCGGTCCGCTGACCGTCAAACCCTACCCGGTGTGGTTCTTCGACAACGAGAAGACCGCCAAGGTGGCACCGCACATAAAAGGTGGCACCGCACATAATAGGAATAGAAGCGAAGCCCAGCTGGCTCAAGCTGCCTGGACTCTTGAGACGCGTCCTGTTGTAAGTTCACACGGCGTGACGGAGCTGCATGTCGGTCGAAACTGAATGGAATCCTGAGTTGAGTCCTCTTCCTTGACCGACTCCTGACAATTCCCCTTTATGTGCCGTAGATACGTTCCATCCGGAGCGGCCGAAGAGAACCGGTTTTCAATCACGGCACGAATGAAAGGACCCCATGCCCCCTGACATCACCGACTACGGCAACTCCTACATCCGTTGGACCGGCTCGTTCAATACTGATGACAAGCGCAAACCCGGACACATGCCCTGGGACAATACCGTGCGCATTCTGCTGGATTCGCGCTGTTGGATCACGGATGCGTCTGGCGAGACTCGTGAGTACAACATGATTTCGCCATGCCGAACGGAGTGGATGTACCGCTCGGACATTCTGTGGCAGCAACCCAATTATGAATTCGCCGGCATATGCTCTTCGACAGAATGGATGGCCGGACACATCAGGGCGGGAGACATGAACGAATTCGGTGGCGACTGGCGAGATGCGCGCCCGATCGAGAATCGCTTTCGGGATTTTCAAACCGACGCCAGGTACCATTCGCACGTAGACGAGCTGGAAAACGACGAACAGGTCGTCGAGGCGACGCTGAGTTCCCAACCGATCGTTGCCCGTACCGAGGTCTGGAGTTCCGACGAGAAGACCCGGGCGGTAGTCGAGTACCCGATCAAGACCATGAATGTGCAGTTGGATCGCAAGCTTATGCAGGTTGACACCGGTCCCTGCATCTACCCTGATCTCGATGCTGACACAGACAGCGAAATCAAGAAGCTCCACTTCGCCTTCGTCTGCTTCAACGCCAACGACGTCGCCGAGTTCGTCCTGCGCGGACCCACACCGGTTGTACGCGACGGCGAGCAGGTTGGCACCTACATCGATTACTCGGACGTGCGCCGCGTGCCGATCAAGAACACATTTTACGTAGCGCGGTCGTAAACAAAGCACAAGGAGACCACACCATGAAGACGTACCGCGCCGCCGTAATCGGCCTCGGGCGTATGGGCAGCACCTTCGATGACGAGATGGATCGAGGTTCGTCAATCTATCTGCCTTACTGCCACACCCCTGCTTACGTCGCCTCCCCCAATGTCGAGCTGGTCGCCGGCGCCGACCCGCACGAAGGGCAGAGGTCCGTGTACGCCGAACGCTGGGGCCTGCCCGCGGAGCGCGTCTATGATGATTACCGGACCATGCTGGAGTCCGAAGATCTCGACCTCGTCAGCGTCTGCACCAATGCGCGCCATCGCCCCGAAATTGTCGAGCAGGTGGCCAAGTCCGGTGTGCGGGCAATATGGGCCGAGAAACCGATGGCCTTTACGCTGGCCGAGGCAGATCGCATGGTGAAGATCTGCGCGGACAACTCGGTTGCCCTGGCCGTCAACTGCGCCCGCCGTTACAACCCGCACTTGACCCAAGCCAGTCGGATGATTCAGGGCGGTGAGTTGGGCGAGATCTACCAGATCACGGCCTTGTTCAACTGTTTCCTGTCCCACAACGGCAGCCACGGCATCGATGCCATGCGTTACCTGGTCGGTGGTGACGTCGAATGGGTGTTTGGCGAGATGGAATCGGATGATGCCGCAGCCCGTGAAGAGGATCTGGCCGGCAATGGTTATTTCGCCTTCGACAATGGAGTGCGCGGGTACTTGCGCTCCACGACCGTCGGCCCCACAGGTGGGGAGTTTGACGTCATTGGCTCACAAGGCCGTTTTCGCTCACTGGTCGACTGCCAGGTGTTTGAGCTCTACAAGGCCGTGCCCGGCGGGCGTCGCGACTCATTGCAGATGGCGCAGGTGCCGTTTCCACTACCACTGAATATTCCCGGCTCTGGCCTGACCATCGTAGCTGATCTGATCGAAGCAGCTGAAGCGGGTCGTCCGCCTCGGTGCTCTGGAGAAGACGGAGGCAAGGCGCTGGAGATCGCCATAGCTATGCGCGAATCACACCGGCGCGGTGGCGTGCGTGTCGATCTGCCGCTGGCCGACCGCTCACTGCGCATCATCTCGGCCGAAGCCCGGGGTGATGGGACGCCGGCACGCGTGCTTCGCGAGCGTGCAGCCGCGAAATCAGGGGCGTCCCAATGAGTCTGCACCAACGCCTCACTGCTCTGGCTGAGGCCGGCGAGCCAGTACGGGTCGGGCTGATCGGTGCCGGCAAGTTCGGCAGTATGTTCCTCAACCAGGTGAGATTGACTACCGGCGTTCACCTCGTCGGTATTGCTGACCTCGATGTGGAGCGGGCGCGCCAGCGTTGCCTCGATATCGGATGGCCGGACGAACAATTGGCGGCCAGCAGTAGCGACGATGCCCTGCGCTCGGGGTCGACCTGGTTGACCGACAGCGCGGAAGGCTTGGTCAGCTCGGGCGCCCTGCAGATCCTGATCGAGGCCACCGGTGACCCGGCAAATGGCATCCGTCATTGTCGCCTGGCACGACAGCACGGCGTTCACATCATCATGGTCAACGTCGAGGGCGACGCCCTCGCCGGACCACTGCTGGCGCGCGAGGCGCAGGCCGCCGGCCTCGTGTACAGCCTGGCCTGGGGGGATCAACCTGCGCTGATCTGCGAACACGTCGATTGGGCCCGCACCTGCGGCTTCGAAGTAGTTTGCGCCGGCAAGGGCACTCGATACCTGCCGCGCTTCCATGAATCGACTCCCGAAACCGTGTGGGAGGCATTCGGTATCTCAGCCGAGGACGCCGAGCGTGGCGGCATGAACCCGCAAATGTTCAACAGCTTCATCGATGGCACCAAGTCGGCGATCGAGATGACGGCGGTCTGCAACGCCACCGGGCTGCTTCCTCAGGACGAAGGATTGCGCTTTCCTCCGGCCTCGTGTTGGGACCTGGCCAACATCTGCAGGCCCAGGTCGGCCGGTGGTCTGTTGTCCCGGACCGGCACCACGGAGGTCGTCTCTTCCCTGCACCGCGACCAGAGCCCGGTCGAGAACGACCTTCAGTTCGGCACGTATGTCGTCATCGAAGGGGAAACAGAGTACGCACGGCGCTGTTTCAGAGAATATCGGATGCTCCCGGACGATACCGGACAGTACGCCGCCCTTTTCCGCCCCACCCATATGATCGGCCTCGAACTCGGGCTGTCTGTTGCTTCGATCGCCCTGCGCGACGAACCGACCGGGGCTCCCACGGGCTTT
Source organism: Candidatus Latescibacterota bacterium (assembly GCA_965248265.1). Lineage (GTDB taxonomy): Bacteria > Latescibacterota > UBA2968 > UBA8231 > UBA8231 > CBDFJF01. Next base: position 2,857,040 of record CBDFJF010000001.1, read on the forward strand.
CGCAGCGATGTGGCCGCGGTCGCCAAGAAATCTCTGAAGGCCGGAGAGACTCTGGACGGCGAAGGGGGCTATTCGGTCTGGGGAAAACAACTGGCGGCCCGGCGCTCGGTCAGCGAAGGTGCACTACCGATCGGGCTGGCTCATGGGTTATCGCTGGTCAGTGATGTCGCCCAGGGCGAGACGTTGCGTTGGGATGACGTCGAGATTGACGAGGGATCGGACGTTGTCGGTGCCCGACGGGAAATGGAGTCGGTTTGCCTTTCATAGCGATATGCTGTCGTAACAGTCGGTGTTTTATGAGAGTGTGGTCATGAAAGGCGAGAAGCGGGTTTTGAAACAATTGGTCAAGACCCTGGACCAACTCCACGCCACGTCGAGTACGTTCAAGGAGATTGAGGAGGCTGCTGCCCGCGAGGCCGGCGGACAATCGATGGCCCGCTGGCAGGTACTCAACGCTTCATCTAGCGGCAAGTGGACAGTACCCGACATCGCCCGCCGGCTCGGTCTGACCCGTCAGTCTGTGCAGCGTGTTGCTCACGCCCTGGTCGAGGACAACCTGGCGAGCTTCACGCCGAACCCGGAACGGCGCAACTCTCCCCACCTCCAGCTCACCCTGCAGGGTAGCCAGACCTGGGCGTCGATTGCCCACTCGCTGGAGCGGCGTCTGGTGAAGTCGTCCGCCGGAGTCGACCGCAAGCAGTTGAAATCAGCACGGCAAGACTTGCGCACCTTGCAGACGGCGGCACAGGGCGCAATGGCGCGTCCTGGTACCTGAACGGTGCGGGAGCTACTTACTCACCCATCTCGGCGACGAAACCGGCCTCGACCAACATGCCCGCTTGTAGATCGACACCGTAGCAGCGGCGATTCACGGGATGGTCGCCCAGGTACTCTGCCCAGACTTTGTTGACTTCGCCGACATCGCGATTGACGTCCTGCAGGTAAATGCGCGCCGAACACAGGTTCTTCTTCGTCAACCCGGCTTCTGCCAGAATCTCGTCCAGCTGACGGAATATCTCGGTCAGCTCTGCGCCAGGGCCTCCCGCTACCGGCGTCGTTTCGCCCGGAGGTTGGCCAGTCAGAACAGTTTCGAGCACCTTGCCGCTGTGAATGACGGCGGAGCTGAAGGGGAAATCAGATTTACTGCGGATGAATTGCATTTGTCGCGTTCTCCTATGTGAGTAAGTGTCTGGAATTCCCGAGCGAAATCTGGGTACTCGCCTTCTTCATCACCATGCTGTCCATCCTCCATCGACTAGCATGGTGTGTCCGGTGATGAGCTCGGCAGCGTCGCTGGCCAGGAACACGGCAGCGCCGACAATGTCCTCGGGCTGACCGGCTCGGCCCCACGGTATGCGACTCACCAGTTCTTCACTTTTCTGTGGGTCATCGAAGTAGGGCTGGGTAAGTGGGGTAACGACGAAGGTGGGACCTATGGCGTTGACGTTGATCTTGAAGGGAGCCCATTCGATCGCCAGCACCCTTGTCAGGTTGACGACGGCCGCCTTACTCGAACAGTAGGCGGCCCGTTGGTAATAGCCGACGACTCCCATGATGCTGGCCATGTTGATGATCTTGCCACCACCGGCGTCCCGCATGTGGCGGCCTACCTGCTGAGAGAGAAAGAAAAGCCCCTTCAGGTTCACTCCCAGAACCAGGTCCCAGTCGTCTTCGGTGACATCGAAAGCGTCCTTGGGTCGGTTGACCCCGGCGTTGTTGACGAGAATGTCGATCCTCCCCATCGCCGCCATCGCTTCACGGACGTGCTCCTCGATGCTGGACGCATCCGGTAGATGCAATGGCAGCGGTTCGGCTCGCCGCCCATGACCCCGTATGCTTTCGCAGACCGGGTCGAGGTCGACCATGCGCTCGGGTTGCTCAGCTACGATGCAGTCAGCGCCAGCCTCGGCGTATGCGGTGGCCACAGCGCTGCCAATGCCACCGGCGGCTCCTGTCACCAGGGCGACTTTCCCATCCAAACGCATGCTCGGGAGGGTCATCAGAGAGAATCTCCGTTTCGGGTTCAACCCAATAACATATGGGAAGTGGACGGACCTGCCTGTCACAGCCTCATCGCATAGTGGTACTGCGTGGCTACGAGCTCGAAGCCGAGTTTGGGGTAGAAGTGCTTGCCGACTTCGTTCTGCTCCAGGGTTTCGATGCGGACGCACTCCATACCGGAGCTTCTGAAGTAGTCGAGGGCGGCTTCGACCAGTCGCTTGCCGATCCCTCGCTGTTGAAACGAAGGCAGCACGGCGTAGTTGGGGATTCCGCCCATCTTCGCTTCGACGTCGACTCTGGTCGTGATGTAGCCGACCGTTTCGCTGCCGGCGCAGGCCACGAAGATCCCATCGGCATTGGCCGCAACATCAGCGTCGATGTGTCGGGTCTTTCGCCATTGCCAGTCCCTGGCGGCGACCTGACCGAAGCGCTGCTCGATGTTCTGGTCGATGGAGACCCCGTCGAAGCAGACTGCCGTTATAGTCTTAAGGATCTTCAGATCCGATTCCCGGTACTTCCTGATCTCGATTGGTTGATTCATCTGGATTCGCTGTCGTAATTGTCCTGTGATATAGAACGCGTTGAAAACACTCGTAGTCGGCGTTGCGACAAAACGCTGGCCAGTATAAAAAGGGGGGCCTGTGATGCACAAGACATGGCGGTGGACAGCTTCCGGGGCGGATTTCGTCCTTCCACACGAGGAGATTCAGAAGATCTGCCTCCATGCGGGCATGGCCGGCATCGAGGGCATGCCCCCATTATTTCCGAGCCAGGAAGCCAGCACACTGGAGGAAATCGCCGGCAGTTACCGGGCCGCTGGACTGGAGTTCGACAGCTTCCACCTGCCTCTTGGGGCTGAAAACGATATATCCTCCTTCTATGAGACCCACCGGCAGGATGCCGTGGCGGTCTCCCTGCACTGGATGGAGTGTGCGGCGGCGCTGGGATGCCGGGTCGTCATCCAGCACCCGACGACGGACCGCTGCAACGCCGAAGTGGAAGGTGTTGACCGCTATGTCACCCAGTTGGGGAGGAGCCTGGAAACCCTGCTACCTGCGGCTGCCGGCCTCAACCTGACCGTCGCCCTGGAGAACCTGCCTCCGGGAGCTCGTGGTGGCCGCTTCAGCGCTAGACCGGAGCATTTTGAACGGATGATCGCCGAGTTTGCCGACCCGAATCTGGGTTTTTGCCTCGATACCGGCCATGCTCTCATGGCCGGAGGACCTGAACGGGCCCACGATTTTCTCAATATCATGGCACCGCACATGGCCGCCTTTCACCTGGCGGACAATGCCGGTGACCGGGATTCCCACCTGGCTCCCGGCCACGGATCGGTGGATTGGGGGCCCATATTTCGCAAGGCAGCCGAGATCGAGCACAGCTACACCATGTGCATAGAAACCCCGCCTTTTGCCCCGGGTAACCATCCCTCGTACAGCCTCGATGCCTGGAAACACATGATCGCGGATACCGAGGCGTTGGTGGATTCTGCTTTGAGCTGAACCCTCTTCATCCGGACAGGGCTTGCGCAACTTACACAGACACCATATGTTACGTGTAGTTGAACAATCCTACCTTTTCATTTCTCCGCGATTTTCTGCGTCCCTTTTCGGCATTTCGGACTGTCTTGATGGCTTTACCGGGTGCAAGTCGCTGTAATAATCTCGGGTCACCAAGACAGGAGTACCATGCAGTTTAAGGATCTGTATTTGAACGAATCCCTTCTTCGCGCTCTATCAGAAGAGGGGTACGAGAATCCCACCCCCATTCAGGAAGCTGCCATTCCGGTGGCTCTGGCAGGAGAGGACCTCCTGGCCACTGCTCAGACCGGAACGGGTAAAACCGCGGCGTTTTCTTTGCCCATTCTGCAGAATCTTGAGGCGCCGAAAGCGAAGGGTCTAAGACCGATCCGCACTCTGGTATTGGCGCCGACGCGAGAACTGGCGTTGCAAATCGATGCCAGTTTCCGCACCTACGGCCGCCACATGCCGTTCCGCACGGCCGTGATCCTGGGGGGCGTATCGGCGGTCCCGCAGATCAGCGCCCTGCGCAAGGGCGCCGACATCGTCGTGGCGACCCCCGGTCGCCTCATCGACCTGTATCGCCAGGGTCACGTGCGCTTGGACCGTGTGGAAACCCTCGTCCTCGACGAGGCCGATCGCATGCTGGACATGGGCTTCGCCCCGGACGTGCGCAAGATCGTCGCCAAGCTGCCGCGCAAACGGCAGACGATGATGTTTTCCGCCACGCTGTCGGCTGAGATCGCCGAGTTGTCCTCAGATATGTTGCGGGATCCTTCGATGGTGGCGGTGACGCCTGCCGCGTCCGTGTCCACGAACATCACGCAGCAGGTCATGTTCGTGGAGCAGATGGACAAACGCCGGCTGCTGTCGGAAATCCTGACAGAAAAGAGTACCCAGAGAGCCCTCGTCTTCACCCGGACCAAACACCGGGCGAATAGAGTTGTGCGCCAGCTGTTGGGTGAAGGCATTAAAGCCGATGCCATCCACTCCAATAAGAGCCAGGCTGCCAGGCAACGAGCCTTGAGTGCCTTTCATGGCGGCCGTATCAAGGTCCTAGTCGCCACCGATATCGCGGCCAGAGGCATTGACGTCGAGGGCATCTCTCATGTGATCAACTACGAGATGCCGAACGACCCTGAGAGCTATGTCCATCGCATCGGCCGCACCGCTCGTGCGGGGACGGCCGGGATGGCCCTGTCGTTCTGTAATGCAGATGAGATTCCACTGCTGGGCGGCATCGAGAAACTGACGCGGAGCCCGTTGGTCGCCGTCGATGACCATCCGTTCCACTCCGACGCCATCGCCTCCCTGCACGACCGGCGCACGCCAGTACAAAGCGGTGTTACACCGGTCAAACCAAACCCTCCTCGTTTCGGACGCAAACGAGTTGTCGAGAGCCCTTCCACCCGCCGAGGGCGGCGCTGATCTGAAGTCACCCGGAGACCACTATGATGAATTTTAGCAAAGCCTCTGCAAAGAAGAAGCTAAAGCCTGACAAGGTGCTCGCCGAGATTGTTGGCGCCGAACCCCGTCCTCGTTCGGAGATCCTCAAGGACTTCTGGCAGTATATCAAGACGCAGGGCCTTCAGGACTCCGATCGGCGTGTCGTCAATGCCGACAGGACCCTTCAGCCGGTACTTGGAGGACAAAAACAGGTGAACATTTTCCTGGTAGCCGATCTGGTGACCAAGCACATGAAGTAGCGCCAGCAGGGCGCCCCTGCCCTGGCGAGCACCTACACAGAGCGCTGTCAGCCCTGAGCTGCCAGCGTTCCGCCACTCACATTCAAAGCACTGAGGATGTCCCCATGGACATCTTCCGGCGACTTCGACCCATCTACCTGCAGCACAAGTTCCTTGTTCATGAACAGTTCTAACACCGGTTCGGTCTTGTCGTGAAAGTCCTTTAGACGAGCCCGCACGGCAGCTTCCGTGTCGTCGCCCCGGATTGCCAGCTCTCCGTTGCAGACATCACACCTGTTTTCGACCTCCGGTCGATGGTGGATCAGGTTGTAGTCGAGGTTGCAGGCGAGGCACAGTCGCCGTGACATCACGCGGGTCAGCACCGTGTCGTCCGGCACCTCGATGTGGATGACTGCGTCCACGTCATAGCTCTCCAGGAAGAATTCCGCCTGGGGTCGATTGCGCGGAAAGCCATCCAGAATGAAGCCATAGTTCCAATCGTGTTCGGCGAGACGGCGTATGACGATTTCCTCGACGATCTCATCGGGCACAAGCGCACCCGAGTCGACGATGCGGCGTATTCGCGCGGCCAGCTTGGTGTGGGACTGAATGTTCCAGCGAAAAATGTCGCCGACGCTGATGTGGACGATGTCGAAATCCTGGGTGAGCAGCTTGGCCTGCGTCCCCTTGCCACAGCCCTGAACCCCCATGATGATGTATTTGTGCATGAGACTGCTCTCCTTTGGTCGTTCGCGGTGCCGGTCCTCTTCCAGACTGAAAGGTACTGCGCTGTGCGTGCGGCCACCACGCCAGCTCCCGTTGACGACGGTATCGAAGATTCGCTTCTTAGCGCCTGAGCACTTGGTCGGACAGCGTCTTCCAGCAGCGAGCGGGGACGCCGTGTGATCGAAGACGCTCACCCACCTTGAGAGGAGATCTTTCAACATGAGCATCCGTGGCACTGACTTCATCTACTACCAGACCAGCAACGTGGAAAAGGCCATCGAGTTCTACCGCGACACGTTGGGGATGGAATTGTATGGCTACTTCGAGGATGTAAAATGGGCCGAGTTCAAAGCCGGCAACGCGACGTTTGCGATAAACGACCCCAGTGCTTTCGATCCCGAAGCCAAGGCCCAGTCTGGAGGGGGGTCGGTCGCCTTCGCGGTGGACAACCTGGAAGAGTATGTCAACCAGCTAGAGGCAAAAGGGGTGACGGTGACGATACCGACCAACGAGACCCCGGTATGCCACTTCGCCTGCATCAAAGACCCTGATGGCAACACCATCTGGCTGCACAACCGCAAGGACGGCACCTTCGGCGACTGAGGCGGTGCGGAGACTCAACCCCCGGCGCGCTTGACCGTGAAACCCCGATCTTGCAGCAACCGTACGACGGTGTCTCTGTGATCTCCCTGAATTTCGATGACACTCTGTTTGAGGGTGCCACCAGCGCCGCACTTCGCCTTGAGCTGTTTTGCCAGGTCGCTGAGTTCACCGTTACTGAGAGGGACGCCGGTTACTGTGGTGACGCCTTTGCCCTTGCGACCCTTGGTTTCGCGGCCAACGCGAACGATCCCGTCTTTGGCAGCCCCGCCCGATTGCTTGCGCCCACACGAGCATTGGTCTAGTGGTTTGCCGCAATCCGGACAGTGGCGGCCGTGATCGGAGGAGTAGACGAGGCTTGAGTTGTTTTTGGCCTTCACGGTACCACTCAGGACTCGATTGCGACCCGTGCCCAACGAAGATGGGGGTAGTAAGCGGGGTTTGTATTGATGAAAAGAGCGCCGCCATCGACGACACGCAGGGATGGCAAATTCGCTGACCCTTCGGTTACAGCAAGGCGACGGAGTAACCACCGTCAACGGGGATCGCCGTACCGGTGATGAAGTCGGAACCGGGCCCGGACAGGAATACGGCCAACCCCTTGAAATCAGCAGGATCTCCCCAACGATCGGCAGGGCATCGTGCCACGACCTTCTCGTGCAGCCCTTCAAACTGCTCGCGCGCCTGGCGTGTAAGTGGGGTGTCTATCCAGCCTGGAAGAAAGCAGTTGACCTGTATGTTGTCCTGCGCCCAGGCGGTCGCCAGGGATTTGGTGTATTGGACCATCCCTCCCTTGGAAGCGGAATAGGGAGCACCCCACGGCGCGCCGAATATGGATAGCATCGACCCGTTGTTGAGAATCTTGCCGCCGCCCGCTTCCACCATCGCCGGATAGCAGGCGTTACTACAGAGAAAGGCGCTGTCGAGGTTCGTGTTCATGACTGTGCGCCACTCCTCGAAGGTCAGCTCCTCCGGGCGCTTGCGAATGTTGGTGCCGGCGTTGTTGACGAGAATGTCGATTCGTCCGCAACGCTGCACCACCGTTTCCGCCATGGCCTTGATGTTCTCACCGTCAGTCACGTCGCATATCACGGCGAACGCTTTGCCGCCTGCGGCTTCCATCTCGGCGGCGACTCGTTGCGATTTCTCCTCAGTGCGTGCGGCGATGGCGACGGTGGCGCCGGCTTCCGCCAGACCCTGTGCCACGCCCTGTCCGATGCCGCTGTTGCCGCCGGTGACAATGGCTACCCTACCAGTTAAATCAAACATCAGTTGACCACGTTCTGTGGCTTGCCATCGATAAAGGCCTTCGCGTTCTCGACTAGGGTGTTGAGGAGCCGCGAGCGCGCCGAACGAGTCGCCCAGGCGATGTGCGGTGTGATGTAGCAGTTGTTCGCCTTCATCAGGGGGTTGTCCATGGACGGCGGCTCCGTGGTAAGTACGTCCAGGCCGGCTCCGGCGAGCGTGCCGGCATTGAGTGCGTCGGCGAGCGCCTGGTCGTCGACCAGAGGTCCGCGACTGGTGTTTACGAGAAATGCCGTCTTCTTCATCAGGGCGAGACGTTCGGCGTTGGCCAGTTTTTCCGTCTCCGGCGTAAGCGGACAGTGCAGGGATATGATGTCGCTGCGCTTGAAGACCTCTTCGACACTGGCAAATTCAGCGTTGGGATGGTCCGCTGGTTTGATGTAATCGTCATGGACGAGCAGCTTCATGCCGAAGGCACTGGCGATCTCACCCGTGCGCTGACCGATGCGGCCATACCCGACGATGCCCATCGTCAGGTCCATCAGTTCGAGTAATGGGAAATCCCAGTAGCAGAAATCCCGGTTGGAGGTCCAGCGACCCTCCTTGACGGTACCGTCGTGATGGGCGACTCGCTGGGTCAGATTGAGCACATGGGCGAACACCATCTGAGCAACCGAAGGAGTGCCGTAGGTCGGAATGTTCGTGACCACGATGCCGCGCTCGGCTGCGGCCTCGGTGTCAATAATATTGTACCCCGTAGCTTGGACGCCGATATATTTGAGATCGACCAGTTGATCTATCACCTCTTTCGAGATAACGGCCTTGTTGGGCATGATCAACTGGGCTCCCTGGGCGCGCGACACAATCTCATCAGGCGCCGAGTAGTCGTGGATCTCGGCTTCTCCCAGTGCCTCGAGGCCTTCCCAGGACAGGTCTCCAGGATTGAGGGTGTATCCATCCAGGACGACGATCTTCATCGGGTGGTTTCTCCTTAGCTTGTTGGATTAGTCAGCGACCAGAATCAAGGCATTGGGCCCAATCGGTTCAACCTTCAACGACGCGCCCGTCGCCCGCCAACTCCCGCTTCCACGCCAGCAGCTTGTCGATGCTCACCCCGGAACCGCCGCAGACGATGACGAGTACCGTTTGCGCTGCCTCGAGGACGGGGGCGCGTTCGTAGACTGGGGTGAGGGAGGCGCCGCAGGAGGGTTCAACCAGTACCTTGTGATCGTCAGAAAACCTGACGCAGGCCTCGACGGCGGCCGCATCCGAAACGACCCAGGGCACGATGTTTCTCGTGGTCGCATATTCGTAAGCCTTCGAAGCTACACGCCGGGCTCCTAGAGTCGTCGCGATACTGTCAATCCGGTCCAGGATGACGAGTTTGCCGGCCGCCACCGAGGACGCCAACGAGTCGGCACCCTCAGTCTCCACCGCTACCACCTGCACCTCATCCCAACCACAGCCCTCCAACCCTTCCATGATACCGCACAGCAGGCCACCACCCCCGACCGAAACGACGATGGCATCCGGCCGCTCACACTGCTGCGCCGCTTCTTCTATGATAGTCGCGTGACCACGCCAGGTGGTCGGGTGCTCGAACGGATGGATGTAAGCGCCGCCCAACTGCTTCGACAGCTTGTTGGCATGGACGTCGGCGACATCCCAGACATCGCCGTGGACGATGACCTCTGCCCCCTCCAGTCCGATTCGCTCGCGCACTTCGGCGGAGGTCGTCTCCGGCACCACCACAGTCGCTGCCACGCCCAGCTGTCGGGCGCTGTAGGCGACGGCGAGGCCCGCATTTCCACCCGATGAACAGACAAGATGCCGGGTACCTGCCTCGACATGCTCGGCACAAACGCGACCGATACCGCGAATCTTGAAGGATCCGCCGGGCTGGTAGCAGTCCATCTTCAGCAGCACGGTCTTGCCGCATGCGGCGCTCATTTGAACCGACTCGAACACTGGCGTCTGGTGATGTAATTCGGTGCTGGGCATCAATTGTAACATTCCACGACCGCCTGGCTCCTGATCCTGGCGCGCTCCCAGGCGTGGGGATAGCGCGGGTTGGCTATGGTATTGGTCCCGGGGATGTGTGGGAATCGCGCAGCGAAGTCCGGAACCAGTTCGAGGCCGAAGCCCGGTTTGTCTGATAGCACGATGTGGCCGTCCTGCGGACGCATCGGCTCCGTGAACAGGCCGTAGCGAAACTCGTTCGGGTAGAGAAAAAACTCGACCATGTGTCCCGACGGCACGCCGGCGATGTAATGTGCGTTGCACATCGTCCCCAGGCCGCTGTTCCAGTTGTGCATGACCATCTTGCGGCCGTAGAAGTCAGCGACACGACCGATGTACCAGTTTTCGGTGACGCCGATGCGATGGCAGTCGGTTTGCAGAGCGTCGTAGATCCCCTGCACCAGCCAGGGACCCACCTCACTGGCGCTGCGCAGACCCTCCCCTCCCCAGAGCATCACCCGCGGCATCCTCTCTTTTAGCCGCAGGTAGTCATCGAACTGAGCCTCGCCGACGTCTCCCATCGGCTGCTCGAAGAAGAGAAATCCGAGGTCGTTGATGATGGGAGCAATCTCCAGACACTCCTCCAGGGTCCAGGTGTCGTAGCCCTTCTTTTCCAGGCCGAGGTCGAAATCCGGACCCACCGCCTCACGCAGCTGTCGACAGATCTCCCCGAGTACGGTCGGCGTGATTCCATCCTCTTCCCAGTCGGTACCGGGGCGCCACTTGAAGGTGTCGAAGCCCATCTCCTTGTAGCTCAGAGCTTCCTCGATCAGGGCTTCGGCGCCGTAAGCAGAGCCGTCTCCCCTGTCATAGTAAGTCCAGTTGACTCCCCCGCTGGCGTAGGCCTTCACGTTCGGACTGGGGTCAGTATCCGTGGCCAGCAGTTTGTACACGGGCACTCCCTTGGCCTTGCCGATCAAGTCCCAACAGGCCACGTCGAGACCGGGGGACAGCGCCATCAACTCGACGTCGAAAGGATTGCGCCCGATGAGGTGATCACAATTCCCAAGCCGGGCCGCTCCCGGAGCAATACCGACCAGTCCCTGGTCGGTGAATACCTCGACTACCGTCTCGTCGCATTTGGTCAGCACCACCGGTCCACACTCGTGGACGTAGGATCCGTCCGCTGGCTTGTAGCTGATCGGGTTGATCTTGATCTCCGTGATCTTCAGTTCTTCCCTGCCAATACCCTCTAGCAAGTGCGTGAAACTCCCCCTCTTGCCTTGGTGCTCTCTCTCCATCGATTGTTCCTGTGGAGGTAGTGGTTCATTCCCGGACTCCAGCTTGGCGCGGATACCGTCAGCCAGTGAGCCGGCCTTGACTCCCATGATCGAGACGTCGCTGCGTCCCGCGGACACCGTCATCTGGCTCAGCGGCGAAACTCGAAAGACCCGGGTCCCTCTCTGATGTAGACGCGACACCTCAGCCATCGTCCCGGGGGCGACACCGGCGTCTGCGAAGATGAACGCCAATCCGTTACCCGCGCGACGTACCGCTGACAGCCCCATCGCCACATCCCCCGATTGGCAACCTATGCCGACGAGGGAGGCCACACTCGCTGCCGCCGTGGACGACAGTTCTTCGATTGTGCGTTCATTGTCGTGTTGTACCATCAACCTTAGCCCCTCAAGTCCTGCGCAGACACAGAGACAGCAGCCCGCAAGACGACGGTCTGACCTTCCTCAAAACAGGTATATGTGAGCGACGCGGCCCACCATCCTGGGCAGATGGGTGGCGCCAGCGATTGGCCCGCCTACTTGAACGCCCGCGCCGCCGCCAGAATCACTCCGTTATCCAGACGGACACGGAAGTTCGGATCGACGTGCTGGAAAAGGATGTCACCCTTCCGGCTGGTGATGAAGACGGATGGTGCGGGCAATGGCTGCTTGCCCTCGCTCTGGAAGACGATCCCCATCTGTCGCATTAGGGTCAGATCGGGATCCGCGAGCAGGGTTATGGTGAGGGCCAGTTTCTCGGCGGTTTCGGCGAGTGCGGAAGGAGCTTCACCGCTGATGGCGAATAGTTGGTAACCAAGTTGAGAAAGCTGACCTGTTATTTTTTCCAGCTCGACCAGCTGGTTGCGGCAGAATCCTCACCATCCGCCGCGGTAGAAGACCAAGATGGTCGGTTTGGCGGCGACGGCGCTACCGATGTCGAAGTCCTCACCTGCTGCCGTCTTCAACTGCGCCGCCGGCACCGACGCCCCAACCATCAACGGCCGTACCTGGCCGGGCGAGTTGGGCAGTGCCTGTCCTTCCACCACTGCGGCCGTAACCAGGAACGTCAGCGCCGTACAGATGGAGACGAGATGTCGTGTTTTCACAGTACCTCCGGTTTAGGTCTCATCCTGCCTCTTGTTGAGCGCATCAGGGGCACCCTGCTCAATCTGAATCGTATCAGTCGCTTCCTGAGCACTTCCGGTATCGATAGAGATCTGGCTAAAGAACCACTTGGTCAGCCACGCCGTCATCCACGGAATCGGAATGACCAGCATGCATCCAAGCATACCCACTACACAGCGCCACAGGATTTCGTGTCCCTTGCCGGAGAATGAGAACGCGGCATCGCCGACGACGTTACGACACTGCCAGCGCACCCAAGCGGCCAGTACCCAGGCCCAGCCGATTATGCTGACGATTGAGACAATGTAGAACAGGTAGTACCCCAGATAGGGCCAGTACGAACCGACGAAGGAGATCCGCCCACTGACATTCAGGCGCATGGAAGAGACGAACCAGCGAAAAACCAGGAGATACAGCAGGAGATTGATTGGAAGGAGAATAAGGGGACGCGCCATCATCAGACCCGGCGGCGCAACCTCCGGCCATGGCAAATTGCCAAACCACCCGATAAGAATGATCAGTATTATCGGTAGCCAGATCTCGCCTCCCTGGCCCTCGAACTCGAGCTGGGTGCCGTCATCGGCTTCAGTCTGCTCGACGAACCACCTCGAAAACCACGCTGCCATCCACGGCGCGGGAACCACCAGAATACTGGCGACGAAGGCGAAGAGATATCTCCCGAACAAGGGCAAGGCCTTGCCGGTGAAAGTCAGACGCGCACCAGTGCTCAACACGGCAGCTTCAGTCATGTCCCTCTCCTTTTGCATCGTCCACCGACTACTCCCCAGGACCCATCAGGTGGGTTTGACCCTGACAAGATACTGCGTGCGAGCAGGGACAGGCAAATGGCTCAAAGTTCTGTGATTGGGTAGGTGGGTGCCGGAGATCGCGGCCGTCGTGCGAGTGGCTTCAACCCTGCAGGGCGTGCGCCGTCCGCAACCAGTCCAGGAGTTCGCCGTCGACCTCGGATGCGGACCGGAGCTTTACCGAGTGGCCGACACGAGAGGGTCCCAGTTCCTGGGTTTGGACGATGCGGCTGCTGCGAATCGGTTCGTCTGAAACGAAGCCGAGTCTGAGCCCTTCGTCCTGCACGGTGACGCTACCGAAATGATACTTGTGAATGAGATTGATCGAAGTCTTGACCGCGTCAACGCGAAACTCACCGAATCGACGCAGTTGGGCCACCAGGGCGTTGTAGATCTCCATCGAGACTGGGTTCTTGCCCTTGAAATGAATTTCGGTCGATGCCGTCTGGCAGGAGTGGGGTTGGTGAGTTTTGGCGAAAGGCCGTTCGCAGTTCGGGCATTTCCACTTGGAGGATTTCTTCGGAGCTGAGTTTTTGGCCGGGGCTTTGTTCCCAGCTGCCTTGGCCTTCTTGGCTGATGCCTTCTTGGCTGGTGCCTTCTTCGCTGCCGTCTTCTTGGCCACCTTCTTCACAGTCTTTTTGGCCGCTTTTTTCGCCTTCTTAGCCGCCGGTTTTTTGATCTGTTTTTTGGTCTGAGTCTTCTTTTTTGCCATCTCGATCGCTTTCTACAGTCCAATCACCCTTCAAACAAGGGGTGCTGACGGATCCGCCAACAGGCGGCTGCGTGAGCGTTTCTACAAAAGCAGCACAGCAAAATGTAAGGACGATCGCGAGGGGATGCGACTCTCAGGAGGTAGCGCGGTGTCTGAGGAGTCCCTTGCAAGAGAGCGCGTCTTCAGTTTTCTTGCGGGATCAAGCCGCCTCTCAAGCCGCCTTCATCACAGTTTCCTCAGAGGAAATCGATCCCCATGGAATACCGATCCCTTGGATCCACCGATCTGGAAGTCTCCAGCCTCGGCCTCGGCTCCGCACAGTTGGGCATCCGCTACGGCGCTGACCCGGTGGAGCCACCGCCTGCCGCCGAATCAATTCGACTTCTGAGACGAGCGGCTGAATTGGGCATCAACTATTTCGACACCGCGCCCGTCTACGGCGACATCGAACCGGTGGTCGGAGAGGCGCTGGAGCCGATCCGGCCGCGGCCCGTGATAGGCACCAAGCTGAACATCAGCGATCAGGACGGTCCCTTCACTGGCGATCAGCTGCGCGATCGCCTGCCTGCCTCCGTCGACGAGAGCCTGCGGAAACTGCGCCTGGAGTGTATCGATCTGATGCAGATCCACAGTGTGGTGCCCCCTTTCGTCACTGACGAGTTGCTCGAAACCATGGACGAGATCTCCAACAGCGGCAGGGTGCGCTACTGGGGTGTCACCACCTACGGGGAAGAGGCTCCCTCCGAGGCGTTGACAGCAGGAGGCCGTTTCCGGACGGTGCAGATCGCCTACAGTGCTCTCGACCGCACCCTCGAGCGTCGGGTGATCCCGCGTCTCCACGAGCAGGGGGTGGGCTTGATCCTGCGCTCGATGTTTCTACAGGGGGCTCTGTCACCAGTGTGGACTAAACTGCCCGAACAACTGCACGACCTGCGTGATGCTTGCTCACAGGTCGAGGACCTAGCTGAACAGACGGGGGTATCGATGTCGGAGCTGGCTTTGAGATACGCTGTCTTTCAACCGCGGCCGGCTGTGGCCGTGTTCGGCACCCTCAACATGGATGAGATCGACGCCAACGTGGCCCGCATCGACGCTGGACCGTTGCCCGCCGACGTCATCGACGCCCTCGACCGCATCACTGTTGAAGACGAGTCTCAACTCAACCCGGGTACCTGGGGCCATCTGTAAGCCCCATCTGCGGTCGATGATTTTGACGGCGGCAAAGAAACGGGGCTAATATGAGAGCCGTGAGTGACTACAGAATGCCCCGTGCTTGGGCGAAAGGTGACGGATGAAAATCACTGGAGTCAAGACGACCCTCTACCTCTACAACCTCGGCTGGCGCATGGGTGATGCCAATTCACCTGCCGGGCGAACTCGCGGTGCTGGCTGCGTCGTCGAGCTCGAGACGGATGCTGGACTGACCGGCATCGGCTTGGGCGGGGGCGGTGTGCAGCCTCAGATACGCGCTCTGGTTGAAGGCGTTCTCAAGGGCCAGGATCCGCGCAGCGCCCAGGGGTTGTGGAAGCGCATGGCCGACAAGCACTTCAAGGGCGGACACGACGGTCTCATCAACGATGCCATCGCCGTCCTCGATATGGCGGTCTGGGACCTCAAGGCCAAAGCCAATGATGAGCCGCTTTGGAAAACCCTGGGAGGGTCGAAGACCAGAGTTCACAGCTATGCCAGCGGCATCGAAATTCCGCTTTCCGACGACGCCATGCACGGTTGGTACTCGAACATGGCAACGCAGTACGGCCTGGGTGGTGGCAAACTCAAGATCGGCCTGGATCAGGATGCCGATTTGCGCCGGGTCGGACTCATGCGCGATGCCCTGAGCAAGGCCAGCGACGAGCCCATGCTGTTGATCGACGCCAACGAGTACTGGTCGCCCAAACAGGCGATCCGCAAGGTCCGCGAAATGGAAGAAGAGTACGACATCACCTGGGTTGAAGAGCCGGCCCGCCGGTGGGATTATCTCGGGCTTCGGCGGATCAAGGACTCCGTACGCACTGCCGTGTGCGCCGGTGAGAATCTGGATACCCTCGGAGACTTCCTGCCTTATTTCCATCATCAGAGCGCCGATATTATTCAGGTCAGCTGCGGCATGGGTGGGATCACCCCGGCGCTGCAGATTGCGGATGCCGCCTTCGGCTTCGAGCTGCCCATCACCCTGGGCAATGCTCCCGGACTCATCCATACCCATCTGGCTACCGTGATGCCCAATTTCATGACCATGGAAATCTGCACCGTCGAGCCGCCCGATGGCGTGTTCACGACGGATGTAGAAGTCAAAGATGGCTGGGCGATCCCCGGCGATAAACCCGGGCTCGGAATCGAGATCGACGCGGCAGCCCTGGAAAAGCAAACGATAGAGCAGGTACCAGCAGGGGCCGGGCCGAGTCCTTTTGGCAGACGCCCCGGCGCGGGCCTGTACGAGGTGCCGCCCACTGAAGAAGAGAAGGCCGAAGCGGCCAAGGGCGGGGAGGTTTAGCCCATGAAAATCACCGGCTACCGCACCGAGAGCTACACCTTCCGGCTGGACCGTGCCATCGGCGACTGCAACTACCCTGCTGGAATCGACGGCATGGGAGCTGGATTCCTCTGGATCGACACGGATGAGGGGATTTCCGGTGTTGCTCCCATGGAGGCTGAAGTGGAGTCACTGTTCCGCCTGATCGAGGGGGAGGATCCACGCGAGGTCATCGGCCTTTGGCGCCGAATGGTCGACGAAGTCCATAAGGGCGGACTTGTGCTGGCATCCAGTGCCATCGCCGCCATCGACATCGCCCTATGGGATCTCAAAGCCAAGATTGCCGGCGAGCCCCTGTGGCGGACCTTCGGTGCTCTGGAGGGTCGAGCCAGGGCCTACGCCAGTGGCATCGACTACAACCTTTCGGACGAGGAGCTGCTCGCCTTCTACCAGCGCATGGCCGAATCCGGCGTCGACGGCGGCAAACTCAAGATCGGGCTCGACCTGGAAGCCGATATCCGTCGCATCGGTATCATGCGGGAGGGGCTGTCCAGAGCATCGGACCGGCCTCACCTGTGCATCGACGTCAACGAGTACTGGTCACCGAAACAGACCGTCCGCTACATGGCCGAGATTGAGAAACACTATGACATCACCTGGATCGAGGAGCCGGCTCGACGCTGGGACCATGAAGGGCTCAAGCTGGTCTCGCAGCAGGTGAAGGCGGCCGTCGCCACCGGCGAGAACCTGCGTACCATCGGCGAGTTCTATCCGCTGGTGCAGCAGCAGGCCGTCGACATCCTCAGCATCTCCGCTACCCAGGCCGGCTTCACTGGCTGCCGCCAGATCGCGCATCTGGCCCATGCCTACGAACTACCGGTGTCGATGATGAACTGCCAGGCCAACTTCATGGCTCACCTGGCAGCTGCCCTGCCAAACCATGTGTCGATGGAAGTCGTCGATCCTGGCCGTGAGCACTGTATTCGCTTTGACAGCCACGTCGAGGACGGCTTCATCGTTCTCGGCGACTCACCCGGCCTCGGCATCGAAGTGGACGAGGAGAAGCTCCGCGAGCTGCAAGCCAAACCACCGGAGTTGTCAGGTCCCTTCCCTTTTCCACGCCGCGAAGGGGCGGGGCTGTACGTGAAGGGCTTTCAACCCGATGAAGTGAACTGGTCTTGACGCTGCTCGCACTCTCCCGATTCCCTGGCCGCCAAGCTTAGCAGAGCACAGTTCGCCGACTCACCGATCCACTCCACCTCTCGCTGTCCATTGTATGTACCTCTGTATGTACCTCAGCCGATGTTTTCTTTCGAATATTTCTGTGTTGTAATCTCTTGACTTTCCCATTGTCTTAGTGTACTATCTGTCTAAGACAATAGTATGCCTCGTGTCTGACCCGGAGCTTTACAGACCATGATCGTCGAATTCGATCCGACCCGGCCGATTTACCTGCAGATCATTGAGGCCATTAAGAAAGGTGCTGCACAGGGAAGCTACCCGTGTGGCGAGAGGCTCCCTTCCGTCAGAGACATGGCCAAACAGATGCGGGTGAATCCCAACACCATGTCGAGGGCCTATATGGAGCTGGAAAGAGAGGGGTTTATCATGACCCGGCGAGGAGAGGGCTCGTTCGTTACCGAAGACGCGGGTCGGATTGCCAGAGAGAAACACGCACTTGCACGAGCCGCTCGGGATCGCTTCGTCTCCGAGATACAGTCTCTGGCATTGAGACCGGGACAGGTAGAAGAGCTGCTGCGCAGCATTGGAGAGGAGACAGGCTAATCATGATCGTCGTCGACAACTTGTGGAAAACCTACCCGGGAGCTACTGCCCTCCACGGGATTTCATTGCGCGTGGACAAGGGACGCGTCGTAGGCGTGCTGGGAGAAAACGGCAGCGGCAAGAGCACCCTGTTCAAGGTGCTTGCCGGTGTCGCCCGAGCAAGCGAGGGCACCGTTCTCATCGATGGAATGGAAATCAGCCGGGAAACCCGTAGGATGGTTTCGTATTTGCCCGAAATCAGCCCTTTCTACGACTGGATGAAGGTCGGTGAGCAACTCGACTTCGTCGCCGCCTTCTACCCGGACTGGCAACCAGACAAAGCAGCAGAGTTGCTGGAGTTGATGCGGCTGGACGCCGACCGCAAGGTCGGCGCCATGTCCGATGGCCAGAGAGCGCGGCTTAAAGTCGTGGCCGCTTTTGCCCGCCCCAGTGCCGTCGTGCTGATGGATGAGCCGCTGGGAAGGATCGATCCGCCGTCACGCAGGCGCATTATCGAAGCGCTGTTGCACGAGTATCGCATGGGCGAGCAGACCATCCTCATCTCGACGCATTTGGTAGATGAAATTGAGGAGCTCATCGAGGATGTGGTTTTTCTGCGCGAGGGTGAGATCGCTCTGTCAGGCAACTCGGATGAACTGCGCTCGGAACGCAACCAGTCGCTTTGCGACATTTTCGAGGAGGTCGTGTCGTGAACGAATGGAAGGCCCTTTATCTGAAGGAAATGCGTGAGCACCGGTCTGTGTTCGTCTTTTTGCTGGCTGTTACGGTCGTTACTGGCGTCGTGTCCGCGACCTCGGTTGGCTGGAACTCGGTCACATCGACTGTGTCGACAACCATGGACGGCGCGGGTCAATACGAGTGGTCGCCGCACATGCTGTGGGCGTTGGTCCCCTACATAATCGTCTTCATCCTGCCTTTCATGCTGACTCATTCCTTCGCGCAGGAGATCAAGGGCCAGACACACTACTTGCTGTTGTCGTTGCCAGCCAGCCGCGTCGCTGTGTTTTTGTGCAAGATCACCGCGTTGGTATCGGTTGCTGTTGCCGTTTTCGTGTTGGCGACCGCGGCGACACACATTTTATACCTGCGCCTCGCGGAGCTGGCCGATATGTTCACCGGTTTGTCGATGACGAGAATTGCTCCGCACCATCTATGGTTGCTCATCGGGGAGATCTATTTCGCGATGTTGTTTCTGCTGTTGGGAATCGCCAGCGGCATCGCCGGTCTTCGTCTCGTCGTCCGGCGCTTTCAGGGCCTGATGGCTGCCCTGTTCGTGGGCTGTGTCATTTACCTCTACGTTCGCCTGCTTTCTCCCGCCCGGGAGATTTTCGCCGGCTTGTTCGGCACCTACCGGATTCCGCTGATCGAGGACTCTGGGGATTCAGGGTTTGCCATAGTTCGTATAGGCTGTGGCTCAGACATTGCGTCCGGCGTGGACGTTGCCATCTACACTGCCCTTTTCGGCATGGCCTTGATTGGTCTTGGCGTTTTCTTGTTCGACAGACGCGCTGAAGCCTGAACCCTGCGTTGTCAGCCCGTTCTCATCGATCGACGACTGTTTTCCGGGGGCCGCCAGGATGCGGCCTGGCCCTTAGGAAACGCTCAGGCGGACCCAGCGCGTGTGGGTAACGCCATCGATCGTACACCAGAAGTAGGTGAGCAAATCCCCATCCGACAGTAACACCCCTCCAGGTCTTCCGAAGGCGATGAGCATGTGTTCGGCCAGGAAATTCTCGTGGTCGGGTTTGCCCAGGGTGGCCTCGGCGGCGGCATCGAAAACGACCACTTCGTTCTCAGTATCGTAGTTCGCCAGGTCTTCAGTAAGGGCGACGTGAATGCCCTGCGGATCGTGGCGGAAGTTGTAGATGGCGGCCACGCGGCCGTCGGACAGCGGGATCGGCGTACAGTTCTGACCGCGCAGGTTGGTCGGTTCAGGATTCGTCCAGGTGCGGGCTTGATCCTCCGATATCATCCAGTGGTTGTTGAGATCTTCGGAGGTTCCATACCTGTGGGTCCATATGAGGGTGTAGATGCGTCCATCCGGCATCACACTGTTCCTCTGATCCCACCACAGCATCTTCCCCGTGGGATCGTCGGCGAACACGGTGAACTCCCCCCACGTCACCCCCTGATCTGCTGAGAAGACGGCCGCTGCCTTCTGATCAGGCCGTCCCTCGTAGCCCTCCGGTTTCCAGGTTTCCAGCGGGTACATCCAGCGTTGCGGCGTCAGTTGGCGCAGGGCGCCGGAACTGTTCCAGGTATAGCGCTCAGGTGGCAGGTCGACGGGCACAACCTGGGGTGCCGACCAGGTGGCGCCGTTGTCCTGCGACCAGTGCAGGACCATCTCCGGACGCTGTAGCCCTTCGGAATCCGGATTGAACAGCACCCCGCCCATCTCGAAGCGGGTCGCCGTCATCACCAGGCGGCCATCGGGAACGACACCGATCTGCGGACCTCGATAGGTGAATCCGTCCTGAGGCATCCCGCCTCCGGCGTGGATGCTGCCTTGATTGGTCCAGGTGCTAAGGTCTGGGCTGTGCAGAACCTCAATATGGTTGTCGGGTGAGCCCAGGCTCTCGCCCACGTGCTGGGCGGCGATAAAGGTGCCGTCCGGCAGAGGTGTGATGTAGGCCATGTAGGCTCCGCGGCCCTGCTGGTGCGAGATGATTCCACCATCGACGATCTTCAGCATGTCCAGTTCTCGCTTTCTCTATGACTCATTGATGACCGAAACTCATCGAAAGCAGCGCAGCTTGCCCTCCCAAGTCGCCACGCAAAGACCTCCGTTGTCCAACACCACGGGTGCGGCCGTGATCGGCGCCTCGAATCCGGTACCTGCTTCGCATTCTCCGGTCTCCTTGTTCAGCAAATACAGCATGGCGTCGAGACCGCACACGGCCAGGCGCTCTCCGTATAGAACGGGTGGCGCCAGCACCGTGCTGATGCCGCGGTGCTGGGCGGCCATGTCCAGCACGTTGGGTCCCGATTTGAAGCGCCACAACACCTCGCCCGCATCGAGCTGGCAAGCGATAACGCTGCCGCCGCAGGATCCGGCGTAGATGCGCCCATCGTTGACGGTGATTCCGGTGACATAGTTGTAGTCGAAGTCTGTCTCTTCCAGGACGCGCTTGTTCCACATATCCTCGCCGTCGCGCGCGTCAACGGCCAGCATGTAATCGGACTCGCCACTGCTGATGATGCGGTCGCCGACGAGGACGGGTGCCGCCCAGTAGTCCTGGCAGTTGGGCAGTGGTCTCTCCCATACTATGCGGCCGTCGTCGCGACGCATGGCCACCAAACCGCGGCGTGAAACCAGTGAGATCAACAAATCTTCGAACACCATCGGCTTGTAGTAGGCGCCCCATTTGTCGCCGATGTGGTCGGCCATCAGATCCAGGGTGCCGCTGAAGCGCCGGAACCACAGCTCCTCACCCGTGGCGATATCGTGCGCTCCGTACCCGGACTTGGCGCCGACGTAGACGACTCCGTCAGCGACCGTGGGTGAAGTCGCCGTCCAGCGCTCTGGGAAGCCGTGCGTATCGACCTGCCAAACGGTGTCACCCGTGGCCGCATCCAACCGTGACAGGCGTCCGCAGAAGGACAGGCTGAAAATCCCGCCGTCCGGGGAAGTGGCAACGCTGTTGCGGATGGCCGAGTCCGTGTTCGTGCACCAGACCATCGATCCCTCGCTTTGACGCACGCGGCAGACACCGCCGTTGGCACCCTCGTCCTCGTCCTGCATGCTGATGATCAGGTCCTCCTCGTACACGACCGGTGCGGCACGATGCACATGAGCTGGCAGCTCGGTCTCCCAGGCCAGTTTCAAACCAGAGGAAGCGGGACCGGTGCTGAGGATGGCCGGCGCCGGCGTCGTTACCTTGCGTCCGCCGACGGAGCGCAGCTTCACCTCCAACCGATCACCATCGAAATGCAGCGCTCTGTACCCTCTGGGATTGGTCTCGAGTCCACCCCAGCCGAGCGCCGGGGTCGATGCCACCAGGATATCGCGGTAACTGAATACCTTGCTGGAGTGGGTGTGACCGTGCAGGACCAGGCGGACGTCATACTCGGCCAACTGGTCCAGCCACTCCCGCCTCGGGGGCATGTGGGTGCCGATGACGATGGGCCGGCCCTGCGGCTGTCGTGCCAGATCCGCCGCCAACCAGCGCTCCTTGCGGATCTGATCGTACAGCGAGAACGCGTAGTGCTCGTTGGGGTAGATGGTGAAATGCCAGTCGCCGTAGTCGAAGCTGTAGTGCGTCGGACCGACGATGGTTTCGAAGTAACCGGTCACAGTTTTGCCGAGGGCACTGTCGGTGAACCAGCCGCGGATCTCACCGCCGGGCTCCGCTGGCTCGTCGGGTTTGCGGTGAAGGAGGTCATTGGCATCATGGGTGCCGAAGCCGGAGTAGATCCTCAGGTCGCATGCATCAATCACCGAGTGGTAGGCTTTCAATTCAGCGGTCGATCCGTTCTCGGTCAGATCACCGGTGGCGATGACGAAATCCGGGGCCAGATCGTCCTCGACGGCCTGCAGGCCATCGCGCAGGGTTTCGGGCAGCACGAAGCCGTCGCGCAGCTTTCCCCCTTTGGCGTCCTCTGGAACCTGGACATGCAGATCGGTAATGTGGGCAACCGCGAACTTCGATGAAGCGGACTCATGCCGTTGAAGCGTGAAGGTATGGCCGCCCTCGTCGGCGAATTGCAGGCGCCGGTAGTGGCCATCGCTGGTACTGGAATATCCTTGTGGGACCGTGATCGTCAGAAAGCGGTGAACGCCGGCGCGAACCTCGATCTCATACTGGCCGCTGTCGTTCGTGCATTCGATGAGCTCACCGTTGGCAACCGCAACTCCGGTGACCCCCTTGCCTTGGGTGTCGACGACGGAACCTGTCAGATGGATTATCTTGCCGAACTCAGCCATTCAAAAACTCTCCTGAAAGCACGCTGGCTATCGTTGGGATTGGCATGCGTTGACGGCATGCGCCTCGGCCAGCGGGTCATCCGCCTCCATCACGAGCCCAGGCCAGCCCATAATCACCTCTGGGATCGGACGACGCATCCAGCTGACCGTCAGCCCCAATGGTCACCAACTGCACCAGCGGCCGGCGCGCGAACGGGCTCGGATAACGGACGATGTCATGCCCCTTGGCCGCCAGTGCCTCTAGTACATCAGAGCGCACCCCGCCTTCTGCCCACACAGTTGAGCCCTCCCCGTACAGGCGCGGAGCCAGCACGGCTGTCGCCGCCGGCATGCCGAAATCGACGACGTTGGAAAACACCTGCGCCATGCCACCGAGAATGGTGTTGCCGCCGGGCGCCCCGAAGGCGACGGCGGGGGCACCATCTTTGAAGGCAATGGCCGGCATCATCAGATGCAGTCTGGCTTTGCCGGGCGCGAAAGAGCTCGCTCTGCCCGGCTGTGGATCGAAGCGGTTCATACCATTGTTGTACACGAACCCGAGTCCGGGGGTGACGACACCGGAATGATTGCCCAGGGTGTGGGTGATCGATGCCACGTTGCCGGCGGCATCAACGAGAGTCAGGTGAGTCGTGTCCGTTTCCTCGGCGGGTGGTGGTTTGGCGCCGACGGCGCCCTCGCCCACCAACTGGCGCAAGGTGTCGGCACGTTGCCTCGATAGCAGCACCTCGCCCGACCCTTCGCCGATCACTTCCGGGTCACCGAGGTAACTACGGCGATCCTCGTTGACCAACTGTAGCGTCGAAGCCAGGATGCTTGCGTATTCGACGCCGCTGTGTTCCATCGAGCCCAGGTTCGATCCGTCCAGCGTGTTGAGAACCTCGATCAGCAGCGGTCCGCCACCGGGTGGGCCGTCGGAGAACACCTCGTATTCGCCGTAGTTACCCTTCTTGGGGGCATAGGTCTTGGCCTGCATGGCACGCATGTCGTCGTCGGTGACGAAACCGCCGTTGGCCTGAATGTCGCCGGCGACTTCACGGGCCAGGTCCCCCTCGTAGAACTCTCGCGGCCCCTTCGTGGCCACGCGTTCCAGGGAGTCGGCATAGTCCGGGTTGCGCAGCACCTCCCCCTCCTCCAATGGTGTGCCGTCTTCTGTCAGAAAGATCGCTGCGCAGGCATCGGTAGTGGTGATACGCGTGTGGAAATCCGGTTCGTGCCCGTCGCCGCGAGTGTCCCGCATGCGGGCTGCCATGTCCGTACTGACCGTGAAGCCCTGCTTCGCCGTGCGGATGGCCGGCTGCAGCAGCTCCGACCATGCCATAGTAGCGAAGCGCTCGTACATGGCCGCGAATCCTGCCACGGTTCCAGGGGTGCAGATGGACGTATGCCCGATCGTGCTCCGGTGATCGTCGAATATGCTGGATCCGGAAACGTCCGCCTCGCCCAGATGGTCCTGAACCCACATGTCCTCGCTCACCAGTGAACCGGCGCGCATGTAGCCGTCGACGATGACGTGCTCGCGTTTTTCCGCCGAATACAGATTAGCCGACATCATGCCGCCCAGGCCGCAGCTGAACGGCAGTACTATCATTTGGGTGAAAGCGGTCGCTATCGCGGCATCGAACGCATTGCCACCAGCTTCGAGCACCATTGCGCCCTGTTCCGCTGCGTGGGGATGAACGCAAACCACCACTCCCGTGTTCATTGCCGAAAACCCCGATTCGGTTGGAACGCCCGTTGGCCTGGGCACGTGACGTGTCTATCTCAGTTGAGCGTTGACGTGTCGTCGTGCACAAGCGTTAGTCTGTGGCTGAATTTGGCGCATCTGCCGCATCAATGCACATGCCCCGTGCACGTACCCATGCCCATCCATTGTGGAGGCAGGCTCTCAGTGAACCCGAACACCCACCCATTGGCCCAGGGCTTCGCCGTCGCCCTGCAGGTCCCCGATCACACCCGCTTCTTCTTCCACGACCCGAACATGGGGCGGCTGGATGACGGGACCCTCTTCATCGCAGCCCCGCAGTGGCCGCGCGACCGTGACCAGCCGGACTACCTGTTGAGGATCACACGCTCCAGAGATGGCGGCCAGACCTGGGAGGAGCTGCCCGGCCTGCCGTACCAGGAGGGCATCCCATTCGTCCTGGACAACCAGCTGCTCATGTTCGTCCAGGAAAAAAGCCACCGCGATGTGCAGATCGTCGCCAGCGATGATGACGGGGCCACCTGGACCGATCCCGTCACCGTCATCGAGGGTCCGCTGTGGAATATTTCGACGGCCCGCCTGGTGCGCTCAGACTCCGTGTTCTGGGCCATGGATTACGATATGCCGAAACGCATGTACTCAGGCAAGGTCATGATTCGTCTGGACCGCGGTCAATCCGCACTCGATCCGCAGGCCTGGAGCCTGTCCAATATCGTGGACCCTCCGGAGCTTCCCGACCTGCTCACGCGCGGCCTCTATCCGCACGGAAACACCCCCGACCTGACGACCAGCTGGTCGAACAAGCTCGTCCTGCTCGAACCCAACACCGTCGACGTCAACGGCCGCATCCGTGTCTTCACGCGGGCCATCATCGACGAGTACGCCACCGCGCACATGGCGGCCGTGTACGACTACGACGAAGAGGCCAACGAGCTGACCTTCACCCAGCTGGCCGCCTGGCCGGGCGCGCAATGCAAGTTCTTCGTTGTTCCGGATGAAGAGCGCGCCATGTACTGGATGCTCAGTAATCTCGTCACGAATTCACAAGATCTGTTGGGGTGGGGTAGCCGCATGCGCGAAACAGGCTACCACGGTGGACCGGGGAACGAACGCCGCTGGCTCTTCCTCCATTACAGCATCGACTGTCTCAACTGGTTTCCGGCCGGTTGCGTGGCATGCTGGCCGAACGAGCCGAAGCGCAGCTTCATGTACCCGAGTGCCGTCGTCGACGGCGAGGATCTGGTCGTTCTCTCGCGCACGAGCCGCGACTCCGGCGATCAGCATGACGCCGACCTGTGCACGATCCACCGGGTTGAGAGCTTCCGCGACCTCGCCATGGATCTGCACGCCGGCGGATTGCACGAACACGAGAGACGATCATGAATGACCTCCTCTCTCGCTCCGCAACCGCCCAGGCCGCGGCCATCGTGCAGCAGTCGGTATCTGCCGAGGAGCTGGTGAGCGCTCACCTCGAACGCATCGAAGAAGTCAATGACAGACTGAACGCCGTCGTCCAGTTGCGGGCAGAGGCCGCGTTGGACGAAGCCCGTGCCGCGGATGCCGACCTAGCGCGCGGTCACCTGCGTGGCCCCCTGCACGGTGTGCCGATGACGATCAAGGACTCCATCGACACGGCCGGCGTCATCACCTCAGCCGGCACCCTGGGACGGGCCTCCTTCATCCCCGATCGAGATGCTACCGTTGTAGCCCGCCTCCGTGAAGCCGGCGCCATTCTCCTGGGTAAAACCAACACGCCTGAGTTCACCTTGGGGGGAGAGACCGACAATCTCGTCTACGGTCGCACCAACAATCCCTACGATCTCGACTGCACACCCGGAGGCAGCAGCGGTGGTGCCGGTGCCATTGTCGCCGCCTGCGGTGCAGCGTTCGATGTGGGCAGCGATACCGGAGGCAGTGTGCGGTTGCCTGCCCATTACTGCGGCATCTCCGGCTTGAAGCCCACTTCGGGACGTGTGCCAAGCAGTGGACATGCCGTTGGCTGTGATCTGGGGCCGCTGAATCCGCTGACGCAACTGGGCCCCCTCACCCGCGACGTCGAGGACCTCCAGCTAATCCTGTCGGTTATTGCAGGTACTGACGGGCGTGATCCCTTTGTGGTGCCGATGCCGTTGGGCGATCCGGAAACCGTCGAGCTCAACGGATTGCGCGCTGCCGTGTGCACGGACAACGGCATCGTTACTCCGGATGCCGAAGTAACTCGGGCCGTCCACAAGGCTGCCAGAGCATTATCTGAGATTGATGTCACAACAGAAGATGCATGGCCCTCACAAGCCACGGAGTCGACGCGGATATGGCACGCCGTCCTCGTCGCCGATGGGGGCGCCTGGGTTCGCCGGCTCCTCGCCGGGGCCGGCACCGCGGAGGCGCATCCGATGGTCGCTGACCGGTTCTTCGGGACAGATCCGATCTCTGCTCCCGAATTCACCGAACTGCTGAGTGATTGGGACCGGCTGCGCAGTGCCATGTTCGAGTTCATGGCCGGCTACGACATCATCATCAGTCCGCCCAGTGCGTACCCGGCGGCGCCGCACGGAGAGCTCAACGCCAAAGGGGACGGACACACCTATGCCCGCATCTTCAACCTCACCGGCTGGCCGGCCGTCGTCGTCCGGGGGGGAACTTCGCCGGAGGGCCTGCCGATCGGGGTGCAGGTCGCCGCACGGCCCTGGCGTGAGGATGTTGCCCTGGCCGTGGCCGCTCACCTGGAAAAAGCCCTCGGCGGGTGGCAACCCCCGCCGCTGTAGGCACGTGACGCTGCTTACCCGCCGTAAACCTTCGCCGTCACGTCCCGCAGGTGAGCGATGGACATGCGTATGCAGTCTTCGTAGCTCGACTTGTTTCCCTGACCTTCGAAGCAGATGCACAGGGCACCGTTGTAGCCGACGGCGTGCAGGATGCGCAGAATGCGCTCGTGATCCAGCCATATTTCCTTGCCGGTATCGATCTTGTAGATCTTCGAGCGCACGGAACTGGCATGCGGGGCGGTCTGGGTCATGTACTGGTAGATGTCGACATCCGGGTCGAACTCGCCGCGCGGATCCGCGCCGATCGAACCCCACCATTGACCGGTGTCCATGATGTGGGTCGCGTTGTCCCGGTTCACCATCTCCAGCATGCGCAGGATGTCCTCGCCGCGCGGCGCGGCCGGCGGTGGGTGATTCTGCAGGCCGATGAAGATGCCGCGTTCGGCCGCATAGTCGGCGACTTGCTGGAACGCCGCCGCACTCCGGGTCCATGTCGATTCGGGATCCGGATCGTCGAGCTTGGGACAGCCGCTCATCAGGCGAATCAAGGGTGCTCCGAGAAACACGGCCGCATCCACGTCTCTCTTGTCGTTCTCGACCCTGGTCGCGATCTCTTCATCGGTTCCTGTATAGCCACCACCCGAACCGAGATAGCCGATTGGCAGTCCGGCCCACAGTGCCATCTGCTTGATCGCCATCAGGCCTTTCGGGTCTCGCGGGAAACCGCCCACGTGGAAATCAATCATGTCCAGTCCCAGCCGCCTGGCAAAGTCGACCTGCCATTCCAGGGATGAGTCGGGCCGTTCGCGTGCCTGCATACTGATCTTCAACATGGTTGTCCCTTTCTATAGCTGCTGTCTTCCGCCCAGTTGACGGTAGAGGTCGACGTAGACCCGGGCCACCGATTCAGAAGCACGGAATGAGCGCATCGGCCAATAGCCGAAGGCGTCGTGAATTCGAATGTTGGAGTGAATGAAGTCTTCTGCCGGTTTCCCTACCATCGGTGCGTTGGGGTTATCAGGTCCGCACTCGTTGCTGGCAACGATGAGGTTGCCCTTGGTCTGCGGCCCGGCAATATAGCTGCCACCGCCCGCGTTCACATTCATGTAGAAGGCGTGGGTGTCGAAGGTCGATTCGCGAGCCTTGTCCTCGAATCCGCTGACACTCCCCTGCACATCACCACCGCTGGCCGGATGCAGCACCAGCCGGCAGCCGAACATGACCGGCAGCGTCTGCAACTCGGGGTAGCGGCGGTCATGGCAGATGTGCAGGGAGACGGGCACCCCCTTGATATCGAACTCATTGATCCGAAAGCCGTGCCACATCTCCTGCTCCGCCGAGTGCACCTTGCGCGATGTGTGCAGGATCTCGCCGTCGGGATCGTAGGTGCGCGAGCCGATGTAGCGCGTCTGCGCGAGGCCGTGCCCGGGTACCGCTTCCCAGACCGGCAGGCCGACGATGACGAAGGGAGCACCAGGCAGGTCACGGATGAACTGTCGCAGCTTGTCCTCGGCTGCCTTGATCGGGCCGGGCTCCCGGGTTCGAGGACTGGTCGGGTACAGACCGGTGAGCGACGTTTCCGGAGTCACCAAGAGCTCGACCCCCGACTCGGCCGCCAGACACAACCCCCGGCAGATCGATTCCAGATTCTGTTCGATTGAATCGATGTTGAGCACCTGGTAGCCGCCCAGGTGCAGGTACTCCGGCACACTCGATGGTGTACCCCGATGCACAAACTCCTCTAGCAGCACTTGCGCCCCACTCACCTGCACCCGCACCCCCATTTCTGGCAGCAGATCCTGGTCTTCGATGGCGAGAATGCGGTCGCCGTCCATGAACACGGCCACGTCAGCTCTCTTGATCAGGTCGCCACGGCCTTCGGACTTTTCGATCAGGATGGTATGGGATTGTCTCCCTGAGGACAGCACGGATTGATGGACCGTGGCCACCGGCTGTTGCAATCTCCAATCGCTGGTCCAGAAGGATACGGTGCCGGAGGCGAAATCGAGTTCGACACGGGCGTGCTCGTGTTGATCGGCTTCGAACCCGAAGCGGAGCCAACCCGTACTCGGTTCGGGAGTGTGAAAACGCAGCTCGATACTGTCGCCGTTGCGGGTGTGGACTCCGCGGCCTCGCAACTCGACGATCTCGCCCTCCGGGGGCGACAGGATGGCGCCGTCAGGAGTGATCTCCAGCCCGGCGTTACCCGCCAGCGACAGCTGCCAAGCGTGGTTAGTGCCCGTGAACTTGGTCTGATCGAGGATCTCACTCATCATCGTCAGGATTCCATATGGTCATGGCAATGTGCTGCTCTTCGTGCTCTACAGTAGTGAAGTAGTAGACGCTGACGATTTTGCCGTCCGGCCGCACGGCCGATCGGGGATACCCCAGGTCCCAGGTACGGCCATCGTCGCGCAGAACGATCTCGTCACCCCAGGTCTGACCCTCATCCGAACTGAGTCGCGCCCGTATTCCACCATCCACTTGCGCTCGGTAACCGTACACGACCGCCAGGCGCCCGTCCGCAAGCAACACTGTGCTCGGCGGATTGCCATTGTGCGCAATGTGCGCGTCCTGGGTAGCGGCTATGCGGCTGAGATGGCGCCAGCTGACTCCCTCATCCGTCGACTCCACCGCATCGACCCAGCACTGCTGATGGCCGTGGTCGCTACGCCGACGCAGCGCGGAAACCAGGATGCCGGACGACAGCCTGACCGTAGAAGGCATGACCGAGCGAGTCTGCTGGTCCTCGGGAAGCATCGCAGACAACACCTCGAAGGTCTTGCCTCCATCACTGGTGCGAGCAGCGAGCGCGCGGTCGGGCAAGCTCGTCGATGCCATGCCGTCGGGCCGGTAGGAAACGAAGAAAAGGGCCTCGTGCCGTCCCAGGACATGGTAGTCCGTGCGTGATGTCAGAATGCCGCCCAGATCCAGCCCTGTCAGTTTGAAGGGCCCCGCCCAGGTGTGACATCGATCACTCGACACCAGGATTTGTCTTCGCCGGCATCGGATGGCCAGATCCGGGTGGGTAAAATCGATGGGGCTTTCCAGGGAGGCTTCCTGCGTGTCGGGCTGTTTCTCACCGAAGGCTGGCCCCTCGGGAAAGTTGTCGGGCTCCTCGAGCTGCCAGCTCTCGCCCGCGTCCAGACTTCTGCCAATCACGCAGACCTGGGGTGCCTCTCCGTCCACGGAATGATTGTCTGTCTGCTCACGGTACCTACCCCGGGTGAAACCGACGGCGATCTCCTCACCCCACGTCCAGATGCCACAGTTAGCCGGCCAGGCATAGAACACGCCGGGATCGTGACGGACGATCAGATGCCGCATCGATCCTCACCCACCTATGCGTACCAGTCGTAGATGCCCGGACCGGTGCGCTTGACCATCTCCGCAATCTGCTGCCGCAACTCCTGCACACGCTGCTGTTGGGCGTTGTCGCCAGCTAGGTTCGCCATCTCGTCCGGATCATTATCGAGATCGTACAACTCGTCTTCGTCGGTGCGATTCCACACGTACTTCCATGCCCCGTCTCGTACCATCACATGCGCGGCCAACTCCTCCGGTTCCTGGGTCCTGCCCGTGATCGCCTGCCAGGAAGCGATCTCGGCAAACACAGGCACCTCATCGGGCTCTTCGCCACAACGAATAGCGGCGGCGATGCTGCGCCCGTCGATCTTGTCTACATCGACCTCGATGCCGCACAGCTCAGCCAGTGTCGGCATCAAGTCGACCCCACCAAGAGGAGTGCGCATGCGCTGACCGGCGGGAATGCCTGCCGGCCACGACAGCACACAAGGTACACGCACCGAACCTTCATAGAGAACAACCTTGGTGGTAAAGCCGTGATCCCCCAGCATCTCGCCGTGGTCGCTGATGAACGCGATCACCGTGTTCTGCCGCTGGTCGAGCTCCTCCAGTCGCCGGACCAGCCTGCCCACCTGCGCGTCGATGTGGGATACCAGGGCATAGTAGTGGGCCATCATGCGGCGGAACTCAGCTTCATCCACGTCCACGCACAGACGTCCTGTTCCCAGATGCTGGGATGCCGGCTTGCCCTCCAGCGGATCTGCCCAGGTGGAAGGCAAGGCGATATCCTCCTCCGGGTATAGCTCTACCCACTCCGGCGCCACGGCGATCAGCGGGTGCGGGTCCTTGACGCTCAGAAACAAGAAGTAGGGATCATCGCCTGCACCTTCGATGAACTCGATCCCCTGATCGACCGTCCACGTTGTCCGTTGCTGTCGCGGATCGTCAAGCGTCGCGTACGGCATGTGATAGCCGGGATCGACGACGCCCTCCTTGCTGGTGTATACGTTGATGATGCCTTCGCTTTCAAAGTAATTGACGAGCCGGTCAGGATTGCCCTCACCCTGGTAACGGTAGGTGCGCCAGAAGGACTCGAACCCGTGTTGGGGCCGATGATCATCCCCCAGGTGCCAGGGACCGGATATGCCGCAATCGTACCCCGCGGCATTGAACAGATCACCCAGTGTTGGACACTCGGCGTGCATCTGCGCCCAGAGGATCTTCTTCTTACCCCCGGCATTGACCAGTTGGCCTGTGGCATGTGGATAGAGCCCCGTCAGCCAACTCGCCCGCGCCGGCGAGCACACCGGCGAGGCGCAGTAGGTCTGCTCGCACAGGACCCCACTCGTGGCCAGCCGATCGAGATTGGGTGTATGCAGCTGGTTTTGAATCTGCTCTGATTGTGCAAACCCAGCACTGTCGTGGCGCATCTGGTCGCACATGATCAGAATGAGATTGGGTCGGTCGCTTGCCATGGATGAAAGAATAGCCGAATCAATCACCACTCGACAGGTTGTCGATTGCGCTCCCCGTTTTTCGTACCCTACATCCAGTGTGAGTTACTGATGTGAGTGAGTTACTGACAAACGCCGAGGGCGATCACGCCACCCGCATGGTGCGCGACCAACGCCACAAGCTGATCTACTACCCGGTGGGCAATCGCCTGCAGTTGTTCGACCTGGCAAGGGATCCACGCGAAGAGCACAACCTGGCAGGCAGTGCCGCCCATGCGGATATAATTGCGAATTTGGCGACCGAGCTTGTGAGCCGTCTGTACGGTGACGACCTGACGTGGGTCAGCGACGGCAAGCTGGTTGGAGAACCTGACCGCGAGGCGACTCCGCCTCGACACCGGGATCTGGCAGGTCAGCGGGGAATCCGGTTCGTGTAAGAGACGACGTTCAGTCGCCCCCTACTCCCGCTTGTCGAGCGGCACGATGGACTTGGCCTGCGGATGGTATCCGATGGCTTTGCGGCCGTGCTCGACGTCGTACAAAGGCCAGTCGCTGTCAGAGACGCCGAAGACGCGCTCGTGCGTGCCCCCGGAATGGTTTATGGCCGCTTCGAAGACGGCCACGCAGTCACCGTGGGTGAGACGGTGAGGGTGGTCAGGCACATCCGGTTCGTCTGGGTCGACGCCGCCGATGCGGATGGAGACCACGTTCATGCCATAGCGCGACGCGTACATGTCACCGAACCCCTCACCGAGCAACTTCGTGAGCGTGTAGTAGGAATCCGGGCACGGAAGTAGATCGGCCGTGCGTTGAACCGAACGCGGAATACGTGAACCGGGGAAGAGACCGGCGCGGCTGGCAAAAGCGATATGCTCAACACCGTTCTGCCGAGCCGATTCGAAGACATTGTAGGTTCCCGTCATCGACTGCAGGGCCTGATCCCATTCGCTGCCGACGTTGATCAGATGTATGACCGCGTCCATGTCTTCCGTCACCTTGCAGACGGTATCCCAATCGGTGATGTCGCCGATAACCGTATCCTGTAACAGCGGCATCTCCTTCATGTCCAGGCCACGCAACTGGTAGCGGTCCTTCAAGCCGTTGGTCAGAACGGTGCCGATCGTGCCGGCTGCACCGGTTATGAGCACTCGCATGATATTCCCCTTAGTTGGGTGATGGGTTGGGATTTCGCCGCTCACAGCCCCAGCACTCGCAGCCGGTGCACGGCGGCGTTCCCCTGGGCCGGACGAAAAAACCGACCGAGTCCACCGAGGCGGAGCCGAACAGGCCGATCCCGTTCTCGACATGGAAGAGTGGCCGCTGAAAACCCTGGCCGGCCTCGCCGCTGCCCCTGTCCGCATTCACGTTGTCGGTGCGCACCAGGTCGAACCAGTTCGCGTCAACGGCGTAGAACTTGATTTTGTAACGCCCCGAGAACTGGACGCTGAACCAGGGCAGATAGAGCGACCCGTCTTCCACCCTCAGCGGGGGCGAGGTCTCATCACGTGAAATCACGTCCTCGTCGATCCAGTCGTTGTCGAACAGCAGCGGGCTGGAGTGCTCCAGGTTCGACACGGCGACCTGGTAGGAGGCGCCGCCGCCGTCGGGTTGGAGCCGGGCCTTCAGCACACCCTCGAGGTATTCCAGCTGGTTTTCCGCCGCCCCGTAGACCTGGTCGCCAATCTCGGAGAACAGACGCAGGCGCCGCAACACAGTCTCCTCGTCGTCGTCACCTTGAGGATCCACCAGCTCCAGCTCGCCGATGTTCATGCGTTGCGGCGTGTGCGTCGTCGCGCGCACGACCGCATCGTCTCCCACCTCCACCCGCAGCTCATAGGTGCTTCCGGGTTCGACCAACGGTGCCGCGGCCGGCGGTAGATAGCGTCCGGCCGCATCCGGGTCAGAACGGTAATCGAACACGATGTCGCCGATCTGTATGGAGACACTGGCTCCAACCAGGGCCGTCTCCTCCGCCGCATAGGGAATACCGGGAGGTGCCGTGCGCCGCAGAAAGAGGGAGGGCAGCGGCGCGTCGACGATGAGGATGGCATCGACAACGATCAGGTTGTCCTCACTGGGCCCGAACAGATCATCCGGGTCGCGGTCTGCGGCCAATGGACCCGGCGCACCACAGGACAGGTGCGGTAGGAGACCGAGGAGGAGGAGGATCAGGATGTGCATGACTGATCTCAGAATTTGAAGTCGATACCGAAGGTAGGCATTATGGGCAGCATCTTTACAACGGCTGGTTTCTCGCCTGTGTTGTCGGGATCGTACTGGATGAACCATTCGTTGCGGCGGTTGTAGATGTTAAAGACTTGCAGGTAAAACTCGACATCCGCGCCGAAGAGTCTCCCCTGGCGCCGCATCCCGATATCCAGGCGATGGTAGGGCAGTAGCCGGGCCGTGTTGCGCCACGCCGCCAGGTATCGATCAACCGGAAGGTCAGAGGCCGGTTCACGCAGCGTATAGCGAGCCGACGCCGGCGTGTAGGCCTGGCCCGTACCATAGACGAAATTCGCCGTCCAGCTCCACTTGGCAAAGCGATAGGTCCCCGTCAGCGACAGGTCATGTCGCCTGTCGTACTTGGGTGGAAAGGAGCGGCCGCCGTCAATCTCCGGGAACGTCCGCCGCGTCCATCCCAGGGTGTAACCCAGCCAACCGCTGAGGCGTCCCCGGCGCTTCTCGGCAAACAGCTCCAGGCCGGTGGCATAGCCCTCGCCTCCGGTTTTGAAGATGTCCTCGGAAGTCTCCTGTTCAATGTTTTCCTCCGCCTCCTGGTCGATGACCACCAGGTTGGCCATGTCGGTGTAGTAGGACTCAAGGCTGATCCGATAGGTGGTGGAAGGCTCCCACTCCAATCCCGTAACCCCCTGCCAGGAGCGCCCGGGCTCCACCGTCTCGTCAAGGGAGACCCAGACGTCGCCGCCACTGAAGCCCTCCGTAGATACCAATTGTAAGTACTGACGGTAGCTGCCTCCGGCCAGCTTCAGGCGCAATCCAGGCTGCAGCGCATGACTGATGGACAGGCGCGGATTGACGAACAGTCGCCCACCCTCCTCATAGTAGCTCGTGCGCAGGCCCAGACGCGCCTCCGTCAGTGGGGTCACCTTCCAGTTGTCCTGGACGTAGGTCGACAGCAGGTAAGGCTTGACGACCTCGTTGCCCTCGTACTGGTCGAACTGCCAGCCGTAGTCGAAGCGGTAGAGGGTGAGATCGACTCCGGTGCGTACGGTGTGATCGGCAGAGGCGAAGTAGTCCAGGTCGCCTTTGAGGGTGATGTCGCGGACGCGGTTGCGCAGTGCGATGGGCGTGCCGAAAAAGTCGACGCTGATGTCACTGTTGTACTTGGAGTACAGGGCGATCATCCGCCCGAACAGAGCCGGTGAGAACACGTGCGTCCAGCGCCCGGTCACCGCCCTGTTGCCCCAGCTGTTGCCGAAGGCAAAGGTGTTGACGCTGTCGGCCACAGCAATGTCGAGATGGTCATCACCCCCGTAGGCGCTGATCATGAGGTTATCGTTGGGGCTCAGCTGGGTGTTGACCTTGGCGTTGACGTCGTAGAACCAGTACCCCAGGCCGTCCAGGTCGTCGACGGCCCCCCGGATCAGGCGCAGCACGGGGTCGATGTAGGTACGCCGGCCGGCCACCATCCAGGACCCGTTACCCAGGGGGCCCTCTGTCATGAGCCGGCTCGAGATCAGGCTGATGCCGCCGCTGGTGCTGAACTCACGGCGGTTGCCGTCCCGGTTCTGCACGTCGAGGACAGCGCCCAGGTTGCCGCCGTATTGTGCGGGATAGACGCCCTTATAGAAGGTGACGTCCTTTATAGCGTCAGGGTTGAAGGTGGAGAACATGCCGAAGGCGTGCGATGGATTGTAGAGCCGCATCTGGTCGAGCATGATGCCGGTCTGGTCGGGTCCACCCCCGCGCACGTAGAGCCCGCTGCTGAAATCCGACGCCGTCTGCACCCCCGGCAACAGCTGCAGAGATCGCAGCAGGTCGGGTTCGCCCATGGCCGGCATCTTCTGCAGACTCTTCATCTTGAGATTGACAACGCTCGGCTGGTGTCGAAGCTCATTTTCCAGCGGACTCGCCTCAGCCGTCACCACGACTCCGCCGATGTGCACGGACTCCCGCTCCAACTCGATGTCCCGTCGCAGTTGCTGGCCTGTTGCCAGCGAGAGCGTGTCCCGGTACGTCGCGTAGCCTATGTAGGAGACGGTTACGATACATGTCCCCGGTGGAATGTCCGGTACGGCGTAGTAACCCTCCGAGTTGGTCATCGTGCCCATCAACGGATGATCGTGCGGGGGATCCTCGACGGCGACGGCGACCGAGGCGCTTGGCAGACTCT
The DNA here is from genome assembly GCA_965248265.1 of Candidatus Latescibacterota bacterium. Taxonomy (GTDB): domain Bacteria; phylum Latescibacterota; class UBA2968; order UBA8231; family UBA8231; genus CBDFJF01. The sequence continues at coordinate 2,893,462 of CBDFJF010000001.1, forward strand.
CGCCGTCGCTGTGATCCCTGACAAAACCACTGAGCGTGCCCGTAGGTTGCTGGCTCTTGGCAACCATTGACGGCACGATGGCCAGTTGTCCCTCACTCGTAACCAGCAGTTCCGTGCCCGTCTTCTCCATCACAAAAATCAGGGCTTCCAGGGCGTGCACGTCCGCCATGCGTACGGTCATTCTCATATCGACCGGAATGCGACTCCGGTTGTAGTTCAGCGAGAAGTTGCCTTTGCGCGCAATTTCTGCCAGCGCCGCCTCGAAAGGCACGTCTACCAGATCGATGGATACAGTTGTGAGTACGGACTTGGGCACTCTCAGCCCGTCGAACTCGATGAAGGAGGTCTGTGCCGGTGCGGGGTTGGATACAGCGGCCAGTACGGCCACCATGGAAATCCAGGTCGAAACACTCTTGTAGGGACGCAAAAAGAATTTGGCCGTTATTGGATAGCTCTTGGTTTCAGTCTTACCGAACCTTCTGAGCGCTGGTACTCCAGACTGGTTAGAGCTGAGATCAACTCGAGAACATCTTCCAAAGGCTGCGCCGGGACGTGAATGGTCAGTTGCTCATCCGCCATCGTTTCGTCGTCGAGAGTGAATTCGACGTCATACCAGCGCTCCAGCTGATACAGGATCTCATGCAGCGGCGTGTTGTCGAAGAACGCTTCGCGCTGCATCCACCCCAGCTGTTTTCGGATATCGACATCCCGTGGCGCGGTCGGCGATCCGCCATTGGCCAGGGTACTCATCTGGCCGCCGGCGATCTCGACAGCGTCACGGTTTCTTCCTTCAGGCCCGAGTGAAACCCTGCCTTCTGCCACCGCCACGACGACCCGTTGCTCCGGCTGCCATGCCCTTACGTTGAATTGAGTCCCCAGCACCTCTACGACTGCTCCGTCGGCGTGAACGACGAACGCTTTCCCCACAGGCGCCACCTCGAAATAGCCCTCCCCGCTGAGAAAGACCGTGCGCTCGCCGTCGTCGAAAATCTCCGGGTACCGCAAGGTGCTCCCAGCATCCAGCCGTACCCGGGTGCCGTCGCTCATGATGATCTCGTCGTGGGATCCGCTTTCGACAGCCAGCGTCACCCATTCGGCACTCGTGTTGCTGGAGGGAGTCGCCACTTCCTGAGACCCGTAGTACACCAGCGAGCAAGCTACCAGCAGGACAGCCGCTACGGCGTAGCGCCTGATGGCGTGCGGCTGCGGCTGAAACCACTCGGCCAGTCGGCCCAACAAGTGTCCGCCATTGCGGTCCTGGGTCAACTCAGGTGCTGAGCCAGAGATGGCCGTTTCGTCGGCAATCTCGCTCCACAGCCCGTTCACATCGGACGCCCCGGAATAAGGCTCCGGGGCATCCCACACGTTGCTCATGGAAGCAATGAGGCGCTGCTTCTCAGGGTCCGACGCGATCAGGGTTTCTACCTCGATCTGCTCCTCTTCAGAGCATTCACCCGATAGATAACGCGCCAGCAACTCCCACTCGGATGGCGTGCTCATCTCTCCTCCGTTTAAAAACGCATCGACAGCTGCGCTCCGAGGTTGCGGCGTTCGAGGTCAGCCTTGGGAACCACGCTGAACTTGTACCCCGCTGACTGGCCATACTTGTACCTCACAGCGTCACGCTTTCTCTGGATCGTTTTTGTGCCCTGGATCAGGTCATGAAGCACCTGGCCCACTACCAACCCCGCACCCACAACGATGAGTGCAATCCCCCCACCCCCCTTGGTCTTGTGATCGAGTTTCCTCAGCTGGTAGTTGAGTTCTCCTGCTTCTTCCTCGACGGGAACCTTCTCGTAGCGCTCTATTGTCCCGTTTTCTCCCGTTATATCGATGATTTCGAGATCGGTCTTCTTCCACTGGTTGTCCTTCTCGTCGACGATGGCTGCACCGGCGATGATGGAGACGACCCCCAGGGCAGCGGCACCCACATGCTTCCATCCTGCCCTGCTTTCGCCGGCATAAAAATGCACCGTCCCGGGCAGCGGCACCGACATCAGGAACAGACCAACGCCCAACCTGCGATTGGCATCGGTGTACTCCTCGAACGTCATTTCAGCTGGCACTGGCCAGATGGGGACCTCATTCAGCAGATCCCCGCCCGCTTGAGCCGCCGCTTGCTCTACAGAAAGCAACGAGGACGCGAGCTGCAGTGCCGCGACAAATCCGATAATCTTTCTCACGATAGACCTCCAGGTTCAGTTCGGGATTTCATTTGTAGGTAATACCCTTCAGGCTCCTGTTACCCTGACAGGCTCCAAAAAAAAAATTCCCTGCCCGAATACCTCAAGCACGGGGTCACAGAAGCTCAGCCAGGCGATTTCGCAGGAATTCCAGCGCCCGCCCCATCTGGGTCTCGACCGTCTTGATGGAGACGCCCTGAATCTCTGCAATTTCGGCATAGGTCAGGTGATCGTATCGGTTCATCGAGAACACGATTCGCGTCTTCTCGGGCAGCGCCGCGACGGCCCCGGCGACGGCGGTGGATATCTCTTTTTGACGCAGTTCATCCTCGGGAGTGTCCTGGCGAGGAAGCGCGGACCCCACTTCCTCGGCGCTGCGATCCTCCACATCAATGTGTCTGAGATGCTTGAGAGCCTGGTTTCTGGCGGCCGTGTACAGATAGGTTTTCACGTTCTTGGCTGGATCCAGTCGTGACCTGTTTGCCCATACGGCGAGAAAAACCTCCTGCACGAGATTCTCGGCAGTCGGGACATCCTGCACGTAGCGGCGGACAAAGTGGATCAACGGCTGACAGTAGAGGCGGAACAGCTGCTCGAACGCCTTGCCGTCACCTTCGCGAACCTTTTGAAACCTTTTCAACCCAATCGGCACTTGAGACATAATTCAGCGTTGTTGAAACTCTCCAGAACGGCGTAACCGCTTTGATCGCTTTTTGGGAGTATATGTCTCCCGGGCAGTGTTATCGATACCTGCCCCAACCCGATCCGAGCACGATGGACCGCCGAGATGGGTTCGGCGACATTCAGTGGCATGGACAACTACCACAACCTGATCACCTTCACGCTTCGATCCAGATCCGCCGATAGATGCTGACCTACCGCAACATCGAACTTCCGGAGTCGACGACCGTCTCCGATTTGAAGGCGGTTGCCAGCGACTACGAGGCTATCTGCATCACAGCGATGCGAGCCATCGTCGAACGCTACCAGGCCACGGCCGGCTACCCATACGTCGATACCAAGCTCAACCTGATCACAGGGCAGGATTTCGCCACCGGCGATCCGATCCGCGGCAAGGGGGCCATTTACGGCTGGATCCAGGGCCGGGGATTGGAGGCGCTCGCCGGACACGCCGGTTGGCTGCGGGACAAGACGGAGCATGCTGATCTGGTCACGCAGATCGAGGCGATGATGCGTGAGGTCCTCGACAATCTGGGGCGCGTGCGGGACGGTAACGACGGTCACGTCTGCTTCTTCATGACTCCGGAGGGTGCGCCCTTCACCCTGGACTCCAGTTCTCAACCGGTGCCATTCCAAGCGGGCACCGTTCACCCCTACGGCTTCAGTGATCTGTTCTCATCGAAGGGCATGTTCGCGGCCGCTGACTATCTGGGAGATGACGGTGCGCGCGCCGAAGCGCTCGAGTACGTGAACGACGTCGAAGCCTCGATGTGGGATCGCACATTCACGACGGATCAGATAGCACTCGATCCCATCAATCGGGTCGAGTACAAAGCGGGTGCTCACGCCCATGGCCACTTGATGATTCAGATCGGCGCACCAACCCTGCTGGTCGAACGCGGCATCGAGGGTGCTGTTGAACGCGGTCTCAAAATCGTCGAGCACGAGCTGGCCACCTACGCCAACGTGGATGGACGGATCGCGGACCTACAGGAGGGTGACTTCTGGGAGAACGTCGACGACGAGGGGCAACCCTATCTGGAAGATGACGGCTCCATCTTCTCGGATCCGGGCCATTCACTGGAGTTCGTGGGATTGGCGGCAAAGTTTATCGCCACCGCGGAGAGCGCTTCGCCGTCATCTGATCAATCACAACGTCTGGCAGCTGCGAAGCAACGCCTGCCTGTCATCCTCGAGCGCAACTTCGACAACGGCTACTTCCCCGGTCCGGGCGGCGTATCGAAGGGATTCGATCTGGTGTCGCGGACCCACGTCAACACCGACATGCCCTGGTGGAACCTGCCGGAGACGATCAGGGCTGCCGCCTTCTGTCTATCTCAGACTGATGACTCGGAGGAAAAGGAGATGTGCTTGCGCGTCTTCCGCCATGCACACAACGCGCTCCTGCACTACCTGCGCCCCGATCTGCACCTGATGGCCTACCAGACGCGGGACGCGGCCGGTCAACCGGTCGACCTCATTCCGGCCACGGCCGACGCCGACCCCGGCTATCACACTGGACTCAGCTTGATCGATACCATCGGGGTTATCGAGTCACTGTAGCGAGCTGCCCTGTAGCTCGCCCGAGCCAGTCTGCGGCGCGGGTCGCCCGACCCAGCTATGACCAGACGAACATCTCGTCGTCATCCTTCGACATACCGAAGAAGGCGGCCAGGACAATCCGGGGAGTCTCACCACTGATGCTGGGCACCTCGTGCACGAACTCCGAGCAGAATACGTAGAGATCCCCGGGCTGCAACTGCACCCGGACGCGTTCGATGCCCTGCGCGGCCGCATCCTCGTGGAACGTCTTGTTCCAGCCTTTGGGCATGTCGGGGCGCCAGTGGTAGCGGTAGATGAAGGTCTGGCCCTGCTCTTCGTCGATCTCGGCATCCTGAAAACACATCACACATGATAGTTGGCGCTCAAAGCGGGCGAGCGCGTAGTTGCTGCGAGGAGTCCCTTGAAGCCGGTCTCGTTCCAGAATATCCAGGTGCGGACCGTGGCCCCGCTCTTCGTAGTAGGTGCGAAAAATGGCCGGGCCGTACCGCCGGCCATCCGGTTCGTAACCGGTGACGGCGCGCTTGTCTACGGACAGTGCCGTCAAGGTATCGTACATGAACTTCACCGGATCGTTGTAGCCCTCGAACAGGGTCTCGAACAGTTCGTGGGTCTGGCGTGCGTGGTCGAGGAAGAATTCGCGATCTCCGCCGTGGCTGCCCATGCTGGTACCGATATCGACGCGTCCCATGCCGCGCTCGCGCGGGTCGAAGATCAGACCGCGCTCGAAAAAACGCTCCACCAGGGCCTTCGCATGATCGGGATTGTAGGCGCGTCGCATGATGAGGGCGGGAACATTGCCCGCCGTCAGCTCTTCCAGCGGACGCGAGTAGGTTGCCAGGATCTCCTCCAGGCTGGCCTCCACCGGAGCCCATGCAAGGTCTGTCGTCATCAGGATTTGGCCTCGAGTCCCAATTCCTTGTGCTGTTCCTTGAGCGTCTCGGAGTATTGCTTCTTGGCCTCCAGGTCGGGCCGGCAACTCTCCCCCTCAAACACCATGGCGAACGCCTGTCTGTGACGGGTCGACGAGGTGTTGGGGTCTGCCCGGTGAATGGTCCAGCCGTGGTGGATGAGCGCGTCACCCGGGTTCAGGCTCAAAGGGGCCTCCCTGGCCTCGTCCTCCGGACCGTAGTCGGTGATCCCCTGCGAGAAGCCGAGAACGTCCGTGCGCCCATGGGGTCGAACACCTCTAAGGTGCGAGCCCGGGGCGTAGCGCAAACACCCATTCTCCTCGTCGATCGGGTCGATGGCCACCCAGATTGAGGCGACATTGCACGGTTTCAGCTTGAAGTAGTAGTTATCCTGATGGGGCGGCGTGGGATGCACCGTATTGGGCGGTTTGTTGAACCATTCCGGCTGCATGGTCTTGGCCGGTTCTCCGATCAATGTCTCGGCCAGCGTGTTCCAGCGCTCTTCGTTGCAGTATTCCTTGAAGAAGGAATCGTGTTCGCCCATCTGTTGCAGTTGCTTGAGCGTTTCCGGCTTGCCCTGCTCCTGGTAGAAGGCAGCGGCCTCCGGCAGCGTCGGCGCCACGTCACGAATGTAGCGGGCAACGTTGTCAGCCAGGACCTCGAACTCATCCGGCGGCAGGAAGCTGGTGATCTGGACGAATCCGTCACGGTCGTAGGCGCTCTTGTGGTGTTCGAAGCTCTCCATGGTCCATGCTCCTTGGTTTAGTCGCCCTCAATATAATGAATCACGCATCCCAGGGGAGCAGGCGTGTCAGAGGAGACGGCAACCCTGGGAAGTGATAGATTCACGTCGAGCCGGCGAGCTCGTTCCATGCCTTTCGCAGATCGTCACCAGTGACGCGGGCGTCCTGCCAGACATCGGGAAAACAGGAAAGACCGTAGGCGGGATTGGCGTTGCCCAGCTCGGGAACGACGAAGATCTCACCGTTGCCGTGTGTTTTGATGAAGCCGAAGAGCTCGCGGGCGAACTCCAGCCACTCGAGGTACTCGGGCGTGCGTTGCTGCCCATCAAAGGTCGCCGGAATCTGGCAATGCTGGCCATGAAACGGACGCATGTGGAACTGACGGGTACGGGTGAGCAGATCCTCGCGGCCCTTCAGGTCCGGCCAGTAGGGATGGCGCAGGTGGCGGACGACGGCAAAGTGCGAGTGGTCGAAGCAAAGAGGCAGTGGCTGTTTCTCTGCCTTCTCATACCCATCACACATGTCGTAGGTGCGCTCCGGGGTTTCCGTAAACGTATCGCGGTGGGTCTCGATGCCGGTTGGCAGCTCGAACTCGCGCGCTATCTCCTGAATATTCCGAACCACCTCGATGCAATCGGCCAGGGGGGTGTCGACGTCACAGGGTTGGATGGTGGCCACGGCGGCCCCCAACTCAGTGGCCTGCTCGAAAAACGGTCGCGGATCGTCACCGACACCGAGACTACTGATTGCCCAGTAGATGAGATCGCCGCGGTCTTTCAGTTCCGGCAGCGGCGGCGACATGAGGCCGTCGAAGCCAGCGTCTTTGATGGCCTGGAACTTGTGCGACCAGGACCACTCATTTTCCTGAGACGGGTAACCGCGTACCGACCACACCGTAGCACAGAGATTTCGATTGGGTATTGGCATGAGGAGCAATCTTATCGGAGAGCTGGGATGCCGGCAAGTCCTCGAAACCACTGATTTTCTGGAGGAGTGAGTAGATGGGTCGAGTGCTCGAGCGTGGCGATCGGGTTCCAGATTTTGTGTCGGCGGATGCCAGCGGCACGCAGGCGCGGTTCTATGCACGCGCTGGGGGCAGGCCGACCATCCTTATCGTCCATGCAGACGTTGAGCGTGCAAAACTGGCGGTAACCGGGCTGCCAGAAGACTTCGATATCGTCGTCGTCTGCGTTGCCGCCGAGCTGGAAGATGGTAACCCATGGTTTCACGATCCGGATTCAATCGTCAGCGAAGCCCTCGGTGCAGGGGGTGAGGGACAGGGAGTAGCCTACACACTCGATTCGAACCTGCGCGTGCTGGAAGCGATCCTTCTCGACGATTCTTGTAACCGCCTGCCCGCAGACATTATCACTGCCGCTCTCGCGCAGGATGGAGTTGCAGAGGGGATCCAAGTCAGCTCCCAGGCTCCGGTTCTGTTGATCCCGCGCATTCTTGAGGAGGAGAAGTGTCGCTTTCTGATGGACCTGTGGGCGCAAGGCGGTCACGAGGAGACGGGGGTTGAGGCTTCGGCAGGCGGTGCGCGTAGGGAAGTGCTCTCTGATGAGCACAAGCACCGGCGCGACCATACGGTGACCGACCCAAAACTCATCCGCTTGCTGACGTCGACGATCGGCCGACGGGTGGTCCCCGAAGTGAAGCGCGCCTTCGCCTATACAGCTACCCGTTTCGAGGGCTTCAAGATCGCCTGCTATGACGCCGAGTCGAGTGGTTTCTTTCATGCCCACCGGGACAACCTGAGCCCGGCGACGGCTCACCGGCAGTTTGCCCTGACCCTGGCTCTCAATGACGACTACGAGGGCGGATTCCTCCGCTTTCCAGAGTTTGGCCCCGATCTCTACCGTCTGGAGGTGGGTGCGGGTGTGGTTTTTTCATGCGCCCACTTACATGAAGTGACGGCTGTGACCGCCGGAAAGCGGTTCGCGCTGCTCACCTTTCTCTACGACCAGGAACGTCACCAATCGAACGGCTCCGACATTCCCGCTGGCCGAGGTTCGGCATGAACTCGATTACCCGGTTTTTCGAATTTGATCGGCTCGACACAAATCTGAGAACCGAGGTTGTAGGCGGGGTCACGACGTTCGTCACGATGGCCTACATCATCGCCGTCAACCCGGGAATCCTGGCTCAGGCCATGGGGCAGGAGCTCTTCGGGGAACTCGTGTTCGCCACCTGTGTGGCGGCGGCACTGGCGACGCTCCTGATGGGGCTGGCAGCAAACTATCCCTTCGCACTGGCCCCCGGCATGGGCCTCAACGCCTTCTTCACCTTCTCCGTCGTCCTCGGCATGGGTGTCCGCTGGGAGGTCGCGCTTTCAGTCGTGCTCGCTTCGGGGCTTCTCTTTCTCCTTCTCTCGCTTGTTCGCCTGCGGGAGATCGTCATCCACGCCGTACCCGCTACGCTGAAGCACGCGACCGCAACCGGGATCGGACTTTTTATCGGATTTATCGGTCTCAAGAACGCGGGTGTGATCGTCAGTAGTGATGCGACCTTCGTGGCACTGGGGCAGCTGCAGACTGGCCCCGTTGCCCTCGCCCTGATCGGGTTGATCGCAACGGCCGTGATGATGTCGAGAGGCTTCAAGGGAGCGATCCTGATTGGCGTGATCGGCGTGACCGTGCTGTCGGTACTGACCGGCGTCGCCGATGCGCCACGGGCATTCGTTGGGGTGCCTGTGTGGCCGGAGCATCTGATCGGGACGGCGTTGGAGAACCTGCACCTCGCCTTCGATCCTGCCCTGATCGCAGTCGTGTTCGCCTTCCTCTTCGTTGACCTGTTCGATACGATGGGGACCCTGGTTGGTCTTTCGCAGAGATCCGGATTCCTGGATGAACAGGGTAAGCTCCCACGCGCGAACCGCGCCCTGATGGCCGATTCACTCGGAACGGTAGGCGGGGCGTTGCTGGGCACGTCCCCCGTAACGACCTACATCGAGAGTGCGTCAGGGATAGCGGAGGGTGCCCGCACCGGTTTCGCGAACGTGGTCGTGGCCATTCTCTTTCTGCTGATGCTTTTTCTAACCCCGCTTGTCGAAGCCATTCCCGTGTTCGCGACAGCGCCGGCATTGATCGTCGTCGGGGTGCTGATGGCTTCGTCCGTGACCCGCATTCAGTGGGATGACGTATCGGACGCAGTGCCCGCATTCATGACCATTCTGGTGATGCCCTTGACCTTCAGCATCGCACATGGTGTTGCCGCCGGTATCGTGACCTACCCGATCATCAAGCGGTTGAGCGGGAAGGGAAGTGAGGTGCATGTCTTGATCGATGGTCTGGCCGTCGTCTTCATCCTGCGGTATCTGTTGCTCGAAGCCTGAGACGAGATCAACTGCCTATCCGCGCGACCACGTTTCCAGTTCCCGTAAGTTCCAACGGGCATCCTCGACATGTCGTTCCCTGTTCCGCATACTGATATCTACATCCTGCACCAACGGAGACTGAAATGGCAGACGACATCCTCGTGGAACGACAAGACGGCATCGCCACCGTCACCTTCAACCGGCCCGAGCAACGCAACGCCATCAACTACGAGGGTTGGCTTACCCTTCAGCGCCTTGCCGCCGAGTTGGGTAGCGACGACTCGGTCCGTGTCATCGTCTTCGCGGGCTCCGGCGAGAAGGCCTTCTCTGCCGGGGCCGATATCAAGGACTTCGAGGAGCACCGCAACAGTACTGCCAATGCACGGCGCTATGCTGAGGCTTTCGAGGGTGCGCTGGATGCGATCGGCGACATACCCAAACCGACCATTTCCCGCATCCACGGGTTTTGTGTCGGTGGCGGCTGTGAGTTTTCTACCGCCACCGATATCCGCATCGCCGCCGACAACAGCCGCTTCGGCGTTCCGGTCGCTCGCTTGAGCCTGCTCGCCGGATACATCGAGATGCGTCGCCTCATCAACCTGGTCGGGGCAGGCCCGGCGTCCTATCTGCTGTTGAGTGCAAGATTGATAGACGCTGAGGAGGCATTGCGGATCGGGCTGGTTACCCAGATCGTTCCCCTCGCCGATCTGCGGAGGTACACCGATCAGCTTGCCGGCGAGATGGCCGCACTCGCCCCGCTGTCTCAGAAATGCACCAAGGAGCTGATGCGGATCATCCTGCAGAACCCGGGACTGAAGGAGCTCACCCCGGAGGAAGCCGACCTCCCCTACGCCATCTTCGACAGTCAGGATTTCCGCGAGGGACGCGACGCGTTTGTCGAACGACGCACGCCTTTGTTCAAAGGGAAGTAGGCGATGGAACTCCCCCTCGATGGAGTCAAAGTCCTCGACTATACCCAGATCATGGCCGGGCCGTTTTGCGGCATGCTGCTGGCCGACATGGGGGCTGACGTCATCAAGGTCGAGAAACCCGGCGGCGACGATTCGCGGCGCATGGCTCCACCCTTCATCGAAGGCGAGTCGGCTGCCTTCCTCGCCATCAATCGCAACAAACGAGGTGTCGTCCTCGATCTCAAAGTTGAAGGAGCCCGTAAGGCACTGCACCGCATGGTCGCCGAATCGGATGTGCTCATACAGAACTTCCGGCGCGGCACGCTGGAGCGGTTCGGTCTGGGGTACGAAGATGCCCGGGAGTTGAATCCGGCCCTCATCTACTGCCATATCACCGGCTTCGGGGCCACCGGCCCTTACCGCGACCGCCCCGGCTTCGACCTGGTGACACAGGGCATGAGCGGGATGATGACGGCGACCGGCCACCCGGACCAGGCGCCGGTCAAGGTCGGGGTACCGATCACAGACCTGAATGCCGGTTTCTACGGAGCCTACGGAACGCTGTGCGCTTACATCAGCAGACTCAAGACGGGCAAAGGTCAGTTCGTCGATACTTCCCTGTTGGAAGGCGGCATTGCCTATTCCGTGTGGGAGTCAGCGATGTACTTCGCCACTGGCGAGAACACAGGCCCGATGGGGTCAGCCCATCGGCTCTCCGCCCCGTACCAGGCGTTCCGGACTTCGGACGGCCACCTCAACATCGGCGCCGCCAACCAGGCCAACTGGGAACGGCTGTGTGCCGCCATCGACCGTGAGGACTTGCTGGAGGATCCGCGTTTCGCCAGCAATCCCGATCGCATGGTGAACCTGAAAGCCCTCGCCGAGACCCTGGATGAAACATTCGCATTGAAACCGACCGCTGAGTGGCTGGAGATCCTGGAGCATGCCGGCGTTCCAAGCGGTCCCATCTACAGTTTTTCAGAGGTCTACGACGACCCGCACGTGAAGGCGCGCTGCATGGAGGTAGAATCAGACCACGCCACCGCGGGACGCGTTCGCAACATCGGCATCCCGGTGAAGCTGTCCGAGACCCCGGGGTCCATTCGCAGGTCAGCGCCGGCTCTGGGTCAGCACACGGATGAAATACTGGGTGAGTTTGGGTACAGCGAGACAGAGATCGATCAGCTGCGGGACAGCGGTGCCTTGGGATGAGCACCTACCGCGTGTAGTCCCGCAGCTTCTCCATGTAATTCACCCTGTCGGACTCCTTCTTGTCCAGCGGCACACCGCGTCCCAGGATGACGGTCTGGTCGCGGTCCTCCAGCGGCAGTCGCACTGGAACATGACCGCGCCGATGTGACTCCCGTAGTGCGATCGTCGTCTCCAGTGTCTTGCGGCCATTGTCCCCGTTGCCTCGGGGCTCGATGCCTTTTTCAACGGCCTCTATCAGAGATTCTACCGTGTGAAGACAGCGCGTTCCCGGATGACGCCACCCTTCGTTGTCGTACTCCCCCACCGTGATGCCCTGGAAAGACTCCTGAGGAAACAAGCCCTCGATTTCAGAGAGCTTGGACCAATACGGCTGGCCATCGTCTTCCTTACGCATGCGCATGTACCGGTGATCGCTCTCGAAGACCCCCTTCGCGCACACCACTTCGATTCCGTTTCGTGCGCCTTGCCGGCGATGAAGATAGCCGTCTATGCCATTGGTGAAACGCAAATGACCTGAGTAGCCGCCCGTGTCGTAGTCGCTGACTGCATCTTCGTGGACCCAACCGGTAACCCAGGCAACATCGGCATCGAAGGCGAACATCCGCATCAGGCTGAGGCCCTGCACGTCCCAGCGTCTGGCACTTACCGAAAAGCAGGTAACGCTGAGCACCTCGCCCAACTCGCCGCTCTCCAGAATCTCACGCGCCTTCCAGTAGTAGGACCAGTTGCGTTCGACATCCCCACAGGCGTACCACACACCGTTGGCTTTGCAGGCTGCCACCATCGCGTCGGCATCCGAGAGCTTTTCGGCAATCGGCTTCTCGCTCTGGATCGCTTTGATCCCCCCGGCTCGAGCGCAGTCGATGACAATTCCGGCGTTGTTGCGCGGGTTCAGGATCGCCGAGGCAATATCAAACTCTTCCTTCTCGAGCAGTTCGCGGTGATCGGGGTACCCTGGCACATCGAAGCGCTCGCAAAACAATGCCAGGTTTTCCTCATCCGGGTCGGCGGCTGCCACGATCCGTGAACGCCCGAACAGCACATGGCTGCGTGCGTGGGAAGTCCCTTTCTGACCGCAACCTATCTGGGCTACGCGATGCAGCTGCTTCCCTTCCGTCACTGGCTCACAGCTCCCTCACCCTGTCTATCCCCGGAGCCTCCAACCGCGCCGCCATCTTCTCCCTCACCGGTCCAGCGTTCGCCATTTGCTCTCGGCTATAGACGTACGGCGAATCCTTGCCATCCAGAAGCGTGTTCATCATGTCCCTGATTCCCCTCTGTGCTATGACATCCCCGAAAGGACATGGCTCAACTCTTTCCCTCAATCATTTCCTTTGGTACGAAGCATTAACGAGCCTTGCAGCCGGAAGGTCAAGCAGCAAGATCCCAACAGTTTGCGCCGTACCATGCTCCCATCGTTCATTTTGCAACCCACAATCATCATCATCATTCGCGTGAGGACTATTCATGCCGATCGTTGATCGGGGTACCGTCTATCGTGGTCCAGCCGACACCGACTATCAGTGCGCCAGTGGGCCGGTCATTGTGGTGACGCCCGGCGGCAGATGGTTGTGCTCCCTCCGGACGACGCCGAACAAGGGCGCCGGGGACGGCCTGGTGCTGTTGACCTGGTCTGATGATGAGGGGAAATCCTGGTGCGAACCGAAGCGAATCTTCGTCGCGCCAAAACTCGACGGCCGGCGCGGTGATTTTCGCGGTATCAAAATGACCCTTCTGGAGGATGGTCACCTGCTCGCCGCCATCAAGTGGGTCGACCGCTCGGACCCAAAGCGCAAGCTGTTCTCAGACAGTGACGGCGGCGTCCAGGGTGGCCGCTTCTTCCTCAGTCGTTCATTGGATAACGGCGAGACCTGGTCTGAGCCGCGACAGCTGCCGCCGTTCGAGTTCGACGAATCCGTGACTGGTCCGACAGCGCCAGTGTTGCGCTTGGCCAACGGCGATCTCGCCTTTCCGATCGAGCTCAGCAAACCGCAGGGCGACGATTCGCCATCCCGTCACTTCGCCGCCATGATGTTTTCGCCCGACGAGGGTGAGACGTGGCCCGAACACGCCATCATCGCCCACGACCCCTCGCATCGGATTTTCTACTGGGACCACCGGCCCGTGCTGCTGCCCAATGGCAATCTGTTGAATCTGTTCTGGACCTTCGACAATCAAGAGGGAGTCTACCGGAACATGCACGCGAGCCGGTCCGCCGATCACGGCCGCACCTGGTCGCCACTGTGGAACACTGGATTGGCGGGTCAGGCCGGCCCACCGCTGTGTCTGCATGACAACCGAGTCGCCCTGGTGTACGTGGACCGAACCGCGACGCCTGCCATCAAACTCCGGATCAGCGACGATGATGGAGCCTCTTGGCCGGATGATACCGAGTTGACGCTCTATGATTCCGAAAAGCAACCGTCAACGAGCGGTAAGCGTGACCTCAAGAAAGCCTGGAGCGAGATGTACGAGTTTTCCGTCGGCTTGCCGACCATTACAGAAACCGCGTCAGGTGATATCGTCGCCGCCTACTATGCCGGTCCCGAGGCTGACCAGACTGGCATTGAATGGGTCCGCATCAGCGCCTAGCTCGCCGGCTCTGCCAAGCAGCTTTTACGGCAATTGGCAGTACGCGGTCGAATCGTCGAGATCCACTTTCACCGTGCACTTCTTCATCTTCACAGGTCCGGTGGCTTCCGGCGGCTGCAGGTTGGCCATGTGACCATCCTGGGGAGCGAAGATGAAGAAGGTTCCGGGACGGGCGCGGATCAGATCGCCGTCCCCAGTGCCGAAGACGTAGTCCTCGTCGTCGTTATACTCCTCCAGCTTCAGCTGGCTGATGTGCGCCCAACCGCACAGGGTCTCGCCCTCGATGAAATGCTGCACGTCTATCGACCGCCGATGGAACTCGTACTTGGCGCCCTCGATCGGCCTCGATTCGAAATTGCTGCGCACCGCCCGCAGGCCATCCTGCTCCAGGTCGAACACGAAGCTGCCTTCTTCCAGGTCGTCGAAATCGTCATCCTGGAGGTATCGCAGTGCGGCCTCTATCCGCGGGCCGAGACCGTAATAATTGTGAGCGTTGCTGAGGTAATCGATGATCATCCTGGGCCCTCATCTGATGCAATTCTTGATGTCATGAACCGACTTCGACCGCGTGAAACGGCTCACTCCCTTCGAGCCGCCGTTCCCAGTCGTTTACCCCTGGTTCGGGAATACCGAACAGTTGACGCCGATCGTGCGATCGTGTCATCGACAGCCGAATATGGTCGGGGAAATCCCGGTAGTCGTACTTCGTCCGCATCCACGAGTGGACGTATGAGTACTCGAGTACCTTTCGATCCTTGTTGCTGCGGTTGTGAAAGCGCGCGTGCCAGCAGTAGCCGTTGAACAGAACCGCATCCCCGGCCTTGGCCACCAGCTTGACGTGATGGGGCATGTCCTCGTGCTCGGCGATGTCGGGTAGCGGGTGTCCCATCTCGAAGCGGTGGCTGCCGGGAACTATGGCCAGGGTGGCGCCATTCTCGGGCACATCAACTAGGTACACGTACACCTTGGTCATGATCAGCGAGTCTGCCAGGTTCACGCCGTTGATATGGCTGAGATCGCAGTGCCAGCCGCCACCCGAGTCCGACAGCGCCTCCCGCACCCCACCAAAGGCGTAGCGCAGCTGCACGTCCTCACCGACTACTGCGCGCACGATCGGGAAGATGGCGGGATGATCAACCATGTCGACGAAAACCTCATCCTGGCCCAGGACCTCGTACAGCGCCTCGTTCTCGGCTGCTCGATCGAGGGCCGTTCCTACCCGTTCGACCTCTGCTTGGGACAGGGCGCCGGGGATGTAGACGAACCCCTGCGAGTCGTACTGCTGCCTGGCTTGCTCAGCCGTCATGGCGGCCTGTCAGTGATTGGGTTCGATGCCCTTGCCGACCGAACTCAACGGCGAATATCGCCTAGCCGGCAGACCATTCGAGCTCGGGTGCCCTGTAACCGTGGCATCCCAGTAGCGCCGTTCGGGCGTGATACCGAAAAGCGACGCCAGATTGCCCGTCGACATCATCGTCGCGCGTGCTTCTGAGGTGAACTCGGGCAACGCCTGCCGCATCCAGCAGTGGATGTAGGCGTACTCCAGCCGTCGCAGTCGCGATTCGCTTTCGTGGTGCATGCGTGCCTGCCAGATGTTGCCGTGCAGGATCACGGCCGAACCCGCCTTGAGGCGCAGCGGACAATGGTTGGGCATCTCGTCAATGCGAGTGATGTCCGGGAACGGCAAGTCGGCTTTGAACAGATGGCTCACCGGCACCACGGAGAGGCAACCTCCCTCTTCGTCGCAGTTATCTAGCAATACGAACAACTGCGTGCACATGTTGGAGGCGGAGTGGTTGACTCCGAGCATGCTCGCCACTTCCCGGTGCCATCCCCTGCCCTTTACGCCGGACTCTGACGATGTACCCTTGACCGAACGAACCGCCACATCGTCCGACATGACGCCGTGGATGATCGGAAACAGAGCAGGATGCTCGGCGAGGTGGATGAACGCGTCGTCTTGATTGGGTAGATCATCCAGGGCCTCCGCCGAGGCGGCCGTGTCGAACGCTGCTGCGATCGATTCCAGCTCATCAGCCCGTAGTGCGTCTTCGACGACGAGAAAACCCTGGCCCTCGTAGTCGGTTTGTTGTTGCTCCGTCCTTGGCCGCCTTCCCGCGTGCTCCAATGCTTGGGCATGCTGGCGTAGTCGCCCAGACGCAGACTGGCGATGAACTCCATGTCCTTGTCGTGGGCGCGGTCGATGAGCACTTTGAGCGGACTCAAGCCGCGCTCGACCAGGCTACTCAGACATTGGTAGGCTCTCCAGGCATAGTGGGTGCTGAAGGTGTCGAGGTTGGACCCGAACATCGTGCTCGCCTTGGTGTCGTAGAACAGCCCATCGTTGCGGGCCACGCCATAGATGAAGGTGTCGACGGCGGTGCCGGCTACCTGGTCCACTGGCACCCAGGCGTCGTGCAGATCCATCGGCGGCTCGAAGTTCCACAGGTAGAAATGGCGCGCGTCGTCAAAGTAGATGGTGCGTCGTTTTGGCATCACCGTTTCTCGGTAACGAGTGGTGGAGGTAATCTGGTGCCGATAATGTGGTTTCAAGTCCTCTAACTGTCGAGATCAGACACCGTGAAACACCGATTTGCCTTTGCCGGATTCGGCCACGCCCATATCGACGAGCTCTACAAACTCGTGCGCGACTCCACGGAGATCGAGCTCGCCGGTGCCTGCGAGCCCGACGGGCGTTTGCGCGCCGTTGCTGAGAACGATGGCATCGAGTTTACCCACCCGACCTACGAAGAGATGCTGGATTCCGTTGATTGTGACATCGTTGCCATCGGTGCCTATTTCGGAGCACGCGGCGGCATCGCCATCGACGCGTTGAACCGCGGCAAGCATGTCATCGCCGACAAGCCGTTGTGCATTCACCTCGAGGAATTGGAACAGATCGAAGCGCTGGCAGCCGAAAACGGCCTGCGGGTTGGCTGCATGCTGGGTATGCGGAGCCATCGCCCCTTCGCCGGGGTCCGCCACATGATCCAGCAAAGCGAACTCGGCGACATCCACGCCATCGCCATCGGAGGCCAACACCCGCTCAACATCGACACCCGCCCCTCCTGGTACTTCGAGAAGGGCAAACACGGCGGCACCATCAATGACATCTTCATCCACGCCGCCGATGCGATCCCATGGGTGACCGGCTTGAGTTTCGAAACCGTTCAAGCTGCACGCTGTTGGAATGCCATGGCGCCACAGTACCCCCACTTCGAAGACGGGGCTCAGATGTTACTCACTTTGTCCAACGGCTGTGGTGTGCTCGCGGATGTCTCCTACTTCATGCCGTCCAAGGGCGGTTACGGTCTACCATACTACTGGCGTATGACCTTCTTCGGATCCAAGGGTATCGCTGAAGTCTCGGCAGTCTCCGGCCAGATCGACATCACCCGGGATGGCTCTGTGGTCTCCGTCGACCCAGAGGGTGGCGAACCAGACGATTACCTTGCGGATTTTCTCAGCGACATGCATGGGACTGTGTCGGCAGAGAGCCTGAAGACGGAAGATGTACTGCGCGCAACGCGGGTTGCGTTGATGGTGCAAAAAGCAGCGGATGACGGGCGCGTTGGAGAACTGTTGCATTACTGACGCAGTGAGGTTTGTTACTAATTGAGCGATCGAAAAGGGCAAGCTGCGGGAGACCGCAGTACGTAAAGGAGCGGATCCTCCCGGAGCCACAGTGTGTTGGAAGCTGCGGAGTCGGATCTCGCGGGAGAGGACAGCCGCACTGCGCCCCTTGACATCGAGGCTCGAAGGTATTACTGTTTTGACGTATTGGTAATACCTTCTATTTCAAGCCCAAATGAAAACGCTGACCGTCAAACTTCCCGAAGAACTGGATGCTGAGCTTACCACCGCCGCGGCGCAACGGGGTGAGAGTAAGTCCTTTCTCATAAGAGAGGCCATCGCCTCCTACATGCGCGACGAAGGCGCCGGGAGCGCCGATGTATCCTGTGATGATCTGGCGCAGGACCTGGCCGGCTCTTTCTCCGGGCCGGTGGACCTGTCGCGGGACAGCAAGAAATACATGAAGAGCTATGGTCGATGAAGCAGGAGGTGCTGCTGGATACTGGCCCTCTTGTCGCCTACCTGAACCGCCGCGATGCCGACCATGCCTGGTCCCGGGCGCAGTGGCAACAGATCCGTCCGCCGCTACTCACCAATGAAGCTGTGCTTTCGGAGGCTTGTTTTCTGCTGGGTGAGTTTGGCGGTGACCCTAATTCGGTACTGAAGCTTGTCGAGCGTGATGTTATCCGCGTGTCATTCAGCGTCTCCAATCACATCGCCGTCGTCCGAAAATTGATTCGGAAGTACCGAACATCGCCGATGTCCTTCGCCGACGCTTGCCTGGTACGAATGAGTGAGTTGCATGCCGGATCACTCGTCTTCACCTTGGACAGCGATTTTCGCGTGTACCGACGCAATGGCCGTCAGGTAATCCCGCTGCTTTTCCCACCTGCGTAATTCCGTGTAGAATAGCATTGCGCTCGCGGCTGTCGGAAACTGCGGCTGTCGCACGCGCACACATAGTCCCACTCAACTACCGCTGCATAAACACGGTCACCCTGTTACCGGTGCCCCCGGCGATCAGGTCGATGATGAGCCAGACGCCGGTGCAGACAATCTGGCCCAGGATCAACCCCAGGAAGAACGGCCGCATGGCATTGTAGAGTTTGGCCCCGCCGTACTTGAGTACGATGGCCTTGATGAGGGAGCCAATGAAGATGCTGAACCATGCCAGGCTGCTGATGTTGCTGGCGCTCACGGCGAAGCCGAGTGGATGCAGCGGCCACCACAGAAAGTGATGGCGCAGCAGGATCAGCCCTGCCATGAGGGCTCCGCCTATCGCCGTCCATAGTGCCCGCGGCCAGATGATGTCCGGCGTGGTCGAGAACGAAACCGGGTTGGCGATCTTGTAGCGGGCGAACTCGAAGGTGCTTTTCGCAGTCCAGGTGAAGAGTGGGCGTTCGAGATTGACCCCTCCGTACTCGTACGCGGCCCAAATGAGGAACACCAGCGAACTCACCAGGCTGACGATGATGGCCAGCATGATGACCCAGAACAGGGGTCGCCGCAGTACGCCCACTCCCTGGGCCATTTTCATCGCATTGATGGCTGAGGCCATGAGCAGAACGCGGAGGTAACCCGCCCACGTGAAGCTCAGCGCAAGGCTGAACACACCCGCGTGAGTGACCGTCGATGTCCCGGCAAAGTTGACGATGAGCGGTTGTGCCGGCATCGGCGGCATCATGAAACCCAGTCCGCCCTCGGCAACCAGACGAGCCATGAAGATGAAAATCGCGAAGGCCACCAGCAGGAAGGCGACGGTGATGGCCATGGGGAGACCCGACAGGTAGAGCCAAACGGTTGTATAGGCGCCGCACAGTACCAGGATCGCCACCGCTGCCCGGTAGGAGAGGACCTCCTCGGTGTCGTCCACTCCCTTACCCGTTACCACCTTGCGCCAGACCTCGCGCAGATGGCCGCGGGCCGTCCATACTCCGAAAAGGACGAGAACGAACATGGCGCCCGTGGTCATGAAGGCGACCAGGAGGGTGCCCTCCATGTAGCGCTCGATATCACCCTGGAGCCGGTAACCCGTCATCATCTGCCAACCCATGAAACACTTGGTCACCAGGTGGAAAAACCAGAAGCCAACGGCGACCTGTAAGCTGAGCAGATAGGCGAAGCCGATGACGGTGAAGCTGAGGTTGAACACCAACCCGGTAGTTTCGCGAAACAGCAGCGCCACCGAATAGAAGTTCGGTTCTGGTATGACCGGAAAGTACTGGTGCAGCCCTCGGGCGCTGAGCAGGATGAACGGCACCGCGAAGCCGGCCCACATCACCGGATTCTTCAGAAACGGACTTACCCGGTCGCGGAGCCCCCCGGTATCCGTCATTTCCATCGGCAGCTGTACCAGTGGAAAGGCCAGACGCTCGTGTTCCACCCATTGACGGCGCACCAGCACCATGGCCGCGATCATCATCAGGTAGATGGCGATAATGAAGCTGATCCAGATGGATAGGGGTCCTATCCACGCACCCCAGGGCACGGACCCGCCCGCCGGCAGCCCCTCGTAGAAATCCTTGATGGCACGAGGGTCCTGTGGCACCATCCAGCTCTTGATGAGCGGATGCAGCACCTCGGCCCAGTTGTTCTCCGGCGTCGCGAAGTAGTAGACCCCCGGCAAGGTGCCGACGAACAGACCCGAGAACCCCCACGTCGGAATCGTCGAGGCAATGATGAGCATGATGTAGATGACGACGAGCTCATCACGCGCAAACCCCGAGTCACGACGCACCAGCTTCATGCAAGGATTCACCAGCGCCATGAGGACGAAGAGAATGCAGATGGCTCCCGCGGTGATGTAATCGGCAGACATGCTGCCTTTGCCCAGAACCACACGGGTGTATGTGAAACCGACACTGATGACGAGGGACAGCAAAACCCCGGCGACCACCGAGCGGATGGTGATACGCCCGAACAGGCCGGAGCCAGCGGCGCTTTCTGTCGTGTGAGAAACTTCGGCAGGTGGATTCAAGAGCGGCTCAGTAGCGATAATGGAACACGGGCACGCGGCTGCCGGTGCCACCGGCAAACAAATCCAGGATCATCCAGAAGCCGGCGCAGGTAATCTGCCCAAGAATCATGCCCAGGAAGAATGGCCGCAACGCCAGGTACAACCGAACCCCTCCGTACTTGAGCAGGGAGGCTTTGATCATCGAGCCGAGAAAGATGCTGAACCAGGCTCTGGACGTCACGTTGCTCGCACTCACGGCGAAGCCGAGCGGATGCAGCGGCCACCATAAGAAGTGGTGACGCAGATAGATCAAAACGCCCATCACCATGCCGCCGATGCTCGTCCACAGCGCCCTCGGCCACATGATGTCGGGAGTACCCGAGAACGACAGGGGGTTCTCTATCTTGTAGGCGGCGAAGTCGACGGTGTTGCGGGCGTTGTTGGTGAAGAACCAGGGCTCTAGATTGGCAGCTCCCTCCTGGTAACAGAGCCAGATGATGATCCCCAGAGAGCTTACCAGGCTCACCAGCATGGCCACGATCATGACCCAGAACAGGGGCCGTTTCAGAATGCCGACTCCCTGAGCCATCTTCATCCCGTTGATGGCCGAGGCCATGAGCATGATCCGGACGCTGCCGGCCCAGCTGAAACTGAGAGCCATGCTAAAAATTCCAGCGTCAGTGACTGTAGTCGTTCCGGCGAAGTTCATGACAATCGTCTGAGCCGACATCTGCGGCTGCATGAAGCCGATCCCACCTTCGGCGACCAGGCGCGCCATGAAGATGAAAATGGCGAAGGCGACGATGAAGAACAGGAGGGTGATGATGATGGGGACACCACTCATGTTCAGCCAGATCGTTACATAGATCCCGCAGACGACGAGAATGGCGGCCGCAGCACGGTAGGAGAGGATCTCCTCACTGTCGTCGACACCGGTCCCGGTAATGACCTTTCGCCAGATCGCTTTGAGGTGGCTGCGGCTGACCCAGGCCCCGAACGCCACCAGCACCAGCATGGCCCCCATGCCCTGGTATGCCAGCATGAGGGTCCCTTCCATGAAGCGCTCGATCTCACCCTGGAGGCGGTAGCCGATCAGGTACTGCCAGCTCATCTGCGCCTTGGCCAGCAGGTGAAAGAACCAGAAGCTGGAGGCCACGTGCAGGCTGAGCAGGTAGGCCAGACCGATCACGGTGAAACTGAGATTGATCTCGACGCTCGCCTGCTGGCGGAACAGCTTCGCTCTCGCGTAGAGCTCGGGGTCCGGTACAACAGGGAAGTACTGGTGCAAACCCTTCATGCTCAGCACGCAAAAAGCCAGCGCGAAGCCCGTCCACATCACCGGGTTTTTGAAGAACGGACCCAGGACCTGGTTGGCCCTGCCGGTCTCGGCCATTTCCAGGGGCAGCTGAACCAGGGGGAATGCCAGGCGCTCGTGCTCCACCCATTGGCGCCGGATCAGAACCATGCAGGCGATCATCATCAGGTAGATGGCGATGATGAAGGTACCCCAGGCCAGCATCGGTACCGCCCATGCTACCCACGGTACCGAGCCGCCCACCGGCAACCCCTCGAAGAAGCTCTTGATCGCCTCCTCGTCCTGCGGCACCATCCATGGCTTGATCAGAGGATAAAGGATGTCCACCCATCTGTTTTCCGGCGACGCGAAGTAATAGACGGCCGGCAGCATGGGGATCAGGTTGGCCGAGAACCCCCACGTCGGAATCGTCGAGGCGATGATGAGCATGATGTAGATGACGGCCAGCTCGGCGCGGTCGAAGGCCCAGCTCTGGCGGACCAGCCGCGTGCAGGGATTGAGCAGCACCGTGACGCCGAAGAACACGAATATGGCCCCGGCCGTGATGAAGTCGGAGTTCATGCCGGTCGTTAAGAAAACCACGCGGGTGTAGGTGAAACCGACGCTGACGATCAGACTCAGCAACGCGCCGGTGATCACCGAGCGGATGGTGATGTGACCGTGCTGAGTACCGGAGGAGCCTGGCGATGGAGCAGGTGACGGTGTGGGTGTTGGTGAAGTTGGGGAAGGAGGAGGCATGATCCGGTTCGTTACCGTGTCAATTTGGTTGCTCGGGTTTGAACTGTTGCCTCGACTGTCCTTGCACTGTACGGTACCGCTTAGGCGCTAAGATGACGTAACCGAGAGAGCGCTACAAGCTGGTTTCTGGCTTCAGAGGGAGCTTGACTTGAACCCGATCGACCTGCGTACCCGACTGCGTGATGGCGAACGCTTCCTCCTCGACGGCGGCGTCGGTTCCGAGCTGACACGTCTGGGCCTTGAGCACCGGCCCGGCGTCATTCACGGTCCGGAGGTGACCCGTAAGGTACATGAGAACTATCTGGGAGCCGGTGTTGATCTACTGACGACAGACACCTTCACCACCAACCGCTACGTCCTGCGCCGGTTCGGCCACCCCGAAGAGCGCATGGCCGAGTTCACCCGCCAGGCGGTCGAGATCGCCCGTGAAGCGCGGGATCGAATCAATCCGAAGGCGCTGATCGTCGGCAGTATGTCGGGTCCTGGATTCGAGAATATTGAACAGGAGTACGCCGATCAGGCCGAGGCGCTTGTTGCCGGCGGCGTCGACATCCTGCAGCCGGAGTACACTTCTTTCATTAACTGCGCTCCGGCCGTGCGCGCTGCATCGCGGAGTGGCTTGCCTGTCTTTCTCGGCGTCCGGCATGTGACCGAGAAAGGCCTCTTGGACACCGGACACACCATCCAGGAAGTCATCGACTCCCTCGACGGCAACCTGCCCGATGCCATTCTGTTGATGTGCAGCCCACCCGAGGCGATCTCAATATCTCTTCCGGTACTGCGACAAGCATTCGATGGCGCGATCGGAGGCTATGCCAACATCCTGCATCGGTGGGATGAACTCACGCCGGAGCGCTATGCCGAGTTCGGACGCGGATGGATCCGCGACCACGGCGCCCAGATCATGGGTGGGTGTTGCGGCACCCGGCCAGAGCACATCGCCGGCCTGCGCTCCGTGGTGAATGAGGCTATCCCCGAATGAAATCGGCGACGGCTTTTCCAAGAACAGCATAGCCTTCATCCGAGAAGTGGACCCCATCCTGGCTCAGGATCTTCTCGGGCCCCGCCTTCACGACGACGGCGTTGAGATCGTTGATCTCCAGCTCCAGTATCCGCGCCTGGTCGAGCAGGCCCTCGTTGTAGGTGTTCACATCGACGGCGAAGCGGCGGAAGTCTCCAAGTTCCTCGTGAATACGATTGTGCCACTCTTCGTCCAGCGGTGTCGTTGTCGCCCAGATCAACCGCGCATTCGTATCTGTCCTGATGCGCTCCGTGATGGTGCGGATGTTGCGGTAGTAACCCTCGAGTGTGACCTGGTTCGCCGTCGAGCCAAAGGGTCGGCGCAGATCATGGAGCCCGACGTTGATGTGGACGACATCCGGGGCGCGTTCGGTGACGCTGTCCAGGTACTCCAGCACCTTCTGGCTGGAGCCGCCGTTTTCGTCCGACCCCCACACCTCGGCGAAACCGGTCAGCTCCGCCCGCACGTACTTCTGGTACCCCATGCGGATGGAGTCACCGATCAGGACGACATTCATGGTTCAATCTCCTGGCTTGGGATGCCTTCACAGCATCTCGTATCCGCTGCGAGGTGATGGGCATAGCCTCACTCTTCGCCGCTCTGTCCGCCGGCGAAGAAACTCGCTGCATCCTGTGTAGTCCGAAACGCCTTCCGGAATGCCCGGGTTTCGTCCAGCAGGACGAGAAGCTTGTCGACGGCAGCGGACGCATCAACCACAGCACACCGCTCGAACAGGATCTCTCCAACCGCATCGCGCGTCGCCCGTACCCCCATCGCCGGCAGCACCTCCAACCCGGCGACCACCGTGCGCTCGCTGTGCGCCATGGCGCCGGCCAGTTTCTGCAGGGAGCTGCGACCTTGGTATTCAGCTAGCGTGTATTTCACCAGGCCACCCAACCGCTGCGTAAATGCCTCGTAAGAATCGACGCCTTGATCCTTCGCGAACACGTAGATCTCTTCTGGCTTCACCCGCTCCAACACCATAGCGACCTCTCCCCGGCCCGGCGGGGCGCTCCAGACTACCAGTGTGCTACCTGTCGTCAACTCCGCTCGCGGCTTCGCCCTTTCGTGCTCAACTGCTTCACCCCAGATCTGCGGGTCTGCGGTTTCAGCAATAATCTCATCCAGCTTCTCGAGCGGGGCTGACTCCGCTCTGAAATCGTAGACAACGGCCTTTGTCCCCGCACTCTCCCCACCTTCCGCTCTTCCCGACCGCTCAAAGTCCTGCAAGGTGATCGACAGCGTCTGTTTCCCGCGGAAGAAACCGGGTCGCACGCGCACGACCATGTCCAAGCGTCCGTTTGGCAGGGCTTCATCGGCGCTGCTCCACCACAGGACCTCGCACTTGTGTCCGGCAAGGTCGCTGACGACCAGTTTTCGATGGGCCTTGTCCTTGCCGATCGGCCGGTCCTCTTCTACTTGCAGGCCAGGGCAGAGGATGTTGACGGGGGGATTCCCGGGGCCGAACGGCGCCAGCGCTTCCAACTGCAGGGCGGTGTCGAGGGTCAGCTCCTCCAGCGGCAGCTCGAGCTCGATGTCGACGGTCGGCTCCGGCGTTCGGCCCGTGCGCTGATCGATGAGGGCTTTTGACACACCGCGTCGGAACGCCTCGACGTTCCCCGCATCCAGCGATAACCCGGCTGCCATCGGATGGCCCCCGAAGCCCATCAGGATGTCGGATTGAGTCGCGATAGCTCGAGTGATGTGATAGCCCTCGACCGAGCGCGCCGATCCGCGTGCCGGTTTACCCTCCGGCGTCGTCAGCATGATCGTTGGTTTGCCGAACTCCTCCACCAGGCGACTGGCGACGATGCCGATGACACCCTCGTGCCACAGCGGATTGGCCAACACAAGAGCAGCGTACTGCCGCAGAGAAGGCTCCTGCTGCACCTGCGCCGCGGCCGAATCGTAGACGACGGAGGTCTCGAACTTGCGCTCTTCATTCAGACGCTCGAGCTGGTCGGCGATCTCCTTTGCCTGCGCTTCGTCCGTCGTCGTCAGCAGCGGTACCGAGACGTTGGCATCCGACAACCGGCCGACCGCGTTGAGCCTCGGGCCAATCTGGAAACCGATGTCCTCGTCGTTGAGCAGATCCATTTTGACTCCGGCGTTGTCGGCCAGAGCCAGAAAACCGGGTCGCTCCGTCGAACGCAACACCTCCAGGCCGCGCTGCAGCAGGTAGCGGGTATCCCGTCGTTGGAGTGCCAGGTCTGCGACGATGCCGACCGCCACCAGGTCCAGGCAGCTCTCCAGCTCAACCGCGCGTCCGGCGCGCGTGAACAGCGCTTCGATGATCTTGTAAGCCACGCCTACGCCGGGAAGACCACTCAATGGGTCATCTTCGGCATGGAACTTCGGATTGATCAGGGCGAAAGCCTTGGGCAACTCGTCAGGCAGGTCATGGTGGTCCGTTATTACGACATCGATGCCGGCCTCGTGGGCAAAGGCGACGCTATCGACGGCGGCAATCCCGGTATCGCATGTGACCAGCAGGTCGAAACCCTTTTCGATGTAGCGCTGCAGGACCTGCGGCTGCACACCGTGCGACTCGTGCTGGCGGACCGGAATGTGGTAGGAAACATTACCCCCAATCCGCTCCAGCATGGAAACAAGCAATGACGTCGACGTCTGCCCGTCGACATCGAAATCACCCCAGACCAGAATGCGCTCGTTGTTGCGGATCGCCCGTTCGATCCGTTCGACACCGATCACCAGGTCGTGCAAGGTCTCTGGAGCGGCAGGGGTGTAGGCATCCGGATCCAGAAACGGCCGCACCTGTTCGGGGTCATCCATGCCGCGACCGGCCAGGACCTGCGCCACCAGTGGCCGGCCCGAAGTCGCATCGAGCAAAGACTGCGAGACCTCGGCGGCCCGGATGGGATTCCACTTGAGGTTCATGAGGGGTGGATGCGCTTCAGGTGAGGGTGCTCAAAACGCGATCGCTTCGTAGTCATCGAGATCCCCCAACTGCGAAGGCGCTTCCTCTTCGCTTTCGAGATCACCGTCGTCCAGGTACCCCGCCACACCCCCTCGGTCACAGAAGGAGCGGTACACGCAGAACATGCACTTCTTCTCATCCGTCGTGAGCCCGAACGAGCCCCGCTCGCGACTCAGGATCTCGTCGACCAGGCCACCCAGGTAGGCCTCGTCCTGGCCATACTGCTCCTCATTGTAGGCAAAGACCTCCGGATCATCCGGAAAATCCGAGTACCAGTAGACCATCTCGATTTCGTCCGGCGTCAGCGGCTTGCCATCGGCGAGTGCTGCTCCCGCCTGAAGCAACAGGTAGGGATAGATCCGCGTCTGCAGTCGATCCGTCAGCCATTCTCTAGTGTGTCTGCGACGCCAGGTCTTCCAGTCAAAGATGCGGGCGCGGCGCATGTCTTCTGCATCACCATTGCCGATGACGATCAGATCACACGTCGCCACTAGCGTGCTGACGCCGATGGTCCCAACCAGCGTCTTCTCGGCGAACCGCTCTCCATCGACATCAGCCGGCCGCTGCACCATATAACTGTTCCACCAGCGCGAGATATCGGCATCCTTGGCGGAATCAGGCACCGGCACCGAAATGCCCAACACGTCACGGTGAACCATTTCGTGGAAGCGGCGACCATCGACCATGTGGCGCTCGCTCTGCAGCAGCGGCTCGCTTTCCACCGCCGGCCACTTGAGCTCTTCGAGGTAGCTCAGTTCATAGCGGCGGGCGCAGTCGACGTAGGCCTGCAGGCTGTGGGCGCTGAAGGAGAGTTGTTTATCCGTCACTATCACGTGCCCCCCCCATCGAATCCCGCAGCGCCACAAAAGCGAGCGCCGGCTTGTTGCTCCCGCGGGGCCCGACATTGCTCGTCACCATCAGCTCCTTGCGCGCCCGCGTGATCCCTACGTAGAGCAACCGCAACCGCTCGCGTGCATAGTCATACCGCGCCTCCATTGTCGCCGAGCCCTCCAGGTACTCCGTACCATCTATGGCTGCATCGAGCTGGCCCAGGGTTTCGTCTGCCAGACTGAGATTATCCCTCACGAACCAGCGCTCCGACCGGAAGCTGTCCGTCGGCTCGCCCGCGGGGAATTCATAGTCACTCACTGCCAGCAGGTAGACGCGGTCCCACTCCAGGCCCTTGGCCCCATGCATGGTCGCCACCACCACTTCGCCCTTGTGGGCCTCCGGCTCGAAGCCGGTCTTGTCGGTCTCGATCGAGCGCAGTTTGCGCTGGTCGCGGGCGATGACGACGAGCTCGGCCTCCATCTCCGCCAGCGTCGTCGGCCGGCCTTCGACACCCAGGTTGTACTGCGAGCGCTCCTGCAGGATTTCCCCGAACAGCTGCGTCATCGCCAGCTTCTCCGGCTCGTCGAACAGATCCTGAGCGATCGCCGTGAGCAGCTCCCCGATCGGCAGCAGCACCAGGGCGTGCCAGCGCTGCAGCTGCTCGCGGAAGCGCTCGAAGTAGGACATCGTGCTCGCCGGAATCTCGCCCGTGCCCAGACCAGCACTCGATCCTTCTTCCCCTCCAGCCAGCGGCCAGACGAACTCCTCGCTACGGACGCATCGCTGCAACAGCGTCAGATGTATTTCCAGCAGTTCCAGCCCCTCGTCCGATTCGGCTTCCTTCAACACCCGCGTGAACCAGACCTTGTACACGGCGACCAGAGTCCGGTGGGCATCCGGATGCGCCAGGTGCTTGAGAATCAGGCTGAGAGCACCGGCCGCTTCCCGCGTCGACGTCGTCAGGCGCAACATCGCATCCGTACACGGCACCCGTGCCTTGCGCAGGATTTTGATCACTTCGGCCCCGCGCGCGTTCGTCGGCACCAGGATGGCGACGGTTGCGTCCCCATTGGCCGGCAGCCATTTCTTGATCGATTCCACGACCCGGACCAGCTCCGCCTCCGGTGATTCGTCGTTGAAATGGAAGGCCACTCTGCAGGCATCCTCCGGAGGATTGGGTTGCGGATCGCCCGGCGGCGTCGGTTCGATGTTGGGCAAGGAGAGCGCGCTGCGCATTGCTTCGACGGGGTGATCCTCACTCGCCCAGCGGATCAGCTCGTTGGCCATGCCGATGATGGGCAACCCCGAGCGTCCTGAATTGGGTAGATCGTGCTTGGCGTCGGCTTCTTCCAGAAAGGCGCGCAGGTACTTCGGGTGCGCGGTGGTGAAGGTCTCGTAGATCGCCTGGTTGGGATCGCCAACGCGGACCCAGTTGCCGCCCTCGCCCACCAACCGGCGCAGAATCTGCTCCTGCAGGGCGCTGCTGTCCTGGGCTTCGTCTTCGAGAATGAAGGGCCAGCGCTGGCGCAGGTTCTCGACCAGGGTCTCATCAGCGTCGAGGGCGCGAATCGCCATCGTGATCAGGTCGTTGAAGTCGAGGGATGCCCGCGTTGCCAGACCGTGCTCGTAGCGCTCGTACACATCCACCGCCAGCTTGATCAGCATGGAACTGTCATCCGTGAGCCGATCGCGTACGGCCTGCGGCGTCTGCTGGCGGCTCTTGAGGTGCGCGATGGCGTTGCCGACGACCTGTTGCAGCAGTGCGGGCAGATCGTCGGTGACAATCTTGCGCCGCCGGAAATCGTTCATGTCTTCAATCAGGTAGCGCGCCAGACCCTCTTTGTATCGCGGGTAGGAAGCGCGAAACGCCGTGCGCAGAATCGAGTCGGCGATACGCTCGTCGACGACGGAGAAGTTGGTCTCCAGTCCTACAATCGACGGCGACTGCGACACGATCTCGTGCGCCAGGCTGTGCAGGGTGCGCACCCGGTAACCCAGACCGGGGAGCAGACCCTGCTCGGAGAGAAACCCACCAATGCGCTGGCGGAAGTTGTCGACGGCCGAATTGACCAGCGTCACGATCAGGACTTCCTGCCGGCCCTGCAGCGCCCCACTGGAGATCAGGGATACAGCGACCTGCGACAGGGTCCAGGTTTTACCGCTGCCCGGCACCGCGGCGATGCCCATGGTGCCGCCGGCGTAGCCGAGGATGGCTTGCTGGGCGGGGCGCAGCTGGGTTGGGGAATGAGGCGAGGGTGATGTCACAGAGCCAGTTGCTTCCTGATCAACTGACAGAGGCTATCCTTGATCTCGTTGTGCCTTGGAACCGAGGCACGGCGATTACAGTTCCAGAGACACCGATTTTGTGCTGACCGAGACGATGTCAGGTGGTGTATCTTCATCGGCCAACACGAGCCGGTAGGAATTCTGGATGTTCTGTTCGAGCTCATCCAGCGTCTCTCCCTGGCTGAAAACACCCGGCACTTCCTTCAACCGCCCGATGTACCAATCATCCTCAATCCAGTACTCAAGCGTAAACTGCCGTGACATGAGACTCAGCTTAGTCGCTCGTTGGCTGCGGTGGACGCAGCGACAGTCGGCCGGCTTTCCAGGTAAAGTGTGTCATAGCTCAAATCAACTCCGCTTGGCCATTCCACTGAACCGGCCACGACCCTTGCCGCCTGGAAGCTCGCCTCGTTCTGCAGACGGACGAAGACTCCTCGGTTGAGATAAGGCGTCAAGTCGAATATCCGTTGTTCGCCGTTTTCGAAGACTAGCTCCAGCTGGTAATCGTTCAGCGGGTGTACGAGTCTCACGTGTGGATTCACAGGTGCTGCCTGTCATCAAAAAAATACATCCTGATCACAATACCATAAAACGTCGACAGAATCGGCATTGGTACTTGCCACTCAATGTACGGCTGTGAATGGGCAGATGCTAAGCGGTCTCACCCCGGCACCCGGACAAAAATCAACGAGTGTGTTCATCCGACAGCGCCTCGCCCAAGTGCCAGTCATGTTCGACAGCGCCAGAGGTGTCCAGACTCTCACCGAGGCCGACGATGGACATGAAGACGTCCCTGGTGAATTGCTGCTGCTCGGTGTCACCAGCCAGATAGTCGGCGACAAGCCCGCGCACCAACTCAGCCATCGAGACATTCTTCCTGCCTGCCGCGAGTTTGAGCCTGCGATGGTCGGCGGGATCGAGATAGATCTGCAGTCGCACATAGCCCATGGCGCATCTCCTACCCGTACCGCTCCACGTACAGATCCAGCACACGCCGCACCATCTGCTGATAGGGCATCCCGTGCTTTGATGAGTTGCGCTTGAAGAACTCGACGCTTCGCTGGCTCAGATTGAGCGTCACCTTCACGGTTTCTTCCTTCAAGAAGAGTTGCTCCGGCGGCGGGAGGAAATCCTCAACAGTTTCCGCTTCGTCGATTGCTCTGGCGATTTCGAGGGGAGCTGCTACGTATTTCGCTCGCGCCTCACGTACTCGAGTCGTCTTTTTGGCCATCATACCTTCTCCTTCCTTCGCGCCAGTACCCGGCCCCGAAAATCCTGATCCGATTTGCCCGCATCGTGAAACGGACCGTCAGCACCCTTTCATCCACCAGACCGAAACAGAAGTACCGAGACTCCTTTGCAGTCGAGTGCTTGCGATCTCTGGCAATTACCCGGGCGGGATCTAGAAATGCTCGTTGTGCCTCTGCGAAGGACACACCATGCTTGCGCACGTTTTCCGCATCCTTCTGGTCGTCCCATTCGAAGTCCATGCCGTATGTATATGTGGATGTCTATACATACAAATATACAGAGACGAGTAGGGACGGCAAGCCCGCCGCGCGTCATCCCCACGGTCACACTTCATACACCCCCTCAGCCTCCGGCACCACCCCCAACCCCCGCAACGCATGCCCAAGCGCCACCAGCAGATCCCCCGTCTGCTCCTGCCCATGCGCGCTGAGTTCGCTATTAAACAGGTACACCGAGTCCGTGCAGCGCCTCACCAACCCCGAAACCATGCACGTAAGCCTCTCCGTCTCGAACTTCGCCTCCCAGGCCGATGACCATTCCTCCTCCTGGGTGTTCCAGTCACGGCTGAGCACGTAGGGGTTGGTCAGGGGTTGATGGATGCGCCGGTGCCAGGCCGGCGATCCCACATCCAGCCACAGCTGATGGGCGTAGGTGCGATTGCGCAGCAGGAAGGTGTGCGCCGGCGCGATCAGGACTGAAGTCGATGGATCCGCCCAGTTCATCGAGTAGAACGCGGAGACGACGCCCTCCTGCACCATCTCGACGTAGGCTTTGCCGACGGCTTCACCCTCGTCCCCCGAGGCCTCGGCCACGGCGCGCCGGAATTTCTGCGCCGATTCGACCAGACTGGCCACCTGCATGCCGGCCGGCACGTCCTTGTGGAACCCGAAGCCGGGCTGGCTCAGCACCTCGCCGAACAAGCGGCTGAAGAACAGGTCGACGGGCAGATCCTCCTCGCTCTGATATTCCTCCAGCCAGGATCGCAGGACCTCGTA
Organism: Candidatus Latescibacterota bacterium; assembly: GCA_965248265.1. Taxonomy (GTDB): domain Bacteria; phylum Latescibacterota; class UBA2968; order UBA8231; family UBA8231; genus CBDFJF01. The sequence goes on from CBDFJF010000001.1 coordinate 2,925,475, forward strand.
GCTCTCTCCCACGCGATAGGTGATTCGGTCGCGCGCTTGTGACGCTATTTCTTCGAATGACTTCAAACCGACTGCTTCATGCACTCCCTCGTACGCGACGGAGGCCAGCAGCGCCGCGCGCACCAGGTCCGCCGCACCAAGGAGCCGGTCGAACATGTGGGTGACCGCCTCCGGCGACGGCCGTTCCAGCCGCCATGACGGGTGCGCGAGCGCGGCCAGGGTCAGCAGCACCTTGGTGACCGGCTCGTCCCGCAGGGTCCGCGAGGGACGATGCACGTAATGGCTGATCTGCGCCGTGTCGAGACGCGTCGACAGGCCATAGTAGAGACTGTCGTTGAGGAACGGAGAGATGATGGCGATCTGAGCCGGCTCAATGCCGTTCTCGATCAGCTGCTCGACCTGACCCGTGACCCGCTGCACCATCTGGTGATGCAGCCGGTCGGAGAACACCTGCACGCGCCGCTTGTCGTCATTGTCAACATCACTGACTGCCCCGGCATCCGGTCGATCGCCAATCGCATCGCACAACCTGCGCCCGAATACCTGCAGCGACTCCGGTACCGTTGCTGTCGATTCGATCAACTGACTGGCCGCGCACTCCTGCTTCAGCGTGTAGGCACTCAATGGATTGGCCGCGAGGAATTTTCGGAAGCCGGCATCACAGTCGTAGAGGATGAGGACGGATTCCAGTCGAGAATCGTCGTGGTTCATCCACAGGCGCACGATGTCATGCGCCAGCGGAATGTCCTCCTCGCAATTGTCGTAGACGAGATGACGGTGCTGTCCGAACAGGTAATCGCGCAACGGCTGCGAGTGCCGGACCAGATCCCAGAACAGGGTCAAATACAGCGAGAAGTCGAGCAGGTTGCCCTGCGCGCACAGTTGCCGGTAGGCCGCCACGGTGTTCGAGATCTCCTCGACGTGACCGTCCGAAAGCTCGGTGCCGATCCTTGCTGAGCGCAGATAATCGCTCAACGCATCCAGGGGGATATAGTTGACGGCCGCCTTGTTGAGATTGTCCAGCAGCTGCGAGTAGAGCCGGTGCCGCGTCAGCTTCAGGTCGGCGAAGTACCCCTGTTCTATTAGAGGGGACACCAGCCGCGCCATGAAGTACTGGGCCACTTCGTAGGTCAGGAAGGTCGGCTCCTGTCCCTGCACGAAAGGATACTTCGACTGCGCCAGCACCTCCGGCCAGAACAGGGAGACATAGCGACGTGCCAGGCCTCCGATCGTCGCTTTGCCGAGGCCGTACCACGAGCGCTGATCGAAGGCTTCTTCGTAGGCGAGGGTGTAGCTGCGGTGGGGGGTGAGGAGGAGGATCCGGTCGGGCGCGACGCCATCGTCGATGAGGGAGCGGATGCGCTCGATGGCCTGCGTGGTTTTGCCGGCGCCGGCGGGGCCTTCGAGGAAGAGGGTCGGTTGGGTATCGGGAGTCACCGCGGCCCACATCAGGCAGCGCCATCCCTCTCGTCCAGCACCGCTTCCAGCATGACGAGGGCATCCCAGGCGGCGGGAAAACCGGCGTAGGCGGCAACCTGGAACAGGGCTTCGAAGATCTCCGGCAGCGAGGCGCCGTTGTTGAGGGCCATTTCGAGATTGAGCTTCAGGGCGTTGTCACGACCGAGGGCAGCCAGGACACAGATGCTGCAGAGCGAGCGTGTTTTCAGATCGATGCCGGGCCGGGTCCAGATGCGACCGCCGACGACGGTGACGACTTCGGTCTCGAAATCGGGACAGACGGACTTGAAGCGTTGGAGCAGAGCGTCGATGCGGTCGTCGCCGACCATCTTTCGGAATTGGGCTAGTCCGCGGTCGTAGTCGGTCATGGCGCCGATGATATGGGTGATCATCAACCATATCAAGCGTATCGGTAAACGTCGGGCCTGTTACCACCTCAAGTCAACGGACAGCTTACCTCAAGTGTGGAGATCAAATCACATCGACCAGTGAAGTGAGACCTGTAGAGTACGCAGCGATGAGCGGCTGGCGCTGACCCGTCCACCAGACTGCGTGGGACAGTGAAGGTGCGTTGGTGTCCCCAGATGGCCACGATCCCCTGCCCAGTCCGCTCCATGGCATGTTATGCCTTCCCTGATTGTCAGTCAGCAACTCGTGTCGTAGTCGCACGAGGCTGATCTATGGGGATGCCCGGCGAAATGTAGCTGGCATAACACAGGGACGGTCCATTCACGCCGGCCAATTTGCTCGGGTGGCCTTCTTAATCTCGTCTGATAGGTCGAGGTGATCATCGCTGAGAATGATATACTGGTGCTCAGCCAAGCGTCTCAGGAGGTCCGTGAGGTCCTCTTCCGGATTGAGGACCCCGTTGTCTTGCATCCACTTGAGATGCCGGACGATCGATGGTCGCGACGCGTCACCTTGCCCCTTCTTCACATGGATGGTGCCGATCACAGAGATGGCGGACGGATCGTCCCTAAGCTTCTCGATGAACTGAGCGCGCATACGGATCTGATCTGATATACGTACCCGGTCATCAGCCAATCGACACAGCTCATCGAGACTCTGGAGTACAACACTCACGGAGCTACGCCCGAACGCAGCGGCCACCCCAGCGGAGTATGAGGCCATTTGTGGATCAGCCGATGCGTCGCTCTCCACCGCACGGTCTTGATACACAACGATGCGATCGAAGGCATTGTATACGCGCGTCAGACAGACCAGCGCTTTCTCATCTTTCATCGAGGCAGCTAGCTGCCCCATGAGATGTCTACGCCCTGCCTGCGAGATACTCGCCTTACTTCTGCTGCCAATCGCGTGGAGTTCGGTGATGTAGCATAGTCGATCGAGATCGTCAATGGCCTCACCGACCAGAGTATCTAGTATTGCCTTGCTGGCCTTCTTGCGAGATCTCTCGTTGAGTGCGTTTGCGAGAGCAACCGCACCCAATGCGCCGACAAGTCCAGCAATGGTTCCCAGGATGGCCAATATGCCAGAGTGTTCCTCCCACCAACTCTTCTCTAAGGCGGCTTCTATTCCCCGCAGGCGAGCTTCGATACGGTCGACTGACGATCCTGAGCCTTCTGCATCTCTGGACATGCTGTCTGTAGCTGTCTCGCGCGCTGATCCCTGAACCACAGTAGCGGGTGGGACGCTCGCGCTGGACGCATTGGCGTGACCTGCCTGCAACATGAGTGAGAGCAGAGCCAGGATTGTCAGCCAGCATACCTGAGAGTGCAGGCAGTTGAACCGGGCTTCTACTGCCACTGGACACGCTCCCCCAATGATCTCATTTCTCCCCTCGCACAACGCACGGTTCAGCAGTGTGCGGAACCACCGCTCGACACCTGATTCCCAGTTCGCTCAGCTGACATCCCGCCCGCTTACGATTCACTATCAGTCCGCCTGCTGCAACCCCTGTTATGCCTCTCAAACAAGCATGTGGTTCACTGTCGTCGGCCCAGCCATCGTATCTGCTGCTTCACTCTGGTGCAGGGGGCACCCAAGCTTGACTCAAGGTTGCCCGATGTGTGCGGCTGGTATGTGGCCATTGTCACTCCCGCAAGGTCGGACGGTAGGCGAATCGCAGACGTTCTGTCGAACACCGCGAAGGTCCGTTCTCTTCCGAGCGATCCCATGAACAGGCCAAGCTCAAACAACACATTGTCCCTTGCGGCGTGCCCCAATTCGCCACGACTCTCGAGCAGGTCATCAGGCGTCAGCACGAGCACTGCGAAGTCATACGCCCCCAAGCTCTGAACAAGGGACTCCAGTGAATCGCCCCGGGTTTTTCGGAGACTCGGTTAGTTGAGTCCCGCCACCATGGCTTGGGACTCTTGGTGATCGTAATGCAGCTGCTCAAACTCGACGGGAGGGATGTTGCCGATCGGCGCCAGCAGCCGTCGGTTGTTAAACCAGTCCACCCATTCGAGCGTGGCGAATTCGACGTGCTCGAGATTGCGCCAGGGTCCTCGGTGACGGATGACTTCCGTCTTATACAAACCGATGATGGTCTCGGCCAGGGCGTTGTCGTATGAATCGCCAACACTGCCCACAGACGACTCGATACCAGCTTCGAGTAGACGCTCGGTGTAGCGAATCGACAAATATTGGACGCCACGGTCGCTATGATGTACGAGCCAGTCGCTCTCGGGGCGAGCGTACAGGGCTTGCTCCAGGGCATCCAGGGCCAGGTCACTGCGCAGGGTAGTAGCTGCGCGCCAGCCCACGATCATGCGTGAGAAGGCATCGATGACGAAGGCGACGTATACAAAGCCCGTCCAAGTCGCGACGTACGTCAGATCCGCCAGCCACAACTGGTTGGGTCGTTGCGCGCTGAAGTCGCGTTCGACGAGATCGGCAGGCCTCGACTCCGTCCAGTCCACGATCGTCGTCACTTTGAAGGATCGGCCGCGTGTGGCGCCCTGAAGCCCCATCTGGCGCATCAAACGTTCGACGGTGCAGCGGCCGACATCCCAGCCTTCACGGCCGAGCTGGCGCCAGACCTTACGGGCACCGTAGACCTGGAAGTTGTCGTTCCACACCCGCTCGATCTCGTCCCGCAGCAGCGCATCACGACGGACGCGGGGCGGTATGCGAGAGGGATCTGCCTGTCGAGCCTTGTGCTCGTAGTAGGTGGATGGGGCTATCGGCAGGACCCTGCAGATGGGCTCGACCCCGTACTCCCGGCGATACTCATCGACGAAGGCCACCATCACTACGGTCGGCGGTCGAGCTCCGCCTGAGCGAAAAAAGCCGAGGCCTTGCGAAGGATCTCATTCGTACGCCGCAGCTCACGAACCTCGCGTTCCAGATCCTTGATCCGCGCTTGCTCGTCGCTGGTCACACCGTCCCGGCGGCCCGTGTCGACCTCGGTCCGACGTACCCACTTGCGGAGTGTCTCCGCAGTACAGCCGATCTTAGCCGCGATCGAGTTGATGGCCGCCCATTCGGAGTTGTACTCACTCTCGTGCTCGAATACCATCCGTACCGCCCGCTCGCGTACCTCTGGGGAATACCTCTTTGAGTTTGCCATGACTCCAATCCTCTCAAGAAATGGAGCCTCCGGCACAACGTATATACGTTTTCCCCTCCGAATCATGACTCAGATCAAAAAAGAATCTATGATCCCCGCATGCCTCCGAAACTCCTCGATCTCCGTGAATGAAGTCGATCTTGCCGACCAGTTGTGGGGCAGTCTCGAGCCGCTCAACGATCCAGCTCTGTTCGCTCAGGCAGACGTCAACGGCGAATCCGGACTCATCGAGTGGCCCAATGGCCTGGATCTGCCCCTTGACATGGTGCTTCTGTGAATAGTCAGATAAACGGGCGTAATTATCGTTATATTGACACGAACAACAGCATAAAAGCTAAACTTTTACGTCACGCGCTTCCCAACAAGCTTGGTGCGGGCGCCGGTTCGATGACGACATCGATGGCGGACGGCAATCCGGACGTCATTGCGCGCTCGATAGCCGGGGTCAGTTGGCCGGGGTCCTCGACGCGTTCGCCGTGGGCTCCCAGGGCTGTGGCTACCTGGTCGTAGCGGGTGGGCAATAACTCGCATGCGACGGTGCGATCGGCGCCGTAGGTATTCGTCTGCAACTGAACCTCTGCGTTCCACCGTGCGTCGTTGCCGATGATGACACTGATCGGCAGCCCGTAACGGACAGCGGTGTCGAGTTCGAGTGCCCCGAAACCGAAGGTGCCGTCTCCGACGAAGACGAACACGTGACGATCCGGGTACATCGCCTTGGCTCCAAGGGCCAGTGGCAGGGCGCTGCCGATCGATCCCGATGGTCCATTGATGATCCGGGTTTCAGCGTCGCATCCCGCCTGCGCCCATTGACCGAACTCCCCGCCGTCGCTGACAAAGATGGCACCCTTGTCCAGAAACGGCTGTACGGCCTCACATATCCGCAGGGGGTGGATCGGGCGGGCACTGGAGGTCCGCAACTGTTGCCAATCATGCGGAGTTGCGCACCGGGCGGTTTCCACCGTGGCTGCCCAATCTCCGGCGGATCGATCGGCGCCTGCGCCGGATCCGGCTTGCGCGTCACCATCTCGTGGTCCGGTGGCGAAGTTGGCCGCCTCAGTCAGTATCTGCTCTGGGTCACCATGAATGAATGACAGTATATTGTCATTCATGCTGCGCGCCTTCTCGTCGGCGTCGATCTGTATGAACTTGCAGCTGTGCGCGAAGGGTGCCTTGCCGAATTTGAGCGAGAAGTCCAGTTTCTTGCCGGCCAGAATTACCAGATCGGCTTCGGCAAGCTTGTTGACGGCAAGATGCAGGTGTGGATCGTTGACCCCGCGTGGACTCGCCATGGGCAGGACGGCAGTTGTCGTGCCCGCGGCGAAATCCAATACCGTTTGCCAACTCCTTCCCCGCGCCATGGCCGGACCGGCCAGAATTAGCGGGCGCTCGGCGTCACGAATCCGGCCCAGCAGTTCATCCACGTCGGATTTCGCGTCAGCTATCTCCATTACGGATCCTGCACTGCCGCTCGAATCGGAGTTATCCACACCGCCTTCCACAGCCTCCTTCAGCACGTCGTCGGGAAGGCTGAGATGAACCGGCCCGGGACGCCCTTCGGCGGCCATACCCATGGCACGTTTGAGATCACTACCCAGACTCGAAGCCTCCCGAACCATCCAGGCCGCCTTGGTCACCGGTTGGGCCCCGGCTACCTGGTCCACCTCCTGGAAAGCACCCATCCCCAGCTGCGAAATCGGGGCGTGGCCGCTCAGCAACACCAGGGGGGACTCGGCCATCAATGCCATGTAAAGGGCAGAAAGGGCATTGAAGTGACCGGGACCGGCAGTGACCGCGGCAACGCCGGGTTTATCCGTCAACCGGCCCCAGGCATCGGCCATGTGCACGGCCGTGGCCTCATGACGGGTGTGGATAATTTCGATGTCGCGCCCGATGGTGGCGTCGTAGATCGGCAGAATCTGGTTGCCGGAGAGCGAGAACAGGTACTTCACGCCGCGCTCAACCAGGGTCTCGACCAGTAGATCGGCCCCGGTCAGCCGCTCGCCCCCCCTCTTCACAACCATGCGAACACCTCCTCGTCGTCACTCGAGCAACCCATTGATGCAGTGATGTGGGTATTTCGACAGCACGTTGTCTATATCCGGTCAGAACCCTCGTTTGGGATCAGCCACGTGCAGAGGGGTTTCGCCGGTCAGATAGCGTTCGAGGTTCATGCAGAAGAACTCGAACATCTTCTGCGGCCGGCTCGCTGCCCAACCGGCGACGTGCGGCGTCAGGATAAAATTGGGCGCGTCCCACAGAGGACCGGAAGCGGTTCGGTTTCACATACGTCTAGGCCGGCGCCAGCCAGCTGGCCCTCTTTCAAGGCCACGGCCAGAGCGTCCTCGTCGATGATGCCGCCCCGGGCAACGTTGATGAGGTAGGCCGTCGACTTCATCTGCGCGATCTGCTCGACGCCGACCATGCGGTAGGTCTCCGGTGTAATCGGCGTCGCCAGCATCACCACGTCACTGCGCTGCAACAGGGAGTGCAGGTTTTCCTTCGTCGCCGGCTTGAGCTCGGACACGCACTCCGGCTTGTCCGTGCGCACGGAATCGATGGCGAGGACCCTCATGTCGTAGCCCAGCGACCGCTTTGCCATCTCGACGCCGAAGCCACCACAGCCGATTACTCCCAGCGTGCCCCCCGCCACGTCGCCCTGATCGTGTTCGACCGTCCACTCCTTGCGCCATTGCTGCGGCAGATCGCGATGCAGCTTGCGCACCAGGGCCAGGTACAGCGCCCAGGCGTGATCGGCCGCCGCCGCCGCGTACTCACCCGCCATGTTGGAGATGACGACGCCCTCTCTGTCAGCCAGACCCTCGTATAGAATCTTATCCAGACCGGCCGAGAACGTCTGCATCCATTTGAGATCGGGAGCCGCCTCGCACACCGCTTTCTTAAAATGGCCGAGAATGACCTCGACCCCTGCTGCAGCCGCGACCCCCTCTTCCTCACTTTGAATTTGGACCAGTTCGTGGCCCCCGTTGCCAGCCGCCACGGCATGCATCTGCTCGATCTGCTCGTCACTGAAAGGAAAATCTACCAGGATCTTCATTTTACTTCGGCAACTCCTTGGTTAGGTCCGGTCCTGGTCTCAGCCGCCATGTGTTCCCGGCGCCGGGTGATCGACCTGGTGTCCGGCGGCAGCGAAATCAGCCGGTTTGATCGCGTTTTGCGATCGGCGCGAAACGAGCTCCCGAAAGCTCGATCAAATCGGCCGCCGCCAGCTCCAGACCGGCAACGGGATCACCGCTGCTGATGTTGTAGCGCGGGCAGGGCTTCAGGGCTTCGTCGAAGAGGACCGGCACCTCCGGAGGCAAACCGATCGGTGCCACCGCACCCATGACGCAGCCTCCGGTTACCTGCTCGATCTCGTCGGCTGAGGCGAACTGCAGCCGCAGGAAGCGCTCGTCACCGACATGCTCGCGCACGGCCTTGGGATCAACCCGTTCATCTCCCCGCACGCAGGCCATCACGAACTGCCGCTTCTTGTCGCGCAGCAGAATCGACTTGACCATCTCTTCGATGAGGACGTCCCGTTGCCGAACCGCCTCTTCCACGGTGAATACGGGGGATTGGTGCGGCAGCAGCTTGTAGGGGATTCCACGGGCTTCGAGTGTTTCGATCACCCGCGTACGCGGGGTCGCTGCCTCTACTGCAGCCAAGACAGGTCGAACAACGCCAGGGTGATGCGCTCGTAGGGACCACCGTCACCGCCCTCGTAGAGACAGGCGATGCGCCCGTCCGGAAGTGTGGCCAGATCGCTGTAGGCGCTGGGACCCGGATCGAGCACACCACTCAAGGGCCAGCTCTGGCCTTCATCGAAGCTGCCCCGCACGGTCATGTTCTCGCGCGCCGTTTCGCTGGCCGGATTCGAAAACAGGACCACGCCGGGCCCGTCCGGGCCGGGCCATGAGTGGCGCCGGATGCTGGCCTGGCAGATCGACTCGATCAGGGTGCGGTCGAAACGCTGTTCGCGCCAGGTAACCCCACCGTCATCGCTGAGAGCGACCTGGCGGTTGTGCTTGCTGCGGTCGTAGTTGCGCATGTTGAGCATGAGCCGGTCGCCGGTCAGCTCGACGACCTCGCATTCGTTGGTTTGATGTTCAGGCGAAGAACCTCCCAGTTCCCAACTCTCGCCACCGTTATCACTATAGATGACGTGAGCGTAGTAGCGCTCAGGGCCGGATTCAATGTGGTCACAGGCCACCACCAGACGACCGGCATGGTGCCCGTGTTCGATCTGGATTCCGGCACCCGGGCCCGTTGCGTACCAGGTCCAGTCCGGCTTTTTGGTGTCATCGGTGATCTCAACAGGGTCGGACCAACTCAGCCCGTCATCGTCGGAGCGCGAGATGAAGACGCGGCGCGTATCCTTGCTGGTCTGCGCGATGATCTTGCTCTGTTCGTCTTCGCCGTGATTCCAGGTCAATAACAACGAGATGACCCCTGACTCCTCATCGACGACAGGAGCGGGATTGCCGCAGGTATTGACCCCGTCATTCCAGATCGCCTGCTGGTCGCTCCACGTCGCCCCGTCATCGGTCGAACGCTTCACCAGTATGTCGATGTCACCGGTATCGGAGAAGCTGTCGACGCGGCCCTCGCAGAAGGCCAACAGCGTCCCCTCGGCCGTCACCGCCATCGCCGGAATGCGATAGGTGTCATACCCGTTCGTGCCGCTGACCCACAGATCTTGTTGTTCCATGTTGCCCTCGTACTGTCCCTATCCTACGGTGCCGACGATGACATCCTTGCGCCGCTCTTCCGGCGTCACCTGCAGCTGCTCAACCTTGTCACCGCGCACGCGTCCCTCGACAGTGGTCTTGTACGGGGCGTGCAGCTTGAAGTCGACGTCCCAGGAAGCCGGCCAGGCCGGCAACAGCCGAATGACCGCGCCATCGGTCTGCATCAGCATTTCCTGCAGTCCGATCATACCGGAGCCGCCCCAGTTGTGGTCGGGGACCCAGTCGTGACCCGGACCCCAAAACGTCGGGAATCGGCGTTCGGAATCCCCCAGCTTCTTCACCGTCAACTTTGCCGCTTCGTCGGTCAGTCCCAGACGGGCGCAGAAAATGGCGTCCTGGTGCCAACTGATGTGATTGCGCTGGCTGGGGCGATCGACGCCGTAGCGCCAGGTATCGACGGCCGCCTGCAGATCCGGTTTGCCCAACCCGAACTGACCCCACGGAAACACTGGATAAAGCTGCGGCAACTCGACGTTGTTGATGCGCTCCCAGTCCGCGGCTGGCGAGATTGTCCGCCGGCCCTCGCGCTCGCGATAGTTTACCGGTGGGATCCGGCCCAGCATGGTCTGCCAGCGCTGCCGCTGCTCGGCCGACAGGTACTGCGACGGTAATTCCAACAGCCGTCTCAGAACGGTTTTCAACCCGACCACGACATTGGTCGGATTGGTGGCTGACTTGTAGGTCTCACACGCCGTGCTCGGAAACAGCACCAGGTTGCCGCTGTCGTTGAACGGCTCCTCGGTGCGGCGACGATGGCGCAATTGATAGTGCTCATCGAAGAACGTCAGGCAGCTCTCGATCAAGGGTATATAACCGGCGACGTCTTCCCCGGTGAAACGCTCGACATCCAGCATCATGAGACAGAATTCCAGCACCGTGTCGTACTGGTACTCGACATACATGTTGTCCTGCACACCCTTTTCGGCGCCCCCGCGCGGCCCCAGCTTGCCGTCCTGCCAGCCGTAGGCATGGCCCATGGGCAGGCCGTAGTTGCTGATCTGTTCGGTGAAGCAGGAGCCGGCGTGACCCCAATAAACCTGCGAGCGCAGTTCGGCATTGCCCAGCGCCATCAGGTAGAAATCGAATTGCGGCGTCATCATGTCGAAGTCGCCGCTCTTCAACATCGGCCAGTAAACGAGGCGCTGATTCTGTGCGGTGAAGACGCCCCCACCCCATTGACGAAAGTCCGGCGTCGCCGCGTCGTAGGTGTGCTTGTCGTCGTCAAGCTCGATCAGAACGGGATCGTAGGTAAAAAGCGAGCCATTAAACTTAGTAGGCGCCTCACTGTAAGCATTGCACCCCAGGCAGTAACGGAACAACTGATAGTTGCGCCCGACCTGCCAGGCCTCGTCGGCGGCATCGGCGCGCTCGCCATTGATGGCAATGCGGCTGCGTTGCCAGAACTGCTGCCACCACACGTCCGTGTCCTCGCGGGCATCGTCGCGGGTCAGCTCTTCACCGGACAGTTCTTCCAATTCCTCCCGCCACTCCGACTCATCCGCCGCCTGGGCCGTGTGCAGGAAGATGTCGACGTGGTGGTCCGTCGACGGGGCGCTGCTGCGCAGGGAAAAACCGGTGTAATCGGTCGACAGGTAGCGGCCCGATGTGGTGCCGGCCTGCTCCAATCCGGGACCGGTCATAACCCCGCCGAAGGTCAAATCCTCCAGCGGATTCCACATCTTGTCCGCGACCACGTCGAGGTGCTGTTGCGTTACTTCCTTGTCGAATACCAGATCGGAATTGTCGTTGCGGTGAAACCATAGGACGCGATCAGAGATGTGCTCTATATGATCTGCCCGGGTCAACAGGGGGATATTATCCGGCTCAGTATCCAGAAAACCGGTGCAGGCCATGCGCTCGTCCTTGGGCAACGGGCGATCCTGCGTGCGCCATGACTCGTAGGTTGCCGTGAAGGAAACCGGGGCCGCTCCTGCACGTACATCTATATGAATGACCGGCCTGTCGACTTCACACCACAGCTGCAGGATCGCCGACGTCGAGGGTGAGCGCCCTTCGATCTCCACCCGCCCTTTGCGCAGCACCAGCTCCTGCCGGAAGGAGAGTGCCCCAGCGCCGAACGGATTCGGATCCAGCGTCATCCGGACCCGCCCTAACTTCAGCATCTGGTTGTTTTCATCAAATGTCCCACTGCGGGAGAGGTAGAGGAGGATGTCACCCCCTTCGACCCAGACGTTGCAGCCGATATCCCCTCCGCCCATCGGCATTGATGCTGATACGTCCTTGCTCTGTGTGTCCCAGACAACATTGTACCGATCCAACCAATCCAGGTCGTGTTCTGCGGGCATATGCTCTTTCTGCGATCCTACGGTTGCCACGCGGGAAGTGCGGCGACATCTTCACCGGCTATCCGCGCAAGCGGTACAACATAAGCCACCTGCCGAAAAGGGGTAAACGGAGAAGTAATTATATGGGGTTACTGGACTGGAGTATCGTCGTCATCTTGAACGGAGGGACCATCCTCTACGGCCTCTATTTGAGTCGGGGAGTGCGTTCGAGCGCCGACTGGTTTCTGGCCGGCAGACGGCTGCCCTGGTGGCTTGTGGGTCTGTCCATGTACGCGACCGCCATCGACTCCAGCGACCTGGTCGCCGACTCGGGCGGCGTCTATACCATGGGCCTGAGCGTCATGACCGCCAACTGGGTCGGCGTCATTGGCGGGTGGGTGCTGGCCGGCTTCTTCGTCTTCCTGCCGATGTACCGCATCGGCGTCTATACCAACGCGGAGTACCTCGAGGCCCGTTTCGGCGCCACCGTCCGGGTATTGTGCGCCTTTGTCCAGGTACAGTACCGGACCCTGGTACTGGCCATCATCGGTACCTCGGTGTTTTTGACGCTGTTCGTCGTCTGTGGTTGGGACACCTTCACTTCCTGGTCCGTCGTCGTCGGCATCGCCATCCTGGCCACGATTTATACCGCCTTCGGCGGATTGCGCTCCGTTGCCGTCACCGACGCGCTGCAGTTCGGCATCATGAGTGCTGCCGGTCTCATCATCTGGTTCTCGGTATGGGGCACCGTCGACGGTTGGGAGGGCACGCGGCAGCGACTGGAGGCCGTGGATCCCAAGCTGACCGAGCTCCTCCACATCGGGGCCGATCAGGTTGAGTTCGAGGATGTCAGTGCCATCGACCAGACTCAAATCGAGCGCAAGTTACTGCTGGGCGGTACTTACGATCAAGCCCGCAACGCCATCGTCCGCGTCACTCCCGGGTGGCTTGTGGCGCTGGCCTTCGTCATCATCGGCATTGCCTATTCGGTCGTCAATCACACCCAGGCCATGCGCATGTTCGCCTCACGCAACGAATGGCATCTGAAGATGGCCATCTTCGCCGCATCCGTGCCGTTGCTGGCGATGACGTTCTTCAACCTTTCCATCGGCGTCATGGGCCGCGCCCTCATGCCCGAGCAGGCCGAGTTGCCCTTCGGCCGCCAGGACTCGATCTATCCACTGCTGGCCAGTCACGTCACCGCTGCCGGGCTCAAGGGCATCGTCGTGGCAGGTATGCTCGCCGCCGCCCTGTCGACCTACGATTCGATCGGGTCATCTCTGTCAGCATTGATGACCCGCGATGTTTATGCCCGGCTGCTGGTGCGCGATCGCGACGACCATCACTACCTGCGCGTCGGCCAGTGGCTGACCCCCGTCATCATCATGGGCTCGTTCGCCTACGTCCCGTTCATGGACGGGGGCATGCTCAAATTCTACATCGACATCACCAGCACCTTCGTGATCCCGCTGCTGACCCTCTTCCTGATGGGGGTGCTGACTCGGGTCCATCCCCGCAGCGGACTGATCGGCCTCTTGGCTGGTGTCCTTTATGGAATCATCCGGATGCTGTCACCGATGATCGCCGACAGTTACGGCGTCGCCGTGCTGCCATCCATTCTGGCCAATTCCTGGGCCGCCTACCCCTTCAGCATGATCGTCAGCGCCGCTACCATGGTCATCGTCTCGCTGTTCACGAGATTTACCAGCCGTGCCACTCAGCTGGGCGAAGCCCACAAGGAGGACAGCCCCTGGTTGCGCGAAAGTCTGGAGACGGTGCAGGATCTCGACCATGTCCACGAAAGCGAGGAGGATCACGGCTTGCCCATGAATCTGCCGATCGTACTGGCCGCCATCTCCATCATCGCCGGCTGTGTTTTTACTTTTGTCGTGCTCTGGTGAGAGTCATTGACTGCGTACGACGGCTACGGCAAGTAAGACCCACGCTGCAACGAAGGCAGTCCCGCCAAGCGGCGTGATGGCGCCCAGCCAACGTTGTCCGGTCAGGCTCATCACGTAGAGGCTGCCCGAGAACAGGACCGTGCCGGCAATCATGGCCAGCCCGGCCCATTTCACGGGGCCGGAGGCACCGCATGGCAGATGAGCCGCGGCCAAGGCCACGGCGAAAAGGCCGAGGGCGTGATAGTAGTGGTACTGCACCGCCGTCTGGTAGACATCCAGCATGGCGGGTTCCACACGCGCTTTGAGGGCGTGTGCCCCGAAAGCGCCGAAAGTTACCGCTAGAGCCGCGCTGATGCTGCCTGCCAGCATGAACATTTTCATTCTCTACTCCTTGAAACCCGGGAACTCCGGATGTAGGTTGACCCGTATGGATAAAACATATCGCGTTGCCATCATCGGTCTCGGTCGCATGGGTTCGACCATCGACGACGAGCGCCATTCCGACCTCCCCTACTCGATCGCTGCCTCCACACTGGCCTGTGACCGCCTGGAACTGGTTGCCGGCTGCGACATTGATCAGGCCAAACGTGAAGCCTTCAGCGAGCGTTGGAAGGTTCAACCCGTGTACGAAGACTTCCGTGCCATGATCGAAAAAGAACAGCCGGATCTGGTGGCTGTGTGCACGGCGGCCTGTGCACCCAAGCCGGCTGGCAAAGCACCGGACAGCAGTTTCCGGGGTGACTCTCACGCCGAGTTGGGGGTGGCGCTGGCCGAACTCAACGTGCCGATGGTGTACATGGAAAAGGCGATGGCCAGCTCCATGGCGGCTGCCGATGCAGTCAAAGCCGCGGTTGAACGCAGCGGCACCGTGTTCAACACGGGTGTGCTGCGCCGCTTCGATTGTCGCTACGAGCCGCTACGCGAGGCCGTGCTGGATGGGCGCATTGGCACGCCGAGGGCTGCCGTTGTCTATGCCTCTACCAACCTCCTGCACGGCCATATCCATTCCATCGACACCCTCTCGTGGCTGCTGGGTGATCCGGCCATCACCGCCGTGCGGGGTGAGTTGTTGCCGCGGAGCCTAGAAATAATAGACGGCTTCCTGCCGGCTGATCCCCAAGCTATCTACCAGCTGCAGTTCGCCAATGGGGTTGAGGCGTCATCGGTACCGGGTGGGGAATGGGAGTTTGAGGTGATCGGCGAGGACGGCGCCTTGCGCAACTTCAACAATGGTGCCTACAACAACCTGCGCCTGCGCCGGGCGGGTGCTGCCCGCAGGGATGCCTGGGACGAATCCCGTCTTCCGGCGCTGCCACCGAAGAGCACGGCAGTGAGTTGCCTCGAGGATCTGATAGCGGCCTACGAGTCTGGCCAACCCACGCGGGGTCACGTCGGAGTCACCCACCATGTTACGGAAGCGTGCTTCGCTGTTGCCGAGAGTCACCGGCGCGGTGGCACCTGGGTCGATTTGCCGCTGCAGGATCGCGACACATACATATTTCACGTCTAGCGGATCCTGCCCTGGCTGTGCGCCGGCACCAGCGGTTCCACCGGCGACCACCTGGGTAGGCGCCGTCACTTATGAGCTGACCGGCGCCAGCAATTCCACCAGCGGCGCGTAGCAATAGCGTCGGTTTCTCTTTCTTCCGGTGATCTCGCGCAGGATGCCCAGTCCCTCGAGCTTGCCCACAAGCTGATTCGCATTCGCGAAGGTTCTCCCCGTGGTAGCTGCAACCGTGCTGACCGACTGCAGCGGTCGCACTGCCATGGTCTCGACGAGCTTTAGTGCCAGGCGTGTGCTGGCACCCTTCAGGCTTTCTCCTATCAAATTCCGGTCTTTTGCTATCTGTTTCTCAATATTTTCGATAATAATCAGGTTATCCGTCGCTGCCTCGGTAGCTGCCTGCAGAAAGTAGGCGAACCAACTCCTCCACTCACCCTGTTCGCGGACCTGCTGCAGCTGCCGGAAGTGTTCGGCCCGATCGCGGTTGAAAAACGCCGACAGACTCAACATACTGGCGCGCACACCCGGCTGCCGACTGAACAACAGCGGGATCAGCATTCTTGCCACCCGGCCGTTGCCATCGACGAATGGATAAATGGTTTCGAGCTGATAGTAGGCGATGGCGACCTTCAGGCACGGCGCTATGGCGGTGTCGCTGGCGGTCAGGAACCGCTGCAGCGCCGCCATCGCATCTCCAACCAGGCCAGGTGCCGGAGGAACGAACCAGGCGGTCTCGAAGGTGCTGCCGGCGGGGCCGATCCAGATTTCCGAGTCTCTGAGCTGACCGGGAAGGCTGTCACGGCCGCGCACCCGTCGAAACAGTTGCGCATGAAGGGCACGAACCAGCCTCGTCGAATAGCCCTGCTCCGCCATTACCCGCGCACCTAGGTCCCAGGCCTCGAGATAGTTGGCAGCCAGCCGGAGTTCCCCACGGAGGTCGGCGTCCGCTTCCTCCAGCCTTTGGTCCGCCCGCCACCACAGCAGCTGCGCCAGCGTAACCTGTCCGCCTTCCATGCGGTTGGAGAGCACGGACTCCCGCAACAGCATCAACTCGGCGAGGAACGCTCCCCCGTCCGCAAGTGCTCTCACGTACCCACTCAGATTTCCCAGTGCTCTATCGGCGACTGATACAGCTTCCCAGAGTGCAGAATCCAGTTGCAGCTGCTCGTTTCGAGCCAGCGAAGGTGGCAGCAGCACGATCCCCGGGCGTTGACGGCGCTGAGTTGGACGAGTTTCCCCGGGCGAATTCACAAGAGAAACTCAGGCGATCAAATTTTTGTTCATGATTATGTCCATTTATCGATAATATCGGCGCAAACGTGCCCATTCGTCCAGAAAAGCCTGCAGGTGGTCTCGGCCCGGCTTCTCCAGCTCCCTTTGCAGCAGCTGCTGTACCATTTCCTGCTCCTGGCTGTACTCTTCAGACGTGAAAAATCCGGCGAAGTGCGCTACCCGGAGCCACAGGAGATAGGTTGTGAGGGCGTCAAGCTCGTTGTAGGCGACGATACGGCCGATCTCGCCAGCCATCCACAGATCAACCACATCAGCCCCGGATTCTGAGAACTTGCCGGGTATGCCGCAGACCGTGGCCATCTCGTGCAGAGAGGGTCGGCCGCGACCGCGCCCTCCCAGAATGTCGAAGAGGTCGACGTGCCAATCGTTGCCTCCGAAGTAGTCGACTCCCTCCCAGGGCTTGTCCGGCCGTTGGGCAAAGCCTGGCACCGATACCCCCGCACCCACACCCCGCTGCACCAGGATGCGCAGATCCGCTGCCCCTGAATTGAAGCCGACCAGCTGTGGTTGGTTCTTGCCGACTCCCTCGAGAAAGCGGAATACCAGGTCGGCTTCGTTGATTTCACCTTCGTCGTGCGAAGGCAGCGAGTTCAGCTGCAGGCGCACCTCGCCGTCCTCCAACCTGCGACCGACCATGGCAATTGAGACAATGCGACACAACACCGTCTTCAGGTACGGACGTGGATCTTCCTCCGTCGCCCCACCGCGGCGCCACATTTCCTCCGTGACCTGTGCCGGCTCCATGCTTTCTGGCAGGTCATATACCATCCGTCCAGAGTGCGGATCGGGCACCCACTCGGCATCGAACGCCCAGACCCTCTCGTGTACTCGCTTGAACATTAACTTTATTTACCCATCAGAGGCATAATTCACTAAATTATCCATCCGGAATTCTGGCGAGTCGATTGAGTCACCACCCGGGCAGGCGCATTTCCCATTCCCAGCAAGCGCGGCCCAGAAGGAGAGTCTCCCATGTCGTGGGTAACCTACGGCCTTTGTGCGGTCGTCGTACTTCTGATAATCCTGGTCATTTATCAGTACCTGATTCAGCGCGCCGCGTTGCGCATCGGTGAGATTCTCTACGTCATGGCCGGCAACGTCCGCGCCAAGGCAACGGAAGTCCGCCGGGACGGCAAGGACGTCGAGATCATCGAGGCTCACCTCTTCGATATCGCCACGTCGGCCCGCAGCATCCTGAGAGCTCTGGGACGCAGCGAAGAGTCTCTGGGGCCGGACCCATCCCTTACCGTTTCGACCAATGGCAGCAGCCGCATGTCGGCGGACAGCCTGCTGCGCCTGGCTGACAACATCTTCTTCTCCGTCTCCGAAGAGCAACCCGACGCCGCTTTCGAGGATGTCCAGAACGCGGCCCTTGAACGGTTTCTTAAGAAAGTGCCGAACATGGATGCGGAAGCGGCGCGCAAGATCGTCAACGTTGTCGCCCATCAATCCCGCAAGGACAGCAAGCAGCCTTCCTTCGCCCAGGCACGCGCCTGAACCTCCAACAATTATATCGAGACGTATCCCTGCCGCGTTGACCACAGCCCCTTAGCGGCCACCCGGTCTCCGCTTATTCTTTCCCAGTAGCGTGCGTACGATTCCACCTGCACGCCGTGGCGCGACGTGTCTACTGCCTCCGTTTTGTAGTCGACGATCTTCCAGCCTCCGTCTGCCACCCGGAAGACGAGGTCGATGACTGCTCTTCCGCGTGATTCGACGGGGTGACGGCACGCAGATTCGCCCAGTCACAACCGGCCAGGGCGAGCGCCGTCGTCATGTTGTACCCGGCTTGTATGCTGGGCACGAACAGGATCTTGGGAGCTATCGGGTGGGACCTGCAGAGCGAGCGGAGTTGGGCAAGGTGGTGAGGTAGGGGGGCCATCCTCAGGTAAAGAACTCGGCGTACAGGGAGCGCACGGCAGCGGGCACATCCACTTCCTTGACCCCGAACATCATGCTGACTTCGCTGGATCCCTGGTTGATCATCTCGAGGTTGATGTTGGCCTTCGCCAGCGCACCTGTGGCGCGGGCACAGAGTCCGATCGTGTGCTGCATACCTTCGCCGACGACCATGACCAGCGCCAGGCTGCGTTCCACCGTCACTTCGTCAGCTTCCAGCTCCGTGCGAATACGGCGCAGGACTCGCTCCTCGACCGCGTGGGGGAAAAACTCCTCGCGCGCGATCACGGAAATGTTGTCGATCCCCGACGGAGTATGCTCGAAGGGAATTGCTTCATCTTCGTAGATCTGCAGCAGGCGCCGGCCAAAACCAACCTCCCGGTTCATCAGGTAGCGGCTGACGTAGACGCTGCAGAACCCGCCCGTGGCAGCAATCCCTACGACTGGCTGGTCTCCGACCTCGCGCTCGCGGACGATGCGGGTGCCGGGGCCTTGCGGATTGTTCGTGTTCTTTACTTCCACCGCTATACCTGCATGAAAGACCGGTTCCAGCGCCTCATCGTGGAGCACGGAGAAGCCAGCATAAGACAGCTCGCGCATTTCCCGGTAGGTGATCTCCGCAACTGGTTTCGGATCATCGACGACACCGGGGTTGGCGGCGAACACGGAATCCACGTCGGTGAAGTTTTCGTACAGGTCCGCATCGACGGCAGCGGCCAGGATGGCGCCGGTGATATCGGAGCCGCCGCGCGGAAAGGTGACCAGTTTTCCCGCTTCCGAATAGCCGAAGAAACCGGGAAACACGCTGATACCGGTGCGCTCGCGCAACTGTCGCAGCTTGCCGTAGGACTGGCGCAAGACTCGTGCGTTGCCGGGTTCATCCGACAGAATCATGCCGGCTTCACGCGGGTCGATGTAGTGGGCTTCGTGACCGCACTGACGCAGGTGCTCGGCCACCAGGCGAGCGCAGTTGGCCTCTCCCGCCGCTTTCATCCTGTCCGTGAACGAGGACTCGTCAGCCGGATCCTGTGACAGGCGGCCGTCGAGGTCTTCGACGACAGCCTGTATCGACTCCGGAGGCAGACTCAATCCAGAGGCGATTTCGGCGAAGCGTTCCTTGACGCGGTCGAGCTCCGGTTCGCCGGAGTGATTGGTCAGGCGTGCATCCGCAGCCTCGATCAGCAGATCGGTCACCTTGGTGTCCGTCGCCGATCTCTTTCCCGGGGCCGATACCACGACCAGCCGGCGCTCTGGCTCGCTGGTGATGATGTCACACACCGACCTGATCAAGCCGGCGGTGGCCAGGGAGCTACCGCCGAATTTCGCCGTTTTCATTCCCCAATCAACTCCGGAAAATACTCCGTGCACCAATTCTGTAACTGCTCCACATCGTCCATGCTGGCTGGCGGGTAGGGACCGCGATTGCGCAAACCCGCTCGCAAAAAGCTGGTCAGACGTCCGCCGATGCGGGCGAATGCCGTCTCCGTCAATCCCTTCACAACCAGGGCGGCCGCCATAAATTCGCGCAAGGCCCGCAACTTGGTGCAAGTCCCCTCCACCCGGTCCCACTCGCCTTCGTGCAGATCCTGCCATAGCCGCAAAAACAGAGGTGGGTTCCAGTAGACGAGTTCGGAGCAGCTGCCGCGGACGCCACTGCGACCCAGATGGGCCCACTCCTGCTCATTGGCGAACACGGTCACGAAGTCAGAAAGTGCCTGGCATCCCTCGGGAGAGTGGCCCAGCGTTCCCTCATCGACGGCCACCATCTCGTAGTTGGGCACGGCCTCCTTGATCGCCTGGTGCTGCGCCAGGGTCAGGGCCTTGCGATGACGCTTGGTCTCGAAGATCGACAACGTAATGTGGCCGCAGGCCCGTGACACGTCGCGAAAAAACCCGACAACCTGCTCCTCTCCCACCTCCATCCAGAAAGGCAACCCCACCTGAATGGCGTTGGCCCCCGAGTCGGCTGCCCACTCGGCCCGCAGCATGGCACCCTCAGTGTAGGTGGCCGTACATCCAACCATGGTCGGAATGCCGCGATTGCGACACTCTTCGATCATGGCCTGATTGAGCAGCTTGAACTCTTCCAGCTCCATGGCGTAGAACTCACCCCCTGGCATCCCGCTACAGATACCGGGGATTCCCGCCTCACAGCAGGAAACCACGTCGGCGCGGTATGTGGCCTCGTCGAACTGATCCTCGTCCGTCCACGGAACCGGGAGGGCGGCCCATGGGCCGCTGAATTTGCTCTGTTCGGCCATCAGCTGCTTCGAATGGAAGGCACTGTAGAGACTGCACTTACCTTTTCCAAGATAAGAAAATGAAAAAACCACGGGTAACAGACGCAACTGAATCCCGTTTTGGCTGCTCTGCGATGTGACGTTGGTCCATCGCAAGACTCGGCGGTCAGGTGAATGAAGGGGACTCACAGCTGATTTGTGGAAAGATCATTCAACACAGGTGTGGAAGATGTGGATAAACAGGACCCAGATGGGTATTCGAGACCAGAAAAATGAGGCCTTACCGTCTGTCTATAAAAGAGTTATCTTCATTTCTCAGGTTGTCCACAAAACCGTCTGTCTTATCCACATTTATCCACACCCACCGCCGGCTATCTGACTAAAACGAAATCTCTCATGCGCAAATTGAGCGACCGGTTGATCTGGCTGGAAGACACCTGCAGCATCTATGCCATCCTCGGCGATGACGCGACGACATTGATCGACTGCGGCACCCATATGTCGCCTGGTTCCCAATCGGCGCGAACCTTGCCACAGGTCGAGCAGGTTTTGCTCACTCACTTCCACCGCGACCAATGCTCATCGGCTCATACCTGGGAGCGTCAGGGGGCCCAGATTATCGCACCGTTTGTCGAGCGCCGCCTTGTTGAGGAAGCTGACTTGCTGCGGGCCGGCTATGACCTCTTCGACAACTACACTTCCTACTATCCCTGCTTCAGCCCGCTGGCGGACCTCGAGAAAAGCCGGTTTGCCTTCGATTACAACACCATCAACTGGCAGGATCTTTCCTTCGAGGTCGTCCCCTTGCCCGGTCACACCGTCGGCGGAAGCGGTTATCTGTTCGAGATTGACGGCCGCAGAGTGCTCGCCTGTGGCGATCTCTTGTATGCACCAGGTAAGATGCGCGATTACTACTGGTGTCAGTGGAAGTACATGGACTTTCAGGGCCACGTGAACCTGATCGAAAGCCTCGATACAGTCGCCGCCCTCCATGTAGACCTGATCTTGCCGGGGCATGGCGAACCCTTCGAGTCGGGTCCACAGGCCATCGATGGGTTGCGGGCCGATCTGGCCGAGATCTGGGAAATGTTCAATGGAACCCCCTACCAGCGATTCCAGCCGCAGTTTCGCGAGCTCAGCCCTCATGTGTTCGAGGTAACCAACTCGTCGGCCAACAGCTACATCGTCCGCGACGATGAAGGCCATGGCCTGTTCATCGACTGTGGTTACACCTCCAACGCCCCGATAGGCGCTAACCCACACCGCTTCATCGATCACATAACGCCACATCTGGAATCCGAGCTGGGAATCCGCACGGTCGAGTTTTTTCTGCCCACGCACTACCATGACGACCACCTGGCCGGGTACCCGGCGCTGCGGGCTCGCTATGACACCCAGGTGGTATCGTCGATGGCCTGCCGCGATCTGTTGCAGAATCCAGAGCGTTATGACATGCCCTGTCTGGTACCGCAGGGCCTGACCGTGACACGAGCGGTGATGCCGGCGGAGCCCTTCGATTGGCGCGGCCTCCATTTCTTCATCGAGCCTCATCCCGGCCAGACGGTCTACGACCAGCACATCCGCTTCAACGTCGATGGCCGGACCTACGTGGCGATGGGTGATGCGATTTCCGGGAAATCCTTCAGGGAGATTGGACGGGAATACATTCACTCCTTCATTCCCAAGAACAGGACGCCGTTGTCAACCTACGCCAGCATTCCTCAACGGATTCTCGCACATCGGCCGGACGTGTTGTTGACCGGCCATGGTGGCGCCGTCGATTGTGATGCGGAAAAAATGGAAGAGTGGAATAGTTGGATGCAGCGCTGGCAAGCGCTGTTCACGAAGGTCGTGGGGAGGGAGCATGCCGATGCGGGCATGGACCCGCGTTGGATCGAGTTTTATCCCTACAAAACACGTGTCCACCCCGGAGAGAAGCGTGACTTCCATGTGTGGATGAAGAACCACGAGCCGCAGCCCAGCTCATGCATGCTGCGCTTTCGCTCCGTTGAGGGAGTCGAAATCGATCCCGTCCAGATCGAGTTACAGCTCGAGGCCGGGGAAAAGACCGTGCGCGAGATCCACGTCCACTTTCCGCAGTCCTTTCAGACCCATTCCCTTACCATTCTGGCCGACGTCACCTGGAACGGCAACGCGCTCGGAGAGATCGCCGAAGCCATCGCCTACTGGTAAAGGGAGGACCCTCCGGGTCCTCAGGACCATTTGGCGGTCCCGGGACCCTCCAGCCGATTCAGCCCGTTTAAAGCCGCGATTCTGTAGCCTTCAGCGAAGGTTGGATAGTTGAAGATCGTGTCGACGAAGTAGTCGGCCTTGACTCGCAGGTTGATCGCCATCTGCCCGATCGGAATGAGCTCCGTCGCCATGGTACCGATGATGTGGACGGCCAGCATTTCAAGCGTCTGAGCGTGGAAGATGAGCTTGATCATCCCCTGGGTGTCGCCGGCTATCGGTCCGCGCGCCATTTCGGAATAGAGCGCCCGACCGACCTCGTAATGCACTCCGATATCCTTCAGTTCTTCTTCCGTCGGCCCCACGCTGGAGATTTCTGGAATAGTGTAGATCCCGTAGGGAAAGAATTCGGGGAAGTGATGACTTTTGATCATCAGGGCGTTGCGGATCGCCAGACGACCCTGCTCCACGGATGTGGATGCCAGCGCCGGCGGCCCGATGACATCCCCTGCGCCATAAATGTGCGGTTGAGTGGTCTGAAACAGCGCGTTCACGGGAATGTATCCCAGCTTGTCCAGCTCGATTCCCGCCTTGTCCAATCCGAGCCCATCGACGTTGGCGATACGGCCCATGGAATAGAACAGGCGGTCCGCCACCAGACTGCCCCCCTCCTTGAGCACGACCTCCGCTCTGCCATCGGCGCTCTTGCGCAACGCATCGATGCCCTCGCCCAGTCTCACGGACAATCCCGACATCTGGTGTATGTAGTCGGCGAATGCTTGGGATATTTCCAGGTCCAGCATCCGCAGCAGGTCGTCGCGCCGGTCCATGAGAATGACCTCGATGCCCAGGGCCGCGAACATGGTGGCGTACTCACAGCCGATGATCCCACCGCCCAATATGATCAGTGACTTGGGCAGGCTGTTCATGCGGAAGATCTCATCGGAATCCAGGAACAGGTCGGGCTCTTCTGGCAGGTCGATGGGGTGGCGCGGTCTGGACCCAGTGGAGATGAGGACCTTGTCGGCCTCGAAGCGGGCGCTCACCTGGCCGGCCTCATTCATGACTTCAACAATGTGCTCGTCCGTGAAGTGTGCCGTTCCGAAGGCGGTGCCAATATCGTTTGCCTCGCATTGCTCGCTCAGAACCCGATTCTCATCCTCGATCACCTTGTTTACGCGTGACCTGAGTTCATCGAAGGATATCTCGTGCTGAGGTCCCTCGCCTCCGTGGTACCCCGAGTGAATGAAACCGGTCATATCCAGAATGGCCTGACGCAGAGCCTTCGACGGTACGGTGCCATGGTTGAGGCAGGCACCACCAAGCAACCCGAGGCGATCGGCGACGACGACCTTGAGACCCCCCTTGGCTCCCTGGATGGCTCCCTTCTGCCCGGCGGGTCCTGCCCCGATCACGAGTAGATCCACTTGCTCCGTCTTCATCTACCTGCTCCTGTGTATGATTCTATCACGGGCTGGTCCTCTCCCGTCTCCACCATGCGCCGCTGCAGCCGTACCCGTAAATCTTCCTTCACCTGCCCCAAACTCTCCTTGCCCACCAGGTTCTCGAGTTCATACGGATCAGACTGCAGATCGTACAGAAACTGCTCAACGTAGCGCGGCGACGCCATCTCCCACCGCCCATCCACTCCGGGCGCGTCAACGCCGTACTTCCATCGACGCGTGCGCACTGCCCGACCGGTTTGTGATTCACTGACCTGAACCAACACCTCTTCAGGCCACCCATCTCGATCTCCCCTTAACAACGGCAATATGGAGCGCCCGGCCATCTGCTCCGGCACCTGTAGACCGGCCGCGTCCAATAGGGTCGGAGGCAGGTCGATGAGGCTGATCAGCTCATGCACCATGCCGCCGCTGCGAAAGCCGTGTCCAGCCAGCATGGTGGGCACACGTATGGAGCTTTCGTGACATGAACGCTTGTACTCACTGTTACGTGTGCGGAAGTGACAGCCGTGATCGGAGGTCTGCAGCAACACCGTATCCTCTTCAAGACCGAGACTGACCAACGCATCCCACACCCGACCCAGGGCTTCGTCAAGGCGTTTGACCTGACCGTAGTAACCGCCCAGGTGACGGTGCGCTGAGCCTCCAAGGGCTGCCAGATCCGGCGGCATCCAACCACCGGTGAAACGCTCACGGTAGCCCTCGGGAGGGGGATAGTCATCTACATCGTTTTGATGATGAGGCTCGATGAATGAGAGAAACAGGAAGAAGGGATCCTCTTTCTTGGCATCGATATAGCGTATGGCGGCATCGGCCAACGCATCGACCCGGTAGCCGGGCAGCTTCACTTCGTTGCCCTGGCTATCATACAGGACGGTGTCGTACTCGTGTGAAGTAAACTCCAGGACGTTCGACGCCAGCCAATAGTCGTACCCAAAGCGACGATCCGCCGGCACTGGGCCGTGAACGCTTGAATCATGCAAATGCCATTTGCCGATGTACCCGGTCTGATATCCCGCCTCGGCAAAATAGTGTGCCAGCGTGCGGCTATGCGCCGGCAAGGGGATGCCGTTTCGGTAGCATCCTGTCGATGTCGCGTACTGGCCGGTCTGCATGCAGGAGCGGGCAGGGCCGCAAACGGGCTGGCATGTGAAGGAGTGCGCGACATGCGTATGTGCGTGGGCGAGTCGGTCGAAATTCGGCGTTAACCCCATCGGGTTGCCGTGCAGCCCGGTCGTGTCCCAGCGCTGCTGATCGGTGAGGAAGAGGACGACGTTCGGCCGCTGGCCCTGTCGGCCGTGCTCAGTACCCGCCGAGAGTGGCATTCGCGTCTTCATCCAGCTTCTTGAGCGCCTGGTCGATGTCAGCGCCCTGGGCTACTGCCACCACGACCTGCTCGACGTTGCGGCGAACTACCTGGTACCCGGCCATGTTGGGCTCGGACTTGCCGAAGGGCAGCAGCTCAAAGACCGTCCGGTACCTCGGGTACTCCTCGAAGTAGGCGTTGAGTTCCTCCACCATGCTGTGTCGCACCGGGAAGTAATTGCTGGCCCGTGCCCAACGCGCCTGCTGCGCCGGAGCCGTGAACCACTTCAGGAACAGCCATGATGCCAACTCCTCATGCGGGGTGGCGCGGCAAACGGACAAGCTGGCGCCGTACACGTTCATGACAGGTTGATCACCGACGTACGGCGGCGGTGCGACCTGCCAGTCGAAGGACAACCCCCCCTCCTCGATGGCGCTGCGCACGAACGGAAGTCCAGAGGAGGACCGGATCATGAACAGACTCGTCCCCACGACGAATTCCTCCTGGTCGCCGTAGGGACCGCTCATCAGTTCGGCTGCATCCTCCCCGATCAATGTCTGCATCAACTCCAGGGCTTGCCGGGCTTGAGGCGAGTCGAACTGGTAGCGGCCGTCGTTCACCAGTTCACCGCCGCGGCTGTACACCATCGTCGCCAGCCTGCTCGCGTCCCAATCGTAGATGAACCCCAGGCTCCGCTCCTTGTGCTCGGATCGGCTGAACGGCCGGTCACGGGCAAGACTGCACAGACGCGCGAACTTCGGCCACGTCCGCGGCGGTTCGCGCTCACCCAACTCGGCCAGCCAATCGGCGTTGTAGTACATGATTTCGAGCGATCTATTGGGCGGAAAACCGATTTGCGCCCCGTCTCCGGCTCGGTCCTGATCCATGAAGCTGGCGATGTAATCGGCTCGTTGCTCTGCCGTCAACCCCCAGCGTGACGAACCGATATAGCGATTCAAGTCGACGAGCCCGTCGGCTTCGTGGTACAGCAACGCTTGATTCTGGTAGGCGACGAGCAGATTCGGCAGCGCCCCTCCCTGTAACCCCGTCATCATCTTGTTGTAGATATCGCCGTAGTTACCCGAATACTCCCCCTGAACCGTGATGCCGAGTCCGTTCGATTCGTTGAACTCAGCGATCATCTTCTGCAGCTCTTCCTCACGTTCACGCGAGTGCTGGTACCAGAAAACCACCTTGACTGGTTGATCAGCACTCAACTCGATGGCGTCTGGATCGACCATGACGTCGCTTTTCCCACGGCCACCGCCTCCGCAAGCCAGTAGAAGGCATTGGGCAAGCATGAAACCCGTCCTCACGAGAACCCGCATCGTCACCCCTTCGTTCCTGACATCGATATGCCCTCAGTAAACTCCTTCTGGATCAATGCGTACAACAGCAGCACTGGAATCGTAGCGATCACAGCGCCGGCCATTTGCAGATGCACCTCGGCGCCTGCCTCACTGACGAACTTCAGCAGCGCCACGGAGATCGGCCTCCACTCCGGGGTGTTTGTCACCAGCAGAGGCCATCCCAGCGCGTTCCAGGAACCGATGAAGGTCAACATACCCACCGTCAGCAACGGCGCGCGACACAAGGGTAATACTATCTGGAAGAGAAATCGCAGGTGTCCTGCCCCGTCGATGCGGGCCGCCTCCCACAACTCGGTAGGGATACCACGCATGAATTGCCGCAACAGGAAGATGGTGAAGGCGCTGGCCATGAACGGAATGGTCAGGGCGGGCCAGTTGTTGATCCAGCCGATAGGAGTATGCTGATGCAGCCAGGTCACAGTGAGGAAGTTGGGCACCATCGTCACCGTCTCCGGGACCATGAGCGTGGCGAGAATGATGATGAAGACGGCTTCTCGGCCGCGAAAGGTCATTCTCGCCAACGGGTAGGCGGCCATCAGCGAAAACAGCAGCGTGCCGCCGACCTGGAGCGCCGCGATGATGAGAGAATTCTCGAAGTACGAGCCGAAGTCTTCCTCACTCCAGGCCTTAACGTAGTTATCCCATTGAATGTGCTCGGGCAAGAACACTCGCCTGAGCGTCTCGCTCCTCGTCATCATGGACGCCAACAGCATCCAGACGAAAGGAAGTGCGGCGATGAGTCCACCACCCACCAACCCGACCGTGAGCACGATCTTCTTCTTGTTGCGGCCGGTGTCCATTCAGTCTCCGTAAAAGACCCGCTGCCCCAGCAGCCGGTTTTGCAGCACCGTTAGCAACAGAATGGCACCGAACAGGATCAGGGCCAACGCCGACGCATAGCCGGCATCATGGAACTGGTAGATCTGGTCGAAGATGACGACGGGAAGCACATCGACGGAGTCCTGCGCTCCGGCCGAGCGCATGATGTAGATATGGTTGAAGGCCTTGAAGGTGCCGATGACGCCGACCAGAGTTAGGAAGAACAGGGTGGGCGACAACAACGGCAGCGTCA
The DNA here is from genome assembly GCA_965248265.1 of Candidatus Latescibacterota bacterium. Classification (GTDB taxonomy): domain Bacteria; phylum Latescibacterota; class UBA2968; order UBA8231; family UBA8231; genus CBDFJF01. The sequence goes on from CBDFJF010000001.1 coordinate 2,953,742, forward strand.
CGTGGGTAAAGCTGCGTATGGCCGAGGCCCCGTCGATGGCGGCCGCTTCGTAGAAGTGTCGTGGGATGGCGCTGAGACCCGCCAGCATGATCACGGTGTTATATCCCACGTAAACCCAGATGTTGTAGAGGATGATGGAGACGAGGGCCAGACTGGGAAACAGATCATTCACCCACTCGGGCGCTCCCACGCCGAACCCCTCCAGCAGCAGCGCCACCACCGAACGCCCCTCGAACAGCCAGCGTTGATTGTCCAGGCCGAACCAACCCCAGAACCTGTTCGCTATCGATGACGGATGCGGGCTGAAAATCGTCCGGAACACTACAGCCGTAGCGATCATCGGCGTGACATAGGGCAGAAAAAAGAGCATTCGGAAAACGCCCTTTCCCCTCTGTGCTCTGAACAATAGATACGCAAGAACCATCGAAATGCTGATTTCGGCCGGGATCGTGCCCAACACGTAAAACAGGGTAATCTTGAAGCCGTTGTAGAGCCTCAGATCGCCGCTGTCGGCAAGACCCGCCAAGGCGATGGCCAGGGCGACAACCGCTGCGGTCATGAGCACGATACTCGCCACAACCCATGCTCTGGATGGGTCCGTCCGTCCTTCTTCCTCTCCAGTTGTCGAACTGCGTCGTCCACAACGCCAGGCCAGCCAGATGAGTGCGGCGGCCAAGACGGCGAGTCCCAGGTGAGCCGGATCTCCCAGCGCCCTCAGATAGTGGCCCAGGCCCACCACCTCTCCCTGGCGGATGCGCCAGGCGTGAAGGCTGACGTAAAACGCGTAGAAGATCGGGAAGATGCCGAAGACTGCCAGCACCAGCAGAGCAGGCGCCATCAGTAACCAGGCAGTTGCGTTCTCTCTCGTCTTCATCACGCCTAGTTGTCAGGTGTCTTTCGCGGTATGCAATAAGAAAGCCCCTGAAGCAATCATTCGCGCGCTTCAAGGGCTTTATTCAATGGCTGCCCCCCAGGGATTCGAACCCCGATAACATGATCCAGAGTCATGTGTCCTACCATTGGACGAGAGGGCAGTAAAGATGGCGGAGAGGGAGGGATTCGAACCCTCGGTAGGAGTTACCCCCTACAACAGCTTAGCAGGCTGCCACCTTCGGCCACTCGGTCACCTCTCCCATAAGACAGCTCCTTCACATTTGGCGGAGGGCGAGGGACTCGAACCCTCAAGGGTGATTAACCCGGCGGTTTTCAAGACCGCTGCCTTACCAATTAGGACTAGCCCTCCCTGTGCCAGATCGCGGCAAACCCGTCGCGGACGCGACAAACTGTGCCGCGTAGGCAAAATATAGCCTTCAGTTTTTCACAGCGTCAATTTTCCTGGCCGCCGTCCTCCACATCACTATCGGCAGCCGCCTGACCATTGCCTGAATCCGCGTCTCCGCGATCCGCGTCACCGCGATCCGCATCATCGCGATCCGCGTCATCGTCGGCTCCCACGTCGCTGCTTTGTGCCACTCGGGTCATATCGATGACGTGGTCCCCCTCGTCCAGGTTGATGCAACGGACACCCTGGGTATTGCGGCTGATGCGTGAAATGCCCTCCACCGGAATCCGGATCATGATGCCGTTTCCGGTCACCACCATCACTTCGTCGTCATCGGTGACCTGCTTGCAGGCGACGACCCGTCCGTTGCGCTCGGTGGTCTTGATGTCGATGACCCCCTTGCCGCCGCGATGGATTCGAGGGTACTCGGTCAGATCGGTGCGTTTGCCGAAACCGTTTTCGCTCAGCGTCAGCATCGATCCTTCCTCATTGAGGACGACCATGTCCACGACTTCGTCGTCGCCGCGCAACGCAATTCCTTTGACGCCGGTAGACACCCGTCCGGTCGGCCGCACATCACTCTCGTGAAAACGCACGGTCATGCCGTTGCGAGTCACCAGGGCAATATCCTGCTCACCGTCGGTGATGGCGGCGTCGATCAGATCGTCGTCATCCTGAATTTTCAGCGCGATAATGCCGTCGCGGCGCACGTTGCCGTAAGCCGACAGCACGGTCTTCTTGACGATCCCCTGACGCGTTGCCGTGAACAGGTAGCGATCTCGCGTGAATTCGTCGACGGTGACGATCGCTGAGATCACATCCTCCGTGCTCATGTCGAGCAGGTTGACCACGGGACGACCGCGGGCGGTGCGTTCCCCTTCGGGAATCCGATACACCTTGAGCCACCGGCACTGTCCCTTTGAGGTCAGAAAAAGGATATAGGCATGGGTGGAGGCAATGAAGAGATGCTCGACATAATCCTCTTCTTTGGTCGCCATGCCCCGAACTCCGCGTCCACCTCGATTCTGCACCCGATAAGCGTTGGGCGACATGCGCTTGACGTAGCCGGATTTCGAGATCGTCACCACCATATCCTCTTTAGTGATCAGATCCTCAATCACGAACTCTTCGGCCGCGTAGACGATCTCGGTCCGCCGTTCGTCGCCGAACTTCTCTTTGATCTCGCCGAGCTCTTCCTTGAGAATCCGCATCTGCTCGTCACGATTCTCCAGGATATGCTTGAGTCGCGCGATCGTTTCCATCAGCTCCTTGTACTCTTCCTCGATCTTGTCGCGCTCGAGTCCGGTAAGCCGCTGTAACGCCATGACCAAAATAGCCTGCGCCTGGATCTCGCTGAGCTGGAACTCCCCCATCAGGGCTGTGCGGGCTACTTCGGGATTGGCGGATGCCCGGATCGTCGCGATCACGGCGTCGATGTTGTCCAACGCTATGCGCAACCCCTCCAACACGTGAGCTCTGGCCTCGGCCTTGTTGAGGTCGAAGCGGGTTCGGCGCAAGACCACATCATGCCGGTGCTCTATGTAGTGCTCGAGCATCTGCTTGAGGTTGAGCGTCTCTGGCCGGCCTTTGACGACGGCCAGCATCATGACGCCGAAGGTCGTCTGCAGCATGCTATGGGCATAGAGTCGGTTGAGAACCACTTCCGAGTGGGCGTCGCGCTTGAGTTCGATGACGATCCGCAATCCGTCGCGTCCTGACTCATCACGGATGTTGGAGATATCTTCGATCGTTTTACCACGTACCAGATCGGCGATCTTTTCGAGCAGTCCCGATTTGTCCACGAGGTAGGGAATCTCCGTGATGACGATATCCTCGCGGTTGTCCCGGCGCGTCTCCACGTGGCTGCGAGCTCGCAGCTGGATCATGCCGCGGCCGGTCCGATACGCCTGGTGCACGCCCTGCATGCCGTGGATGACACCGCCGGTGGGAAAATCCGGCGCCTTTACGTGCGCCATCAAGTCGGCCACCTCGGCCTGGGGGTTATCGATGAGCAACTCAAGCGCGTCGGTGATCTCACTGATGTTATGCGGCGGAATCTTGGTGGCCATGCCCACGGCAATGCCGACGGAGCCGTTGCACAGCAGATTCGGAAACTTGGCCGGCAGAACCTCTGGCTCCTGCCGCGTCTCGTCGTAGTTCTCGATGTAGTCGACGGTGTCCCGATCGAGATCGGCCAGCATCTCGACCGCGGCATGACTCATGCGCGCCTCGGTGTATCGCATCGCCGCCGGCGGGTAGCCGTCGATCGAGCCGAAATTCCCCTGGCCATCGATCAGGGGATAGCGCAGGCGGAAGTCCTGGGCCATATGAACGAGCGTCGGATAGACGATGGCCTCGCCATGTGGGTGATAGTTACCGGAGGTGTCACCAGCGATCTTGGCGCACTTTCGATACCCTCGCCCGGGTTGCAGATTCAGATCGTTCATCGCCACCAGAATGCGACGCTGTGACGGCTTGAGGCCGTCGCGCACATCCGGCAGGGCACGCGCCAGGATGAACGACATGGAGTACGAGATGAAGGAGGTCTTGAGCTCTTCTTCGATTCTTATTGGAAGGGTCTTCGATTCCCGTTCTTCAGGCATGGCTTTCGCGTCGTCCTAGATGTCCAGGTTTTTCACTTCGAGTGCGTGCTCTTCGATGAATTGGCGCCGCGGCTCCACCTGCTCTCCCATCAACAACGTGAACAGGTGTTCGGCTTCGACTGCGTCTTCGATGGTGACCTGAAGCAGGGTTCGGGTCGCCGGGTTTATGGTCGTTTCCCACAATTGATCCGGATTCATCTCGCCGAGTCCTTTGTAGCGTTGGATCATGATACCGCGACCGTCACCATCGCCCTTGATCTTCTCGATGTTGACGGCTCGCTCGGCCTCGTCGTAGGCGTAGAGCTCCTGCTTGCCGCGCTTCACCAGGTACAGCGGCGGTTGTGCCAGATAGATATTGCCGCGTTCGATCACCTCCCGCATGTAGCGGAAGAAGAAGGTCAGCAGCAGCGCCCGGATGTGACTCCCGTCGACGTCAGCGTCCGCCATGATGATGACCTTGCCATAGCGCAAACCGGAGTAGTCGAACTCCTCGCCGATGCCGACTCCCAGCGCGTAAATGACGGGAAGCAGCTTGTCGTTTCCCAGAACTCGATCTATGCGCGCCTTCTCGACATTCAAGAGCTTGCCGAACATCGGCAGAACAGCCTGGAACGCCTGGTCCCGAGCCTGGGCTGCTGAACCGCCGGCTGAATCGCCCTCTACCAGGTAGATCTCGGTCTCATCGCGGTTGCGGTTGGAGCAATCGGCTAGCTTTCCAGGCAACGAGCCACCATCCAGGATCCCCTTGCGGCGTGTGAGCTCGCGGGCTTTGCGCGCCGCTTCGCGTGCCCGACCCGCCTCGATAATCTTGGAGACGGCGCGCTTGGCGATATCCGGGTTCTCCTCCAGGTATTGGCCCAGCGCTTCTGAGGTGAGTGATTGGACCAGCCCTTTGACTTCGCTGTTGCCGAGTTTTCCCTTGGTCTGACCTTCGAACTGTGGCTCTGGTACCTTGACGCTGACGACGGCCGTGAGCCCTTCACGCACGTCCTCACCCGAGAGTGCGAACTTGATTCCTTTCAGCAGCTCATTGCGGTTGGCGTAGGAGTTGATCGTGCCCGTCAGGGCCGCGCGAAAGCCGACTAGATGTGTGCCACCCTCCGTCGTCTTGATGTTGTTCGCGTAGGTGAAGACGGTCTCCTGATAGCCGTCGTTGTACTGCATGGCGATCTCGACGCTGACGTCGGCACGCTGACCTTCCAGATAGATCGGCTCCGGATGGAGGCGATTCCTGCCTTCATTCAAAAAGCGAACGAACTCGATCACGCCACCTTCGAACAGGTAGATATCCGACTCACCAGTGCGTTCGTCGGAGACGCCGATCTCAATCCCCTTGTTGAGGAAGGCCAACTCCCGCGACCGATGGCTGATCATCTCATAGTTGTACTCGACGGTCTCGAAGATCTCCGCGTCCGGCTTGAAGCGGATGATGGTACCCGAGGTATCCGCCTCGCCGATGACTTCCAGCTCAGTTTCTGGGATGCCGCGGGCGTAGCGCTGACGATAGACCGAGCCTCCCTGGCGGACTTCGACTTCCAACCACTCCGACAAGGCGTTGACGACGGAAGCACCCACTCCGTGCAGGCCACCGGAGACCTGGTAAGCCTTCTTGTCGAACTTGCCGCCGGCATGCAGCATCGTCATCACGACTTCGACACCCGACTTGTTTTCCCCCTGGTGCATTCCCACCGGAATGCCCTGGCCGTCGTCCCATATTTCGACACTGCCATCACTGCGCACCGTCACACCGATGCGGGAACAGCGGCCCGCCATGGCCTCGTCGATGGAGTTGTTGACGATCTCCTTGACGAGCTCGTGAAGTCCGCCTTCACCGGTGTCGCCGATGTACATGGCCGGGCGTTTGCGAACCCCTTCGAGTCCTTTCAGAACCTGAATTGCATCGCTCGTGTACTCGGTCTCTGCGGCTCCGTTGTGTCCGTCCGTGCCGGTCGTATCCCCGTTCGTCTGCGTTTCGGCGATTTCTCTGGCGGGTTCCGACATCCTTTTCGCACTCCTGTCTTTTCCGGGACAGCCGGGGCGGTAAATCGCTCTCCGGCGCGGGGTCTATTGTGTCCGGCCGGTTCCCCGGGGAAAGGGATCCTCAGTGGCCGGTTTGCTCACCAACCGAATGTCCTTGATGGTGGGTGAGCCGATGCGCTCGTTTATGCGCCTGACCAGATCAGCCTTGACAAAGCTCAATTGCGTGCGCCATACCGCCGAGGGTACTGCGACCTCGAGACGGGCGTGGTGCACCCGCAGCGCCCTCGATCGCGAGGCCAGCTCCGGGCCGGCTACCTCGGGCCAGGTGAGTACGGCCTGCGCCTGCGCCATCTTCTCCTCCATGCCCAGGTCGCCGATTACGGCCTTTAGCAGGCTGCCGATGCCCTCCGCCTCGGAAGGCTCTCTGGTTTCGTCCATCCTCAATTGGCCAGGCTGATCTGTTTGAAGCCTGATGGCAGTGTTCCGCTCGGATCCTTTGGAGCGGTGAAAACGACTTGATCCAGCTGGTCGACACTCTGCAACACGGCATCCGTGCGCCGACTGTCGAGCTCCGAAAAAACATCGTCCAGCAGCAATACCGGAAGCTGCCCACTGCGGGCCTCGAGAAACCGCAGTTCCGCCATCTTCCATGCCAGTAGCAGGCTCTTGAGTTGTCCCTGCGAGCCGAATGAATCGGCAGCGACCTCGTCGAGTTGAAATCCGAACAAATCCCTGTGTGGCCCCTTGCACGTGTAGCCGACCCTGACTTCCTGGTGGCGCGCCTCCAACAACTCACCGCGCAACTCGTCGGCGGATTCCTCATCGGATGGCACGTCCGTGCCGGCGTCGATCGGTGTTCCCCTGTAGACGATCCCGGCCTGCTCCGCGTCATCGGAGAAAATTCGGTAGTAGTCCTCTACGTGGGTGGCAAGTTCGGTCAGCGCCTGAAGGCGGGCCCGACGAATCATTCCACCGCTTCGAGCCAGTTGGCCATCCCACACGTCGATTTCATCCGCGACCGGCCCTCGCCCCCTGCATCCGCGCAAATAGTGATTGCGTTGAGTCAGAACACGCTGGAATCGCTGCAACCCCTGCAGGTAATTGACATCTGATTGCGACACCAGGATGTCGAGCAGACGTCTGCGTTGCGGCCCGAAGCGCAGCACCAGCGCGACGTCCTCCGGGGCGAAATGCACTGATTGAAACTGACTCACAACCTCGGACACACGTTCCAGTGCCACGCCGTCTACGAACCCCCGTTTACCGTCCGTTGTCCCGTAGAAAACTCTCAGCTCACGATCTCGATCGCCATCCCGCCAATGGGCCTTGATGTCGAAAAAGTCGCCGCCGTGCGGAACGATCTCCTGGTCCCGAGATCCGCGAATCGACTTGCCTATCGACAGGTACGAGATCGCCTCCAGAATATTGCTCTTGCCCTGACCGTTGTCGGCGACGATGAGGATGGCGCTCCCATCCAGGCAGAGCTCAATTTCCTTTAGGTTTCTGTAGGGTTTTAGCGTCAGCCGGTGGAGTCGCACGCGGATGCATCATCAGCTGCTTGGACGCATCGGCATCAGCAAGTAGTACGACTCTTCTCCCTCGGCCTGCACACTGGGGCGCACGATGGCCGCTGTTACGGAGTCGCGCAGATCGAAGACGACATTGCCCGCTCCCATCTTCCGCAGGATTTCTATCAGGTATTGCGCGTTGTAGGCCAGCTCCAGCGCTTCCCCCGCGTACTGCCCCGGTATTTGCTCCCGGGCTTCTCCGCCAATCTCCTGACTGGACGCGTTCAGCTCCACGGCGTCGTCGCTGAGGGCCATCCGTACCTGGTGCGTGTACGAGCTTGAGAGAATGGACACTCTCCTTACTGCTGGAAGCATCTCATCCACCGGGACGGTCAGACTCTTGTCATTCTCCCGCGGTACGACTTGCTCGTAGTCGACGTAGGGTCCTTCGATCAAGCGAGACAGTAGCCGGGTTTCACCGAGCTCGAACAGAACCTGACTGGATCCGACCGTAACTTTTTTCAATTCCGGAGAGCCCTCCAGCAATTTGCTGATCTGCGCGCAAACCTGTGGAGGAAGTATTACTTCGGTCCCCTCACCCAGCCCATCGATCCCAGATCCATTCCACTGCTGCTTGAATTCAGCCAATCGGCTGCCATCGGTGGCGACCATCGCCATGTGCTCGGCCTCAAGGCGCCACAACACCCCGTTGAGGACCGGCCTGGTTTCGTCTCGAGAAACGGCGAAACTCGTCTTGTCGATCATGGACCTGAGCAATTGACCATCAGAAATCCCGACTTCCTCGAAATCGACTGTCACGCCATCGATCGAGTCTGGCATTTCTGGAAACTCTTCGGGGGGTGCGGTTGCCAGACTGTAGCGTCCCTCACCTTTGTCCTGACCGAGTGAGCCGCTGACAACGAACCGTCCGTCCTCCACAGATACGTTCAGGACGCTCTCAGGCCATTCTCGCGCGATTTCAGCCAATGTCCTGGCCGGAACAGCCACTCGCCCCGGTTGATCAACCTGAGCACTAATCCTCGTCGACATGGACAAATCTAGATCAGTCGCACCTAGCGTTACTCCGCCTTCACCAGCATCCAGTAGAAGGTTGGAGAGTACCGGCTGAGCTGGCTTGGACGGCACTGCGTCCAGGACAGTGCTGATGCCCTTCCACAACTCACTTCGATCTACAGACAATTTCATGGGTATTCATCCCGAAAATCCGACGTATGTTAATCAATATAATATAGATGTACGTCCGTTTGTTGTCAATTTGGGCGGCCGTGTCCTTCCAGTTTCGTGTAGTGTCATAACATATTGTAAATATATGAATTTAAAGAAACACCTTCTAAATGATGATGAACAAGAGGTTGTCCCTGGATTCGTTTGTTTCCACAGGTTGACTGCGGAGGTTCTTTATCCACAATCCATTGTTCTAGAATTATCTATCTGTTCTTGGTTTTGTACGTACTCGTTCTAGTCGGTCTTGTTGATATGTTGAGAATTCTTGTCCGCAACCGGAGTATAGTTTTTAAGTTATTGTTTTATATATAATTAAACTACGATAACAGAATCACACATGGAATCACAGAGTGTTGATAACCGGGCGTGTGGCACTAGGTTCAGGCCACTTTCGAACACGATTCCGGGCGTGAGGGGTTATCCACACTTATATCCACACCATCCAAGCTCCCGTTGACATGCACAATCGAGAAAAATGTGGATAAGTTTATTCTGATACGAAATCCGCTAATCGAAAGACGTTTGTGGGCATGGGAGCATACCCCTGGAGGTGATTGAGTAGTAGAGGCGGTTTCCGCAGACGGATGACGGGCACCGCCTGCGGGTAGCTACTGCTGCGGGGTTTGCTGAAGAAGCTCCGACAAGCTGTCGACGACGCGCGCGAATTCGGTATCTTCGTCGCACTTCTTTTCGACTGTCTGCACGGCATGGATGACGGTGCTGTGGTCGCGGTTACCGAAATGTAATCCGATAACCTTCAAGGGGCTCTTCGTCAATCGCTTGGCCAGAAACATGGCGATCTGCCTTGGAGTGGCCACTTCCTGCTTGCGGGTTTTGCCTATCAACAGCTCCAGGGTCAGGTTGAAATGTTCAGCCACTACTCTTTGTATGCCCTCGATGCTGAGGTGGGCTGACTCCGGCGGAACTCTTTCCTGCACGATTTTGCGCGCCGCGTCGACGTTGAGTTCGACCTGGTTAACGGCGCAATACGCCATGATATGGTTTAGGGTGCCTTCGAGTTCGCGGATGTTGGAGCTGATATAGTTGCCGAGAAAATTGGCGACTTCCTCGGTCAGATGAATCCCGTTGATCTCCGCCTTTTGGTGCAAGATGGCGATACGGGTCTCAAGATCCGGTGGTTCGATGCTGGTCACCAACCCCCACTGAAAGCGGGATATGAGCCGCTCTTCCAGTCCCTCCAATTCGCCGGGTGGACTGTCGCAGGTCATGGCGATCTGTTTGCCGTTCTGGTGCAGCGCATTGAAGGTGTGAAAGAACTCGTTCTGCGTATGCTCGCCTTTGAGCAGGAATTGGATGTCGTCGACGAGCAGGAGATCCGCGCTGCGGTAGAGTCGCTGAAACTCAGCCGTGTTGCGGGTCTTCAGCGATTCGATGAAATCGCTCATGAACTTCTCGGACGGTACGTAGGCCACAGTCAGTCCGCTCTGCTGGGATAGAGCATAATGGCCGATCGCCTGCAGCAGGTGGGTCTTACCCAGGCCCACGCCTCCGTAAATAACCAGGGGATTGAACTGGGTGCGGCCGGGAGACTTGGCCGCCGCAGAGGCGGCGGCATGGGCGAAACGATTACCCTCACCGACCACAAACGAGTCGAAGGTATAGCGGACATTGAGTGGTGTGAAAGGCAACCGGCTGGACCAGGTCTCTGCATCGGATGCCGGTGGCGTCGAGGTCGGCACCGACCTGACTGGAGCTGGATCTGGTTCCGGTCTTGCAGCCGACTCACGCTCGGCAACTTGTGTTGCCACTCGCGTGTCGGCGGCGATTGTGATCGGTACCTGGCTAACGGCCAGAGTTCCCGCTCTGGCAGCGGGGGCGGCTACCGCCGGTTGTGCGGGACCGTCATCCGCTACCGCGAAGGTGATTCGGGGGGTGAGGCTGGTTTCCTGATCGACAGCGCGTTGTATGAGGTCTATGTAGGTGCTTTCGACCCAGTCTGCAAAGTAGGAGCTCGAGACTTCGATTTCCAGAATGTCCGCGTCGAAGCGGAGCGCCTTGGTGGGACGAAACCAGGTGTTGAAGCTTTGGGGGCGCATCTGACGCTCGATGTTCAGCAGACATCTGGCCCATAGTTCCTGGGAGTCATGGGGCATTGTGAATTCGACGTAGGTGTAATGAGGGGAGAGGGGGCTGGATGTTAGCGAACACGAGTGCTTCCGTCAAGACTTCACCTGAGGAAATTTTGAGTTTATGGTATGGACCCGCACAACTGGAGAAACCAACCCGCGCACCGGACCGATTGATTGACAGGTTTCTCGACAACCGTTAAATTGGTTGGCTCGAGAATCTTACCGAATCGATGAAAGACAACAGCGTTGAAACGGACCTTTCAACCCAGTAATCGCAAACGCCGGAACAAACACGGGTTTCGCAAACGCATGCGCACACCGGCCGGTCGAGCGATTATCGCACGCCGCCGCCGCAAGGGCCGCAAACGCCTGGCTGTGTGAGCGCGCGCGCTGATACGTGAGTGAACGGGAAACGCAGGGGCTGGGTCAAGGGATCGAACCTTTGGATCCGTCCGGGGGGCGACCCTCCCGGCCTGGTCATGGCCGTCAGGAGGTCCCTCGGCAAAGCCGTGCTGCGCAACCGCCTCAAACGACGTTTGCGAGTTGCCTACCGCCACTGCTGCCCTGACCCAACTGACATAGTCATATTTCCTCAGCCCGGAGCCGTCCTGGCTGCGTTTTCGCAGCTGGAGCTCGAATTCAGAGGGCTTGTGCGCAGACTGTCCGAGAGTGGAGATACATGAGGCACGTACTTATTTGGCTCGTGCGCGTGTACCGGGCTTGTCTGTCGCCCTACTTGCCTCCAGCCTGTCGGTTTCATCCCACCTGTTCCGAATACGCCATCAGGTCCCTTGAAGCGCACGGAGCGCTCACAGGATCGGCCAGAGCGGTGCGGCGCCTGTTGCGCTGTCATCCCTTTGGCGGACACGGCTACGACCCGGTCGACTGAATCACATGGAAGAAAAGAGAACCATAATAGCATTCGTCTTGATCGGGCTCATTTTGCTGCTCATGCCCTATTACTACGAGTTGACGGGGGTTGCACCGACGGCTCCCCCGATCTCCGAAGAGGCTGAGCAATCAACTCAGAAGGAGCGCGAAAGGGAACCCGTACCCAGAGAGCCCCAGGCCGAAGGACTACTGCCGTCACGGAGTGAAGAGCCGACCGGAGGGGTTCTGGCGCAGCAAGAGGAAACAGCACCATCGTCGGCTTCTGACGAGGCGGTGTTCGTTCCCAGAAAAGTCAACGTCACGACCCCGCTCCAGGAGTTGGTGTTTTCCTCCTCCGGGGGCAGTCTGGTGTCGGCACGACTCCTCAATTTTGACCGCGAGGCGGGCGAGCCGGTCGAGCTGGTACCGTTTGGAACCAGCCAACTGACCACAAGAGTTCGCTCTGAGACATCCGACCGAGAACTCGACCTGAGTCAAGTCGAATTCGCCGCGGATACTGAGACCATCCGACTGCAGTCTGGTCAAACCGGACAACTGCGCATGGTGGCCGACCTGGGTGGAGGAAGGAAGCTGGAAAAAACCTTTCGTTTCGACGCCGACCAACACGCTTTTGACCTGACCATCACCTGTAGTGGCTGCACCGACCAGGAATTGCTGTTCATCAATTGGCAGCAAGGGATCAATCGCGCCGAGAAGAACCATGGCGTCGACCTGGCCGGCGCCCGCGTCATGGCCTATGTGAATGAGAGCAAGGAGGAGCTTTTCGGCGAGGACGAGCTGCAGGAGTTCGAGACCAGGGGCAACCTCAAGTGGGCAGCAGTACGCAACAAGTATTTTCTGTGTGCAGTGGTGCCCAGAAATGACGAGCGACACTGGGTGGAGCTCAGCTCAAAAGCCGGGTACGTCGACACCTATGGCAACAGCGCGGATCGCTCGCGTGGATATGACTGGCCGGAGTTGAACTTCAGCGTCGGCGGCAGAGGTCGTTCACTGGCAACCATCGTTTACCTGGGTCCTCTTGATCTCGAGCAACTCGAAGGGTTTGGTCTAGAGCTCGAAATGTCTATGGATCTCGGCTTCCCAGTGGTAAGAGATATAGCGCGCGTGTTGTTGCTGGTCTTCGTCGCCGCGCATGAGTACGTGCCGAACTACGGCATGCTCATCGTCCTCTTCGCCCTCGTGGTCAAGATTCTCGTCTATCCCTTGACGCACAAGTCGTATGAGTCAGCCTCCAAGATGCAGGCGATTCAACCCAAGGTCACGGCCCTGCGGGAGAAATTCAAGAACGACAGCCAACGATTGAGCAAGGAGACGATGGCCCTCTACAAGGAGGAGGGAGTCAATCCCATAGGAGGCTGCCTGCCCCTGCTTTTGCAGATGCCGATATTCATTGCGCTCTATCAGGTCTTCAGCAACACGATCGAGCTCAGGCACGCCCCATTTGTCGGGTGGATCGACGACCTATCGGTCCCCGATGAGTTGATGGTGATGGGGTTTGCTCTTCACGTGCTGCCGCTGCTGATGTCGGCCGCCATGTTCTTCCAATCGAAGATGACGATGAAGGACCCCAAGCAGGCCATGCTCGTGTACATGATGCCGGCGGTCATGATCTTCATCATGTGGGACTTTTCATCTGGTCTGGTTCTTTACTGGACCGTGTTCAATGTACTGACCATCGGACAGCAGTACCTGACGAATCACCTGCGCAATACACCCCAACCGGTGAGCGTTCAGCCTCCTCCCAAGAAACGCTCCAAATAGAGCTTGCCCCCCAACACCACAATCGTCGCGATCACCACGCCCTCAGGCAGTGGCGGAGTCGGCATGATCAGATTGAGTGGCCCCGACGCAGTGGCCATAGGCCGACTGATCTTCCGTAGCGACAGCCCGTTGGGTGATCGCATTAGACATGTAGAGTTCGGCCGCGCCCTCAACTCCAAGCAAGAGGACATCGACGGCGGCCTTGCCTGGGTCCTCAAGGGTCCCAAGTCCTACACGGGTGAGGACACTGTGGAGATTAGCACGCACGGTAGCGCTGTCGTTCTCGAAAGTCTGGTGGATGCCGCCATCGCCGCGGGGGCAACGATGGCCCAACCGGGTGAGTTTACCCGCCGTGCGTTCGTGAATGGCAATATCGACCTGATGCAAGCCGAAGCCGTCGTCGATTTGATACAGTCCGAAAGTCGGGGAAGCATGTCAGCGGCCTACTCCGCATCCAGCGGACGCCTTTCAAAGCAAATCCATCAGATCAAGGAAATGGTTGTGCAGGCGCTTTCCTGGATCGAGGTCGGTCTCGATTTCGTTGATGAAGACATCGAGCCAATCCAGCAGCGCAGAACCATGAATCTGCTGGCAGACGCACAAGCACTAATAGACACGCTGGTAGCAACATTCGAGGGCACCAGACGAAGATTGGAAGGGAACGCACTCGTCTTGCTCGGGAAGCCAAATGCAGGCAAATCAACCCTGTTGAACGCCCTGGTTGGCGAAGATCGGGCGATTGTAGCCAGTGCGCCCGGCACGACCCGGGACACGGTGGAGGCTCGTGCAATCTGGGGCGGCGAAACCGTACGTCTCATTGACACCGCGGGTATTCGAGCCGACGAAAAGGACCCCGTGGAGCAGGAAGGGATAGATCGCACGTGGCAAGCTGCTGGCGATGCGGATTGCGTTCTCGTAGTCCTGGATTGCACCAGACCCTGGGATAAAACAGATTCAGAGATGATCTCCCGCCTGAACGGAACGCCGGTCATCCTTGTCATCAACAAGTGCGATCTACAAAACGAGATGGCAGTGCCGTCCCAAGAATCAAAAGGGTACAAGGTGTTTGAGGTTTCTGCGCAGCAAGGAATCGGCCTGGAACAACTAAGCGAAGCCACGGCACAACAGCTGTCTGAGACACGGAATCACCAAAGCATTGGCCTGACGCGACAACGACACCACGACCTGCTGACTCGCGCCGGAAGCAGCGTAAGCGAGGCGATAAAGTTGATGGAACAGCACGGCCTGCCGGAGTGTTCGAGCGCGGCGCTCAGGGAGGGCCTACAGGCGCTCGGCGAGATGCTTGGGGAGAACGCGGACGAGGCGATTCTGGACCAGATATTCTCGGAATTCTGCATTGGCAAGTGAGTTTTGAACAAGCAAGGTGTTCCACGTGGAACAGGCCTGATGGGGCTCAGCCAGATCGTCTCCCAGCAATGTTCCACGTGGAACATATCATCGTATAACCGCTTTTCCACCTTGCTCCGGCCGTGTCGTGACTGAAGATCCGATTCCTGAAGGATTGCAGCGTGACACATCCATTTTTTTGGAGCGCCTTCCCGGGCTGTGTCCGGAGGCGACGCCAACCCAGCTGACAGAGTGGGGCCAGCAGCTGTCTCACTACGTCTCATTGCTGTATGTCTGGTCGGGCCGCACCAACCTGGTGTCAGCACGCGATCGTCTGAGTCTTGCCTCTCGCCACCTGCTCCCATCGCTGGCCATGCGAAAGGTCATACTTGGGATTCCACACCAGATCGTCGCCGACTTGGGTTCGGGCTCTGGTCTTCCGGGCGTACCGCTGAAAATCAGTCTGCCGGGCACGGCATTTCAACTGATTGAAGCGAGGCGACGTCGGGCGAATTTCCTCCGGGAGGTAACCCGAAAGCTGGACCTCAATCCGGTCGAGGTAGTCAACAGTCGAGTGGAAGATTGGGCGTGCCCGGAAGCCGCACGTCCGGACGTAATAGTGTCGAGGGCGACCATGGCCCAGGATCAATTGGTGCGTTGCTGTGCTGGGTTCCTGCGCCCAGGTGGCAGTGTGTTGTTCACCTTGCCCACTGACGCCACGTCGAATGCGCATGACCCGGGCTCGTCTCGGATCGTTGACACTGGAGTGTTGGATTCGGAAGGACGAAGCATCCGCATCGGTGTGTTGAGGCCGCGCGCGCGCGCTTGATTCTCCGGTGCCAGCAGGCGTTTGGATTATCCACAACTTTCCACGCGGCAAATGTGGAAAGCTTTAGGCGCATGTGTTTTCAGGGCAAACCTGTTATTTAACAATAAGTTACGCCGTAAAATGTGTGACTGGATCAGTCTTTCGCCAGAGCAATCGATTCAGCATTTGTGGAAAACCTGCTTCGGAGTTACTGGACCCCTTGCCGAGCCAACTAAAAGGCCCATATATTCTACTGGCCTGGTTGGGGTTGCAGGCGGTCACTCCATTAGAAGTGTAGGCTCTGGATGATTGGAAATCATCTGAAATCATCGGTGAATCTGGTGCTGCGGCCTTTGGCGCGGGCATTCATACGAATCGGATTCCGTCCTGACTGGCTCACACTCATAGGGCTGCTGTTGAGCATCGTGGCAACCGCCGCCTTCGCCACGGGCTATTTGCGTTGGGGGGCTGCAATCATGTTGCTGGGAGGCGTGTGCGACACCCTGGACGGACAGGTTGCCAGAGAGGGTCGATCGGAGACCAAATTCGGAGCTCTGCTGGACTCAACCACTGACAGGTATTCGGAGATTTTTCTGTACTTCGGAATAGGTGCTTATCTGGTTCGTCAGGGAGAGTGGTTGGCAAGCGGGGTCTTGTTTTTCGCATTGGCGGGGTCACTGATGGTCAGTTATGTCCGCGCTCGCGCAGAGGGCTTGGGCGAAGACTGTCGTGTCGGTTTCATGCAACGCCCCGAGCGGATAGTAGCGCTCGCCCTTGGTGCGCTCTATGGCCATGAAGGGCTCATATTCATTCTTGTCATTCTCGCCGTAACCACGAATTTCACGGTCATAGAACGACTCGCTCACATCCGCAACAAACTGAAATCCAGTTCCGCTTCGGCCTGAATCCGCATCGCTTTTAACCCGCTTAAAAGATACTCCAACATGTCGACGCCTGCGTCCGGGCTTTTCAGATATGCCGTTACTACCGGTGGTTGATAATGCATCGTGCACTGTTCATTGTTTTTGAAGGCATCGACGGAGCAGGAACCACAACACAGAGTGAGTTGCTTGTTACCTTGATACAGGATATGGGGTTTGAAGTCGTTCACACGCGAGAACCCGGAGGTACTCCACTTGGTGAACGCATTCGCGAGGTTCTCTTGGATCCGACCGCTAATGGTCTCGACGGCATGGCCGAGTTGATGCTATGTGTTGCCAGTCGTCGTCACCATGTGAGAACCCATATTGTACCGTCGTTGAAGGCTGATAAGCCCGTAATATGCGCCCGATATACGGCGTCATCCGTAGCCTACCAGGGACATGGACGAGGGGTCGATCTGGACACTGTAAGGCAGCTCAATGCAATGGCGACGGAGAAATGCCATCCGGATTTGACCATTTTCATCAATCTGCCGTTGGCGGAAGCCAATAAGCGGGTGCAAGAGCGGCCGATAAACGCCGATAGGCTGGATTCAGAGCCCGATGACTTCAAACGCCGGGTCGTGGATGGCTACCGTTTAGTGGCTGTGCAGGAACCAGAAAGCTCATTCGTCGTCGATGGGACAGACCCACCAGGGGTCATACACGAAAAGGTGCGAGCAGAGTTAGTCAGTAGGTGGCCAACATTTCCATTCCGAGCATAAATCAGAAACAACACTGAGATGGTCCAGGGACGTTCGAACATGAAAGTAGAATCGTACTATCGACGTATTCGCCTTGAATTGCCGTTGGCGCTCTTGATGGTGCTGGCCGTACAACCTGTTGCTGCGGGTACGATCGATCCATATGAGGAATTGAACAACAGTTGGGATCGTTTCGGATCGGTGTACGAAAGAGTGGTCGAGCACTACTATTCCGATATCGATCACAAGGCTGTCATGGAGGCGGCAATCGAGGGCTTGTTGCGAAAGCTGGATGCCTACACTCAGTACTTTGATGAAGAAGGTTTGCGTCAACTTCGTCAGGACACGACCGGTAAGTTCGCCGGTCTGGGCATTACTGTAGGTATCAAGGATCAGTATCCAGTAGTCATCGCTCCCATCGAAGGCACGCCCGCTTCCAGAGCCGGCATGGAGCCAGGGGATCTCATTACTGCCGTCGATGGCCTCGAAACCTTCGGCATGTCGCTGGAGGAGGTCGTCAGCACCTTGAGGGGCGATCCAGGTAGCGAGGTGCGCCTGACCCTTAACCGGCGCGGTGAGCCGGCAAACTGGGACGTTGATGTCGTCCGCGAGATCATCAAGATCAAGAGTGTCGCCGTAGCCGATATGATCGCACCAGGCGTGGGCTACATCAGTCTGAAGCAGACGCGCTTCTCTGAAGACACAGCCCACGAGGTGGAGGCATCCTTGGAGAGGCTCGCACAGCAAGGCCTCGAATCCCTGGTGCTGGATTTACGTGGGAACCCCGGTGGGCTGCTTGCCCAGGCTACCCAGGTGGCTGATCTCTTTTTACCCAAGAGCGATCCGATCGTCACCATACGGGAGCGCCGCGGTCGACAATCGGAAACCAAGCTTTCCCAACGGGACCCCGCCGTTGATATCCCACTGGTCGTCCTCATAGATGGCGGCAGCGCCAGCGCGGCTGAGATCGTTGCCGGCGCCATCCAGGACAACGACAGGGGGCTCGTGCTCGGGACACCCTCTTTTGGTAAAGGTTCGGTGCAGACGATCTTCGACCTGGGTGATGCGGAGCGCGGCGCCCTCAAACTCACCACAGCTCTCTATTACACGCCGAGCGGCAGAAACATTCACAAGGAGTTGGTGGCGTCGCCGTCGGTCCTCTATGAAGTCGTGCCATTGGCAGGTGTGGAGTTGCCGGCGGGTTTGTTGTTGGCCTCCATCCTCGGTGCCAGGGATGCCGGCCATGCCGTATCCGAGCTGGCGGCCAGATTCGAGTTGGAACCGGCAGTCGCCGAGCAGATTCTACAGGTTCCGTTGGGAATGCTCGTAGGCCACGATCCAGACCCGTCAGAGTCTGGGTCCGGTGAGTCGATTGAGTCCTTCAGGACGCGCAATGGTCGGCGGGTTTTCGGCAATGGTGGTATAACCCCGGATGTTACGGTGGAGTCGGAGAAAATGCCCTACCCAATCCAGAGCCTGCATCGGAAGCGGGCTTTCTTCGATTTCGTGGTGGAGTATGTTGGCGATGACAGTCTGAGTTCTGAATCTTCAGAGCCATTCATCGACGACCGCATGCTCTCCGCTTTTGACGCGTTTTTGGTCCGCATCGAGCCGGCATCAAGCCCCGGAACCATTCCTGAGCTGAGCGCTCTTCGCGACCTCAAGGCAGTCAAGGGCTGGGGTCCTGAGGTCACCACCTTGATCGACAGCTTGGAGCGGGTAATCGCGTCACAGGCTACTCAATCAAAAAAGAGTGATGATCTCGAGAAGTTCATACGAAGGGGACTGCGCAAGGAACTCGCCCTGCGGCTAAACGGCAAACGCGCGAGTTTGCTCATCGGACTGGAATCCGATGTTCAGATCCGGGAAGCAATGGATCTGGTAAGCGATCGAGACCGTTATACATCTCTGCTGAAAACCGTTGACGTTGCTCGATGACGCCGGTCTGCATATCATAGGGGTAGTATCTGGATTCAAACATTATATCACATTCTTATTATCACAATAGTTTAGGAGAGATTCTACCGGGGACTGGGTCCCTGGGAGAGAAGAGACTCACAACAACACGTAGTTGACCGTCTGCCGTTCACGCAGAAGCGCACACAGCGTCGAAGTGATCCCGGTGTTCATGAAAAGTGGCGTTGGTTTCGACGCCTGGATAGGGAAACGATTCGAGCAGCACATCCACGAGCATGCATGTGAGTGCCCATCGTCGACGAGTAAGAGGGAAGTATTCGTTGACGGCACTCGCTGATGTGGATCGGTACCACCGGCGCTAGCTGAGACCGCATTCGCAGGCCAGCACTCTCTCTCCCAACAAATCCGCATATCCTCTGGCACACACCCCTTCACAGCGCGGTCCGTGCCCCCGGAATGAATCTCCAGATGAGGGATTACCATGGAAACGGAGATTCTAATTAATCGCGCGATTCACGAGTCGCGTATAGCCATAGTCGAGAACGGACATCTCGCTGAAATTTGGGTGGAACGTCCGGACTCGGAACGCATAGTCGGCGACGTCTACAAGGGTACGGTCAGCGCCGTCCTGCCCAGTCTTCAAGCCGCTTTCATTGAAATCGGCCTGGAACGCACAGCCTTTCTGCAGGTCAGAGACATGGTCGAGGCAGACAGAAGCGATATCGAGGATGGGGGGTCGTCGCGCAACGGCGGCAGGCGCTCGCGCAATTTACCGCCGATACAGAATCTGCTCACGAAGGGACAAACCCTGCTGGTACAGATCGCCAAAGAGCCCATCGGCACCAAGGGTGCCCGCGTCACGACGCAGTTGTCATTGGCCGGGCGCTTCGTCGTGCTGATGCGATCGGGAGACTGGGTCGGCGTGTCACGAAAGATCACAAGCTGGAACGAACGCCGTCGTCTGCGTGACCTCGTGCGCTCATTGCGGCCAGCAAAGTCATCCGTCATCGTCCGCACCGAGGGACGCGACATGTCGGACAAGGACTGCAAGCGGGATCTCAAGCAGCTGGTGAAATCGTATGACCGATTGGAGCGGCGCAGCAAGAAAGCCGATGCACCGGCACTCGTGCACAAAGAAATGGGTATGACATCGAGTGTCATTCGCGATCTGTTCACGGAAAACGTCAGTCGTGTCGTCGTCGACTCAAAGGAGTTGTACGCGGACATCGTCGATTATCTCAAAGGCGTGTCCCCTGCGCTGACAAAACGAGTCGAATTGTTTCGCGAGAAGAAACCGATTTTTGACGCATTTGGTGTCGAGCGGGAGCTGGAAAAGGCCAATGACCGTGAGGTCTGGATGCGCCGCGGGGGAGCGATCGTCATCGATCACGCCGAAGCCGGCACCTTCATCGACGTAAACTCAGCGCGCTCAGTCGGTTCGAGAGATCAAGAAGAGAGCAACCTGCGCACTAACCTGGAGGCCGCCAGGGAGATCGCACGCCAACTGCGTCTGCGAGACATAGGCGGGATCATCGTCATCGATTTCATCGACATGTACGACGACCGCAACCGCAAAAAAGTGGTCGAGGAACTGATCGATGAAACCAAGAGAGATCGGGCCAAGGTTTCCATCAGCCCGCAGATCAGCGAATTCGGGTTGGTCGAGATGACCCGCCAGCGCGTGCGTCCCAACCTTCTGCACACGCACTCCGATCCATGCCCGACCTGTGCAGGCTCAGGCAGAGTCATGGGCGCCGATACAACGATGACGAAGATCGAACGATGGTTGATGCGATCACGAGCCTCCAACGGAGACAGGCGCTACACCCTGAGGGTGCATCCGGACGTGGCCGCCTACATCTCTGAGGACAAGGATTCGCGCCTCAAATCAATTCGCCGGGCGACCAAAGCTCGGTTGGATGTAGAAGAGGACGGCTCACTGTCTCCCCAGGATTTCCGCTTTATTTCGCGCAAACGCCGACTCGACGTTACCGCCGAATTTAGGGCTTAGATAAGGGAGCTTCCTGCGGAAGCTCATCGTTGACAGATTCGGCGTCCCGGCGTAAACTTTATAGTTCTCGTCCGCAATCTTATTTGCCATAATCTTATTTGGCACATTGGTAAGGTGGGTTACATGTTCGCTGTCGTCGAAATCGCCGGAAAACAGCTTCGCGTCGACAAAGGAGCCATGGTCAAGGTGCCGCTCCTGGATGCCGAAGAAGGCAGCAAACACAGCTTCGGTGATGTCTTGCTGGTCTCGGCGGATGGCAACACCCAGGTTGGCCAGCCTCACGTTGATGGGGCGTCAGTCGAGGCCACCGTGCTCGGGCATGGCAAGGACAAGAAGGTGGTCGTCTTCAAGATGAAACGGCGCAAGAATTATCGTCGCCGCAACGGTCACCGCCAACAGTTCACCGAACTCCAGATCGACGACATCGCAGTTTCCAGCTAGGGGAATTCGAGATGGCCCACAAAAAAGGTGTCGGTAGTTCCCGAAACGGGCGCGACAGCAACGCACAGCGGCTGGGCGTGAAGCGTTTTGGTGGAGAAAAGGTCAGTGCGGGCACCATTCTCGTACGACAGCGCGGCACCCGCATTCATCCGGGAATTAACGTTGGTAAAGGTGGCGATGACACCCTGTTTGCCACGGCGGATGGCGAGGTTCGTTACGAGCGGGCGGGACGTAATCGCAAGCGCGTAACCATCGTCGCCGCTGACTGATCGCATTCGGAGTTATCTGAAAAACCACCACCCGTCCAAGGGCGGGTGATACAGATCGACCGGTTGGAAGCCAACGCGCCAACCGGTTTTTTTTGTTCTCCCGACGGCCCCAACAGCCCATCGCTTGTTTCGCAAGCCACTGACTGCTTGGCAGGCCATCGCCTGCCTGGTTGGCCATTGACTGTGAGCAAGGCCATTCCTATTATGGCTGCTCTTTGGCAGCATCTGAAGCGACGAACAACTCGGGAACTGATTCCAAGCGACAATGAACATACCCTCCCATGATGTGCTCATCGTCGGCGGTGGTGGAGCCGGCCTGCGGGCAGCCGTCGCTGCTGCTGAGACGGATTCGAGTCTCGATGTGGGCGTGCTTTCCAAGGTGTACCCGATGCGTAGCCACACGGTTTCAGCTGAAGGTGGCCTGGCTGCGGTCATGCGGGATGACGACAACTTCGATTCGCATGCCTTCGACACGATCAAGGGAAGCGACTTCCTGGCCGACCAGGACGTGGTCGAGGTTTTTGTCAAGGAAGCTCGTGATGAGGCCTTTCAGCTGGAACATTGGGGATGTCCCTGGAGCCGGGATGAAGATGGCCGGGTGAGTGTTCGGGCGTTCGGTGGTATGACGGTCAAGCGGACGCTCTACGCCTCCGACAAGACCGGGTTCCACATGCTCCATTCTCTCTTTCAGACTTCGCTCAAGTACAGCCAAATTCACCGCTACGACGAGTGGTTCGTCGTTTCTCTCCTCGTCGACGAGGGAAGGGTGTGTGGCGTCGCCGCTCTCAACCTGCACGAAGGTGGCATCCATGCCATCGCCGCCAAATCCGTGATCATGTGCACGGGCGGTGGCGGACGCATCTTCCCGTTCACGACGAACGCGGCCATCAAGACCGGTGACGGCATGGCCATGGCCTACCGAGCCGGGTGTCCTCTCAAGGACATGGAGTTCGTGCAATACCATCCGACCGGTTTGCCCGGTACGGGTATCCTGATGACGGAAGCCTCGCGCGGTGAAGGGGGCTACCTAATCAATAGCGAGGGTGATCGCTACCTGAGCGAGTACGTCCCGGGAAAAATGGAACTGGGCCCGCGCGACATTCTATCTCGCTCCTTCGTCCACGAAATGCGTGCTGGTAGGGTATTCGAGGGCAAGTACGGACATTACGTGCACCTGGATCTGAGACATCTTGGGGAGTCCGTGATCGATGAGAAGCTGCCCTTCGTCCGCGAACTCACCCGCAATTACGTGGGCATTGACCCGGTGAATGAACCGATTCCCGTACGCCCAGTCGTCCACTACATGATGGGCGGTGTCGACACGGACATAACGGGGAAGACGCCACTTGACGGACTGTACGCGGCAGGAGAAGTCGCCTGCGTGAGTCTCAACGGGGCAAATCGCCTCGGTTCAAACTCTCTCACCGAGTGTCTCGTTTTTGGTGCTCGCGCCGGCGTGCACGCCGCTCGTGAAGCCTTGGAACGAGAGCAACCCCTGATCAGCCCACTCGAACGGTTGGCCAGGGAAGAAGAGAAGCGCATCAACTCGCGCTTCGCTGGCTCCGAAAGCGATGACGGAGGGCGAGAAGGGGGAGAACGCATGGCCGATATCCGCAAGGATCTTCACGCCGCCATGGAGGAGGGAGCGGGCATTTACCGCACCGAGGAAAAGCTGACCATCGCCTGTGAACAGATAGCTGACCTGCGCGCGCGTTACGATCGCGTCCGCGTCGACGATCGCTCACGAGTCTTTAATACCGAGATAACGGCGGCCATGGAACTCGGATTCATGCTGGATGTGGCCGAAACGGTTGCCAACTCTGCCTTGAAACGGCAGGAGTCGAGGGGATCCCACTCACGCTCGGACTTCGAATCCAGAGACGACGAGCGGTTCCTCCAACACAGCCTGGCCCATCATCAACAAGGGGCACCTCCCCGGATTGATTACCTGCCCGTGACCATTACCCGCTGGCAACCCGAGGAGAGGAAGTACTAGTGAGCGATCCCACCATCACGTTGTCGGTCACCCGGTACAGGCCGGAACAAGAAGATGAGCCGGTGTTTCAGGAATACGAGATTCCGTATCATGACGACTGGGTAGTGTTGGATGCTCTCAACCATGTGAAGGATTATGTCGACGGATCTGTTTCCTATCGCTGGTCGTGTCGCATGGGCGTTTGTGGCAGCTGTGGCGTAATGGTCAATGGCGAACCCAAGCTGACCTGCTCGACTTTTCTGCGCGACTACTATCCTGGCACTATCAGGGTCGAGCCACTGGACAATTTTCCCGTCGTCCGTGATCTGGTCATCGAAATGGATGACTTCATGGAAAAGCTCACGGCCGTAAAGCCATGGATTATCCGAGATGAAGAAAAACCAGTCTCGGAGGGGGAATACCTGCAGTCGCCGGAAGAGCTCGCCGAGTACAAGCAATTCAGCATGTGCATCAACTGTACCCTGTGTTACGCTGCTTGTCCGGTGTATGGCCTCGAAGATGGCTTTATCGGTCCTGCCGCCCTTGCCCTGGCCCATCGTTACAATCTGGACTCGCGCGACAAGGGCCAGGATGAGCGAGCCCACGTCATTGCTTCCAGCGAGGGTATCTGGGAATGTACCTTCGTGGGAGAGTGCTCGGTTGTGTGTCCGAAGGACGTCGATCCAGCGGCAGCCATTCAACGCACCAAACTCGCCACGACCAAGGGCTGGTTCAAGTCTCTAATCATGCCATGGGGAAAGGGCAAATGAACCATCACTCCCACGTGGCACCCGAACGCAAGGTTTATCGCAAGGAAATCAAATCAACCTGGTGGCTGAAGAAGAAGAGTTACTTCTTTTTCATGATGCGCGAGCTGACGAGCGTTTTTGTGGCGGCCTTCGTTCTGCTGTACGCGTACGAAATCTTCCTGCTTTCGAAGGGGCCTCAGGTCTACGATCTGTTTCAGGAGTCACTTCGTCGACCTGTGTTCCTCCTGTTCTATGCCGTGGCTTTTCTGTTTGCGCTGTTCCACACCTTTACGTGGTTCGGAGTTCTGTCGAAGGTGCAGGTCGTCCGCATCGGCAAATGGACGGCGCCTGCCGCCCTGGTAACCGGGTCGGCTCTGGCGGGTTGGGTGGTAGTTTCGATCGGCGTTGGCTGGTTTTTCCTGACGCCGCACTAAGAAACAAGGATCGAATTAGAAGAAATGTATAAGAAAAACCGAACAGAGCCCTTCTGGTGGGGTATGTTCTCTGCTGGGGGCATGGTGGCGGCTTTGCTGGTGCCCATTCACATTTTGATCGATGGTCTCGTCGTTCCGTTGGGCCTCGTCGATCGTGAAGTTCTGGGATACGAGCGCATGAGCGAATTGCTTGCCCATCCCCTGTTCAAGCTCTACTTGTTCGTGCTGATTGTTCCTCCTTTGTACCACGCCGCTCACCGCGTCCGGTTCTCCCTGTACGAACTGGGTATGCGTGAGTTCCGCGTTTCCATGGATGTACTCTGTTACGGCGGCGCCGTAGCAGGCACCATCGGCGTTGCCTACCTCCTTTTGGAGGTTTTCTGAGGGAGTCGAATCGTGGATGGGTTCGAATTGAAGAAACTGTCGCCGGAGGCGATCCCGCGCTCTCTGGAACGCGTAAACCGTTATCGCCTGATGAACCAGCCTTCTGTCGCGGAGAGCGTGTGCCGCGACATTCTGGCCATTGATCCCCAGAACCAGGAAGCAGTGACAGGACTGGTTTTGGCACTCACGGACCAGTTCAGCCGCAACCACGGGCCAGGGTTACAGGATGTTCTCGATTTGGTCGGGGAGTTGGCCGAAGAGTACGACTGCGCCTACTACACGGGCATGGCCTACGAGCGGCAGGCCAAAGCGCGATTGGCCAGGGAGTATCCAGGCGCCAAATTTGACGCTTACGACCTGTTGCATGACGCCATGGGCTGGTACGAGAAAGCGGACGAGTTGCGTGCAACCGGCAACGAAGACGCGCGGCTACACTGGAACACCTGTGTGCGGGTGATAGAAGCAGAAGATCTCCGGCCTCGTCCCATGGACGATACCGAGCCCGCCCATGATTAGATTAACCCCAGCCACGTAGATCAACCCCCCAAGAGCCCAGCCAGGCTAATCCGCGAGCAGGTCGTTCCTCGCAGGGTCGGGCCGGTTGGTCTCGACAGCGCCTATTCCTGTGTGATCAGTGGACTGAAACCGGTGCGAGATACCATGCAGCGGATGAACTCGCGGTTCAAAAAAGAGATGTTGGCGACAGAGATCTCTTTCGGGCACACGGCCTCACACTCGTACTCGTTGGTGCAGTTGCCGAACCCTTCACTCTGCATCGCCTGCAGCATGGCGGAGGTACGTTCGCGACGCTCGGGTTGACCCTGGGGTAGGATGTTGAGGTGTTTGACCTTCGCCGCCACGAACAACATGGCAGAGGCATTCTTGCAGGAAGCAACGCAGGCGCCGCAGCCAATGCAGGCGGCCGAATCCATGGCTTCTTCGGTTCTGTCTTGTGATATCAGGATGGAATTGCCATCCGGCGCTGACCCCGTATTAATGGAAGTATAGCCGCCGGCTTGAATCATGCGATCAAACGCGGAGCGGTCGACGCACAGATCCTTGATAACGGGGAAGGCCTGAGCCCTCCACGGCTCTACGTAAATCGAATCACCGTCCTTAAAATCCCGCATGTACAACTGGCACGTAGTCGTTCCTTTGCCCGGGCCATGAGCGACGCCGTTGATGACGAGCCCACACATGCCGCAAATGCCCTCGCGGCAGTCGCTGTCGAAGGCAATCGGCTCCTCTCCCTTGCGCATCAGCTCTTCGTTGAGGACGTCGAGCATCTCCAGAAAGGACATTTCCGGAACGACTCTCGTAACCTCATAGGTCGCAAAGGCGCCCTTCTCCGAGGCGTTCGACTGACGCCACACCTTGAGGGTGACACTCATGGTCCGTTGACGGCGTTCGGATGCCGCTGTGCCTTGTGTGCTCACTTGTAGCTCCTCTGAGCCAGGCTGACGTTCTCGAATTCGAGGGGCTCCTTGTGCTCTATGGCGGTACCCTCGCCAGCAAACTCCCAGGCCGCCACGTGGGCAAAGTTCACATCGTCGCGCAAGGCTTCGGCTTCCTCCGTCTGATGCTCCTCGCGGAAGTGTCCTCCGCATGACTCGTCCCTGGCCAGCGCGTCGTCGATCATGGTTTCGGCGAATTCCATGAAGTCGGATACGCGTCCGGCTCTTTCCAACACCTGGTTGAACTCCCCGTCGGATCCGGTGACCGTCACATCCTGCCAGAACTCCTCCCGGATCTGAGCAACACGATCCTTGGCTTGCATCAGGCCTGACTCATTGCGAGCCATGCCGCACTGGTCCCACATTAACAACCCCAACTCGCGGTGAAAATCGTCCACGGTGCGGCGGCCACTCACGGCGAGCAGGCGATCGATGCGGGCGGCGGCAGTCCCCTCGGCTTCCCTGAAGGCATCCGAATCCGTGGTCACTCCTCCAAGTCTGGCGGCTGCGAGGTAGCCACCCAGCGTGTAGGGGATGACGAAATACCCGTCCGCCAGGCCCTGCATCAACGCCGATGCTCCCAGCCGGTTGGCGCCGTGATCGGAGAAATTGGCTTCGCCCAGTACGAACAGTCCGGGCAGGTTGCTCATTAGATTGTAGTCGACCCACAACCCGCCCATCGTATAGTGGACGGCCGGATAGATCCGCATCGGACGCTGGTACGGATCTTCCGCTGTGATTTCCTTGTACATGTCGAACAGATTGCCGTACTTCTGACGAATCACATCGCTTCCGTCGCGCTCGATGGCCGAAGCAAAATCCAGGTACACGGAGCGTCCGCTACCACCGACCCCACGGCCTTCGTCGCACACGGCCTTGGCGGCCCTGGAGGCCACATCGCGAGGTACCAGGTTGCCGAAACTCGGATAGCGTCGCTCCAGGTAGTAGTCTCTCTCGGACTCCGGAATTTCACCGGGACGCCGCTGATCTCCCCCCTGCTTTGGCACCCACACGCGGCCGTCATTGCGCAGGCTCTCACTCATCAGGGTCAGTTTCGCCTGATAGCCGCCGGAGACGGGAATGCAAGTGGGGTGAATCTGGGTGTAGCAGGGATTGGCGAAGTAAGCTCCTCGCTTATGGGCTCGCCATGTGGCCGTTACGTTCGACGCCTTCGCATTCGTTGACAGGTAGAACACATTGCCGTAACCGCCGGTCGCCAGCAGCACGGCGTCAGCCGACCAGGACTTGAGCTCTCCGGTAACCAGATCGCGAGTGACGATTCCCCTTGCGTGCCCGTCGACGACGACGACATCCAACATCTCGTGGCGCGGAAAAAGGCGGACCTTTCCAGCTTCCACTTGCCGCATGAGTGCCCCGTAGGCACCCAACAGCAACTGTTGGCCAGTCTGTCCGCGTGCGTAAAACGTGCGAGAAACCTGCGCCCCGCCGAACGATCGATTGGCGAGGACACCGCCGTACTCGCGGGCGAAGGGCACACCCTGAGCTACACATTGATCGATGATGTGGGTTGAAATCTGGGCCAACCGGTAAACATTGGCTTCACGAGCCCTGTAATCACCGCCCTTGATCGTGTCATAAAACAGGCGAAAGATGCTGTCACCATCATTCTGGTAGTTTTTGGCCGCATTGATGCCGCCCTGAGCCGCGATACTGTGTGCGCGACGCGGGCTGTCCTGCATGCAGAAGGACAACACATTGTAGCCAAGCTCACCCAGGGTAGCCGCGGCCGACGCCCCGGCCAGTCCGGTGCCGACGACGATGATGTCGTGTCGACGCTTGTTGGCCGGGTTGACGAGCTTGAGCTCGAACTGGTGACGCTCCCATTTCTCGGCAAGCGGGCCACCGGGGACGTGTGAATCCAGAGGCATGGCTATCTCAACTCACCAATCATTATCTCAAATCACTGACTAACAAATTGGGCCAGGAAGATCCAGGCAGGGATAACGGCAAAACCACCCGAGACGATTACGCACAAAATGATGCTTACCGCTTTCAGTTTGGGTTTGGCATAAAGTCCCAAGGTCTGAAAAGCGCTGCGGAAGGCATGCCACAAATGGAATCCCAGCAACAGCATGGCGGCTACATACCAGGCAGCGTAGAGGCGATCGCGAAAGGTCTCGACGACGAGATCGTACAGACTGCCATCACCGAGTTCACCGTATTTGAATGTCTTCAGATGCAGGACCACGAACACGAGGATCAGAGACCCCGTCCAGATCATGGTCCGCGAGGCCCAACTGCGGCCACCGACGGCTGTAGTAACCTGGTAGCCGACCGGACGGGCGCGGCGATTATCCCGTTCGACACTGACGGCGAAGTATATGTGGAGGACGAAGATGGCCAGCAGTCCAAATTCAACCGGTACCAGCAGGGGGTGATTCACCAAGAAATCGGAGTAGGCGTTGAAGGTCGCGCCACCGTCTTTACGTAAAAGCAGCAAGTTGCCACTCAAATGGCCCAGTAGAAAACCGTATAGCGCCAGCCCCGTGACGGCCATCGCCAGTTTCTTGCCGATAGAAGATGTAATGTAGGACTCAGCCATGAGTGGTATGTGCTATTTATTAGCGATTATGAGCCAGCACTTGGCAGCTTAGAAGTGCGGCAAATATAGGACACCGCTTCAGGCGGGCGCAATCATTGCTTTGGTACGTCGAGCCATCGCCAATCACGGTTATCTTGCCCACAGACTACCCTTTTCGTACCGTTCACGCACCCTTGAGGTTTGCCGCACGTGCCTCTGGGCCAGTCGGATGCAAGATGTTAGCACGCAGCGAACGCGAACGGAGAAACAACACTATATCATGAAGATCCACGAGTTTCAAGCGAAGGAGCTGCTCCGCCGATTCGGCGTGTCCGTGCCTAAAGGCGAGGTGGCCCAGACCCCAGAGCGTGCGGAGGAAATCGCACGTGACCTAGGCAGCCGGGTCATCGTCAAGGCACAGATCCACGCTGGGGGGCGAGGTAAGGGAGGTGGTGTCAAGCTGGCAGAAACTCCGGCGGAGGCCCGCGAAGCAGCATCCGATATCCTGGGGATGCAGCTGGTGACTCATCAAACCGGACCTCAGGGGCAGCACGTCAAGCAGGTACTGGTGGAAGCCGCCAGCAACATCGAGCGCGAACTATATCTGGGTATGACCCTGGACCGCGCCAGCAGTACCGTCGTCGTCATGGGCAGTTCAGAAGGCGGTGTCGAGATAGAAGAGGTTGCTGCCCGCTCTCCGGAGAAAATTCTCAAGGAGCAGGTCGATCCGGCCACCGGGCTCTTGTCGTTCCAAGCAAGTCGCATGGCACTCGGATTGGGTCTGAGCGGGACCACAGCTCGGCAGGGCGCGAAGTTCATCCTCTCTCTGTACGAGGCCTACAATCGCGCGGACTGCTCGCTGGCGGAGATCAATCCGCTCGTGGTTACGGACGAAGGCGAAGTCCTCGCGGTCGATGCCAAGATCAACTTCGACGACAACGCCCTGTTCAAGCATGACGATCTGGCTCAATGGCGCGACCTCGACGAGGAAGATGCACTGGAAGTCGAGGCTTCCAAGTACGATCTCAACTACATAAAACTGGATGGCAACATCGGCTGCATGGTCAATGGCGCCGGCCTAGCCATGGCCACGATGGACATCATCAAACTCACGGGCGCCGAGCCGGCCAACTTTCTGGATGTAGGCGGCGGTGCGAGCGCGGAAACGGTCGAAAACGGTTTCCGGATTCTGCTTTCGGACCCTAATGTGAAAGCCATTCTGATCAACATCTTCGGCGGTATCGTTCGCTGTGACAGAGTCGCTGAGGGGGTGATCCAGGCGCGCCAGAACATCGATGTGTCAGTGCCAATCGTCGTTCGCCTGGCGGGTACAAACGCCGATGTGGCAGCCAAGATTCTGGAGGAATCCGATCTCGATTTCGCAGTCGGTCACGGTCTCAAGGACGCGGCGTCTCTGGTCGTTGAAGCTTTGAAGGGTTGAACAGACTTCCGTTCAACCCTTCAAAGCTTGCGGAGTTTCACCGTGGGCTCAAACTGCGAGCCCTCGGTGAAACGTCCTGAAGCACACACACCGTTTCGTGGTAACTCTGGCAGTTACTGATTAAGAAAGCGCGAAAGATGACTATTCTGGTTGATGATAACACGCGGGTTGTGGTGCAGGGGATTA
The DNA here is from genome assembly GCA_965248265.1 of Candidatus Latescibacterota bacterium. Classification (GTDB taxonomy): domain Bacteria; phylum Latescibacterota; class UBA2968; order UBA8231; family UBA8231; genus CBDFJF01. Next base: position 2,984,684 of record CBDFJF010000001.1, read on the forward strand.
CTGGGGGAGAGGGGTCGTTTCATACTCGGCAGATGGTGGAGTACGGGACGAATGTGGTGGCTGGGGTGACGCCCGGAAAGGGGGGGCAGGACTTTGAGGGGATTCCCGTGTACGACACCGTGTCGGCGGCTGTTGAGCAGACGGGGGCTGATGTATCGGTAATCTTTGTGCCGCCTCCGTTCGCCGGTGATGCCATCATGGAATCGGCGGAGGCCGGGATCGGTCTTGTCGTCTGCATCACCGAGGGGATTCCGGTAACGGACATGGTGCGAGCCTACCAGTATATCGGACAACGCTCTACCCGCCTGATCGGGCCCAACTGTCCCGGCATCATCTCTCCGGGCAAGTGCAAGATCGGCATCATGCCCGGCTTCATTCACAAACCCGGGTCTGTCGGTGTGATTTCGCGCAGTGGAACGCTCACCTATGAGGCGGTCGGACAACTCACCGAGCGCGGCCTGGGGCAATCGACCTGTATCGGTATCGGCGGTGATCCGGTAATCGGTACCCGTTTTCTCGATGCCTTCAAGTTGTTCGCACAGGATGATGGCACCGAGGCCGTCGTCATGATCGGAGAGATTGGCGGCACCGCTGAAGAGGAGGCGGCCGAGTACATCGCCTCCACTTCATTCGACAAACCAGTCGTCGGTTTCATCGCCGGCCGCACCGCGCCTCCGGGCCGTCGCATGGGTCACGCGGGAGCCATCGTTGCCGGTGGTAAGGGCACGGCCGAAGAGAAAATGAAATCGATGACGGCAGCCGGAATCCACGTGTGTGAATCTCCCGCCGACATCGGAGCGACTGTCGAGGGTCTCCTTAGATAGACCGATCGATATTGGCGCTACTGTCGAAGCCTGCTCGCCCAGAGCCGGCTTCGCTGCTGGAGCGACTCAGCCACCGTCCATCCTCAACAACGGCATGACAGGATGTTGCCGGTGAACGATCCGCAATCCCGACCACAGAAGGACCACGGCACCAAGCAACAGGGCCAGCGGCAGATGATCCGAGGCTGCCAACACGTCCTGTCCCGTGTGCGCTCGCAGATTGACGCCCAGTACGGACAGACCATTGGTCACCATGTGCGCGACGATAGCGGGGTAGATGCTGTGAGTCACGTAAACGAGAACCCCCAGGAAGATGCCCAGTAGAACCAGAGCGGGAAACTGCCAGGGGTTGAAGTGGATGGCGGCGAAAAGGAACGCGGTACCCAGAATGGCCGCCGCGGCCCCGTAGCGCGACGCCAGGGCCGTGAACACGAAACCGCGAAAAAACACCTCCTCGCACACCGCTGGAGCCAGGACCAGGGTAGCGAACACGATCAACGCATCGCTCACATTGTCTACCAGCTGAATGCCGATCACGTACCGTTGCTGGCCGACCGGAAGGCTGGAATGCAGGCTCGAGAACAGCTCGCTGACATACACGTCGAGTTCAGCCACCAACAAGGCAGCCCCAATAGCAGCGAACAGACTCGCCAGGATCGTGCTGACTGATGTGGCGTTCAGCAACAGGACGTCTTCGGTTGAAAATCGCGACCGTCCGAGAAACACAGCCAGGAGCAGAACCAGGGTGAGTTCGGTAACAATCAGAGCAAGGCGCTCGGGATAAGAAAATCCGAGGCTGCCCAGCACGACCTGCACGACGACAAACAAAAACGACAGAAACAGGGCATGACGGGGCGAGGGATACGTCATGGCGAGTGACGCCGGAAGGGGCGGGCGCCGGAAACGGTGGATGCCGGGGTTTAGTGGGAGTGGGTCATGAAGTGCAACACCTTGTTGTGGCACGTCATGCAACTGACCGTTTCACCCTTGGCGGGCAACGCAAGCACGGTTTCGAAGCTCTTTGGCGGGGTTTTGGCATCTTTGGGGCTTACGGTAGCACTCAGGTAGATACCAGGTTTTTCTCCACCCACCTTGTACTCGGCGACAATACTGGTCTCGTGTTCTTCTTCATCGATCACGAGTGCAACTTCTTTCTTGATGGCCAGACTATCCACGAACCCAGTTTTCATCAGGCGGGCGAACTGCTTGCGTTGTGTATCGGCCGGAAAGTTCGGCTTTCCCCCCTCCTTGATGTGGCAATAGAGGCACTTGCCCTGCTTGCTCACGCCAATGGACTTGACGATCAAGGCCATCGCCTTGAGCGTCTCTTTCTTGGTGTCGCCGAAAATCGTCTTGCCATCCTGCGCTGAGGCGGCAGAGCCCAACAGAGCCATCATGAGCGTGGCAGGTAGAATCAGATTAGAGGCCTTGAGTAAAAACAATACCGAACTCCTTTCATCGACTTCTGGTTGCGACCGATTGAGGTAAGTAAACATACCGTCGTCGTTGAGCGCCTGCAAAGCGCCAATGGCTGGCACTGAATTGGCATCATTCTGACTGCGAGTGCCAGAAGCGAGTTCCGCCGGTCTCAGGCGTCGCCGGATGCACGGTTGTGTAGAAATCCCCGCGTCCGGTTATACCACCACAGATAGTCGATGAATATGGAGGGCAGCGTTCCGGATTGGCGCCAGTCGGCCCACATCGCGAGTGGAGCGTATATGAATCGCTGCAGCGCTAGCCGCAGCATCCACCGCCTCGGCGAAAACCAGCTGGCATGCAGGAAATCCAGGCGCAGAAGCTCGCACAGTTCAGGATGCTTCTCGAGCAGTAAGGGCAGCGAGTGCCTTCCGTAGGTGTACATCAACTCGCTCGTCTGTCTCAGTGGACGAACACGGTGATGCAACGACCCCACCGCCGCGCACAGACGGAATCGAGCACCCGCCCCATGCAGTCGATAGCCCAATTCCAGATCTTCGCCGCCATACGCTTCAAAGCGTTCGTCGAAAAGGCCCACGCTCAACAAACGAGCTCGCTCCACGGAGGAGTTCCCGGTCACGAAGCACTTGAATGGCAAAGACGCGCCATCAGCGAAGCGCTGGGCACCCCGGCTCTCGATATATCGCGTAATCGCCGAAGGCACGATCTGCGGGCCAAAGCGGATGTCGCCGATGGCCACCTCACCGGGATGATCCCTGTGGAACTGAGCGTGGGCGGACAGAAAATCGGCGCTCACCGTCATGTCGTCGTCGAGGAAGACGACCAGACTGCCCTCAGCAGCGCGAATGCCGGCGTTGCGGGCACGAGCACGACCCCCGTGGGCCTCGAGCAGGATCGGCTTCAGCGGCAGCGAGCCTTCGTATTGCTGCAACGCCGCCTCAGAGCGGTCGGGCGAGCCGTCGTCAATGACGATGATTTCCGCACGGTCTCGCGGGTACAACTGTGTCCCAAGGCTGGCCAACACGGCGGGCAGCAGCAGGGGAGCGTCGTAGGTCGGGACGATGACGCTGATGGAGGGCAGGTGATCCGTCACATCAAAGTGCGGCGTAAAGATCGGTCAGTTTGGCGGATTCTTTCTCCCAGCAGAACCGCTGGGCGGCTTGGAGAGCGGCCTCGGCATATCTGACTCGCCCGGCAGGATCGGCGACCAGGCGCTGCAGTCGGTTGCGCAGCGAAGGCGGGTCCGTGAGATCGATCACTTCCCCTGCGCCGGTCTCGGTCAGTGTTCGGCGGATTTCCGGTGCTTCACTGCCCACTACCGGCAGTCCTGCCATCATGTACTCGAAGAGCTTATTCGGTAGCGACCAGTGGAAGCTCTTACCGGTTGATTTGATCAGGCACAATCCAATATCGGCTGAGCAGGTAAACGCATGAAGTTGGGAAAATGGCACTGCTGGTAAGAAAAACACCCGATCGTCCAACCCGGAGACGGCCACCTGGCGCTCGAGCTGCGCCTTGATTGGTCCATCACCCAGCAAGACAAGGGCAGCGCCTTCGACGCCGGCCATCGCCTCGATCTGTTCTGACAGTCCGTTGTCGGTGAGCAATCCACCCTGGTAGAGGAGGATGACCCGATCACCTTCAAGGCCGATGCGCTCACGAATCAGGTCACCGGGTACGGGAGAACGAAACGGTGGCAGATTGCCAATTACGGTAACGTCGCGAAACCCGTATCGATTCTTCAGCTCCTCAGCGATAGGCGGGCTGACGGTGATGACATGACTCACATACCGGCTCAGGCGCCTCTCCATCGTGGCCCAGACGCCACGTACGAGCGGTCTGGAAGCCAGTGAAGATTGCTCCGTCCACAACTCGTGTGAATCGTAGACCAGGGGTACTCTGCGTGCTCGTGCAGCTCTCGATGCCGGCCATAGGGAATCGAGATCGTGCGCATGGTAGGCGTCAGCGGGGATTTCGCGCAGGATTCGATGCCCATTGCGCCACCACATCAAATAGGATAATCGCAGAGATCGTGCACGGTCGACTGGCCAGGCGTGGACGTCGAAGTCGTCCCAGGCACTATCCAGCTGTTGATTCCAGGTGCCAGCCACGATAGACACCTGGTGACCGGCATTCTTCAGGCTCGCCGCTTCCCGGTAAATGCGGAAATCGAAGTTGAGGTCGGTAAAGGCGACCATGCAGATGTGCATGAGTGTGTAGCGGAGCCGTCGAAAGAAGCCTGGTAGTGGAATGAGATCAAAGAAAAAGAGCAGCCCGTCAGGTTGTTGACAGGCTGCTCTCTTAATGAAAATGAGTGTGGCGATCCTGGGGTGCGCTCAACATCCAGAAACGAGATCTTCGAACGAGGCGGCGTGGGGAGGTGTCTAAAAGATCTCCTCGGCCCGAAAAAGGGCATCCGAGCTGTCCGGAATCAGAACGTTCAGTCACGCTCAACAGACCGCCACACTCAACATCAAAACTACTGTTAATGATAGACTTATGAAACTTAACCCGAATGTCTAAGAAAGGTCGGGTAAGTGGCTGTCTCGCTGTAGGTTGAATCTAACGAGCGAAAGGGGCAATGTCAAGAAAGATCGGCGCTCTCGACCGTTATCCTGCCGAGTTGGAGCACACCCTGGGCGGAGTTCCTAAGGAGTAATCTGAGCTGATAGCGGCGATCCTGGCAACGCGATACCTCCCCGCTCGCGGTTGGCGATCACGGTCAGAACCTCATTGCGGACGAAGGGGTGCGGATCTTTGAGAGCACTGATCAGGTACTTGTTCGCGTGCACGGCTTCCATCGCGCCCAGTTTCTGCACAACCTGAACTCTCAGGCCTGGATCGCGGTCCTTCATGGCCAAACCAAGAACCCGCGCGACTTCCTTCTTCAGTTTCTTGTCATCCTTCTGCCCTAGATCGCCCAACAGATCGACGGCCCCGGCACGAACAGCTCGATCTCGGTCCTTGAGGAGCTGCAGCAACACATCGGTGGTCTCAATGGTCTTTTCCTTGCCCAGGATCGGCAGAAAGCGAATGGGCGGCACCGTGCGCAAGGCGCATCCCGAGCCCATACAGACCAGAACCCCAAGCATTGAGGCTAAAGCGTAATTCTTGAAGACGTGTTTGATTCGCATGGTCATTAATGGCCCTGATGGGCGTAACGGCTACAGAGCGTCCAAGTATTGAGTATATCGGAAGAATATCACATCCCTTCAACAACAGTACATACAAACCAGAGCTTTCTGGACAAGCCCCGCGCCAATATCCTGGTCTCAGTATCCTGGTAAAGTGAATTCACCCTCAGCGATAGCTCGCTCCAGCTCTTGGTGGAAGGTGCTGTCGAGGTAGGAAGTGATCTTCCACCCATCGGAGTCGTGGATGAAGTAGAAAAATGGGGTCACCCTGGAAGAGGCCAGCGTGGTAGGATCGAAGCGGAGAAAGGCGATGCGATCGTTTATCGGCCCCTCCTCGGCGATCTCCCGGCGCCGGGCAACTCGGGTCAACTCGGCAATTTCAGCGTCCCACCGATTCTGCCAATTGACGTAGTCGCCGCCGTACTCGCTTTTTCGCAAGCTGCCGCTTAAGCAATCCCACACGGCGAGGGTGTCTTGCGCAAGCACGCCCTGCACGTAGGTCTCATAGGTGGCCACCGGAGACGCGTATCGAGGGTCGTCGTCAGCGCAGGCTGTGCACAGCAACAACGACGCCAACAGTCCCCATCGCAAGATCGAGTCAGCAAAGTGTTGGGGGAGAGAGAAACGCACTGTGAGGGTGGTGGATAGGGTGTGGTCACTCGAGGAGCGACCGGCAATCAAGGCTGGGTTTCGTTGGCGAGGCGCTCGATCTGGTCCCGCAACAGGGCGGCCTCTTCATACTGCTCGCACATCACGGCCTGTTGCAACCGGTTCTGCAGCTGCAGGAGGGTGGCCTCATGGCTGTTCTTGGACGGTTGCTGATTCTGGGACGTCGTAGACGTCTGGGGCAGCAGGGGTTGCTCCGTCGTTGCACCCTCTTCAGTGTTTCTGCCAGCATCAGCGAGCAACTCGGGGGTTTGCGGTTCCATCTCCCTGAAACGGGCAATGGCATCGTCCACATCACCACGGTCTTCCTCAGTTGAAAGTCCGGATTCTTCCAGGAGCTCTTCAGTGACGAACACCGGGATGCCCAGCCTTAACGCCAGAGCGATACCATCACTTGGACGAGTGTCAATGTCGCGAAGCTCGCCCTCCCTCTCGATCAAGACGGAACCGAGGAACACCTGGCGGCGCACGGTATGGATGACCACGCGACGGACGGTAACGCCCAACTGCCGCACCATGGAGGCAAGCAAGTCGTAGGAGATAGGACGCAGTGACTTGTCTTCACCCAATGGCATCTGAATGGCCGCGGCCTCGAACTCACCGACCGCGATGGGAAGCAGCCTGGGGTGGCCTTCACTATCCTTTTCGCACAGCCACACGAGTGGTTGTTCAGGTCGCAAGAACGGGGTTACCCTGGTGACGCTCATCTGCAGCAGGCGTCTCTTGCGGTTGGAATCTCGCTGTTTGTTCATCGGCGAGGACTTATCCCCCCTGCTGGGTAAGCTCGGTGATGAGATCGCGCAATCGGGCGGCCTCCTCAAAGACCTCCTCAGAAACTGCCTGGTCAAGCCGCTTCTTGAGCTGGTCTACCTCACTGAGTGGATTGTCTGTCGACGTCTTAGCCCGCTGCATGAGGTCTGCGATGGCGGCGTTGATGCCATCCGCCGTGGGCTCTTCCCCATCACTCTCCAGTACCAGTTCGTCTTCCTCACGGGCGGCGTCTTCGGCGGCTTCGGCCTCTTCTTGCAACACCGCTTCGGATGCAAAGATCGGCGCGTTGGCACGCAGGGCCAGGGCGATGGCATCGCTGGGCCTGGAATCGAGCGAGGTGGATGAATTGTCCGCGTTCTTTAGCTGCACCTCGGCGTAGTAAATGCCGTCCTGCAGGTCCGTGATTGACACCTGTTGGATCCTGCTACCCGACTCCTGAAGAAGCGAGCAGACCAGATCGTAGCTGAGGGGCCGAGCCGGCTTCTGTCCGTTGTGAGCAAGGGATATCGCCCTTGCTTCCGTGGGTCCGATGACGATGTGCAACGAGGCATCCCCATCCTTTTCCTTGAGAATAACTCGATGGTAGGAACGCGAGCTTACCTGCACCCGGTTCACTTCCATCTCAATCATCGTTTTCTTGCCGGCGGAAAGGGGCATGCTGTTCCTCAAGGAATCATCCTGCATCAGACAACCACCGCTTCATCCTCGGTTGAATATAACACGCTCAGAAAATCGCTGTCAACAGCCCTTACGCGACCACTATATGTAGTATAACTCGTTTAAGATCCACAACTTCCATCATTCGCTCGTGGCTGAATTGGTGAGTCGCCTGACGACTTCTGACAGCTCTTGCTCTCGGCGTCGCAAGCGCACGAGGTAGCCAAACAGGACAATCCAGATGAGGCTGTATGCAGCGAACAGATAGGTGAGATTCGGATCCTGGTCCACAACAAACACTCCCGTCCTTGTTTAATCGGCGTAAATGGTCGGTGACTTCAAACCCATCAATCGAGACAGAGGTCCGTCTCCAACCTTTCGATGTGTCTTGCTAGCTTTTCCAACTCATAGCGGCGCTTCACCAAGTAACAGAATAAGGCGATGATGGCGGCGAACGCCACGTAGCGAGTGTGCACCATGGCCGGCGCCAACACCACTTCTCTGGGATGCAATTGCTGTTCGGCCGACCACAGGTTCACCGAATAATATACCATGGGCACGTTGACGAAGGCGACGATTCCAAGAACGGCGGCAAACCGACGAGTGCGATCAGGGGAGCCCGTGGTGTAGGAGCGCACGATGAGGTAGGCCACGTAGATGGTAAAGGCAATCAACATGGAAGTGAGACGCGGCTCCCAACGCCAGTACACACCCCATATGGGCTTGGCCCATATGGGTCCGGAGATCAAGACAATAAGCGAGAACACGACTCCGAGTTCGGCCCCGGCCAGCGCCAGACTGTCCCAATTCTCTCGCCGGGTACGCAGGTATTGAATGCTGGCGACGAAGACGACGGCGTACCCCAAAAAGGCGGCGATGGCGGAGGATACGTGGAAGTAGAAAATGCGCTGGACTACCCCCATCTCCCGCTCCGTGGGTACGTACACGAACACGGCGAACAGAGCCGCGATCATGAGCACGGCGAGGCCGGCTTCCAGCAATAGGTTCAGGCGACCGCTCACATCGATTCCTTTTCTTTTTGTTATTCCTCTACAATGTACTCGAAGAGCATCAATGCGAGCACGTTGAAGACGACGGCATAGGTACCCAGCATCTGCAAGTGGGCGATGAGGCCAGCTGACAGCAGGTCGCCCTGCTCTCCGAACGCGAAGCGCTGGCTCTGCTCGAACACCTCCGCTGTTGCACCGATACAGGAAATCAGCGCCGGGACCATCATCGGCAGCACCAGCAGTGGCAGGAACTGCTCGCGCAGGCGTGAGTGTATGGACATGGCCGCGAACAGCGTGCCCACCGAGGCCAAACAAGCGGTCCCGAGTACGAGGACAGCCGGCAACACCAGTAAGGGTCGATCGAGCGAAAGGTTAAAGAACAGACCGAACAGTGGTAGACTCAACAGCTGCAAGGCCAGGAGGAAGACGAAATTGCCCAACATCTTGGCCAGGTAGAGGACGGAGCGGTTGACCGGCGCCAACAGCAGTGCATCCAACGTATCATTCTGTGTTTCAGATGCGAAAGTCCGATGCAGGCTGAGTAGCCCGGCGAAAACAAACGCACTCCACAGTACGCCAGGGCCGATCTCTGACAGCGCTGATCCGCCCAACTCGAACGAGAAATTGAACACCAGCAGAATCAGGAGCACGAACAGAACCATGGGAGTGATGCGCTCCTTGGTCCGCCACTCCAGGGACAGGTCTTTGCGCAGAATGGTGAAGGTCTGAGTTAGGAAATTCGTGGCGCCCATACAGAAGTATTGTCAGGAATTGGCAACCGGCTCGGAAAAGCGGTCGCACAGCTGCTGCAGCTGTACCCCCGATCCTCCTTCCCAGGCCTGGTCGAGGCATATCCGGCCGCGCCGCAGTATCGCGACCCGGTTGATGACATCGGCTGTCACCTCCACCATGTGAGATACGATGATGGCGGTCGTCGTGGTGCGGACATTGTCGAACGCCTTGAGGTACCGATTCAGAAGTCGAACCCCGTGTCGATCGAGGCTGGCGAATGGTTCGTCCAACAGCAGCAGGGTGGGTTCGTGCAACACGGCGCGAGCCAGCGAAAGTCGTTGTTTCAGTCCTCGCGACAGAGTTCCGGCGCGCTGATGGAGACGATCCCCCAGTTCCATCCACTCCAACACGGTGTCGATTCTCTCAGAGATCCTCGAGAGACCGTACAGACGGGCGAAGAACACGAGATTCTCCCCGACCGTGAGATCGTCGTACAACAATGACTCATGGGAGAGAAATCCGACGCCGCGTTTGTCAGAGCCAATGGGATTGGAGCCGGCCAGCAACACCTTGCCCCGGCTCGGTCGGCCGAGGCCGGCAAACAGACGCAGAAGGGTGGTCTTGCCCGCGCCGTTGGCGCCGGCCAACAGCAGGCGATCACCGTTTCCCAGTTGCAGGTCGACACTGCGCAAAGCAGCGGCGGCACCAAACTGCTTGGACACCTGCTCCGCGACAACGACGGCGCTCACGCCTTTAACCCTTTTTCAAGGCCAAGAGACGGTACAGTGCCACGGCGCGGTTTGTCAGTTGTTGGTGCTTTGCGCTTTGTCCTTCGCTGTCCGTACTGGCGAGGTCAACCAACAACCCATGCCTCACCCGCTCGAGTTCGCGAATGCCCGCATTGGCATCAACGCCGGCGGCGGCAGCCAGCAAGCTGGAGGTGGAGGTTTTATCGGGGGCCCCGGATGTAGTGTGGCGAGAGAGGACCAGGGAAGCCAGCGAGGCGAAAAGCGCCAGGCCGAGGGCGACCCACTTGAGAATCCATCGGATCGGACCTGACATCGGCAACGGAATCGTCAGCGTCTGGGCCCGCGCCAGGTCGTCTACGTGATAGCGGCGATAGTTCTGGTCGTGCAGGGTTACCGGGCCCAAATCGTGAAAGGGAGGACCCAACTCGATGGACGCGGGCTGTAGGTAGATGTCCAGCCTCTCGGTGTCGTACGGGGCCACGTGGTGGTAGGTCCCGGTGAATTGCGCCAAATCGATTTGAAAGGTAAAGGTGATCACTGTACGACCCGGCAGAATCGGGTCGGTGTGAAAGAAGCTGCCGTGCTCGTGAACGAAGGTGCCCGTTTCATTTTGCTGCTGGCCGGCAGTGCGGAAATTGAAAACACCGTCGGGCAGGCGCAGCTCGGTCACCAGGTTGGTTTCCCCACCTTCATGCACACCGACGAAGGTGGCGTCGCCGGAATTGTGCACCTGCATCAACTGGGCGACTTCGAGCAGCTCGGTACCTACCGTAAGGAAGAGGTGGTGAGCGGAAGCATCTACTCCTGTCGGGTCAACGGTCGAATCGAAGACCTCCAGAATCACCTGGCGTTGTTCGCCTACCTCCAGCGTTGAACTGGAGTACGGAGTATCCCGGTAGTAGGCCGTCAGGGAGTACGTGAAGCCGTTGGACAGGAACGGACCGGAAAAGGAAAAACGACCTTCCGCATCCGCGGATTTGCGCATCATCTCGGAGAACGTGCCATCCGCGCCGGCTGTCGAAAACCCGATCTCGATGTTCCCTACACGCTCATCGGTGACCGGATTGACGACGTACCCATCGATGACCTCGGCCGCGCTCGAACCAGATGCAATACTGAGCCACACAACGACGCAAAGCAGCGCCCGGGCCGACACCCTCATGCTGAAAACTCAGTACCACACTGGGGGCAGAAACGATGGTCTGCCGACCGCCGGGCTCCACAGCCTCTGCATGATTCAGAATCGGCGTTCTCAGTATCAGCCGGCTCCCTGTCCGCCAACAAGGCGACGTCCTGGTCGATCTGCCGCTCTATGGCAGCGCGGTCCCTGTCGTCCCTGCTCTCGAGCTTGTGTAACAGCGTAACTGCGTCATCCTCCAGCAGACGGCGTTGCTCGGTGTAATCTTCGTCCGCGATCTTGCCGACGGCGCGGTCCAGTTCAAGCTCCTTGATTGCCGCGTAGACGAGTTCCTTCTGGTGCTGAAGTTCCAGATAGGCGTGCGCGGCAGCGTGCGCGGCTGGCCGGGGCCGCCGCGACACGATGGGTCGGGCAACGAGGTAGAAGAAAGCGAGCAGGAGGAGTGCACAGCTAGCAGAGATAAGAACGGACATAATAATCTACCCTCGACTCACTCGCGATCGAACTCGTCGAGTTCTCGTTCCAGCCGCTGGCGGATGGGATTGGCGTCGACCTCCGGCGCGACGGAGCTGACATTCGGGTCCGCAACGGCTTCCCCTGCAGCGTGGCCCCGGCGCCAGCGCAGTAGCACCTGACGGACCACGAAGACGCCGAAAATCAGCCCGACAAAAGGACCGATCCAGGCCAACAGGGTGTACCCCCGAGCCGGTGGCGTGGCCAGTGCCCGAAGTCCGAAACGCTCAACGAAGGAATCGACGATCTGTTGATGGGTCTGTCCGGCAGCCAGGGCTTCCCCAATTACTTCGCGCTCAGGTACAGCGAAATCGGTACAGATGCAGGTCGCGAGTGATTCACGGTTGCACGAACCACACAGACATACGAGGTCCTTGGCTACCTTTTTGATCTGCGCCGATGTAATGGGTGCGGGGGCGGCTTCGGCAAAGCCGGGTTGCAGCAAACAACACAATAGTAGCAACCCCGCAGTTCGGCAGATCGATCGAGCGCCTGTAGTCATCAGGCCGTCGCGGGAGGCAGGGACGCGGATCCCAGGTCCAGGGCCTCTACATCAGCCTGTTTGGACGAAGCCCGTTCCTCTTGGGCCAATCGGCGATCGCGCGAGGACGGCCACAGACACCAGAGGCTGCCTACGACGAAGAACAGACCGCCGCCCCAGACCCAGTTGATCAGCGGATTCACGTACACCTGGAACTTGGCGCTGTTGTCGGTGGCAGCGCCAATCAGGATGAGGTAGAAATCCTCTCTCAGCGTCGAGTAGATGGAGACCTCGGTCGTGTTCTGATCAGCGCGCTTGTAGAAATGACGCTCGGGCAGCAGGGTGCAGGCGAACTCGCCGTCGCGGTACAGACTCAAGGCGGCGGCTGATACCGCCACGTTGTCGTCTTCTCTTTGGGCCAGCGATTCAAACCGCACGGTGTACCCACCGATATGCTCAGATTCGCCATACCCGAGAACGAATTCCTGCTCCATCGTGAAGGCCTTACCGGCGAAGCCTACGAACAACATGATCATCGACAGGTGTACGAGGTACCCACCGTAACGGCGCCGGCTCTTGCTCAACAGGCCATAGATGCCCTGCAGGTAGGATTCGCCGGCGTTGCGTTGGCGGGCCGTCGTTCCCCGGTGGAATTCAAGCCCGATGGCAGCGACCACGAAGGCACACAGTGACAGGCAGATCACGGCGTAGACATCCCGGACCCCGCCAACGATCAGCAAGACGGCCGTTATAGCAGTCAGACTCACCGGCATGGCGAAATTCTGCTTCAGACTCTCCGGTGAGGTGCGGCGCCACGCGAAAAGGGGGCCCGCCCCAGTCAGAAACAGCAGCACCATGGCGATGGGAATGTTGATCTGATTGAAGAACGGCGCGGAGACGGTGATCTTCTCGCCGGTAAACGCTTCGGAGATTACCGGGAACAGGGTGCCCCAAAACACGGCAAACAGCATCCCGATTAGGATCCAGTTGTTCAGCAGAAAAGCACTCTCACGGGAGGCCACGGACTCGAGTTTGTGTTCCGCACCCAACAGTGGCCAACGACTGATGAGCAGCCCGACAGTGAGTACCCCCAGCAATACGAGCAAGGTGACGAAATAGAGTCCAATGTCGGACTGCGCGAACGAATGCACCGAACTCACCAGTCCCGAACGGGTGATGAAGGTGCCGAAGATGGTCAGTCCGTAGGTCATGAAAACGAGGACTATGTTCCAGACCTTGAGCATCCCCTTGCGTTCCTGGATCATGATTGAATGGAGCAGCGCAGTACCGGCCAACCAGGGCATCAGCGAGGAGTTCTCGACCGGGTCCCAGCCCCAGTAGCCACCCCACCCCAATTCGACGTAAGCCCACTTGCCGCCCAGCAACAGGCCGAAACCCAGCAACGCCCATGGGATCAGCAGCCATCGACGGGTGGCGCGCAGCCAGACCACATCGAGTTGCTTGGAGAGCAGGGCGGCGATGGCAAAAGCGAAGGGCACGGAAAGACCGACCATGCCCAGGTACAGCAACGGAGGATGTATGGCCATCAACGGGTGCTGGAGTATTGGATTGAGACCGGTTCCGTCAGCGGGCGTGAAAGGCAGTCTGACGAACGGGTCAGACTCAAACAGGTTCAGTACGACAAAAAACAGATTGGTCCCTGCCATCGTGGCGACGACGTAGGGCATCAGGGTGCGATAGCGATGCCGGTTTACGAGAATGACTGCGGCTCCGAACAGCGCGAGCAACCAGCTCCAGAAGAGAATGGAACCGCTCTGACCACCCCACAGCGCAGATATAGTGTAGAGGAGCGGCATGGCCCGGTTGCTGTTCGAGGCCACGAACTCAACCTGGAAATCATGGGTGAGCAGAGCGTGCCATAAGGCACACATGGACACGGAGAGCAGACCAAAGAGAAAAAGCGCGGCGTTTTCTCCACTGCGGATCAGCCCAGCATCATTCCTGCGCGCGCCGAGTACGCTGGTGAAAGCGGCGTACCCGGAAGCGGCCAACGCCAGGCACAGGGCGAAGTAACCGACGTCGATCATCGTTCCATTGCTTCGACGTGATCCTCGTAGTTTTGACCCTCGTACTTCGAGGGACACTTGGCGAATACGACTTCAGCATCGAAGCGACTCTGGTCGGCGTCGAACTCACCCTCGAGTACCACCAGAGCGTTATCCTGGAAGGTGTCCGGGAGTACGGCGTTTCCCTTGTAGTGGACGGACAAGGTGCGCTCGCCATCCGAAACCTGGAACTGCGGCCGGTGGCGGTAGGTGTCCCATTGAATCGAGCCTTCAACGACAGTACAGCCGCCCAACTGGATGCGTCCGGCCGCATTGGACGCCTCGACTTGCTCCAACAACATCGGCAGGGTCATATGACGGGCAGCAGACTGTTGAACGCTACTGACGAGAAGGAATACCAGACAGGCCACGATGACAAGGGATCCGGCTACGAAGCGATACTGTTTCATCAATAATTAGTCCATGGAAGAGATGGAGAGACCGTCAGAGGCTACACCGAGAATCTGCCTATTAGGTGATCCGTTCGCAAACGAATGCATGAGGCCGTTGGGCGATACGTGTCAATATCAAGGTGACGGAGCGAGAGGCAGCACCGTCTCGTTCACGCTTGCGGGGTTTAACCCCAAGCAACCTTCGCATCTCCTCCGGCTCGATCGGAAAATGCCTTTTCTTGATTTCTTCAGCTCGCAGACCGTGCTGGGACAGGCTCCGCTTCAGGTTCTTGATGTTGAATGGCATGTCCCACAAAACGCGAAAGACCTGAGCGAACGGCGAGACGGCTCCACTGTCACTGGTCAGATAGGCAGTGCCCGGGTCCAACTTCCAGGCGTCGAGTTGGGTGGCAAGGCGATCGATCAATCCAGCCCGAACGACTGAAGGGTCAGGATCGTGAAGGTAGGCGCCCGGCGAGTCCACGACTGAAGCCGGCCCCCGCGTGGCATCCTCCTCGAGAAAATGGGGTCCGGGCAACACCGTCGCTCTCCGGTGGACGCGTGCCAGCGGTGGGAAGGACAGGAGGGCTTCACGGCATTGGCCATCGGAGGAGATGAATTCGACTTCGGCATCGCCCGGCAGGTCCCCCGAGCGGATTCCCGGAGCCAGCTTGACCGCAACCAAGGGGATTGTACGGCGCAGTTTCTCCAGGCTGGAGAGGGGCGGGCAATACGCCTCAGCGGCGCGTACGCGGCGCCCTGACTGCCTTCTGGCTGGATCGACGAAGGCTGCCTCGACCTGTGCACTGAAGCCGCCGGCATCGCCGCGAACGAACAAGACACGGTCGGTATCCAAGCCTATGGCGGCCCCATTCATGCGCGCCATTTCGAGCCGCAGCGGGTCCGTGTCCACGGCAATTACTCGACTGTGGGCGGCCAACGCCAGGGTGTCACCACCGATTCCGCAACACAAGTCCACCACGGAGTCACATCCGGCGAAACGGGTGGCTCGATAACGCGCCACCTCCTCGCGTGTGGCCATCTCCAGACCCTCACGATCGAAATACATGTGCATGGCATGGGAGAATTTCTCGCGCGCATGCAATCTCAGCTCGATCGTCGCGATGGCGGCCCGGCACATGGCGGCTGGAAACTCGGCGCGCAGTCGCTCCTGCAGTTGAAGTTGTGACTGCAGTCGTCCTCCCGGATCCGTTTCCCGCGCGGCCGCTTCGAGCAGGCGCTGACCTTGCGGTTGCCGGAAAAAGGCCAGGGCCGCTGAATCGACCGGGTCCGGATTCACACTTCGAGAAACTTTGGGTAGGTGGTCAGGTTGGTGCAGCCGTCGTCTTGTACGAGGACGACATCCTCGATGCGGACTCCGCCCTGATCGAGGTAGTAGAGCCCGGGCTCGACGGTGACAACATGCCCCGTTTCCAGGATTTCTTCTCGAGTGCCGATACTCGG
This sequence comes from Candidatus Latescibacterota bacterium, assembly GCA_965248265.1. Classification (GTDB taxonomy): domain Bacteria; phylum Latescibacterota; class UBA2968; order UBA8231; family UBA8231; genus CBDFJF01. The sequence goes on from CBDFJF010000001.1 coordinate 3,000,718, forward strand.
CTCCTCGTGAATATCGAGTCCCAGGCCGTGCCCGGTGCCGTGAAAGAAGCCCTGGAAACGTCCCTCCTTCTCCCCTGTCTCAAAACCTCTCCTCGTGAACACGTCGGCGACAGCTCGATGAATCTGTTGGCCATCGGCTCCGGCGCGAATGGATGCCAATGCCTCCAGTTGGGCCTCGAGTACTGCGTCGTACTGTCTCAGCAACCCGTCGGTGGGCTGGCCCTTGACCACGGTGCGGGTGATGTCGCCGAAGTAACCGCTGGTCGCGGATCGCGGAAAGATATCGATGATGATGGGGAGCCGTTCGCGCAGCGGTCCGTACCCCTGTTGGTGGGGGTCGCATCCCTGTTCGCCGCAGGCCACGATCGTATGCTGAGCATTGTATTCCAGCTCCAGCAAGGCGCGATGCATCAGAAACCGCACACGCTGTGAGGTGAGTACCTCGCCCTCGAGAACCAGCTGTCCGTCTGCGTCCACCCCGGCGGCTCGAATCGCATCCACAGCGATATCCATCGCGGCCTCGGATGCCTTCAGGGCAGAGCGGATGCTTTCGACCTCCGCAGGGCTTTTGCGGGCTCGCTGCGGCAGCGCTGGCGCCGGTACCACTCTCAAGTCGAATCCGTTGGAGCGCAGAAAGTCGGCAGCGCCGACAGGGAAATCCTCGGCAACCCGCACGGCGTGAAGCTCCAATTCCCGCAGCATCACGGCGACACCGGCGAATCGCCGCTGCTGTGAGTCGAGCTCGCCGAGTGTTGCCGCCGCCCGCTCGTTGTACTGGCGCTGGGACAGCACCTCGTCGACGTCGGCCTGAGTACGGGCCCGGTCGTACTCCAGGTCGCTGATCAACACCCGGCGTGTTTGCTGGGTGCAGACGAAGAAAAACGGGTCAGGGGCGTGGAAGCGGGTAGCGTAAAACAGATCGGAGTTGCGCTCGGTGTCACCGTAGAGGAGCAGGCCTTCCCCATCATCCAGTTCGATCATTCACCAACCTCGAAGGAGCGCACATCCACGCCCCCCTGTTGACGCCAGAGCCAAAAGAACGAGGACTTGCCACGCTCGAGTTGCGCCAGCACGCGCAGAAAATGCTCCCGCGAAAAAATCAATTGCTCATCGACTTCGGTGATGACGTCGTTCACCTGGACACCCTTGGTCGCCGCCGGGCTCCCCGGGTGAACGGCTGTTACGACCACGGCGTATTCTCCTTCCTCGAAGCCCATATCAGTGGCGATCTCATCGGTGAACCCGAGTCTGGTGCCGTGGTGCCCCGAGAGTGACCGGACATCCAAACCAAGGCCGGCAAGCATTTGCCGGCCCTGGTCAAGCAGTCTGTCTTCTTCACGCTCGCCCAGAACCACAGAGACTTCCAGCTGGGCGCTGTCTCGGAGTACGGTCAATCGCACCAGCTCACCCGGGTCCCGCGCATAGATGGCCGTCTGGACTTCATTGGGATGATCGACCCTGACATCCTCGACGCTGAGCACCACGTCGCCGCGCTGAAGGCCGGCGCGCTCGGCTGGTGTTGAGGGAAAAATCTCCGTCAGAAAGACACCGGCGGGCACACTGGTCCCGGTCGACAGGGTTTTAGATCTACTGAGCGCCTCGGGGAGTGATTGAGTCGCGGATTCCGGAGCAAGATCGATGGGCACGGCAAAGCCGTAGCCGATGAACCAGTTCGCGTGAGTGGCAATGGCCGTGTTCACGCCTACGACCTGACCGCGAAGGTTGAGCAGCGGGCCACCGGAGTTGCCACGATTGATGGCTGCATTGGTCTGGATGAAACTCTCGATGCTGTACTCGGCTCGCAGGATGCTGGCCTCCCTGCCCAGGGCGCTGACAATTCCATGGGTCAGGGTAGATCCCATCCCCAGCGGGTGGCCGATAGCGAGGACCCAATCCCCGATCCGCAGCACGCTGGCATCCCCCAGCGGGGCTGCCGGTGGCAGGTTGGCGGCCTCAATCTTGAGAACGGCGATGTCGATGAGTGAATCGAAGCCGACGATTTCGGCCGCAAAACTGCGCTGGTCCGACAGCGTCACTCGAATCGAGTCGGATGAGGCGACGACATGGTAGTTACTCAAGATGTAGCCAGCCTCGTCAACGAGCGTGCCTGAGCCGATGAATTCGCTGCCGCCCCGCTCGGGGGGGAGATCATCGCCACGGGGACGAAACTGCTCCGGAATCGGCGGGTGAAAGGCAGGCAGGGCGTTGCGTCCAGGCCGGGCACGGACCAGGACCACGGCGGGAGCCACGCGCTCGTAGGCGTCGCGAAAGGCCGAACTGAGGTGCTCGAGGACTTCGATGTGGTCGGTGGTTTCGGTGACCGCAACGGATGGGTTGGCGAGGACGGGGAGCACTCCCGCGCCCACCAGGAGTTGCTTCAGGAGCGGTTTCATTTGAGTCCGTATTCGTCGAGTTTTCGATACAGCGTGCGCACGCCGATGCCGAGTTTTTTCGCCGCCATCTTGCGGTTGCCGTCGACCTGGTCCAGCGCCAGTTCAATTGCCTCCCGCTCCAGATCCTTGAGCGGTTTGACGCCATCCTCGGCCACGGCGAAGGCTTCTGCCTCGGTTGCCACGAACGGAGTTTCCCTTACTTCCTCCTCAGGCCGGTGCCAGACCGGACGAGGCGTGGAGGCGGGCACGCGTTGCTCGATCATCTGTTTCAGATCCGACACCTCCCGTTTCAAGTCGAGGAGGGCAAAGTAGATGAGCTCCCGTTCTGACTGGTCCGGTGTCTTCGACGTCGGCACCGGCAGATGTCTCTCGGAGTCGGGTGCCAGCTCTAGGTGCGGGATGAGGTCAGCCGGTTCGACTTCCACGTCCGGACCCAGGAAAACGAGGCTTTCCACCAGGTTGCGCAACTCGCGGACGTTGCCGGGCCAGTTGTAGTCTTCGAGCACCCGCATGGCCGCCGCCGAAAACCCCTTGAATCGGTGCCGGCCGTTCTGTCGAGGGATGGTGCTGTTGAAATGGTCGATGAGCGGTGCGATGTCCTCAGGATGTCGCCGCAACGGCGGGATACTCAACTCGACCACTTTGAGTCGGTGGTAGAGATCCCGGCGAAAGTGTCCTTCTGACACGGCTAGCTGCAAGTCGCGGTTGGTGGCGGCGATGACGCGCACATCGACAGGGGTTGGAGAAGAGCCCCCTACCCGGGTGACCTCACGCTGCTCGAGCACCCGCAACAGGCGCACCTGGGCAGCCAGCGGCATCTCCCCGATTTCATCCAGAAACACCGTGCCTCCGTGAGCCTGCTCGAAGATCCCCAGGTGTTGGCTGCGGGCGTCGGTAAAGGCACCCTTCTCGTGTCCGAAGAGCTCGTTCTCGATAAGATTCTCCGGAATGGCGGCGCAGTTTACTGCCCGGAACGGTTTCTGATCGCGTTGCGAATAATGATGGAGCGCGAGAGCGGCGACGTCCTTTCCCGTGCCGCTCTCCCCACTGATAAGGACGGTCACCGGGGTGGGGGCAATCAGTAGAATGCGATCGCGCAATTCTTGAATGAGCTCGGAGTTGCCCACCAAGCGCTCGTGCAGAAACGCCGCCTTTTCCAGCAGCTCGTTCGCGGCCGAACTCACGGCAGGAACCGTGAAGGGAGATTCGACTACCGCCTCGAGAGGATTCCCGCGCGACAGCTGATCCCAATCGTCAGTCCGGGAAGCCAATACGACGACAGGGAGGTGGCGGCGTTCGCCGACGATGGCCGCAACCGCAGTGAGCATCTTGTCAGGCAATGAGAGGTCGATGACGACGAGATCGGCTCCCCGATCCAGAACCGGGGGCAGCAAGGCGGCCTCACGCACGTCAATGACCTGCCGGCCCCGACCGCTGTCGAGTGCCTCTCGAATCAGCTGAGTCAGCAGTGGATCCTGACTTAGCAATACGAAACGAAGTTTTTTCTGTGGCATGATAGTACTGAGCTACCCCTCATCCTCCTTGGCCCAATGCTCTTCCTTCAGGATCGTGATCGTGCGGCCCTTGGTGACGATGTAGCCCTGGCTTTCCAGTCGTTTCAACACCCGGGATACGGTCTCACGTGTCGTGCCGGACATGTTGGCCAGCTGTTGATGGGTTGGACGAGTCGCCAGGTGTATGCCCTCTTCGCGTTGTTCGCCCTGGTCGGTGGCCAATTGCAGCAGGGTTTCCGAAATGCGACTTGTCACATCCAGCAGAGCCAGGCCCTCGATCTTGCGATCGGTTTTGCGCAGACGCGCCGCCAGCTCGGCCAGCAACGCGATGGCGATTTTAGGCACCTTGTAGATGAGCTGAAGGAAGTCGGCTCTTCGCACCATGTAGAGCCCCGTGTTCTCCGTCGCCACGACGTTGGCCGAACGCGGTTTGCCGTCCAACAGGGACAGCTCACCGAACACAGCTCCGTTGCCGAGCAAAGACAGAATGACCTCGCGACCGTCCTCGCTGACGATACTGACTTTGACTTGCCCCGATTCGATAATGAAACAGGCATCCCCTTCTTCTTCCGCCAGAATGATGATCTGGTCCTTGTCGTAGGTGCGGCTGATGGTAACCTTGGCGATGGCCTCGAGATCTTCATCCGTCAGTCCTTCGAACAGGGGCACCTTGCGCAGGAAAGAAGTATCCATCCGTATCCTCTCTGTCAGTGTGCGGTACGAGGTGCGACGTGGCTCATCAGGTCAATGTCGCCCGCTTCCATGGTCGTGTTATTCCTCAAGTCGCTCCAACTGTTTGCGTGCGTCCTTGCCAAAATCGCTGTCGCTGCCTTCACGCTGAATGATTTCGTTGTAAATATTCTTCGCCGCCGAATTCTGACCGAGCTTTTCATGACACTGAGCGCGTTCATAGTCCGCCGTCGTAATCCACCCGGAAAACGCATCAGCGCCTTCGAAACGCACCCTGTAATAGGCCTCAACCGCTTTACTGTATTCGCCCATGTTCTGGAAAGCCTTGCCAATGTGAAAGCGGGCATTGGCAGCGTCGTTGCCTTGAGCCCAGGACAATACACCCGTGAAGTGCTCTATCGCCAGAGCGTATTGGCCCTGCTCGATCAACACGTTTCCGATTTCAAGCTGCGTTTCTTTCGTTTTCGGGTGATCGGGAAACTGCTCCAGCAAGCGTGCGGCGATCTCGTGTGCGTCGGCATACTCGTAGGCCTTCAGGTAGCAGTTCAACAACATCCAGATGGCGTCCTGCTTTTTGGTCAACGGAGCAGTAGGGGTCTGCAGAACCCGGCGAAAATCCGCAGCCGCCATCAGGTAATTCTTGAAGGTGTAGTTGAAGGTCCCAACGCGAAGACGGATATCGACCGCGTGCGGGCTGTCGACGTAGTCAGCCAGGAATCGCCGCTGGGCCTCGAGCGCCAGCACCAATCCCTCCTCGCTGGGATCCTTTTTGTTTTGCCGCCACTTTGAAGTAGCCAGGTAGTAACCGGCCGCGGCCGCAGGCGCTATGGCCATGTTGGCGAGGTCTGCGTCCCGTTCAGAAAAATCGCCCAATTCAATCATTTTTTTTCGGCTCTTCTTCTCCACCTGAGAGAACAGCTTCTGTGCGCGCTCGTGCTCACCACCGCGAAGATACAGGCGCCCTTCTTCCAGCTGCACCAGGACGTTCCATACGTCGTCGTCGATTCCCTTGCTGAGCTTGCGCCCCTCTTCGAGCCGGCTCAGCCGGTACAGGGCCACGGAGGCGCGCCCGATAAGGCGGGGTGACGCCGCCTCTTTCAGCAACTTTGTGTAAATCTCATACGCCTGGTCATACCGACCAAGCTCAAAGAGCAGGTCGGCGGATTCAACTCGGGCTTGCACCAGAAGAGCGCTGGATGCGTAATCGCGTTGCAGGTCAGAGAATGCGTCAACGGCATCTTCGAGCCGGCCCAACTCAATCAACAAGGCTCCTCGATTGAATGCCAGACTGTCTGCCCCCGGGGCATGGGGTTCCTCCCTCAACATCGAGGCATAGAGCTCCAGGGCCTCGACGGGGTAACCGGCGGCACGGTAGGCCATCGCCAGACGTCGACGCAGGTCGAAGACATGCTCGGGTCGGGGTTGTGATTCCAGCAGCCGCTGGTACTGGCCGATGGCGGTGCGGAATTCCCCAAGCTGGAAATTGGTCGCGGCCAGTTTCTCGCGCACCATTCGACGACGCGGATAGGCAGGGTAAGCCGCTAGCAGCTCACGAAAGCGAGAGACCGCGTGGCGGGGCTGATCCGCGGCGACCAGGGCATAGCCCAATTCGACAAGAATCTCGGGTACCAGGGCGCGGCCGGCGTGTTGGTTGAGCAGTGCCTGCAACGAGTCGACGACGCCTTCGCGGCCCAGGCCGGCAAAACACAGGGCCCGGCCAAAGCGGGCACGGACGGCCAGCTCAGGCTCTGGCGCCAGGTCCAAAAGCTGCTCGTATGCACTGAGTGCTGGCGCCAGTATCGCCACGTCGTCGGCGGCAAGTTGGCGCCTGGTATCACCCAACAACAACAGGGCCTGAACACGGGTCTCGGCAGCAACGGCATCGGCGGCGATTTGAGCGCTCAGGGAATCGCTCAAGAAGGAACTCAAACCACCCTCCAATACCCGCAGGCGAGTGGAGTCTGGCGCTCCTAAGGCCTCTACCTCAACCAGGCGAAGTTGCGCGCGCCGAGAAAACGGAGAGCCCTTCGTGGCCAGAATCCGGTGTTCTTCGAGGCCGAGCAATCTCAGGGAGTCTGCCTGGGCCTTCTCGCCTTCGATTTCCCGTTTCCGGCTCAGTCTCAACAGGCATTCGGCAAGCACGTATTGCGCTTGCGCGGCATCAGGGTCATCAGGATAGGATGCCACGTAGGTCTCAAACGTGCGCACGGCATTGCCATAATCCTGATGTTGCCGCAGGGTGAGGGCGAGGTCGAACATCAGCGCCCGACGCGAACGTCCGTTGATATCATCTATCGTGATTTGGCGCAATGCACCGTCCAACCCGTCCTGATCCCGGATCGTGAATTCGCTCAGTAGTTCGATTCGTTCGCGCACCCGGCGAGCGTGGTTGTGGTCGGGGAAGCGCTCAAGGAAGACACGGTATTCGTGCAACGCCCGCCCGGTTTCACCGGCGGTCTCGAAGGCTGCAGCAAGGCTGCGCTGCACCTCGGGTTGCAGCAGCGCTGACGCATTCTGCAGGCTCTCGAAGAGCTCGATCGCCCTGGCACTTTGCCCGGCTGAGTCGTACAGCTTGGCCATCTGCAGACGGACCCACTCCTGCTGATGCTGTGACTCTGCGAACGTGGGACCTTGTCTGTCAGCTTCAGATAAGTACTCATCGTACCATACGGATGAGCGGGTGTAATCACCCTGCTGACGGTACAGCGCAGCCAGTTCGCGCACAGCCATCGCCCAAATCAGGCGGGAGGTTGGAGAGGATGTTGCAGCCGTCGCATTGCCGTTGCTCTGAATCAGATTGAGGAACATCGGCACGGCCTCGCGAGCACGGCCCATTCGGCTATTGGTCGTGGCCAGGCCCAGTTTGGCCAGCCCCAACGTCGCGGCAGCAACTTCAGGTCGCGATATCACCTCGCCATACATCTCAACAGCGCGGTCGAATTCCCCAGACTCGCGAAGGGCGTCAGCCAGACCCAACTGAACGTGATTCATCCAACCCGGAGTGCGCGATTTCCTGCCAAACGCTTTCTCATAGGCGACGACGGCCTCGCCGTAACGCGCCTGTGCGAAATGGAACCTGGCGAAGTCTACGAGGGCGCTGTCGGCGTGGGCGGAGGCGGTAAAACTCTTGAGCAGACGCGCCATGGCATGATCGGCCTCGGTGCTGCGGTTGAGAATCAGCAGAATCCGTTCGGATAACAGCAGTGCATCCCGCGCCTGAGAGCTCTTCGGTGAGGCGGCGGCTATTTGCTCGAGCAGGGCCAGCGCCGCGCTCCAATCTCCTTGCGCAAAGCGGAGTTGAGCCAGATGGTATCGGGCATTGTGGGCGGCTTCGAGGGTCGAATACTCACCGATCACGCGGTCGTACACGCGTGCGGCGCTACCAAAGTCGTCCGCGCGGCGGTAGTTGGAGGCGGCCTTGAGCAAGACGCCCGGCGCGAAGGTGCTGGCGCTGAACAGCGTCTGAACCTCCTCCAGCGCCACTGCGGCCTGTCGAAACTGGCCAAGTTGAGAAAGGCAGTCGGCACGCTCTCGTCGTGCCTCGGAGACACTCAGGTGTTCCGGGTGATGTTCAAAGAAGGCGGCATAGGCCCTGACCGCCTCCTCGCATCGGGCAGGGTCGCTGCGTGAATAGGAACGGGCCAACATCAACCGGGCCTCAGGTAAATTGGCGTCGGTCGGGTAGTCCAGGATGAACTCGGCGAACTTTCTGGCCGCGGTATCCCAGTCACCGGCGTCGCGAAACAGGTTGCGGGCAAAGGCGAAATCGTCATCTGCGGCCTCATCGCCGGCGACAGCCGCCGGGACACACAGGATGACGAAGACGACAAGGCAAACGGTCCGGTTCCCGGGTCCTTTTCCTTTGGGTTGTTCCAAAATCGACACGTTGTGTTTTCGTTCGACAACAGCACTGACATGGATCGCAAATACGCGGCTATATACCTGATATCATTATAAGTTATAGGCAACGGCACTAACGGGGTCAAGAGCATGGAAAGGGAGTCGGAAAGCACCTATGGAGCGTCGCTGCATGTCGAATTGGCACACGCGAAGCTCAACCTGGGCCTGAGGGTTCTGGGGAAAAGGCAGGACGGCTATCACGACATACTCAGTGTCTTCCAGACCGTTAGTCTGGCGGACAGGCTCTCGTTTCATGAGTCCGCACATGCCGGATTCAGCTGCACCGACGACTCGTTGTCGACCACGGCCGACAATCTTGTCGTCAAAGCGCTCGATCTGTTCTCGAGCGAGGTGGCCGAAACAACGGCAATCCCGATCCTACACCTGCATCTGGAGAAGACGATTCCGGTTGGCGCCGGGTTGGGCGGTGGCAGCGCAGACGCGGCGGCCACGCTCCGGGGACTCAACAAGCTTTGCGGATTCCCCCTGGATGAGCAGACGTTGCTACGTCTGGCGGCTGACATCGGCTCGGATGTGCCGTTCTGTCTGCGCGGGGGAACAGCCCTCGTCAGCGGTCGTGGAGAGACTGTCGAAAAGCTGGAATGGCCACCCGTACGGTGGTATTTCGTAGTCGTCTTCCCAGGGGTCTTCGTGAGCACGAAATGGGCCTACGACAGCCTGGGTGACAAGTTGACGACCTCCTCTCCTTACATTAGTTTTATCAGCTCTTTGCGCGGCGGGCGCGTTGACTTGACGGGGCTGCTGGAGGTGATCGAAAACGACTTCCAGACCGTCGTTGAACGAGCCAATCCCATCGTCGCTGAACTCGTGTCAGGGTTCGACCGCAGAGGAGCGCTGTGCAGCTCCATGACCGGTACGGGCTCTACCGTGTACGGCATTTTCGACGACCGGATCGCCGCTTTGGCTGTTTGTGATGAGCTCGAGGCGGAGGGTCACCGGTCGTTTTTTTGTGAGCCCGTGTCGTCGACCGAATAAAGGCGGCTTGGAATACTGCGGGCCGCATCCAGGTTCGGTTGCCCGGTCGTTCAAGTGGTAGGACAACGGATTTTGGTTCCGTCTATCGAGGTTCGAGTCCTCGCCGGGCAGCCATTTGAAAATTTCAATTTTGAAGCGTCAACTACATCAGGCAGAAAGAGGTCAGTCATCATGCCGGCAGTGCAGATGAAGGTGTATCAGCGCGAGGAAATCGAGCTGCAGGTTTCCGAACGGTCAGAGAAGGGCAAGGGAGATGTTGGCCGCTTGCGGCGGGATCAATCCATGCTTCCAGGCATCGTCTACGGCCACAATCAGGAACCGGTCTGCTTCAAGGTTCCGCAGCGCACCCTTGAGCGCGCCTTGAGTCACGGGGGGGCCGACGCGGTCTTCCTGCTGAGTATGGAAGGTAGTGGAAAGGACACAGAAAGGACCGTCGTCCGCGAGATCCAGTACCACAAGGTGATGGACGAGATCGTCCATGTGGATATGTTGCGCATCGATCCCACCGAGACCCTGCGTGTCGAAGTGCCGATCGTTACGGAGGGGATTCCGGCCGGCGTGACCACGGGTGGCGGCGCCCTGCAGCAGACGTTGGCCCGCATTGAGATGATCTGTTTGGCCTCGGAATTGCCGTCGAGGATAGAAGTGGATGTCACCGATCTGGAAATCGGTGACAGCATCCATGTGGCGGAGCTGCTGGAACAGGATGAGCGCATCAACACGGATCCGAGCGTGACGATCGTCTCCGTCCTGTCACCGCGCTTGACCATAGATGACGAGCTCGAGTTGGCAGCTGAAGCGGAAGAAGTGGAAGAAGGGGAAGAAGGCGAGGAAGTGGAAGAAGGGGCGGAGGGGGATGCCGAGGGCGCGGCCGAGGGCACGCCCGCCGAAGGCGAGCAGGGCGGAGAAGACGGCAGCTGAGCGGGGTGAACCGAACTCCGTGTGTGTGTCGATCGTCGTTGGTCTGGGCAATCCGGGTGATCACTACGCCCTCACGCGGCACAACATCGGATTCATGGCCCTGGACCGGTTGGCACAGCGCCGTGACCGTCCGTGGTCGCCATACGGCCCTTCCGAGATGACCAGTTTGGTCGCTTCGGCCGATATTGACGGCAAGCCGGTCCTGCTGGTGAAGCCGTATACCTTCATGAATGCCAGCGGCAAGGCGGTGACGGCTCTGTGCGCCAAACAGGAGTTCGAGCCTTCGAACCTGCTCGTCGTGTTCGATGATTTTCACCTCGCGTTCGGCCGGCTACGTCTGCGCAGGAGTGGCACCGACGGCGGCCACAACGGCCTGGCTTCCGTCATCGAGGAAGTTGGCAGTGACGACATTCCTCGCCTGCGCATGGGCATCGGACCTCTACCCGATGACGGCGAGGAAATCGATTACGTGCTCTCGGAGTTTGGGCGCGACGAGAACGTGGAGGAGCTCGTTGACCGGGGATGTTCGGCTGTCGAGCACTGCATCGCCGACGGGATTTACGCAACGATGAATCAATTCAACGGGTGTGCACCCCTGTGAGCAGACAACGCACCCGTTCACTCAAGGCAGGAGATCAAAGTTCATAATGGAGACGTGGACGACCAGTGCACCGTACTTGGGCATAGTCGGGCTCGTGATGGCCCTCTTGACCTATATCTACATCAAGAAGCAGGATGCTGGCACACCACAGATGACGGCTATTTCAGACGCCATCCACGAGGGTGCCATGACGTTTTTGCGGCGGGAGTATTCCATTCTCCTGATTTTCGTCATCGTCGTATTCGCCCTCCTCTACATGGGAGTCGGTGACCGAACCGCGTGGGCTTTTCTGGCAGGTGCGGCCTGTTCGATCGTGGCCGGTTTCTCGGGAATGAAGGCCGCTACGCGTGCGAACGTGCGCACGACCCAGGCGGCGAACACTAAGGGCCAGGGCGCGGCTCTGGGCGTTTCGTTTGCCGGAGGAGCCGTGATGGGCCTGGCCGTGGCCAGCCTCGGCCTCGTCGGCATCGGCTTTCTGTGCCAGCTGTTCGGCGTATGGGAGAACCATGCAAACGCCACGGTCGTCAACGGCTTCGCGATGGGAGCGTCTTCGATCGCCCTCTTCGCCCGTGTCGGTGGAGGCATTTTTACCAAGTCCGCCGATGTCGGCGCCGACCTGGTCGGCAAGGTCGAACAGGGCATTCCGGAGGATGACCCGCGCAATCCCGCGACCATAGCGGACAACGTCGGCGACAACGTCGGCGATGTCGCTGGCATGGGTGCCGACATCTTCGAATCCTACGTCGGCTCGGTGATCGCCACCATCGCCATCGCCGCCACCGCCTCGATGGCCCTGCTCAACAAGCTTGCTCCCGGCATGGAAGACACCCAAGCCCGGGCTGCGGCGATGAGTTTTCCGCTGCTCGTGATCATGATCGGTATGGTAGCATCCATAGTCGGGATCGCCGCAGTGAAAATTCTGCAGAACATGAATCCAGCGGCCGCGTTGCGGTACTCCTCATGGCTGGCGGCCATCCTGATGATGGTTGGCGCCTACTGGGTCTGTGGCGAGCTCGGCCTTTCATACGGAACCTTCTGGGCGGTCTTCTACGGCAGTGCCGTCGGCATCGCAATCGGTCTGCTGACCGAGTACTACACCGGAGGCAAGCCGATTCGGAGCATCGCCGAGGCCTCCAAAACGGGAGCGGCAACCAACATCATTACAGGGTTCGCCGTCGGTATGGAAAGCGTCGCGCTGCCGACGATCGCCATCGTCATAGCCATCGGCCTGGGTTTTCACTTCGCCGGACTCTACGGTATCGGCATCGCCGCCGTGGGCATGCTGTCGACGGTCGGAATCACCATGTCCGTTGATGCTTACGGACCGATCGCCGACAACGCCGGCGGTATCAGTGAGCAAGCGCAATTGGGAGAGGAGACTCGCAAGATCACCGATAGTCTGGATTCGCTGGGCAATACCACGGCTGCGATGGGTAAAGGCTTCGCCATCGGCTCAGCAGCACTAACCGCTCTGGCGCTGTTTTCCGCCTACACCTCCGCGGTGCGTGCCGCCAGCGGCGCGGAAGTCGTCGTCGACGTCACCACGCCAGGTGTTGTCATCGGCCTCTTCATCGGCGCCATGATTCCGTACCTGGGTGCGGCTTTCACGGTCACGTCGGTTGGCAAGGCGGCGTTCCAGATGGTCGAAGAAGTGCGGCGCCAGTTCCGGGAGATTCCAGGCCTGATGGAAGGCACGGGAGAGCCCGACACCAAGCGGTGTGTGGAGATCAGTACCAACGCAGCTCTGAAAGAGATGATCCTGCCGGGACTGACGGCCGTGCTGGCCCCGGTCATCGTCGGTTTTCTGCTGGGGCCCGTGGCTCTGGGTGGCATGCTCGCGGGGGCTACCGTCAGCGGGGTTCTGGTCGCGTTGATGATGGCCAACAGCGGTGGCGCCTGGGACAATGCCAAGAAGTGGATCGAAGAAGGCAATCTGGGAGGCAAGGGCTCGGAACCGCACAAGGCCGCCGTTGTCGGTGACACGGTTGGCGATCCTTTCAAGGACACGTCGGGTCCTTCCATGAACATCCTCATCAAACTGATGTCGGTGGTTTCACTGGTCCTGGCACCTCTGTTCGTCCAGTACGGGCTCAAGCTGTTTTAAAACACCATACGAGAGAGAATGATGGATAAGAAATACGAACTCGTCTGCATCATCGACCCTCAAGTCGGCGACGGAGGCTTCGACCCGATCATCGAGAAGTATCAAGGCCAGCTCGAGGGACAGGGCGGACAGATGGTCAACCTAGACAAGTGGGGATTGCGCAAGCTGGCTTTCACCTCGGTCAGCATGAAGCGACGCCAGCAGGGCTACTATGTCTGCTACCAGTTCACGGCGCCTCCGGGTGACTTCGAAGCTGTCCAGCACGAACTCAAGCTGGACGAAGACATCCTCAGGTACCTACTTGTCGCCGTACCTGGAGAGTTTACGAGGGTGCCGGTGTTGGCGCCCGACACGGTATACGTCAGGGAGCGCGAGGAGCGATTCTCACGCGGCCGGGGTGGACCGGGTGCCCGGCGACCTGATCGGCCGGAGAGACCGCCTCGACCAGTTGATGGTGAGGCGGCTGAGGGTGAAGGAAAAGCTGGCGCAGGAGCGGCTGAGGCTGGGACCGGGGCTGACGGGACAGGTTCCGCTGCCGAGCCGGTGGAGGTGACCGCAGAGGCTACAACGACAGAAAGCGAAGCGGCTGACGAGAAGGCCAGCGAACAAGAAGAGAGTTGACATCGAAGTTTACGATTGGACTGAATCATCGATCGTGGATTTCTCCGCTCGCGAGGCGCAACGATGCCGACGATAGTGAGCCTGCTGTTAGTGACGGCGACATTGCTGGCATGCCGACGGTACGGTGTGCGCAGCATCCTACCGTTCGCCGTGATCCCGGCGCTCGTCTACGTCAGCGGGATCTACGCGGGGCCGATTCTCAAACTATTGGTCGCGGCTCCCTTCATCGGTCTGCTCGCCGGATACCAAATCGACCGCGGGAAGCCCTACGGGCAGGTAATCGCCGCGGCTGCCTTGCCGGGGTTGGCCATGGCGATCCCTTTTCTGGTGGATCTAGTGCTGGGCACAGGACAAGATCCGGAATCCGTGGATCAGGTCGCGTCCCAGCTGGAAGCGGCAGGTCTGGACATGATGGGGGAAGAATACGGGCCGGAGGCGGAGAAGCTGACGGTTCAGATTCTGCACCTCCAGCATCGTCTGCAGCCCGCCGTTCTCGTTGTTTCTGCGTTGTTGACTGCCGTTTTGGGATATCGGCTGGCGTGGTCCGTGGCGCCAAAGCTCAACGTAGGATTGCCGCAAGCGCCGTTCATTCACCTGTGGCGGCTATGGGACTCGCTGATTTGGGTACTGGTCGGGGCCACGGCAGCGGCCCTGTTGGGAACGGCTGCCATTCGCGATCTGGCCTTCAACACCATGTTCGTGATCGTGCTGTTGTATGGAGTGCAGGGATTTGCCCTGGCCAGGCACTTCGCCAAGCGAATGTCCGTGCCTGTGTACCTGGAGTTGCTATTCTACGGTTCGCTGATGCTGAGCCCCGGGTTCGGAGTCCTCGTCCTGGTCGGGGCCGGCCTCTTGGAGACCTGGTTCGACTGGCGACGACTATCGCATCGCCACGAGCCCGTTGAGGAGGAGAGCCAACATTGAAAGTTATTCTACTCAGAGACGTTGATCGTTTGGGCCAAGCCGGAGAGATCGTCAAAGTGGCTGACGGCTTCGCTCGCAACCATCTCATTCCCCAGGACCAGGCACTATTGGCAACCGATGCCAACGTCGCCCAGTTCGAATCGCGCCGCCGGCAACATGCGGCTGCAGCCGACCGTGAAGCCCGCGCCGCGGCCCAGGTTGCACAGGAACTGGAAAAGGCATCCCTCACCATTCAGGTAAAGGTGGGAGAAGGGGACAGGCTATTCGGTTCGGTGACGTCCCAGAACATCGCCAACCTGCTCAAAGAGCAGGGCCACGAAGTCGATCGACGCACGATCGACCTCGAAGAACCCATTCGGTCGCTGGGCGTGTACAACGTTCCGGTCCGACTTCACTCAGAGGTCACGGCCACGGTCAAGCTCTGGGTCGTCAAGGAGTAGCCGACCCCATTGCTGGTGGTCTGCGCAACCGGAGACCAGGCGGCAGGTTATCCATGCTCCGTGTACTGGCAGCGGCTTCTGTAACCGTCGTAGTCGGGTCGTGTGCACCACAGGAACAGCCTGGGCCTTTCGAACAGGTTGAGGAAGCGGCCTGGCGGGTCGTCAACCGAAGCCACAGAGGCCAGGATGGAATCTTCGTGCAGGCGACGCTGCGAACCTTCGCCTACGAGATTGCCAGCATGTATGCGCGGGCCGAGAGCGAGGAGCTCGATCAGCAGCAACTGGAGAGCCGCTTCAGGCAGTTCGTCCACATGTTCATCGACGCACGATATCCCGACGACGACGGCACCGACATCAACAACCTGTTCTTCCAGTACCTCATCTACGTCAACCCGTCTTTCGACGCCTACAATCCGCTCCAGCGACAACTGTTCGATAACTGGCGCGGAGAATATGTACGCCGCCTCGTCGGCCTCGTATACGATTCGAAGTATCCTCTGCTGCGTCACAAATACGACGAGCGCTGGGGGCTGACGCTCTACAGCAGACTGGTGTTCAATATCTACCTGGACAACACAGACTCAGACATCAGGCCCCACGTCGCCGACATCGGCAGCCGTACCTTTCTCGTTGATGAGGATGGAAATCGTTACAGTCCCAGCGGTCTGGCCGGCCCGTATCCGTATGAGTTCGACCGGCCACGCGACGATGTGCTGGAAGGAAAAGTAGTGTACCGGTTGTTTTTCCCTAACAAGAAGGCGGATCGTCTGACACCGATTGTTGGGCCTGATGCACTATTTGTTGAGTTGGTCATCGAGGGGCTGGGAGAAGAACCTGTAAGACGGTTGCGGTGGGACCTGCCTTTGAAGTACCCCGAGCCTCCGATACGGCGCATTCCCTCGCATATCGCGGAAACGCCTCTGATGACGGCGGGGTCTCAATAGTCAAAGCCCTTCGAGGGAGCGGATGGGATCCTGGTGGTCTCCGCGGACTTCAAATCCGTTGCGGTGTCGCGACAGCGGCGCTGGGTGGGTTCGATTCCCACACGTTCCCGCCACCTACGTTATCAGCCGACCTGGATATATAGGCGTTTCTTGACGCGACAGGGCAGCCGAGGTAGTCTATCCCCTACTCCTTCCTCATCAAAGTGCTATATGCAACGCGGGTCGTTTCTCCATGGTCTGGGTACTCGGCGTTATCGTTGTCGGACTGATCGCTGTGATAGCCGAGCTGTTCCTCAGTTATCAGAAGCGGGCAGCCGATCTACGTCTCAAGCAGGACCCTATTCGTGCCAAAATACGAGCACATCAAAAAGCGATGCAGGAGTCGGTCGAACGGATAAAGGGGGCAGCAGAAGATCAGCTGCAGGAACTCGATCGGGAGTTGCCGCTGAGAGGGCAGCAGGTCGACGGCTTTGCCCGGAACCTGAGAGAGGCTGAGATCGAGATCTTCGGCGAGGACTACGACCCCAGGGATGCGGCCAGGGACACGACCGACTTCCTCTCGGATGGCGACGAGAAGGATGAAGAGAAGGAAGAGGAGAAGGATCCCAACATTGTGCGAGTGGAAAAGGCGCGGGACCTGTTGAGCGAGATGGAAGGACACGCCGCCAGCCTGAAGCGTGACATCGAAGTCGTGAAGCAGACTCTCGGTATGCTGGAAAGCAAGCTTCGGCGCAGCTCCGCTGTGGCGGAAGCGGAAACGGGAAAATAATCAGCCATGGCGGGAGTGTTCGATTCGTTAAACGTCACGCTGATCATCGCCGGTGTGCTCTTGCTCATCGCCGCACTCGTCGTCCGTGACCAAACCGAATTCCGAATCAGCCAGCTGCGCAGCGAACTGCTGGCATTGCGCAACGAAGAAAAACGGCTATCTGAGCGTCGTGACGAGATCGAGTTGATGGTGGCGCAAATCGGCGATGCCCTGATGCGGGCGGACCGTCGAACCAGCGCCTTCGACAAAGGACTCGAGCAGGTATCGGAAATCCTGGAGGCTCTTGGCTCGGGCGTCGCCGAGACCTCAGAGAACGCGGAGTCCTGACCGCTCACTCCCTGAACAACCCCCCCTACAGCGCTTCGTTGTCCCAGGCCTCGTGGTCGAGGTCCAGCTTTCGGGCGACTTCACATAATAGATCCCAGGTGGCGTCGTCCACGGGAACGCCTTCTGCACGACGCTTTTTCTCGGTGCGGAACTCAAGCTCTCCAGGAAGCAAAATCTCACCGATTTTCGGATCGACCCGGCTGGACGTGACGTGACTGATCAAGCTTTCGATCTCACGGTCGTAGGTTTCCTCATCCGTGAAGAACGAGGGATCGCATACCGTAAAGAAGACGCCGTTGCTCTTGAACACGCGTTCCCCAGAAGCACATCCCTCACCACTGAGTAATCCACCCAAAAGTTCCACAAGTATTCCCAGGCCGTAGCCCTTGTAACCAACCGCTCCACCCAATGGCAGTATGGCACCGGGGGGATCGCCCAGTTGATCGGCCGGGTCCGTGGTCGGGTTGCCCTCCGAGTCAATGATCCAACCTTCGGGTACCTTGTCTCCGCGGTGGTGAGCCAGACGGATTTTTCCCTCAGCTACCACCGAGGTGGTTATGTCGAGGAGGATTGGTTCACCGTTGCGCCGTGGAGCCGCAAAAGCGATGGGGTTGGTGCTGAGTTTGCCGTCGATGCCCCCGAAGGGCGCAATCTGCCGTCCCAAATGGCCAGCGTTGACGAAGGCCATCCCGATCAATCCCTGTCGGGCGGCGCTCAGGGGGTAGGCACCTGCTCTGCCCACGTGTCCGACATTGCGCAATCCCACGGCGCCCATGCCATGTTCCCGCGCTTTTTCAATGGCCAGGGAGATCGCCAATTGGGCGCCAACTTGACCGAACCCTCCGCCGCCGTCGACGAGGGCCGTGCAGGCTCGATCCACGATCACTTTGGGCTCGCATTTCGGGTCGAAATTCCCCTCCCAAGTCTGCTTCGCGTACTCGTAAAACCTGATTAGTCCATGGCCCTCCTGGCCGAAAAGACAGGACTCGACGAGGTGTTCGGAAACCGCTTTCGCGGTTGTTTCCGAGCACCCGAGTGTTGTGAAGATGGTGATACCGAACCGTTCGAGGCTATCAGGGTTGAACCTGCGCATGTAGTGGACTCCTTATCAGTCTAATAATAAAGCGTGGAGACCGTCTGCATGCCGTCCTCACACGTGGGGAGACGAAAACCGTCTCAGAAGAAGCCAGTAGCGCCTCCGGAAAGACGGAAAGATATGAGCGCGTAGCGGTCTACCGCCAGCCAGGCAGGATCATCGCCGGTCAGGAGCATTCTTGCCCGTTGCTCTTGGCTTCATTATTGTAAAGGTAACTCCATGCTGTAGAAGTGAATATTTATTAGGGGTTAGGTGTCAATCTGACTCACCGCAGGAAAGGGTTGCTATGGCTGACAGCTGGATGTGGTGGATAATGACCTGTGCCATCAGCCTGTACTTTGTCATGCTGCTACTCGATTTCAACAAACCGTCGAAAAAATTGATGGAGCAGATCGACCACCAGGAGACCCGTCGCAGGGAAATGGAGATGCGCCTGGGCAAGATCCAGGAGGATGTGGTCCAGATAAAGGGCCGTCAGGAAGATGTCGATTTGCAGATGGAGGAACTCGAGCAGGCGCGAGTCGAATTACTCCCCGAGGCCAATAAAAGACGGATGATCCACATTCCAGGGGGACCATTCACGATGGGGGGCCGTGAGGAAGATTCACCCGACAACGAGCGTCCGGCACACCAAGTCCACATTTCCTCCTTCTACATGGACACCTACCCAGTGACGAACCAGGACTACCGCGAGTTCGTCAATTGCACCGGACAGACCACGCCCATACACTGGCAGAGAGGTACCTATCCTACCGGTTTGGCGCGGCACCCCGTCGTCAATGTTTCCTACCACGATGCCAAAGCGTATGCGGACTGGATGGGCGCCCGGCTACCTACCGAAGCCGAATGGGAAAAGGCGGCGCGCGGCACCGATGAACGCCTGTATCCCTGGGGCAATCGATTCGTCGACGGTGAACGCTGCAACTCCAACAATATGATCGGAACTACCCTTCCCGTTGATGAATTCCCTCTGGGTCGATCTCCCTTTGGGATCTGGGACATGTCTGGCAACACCTACGAGTGGTGTGGCGACTACTACGAGGGGAACTACTATCCGTTCAGCCCCGCCACCAATCCGAAGGGTCCCGAGGGAGGTCAGGAGCGGGTGATCCGAGGGGGGTTCTTCGCCGAGACCCGACCCAACGTGCGCACGACTCACCGCAACAGCGCCCCCGAAACCCACACGCGGGAAAATGTCGGCTTTCGCCTCGCCATTTCGGACCAGGACGGCTGATCGATGTTCGAAGACGTCTGGAAGAGCTATGACGAAAACGAGCTGACGCACAGTGCCGCACACCATCTAATGGCCGTGCACGAGTTGCGGACCGTTCACGGCTATGCCCGTGTGTCCGATATCGCCCAGCACCTGAAGATCACCAAGGGCAGCGTCTCCTCCGCCATGAAGCACCTGAAGGAACGGGGCTACGTGCGCGAAGATCACAATCGTTTTCTCGAGTTGACCGATCACGGCATGAAGATCGTCTGGAACACGGAATCGACGCGCCTGGTCATGAAGAAATTCCTCAGTGAAGCGCTGGGAATGGACGAGGATGATGCCGAGATCGATGCCTGCAAGGTGGAACACCTGCTCAGTGCTGAAGCCCGCGAACGACTGGTAGGATTCCTGCGCTTCCTGTTGTCGCAGGACGGCAGGTCTCAGGGATTCCTCGATGCCTTCAGGGTGGCCTCCAAGGATCACACGTTGGAGTGCCGTGATGGCGACGTCGACGCCTGCCTTTTGTGCGACGATGTCTGTTTCGTCGCGCCCGTGCTCACGGCCATCGATCAGTGATAAGGATAGATGCCCGGGTTGTCTGGGCCATGATCCATTGAGCGGATTTTTTTCCTTCCTACAGCGCCAACTTCTACCGATCGGCCTTCTCACCGTGGCCGTAATCGGCCTTGTGTTCCCGGAACCAGGACGCCTGCTCAACTCATCGCCGATACCCAAGTACGCCGCGGTCAGCATCATCTTTATCTGCTCCGGGCTGCTCCTGCGTACGGACGAGATCTACGCCGCCTTGTCGGCCTGGCGGGCGAGCCTCTTCGGTACCATTTCGATTCTACTGCTGACACCGCTCATCGGGGTTGTTCTGGCGTTGCGCGTGCCAATCGATCCCAACCTGCAACTGGGACTCGCCTTGTTCTGTTGCATGCCGACGACGCTGTCGTCGGGGATTGCACTGACGACCCAGGCTCGAGGCAACGTCGCCCTGGCACTGTTGCTGACGGTGCTGACCAACACGGTTGGCATTTTTACCGTCCCCTTTGTTCTGGCGTGGCTGCTGCGAGAGGTTGGTGCCGTCGAGTTGTCGGCGCCCGAACTGCTGGTGAAGCTGTGTTTCACGATGCTGTTGCCGCTATCCATCGGACGCTACCTGAGCCGCTTTATCAAGAGCTGGTTGGATGCCAACCGCAAGCATGTGACGATGATTTCTAACCTGGCGCTGATTTCGATTCCGTGGATGAAGTTCAGCCAATCGTCGAATGAGCTGTCACAGATCGCCCTGCCGAGCCTCGGGATCCTGATCGCGGCCGGGTTACTCATCCACATTCTTTTTCTGCTGCTGAATGACGGAGTCAGCCGCCTGCTCCGGTTGCAGCAGGAGGCGCGCAAGGCTGTGGTCCTGCTGGCAAGCCAGAAGACCCTCCCCGTGGCCGTAACCGTGCTGGAACTCATTCCGGAACAGGTACTCAGCGCGCAGGTCAAGGGCCTCGTCATCATTCCCTGCATCACCTTCCATTTCGGTCAGATTTTCCTCGACGCTCTGCTCGCGACGCGTTGGAGTCACCGGTAGACGGCGTGAGTAGCTGATGCCGTCCTCCTCCCACCACCGCCAGGTCGTATACGAAGGGCGCGACGAAGACGGAGTGATCGAAGTCATTGACGAAGCCTGCACCATGCGTTCGCTGCAGTTCGGTACGGAAGCGCGGCAATCGACCATGCTCCTGAAGGACCCGGACGCACTCGCCCTCGTTTACACACACTGCCTGATGACCTGTCTGCTGTTTGCACCCCCCGATCCCGAAGCGGCACTGGTCCTGGGATTGGGCGGTGGTTCGGTGCCCAAGTTTCTGCTGCGCCAGTTTTCGAAATGCCGGGTGGATGCCGTGGAGAAGCGGCCCCGAATCATCGATGTGGCACGGGACTATTTTTCCCTGCCGGACGATGCCCGCCTGCACGTTCACTTGGAGGACGGCCTCGCATTCCTGAACCAAAGCAAACCGGAACTGTATGACTTCATTTTTGTCGATCTTCACGACAGTGCGGGGATGGCTCCGGTCGTTCGCCGCGCGGAATTTTTCCCCGCCTGCATCCGGGGGTTGAGGCCGCAGGGGGTCGTGGCTATCAACATGTGGTACGGCTATCGCGAGCGAGAGGAACGCGAGGTGCGTAGATTGCTGGAACTGACCTTCGACGACAGGCTTCTCTTCCTCCCCGTGGCCGGTAAACGCAACTGTGTCGTCCTGGCCTTTTGTTCGTCCCCCACGATCGAAGCAGGTCAAGTGAGCAAGCGGGCACGTGAATGGCAGCGCTTGACTGGGATCGATTTTCCGGATTTGGCACAGCAATTGGTGCGCGCAAATGAGCACAGCAAGCTGGTGTCGCTATGAGCTCACGCAGCGAACGTATCGTCGATATGGCACTCGTCATGGTCGTGCTAATGTGCGCGAACCTCCACGCCCAACCGCGCCACGTCTACCTGACCTGGCAATCGGATCCCTCCACGACCATGACGGTCAATATCCAGACCGAAGACGTCTCCGATTTGCGGGTACTCTACGACACCCGGTCCGGCTCACCTGTCCCGTATCGGTACTCGGCAAACGGCAGCGCTGTCAGGCTCGAGCGCTTGCCGGCGCCGCGGGTCGTACACACGATCGAGCTGAGTGAACTCGAGCCGGCCACTACCTACTACTTCGTAGCTGGGGACTCGAGTGGCTATACCGCGGAGCGCACATTCGTCACCGCCCCTACTGACAACACACCCATCCGTTTTGTGGTTGGTGGAGACATGGGTGTGAGCGAGCGGGTATCCAGGCTCGAGGTGGAAGCGGCAAGAACAGAGCCATTGTTCTGCGTGCTGGGAGGCGACCTGGCTTACGTCGACGGCGATCCGCAGCGGTGGGAGACGTGGGATCGATGGTTGGACAGCTGGCAACACCACATGGTGACGCCCCTGGGCAGGACAATTCCGATCGTCGCCGCCATCGGCAACCATGAAGTCAGGGGCGGGTACAACGGCACGGAACAAGACGCACTGTTCTACTCGCGCTACTTCGCCCAGCAACAGGGCCGAAGTTTTTTTTCCCGCACATTCGGTGAGAATATTGCGCTGATCGTCCTCGACAGCGGTCACCTCAGCGAGCACGGAGGAGACCAGGCGGACTGGCTGCGGTCACAGTTAGCTCTGCATCAAGACCGGCCGCACGTGTTTGCCGCCTACCACGTGCCCATGTTCCCGGCGTTTCGGTCCTATAATGGTAAGTACTCCAAACAAGGCCGTGAGAACTGGCTCAGCCTCTTCGATCGTTACCATCTGACGGTGGGTTTCGAACACCACGACCACGCGCTCAAGCGCACGAAACCGATCGCCGCTGGCAGGGTAGAAGAAACAGGCACAGTCTACGTGGGCGACGGTTGCTTCGGCCGCCGACCGCGTTGGGTGCGCACCCCACGCCGCGTCGGCCCGTCCCGTCGCTGGTACCTGGAGCGGCTGGAGCGGTCGGCGCATTTCTGGCAAGTCGACGTCGAGGCTAAACGAGTCGTGCTCACGGCGATCGATGAGGACGGCAAGGTGGTCGATCGCTTTGAGCGGCCGGCCAGGCGGATCGACGCCAGCCGGGCCGCAACGGAGGCTGCCGCCGCGTTCACCACCCTCGCAACACCACCGGATCAGTAAGTTCGAGTTCCTCATCGGCGGGAAAGTACGCCCCCTCCACACGCTCGAAGGGGCAGTGTCGCAGCGTAGGCGGCGTCGGGCCCGGGGTATCCAGGACGTAGATGGCCGCGGCTATGTCACCGTAGGCGATGTGGTAGTTCATCGGATTCTTGACGACGACGAATTTGGCGGCGGCGGGATCCAGGTCGAGTGCCCTGAACTGCTCATCCGCCCAGTCATAGGTGGCATGAGTGGTGATGAGAATCTGGATGTTTCCGACCTCCACCACGGCGCAGGGTCCCATGTCTCCTTCGACGCCGTCCCAAATGCCGCCGGAGTAGCGAAAGCGTCCTTCAGCCACCGTGCGAAC
This sequence comes from Candidatus Latescibacterota bacterium, assembly GCA_965248265.1. Taxonomy (GTDB): domain Bacteria; phylum Latescibacterota; class UBA2968; order UBA8231; family UBA8231; genus CBDFJF01. The sequence goes on from CBDFJF010000001.1 coordinate 3,024,211, forward strand.
AAACCCCGTTACTCGAAGCGGATCACCCCATTTGGGATCGAGCTGGTGTCCCAGCGTCAGCGTCACCGTTGTGGCTTCCCCGACGGCGCGACAATCAATGACCGCCTGCGGGTCCACGACCGGTACCAGGGTCCGGGGGGAGGCAGGATCGGACAGTTCGAGCAGGGCCTTCAGTGTTGCCACGCTGTCACCTGACGCACCACCACCGACGCAATCAGCGGTCTCGACCAGCAACACCGGGCCACCCTCGAGCTCTAGGCCTTTGCTGATGGCATCGGTTGGCGTGAACACGACCGGCTCCAGTTCGCGCCGAGATTCCCAGTAGCGCCTGGCGAGATCGTCGGCCAACGCCAGCGCTGCCTCACTGTCGCCGTCGGCGACGACGAGACCGCCGGATCCCAGGCCCGGTTGATCCAGGTAGGGGTGCACCAGCAGGACACTCGTCGACAGTATGCCATTGCTGCCTTCACGAGACTTCGCATAACGCATCAGGCGCGCAAACGCTCCATCCCCGTCGGTGCTTCCATGCACTCCGGAAGTGATCACCGGCACCTTGACCATCGCCATGACAGGACGGCAGCGACCGGCCACGGTATCAAGGAGCATTTGTGCGCCCCGCTCACCGGTGGAGTAGGCGTCGCGGTGAGGGTAGGTCTCCCACGCTAACATGGCGGAGGCGCCGCTGACCATCGCCTGGGTGACATGGGCGTGAAGATCCAGGGTGACGACGACGGGGATATCAGGGCCGACCAGGGTTCGCACTGCGCTGATCAGGTCGCCCTCGACATCGTCTACCTCCTCAGCGGCGGCCGCCCCGTGCAGGAGCAACAGCACGCCATCCACCGGCAAGGCCCCGGCCAGACGTTGCAGGAGGTTCCCGCGCAGTTCGTCGTAGCACGATTGGGTGATGTATCCTCCCGGACATGTGCTCGCTGAAAGTAGCGGTACGATTTCAACCGCAGCCGGACGCAGGGTGTTGAGCGCTCCTCCCACGACGCCACCGTCGATTTCGAGCAGCTGTTCTCCGATATGCAGGTCGTAGCGCTTGAACCAGTCCATGTCAATTGGTGAGCCACCCAGTTGATTGCACTCAGTCAGGATGGAAGCGACGGCAATTCGAGACATCCGGTTGGTTACTCCTATGGGTAGGTCAGTGAAACGCTCTGATCAACTTCAGGCGAATGTAGCGGACGGCTATGGAATTTGACAACACACAGGCGCGGCCGCAGCTTGCACTCGTCATGCCACCCTCAACGCCATCCGAACGCGTGAAGGACTACCTGCTCGATCTTCAGGGCAGGATCTGCGCCGCCCTCGAAACCGTGGATGGCAGTAGCTTTCGTGAGGATGAATGGCAGCGACCCGCTGGTGGTGGTGGACGGTCCCGGGTGCTCGAGGACGGGGCTGTGCTGGAACGGGCGGGTGTCAATTTCTCCCACGTGTACGGAAACGAATTACCGCCCAGTGCTTCCCGTCACAGACCCCATCTCGCAGGCAAACCGTTCGAGGCGATGGGCGTTTCTCTCATCGTACATCCGCGCAATCCGCATGCGCCCACATCGCATGCCAACCTGAGGTTTTTCTCAACGGACACCGCAACCGCGGACGGAGAGGCCACGTGGTGGTTCGGCGGTGGATTCGACCTGACACCCTACTATGGGTACGAAGAAGACGTCGTCCACTGGCACCGCCAGGCGCGCGCTGCCTGCGCGCCGTTCGGGGAAGACCTCTACCCACGGTTGAAGCAGTGGTGCGACGAGTATTTTTTCATTCAACATCGCGCCGAGGCACGAGGGGTCGGTGGTCTGTTTTTCGAAGACTTCGCCAATGAGGACTTCGATCACAGTTTTGGGTTCGCGCGCAGCGTGGGTGATCACTACCTGGACGCGTACCTGCCTATCCTGCAGCGGCGGCAGGACACTCCGTACGGAGAGCGCGAACGCGAATTCCAACTCTACCGGCGCGGTCGCTACGTGGAGTTCAATCTCGTCTACGATCGCGGCACCCTGTTCGGCCTGCAATCGGGTGGGCGCGCCGAGTCGATCCTCGTTTCCATGCCGCCCCGTGTCAGCTGGCGCTATGACTGGAAGGCCGAGCCCGGCTCCGCCGAAGACCAACTCGTTAACCGGTTCCTGCAGCCTCAGGACTGGCTTCCAGGATAGCTCGCCCCCGCTCCATGACGGAGTCGGATCGACGATGAGGAGATAGCTCGACTCAATACCACAGAATGATCGGGCTCAGTGGTTGCAGAACTCCTTGTAGAAGCGCTTCTCTCCCTCGACGGTGCCGATGAGGATGATCTCGGAATTGGCGGGCATCGGGGTGTGGGGATCCGGGTTGAGGTCGCTCTGGCCATTACTTTTCAGGGCGACGACGGTACAGCCGGTCGAACGCCGAATGTCACTGTCGGCGATGCTCTTGCCTATCAGCGATTTCGGCGTCGGCGTTCGGAAGACGTCGAGGCCTTCGTCCACCATGAGTGCACTGCCCCGCTGAAGCAGGTTGACGATGGCGTTGGCCCCCATCGAGGCGTAGGACATGACGAAGTCGGCCCCGGCGCGGTGCAGGGGGTCGATGTTTCTCTCGGCATTGGCTCGTGCGATGACCTGGATGTCAGCACGCAGGCGGCGGCAGTATATGGCCAGATAGAGGTTGGTCTCGTCGTCACTGGTCGTGATCACGACGGCCGGTGATTCCTCAATGCCAGCCTCCTGCAACACCTCTAGACTCGCGGCGGATCCGACGACATAGTGCTCAGGGGCACGGACGCGTTCCGGTAGCTCTTCGATGATGCGGTAATCCAGGCCGCGGATGTCGAGCGCTCGCCCGACTGCTCGACCAACGCGGCCGCCGCCGATGATGATGACGGGCATTTTCGATTGTTCGTCAGCTGTCGATGCTTCGTTGAAGCGATCGATCTGTGCACGCGCACCGGCGATAACGAGAACAGTGTGGGCTCCCAGTTTTGTGCCTGGACGGGCCGTCTCGAAACGGCCGCAATCCCAAACCCCGATGACGGAGATCCCGAGTTTTCTCCGCAAGCCAATATCATCGAGCGAGCTGCCGATCCAGTCGGTACTCAGTGTCGCCTCTGCGATGACGAGATCGTCGAAGCAGCCGATCTCCCGAGCCGCCGCATCACTGCCGCTCACCCGCCGGGCCAGCGATTGCCCGAGCATCTCAGCCAACTCTATGACCTGAGTGCACCCCGCCAGCTCCAATATGTCGACGGAAGCCGGGTCGCGGGCAGTGGCCAGGATCGGTACGTCCGGATCGATCTCCCTGATAGTGTGAGCGACACTCGTATTCGAGGCATCGCCTCCGGTCGCTGTCACGAAGGCCGCGTCGGCCACGCGCGCCTCGCGGTAGAACTCCGGATCATCCAACTGGCCGACAAGAGCACGATGCCCCTGGTCCTGGAGGGCCAAGGCTTCCTCTGCGTCAGCGACCAGGATGAGGTGAGGGGTGTTGTACTGGGCGAGACGGGAGATCAGGGAGTGGGTGATGTCATCGACGTGTGTGAGCAGAACATGACCACTCAGATGCTCTGAAAGTCGCCGCGGCACCTGGGCCGCGGTCTGTGCCTCCACCCATGGAGCCCAGAAAAACTGAATGAAGCTGAAAGGCAGCAGGACCATCATGAAGATGCCGCCCGATACCAGTACCCACATGGTAAAGGCACGCCCCAGGTCGCTGGTGAAGGTGATATCACCAAACCCGAGAGTGGACATCACCGTCAAGGTCCAGTAGACCCCCGTGAACCAGCTGAACTCGCGGCCCTCACGGGCCATGAACACATGAAAGAGAACACTGTAAAGGGAGATCAGCAGCAATAGAGCGACAAAGAACCGGGCAAGTAATCGCAGGTTCTGCTTGGTCATGCGCTGAGCATTCAAGGATTGCAGCATGATCAGGATACCTTCACGTCAACCCGCCACCAGGTCGTTTTTTCGCAAGAACTGCGCCATGTCCCGCCAAAATCGGTCCCAATCCGCGGGGCAATCACCGTGGCCACACGGATAGCGGAGCATCTGACCGCGATCGGCAGCCTCGAACAGGGTTTCGGCCTGCGCTATGGGAATCAAACCGTCGTCGATGCCGTGGACGACGAGCACGGGGCCGGCGAAGTGCTCGACCACAGCCAAATTGTCGAAGGGATCCCGCACCAGGAACTGGGGAACCAGGTACCGATAGGCCATGTCCCGAATGCTCGTAAACGTAGACAGTAATACCAGTGCCGCCACCGGTCGTTGGGCGGCAAGCGCGCATACGGCGCCACCACCGAGCGAGCGGCCGAACAGGACCACCCGGTGTGCATCGATTCCCTCCATGGCGACGAGCGCATCATAGGCAGTGGTGAGCGCTTCGGTGATCGAGTGCTGCGATGGTGAGCCCTCAGATCGACCGTAGCCCGGGTACTCGACGACGAGGACCGCCATGCCAAGATCGCCAAAGCCGTCGAATTCGCGGGCAAAGGTGTCGATGACCTCGGCATTTCCGTGGGCGAGGATGACGGCAGGAGATCCGGCATCAGAGGCACTGGACTGTGAAACGTGTGTGGCAGGTGGGTAGTACCAGCACTCCACTTTGCCAGAACTGGTTCTCAGCCAGATGACTTCGTGGCCGTCATCGCGGGTCTCACTGGGTTCGGTCGGCGGCCGGGGGAACAGCATCGAACGCTGGGCGAAGTACAGTACGCCTACGTAGGCCGAGTACAAGGCAACGGCCCCGACGATGAGGCCAACTACCGTAGACAGTTTCATTCCCCGTGCAGCTGTTTTTGCAACCAGGCCACAACGCCACTGACCATGGGTGCAGTGGCACTGTCGCTAAACACGTGATCGGCTCCCGGCAACTCCAGCAGTTGCACCTCCCCGGGCGCGGCGGCCATGATGTCGTGCGTATCCTGCGGCGGAACCACGTCGTCTTCCGTGCCGTGGACGAAAAGCCAGGGCACTGTGATGCGCTCGGCCAGGCCGACGACGGAGTGGATCTGTGCCATGTCATCCATGTAGGCTTGCGAGAGCGGGCACTCCTCATCCTCCCACATCAGGCCGGCATCCGGAGTCTCCTCGCCAAACTCCCGTTTGGCAAAGGCCTCCGTGTGCACCATGCCGGCCAAAGACACCAGAAGACGGATGCGCTGATCGCTGCTGGCCCGCAACACCCCAACGGCACCCCCCATGCTGTGGCCGATGTAGCAGACGAAGCGCCCGCCCACGGCATCCAGGACCGCACCGAGGTCGTCGACTTCCTTGCTGATGGTGGCATCCTGAAACCGGCCTCCGGAGTCGCCGTTGCCGGCGAAGGAGAACCTGATTGTTCCGATGCCCGTCGCGCAGAGGCCTTCGGCCAGCGCCACGACGAAAGGGCGATCCTTGTTGCCGGTAACGCCATGGCCGAGGATGGCCAGCCCGTCATCGTCCCGGCCGGGATGAAAGGTGTAATCGAGCCGCTCTCCCTGCCGGTTGAGGATCTCGCCGAACATTAACAATCAGCTCCTGTTGATGATGATCGGGCCGCAGTTTCGGAACATGCTGTCTCAGCCGCTGTTGACGACGAGATCGCGATCTTCTGCTGCCAGAGGAAGGTCAACGAACCTTCCATTGCGACCGTGAGAGGCGTGGACGGCGGCGATGATCTCCAAGGTATGCACGGAGAGTTCGGCATCGTAGGAAAACGGCGCACCGTCGAGCGCTTCGACGATCTCAGTGACGGCGCGGTCCATCGGCAACTCGTCGATGCTGGGCCAGTGCTCGTGACCGCCATCGACCAGGTCCAGGTGGACGCCATCGGTGTCAACTCGAGCGATTCCCTCGATCCCATTGACCTGAATGGCGGGGGGCAGGCTGGCGTAGTCGGCGGCGTCGAAGGTGACCATGACGCCCTCTTCGAGCCGAATCATACCCCAACCTCCCGGATCCTGGAACGCCGGCCCTCGGCAGTCGGGTTTACCTGAAAGGTCGAGGTAACCAGACACCGCTTGGGCCCGTCGTGAGGTCAGCATGAGGATGGCGTCGAACATGTGGGTGCCGACATTGCCAAGACGGCCGGCACTCCACTGAGCAGACACCGAAGACAGGGCGCCAAGGCCTCCCTCACCGATGTAGTCTCGCAACCGGCGGTGATTGAGCTCGAAGCGCCGGTTGTGGTTAATGGCCAGCAGAACATCCTGTTGCCTGCAGACCTCGAGCATGCGGGCTGCGTCATTGACCGTCTGGGCGATCGGCTTCTCGCAGTAGATGGCACGCACACCCGCATCCACGCAACCGAGCACTACTTCGGCATGGACGTCGGCGTAGGTGGCGACGCTGACGATATCGAGTTGTTGATCGAGCATTCGAGCCCAGTCGTCGAACACCGCTGCTTCCGTGCGTTGGGCAAAGCGCTCGCGCCGGCCAGAGTCGCGACTGCTGCCGGCAACCAGGTCGACGCGCGGATGATTGGACAGCGCTCCTAGATGGGTGCCACCCAGGTGTTCGACTCGCTGGCCGAGGGCATCACCGGAAACCTGGTCGGCACCGCCGATGAAGCCCAGCCCTATGATTCCAGCTCGATAGCGGTTGCTCTCAGCCATGCGTATGGCCCTCCCGTGCCAAGCCTATTCTCCAGTTCGCCTTGCACCACAGAAGCAAGTGTGCAAGCCAGCAATACGGGCACATCGGAGGCGTGTAAATCTGCACTTTGGCCACGCAGTCACAGTGTTGCCCCGCGGATGAATGAACTCGAAGATGAGCTAGAATACGACATAATTTCACTCCGACCAACGAATTCGAAGTCGAACGGCGAGCGCAGACAATCGGCTCTGGTCGCCAGGTCTGCAGGGAAAGGATTTGCGCGCAGGCCGAACGAATTTCCTCTGTGTCATTGAAGATGCAACAGTGTGTGGGCAATGGAACACCCCGTTGGGACCGAGATGAATTTTATTAGTCCACAAACCTACTCCCGCCGAGGGATCCAGGGGGAGGAAGCAAAATCGAGGCATCCAGGAGACTCATCCGCGCTCGAGGAGCATCATTCGTCACCAACCTATAAGTGCCTTGGCAACAGACAGTTGGATTGTAGAAAAATTCAGTCAAAGATCACGAAATGAGATATGGCTCACGTTATTTCGCGAGATCCCGATATATCATTATAACAAGGGGGGAGCCGACCTTCGCGGGAACCAGGGCCCGGCTACCCCAGTCTGGGGAGAGGGAATTACTCAGAGTGCACGCGATCGGGGCCTGAATGGCACGAAATTTGATGTGTTTTTGAAGGACCCGTAGCTGCGAGGAGGGTAGAGGAAATGGCACACTATAGGTATAAGGATGCCCGGGGGAGCTCTGACGAGATCACCGTCATAGAAGACAAAAGCATGTTCACGAAGGATTCCCAAGGCAACTGGGCGCCGGGATTCGAGTTCATCGACCGTCAGACGGTCAAAGCCCACCCCTTCATCATCCAGGTTTTGCTCGAGGACGCAGAACGACTCTGGTCCATGGATGAGCTGCTGGACGAACTGGAGCCGCAGGTTTCTGAGTAGCTCGGACAAGCCACCTGTTCCCTGATGTCCCGAGGCGCTCGCGACTACCCAGTCCGCCTCAATATTTGCTAGCAATATTTACTACTGCGGGCATTTCTGGCTAACCTTTACAGCTCTATGGATTCGATCCGTCTGGTCTGAGCGGTAGCCGCACGATCACGGTCGTACCCTGGCCAACCTCGCTGCGAATCTGGATTTCACCTCCGTGTTCGTGCACGATGCCGTGGGCTGTCGGCAAGCCAAACCCCATCTTTACCGTCTCGGCACCGCGAGCGAACCCGAAGTCGAGTATGCGCTCCAGCCGTTCCTGAGGAATCCCTCTTCCCGAGTCGGCGAATGCCACTATAACCTCGCTGCCCTCCTGCTGGCTCGAAATAGCAATTTGACCGACTCCGTCGATCGCTGCGATAGCGTTTCTCAGCAAGCTCATGAACACCTGGTTGAGCTTGGCCGGGGAGCAATAGAGTCGGGGCAGGTTTCCGTAATCCCTGACCACCGTGATCGTCCCCCCAAACTGAGGTCGCAACAGCGTCAGCGCGCTGTCAATCCCCTCGTGCAGGTCGACGAGCTGGTATTCTGCTTCATCCAGGCGCGCGAAATTGCGCAGGCTCTGCACCAGGGCAGCGATACGGCTGACGCCATCGGCGACCACACGCTCTGACTGAGCGATGACCGCGAGGGCCGATTCCAGCGACCGCCGCTCTCCGTCTGAGGTTTCCGACGTTTGGAAGGCAGTCCGCAGGCGTTCCAGTGCCCGGGCCATCGTGTCCCGCATGCTGTTAATGGCGCCAATCGGAGTATTGATCTCGTGCGCGAGACCGGCAACCAGATTGCCCAGGGATGCCATCTTGGCCTGGGTAATCATCTCGTTCTGTGTCTCTCTCAGCTGCGTCAACACCTGCTCAAGCTGCTGATTCTTGTCACTCAGTTCCGTCGTTCGCTCCTCCACCCGTTTTTCCAACGTGTGGCTGTACTCGGTGAGTTCATCCGTCAGTTCCTCGACTTGTGCCAGTTGAGCCTGCAGGTTGCGGCTGGTACTGCCGGATTGACGCGCCAGGAACACAGACATGGAGACGAGAAGGGCCAGAACTCCGTACACGTACACGTCGTTGCCCAGCAGCAGCGGCTCTACAACCTCGAGCATGCCCAGAAGCTGGTAGGTGCAGGCAAACACGAATAACAATCCACCTGCGCCGATAATCCATGCCCCTTCTCGCTTGCGGTAAAGGGCAAGCAATATGACACGCAGGCCTTCGGCCAGACAGACAAGGCCGTAGATGTTGACGAGGAGCATCGGTGCCAGCGCGAAGGACAATGCCAACGGGACTCCAACCACGGCGAAGGCGTATAGGGTTTTCGGGATGTGATCATGAAACACTGAGTAGATGAACAAGAGACTGAAAAAACTCGTGCCCACGATCCCCAAGTGGACCATGTGGTTGTTGGCGATCACATCCAGCCGATCGTGCACAAAGTCGTGACGAAAGGCGGCGAAGTTGAGCAAGGTCAGCGCCAGGGTGAGAAGGAAGTAGTAGAGGTTCTGTCTGGATGCCGGATAAAACAGGAACAGCAGCAGGTGCAGGAGAGCGAACGCGGCAGGGATGGTCGTAAACACCGTTTGCTCGGTGGCGGCACGCCGGATGCCGGCCGCCAGCGTTTGTTCGCTGTCCGAACGGGGCGTCAACGCCATCTCAAATCCCAACATGCCGCCGTACTGGTGTAGCTGCTCGATCTCGTGGTCTGAGTAACGAACCGCGATCACGCTCACGGACTCGGAGGGCAACTCGAGTGGGAAGGCAGCAATGTCGGTGACGTGATAGGTGTCCTCCTCATCGGCTCCGGTGGCGCTAACCGTGCCGAATCCATTCACCAGGGAACCGTTGACGTAGATCTGCGAGGCTCCCAGGTGATGGAAGTAGTAGCTTAGGGCTTGACCTGAAAGCGTCGAATCAGGGCGGAGGTGCAGACGGAACCAGCCGATGCCAGCCCAATCGGCAACAGCTGGATCGTCGGGTTTTACGAAGGATTCGATCGGAAGCCAGTCTGAGTCGTCGATTTGGGGATATGCCCACGAAGGGTCGTCGCCAGCTCGGTAAAGCCAGCCAGCCTTCAGGGAAATGACGCCGAGCGGCGGGTTTGCCAGATCCCGGATCGAGATCTCCAGCGGTTCACCCGCTATGGCCGGCTCGGGTGCCGCGAGCGTGGCCGTGACGATGAAGATCGCCAGGAGTGATGGTGATGGTCGCGTCAGCATTCCGCCCGGCGCCTTCACAACATCCGACGCATGGTCTCCAGGATGTAGTCGGTCGTCGACGAGCAATCGTCGACCGGCCTCTATCGCGTGTTCTGCAGCAGGCGGTTGACCATCTCCACGATGGTGTTGCGCATCAGGATGCTGAAGGTGAGCCAATCATCCATCGGAACCTTCGTCCATTCGACGATATCGAGGACTTCCGGGTTCTGGGCCATCAGCGCTTCCGAATACTCGGTGCCCGTGTTCTGAGCAGCCGCACTGGCGGCGTTGACGAAGGCATCCAGCGACTCGCTGCGGTACTCTCCGGTGTCCAGCTCGTGCTGGCTCAGCTCAATCTCGTTCTCTTCGAGCTCAAAGGCGGACAGGTGCTGGCGCAGCAAATCAGGCAAGGGGTTGTTGAGCGGGTACTCGTCAGACGCCGGATAGAGGTGGGTTGAGCGGTAGTCCTCAGGTATGCTGATGAGACGGGGAAACGGATGCATGCCCTTGATCAGGCAGTTGGAGAGTGAGATCAGAACGCTTTCAGGCAGGCTGAATTCCTCGATGCGATGGTGATCGCGGATCGGATCGATGAGCTTGGGGAAGATCTCCCAACGACTCAGCAGCGCGCCACTGGTGAGTGGATGCTGCAGGTCACCGACAACGGCTGTTTCGCACTCCAGAAGCCGGTTGCGCCACTTGCTGCGTTCGATTTCGTAGAGAATGAGCGGATAGGTGTCTTTATAGCAGACGGTATTCAAGATCTTACCGACATCGTGCAGGATTCCGGCGGTGAAGCTGTCGAAGTCGGGGTCGAGATCGAAGAGAGACCAGTACTTGAAGTGTTTGAGGGTGTCGATGATGAATGGCGGCAGGTCCAAGCTCTTGATGATCTCGCACTCTTTCTGCGAGGGCTCATCGAGGTTGAGACTCAGAATCTGAGCCATGTACCCGACGCTGACACTGTGCGCGAAGAAGTCTTTTGTGACGAACCCGGCCTGGTCCACCTTGCGGGCAAGATCACTCATGGCCTTGCTGGTGAGGATCTTGCGCGTTTCCTGCATGCCGATCATGGCCAGGGCATTGGGCAGGGTCTCAATCCGCTGCCGGGTTCCGTAACGCGCCAGGTTCGAGGTGCGGATGATGGAAGCCTGCAGAGCGCCGTCCGGTTCGATGATCTTGGCGACCACCGTATGGGACTTGTCGGCATCGATGGCCTGAATGGCCTTGCGACACACGTGGGGGAACCCGGGCAGCAGGTCCATGGTCGCATGGTCTTTGGCCAGCACCTCGGTTACTTCTTCACCGCTGAGCATCTTGCCATGGGCGGCGATGTCGTCCTCCGACATGCCCGTTTTGCGCTCGATCAGAGGTTTTAGGTCCTTGGTGAAAAAGCCAGCCCAAAAAGCTCCGGTTGCATCCTGATCAGCGGAGGACTGGTAGCCCCTCACGTTCAGATGCTGGCTCATCTCCTGCAGTCGTTCCCACGAGAACAGAGCGTTTTTCTGGTCGTGACAGACGACGACATACCGGTCTCTTCCAGAGGAAGCCCACAAGCGGATGGTGGCTTCGCTCAACCACGGAAAATTGGGTCCGAAGATGATGACGCAGGTCGCATGCGAGAGGTCCCACAGCTTACGGGGTATCTCCGACGTGCGATCGATCATGACCAGGCGGATTTCCGTACTGAGACTGGCCTCCGAAAACAGCCGATTGAGCTCTTTCTGGGCCGAGTATATCGTGCGGAAATGACGATATTCCTCCGCCGTACGCAGCAGCTGCGTATTCTTGGGGATGGGCTCACCCAAGATGGCGTAGAAGATGTCGGAGGAATCCGCTGTCGGCAGAGTCTGGGTCATATCGGTCGAGCCATCTGCTTTCGGCCCGCAGCATGAGAATTGGAGAGCAGCTTAATATTCTCATCGGCGGGGCCGTTGTCAAAGTAGTCCTTTGAGACACCAACCACGAGGCGTGCACGTGGAGGAGCAACAGGCGATCAAACTCAAGTGGGACGCGCGTTACGCGGCCGAGGAGTTCGAAGAGATTCCGGAACCGGTACCTTTCGTGAGAGAGGTCTCGGAGGGTCTTCGACCATGCCGGGCGTTGTGCCTTGCCGCCGGCAGCGGGCGCAACGCCGTCTTCCTGGCGCAACAGGGCTTCCAGGTGACGGCCATCGACATCTCTCCGGTCGGACTGGATCGTTGCCGTGCGCTGGCTCGAAGTCGCGGAGTGGAGGTGGAACTGATCGAGGCAGACTTGCTCACCTATCCGTTCCCCGACCAGTTTGGCCTGTTGACGATGGTCTATTACAACGAACCCAGTCTGTTCCCCAAACTGCAGCATGCTGTCAGACCTGGAGGCTGCTTCCTTTTTCAGACATTCTCCATCCATCACGCGAAGCAGGACTGGGGTCCCAGCAATCCCGCTTTCCTGGCAGATCCAAAGGCAGTTCTGGAAGCCTTCCAACAACACTGGCGTATTCGCCGATTCGAGGATGGCGATTTTCCAGTCGCCGGAGCTGACACGCGAACAGAGTCCATCGTGCGACTGGTGGCTCAAAAATGAGGCTCCCTCGACACACTACATCGCGGGGCTCTGCTCTAATCTTTTTGGTGATCTGTCTCGCTGTTCTCAGCGGGGCGGAATCGAGGTCACGGCAAAGTGCAGGATTCGTCGCCGGTAGTATCCGCGGGCGCACGGATGTCGCTTCAGAGGCCGGCGAACAGGCACGACTTTTCCTGCGTCGAGATCTTGGTTCCAAATGGTCTGCCGAAGCTGGCGGAGGCTTTGGTAGACTCAACGGCAGGGCGTTTGCCACCGACATGGGATTGATTGACATCAAGCTGCTGTTTGTGCCCCTGCGCTACTCGTCCTGGCAGGCACACACCGGCATCGGAATCGGCATGGTCGCGCACAGCATCGAGCAGGTACCGACCACGACAACGACCGGATTCGACAGGGAGGGTTTGGGCGTTGCCATCCCCTCGAGTTTGGGGCTGCAATTGCGCTTGCGCGACAGTCTGGCGCTGGAGTTCGCCGCCGGTTACTCCTACACGCTTCGTGACGATCTCGAAGGTGCTGCAATAGAGAAGGGGAACGACGGTTTTTGGAGTGCCGGCATTGGTCTGGTGATCGGAGATTTCGCTCGTCGACCAGCCGTCCACCTCCCCGTTGAGCGGTTTGAACCCACAAACGTGAGGGGAGCGATTGCACCTGCACAAGTCAGTGACCGAGACGGCGATGGACTGACCGACTATGAAGAGACCCGTCAGTATTTCACCAACCCGGTCATGGCCGACAGCGACGCCGATGGCATTGAAGATCTAGCAGAAGTGCGGGCAGGCACCGATCCCAACCAGTCAGACGGTCCAAATGGGGCAGCGGCGATGATAACGGAGCAAGAACAACCTGCCTCGGAAGAAGCTCCAGCAACAGCCATCGAACTCCCCTTCGAACCGGTGCGTTTTCCGAATGGTGGTTACGCACTGACTCAGGATGCCCAGGCCTATCTACGTCGGGTCGCGGTTCATTTAGACCGCACCCGTGGTCTCACGTTGCTATTGAGGGGGTACTCAGACAGCGTCGGTAGCGCTCGGTCCAACTGGCGTTTATCAGGACAGCGCTGCAGCGCTGTCGCCGACTATCTGGTCGGCCAAGGCATCGCACCCAAGCGTCTGATTCTAGAGGCACTCGGTGAGCAGGATCCCACCGCACCCAACACCACGCGACTGGGTCGAGCGCAGAATCGCCGCGTTGAGCTGATTCCCCGGTAGAGGTCAAAGTCCACCTTTCTCACCCGGATATATCGCGAGGGTCCCGAAATCTCATGAGGTTCGGCTCACATAGGATCCAGCAGTGCAGCTTGTGCTATCTGATTAACTTATTGTCCCACAACATGATACGCTGTATGGGCCGGATCGATGCCGCCCTGGCATGGGATTTGACATGTCTCTTCTCCGAGCACGACGATCTAGTCAGTTATGAGAGGACGACGAGAGGATCAAATAAGGAGAGAGCCATGCCACTCGAGACAGAAGCCGCCCTGATATCGCGGGCGAAACACGGGGATCGTCAGGCCATCGGCCAAATCCTCACACAACACCGCACCAGAATACAACGGCTTGCCCATTCGATCGTGCGCAATCCGATGAATGCCGAAGAGGTAGTGCAGGATGTGATGATGGCGATCACCAACAAGATTGATCGCTTTCGAGGCGAGGCCAACCTGACAACCTGGGTACACCGGATCACGGTCAATGCGGCCCTCATGCACCGGCGCAAGGATCGCTCTTCCAGCGTCGTTTCCCTGGACACGACGTCATCAGACGAGGCTCTGTACGAGACTCTGTTACCACAGAATCCACCCGTCGACCGAACTCTCAGGAAAGAGTTTTGGACGATCGTCTGGGATGCTGTGGACGCGCTGGACTCGAAGTACCGAACCGTTTTTGTCCTACGAGAGGTGGATGGACTGTCGACGGAAGAGACGGCACAAGCTCTCGGCCTCAAGGTTCCGGCGGTAAAGTCGAGGTTGCACCGCGCCCGCGAAGCGCTCAAGGAGCAGCTGGCGTGGTATGTCGACGGCAGTTCCCGCGAACAACAAACCCGGTCAACAGGCACAGCGTGATCACTGACGCGCACTGCGCCAGCCAGAATAGGACGAAATCACCCGCGGCCCGGCGCGCGGCAAAATTCCACGCCGCGTGACATACTGACGAGGTCAGTACTAAAAGAAAAAGCTCAGTACTCACGTGTTGGGCGCGTAGTGCAATGCCAGCCAAACGGTCTCACCCTGAGGGTCCGTCCATTCTACTCGATGCCGGCAATGGGCGGGAATATTCACATAGTCTCCCGGGTTGAGTTGCACCGGGCCGGCGTCGTGGAATGTGAGGGTGGCTCTGCCGAGGACGACGAGAACCCACTCATCTCTGTCCTGGTCATACCACACTCCTTCGGGAGTGGTGTTTCCTCGCGAGACGATACGTTCAAGCTCGAAGGCAGGTTGATCCAGCAGAGTGTCGGTCTGTTCCGCCGTCGACGCCTCAGAGCGGTTGATGTCGGCTAGAATGTTGTTGACGGTCATTGGCGCGCTCGAGTGTTGGGGGAAGGCAGGGATCAAGTGTACACCGCTGTCCGGGCGCGGGCCATCGGCTGGCAACGCCGATTGTCGCAGTCGTCGTCCGCCGTTACCTTAACGCTCAATGAAGCTCAATTCGGTTCAGCCGACACGGCGGGCAGTTTCTGTCGCCACGTCCGAATTTCCAATCCGGCACAACTCCTAACATGCCTTTGTCATCCTCCTCGTCTTCGCTGATATGCATCATCTACGACTTCCCGATATCACTGAGCACGGCACGGTAAAGCCTCTGTTGGGAGCTGCTGCATTCGCCACGCCCTGGGATGCCCTCGACTGTCTCCACATCGCCCCAGCATCGGAGCATCGGTGGAATGCTGAGCACCGAGCGGCCGTCGAGTACGGGTACCTGGTACTGCAAGGAGAAGTCGAACTGCGCACCGGCACCAAACGCACCCATGCGAGTGCTCCCGCCGTCGTGCGCACGCTGGACCCAGACCACTCGCTGGCAAACGGTGGATCCGTGACGGCTGGCGTGTTGGCGCACAGGGTAACGGTACCGGACGATGCGCCGTGGGTGGAGGAAAACGGCCACCACCAGCACACGGCCGTCGCCGCCGTCGACCCCGAGCAACTGCAATGGCGACAAGCCATCCACGGGGGGGTGGGTCGCATCGCCACTCGCCACATCTGGGGACCGGAGGATCTGGCATCCACCTGGACGTTCTTGGACCACGCGATCCTCGCGGCGCGCAGTTCAGTGGGATACCACCACCATGACGGTCTGGAAGAGTCATTCATCATTCTTGAGGGCACGGGATACGTGACCATCGATGAATCCTGCTTCGAGGTGGCACCCGGGTCGGTGACCTTCCAAGGGATCCGGCAAAGCCACGGTATTTACAACCCGACCGACGAAGAGCTGAACTTCCTCCGCGTTGCAGTTGCTGGGGAGGACGGGGCATTCGCAACAGTGGATTTACATGACGATCTAACGGGCAGATGTCCATGAGAGCGGCCGTTGAACACCAAGACAGTGCCAAGCGGATGGCAGACGCGGCCGCAGGGTTGCTGGCCTGCTTGGATGAGGACCAACAGTCCAGAGTGCGCATCGACTTCGCCGACCATCAGGAACGCACAAACTGGCACTATGTCCCGAGGGAACGCGCAGGACTGTCTCTCAAGAACATGGATGACAACCAGCGGGCGCACACGCAAAAGCTTCTGGCAAGCGGTCTCAGTGTCTCCGCAGTGGCCACGGCCAAGACCATAATCGAACTCGAGCCCATTTTGGGTGCCCTAGAAGGCTCGACGGGTAGATTCGCTCGCGATTCCGAGCTGTACTTTGTCTCCATCTTCGGCGACACTGGCGCGGATAGATGGGGTTGGCGCTTCGAGGGACATCACCTATCGGTCAACTACACGATCATCGACAACCGCTGGATCTGCGCCACGCCCTTGTTCTTCGGGGCAAACCCGGCCGAGGTTCGCCATGGTGAACGCGAGGGTCTCAGAGCATTGGCAGTTGAAGAGGATCTCGCCCGCGAACTGCTGTTTGACCTGGATGGCGAACAGCGGCGGCAAGCAATCGTCAACACCGAAGCCCCCACGGACATCCTCACGCGAAACAGCGCCTATGTGCGCGATGAGGTGGAACCCGAAGGATTGTCAGCGGTGGACATGAATCAGTCACAGCGAAATGGATTGCGCCGCCTGGTGGAGGTTTACGTGCAGCGGTTGCCGGAGCCGTTGGCCACGGCGGAAATGGCGAATCTGGAGTCGACGGATTTGACGGCCACGCACTTCGCATGGGCGGGGGCTGCTGAGCGGGGGGCGGCGCATTACTATCGCGTGCAGGGCGCCGTCTTTCTGGCCGAGTATGACAACACGCAAAACGACGCCAACCACATTCACGCGGTGTGGCGCAACCTGTTAAATGATTTCGGCGAGGATCTGCTGAAGGATCACTATCAGCAGAGCCACCGTTGAGACGCTGGTGAATGGAGGGCAGGTGAGCTAGGGACGGCCAAAGTCGCCAAGCTTATCCAATCTTGCGGGCTTCACTCCTGGAGCGGCGAGCGGCTTCCTCTTCCTTGAATCCCGCCATCTCCTTCTGGAGCCGGCCTATCGACTTGGCGGTCTTGTTCTTTTTCTTATCCAGGATGGCCTTGTTCTTCTCGACCACCATCTTCTGACCCTGGGCCGTCTTGAGGCGGTTGAGGGTTTCCTGTCTTACGGAAGCTACCTGACTGATCTGCCGGTTCATGCGGCCCACCAGCTGGGTCGTCATCACCTTGGCGACAACGACGGCGAAGACGAATACCAGCGCCAGTATCATGGCAATGGCTTCCATCAGCTCAGCCTCTCATAGACAATCTGCAAGACCAGACCTACTGGGGGTGCGGGAAAAACGACAATCCCAGGCACAGCGACAATCTTAGGCACAGCACCGTACGTAAAGTCAAAAATAGGTTGCTGTGTCGATTAAGCAAGCATTTAGTCACTGCGCTCCACCTCCTCCAACTGGCGGTCCAGCCGAGTAGTGGACACGGGCTGTGAGGTTCCCAGCTCCTGTGCAAACACGGAAACACGCCACTCCTCAACCAACCAGCGAAGCCCTTCAAGCCGGCCTTCTCGAACTGAACCGGGTTCCGGCGGGGCACTCAGGAATCGCACCAACGACTCAGCATACGGTCTGACCAGTTGTGCCTTCTGGGCGTCTCTTACGGCATCCGATCTGGCTCGATCAGCCCTGATCAATACGGCCTGAAGGTAGCGGGAGAGGTCGACGAGACGCTCCAGTGGAACTTGAAGCAGAAAGCGTTCCGGTACCAGGCGCTCGACGTCCACTCGCATCTCTGGGTAGGGGTGGGGGCAGGACAAGACCTTGCGCTTGTTCTCGAGCACCGCGCTGGCCAGGCGCAGGAAGCGCTCGGCAAGACCTGTCATGTTCTTGAGACCCCGGGACTCCTCTTCCTCGAAACGCGTCAGCGTCAGTGGCAGGACCTCGGAGCGGCCGTACAGATGTTCGAGAAGATGCTCGTAAGCATCCATCTCGAATACGGTATCACCGTGAATGTGAACGCCTCCTGCGTCAGCGCTGTGGGAGTCGGCGCAGTACCAGTCGGCGAATCGGCGGCCATCCCGCAGACCACGCCGCATCCAGGCAAGTTCGGTCTTGGAACTCAGTTCGTGCAGCCGGATGAGTGCCTTTCGCGAATGGCGTTCTGCCTGTGCGCGCGTCTTGAAGAGGCGAACGCCTATTGAGGTCTCAAGTTCAAGACCCGGATAACCCAGATGAGGGATCCCCTCAGCACCCGAGATTTCGACCTGTTCTGGAAGGTTGCCAATATCCCAATGCTCTACACCGTCCCGATGCCACTCAGCAGCGGCCCGATTCCACACCTCGCTCTCCGGCCTTGCGCGCGATTGATCCTCCAGGCGTTCGGCGATCTCTGAAACATCCCGTCCCGCCAGCAGGGACTCGCCGGCCTGGCCGCTAACCTCAACCCGCATCTTCAAGTGCTGTGGAAGGTCGGTGGCATCGCCCCAATCAGAGCGCCGGATTTGAATCCCGTAACGCTCGGCGAGAAACTCCTCCAGCGACTCGAGGAACGAGGGGTGGGTCGGCTTCATGTCGGCGGCGATCGCCTTTGCCGTCTGCGGTATGGGTACCAACTGTTTGCGGATCGTCTTGGGTAACGATCGCAGCAGGCACGTAACCTTCTCTTCACGCAGCCCGGGCACCAGCCACTCCAGCACTTCTGGCCGCACCGCGTGAATGAGCTTGTAGGGTACCTTGACGGTGACGCCATCGTCTTCCTGTCCGGGCCGGTAGGCGTAGCTGAGGCTCAGTTGTTCATCTCCCAACTCAAGAGCATCTGGAAATGCCTGGCGATCAAACTCGACACCGCGCTCGCCAAGCAGGTCTGACTCACTCATGAACAAGAAGCGCCCGGGGCGGTTCTTGATCAGCCTGTCGACGTCTTGCAGTGAACAGATCGAGTCATGCGTTTCACTATCCCGAAAGCGGTCGCGGTAGAAGTCGAACGCCGCCTGGTCCAGATCCAGGTCGTCATGCTGTCGACGACACGCTTGCCAGGCCTCCAGTCGCTCGCGCAGTTGACGGTTGTGGGACAGGAAGGCATGCCTGGCATGAAATCCGTTTTCCTCCGGAATGCCGTCAGCGATGAGGGCTTCGCGAATGAAGAGCTCGGTGGCGGCAACGGCGTCTACCCGTCCATACGGCACCAGCCGACTGTTCAACTCCAACCCGTGAAGGCGCACGACCTCGCGCACCAAGACACGCCCGGCGTCCGGGTACCAGGCCGGATCACGATACGTCGACCGGCACAGGTGCCCGACCAGCTCCTCCAGCCAATCCGGGTCGATGCGGGCAACGGTGCGGGCGAAGAGGCGCGAGGTCTCGACCATTTCGGCCGCCACGATCCACCTTGGGGAAGAGCCGCCAGTCGAGGGGTCGGCAGCGCGTTCGAACAGGCCGGATCCGGGAAACAGCATTGGCTCCTTGCCACGTAGCGCCTGGTAGAGGTTGCGCTCCTTCTTTCGCGCCAGGTTGCCGACCAGACCAGTGACGATCGAGCGGTGGATGGCGTCGTAGCCGCCGCGGCCGGCCTTTACGTCGATGGCCCCGTCCTGCCTGCGTTTGCCGACTTCTCGCAGAGACTCGGAGATCTGGGCGTGGATGTCGCGCCATTCCCGCATGCGGGTAAAGGAGAGGAAGTGCTGACGGCAGAACTTGCGCATCTGGCTCTGCGTCGGCAGGCGTTCGAAGCGCTCGTGGTAGGAATCCCAGATTTTGAGCAGGCTCAGGAAATCAGAGTGGGCATGCCGGAATTGCCGGTGCTGACGATCTGCTTCCTCCTGGCGATCCAGCGGGCGTTCACGAGGGTCCTGAATGGAGATGGCAGCGGCGATGATGAGAACCTGCGACACCGCATTCTCTTCCCGCGCTTGCAGTAACATGCGTGAGACCGCCGGCGCGATCGGTAAACGAGCCATGTCGCGGCCCAGCGGAGTAAGGCGCCTTCCATCGTCCAGGGCACCGAGCTCCTGAAGCTGCTGATAGCCACTTCGTATAGCCGGAGGCTTGGGCGGATCGAGGAAGGGAAAATCATCGATGGCCCCCAGACCCAGGTCCTGCATGCGCAGGATCACGTCCGCCAGGTCACTTCGCTGGATTTCGGGGGGTGTGTGCTCGGGACGAGAGATCAGGTCGGCCTCGCTGTAGAGACGAACGCAGATGCCATCGCGCAAACGCCCACAACGGCCCTGGCGCTGCGCCGCGCTGGCCTGTGACACGGGCTCGATCGGCAGTCTCTGCGTGTGGGTGCGGGGGTTGTAGCGGTTGATCCGAGCCAACCCGGTGTCGACGACGTAGCGGATCCCCGGGATCGTCAACGAGGTCTCGGCGATGTTGGTGGCCAGAACGACTCGCCGTTTCGTCCCTGGCGAGAACACGCGTTGCTGCTCGGCTGCGGTGAGCCGGCCGAACAATGGTAAAACCTCGAGCCGCGATGCGGAAAGGCCTCGCTCGGCGGCCAGTCTGGCCGGCAACAGATCGACCGCCTCACGGATGTCGCGCTCACTCGGCAGGAAGACCAGCAGGTCTCCGGAGTCCGACTCGCCCAGCAAGTTCTGGACTGCACGGACCGCGCCGTCGACGTAGGAGAGATCCTCGGAGCTGCCCTCCTCCTCCAACAACTCCTCCAGTGGCCAGTAGCGGACCTCGACTGAGAACAGGCGTCCGGAGACCTCGACCACTGGGGCATTGTCGAAAGCCTGCGAAAAGCGGGCAACGTCGATGGTAGCGGAGGTGATGATGACTTTGAGGTCCGGGCGACGCTTCACCAACAACCGCAAGTACCCGAGGATGAAGTCAATATTGAGCGAGCGTTCGTGGGCTTCGTCGACGATAATGGTGTCGTACTCGAGCAGATCCGGGTCAGAGCGAATCTCGGCCAGCAGAATGCCGTCCGTCATCATCTTGACCAGCGTTTCGGGCACCGTGCGGTCGCGGAAGCGGATCTTGCAACCAACCTCGGCTCCCCACTGCACGTCCAACTCTTCAGCCAGTCGGCGAGACAGCGATTGTGCTGCTACCCTCCTGGGCTGAGTGCAGCCGATCTTTGCTTGCCGGCCTCGGCCCGCAGCCAGACAAATCTTGGGAATCTGGGTGGTTTTTCCAGATCCGGTCTCGCCGACGATGACGGTGACGGGATGCTCCCGAATCATGCGCGCGATTTCCTCTACCCGCGTCGTTATCGGAAGCTCTTTCGGGTACTCGATCGCGAGTCGCGTATCAACCCGACGCCGATGCAGTTTCTTGGATCGCTCCACCCGTTCCAGGATGCGGTCAAGGTCCCGTTGCCAGTTGGATGACCTCTTGCCTTTGGGACGTCGCTTCAACTCGCGGGCGCGACGACCGAGCCGAACTCGATCAGCCTGCATGCAACCATCCAGATCAGTCTCAATGCGGGCGAGCCTGGCAAGTGAGTCCTGTGGGTCCTCGGTCGGCATTCTCTTGGCTCAAGACCTGGAGGCGACGACGCAATCCATTGCGTGGCTGGTACGGGCAGCCGTGACACCAGTGCTTGGACAGGTGCCGAGTCCGCGCAATGCGTCGACGATGGTCTGGATCAGCGGTTCCTGCACGTGGGCTGGTGGGGGGAGCCGGAATTCTTCGGTCTTTCCGTTTTCCCGGACCAAGGTCAGCGGCTCGTCGAGCCCGAAGGTAGAGAAGGTGATGCGACCCCGTGAGCCGACGATGTCGGTGCGGTCAATGTTATCTTGGGCGGACAGATTGAAGCACCAGATGCCGTTGCCGATGACGCCCGATTCAAAGGCGAAGGAGGCGGAGACGGCATCTTCGGCCGGGTACCATCCGGCCTGGTTGACGGCGTGCCCCCGCGCCGAGTCGATGGGCCCGAGCAGAAAATCCAACAGGTCTAACTGATGACTGCCCACATCGAAGAAAAGGCCACCACCGGAGATCTCGGGCAGCACCCGCCACGGCAGTGCGCCGGCATCCAGATGGTCTGGGGAGGGCGGCCCAACAAGGGTAACGCCAGCAAACCGGACATCGCCGATGGCGCCGTCCTCGATTAACTCTCGTGCCTTCAGAAAGGTCGGCAGGCGGCGGCGGTAATAGGCGACAAAAAGGGGAACATCGGCGTCGTGGCAGGCGTCGATCATGCGCTTGCACTCATCGTGAGTGCGGGCCATCGGTTTTTCGACGTACACCGGCTTCCGCGCGCTGGCGGCGCGCATCGTATACTCCGCGTGGCTGTCGGGCGTCGTGGCGATGTAGATGGCATTGACCTCGGGGTCGGCGATCAACTCATCGGCGTTCGAGTACCACCGCGGCACCCCATGGCGCTGAGCGTAGTCGCGTGCCTTCTCGCCGTCACGACGCATCACAGCGACTCTGCTGGAGCCTTCGATGCGATCAAAGGCAGGCCCGCTCTTGACCTCAGTCACATCGCCGCAACCGAGAATGCCCCACCTGATTTCATCCTTCATCACGCCCGTCATGGTTGAAGGGTAAAACTCACGACGGGGGCAGCACCTGCCAGTGACTCCAACCATAGGTTACGGCAACCGCTGCCCACAGTGCTTGCCTGGCCCACTGTGGATAGGTGCGCACGCCGATGGCGCCGAGCGTGGCAAGGCAGGGCAGGGCAGCCACCGCGTAGAAGTCATGGGGCAGCCACAACAGCCAGACGCACGTAGGAATCCCTGCTCCCAGCAGCAGGACGCCGTGCCGGGGGTCGCGGTGCCAATCACGACAGGCAATGACCCCTGATAACAGCAGAAGCAGCAGGAGTCCACCCCCCACAGCGCTCCAGGGGAGGGGCAGATCCGTACCCAACCGTCCCCACTGCGCACCGACCGCGGAAGCTGCTTTCACCTCTGAAATGCGATGAGCGATGAATCGATTGAACTGAGTTCCGAACAGGAGGGCGAACAAGGCCGCGGGAAGAATTTGGGCAATCCACCAGTTGCGTTGTTTGCTGCGCAGGCGTTCATGGAACAAGACCATGGCGAGGCATTGCACGAGAACGACGGCGAACAATCCTCCGTGGACGAGCTGCATCGCCAGGGCGGTTCCGGACCAGGCCGCAAGCCACGTCCACTGACCGGCGCGGATGTACTCGAAAAAACAAAGGTAGAGGATCAGTACCGTGACGAAGGCCAGAGGCGCCGGTGCCAGGACACGTGCCTGGTTGACGAAAAACGGGGACAGCGCCAACAGCCAGAATGCCCCGGTCGCCGCGTGGGTGCCGCCGAGGGCACGCAACACACGCGGTGTCAGGGCCAACCCCGCAGCTGAGAGCAGTACACCCAACAACCTCAACCAAAACAGGTCGTTGGATACCAGCGTCCACGTATGCAGGAGCAGCAGATAGAGTGGACTGTAGGGGATGAGCAGGAGATCGCCGACAGGAATAATCGAGCGAGTGAGGACGATGGCTTCGCCGAGATCGAGAGGTCTCGTCCCAAGCCAGGCCACAGACACAACGGCAAAGCAAACAAAGGCCGTCAAGGGAAGACGGGGGATGACTGGTGCGCTCTTCAACGGTCTCCGAAAAAGTTATTAGTCGTTGTGAGCGTGGAATTTAGCGGCTCCTATGATAGCGGTCAACGAAGCCGGGGAACAATTGACAACCGGGGAGGGCTACCTGTACAATGTTCCTTGCGTGGGGATTTTCAATTCAACCCAACTCCCTTCTGACAAAAGAGCAACGATGCCCAATTGGTCAACGCAAATCCTTTTCCTGTTCGCATTGATTAGCACCCTGGCAGGTTTTCCCGGTGAGCAGCCAAGCCTCGCCATGGCTGAGCAGTCCACGGGAGCAGACACCATGATGGCCGATACGACCGACATCGTTGACGCGAAGGAAGCAGGGAAGCCACTGGTGCACCTGCTCAAGATCCAGACCGTCGATACCGAGGGCGGCATGATCGATCCTGGGATCACGGCCTTCGTCGAGCGGGCCGTGCAGGATGCCAACGAGGCTGACGCCGATGCCATCGTTTTCGAGATCGACACCTTTGGCGGGCGTGTCGACGCCGCCACCGTCATCAGCGACGCCATCATCGACGCCGATCCCCTGACCATCGCCTTCATCAACAAGAGGGCAATTTCAGCCGGGGCGCTGATCTCGCTGGCCTGCGACAAGATCGTCATGGTCAGTGGAGGCACCATCGGGGCGGTAACACCGGTGACTGGAGGTGGCGAAAAAGCCAGCCAGAAGATCGTCTCGGCCATGGGGGCTCAGATGCGGGCCAATGCCGAGAGCAAGGGAAGGGATCCGGATCTGGCCGAAGCCATGGTCGACGAGAGCATCGACATCCCCGGCTTCAGCGAAGTCGTCGGCCGGCCAGCGACTCTTACGACGGAAGAGGCGCTTCGCTTCGGCATGGCAGACGAAACCGCCGAGACCCTGCAACAGGTGTTGCGAATCTACGACCTGGATGACGCCGAAATAATCGAAGTCGACATCAACTGGGCGGAGCAGGTGGTTCGGCTGCTGACCCACCCGGTCGTCACTTCCATCCTGCTGTCGGTGGCCGTGTTCGGTCTCATCGCCGAGGTGCGCACCCCGGGATGGGGGTTGGGTGGTTCGATGGCCCTTATCGCCCTGGCCCTGTTCTTCGGTAGCCACCTGGTCGTCCACCTGGCAGAATGGGACGAGTTGCTGCTCTTCGTCGTTGGCCTGGTGCTTCTAGTAGTCGAGATCGCGATAATTCCAGGTTTCGGCTTCGTCGGCGTGGCGGGGGTACTATGCATGGTAGCCAGCCTGCTACTCACCCGCCTGCCCTCGTACGATTTTTGGGGCATCGATGAGATCTCTTCCGTCGTCGGCCAGTTGGCGCTGTCGATGATCATCGGTATCGTCGGATCTGCCATCGTGCTACGCTCGCTGCCGAGGTTCGCCCTCTTCAATCGCCTGATTCTCGCCAGCGACACACCGGCATCAGAAGGTTACGTCTCGGCGCCTACCGAACATGACCACGACTTGCAAGGCATGGAAGGCGTGACGTTGACGGAGCTGCGACCGGTCGGGATCGGCCTGTTCGATGGAAGGCGCGTCGACATCATCGCCGAGGGTGACTTCATTAAAAACAAAACTGCCGTCAGGGTGATTGAAGCACGCGGCAGCCGGGTCGTGGTCAGGCCAGTATGATGGATTCCCTGTTCAGTGGAGAGGCCTCGCTGTGGATCTATGCCATCGGATTGTTGATTCTGGGCTTCGTGATGATACTGCTGGAGATCTTCGTGATCCCCGGCTTCAATATCTTCGGGATCGCCGGTTTCGCCACGGTGTGCATGGGGATCTACTTCGCCTATGCCAAACTGGGAACGCAGGCGGCCATCTACGTCGGCCTGGCAGGGATCTTGGGCACGGCGGCGCTGATCTGGTTGCTGGTACGCAACCGTGCCTGGCAACGGATGGTTCTGCAACGACAGACGGATCGCGCCTCCGGCTACACCTCGGCGCCGGCCAGTCTCGAAGATCTGGTCGCCAGTACCGGGGTCGCATTGACGCCGCTGCGCCCCGCCGGGCGCGCCCAGTTCGATGAGCAAATAGTCGACGTCGTCACCGAGGGGGATTTCATCGAATCGGGTGACCCTGTGGAGGTGCTGTCCGTCCACGGTAATCGCATTGTCGTGCATACCGTCGGCGCTGCCCAGGGTTGATGGCGATCACGAAAAAAAAGCGTACACTAAACCTGAGTGTATATGGTAGCACACATGCGGCACACGCGGCATCGACACGGGAGTAGGTAGGCTATGGAGGCGCTCTTTTACCTCGCAGTTCTAATCGGGATTCTTATC
This sequence comes from Candidatus Latescibacterota bacterium, assembly GCA_965248265.1. Taxonomy (GTDB): domain Bacteria; phylum Latescibacterota; class UBA2968; order UBA8231; family UBA8231; genus CBDFJF01. The sequence goes on from CBDFJF010000001.1 coordinate 3,049,907, forward strand.
GTCCTGGGTCTGTTCACGTACTTCGTTCCGATCGGTCTATGGATCACGGCCTACTTCGCCGGCGTGAAAGTCGGAATCTTCCGCGACCTGGTCGGAATGCGTTTGCGCAAGGTGCCCCCTGCGGCCATCGTGCGACCGAAGATCAGTGCGGAGAAAGCAGGACTCGACGTCCTCCTGGACCGCATGGAAGCTCACTACCTGGCCGGCGGTAATGTCGAAAGCGTGATCCTGGCCTTGATCTCAGCCGACAAGGCCAACATCGACTTGACCTTTGAGCGTGCGACTGCCATCGACCTGGCTGGAAGAGATGTGCTGGAAGCGGTACGGGTCAGCGTCAATCCGAAGGTCATCAACACGCCTCTCATCGCGGCGGTGGCCAAAGACGGCATCCAGGTCAAGGCGACAGCCAGGGTGACGGTGCGTGCCAACATCGATCGGTTGGTTGGCGGCGCCGGCGAGGAGACGATCATCGCCCGTGTGGGTGAAGGCATCGTGACTACCATAGGTTCGGCTGACACTCACAAGATGGTCTTGGAGAATCCAGACAGCATTTCGAAAACCGTCCTCGGCAAGGGACTGGACTCGGGAACGGCATTCGAGATTCTTTCCATTGATGTAGCCGACGTTGATGTTGGAGAGAACATTGGAGCCAAGCTTCAAACCGAGCAGGCCGAGGCGGACCTCAAGATCGCACGCGCCAAGGCCGAGGAACGCCGGGCCATGGCCATAGCCAGTGAGCAGGAAATGAGGGCGCTGGTCGAAGAGATGAGCGCGAGGGTGAAGGAAGCCGAGGCCGACGTACCGCGCGCCATTGCCGAATCGTTTCGCAGCGGTAACCTCGGCATCATGGATTACTACCGCATGCGCAACATTCAGTCCGATACCGATATGAGACAGTCGATTTCTGATTCGGATTCGGGTGACGAAACGACACAGGAATAAGTTCGCATGCCCGAGCAGCTACTATTTCTCCTGTTCATCCTCTTCAGCGTTGTTTCGGCGCTGCTCGAGAGGCGCAAGCGCAAGCGTGCCCAGGAAGAAGCGCAGCGCAGGGAGGCGGGCAGACCCGAGCGTGCCGAGGACGAGCCCGACGAAGAGGTGCAGGAAGAAGAGCAGCCCTGGCCGTTTCCGATGGGAGGCGATCCGTTCGGATTGCCGCAGTCCCGCCGTTCCTCAACTCGCCGTCCTGCATCCGACTCCGAAAGCGACCTAGAAGTCGTTGAGGAGGCGTTGCCACCGGGGCGGGAGCGCAAGCCGGGCCTACTGGAGCGACTCACGCGCGAAGCGAGAGAAATCGAGCAGCAGGCGAGGTTGGTAGAAACCCAGGTAAAGGAATCGGCGCGACAGATCCAGGAAGTACAACCACGCCGACGAGTCCAGGAGGCAGTCAGGGAAGAGATGGCGCGCGTACAGGCACAACAGCCACCCACCAGAGCGAAGAAAAAACGCTGGAGGGTTACGGCCTCAAGTGCTCGCGACGCCATCGTTTATGCTGAGATTCTCGGGCCACCCAAAGCCGAGCGCAAAGAAGAGGAGTAGGTTACTCGCCGAAGTGGCGGAACTGGTAGACGCGCTGGATTCAAAATCCAGTGTTCGCAAGGACGTGTGGGTTCGAGTCCCACCTTCGGCACCATAGCATTACACAACGATTCAGCATTTCTTGGGCCTCCGGTATGGGGGTCCGTTTTGATTGTACAGATACTCGATTCCAGCCTCCGACAGGGGGCTTTTTTTTGCGCGCGAGACGCTCTGACCAAGCAGATCCCGAAGTGAGGTGACATTTCTGGCCATCTGAGTTGTTTAACTACCCCGAGGGAACAAGACCGGAAATTCAGGAGGCCAGCATCATGAGACGAATCACCACCATACTCGCATCGACTCTGCTAACCGGATTTGCCGCCGAATCGCAGGCGCAGGCGCCGCCGCGCATCGACGTGGTGTTTCTGCTGGACGCGACCGGCAGCATGGGGGACGAAATCCAGGCGGTCAAAGACCGCATCCGGGCAATGATCTCGGACATCGCCCTGGGAGACCCCGCACCGGACGTCCGTTTTGGCATCGTCGCTTACCGAGACCGCGGCGATGACTATACGACCAGAGTCTACCCTTTAACACGTGACATCGATTTGATTGTCGACAACCTGGGTGAGATCGAGGCCAACGGCGGTGGCGACTATCCGGAGAGTTTGAACGAGGGACTACACGTCGCCGTCCATGGGATGGAATGGGACGGGGCCAGTGGTGTCGCCCGGCTCGTCTTCCTCATCGCCGATGCCCCGCCCCACATGGATTACGCTGATGATTTCGACTACCGCGATGAGGCACAGCTGGCAGCCCAGTCCGGCATCGTCGTCCACGCCATCGGCGCCAGCGGTCTGGACGAAGAGGGGGAGCGGGTCTTCAAGGAGATCACGGCGGACACACAAGGTGAGTTTCAGTGGCTCGTCTACGAGAGCCGCTATGTCGCTGAGGATGGCGAAGATGTCATCGTCCGCGTCGAAGGCAGGGAGGCGACCTACACCAAGGGTGACAGCACCTGGACGGCAGAATCAGGTGGCCCCGTGGCGGGAGGAGGAGTCAGGTCGGAAGGAGGACTCGAAACCGATGACGCCGTCCTCGCCTCCGGCGATGGTGGCGCACCCGCCGGTGATGTGACCACCTCGACGAACCTGGACGATCTGATCACTTCTGCAATCAAGGACGCAGCAGAGGAGGGAGGTGCCGAGTACGACGGAGATCCAACTGCGGTTGAAGCGGCTTCCTGGGGAGAGTTGAAAGCGGGTATCAGGAGGTAGAGGTCATGCTGAAAATTTATGTGGCTGTTCTGTTGTTGCTGTCGCAGGCAATCGCTCACGGTGATGGCATCATTATCCCGGACCCACCCTTCGAGCCGCTGGCCATCAAGTACCACCGGGTTCAGGTCGAGATCGACGACCAGACCGCCCATACCGACATCGACCAGGTTTTCTTGAATCCACAGCCGTGGGACGTCGAAGGCACTTACATCTTTCCGTTGCCGCGCGATGCCAGCTTCTCGGCCTTTTCCATGCACGTGGATGGGGAGGAACTCGCTGCAGAAATACTGCCGGCCGACGAGGCGCGACGGATCTACGAGGATATCGTGCGCCAGATGATCGATCCTGCCTTGCTGGAGTACGTCGGACAGGGGGCCTACCGCGCCCGCATCTTTCCGATCCCTGCCGAAGGCGAGAAACGGATCGAGCTGTCATACGACGAGATCCTGATCCGAGACTCCGGCATCATCCGCTACGTCTATCCCTTGAACACGGAGAAGTTCTCGGCCGAACCGCTGGAGGATGTGTCAGTCCAGGTGCGCATCCGCTCTTCGACGCCGATCAAGGCCATCTACTCGCCGTCCCACGACATCATCGTCGCGCGCGCAGAGGACGACGAACTGGAGGCGACGGTCATCTACGCAGATGAAGGGGTCACGCCGACTCAGGATTTCGTCCTCTACTACACCGTGTCGGAAGAATCAGTGGGCATCGAAATGCTGACCCACTTTCCGCAGCTGTCCGATGAGGAGGGGGGAGGCTATTACATGCTGCTGGCCGCACCGCAGGCAGAAGCCGTCGTCGACGTCGTTATCCCCAAGCGCATGGTCTTCGTCTTCGACCGCTCCGGCAGCATGGCAGGAGAAAAGATGGAGCAGGCGCGAGAGGCGCTCAGATTCGCCATCGTCAGTATGGATGAGGGAGACGAGTTCAACATCGTCGACTACGGCACCACCGTCGAATCCTTTGCCGAAAGTGCGGTCCCGATCGCGGAAATCTCCAAGGCTACGGCACTCAGCTACATCGACGACATCGAGGCGACGGGCGGCACAAACATCCACGGCGCCCTGGTCGAAGCGGCGCAGATGTTGCACGGGGACGAGTTCGCCGAGATGATCATCTTCCTCACCGATGGCAAGCCGACGATTGGCGAAGCCGACCTGGAAACCATTCTCGCCGACGTGTCAGTGGCCAACGCTGCGCGCGCCCGTCTTTTCGTCTTCGGTGTTGGAGAAGAAGTCAACACCCATCTGTTGGACCGCCTGGCCGGCGACAACGGTGGCGGATCTACCTATGTGAAACCGAACGAGAACATCGAGGTGGCGGTCTCTTCATTCTACACCAAGGTCAGCAGTCCCGTTCTCACCGACCTGGAATTGGTGATCAGCGGCGGCCGCGCGCGCGACTATTATCCGCAACAACTGCCGGATCTGTTTCGCGGGTCACAGATCGTTCAGCTGGGCCGGTTGGATGCGGAAGGCAACGTCTCCGTATTACTGTCCGGCGATATCCTTGGCGAACGCCAGGTCTTCGAGCGCGAAGTCGATCTGACGCGGGGGAGGGGGCCGGAGTTTCTGCCGCGCCTGTGGGCGACGCGCAAGGTCGGATTCCTGCTGGATCAGATCCGTCTGCACGGTGAGGATGACGAACTCGTCGACGAGATCGTGTTGCTGAGCCGCCGGCATGGCATCATCACGCCCTACACTTCGTTCCTGATTGTCGAGGATGAGCCGCCATCACCGATCGCGCAGGACGACGCGCTCAGAGCCGAGAGCGGCGCCGAGGCTGTAAACGCAGCCGAAGACGTGCGGGATTACGCTGACGCCAACACGACGACGCAGGTGCGCTCCCAGGAGGTTCGCTACGTCGGCGACAAGACCTTCTTCCTGCGCGAGGGATCTTGGGTGGATAGTCAGTTCGAGGAAGACTTGCAGACGATGACTTACCGCTATGGTTCGAATGCTTATTTCGAGCTGCTGCGTCAGCAACCACACCTGGGTCGTTACCTGGCCTTGGGTACAGCTGTCGTGCTGCGCAGTGGCGATGAACAGATCCGAATCACGCAGATGACGACGATCGTCGAAGAGGAGGTGGAGGCGCTGCCACGGACCGCCTCGTTGAAGCAGAACGTCCCCAATCCCTTCAACCCGACCACGATGATCCGTTATGAAGTCATGGACGCTTCGGCGCCGGTGTCACTGGCCATTTACGACATCGTCGGCCAGCGAGTGCGACAGCTGGTGCACGCCCGTCGCCGCAACCAAGGGCAACATGAGGTGGTCTGGAACGGACGCAATGAGGAGGGCGATCTGGTCGCCAACGGGGTGTACCTGTATCAGCTGCGAGCCGGCGAATTCAGGGAAGTGCGTAAAATGGTGCTGGTGAAGTGACGCGAAGCAACGGTGCTCGGGATCAGGAGCAATCGGGGAAACGGGGACGCTGCGAAACGCATCGTGAAGCCACGTCTTCGACAGCATGCTGACAATCGCATTGTCGCGGTCTCCGTCTTCAGTCATCAAAAAGCCCCTCACCACGGGGACGCATGTGCTTGGGCATCTTGGGATCACCGCGCTCGTCCCCTTCCCCCTCACTCTCGCTCTTACTCGCAGGTTTCTCATCGAACTCAGCCGCCAGGACCTCGATGTCCTCTTTGGTAATCTCGATTCTGCGTAGCAGATCGTCCTTCTGGCGCTCATTGAAGGAAAGCAGGTCGTTGGCGGACTGACGGCGTTCGGCCTCGAAGCCGAGTTCCGATTTGATGGTGTGCAATTTTTGGCGGATCTCGTCCAGATTCTTCTTCATGCCACCCAGCATGGCGCTCGTTATCGTCCGCATGGCTACTGCCGCGACGATGAGGACGAGGGCAGTAATGGTGGCATTCTCGACCGAGAAGAGCATACGCTAAAGGAAGTTCTAAAAAGAAGGTGGCGCCAGCCGGGTTAACATCATCAAGGTCGGCACATTGGGATATCTGCTGACTGCCGCCGGCAGGTTGCGTCCCTTCTGGTTACAGAGGTATCTTCCAATTCAGAAACAGCACACACCTTGACCGCGACACGGGGGGTCCATGTACGAGGACACGCTGTACAATGCACTGTTTGACATCGGTTTTTTCGGCAAGCTTTTATTCGCTTTGGGGGTCGTCGCCATCAGTCTCGGCCTGAGTCTTGGGGTCGGCCGCCTGGTCGAAGCAGTTTCATCCGCCTTCGGATCCAGCAAGTAGGCCGAATTTCAGCCCGACAAGCACGAACTACTACGTTACAAATACGTTACAAGACCGCATTGGGGCAAATCCCCCAAGTCACGATAGAACTCGAGTATCCTCGCAGTTATCCACACATCAACAGCGATCTCTTCGCTGACCCACAAAGAAAAGTGAAAGTGCTGCCGCCGACCCCCTAACTCACTGGCGTTCAGGTGGTTGCGGACTCCAAGCTTGTTCATGGCATTATTCTATCTCACGCACAACTCGCTGTGTAACAATTAGTTATGGAAGATGGCGACGCTTTACCCCTAAACCACATTTTTTGTTGATCTAGCTCTTTTACAACCGTATCATAAATATGAGAGTCGCAATTCTTGCACGTGCATTGGCTCCCGGTCAAAACCACCGGGAGAGTTAGTTATCCACATGTTTTCGCCTGTTTTCACCCTTTTTCGAAATGCAGAAGGAGCCTTATGATCGAACCCCTCGGTGATAGAGAGAGCTCTCTGCGCTCTTATTTTGACGACATAGCAAGCTCGGAACCCCTTTCCCGAGAGAAGGAAGTAGAACTCGCCGCGCGAATAAAAGACGGCGACATGGAAGCCAGGGATGAACTGGTGCAGGCAAATTTGCGCTTCGTAATCGATGTAGCGAAGAACTACCAGAATCGCGGACTCTCATTCGCAGACCTCATCAGTGCCGGTAACCTCGGACTCATGACAGCAGCCGAGCGCTTCGACGGCACACGCGGGTACAAATTCATTTCCTACGCAGTTTGGTGGATTCGGCAATCGATTCTGCAGACGATCGCCGAACATGTGCGCACGGTGCGCCTGCCGCTCAACAAGCTCAGCCTACTCAAAGACATTTCGAAGGCCTCGCGACGGCTCGGTCAGGGCCGCGAAGAAGAGCCCGATGTCCAGGAGATAGCTCAAGAGCTCGATTTGCCGGCAGACGTCGTCACCGACGCCATACTCAGTGCCAGACCGGTCAGCTCGCTTGACGGTACCTTCGAGGACGACGACAAGCGTTCCCTGATGAATGTGCTGGCGGATACCAGCCAAAAGGCTCCGGACACGGATGTCATGCGGGATTCTGCCAGGGATCAGCTGGAAAGCGTGTTGGAGAGCCTGGATGAGCGCGAGCAAAAGATCATTCGGCTGTACTTCGGCCTGGATGGCAAGGAAGCACTCACGCTCGAGCAAATCGGCAGTTTGATTGGTGTTACGCGCGAGCGCGTGCGGCAGATCAAAGAGCGGGCGTTGAGCAGGTTGCGGCACCCGTCGCGCTACGCATTCTTGCAGCTGCTGGTCGAGGAAGTATAGTTCAGCAATAAGACAGAAGGACAAACACAGAACGAGCGGAGCGTCATCTGGCGCACCGCTCGTTTCTTTTTATGTAATCGAAATTTATAGCTTGGGATGATGCTCCGTGACTACTCAGCAGCGGTCACGACCACGACATCCTGCGCCTGGGGGCCTTTGTCGGACTCCATGATTTCGAACTCCACCTGCTGACCTTCGTCAAGGGTGCGGTATCCCTCTCCCCGTATGGAGCTGTAGTGGACGAACACGTCATCGCCACCCTCGCGGAGAATGAATCCGAACCCTTTCGTCGAATTGAACCACTTCACGGTTCCCGTCAACCGATCGGCCACGATTGATCACCCCCTATGCTGCGAATTCCGCCGCAGGGCGTCGGCAAGAGCACCGCGGACGGGACTCAAGTAACAAAGTGCTACATCCTAAAAATAGGACACAAAAAGCGAAAAACAAAGACAAAAGGGGGGCTTTACAGAGGGGTATGGAGACAGCAGGCCCTTGTAATTGGCGCCTGTCGATTTACCTTATTGGGGTTCCCGTTTTCTGATTCCAGAACATTCATCATCGCACACCGCTACCAACACTCCCCAATGGCCGCACGCATCCTCGTCGTTGAACGCAATCCCAAGATCGGTGGACTGATTGCCGGTCAGTTGCGTGAGAAGGGTTTCGAAGCCGTGGAGGTGACCCATGGCGCCGAGGCGGCAGTGGAGTTGCGCAAGAAGAAGGCCGATCTGATCCTGATGGACAATCAGGTTCCCATGGGTGGCATCAAGACGGCACGCATTCTCCGTCTGCACGAAAAATACAACACCATTCCAGTTGTTCTCGGTTTGCCACCTGACAAAGACGAAGCGCGCGGTGTCATCGAAGAAGCACAGGGTGCCGGTGTCAGTCACTTCCTGATGAAACCCTTCACCTTGACCTCCCTGCAGAAGAGGCTCGAAGAGGTCCTGGCGATCGATGAGCCAATCGAAAAGCCGACACACCAGGAAATCCGCGACGAAATTCGCAACTTGAGCAATCTGCCGGCGATGCCCGCGGCCCACAGCAAACTGCTGACTTTGTTGAGCAAGGCGGATGAGGAGGTCGACATGCGTCAGGTGTCGGCGACGCTGGAGTTGGATCCAGCTCTATCCGCCAAGGTGATGAAGACCTGTCGCACCGCGTACTTCGGTTTTCAGGGAAACATGATGACCCAGGCAGTGGCATTCCTCGGGGTCGCCGTGATCCGGAAGATCGTCCAGTCCGCCATCATCTACAACGTTTTCGGCGGTGATGAAGCAGCCAAAACAGCGCCACCGGGGCTGAGCATGGGTGACTTGTGGCGGCACTCCCTGGCCACCGGCATGGCGATGGAGGTTATCGGCAAGGCAGACAAGAAGAAGACCCACTTCCTGCTCGGGGTCCTCCATGACATCGGCAAGGCGGTCTTTCTGTTCCGATTCACCGACCACTACGCAAAGGTGCTGGAGCTCGTCGAGAAGGAGAACTGTTCCATACTGCAGGCGGAACTGGACCTGCTCGGCATATCACACGCGGATTGCGGCGGTGAACTGGCCATCCACTGGGACCTACCCGGGGAGGTGCGAACGGCCATCACCTCTCATCACTCGCCAGGCCAATCGACTCAGCACAAGAGACTGGCGGCCATGGTGCACATCGCCGACATCGCCGTGCGTACGATGAACATCGGCAGCGGTGGTGATCCTCTGATTCCGCAGATGGATCCGTACGCCAAACGACTACAGAAAAGCGTCGAGGAGATCGTCGAAAACCAGAACGATATCGTCAGTCAAGTTGACAGTATCCTCGGTGTCGATGACGAAGACTGACTCGAGCCATCGGCAATAGACACCTCACTTGGGTCAGCATCCTGGCAAGCGTTCTGCTGGCTTCCAGCCTCCAGGCCCAGCTCCTGTTAGAACCGGTACCTCGGGGTGGCATTTACGCCATGGCGGGACTGGGTGTCGCCGACCTCGATCGCGGCACGGGTGTTGGCGTACCCCTGCGTCTGACCATCGTGGAGCCAAGACTCAAGGCCATGATCGGCCTGTCACCTCTCGATCTGACCTTTGTCCAGGGCAGTCAAGACCCTCGCTACGCCAGGTTACAGCATCAGTTCGGACCCGTCTGCTATGACACCCAGTTGGAGCGCACCGTCAGCAACCTGGAATGCTCAAGCACCGACGTCGTGCGTTCGCTGTCCGCGGAGGCTGCCGTGGTGCCGTTCGACCAGGTTTACTTCGCGGGCAAGGAAGGGATGCTGTTCGGCGGTCTCGGCTACCGTTTCAAGAAACCGGAAACCACCTACGGCATGGTCGGGTTGTTCTTCCCGACACCTTCAGGGCGATCAGGGGAACTCAGGCTCTCCATCGGAGGAGACTTCATCTTCATCGGTGTGAGCTGGGGCTACAATCTCACGCGCCTGTTGCCGGGCCGTAAAAGACAGAGACAATATTAGACACTGAAAACCCCTCATACCCGTTCATCAGGCAGTAGACCTGGTCATGCTGAGATGACGTAGGCGAGGATCTGCGCCACCTGCTCCGGCGTCTCAGCCACCGCCAGGGCTGCCGCGTCCACTTCCTTGAGCGGATGAGTCAATTCCGGATCGTGAAGGATGATCAGCCCCTTTCCGAGAGCGGCCGCGTAGCCGGCGTCAAAAGCGGCGTTCCATTGACGGTAGGAATCGCCGAAGCGGACGACGACTATGTCGGCGCCGCCAATCAAGGTGCGGGTACGCAGGGCATTTATCTTGCCGCCCTTGTGATCGCGCCAGAAGGCACTCTCCTCCGGACCGAGTATGTCGACGCCGCAGCCGTCACTGGCGCCGTGGTCGGTGACGGGGGTGTCGAAGGTGATCGGTAATCCCTGGCTCTCACTTGCGCTGATGATCTGGTCGCGCCAATCCGTGTGAATCTCTCCAGCTAGATAGACTCTCCAATCACTTTTCATCGCTCTCTCTCGTGTTGTCGTCATGTCCTGTTGAGTTTCGATCCGCTACCGTATGTTCTCTGACTCAATGCGCGATCGTCCGCCACAGCAAAGGAGTACGTTCCGATGAAGTCCGCCCTCGAACTGGCCATGGAAAAAACGGAATCGCTGGTTGATGAAGAAGCCAAGTTAACGCCCGAGCAACTGGAAGCAATCGATCAGGTGAAAAAGGAGTACGAAGCCAAATGGGCGGAGCAGGAGATTGTCCTGAACGATCGAATCAGGAAGATCGCCGCCGAGACGGATCCCCAGACGATGGCTGAGCATCACAAACAGTTCCAGGAAGAGAAGAGACGGGTTCGCGAACAGATCTTCGAAGACAGGGATCAGAAGATCGCACAGATTCGAGGCTGAAGACCCCGCCTCTCTCGTCAGCGAGTGATTACGAACGGCGCACGATGTTCAACCGCTGACCCACCCTCGTCACGGGCCCGGATGCGGCACAGATAGGTGCCATTCGCCAACTGCCGCCCGTCGTCGCCTCGCCCATCCCACTTCGTCTGGGAAAACCCTGCGGACATGCGTTGCGGACCGAGGCGTCGAATCAGCCGCCCACGCATGAAGTCGGCGCTGCCGTGTCCGGCAAAATTGACGAGCAGGGCGCCCTCGTTCAAGGCTTCGAGGTAGGCTCCGCCGGTGGCGTTGGGCACGTCGCTGTCGTCCGGGTTGTAAATCTTGACGGATTCCAGTCCGAATGGCTGGGTGTAGTTCTCGGCGAGTGCGTCGCTGGGTTCACTGAAGATCCCTTTTGCGTGGTAATTGGCCAGGTAGATGACTCGGCTTCGCCAGTCTGCGGTCGACGGTTTGATCGGCCTGCTCGGTACTCTCCACTGGAGACGTCCCAGGGCTAGATCCGGCAAACGATCATCGCCGTCGACGAGGGTGTACAGATAATCGCTGGAAGAGTGGCCGCGTTCTCTCGCCTGGTAATACTGCGAGGGCACGAAGCTCGGTCGGCCGCCACCGATGTCACCGCCGATGATGTTGCGGTAGTCGTAGGTGGCGTCGCCCATCAACAGGACGTAGGCGGGAATCCGCCTGCCGGTAGAGGAGGTCTCCGGGAGGGCAATGTGCCCGGGAAAGGCGTCGTAGCGACGCCGGAACTGCAGCTCGAACCAGTTGTAGTAGACCCGGTCGAAGGAGGCTTGATCGGCGAATACCTGTACGGTCACACGACGAGAGTCGCCCTTGGTCGTGGCCAAAGCACTCCGGGTTCATAGGAAAGCGGCGCCCCACTATTGCCGGTGGGATCGTCCGCTTGAAAGACGGCGTAATCCACCCCCTCGTAGTCGCGGAACCGCTCCTCCCCAACAACCTCCATCGAGGCTGTGGCGCCAGGCGGAACAGCCAACAACTCAGCAAAAAAAGGAAGTGCAGGCAGGCCTGGATGGCTCAGTCGAGGCACCGTTCCAGCAAGAACCATCTCTTGTTCGTGACCGCCACCGGTGACGGTGAGCGCGGAAGCCGGCATCGCGAAGTCGATCAGCAGGCCATCGGCAGACTCCTCCAAAATGTTGAAGGAAGAAGCCTGAACATTGACACACCAAAGAAGGATCAACAGGAGACAGGAGCGCATAGCCCTCAAGCTGCACACGGTCGTGAAGTGTGGGAACACGGAAGCGGCGTTGCCTTTGAAACGTACTACCAAACGTACGGACAAACTGCAAAAGCGTCTCCCTGGCGCGGCTGCTTTTCCCCAGGTCAGGCAGACGAGTGTCGGGCGACAACCTTTTGTACAAGCCTCCTGTGATTCGCATATCCATATTGAGACCACTACGGAACCCCGTCGGTTCCAACTCGACCGCACTGGTGTTTTAACGGTACAGGAGAACGGGTATGAAGAAATCGACTAACTGTGGATCCGCCGCGCGCATTCTGCCCGTGCCTGCAGGGGCACGTCTCGTACCCATCCTGGTCATGCCAGTCCTGCTGATATCCCTGTCAGCTACTTCCATTTGTTCACAGGAATGGGTGGACATCACGCCGGCGGGGGACTCCCCCGGTCCTCGTCGAAACGCAGCGGCAATCTACAACCCGGTGGACCACGAGATCGTGCTGTTTGGCGGTCGCGGTTCATCAGGCGACCACGGAGATCTCTGGCGCTTCGACCTGTCAGACGGCTCGTGGGACCGCATCGATGCCGGCGAAGGGCCGGTTCCCCGCTCCACGCACAACGCCGTGTACGACGAGGTCTCCCATCGCATGGTGGTGTGGTCGGGGCGCAAGCTCGATGTCGATGGCTCGGAGTTTTTCTCGGACGTCTGGGGCCTGGATATCGCAAACTCGCAATGGTCCCTGCTGCACGCCTCCGGGGATTCGCCAAACCGTCGGTACGGGACGGCCGCCGTCTACGATCCGCTGTCCCATTCGCTCGTCAACTTCGCCGGTTTTACCACAGCAGGGCGATTCGACGACACCTGGGCCTTCGATCTGGGTGGGAGCGGGTGGGAGGAGCTGGACCCGGATGGAAATCCGGGCGCTCGATGTCTGCACACAGGTGCCTACGATTCTCGTCGCGGACGCATGATCATCTTCGGGGGTCAGCGTGGATCGGGGGCGCTGGGTGACACCTGGGCGCTCGATCTCAACGCTACAATCTGGCAGGAATTGGCTCCGGCGGCCGGTCCTGGAGGCAGGAAATTCCCTGCCAGCATATACGATGAAGCCAACGACCGTTTTGTCGTGTTCGGTGGAGACACGGGGACGGAGAAGGCGGGTGGCGTATGGGCGCTGAATCTGGCTGATGATTCATGGGAGGAGTTGAGTGAGAGTGGACAGGGTCCAACACCGAGGGATGGCGCGGTCGCCGTCTACATCACTGCTGAACAACGGCTGGTCTTATTCGGAGGTACCGGTGACGAACACCTAAACGATGTCTGGTCATTGTCGTTACCGACGCAAGATCCGACCGTCATCGAGGAGACGGAATCCATCTCTCTTCCCAACGCATCAAACCTGGGTCAGAGCTATCCCAATCCATTCAATTCGACGACGGTCATTCCCTTTCACATCGCGGAATTACCGCCGGGGGCCAGCGGCGATGGAGTGGATGTGCATCTGGCAATTTTCGATGTGCTGGGTCGTCACGTGCGTGATCTGGTCCGCGATCGGATGAGGCCGGGACAGTATGAACTGCCCTGGAACGGCGAAGACGACGATGGTCGCGCGGCCGTTAGCGGTGTCTACTTCTACCGCCTTTCAACGATCGTGGGGTCTTCCACCAGAAAGCTCTTGATGGCCCGGTGACGGTTAAAAAAGACCTCCGTTACCGGGAATTCCGCAGCGTTGACAATCGGGTCTGTACGGCCTAAGATCAGGCACCTCACTCCGAAGTGATTCCCGACAAAAAACACCGATACGCTGAGAGGCAATTATGCCTGACTCCGTTCGCTTACAAATTGAAGACAGGACCATCGATCTACCCGTCGTCGTTGGCAGCGAAGATGAGCATGCCATGGACATTTCCAAGCTTCGGGCCGAAACGGGCTACATTACCCTCGACGAAGGCTACGGCAACACCGGCGCTTGCCAGAGTGCCATTACCTACATCGACGGTGACAAGGGGATACTCCGCTACCGGGGCATACCGATCGAGGTTCTGGCTGAGAAAAGCAGCTTTATCGAAAGCGCTTACCTGCTGATCTGGGGCCATCTGCCGACCAGGGAAGAACTAACCCGATTCAGCGCACTGCTGACGAAGCACCAGATGTTGCGGGAGCAACTGCGACGCTATTTCGAGCTGTATCCGCCAGGGTCTCCACCCATGGCGGTGCTGTCCGCCGTGCTGAATTCGATGGCCTGTTTTTACCCCGAACTGCTCGAGTTCGAGGATGTCGACGTCTTCGAAGAGACCGCAGCGCGGATCATGTCAAAGACGCGAACGATCGCGGCTCATTCCTACAAGCACGAGCGCGGACACTACCTCACTTATCCGCATCCCGACAGGTCGTTCTCGGACAACTTCCTGCACATGATGTTTAGTGAACCCCACAAGGAATTCGCTTCAGATCCCGAGCTCGTGCGCGCACTCGATGTTCTGCTGCTGCTCCATGCAGACCACGAGCAGAATTGCAGTACCTCGACCGTGCGAATGGTTGGCAGCAGTGGCGCCAATCTGTTCGCTTCGGTGGCGGCAGGCGTCAGTGCGTTATGGGGTCCACTACACGGGGGCGCCAACGTCGCCGTCGTCGAAATGCTGGAAACGATCATCAGTGAAAAGCTGTCGGTGAAGGATTTTGTGAACGACGTCAAGGAGCGGAAAAACGGAATCAAGCTGATGGGCTTCGGTCACCGGGTCTACAAGAATTTTGATCCGCGCGCCACGATCATCCGCGACGAGTGTGAAACGGTGCTGGCGAAACTTCACCAGAAGGATGACCTGCTTTTAGTCGCTCAAGAACTCGAGGAGGCCGCGCTGGAAGAGGATTACTTCATCGAGCGCAGACTGTATCCGAACGTGGATTTCTACAGCGGGGTGATCCTACGTGCACTCGGCATTCCAACTTCCATGTTTACGGTCATGTTCGCGATCGGCCGCATGCCAGGATGGATCGCACAGTGGTACGAAGATCGTTTCATCACACGTGGCCGGATTCAGCGCCCTCGACAGGTGTACACCGGGCCAACAGAGCAGGAATACGTGCCAATCGATCAGCGAGGTTGAGGACGACTGATCGATAGCCGAAATCTTCGTCCTGTGCAGGATTGTATCTTTCCTCTCGCAGTCGGCAACCTTCCACTTCAGCAACTTCTCGAGGAGGGACCAAGCATGGCGGTACGAATCAGCGCGAAAAACTCAAAACTGTCCGACACCAGTAAAGAGTACATCGAAAAAGTCTGCGACAAGCTGGGGCAATTCTACGATCGCATCATCGATTGTGAAGTCGTCATCGAACGATTGAAGCATGGCAACGGGGTTGAGATCATCGTCAAGGTTCCACAGCAGACCTTCGTGGGCTCGGCCGAATCGCCCGAAGACAACCTGTTCAAGGCGGTGGACGATGCCGGGGCCAAGGTCGAAACACAGTTGAAACGCTTTCACGACAAACAGGTCGAGCACCGCTAAAATCGAGTCTCTTTTTTAGCCGTCCACCATGACACTCACCGTAGGCATAGCCGCCGAATCCTATCCCGACGAGACTCGGGTGGCGCTTACGCCTGAGGCGGCCACCACTCTGAATCGCAACGGGCTGCATGCGCTGCTGCAGGCCGGAGCCGGGGTCGAAGCCGGGTTCCCAGACACAGCTTACGCCGAGCGAGACGTGGAGATCGTCAGCGATCGCGCTGGCCTGTTCCAGCGCTCGGATGTGTTGCTCCAGGTTCGAACGCATGGTGCCAATCCGGACAACGATGAGGATCTGAGCCTGGTTCGGCCTGGACAGATTCTAATCGGCATGTGCGATGCACTGGACGGCAAGGAGGCCATCAGCCGTCTGGCGCAAACCAGTGCGACCGTGTTTGCGATGGAACTGATGCCCAGGATTGCGCGGGCGCAGAGCATGGATGTGTTATCGTCGATGGCCACCATCACAGGCTATAAAGGAGTCCTGGTAGCGGCCACGGCACTGCCTCGAATGTTCCCGCTGTTGATGACGGCCGCAGGGACCGTCACCCCAGCCAGGGTGCTGGTGGTCGGCGCGGGCGTTGCCGGTCTGCAGGCCATTGCCACGGCGAAGCGGCTCGGAGCGGTGGTGTTGTCGTATGATATTCGACCGGCCGTCAAGGAACAGGTGGAGAGCCTTGGGGCGCAATTCGTCGAACTGGGACTCGAGGCAGTAGACGCCGAGGACGCCGGAGGATACGCCACCGCCCAGAAGGATGATTTCTATCGCCGTCAGCAGGTCGCCCTTGCCGAAGTAGTGGCGGACTGCGATGTCGTGATGACGACGGCAGCCATCCCGGGAAAAACGGCTCCCATCCTGATCACAAAACAGATGGTCGCCGGCATGTCTCCGGGTTCAATCGTCGTCGACCTGGCGGCTGAACGCGGAGGCAACTGCGAATGTACGATGCCTGGCGAGACGATCTCAGTCGATGGCGTCCGGGTCATTGGGCCTGTCGATGTTCCTTCTTCGGTCCCTTTTCATGCCAGCCAGATGTACAGCCACAACATCGGAGAATTTCTCAAACACCTGGTGCGCGATGGGGAGGTGTCCCTGGACACCGGCGAGGACGAAATCATTCGCGAGACGCTCGTCGCCCGGGACGGTCGCATCGTTCATCCTCGGGTTCTCGAGGCTCTTGGAGAGAGTGTCACAGCGGGGTCAACCCAGCCGCTGCAACCGAGTGGCACGACTCTGTCCTGACCAGAAATCGCCATGCCTCATCAATTGGATCAGTCCTGGATCACGCCTGAGAGGAACCGATGGAGAGTCTGGTAGCAGCCCTCACGGTATTTGTGCTTGCCATTTTCGTCGGTTTTGAGGTCATCACCAAGATCCCACCCACCCTGCATACCCCACTGATGTCCGGCTCGAACGCGATATCCGGTATCACCCTGATTGGCGCAGTTCTGGCGGCTGGTGCGCAACACACGGAGTTGACCACCTGGTTGGGCATGGCGGCCGTAGTCTTCGCGACCATCAACGTCGTCGGTGGTTTCCTGGTGACTCACCGCATGCTCGGCATGTTCAAGAGAAAGAGGTGAGCGAGCAAGCCATGAGTGTCACCATCAACATCGCCTACCTACTCGCCGCCGTTCTGTTCATCTTCGGTCTCAAGGGGCTCACCCATCCGCGCACCGCCGTCCGTGGCAACCTGCTCGGGGCGCTGGGCATGTTCGTCGCCGTCGTCGCCACGCTGTCTGATCGCAAGATCTTGAGTTTCGAGATGATCATGGCCGGTGTGATCATCGGCGCTGCGATCGGACTGGTCCTGGCGGTAAAGATTCAGATGACCGCCATGCCTCAGCTCGTGGCCTTGTTCAACGGATTCGGCGGTGTTGCATCCGTCCTGGTGGCGGGCGCCGCGCTCATCGAAGTCGGCGCTCAAGGAACGATAGGGCTCCAGCTCACCGTTGCCACGGCGGCATCCGGAATCGTCGGCGCGGTCACGTTTTGGGGCAGCGTCGTTGCTTTCGCCAAGCTTCAGGAACTCGTGTCCGGCAATCCCTTGTTGTTCACCGGCCAGCAGCTGATCAACTTCGTTTTGATAGCGGCGGTTCTTGCTCTGGGGGTCTGGGTGGCAATGGATCCGATGGACCCCAATCGCTATTGGGTGCTGGTCGGTGTCGCCTCCCTGCTCGGCGTGTTGATCGTCACGCCGATCGGCGGTGCCGACATGCCCGTCATCATCGCGCTGCTGAATTCCTTTTCCGGCATCGCCGCGGCCGCCACCGGATTCGTCCTGCAGAACAACATCCTCATCATAGCCGGCTCGCTGGTCGGGGCATCAGGCCTCATCCTCACCCAGATCATGTGCCGGGCGATGAACCGCTCACTCGCCAACGTGTTCTTTGGTGGAGTCGGGGCACCGTCGAGCGTTGCCGGAGCCGACCAGGAGATCTACGAGGGCAAAGTCAAGTCGACTTCGGCAGATGAAGTCGCAATGTTGTTCGATGGCTCTCGCCGCGTTGTCGTCGTACCCGGGTACGGCATGGCGGTTGCGCAGGCCCAACACGCCGTCCGCGACCTGGCGAATCTGCTGGAAAAGGGCGGGGTCGAGGTCGAGTTCGCCATCCATCCCGTGGCCGGACGCATGCCAGGCCACATGAATGTGTTGCTGGCCGAAGCGGAGGTTCCCTACGACAAGCTGAAGGAAATGGATGCCATCAACCCCAGCTTCCAGCAGACCGACGTCGTTCTCGTCATCGGTGCCAACGACGTCGTCAATCCACTGGCTCGCGAGGACGACTCCGGCCCCATCTCCGGAATGCCCATCCTCGATGTCGACAAAGCACGAACCGTCGTCGTTATCAAGCGCAGTCTGAGCCCGGGATTCGCCGGTATCGCAAACCCTCTGTTTGCTGCAGACAACACGCTGATGTACTTCGGCAGCGCCAAGGATGCGATCCTGGATCTGGTCGCCGCCGTCAATGAAGCAGCCTGACCCGCGTTCTTCTTGACAGTGCGCATGCTCCACCGTAAGATCGGCCAAATGGTCCAGATAAATCTGCATATCCGGACGGCCATGCTGGCCTGTCTGTTGCTCCCCGCGATCGCTTCCGCTGCCGACGATGTCCTTTTAGTGTCCTTTTAGTCAAATCGCCACACACTTCACTGAGCAAGACCCGCAAGCTGCTCGACGCAGCTGATTTACGCCTGATGTTGCCTCGTGGCTACGTGATAGAGACTGAGGGCGAGACCACCCTAGGCAAACGGAGCGGCGTCGTCGAGGTGCGCTCCTACATCAAGCAGACTCAGCGGGGAGTCGCCAGGCGTGACCGCCTCGAGATCGCGATCGTGCCCGGGTTTCAGCAGGGTTATGAGTTCGCCTTGTATCGCTCACCCAATGATCGAGTCCTCTACGACATCAAGGACGGCCTGAAACAGATCGCAGACCGGGCGAAGACGCGCAGCGGCTCTGCAGAGCCTGAGCTCGGCTACGAGATGCTTCGCCTCGGTCACATGGACGCAAGTCGGGCGCTTTCCCTGCTCAAAGCACTCGGGTACACGACGATCGAATTCTCGGCTGCATCGAGCGGCAAGGGCGGAGAAGAGGTCTTCAACCTCTCGAAAGGCTCGGGCAAAAAGCTGCCGTGGATCATCAAGGTCGTGAATGCGTCGAAGACGAGTCTACTGGAAGCGGAGAGTTCGGGTACCTCCAGGGCGCGGACGTCGAGTAGTTCCAAAAAGGGTGGAATTCAGGGAGCCCCCCAGCTGGGCGGAGCGCACCTGTTCGGAGCCACAACCGACGCTCCGGAAGAGCGCCTGCTGATGGTGTACGATCGCAACGAGCCTGAGGAGCTGGAGAAGCTCGTCAACCTGCTTCAGTCCTACATCGACGTGGCGGCGCAGCAGATCGTCATCGAGGCTCTGGTGATCGAAATCAACAAAAACCAGCTAAAGGATCTTGGGGTAGAGCTCTTCGCCTCGCAGGATCACGCAAGCGGATCGTTTGCCGGGGAGGGAAGCTCGGCGGAGGGGACCTTCGTTTTTTCGCGAGATGGCTTCAACGATTTTACAAGCTTCAGCGCCACTGTAAAAGCGCTAGCTGAGAGCGGGGACGCCGAGATTCTGTCCAGTCCGTCCGTGCTCGTTCTCAATGATCGGCAGGCCCGGGTCCAGGTCGGGCGGCAGATTCCCGTCTCGCGCACAAGCTCGACGACTTCAACTACGGTAAAGGGGGTCGAATACTTCCCTATCGGCATCGTTCTCAATATTCGCCCTCGCATCAACCGCGACAATACAGAAGTAGCGATGCAGATCGAGACTATCGTCAGCTCGATCTCGTCGGAGTCAGCTGCCAAAGTGGAGGAGAAAACTGACATCTCTTTCTCACCCATCGTCGACAACAGGTTGGTGGAAAGTTATGTCCGGGTAGCGGACGGTACCCCCTTCATAATCGGTGGGTTGTTGTCGACGAACGAACAGCGTACACGCTTCGGTGTCCCTCTCCTGATGCAAATTCCCCTTATTGGCCGGTTGTTTTCCAAGGAGCGGGTCGAGCATCTGCGGCGAGAGGTGATCGTCGTCATCACGCCCCATATAGTGCCGCTTGAATCCCGTGATTTCAGCTACCTCATTCCCAAAGACTCGGACATTTTCGACCGCTTTGACTATAACCTTTTCCGCAACGGGTATCGGGTACGTGATGACGACGTCTGGGATTTGGCGTTCATTCAGGAGAGTCCCGTCCTGCAGGACTTGACTGCCCGTGTCAGAGGGAGTGCAACAGCGGACGTCCTGATGTGGCGCAAAGAGCCTTTCAGCACCCTGCTTGCCGGCAATATTCCTGGCGAAAGCGTCCTCGTCAGACGCATGCTCAGCGATATCATCCGCAAACTGGACTTCGCAAGGGAAATCGACACAAAGAAGCTGTTTTTCTTCGAGAAAACGAAGAGTGACAATCTTCTGGACCGCGATCTGCCGTCGACCCTCGACCGGGCACTGAAGTCGCAGGATCGCGCTGTCATGCTCACCTACCAGGCCAAATCGCGGCCCGAGTCGGGACGGCCCTTTGGATATCCTTTCGCTGTGGTGGCAGACACCGTGGTCCCACCCGAGGAGGAGGACTTCAGTGCCTTTCTGAGGGATGTCAACCCGGTGGACGAACAAGAACGGCCGTTGAGATGGACCATCGTCATCAGGAACCAGAACGACGTCGAGCATCTGCACAGAGCACTGATCCTCAAGCGGTTGCTTGAGTTGAACGACAAGCTGCCTCTTACCCTGGAGGCCTTCCAACCGGGTCTGCAGATCGTCTTCCCTAGCCGTGAGGATGTGGCTCGTCGCTACCACCTCATCGACGGTGACGTCGCGCAGTTGTTTTACGAAACCTCATCAAGCCAGTATTACCCGGCATTCGAGCGCATCTTCAATCGCAAGACCAGAGAAATCGAACAAGAACTCGGGGGCAGAAAATGATGGTCCGGTTGTTCGGCCTGGGGTGGGTACTGCTGTTGAGCGGCTTGGCTGCCTGCTCGGAACCACAAGATCGCGTCACCGGATCCACGTCCGACGGTCAGTTTGCACTACGCTTGGAAGCAGAAAAAAACTGGCTACGTGCAGCGACCAATCAAACCCTTCCCATTCTCGTGACACTGGAGAGCCTGACTGGCGCCTTTGACGAGGAGCGTACTGAGCGAGTCGAGTTCCATGCTAACAATGGTGACGTCTCGGCGTCGTCCCTGCCCTTCACCTTCACGCCCCGGGATGAACTACTCGGGACTCCCGGCGACACGGCCAAGTCTCAGTGGATCACGTTCAGGACAGACGACAGGGAAGTCAAGTCGACTCAACAGGGAGAGGTCATCGCCCTCCTCGAAGACGATGATCTGCAGGTCAACTTCAAGATCCGCTTCGTCGACGGGGAAGAGTAAGCAACATCGTCGCTGGGTGACGCCCTAAGCTGGTGTTGCTCCGTTCATCACCCCACGAAAATCGCCTCATCCGGCCAATCCTCTCGCAGGACGGCCTCCTCCATGTTCACCATCGGCAGGTAGTTGTGCTCGCGCCGTATCGTACCAAGAAGTCTGATGGTGCGCAGCTCATCGATCGAGCTCTCTCCGTGATTTTTCTGTAGGGAAGGGATGATCTTGCCCTGAACGCTGTCGGCGACGTCGCTGTCGGATTCGCCTTCAACGATCATGATCAAGGCGATATGCCCGTCGGTCTCGGCGATGAAGCTGTCTCTGATCAACTCGCTGAAGACGGTAGCCACATTGGCCTCGCTGCGGATCTCCTCAACGACCTGAACGCGAGTGATGCCGAGTTTGAACTTGATGATCACCATGTGCTGAGTTTTCAGCGAGGAGGAGGCACCGTCCGCCTGCAGGTCCAACCCGGTGTAGTATTTGATCGTCCCTCTACGCTCGAGCCGAGTGCGCTTGCGACTCACGGTTCGGACCGGGATTCCAGTCATCGAACTGATGCGGTTGTCGGAAAAACGGGGGTTGCGGATCAGCGCCCTGACAATCGAGCGCTCTTGTGTGTCGAGTTCCTTCATGTCACAAAATCACCATTTTACAGGCAAAAATGACAAAATCAGGCCATAATCAGTGGGTATGTGTCGTTTTAAGTACTACAAAACCAGAAAAATGTCAAATTTTATCATTGACATGGTAAATGACACAGCTATATTATACTCTCGCCGTCACGTCTGACGGCCGCGCTCCGCGTCGCCGCATGTGGCCTGCCCGATCTGCTCGTCTCCGCCCAATCAAGACAGTACGTGACGCCGGACCCGCGATGCCGGCAGCCCGATATCAAGAGAATAGTGCCCAGATGACCCATCATTCACCCCGGCAGACCAAGCACGGGTATCCTTCGCCACAGGGTTTGTACGACCCGGCCCACGAACATGATGCCTGCGGGATCGGTTTTGTCGCCCATATAAAGGGGGTCCCATCGCACGACATCGTGCGCCAGGGACTGACCGTGCTGTCCAACCTCGATCATCGAGGAGCGCGTGGCTGCGAGATGAACACGGGTGACGGCGCTGGTATTCTGCTGCAGGTACCTGATCGGCTCCTGCGCGAGGAGATGTCAGCAGCCGGAGTCGAGCTTCCTGCGCGGGGACGGTACGGTGTCGGCATGGTGTTTCTACCTCCTGACGACGAACACCGGCTTCCATGCGAACAGCGGCTGGCACAGATCGTCGAAGAGGAAGGGTTGAAGGTGCTGGGATGGCGCAGCACACCGGTACTCGACGCGGACCTGGGCCATACTGCACGTTCGTGCGAACCCGCCATGCGCCAGATCTTCGTCGGTGCCGTGGATTCACAGCAGGGGCCGTCTAGTGCCGAAGCCGAGTTGGCGCTGGAGCGGCGGCTCTACGTGGTCAGCAAGCGGGCAGCTCATGAGATCCGCCATAGCGGCGACGGACCGGGTGGCGACTATTTCTACTGTGCCAGCTTTTCCTGTCGGACCATCGTCTACAAGGGGATGTTGACTCCTGCCCAGGTCGATGGCTACTTCGCCGATTTGTCGGATCCCCGGATAGAGTCGGCGATCGCCATGGTGCACTCGCGCTTCAGTACCAACACCTTTCCCAGCTGGGAACGCGCCCATCCATACCGCTATGTCATCCACAACGGCGAGATCAATACCCTGCGTGGAAACGAAAACTGGATGCGGACACGGCAGTCCATGTTGCAGTCCGAACTCTTCGGCGACAAGCTGCACAAGCTCTTCCCCATCGTCGAAGAAGACGGCTCCGATTCTTCGAAGCTGGACAACTGCCTGGAATTCCTAAACCTGTCCGGCCGCTCCCTCGCCCACGCCGTCATGATGATGATTCCCGAGCCGTGGGAAAAGCACGAGAGCATGTCGGAGGAGAAGAGAGCTTTTTACGAGTACCACAGCTGCTTGATGGAACCGTGGGATGGTCCGGCGTCGATCGCCTTCACCGACGGCTCCGTCGTCGGTGCCGTGCTGGATCGCAACGGTCTACGTCCCTCCCGCTACTACATCACAAAGGACGACCGGGTGATCATGGGCTCGGAGGTCGGTGCCGTCGACGTGGATCCCGAGATGGTCCTACACAAGGGACGACTCGAGCCCGGGCGCATGTTTCTCATAGATACGCGCGAAGGTCGAATCATCGCGGACGAAGAGCTCAAGCACTCGATTGCCGCAGAGCACCCCTACCGCGAGTGGCTGGATGAGAATCTGATAGACTTCGAGGATCTTCCCGATGTCGAGGAGGTTCGCGTCGCGCGCGAACATGAGGAAGTCCTCCAGCGCCAGCAGGTCTTCGGGTTGACGTTCGAAGATTTGAGGGTCCAGTTCACGCCGATGGCCAAAAATGCCTTCTGGCCGACCGGTTCGATGGGTAACGACGCGGCGTTAGCGGTTCTGTCCGATCGACCCCATGTGCTCTACAGCTACTTCAAGCAGCTGTTTGCCCAGGTCACCAATCCTCCCATCGATCCCATTCGGGAAGAGCTGATTACTTCGACGGATACGACGCTGGGCTCGGAGGGCAATCTGCTGGATCCCGAAGCGGAGAGCTGCCGTCAGCTGCGAGTGCGCTCGCCGATTCTGACGAACGCTGAATTGGCCAAGCTCAAGCAGGTCAACGACCACGGTCTGAAACCGTACGCATTGACGATGGTGTTCGAAGCCTCTGAAGGGGAGGCGGGATTGAAGTGGGCGCTCGACGAGCTGTTCGCCACGGCCGACGCCGCGATCGCCAGCGGGGCGACGATCCTGGTCTTGACGGATCGCGATTTCGACGAGCGCTGGGCGCCGATTCCGGCCCTGTTGGCGACGGCCGGTTTGCACCATCACCTGATACGTGCCGGCACGCGGACGAAGGTCGGCATCGTCGTCGAGTCGGGAGAGCCACGCGAAGTCCATCACTTCTGCCTGTTGTTGGGCTACGGCGCCAACGCCATCAATCCCTACATGGTTTATGAGTCCCTCGTCGATATGATCAAGGAGGGGATGTTGCCGGATGTCGGTTTCGACGAGGCCATCGACAACTACAACAAGGCGGTGGTCAAGGGCGTCGTGAAGGTGATGTCGAAGATGGGCATTTCGACCATCAAATCGTACCTGGGGGCGCAGATCTTCGAGGCCGTCGGCATCAAGCAGGAAGTCATCGACACCTACTTCACCTGGACGGATTCGCGTGTCGAGGGTATCGGGCTGGACGTCATCGCCGAGGAAACCTGCATGCGGCATCGTACGGCCTATCCGGCGTTCGACGAGGAACGCACCCTCGACGTGGGCGGAGAGTACCAGTGGCGCCAGGATGGTGAGTACCACCTGTTCAATCCGCACACCATCCACAAGCTGCAGAAGGCGGCGCGCGACAACGACTACGAGGTCTACAAAGAGTACGCTGAGCTGATTAGCGATCGCTCAAACAAGATGGCGACGCTGCGCGCCCTGCTGGATTTCGACTACCCGGCCGACGGCGAGATCCCTCTTGATGAGGTCGAATCGGTCGAGGAGATCACCAAGCGCTTCAAGAGTGGCGCCATGTCCTACGGCTCAATCAGCAAGGAAGCGCATGAAACCCTGGCGATCGCGATGAATCGCATCGGCGGCCGCAGCAATACCGGCGAGGGCGGCGAAGACGCCGAGCGTTACCAGTTGGACCCGAACGGGGATTCCCGCAATAGTGCGATCAAACAAGTGGCATCCGGACGGTTCGGGGTGACGAGTCTCTACCTGAGCCACGCCAAAGAGTTGCAGATCAAGATGGCGCAGGGGGCCAAACCGGGTGAAGGTGGGGAATTGCCGGGCGCCAAGGTTTATCCGTGGATCGCCAAGGTTCGGCAGTCGACGCCAGGGGTGGGGTTGATATCGCCGCCACCGCACCACGACATCTACTCGATTGAGGACCTGGCCGAACTCATCCACGATCTCAAGAATTCGAACCGCGAGGCCCGTATCAACGTCAAACTGGTTTCGGAGGTCGGTGTCGGCACGATTGCCGCCGGCGTTGCCAAGGGACACGCCGATGTCGTCCTCATAAGCGGTCACGACGGCGGTACCGGGGCGTCGCCGCAGACGAGTATCAAGCACGCTGGTTTACCGTGGGAGCTGGGCCTGGCAGATACGCACCAGACACTCGTCCTCAACGATCTGCGCAGTCGCATTGTCGTCGAGACCGATGGCCAGCTCAAGACCGGCCGGGACGTGGCGATCGCGGCTTTGCTGGGCGCGGAGGAGTTCGGCTTCGCGACCACCGGACTCGTGGCCATGGGTTGCATCATGATGCGGGTGTGCCACCTCGATACCTGTCCGGTGGGCGTGGCCACACAGAATCCGGAGCTGCGCAAGAAATTCACCGGAACCCCCGACCACATCGTCAACTTCCTGCGGTTCGTGGCGCAGGAGTTACGCGAGTACATGGCAAAACTGGGGTTCCGCAGCATCAATGAAATGGTGGGAAGAACCGACCGTTTACGCCAGGTCGAAACGGATCACTGGAAAGCCAGGGGACTCGATCTGTCGAGAATCCTGCACCGGCCAGATGTGCCCGAACGCGTCGGTCGATACTGCCAAGTCCCACAGGACCATGGCATAGAACGCTCTTTAGACATCACACAATTGTTGCCGGCATGCGCTCCCGCCATCGAGCGCGGTGAGCGTGTGCAGGTATCGTTGCCGATCAACAACATCGACCGGGTCGTGGGAACCATTACGGGCAATGAAATCACCAAGCGGTACGGGGCCGACGGGCTGCCTACCGACACCATTCAGGTGCAGTTCACGGGCTCAGCAGGGCAGAGCTTCGGTGCATTCGTGCCGCCAGGGATGACACTGAAACTCGAAGGGGATGCCAACGACTACTTCGGCAAGGGGCTTTCCGGCGGCAAGTTGATCCTGTACCCACCGTCCTCAGCCACTTTCGTCACGCGGGATGAGATCATCGTTGGCAACGTCGCCTTCTACGGCGCTACCAATGGAGAAGCCTACATCAGCGGCATGGCCGGTGAGCGTTTCTGCGTGCGTAACAGTGGCGTGCGTGCTGTCGTCGAGGCGGTAGGGGATCATGGCTGTGAATACATGACGGGCGGACAGGTCGTCGTCCTCGGGCCGACGGGTCGAAATTTCGCGGCCGGTATGTCGGGTGGCATCGCCTACGTCTATGATGAGGACGGGGTGTTCACGGACCACTGCAATCAGTCGATGTGTGAGTTGGGGCCCGTCGATGACGCCGACGAGCAGGTGAACTTGAGGGAGACGATCGAACGACACGTCGAGTACACAGGCAGCGACATCGGCCGCCAGATTCTGACGTCCTGGGACGTTTCCCTGCAGTGCTTTGTCAAGGTGTTGCCGACAGACTACAAGCGCGTGCAGGAGGCCCTGGCACGCGCCCGCGAGTCCGGACTCAGCGGTGACGAGGCGGTCATGGAGGCCTTCGAAGCCAACAAGGCAGATGCGTCCCGCGCCGGAGGGAACTGATGGGGAAACCTACCGGATTCATAGAATTCGAGCGTGAGCTTCCAACTGACCGGGCGCCTGAGGAACGCGTTCAGGATTGGGCAGAATTCCACCTGCACATGAAAGAGGAGAAGCTGCGGGAGCAGGGAGCTCGCTGCATGGACTGCGGCGTGCCCTTCTGTCACACCGGGGCCACGATGAGCCGCGATGATAAAGGCTCTGGTTGTCCGATCAACAACCTCATCCCCGACTGGAATGACCTTGTTTACCATGGTTTGTGGCAAGAGGCACTGGAGCGCTTGCACAAGACCAACAACTTTCCCGAGTTCACCGGCCGTGTCTGTCCCGCTCCGTGCGAAGGGGCCTGTGTGCTGGGCATCAATGATCCCCCGGTGACGATCAAGAATATCGAGTGTGCCGTCGTCGACAGGGGCTTCGAGGAGGGTTGGGTGGTTCCTGAACCCCCAGAAAAACGCACGGGAAAACGCGCGGCCGTGGTTGGCTCGGGCCCGGCGGGGTTGTCCTGTGCCGCCCAGTTGAACAGGGCCGGCCACTGGGTCACCGTGTTCGAGCGTGCCGATCGAGTCGGCGGCCTGTTGATGTACGGCATCCCCAACATGAAGCTGGACAAGCGCTTCGTAACTCGGCGCGTGCAGCTGATGGAATCGGAGGGAATCCAGTTCATCACCAACACGGAGGTGGGCAAGGACATCGCTGCCGCCGAATTGCAGGATCGGTTCGACGCGGTGGTGCTGTGCGGTGGTGCCACCAAGGGCCGCGACCTGCCGATCGAGGGTCGGGAATTGAAAGGCGTTCACTACGCCATGGAGTTTCTGCACGCCAACACCAAGAGCCTGCTGGACTCGACTCACGCCGATGGGGAGTACATCGATGCCGCTGACAAGCACGTTATCGTCATCGGTGGCGGGGACACCGGCACCGACTGCGTCGGCACTTCCATGCGTCATGGCTGTCGCAGCCTGACCCAGTTCGAGATCATGGCGCGGCCGCCGGACGAGCGTGCGGCCAGCAACCCCTGGCCGGAATGGCCCAACGTCTACTCCCTGGACTACGGTCAGGAGGAGGCGGCCGAACGGTTCGGTGACGATCCACGCGAATACCTGATCATGACGACGAAATTTGTCGGGGACGACGGCGCGGTTAAGGAATTGCACACGGTCAACTGCGAGTGGAAACAGGGAGACGACGGGCGCTTCAGCCCACAGCCCGTCCCGGGTTCTGAAAAGGTATGGCCGGCCGATCTGGTGTTGCTGGCCATGGGGTTTCTGGGTCCCGAGGATCCGGTTCTTGAACAGCTCGGCGTCGAACGCGACGAGCGTTCCAATGCCAAGGCGGCGCACGGTGAGTTCGCCACCAGCGTTGAGGGTATTTTCGCCGCCGGCGACATGCGACGAGGTCAGAGTCTGGTGGTGTGGGCGATCAACGAAGGGCGTGGAGCAGCTCGCGAATGTGATCGCTTTCTCATGGGTACCACGGCGCTGCCGTAGTCAGGGCCCAGTCACCGGTTGCCGTACGGTGATGGCTCCGGTAGAGGCTCGAACAGGTACTCCGCTTTCGGAAACAATAGGTCCGCCCCGGACCGATCAATGCTGAAGACCATCCCGGCAGATTGGTTGCGCAGGTAGACCGTCTGTTTGGAAGCCGCGCCGCCAATATCAAGTACATCGACTTTCCCATCGTCAGCGATCAACTCTATCTGGCGCCCATCCACGAAACCATAGCCACCCTTGCGCGGGTCGTGTACCCGGTGATATCGCAGGCGTGACAAGAATGAGCTGTAGGCGTAGACCCCGGCATTCAGGCAGGTATCCTCGCGCCCATCGACGGTGGCCAACCACACGAAGGTCGGTTCGCTGCGCTGGGCCAGCAGGGCGGCGGGATCGTCCCCGCTGGCAGAAACCTCCACCCGTTGCAGCCGGGCAACGGCTCCGGGGAACCCTGTTTCAAAACGAATCGATGACAGGGATGGGCGTGCCAACGCCTTGGGCAGCACCAGTGGGTCGATCATCGGGGGGTTGCCCGGATCCAGGGCATGCCGCGGATTGGCATGCCAATGCAGAACCGTATCCACCGAGCTCTTTCTCAGGTAGGATTCCCCGGAGGCAGCACCGGTGACACCCTCCCCGACCTGCACCTCAATCAACTGGACACCCTGCGCATCCAGGAGCGTGACCGTCAGCGCCTGGTCGACGGCCAGCCCGTAGCGGTGAAAATCTTCCGTCTCAGCACTGACGAAGGTACCCAGACTTTGCAGGATGCTGCGGAGGATGAAATCGATCCGGTCCGCCCTCACGTAGGCGTCGAAGTGTCCGGGGAACCGCCAGTGGCTGCCCTGTTTGTGGTAGGTCCACTCCTGAGGGTTGCCGCCGTGATGGATGCGGATGGTCCGCACACGTTCGGGAACGATCTCGGCACCTGGGTCGACGAGTGGTCGCAACGCACTGCGCAGGCTGCGGTCCTCCTCTCGAGCACGAAGGATCCAGTATTCCGATGCCGCCAACAGTGCGACGAGGACAACGAAGGCTGCGATGATTCGGTTCATGATGGTTGGACCGCGATGCGTCGCCGCAGTCCCTGCCTCAACAACAGCAGTCCCAGGAGCAGGATCGGCCCGCCCGCCACGGCGATGAGGCGCCACCAGAGTTTGGCTGTTGCCGGCTGGTATTCGAAGCCGTGTGGTTGGCGATGGCGTGACTGCAGGAGGGCCATGTCGGGACCGTGAACGGTCAGCGCCAGGGCGTTGAGGAGAAACTGGTCATGTTGAAACTCATCAGCGAACAGGTATTCGTTCTTGAACATTTCAGAAGAGCCGATGAGCAGGAGCGTCCCCGTCTCCGCGCCCGGTGATTGGGTAACTGCGAGCTGGGCACGGCCCTCATCATCCTCGATGAACTCAACCTGCGGAAAACGGCCCTCTAATTGTACAGCGAGCGTCTGCGGACCGGGCAGGAGCCCGACCGGGTCGAAAGCGGCCTCCGGCAGCCAGCCGCCCTGCCATCCGTAGGACCAGCTCTGGTCCGAGGTCGTTATCAAGGGATGGTACGACATGCCATGCTTTCTCAACTCCCCCTCATGCCGGTCGAAGCGATTACCCCATATGAACAGCAGGTCTCCCAGGTTGCGGGTGACGGGAGATGAGTGCGAGTAGAAGGGGTTGACCGCGCGAATAAGAAAAGGCAGCGCCACTTCCTGTGCGTCGTACTCGCGTACCGCGGTACGATTGACCTGGGTGTCAAGTCTCAGATGATGACGGGTGCGATCCATCAGCACCTCTCTGACCTGCTCAACGCCGATGAGGCGCAGGTAGCGGTCGAAGTCTTGAAACTGGGGTTGCGGCCAATAGACGGTCTGGAAGCCGATGCCTCGATACTGACGCTGCTGGATGTTGAAGTGCTGCATGGCGACGATGGCGCGGCCGCCACGAGCCAGGTGGTCGCTCAGCTGGAGAATGATGGGACCCGAGTCGCGACGCGGCTGCAACCACAGCACGACGTCGGCATCATCCGGCAATATGGGGTCACGCGGGTTGATGTGGTCGACGTGGTAGCCATTGTCGCCCAGTAGTGACTTGAGACGGCTGTACACGTCGGCGCCTCTCGGTGCCGAGAGCCCTTTCTTCTGATAATCCTCGAGCGCCTCGGCAGGAGAAAGGCGCGGCAGGTCCGAAACGACGGCAACTCGATTCCCATCCGTGGTTGAGAGTCGTCCGACAGCCGCTGTAAGCAGGAAGTCGAAGTGCTCGATCGTGCGCTCGTCCAGCCGTCGGATCACGGCAGCGCGGTGATTGCGCCGCAGGCGCAGCCCACTCCAAATCTGCGACGAGATTACCGTGTCCCGGAGGACGCGTTCTATCTCGAAAGGCAGCACTCCAGAGTCGATGAGCTGTTGACGCAGCGAAGCCGGCTGTTCCTCCGGGTGAACCGTCCTTACTTCCACGTCGAGGGTGGCCAGCATCGATCGCACCCGGCGCTCCACGGTTCGCAATGTTGGTGGCAGATGTGAGCGAGGGGACAGTACGAACTCGACCTCGAGGCCGTTCCCTTCTCGCTCAAGCAGCTGCTTAAGGCTGGGTGCGGGCGTGTTGAGCTGGTCCTGGGTCAGGTCCAGTCCAACGTGATCCCAGCGCGACAACAGGCCCGTGGCCAATATGACTACCAGGGTCAAACCCATGCCACCATACTTCAACGCGCTCTGCCATTGGATCCGAAACAACAGCAGACCGCGCCGGTTTCCCGCTCGTCTATAGCGCCATGCACCCACCATCAAAAACAGACACGGAATGGCGAAGACGGCGAACCCGCGCCAGAACACTCGTTCGCCCAGGCTTGTCGGCTGTAAGAGGTCCGGCGAGCGCGTTGCCGTGTGTAAGCGTACCAGGCGGTCAGCGGAGGCAAAGCTGCGCACCAGATCGTTGACGAATACGGTATGGCCGTACCCCGATTGGGTTATGATTCCGTCTCGAAAGGGTGCAGCAGAGGCCAGCACCAGGAGCTGTCCTGACCAGGCATCACGGGGTGATAGCAGGACCATCAGGTTTTGTTTGGGTACCGCGATTGAGGTTGCCAGATCCGCATCCGTGAAAGGTCCCGTCGGCAACACTCGGACTCGGGCGTGCTCCGTCGTCGTCGCCACGATGTCAGCCTGGTAACCGGCCTGGGCAACGCGTAGAGGGTCGATCTGCAAGGGACTGGCCGCGACAAAGGACAGACCTCCGCGCGCCGGTGTGCTCAGACGGCGGAAATCGCGGAAAGCGGGCAGGTTGCGCAGATGGAAAGGAGTCTCCAAAGAGCGCGGCGCTCCGTCCGACATCATCACGGTTGCAGGACCGGCATTGCGATCCATGAGCAGGTCGGGAACCGGTTTGAGACCAAAGGGGCGCAGCAGTTGTTCCCATGCCGCGGATCGCCTGTGGATGAGGTAGGACACGGCCTGCGGCGCATCCGAACCGGAAGCGATGTACTCGACATCGTAGGCGCTGCCGGCCACAACCACCGTGCGGCCGCTGTCCAGGAAGCGCCTGATGTTTCTGATGTGACTCTCGGAAACACCCTCGGGTTCGATCCAGAACAGGACATCGGCATCAGCGGGAAGATGGGGGGGACTGCGGCTGAGATCGATGCTGACGACGGGTCCATGTTGGCTCAGATAGCGCGGAAATTCATCGAACCCTGCCGGAGCAGACAGGACAAAGGTCGGTTGCAGCGGTTGGCCAACATGAACCAGTCGGGTGCGGATCCAGTCCTCGAGTCTCGGCAAGTCCCGCGCCTGGATGTCTTGAATGAAGACATCCGGATGACCCTCATAGCTGATGGCCAGCGAGGACCAGATCCTGGTCTCGCTGTGCTCATCACGCGTGACGCCGCGTACGCTGACCGGGGATATTTTCTTGCTGGCTGCGTAGCCGACCCCGTTTCCCCCACCACTGACCTGGGGGTCGATGATGCGAAAACTGACACGCTCAGGTGCCTCGTCCCGCAGTGCCTCCAGCAATTGCTGGACGTGATCTTCGACCCCCTTGAGATGCGAGGGCATCGACTCTCGGGATGAGACGAAAAAGGTGAAATGAAGCCGACTCGGTGCAGAGTGCTCGATGAAGTCGCGGGTTTGCGGTGACAGGCTCGCGGGAGCCATGTCTGCGACATCGACGAACACTCCACCATCGCTTAACTGGGCCACGCGGGTGAGGTAGACGACACTGACCAACAGCAGGCCGAAGGCGATCACGCTCTGGCAGAGAAATCGATTTCTATGCGAGCGAAGGGGGTCGTTCATCGTAGCTAGTACTTGGCCCGCCGCAGTGTGATCTCGTTCATCCAAAGAAAAAAGGCACACATCAGGATGAAGTAGAGCAGGGCGGTCAGACCGATAACCCCGGCCACGAACGACTGGTAGTGTGGCAAAACAGAGAGCGACTCATACAACCAGGAACCCAGCTGCCAGGAGGGAGCCAGACCGTCTACGACCTCCACGACCTTGTCGTAGCCGCTGAGGACGAACAGGGCGCCCGTGAGGGTTGTCAGCACGAAGGCGACGATCTGGTTGTGCGTCAGGCCGGACAAAAAGAGGCCGAATGCCAGGAACAGCAGACCCAGGAAGACCGCACCGATGTAGCCGGACAGGATCAGCCCAAGATCTGGTTCACCCAGCCACACCAACATGACCACGATGGGTAGGGACCCGCACAGTACGAGCAAGTAAAACAGCGCTGCCGCCGCGTACTTGCCGATGACGATTTGCAGCGAGTTTAGAGGCAGTGTCATCAACAACTCGAAGGTGTTCTGGGCATGCTCCTCGGCCCAGGCACGCATGGTGATGGCCGGGGCAAACGGAATCAACAAGTAGGGCAAGGCGTCGAAGTACGCCGTCATGTCGACGACCCCGTCCAAGAAGAAGGAGTTCATGAATCCGGCGCAGGATAGAACCAGAAAGACGGTTGTGTAGATGTAGGCGATGGGAGAATCGAAGTAAGCGCGCGTCTCCCGCATCATGATGACGCGACAGCCGGAGACGAAGCCAGGATCCAGACGCTCAACCACGGCTTGGCCCCACAGCGGAAGATTGCACAAGGTGAGCAAAGATATCCTCCAGTGATGCGCCCGGACGCTCGATCTGGTCACCCAACTGAGCGATCGTGCCCTGAGCAAGCAGTTGACCCTGGTGGATGATTAACACGCGATCGGATATGGCTTCGACGTCGGCGACGATGTGGGTGCTGAACAGAATTGCTCTTCCCGGCTTGAGTTCTCGCAAGGTGTCGCGGAAGGCGATCACCTGCATTGGGTCAAAGCCATGGGTCGGTTCGTCGAGCAGGAGAATGGAGGGATCGTGAATGAGTGCCGTGGCCAGGCCAACCCGCTGGCGAAATCCGGTCGAACACTCCCCTACTCGCTGACGGAGGACAGCTTCAACGCCACACAGGTTGATAACGCGCCGGAACCCTTGCTCCAGATTGTCATCACGCAGACCGCGTGCCTCGCCTATGAATCGAAGAAACTCGTCTACGCGCATGTGCTGGTACAATGGAGTGTCGCCGGACAGATAACCCAGGCGCCGGCGCACCTCGAGGGCGTGCTCGCGCACATCCAGTCCATCTACGGTGATGCGGCCGGTGGTAGGATAGATGTAGGTAGAGAGCATCTTCAATACCGTGCTCTTGCCGGCACCGTTGGGCCCGACGAAGCCGACGATTTCGTTCTGTCCGACCTCGAAACTGACACGGTCCACCGCTGTGAGCTGACCGTATCGCCTGGTAACGTCGTCGAGAACGATCATTGTGCAGTGTTGAGTGGAGACATAAGCATCAATTAAGCAAATACGTGAGGTAGTTCAACACGGGTCCCGGACGGTCAATGGGGCACCTGCTCGACCTGCAGAGTACGCAGCCGGTTGATGGCCGCCGCCAATTCGTGCGCTCTGAAAGCCGCGCGATCCCCCAGCGGCGATTCTTCGAGCGCATCCAGTCCTGCTGAGTCGATATCCGCCAGCACCCGATCCAGGATCTGCCGCACGGTGGCTGATTCATCCATGTAGCGGTTGCGCGCATACACCATTGCCGCGGCGAGAGCCCGGGTCTGGCTCGAGTCGACGAGTTGCTCGACGGCTGACAAGTCGATGGTCTGGGTGCCAAACTGTATCGTTCGACGACCACGGGCCACGACTTCGACCTCACGCCGGCCCCTGCGCGGATCAATGCTCTGGCGAATCGGAGTACGCTCACACGTTGAACCCAAGGGGCCGCTATGCTCGATCACACGGGGGTAGGCAGAGGCGGCGGCTATTGCGAGCGCCGGCTCGGTCAGATCGCGCGCGGTGTACTGCTCCATGCCGATGACGGTGTCGGCGACGGCGAAATAGTCGCCGCTGCCTCCCATGACGAGGATGGTGGAAACGTCACGCTCCTGGTACAACTGCCGGACCCTGTCGACGAAGGGGACGATCGGCTCCTGTTCCGCGGACACCAGCTGCTGCATGCGCGCGTCGCGAATCATGAAGTTGGTCGCAGATGTGTCTTCGTCAAGCAGCAGCAGCCGACAATCGCATTCCAGGGCTTCGGAGATGTTGGCCGCCTGCGAGGTCGAGCCCGAAGCATCCTGCGTCGTAAAGCAGTCCGTGCTTCCACCGAACGGCAGGTCTCGGACGAAAGCGGAGATATCGACTCCGGCAACCGCCCTGCCGTCTTCGGCCCGAATCTTGACGGCACTAGGGTCTGTAACGACGCGTTCACGTCCGTCTCCGGGAACATGATCGTACACGCCGCGCTCGATGGCCCTCAGCAGCGTCGACTTGCCATGAAAGCCGCCGCCGACCATCAGGGTAACTCCGGACGGGATACCCAAGCCGCGGACAAGACCTGCGTGTGGAAGCTCGAACTCCGCGCGAAGGCTTGTTGGGGATTGAAAGGGCACGACCGGGCCGCCACCATCGGTCAGCGGGCAGTCGTCGATGCCGCTGCGCCGGGGCAGGATACTACCATCACCCACGAAAGCGACGAGCCCCGAGCCGGCCAGCTGTTGACGCAGGCTTTCGGCATCCTCACCGGTCTGGATGTAGCGCTCAATCAGGTCGGCATCGTTGGACCGATAGCGCAGACTGGTGCGTACAATGTCCGGGACACGGTCGCACAACAGTTGTGCAGCCGCCGTCCCCAGGATCCGACGGCCAGCAGCCGGCAGTCCGACGGTGAAGCGGGCTTCGACCAGGCCGGCGTCGATCTGGATGCAGGTCCGTTCGAGGATCTGCTGACCGGGCATGTCAATTTCGATCTGGCCGCTTTTTCCCGAACCAGTCCGTTCCAGCTGAGCACCGGCGGCGGCGCGACCGAATTCCCCAGCAAGGTAGGTAGCCAAAGCCCGACGGCGACTTGGCCGGTCGTAGGTGCTGGCTGGATAGGCACCGGTACCAGGATCAACGCGAACTCTCAACCGGCTGGGCGCTGCGAAGGGATCACCCTGTACGTGATCGACAATCAGACTGAAGTCACCGAATGAGTAGGAGCCCTTTATGTCTTTGTAGGCTTTGTAACCGCGGCCGTCGAGTCGGTGAAGAGTCTTTCGTAGATCTTCCGCCTGCTCCACTAGGGAAATCTCGAGGTATTGGGTAAATAGAAGGAGTTGTATAATTAGGAATATGAACACGACCGGAGCAATCGACCTCACCGCATCATCGCTACCTGGCCCGAACCCCGAACTGCTGGAAGCCCAGGCTCGCGTCTGCACCGGTCCGCACCAGGCGCGTCCGTTGGGTGTGCGCGAGGGCGACCCGCAACCGGAACACATCATCGCACTCATACTCCAGTCATCTCGGGGTGAACTGCCCTGGGATGAGCGGGTCTCGACTGCGCAGATGGGTGCCTTTTTCGCGGCAATGACCATCCGGCGCGGATTCGCGGCCGCAACCAATTGGAGTGCCGCCGAGCAGGCAGCCTTCGAGGCGAACGCAGAAGCGTTGCGGCGAGAACTCCCCAGCGACCTGCTGTTCCTGATGGAGCCGGATCGGGGATGTGAGGCAGTTGCCGTGGAGGAGGAGGCCGTAATTGATGGCCTCTCTCGGATCCTACGAGGAGAGCATCTGTCGCACGCTGCCACGCGCGCCGCCTGCGCTGCCATCCTCGACCAGGGAGTGCGCCCCTCCCTTGCAGCAGCTCTATTGATCGGGCAGCGGATGAACCTGGAGACCTACGACGAACTGCGCGGCCATCTCGATGCCATGCGCCCAGCCGATGCTGCCGTGCCCCTGTCGGTGCCGGTGTTGACACACTTCGGCCAACCCTACGATGGCAGCCGCCGCTACCTCCATGCGGGTGTATTTGCAGCAGCCGTGCGCGCGGCTGGGGGACACCCCTCGGTCCTGCACGGAGTCGAGGAGCTGGCTCCCAAACGCGGCATTACCCAGGAACAGATTCTCAATGCGCTCGGAGCTCGTACCGATCTGACGTTGCAGCGCGCGGGGCAGCTCATCGAGGATGAGGGCATCGGCTTCGCCTACGTCAGTCAGCGGGAGTATGCTCCGGCCGCTTACCGGCTGCGTGAGTTGCGCGCTCACATCGCCAAACGCCCCACCTGGGCGACGGTGGAAAAGGCGCTGCAGCTGTTCAGCGCCACTCAGGCCGATCATATGATCGTCGGCTATTACCACGCCGGCTACGAACAACGGCTACTCAGACTCATGTGGGAGCGCGGTTTTCAATCCGGCATCGTCGTCAAGGGCGAGGAGGGCAGCTGCAACTATTCGCTGCGCGCGGGCAAGCCCTCAACCGATGACCGCAAGGCGATCAACTACACGCAAGGTTTCCGGCGCGACGCCGGCGGGCGGATCGATTTCGCCGTCGATGTAGATCCAGCAGCATTAGGCTTGGAGTACGAGCAGAATCCAAGACCCGACGAGGTCACGGCAACCGCATGGGCGCAAGCCGGGGTACGCGCGATCTCGGGAGAACGTGGGCCGACTTTTGATGGCATAGTCCTCAACGCGGCCATGCCGCTGGTGTGGACGGGCGTCTTCGCTGACGCGGAGCCGGGTATCGCCTGGGCGCAGGACATCATCGCTGCCGGTGCTGCATTACAGCATCTGAAGGGATACATCAGCGCGAGCAAGTCCGGCTAGATTTGGGCCACAACCAGTCACACTCAGGTGGACCAGATGCCGATGTCCACCCGTTGCTCGTCGAGGTAGGTGCGGATAGCGGTGAACGATTTGCGGAAGACATCTAGAATGGGCGCAGGGTAGGAGGCGAAGGCTTGTGGTGTGATGGCCATTTCGACGTGGCGCCCGGGATCCTGACCGAATCTTGCTCTGCCCAGCACGGTCGTTGATCCGGGGTCGGGTCCCAACAGACCGCCGACATCATCCAAGGACACCAAAACAAAGCCGCTGACCTCCGGGTTGAAATCGAGCTGCATGATGTCAACCGGGTTGTGGTACAGGTAGAAGTGCTGCACCACACGCTGGCAGGAGCCCTGCGGATTGACGAGCGGTCCGCACCCGAGATAAATCAGAGCATCCGGTTTACACTGTAACCCGGCTTCTTCTTCGAGTTCGCGGGCGGCAGCGAGCCGATGACCCTCAGCGGCCTGCACATGGCCGCCGGCCAGTGCATCGAGGCTGTCGATGAACGGATCCCCCGGCCGCGCCCGTTGTTGCAGCAGCAACAGAGGGCACCCATCGCCGTCGAGCCAGGCACACCACACGAATACCAGCCAGTGCCAGTCGCCATCCGAGTGAACCTGTTGCCGTGATTTAGTACCAAGCTGGTGTCCCGCTTCGTCGAAGTAAGCCAGCTGTTCGTGGTCGCTCATTTTTGTCAGCGATCCAGCACTCACACTAGTGCCGCACTCACGAACTGCAAGAGGAAGGCAGCGACGGTAAGCACAACGCAAGCGCCTGCTGCGATGTAGGTCCCAAGACCTTCGCGACTGCCCGGATTCCTGCTGAACAGGTAGGAAACTGCGTAGCCGCCGATGAAGCCACCAGCATGGGCCCAATTATCGACGCCGCTCATGATGAAACCGAACACGAACAGCAACACCGCCCATTGCAGGAATTGTCGCGTGAACAGCGTACTGCCTGTCCTGCGGCCATAGACGATGGCGGCTGCCAGCAGGCCGAAGATGGAGCCGGACGCACCGAGGCTGCTGCGCGGAAAGCCGACCGAGCCCGGGGCGATCAGTGTCGAAAACAGAAAACCGACGACACCGGCCACGGTAAAGATGACGAACAGCCTGAAAGGGCCGTAGAGTTCCTCGACCAGTGGACCCAGTTGGCGTACCCACATCATGTTGAAGAAGATGTGAAGGAGTCCGCCATGAAGGTATATGGCCGTGATCAAGGTCCACCACCGGCCCTCGACGAAAGCAAAGTAGTAGCCCGTCATGCCCATCAAGTAACTCGACTTTATGCTCGGTGCCAGCAGGCTCATCAATCCATTGACCTGGAAGACGGCGCTGATATCGAGGAGCAAGCTGATGGCGAAGAGGCCGACGCACAGGAGGGTGATCATGTGCGGGAAGTCGATCCGCAGCCCAAGGCGGCGGAAGAGGGTGGTCAAGCCCCACAGTCCGGGCCGCGCCTGGCCGCAAAAAGGACAGCGCGGTTCGTCACTGCTGATGAGCTTGCGACAACTGGGGCACAGAATGGCCGCCACGCGTCAACTCCTGAAAGCTGAATGATGAAGAGCCGTGTCTGTCAATATAGACCGAGCGACTGCTGACCTCCACGAGACCTCTGGCGTCAGCCGTCGCGGTCCCTATACTGACAGCCATGCGACCTATCATACTCGGTGCCGGCAGGGGCAGCCGTTTGAACGCCATGACCACAGATCAGCCCAAGCCCTATGTGCGGATCGATGGTCGACGCATTCTGAACTGGGTGTTGGACTCGCTGCTTGCCGCCGGCCTCCAGCGACCGGTCTTTGTCGGCGGTTACCAGATCGACCTCATCCGGTCCGACTACAGCTTCCTGGATTTTTGTCACAACGAGCGCTGGGAGAGCACGAACATGCTGGCCTCCCTGTTCTGCGCCGAGGAGCACATGGAGGGTGGCTTTGTCTGCACCTACGCCGATATCCTTTACCGGCCCAGCGTGGTACGTCGGGCGCTTGAGCATCCGGCCGATATCGTCCTGTGCGTGGACGTCGACTGGCGAGCCCGCTATGCCGATCGCAGTCAGCATCCTGAAGACGATGCCGAGAAGGTTCAGGCACAAGAGGACTTGGTGCACGAGATCAACCGCTCAATGCCTTCCGATCAGGCCAGCGGTGAATACATCGGGGTAGCTCGTTTCTCGGCTGCCGGAGCACAGTGGCTTCGCGAGCACTATCACCGCTTGCGAGAGCGCTTCGAAGGGGTTACCTGGCGCGACGGCCGTACCTTCGAGCATGCTTACCTGATCCATTTGTTCCAGGAGATGATAGAGAGCGGCGTCCCCTTTCACATGGTGACGACGGAGGGTGGTTACATGGAAGTGGACACGGAGGAAGACTATGCCCTTGCCAACCAGATCTGGCCACAAAGCTGGGAGTAAGCGATGTCCACGGTGAAGGACTACGGCACCCTGTTTCCGACCGGGGTCGTCGGCTCTCTTCCTCGTTCAGCCTTCGTTCGCGATCTGATAAGCGGAGAGGCAGGTGGCGACGGTTTGCGAGAGGCATCCCTGGATGCGGCCGTTGCCTACGCCGTAGGTCTGCAGGAGGCCGCGGGATTGGATATCGTTACAGACGGCGAGTGGCGCCGCACCTCCTACATCGGAGTGATCGCCGAGCTCGCTCATGGATTCGAGACGGGAGTCAATCCAGCGGACGGCCGTCCATGGACGACGGTTACTGCACCCGTGGCTCCAAAGAGTGCGGGGTTCGTTGCTCGCGAAGCGCAGTTCCTCAAGAGCGTCACCCGAGTCAGGACGAAAGCGACTCTGCCGGCGCCGGCGTTGCTGGGGGAGCGCATGTGGGATCCGGAGCGGTCCGCGAGCGCCTACCCCGAGCGCAACGACTTCGTGCGCGCCTGTGTTCCCATCCTGCGCACAGAGGCCCAGCTACTGGTTGAGGCCGGTGTGGATGTACTGCAGATCGATGACCCTCACCTGTGTCTGTTCGTCGATCCCGAGGTCTGTGGCCAGTACGATGACGGTGGTGCCAGCGAGGCGGCCTTCAGCGTGGAGATGAACAACGCCGTACTGGATGGGTTGGGAAGTAGCAGCACGGTGCGCCGGGCGGTGCATTTGTGCCGACGTGCCGGTGCCAGGGTGCGTGGTGAGGCCTGCTTCGCCGGAGGCTACGAGACTATCATCGAGCACCTCAACTCGTTGCAGGTCGATCAGCTGACGATGGAGTTTACTTCACCAGGCGCCGGTGAAATCGCCGCTCTTCGGGGTTTGCGCCCGGACCTCGAAATCGGCCTGGGCTGTGTCAGTGTACACCCAGGTCAGGTGGACGAGGCCAGCACCATCGTCGAGCGGGTCGAGGAAGCTCTCCAGGTCGTCGACGTGGATCGGATTCTATTGAATCCGGATTGCGGCTTTGCCCCGGGTTCAGCTGCGCGCGTCGATCTCGACGAGGTCTACGTCAAGTTGAAGAACCAGACCGAGGCTGCTCGCCGGTTACGCGAGCGCCATGGTTGATGTCTCCAATCATCTATCAACGTGCCCTCTTGCCCGTCGTTGCCACACGCGCAGCTGTGCCATCGTAGGCATCCGGCCTGTTTCCGTTGTCGCGGAGAGGCGTTCGGACAACTCTGCAGTGGAGTAGCCAACGAGGTCTCCGACGGACGTTACGCCCGCTCGTACCAGGGCATTGCCGTGCTCGGTTCCGATCCCCTGATGCAGATATAGGCCGGTCAGTCGCTCGATCCGCTTTTGTTGCGACGAGTCCAACTGTTCGGACAGCGTTCGCCACTTCTGAGTTGACCCCGGTCCCCTCAGCTGAGTCAAATAGACGATTCCGTTATCCTCAAGTCGCCGTCGTACATCGGCGTCCAGAGACTCAACCTGAGACACACGTGGTGTCATC
Source organism: Candidatus Latescibacterota bacterium (assembly GCA_965248265.1). Classification (GTDB taxonomy): domain Bacteria; phylum Latescibacterota; class UBA2968; order UBA8231; family UBA8231; genus CBDFJF01. The sequence goes on from CBDFJF010000001.1 coordinate 3,091,246, forward strand.
GAGGCCACCGTCCAGGATTCGACGCCGAAGAACACGAACACGCTGAATATTCCTCCGAAAACCAAGGCCAGGGATTGGTGGCTCCCGTTCAGAGACGGTTTCTGCTGTGAGAATTCCCCAAAGGCCGGAGCCAGGCGGTGCCAGACCAACAGGCGGTAGGTACAGGCGCATTCCACGGCGAAGGGAGGGAAGCCGATGAAGCCGGCCAGGGGCATCTCGAAGAGCTTGAGCTCGTCGAAGAAGGGCACGGTGTAAATCCACTTGGCTCGCGCCCAATAGTTGAAGAACTCCCAGCACAGGCCAGCTATCATGCCCGCCAGAAGCATGCGCACGGTCGGTCCGTATTCACCTCGCTCAAGCTGTCGCAACAGGCCGTCGATGCCACGCCGGTAGTTGATCGGCGCGACAAAGAGGATGGCGGATCCCCATACCAGTGCGAAGAAGAGCTGTGGCTTCAGCATCGGCAGCACCAGAAACAATACTCCGGCGACTTGCAACAGAACGAGTTGGCGAGCGGAGAAGACGAGAGCGGGACCCCGAATGCGTCGACCCAGCCGCAACAGGGACAACGTATGTCCAATCCAGAAGATCCCGGGAAACACGGTACCGAAGGCGATGAACGTGCCGACGAGTCGGATCACTGCCGAATCAGTCACGAACACGTAGTACCAATTCTGCAGGCGAAAATTCAACATCTCAAAGAAAAACCAGACCACGGCTGACCAGAACAGTATCAGGCCGAATCCGCGCAAACCGCAACGGCCGATCAGTGAGGTGCCTTCGATCTGGTGGATGATGCGGTCGAGGGAGAAGATGAGGCCGTACCAGGCGACCAGGTAGAAATGCGTCGACACCGGCTCGCTCTGCATCAAGGTCAAAGCAAACGCCGCAGCAATCACCAGGGGTCCGGCAGCAAGGAGGACCATTCCGAGGGCTGGATGCTGCATGAGCAGATCACCGTCCGCGAGGACTTACCTCGTGAGCGGACCCCGCATACGGTCAAGCACCGGCACCGGTGCCGCCAGTTCAATCAGATCGGGCAGATCAAACTCAGCCAGCAGGCCGAAGCAGAAGAGGGGTGCGGCCTGATCGTATGGGATGGGCCAGTCAATCAATTGATGAAGCGAAACCATCAGGCGATCTGCGCGGTAGAAGCAGACGCTCTCAGGCTCCAAGGCCGTGGCGATCAAGGCAGCAACGGGAAGCACATTCCCCGTGGCACTTAAGTGCACGGCATCGCAGCGGAAACGTCGGCGGGCCCAGTCGATCAAGGCGATCAACTGACCGACCTGAATGCCCAACGGGCGCTCACCGGTTGAGGCCAGAACCATCGACAGACGTGAATCGAAGGCGCATTCGCCGCTATCGAACAGATCGGCTGCCAGCACCCGCCGGCCATCAGCCAGCGCCGATGTCACGTGGTGCCGCATCCGTTTGCGCCCAGTGTCGCCAACGATGATTTCAATTCCCCCGCGCCCACGGCTCGAGGGCGTGAATTCGGTCACCGGTACACTCCACGAACGGTCGAGTCGCAGGATGCTGTGTTGCCACTGCAGTTCTCGGCGCACTTTCCGACGCCCGATGCTGCGGGCCACGACCTTGTCGAAGCTGACCAGCCGAATGACCTCGCCCAGCTTGCGCCGCGCCGCCGCTTTCCGTCGACCCGTGAGCAGGCGCCGGCCGTCGGGTCTGGCTGATCGCTGTCGCTTTGTTTTGATGGAGATGAGGTTGTCGCGAGCCAGCGAGTGCAGGGTCTGATTGTTGGCGGGAAGCCCCGTGTTGAGCTCGGCCTCCGTCAAGATCTCGCTTTCCCAGGGCAATTCCTCATCCGGGGTATCCAGGTCGAAGTGGCGGTTCAGGAAGCGGTACAGCTGCTCGCGGTTGTTGCGATCATAGTTGTGAACACGCGGATCCACACAATCGTAGAGCACGAAGTTGTCAGCCGCATCCAACAGCTCGAATACCGGTTTCACCGGCAGGTACACGGACTTGCGGGTCCGTTTGGTCTGAAAGCAGCAATCGTCATAGCGGTTGTAGATCAACAGCGTTGGCCTTGGCGCGAACAGGGCCGTAAGAACGTCGTAATCGACGATGGAACAGAAATCAGATGGTACTTGTTCGAGGTCGCCGATGTCATCCATGCAGGTACGTCGTTGCCACACGGGTGAGTAACCGGCTACCGGAACGATGACGCGGACACGTTCATCCAGGGCGCTCAGCAGGGCCGTCTGCCATCCTCCTCCAGACAGTCCCGTCATCGCTACTCTGTCATGGTCGGCGCGTGGGCGCGCAAGCAGCACGTCCAGACCGCGTTTCATCACGAGGTAGAAAACACCGATTCCGGCGATGCCGCACAGATCCAGCAGGCCGATGCGGTTGTGGTCGCTGTCAGCCCGCAACTCGCCCATGCCGATGAACTCCGTCGATAGCGCCAGCATGCCGCGTTTGGCAAGGTTGATGCAGCGAGCCTGCTTGTAGTCCATGGCCTTGCCGCCCACGTGGTGGCCATTGGGGTTGAGGACGACCGGCAGTTTACCTCGTCCGGGCAGAGTCGGCTCGTACAACAACGCCGGCACCCACATCCCGGGGTAACCTTCGTAGGTCAGCTTTCTGATGCGGTAACCGGCGCCGGTTTCGATAACGCCGGTCTCACGAACCCGTGGCGGCTCCTTCAACAATCCTTCGGCGTGGCCGCGAAACAAAAGCTTCAGAACATTCGTACGAAATGCCTTTGCCTGTTTTAGCCAGACGCTACGGGACTTCGGAAGCTCCAGTGGCTGCAGCCGCCGTCCTGCATAAGCGATGAGTTCGCGACTAGCGCTGCCGCCGATCAGTTTTCTGGCCAGTGCTTCTTCCAAGGGGGACTTTCAGTGGTCGGAAGGATACGTCGGAGGGAATAGCAAAACGGGGCGACCGACAGAGTCGGCGCCCCACAAGGTCCTGCTCAGTAAAAGTGGATACGAATTCGGCGGAGAAGGTCCTACTTGTTGGATCTTTTCAAGACTGGCAGACCGTTCTTGCTCTCGGAAACCTCATAGCCATCAGGAACGGCGTCCAATGAGCCTTCCCTTTCTTCCTTAGCGAAGAAATAGATGGTCTGAGAGTTTCCGTTCTTAAGGGTCGTTGTCTTGGAATGAAGTAAATACGACTTGCCCTTGGAATTCGTAAACGAGAATGCCATGGAGCCAGCTCCTTTCAATATTAGACAAATGTATTCGACATCGCCGAGTCTTCCTAGCTATTATACCGAAAATTCCCGAAATCTGCCATGTATGACCCATGGCCGTACACGACGCATCAGGACAAACCATGAAGCTGATTGAATCCACGGAGAATGCATTCGGGGGAGTTATCATCGAACCGGCGGCATTGCAGGCGGATCCCGCCGAGTTTGACAGGATGCTGGCGTACTCGATCGAGGCCTGGAAGCAGGCCGACTACCGCGTGGCGTGGCTGCAGGTACCGATTGAGCACTCGCAACTCATTCCGATCGCTGTCGAACAGGGTTTCACCTTTCATCACAGCGAAGAAGACTACCTGATGATGACGCATCAGCTTGAAGAAGGTGCGTTCGTCCCGGCGCACGCCTCCCACTACATCGGCGCCGGCGGTGTCACCATCAACGACAAACGCGAACTGCTGGTGGTGAGCGAGCGTTACCATCGACAGAAGAGTGACGGACCTCCTCGTTACAAACTGCCTGGTGGCGCGTTGCACGCCGGAGAGCACCTGGTCGAAGGTGTCATCAGGGAGGTTAAGGAAGAGACGGGAGTTGATACCGAGTTCGACGCACTCGTCTGTTTTCGTCACTGGCACGGGTATCGATATGGCAAGTCGGACATTTACTTCGTGTGTCGCCTGCATCCGGTAAGCCATGAGATTTCCATTCAGGCGGAAGAGATCGCGGAGAGTCTGTGGATGCCGGTGGAAGACTACCTGGGGGCGGAGAACGTGAGCGTTTTCAACAAGAAAATCGTGGCTGCCGCTATGGACAGTTCAGGGATTACGCCGACACCCGTGGATGGCTATGGGGATCCCGAGCGCTACGAGTTTTTCATGCCCTCGATATGACATAACAGCGACTGCCCGTCGCCTGGCTTGGCGACTGCCCGTCGCCTGGGTGGCGACGGTTGCTATTTCAGGTCCAGTTTCTCGAGCACTTCTGGATTGACCACGTGTTCGGGAACCCTGCCCTGCAACATCGCCAGCACCTCACGACCGGCCATCAGGTTCATCTCACGTCGTGCCGTCACCGTATTCGAACCCGCATGGGGCATGGCGATGACGCGCTCGTGCTCGACGAGTTCGCTGGAAATCCCAACCGGCGGCTCTGTTGCCTGGCAGTCCAACCCCGCGCCGGCGATATGGCCGGTGGTCAGAGCCTCGAGCAGGGCCTCTTCATCGACCAATCCTCCACGGGCGGTATTGATGAAGAAGCTGCCCGCTTTCATGCGCGTGAGAAAGTCGGCGTTGACGATCTTCTCGTTTTCAGTCGTGGAGGGGATGTGGAGGGTGATCGCGTCAGATTCGCTCAGTAACTGGTCCATGGTCGCCGGGGTGGCACCGAGTTCGCGAATCGATGACTCCTCGACCCAGGGATCGTGCACCAGTATGGCCATCTTGAATCCCCGGGCACGGCGTACGACCTCCGCTGCGATGCGGCCCCCGCCAAGCAAGCCCAAGGTCATCGAGCACAGGTCCTCGCCCATCGGTACCTGGTACTGGCCGGCCTTGACGTTCGCGCTTCCCGCGGGGATGCGCCGGACCAGTGCCAGCAGGAGACCGAGGGTCTCGTCGGCGACCGCGTTGGCCATGACACCGGGGGTGTTGACGACGACGATGCCGCGTTGAGTGCAGGCCTGCAGATCGACCTGGTCGTAGCCAACGCCGTTGCGGGCTACGATCCGCAGTCGTTCGGCCTTTTCGAGGGTGAAATCATTGATCCGGTCGCCACCGGCAATGATGGCGTCGACGCCCTCGAGTTTCTCCCGGGTCTTCGCCTGCGGTTGCCCTGGGGCGGTGCGAGCGCAAACTACCTCAAACCCCGCCTCTTCCAACATGGCTTGTGCCGGAGGTACACCGCCGAAATCAAGCCCGGCTGTGAACAACACTTTCGGTGTAGGCATAGCTATCGCGATCGGGAGTCTGGTGATTTTGGTCAGGGCTTGGAGCAGACCATATCTTAATTGTTACGGATCATCGTCTGGTCCGAGATGAAGCGAACTAATTAAATGGGAGATTATTCCCTGTCAACGATGAGTACGCGAAAAAAACCGAGTGACTGTGAGAAACTGGCGGGAGGTTTCCGTTTACTGCTGCTCTTCGCTGTCCTGTCCGCATGCGGCTCCGGTTTGCTGCGCAAGGAGATCGTCTTCACGCAAGCGGATCTGCAGTCCAAGGTCGAGAAGAGCTTCCCGGTCAACAAAAAGAAACGACTAGTCAAGGTCGAACTCAGCAACCCGAGCATCCTGCTGGCAGCCGGATCGGAACGTATAGGCATGCGGCTGCAGATCGCCGCGGCCTTGCCGGGAATGGGCACGGTAACCGGTTCAGCAGAGGCCGACGGGGACCTGGTGTACCGATCCGACCATGGGAAGATCGCCATCACCAATGCAAAACTGCGCCAACTGGATATCGGCGAAGTGCCTTTGGCATATCGCAAAACGGTTGAGGCCATCGCAGCCAGTTTGACAAAGAGGTACCTCTCCGACGTCACCATCTACACATTGAACCAGGACGAGTTCAAGGAATCGTTGGCGAAATTGATATTGCGCACCATAGCGGTCGAGGACGGCCGCGTTGTCGTGGAAATCGGACTCTGATATGCCTCACTCGACGGACGACCTTCGTATAGCAAACCTCAAGCCGCTGATCCCGCCAGCCATCCTGATGGAGGAGCTGCCGGTGGAGGAGACGGCCGGTCTCACGGTGAGTAAGGCACGGCATCAAATTCGCGAGATCCTCGAAGGCAGGGACGATCGTCTCGTCGTCGTCGTCGGCCCCTGTTCCATCCACGACACGGGCGCAGCCACAGAGTACGCCCAGCGCCTGGCGAAACAGGCAGCCGAGCTCAACGCCGCACTCCTCGTCATCATGCGGGTTTACTTCGAGAAACCGAGAACGACGGTCGGTTGGAAGGGGTTGATAAACGATCCGCATCTGGACAATCGTTTTTCAATCAACGAAGGGCTGCGCATTGGCCGCCGGTTGCTACTCGACCTTGCGAATATGGGGATGCCGGCCGGCTGCGAATTCCTCGATACCATCATGCCGCAATTCCTGGCCGACCTGGTTTCGTGGGGGGCCATCGGAGCGCGGACGACCGAGAGTCAGGTCCACCGCGAGTTGGCGTCGGGTCTGTCGATGCCGGTCGGATTCAAGAACGGCACCGACGGCAACACCCAAATTGCTGTGGACGCCATCAAGGCAGCGCGAGATCCGCACCATTTCTTGTCAGTAACCAAGCAGGGCATTTCCGCGATCGTGGCGACGGCGGGCAATGACTGTTGCCACGTGATTCTGCGGGGCTCGACCCATGGGCATAACTACGATAAACGCAGCGTGGACATTCTTGCGGATACCCTGCGTGTGGCCGATTTGCCTTTTCGGTTGATGACGGACTGCAGTCATGGCAATAGTGAGAAAGACGCCAGTCGGCAGCCTCATGTGGCTGACGAAATCGCCGGCCAGATCGGTGGAGGCTCAGACAACATCTTCGGAGTCATGCTGGAGAGTCACCTCGTCGAGGGCCGCCAGGATCTCGCCGATGGCAAAGCGCTCGTCTACGGGCAAAGCATCACCGATGCCTGTATCTCTTGGGAGACCACCGAGCAGGTATTGGCTGATCTTGCCGAGGCGGTCGAAGAACGTCGAGCCACGAAGCGCTCCACATCCTGAATACTTCCAGATTGAACCGACCCTCGATTGACCTCGGCCTGCTGGTCGTATCCGAGGCCATGAATCGGACCAGTACGCTCATCGTCCTGGCTGCGTTGGCGCTGGCAAGTCGCCAACTCGGACCGCCGGCCGCTCTCACCACCTTGCCCGTGGCGTTATTGATGGTTGCCACGATGGTGACGACGGTGCCTGCCGCTCATCTGATGAGGCGTTGGGGGAGAAAGCCAGGCTTCCTGCTCGGGGCTGGCCTGGGTGTGGCCGGAGCGGGTGTCTGCACGGCAGCACTTCTGCAGAGTCACTTCGTGTCGCTGTGCATGGGCGCCTTCATCCTTGGCGGGGTGAACGGATTCGCCACCTACTACCGCTTCGCAGCCGCCGAGACGGCAGCCGACGACGCCAAGCGCAGGAGCAAGGCGATTTCCCTGGTCATGGCCGGTGGCATCGTCGGGGCCCTGCTCGGGTCCTATCTATCGACCTACTTCAAGGATTGGATCCCGGATCATCCCTTCGCCGGCAGCTTCATCTGCGTCGGCGCGGTGCAGCTATTGGTGCTGATCACGCTGTCGTTCGTGTCGCTGCCAAAGGCGTCCACGTCCGTGTCAGAATCTTCTGGCCGGTCGCTGCGGGAGCTTGCCCGACAGCCCTACCTGTTGATCGCCGTCCTCGGCGCCGTGACCAGCTGGAGCTTGATGTCCTTGCTCATGCATGCCACTCCGCTGGCCATGGCGCGCGTCGAGCACTCCTTCGCCGACACCACGCAAGTCATCATGTGGCACGCCCTTGGCATGTACGGGCCCTCTTTCGTCACCGGCCACCTCATCGCTCGCTTTGGCGAAATGAAATTGATGGTGAGCGGTTTTGTCCTCATCGGGGCCGCTGCCTCGATCAATCTCGGCGGCACCAGCTATATCTACTTCTTGAGTGGACTGACCGTGCTGGGGCTTGGGTGGAACTTCCTCTTCGTGAGCTCGACGTCTTTGCTAACCGCGACCTACACTCAAGGAGAAGGTGCGAAGGTGCAGTCAGCCAATGACTTCTCCATCTTCGCCGTGTGGGCTTGGCGACGGGCCCACTCGGCACCACGTGGGTTGGGACGGGATCAACCGCCTGGCTCTGGTCATCCTTGGTGTGGCGTGTGTGAGTTGTGTCGTGCTGCGCCTGAGGGCACGGGGACCATTGACGATCAGTCAGTGACCCAAAATCCGGACACGGCTTGGCGGATCTGGGCAGCGCTGTCGACGCGTTCGACAGCGCCCCAGTGTGCGGGGAAAAGCTCGAGGTAGGAAGGCTGCGCGAAGCGGCGGTCGACGAGGACGATGACTCCACGATCCTCAGCTGAGCGAATGACCCGGCCGGCCGCCTGCAGTACTCGATTCATTCCCGGAAAAGCGTAGCCGTAGGAGAACCCGGAGATTCCCTTCTCGTCGTAGTAGCCCCGAATGAGGTCGCGCTCCAGGCAGATCTGCGGCAAGCCGACGCCGACGATGATGGCACCGACCAGACGCTCGCCCATCAGATCGATGCCCTCCCCGAAGATGCCGCCCATGACCGCGAAGCCGATGACGGTGTGCTGGTTGTCGGCGGCGAACAATTCTAGAAAGTCCGCCTTCTGAGACTCAGACATACGGCTGTGTTGGGATACCGTACTCACATCAGGTCGCAGAGTCTGGAAGCGCGCGTAGACTTCCTCCAGGTACTTGTAGGATGGGAAGTACGCCATGTAATTACCCGTCTTCGATTCAGTGGCGGCCGCGATGGAGGCGGCGACCTCGTCGTAGAACAGGTGACGCTGGCGGTAGGTTGTGTCGACGTGCTCGGCGAGGATGACCTTTACGTTGTGGGTAGGGAAGGGAGAGGGCAGCGCCAGGTTGAAATCACTCAACTCGCCGCCCAGCAGATCCCGGTAGTAGTCGATCGGTGCCAGCGTGGCAGAGAAGAACGCCGAGGCGACACCCCGCTTGAGCGCCTGCCGAATTTGATCCGATGGATCGAGGCAGTACAGGCGCAGTCTCAGGTCGCGGCTCAATTTTTCCGCGTAGGTGACGTAGTGCTCGTCAAACAGCTCGGCCACGCGGAGGAATCCGAAGGCGGCGAAGTACAACTCCCTGAGTGGGTCGGCTGCATCAGCTGACAGCTTCGACGACAACACGGGCTCTGCTTCATCGAGAAACCGCTGGAGCAACGGCAGCAATTCGGCCGGTAATTCCCGCTCGAGCAGCGACTCCCCATCCCCTTCTGTTTCGCAGCGACGCTGCTGAGCCAGCAGGTAGCGGTTGAGATTCCCGAGGATTCGCTTGAGCGTCGAGTGACCCTCTGCCAGGGCCTTCGACGCTCGCAGCACGCCTGATTTGTGCAACTCGGCCGAGTACATCTCCCTGGCTCGATCGACCAGGTTGTGGGCCTCGTCAATGAGGAAGGCGTAGACTCCTCCCCCCTCAGCGAAGTAGCGTTTCAGGTACACCCGGGGATCGAAAACGTAGTTGTAGTCACAGATGATGCTGTCGCAGTGCTCGGAGATGTCCAGGGACAGCTCGAACGGACACACCTGGTGCCGCCGCGCCACGTCTTCAACAACTGGGCGTGTCAACGCATCGTGGTGAAACAGGTCTTCGAGTGCGTCGTTGAGCCGATCGTAATAGCCTATGGCGAATTCGCAGGTTTCCTGATCGCACGGCTGCCCACCGCGGGCGTTGAAACAGACTCGGTCGCGGGCCGTCAGGGTGAGACTCTTGATCTTGAGTCCGCCGGTGCGCAGATCGTCGAAAGCCTTTTCGGCGGCGATGCGTCCGCTCGTCTTCGCGGTCAGGAAGAACACCTTCTCGATGCGGCGCTTCCCCAACGCCCTTGCCGCTGGAAACAGGACTGAGATGGTCTTGCCGATTCCGGTTGGTGCCTGGGCATAGAGGGTGCCGCCTGCATCGATGGTCTCGCCCACGGTGGTTTGCAGCTCCTGCTGGCCCTCCCGCATCGAGGGGAAAGGGAAGCGGAGGGATTCGACCGAGCGGTCGCGCTCCTGACACCAGGAGTGGTAGGCGTTTGTCCATCTGAGATAACGGGCGATAACCAGATCGAAAAACGAAGCCAACTCTTCCAATTTGAAATCCCTGCGATCTTCAACCAAAGCTCCGGTGCCAAGTTGGACGTAGGTAAGCTGGATCTGGACTACTTTGAGTTGGCCCTGAACTCCGAGGATGTAGGCGTAGATTTTTGCCTGCGCCCAGTGCACGGGATTGTCCTTGCGGGCGGGATCCGGTGCCCGTGAAGTGCTCTTGATTTCCTCGATGAGCAGATCGTTACCGCGGCGCACCAGTCCATCCACGCGTCCACTGATCTCGAGCGAGAGGGGCTCACCTTCGTGCAGGATACTGACGGCGACCTCGGACTCGTAATCTTCCGGGCGGCTGCTCTGGACGAGTTGGTGGGCACGAGTACCGGCTACAGCACGGGCAGCGGATACGAAGGGTGCAGCGAGGTCTCCCGAGCGGAAGACGAACTCCACTAATTCACGAACTGAGATTTGTATTACTTCAGACAAACGGACGGATTTCACCGAATTCGTCGGGAGGTATAAAATGGACCGGTTGAATATAACCGATTAGCTTATCCGCTCCTGACAGGGACAAGACAGCGAAGGGAGCTGGGAGAGGTGACGGACACATCGACCACGCCGGTGCGCCTTGGGGTCATCGGCGGCTCTGGTGTTTACCAGATGGAAGGGGTAGACATCGTCGGCGAGTATGACATGGAAACCCCTTTTGGAGCCCCGTCAGATAGGGTCATTCATGCCCGTATCGGTGAGCGCGCCGTGTTCTTCCTGCCGCGCCACGGCAAGGGGCATCGCATCATGCCCTCGCAGATCAACTTCAAAGCCAACATTCACGCCCTCAAACAGCTCGACGTGACGCACGTGCTGGCCGTGAGTGCCGTCGGCATCATGAAGGAACACATCAAACCCGGAGAAATGATGGTGCCCGATCAGCTGTTCGATCGCACCAAGGGCATCCGTCCCTCCACCTTCTTCGGCGATGGTATTGTCGGTCACGTCTCCATGGCGGACCCGTTCTGCCATGACCTGCGTGAGATCGCCTTGCAGGCAGCGAAGCAGTGCGGGGCAAACGTTCATGATGGGGGCACCTACGTGTGCATGGAGGGCCCCCAATTTTCCACGCGAGCCGAATCTCATTTCTACCGTCAAAGCGTCGACGCTTCCGTCATCGGCATGACGGCTGTCCCCGAAGCCATGCTCGCCCGCGAAGCAGAGATGTGTTACGCGCTGCTGGCCATGGGCACGGACTACGACTGCTGGCACGAGGAGGAAGATGACGTCTCCGTCGAGGCGGTGCTCGAGATCGTGCACAAGAACGCTGCCCTGGGGAACGATATCGTCAAAGCAGCGGCTGGTCTGCTGCCGGCCGACACGGACTGCGAGTGTCTGCACGCTGCACAGCATGCCGTCATCACGGCGCCCGACGCCGTCAGCGACGAGGCCAAGGAGCGCCTGTCACTGCTGTACGGCAAGTACTTCGGTGAAACCTAATGAAGACGCCGCTGAGGATGGCGGTCGTCGGTGTTGGGCGCATCGGCATGTACCATGCTCAGCACGCCCAGGAACTGGCTCACTCCCGCCGCGACTGCGAGCTGGTCGCCGTCGTGGACGGTTTTCCCGGCACGGCACAGCGCGCTCGGGATCAGCTGCAACCCGGCCAGGCCCATGAGATAGTGACCTTCGACGATGTGGATGCTCTGGTTGAGTCTGAAGTGTGCGATGCCGGCGTTGTTGCCTCACGGACGGTGGATCACCATCGCGACGCGAAGGTACTCGTGAACGCCGGCCTGCGCGTCCTGCTGGAAAAACCGCTGACACATTCCCTCGAATCCGCCGCCGCCTTCGCCGCGTACCTGAACGACGAACCTCGCAGACAGCGTGCCGTCATGCTCGCCTTCATGCGGCGATTCGATCCAGCTCTTCTGCACGCCAAGCTCCTGCTGGAGCAGGGCGCTATCGGCAAGCTCTTCAAATTGGTCTCCATCCTGGAAGATCCTGCAGCCCCGCCCGAAGGCTACAGCAGTCCCGGCCTGCTCGTCGACATGGCCGTTCACAACGCGGACGAAGTCATGTGGCTTGCCGGAGGACAGCGACCCCAGGCGGTGACGGGTGCCGGGTCCAGACTGTACAACCAGATGCATACCAGCGTCGTGGAAGACTTTGATGACAGTTTCCTGCAGATGTGGTTCGAAGATGACCTTGCGGCGCAGGTGCAGGTCAGCCGCAACCACGTGGCCGGTTATCGCAACGAGACCCTCCTCTACGGCGAGACCGGCTTGATTCACGTCGGGGCCTTTCGCGGGAATCCGGGTAGCGTGACCGTCGAGCACTACGGAGCCGACGGTTTGGTTGATGAGCGCAGCTTCGAAACCCGGGATTACGGCCGGGACGTCCCCGTTTTCATCACCCGCTTCGGCACGGCCTACGCGGCGGAGCTCGACGACTTCATCGACAAGTGCCTTCAGGACCAGGCCTTCTCCGTCAATCACGACGACGGCCTGCGTGCCATGCAGGTAGTGACGGATGGCATGGGCTCACAGATAACCCGTGTGCAAGCGGCGCCCGTCGCATGGAAGCCTCCGAGCTAGCCCAGCGCATCCTTTTCGGCGAAACCCTCGAAGACAAGCTCGTCGACGGTGGGCGCATCCTGGACCGAAAACCGGGGTTGGCACAATCCACGCCTGATCAACCGGGCCGTCCCTCCGAACTGCGCCTCGACAGCTGGCACGGGCGCGAGCGCGTGCGCTTTAATGATGTGCGCAAGTTCAACAGCGACAAAGAACGCGGCCTGGTCCTGCATTTTTTCGCCAACCATGAATTGCTGGCACTGGAGCTTCTCGCCCTCGCCCTGCTGAAGTTTCCCGACGCCCCGCCCAAGTTTCGCCGCGGCCTGATCGCCACGCTCAAGGACGAGCAGAAACACCTGGGCCTCTATATCGATCGTATGGAGGAGATCGGTGTCGGCTTCGGGGAGATTCCGGTCAGCGATTTCTTTTGGCGCAGCATCAGTGGCATGGAAACACCCCTGGACTTCGTCACCCGTTTGAGTCTGACCCTGGAACAGGCCAATCTCGATTACGCGCCTCATTATCGCGATCTCTACAAAACGCTGGGAGATGAGGCCACTGCGGCCCTGATGGGGCAAGTGTACCGGGACGAGATCCGCCATGTGCGCTACGGGCTCAACTGGTTCGAGACCTGGCGCGATCCGGCACCCTCTCTATGGCAAGCCTACTGCGATTCCCTGAACAAGCCGCTGACGCCGAATCGGGCCAAGGGCATCGGCTTCAACGTGGAAGGCCGCCGCCGGGCCGGGTTGTCGGATGAGTTCATCGCCGAACTCGAGATTTATTCGCGCTCACGCGGCCGCTGTCCCTCTATCTACTGGTTCAATCCCACGTGCGATCAGGAAGCGGGTCTGCGCGCACGATACACGCCGACCAAGGTGATTCGGGAAATGGCGCGGGACCTGGCGAGCTTGCCGATGTACCTGGGCGCGGGGGATGACGCGATACTGGTCCCGGAGCGTCCAACGGTCGGTTTTTTGCGATCCATCCACGAGGCCGGCTTCGCGATCCCCGAATTCGTCACCTACGGTGACGGCTCGTCTGGCGACGGATCGTCAGTCGACGGCTCGCTGAACGTGTCCACGACGGATCTGGCGGATCGCCGGTTGCAGAGCCTGCGCCCATGGGGATGGAGTCCCGAGGGCATGCGAGTGCTGGGTCCCCTGTTCGACAATCTACCTCTGGGTCACAGTTCAGCACCCGATGCGGAGGCCATGCGAGGCCTGTACTCAAAAAGCTGGAGTCTGGAACTCCTCAAAAGCCTGTTGTCTGACATCGATGACAGCCTGGATTGGATATGCGACTCCAGTGTTGTCGGGGAGGGTTGTATCTCGGTGGGGCAAGTGGAAATCTGCGTCGATCGGCTGCTGGCGTCCGGTCATTCGCAGGTCGTCATCAAGGGACCGTTCGGAGCCGCCGGTCAGGATCAGATTCGTCTGGCAAGTGGACAGGGGAAAACCTTCGAAGAGAGGATGACGGGTGCCAAGATCGCCTGGCTGCAGCGTCTGCTGCGTGACTTCGGTGAAGTCGTCGTCGAACCCTGGCTGGCAGGGAGGATCGATCTGTCCGCCCAGTTCCTGACCGAACCCAATCGCACGATTCGCTTCCTGGGTATCACGCGATTCGTGACGGATGTCCGGGGTCAGTACGCCGGCTCTTTCATCCACCAGAAAGTTGCAGGACTGGATGAAAACGAGCGGCGCTTTTTGTACGGTGGAAGCCCGGGTGGCAAACGTCTGCAGAACCTCTTCGAGCGGCTGGGGCCGATCATTCAGCAACAGACTGACGGCATTAGCTATTACGGCCCGATTGGCGTCGACGCACTGGTCTACAAAGAGGGCTTGTCCGGTCAACTGAAGCTGAAACCCGTGATCGAGGTCAATCCGCGTCATACCATGGGGCACCTGGCGCTCAAACTCGCTCCACGGGTGAATGCCTCGCGGACGGCGTTGTGGACGATTCTGCGCGCTCAAGATCTGGTTGAAGCCGGCTTCGATAGCATCGCCGACTTCGCCGTTCACATGGAACGCGAACATCCATGCGAGATGACGGATGGCGGTCTGATCTCCAATGGCATCCTGTTCACGACAGACCCCTCCCAAGCGCAGGCCTACACCAGCCTACTCGTCGTCGGTCACTCCTTGGAGCAATGCGTGGGGTATTTCGAGAGCTTCGGAGGTCGTCTTGGTCGGTGGACGAAACGTTGGGTTTGAGGACACGCGACGGAACCGGTGCACCTTGGGGGTGCTCTCAGGATCGCTCATTCGCATCCAATAACGCATGTACCTCATCCGGCAATCCGGGTTTACCGGCGATGATACCGGTGCCGATGATGCGGGCCTCCAGTACCAGCTCCTTCCCAGGGAGGCGGTGGACGGCTTGCTCGAACACGAAACGCAAGCGGCTCTCACGTCCAATGTTCAACCGCACGACGAAGCGATCACCCGATCGCAGTGGTCTCTTATAGTCGATCTCAGCCCGCGTCATCACCAGATCGCAGCCCTGCTCATGCAATTGCGCGAAATCCAGGCCCTGTGTGCGCAGGTAGCTGTGGCGGGTATGCTCCAAATAGTTGAGGTAGACGGCGTTGTTGACGAAGCCCTCCAGGTCACACTCGTAGTCGCGGACTTCAAATTCAAGCTCAAACACATATTCAGCCACGGTGATTCCGATCGATCTGCCGGATTCTTGTCGCTCGTCCCCGGCGGTTGTATTTTGCACCTCTACGGCCACCGGAATCTGACTTCTGCCCCCGGTCCGTGCACAGGTAACTCGATCGAGAATGTAAGAAAGGGAGGAATCCGATGAGATCTGGATGGAGAATCGCGGTTATTTCACTGGCTGCCACGGCGCTGACCTTCTCGCGTGCGGCAGCTGAAGAAGAGATGGAGTTGGCAGGCCCCAGTGGCGATCCGAGCATTGTTTCGCCGGATGCGAAGATCGAGATGCTTTTCGATGGCGCCATTTTCACGGAAGGCCCGGCAGTGGCTCCAGACGGGTCCGTCTACTTCAGCGATATCACCTTCACGGCTTTGTCCGGCATGCAGGCAGGCCACATCTGGCGCTATGATCCGAAAACGGGCAAGACGGCTGTGTACCGCTCTCCGAGTGGCATGTCGAACGGTCTCAAGTTCGATGCCTACGGACGATTGATCGCTTGCGAGGGAGCCGATTTTGGCGGCCGTCGCGTCACTCGAACGGATATAGCTACCGGAAAAGCCGAAATCGTCGCCGGCCTGTACATGGGGCGACCGCTGAATGCACCGAATGACGTCAGCCTCGACGAAATGGGAAGGATCTATTTCAGTGATCCGCGTTACCTCGGTCATGAGCCTGTCGATCAGGAGATCCCGTCCGTCTACCGGGTCGACCCCAATGGATCGATCGAGCGCATCATCACCGATGCGGGCAAACCCAATGGTGTGGCCGTGTCTCCCGACCAGAAGAGTCTATACGTGGTCAGCAACGACAACGGTTCGATGGGTCTGTTCCGCTACCCAGAAGAGCCGCCCGTGCACAAGGGACGCATGGCCCTTTCTGCCTATGACCTGCACGAAGACGGCACCGCAACCTATCGAGAGGAGCTGGTCAACTACGCGCCGGAGGATGGTCCCGATGGGTTGGTGTGTGATGTGGACGGTAACCTGTGGGTCGCGCTCAGAGATCTTACACGCTTCGGTATCGCAGTCTATTCACCAACCGGTGAGGAGTTGGCCTTCATTCCCACGCCCCACGTACCGACCAACGTAGCTTTCGGCCGTGGCAAAGAGGCCAAGACTCTGTACATGACGTACAGCGGTGAAAAGGGCATACTCGGGAAGATTCAAGTAAACAAGAAGGGCTATCACCTGCCGAACAAGTAGAGCAGCTCGGTCACCGACGAGGTGAGGCTTTGGGGGGCAGCCGAGTCGAGTCATCGGCGACTCGGTCAACGCGCCATCAGTTTGAAAGAGAGTGGCTCATGTTAAGCGACAGGATGCAGGAAACACTGAACAGACAGATCAACCGGGAATTTTTCTCGGCCTACAGCTACCTGGCGCTGACGGCCTACTTCGAGGATATCAACCTGAAGGGGTTCGCCCACTGGATGAGGACGCAGTACGAGGAAGAGCTCGTCCATGCCAACAAGGCATTCGACTTTGTCATCAACCGGGATGGTCGCGTGACCCTGGCGGCATTGGAAGCACCCAAAGTGAGCTGGGGATCACCGGTGGAGGCCTTCGTCTTTGCCCTCGAGACGGAGCAGGCGAACAGCAAGCAGATCTATGAAGTGGTCGAAACCGCCATGGGGGAACACGACCATGCCACCCACACCTTCATGCAGTGGTTCGTGAACGAGCAGATTGAGGAAGAGGCGCTCGTCAACGACATGCTACAGAGGCTGCGACTCGTCGGTGACAACAACACCGGACTGTTCCTCATCGATCACGAACTCGGGCTGCGCAAGCCTCAAGAAGCTGAAGCCGATGGAGGGGGCTAAGTTACCGTAGGACGGGCGCTTTCTCGACCACCAAGCGAACGACGGCTCCCGGTCCCCGGTGCATGCCCTCGTCCAGTTCGACAACCGTGTCCTCGTAGTGCCTGATGCGGAAGCCTGAGAAGGCCAGCAACAGTTCGTTCGGTTTAGCCAGGTAAGCCGGATTCTTCGGACCGAAGCGCCCGGTGGCCGGCTGGTCAACGGTGAAGTTCTGGAGGATGAAGAAACCACCCGGCTTCAAGGCGGCGAGGATCTTCGGAAACAGGTCGGGCTGGTGATAGTAGAAGTCGGTTATCAGGTCGTACCCTTCGACACCCAGATCGAAGGTGGTGAGGTCGGCGGTGACGGTTTCGACCTCCACTCCACGGAGCTGTGCCAACGCACGGCATTTCTCCAGGCCCACAGCTGAAATATCCACCGCGACGACTTCGAAGCCCTGTTGTGCCAGATAGACGGCGTTTCGTCCCTCTCCCGCGGCAAGGCACAGGGCCCGGCCCTTGCGGCGCGTCAACTTCGGCATCTGCTCCTTGAGAAAACGCACCGGCTCTGAACCGTACACGAACGATTCCGCCTTGCCGTAACGGGCGTCCCAGCGCTCAGCGGTCGAATTATCGTCAACAGCGAAGGTGCGACTCGCGAGGGATGCTGCTAGCAGGATCGCTGCGAGCGGGACAGGTATCAAGGCATGCATTGGGATGACTCCTTCGAGCTGTGTTTCAAGCAATGCCATGTGTCGTCGGCGCGTGAAAGACAATCCCCGATCTCTTTGCCTACATTTGCCGGCAGGATGGATACCTACCTGCAACGGTTTGCCGATCAACTCGAGTCGCGTCGTGGGCGCTGGATGGCGCCGCTCATGGTGGCGCTGCTGGCATTCAGCCTGAGTGCCTGGACGTTCGACATAAAGCTTTCACTTACCGGAGACAATACCGAGTTCATAACCCTGGCTCGCAGTCTGACCCAGGGAGATGGGCTCAGCTATATCAACCAACCCGATCCCAGGCCGGCCACGAAGTACCCCTTCGGCTTCCCCCTGATGCTGGCGCCTCTGGCGGCGGTGGAAACCGGGGGCGGTCAACCGGTCTCCGACTGGGTTGCCATGAAGTGGCTGATCGTGTGCCTGTTTGCCGCAGGCATGGCACTCGTCTACCTGTGGCTGCGTGAACTATTAGGGGTGCTGGCCGCCAGTATCGGAGCCCTGCTATGTCTGACGAATCCACTGCTCCTCGCCTACAGCCACCAGGTGATGTCGGAGATCCCGTACCTCCTGTTCGCCATGTTCGGACTCCTCGCCCTCGCCCGGGCCTGGCCGGAATCCGGGAGTCTCAGCATCAACGCGTGGTCGGTACTGGGATTCATCAGTATGATGTGGGCGTACCATGTGCGCAGCTTCGGTGTGGTCCTGATCGCAGCGCTGGTACTGTTGCTGGTGGTGCGCAGGAACTGGCGCCAGGTGGCGATCGTTGTCATGGCGTCAGTGGCAATGACGCTGCCCTGGATGCTGCGCAATCGTTCGGTGAGTGGCGGCGGCTTCTACGTCAAACAGCTATTCCAGGTGAATCCCTATCAACCGGAGTTGGGCTACTTGGATGTTTCGGGATTCCTCACCCGCCTCAGTTATCATGTGGTGTGGAATCTGTTCGAGCGTTTGCCGGCGGCCTTCGTCCGCAACCTGGAGGCCGATCACCCGCTGTCCAGACTCGTCGCGGTTGCCCTGGTGACGGCGGGGATCTACGCCATCGTTCAGTGTGTGAGGCACCGACAGTTTCTGCTGCCTCTCGTCTACACGGTGTTGTCGATGGGATTGATCTTTTCTTGGCCCTGGGTCGACGAACGATTCCTACTGCCGTTGATACCCCTGTTCATCTTCTTTGTCCTGTATACGACTCGGATGATATTGCGACGAGCTGCGGGCACGACGACGACGGTGATAGCGGCCGTCCTCCTGGTTTTAGTGTTGGGATCGAACGCCGCGGCGCTGGTAGATCTTCGGGTCAAGGGCCAGGCCGAGTACGAGCCGCGGTGGAATAACTATTTCAAGGCAGGGCTGTGGTTGCGCAGCAATGGCGAAGGGGGACAGATCGTGGCTTGCCGAAAGCCGTTCTGGATGTACGTCGTCTCGGGACTCCCGACGATTGTCTATCCCTTCAAACCCCCGAGCGAAGTCGTCGACACCATGCAGCGACGAAAAGTGACGTACGTCGTTGTCGAGCAGCTTGGATTCCCGCAGACTCCACGGTTTCTGGTGCCGGCAATCCGGCAAAACAGCGAGCGTTTCAAGGCGCTGTGGCACGCTCCCGCGCCGGATACCTACGTGCTGGCTTTCGGCTCCGTCACTCAGGAACCGGAGCGTCAGCCCGAATAAGTTCCTCGTCCCGCAGTTCTGCCCAAAACTGGGCCGGGATTTCCACCTTCAGCAGATCATAGTTCTCCTGCACGCGCTCTGGTCTGCGCGTGCCGGGAATGATGCAGGTCACGGCCGGATGCGCCAGCGCGAACTGGGAAGCGGCCGCTTTGATGTCGACATCGTGGCGTTCGGCGACGGCTTCCAGCCGACGCGCCTTGTCGACGATCTCGGCTGGCGGATCCCCGTAGTTGTACCTGGCACCTTCGCCGGACCCCTTGGCCAGTATGCCGCTGTTGTAGGTTCCACCCGCCATGATACCGATATCCTTCTCCAGGCACAGGGGCAAGAGCTCGTCGAGAGATTCCTGTTCGAGCAGACTGTAGCGACCGGCGAGGAGGAAGCAATCGAAGTCGCCTTCGCGCGCGAAGCGCGCCAGCATCTCCCACTGGTTCATGCCGGCGCTAACGGCCTTGATGGTACCCTCGGACCGCAGCTTATCAAGGGCTGGGTAGGCGAAACGGATTGCCTCATCGTAGTGGTTGTCCGGATCGTGGATGTGCAGGATGTCGATGCGGTCCAGTTTCAACCGCTCCAGACTCTCTTCCACCGAACGCATGATGCCATCATGGCTGTAGTCGAACACCGGTTTGAGCGGGGGCAGATTGTCGAAGATGCCCTCGCCGCTGTCTTCCTCATCCGTGGGTACCAGCAACCGCCCGACTTTGGAGGCCAGCATATAGCTGTCGCGAGGCGCGTCCTGAAGTCCACGGCCTACGCGGGTCTCACTCTTGCCGGAGCCGTAGAGCGGGGCGGTGTCGAACAGATTCAATCCCAGATCGAGGGCCGCGTGCACGACGGCATCTGACTGTTCCTCTGGAATGTCTCCGTACAGCCCTCCCAGAGCAGCGCATCCCAGTCCCAGACGGGTGACTTCAAGGTCGCTGCTACCCAGTGTCCTGCGTTCGAGCGGATCCATCGGTGATCTCCTCAGCTATTGCCGTGTCCTCAGTTTGTTCTCCACGATCTGTTTCAAGCGGGGGTGCATGGTGAAATACTGCTTGCCGTCGTTTTCGTGCTGCTCAGATCTTGGCAGCTGAGAGCTGGCAAATCCCTCGACGGCCCGCACCACCAGCTCAACGCTCGTCACCAACGCCTTGGCACGCAAGGTGGCGATGGTATCTCCAGCTTCGACGGCGATCTCCTCAAACAGCAGGGTGTCACCGGTGTCTATGCCGCGATCGATCAAGTGCACGGTGACCCCGGCCGGCCGATCGTGCAAGAGACTCCATTCCAGCACGTTCATGCCGCGAAATGCCGGTAGCCATCCCATGTGGGCGTTCAAAATACCGATGCGAGGGGTCTGGATGATGCCCGGCCTGAATATTCCGCCACCGGCATTGATCAACAGATCGGTTTCACGCTGCCTGACGTAGTCGACGGCCTCCGGGCCGTTCATACTATCAACGCGCCGGAACTCCATGCGGTTGGCTTGACACACGCGTGTCAGCGGCCAGTCCCAGCCGGTCAGCTGGTTCGCCTCAGCGTGAGCCCGCAAGCTCTCGGTTGCCTCCGACGTGTGCGCGCGCAACCGTCCCAACCAGGCGCCGGCGCTCGAACCCGCGACAGCCCTCCTGAAACGGGGCTTCCACCCGGGTCGCGTCTGCCGGCGCGAGCACAAAACGTACGCTGGGGCATGGCCGCCGCTGGCAAGTTGCTCAACCAGGGTGGCGGCGTAGTCGTTGACACGTGAATCCGAAGTGACACCGACGATCATGTCCCAACTCCCGGTGGGCAACCGCTCTCCAACGGTTCCATGAGCGTTTCTTGCAGCATCAAAGCGTCGGCGAAAAACTTTGCCGCCCAGTTTGGGTAGGCGAGAGGCAAATAGGGTCCCCAAACCGGATAGGAGCCGGCGACACCACCGCGGATCCCGGCGTTTCCACTGCTCAGATCCTGGGTCTGTTTGACCTGATCCAACATCTTCAACGCCGCATTCAGGAATCGTGCGTCTTGTGTCAGCTGATAGACCTTGAGCCAGACGATGGCCATCTGTGCGTTGCCCACCAGGCAGGAGGAGGGGGAGCGGGCTGGACGCCAGTTCTCGGCGAAGGCCGCGGAAAAAAAAGCCGGCATGTCTTCGGGAGCCAGTTTGCGCAGTTCGTACAGACGCAAGGTTTTGTGGGCGGCCGCCAGGACCAGGTCCCTCGCTTTGTCGGCAGTGGCTTCCGTCAAAAACGGTGCCGATTCCAGCAAGCCTCTCAGGGTATAGGCGATGGTGTGGCTGAAAGGAGGCTCATCCGGAGTGAACCCCATGTGCTCGAGCCAACCGTGTCTGCCCGAGAGGGACAACGCCCAATTAATGTTGTTCTCGGCAGCGTGCCGGTGGCGATCCTCGCCGGCCAATTGATAGGTCTCCAGAAGGGCCCACGCCACGCGGGTGTGGTAGGCATGCGGGGTGTCCATGAACGAGTGCCGGCGCCACTTGCCATCGGCGTCCTGAACCGTGAGCAGCCAGTTGGCGGCATCGACGGCCGCCGTCAAGAAACGGTCCTCGTGGGTGACACGGTACAGGGCGCACCAACCCAGCATCACCTGACCGGTGTTGAAGACGATCGGATAGTCGTTGATGCCGCGGCCACCCCGTACGGCCCCCGAAGCGAGCTGGATGTCGATCTCCCAATCCCCCATGGCTAGGGCACGATCGACGTAGCTACTGTCCCCACATCGGTCAGCGTAACGCAACAATGTCGGAATTACGTACCCGGTGGTTTCGGGATAGGGCGGTCCCCACCCGGTTTCGAAAAAATACCCCGACGACGATCCACTACCGTCCACGACATCTTGAGAGCGGCACAGCCACGCGATCGTTGCCTCGAGGTGATCGCTGTCAGCATGGACTGGGCCATGCCGCCGGCACACCTGGCGGGCGATCACGGCCAGGTGAGAGGGGCGCGAGTAGGATCTCAGGACCCGGTAGCCCTTGGAGCCAAGCTTTCTGAGAGCTGTCATGAATGAGGCGCTGGCTTCAAAGACTTATCTTTGTCCGGGCGATGAAGTGGGGTATAGAAAAGAAGATAATCGCGCGGTCGATCGTAGGGTCAAGGTCCCGGTTGAGAGGAAGGATCAAGTGAACGGCTCGAGAGTCTGGAGTTGGAGCTCAACCCTTGCTCTGCTGTTGGCCAGTTGTGCAGACCACCAGGTGCCGTTCCGGGAGGCCGACTCTGCGCAGAGCGCCATACCAGGGTCCACGACTGTCGGTCTCAGGGAGGCCTTTTCCGTCCCCGATCCAGGCGATGAACAGATCCAGTGGCAGGCGTTGGAGCCGGCCGTGTTCGAGGCAGCGCGTCAGCAAGACAAGCTGGTGCTCCTCTTCATGATTTCATCATGGGATGGAGCGAATCCTATGGCGACGACGGGCCATGCCTTTCGCGCTCTGGTAGCGGATCGCTTCGTCCCCATACGAGTCGATCCGCTACGCAGACCAGACATTGCTCGTCGATATGCGCCGGCCGGATGGCCGGCGTTGGCCGTGACCCTGCCAGACGGTCGGCTTGTGGCCACTGCCACCGATATCCCCCAAAACAACATTCATGAGTACCTCCGGAGTCTGGCGAATCACTATCGCGACCGTCCAGACGAGGTTGTGAGCCGGGTGCAGGCTTCTCACCTGCCTTCTTCCAAACCAGGCGACGCTTCGACGGTGACTGTTCCAGCTTTGTACGCCGATGTCGCGGCCGCATACGACTCACTCCATGGGGGCTTCGGCACTGGTGCCAAATTTCCTGAGACCGGCGTTGTGCAGTTTCTGCTCAGCTATTACGAACTCCACCGGGACGGGCAGGCGCTTGAGATGGCTCTGCGGAGTCTGGAAATCCAGTCCCGGGCCCCGATGTGGGATGAACGGGAAGGTGGAGTGCTCTCCTATTCGTTCACGCCGGACTGGTTGTCGCCGATATTGGAGAAGGACGGAGCGGACCAGGCTGGTTTGCTGGAAGCGCTCATGCACGCCAGGCAGTTGACCGACGAGACCTTCAGCGATTCTGTGGCTCGACTGCTGGCCTATATTCGAGGCGAACTGTTCGACGTCCAAAAAGGCGTTTTCTACAGTCGCCAGGTGAGACGCCCCCGCAGCGAAGAGTTTTCAGCCTGGTGGACCGACCCGACGGTGTACACGGATAGAAACGCGCTGCTGATTCTCGCCTGTCTGCGAGCCACGGGAGCCGAAGTGCCAGGTCCGGATTCGGCTGACATGGGCTTGGCCGCAGCCGCCTATCTGATGGAAGAGTGTGTGCGACCAGATGGCGCGGTGTTCCACTGCGTGACTGAGAGTGGCCCCCAAGTGGTCGGACTGCTGGAGGACCAGATGTTGGCTGCCCAGGCGCTGTGGGAGGCCTATCGAGTTTCGGGCAACGACGAGTTTGTCAGTACCACTCGTCGTATTCTGAAGTGGACGGAGACCAATCTGCGTGACGCCAGGGAACAAGCATTCATCGACGGGCAGGAAGATGCCGCCATACCCGCCTGGAAGCAGGCGATACGGTTCGCGGATGAGGTGGTGCCGGCCGGGAATGCGATTGCCGCAACGCTGTACCTGCAAATGGGTCAAGAGGCTATGGCCTCTGAGCTCTTGAGCGACCGGGTGTTCGATTCCAAGGTTCCTCGGCGCTCGTACGTCTCCTTTGGCCGCGCCCTCCTGCGGTGGCAGGCAGCGACGGGAGTGACCACAGAGTGACAACTAGAGTGACAGCTAGAGTACCCCAGCGATGAAGATCCTCGTAACTGGTGCCCACGGTTTGCTGGGACAACATCTTCTGCGAGTGGATCGCGAGGGGGTCGAGTTGGTGGGCAGTGGTCGCAGCAGTGAGCTTGTGGGATCGGCCAGCTACCGATCCGTCCAGCTGGATGATCCGGATGCCGTCGCTCGCCTGATGGAGGAGGTACGACCCCAGTGGGTCATTCACACCGCGGCCATCACCAACGTCGATCGTTGTGAGACAGAGAGGGAAGAAGCTCGACGGGTCAACCTCGGATTGGTCGAGATTCTCGTCGGTTGCTGCAAGGCGGCCGACATCGGACTGGTGCAGTTGTCAACGGACTACGTGTTCAGTGGTGATGACGGTCCCTACAGCGAAGATGCCGAACCGCGACCGCTGTCCTACTACGGCCAGCTCAAGTTGGAGAGTGAGCACCGGGTGCTGGAATCCGGGATCCGCGGAATCGTCCTGCGCACGTTGTGGCTTTACGGTTACCTGCCGGAAACCAGGCCGAACCTGGTGACTTGGCCTCTGGGAGCCCTGCATCGTGGCGAAGCTCTGCGCATCGTGGATGACCAATGGGGCAATCCGACCTTCGTCGTCGACCTGGCGGACGCGCTCATCGATTTGTGTCGGGGAGAGGGTGCCGGTGTCTTCCACATGGGGGGCGCCGACTTCATGACCCGGCATCAAATGGTGGAACAACTGGGCGCATTCTTCGGCCTCGACACAGCTGGCGTGGAGCCGATCAAGACAACGGACGCTGGCCAGAGTGCGCCGCGTCCAAGACGCTCAGGTCTAACCAGCGATCGCCTCACCACCACTCTCGGCCGCCGTCCGTTGACCCTGGAGCAGGGCTTGACTCGGATGACGGAAGACGAACACTTTCGGCGTGATTTCGACTACTTATTCACATAGGAACCCAGACAACCCATGCGAAGCGAAAGCCAGCAGACGCTATCCGTTTCACTGATCACCCCGACCTACAACGAGAAGGAGAACATCGGTCTTCTGGCGGACGAAATCTTTCAGGTCTTGGCCGGGGTGGACGATATCGATCTGGAGTTGATCGTAGTCGATGATAACTCGCCCGATGGCACCGGCGAGGCAGCCGAGAAGCTCAAGGAGAAATACCCGGTGCAGGTCGTCCATCGAGCCGGCAAGCTCGGTCTTGGGTCCGCCGTGATGGAGGGCTTTGCGTTGTCGGAGCGTCCTTACGTGGGGGTCATGGATGCCGACATGAGTCACGACCCCGTCGTCCTGCCGCAGTTGATTCATGCGCTGCGAGACTTTGACCTGACCATCGGCAGTCGCTTCGGAGAGACCAGCCTGGTCGAGGAATGGGCATGGCACCGCAAGTTGGTGTCGCTGGTTGGAGTGGCCATGGGGCGAATGCTCACCGGAGCCGAGGATCCACTTACTGGATTCTTCTTCGTTCGCACCCGCTCGCTGGAGGGGTTGTCCCTCACCTCTTCAGGATTCAAGATCCTGCTAGAGATTTTGTGCAAGGGGCGCTGCCGAAACCATCTGTCGATACCCATCGTCTTCCGCAATCGTGAATTCAGCGCGAGCAAGCTCAATTGGCGCGAGCACTTGCTGTTTATGAAGCAGATCCTCTACTTCGCGTTGCGGAAACTGGCCGGGCGCTAGTCTCTTGAGCGGCGGGGGAGAACTCCTCAGACCACAAACGCTCGATCTGAGCGTGGTTATCCCAAGCTTCAACACCTGCAAGCTGATCGAACGGGCGTTGCGCACCGTATTCGAAGCCTCGAAGGATCTGGACATCGAGGTCATCGTCGTCGACAACGCTTCGAACGACGGTAGCCCGGAGATGATCGAGGACAAATTCCCCGACGTCCGGCTCATCAAGAATGACAACAATCTCGGTTTTGCGGGCGCCAACAATATGGCATTTCGCCAATCCGAGGGCCGACATGTGCTGCTGCTCAATTCCGACACGCTGGTGCGACCGGACACGCTGCGCTGCCTGGTGGAGTTTCTCGACACGCACCCCGAAGCCGGCGCCGCCGGCTGCAAGATCCTCAATCCAGACGGCACCTTCCAACATGATTGCCGGCGGGGATTCCCCACGCCGATGGCGGCGATCTACAAGCTCTCGGGATTGAGTCGGTTGTTCCACAACAACCCTCGATTTGCTCGCTACAACCTGACGTATCTCGATCCCGATGAGTTGAGCGAAGTCGACGCCCTGTCCGGTTCGTGCATGATGGTTCGTCGCGAGGTTCTCGACCAGGTGGGTTTCCTCGACGAGGACTACTTCATGTACGGAGAGGACCTGGATTGGTGCTTCCGGATGAGGCAGGGTGGTTGGCGGATCTACTATGTACCGACGACGACGATCATCCACTTCCGCGGTCGGAGCGGGCACCGGCAACAGATGCGGATTCAGTACCGAAAGAACGAGGCGATGGCGATCTTCGTGCGCAAGCATATGAAGGATCGCTATCGCATTTTTCCGACCTGGGTTCTGCATCTGGGCATACTGATTTACGGTGCGTATTCCTTTGTTCGACCGGTGGCTCAGAGACTGGCGCTGCCGCTATTGGATGCTGTGCTGGTGCTGAGCAGCCTGAAACTCGGCATCGTGCTGCGATACCACGAAAAACTCACACCGGTCATCCGCGACATAGAAGCGGCAGGTACTCGATTCGATCTGGATTTTGAACCGACGCGATGGCTGGAGCTACCTGCGTACAGTGATGCACAGTGGTTGGTCGTCTATGCCGTGTCGACGGCGCTGTGGTTGTTGGCCTTTTCCATTTGTGGACTATACGACAAGCACAAGTACTCTCCAGTCCGGGCGGTAATGGCTGTATCGATGGGATTCGCCTTCGTGGTCACCACGGTGTTTTTCTTCAAGGCCTACAACTTTTCGCGCCTGGTCGCGGGGACGGCATGGTTTTTCAGCGCACTTCTTGTTGCGGGCTGGCGCGCCGGCTCAAGGCTGGTCATGCATTCAAAAAGAAGCCGCCGGATGAGCCGCAGAAAGGTGATCGTCGTCGGCACCGATGCCGACGCTGAGCGCTTGCTGAAATACCTGCACAGCGTCGGAGGGCTGGATTGCGACCTGCTCGGAATCGTCGCCGCCGAAAGGGAGGCCATCGGCAGAGTGGTTGCCGATGTTCAAGTCATCGGTCCCGTCGAGGATCTGGCCGAGATCGTCAACGAGTACGGTGCTGACGAACTGCTGTTCACGTCGCATACCATCGTTCACTCCCTGCACCAGGTCGGCCACGGTTTCGCCTCTCGGCATCTGCGCCTGCGGATAATCCCGACATCCTTTCATGACCTCATCGCCGCAGACCCACCGCAATCATTGGACGATCTACCTCTTGTCGACGTCAGCAGGTAAGCCCGAAGATGCCTTGCCCAAGGCTACTAAACCGACCTATGTTTACCACCTTCGATGTTTACCGTATTCGACGTCTACCGTATTCGACGTCTACCGTATTCGACCCCATGCTGCTGCTTTTGGAGCGCGGGGAGGTAGTCCAGGCAGGTTCGTACAGGTGAGGTAACACGTGATGGCCAATCAAGAGATCAGAGTGGCGGGTGGAAGAGAAATCGTCCTGCCGATCAGCAAGGCAGTCGAGATTAGTATCCGCAGCCTCAAGATCCGCTTTGGCCGATCTCTGATAACGACCAGCGGTATCATCCTAGCCATCGCTTTCCTGATGTCGGTGTGGAGCAGCAATGACATCGTCAGCAGTCTCCGCGACGCCAACAAGAATGATATAAACCTGCTGCTTCAAAAGAACGGGATTGCGACAATGGACGCGGCTGGCACCGCCACCGGGGAATCGGCGAAACGAGCGATGGAAGAGCAGTCCAAGCAGACCTGGCTGATCTCCCTGTCCCTGCTGGTGTGCGTGGTCGGCATCGCCAACGCCATGCTGATGTCGGTGACCGAACGATTTCGCGAGATCGGCACGATGAAATGCCTGGGCGCACTGGACTCGTTCATCATCAAGCTTTTTCTGTTGGAATCGACCTTTCAGGGACTCGCAGGGACGATCTCAGGGATCGCCATCGGTCTGTTGATGACGGTGATCCTGGCAACCATCGACTACGGCCAGTTCGTCTTCGAGTATTTCCCGCTGGCTTCCGTTATCAGGTCTGCCGTTGCCGCCATAATCGCCGGCACGGTCCTGTCGCTGATCGGTGCCATGTTGCCTGCCTACAAGGCGGCGAAGATGGAACCGGTCGAAGCCATGCGGCTTGAAGCGTAGACTTGGTAGAGGCCACAAGGAAGGACACTATGTCTGAGAGCTCTCAAACCACAACCAGCCAGCCATCGACGGAGCAGCGCACCGTCGTCCGAACTCAGGGCGTCAAGAAGCTCTACCAAATGGGGGCGATTGAGGTGCATGCCCTGCGTGGAGTGGACATAGAGATTTACTCAGGAGAGTACATGTCCATCATGGGGCCTTCCGGTTCCGGCAAGAGCACGCTGTTCAACATGGTTGGGGGGCTCGACAAGCCGTCCGAGGGCAAGGTCTACATCGATGAGGTAGATGTCGCCCAGCTCGATGCCTATGAACTGGCGTGGCTGCGTTGCCGCAAGATCGGCTACATCTTCCAGTCCTTCAATCTCATACCTGTTATGACTGCCCTGGAGAATGTCACGCTGCCCATGGTGTTCGCCGGGCTGAGTAGCGACGAATCACGCGACAAGGGCATGGACCTGCTCGAAAAGGTCGGTCTCAAGGACCGGCACTCGCACAAGCCATTCGAGCTGTCCGGTGGACAGCAGCAGCGTGTCGCCGTTGCTCGCGCTCTGGCCAACGATCCCGCCGTGGTGCTGGCTGACGAACCCACCGGAAATCTGGATCTGCACACTGGTACCGAGATCATCGAGCTGTTGAAGACGATGAACGAAGGGTCCGGGGTCACGGTCATTTCTGCCACGCATGATCACAAGATGCTCAGCGTCTCCGATCGTGTCGTCTGGATCAAGGATGGGCAGGTGGAAAACATCAAGCACCGCGAGGAGCTGGAGATCGAGGTCGCCTCCGTCGAAGGGGAGGACTAGTCCTCGACCACCATAGCTGAACTGCCCCTCTCGTTCTGGGTTGCCGCCACTGCGGCCGTCATCCTGCTTGGCGTCGCCAAGGCCGGGTTTGGTGGTGGGGCCGGAGCAGCGGCAACCCCGCTGCTGGCGATGACGATTTCAATAACGGACGCCGTCGCCTTGTTGCTGCCGCTTCTGATGCTGTGTGACGTGTTTTCCGTATGGCACTACCGTGGAACCTTTCACCGGCGCAGCGTCAAGTTGCTGTTGCCCGGATCGATAATCGGTGTTGCCATCGGAACGCTCTTCTTCGGCTACTTCATCGAAAATCAGAGGGTCCTTGAGGTCGGTCTCGGTGTCGTGACGCTGCTGTTCGTCGGATTTCGCCTGGCGAGTCAACGCTGGACGGCGGCGCTGCAGAGTCGGCATCCCACCGCCGCCGAAGGGGTGTTCATGGGCATGGTCTCCGGCTTCGCTTCCACCATAGCGCACGCGGGAGGACCGCCGACTACCATCTATTTGCTGCCACTGCGCATGGCCAGGGATCTATTCGTCGGCACGACGGTGATCTTCTTCGCCGGGCTCAACTGGTTAAAGCTGGCCGCGTTTATTTTTCTCGGCCTGTTGAACCCCAACAATTTGACCGCAGTGGCGATCTTGGCACCCCTGTCTCTGTTCAGTGTCCGCCTCGGAATCATCCTGAACAGGCACTTCTCCGATGTTTGGTTCAACCGCATCGTCTACGTGGTACTGGTCGCGACTGGCATTCGACTGCTGCTTTAAACTCTCTTGACATTGGCTGCTGAGCCCGTTAGTTTCCAACACGTTATGGAAAAAGCAACGAACGCAGGCCGTTACCGGGTGTGGCGCTTTTGGCGAAGCGCGACAAGAGTAGGGCTGCGTCCACATACTAGACGGTAATATTCGAGACCCACCGAATTACTTTACGACCGCGGACGCACTGATTGCGTCTGCGGTTTTTTTTTGCGAGCCGGTGCCGCTGCCAGTGCGCCGGCCGGCGCCAGGTGCGCCGCCCCCTTACGTGGGGATTCTGCTGAGGATGGTTAATACGATGTCACAGAGCAATAGCACTCAATCGGCCATCAAACCGGTGCTCGCGGATTTCCAGAATCTGGCTGGCCGGGGAAACATCGTCCCCGTGTACAAGGAAGTGCTGGCGGATACAGACACCCCCGTGTCGGCGTACCTGAAACTGCGCGGGGAGAGCGACTGCAGCTTCCTGTTCGAAAGTATTGAAGGCGGGGAGCGCGCGGCTCGTTACTCGTTCCTCGGTATTGCGCCAACCAAGGTGTTCCGCTCGCGCGGAGATCAGATTCAGATCGAGGATCGCAAGAGCGGTGAGAGCCGGCAGTTCACCGGTGTCGCCATCGACGAACTAAAAGCGCTCATGCAGGGCGCTAAAGGGGTCCATCTGCCCGAACTTCCCCGCTTTACGGGAGGGGCGGTCGGGTACCTCGGGTACGACGGCATCCGCCTGGTCGAGGACCTTCCAGACACCTGTGAGGACGATCTGGATCTTGACGACATGATCTTTGCCGTGTTCGACTCGATTCTGGCGTTCGACAATCTGCGTCACACGGTGTTGTTGATCGCCAATGCCGATCTGGGCGAAGGACGCGATATTGATGTGGCCTATGCCGATGCTTGCGACCGCATCGAATACCTTGAGCAGTTGCTGGCGAGGCCGACGACGTCCACCCCCTTGCGGGGTGGAGGAACGATGCAGCCGGTGCGATCCAACATGAGTCACGACTACTATCTCAGCAGCATCGAAAAGTGTCTGGAGTACATACGCGCCGGAGACATCTTCCAGGTCGTGTTCTCGCAGAGGTTTTCCCTGGAGACCGACTGTGACCCGCTGGATATTTACCGCGTTCTGCGCACCATCAACCCATCGCCTTACATGTTCATGATCGAGCTGGACGGATTGCACATTCTCGGTGCCTCTCCGGAAATTCTTGTGCGCGTGGAAGACGGCACCCTGGAGGTTCGTCCCATCGCCGGAACGCGGCCTCGTGGCAAGACGCCGGAAGAGGATCGCGACCTGGAAGCCGAACTGTTGGCAGATGACAAGGACCGCTCAGAGCATGTCATGCTGGTTGATCTGGGCCGCAACGACGTGGGCAGGGTCGCCGACTACCATACCGTGGGTGTCACCGAAATGATGCTGGTGGAACGCTATTCCCACGTCATGCACATCGTCTCGAACGTGAGCGGCAAGCTCAGCCACAACATGGATTCGATCGATGCGCTGTTCGCCTGTTACCCGGCGGGCACGCTGTCAGGTGCCCCGAAGATCCGCGCGATGGAGATCATCGACGAGTTGGAGCCGACGCGCCGCGGGATTTACGGAGGCGCCATCGGCTACATCGACTTCTCCGGGAATCTGGACACCTGCATCGCCATTCGCACGATGGTGGTCAAAGACGGGCGCGCCCATATCCAGGCTGGCGGGGGCATCGTCGCCGATTCGCAGCCAGAAGCAGAGTACCAGGAGACCGTCAACAAGGCGATGGCCTTGCTGCGCGCAGTGGAAATGGCATCACGGGGAAGTGTCGAGGCCTCGGGCGCAAGCATCAGCGGCCTGCAGGAGGGTAGCCTGCCGACATTCTTGAGCGTGAGTGCTACGGAGAAGAGGTGAATGAACCATGATCTTCGTTCTTGATAACTACGATTCCTTTACATACAATCTCGTCCAGTATTTGGGAGAGCTGGGCGCCGAGCTGCAGGTCTCTCGAAACGACAAGATCACCACCGACGAAATTGCCGCGCTCGCGCCCCAAAAAATCGTCATCTCTCCCGGTCCGTGCACTCCCAGCGAAGCCGGCATATCCGTCGATCTGGTTCGACGTTTCACTGGCGAAATTCCCATTCTTGGCGTTTGCCTGGGTCACCAGTCGATCGGCCAGGCCTTCGGCGGGGTAGTCAAGCGCGCCCCCTACATCATGCACGGGAAGACATCACAGATCAGCCATGACGGGAAGGGCATGTACAGTGGCCTGCCCAATCCGTTTATGGCAACCCGCTATCACTCCCTGGCCGTGGAACGAGAAAGCCTGCCAGATTGCCTCGACGCTGTCGCTGAGACCGAAGATGGGCTGCTGATGGGGATCCGTCACAAGGAGTATCCAGTCGAGGGAGTGCAGTTCCATCCGGAGTCCATTCTGACGACAGAAGGCAAGAGTCTGTTGAGCAACTTCCTGATATTGTAGTGTGACTGTAGAGTGACTTAGAGTGATTTGAGGGACAGAGTCAGACCAGGCAACAGGGGAGTATTGGTAACCATGATACAGGATGTCATTCAGCAGCTGTTGGCCGGCAACGATCTGGATCGCGACACCGCCCGGGCGGTTATGGATCAGATCATGAGCGGCAACGCCACGGACGCACAGATTGGCGGCTTCCTGATCGCCTTGCGATGCAAGGGCGAGACGGTAGACGAAATAGCTGGATTCGCCGAAGTGATGCGGGAAAAAGCCACGCCCATCGAAGCGGGAAAGGGCACCCTGGTGGATACCTGCGGCACGGGAGGGGATGGGTCGGGGACCTTCAACATCTCAACGACAGTCGCCTTCGTTGCAGCCGGCGCCGGGTTGACGGTCGCCAAGCACGGCAACCGCGCCATGTCGAGCCAGTGTGGCTCGGCCGACGTACTGCAGGCGCTGGGTGTCAACGTGGAGGCTGGTCCCGACCAGGTGAGTAGCTGTCTGGATCAAGCCGGAATCGGGTTTCTCTTCGCCCCCATGTTACACGGGGCCATGAAGCACGCCATCGGGCCGCGCAAGGAGCTGGCAACGCGCACGGTGTTCAATGTGCTGGGACCGCTGACCAATCCAGCAGGCGCCCGCCGTCAATTGCTGGGAGTCTACGACGCCTCGTTGACGGAGAAACTGGCCGGCGTGCTCGGGGCCCTCGGATCGGAACGGGCTTTCGTCGTCCACGGCAGCGATGGACTCGACGAGATCACCTCCACTGGACCGTCCACGGTAACCGAACTGAATGAGGGGAAGCTGGATACGTATGAGGTCCAACCCTCTGATTTCGGATTCGACGTTGCCACGGCCGCGGATCTGAAGGGTGGCAGCGCCGCCGAGAACGCGAAGATTCTGTCCTCCGTACTCGATGGCGAGCGGGGAGCTGCCCGGGAAATCGTGGTCATGAACGCGGCTGCTGCGGTCGCCGCCGGAGGGTTGGCAAGCGACCTGAAGCAAGGAGCTGTGGTCGCTGCCGAGGCCATCGATTCAGGCAAAGCCAGGGCCGCCCTGGATACCTTGGTGTCCGTGAGCAATCAGAGTTAATCGATACGACCGTCATCCGACATGGCCAACATCCTGGAAGAGATCGCCGCCTACAAGCGCGACTTCGTACGGCAGTGCAAATCACGCCGCTCCATGGCCGACATGCGTTCGGCCTCTGGCGATGCGCCTCCTCCGGAGGACTTCAGTGCCGCGCTGCAGGGGGACGGCATGGCCGTCATCGCCGAAATCAAGAAAGCCTCACCGTCCAAGGGCATAATCCGGGAGGATTTCGACCCTGAGCGCATCGCCGCCAGCTACTCCGAGAACGGAGCCTCGGCGCTTTCCGTGCTCACGGACCAGGCGTATTTTCAGGGGCACGATGACTATCTGATCAGCGCCCGCCGCATAGCCGAGTTACCGGTCCTGCGAAAGGACTTCACCATCGATCCATACCAGATCTACGAGGCGCGGGTGATCGGGGCGGATGCGATCCTGTTGATCGTCGCCCTCATGGACGGGCAGCAGTTGGAGGACCTGATCGGTCTGAGCGGGGAGTTGGGGATGGCGGCGTTGGTCGAGGTGCACGATGACGGTGAACTGCAGCAAAGCCTGGCCAGTACGGCAGATCTGATCGGCATCAACAACCGGGATCTGCGCACGTTCGAGACCACATTGGAAACCACGTTCGCTTTGCGTCCGGCGATTCCGGATGGCGTTACGGTCGTGAGTGAGAGTGGTATCAACAGCAGCGATGATGTCGAGCGCCTGGCCGAGGTTGGTATCGACGCCGTCCTCGTCGGCGAAGCTATGATGCGCGAACCCGATCCAGGGGCCAAGCTGCGCGAATTGCTGGGAGCGTGAAGTGAGAAGAAAGAAATTGATTCAGTGAAAAAACGCGTGTTCTCCGGCATGCAACCCTCTGGGGAGCTGCATCTGGGCAACTACCTCGGCGCCCTGCGCAACTGGGTCGAAGAGCAGGAGGAGAACGAAAACATCTTCTGCGTCGTGGACCAGCATGCTATAACTGCAGACTACGATCCGGATCAGTTGCGTACCTCTGTGCGGCAACTCGTCGGTCTTTATCTGGCGGCCGGCCTGGACCCGGAAAAGACGACCTTGTTCGTGCAGTCGCATATGCCCGAGCACACTGAACTGGCCTGGCTGCTCAACTGCGTTACGCCGATGGGTTGGCTTCAACGCATGACCCAGTTCAAGGACAAGTCCGAAGGTCAACGGGAGCGGGTCAGCACCGGACTGTTTACCTATCCGGTATTGATGGCAGCGGATATCCTGCTGTACCAGGCGGACGGGGTGCCCGTGGGTGAGGACCAGAAGCAACACGTCGAGATTGCCCGAGATATCGCCCAACGATTCAACAATCAATACGGCGACACCTTCACCGTGCCCGAGCCGATGATCAGGGGCATCGGTGCCCGAGTTATGGGGTTGGATGATCCCACCCGCAAGATGTCAAAGTCCGAGGAGGGCCGGTATCACAGTATTGGCTTGCTGGACGATCCCAAGGTCATCCGCAAGAAGTTCGGCCGCGCCGTCACCGACTCACAGAAGGAAATCTGTTTTGACCCTGCTCGGCCCGGGGTCCACAACCTGCTCACCATCTACCAGGCGTTAACTGGTGACGGGGCAGAAGCGATCGAGGCCCGTTTCGAGGGCAAGGGATACGGCGATCTGAAAGGGGCGCTCGCGGACCTCGTGATCGCAGACTTGGAGCCCCTGCAGGCACGCTACAATGAGATCGAAGCGGATCCCGGGTACATCGATCAGGTTCTCAGCGACGGCGCGGACAAGCTGAAACCCACGGTGACCGCCACCATGGACAAAGTCCGCCAGGTTATGGGCCTGCGTTAGGGCGGCACTCCGAGGCGAAATAGCGAATGGATATCAGTGACTGGCGCGCGCGCATCGACACCGTGGATCGCATTCTCGTAGACCTGATCAACCGACGCATGGAGTACGCGTTGGAAATCGGCAAGATCAAAGGAGATCAAGGCCAACCGGTCAGAGACGCGGAGCGCGAACGCAGGGTATTGGCGACACTCAAACAGCACAACAAAGGCCCGGCCAGCGACGGGGCACTTGACGACATCTTTCAGCGTCTGATGGAAGAGGCGCGCCATCTCGAGGGCCCATCCACGGATGGAGAATGAACACCGCCGTGCACACTACCGAATAACTGCGCGAATTGAAATGCGCGAATTGAAATGCGGTCAAACGCGGGAGCAGGGCGTTCTTTAATCGAGTAGCAGTCATAGGGGTCGGGCTGATCGGCGGGTCGCTCGGTTTGGCCTTGAAAAGAACCGGTTTCACTGGCCAGGTTGTTGGCGTAAGCCGGGCAGAGACCATCTCACAGGCACTCGATCTGGGTGTCATCGACGAGGGGTACTCCTATGAGGAGTTGCCGGCGGCGCTGTCCGGGGCCGACCTGGTATTTCTGTGCACGCCGATCGAACGCATTCTCGAGTTGTTGCCGCAGGTCATGTCGAACGTCATGCCGGGCACAGTGGTGACGGATGTCGGCAGCACCAAGCGGATGATCGTGGCGGAGGCAGCTCGTTGCAGTCGCGATGGGGTTCATTTCGTGGGCGGCCATCCCATGGCCGGTTCGGAGAAGGCAGGCGTGACGGCTGCTGACCCGTTCCTGTTCCAGAACGCAATCTACATTCTGGTGCCCGATGAGGGGGAGGTGCCAGACGACAAGCACAATGCCCTGGTGGAGCTGGTGCGCACGCTGGGAGCCAAGGTCTTCCAGCTGTCGGTGGATGACCACGACGAAGTGGTCGCAGCGGTCTCGCACCTGCCTCAGATGATGGCGACGACCCTGGTGGAGATGGTTGGGGAGATGAACGAAGAGGGTGAGGGCCGGTTCCTGCCGCTTGCCGCGGGAGGGTTCAGGGACCTCACGCGCATAGCCTCGAGTCCGTTCTCGCCCGTATGGGCAGACATCTGTGCCACCAATCGAGACCGGATTGTCGATACCATCGATCGCTACATCGACAAGCTGCGCTCGATTCGCGACAAGGTCGGCGACGCCGCTCTCGGAGATGATTTCGCGTACGCGAACTCGGTGCGCGACCGGATTCCTCGCGATGCCAAGGGCTTTCTCCACACCTTGTTCGAGATTCTGGTAGTGGCGGAGGACAAACCCGGAGTGATCGCGGAGATCGCCTCGGTGTTGTCTGACGAAGGTGTCAACATAAACGACATCGAGGTAGTCAAAGTGCGTGAGGGCGAGGGTGGCACATTGCGGCTCGGCTTCGACAGTGACGAAGCGGCGAAGCAGGCCCTTGCATTGCTGCCGAAACTGGGATACCAGGCACGACGGCCCTGAACGGGAAGCCATGGCAGCGATCAAATGGCAGTGATGAATGAGATGGCAATAACCGGGTTATCGAGATGGAACAGACGCTGACGCCAGCGCGAAAGCTTTCGGGCGAGATCACGGTACCCGGAGAATTCGACATGGCCGCGGAAGCCCTCGTCCTGGCGAGTCTTTCTCCCGAGGAGAGCCGTATCGCCAATGTGCCCGTGTCCATCGATCCCGTCGTCGATGTCGTGCGTCGGCTCGGTGCACAAATCGAGAGCACTGATTCGTCTCTACAAGTAAAAGGGACCGGGTTGGGCCAGTGGTCAGCGCCGTTGGCAACCGTTGATTTGAGCGCCTGTGGTGAGGCCGCACTGCCCCTGATGGCAGTGCTGGCAGGCCACGCCTTTGTCGCCAGCGCAAGGGTCGATTCGGACAGCGTTGAGTTGGCACGCCGACTGCTAGAG
This sequence comes from Candidatus Latescibacterota bacterium, assembly GCA_965248265.1. GTDB lineage: Bacteria > Latescibacterota > UBA2968 > UBA8231 > UBA8231 > CBDFJF01. Next base: position 3,128,414 of record CBDFJF010000001.1, read on the forward strand.
CTGCTGTCCCCCATGGGGGTGACCGCATCGGAGGAATCAGAGGGGGTGTTTCGGTTCGATGGTGATCGACCCTTGCGAGGTGCCGAGTACGAGAATGAGGAAATTCCCCGGATCGTCAAACTCTCGCTCCTGATCGCGGCGATGTCGGCTGAGGGCAGGACTATTGTACGAGAACCTGTCTCTTCTCGAGACAAGGCGGATCACTTGTTGAGGGCTCGCGGTGTCGACATCCAGGGCACAAGGGGTGTCGATCGCTCGGAGCGTTGCCTGGGATTGGAGGGCGGGCAGTCAATTGGTGCCGCGCAACTGGAGGTGTCTGGCCAGCTCAACCTGGCCATGCCGATTCTGACCGCGGCTACGGCGCTGAGAGGATCCAAGGTCACGATCAAGAATGTGGACCTGCGCACCGGTAAACGGCTCTTTCTCGATCTGGCGCGACAGATCGGTGCCGACGTCGAAGTCCAGGATGAGGGTTCTGTCTGCGACCTGTTGGTGAAGGGTGGGGGGACGATCAAGGCAACGCGGGTAGCCGAAAAGCGGGCGGAGCACCTGTTGGACCATGTGGCATTGCTGGCCGTGCTGGCGACGCAAACGGAGGGAGCCTTCGTTATCCGTGATGTCTCAACCCTGCGTCGTGTCCATGGGTTCGACTACATGGCTCACCTGGTTGCTGCCCTTCGAAGCATGGGCGCCAAGGTCGGCGAGTACCCCGAGGGCATCGTGGTAGAGGGAGGGCACGTTCTTAAGGGGGTGGCCCTGGACAGCAACGGCGATCCCGGTTTCGTCCAGGCCTTTTCGGTAGCCGCCCTGCTGGCACAAGGTGAGACCGTCATTCACGGGACGGAGTGCCTGGATGGTGTTTTTCCTGGTTTTTTCGACACGCTGAATTCTCTGAAGGGAGGAAAGCGATGAGGTCCTTATTTCGCTTGTTCGCACTGATGGCCATCGTCTTCGCGGGAGGGGTCATTCTGATCAAGCTGCTGTACAGCGTCTCCTGGGGAGAGAGTCTGGAGATCGCCGATCAATTCGCCGAAGACCTGCTGGCTTGATCAGCGGAGAAACCAAGGTTCTCGGGGTGATCGGAGATCCCGTCGGACATAGCTCGTCGCCGGCAATGCACAACGCCGCCATTCACGCGCTCGGCCTGGACTACGTGTACGTGGCTTTTCACGTACCGGCGGGACATGTGGCCGAAGTCGGCCGTGCTATGCGCGCCTTGCAGATAACGGGTCTCAACGTGACGGTTCCACACAAGGAAACCATCATGGCCGAGTTGGATGAAATTGCCGATGAGGCCACCGCGATCGGTGCCGTCAATACCATTCAGAACGATCAGGGTCGCCTCACCGGCCACAACACCGACGCTCACGGCATCATCACGTCTCTGGCCGTCGATGGTGGTCTCGAGCGGTTGCCGTCGCAAGTCGTCCTGCTGGGTGCTGGGGGCGCTGCAAGGGCCATCCTCTACGCGCTGCTGCACCGGGATGAAGTTGAAAGTATCTCGCTTCTGAACCGCACGGTGACCCGTGCCGAGCAGCTCGCCGCCCAACTGGATCCCCAAGCGGACAAAGTAACTGTGGGTACCCTGGCTGAATGCGGCTGTGTGCGTGAGGCCGGCCTGCTGATCAACGCTACTTCCATCGGTATGCAACCGGACGCGGCGCATTCGCCTGTGGCGGATCCCGGCTGCCTGCATGGAGACCTCGTCGTCCTCGACATCGTTTACCGGCCCCTGAGCACGTTGTTGTTGCAGCAGGCGAAGGAGGCGGGTGCGCGCACGGTAGACGGCCTGGGAATGCTGGTACACCAGGGGGCTCGGGCGTTTGAATTGTGGACGGGCCAGCAGGCTCCCGTTGACGTGATGAGACAGGCCATCACGCCCAACTGATGAACCCTTTCGTCGAAGAAATCGTCCAGAGAGCGGTCTCTGCCACGGGGCTGTCGGAAGACGCCGTACGGATCCTGGTCGCGGTGCCGCCGGACGAGAGTCTTGGGGACTACGCCATTCCCTGTTTCACCCTGGCAAAAGAGCGCAAACAGAATCCGGTGGCCATAGCTGGAGACATCGCTCGTATGATCAGCGATGGCATCGACGCGGATGGCAACGAACCAAGTCACATCGCCCGGGTTCAGGCGGCCGGGCCGTACGTGAATTTCACCCTCGACCGCGTGCGCTTCATCGCCCATGTGCTGGATGAAATTTCCGACCAGGGTGTGAAGTACGGTTCACGCAACCAAGGGCAAGGCAAGACCCTCGCCATCGATTTTTCGTCACCGAATCTGGCGCGACCTTTCAGCATCGCGCATCTGAGATCGACGGCCATCGGCAACGCCATCTATCGCCTGCATCAGTTCGCCGGGTGGCGTTGTGTCGGCATCAATCATCTGGGTGACTATGGCGCCAACTTCGGACAATTGCTGGCAGCCTATCGCTTGTGGGCGGACGAAGACGCGGTGCGGGCGAACCCGATCCCTGAGCTGCTGGCCCTCTACGTTCGCTTCAACGAAGAGGCGAAGGACAATCCCGACCTGACCGAACAGGCCCGATCCTGCCTGCGTGCCCTGGCTGAAGGGGACGAAGAGATGGTCGGGCTGTGGCGCTATTTCATCGAGGAGGGTACCAAGGAAGCCGAGCGCATCTACGGCATCCTGGATGTTCACTTCGACGAAGTTCTCGGAGAGAGTTTCTTCGCCGACAAGCTGGACGACGTAGTGGCGCTGTTCCAGGACGCGGGCCTGGCGGAAGAAAGTGAGGGTGCCCTCATCGTACGCCTCGATAACGATGAGGACATGGCTCCCTGCATGTTGCGCACGAGCAACAACACCAGCACCTACCACAGTCGCGATATCGCCGCCTTGCTGTACCGGCACGAGCAGTACGACTTCGACAAGATGGTCTACGTCACTGACATGCGTCAGAGCTTGCATTTTCGCCAGTTGTTCAAGGCGGTCAAGCTGCTTGGGTTGGAGTGGTCCTCGCAGTGCGTGCACGCACCGTTCGGAATGATGAGCTTCAAGGGAGCGGCGATAGCGACCCGCAAAGGCAATATCGTTTTCCTGGAAGAGGTGCTGGATAGGGCGGTGCAGCTGACTGCCGACATCATCGCCGAGAAGAATCCGGATCTCGAAGATCGCGACCAGATCGCCAACCAGGTAGGCATCAGCGCCGTCATCTTCACCGACGTCAACAACCGCCGCACGCGAGACATATCTTTTGATCTGGACGAGGTTCTCAACTTCGATGGCGAAACCGGTCCCTACGTGCAATACACCCATGCCCGGTTCTGCAGCATTCTGCGCAAGCATGGCGCACCTGTTGCCGCTGATGCTGACTTGTCCTGTTTGGGCGAGATCGCAGAAATGAGGGTGGCGAGACAACTGTCTGAGTTTCCGGACTCGGTTGAACGGGCCTGCGAGGAGAATGAACCCTCCTACATCGCCGCGTACCTGATCGACCTGGCGACCGTGGCCAACCGTTTCTACAACGAGTTGCCTGTTCTGGTGGCGGCTGACGATCAGCTGACAGCTGCCCGTGTCCGGCTCGTGGACTGCGTCGGCCAGGTCCTGCGCAGCGGCCTGTCCCTTCTGGGTATGAAGGCTCCCAAACAGATGTAGCCGAGGGCTCCCAAACACCGGGAGCCTTAAAGAAGAATCGAGGACCATGGACAAGAAAGAGTTGGTGTGTGATACCTGCGGCAAGGTGGCCGAGTTTCTTCGGCGCGATGTCGTCGATGGCGGATACAATGCGATGATGAAAACACCGCTGTGGAACTGTGAGGATTGCTACCAGATCAAGCGGGCCAGCAGGACAACGGCATCCGGTTCGGACGCGGCGACACCGCCACAGACATGAGAGGCCCGGTATTCCTCACCGGGTTCATGGCCACCGGTAAGACCAAGATCGGACGCCTCCTGGCGGGACTTCTGGGGTGGTCATTCATGGACACGGATGCTATGGTCATCGAGCGAGCCGGCAAGAGCATTTCCGAGATCTTCTCCGCTGACGGCGAAGCCGCTTTTCGAGCCCTCGAACACGCCAGCGTGCTGGAGGCCTGCGGAGTCCCGCATTCAGTGGTCGCGCTGGGTGGCGGTGCGATCATGGAGGAAGGCAACCGCAAGGCGATCGTTGCTTCCGGCGGCACCCTGGTCTGTCTGCAAGCGGATGTCGACACCATCGTCGAGCGTATATCCCGCAAAGACAACCGGCCGTTGCTGGCTGGCTTGAGCCGCGCACAGAAACGCGCGAAGATCGAGCTCATGCTGGCAGAGCGGGCACCTCACTACGCGGCGGCTGACGTCACCTTCCGATCCTCGGAGAATCGCGACGCCACCGTGGCGGCGCGTCGACTGCTGGCGCAACTGGAGAGTCATGAATGCACCGCGTAGAGGTTGAGGTCGCTGCCTGCCCGTACACCGTCCTGGTCGGGCACGACACTATCTCCGAACTCGGTAGCCATTGCCGTGCGCTTGAATTGGGATCGCGAGTCGCCGTGATCGTGGATCGAGCGTTGCAGGCGAGTTTTGCCCCGAAGGCCATCAACAGTCTCCGGGACCATGGTTTCGATCCGCTCGAGATCGAGTTTGCGGGCAGCGACGCCGCCAAGAACCTGACTACCGCAGAAGAAATCTTTGGACGCATGATCGAAGCAGAGTTGGATCGCGGCTCGTGGGTGCTGGCCCTGGGCGGAGGGGTTGTCGGTGATATGGGGGGGTTCGTCGCGGCCACCTACCTGCGCGGCGTCGACTGCGTGCAGGTTCCGACCACGGTTGTGGCGCAGGTAGATGCCAGCCTCGGTGGTAAGACGGGAGTCAATCACCGTCTGGGCAAGAATACGATCGGCGCCTTCCATCAGCCGCGACTCGTGTTCACGGACACGGCCAGCCTGCGCAGTCTGCCAAAACGCGAACGAGTCGCCGGCATGGCCGAGATGATCAAGCACGGTATCATTCGTGACGAGGAATTGTTTGCGTTTCTGGAACAGCACCTGGAGGCGGTCGTCGACATGTCCATCGACGCGGAGCGCCTGGATTGGTTGATTGCCCGCAATGTCGCACTAAAGGCGGGGGTCGTAGCCAGTGACGAGCGAGAGAGTGGCTTGCGTGCTATTCTCAACTACGGCCACACCATCGGGCACGCGATCGAAGCGGCGACCGAGTACCGTCAGTACAACCATGGAGAGGCTGTCATCCTGGGCATGGCGGCCGCGGGGGAGATTGCTTGTCGAATGGGTTTATGGCCGCAGACACAACGGCAGCGCCAGGACGATTTGCTGGAAAGGCTGGGCGTACCCGAAGGCATCGGTGGAGTCGATGCCGCGCGTATCGTCGAGCGTACGCACGCAGACAAGAAACGGATCAACGGCAAGATCCGCATGGTCCTCGCCCGCCAGGTTGGCCAAGCCGAACTCTTCGACGACATCGATGAAGCCACCATCCGTGCCGGTGTCGAGCATATCCAGGGTAAATACCGATGACGCGACGGCCTGATAAGGTTCACCTGGTCAGCTTGGGATGTCCAAAGAATACGGTGGACTCCGAACGCATGCTGGGATTGCTCAACGGCAACGATTACGAGATCACGGAGGATCCTGAGGAGGCCGATGTCGTCATCGTCAACACGTGCGGGTTTATCGGTCCGGCGAAGGAAGAGTCGATCGAGGCCATCATGGAGGCCCACGAGCTACGCGAGAAGGGCCGATGCAAGGGCGTCATCGTCACTGGTTGTCTGGCGGAGCGTTACCAGAGCACGCTCAAAGAGGATTTGATCGAGGCGGATCAGGTACTGACGCTGAGCCAGGAGAACGATATTGTCCGCAATGTCGACGAACTCCTGGGGAATGAGCGCGCAGCCTATCTGAACGCGCCCCGTTTGACCACGACACCCTCACACTGGGCCTACCTGCGGATTTCAGACGGATGTGACCACAAGTGCGCCTTTTGTGCCATTCCCTTGATCAAGGGGCGCCACCGCAGTGAGACCATCGAAGATCTGGTTGCCGAAGCCAAACGGTTGGCCGGCGGCGGTGTTCGCGAACTCGTCCTGGTGGCGCAAGACTCCGTCCGCTATGGCGCGGACCTCTACGGCCGCCCGCAGCTGGTTCCCCTGCTGGAGCAGCTGGCCGCAGTGAATGGAATCAAGTGGATGAGGTTGATGTACACCTATCCGGCCTTCTGGACGGACGAGATGATCGACTTTTATGCCGATAGCAATACAATGTGTAACTACATCGACATGCCGCTGCAGCATATCTCCGATCCGGTGTTGAAAAGGATGCGCCGAGCAACGACCAAGGCCAAAACAGAGCGCCTGCTGGATCGCCTGCGCGAGCGCCTGCCCAATGTTGGGTTGCGATCCTCTTTCATCGTCGGCTTTCCGGGAGAAACCGAAGCTCAGTTCGCCGAATTGCTGGAATTTGTGGAACAGACCCGTTTCGACAACGCCACCTGCTTCATCTACTCACCTGAAGAGGGCACCGAGGCCCACGGTCTGGATGGCGAACTTCCCGAAGACGTCAAGGAGGAGCGCTTTCGCCAGCTGACCGAGCTACAGGACGGCATTTCGGCCGACATCAATCACGGGCTGGTAGGCACGCAACAGGTCGTCCTCGTCGATGGGCTGGTCAACGACGAGGCGGGAAGCGGCTGGAGTGGACGGCTGCAGCGAGATGCACCTGAAATCGATGGGCACGTGCGCATCGAAGCGTGCACGGACAAACCTGGTGTTGATAGAGATCCTGGTGTTGATCCGTTGGTCGGCAAGTTCGCCCAGGTCGAGATCATCGGCGCCTACCCCTACGAGCTTGTCGCTCGCTGGACAGGTAATTCCTGGTAAGGAACGAGAGGTGGCAGAGGACAAGAGAAGGCGTCGCGCTCGGGCCGTCGAATTGACCGAAGACCAACTTCTGATTCAATGGTTGGACGGTCACGAGAGCCGGCTACCCCTGGAAGATCTTCGCCGCGATTGCCCTTGTGCCGTCTGTCGCGAGCATCGAAGCGCGCAGCCTGAGCCTTCGATTGGCGGTGGGGGAGAACTGCCGATGCTGAGCGCGGAAGCGGCCGCGGCGACGGCTGCGGCTACGGGATTTGACTACGTCGGCCGGTACGGGGTTCGCATCACCTGGGCCGACGGCCACGATACCGGCATCTACGTCTTCGAAGCACTGAGGGAGCTTGATGACGACGACGATGACTCATGACTGATGAGCTCGAAGCTCATCAGTCATGAGTCATTCGTGTTCCGCGGTGCCCGGGCCAACCACAGTTCGATCAGAAGCAGCGCCAGGGCGACCATCAGGAACTCCCGCCACAGTTCCTGACCGTAGCGATTGGCGAGCAGGGCTGCCCCGAAGCCCTCGGCCCCGACCAGGTGCAGCTGTTGGGTCGCGAAGAGGGTTTCAAAACGCTCGCGTGGTAGCGGCGCCAGCCGTGATTCCCGACGATCGACATTCACCGCGAATCGATCGACCACCTCGCCGTTGTTTGACAGCGTCCAGATCCCCGACTCATCGACCCGCCTGACTATCCACACCAGCCTGCCATTTACGATTTCAGCATCCAGGTATGAGCGGCGTCCAGAGGGCGACTCCGCCTGGATCCTGTCGGCGTCGGCTGCACGCCCCAGCTCTCGCCTGACCGCCTCGCCGACCCGGTAGGTCTGTCCCGTCGCGGGCTGGCCAAGATGCCTGCACAGGCGTTGCAACAACGGAACGAACAGTCCCTTCAACGGAAGATCGCTCCAACGCAGATCGAGGGGGACCGCGACAAGGACGACACGCCCGCTTCCGCTCGAGCCCTCGACGAGAGCTGGGCGTCCATCGGCGAAGAAGGCCAGAGTCTGCCCCGGCACGGATGGGGCGATGTCGAACGAGGTTGGGAATCTCGGGCGGTCTTGTGGCTGGGAGGTCCACAATCCACGCAGGAGCGAATGGAAGGGTTTCTCCTTGTCGAGGAAGGTCGCCTGCTCCGCGGCGCCGGCGGTGATACCGGTGAGGGAGAATGGCATCAGTGGCGGTAGCAATCGACGGTTATAGTAGTTGAGATCAGCTTGAGTTGATGGGAAAATCACCAGGGCAGTACCCGCTTCCACGGATTGGTGGATTCGTCGGGTTCGCTCGCCAGACAACAACTGGAGATTGCACAACATGACAACGTCGTAGTCCACCAGCTCGATGGATTCGAGTTCGTCGAAAAGGCGGGCTTCGACCGTCACGGCTGGATCGGCGCCTGCAACTGCCGTGAGGGCCCGGCGCAGGTAGTAGGTATCGATTGAGCGTCTTCCCAGCAGGAGTACGCGGATCCGCTCGGGGACATGGAATGTGAAGTAGTGGCGGTTGTCGAGGGACAGGGCATCCTCCTCGATTTCAACCAAGCCGATCGTATGTCCCGACTGGCGTAAGGCGACGTTGAACTCGACCTGCGTTGTGCTTCGTGCCGGCAGCATCTCGATGGCCTGCCGCTGTACGCGCTCCCCGTTCAGGTACAGATCGACGGGCACATCCTCAACATCTCTTCCACGGGTATTGGCTACCGATACCCGAAAAGCCATCCTCTGTCCGGCAGTCGGGGTCCACGATGCTGGCGATACCGTGTCGACGTAGGTATTGCCCTTGGCTACTTCATCCGGCGGGCTGGCGTAGATTCGCAGGCCAGGCAGCAGATCCTCCATCTCGCGGACGGCGGTTGCCGCGTCGACCCAATCTCGCCGGACGAAGTCGGAGAGGATGAAGAGCTCGCGATCGGGCCGCGATTTGGCCGCAAGGACTGTGGCCGCCTCCATCATGGCAGTGGCCGGCGTCGTGGTCTCCTCTCCCGAGGTGAGTTCGGTCACTTGTGCACGGAGCTGAACCAGGCTCTCGGCGTGGAGGACATCAGCATGCTCACCGAAGGTGATCACGGTAACATCGTCATGATCCGAGAACAGGCCGAGAAGGTCGAGAGCTTGATCGCGCAGCTGGGTGAATACCCGACCGGTTGGTAAGCGGTAGTTGGTACTGAGCGAGCGGTCGATGAGAACGGCGGTGGCCGTGGGAACACGCTTGCCGAGGAGGCCTTGGGCCCAATCGGCGCGATAGGTCGGACGAGCGAAGGCAGCTGCGATCAACCCCACTGCGAGCGTGCGCAGCAGTAACACCAACCACTGCCGAAGTTGGATACTGCGCATGCGGCGTTGATGCACCGCGCGCAGGAATTCGAGGTTACTGAATGGGCGTGGCCGCGAGCGGCCGCGGTGCAGCAGGTGGATGGCCAGCGGTACAAGCGCAGCCACCAGACCTACAAGGGCGAGCGGATTCAGAAAATGCACGATCTGTTTATGGACGCAGGACGCGCTCTGTCAACTGGCAGAGCTGCGGGCTGTCAACGGGCGTGGTCTGCAGCCCCTGGATATCAGGTTGGTGGGTGGTCCTTTTCTTCGGTCTCGATGGCTGCCAGGATTTGTTCTGCTGAGGTCGCTTCGACAAGTTGCTTCTTGAAGGCGTCGTTCTTGAGCAAGCGCGAGATGCGCGCCAGCGCCTTGATATGAGGACCGGAGACGTTGGCTGGAGACACCAACAGGAAGAATACGTAGGCGGGCTCTCCGTCCAGGGCCTCGAAATCGACCCCGCGTTTGTGGATTCCAAGGGCCGCGGCGAGATGAATGACGGAGTCCGACTTGCCGTGAGGGATCGCGATGCCGTCGCCGATGCCCGTGCTCATGATCTTCTCGCGGTCGAGGACTGCTTGCAGGACCTTCTCTCGATCCGTGATTGAGTCACCCACCTTTAGCATATCCACCAACTCGCCGATAATCTCCTCTTTGGTGTTGCTCTGGAGGCCTACGACGGTCGATTCGGGCGACAAAATGTCCAAAAGCGTCATTGTTCCATTACCATATATTACAGGGCGGACGGATAAAATCGAATATAACTTAAACTGTCCGTGGTTGCTATATGGATCGCGACGACTCGATCAAGAGCACGGTACTGCTCATCGCCTACCACTACCCACCTGTGCGCTCCACCGGGGTGCAGCGGGTCGCCAAATTTGAACACTATCTGCCTGATTTCGGCTATCGGACGAAGGTCCTAACAACGGCCGCTTTCGGGAGGGGCGGTCAGCATGTTGAGGTGCTGAGAGCCTGGGAACCGCTGGGTCCCTACCGGTGGCTGTTCAACACTCGTGCAAGGCGAGATCGTGGCCTCGCCGCTCGGGTACGAACCGAATCCAGCCTGACTTCCAGATGGGCCCGCATAGCCCGTTCTGTTTTGATTCCGGACTCCCAGGTCACCTGGATTCCGGCAGCATCCGCGCGGGCGCTGAATCAGCTGCGGACCGGGGCGGCAAACCTGGTCTACTCCACCTACCCGCCAGCAAGCGCTCATCTGGTAGCCTTGATCGCCAAACAGATGACTGGTGCTCCATGGGTGGCCGATTTTCGTGACTCGTGGACGTCCGATCCGCTGGATCCTGATCTGCTTGCCAATCCGCACCGACTGGCGTTGGAGCGCAAACTGGAATCGACGGTCGTACGCACAGCCGATGCCATTATCACTTCGACTCCCGTCGCGGCAGATTACCTGAAGGAGGCTCACCCGGAGCAGGCGGATCGGATCCATGTGATCACCAACGGCTTCGACCCTGAGGATCTTTCCGACCAGATCGAGGCCCCTGCTTCCGATAGCTCACGGCCTCTGCGCCTCGTGCACACCGGTTCCTTCTCGGGCAGCCATCCCTGGCGCAGCCCCCAGGGCTTGCTCGAGGCGTTACGGCTTCTGTTGACCGCGGATCCATCCTGGTCGCGACGACTCAAAGTGACGCTGGTTGGTCATCTGACCCGCTCCGAGACGCAAGCCACAGCCGTACTGGCGTCGTCCGGCCTGGTGCAAATGGTTGAGGAGGCCGATCACGGCGAGGCACTCAGGTTCCAGCAGGAGGGCGACGTACTCCTGCTGGTAGACCACCCGCGGCCATGGCCAGCATCCAATCTGCCGAACAAGCTGTTCGAGTACCTGGCGTTGCGGCGTCCGATACTGGCTTTGTGCACTCCAGGCATGGTCGCCGACACTGTATCGGGGCTCGAGGCGGGGATGTGCGCAGCTCCGGACGACCCGCGCGCCATCGCCGGGGTGATAGGGCGTCTCTACGAAGCCTTCGCCTCCGGGACATTGCAGCAACACGCCTGCACCGCGCCGCTGGATCATTTTCACCGACGGTTCCTGACTCAGCAGTTGGCAGTCCGCTTCGACGATGTGCTCGCCCAACACGCTCGAGCGCCTTGTCCGTGAACGGGACCTCACCGCTGATTTCGCTGGCCAATGCAAGCGCCGCCGCGATCCGGGGGAGTCGTGCAGCCTGGATCATTTTTGCCGCGGCTCTGGCGGCGCGGTTGGCCCAGGTCTTGGTAGTCGGCGAAATCCCAACGGACGACACCGCCGATTACGACGAGATCGCTCTCAACCTGCTCTCAGGAGAGGGCTTTGTCGCCCGTGAGAATTGGTTCGGCTTCGACATGTACTCCTGGCGGGCACCGGCCCATCCGTTCCTGCTCGCGGCGATCTATTATGTGTTCGGGTACGGCCACACTGCTCCATTGATCATACAAGCACTGATCGGTGCCGCCACGGCCGTCGTCGTCTACAATCTCGGACGACTTATACATCCCGCCTCCGCTTTGCTCGCGGGAGGGCTCCTTGCCGCGTACGGGCCCTTGATCCGGGCTACCAGCACGTTGTCGACCGAGCCACTGTTCATCCTGTTGACGGTAAGCGCCGTTCACCAGCTGACGCTAGGTGAGCGATTGGAATTGGAGTCGCCACGTCTCCGGTTTCACACCGTATGGTGCGGTATCCTCATAGCGGCCGCCGCCTTGACCCGTCCGGTTGGTCTGATGTTGCTGCCGGTGCAGGTGGGTATATGGTACTGGCGAGCCCGTGCAGGACGAGGCAGAGGTTGGATCCGTCGCAGCCTCTGGTTGAGCGTGGGGGTAGTCTTGCTCGTAGCGCCATGGACGTTGCGCAACTATCGCGTCCACGACACGCTGGTTCCCATCTCAACCCACGGCGGTTTCATATTCGCGCACAGCAACGCAACTGATCCGGATTGGAGGAAAAAGCAGCACGCGTGGCGCATCGAGCGGGAGGTGTTCGACCGATTGCCGACGGAGATCGCCCGCGACCGTTACTGGATCCAGCAGGGTCTTGACTACATCCGAACCCATCCAGCCCATTACGTCCAACTGGTCGGCGAGCGTCTGCTGCGCTTCTGGTACTTTTTCGAACCGCAATACAACTTCTGGTTCATGTCCGTGCTGCCATTCTGGGTGGCGGGTGTCCTCCGCTACGGCAGCCGTGATCGGTACTTATTGCTGACATCCTTCATGACCGCCTGTATAGCTGTTTTTACCCTGATTCTGTACGCCTCGGTCCGTTTCAGGCTCGCCCTGGAGCCTTTTTTCGTCCTCTACGCCAGCTCTTATCTGCGTGACTACTGGAACAGGCTGGGTCCCGAGCGCGCGACCCGAACGGTTGGACTCGTCGTCCTCATCAATGGATTGATCTGGTGGCAGGACGAGGCGTTGCGTCAGCTGCTGCTCGGAGTCATACGGCAATGGAATCTGGGATGAGTGTGAGGGCAACGGGAAGTGGGAATCCGGAGCCGCCGCCGGAACTGTCCATCTGCATCGTCACGTGGAATTCAGAATCGGTCATAAGTAATTGTTTACAAGCAATTTATAGAGATAATAGAAGCGGGGAGTGGGAAGTCTTCGTCATCGACAATGCGTCAACGGACTCCAGTTCCGAAATCGTTCGGGAAGGATTTCCTCAGGTAGTGTTGTTGGAGCCTGGAGAGAATCTTGGATTCAGCGGGGCGAACAATCTGGCTCTTCAACAGGCGGCGGGTGATTTTCTTCTTTTGCTCAATCCCGATACCGAACCGCGCCAGGGAGCCCTCGGCCAACTGGTGGATTTCATGCGGCAAGAGTCTGGTGCCGGGATCGTTGGTCCGCGCTTGATCGGTCCGGACGGCAGGCTGGAATTGTCGTGCGGGAGGAGTCCGACATTGCTCAGCGAGATCGGACGTAAATTGTTATTGCACAGAGTGTTCCCGTTTTTTAGATTTGCCGCCTGGGATCATCGGACGAAGCGCTCGGTTGGATGGGTGACGGGTGCTTGCTTGATGATACGCCGTACAACGTGTACCCAGGCTGGGTATCTCGATTCGCGTATTTTCATGTGCCTGGAGGATGTTGACTGGTGCATGAGAGTACGACAGGCTGGCTGGGATGTTGTCTATTTCCCGGAAAGTGAGGTTGTTCACATCGGTGGGAGCAGTATTCGGGCTAACTTCACTGAGATGCTCGTGGTCAGCCAGCAGAGCCTGTTCTACCTGTTTTTCAAGCACTTCGGTCCTTTCCATGCGCACATCCTCAGGCTCTTCACCCTGATAGAAATGGGCCTGAGGGCAGTGCTGTGGAGCGTTATGATTGCATCACCCGCTCGACGTCTGGAGGCGAGGCAGAGGTTGCTGGCCTATTCGCTGATCCTCCGAAAGACCGTTGTGGAACGCTCCTACTACCATCCCTGCGAAGAGAAAGGCATCACAGGTACACCAGATGAGTGAGGGAAGAATTCCCGTATTCCGGCCTTCATTCGCCGATGCAGAGTTTTCCGCCGTTCACGATGTCCTGTCGAGCGGTTGGGTTGGCCGAGGCCCGCGCACGATCGAGTTCGAGCAGGCCTTCGCCGAGTACGTCGGCGTCGAGCATGCGGTATCGCTCAATTCGGCTACGGCGGCGTTGCATATCGCCATGCTGCTGGCGCAAGTTAACGGACAGGAGGTCCTTACACCTTCACTGACTTTCGTCTCCAGCACCCAGGCCATCGTCCTGGGCGGCGGCCGGCCCGTGTTCTGCGACATCGATCCCGAAACGCTCACTATCGACCCGGAGGAGGTGGCGCGCAAGGTGACGCCGACGACGCGGGCCATCGTCGTCGTCCACTACGGCGGTCACCCCTGCGATATGGACCCGATCATAGAGGTGGCGCAGACTCACGGTCTGACCGTTGTCGAGGACGCGGCCCATGGCTGTGGCGGATCCTACAAAGGGCGGATGATCGGCAGTCTGGGCGACATGGGGTGCTTCAGTTTTCAGGCCACAAAGAACCTGACGACCGGCGATGGAGGCATGTTGGTGACCAATGACGGGGATCTCGCCGAACGAGCTCGCAAACTGCGCTGGGTCGGTATTTCAAGGCCTACGTGGGAACGGTTCCGTTCGGGCGAGCCGAGCCGGTCCTGGATGTATGAGGTAGAGGAGGTGGGTTACAAATACGAAATGAATGATCTGGCAGCTGCCATTGGCCTGGCGCAGCTGGGCAGGCTAGAGCGGCTCAACGGCGAGCGCCGGCGTCTGTTGAATCGTTATCGCGAAGCCTTTGCCGATGCGGAGGGCATGGAGATACTGCCTCAGCGTTCCCATGCCGAAAGCGCCTGCTACAGTGCCGTGCTCAAGTGCGGCCGCCGAGACGAGCTGTACGCCCATCTAGACCACGAGGGTATCGACTCCAACGTGCACTATTACCCCAACCACATGTTGCCAATTTTTCGGGCCTACACTACCCGTCTTCCGGAAACGGAGGCGCAGTGGCAGCATATCCTCACCATTCCGCTGCACCCCGATCTGTCAGAGCAAGATCAGGATCGGGTGATCGATTCAATTCGCCGATTCGCTGCAGAGGAAAACTCGCAGTTGGGCGGTCAGTCGAACTCGGCAGCCAGTGCCTGAGCTTCCATCAAGATGGAGGTCTGAGTGAGGGTTCTGTTCGTAACGCAGTACGGCATGCTGGCGCCAAGCAGTCGCACCCGCGTCTTCCAGTACCTGCCCTTTCTGCACGAGTGTGGTGTCGGCACGCGTGTCATCACCGTGCTACCGGACGATGCCATTGCCGGCTCACAGGTCACGGTGACGGAGCGGCCACTCCGCAAGATCAGCTATTACTTGTGGGCGTCCTGGCGGACATTGCTATGTGGTCTGAGGGCCTGCTGGGTTTGCGGGCGATTCGATCTCCTCCTCATCCAAAAAGTGATTCTGCCCGCTCCAGTGCGCCTCCTACTTCGCTGGCGCCGCATTCCGGTCATTTTCGATTTTGACGATGCCATATTCACTACCGAGGTGCGCGGGGGAAGGGCGAACTGGCTTGCCCGCTGGAAGGAACGCCGCAACACCAGGGGCGTGCCAGCCATGCTGGGGCTTGCGCAAAAGGCGATCGTCGAGAACGACTACACCGGCACCTACGCTTCCCGCTTTTGTCCGGTGGCTAAGATAACAGGGCCGGTCGATACGAGTCTGTTCACGAAAAACGCACGCAACGGGCAGAAAAAGGTGGTCCTGGGTTGGATAGGCAGTGCCACTTCGGTGCAGTACCTGAAACTCATCGAGGGCCCATTGCGCCGCCTGGCCTGCCAGTATCCGGATGTCGCCGTTCGCGTCATCGGCGCCAATGGCTGGCACTTGCCCGGGATTGCGGTGGAAACGAAGGACTGGAGGCTGGAGGAAGAGGGTCAGGATCTGGCTGATTTCGACATCGGGTTGATGCCGATAACGGAAGATCCCTGGACTCTGGGAAAAGGGGGGTACAAGCTGCTGCAGTACATGGCCAGCGCACTACCCGTGGTGGCCAGTCCAGTTGGAATCAACAGTGAGATCGTCGAGGAGGGAGAAACTGGATTTCTCGCTCGTTCGGACGGTGAATGGGAAGACCGATTGACCAGGCTCATCGAAGATGCCTCACTGCGCGAACGCATGGGATCTCGCGGCAGAGCGGTCGCCGAGAACCGCTACTCGCTCTCCACTCAACAACACCAGCTGATGGATATCCTCACTGAGGTCGCCGAATGGGGGGAGCACAACTCACAAAGTGCTGCAAAACTGCGGCACCCCGAGGGGCATCCGGCGTGACGATTCCGGCTGATTCCTGCCAGGCAGGCGATGAGGTACTCCGTGGCGGAACCGGGCAGTCTGGCAAAGTGTGCTTATTTCGGGCTGATTTCTTATACTACCTTGGTTGTACCGGCGCCGAAAGGGTCACAAAGCTGGGCCTTTTTTTCTGGGCCTGTTGTGAACGGCGTCACCTTCGCGCCACTTCCGATGTCGGATTATTGACTACTGGGCAACCGCGCCCAGCCGGTCTTTTAGCGGCTGGGGTGGTCGGGTGAAGTTATCCATGTGCCTGTCGACTCATTCGTGCAGGCAACTGAGGATATAGATGAAGGTATTGATTACGGGGGGGGCGGGATTCATCGGTTCCCACCTGGCTGAGCGCCATCTTTCACTGGGTGATCAGGTGGCCATCGTTGACAATTTGTCCACGGGTCAGATAACGAACGTTCAGCACCTGGAAGGCAACGAAAATTTTCGGTGCCGCATTGATGATGTACTGAACCTCGAGGTCATGCGCGAGTTGGTAGACTGGTGCGACCTTATCTATCATCTCGCCGCTGCCGTCGGCGTAGAGTATATCCTCGAAAATCCGCTCCAGACACTCACCACCAACATCCAGGGCACCGAGATCATTCTCGAGCTGGCCAACCAGCAGAAGAAAAAGGTCGTCGTTGCCTCGACCTCAGAGATCTACGGGAAGAAGAACGGGCACGTACCCTTCCGTGAAGACAGTGACCGCATTCTTGGGCCCACAACCGTGGTCCGCTGGAGCTACTCCACTTCGAAGGCCGTTGATGAGCTGTTCGCGCTGGCGTACTGGCGCGAAAAAAGATTGCCAACGGTAATCGTACGGCCGTTCAATGTGGTGGGACCGCGCCAAACCGGGCACTACGGCATGGTGGTGCCGCGCTTCATCAAGCAGGCCATGTTGGGCGAGCCCATCACGGTGTATGACAGCGGTGAGCAGTCTCGTTGCTGGACCTACATCGATGATGCCATCGACGGCTTTGTCGCACTGGCCCTCAGTGACGGTGCAGTGGGTGAGATTTTCAACATCGGTTCGAATTTTGAGAGTTCGATCAAGGACCTGGCTTACAAGATCAAAGAGTTGACCGGCAGTCGCTCTGAGGTGGCCTTCACGCCCTACGAACAGACCCGCCGCAACGGCTTGTACGAGGACCTGATCTATCGCGCTCCCGATCTGGAGAAGATCCGCAATCTGGTGGGCTACGATCCGAAGGTGAATCTGGACGAGGCGCTGACTCGAATCATCGAGGACTACAAGCGCTAAGGCCTCGAGAGCACGAGCCGTTCCCGAATCAATCTCTTCCTACAGGATTTTCTTCAGCAGGCGTGGGGTCACGAACCACTCTAGCTGGCCGCAGCCATCGACGACATCTGCCCAGCGGCCAATGTCCAGCTGAACACAGGCCAGTGCCGCTGTCGGAAATCGCAACGCACAGCCGCTCAAATCCGCCAGCCAGTTCTCCATCCCGGGATTGTGGGCGACGACCAAACCCGATTCGCAACCCTCATCGGCGGAACGGACTACCTGTGAAAGCGTCGAAGAGTCAGCCAGGTACAGACGTTCGTCGAAACCGAGTGCTACTTCGAGCTGGCCTGCTTCTATGACGAGTTCAGCAGTCTGCCGGGCGCGGCTGGCCGGAGAGCTCAAGACGAAATCTGCCAGACCACCATCGGAGCCCAAAAGGGCGGCCATGCGTGGCCCATCGGACTGCCCGCGTTTGTTCAGCGGTCGGTCGAAATCAGATTGGGCGGAATTGGACCAGTCCGACTTGGCGTGACGCATCAAGAACAGGGTTTTCATTCACTACACTCCTCGGTCGCCCGGCCCAAGCGGGATTCTGTTGCCCTCGCCACTACGGCATCGTTATCTTTGCGTGGTCGTTGGGATGTATAGAGAGGGCACGGGTTCGCGGACAAGGTAGCGAACTATCGCCATCCATCAACAGCAAACGCGGACCGCCAATGTCAGATCCTCTAGAGATCAACCTCGATATTCAGCCGAACTCGCGGTTCGAACTCATCGATATCGCCGCGCGCATTCGTGAGGATGCCGGGGATTGCCTGGGCGAGTACCGCAGGGCGCTCTACTGCTCCCTGCACACGACCGCCGGGTACCTGGAACAGGGTGCATGCGCGCGCCTCGGGCACAGCCGCAAGCAGCTCGATCCGTTCTTCAGACTTTTCCAACGACTTTTTCCGCAGAACGCCGGCTACTCACACGACCGCATCCAGCTGCGAGACGAGCTCACTGAAACCCAGAAGCAGAATGAGCCGATCAATGCGGATTCGCATCTGACGTTCATCGGTGCCGGATTGAAGAATTGCGTCACCTACCTTCACAAGCCGGACCAACCCGTCTACTTCGTAGAACTCGACGGTTTGAACGAGAAGATCCCCAGGAAGCGTCACACCACCGTATTGGGCTACGACAAAGAAGCCATCACCTACCGTGGGCGCATAGAGATCCCGGTGTCGTCGTCACACGCTATCGATTCCTACAACCTCAAGGATCCTCGCTTTGGTGTATTTGAACAGCTAGAGGAGCTGTTAGACCGTTATGGGGTAGACAAGGGCCGCTTCGATATCCGGCTCGCACCGGAGGAGAGTGATGCTGGTTTGACGGTTAACGAGTACGAAACACTGCTGGTGCGCAATGATCTACCGGAAGTGTTGCGGGACCCGCTTCGCTACATGGTCAAGCGGGGTCGCAAACTTCTGCGTGACCCGGCCTCCATTCCAGAGAAGACGAGAGACTACGCGACGTACGACCTCATCCACCTGTACAACGAATTCGTCAGCAGCTTGCCCTTCGGCCGAGCCATCGTTGACCGTATCATGTCCGCGCTCTCCACGCCCGCGTACCGCATGCTACGGTTGAAGCGTCACGTCAGCCTGCTGGTGTCGACGAGTTCGGAGACCGGACCCGACCGCATCGTGCAGGGGACCTACCAGACACCGATCCTGGTTCAGCACCATCGGCCCGACCGAGGTGTCCGTTCCCTCATCATCACGCTGCGTCGATTCGAATAAAGCACCCCACCACACTGTAGGCTGATGCACGTAGACCCTTCCATTTTCAAGGCCTACGATATTCGCGGCATCTTTCCGGACCCGTTGAGCGTCGAGGTTGCCGAGGCTGTCGGCCGGGCTTTCGCCACGCTGCTTCAACCGGCCGAAGTCGTCGTCGGTCACGACATGCGCCTGTCCAGCCCCGATGTCTTCGCAGCGGCCGTCGCCGGACTGGTTACGCAGGGAGTCGATGTCATCGACATCGGCATGGTCAGCACAGATCAGTACTACTATTCCTGCGCCGTCCTCGAGCGGTCGGGAATGATGGTGACGGCCTCTCACAACCCTCCCGAGTACAACGGGTTCAAGATGGTCCGGCGCATGCCATTTGTGTTGAGCGCCGAGGATGGCATTCAGGAGTTGCGTGCCATCGTCGAAGAGGATGCCTTCGCAGAACCATCGGCGTCGAGGGGCGAGGTCAGGCAGCGCGACATGAGCGCTGACTTCGTCGACTACGTTCTGGGCCTGATCGAGCCAACTGAGCTGAGACCACTGCGGGTCGTGGCTGATACGGCCAATGGCATGGTGGGACCCATTCTGAGCCGTGTTTACGACCGACTGCCGGTCGAGTTGATCGGTATGTACCTGGATCCGGACGGCTCTCTGCCCAATCACGGTCTCGATCCGATGCAAGAGGAAAACCGCCGCGACCTTCAGCACCGTGTCGTGGTCGAAAAGGCCGACGTCGGTTTCGCGTTTGATGGGGATGGCGATCGCTTCTTCGTCATCGACGACCGTGGCCAGTTTGTGCCGGGCGACTTTCTCACCGCACTGCTGGCCTGTTACCTGCTCGAGCGAGAGCCAGGAGGCAAGATTGTCTACGACGTGCGCTGCTCCTGGGCCGTGCCTGAAATGGTGTCGGCAGCTGGTGGAGATGCCCTGGTCGAACGAGTAGGCCATGCCTTCATAAAACCAAAGATGTTCGAAGAGAAGGCCATTTTCGCTGGAGAGCTCAGCGGGCATTACTACCTGCGTGATTTCTTCGGAGCCGATTCGGGCATCGTGCCGTCACTCTTCATGCTCGAGATGCTTTCCAGGCGCGGTCAGAAGTTGTCCCAATTGCTGGCCCCGATCGAGCAGGCCCATTTCATCTCATGGGAGATCAACTCGCGCGTGGACGATCCCCAGGGCAAGATTCGCACGCTTGAACAGCGTTACGCCGATGGTGAGATCTCCCGTATCGACGGAATCTCAGTCAGTTATCCCGACTGGCATTTCAACGTGCGATCGTCCAACACCGAACCCCTGTTGCGTCTGAACCTGGAAGGCCGGACCAGAGAACTGATGGAAGTGAAGCGGGACGAGATTCTGGCGATCATCAGAGATGAGGCCTGATCAGACAGGCGATATCCCACTTTCTTGAAACTCCTTAGAGATTTTTCGAGCAACGCGGTTTGCACCGGCCTGGCGTTCGCCCTCGGATTCGTCAACCAGGCCTTGCTGTTCCGCGAGCTCGGACCGGCCTTACGGGGCCGACTGGGAATCATCACGACGGCAGTGATGATCGGATCGCTGGTTCTGGGTGAGTGGCTGAGCCGCGGCAACACCTACGTCACCGGCAAGCAGGGCCGAGCGGCAGACGTCATGGCCAGTTCCTTCGTCTACACCGCTTGCGTGGCTGTGCTGGTGGCCATTCTGGCGTTGGCCGCGGGTGCGATGCAGCCGTTCGATCGGCTGAGCGGAACAGACTACCTGTTCATGGCCCTGCTGCTGGCGGCCATCATCGCTCAGCGGGCGGTGCAAGCGGTGCTGCTCGGGCAGGACCGACAACTGCGCTACGCCGCCATACCCCTGATACTGGTGGCCCTGTACCTATCCGGCAATGCCGTGGCCCTGCTGATATATCGTTCCGGTCTCGGAGGGGTCTTGATTGCCTGGTCGACGGCCGCTTGCCTGGCCACCCTGGCGGCTGTGCTGATGGTTGGCCGCATCACACTTGGCAGGCCGAGCTCTGCTCTACTGCGCGCGACGGCGAGAGTCGGGGGCCGTGGCGCGTTGTCAGCGACGATCATATACCTCCTGTTTCGCAGCGACGTATTTTTGGTCGGTCACTTCCTTGGCGAAGAGCAGGTGGGCGTCTACTTCGCCTGTGTCGTCATCGCAGAAATGATACAACGGATCCCGAATCTGGCCGGCGTGGTGCTGTTGCCGAAGGTGCAGGCGGGCGCCGATGATGATCACGCGATCACTCTGATCGTGGCCAGACGGGTGCTGGCTGGATTCGTCCCGATCGCCGTTGTCGTCGTGGTCGCGGGCAGAAGCTTGATCGAAGTCCTGGGGGGACCCGAATACGCCGGGGCGTTCACCCCACTGCTGTTGATGTTGCCGGGGTTGATGGCGACCGGTTTCGGCTCCGTACTCAACACCAAGCTGGCGGGAGAGGGCTACCCACCTCTGACGATTTGGGCCGCCGCCGCGGCGCTGTTTACGAACGTGCTGCTCAATCTGGTGCTGATCCCAACGTGGGCACTGGAGGGTGCTGCCATTTCCACGTCGGTTGCGTACATTCTGTGGGCTGTAATCGTAACCACTGGATTCCGGCGCCGAACCGGCATTGCCTGGGGACAGTTCCTCACCGGGAAATGAGGAGCGGCGACTCGTACTCGGTACACCGAGTCGAGGATTCCCACCTGCCTGTGTTGCTACCCTATTCGCGAGGTCTGCATGACTGAGGCTCGATCATCCATGCCCCAACATTCCGGCACCGGATGGTTTGGCTTGTTCCTGCTTGCCCAGGTTCTGTTGTTGGTCGGTGTCTTGTGGTTGCCCGGTGAGGCAACGATCTGGATTCTGGGCGCAGTACTGGGGCTTTCCTATCTCGTGCTGCTGGTAATGCACCCGTGGACGATCGTTCCACTGATCGTGGCCACGACCGCCCTCGACATCACCGGCAGACTGGTCAAGGAAACCCCAATCGGCATTCCACTGACCGGATTTCACGTGACGCTCGGGCTGATGGCCCTGTCCGTGTTCGTCAATGCATGCTTGCGGAAGCGGAGGGAATTCCCGGCTTTTGAACTCAGGGTGCCGTTGGCCATCCTGTTCGGGGTCATGGCGCTGTCATTGACCTGGACGCCAAACATCGTCAGCGGCACCGTCGGCGTGATGCGGACCCTCTTCCTGATCGGTTTCCTCTACCTGACGCAAATAGTCATCGATTCAAAGAAAGCCGTGGATTCGGTTGTGATCTCCATCGCCCTGGCACTGGTTGGCGGGTCCATCCTCGCCCTGGTGCAGATCGTCACCGAGGAGTTCTATCTGCCAGCCAGCTTCGTCATCGCGGTTGGGGCCAACGTGCCGCGGGCGGCCGGGACGTTCCACAACCCGAACACCTTCGGAACCTTTCTGATGTGTGGGACCGTCCTCCTGGCCGGCGTGCTGTTGAGTTGCCGGCTGCCCCGCTGGAAACTGGCGCTGTTGTTGCTCGGAGTGGCGCTGGGGCTGACCGGGCTGACGGTGACCTTCAGTCGTGCCAACTGGGTCGCGGCAGCTATCGGCATTGGTGCCATCTTCGTCCTAATCGGGAAGGTTCGCTATGTCGTCTACGCCATCCTGGGTGGCGTCGTTGCAGTCCTGGCCATGAAGGAGTTCGTGCCCTTCGCCGACCACATCTTCGAGCGCTTCGCCTCCATCTTCACTTTGTTTGAGCAATTCGGTCAAACGGGCAGAGAGTCCAGTTCCGGCAGGGTGTACTTCGCCCTCGCCGGTCTCGAAATGTTTTTGGACAATCCTCTGTTCGGGGCGGGATGGCGTGCCTTTCCCATGCTCTTCGATCAGTACAAGGCTCCCGAGTTTCCCTATTGGATTCCGACCAAGGAGTCGCATACCCTGTTCGCGAACATCCTGGCAGAGGTGGGACTGG
Organism: Candidatus Latescibacterota bacterium; assembly: GCA_965248265.1. Taxonomy (GTDB): domain Bacteria; phylum Latescibacterota; class UBA2968; order UBA8231; family UBA8231; genus CBDFJF01. Next base: position 3,151,288 of record CBDFJF010000001.1, read on the forward strand.
TCGGTTTCACGGCTTCCTGCTGGATCGTCGCCAAAACCATGATGGCCGGTTTTCGTGGCTTCCGCACGATCACGGATCGCTACCTGCGTGCCGTGATGTGCGGCCTTCTGGCATCCTTCGTCGGCTTTCAGGTCAGCCTGAGCTTCACCGCCGATTTCAGCAACAACTATTTGTGGTTTTTCACCGGGCTGATTTTCGCCATCAACGCCATCCATCGTGCCACTGAGATGGACAGCGAGGAACCGCGCGCAGCAACGAGCTAGATCCCTGATCGCCTCAGGCCAGGCGTTCGTAGAGTTTGCAGATGCGTTCGGCGACGCGCCGGTAGTCGTAACGCTCCACCGTGCGGGTGTGGATGCGGTCCCGGTCGTAACGCGAATAGTTCTCGAGCATCGACTCGATCGCCGCTTCCAGTCCCGCCACGTCTGCCACTTCCACCAGCAGGCCTACTTCCGCGTCAATGGCCTCCTCAGGTCCGCCGCAACGGGTTGAAATAACCGGCAGTCCGGAGGCCATGGCTTCCAGCATGGCCAGGGGCAGACCCTCCGAGAAACTGGGCAGGAGAAAGACGTCGGCGTCTCGCATGTGGGCAGGGACCTCCGTCCACGGCACCTCATCGAGGAATTCCACGCAGCCATCCAGACCCAACTCGGCACTCTGGCGGCGGAAGGTCTGCGCATCCCCGGTGAAGGGGTTGCTGCCGATTAGGGTCAATCGCCAGTCCGTGCGCCGCCGCCGCAGCCGCGCCAGGGCCTGCAACAGTACGCCGACGCCTTTGGCCTTCTCGAGGCGACCAAGGTACAAGAGGCGCCATCCATCTTCTCCGGGACGGCGCTCTTGGCCACCTTGGAACAGGGCACCGTCCACACCGTTGGGGACGACTTCGACCTTGGTAGCCGGGATTCCCAGGTCTACGATGCGCCGCCGCAAGTCCTGGCTAACGGCGATGACGAGGGCGGCCCCATCCATGGCTTCGACCACGAGTCGGCGCCAGCTTGCCTTATTCTGGGCAAGGTCCTTGATGTCGTGGCCGTGAACGGTAATGACCACCGGGCGGTTGATGCGCCGGCCGTATTCGACGGCGGCGCGGCCATCAGGGTACGCGCAATGAGCGTGGATGACATCCGGCACGATTGTGGTCGTTCGCAGCAGTGCTGCGAGGTAGGAGCGCCAGGCACGCCCGAGCAGGATGCGGCGAGGCAGGGTCACGTAGCGCGGCCGCAGTACCTCGACTCCATCGCGTAGTTCCTGGGCAGGCACATCGCCGTAAGCGCTCCAACGGCCCCATCCCGGCAGGGGGAACCACGGAGTCGGGGCCACGACCCGAAGATCGCAGTGGGCTTGCAGGAAGCGCACCTGGTTGTGCACGAAGCTGCCGTAGATCTGCGACAGCGGTCCCGGGTATAGATGGGAGGCAACCAGAACGTTCACGGTCAAGCCTTCATAGGGCGGCGTCCAAAGCCTGCACGATGGCCGCGGTGGCCTGCTGCGGATCGCATCCGTTCCGGCGCCATGCCTCGACACCGGGATAGTAGCGCTCGAGGTTGGCGACAACCCGGGCGATGGCCCGGGCAAGGCTCTTGGGGTCGTTGGGGGGCACCAGTTCGCCGTTGACACCAGGACGCACCATTTCGGGCAGACCGCCCACGTCCGTGGTCACTAGGGGCAGACCCGCCGCCGCGGCCATGGCCGCAACACCACTCTGGGCTGACCACCTATATGGAGTTACTACCAGGCTGGCGGCCTGCAGGAAACCTCTCAGATGGTCGTAGGAATAGCGCTGCCAGTGACACCAGCAGCGCGGGGCGAGTCCAAGGTCGGCCAGATGGGCTTCGATGCGTGCGGGTTGATCACCGGCCGTCGTCGGAGATACCAGCAACAGGCGCCATTCAGGCAGGGAATCCTGTAGCGCGGGCAAGGCTGCCAGCAAATCATCCAAGCCTTGCTCCGGCCGCATGTTCGACAGAAAAGCAATCACCGGCGCGCCATCGGCCCAAGCCGTCAGACGTCCGACCAGATCTTCGTCTACCTGGTACCGATCGAGCAGGGGCTGGAAGTGAGGATGGTTAAATCGTCGCAAGCGATCTGAAGGCACGTTGTACAGCTGGCGCATCAGATCCTGCGTGTACTCGTTCATGGTGAGGATGCCGGCCGCCTTGCGATAGAAGCCCCGGTATCGTCTTGCGTTCGAGCGTTGCTGGTCAGTGGCAATGCTCTGGTACGGTTTGTGGACGAGGACGACGGGGGCAATGCCGCGACGCTTCAACAGGCCTAATCCCCAGGTGTCGATCCGCGACAGCATCAGGTTGCTTGATATGATCGCCGAGCGTACGCCCGCCTGCCGGGCGTGACGAGCCGCCGCCAACCAGTCGAAGGGATAGGAAGTGCACAGACGCAGGCTGGCGGACAGATCGTCCTTCAGTCTGGTCGGTACGACGGGTACGCGGTTAAAGGGTTGCCACTCAATCCCGGAGGGAGGAAGAAAAGCCCGACGGGCATTGGCACGGATGACGACCTCGTGCCCCCCCTCCTGCAGGACGATGGCCATCAAATTGAGGAACTGCGGGTTGGTGTTGAGCGGGTCTATCCACAGTATTTTCATAAATTACCCAGACCGGCAGCCGAGAACCGGTGCTGGTGGACGAGAGTCTGGAGTGAGGCCAAAAAATAACCACATGGCACACAGCGGGAAAGCGTTAGCAGCTCAGCCAGGGACACCACCACTGCGCGTCTTTCGCTGACCCTTATGTTTAGGGGTGGTGTGTATGGGCATGTGAATGCGGTGCGGTCATTTAATCAGGAAGAAAGAGTCATAGTACGTTGAGTCTGAGACACGATATCGAACGACGGAGCGCGAGCTGACCCGATGACGACGGTTTTCTGGGTTTGCGCTGGGCTTCTCGTCTACACCTATTTTTTGTATCCCGTGTTGTTGTGGCTGTTCACGGTGGGCAGGAAGGTCTCGAGGCCTGACGCACCGGTCGAGTGGCCAACCGTCTCCGTCATCATCGCCGCTTACAATGAAGCGCCCGTCATCCGCGACAAATTGGAAAATGCGCTGTCGATGGACTATCCGGAGGAACGGTTACAGATCGTCGTTGTCTCCGACGGCTCCGACGACGGCACGGATGAAATCGTGAAGGAGTTCGCCGAACGTGGCGTTGTCCTTGAGCGCATGGCAAACAGGTCCGGCAAAACGGCTGCCCAGAACGCCGGGGTCAACAGGGCCGACGGAGACATTCTCGTGTTCTCGGACGCCAACAGCATGTATGACTCATCGGCGCTCAAGGAGCTGACGCGTGCACTCGCGGATGCCTCCGCTGGATGTGCCTGCGGAGAGCTCACCTATCTCAACCCGGAAGATCGCTCCGCGGGGAGGGGTGAAGGCTTGTACTGGCGTTACGAGCAGTTTCTCAAACGACGGGAGAGTGCCCTCGGTTCACTGGTAGGCGCGAACGGCGCGATCTATGCAATGCGCAAGGAACTATTCGAGGATTTGAAGCCAGACATGATCAGCGATCTGGTAATGCCGTTGCGTGTCTGGCGTGGCGGCGCGCGCGTTGTCTATGTGCCCGAGGCTCTGGCTTATGAGAACACGACGCACAGCTTTGCCGAGGAGTTCCGCCGTCGCAAGCGGATAATCGCCCGCAGCCTGAACGGTCTGGTGTCGCAGATCGGCGTTTTGAATCCGTTCAAAGGGATGTTCGCTTTCCAAGTGTTGTCACACAAAGTGATTCGCTGGGCCGTGCCCTTTATTCTGATCACGGCCTTCGTTTCCAGCGGTCTGAGCATGACAGATCCTTTCTACGCGACCATGTTCTGGATCCAGGTCGGCTTCTATGCCCTGGCCCTGTTGGGCGCTGTCGTACCGGATCGAATCGCCCGCCTGGGGTTTCTCTACGTGGCGACCTACTTCTGTGCCGTCAATCTGGGAGCTTTTTTCGGGGTGCTGAGTTTCATCGCAGGCAGCCGCTACGCTGTTTGGCAACCGACCCGGCGTTCAGACGCTGAGGAAGAGTAAGGCAGCATGTCGCGGATCCAGGAAAAGCTCCTGCTCGCGCTCGTCGACTTCATCGCCATCAACCTGGGGACGATGTTGCTGCTGTGGACGAAACACGTTGGCGGCATCCTTCGCAGCGCCGAACAGGCATGGCAACAGACGCATGGCACAGACGCCTCTCCCTCCTTCTTCTTCGTAGTCGAGTTCTACAGCTTGGCCGTCGGCCTCATTTATTTGTTGTGGCTCATCCTGTTCGTCTCCTTCGGGCTTTACAGAACGCCTCGCATCGCATCCCGCTTTGATGAAGTGATCGCCGTGCTCAAGGTGATCTCCGTGGGCACTGTACTGTTCATGATTGCCACCCTGGACAGCAGCGGTCTTTCGTTCACGCGAGCGCTGATGGGGATGTACTGGCTGCTGTTGTTTGGCCTCGTAGCCGGTGGTCGCTTCGCCCTGACCAGCGTCCAGAAATACCTCATCGTCAGCGGAATTGGCCGCCGCCGGGCCGTCATCGTGGGAAGCGAAGTGCGAGGTGTTCGGTTGTTGCATTCGCTGCGTGAAGCGCCAGCGGAGGGGTATGACATCGTCGGCTTCGTCGGGGCCAAGGAGGAGCACCCAGGTGGAGAGGTCGAGGGCACTCCGGTGTTGGGTGAGGAGCGCGATCTGCATGGAATTCTGACCAAGCATGAAATCGACAGTGTCTTGATCGCACTGCAGTCCAACTCACACGAAGAGGTCCTTGAGATCGTGGAAACGGGACGAGGCCTTGCGGTCAGTTTCAGCATCACGCCCGATTTGTACGACATCGTCATGGGACACGTGCGTACCAGTCAGATTCACGGCGTGCCGTTGATGGAGCTCAAGCCGCATTTGATGGCGCCGTGGGAGATGACGCTCAAGCGCGCCATCGATTTCACGGTGGCGTCGGCCGTGCTGATCGGATTGCTGCCGCTGTGGCTGCTGATTGCCATTCTGATCAAACTCGACTCCAGGGGACCCGTGCTCTTCCATCAGGAACGTGTGGGAGAGAAAGGCCGGGTCTTTACCATGTATAAATTTCGTTCGATGGTAGAGGCCGCAGAGTCAAGCACAGGACCGGTCTGGGTTAGTGACGACGATCCCCGTATAACACGAATGGGACGTCTGCTGCGGATGCTGCATCTGGATGAGATACCACAATGCCTCAATTTCGTGAATGGCGATATGAGCCTGGTCGGCCCGCGGCCGGAACGGCCCTATTTTGTCGAGCGGTTTTCCAGAGAGATTCCGTTGTATGACCGTCGCTTTAATGTGAAACCGGGTCTTCTCGGGTGGGCACAGTCGAAGCACGAGTTCGATCTAAAGTCGAAGGAGTTTGCTCGCATCGCCGAGGAACGGCTGGAATACGACCTCTACTACATCGAGAACATGTCTCTGGCACTCGATTTCAAGATCATGTTGAGAACGATCTGGTTCGTGCTGGCGGGCAAGAGCACCCGCTAAAGGTGTTCGCACTGAACATCCAGTGTTCGCACTGAACACCCAGCTTCGCGGTGAGAGTTTCCCCGATTCGGTCAGCTCACTCGGACGACGCTGCCCTGTTCGCATTCAAGCCTGTGCCTGATGTCCTCATCGGTGAGATCGTTGGACGGCCAGCGTGGGGGAGGGACGTCGGCAAGGCGCAGCAGCAATCGGGCCAACTGCCCGGCATACTCCTTGAGCTCCCGAACGTTGATCTTGTCGACCGTGTCCGCAGGCTCATGGTGGAAATCGGAGTCAGCGTGGCGGCCGCGAAAGCGCCAGCGCCAGAGATGGGCGGCATCGATTCCAGCCCTGATAAAGGGAAAATGGTCTGAAGTGCCGTCGAGCTGGGCCATCACGTGGCAAGTCAGACTTTCCCCCATATCGTCGAACTGCTCCTGCACCAAAGGTCGCAAATGTGGAAAGGCCAACACCAGGCCTTTGATATGGCCCGTCGACAGCTCGTCGAGGTTGATGACCAGACGCGGACGTTGTGCCGACGCCTCAGCGTAGTTTGAGGCGACGAAGGCGGTAGAGCCCTGCAGGCTCTGCTCCTCGGCGCTGAAGGTGACAAAGCGGATCGAACGTCCGGGTGCCTGACCGGTAGTGTCACATAGCTCGGCAAGCAGGCGCGCGGTTTCCAGGACGACGCAGACTCCAGAGGCATTGTCGTTGCCTCCCGGGGTGTCGTACACCGTGTCGTGATGGGCGCCGATGACCAAATGCTCCTGCGGCCACAGGTCCCCGGCAAGTTGTGCGCAGACGTTGGCTGTCGGTGCCTGGCTGGATTCGGTTTCCACCTTGATTTCAAGCAAGTCTCCGATGCGCCTTCGCAACAGCGCACCCTGCTCCCTCGAGATCGTCGCCGTTGGCAGCGGCGGGTCGCGAAATCCGTCCTCACGCATGTCATGTGCCCACCGAAGCTCCGCTCGCCCGCCCGTCTTGGAGTCAATCATGAGGACGGCGGCAGCGCCGCGTGCGGCCAGATCCCGCAGCCGGTAGGGCATGGGTATGGGGTCGGTGAAGGGCTGATACGCCAGCTCCATGAAGGCGACGGCGCCTTGCAGACCTCGATCGCAGGCGCTTTCCACCTCATACGGAGTGCCGAAACCGACATCGACTACGGGGGCGCGGACACTGAATGTGGGACAGCCGATGACGGGTACCAGCTCGATCGGCATCGCCTCGGGCAACAAGCGGGCCTCCGCTTCGCTGTGAGCCCAGGTGTGCAGAGCGAACTCCTGCAACTCCGGTGTCAGGCCGCATGTGGACAGCTGTGCGCATATGTAATCGGCGCACTGCCGCTCCGCCGCCGAAGACGCCCAGCGTGGTCCGATCAGGTCGCACAGTTGGGTCGCGTGCCGCTGGATGGTGGAACCGGTCCAGGCTTCTCCCATCAGCCAGCGGTCGGCATGGCGCCAATCCCTCATAAATTCAGACCTCGCATTCGTACAAGGGTGTATTACCTATAACACGTAGCCGGCCAAGATACCGAGGCCGAGCAGGATACGGTAAAAGGCGAAAACGTGGGTCCCGTGTCGCTCGAGAAACCTCAGCAGCAGGCCGATGGACAGGTAACCGCTGACCGCCGCCACAAGGATACCGACCGCGAGGGCGAGGATTTCCTGATCGCTGACGTCGGACTGAATGAGTTCGACGAGTTTGAACAGTCCGCTGGCCCCGATGGCTGGCAGGCCTAGTATGAATGAGAAGCGGGCGGCGTCGGCGCGCCGCAAGCCGAGAAACAACCCACCCATTATCGTCGACCCGGAACGCGAAGCACCAGGAATGAGAGCCAGCGCCTGGCACAAGCCAATGATCTGGATAGGCCAGAAGCCCAGCTGGTCCAGGCTTTTGACTTGCTTGCCCACCCGTTCGGCCAGCAGCAGTGCGAGAGCCAGCGCGATGAGGGCGGCCGCCACCACTTCAAGACTGCGAACATCGTTGTCGATCTGGTCCTTGAAAAGCAACCCCAGAATGCCGATCGGGAGTGTTCCCGGAATGATCGACCAGGCCATGACCGAATCGCTGGAGTGGCGCAGGTTTCGATGGCGCAGACTGTCGATGGCGGCGACGAAGAGCCGGCGCATGTCGGCGGCGAAGTAGACGAATACGGCTACCAGGGTACCGAGTTGAATCGCCGCTGAGAATCCGGACCCCGGATCGGGCCACTCCAACGCGGTGGGCACGATGAGCAGATGAGCGGTGCTGCTGATCGGCAGGAATTCAGTGAGTCCCTGGACGAGTCCAAGGACGATGGCCTGGAACAGGCTCAAACGCTACCTCGATTCAGAGAAAGAGCAGATAGTACGCCCGCCGATTCTCTCTGACAAATGCTCGCGGTGAAGATACTCGGCCTGGGTACGCGAGTTACCCAATGGGCTTGCCGGTCGCCTGCTGTTCCAGGGCTGAAACAGGGGGCAGTCCGAGGTAGTATACACCCCGGACCTCACACACGACGCACACATGCTTCACGGCTGCTTCGTGCGGTTCCACCTCTCTCTCGCGATCCCCGTCACTGATCCAACCGCGTACGTATTCCGGCGTTGAAACGCTCTGGCAGATGTCGCATCGGTACCTATTGTTCGTCAGTTTCATACGGGCCCTCCGGGCGTGGCGCGCAGGTACCCCTTGATCAGCGGAGATGGCATATGGGAAGAGTATGCGTTGGGGGTGTGAGAGTGGCAGTCGCAAAAGGTGTACCGGTCCGAAGATGATGCCGGGGCCAGCCGATCTCAGAGAGGCTGAAGGACCTGAGCCATCCGAGGGCAGATAATGGGATGGATCCCGTGTGGCGATCTGGATACAGCCGTGTGTGCCCGAGGTTACGGTGTAGAGATATCAGACGTGTTTCAGAAGCCGAGTTCCAGCTGGTCCCTGGTGTTGCGGCGGAAATGGTCGGTCGAAAGGGCGCGGGTCACGGCATCGTCGAACCCTTGACGCCGCCGGTTGATCTCGAAGAATTCCTTTATCATTTCCGCAAGTTGGCCATTGCCGCGCATGCGTGAGCCAAATTGCGGATCAGACAGATTGCCATCACGGACTTCGCGTATGCGGCTGATGACCTTGGCGGCGCGATCGGGGATGTTGCGCTCCAGCCAGTCAATGAAGAGGGGGCGGACCTGACCGGGCAGGCGCACCATGATGTAGTTGGCCCACTGAGCGCCTCGATTGGAGCACGCCTTGAGAATGGAGGGGATCTCCTCGTCGTTGAGCCCGGGTATCAGCGGGGCCACGTTGACGCCGACGGGAATTCCCATGCTTGCCAGTGTATCGATGGCTTTCAGGCGCAGTTTGGGTCGCGAGGTTCTGGGTTCCAGAATCGACGTGAGTTCCGGGCGCAAGCTGGTGACTGAGAGGGTGACGTGGACGAGGTCGAGCCGGGCCAATTCCTGCAGCAGATCAACATCGCGGGTGACGAGATGGTTCTTGGTGATGATGGTGACGGGATTGCGGAACTGCAGAAAGACCTCCAGACATTGCCGGGTCAGTTTAAGATGGCGTTCGAGCGGTTGGTAGCAGTCGGTGTTGCCGGACAGGGCGACGGTCTGCGGCTGCCACCCTTTCTTGTGAAAGGCCTCCTCGAGAAGCTGGGGAGCGTCCTCCTTGACCAGGATTTTGGTCTCGAAGTCGAGGCCGGCGGAGAATCCGAGGTACTCGTGGGTAGGCCGGGCATAGCAGTAAATGCATCCGTGCTCACAGCCGCGGTAGGGATTGAGGCTGAAGCGGAAACCGACGTCGGGACTGTCGTTCTCAGCCAGGATGGAGCGCGAGCTGTCGACGAAGTACTGGGTTGGCACACGGGTTCTCTCGCCGCCGTTCATCAGGTTGTCATCGAGGGACGGATCCAGTTCGACATGGAGTGTCTCGAACCGATTGGGCGTGTTGACGGCGGCCGATCGACCCTTGGGGGCTGGCAGAGCTCCGTTCGTGGATAGCTCAAGGACAGGCTCATCCATCGCGGTCTGATCGATCTTGGTCCGATCTGGATTCTGTGACGGCATGCTCAAGCTGCCCGGTCTTCGGGTGTGAGTGATAACTGGTCCTGGCCACCGCTGGCGGAAGGCAGGCCGACGTAGCCTCCGAACACTCCTTCCATGGGCCAGGCGTCGGCGAGAACGAGGCCACGCCAGTTACCCGCTGCCTGCAGCTCTCCGCTGAGGATCAAGGAAGGCTGGATGAGTATGTCGTACAGTCTCTCTTGCAGCTTTGGGTGGACGACGCACTGAATGAACCCGGTCTCGTCTTCGATGGTCAGGAACATGAACCCCTTCGCAGTCGGTGGTCTCTGGCGCATGATAACGAGGCCGGCCATCTGGACGATCGGTCCGGTTTCTCCCCAAACCAAAGGGTTGCCGGACGTGGCGTGGGCGGAGGATGCGGGAGAGGTCGTCACCTACGAAAGCGCCACCAACAATGTGCTCAAACGCCTGTATCAACATCTGCGCGATCTGTTCCAGGACGAGGGCTTGATCGAAAAGACCATGCTGCGCGAAGACGCCATGCAGCAGCTGGAGCGCATCCGCTGGATCGCCTCCGACGAGCTGTGGCGCATCATCTACGATGAGGAGTTGGCGGCTGAGGACAAGCGGAGTCAGGTCTCCGCCCTGTTCGAAGAGCTGAGTTCGCTCCTCGAAGAAAACGGGGAAACGATAGTCAATTCCTTCGCTGAAAGGAGCGAGTCAATGAGCAAACCGAATGCAGATGCCGGAGACGGCACTGTCACCCTGACTAAGGCTGAGTTGGCTGAGATCGTCAACGACGCAGCCACCAGTGCCGTTGAGCAATATGAGGAGAAAACGGCCGCGACGATCGACGAGAAAGTCTCGGAGGGGTTGGCAGACATCACATATAAGACGAAGCGCAACGCCATCGGCATCTACTGCGATCGCCTCAAGGAGCGTGGTATGGCTCCGGCGCTGCTCGATGAGAGCACCGGCCTGGCGGTGTTCATGGAGCGGTTGGACTACCGGGAGGCCATCACCTTTGCCGAGGGCAAAGAGCAGACGGCCCTGGAATTCTTCCAGGAGCTGTTGGGCAATCTCCTCGACGCGGCCAAGGGCAACAAGCTGGTGGTGGAGTTCAAGGAGGTGGGCGGAGCCGACAAGAGGCCCTCCGATGACACGCAGTCCGATGCCCAAGCCAGGGCGGCAGTCGAATTCGCCGAGAATCGCGAGTTCTACGAGCTGATGGAAGTCAGTGAGGAAGATTTGGCCAACAGCATCGACCGCTGATAGTAAGCGGTGCGCACTAAAACGATAAACGCGGGCACGGGGCTCACGCTTTGAAGAGGCAAGGATAAATGGCAGCACTTACGGACAATCGGCAGACCGAACGCCGCGACGGCGACATCCTCCAGCTGGAAGGCGGTATCGACATCGTCTACCGCGGCGGTATGGTCGCCCTCGACACGGCAGGGTACGCCGTCGCCGCCCAGGACACCGCGTCCTTCATCTTCTCGGGAGTTGCCTGGGAGAAGATGGACAACTCGGGCGGCTCGAACGGCGACAAAGAGGTACGCGTGCAGCGCAGCGGCCTGTTCTCGTTTGCCTGCACCGGCATGGCGATCACGGACATCGGCAAGCGGGTGTACGTCAGCGATGACCAAACCGTCACGCTCACACCCGGCAACGTTTACTGTGGCATCATCGCCCAGTTCGTGTCGTCCACCGAGGTCCTCGTCGACATCGGGCCGGCCGTGCAGGCGGCATTGGGCGACAAGATCATCGCTTCGGGGAGCTTGAGCACGTTCGTCGGCGAGAGATTCGGGCACATTTTCACCGTTCCGGCCGGCCGAAAAGCAACACTGCTGGCAGGCAAAGTCTTGGCGATGGTGAAGCCGAATTACGCCACCGACGAGCTGCTGAACGTATACAAGTACGACCTGTCAGGGACCGCCGAGAAGCAGCAGCTGTCCGCCGCCGACTACGATGTAGACGGGCTCACGGCCAAGCAGGCGGCCGATCTGACACTGACGGCCACGGCGGCTGATCTGGACGGTGATCCGGGCGACGCATGGTACTTCGCCGTCAACTGCACCGGGGCTGAGACCACGGCCGGTGACATCGGAGTCACGCTCGAGATCGCCCTGAACTAAAGGGGCCATCCGTAGAAGAGAGTTTTTCAATCGCAGCCGCCACGGGGGACGGCTTTAGCAAGGAGATGAAACATGGCAGTTGTTGATCCTGTAGTCCTCGAAAAAGGTCTGAAGGCGACCTTCTATCGGGCCTACGAGGCAGCCACCCCCATCTATCCTGACATCTCCACTGAGGTTCCGTCCTCGGCGGATCAGGAGAAGTACGCGTGGCTCGGTACGGCCCCGACGATGCGGGAGTGGGTCGATGAGCGGGTTCCCAAGGGACTGCTCGATCATTCCTACACCATCGTCAACAAGCACTACGAAGCCTCCATCAGCGTCGACAAGGACGATTTGGAGGACGACCAGACCGGACAGGTCAGACTGCGCGTCACCGACATGGCCCAGCGCACCCGGCGCCATGTCGACTCGCTGCTGTCGACGTTGATCATCGACGGCGAGTCCACGACCTGTTACGACTCGCAGTTCTTCTTCGACACCGACCACTCCGAGGGTAGCTCAGGGACGCAGGACAACGACCTGACCTACAACGTGGCCACGCCCTCGGCACCGACACAGGCCGAGTTTGAGGCGGCGTTGCACCAGGCCATCGAGGCCCTGATCGGCTTCAAGGACGATCGCAACGAGCCGTTCCTGGAGGAATGGCAGTTGAACAGCTCCAACCTCATCTGCATGGTGCCCAAGGAACATCGCAAGGCGGCACTGCAAACGACGGAGACGAGCACGATCAGCAACACGGACAACATCCTCAAGAATGTCGCCCGTGTGGTCGTGAATCCGCGCCTGACGAACAACGATCGCTTCTACCTGTTCTACGTCGGTGCACCGATCAAGCCGTTCATCTTCCAGCAGCGCGCGTTCAATGACGGGTCGCCGATGCACACGGGGATGCTGGGCGACAACACGGAGACGGGTTTCATGCGTCGCGAGTGGGTCTTCGGGGTTGATAGCCGCTACAACGTCGGCTACGGCCTGTGGCAGTTCGCGGTGCTGACGACGCTGACCTAAACCAGGACGGCGCAGTAGCGGATTCGAAAGTTCATGAGGGATGCGATCCCTGTGATGGGGTCGCATCCCTTCACCCATATCAACGAAGAGGTTTGGAATGGTCATACACAGACTGACACTGGCACAGTGGCCGGACGGCCGCTTCCGCAGGGGGGGGTTGGAGTTTGCGACCGGCCAACCCGTGTTCGTCGAAGGGCTCAATGTGCGCCTGGAGGAAGAGCTGAAAAACCCAGGCACCGGACTGGGTTGCACGGAAGTTGAGCTGGAGGAAGTACCCGGAGACGCCACGATCCTGCAGTGGGAGCCGGACGCGGACGACAAGAGTGGCGTCCGGGGTGAGTGGGTGCCCTGGGTGGCTCCGTTCGTCGAAGAAGAGGAAGATGAAGAAGACGACGCCAATGCAGACGAAGCCGGTCGTGATGACTCCATAGGCGACGCGATCGTGCTCGAGGAGGGCTGGCAGGACAAGCCCATGAACGATCTGCGTGAGATCGCTGCGCAGGTCGGTGTCGAGGCGCCATTCGGCGTCACCAAAGAGCAGTTGGTCGAGAACATCGCACAGGCGACGGATGGCGAAGAATAACGGGGCCGCGCGCCCCGCACGGGGGCAATCTGATGGCGGCGGCGAACAAGCCGTCGTCGATCAGCTGGTCATCGCCACGGTCGTAAACCCGGATGGGTCGCAGGGGATCATCGTGCAGTTGACGGAAGGACTGCAGGCGGACATGGTGCGCGCGTTGGGATTTGCTGAGCTGGGCAAGACCTACATCACTGACATGATGAAGCAGCCTCAGCCCAAGAAGAAGAGCAGCATCGTCCCGGCGCGCTTCATCCCAGAAATCCTCAAGCGATAGCCCATGCCTAGCTACACCACCACCACTGACGTGGAAGCCCTGCTTCCCGACACCTTGCCGACCTCGATCACTGCGGCCGACAAGACCAAGTGGGTGACGGACGCCTCGAAGATGGTGGATGGCATGGTCGGCACGCGGTTCCCGATGCTGTCGACGAATCAGAAGTTCGCTGATGTCACGGATACGCCCGCTTGGATTGAGCTGTGTGCGCGGTGGCTGGGTGCCTACTTCGGATTCCTCAAGCTGCGCGAGATCAACAAGTCGGCCAAGAATCCGGGGCAGGGGGCCACCTACTGGAAGATGGCTCATGATGCCTTGGAGTCGATCCGCGATGGCAAGATCGACATCTACGACAGTGCGGGCGCGGATCTGGCCTCTTCCTCGGTGGCGTGGTCCAGCACGGACGGCTATGACGCCGTGTTCTCACGCGGGGCTTACAAGGACAATGTGCTGCAGGGGGACGCTGGCACGCTAGACGATTTCGGATTGAACTGATGCCCCTAAAAATCAAGATCACGCACACCCAGATGGACCAGCAAGAGGTGCGGCTCAAGCAACGGCTACGACAGCCGCGCGCCCTGTTGCGGCGCATCCACACCTACATGATCGGGCGCACGGCGATGATGTTCAGGCGCTTGGCGCACGGGGGCACCTTCCGTGGTGTGACCTGGGACTTCTACAAGCCTCAGTATCGACGCAGCGACGGGGTCGAGGTGCCGGCTTGGGGGGGCGTGGGCAAGCTACGAGGCTCAGGGACCGTGCGTGGGCGACGCCGACCCTCAGGACGTCGAATCACACCAGCTTCCAACCTGTTGCGCGACACGGGCCGTCTGGCTGCTGCTGCGGGCGCCTCAGCGAGGTACCGACGCGGCGGCATGAGTCTGGAGATGGTCACGGGCAACGTGGCCTACGCGGCTTATCAGGCCAAGAGTCGCCCGTTCCTGTTTTTCGAGGTGCCGCGCGACACGCGGGTGTTTGAGGAGATGGCTGTGGAGCACATGGAGAGCTGATGGCCACAGCCTTCGACAGCAAGAACGCGTTCAACCTGCTGGAGACGGCCGGGAAGAACTGCGTCCAGGCGGACGCCTGGCTCGGGGATACGGCCAACGTGACCACCGTGCATGAGAAGATTCGCCGGCACGAAGAGGACCCTTTTGACCTGTACTACGATCACGAGTTACCGGCCATCGGGGTGCTCTGCATCGGCGCTGGCGAAGATGATCGCTCGGCCATGCAGGAGTGGGAGCACGGCTATCGACTGCTGTTCGACGTGTGGCACGCGGGGGCCGACTTCGACACCGTCGACCAGGAGTTCAAGAAGATCATGGCCTACCTGCGCCGCCGTTTGCGGCTGCAGACGTTCGCCACCACGACGCACGCCGAATCGGACCAGCTCGACGGCATCGCCGAGGATGGCGACGTGTTCGTCCTTGACACACCGGACTTCGACTATTTCGGGCCACAGGAAAACGGGGGTTGGCTTATTCACGGGATCGTCCTGGCGCAGGTCACACTGATCAGCGCGGACTGAGGAGATAACACATGGCTACCCTACGCGGCTTCGACCGCAAGTTTTACTTCAGCTACATCAAGTCGCAGGACACCTGGGGCACGGCCGAAGCCGACGCCGATCTGTTTCCGTTCCGGGTTAACTCCGATCCCTTGACGGTCACGCCTGAGTTCACTGACGACACGGACGAGGTAGGCGGCGCCGAAGAAGCCCAGGCGCAGGAAGAGTTGTCGCGGGATGTGTCCGGGCAGCTGGGGCAGAACAAGACGCGCGCGCCGTTTCTGGCCTCGATGCTGGCATACACCCTGGGCTCGGTCACCACCTCGTCTCAGGATACGTCAGCCGGTCGCCACATCATCACGCCCTACACGACCGACTATTCCCAGAACACCTTTACCGGCCTCGACCTTCATACCTCCACCTTCTACCAGCTCTACCACAACCTGGCCGTCGATAGCCTTGAGTTGTCGACCCAGCGCAAGGGCTGGCTCACGACCAATGCGCAGGTGGTAGGCTCGGGCAAGTCGGCGACCACGGGCGTCACCGTTGGCAGCCTGGGCGCCGCGCCCACCTATGGTCCCGCGCTCAAGTGCGGTGACATGAAGGTGTTCATCCGGGTGGATGGAGGAGTCACGCTGCCGGCCAGCTACAACCAGGGCGCCGAAGATCTGCCAGGCCCGGCGACCGAAATTTCGGCGAAGATTCGCAGCTTCAACTACCGCTACAACAATAATCTGATCAGCGACGATGCCTATGAGCCGGGCAGCGGCGTCAACCGAGCCAGGGCCGAGCGCGATCGCCGTGGGCAGACGCTGAGCTTCGAGGTCGAGTTCGAGGACGCCACCTACCTGGATTATCTCACCGCCCAGAACGTGCTGGGGTTGGAGTTCGACTTCGTCTCGGCCACGTTGGCCGGTGCCGCTACCGTCTACTACGGTGCCCAGGGGCTGTTCCCGATGGTGAAGCTGACGCAGGCGCGGGTGCAGGGTGGGTTGGGTACGCAGATCGTCTCCTGTGAGGGCTTGGTCATGGACGACGGCACCAATCCCACGGTGGAGTGGACGGTATTCGATACGAACCAGACGGGTTATCTGCAATGATTCTGCGGGAAGTCGTTAACGGCGATAGCACCATTCGCCTGGAGCGCGAGGAGGAGCGCAACGCGCGCGGCCGCACCATCAGCGCCACCCTGCGCATCAGCATCAATGACGAGACCGAGTGGGAAGGCCCGGACACCCAGGACTCGGCCGATCAGTGGCAGACCGAGTGGGATCGTCTAACGATGCCGAAGGCGAAGCGTACGCGCAGCAAGAAAGCGAAGGGATAGCGCATGGCGACCAAGCGTGGATTCTCAGGTTGGCGTTCGATCTCGAAGGTGGAGGAATCCAGCTACGACTCGGCGGCCACGATCGCGGCGACCTTCCGCAACGCGGCCGATCCGATCACGGAGATGGTGGAGCTGGCCGATGGCACGGAGCTGATCGGCACCGAGGCGGAGGAAGCCGACGAGCAAGATATTCTGGCGCGGCATGCCGAAGGCGATGAAGACATCCCCAGGGTGCGGCCGCACGAAGTGGCGCTGTACGCCGCTTACCACTTCGGCAACCTGAATCAGTCTCCGGCCAATGAGCCTGCAGCAGGGTACCGGACGCACACGATCACGCCGTACCCGAAGTCGTTCACCAACGGCGCCCAGGACGGCACCAGCGTGCCGCTGACGAGCCTTACCGTCGAAGACACTTCGTCCTTCCCATCGGCGGGTACGATCGTCAACGAGGCTTCTGGTAACGCCGGTGCCTATACCGGCAAGACGGCAACGTCCTTCACGGGTTTTACGGGTACGGCTACCAACGACAACTGGGCCGACAACCAGGGTCTGCATCTCGAGCAGCCGGACAACGACTATCTGGTTCCGTCCTTCACGGTCCTCGATCACATCGGCGCAGCGCTCAAAAAGCAGTGGACGGGATGCATGCTGTCTCGGTTCGAGCTGTCGGCTGAGCGCAAGGGCTTCGTGCGCTTAGGTGGACGCATCTTCGCCTCGGGTAGCAACACCACGCCAGGCACGGCGCGTCCGGCCGAGATCTCGGAGACCTATCTGAAGATGGGTGATTGCGCCTTCACGATCGCCGGCACCTTCGACGGCCGCACCTTTTCGGGCGGCACCAACATCAACGCCAAGGTGCGTTCCTTCACCTACGCGTCCGAGTTCGACATCCCGGACGAGTTGGTCTACGAGCCTTCGGGCGTCGACAAACCAAAACGTGCTGAGCGTGGCCGGCGCCGAGAGAGCTTGAGTCTGGATGTGGAGTTCGACGATGCCACCGAGCGCGATTACGTGCTCAATCAGACCAACCTCAACTTGCTGATTCAGATGGTGGGCGCCTCGGGCTCCTATGATGTCAAGCTCATCCTCCCGCAGTTCCGCTTCAACGGGTTTCCGCAAAGTGGCGGTGTGGGGGTGATGACGTTGAGCCAGGAGGCGGCCGTCCAGCAGCATGCGACCTACGGTCCAATCATGATTCAGGTCGCCAACCAGCAGGTCGATTACCTGCACGCGTAATGAAACGGGGGAGATTGATGTTGAGTTGGAGGGTGGCCCTGGCCTTTACCGCAGTAACCCCCGTGCCTGCGGACCTCCACCTCTTTACGGGGGAGATGGACTGATGGCTTTCGATCTATCGGAAACACGTACCGAAGTGTGCATCTACGAGGAGCGCAGTGGCACCACGCAGAGCCTGTTCGCGCGCGATCCCACGCCGCAGGAACGGATTGGCTACATGAACGAGAGTGTGTTTCAGGATGGCGGCGTAGTCGTAAACAAGGTGGCCCAGACCCGGCTCAAGTTCGGGTGCTCGGTGCTGGAAGAGGCTCAAGCGGCGGCCAAGCCTGAAGACAGTGGATACGGATTCTTCAACGAGAAGGGCGAGTGGGTGCCGCTCACGAGTGAGGTGGAGAAGATTCCGGTCAGGCATAAGGACGTGGTGAAGGAATACACGGAACTGTACGGCCAAGCGTGGTGTGAGTGGATCGGTAAGCTACCACTATGGAAGCTGTTCCTGTTGGCCAAAGCACCCAGCCACATCGATCGCATGGCCGATGTCATCTTCGAAGGGGCGGCCCGGTACCGGCAGCCACAACGCAAGGGAGCGACTGAGGGAAACTGATCGAGCACCTGAGGGACTGCGTCCATCTGGTGATGGATGAAGACACCTTATGGTGCTCGAGTTGTCCCATGATCGAGCAAGTAGAGCATGCAGCCATTGAACAGACCTGTAGAGATTGCCGCGCCAGCGACCAAAACAAGGACGTCGCCTTTCAGGACCCGTACTTCCGGCGCATCTGGAAAGCGGCCCATCTCAAGGTGGCAGGCGTGCCGGTGATGGACCTGGCAACGACCCTGGACGATGTGTTGGCCATTCACACAGTGGAATCCGAGATGAAGCGCATAGCCCAAGATCAGGCCGAAGCCCAGGCGCGCAACGACCACGACGATGGTGGAGAGTATGAGGACGAGTAAAGTCGTCTTAGAGGCCGAATACGAGGACAATGCGTCGGACAACTTCGAGCGCAGTTTCCGTGGTATGCGTGGTGACATCTCTTCGACGGAAAAGACGGTTGCTCGCATGGAGAAGTCGTTCGTCTCCCTCAAGCGGGTCGTCATCGGTGCGTTCTCAATCGAAGTCGCACGTCGTCTGGCTGCCTTCGAGTTGGACATCGTCAAGCTCAACGATCAGGTCAACATCGCCTCGTCCTCGTTCGAGCGCCTGGCTCGCAAAGCGGGTACCGACGCGACGACTGAGCTGGCCAAGCTGAGCAAAGCGACGCAAGGCACGATCTCGGATCTGGAGTTGATGCAGCGCGTGGGCGCGGCGGTCGATGCGGGTCTCACCTTCGAGCAGGCCCGTACTGCCATGCAGTTTCTGCGCGCCTACTCGTTGGCTTTTGGCAAGGATTTCAACCAACTCGTGCAGACGATCTTCACCGGACTGCAGCGCGGCTCGGTGCTGTTTTTGGACGACGCCGGCATCATCCTTTCTGCGACGGACAAGATGTTCGCTGGGCTGGGTGACCTGGAGAAGAAAACGGCGCTGGTGAATGAAGCCGTTCGGTTGATGGGCGAGAAGCTGAAGAACCTGGAGGTTCCCGCCAACAGTGCCAGTCTTGAAATCGACCGCGTCGCTGTGGCCTGGACGAATTTGAAGATCGCCCTGGGTGATCAGGACAGTGCGGCGGGTGGACTCCGACTGGTGACGGATCTTCTTAGCGCAGCCGAAGGCAACGTGCGTGCGTTCTGGGAACTGAACCGGCAGATGAACCTGATGGACATCAGCGCCAAAAACTTCCTGGGCATCGAGCTGAACGAGCGCCAGCGGCGCATCGAAGAGCAGCACTCACCTCAGATGAGCGAGCCGATGGGGTTGACCCCCGAGCGACCTCGGCGCTATGAGACGCAGCGACGCTACCGCACTGGCATGTTGCCAGGCATAACGGTTCACCCTGGGCGCGAAGAGGAGGAGCGAACTCCTCTGGGCGGCGGAATGCCCAGTCGCAACCTTGATGTCGAGGTGACGATCGGGCGCAAGAAGCGGGAGTTGGAACTCCAGGCGATCCAAGATCTGGACGCTCGTGCTCAAGCTGAGCTGCGGCGAGCACAGGCAGCCGAGTCCGCTCAGCTGCTGATGGACGGCGCGAACGATTTGCAGCTCAAGGCGCTGGGCAAACTCCATCTGCAAGAAAGACAGCGACTGACTACTGAGCAGGAGATCATCATTGCCCAGGCCGAGGTGAACAAACGACGTCAGCAAGAGCTTCAGGTCGTTGATGGGCTGGTCGGGGTGATGTCGCGATTGCAGCCGCAGCTGCAGGGGTTCTTCTCGGCCGCCTCCAACCTGGCCCGTGGGGACATGATTGGAGCAGGTGTGAGCGCTGTGCACGGTGTTCTCGATGTCTTTGGTGTGGCTCGTGATCCCATCGATCGCTTTGCGGATCAAATTCGCAGTGTCGCTGAAGCAGCACGCGAAACCAACCGCTCAGTCCACGGCTTGTTGGAGGAGTACTCAGGCACTTCAGCGGAAATCAAGGCTCTTCAGGAAAACACGTTCGAGCCGCTACGACGATCAATGGAACTACTCCAAGAGGGCTCCAAGGAGCAGAGTCACACGGAGTTTCTTCTAAGCTTCTTCGAAATGCTTCGACTTGCGGAGGGGTCAGCAACACAGAGCGGAAAGATTATTCCAAAGTTTCAGCAGGCACTTGACGAGTCTGGGTTGCACATCGATCAATTCCGAGACATGATCGACCTTGCCTTTGGTAAAGACAGTACGATCGTCGACGCGGCCAAGCGCATGTTCGAGGTCGCTGATGCCGCGAACACAGCAGCTGAGGCCATGCTGCCGCTAGAGCGCGCCTTGCGCTCCGAGTTCTTTGTTCGTGAGACCCAGCTTAGGGAGCAGGCATCGATCCAGGCGCGTGCGGCCGGCGCCGACCCCCTCGCTCAACGTCGCATTTTTATGGAGTTGTCCAAGCGCATCGAAGACAGCCGCCGCACCGAAGAGGTGCGACGCCGTCATCTCTCCGGCACGGCGACGACAAGCGCAGCCAAACCGGCGATCACGACGGGTGGCGGCACGTCGGGTACATCCGATCCCTTCCAGTTGAATCTGACCCCTACGCAAAAGCCCTGGCACGAGACCGTGGAGATGTATGTGGACGAGGCGGGTCGCCATGAGCCCACGCACTGGAGCAATCTGGTGGATATCCCTGTGGGTCTTAAGGAGTATGAGCGTCGTTGGTGGCAGACGCTGGAGATGGTCGAGGATCTACGCTACCGTCACCGCCCCACGCACTGGAGCAATCTGGCCTACATCCCGCACGATCTGACCAAGTTCCGCAGGCACTGGAGCGACACGGTTGACATGTACTTTGACGCCAACCGCCACGAGCCCAGGCACTGGGGCAATCTGGCCTACATCCCGCACGATCTGGCCAAGTTCCGCAGGCACTGGAGTGACGTTATTGAGTTGGATCTGACCCCAATCTGGTTGGACCCGTCGCAGCTGATCAGGCTTACCGCGAACCGCACTCGCCTCCCGATCACGTCGTTGATCGACTTCGGTTCCTTGCAGTCGGCCGTGCTCGGCATCGTGTCCCGGGCACAGAGAGACCGTCAGAGCGCATCATCAGAGAGACGGCGCCTGATGGAGGCACAGCATGTGTCGCGAGGCTACCAGCCGCTGTAGTGGCCGATGGCGACGATCAAATTGGACACGGGCGCGGCCTCGATCACGATCCAGGCCCCCAAGTTTCCCTACATCCCTGGCGAGGATCAGCCCGTGATCGTGAATCGCACCATGAACGGGGGCGCCAAGATCGCCGACATGGGCGACGGCACCGACTTCGAGGATCCCCAGCTACACTTTCGCCAGCAGTCGGACGCCGACTTTGTTGCCATGCGCGATTACATCCAGGACACGCTTTCGATGAGTAAGACGGCCTTCACCTACACGGATCCGTTTGGGACCAACCACACCAACATGCACTACCTGGATGGCCTGCGGGAGTTCGAGCAGATCAACGGCAAGTGGAACGGCATCATCCAGCTGTTCAAGGACGTGAGTGCGTGATGTTATGGCCCCTAATTTTTCTGGCGAGTTTTTCAATGGCTAAGGACCTGACGGGCACGACGGCCCTGACTGAAAAGGACAACGCCTGGTACCGCATCGCCTGGTTGGCCGAGATCGACGCGGACGCGCCGGGCGTTCCGGTCACGACCAAGCGCCACGGCTCGCGCAAGATCACGGTGGGCGCCAACACGTATGGGGACAATCTGGCTGTGGGTGGTCTGGAGATGGAGTGGACGCGCATTCGCGTGGGGGGCGGCCTGGCCTCGGTGGGCAAGGCCCGGCTGGTGCTGGTCAATCTGGAGAAGGTTTCGAACGACGTCGACACGTTCTTTTTCGAGAACGACGAGATGCGCATCTACCTGCTGTTCGTCACCGGGGCGGAGACGGCCTCGGACCCCATCGAGATGATGCGGCTGGTGATCGAGGACTATCCCTACTCGCCCACCCAGATGACGTTCGACGCCATCGACGGCTCGGACAAAGATTTCCGTGAAATCCCGGCCGAGCGGGTCAACCTCATCGACTACGTCCAGCCGCCGATGGATTCGGTGGGCAAGGTGATCCCCGTGGCCTTTGGGGTGCTCAACACGGGACCCTTCGACGGGGCGGGCGGCTTCTCCGTGCTGGCCCCATGCCGCTGCGTGGATCGCTCCAACTACACCTTTACCAGCTGCGTGCAAAACGACGTCAACGGCAAGCCCTTCCAGTACTACCCGCAGGCCAAGCGGCGCGGCGAGGTCCTCAACTACACGCAGACGGGCGGCTTTTTTACCATCAACGACCAGACGCGCGAGATGTGGGTCGCCCCCATCCTGCCGCGTGGTACCAACGACGTGACGGATTGGTTCGATACGGGCGATGGGGACCACACGGTCGGCTCCGCCATCGTCCTCAACTCCAATTTGGACGTGGACATGGGCGGTGTGCCCAAGCTGGGCACGCTGACGGCCATCACGCTGGAGATCAAGGCTTCGGGTAGCTACGACTACGAGGTCTTCTACAACGCCGTCTCCAAGGCTTCTGGCTCGGCCACAAACGATAAGAGCATTACCCTCACCGCCGCCGACCACACGGACGATTGGGCCTTCGAGCTGTATCACGTCGAGATCGACGGCACGGGCGCGGCCACCATCAACGAGATCTACCTGAAGCTGTCGTATGACGACCAGCAGACGCTGGATCGCCAGAGCCTGACCATCTACCAGGCGATCACCGGGTTTGAGGATCTGACGGCCTACTACAACAGCGACGGTGCGTCGAATCCGGTGATCACCTCGTCGGGCGCACCGCTGGAGAATCCGGCTCACGTCATCGAGGCGGTGATGCGGGCCAAGGTGCTGATGAACTTGAGCACGGACGTGGTGGATTTGACGGCCCTGGACACGGCGGCCACGGACCGTACGGGGTGGAAGTTCGCGTTCTCGTTGGATCAACCCGTGCATATCGCCTGGCTCAACGAGTTTTGCTTTGAGTCGGGCATGCACGTGTTCAAAAGTTTTGAGGGCAAGTGGAAGGTGGTGGCCCAGGAGAAGAGCCGGGTGCCGGCGCACACCTTCCTGGGTGACGTCAACATGGCCGTCCTCAACCCGCTGGATAAGCCGTCGAAGTGGGAGTATGACTTCACGGTGGCGCGCACGCCCAACCGCGACCTGATCAACGAGGTCATCCTGCGCTACGGACTGGACCGGGCCACGGGCGAGTACACGAAGATCAAGGTGGCCTCGGGCCGGCACCGGGTGAAGGGCACCTGCACGGTGACCGGCTCCACGAAGCTGCTCGATGATGCTTCGGCGACCTTCGTTACAGACGGCATCAAGGACGACGAGGGCGTCTACGTCGAGGGCGATCAGGACTATCTGGTCGACAACGTCAACTCCGAGACGCAGCTGCTGATAAAGCACGCCTCGGCCGGCCAGGTCAACGACTCCTCTGCGGGCACCAACTACTATGTCGGTCCGAATTTGGACGGGCGCATGAAGCGCTCGCAGCTGCGCTACAAGACGGAGAACAGCCTGGGCCGGGAGCAGACGGAGGATGTGTCGGTGGCCGGTGGCTACACATCTGACCTGATTCAGGACGACACCACGGCGACGAATTTCGTCGATCACATCGCCGAGTGGCGTTCGCAGCGCCGGCTGCTGCCTGAGTTCGCCACCTTCTTCAACGCGGTGGATGTGGAGCTGGGGGATGCGGCCTGGATCGATCACCCCTGGTTGCCACCCAGCAAACGTCCCATAGCGATTGGTACGCTGAGCGCAACGCAGACGGCCGGGGCCGGCACGGCGCAGTCGACGAACAACGGGCTGCTGCGAGTCAACGATTACGTCCTCATCGGCAGCGAGGTGGAGAAGGTCACGGCGGTCACCTACGCCACCAATGCGTTCACGACGACGCGGGCGCAAGCGAACACGAGTGCGGCCGAGCATGCATCAGGGACGACGTTTTACCGACTCAACCGCACGGCTTTCGAGATCACCGGCCTGCAGCCGGACGTGGAGCTGGCGCAGCTGCGCATCGAGGCGCAGGAGATGCCGCCCAGCTACAAGCCGATCGGCCGGGTGTCGGCTGCGGGGTACGACGTGTATGGGGTAGCGGACGCTGATGAGCGCACGCAGTCGGGCTGGGTGACGTTGACCAGCGAGCGGGTTCAGGAAGAGGACGAGTACTCGAACATCTCCTACGTGGGGCCGAGTTCATGAACGAGCCCAATCAATACGCCTACAGCGCCCTGGGTGAGCGCTTCGCGGTCGAGGATCCAACTGACGTCGACCGCATGAACAACTCGCGCATCAAGAACGACCATCTCTATGAGGCGCTGAACACGTCGGGGTTCATGAGCACGACGAACCCGGTGAGCACGGCGATGGTGCTCTCGCGCAAGAGTCTGGTTCGCTTTCCAGATACGATTGAGACGGGCACCGACGAAAACGCGCAGCGGGTGATTTTCGTTGACCTCGACGACCCCGACCAGATGTGGGACCTCGACGAGTTTATGCAACTGGCTCAGGCGACGTCGTGGTATGCCGAGCTTGGAGCACCGCCGATTCACGGCGCGATGTGGATTACAGAGGACCAACAAAGTCTGATCTGGTGGGACCGTGAAGCCGGGTCAATTTACATGCAATTTGACACTGGCGGGACGGATGGGACAGACGCAAATTTCATCGCCGGAACTACCGGATGGCACGAGGATGTTCATTTTCTCGATGGTGTTATCCGAACGGTTAACGACGGGTGGGCCGCGATTGAAATAGATTTGCTTTTAGACCGCGCACACGACCACACAACTGTTGGAATTCGCGAGCACTTTGGCGACATTTCGGACCGCAACGCCGGGACTGGATATTACACGCTCGTGGCGAGCGTCGCGGTCGGGCATAACAACATTTATTCGGTTGGGGCCTGTCGCGACCCCGAAAAAACGGACTCCTTAGGCCGCCCTCGCCATTGGTGGGCGTGCGGTCACAGCGCCGGAACCTCAGTTTACAATCCCACCGACGAGGACTGGTACGACACTTCGAGCGTCAGCGACTTTGCCGACCTCGTGTTATCTCCTGGGGGTGAATTGGTTTTCATCCAAAGCACCGGGACGCGTGACTCTGTGTTTTTGCGCCGCAGTGTCTTCACGATTACTGCCGACGCGTGGGCGAGCGATGAAGCCATCGACAACAACGCGAGCGATGGGAGCGACATCGATTGGACAAATGCTGCCGTTTTTGAACGCCCCGCAGTTTTGCCGTCGCGCTCTTGGAACGGCGATGGCTCTTCGCAAATCTTCATACCGAGTGACCAAGGGATGTATATCGCACACCTAAACGCCGCCGACCAAGACGCCAAGGGTGGCCTGATTCGATTCACAGACTCAGAGGCAACGCCGTATATGAAAGGCGACGTGCGGGCCGCGTGGCCACTGGCGAACGTCAACGACCTGACGCCAGCCTCGCACAACCTGACCAACAACAACACCGTGACATTTGCGTCCGGCGGACCTACCGGCAGTTACGCCGACTTCGTTTCAGCTTCGAGTATGTCGCTGCAATTGGCCGACCATGCCGACTTTGACGGCGTGACGGCCTTTTCCGCGATGCTTTGGTTTAAACTGGACATTGCATCGGGGGCCGTTCGAGGAGTCGCCACCAAATGGGATCTAAGCCTCGGCTCTAATCAGTCTTGGCAGTTCAAACTCAATTCGGACGAAACGCTTTCGATCTCGCTCGAAAATAGCTCGTCAACCACAATAACCCAGACGTCCGTGGCGCTCTCTACGGGGAAGTGGTATCACTGTGCGGTTTCATGGGACGGCACGACCATGACGGCTTACTTGAACGGGCAAGCTTTCGGGTCGGGCGCGTTTTCGGGAACGATGGACAACTCTACGGCGGCTGTATTTTTGGGAGCGTTCGACTCAGACGGGGCGGGCACTCCGAGTAGTTTTATCGACGGCCAGATCGGCGGTGTTGTCATTAGCGCTACAGCCATTACAGCGGCAGAAGTCTACGCCGAGTTCGCGCGCGGGAAGCAACGCCTGACCTCGACGATCGACCCGCAAGACTCAATCCCCGACCTCGACGTTGCCGCGACGGCCGCCGATCCGAGCGGGCGATACGTGATCGTCGCCTACGACAACAAGACGGTCCACATTTTCAACGAGTTGGGGGTGCCGGTGATCTCCGACACCTATCCGGGGACCACGTTGCGGGATGTGGCGGTGAAGTCGTATCCAGGGCAGGACACACCTTCGTATATCATGGCGGGCTCGGACCAAATTGAATTTGTGCAACCAGACAGGAGACTACTCGGGTGACGATCGCCGTGCCACATGCAGTGACGCGCGAGATACGCGGCGCGATGCCGTTCTCGGCGATCGTCGACATCGACGGCGTTCACAACCCGAAGACGGGCGGCTTCCACCAGATCGACGACGCCATCGACGCCGGGCACAAGTCGATTTTCGTCAGGGACGGAACCTACAAGTCCTTCACTGCCGACGTCGCCAACCTCACAATCATGGGCGAGTCGATTGATGCGATTGTTGACGGTAGCCTGACGACGGCGCACGGCTGTACGCTCTCGGCGGCGCATGTAAAGCTTATTGGCCTGACCTTCAAGACGACGTCTGGCGGCGGCGACACGATCTCGGGCATCGACTGTTCCGACGCGGCAGGGGACTATTTCCTTGTTGATCGGTGCCACTTCCCCGGTTCGGATCACAACGGGATAGACGTCGCCGTCGCTATGAACGCGCCGGTTATCCAAAGCTGCACATTCACCGGCACCTTCGATTCCAGTTGTGTCACGTTTGGCAATAACACACAGCATGGGAAGCTTTTTGTTCTGTCAGTTTACATCAGTCACCACCGGGAACGCGATTCACGTTGGGCCATCTTGGGGAACGGTTATTCAGGGATGTGGCTTCTACCTGTGCTCTTCAAAGGCCATCAACATCTGCAACTCGGCGACGGTGTTTGGCCCCATGCATCGTTGGTAATGTATTCAGGGACAATACCGGATACGCCGTCGATGTCGGGGCGCTCGCGGAGGACGGCATTATCACCAACAATATTTTCCACGGCGACACACTGAACGGAACGGGCACAAGTTTCACGATCGCTAACAACGAGACCTTCTAATGACGCTACTGACTGAGGCTACGATTGACGAGATTAACGCCGAACTGGCGATGCGCACGGCGTCTGCGAATGCGGCCGAAGCTCAGCTCACAGCAGACGCGGTGCAAGCCTTCGTTGACGCTGATGCCAAGCTGAGTGCGGCCGCGATCACAGCGACAGCGGACAGTATTGATCCGGTGTGGGTTGTTCTGAGCTTCCCTGCCGATACGCCAGGACAGCCGCTGTTTTGGGCGGGTGTGGTGCAGCAGTTTGGCGGCACTGTGCTGGGATCGTACCAGCTG